>JAUHXS010000021.1 GCA_030426955.1 Bacteroidia bacterium | reverse complement strand
TAGAAATATGGATTGGTTACCTCAAATTCCATCAGTTAAATTACTCTTGAGTTTGACAGGTTTTTGAGATAACAAATGCAAAATCAGCACCTGTCAAATTGTTTGTAGTGGGAAAAGCTATTGCAAAAAATAAAAAATATCTGTATTTTTGCCGAATGTTTGTCCGCAAAGAACATAAAAAATCAGGTGTCTATCTAAGTATATGTAAGACCTACCGTAATTCACAAGGCAAAGTTTGTCAGGAACATATCCGTAGTTTAGGGAAAATATCAGACTATAAACCCGAGATGCTACGTCAAATAGGGCAGCGTCTCTATCAATTAGGAGGAGGCGATATAGGTAAACATCGTGATACTTTCCCCCAAGAATTATCCCGTCATAATTATGGGTTTCCTTATGTATTAAGAAAGTTGTTGTTGGACTTTAAATTTGATTTATTATTTAATCGTATCGAGCGAAGGTTCAAGATAAGTTACGACACATTTTCTATCTTTCTATTGCTTTTATGCGACCGTTTTTATGACCCTTCTTCAAAATCAAAAAGCTTTGAATTACAAGATGAATATGTGGGCATTTCTAAAGTAAAACTACACCATATTTATCGTTCATTAGAAAAACTAAGCTATTATAAACTTTCTGTTCAAAATCAAATTTATCAATCTTATGGTCGATTAGGAGCTTATCAATTGGATGTAGTTTTTTATGATGTTACGACATTTTATTTTGACTCTGAAGTGGAGCATCCCGAAGCTAAAGCTCGAAAAGGATTTGGTAAAGATGGCAAAATTGGGAAAACACAGGTAGTTTTTGGTATGTTGATAGACCAACATAAAAATCCTGTTGCTTATGAAGTATATAGCGGGAATAAATATGAAGGTCACACTTTATCAGATGCTTTGCTAAAACTTAAACAGAAATATCATATTGGTAAAGTAGTTGTTGTAGCTGATAGAGGGATGATGAATAAAGATAATATCAACTTGTTTCAAGAAGGCGGTTTGCTTGCTGATTATGAATACATTATAGGTGAAAGATTGAAGAATTTGCCTAAAAAAATCAAAGAGCACCTCACTAATTTAGCTAACTACACCACCTATGATTTTGAAGATGAATCAGGAGAAGATATTGTTATTCAGTGCTGTCGATATAAATATAAAGACAAAATTATTATTGGAACGTTTAGCAAAAAAAGGGCTAAGAAAGACCGAATGGATAGAGAAAGGCGCATAGAAAAAGCAAAAAAACTAAATACCAGTCAATTACACAAAAAGGCTAAATGGTATTTCTTAAAAGCCAATGAAGAACAAAATTTTGTATTAGATGAAAATAGAATTAAGCAAGCTGCTCGTTTTGATGGTTTTATGGCAGTAACTACCAGCGATGAAGGATTATCAGACTTACAAATCATTCAACAATACAAGAATTTATATCAAATAGAGCATAGTTTCCGCACATTTAAAAGTTATTTGGAAATCAGACCAATGTTTCATTGGAATGACAAACGCATTGAAGGGCATATCTGCTTATGTTACATTGCATATTGTCTGTTAAATTATTTACAACAGCAACTCAAAGCTCAACAACTTCCATATTCAGAAAATGCCATCCGTAAAATGCTTGCAAATATGCAAGTGAGTAAGGTTAAAATTGAAGACTATGAATATTTCATGAAATCGAATATAAGTGACAACGAAGTAAAATTGCTTAAAATCTTAGGCTTACATAATATGATTGATTTTATGCCTATTGCAAAAATGGATTATTATTTTCAAAATGTGTGTAGTGGGAAACTAAAAAAATTAAGTCATTAATAATCAATACTTTGCAAAAAAAAGGTGTCAAACTCAAGGCATATTGTTTCCCTATAGTTCAATGGAACTCACCAAATT
>JAUHXS010000015.1 GCA_030426955.1 Bacteroidia bacterium | reverse complement strand
TAGTGATATCAAGAAATTGTTCCCTAGAACTATTCATGCTGTAACATTGAATGGGTTCATTATAAAACTAATTCTGTTCATATTTGCTGTCCAAATTTCTAAAACCATTAACTAGCAACTTGAATTATTTAGGAGTTAAGTCGAGCTTTGAAAATTTGACCTATATTCCTGTTTGTTGTTTTTGTGTCAACCCAAGAAATAATATCAAAGTGTGTTAAAAATAGTTTTTCATACTCTCCTGTTATAAGCGAAGGCAATTCTTCAGACATCTTTTTGTAAATTTTTATGCGACTATCACCTCTCTTGTTTACTTTTGAAAGTTGCAAGGTGTAAGACGCTGCTTTTAGCTCTAGCTCGCAAACTTTATTAAGTTTTTTTAAAAAGCGCTTTGCAGATCTATAAAGATAAGGTATGAAATCATCATGCCCCAGTTCTAAATGAAGAATAAGCGAATATACAAAAGTAAGGTTGTGAAGATCTCTTCTGACATTTAGCTTTATCTTATCTTTATACATGACTTCTATCAGCCATTCGTAAGCTTGTTGGTATTTTTCTGCATAAAACATCAGAATAGATGCATGTATGCAAAACATAAAACGGCTTTCATTTGAGAGTAAAGACTTTTTTGTCTTATATAGCTTAAATACCGGTTCAAGTTGAGAGATGACTTTGTTGAAATTACCGGTTATATTGGCACTCATCATCATTAATAGACTATTTAATGGTCTTATATTGTTTCCCATTAAGTCATTGTTTTTAGATTGAAACTCTTCAGTCGCCTTTAAAAACTCAATGTGCTTACCATTTGCATATAATATGCTACAATAGTTATATAGGGAGACAGTGTAATGAATACCCAGTCTTGATGGAATACCGTTGTTTTTGATCAATACAAGTGCTTTTTCTACATAGGATTTGTATGATTTGTAATCGCTAAATAGTGCATAATAATTTGCTTGTATTAAATAGTACTTAGCCACTAGGATTTCTGGTACCGAGCTATTAGGCTTGATTGGGTCAAGTTTCCTTTTTATCGAACGAACTTCAGTTTTGACATTGACTTCAGTAGAACCACCTTGTTTGAAAAACATACGATTAAGTTCTAGGTAAATTATATCATAATTATTGTCATAAGAGATGTTTTGCATGCAACTTGCTAACTCTAGTTCGATATCCTCTTGGGGAATATTTAAAACATTTTTTAAGACGAGTTCTCTCTTATAGCCTAAAAACAAAAGTTGCCATTGGTAAAGTCCTTGGTTTATTGAAATGGAAATACCTCTATTGATTATTCTATTAGTTTGAAATAATAGTCCCTTATTGAATAGCACTTCGATAGTTGATAGCAAATTGGCCAATAATAAAATATCAGAGGACTTTAGATGGAAATTGATAAGACAATTTAAAATTGCTTTATATAAGTAACTTTTTTCATTTTGTAGATTTCCTAATATATTTTTAGCATTTTTTAGGTGAGCTCTTAAATCTGTATCATTTTCGATGTGTTTATTGAAGATTATATCTAGTAGTTTGTTCTGATTTTTATCTGCCTTAAAAGTAGATAGCTGTAGACGTATGTATCTTTTTTCTGAAAGTGATAATGTATTAATAAGCTTATATAGATTGTCCAAATTAATATAATTTAATTATTTAAGTTTCTGTAATTTAATATTTAATATTTAGATTGTAAATATTAAAAAAAATATAATTTTTAAATTTTTGCTTTTAGTAATAAAGCTGTTTTTGTAAGTTTTGGTATGTTTTTGAAAAAAATATTACTGATACTTGTTCTACTTGTAGCTTTTTATATCGACTTAAGTGCTCAAAAGGAAGCTCATTCTTGGCGATTTCATGCGGCTTTTAAGTTTAAATTTTCTGGAGAATTATATGAAGATCCTATAATTGAAAATAATCCCAATACATTTATCAATTATTTTGAGTCGCCTTCATGTATATCTGATCCCTGTACAGGAGAATTGTTGTATTCAACGGATGGTTTTAATATTTATGATACTGCAGGTGTTGTTATAAAAAATGGCGATGATATTGGTGGACATAATAGTAGCAAGCAAGGTCCAATAATTTTCCCTTTACCCGGAAATGACTCAATATACTACGTATTTGTCGCAGATGATATAACAGATGCTTTTAGTACACATCATGGGATTAGCTTAACGATAATTAATGTTAATGGGGATAGTGGAAGAGGGGAGGTGCTTTCAAAAAATCAAACTTTGAATGGCCTATCTTATGAAGGTCTTAGTGCAGTACATCATGCTAATAAAAGGGATATATGGGTGACAGCTAGAGTAAAAGGAATAAGATTTATTTCATGGCTTGTCTCGACAGAAGGTATTATTGATACGGTTGAGTCTTTTTGTGGAGATAGTATTAATGAAGATTTCCCGTCCGGTTTTTCCCTCTCCGCCGCTCCCCTTGCAATTTGTTTTTCCCCTAATGGCAAATGGATTGCGATGTCTACAAGGCATTATCAAGATTTATATTCTTTTAACAATGAGACAGGAATAGTTAGTAATCCGATTAGGCTTAGTAATAGAAAGTTTGGAGAACACGCAACATTTTCTAGGTCAAGTCATAAGTTGTATTTGACCATAAAGGCTTTAGCAGGAATAGATACTGGAATGTTATTGCAATATGATCTATCAAGCCCTGACTCAATAAGTATTGTTAATTCTGAGGTTATTTTAGAATCTTGGCCAAGACTCATATCTAATGAAGATGAATTTTATGATATAGCATTGGCACCAAATGGGAAAATATATGTATTTAAATGGCAGGAAGACTCTTTAGGTGTTATTAATGAGCCTGATAAAAAGGGGATAGCTTGTAACTATGTTCCAAAGTCTTTCGAGATGCCATATCAGGCAATTTCAGCACCTAACTTTGTTCAAAGTTATTTGGATCCGGAGTATAGTGAGAAGTGGAATATAAGTGCTAAAATACATATGCATGATAGTGTTATCTGTAAAGAAGGTAGTCTTGATATTGTTGACTCCTCGCAATCTTTTATTGCCAGTCGTACTTGGCTTTTAGGCGATAGTGTGCTAGATACTTTGCAAAGTGTAAGTTTTTATAGTGATCATGTAGGAGTTGATACCATTACTATGTTGGTTGCCGATAAGTGTAATTATTGGAGAGATACGATTTCTGAAGTCGTTTATACGAGTTATAATCCCTCATTTATTGGAGAAGATACCATATTATGTGAAAATATTGATGGGTTGATAGTAAGAGATTCTCAAACAAATGTTCAGAGTAGACTCTGGTCAACAGGTAGTTTGGAACAAGCAATTACAGTTTATGAATCAGGTGAATATATTGTTGCGACAGAGGATCATTGGGGGTGTGAATCGTCTGACACAATAGGTATTGTTTTTGAAAATTGCCGTCCAATCATGTTTATTCCGAATGCTTTTAGGGTTAACAATATGAGCAGTTTATTTCGGGTCTATACAGAAAATATCGTGGATTATAATTTGAAAATATTTGATAGGTATGGCTTACTCGTTTTTGAAGCAAAAATGAATGATAGTGAAGTTTGGGATGGTGTTTATGACAAAATGCAAGTAAACGTTGGAGTGTATAGTTATCACATCACTTACCAAGCTGTATCAGGAGAAAAAGGCAATCAGATTGGTAACATAACTGTGCTGTAATTATTTCTCTAAAAAAATACTAAACGTAAGGTCTAAAAAGTAATTGCTGATTTTGTAATTGCTGTTATCAATTACTATGGCTTCATTAAAGTCGCCATTAAAGGAAAGTTGAGTTGCCCAAAACCAGCCTCTTATGCCAATTCCTGCCTTGTAGCCTAAAATGCTTGAATATGCGGTAGCGTCAATTTGCTCATACAGTTTCTTATTGTTGGAGCCAATTAACAAATCTGCTCGAACACCTCCAAGTAGATAGACTCCGCAAAATTTGTCGTAGCACTTTCCTTTCGTGCAAACGGAGGCAAATTCTCCAATGATGTCATGTTTGAGTAACAAGCTACTTGAGAAGTAATTTAAGTGATTTTTGCTTACCTCTTGAAACTTCTCAGGTGCAAAGTAGTCGCTATATAAAGGTATGTTTCTAGAGCCTTTGGCACTGTAGCCAATATCTATGGCAATGTATTTGCGTCTTGTAAACCGAATGTCAGTAAATAATCCACCTGTGGCAAAATACCTAGGAATATTATTTGCATTTACAGGTTTGTCATCAAGTAATACGGTCTGATTCGCAAAGCTTCCACCTAAGTGAATGCCAAAATTTACAGGGTGCCCATCTCTTTTAAACCTTTTCTTTTTGTGTGGAGTAGCTCCAAAAGTTAAGCCAGTTAAACAGAAAATAAGCAATAATAGACTTAACCTTTGGAGCAATATAGATTCTTTAGATGAGGCTTAGAATCAATTTGACTTAGAGTCTATGTGTTATAATGTTCCTCTATTCTCCTGTTCTCTTTCAATCGCTTCGAAGAGTGCCCTGAAGTTTCCTTTTCCAAAAGATTGTGCGCCCTTTCTTTGAATAATCTCAAAAAACATAGTTGGTCTGTCAACTACAGGTTTTGTAAATAGTTGAAGTAAGTATCCCTCATCATCTCTATCGATTAATATACCATGTTGTTTTAGTACTTCAACATCTTCATCAATTTCTCCAACTCTTTCAAGAAGATCATCATAATAATTATCAGGTACATATAAGAACTCTACTCCCCTGTCTCTCATAGCAGATACAGTTGATACAATGTCGTCTGTAGCAACTGCAATATGTTGAACACCAGCCCCATTATAGAAATCTATATATTCCTCTATTTGTGACTTTTTTCTGCCTTCAGCTGGTTCATTAATTGGGAATTTGATTCTACCATTACCATTAGACATTACTTTACTCATCAAAGCAGTATATTCGGTTGATATATCTTTATCGTCAAAAGATATAATTTGCGCAAACCCCATTACTTTGGCATAAAACTCACACCATTTATTCATCTCATTCCACCCTACATTACCAACCATGTGATCAATAAATTTTAGGCCTACAGGCTCAGGATTATAATGTGATTCCCATTTTTTATAACCAGGCAAGAATACACCGGTATAGTTTTTTCGCTCTACAAAAATATGTACTGTTTCTCCATAAGTGTGGATTCCGGAACGGATGATGTGTCCATGCTCATCTTCTTCTCTTGTTGGTTCCATAAAAGATTTTGCTCCCCTTTTAGTGGTTTCTTCCCATGCTTTAGTTGCATCTTCTACCCATAGAGCAACTACTTTTACGCCATCTCCATGCTTGTTGATATGTTCGTTTATTGGACCGCCCTCAACTAATGAGGTTGTTAGTACTAGCCTTATTTTATCTTGCTTTAAAACATAAGAAACCTTGTCCTTGACACCCGTTTCTAAGCCTGAATATGCCTCAGATTGAAAGCCAAAAGCGGTTTTATAAAAAAGTGCAGATTGCTTAGCATTGCCCACGTAGAGTTCTACGTAGTCAGTCCCTAACAATGGAAGGAAATCTTCTGCTTCGCCGAATAACTTCTTTAGCGAGTATTCTGTATTTTGTAAGTTTTTTAAATCTTTTATTTCTGCCATGATTTTATTTTTGATAAACTTTAATCTTCTAACCAGGATTTATGATATGCTTCATCAGCAATTTTCATTGCTTCTTCTGTAACTTTTAAAGGTTTAAACGTATCAACCATTACTGCTAATTCTTCCGTAGCTTTTTCGCCAATACTTCGCTCTGTTGCTCCCGGGTGAGGACCATGGGGGATTCCTGCCGGATGTAGAGATATATGCCCTGCATCAATATCATTTCTACTCATAAAGTCACCATCAACGTAGTATAATACCTCGTCTGAGTCTATATTGCTGTGGTTGTATGGAGCTGGTATAGAATCTGGATGATAATCGTATAATCTTGGAACAAAACTACACACTACAAAAGCATCTGTTTCAAAAGTTTGATGCACAGGAGGTGGTTGGTGTATACGGCCCGTGATGGGCTCAAAATCGTGAATTGAGAATGCATATGGAAAGTTGAATCCATCATAACCAATAACATCAAATGGATGAGTGGCATAAGTCATATCAATAATCTCATTTTGCTTCTTAACTTTGATTAAAAAGTCTCCCTTCTCATCATAGGTTTCTAGCTCTTCTGGTTTTCTTAAATCTCTTTCGCAAAAAGGAGAATGCTCTAGTAATTGTCCAAACCAATTTCTATACCTTTTAGGAGTATATATCGGTCTATAAGATTCTACTATAAAAAGCCTATTATCTGTAGAGTCAAAATCCATTTTATAAATAATTCCTCTAGGAATTAAAAGATAATCTCCGTATTTAAAATCTAAGTTACCTAGTAGTGTTCTCAGCTTTCCTGATCCCTTGTGAATGAATATTAGCTCATCAGCATCCGTATTTTTATAAAAGTATTCTTTAGTCGAAGTTTTTGGAGCTGCTAAAATGATATTGCAGTCACTATTGGTTAGCACAACTTTTCTGCTGTCTAAATAATCATCTTCTGGAGCCACTTGGAAACCTCGAAACCGATAAGATTTTATATTATTAGCTTCTGCGACTTTCGGAGTAACATTGTATCTTTTGCCGATTGATTTTACCTGCGTTGGTCTGTGTTCGTGATACAGATTAGATGACATACCATCAAAACCAATTGTGCCAAACAATTGCTCATAATATAGATCACCATTTGGCTTTCTGAATTGTGTATGTCTTTTGGGAGGTATTTTCCCAAGTTTGTGGTAAAATGGCATAGTAAGGCTAAGTTACTAAAAAGAGAGTCAAAATTCAATATGTAAAATGGTTTATAGTTGAATAGTTAGTAGTCTATAGTTCATGGTTCGTAGTTTGGGCGTCGGGAGGTTTGATAAGGTCAGTTCAAGCGTTCCTGTTTTCTCTCATTCCTTGTTCCTAACTCCTCATTCCTAACATCTTATTTTTAGTTTATAATTTCAACTTTCTATGATAGTCGATCAAATAACGTTTAAGCCATTAAATAATTTGAAAGCTATACATCATAATAATCTAACCTATATTATCGTTCTTTCTATAGGAAAATAAAATTGACTTTAATTCCAAAGTTGTTTAACTTTGTTTTTTCGAACCCAACTAAAATTGTAATTGTAATATGCGGCAGTTAAAAATCACAAAATCAATCACTAATAGAGAGAGCCAATCGCTTGAAAAATATTTACAAGAAATTGGAAAGGTTGACTTGTTAACTCCAGAAGAAGAGGTTGATTTAGCGAAAAGAATTAAAGAGGGGGATCAAATTGCTTTAGAGAAACTGACTAAGGCAAACTTGAGGTTCGTTGTATCAGTTGCAAAGCAATATCAAAATCAAGGCTTGTCGTTGAGTGATTTGATTAATGAAGGAAATCTTGGTTTGATCAAAGCTGCCCAAAGATTTGATGAAACAAGAGGGTTTAAATTTATTTCTTATGCGGTGTGGTGGATTCGTCAGTCTATATTACAAGCACTAGCAGAACAATCTAGAATTGTTAGACTACCATTAAATAAAGTAGGATCATTAAACAAAATCAATAAAGCATTTTCTGCTTTAGAGCAAGAATTTGAGAGAGAACCATCTCCTGAAGAGCTAGCAGACGTGTTGGAAATTGCAAAAGAAGAAGTTGAAACAACATTAGGTGTTGCTGCAAGACACGTTTCTGTTGATGCACCTTTTGCTGAAGGTGAAGACAACTCGTTGCTTGATGTACTAGAAAATACAAATGCTCCCGATACAGATGTAGAGTTGGAGTACAGCCAGTCATTAAGAAAAGAAATCGAAAGATCTTTGTCTACGCTTACCGATCGTCAAAAAGATGTGATTAAGCTTTATTTCGGAATTGGAATTGAGCATAGTATGTCTTTGGAAGATATTGGTGAGAAGTTTGGGTTGACTAGAGAGCGTGTGCGTCAGATCAAGGACAAGGCAATTAACAAATTGCGTTCTACGTCTAGAAGTAAGCTATTGAAATCTTACTTAGGATAATTTTCTAAAAACGTAGAATATATGCCAGAGACACTTTATGCATCCGGGTTAAGCACTTGGATCAATCAGGAGAAAGCTGCTTTTGAATTAATTAATATTATCGGAAAGCTTTGTTATGAGAGATCAGTAGAGTTGGTCTTTTTTAGGAAACCACTTGTTGATATTAGCGCAAGAGAGATTACCTATTATCACCATAGTGCTCAAGAGGTTACTCAAATAGAATTGAAAGTTGAGCAAAGTTTAAAAATTGCAAAAGAATTATCAAGCTTAGACCTCGCTCCCTCGAAAATAGACCTTGGGAAACTTGGTATAGAATGGCTTAAAGAGAAAGCTAGCTATAATAGCGAGTCTGAGTTTATTAACGATAAACTTGGCAACTTCATAGGAAGTGATAAGAGTTCTCTTAAACCTAAAGACGTGGTGCTTTTTGGATTTGGTCGTATTGGAAGGCTAGCTGCAAGGGAAATTATTAGTCAAGCAGGTAAAGGAGAGCAATTAAGGCTTAGAGCAATTGTTACCAGAAGTAATTCTGATGACGATATCGTCAAAAGAGCCAGTTTGTTAAGGAGGGACTCTGTGCATGGAAGTTTCAAGGGCACAGTTATCGAAGATTTGGAAAACAAGGCAATTATCGCTAATGGTCATACCATTCAAATGATAACCTCCAAAGATCCTGGGGATATTGACTATACTGCCTATGATATTAATAATGCATTACTAATTGATAATACAGGTGCTTTTAGAGATAGAGAGGCACTTTCTATACATTTAAAGGCTAAAGGTATTAGCCAAGTTTTACTTACTGCACCAGGTAAAGGCGACTTGCCTAACATTGTTCATGGGATTAATCATAAGGAGCTGGATTTAGATAACGAAAAAATATTCTCGGCAGCATCTTGCACAACAAATGCTATTTCGCCAGTAATCTATGCTTTGGATAAAGAATTAGGGATTGAGCAAGGCCATGTAGAAACTGTTCACTCTTATACAAATGATCAAAATTTACTCGATAACTTTCATAAAAAGCCGAGAAGAGGACGTGCTGCTCCTCTGAATATGGTAATTACTGAAACGGGCGCTGCAAAAGCAGTCGCAAAAGTATTGCCTCACCTAAAAGGCAAATTGACTGGAAATGCAGTGCGTGTGCCGACGGCAAACGTTTCTTTAGCGATATTAAATCTTAAGCTCAAGTCGGAAACAACGAAAGAGACTTTGAATGAGTTTCTGAGAAAAATCTCTTTAGAAGGTAACCTTGTTGAGCAAATTCAATATTCTGTATCAGAAGAGACGGTATCCAGTGATATGATTGGCAATCCGCATCCATCAATCGTTGATGGTCCTTCTACCATTGTTGCTCCAAATAACAAAGATATCGTGCTTTACGTTTGGTATGATAATGAGTATGGGTATACTAAGCAAGTGTTTAGATTAGCGAAATATATTGCTAAAGTAAGGAGGCTGGTTTACTATTAAACTAGGTTTAGTTTTAAAGTCTCTAGTTTTGATTTTATAGTAGCCTTTTGAGTTCATTATCCAAGTCGTAAATCGTTTCAAGTGTCTTAACTGTTCCGTCTTTTAGTATAATGTAAGCTGCTGGTATCTTTTTAAAGGGAAAAGCCTTTTTGAGTTTAACGTTATTGTTTCCTGGGATTCTGATTTGTGTCCATTCGGGTCGAATTCGGTTTAATGCCTTGGTCCAAGCATCTTCTTTCTTATCAATAGAAACGCTTAATATCTTAACACCTTTATCTTGATACTTTTGATGCATTTTCTTTACGTAAGGCATTGATTTGATACAAGGGCCGCACCATGATGCCCAAAAATCAGCTACCCATATTTCATCTTTTGGTTGGTCAAAATTAGTTCTGAAATAGTCTAAACTCATACTAGTATCTGGAGCATAGTTTTCTTGAGCATATGTTGAAAGTGTTGCAAATAAAATAATGGTAAGTAAGTAAAGCTTAGTTCTTTTCAATTTGTAGTGTTTTCTTTAGGCGAAGTAGTAAAATTAATCCTACAATGAAGTAAACGGTAAGTAGTACGATTGAGTTCCTCATGCTATGCGTGAGTTGTTCAATAAGACCATAGGATGCAGTTCCCAATACGATTGCAATTTTTTCTGACACATCAAAAAAACTAAAAAAGGATGCATGGTCTTGTGTTTCAGGTAACAGTTTTGAGTAAGTAGATCTAGCCAAAGCTTGAATCCCACCCATTACGATACCAACGCAAAATGCAATGGCATAAAATTCAAAAACAGAATAGACAAAGTAAGCGCCGATACAAATCAAAATCCAAAATGAGACAGCTATCAATAACGCATTTACATTACCTAGCTTTTTAGATAAGAAAGAAAAGAGGTAGGCACCACCTATACCGACAAATTGAATGATTAAAATAGTTGTAATTAATTGACCACTTTCCAGTTTAAGTTCTTTTTCGCCAAAAAGTGCCGCGACATACATAACAGTCTGTACTCCCATCGTAAAAAAGAAAAAGGAAAACAGAAATCTCGATAGGTGCTTGATCTTTTTTATTTGTTGCCATACAGATTGTAGTTCTTTATATCCGTTGAGTATATATCTCCCTTCTTTAGGCTTTTTGTTAAATATATTCTTAGGTAAGTGGTAGAACGTGATACCAGCGAATACAGCCCACCAAATACCTACTAACAGGAAGGAAACTCTAGACGGGACCCCCTTTGTTGTGATAGAGAATAGTGATGGGTTTAGGATCATCACTAAATTGAAAATCAGCAATAAAGAACTCCCTAAATATCCTAGTGCAAAGCCTTTGGCACTAACTCGATCCTGTTGATCTGGAGTAGCTATCTCAGGCAAATAAGCATTGTAGAACACCAAGCTCCCTGAATATCCAACACTCGCTAAGGCAAAACAAATAATGCCATACTCAACACTTTCACCTTTGAAAAAGAAAAGCAAAGAGCAAGATATAGCACCTAAAAAAGTAAAAAATTGCATAAATCCTTTCTTGCTGCCTGTGTAGTCAGATATGGCAGATAAAAGGGGAGAGGTAAGCGCAACAACTAAAAACGAAAAAGAAATGGCATAGGTATATAGAGAAGTGTTGACGATTTGAATGCCCAAAAAGTCAACCATATCTGATGTTTCCGTTGAAGTGGCAATGGTATAATAAATCGGGAAAATGGTAGATGTAATTACCAAGTTGTAAGCTGAGTTGCCCCAGTCATACAAGCACCAAGCATTAATTAATTTTTTATTGTTTTTTTGAAACATTGGTTTTGTAAATATAAAATTAATTAAGCAGGGTTTTGACTATCGAAGTATGTGGATAATTACCCAACATATAGCGATAATATTTTATCTAAAATCCCCCGATCTTAAGTAAATAATCGTTATTATTGTATATCAAGAAATCATTGAAGACGAATACTTTGTAAGCTCAAACGAATGCGCTTAATTTTATCACTTTTTTTGACATCCGCCCTTATCTTTTCGTCGTCGCAGATAGTTGCTCAAAATAAAGTCAATAAAAGAGAGTTAGCTAGATATATGAAGCTGGCCAACAAGAGTTTTGAGAGTTACAACTTTCAGGTAGCAATGAACTACTACACCAAGGCACTTGAAATTTCACCCAAAGAATATGAAGCTATTTACAAATTAGCCGAATGTCAAAGGGCGCAGAGGCTTTATCGAGATGCGTTAGAAAATTATGAAAAGGTTACTTTTAATGCCAATGCAACTTATCCCAATGCACGTTTTTGGCAAGGTATGATGTATAAGTCGTTAGGGAATTATGAGAAGGCATTAAGATCATTAGAACGTTTTAATGCGACACAAATCAACTATGATGCATACCACGAACTTGCGGCACAAGAAATCGAGTTGATAAAAAGCATAGATCCTATACTCAATAGACCTCCCAATGCCATTATTATTCCTTTAGACCATACCATTAATGACAAAAAACTAGATAATTTCTCAGCGGTAACCTCATCACGAGGTGAAATTGTGTTTACCAGTCCAGTAAAACTTGGGGACTCAGCAACTTCTGAAATGCGAAAAACATTCTATTCCAATAGAATTTTTACCGCATATCCAACTGATATGCAAGGAAGTTACAAGCATAAAAAAATGTTAGATATTCCATTTAAGAGTAAGTCCGACTTAGCAGGTAATCCTTCGTTTTCTAAAGATGGTAAACGAATATATTATACTGTTTGCTCAGATGGAGAAAATGGAAGGGAATGCTTTATTTACGTGAGTAGCAAAAAAGCTGATGGTTGGTCGCCACCTTCAAAACTACCAACCTCTGTAAACGTAGACGGTTATGTTTCGATGCATCCAATGATTGGGGTCAATTCAGAAACTAAAAAAGAAGTGCTCTTCTTTGCATCGAATAGACCAGGAGGATTAGGTGGGCTAGACATCTGGTATGCAGAATTAAATAAATCAGGTAGACCAAGTAAATCTCAAAATGCTGGTAAAAACGTAAATACAGTAGGCGATGAGCGCGCTCCATTTTATAGTTCAAGATACAAGTCTCTTTTTTTTAGCTCTAATGGATATACTGGGCTAGGAGAGTTTGATATATTCTATGTTCAGGGTGATGCCTTAAAAAGTGAGTGGGATTTAGTCAAAAACATTGGACATCCAATAAACTCTAGTGCAGATGACTATTATTTTTACTTAAATAAGGATGGAGAAACTGGTTTTTTTACCTCAAATCGACCTAACCCTGAAGCAGGGAATACAACTTGCTGTGATAATATCTATAGTTTTGTTTTGACGGAGGAACTTAAAATTGAGAAAGTCGTTAATATTACTGGAGTTGTTTTGCAAGATGGGTTTGATGCGGCGACAGTTTATTTGCTTAATGGAGATAAGGAAATTATAGATTCAGTGAAAACAGACTTACTAGGAGGTTATAGATTTGAAAACTTGCCACCGAATGAGCAATATGGCATTAAAATCAATAAAAAGAACGTAGAGGTAAAGTCTGACTTATTTATTACAGAAAAGAATGGCATGATACTTGAGAAAGGATTTGCCGTTGCACCAAATTCGTATAAATTTAGAGAGCTATCTGCAAACCAAAATCATATTGCTTTACTTGACTTTAATGATCCTGAACTATATAGGCTGGAGGGAGCAGTCGGAATTATTGGCAAAGCGGTATCGCAAAATAACCCAGTAATGCCAGTCAAGGGACTGAATGTATACCTGTATGATGCTCCTGAAAATTTGATAGACTCTACCAAAACAGATGATGAGGGAAAGTTTAATTTTGAAAATTTAGAAAAGGATCAAAACTATTTGGTCAAGTTAGATGAATACGTTGAGGATCTTTTTGCGGAAATGCTACTGATCAATAATGAGGACAAAGAAGTTGTGAAAACAGCTACTTCACTTGATATGGATGAGGATGGTTTTTTCCACTTTAAAAAATTACCATTTGTAGCTAGTAGATTAGATAACGCTACCCAAATAGATCCTAAGGCAGATTTGAAAATAGCTGGAGCAGCATTAGGTCAGAGATTTAGACTTAAAAATATTTTGTTTGAAACTAGTAAATATGATATCTTGGAAGCGTCTTATAGTGAGTTGGATAGACTGTATCAGCAATTAATGGATAATTCTAAAGTAAAAATAGAGATAGCAGGACATACTGATAATACTGGGCTTGAACGGTCTAATATTATGTTATCAAGAGAGCGTGCTAATGCCGTAAAAAAATATCTTATGAAAAAAGGAATTACTGAAAGTCGAATGATTGCCATGGGCTACGGAAGTATTAATCCTATTAAGAGCAATGATACCGAGGAAGGGCGAAAAATGAATAGAAGGGTAGAGATTATTATTAAAAGTAAATAGAGGTAAATGTTGTTATTCAAAAAGATTGTTACAACAACTTTTTTATGCTTGGTAATATTTGTGCTAAATGCACAGGTAGATAAAGCGACAAAAAAGGAGATTAAGAAAATTCTAAAAACTGCAGACGAGATGTTTGCCAATTTGCAGTTTAATAATGCTGTAGATGAATATCATAAAGCTCTCCAGCTTGACCCCAATGATTTAAATATCAGGTATAAATTGGCAGAGTCTTACCGAACAACTAGAGATTATGCCAAGGCAAAAGAGCATTATGAAAAGATTGTTGCAGCTGACCCTGATGCCTATCCTACCTCAAGGTTTTGGTTGGCTAAAATTTACAAAATCGAGGGCGAGTACGATAAGTCAGACCGTTTGTTTAGGGAGTTTAAATCTGGGTATGATGAGTTTGATTTCTTTTACAATCTTACCAAAAATGAGTTACAGGGTAACAAAATAGCGCGAGACCTTTCTGAGTCCCCTAGAGATATTAAGATACAGCATTTAGGAAGTAATATTAATGAGGCTGGGCAAAATGACTTTTCTGCTATTGAGCTTCCTGATAAGACTTTAATGTTTACAGGTGTAGCCCAGATTAAAGGCGTAGAAGTAGATGACCCTGATTCTATTAATGTCGCGAGGCTTTTTGTCGCGAAAAGAGATGGAGATGGTTATGAAAAAAGAAAGCTATTTGAAGTAGAACCTAAAGATGACCCTGGGAAACATATGGGAAGTGCTAGTTTAGCTCCTGATAGTCAACGAATTTACTACACAGAATGTGAAGATGGAGATGCTGGCAGACTTTGTGCCATATATTATAGCGATCTTAACCGAAAAGGAGAATGGTCAGATCCGAAAGACCTAGGTCGTAAAGTTAATGTAAATAACTACACCTCTAAGCATCCAATGCTATTCTCCTATCCAGATGACCCTAATCAATACTTATTGTTTAGTTCAGATATAGATGGTGGAGAAGGAGGCTTTGACCTTTGGTATGTTATAATAGACGAAAAACAGAAAATTTCAGATCCAATAAACTTGGGAAAGAGAGTAAACACACAATGGGATGAACGATCTCCATTTTTTGACTTAGAAACCTCTACTTTATACTTCGCCTCTAATGGGCATTGGGGATTAGGTGAGTTTGATAATTTTGGCGCTGAAGGGGATGTTAAGTCCAATAAATGGAAAAAGCCAATTAATCTAGGTTTTCCAATTAATAGTACTACAGATGATTATTATTTGAGTATCAGCCCTAGTAGAGATTTTGTATACTTTACATCCAATCGTGCAGATGAGAATAGCAATAACGAAACGTGTTGTGATAATATATTCAGAACACCATACAAAGAATATACACTTGAGCTAGTTGACAAGACAAATCTAGTTACCATTATGGGAAAACTAAGCTCTAGCGATGCAAAGGCTCTCAAAAAAGTTAAAGTAACTTTATTAGATGAAAATGGCGATGTGGTTTCTGAGACCAGTACCAATACCTCAGGAAAGTTTAAGTTTAAAGACTTAGAGCCTGAGAAAGATTATAGCATATTATTAGAAGAAATAGATGAGTTGTTTAACTCTGATATATTACTCACGGATTACAAGAAAAAGATATTGAAGAAAACAGTTCAGGAAAGTGACAAAGAATTTAAGTTTACTGAGCTACCCGAAGAAAATCATGACATTTACCTTCTAGATTTTGAAAATCCAGAACCGAAAGCTGAGCCAGGTAATGTAAATGTAATCGGTAAAGTAGTTGATAAGAATGACCCAGTTGAGGCGATAGGTGACTTAACTGTTTTTCTTGAAAGCAATAATGAGGTTGTAGATTCAACAAAAACAGATCAATTTGGGAAGTTTCAGTTTGCCAACATACCAGATGAAAATTATCAGGTACGATTAGATGACCATATTTCTGTTTTGATGGCCGAAATGCTCATGACTAATGATCACGGAAGTACTATTAAAACAGCAAAGATAGAAGAGGGAAACATTACTGAAGAATTTAAAGGTATGCCACTTATGCAGAGTTCTGTAGGAATGTTAGATACAGAAGACCCAGGAGTATTGGATTTGGTAAGTATATCAGGTGTTGTCTTGCTAGATGATATGGATGTAGCGACAGTTTATTTACTTAATGAGGAAGGTGAGCATTTAGATACAACAGAGACAGATATTCTTGGCAGATATGAATTCAATGATTTATCACCAGATGAAACGTACTCCGTTGAAATAGCAGAGGCTAAAAATGCCTTTGCTGACTTATATCTAAAAGATAAGGATAATAATATTTTACAAAAAGGATATCAATATAGTGATGAGGGATTTAAGTTTAAAGAACTAGATACTAGTATTAATAGCGTGTCTTTAATAGATATTGATAATCCAGAGCTTTTTGAATTTGAAGGCGATGCGGAAATAATAGGTAGAGTAGTTGATAAGAAAAATCCAGCCTTTGGAGCTAAAGGTGTAGATGTCTACCTATTAGATAAACCACAAAATATAATAGATTCAACTAAGACAGATCATATGGGGCAATTTAAGTTTGATAATTTAAAAGAGGATAAGGACTATTTTGTTAAGGTTGATGAACCTAAAAAAGATGATTACTTTGACCGTTTAAATGAATATGTGGAAGACCTATTTACTGAGATGTTGATGGTAAATGCAGATAACGAGATAATAAGCTCGGCTACAAGCGATGGACGAACCGAAGAATTGTATAGCTTTAAAGCATTAAAAAAACCAGTAAAAACTAAGCATTTGTCTATAGCTAAAGCAGAAGTAGGCACAAGGTTTACGTTAAATAATATTCTCTTTGAAACAAATAAGTATGACCTTTTACCAGCATCTTACCAAGAGTTAGAAAAACTAATTACTCAAATGAAAGAACATGAAGACGTAAATATTGAAATAACAGGACATACTGACAACGTTGGATCTAGAGTTTTGAATAAAGAGTTATCTGAGAAAAGGGCAGAAGCAGTCTTGAAGCATTTAACAAAAAATGGAATTAACAAGAGTAGGTTGGTCGCAAAGGGTTATGGTAGTGATATCCCAGTTGCTTCAAATGATAGCGACTTTGGACGTAAGCAGAATAGGAGAGTAGAGATTACAATAAGAAACAGAGAGCAGTAATTATGCCTTATAAGGAAAAGGAAATAGAGCGGTTATACTACCCTATTGGTGAAGTTGCTAAAATGTTTAGGGTATCAGTATCTCATATCCGTTTTTGGGAGAAAGAATTTGCGATTTTAAAACCTAAGAAAAACAAAAAAGGGAATAGACTTTTTACAAAACAGGATGTAGAAAACTTAAAGAAAATTTACCATCTCGTAAAAGAAAAAGGTTATACGCTTGAAGGGGCTAAAAGAGCCCTGAGAGATAAGGATGCAGTAGAGGAGTTTTCCGACTCTATTCAAAATAAAGATCAGCTGATAAGTACCTTGAAAAAGGTAAAAGCATTTTTAGAACAAACCAGACAAGAATTATAATATGAACCCAACATTTAAGAATATATTGGCCGTAGTTGTAGGTATAGTAATTGGGAATATCGTCAATATGGGTATTGTAATGATGAGTAGCTCTGTTATTCCACCTCCTGAAGGTGTCGATGTTACCAATATGGATGCATTAAAAGCAGCAATACCATTGTTTGAACCAAAGCATTTTATCATGCCATTTTTAGCACATGCATTAGGAACTTTTGTTGGAGCCTACCTTGCAGCGCGTATTGCGGTAACACATAAAATCAATTTTGCGTTGGGGATAGGTGTTTTTTTTCTAATTGGAGGTGTAGCTAACATTATGATGCTAGGCGGACCGCTTTGGTTTACGGCTCTTGATTTGGTATTGGCTTATATACCCATGGGGTATGTTGCTGGTCGGATTGCGAAAAGTTAAAATTCCAAAGAGAGAACTTTAGTTGTTCTCTATTCTGAATGCACGTTGCATTGTAATACGTTGTCCATTGTAAGTAGGAACAATTCTACTATCATCCATTCTCGTCTTAACCTGTTCATTAATCTCTTCTGCCTCTTCTTTGCTTTCATATGGTCCTAAATAGAATCTGTATAATCCATTTCCTACAGGATCGGTCGTGACTTCGCCCAAGTCTAGTAATTTTGCAACCTTAATAGGGTTGTCTGTGTCATATACACCCACTTGTACTAAGTATAATACTTTGTTTTTATGCTCTTTGTCCTTGAGGTCAATTGTTTCTGTTTTCGTTTCTCCTTCCACCTTTCTAGAAAATAATCGTTCATTAACAGTCGTATCATAGTCAAGCACCTCTACTTCAGTTCTTCTGTTAGCTTGATGCTCTCCCTCTGTACACTCGACACCATCGCTACATTTATTAACCAACTTAGTTTCTCCATAGCCCTTTGAGACAAGTCGCTCTGATTCAATTCCATTCAATATGAGGTAATCAACTACGCTCTCAGCCCTTTTTTGAGACAATTCTTGATTGTAGATTTTTGAACCTCTACTATCGGTATGAGCACTTAATTCGATTTTTAATCCAGGATTTTCATACATGAAGAAAACAAGATTGTCCAAGGCCAAGTAAGACTCTTGTCTTAAAGTAGCTTTATTTAAATCATAGTAGATGTATTCTAAAACAAACTTATCTCCCTTCTTGATTCTGGTTAATTCAATATCATCAACCTCGACAGTATCAGACTGCTTTAAATTGTAGGTATTAAATTCAACCTTATTGTTTAAGAAACCTGGCTTACTTGCCTCTATCATGTATGACTCATTAGGGTTTACTTCAAATAAATAGTCTGGAGCACTAGCAAGTGAACTGAGCGTATCTCTTTTGATTAAAATCCTTGTATTAGTTGCCGTATCTATGTAGTAAAGAGATAATGCTAATCCTTTTAACGGAGCCTCAATACCATTAAGTTTTTCAATGACTTTGCCTTTAGCAAAATATCTAGACCATACTAGGCTAGTACTTGGTATGTTATAAATGTCATCACAACAGGTAGACTCTGTAAGTACTATACCTCCAGATCTATTGGATGCAAAAAATATCTCGTCGGTGCCCTTATTTTGATAATAATAGTAATCGTCTGCACCACTATTTATAGGGTAGCCAAGATTTTCAGGGCGTCCCCAGTTATTTTTTTGCCTTGTGCCATTAGACTTGAAAATATCAAATTCACCTAAGCCTAAATGCCCATTCGAGCTAAAATATAACACATCAGATTCATAATCATAATAAGGTGTTACCTCATCATAATAGGTATTTACAACCCTGCCTAGATTGACTGCTTTTCCTTCCCCCTTTTCTTCAATACTTCCAGCCTCGTCATTTAAAACAGAATACCATAAATCATATCCACCAACACCGCCTTTTCTATCAGAAGTAAATATCATGATTTCACGGTCCCCTTTGTCTCCAATATCTTCATATACAAAGGGATTCTTGGATGATGTACTATCTTTATTTACACCAAAGCCAACAAGTTCAGCTTTGCTCCACCCATCGTCAGTTTTGTTTGTATAATAGATATGGCATTGTTCCTTAAATTCAGAAGCCAATCTCAAATTTTGGCAAATGGTAAAGTATAACCTATCTCCTCCTTTTGTAGGATTTGCGTTACCAATATGTGTGATTTCAGAGTTATCTGGTAAGTCCAACATTTCTCTTTCACTCCATCCCGAATCTGTTTTGGTAGATAAAAATATTCTATTTAAGAAAGGGGAATAAGTAATATTTTGCTTTCTAGCATTTGCTTTTGTAGCTTTTATCTTTTTCTTTTCATCCATACGATAAGTGCTTGTGAAAGCTAATGTGTTTTGATCAAGCTTAATTGGGCTAAAGTCTGAAAAGGTATCATTAATAGATCGGCTTAGAATCTCTATCTCATAAGGGTAGTTAAACTCAATCCAAGCAGTTGCAAACTCCATTCCATGAATCTCTTGTCGTACCCTTGATTTGATATGAATATTATTCCCTTTGTACATTTTGGAGAATGCAATAAAAGACTGCTTTGCATCATAATATTTTCCATTTGCTTTTTGCATTAGTGCATATTTGAACATCACCATTGGGTAATCATACATATAAAGCTTTTTATTTGCCTTTACAGTTGAATCATAGCGCGCTATTTTGGCATCACTAGCAATTGCCTTTAAGTCAAAATGTTTGGCTAATGAGTCATAGTAATTATATTTAGAGGGCTTTTCAATTGCTAAGGCAGCGTTTTTTGCTGACTTCTCCTGATAAATTCTTTTATAAGCCCTTTCTATGCTAGCTAAAGAGTCGTTTCCTTCTATCAATGAAAAATGCTCGAAGTTTTTTCTGGCAACAACACCATACCACTTTTCTGCTGAATGATAAAGTCGTTTGATTTTATAGCATTCTCCAGCCTTGAAAATGGCATAATAGTTAGGCGTAATAGAATCTTGTTCAATAGCTTTTTCGTAGTAAAACGCACCACCATGGTAGTTGCCTTTCTCAAATAGTGCATCTGCAATTTTGATGTATTGATCAACAAGAGGTATTGGTTCAGGCTTCCTGACATTCTGCCCTTGAGTACTTTTAGCTCCTAGTCCAACGATTAATCCAATGAGAATGATTCTAAGGACACTTTTGACTTTGATCATGTTTTTTCCGTAGCTTATCTTTAATAAAACCTTGTGTCAAAGGTAATTAAAACCTTGGACAAGGCTCTCCTTTAACCTCATTATTGATACCCATATTGAGTATATATTGAAGAGATAATTCAAAACCTCCTCTCTTATCAGAACTAGTTTGTAGCTCAGATAAGTTAAAGTCATAACTCAGCCCTAGGTGAATATTATTAAAATCAAATGCAATATTAGGGATAACCGCATCTCTCGCTCTTGTCCAAAACCCCACAGCAACAGCACTTTTTATGCTAGGAAATTCAAATTCAACTGAAAATCCTAGGTTTAGCTCTTCAGCTCTTCCTTGTCTCATGTAAAGGAAATTCGGTACAAAGTTAATTTCTTTTTTAGTCGTAATCCTAGTTCCACCATGTCCAACTATTCTTCTACCGATGCTATTGCCAATAGAGGGGATGAAGCTTTCTTTATGAGCTACTAAATGGAAAGAAGATAGTCCAAGGAATATACTGGACTCTCCACCACCTGGAAACATATAAAAGAAAGCACCTGTATTAACATCCAAGCTATTGATAGTTCCTGTTGTAATGGCGTCGCCATTGGCATCTTGCTCATAGCCAAGACCATCAACCCAACTGTTAGGGAATTTAAAATCACCAAAGGTGGATTTTTGTACAAAGTTAGTTTGTAGACCCATTGCGATAGTAGCATTTTCTCCAACAGGTAAGTGATAAGAGCCTGTTAGTGCAATATCAAAAGTATTAATGCCACTACTAAAGCCTGCTTTGTCATTAAAAACCATAATTCCAGTTCCAATGAGATGATTCGTAGGGTTTATGCCTAATAAATCAGAGTCATAAGAAAAAGCAGTAGTAATAAAATCTGCATTAGCATTTTTCCACTGTGACCTATAATTTCCAACAAATCTATGATCTCCATTGAATAAACCCGTTAATGCAGGATTCAATGAGAGAGGAGCTGCATAAAATTGTGAAAATCGGATATCTTGACCCAATGAAATCTTACAAACAAGTAAGATGAGCATTATTTTATAAAAGTATCTCATAATACCATTCATCTATCTGCCTGCAAAGGTAATCATTTTTACTTAATAATAGCGATAGACCCTTTCCAGAAGATTTTATTGTCGTTGGGGTCGTCATCCGGAATAATTTCCCCACCAACAGTTTTAAAAGCGACATTATTTTGTTTTTCAAGGAAAGTAATCTTGGCCCAAGTAGCATAAGATCCTACCTCAGCAGGTTTTCCTTGGAAAGAGCCGTCCCAACCAATTTTTCTATCCGTAGTTTCAAAGACGAGTTCCCCCCATCTATTGAATACTTTCCATTCAATCTCATCAATGCAGAATCCCTCTAGGTAAGCCACATCATTTTCTTGATCCCCATTAGGCGTAAAAGCATCCGGGATAAAGAACTCACAATCATCTTTCACAATGATCCGTACCGTATCCTCACCACGACAGCCATTCGAGTCAATACACACGACAGTATAGGTCAAGTCCTCCAAAGGCGTAGCAATAGGACTACTCACATTAGGATCATCCAAGTAAATCTCAGGCGACCAAGAACAAACATCCCCCTGACTATTTACATGGATTTGTACACTTTCCCCTAGTATCACCGCAGTATCCTTAGGAACAGTGCTGACCATAATATCATCCGTCACAACCACCGTATCCGTAATAGAATCAATACAACCCAAAGAATCCGTTACCATCAAGGTAATAGGATAATCCCCCTCCAGCAAGATATCATAAGTAGGATTTTGATTCGTAGTAAAAGTATTATTCCCTAAATCCCATAACCAATCATTAATACTCCCCACAGAAAGATCCTCAAACAGAATGGTCTGTCCAATACAAATATCATTATAAGAGAAGTTAGCCTCAATATCGCTAATAACAATAGTTAAACTAGCCATATCCGAACACCCATTAGAATCCGTAACCATAACAACAAAAGTCGTTGTCGTATCAATAACCACCATTGGATCAGAGAAGGAAGCAGAATCTAACCCCATAGTAGGCGACCAGCTATATTCCTCTCCCCCCGAAGCACCCATTTGCAAAGGAATATTCGGACAATACATACCAGAATCCCCATAAGTAGTAATTAAGGGTAAGCTATGGACCAAGATATTAACCGTATCCACATCCGAGCATCCAAATCCATTAGTGACCGTTAACACATAATCCGTAGTCGAAGCAGGAAAAGCCATTGGATTAGCAATCGAGTTATCCGATAAAGACCCCGCAGGCGACCAATTATAATTCCCCCCACCAGTAGCATTCAACAGAGCCGTATCCCCAATACAAATCGTATCATTAGAACCCGCATTAGGAAAAGGCAAAGGATTCACCGTTACCATTACACTATCCATATTTTGACAAGAGTTGATATCCGTCCCCACCACAAAATAAGTGATCGAAGCCGTAGGATTAACCAAAGGATTAGCCACATTCGGATCACTCATAGCCGAATCTGGCGACCAAACAAACGAAAGCGCTCCCGAAGCATTAAGCTGCGTATTTTCCTCCAAGCAAATAGTCACATCATTCCCTGCCTCCACAATAGGCAAATCATTCACCGTAATGATTGTTTGATCCGTATTCACACACCCATTAGAATCAGTGCCAGTAACCGTATAAGTTGTAGTCGTTGTAGGGAAAGCAAACGGATCCTTAATATTCGGATTCGTTAAAGAAGCCGTAGGCGACCACACATAAGACTGCGCTCCAGTCGCATCCAGACGAATAGAATCCCCGATACAAATATCATCATCCGTTCTAGCAATTACATTCGGCAACGGATCAACAGTAATAACAACCGAATCCATGTTCACACACCCATTTCCATCCGTACCCGAGACAAAGTACAAAGTAGAATTAGTAGGCGAAGCCGTAGGATTAGGAACATTAGGATTGCTCAATCCCGTAGCAGGCGACCATACATACGAACTAGCGCCCGAAGCCACAAGCTGAATCACATCATTCAAACAAATCGAAGAATCAGCAGAGATATTAATATCGACAACAGGCAACGGATTTACCGTAACAAGTACAGAGTCGATACTCTGACACCCTTGAGCAGAAGTAACCGTTACAAAATACTTAGTAGTGCTAGTAGGATTAGCAATAGGGTTGACCACATTAGGATCACTCAAAGAATCCGTAGGAGACCATACATAAGTGCCTCCGCCAGAAGCCCCTAACTGCACATTATCCCCAATACAAATTTCTACATCCTCACCCGCATCCGCATTAGGCAATGGATCAATAGTAACCGTAATAGCATCAGTAAGCTGACAACCCGCATCATCCGTTACCGTAACATTATAAGTAGTCGTTACCGCAGGTGCAACCGTATGCGGACCACCAATAGCCGGAAGACCATTATCCCAAGTATAAACAATCGGATCCACCCCGCCCGAAGCAACCGCAGTAAAAGAAGTACTCTCCCCCAGACAAATAGCCGTATCATTATCAAGCGACAAAGCAAGCGTAGAAGAAGTAAGCGAAACCACGACCTGATCATTATCCTTACACCCTTTACTATCCGTCACTGTGACCGTATAAGAGCCAGCCCCTCTAGCATTCCAGTTAGGCGTAGCTGGTCCCCCTTGCCATTGGAAGTTATACCCAGGCGTACCCGCAGAAGCCGTAGCCAAAAGATCAACAGTAGCCAGACAAGTAATGGCCGTATCCTCACCCGCATCCGCAATAGGTAAAGGATTCACCGTAACCATAACCGAATCTATGTTCATACACCCCTTATTATCCGTACCCGTCACAAAATACTCAGTAGTAGTGGCAGGATTAGCAATAGGGTCAGCAATATTAGGATTATCCAGCGTCGCGGTAGGCGTCCAAGCATAGAATCTAGCACCCGAAGCTTTCAATTGCGTTTTATCCCCAAAACAAATCTCCACATCATCTCCCGCCTCAACATTCGGTAACTCATTAACGACGACCTTATGTTGAGCAGTGTTAGAACACCCATTACCATCTGTGCCAACAACAGTATAGACCGTAGACGACGTAGGAAAAGCCCTAGGATTAGGAATATTCGGATTCGTAAGTGAGACAGCAGGCGACCACACATAAGAAGTACCACCCGAAGCCATAAGCTGAGCCGTATCCCCAAGGCAAATTTCCTTATCCCCCGAAGCCGAAATAGTAGGAAGGTTATTCACTCTGACAATGACTGTATCCGTATTCAAGCAACCATTAGCATCCGTACCCGTTACAATATAAGAAGTGGTGACCGTAGGGAATGCTTTAGGGTTAGGGATATTAGGATTGGTCAGATTAGTAGGAGGGAACCAAGTATAAGATACTGCTCCCGAGGCATTCAGTTGAGCAGAATCCCCTCTACAAATCGTATCATCAGACCCAGCATCAACAATCGGTGGAGGATTGACGACAACCGTAGCCGAGTCAGATGCTTGACACCCTTTTCCAGAAGTAACAGTGAGGGTATAGACAGTAGTTGCAGGCGGAGTAGCCATTGGATTGATGATAGTGGGATTTGAAAGGTAAGTATTGGGTGTCCAAGTATACGTATTATCATCTTGTCCATCATCAGAGCCATTGAGTTGAGCTACATCGCCTACGCAAATGGTATCATTATCTCCCGCATCCATCACTGGTAGAGAGTTGACTGTTAGTGGTCCAGAAATTGACCTAACACAACCTTCAGGGGATGTAACTGTTAAAGATATAGTAATTGAAGCTGGAGGGAAGAAATAAGTAGTGTCATTTGTGCTATCGCTGTTGTAAATACCTGGTTGCCATAAAAATGAAGATCCAGCAGGAGCATTATATGCCCATATTTTCAGAGAGTCTCCTGTACAGATTTCTAAAACAGGAGGTTCAAAACCAACTAAAAAACCTGGCGTTTTATAGATAGTTAACCTGACAGTATCTGGAGTTCCATTACATATTCCGCTCGGTAGAGAAGTTGCGTCTAGAACTAGTTCAACAAAGCCCGCGTTGATTTCGGCTGTACTTGGAGTATAAGTTGGATTTAGCACATTTCTTCCTGGGGAAAAGGTCCCTGTTCCTCCGAGCCAACTAGCAGTAGCTGTGCCATTGGTTATGCTTCCATTGAGTTGGAATGGAAAGCTTTCTTGACATAGTGTGTCATCTGAGCCTGCATTTATGACTAGCTTATCATTAAAGGTGATGGTAATAGAATCTGTAAATGGAGGGCAGTCGCCATTGCCATAAGTAGTCATCTTGATAATTACTTCTCCAGAGGCTATCTCAGTAGGAGTAGGCTTATAGGTTCCTGTGAAAGTACCTCCTGTGGTGGAGTCGCTTGGGCTAAAAACACCAGGCATTACATGAAACCTCCCTCCAGCTGCTTTGTTGACTACTACATCTAGATAAATTAGAGAGTCATCAACACTCCAGCAATAGGTAGAGTCGCCATCATAGGTATTGGGGTTAGAAGGGTTCCAGTCAATAGAGATGAAGTCTACTATATAGGTAAAAGAGTCAAAATTATTATTTGTTGGCACAAACCACCATGTATTGATCGTTTTTGCTTCACCATAGCCTGCATTGTTATTAAGCCCATCATTACATGGCCATGGATGGCAGCCAGTAATGGTGTCATTGCATCCTGTCAGATTAATTGTACCTAAAACATCTGGCGAACTACCGCAGTCGAATGCTCCTCCTGCATTTAGTTTTGTGGAATCGTCCCAGTAAAGATTTACTTTTGGTGCTGCTGGTCTAAATGGCTGAACAATAAAACCATCAGGATGCTCTTCTACGTCATATAGTGGGATATGTGTAATACCGTTTAGGTAGGTAACTTCAACTTTTACGGTAATAGCAGATTGAACTGGATTGCCCAAGCCATCTAACCCATCCCATGGTACGCAGTTTATGCCAATATTGACATTATAGTTGATTAAAACATCTTCCGTACCAGCTTGATACCCATCTGTTCCATTTAGGTCTAGTAATACATCAACTTGCCCTGCTTTATCGACTGTAATGTTGATGCAAAAATCACCACTATTACAACCGTTGATGGTTGTGGCAGCAGTAAGACTGCCCAATTGTCCAACAGGAAAGCAGCCAGTATCAGGAGCGGTTAAGAATAATCTGTATTCAGGATTTGTACTATTTACCCAAGCTGATGCTCTATCAAATGTGGGATTGCCAGTATTGAAAAGACCAGTAGAGTTAGCAGCAATATTAAATACATATGGCTTAATACCATTGAAGTTTAGCTTTGTAGTAAGATTGTCATTAGAGTAAACATAAAAATTTCCCCCAAAAGTATTCGTAAAAGAGTTGGTTGATACACACCAATTTTTACTCCAAACTCTTCCTTCTTTAGCATTATTATCTTTATCTGCTACCGTAATATCGAAGAACTCAAAGTCTCTTCGTTGAGATTCTCCATTTCCAGTGATGGTATAGTTAAACTCAATATAATAATCTCCTGTAGTGCTTGGATTGAAAACAAGTGCGTTGTAACCTGTTCCTGCTCCAACGATTTGTGCTGGGCCAGCAACGGCTCTTGCATAGGAAGTAATATATCCGGGGTTTCCTGAAGTAGGCACAGATGGAAATGGTCCCCAAACAACAGTTCCACTAGGATCTTTTATTCTATAACTTGTGGTAGTTGCCCAATTGGCTGAGTTATTTCTAAACTTCATTCCAAAGTAGACTTTCTCAGAGGTATCACAAATTGTTATATGAAGCCTGCTATGTTCAGGACCCCCATATATGGCAAAAGGGAGGTAGTTTTGATTTCCACCGCCTTTATATAGCATGATGTTGCCTACCTGATTTGCATTTGTTGTCGGCTTGAGTTGTTTTGTGCCATCTGCTTTTATGTTTAAGCTAAGACAAGTTAGTATAGAGAAGCAAAGTACTTTAAAATAACTCTTTTTGTTGGGGAAAGAATTTAGTAGCATGGTTCTTTTTTGTTTAGGCAAAGATATGTCATATTATTATACAGTTGGACAAATTAATGTTTTCTAATCTTAGAAAGTGTTTAATTACTCCTTTAGTATAAGCTTTCTAATATCTTTTCTTTTTATCTTATTTATTAGATAATCAATTTTTTATATTTCGCTTATTGCTAGCAAAAAAGGACACCAAGTCTTTTTACTAACAATAAAGCTAATTTACGCCCCTTTGTACGATATTGATTGAAATAAGTTGCGCAAAAGTGGAATTTTTTTTGCGCAACTTACTAAGTTCAAGAGTAGCTATTATCTAATAATAGCGATGGACCCTTTCCAGAAGATTTTATTGTCGTTGGGGTCGTCATCCGGAATAATTTCCCCACCAACAGTTTTAAAAGCGACATTATTTTGTTTTTCAAGGAAAGTAATCTTGGCCCAAGTAGCATAAGATCCTACCTCAGCAGGTTTTCCTTGGAAAGAGCCGTCCCAACCAATTTTTCTATCCGTAGTTTCAAAGACGAGTTCCCCCCATCTATTGAATACTTTCCATTCAATCTCATCAATGCAGAATCCCTCTAGGTAAGCCACATCATTTTCTTGATCCCCATTAGGCGTAAAAGCATCCGGGATAAAGAACTCACAATCATCTTTCACAATGATCCGTACCGTATCCTCACCACGACAGCCATTCGAGTCAATACACACGACAGTATAGGTCAAGTCCTCCAAAGGCGTAGCAATAGGACTACTCACATTAGGATCATCCAAGTAAATCTCAGGCGACCAAGAACAAACATCCCCCTGACTATTTACATGGATTTGTACACTTTCCCCTAGTATCACCGCAGTATCCTTAGGAACAGTGCTGACCATAATATCATCCGTCACAACCACCGTATCCGTAATAGAATCAATACAACCCAAAGAATCCGTTACCATCAAGGTAATAGGATAATCCCCCTCCAGCAAGATATCATAAGTAGGATTTTGATTCGTAGTAAAAGTATTATTCCCTAAATCCCATAACCAATCATTAATACTCCCCACAGAAAGATCCTCAAACAGAATGGTCTGTCCAATACAAATATCATTATAAGAGAAGTTAGCCTCAATATCGCTAATAACAATAGTTAAACTAGCCATATCCGAACACCCATTAGAATCCGTAACCATAACAACAAAAGTCGTTGTCGTATCAATAACCACCATTGGATCAGAGAAGGAAGCAGAATCTAACCCCATAGTAGGCGACCAGCTATATTCCTCTCCCCCCGAAGCACCCATTTGCAAAGGAATATTCGGACAATACATACCAGAATCCCCATAAGTAGTAATTAAGGGTAAGCTATGGACCAAGATATTAACCGTATCCACATCCGAGCATCCAAATCCATTAGTGACCGTTAACACATAATCCGTAGTCGAAGCAGGAAAAGCCATTGGATTAGCAATCGAGTTATCCGATAAAGACCCCGCAGGCGACCAATTATAATTCCCCCCACCAGTAGCATTCAACAGAGCCGTATCCCCAATACAAATCGTATCATTAGAACCCGCATTAGGAAAAGGCAAAGGATTCACCGTTACCATTACACTATCCATATTTTGACAAGAGTTGATATCCGTCCCCACCACAAAATAAGTGATCGAAGCCGTAGGATTAACCAAAGGATTAGCCACATTCGGATCACTCATAGCCGAATCTGGCGACCAAACAAACGAAAGCGCTCCCGAAGCATTAAGCTGCGTATTTTCCTCCAAGCAAATAGTCACATCATTCCCTGCCTCCACAATAGGCAAATCATTCACCGTAATGATTGTTTGATCCGTATTCACACACCCATTAGAATCAGTGCCAGTAACCGTATAAGTTGTAGTCGTTGTAGGGAAAGCAAACGGATCCTTAATATTCGGATTCGTTAAAGAAGCCGTAGGCGACCACACATAAGACTGCGCTCCAGTCGCATCCAGACGAATAGAATCCCCGATACAAATATCATCATCCGTTCTAGCAATTACATTCGGCAACGGATCAACAGTAATAACAACCGAATCCATGTTCACACACCCATTTCCATCCGTACCCGAGACAAAGTACAAAGTAGAATTAGTAGGCGAAGCCGTAGGATTAGGAACATTAGGATTGCTCAATCCCGTAGCAGGCGACCATACATACGAACTAGCGCCCGAAGCCACAAGCTGAATCACATCATTCAAACAAATCGAAGAATCAGCAGAGATATTAATATCGACAACAGGCAACGGATTTACCGTAACAAGTACAGAGTCGATACTCTGACACCCTTGAGCAGAAGTAACCGTTACAAAATACTTAGTAGTGCTAGTAGGATTAGCAATAGGGTTGACCACATTAGGATCACTCAAAGAATCCGTAGGAGACCATACATAAGTGCCTCCGCCAGAAGCCCCTAACTGCACATTATCCCCAATACAAATTTCTACATCCTCACCCGCATCCGCATTAGGCAATGGATCAATAGTAACCGTAATAGCATCAGTAAGCTGACAACCCGCATCATCCGTTACCGTAACATTATAAGTAGTCGTTACCGCAGGTGCAACCGTATGCGGACCACCAATAGCCGGAAGACCATTATCCCAAGTATAAACAATCGGATCCACCCCGCCCGAAGCAACCGCAGTAAAAGAAGTACTCTCCCCCAGACAAATAGCCGTATCATTATCAAGCGACAAAGCAAGCGTAGAAGAAGTAAGCGAAACCACGACCTGATCATTATCCTTACACCCTTTACTATCCGTCACTGTGACCGTATAAGAGCCAGCCCCTCTAGCATTCCAGTTAGGCGTAGCTGGTCCCCCTTGCCATTGGAAGTTATACCCAGGCGTACCCGCAGAAGCCGTAGCCAAAAGATCAACAGTAGCCAGACAAGTAATGGCCGTATCCTCACCCGCATCCGCAATAGGTAAAGGATTCACCGTAACCATAACCGAATCTATGTTCATACACCCCTTATTATCCGTACCCGTCACAAAATACTCAGTAGTAGTGGCAGGATTAGCAATAGGGTCAGCAATATTAGGATTATCCAGCGTCGCGGTAGGCGTCCAAGCATAGAATCTAGCACCCGAAGCTTTCAATTGCGTTTTATCCCCAAAACAAATCTCCACATCATCTCCCGCCTCAACATTCGGTAACTCATTAACGACGACCTTATGTTGAGCAGTGTTAGAACACCCATTACCATCTGTGCCAACAACAGTATAGACCGTAGACGACGTAGGAAAAGCCCTAGGATTAGGAATATTCGGATTCGTAAGTGAGACAGCAGGCGACCACACATAAGAAGTACCACCCGAAGCCATAAGCTGAGCCGTATCCCCAAGGCAAATTTCCTTATCCCCCGAAGCCGAAATAGTAGGAAGGTTATTCACTCTGACAATGACTGTATCCGTATTCAAGCAACCATTAGCATCCGTACCCGTTACAATATAAGAAGTGGTGACCGTAGGGAATGCTTTAGGGTTAGGGATATTAGGATTGGTCAGATTAGTAGGAGGGAACCAAGTATAAGATACTGCTCCCGAGGCATTCAGTTGAGCAGAATCCCCTCTACAAATCGTATCATCAGACCCAGCATCAACAATCGGTGGAGGATTGACGACAACCGTAGCCGAGTCAGATGCTTGACACCCTTTTCCAGAAGTAACAGTGAGGGTATAGACAGTAGTTACAGGCGGAGTAGCCATTGGATTGATGATAGTAGGATTTGAAAGGTGAGTATTGGGTGTCCAAGTATACGTATTATCATCTTGTCCATCATCAGAGCCATTGAGTTGAGCTACATCGCCTACGCAGATGGTATCATTATCTCCCGCATCCATCACTGGTAGAGAGTTGACGCCAATGTTAATTGACTCACTATGTGTACATCCCATTGGAGAGGTTACAGTTACTGTGAATGTTTGGTCATGAATAGGGTAGAGGTAGGTACTGTCACTAGTGCTATCACTTGTATAAATACCTGGCTTCCATAGATAAGATGAGCCTGAATCTGCATCCTTTACAAATGCGAATACAGAATCTCCGATGCACAATTCGTTGGCTTCTGATACAATTTCAAAATCAGGGTCAGGGAATATAACTAGTGTAACGCTATCAGGTAGACCTCCACACGAAAATGTTCCTGATGCAGATACTTGTAAAAACAGTTTAACATAACCTGAGTTAATCTCTGATGCACTAGGGGTGTATGTTGCATTTAAAGTATTTCTGTTTGGGTTGAAACTTCCGTCGCCACCTTTCCATAGTGTAGTAACTGATCCATTAATAATATTTCCATTGAGTTGAAACGGAAAATTTTCCTGACACAAGGAGTCATTCTCTCCTGCATCTATAATATTTTCTGTAAGAAAAGTTATTGTGATAGAGTCAGTTAAAGCTGGACAATCACCGTTGCCATAAGTAGTCATCTTGATAACTACTTCTCCAGAGGCTATCTCAGCAGGAGTAGGTTTATAGGTTCCTGTGAAAGTACCTCCTGTGGTCGAATCGCTTGGGCTAAAAACACCAGGCATTACATGAAACTTTCCTCCAGCTGCTTTATTAACTGCTACATCTAGATAAATTAGAGAGTCACCTGGCCCCCAACAGTAAACGGAATCACCATCATAGGTATTGGGGTTAGAAGGATTCCAGTCAATAGAGATGAAGTCTACTATATAGGTAAAAGAATCAAAGTTATTTTCTGTAGGTACAAACCACCAAGTGTTCATTGTTCTTTTGTCGCCATACCCTCTATTGTTATTTACGCCATCATTACATAACCAAGGATGGCAACCATTTAGAGTGTCATTACAACCAGAGAAATTTGTGTTTCCTAAGATAGTATTACCACTTTCATCACATATTGGTGGGACTAAGTTGAACTTTGTAGAGTCATCCCAGTAAAGATTTACTTTTGGTGCTGCTGGTCTTACTGGTTGAACGATAAAGCCGTTAGGATGTTCTTCAATGTCGTAAATAGGAATATGCGTAATACCGTTTAGGTAGGTGACTTCAACTTTTACGGTAATAGCAGATTGAACTGGATTGCCCAGACCATCAAGACCATTCCATGGAATACAGTTTGTGCCGACAACAACGGTAGCATTTAAAAGACGATCTATCGTGCCAGCCTGATATCCTGGGATACCATTTAGGTCTAGTAATACATCAACTTGTCCAGCCTTATCTACATTAATATTGATACAAAAGTCGCCATTGCTACAGCCTTCAATATAGGTTCCTGTTGTTAGTGTGCCTAAACTCCCTGTGGGAAAGCATCCTTCGTCGGGTTCACTCAAAAATAATTTGTACTCAGGTGCTTGATGTAGTCCATATTCGGAAGCTCTATCAAAAGAGGGGTTTCCTGTATTGTGAAGCCCATATGAGTTAGCAGACATAGTAAAAACATTGGGTTTCATGCCATTAAAGTCAATAAAAGTGGTTAGGTGGTCATTGGAATAAACGTACATACTAGCATTACATTCTCTTAGAAAGTTCCCAACTGTGATAATAAATGTTTGACTCCAAAATCTCCCTGGGTATAAAGCTCCAGCAGATGGGTTGCCTACAGAAATATCGAAAAGGTCGATATCTCTAGTTGCTTTACGATATGTAGAGTCATCTGGGTCATAATCAAACTCAATATAATAGACTCCGGTATCTGGAGGGGTAAATTCAATAGCATTATACCCAGTGGCCCCCACAATTTGTGCTGGACCTGCAACAGCTTGATTATAGTTGTGTATTAGCCCTACGCTATCATATGATCCTAGTATTTTTGCATGTGGACAAGTAAAAGGTCCCCAAACAACAGAATTGTCGCTCTTTCTTACTATTCTATATTCTGTGATATATCCTTCAAGTCCAGACAAAGCTCCTAATCCCATTCTAAGACCAATGTAAGCTCGTTCGTTGATATCACAAATCTTAAAGTTCCACCTATCTTTTTCTGGGCGACCGTATAAAGGACCCTCAGAGTGATTTTCAACGACATTATTCATATTGAGGAAAGTCCAACCAAAGTCAGCCTGTGTGGGTCTTAACTGTTTGGTGCCATCAGCAAATAAGCTTCTTGGAATTAGTAAAGAGTAGCAAATTATTCCTACTATTAACGATTTAAACGCAATATCTTTAGTACTAAGTGGTATTATATTCATGATAAATTGATGATTCTTATCTATTTTCAAAGATATATAATTTTATTGCACGGCTGGACAAGCATAGTTTTTTTCTTTATACAAAAATTGCATAAATCATGCTTTGACAAGCGTGCACTATTTTCCTAACACTGTTGTACGATAGTAAATCAAAAAGGTTTCAAAAAGACCTATAGATTATAAAAAGGTTCTAAAATAGGATAGTCCGTAAATTAGTTATTTTGTTCTTTTATTAAGTTTAATGCACTACCTGCCTTATACCATTCAATTTGATTTACATTGTATGTGTGGTTGGCTTGAATGGTATTTTTTGATCCATCTGAATGCACTAGTTCTATCGTTAATGGCTTATTAGGTGCGAACTGATCTAAATCAACAAAATTGAAAGTATCATCTTCTTGAATTAAATCGTAATCATTTTCATTCGCAAATGTTAAAGCAAGCATTCCTTGTTTCTTTAAGTTGGTTTCGTGAATTCTAGCAAATGACTTTACAATTACAGCTCTCACCCCTAAGTGTCTTGGTTCCATGGCCGCGTGCTCTCTTGAAGAGCCTTCTCCATAATTGTGATCTCCCACCACAACAGTCGGTATACCTTCTTTCTTGTATGATCTTTGAGTAGCAGGCACTTCTCCATATGCTCCACTGATTTGACTCTTCACGCTATTCGTTTGGTCGTTAAAAGCATTTACTGCACCGATTAAACAGTTGTCGGAAATGTTATCTAAATGTCCTCTAAATCTCAACCATGGTCCCGCCATAGATATGTGATCTGTTGTACACTTACCTTTTGCTTTAATCAACAGTTTTGCATTAGTTATGTTCTTGCCATCCCACGGTTCAAAAGGTGTCAATAGTTGAAGCCTTTTCGAATCTGGCTCTACAATTACGTCAACGTTAGATCCATCCTCTGCTGGAGCTTTATACCCTCTGTCTTCAACTGCAAAGCCTTTTGATGGCAATTCAAAGCCGCTAGGCTCAGCCAGTTTTACTTGCTCTCCGTTTTCATTAGTCAAGCTATCTGTGATGGGGTTAAAGTCAAGTTTGCCTGATATTGCCACGGCTGCAACCATTTCAGGAGATGTGACAAATGCGTGTGTATTTGGGTTGCCATCGGCACGCTTGGCAAAGTTTCTGTTAAATGAATGGACGATTGAGTTCTTTTCTCCTTTTTCAGCACCTGCTCTTGCCCATTGACCAATACATGGTCCACAGGCGTTGGTAAATATCTTAGTAGTTTCAAATTTGTTAAATGTATCAAATAGCCCGTCTCGTTCTGCGGTGTAACGAACTTGTTCAGAACCAGGGTTTATCCCTAAGATTGCTTTAGGTTTTACACCCTTGCTTACAGCATCTTCAACAATGGAGGCTGCTCTTGTTAAGTCCTCATATGAAGAGTTAGTGCAAGATCCAATAAGCGCCCATTCAATTTCTGTAGGCCAGTCTTCTTTTGCTGCTTTTGCTTTCATTTCTGCAACTGGCGTTGCCAAGTCTGGTGTAAAAGGACCATTCAAATGTGGAGACAGTTCAGAAAGGTTAATTTCTATTATTTGATCAAAGTACTGCTCAGGGTTGGCATATACCTCAGGGTCTGCAGTTAAATGCTCTTTGACTGTATTGGCTGCATCTGCAACATCATTTCTGTCAGTAGCTCTTAGGTACCTTTCCATAGAATCATCATATCCAAAGGTAGAGGTCGTTGCCCCAATCTCAGCACCCATATTACAGATAGTGCCTTTACCTGTACAAGACATCGATTTTGCACCTTCACCGAAATACTCAACAATACAGCCTGTGCCACCTTTTACCGTTAATATTCCTGCTACTTTTAGGATAACATCTTTTGGTGCTGTCCAGCCACTTAGCTTGCCAGTAAGTTTTACGCCAATTAACTTAGGAAACTTTAATTCCCAAGGCATTCCGGCCATTACATCCACCGCATCTGCTCCTCCAACACCAATGGCAACCATACCAAGTCCTCCGGCATTTACAGTGTGAGAGTCTGTTCCAATCATCATTCCCCCAGGAAATGCGTAGTTTTCAAGTACAACTTGATGTATGATGCCAGCACCTGGTTTCCAGAAGCCAATACCATATTTGTTAGATACGGATTCTAAAAAATTAAATACTTCACTACTTTGGTTTATAGATTCTTGGAGGTCTTTGTCAGCACCATTTTTTGCTAAAATCAAGTGATCACAATGTGTTGTGGAAGGTACGGCTGCTTGTTTCTTACCAGCTTGCATAAATTGTAAAAGTGCCATTTGTGCAGTAGCATCTTGCATGGCAACTCTGTCTGGTGCAAAGTCTACATAGGACTTTCCTCTTTCAAAATTCTCTAAAGTAGTATCCTCGTGTAAATGGCTATATAGAATCTTTTCTGAGAGGGTTAGTGGTTTGTTTAAAACTTTTCTTGCTGCCTCAATCCTTTCTGGTAGCTCGGAATAAACTCTCTTTATCATATCTATATCAAATGCCATAATCTATCTTTTATTCGTTGATCTAATTAACATAAAGTTAAGCAAAAAAAAGTTGTCAGAAATCTGCTCAGTAAAATAAAAGGTATGGAAAAATGTGAAAGAGGGTTAGTCTTATTTAAAACAAGTTTTAAATTAAAAAGCTCTATTAATTCCCAATACCCACCTAAATTGAGCAAAATTAGGATCAGCAAAAGGTGTTCTGTTGAGTATTAGTGGCATATCAAATCGAATAGTCAATGGCTTAGGCGTTTCAAGTGGCCCAAACTTCTTGATGGTTAAAGCTGTTCCTAATCCAGCATCTGCCCTGATTCCAGCTATTGCGATATCATTGTTTTGCTTTCTATAGAATATTGTTCCAGCATCTCCAAAAAGATAAACGTCTAGTTTGAATATTTTGCTCAATGCTTTTGGCTTGAATTTAATAAGATCATCTAGCTCTAATTCAGCGTTAATTGCAATACCAGAGTTTCCGTAATAAACTTCATAAATATTACCATCGCTAGTGTTACTGTCAACAGTGGTGTATCCAGAGTAGCCTCTTAAATTTAGTCCACCTCCTCCATGGAAGTTATTGGTTGAAATATCATATCCACCCCAAGACCCAGGGATGATCCCTCTTGATCTAGTGTATTTGTTCTCAGATAAATCTTCAGAATTTGCACCTGCTAGGTACAATGCAGATTCTAAAGGTGTATTTCCTGTTCCCAGTCTTCCAACAACTCTGGTTTTTAATAATAGCTTACTAATGTCAGTATTATTCTTAGCTTCAAATGATAAGTAGGCATAGTTATAGTCACTAAATAATGAACTAGACCTAAGATTTAAGTTGATAAAACCATCTCCTTTGTCATAATGATAGCGATGGTCTAGTCCGACATTTAGAGAATTATTAAACATTGCAGGAATCCAGTGTCTATCATGTAATAGATAGTTTAAACTGGCACTATCTGTTTTATACAAAACTTTATAATAAGTATAAATCGAACTTTTTTCATTGAGGTCTTTTCTATATCCCGCTTGAAATCCATGAATACCATCTAGTATTCTTGCTCGTAGAAATATGGAGGCATTCTTGCTGATTTTAGGAATACCATTTTCATAGCTTAAAATAAAAGAAGCAGGATCATTTCCTGTTGGATCATCATGCAGGAAATTGGACATATCATCTTGTAGAATTCTGGTGTTGTACCAAACTGACAAATCAAACTTGTGCTTGTATTCCATGTAATCCCCATTTACATGGAAGCCCGCTTTGACTCCATCATAGGCATTGTACCAGACGTCCGGACGCCATTCTATTTCATACCTTTTTCTATTTGGTTTGCTATTTAGCATATAGTCAAATCTGAAATCAGGTTCGCGGTTTAGCCTATTGTCAGGCATGTATACATCTGCTAACTCATAGTCCGGGTCAATAATGACATTTTCTATCTTACCTTCTACTTTGACTTCGGCTTCGTAAGTTGGATTGAGGTTGTTGCCCCAACCAATCCATTTAGGTAGCACAGTCGCATTGGTAGGTTTTGTAAACCAAGTATTGGGGATATGGTAGTTAATAGTGTCATTCGCTTTTGTCACTACACTAAAGTCAATAGGCATTTGCATGGTGCCTTTGCGTTCAAAAGTAATGGTGTATGTATTTTTATCCTTTTTTGACGGTTTAACTTTTTTAACCGCATAGTCTATATTTTCTTCCTTGTCAATAAGCCATTGATCGAAAAACCAGTTTAAGTCGGCTTTCGTGTATTCGATGATAGATTTTCTAAAGTCTTCTAGATATGGGTGACAAATCTTCCATTTATCGAAGTAATGCTGCATCGCTTCTAAAAACAATTCTTCACCCAATACGTATCTCAGGTTATAGAGCATTGTTGCCGTTTTATAATAGACATGTCTATATCCGCCACCGTGCCTAATGGCACCACCAAAATCATCTGAATGAGTACTTAGAGAGGGATCTTGCATTCTAATGGCGTCTTCAAGATATCTGAAGTAAACTCTTGAATCCAGCACCTCTTGTTCGATTTTGTGTTTGTTTTTATAATTAGATTTATATGGATCTCTAACAAAGTTTTTTCCATCAACTTTGATTAGTGACCAAGCGGTTAAGAACTGAGTAAATCCCTCGTCGAGTGAGGCTCTATAGGTTTCATTATTCCCAATCATACCAAAAAACCAGTTGTGGCCTACTTCATGCGCTAATAAACCTCTATAGGTCGGGTCTTTTCCATTGTCTAATGTGATCATGGGGTACTCCATGCCATCCTTGGCGTCAGCTACAATAATCTTATTATAGGCATACATGCCTATATCTTGAGAGTAAACTTTGATTACCTCAGCTGTGAAAGGAGCTGCATTTTGCCATTTAGAGGCATGAGGCTCTTGAACTAATGCAACAGCAACAATGCTATCTAAGTCATCTGACTGATCGAATGGCAAAATTTTGCATTCGCCAATTCGATAGGTTGGGTCAGCAGTAAATGCAAAATCATGGGTATTTTCTGAATGAAAAATCCAAGTTTTTCTTTTCGTTGAGTCATAGGGTGTAATAATACTCGGTTTTTCTCCCCAGGGTTTGTCTTTAAAATTTTTGATATCTAGTTTGGCTCTCAGGGAATCGGGCAAGACCTGCTCTCTGTTTTGCAAAAAACCTGTTGCTTCCACAACATAGTTATTAGCAAAAGTCAATTCTACATCAAAGCAACCAAAGTCACCATAAAATTCCCTTCCTAAGTGTTGGTCTGTAGTCCAGCCAAACTTTCTATCATAAACGGATATTCTTGGATACCAGTGCACACCATTGTAATGTTGAAAGCCATAAGCCTTAAAAGGTTTCATCCTTCTTCTCATGCTACCGATATCAAAATAGGTTTTGAATTTAATATCGAAGGAAATTGACTGATTCGGAAGCAAGGGTTTGGGTAAATAGACCTTTAAAATGGTATTGTCTAGTTCGGTTTTGAGACTTTGTCCCGCGATTTTTATTTCATCAACTGTTGTTCCTAGTTTATCTTTCTCATAATCTCCAAAGTCGGATTCAATTCCGTTGTTTTGATGTAGATTGTCATAATGTGACCCAGGTTGAAAAGCGTTTTGATAAAGGTGAAAGAATACAAAATCTAGTGTATCTGGAGAGTTGTTCCAATAAGTTAGTTCTTCCGTCGCAGTGATAATGTCCGTTTTTTCGTCAATGTTTGCCTTGATTTTATAATGAGCATCTTGTTGCCAGTAGTCAGCATGAGGTTTTCTGCTTTTCCAGTAGTAGGGGTTATCTGGACTTTGAAAAGTATTCGGACTTTTGAGTGGGTTGTATTGTGCAAGAGATGAGTTAGTTGTTGAGAAGAAAATGGCGACACAACAAAAAAATAAGTTAGAAAAAAAGTTTTTCATAGAAGGGGCATTATTATATTAGCCGACAAATTTAGTAAAAGAAAATTGGGAACAGAAAAACTACGATATCAGATAGCATTGACAATGATTCCAGGCATTGGCGCGGTGCTAGCTAAAAACCTGATTAGCTATTGTGGTGACGTAAATTCAGTTTTCAAAACCTCTAAAGCTAAGCTATTGAAAGTTCCTGGTGTTGGTCCACAACTAGCAGAATCGATTCATAGCTTTGATGATTTTCAAAAGGTATATGAAGAGCTTGTCTTTATTGAAAAGAATAAAGTCAAAACTGTTTTTTTTACTGACAAAAAATTTCCATATCGACTGAAACAATGTATCGACAGTCCTATTTTACTTTACTATAAGGGAGAAATAGATTTTAATAGGCAAAAGTTTGTAAGTATTATTGGTACGAGGATGGCAACAGACTATGGGAAAGAGTTTACAATTAATTTGGTAAAGAGTTTAGCTCCTTATAGTCCTGTAATTGTAAGCGGTTTGGCTTACGGTATTGACATTATTGCGCACAAAGAGGCATTAAGCCAAGGATTAGATACAATTGCCGTTTTAGGGCATGGCCTGGAAACAGTTTATCCAAGCCAACATAGGCGTTATGCGGACAATATTGTAGAACAAGGAGCACTGTTAACGGAATTTCATAGTCATTCACAGATCAATAAAAATAATTTTCCAAAACGAAATAGAATAGTAGCAGGATTGTCAGATGCTATTGTTGTTGCAGAATCTAATCGCAAAGGTGGTGCAATGATTACCGCTGAGATAGGCAATTCTTACAATAGAGATGTGTTTGCATTGCCCGGTAATTTGGATCGAAAAACATCAGAGGGCTGTAATCATCTAATTAAGGCTCATAAAGCCTCTTTGATAGAATCTGCAAAAGATATCACATACATGTTGAGATGGGAAGAAATAACGGAGGAAAAAGTTACTAAGCCTGAATTGTTAATTGATTTATCAGATGAGGAGCAGGTCATTTATGATTATTTGAAACAATCTAATGAATCATATATTGATGATATTAGTTTGAATTGTAACTTAAATGCTAGCAAAATAGCTTCAGCGCTTCTTAGTTTGGAATTTTCAGGGGCAGTAAAAAGTCTACCCGGGAAAAAATATAAAGCTATTCAATGATTGAAGAAATTAATAAAGTAATCGGGATATTGGAAACAGGTGGCGTGATTTTATATCCAACTGATACAATATGGGGGATAGGTTGTGATGCAACAAATAGCGATGCAGTTCGAAAAATTTATGATATCAAAAAAAGACCAGATAGTAAGAGTTGCATTGTATTGATGTCTGACTTGAATCATGTAAAAAGTTATTTTAAACAGTTGCCTAACAATTTAAGTGATGTCAATAGTGAATATGATAGTCCAACTAGTATTATCTTATCTGGAGCAAAAGATTTGCCAGAAAACCTGGTTGCAAGCGATGGAACGTTAGCTATGAGAATACCCAAAAACAATTCATTTTGTATAGAGTTGCTTAAGAAATTTAAGAAGCCAATTGTTTCTACATCGGCAAATATATCTGGTTTTGATGCTCCCAAAATGTTTGTTGATATAGTTGATGAGATAAAAGAACAAGTGGACTATATTGTCGATCCTTCGTTTGATGATGAGCCTGTTAATCAACCTTCAAGAATTGTTAAGGTAAATGAATCCGGGGGAATTCAGATTATAAGGGAATAGTTGTTTTTTGTGTAAAGTATTTTGGGCATCATTTGTTACTAGTGCCTCAAAATTAGCAGGAATTAACCCAACTGGAGGCGAACGAATATCGAAGGAGGGACGAAAGGATTAAGGTCGGCTTTGCCGAATGTGTTTCAACGGTCTCGGCTATGAGTAGTTGCGTAGTTTAGCACTTAACTTTGCAAATACGCACCAAACTGAAAATCCGCGAGGATTTTCAGAAGTAGGCGAGAGCAAGCAATTACTTATAGCCAATGTTGGGTGTAGTTTTTTTATTATTCGGTTATTCTTTTTTTCAAATCCATTCGTTCGTGCAAAATTCTCGTTATTTCGATTGGATTTACTTCTGATTTTCGATAGAATATTACGTGTCGGTTTGCTTTCAGTCCGAAAAGTTCAGGTTTAATTCCGTCATAGTTTTTTCCTAATTCTGGATTATTAGCAATGTCTTGGCAAATATCCAGAAGCATATCGTAATATCTATCGGCTTGATTTTCCGACCAATTTTCGAGCGTATATTCCCAAATTCCGTTCAAGTCTGCTACGGCTTTGTTGGTCAATTCATATTTAGCCATTCTTTCTGCGTTTAGCTTTTAATTCCTCAAGATTTTTTTTGGGGTCAAAATCGTGAGCAATTCCGCTATCAACTCCTTCTTGAATAGCATTTCTTAACGCAATTACTTTACTTTCCTCATTTTCCAAAAGTCGAAGTCCAGCTCTGATTACTTCGCTTACATTTTTGTATCGTCCAGCAGAAACTTGGGTTTGTATGAACTGGTCAAAATAATTTCCGAGCGATATTGATGTATTTTTCATTTCTTTTTAATTTCAATCAAATATACCAAATTTTGGTAAAAAATCAAACTTTTGGATTTTCGCTCAAATTACACACAATGTCGAGCTAAACGTAGTTCCGCATTGAGAACGAAAATTACAAAAGTTGATAGACAATGCGAAATGTAAATACTTTCCGCTGGACATTGAGCATTGTCAGTTTGTAGTTCATGGAATGAACGTAACAACTCAACTTATGTAATTTGAAAAGTTCGAGATGTGGAATCAAATTGCGTTTAACGTTTTGTTGGAACACGTTTTGACTCGAAGTCCGGCAAAGGCGAGCAAGAGGAGAGTAGCGGAGAAGCAATTTGGTTTAGCTCGACATTGAAACACATTCCCTTAAGACTGAAAGTCCGACGAAGGAGGACGAAAGGATTAAGGTCGGCTTTGCCGAATGTGTTTCAACGTTCCGTGTATGGTGTCGTAGCATCCCGCAGGGTGCTATGCACTATACACATTGTTGTATGCCGTTTTTATTTTATTCATTTCGTTTTTCAGCGTTGGCGAGAAAGCTCTTTGCAACCGCAGGAACGAGGATTGCAATGTGCTTGAACTTGCGTTGGCTTTATTGTCCTGACATTCCATGTATAAAGGTTTCTACGAAATCAGTTATTCGTTTAAGTATTCTGTCTCCTAGCTTTTTTCGTTGCAGTAAACTTGGTTTTTCACCTTCAATCAATTCTAAGACTTCATCTCTTAAAGGTTCTCTCTCAGCAAAGAGGTAATCTTCAATCAATTTTTCTGTTTTTTCGGCTGATAGATTTTCTTCTGCAACCAACTTTTCAAAAGCTTTCTGTTGTTCTTCGTTCCAGTATTTATCAAAAGCAGGTTCAACTTCTAAAGAATCTTCAATTACTGGCAAATTCTCTTGGATGAATTTTTCAATCAATTCTCGTTTACTTCTGAGCGTTGTTTCTGTACTCAATAAGTTGAATATTTCCTGTTCCGCTTTGGTTGTGTCTTTTTGAGTTTGAGACTTAAGCTTGATTAACAGTTGGATGATGTATGAAACATTTATTTCATCACGATGAATTAACTCCAATTCAAAGTCAACATCTTCTAGAATTGAAACTTTCTCTTTTTGGTTGTTGCTTTTTACTTTATCATGTAAGTCAAGGTATTTGCTTTTGAAATCTTCAAAGAGTTGTTCAGTCATTTCCAAATCATCCCATTTGAAGTCTGAAAAAGCTGTTAGGATGTTTTTAATTCTCATCAAGTCACGGAACGCCTTGATAAAGTTTAGTTCGTCATCTTCTGTTTCTAGATCATTTACACTATCAGTTGTTGGCGTAAGTTCTAACAAATGCTGATAGGCTTCATCAAATTTCGCAGTGTAATCCTCATAAGGCTTCATGATAATTACTTCAATTGCCTCTTTGTTACTGAACAAAGTAATTGCTTCGTCAGTGCGATTTTTGAGATTTCTAAACGCTACAATATTTCCTTGAGATTTCTGCTCATTCAAGATTCGGTTTGTCCTTGAGTAAGCCTGAATCAATCCATGATATCTCAAGTTTTTGTCCACATACATGGTATTCAATGTTGGACTATCAAAACCTGTAAGGAACATATTGACTACTATTAAAATGTCAATCTTTCGTTCCTTAACTTTCTTGGAAATGTCGTTGTAATAATTGTAAAAATCTTGACTGTCTTTCGTACTATACTTTGAATCAAAAAGTTGATTGTAATCCTCAATGTATTCGTCCAATTTTTCACGATGATGAACGCTTCTTTGATACTCTGGGCCATCTTCTGCTACTACATTTAAATCAACATTGTCAAAAGCCTTTTCAAAATTGATAAATCCATTCGCATCTGCATCATCTTCGTTAGCTCCATAACTGAATATGGTTGCTATGTTCAAGTTGTGAAGACCTTCAGCCTTTTTCTTTTTGAATAAGTCCACATACTTAATGAGGGTCGGCACATTGTTGATACAAAACATAGCGGTGAATTCTTTGCTATGTGTTTTACGATGATGATTGGCAATGATATAATCCGTTATTTTTTCTAAACGGGTTTCATCTTCCATCAACTCTTTCGTATCAATGTCTTCTACCTCAATGTCGATTTCAGTAGCTGATTCTTTACGTTTATAACGACCAACGTATTCCACTGAAAACTTGAGTACGTTTTCATCTTTGATGGCATCTGTAATCACATACTTATGCAGGCAGTCTTCAAATAGGTCTTTTGTGGTTCTTTTGCCCAATTCATTTTTGGCAGCATTATCAGCAAAGATTGGCGTACCTGTAAACCCAAACATCTGACTGTTATTGAAAAATTCCTTGATGCGTTTATGCGTTTCCCCAAACTGACTTCTGTGACATTCATCAAAAATGAAGATGATCCGTTTATCTTTTAGGTCAGCCATTTTACCTTCGTATTTCAACTTAGTAATTGCTGTATTGAGTTTTTGAATTGTGGTAACAATTAGCTTTGAATTCTTAGCTTCTCCTTTCTTATCTACATAGGTTCCTGCAAACTGATTGACTAGATTTTTGGTATTGTCCGTCCCATCAATACACCCTTCGCTGAAGCTGTTGAATTCTTTGGTAGTCTGATAATCCAGGTCTTTTCTATCTACCACAAAAACTACTTTGTGAACTTGCGGAAGATTCATCAAGATTTGACTAGCTTTAAAACTGGTCAGCGTTTTTCCTGAACCTGTGGTATGCCAGATATAACCATTCTTCGTAGAATTCTTAACTCTTTCAATGAGTGCTTCTACCGCATAAAACTGATAGGGGCGAAGCACCATTGGGATTTTGTAAGCCTCATTTAATACAATGTACTTGCAAATCATTTTACTGATATGGCAAGGCTCTAAAAATGTATCGGTAAAGCCATTGAGAATATTCGTTTGGCGTTTATTTTCTACATCCGTCCAGTAAAAGGTTTGTTTGAAACTTTGGTTTCTGTTATTGGCATAATACTTTGTGTTTACACCATTACTGATAATGAATATTTGGACGTATTGATACAAAGCCGTATTTGCTCCAAATGAATGACGCTGATAGCGATTGATTTGGTTAAACGCTTCTTTCAACTCTAAACCTCTACGCTTTAATTCGATTTGTACCAATGGCAAACCATTTATCAAAATTGTTACATCATAGCGGTTTTTGTATTTGCCTTCTTGACTTACTTGGTTAGTTACTTGATATTGATTTTGACACCAATGCTCTGTATTCAGAAATTCAAAATAGAGGTTGTCTCCATTATCACGGATGATATGTTGCTTTTGTTTAAGCGTTTTTGATTTATCAAAAACAGAACCTTTGCTTAGGAGGTTCAACACTTTCTCAAATTCTGTTTTGGAAAAAGAGATGTTGTTATGTTTTTCTAACTGAGCTTTGAGATTGATGATTAAATCTTTCTCACTATTGATTACAGCATAACTGTATCCCAGTTTTTGAAGCTGGGCAATCAATTGCTCCTCTAATATTTGTTCTGACTGCCTAGACATCTATTTCTTCTGTTTCTTTTGTATCTAAATAATCTTGTAGTTCCTGTTCATAGGCTACTTGATCTTGTTCGAATAATGCCTTGCTATAACTCAAAAATCCAAAAGGATTCTCCAAGTCCAGTTTTTCGTTAAAATCTGGATTGTCCGCATATTCTAGTTCCTTTACAATACTCACTTTTGAAAAGCAATGAAGTATATAAGAAAGCATATTGTCAGTAATGTTCATTACCAAATTGGAAAAGTGGGTATCGCTGAAATACTCTTTTGGCGATAATCTGCCATGTGAGATATCGCCTCTTCGGTTTCTTACTTCTCCAATAGAAACAATGAGTTTGTTAATCTTATTGACAAAATCTACTTCCAAGTCTTCATTAAAATTAGATAGCTCGTTTACTGCTCCTCTAACCAAGGGATGAAAATCCATTTTGTCCACTTTTACAGCGTCATAAGAAGTATCGATTTGCTTCCAAATGAATTTTGAAATCCCTTCTAATAAGGACTTACAACTTTCGATAGCAATATCAGGATTTGAATCTACGTTTTCTTCGATTTTTTCAACGATTACATAGTAATACTCAATATTGGTGTATTGACTTTCAAGCTGTTTTAGTATGTCTTTGGTCTGCTTCATACCTTAACAAAACATTTTTTGTAGGAGCCCTTTTTTAAAAAGTTCAGTTTGTTCTATTCGTTCAGAGGTTACCTCAATTTCTTTGTCAATTTCCTTGAGGAATTTTGAGATTTTAATTTGTTCACTTTTTGAGGGAATAGAGATTTTCAATTTTTCGAACTCTGCTTGTCCCAAAGTTTTATTCCGTCCAGCTCCGCCAGGAGAAGCTAATTCTAATAAAGATTTCCCTTTTGGTGTTAAAAAGAAATGGAGAATGAAATCTAAATCAAGTAATTCGTCAACTGGTTCATACATTGGGAATCTATGTGACGCTACCATACCAATTTCATAAGCAGTAGTTTTTGAGACAGCCCTTTCCCAAGCAAACACTATGTTAAGAATTAGTTTGTTTTCTTCTATCCAAAAAATTCTCTTATTCCCTAAAGATTCTCCTGAGACCGGTTCTTTATAGAATATACCCTTTCCATGAGATCGAATACCAATTTGCGAATAAGGTCTATCGAGCTCTATATTGACAGGATTGCTAAATCTTTTAAGTATTTTTCGAACAGGGTAAGTTTTCCAATTGGGATAGTCCTTTCCTTTTCCGTCTTTAAATCGAAAGTTTTGACTAAAAATATTTTGAATTAATCCTGCTTTGTAATTTTCCAATAATTCCTTTTTGTCATATAGATTAATTATTAGGTTGTCAAATAGTGATAAAAATTGTACAAGCTTTTTTTGTTCTTCTGTATTTGAAGGAATGGCAATTTTAACTCCATTCAAAAAAGCGCTATTGCCTATGTTCATTGTGTTCTTAGCACCTCTATGAACAAGTGGAACAAGATAATTGTAGGTGTTAATTTCAGATGAAAAATAGATTTCTATTAAATGTCCAATTTCCGTGCTCTTAGGCTTGAAAACCGCATATAGAACTGAAACTACTCCTGTTCTTTCGAGATGATTTTGTTTAATAATCCCAAAAGGAAAACCAGCTGTAGGACTTTTTGTATATACTACGTCATTTGGAAAAACGACCTTATAGTTTATGATTGTGTCAGAAGCATATGACCTGCCCAAATGTTCAATTTGATTTATTACTCCTTTGCTTTTAGCAACGGAAAAAACCTCACTGAATTTATTATCAGAATTCCGAGTTTTATGTTCAGAGAGTATTTGATTTAGTTTTAAATGTTGCCAATCTTCTTGATACTTAGGAAAACGTAAAATAGGATTTTGAGGTAGTTTTACTTTCATATCAAAAAGGCGTTGAAATCCCTAATTCTTGGCAATATTTAGATATTGCATCTTCAGTAGCTTCAATTGATTTATTTATATCAACGATGCGTTTACTAACAGTCTCTAAATCAATTGGTTCTTCTTCTTGAAAAGAATTCACATATCTAGGTATGTTTAGATTATACTCATTTTCTTTTATTTCTTTAAGGTTAGCTATGTAGCTGTATTTTTTTTCTGTGACCCTATCACGGTATGTTGAAACTATTTTAATTATGTCTTCTTCACGAATTTGATTTTGTGTTCCTTTTTCATAGTCATTACTAGCGTCTATAAATAAAATGTCATTTGGATTTTCTCGACATTTTTTGAAAACCATGATGCATGTTGGTATTGCTGTGCCATAAAAAATGTTGGCAGGCAAGCCTATTACCGCATCTAAAAAGTTTTTGTTTTCTATCAAATAAGTACGAATGTGTTGTTCTGCTCCACCTCTAAACAATGCCCCATGAGGCAATACAATAGCCATTGTTCCATTTTCAGTTAAATGGTAAATCATGTGTTGTACGAAGGCAAAATCTGCTTTGCTACTTGGAGCTAGTTTTCCATATTGGCTAAATCGGTCGTCACTTGTAAATAAGGGGTTTGCACTCCATTTTGCCGAAAAAGGAGGATTGGCTACAATCGCTTCAAATTGTTGATCAATGTGTTGTGGGTGTTCTAGTGTGTCTTCTTGTTTAATGTCAAACTTGCGGTAATGCACACCATGCAAAATCATGTTCATTCGAGCCAAGTTGTAAGTAGTGCGGTTCATTTCTTGTCCGTAAAAATTACTTACCGCCTCAACTTCTTTTGCAACTCTCAATAACAAAGAACCCGAACCACAGGTAGGGTCATAAACTGATTTTAGTTTCTGCTTTCCTGTGGTTACAATTTTGGCTAAAACTTTGGAAACTTCTTGAGGTGTATAAAATTCACCTGCTTTTTTACCTGCTCCACTAGCAAATTGCCCAATTAAGTATTCGTATGCATCACCTAATACATCCAATTCGGTATGTTCCAGTTTGAAATCGATCTTATCAAGGTGCGTTAGCACCTTTGCAATAATTACATTTCTTGCTTCTGGAGTTTTACCAAGTTTGGTACTGTTCAAGTCCATGTCTTCAAAAAGATTATCAAAATCTTCTTCGCTATCCGTACCCATTGTACTCAGCTGGATATTGATTAGAATCTTCTGTAAATCCTCTAGAATGAAGTTGGTCTTACTTTCATCAAATTGATCAAGTTCTTCATTGTCGCCCATTCCTCTTTGTGCAACTTCCGTGAATAGCTCTTCGGGTTTTAAGAAATAACCGAGCTTCTCCAAAGCTTCTTCTTTAATTGCTTCTAAAAACTCTTTTGCATCATCAGTTTTGAGTGTTATTTCTCGAAACTTGATTTTGTCTTGCTTCAAAATTTCGTTTGCGAAGATTTCCATCTTCTCACTCAGGTATTTATAGAAAATGAATCCCAAGATGTAGTCACGGAATTCATCCGCATTCATTTTCCCTCTAAGCGTATTAGCTATGTTCCAAAGTTGCTGTTCTAATATTTTTTTATGGTCTTCTGACATATTGTTATTTCAATGCGTTTGTAATTTTTTCTAGTAGTTCATCAAAATCAAGTGATTCACCATGTATCATACTGCTTTGCATTTCTTTGTAATCTGATTTATAGTTACCCAAATGCTCATCAGGAGGAATGATGCGAAGACTTTGTAAAGTCAATGTATCATAATCAGTAGTTTTCATTGGAGTCAATACTTTTCTATGATTAATGATACTTTCAAAAAGCTCCTTATTCTTTAGGGCTTCTTGCCCAAATTCAGAGTCTAGTATTTGTCCAATGTCATAGAAATGCCTTGACATTCTTAAATGCCTTATTTTTTCAACTGGCTTCTCAAATTCTTCATGCAACAGAATTAACTTCTCTAAAAATGTTTTTTGTGGATTGGTCGCATTAACCAAGAATTCTCCTTCAACAAAATCTGTTTCAGGGAAGTGCTCATCTATAAGCGATTTAAGATTAACCTCTTGATTAGGTTCAATTAAAGATCTAGCGCTGACTTCTATTAAAACTCTTTTGGGGAGATAGGATATTTCCCCAAATAGAGATTGATAATTGACTTTAATAGTCTCGGGATCTTGGTCAGATACTTGTGTGTTTTCAACTATAACTTCATACGAGGCCTCGTCAACTCCATAAGTGATAAGTTGTTTTATAAGTAATTCAGCTAAATCTTGAGAAACGAATGTGTGACAAGCTCTTCGCAATTTGCGAATTTGTCCTTTTGATAAATCTCCTTCAAATCCCAAATATTGTCTATCAATACCTAAGTCAATGTCTTCCGAAAATCGTTGAATTAAGTTGAAAGCCTTGCTTAATGAAGTACCTCCTTTAAATATTAAATGATTTGCTAATTCTGAAGTAAATATCATTCGGAGCATTAGACTAACCCAAGCATCTTTTTCAACAGCTTGTGGAGGGAGATTGGTTTTTACACCAATTTGAGTAAACAACTCAACTTGTTCTTCTTTCGATAATGTTAGCCAGTTATTCATTTGCCTACTACTATTTTTTGCATCCAAACTGGCGCTGTTTTCAAATTTTGATAAATCAACTCTTGTTCATCGCTTTGGTCAATTATCATGCGTATTTTACCAATCTGTTCTTCTGTAATATTTTTTTCTCCAATAGCTTTAAATGCTTGAATTATAAGATTGGTCAATCGATGTTCAATACTGAGATTTTTGGTGTTTGTCTTTTTAAACTGAATAGTTTGTTTACCCACTTTTATATTTCTAGCAGAGCCATCCGTTAAGAAAACCACCTTCATAGGGATTTGTGTTGATAAGCCTAATAGATTCAATGCTGTTGATCCTGTAGCTATTATTCTGGCTTTATCACGTTTTGCAATAGCTTTTGCAATTTGTTCTGCATGAGGGTAGATTGTGCCTAATTTTTCATGTTTTTTAGGCAAGAAGTATATTCCTTTAGCAATGCGTTCAACTTTCCCGTCTTTGGTCAACCTCTGTAAAGACTTGCGTACAGCCTCGTAGTTGCCAAGTTCCGTAAAGTCTGAGATAAAGAATATTTCACCTTTATCAACCCTGTTTTCTATTACATCCAAGTCTAACATTGTCCCAAAAATAGCAAATAAATGGGACAATTAATTGTTTTGTCTTATAAATTTTGTCCCGAAATATGATAAAATTCGGGACAATGTCATTTGCTTAGAATTTAAATTTCATGAAGTTTGGTTAGCGGTGGGGAAGTGAAAGCTCTTTTTATTTTGTGAGGTACGAGCAAAATGAAATGTGCTTGAACGTGCGGTTGGCTTTTCTTTTTTCAATGGCATACAACGGGGCGCGGGTAAAGCGCGTAGCGATTTGTCCGCGCACGTTGTTGGGGGGCAAGATAGTAAATATTGAGGATAAATCGATATGCGCTTTATCCGATGTTCTGGGCTGTCGCCGAACAAGATTTCTGAATTACAGATTGTCTTGTATTCGTTTACAGATTCTTTATTTTAAAAATTAAAAATCGTGGTGAGGCATATGGGAGGGTTACGCTCAATGTATGAAATTGTAGCTTTGGTTTGTGTGTAAGCCTTGTGGGGCTATATTTTATACATAATGTTAGCCACTGGCTATTTTCATTTAGTCTGTTTTTAGCGTTGGCAAAGACATACTTATTTGTGATTTTTGGTTGAGCATTGGCTCGTGCGAATTACAAATGTGTATGACTTAATGCGTTGGCTATTCAGTTTCGTTTATTAATAATTTTAATTCTTCTTTGCTCGGTAATACGGTTTTGTATTTACTTGCAAATATTTGCTCGTTATTTTCTGGTAATGTGTATTCTACAACAGCTTCACTTTTGTTTTGGCAGAGAACAATCCCGATAGTTTTATTTTCGTCATCCAATTTGATTTCTCTATCGTAGTAATTTACATACATCTGCATTTGTCCAATATCCTGATGCTTTAACTCACCAATTTTCAAATCAATCAGCACAAAGCATTTTAATATTCTATTGTAAAAAACTAAATCTATACGAAAATGCTTGTTGTCAAAAGAAATCCGATTTTGCCTTGCTACAAAAGTAAATCCAGTGCCTAATTCAAGTAAAAAGTGTTCTAGTTTGTCAATAATTCCTTGCTCTAAATCACTTTCAGAATAAGTAGATTTTTCAGGAAGCCCGATAAACTCTAAAATATAAGGGTCTTTAATTACGTCTTTTGGTTTTTCTAGGACTAAGCCTTTTTCTGAAAGCTTTTTAACTTCGTCTTTGTCTCTGCTTAAAACGAGCCTAGCATATAGTGCGGAATCATATTGTCTATCAAGTTCTCGCACACTCCAATTATTTTTGGAAGATTCTATTTCATAGAATTTTCGCTCATTTTCATCATCAATACGCATTAGTTTAAGGTAATGAGACCAACTTAGTATAAATTCTTCCTGTTTCAATTCCCGAGACGCAGTTTCGGAAATTGCTTTTGAAGAAATCCGAGACAGTGTTTCGGATTTTCCATAGACAAGATAAAATCGCCTCATATTTTCAAGGTTGTCAACTGAAAAGCCTTTACCGAACTCCTTAGTTAATACTTTTGATAACTCTTTTAATAATGATTTTCCGTAGTCAGCTCGCTCCTTTCCGCCTTGTTCCTCTTCAATAATCATTCGACCTATTTCAAAATAGGTTACCACCATTGTTTGATTAACGGTACGTACAACCTTATTTCTTGCAGATTGTAATAAATCAACAATTTGAGAGTAGAATTTAATATTTGAAGGTTTGTTCGTCATATTTATTCAGCAAAAGCAAATTTTTCAATGTGATAATTTTCATATAGCAAGAAACTGGCGTACGGCTTAATCATGTTTGATATAAACTCATCAATTTCTAGAGGTTTCAATTTTTCATCATCATTCCTCATTTTCTGCATGATACTAAATAGAAAAAGTGAATGTAGATAAACGGATAAAAAGTACTTGTCTTTGATAAATTTGATTTCTTTTTCAGTACTAATTCGATTTTTGGATATAAAGTTTAATAGAGCAAAGGAATCCATATTAACTACAATTCCAGCAACAATCATATCACTATCTTCATCATTATCAGTAATAACTTTAACGATATCATGTCCTGTCCATTTGAGATTTTCATCAGCCCAAGTCAAATCTCCATCTTCCTGCTTTTCTTTAAACGCTTTTCTTGGAGTGGGAAGATTTGGAAAAGTTTCTGAAGGAGCTTCTTCTTTGGTTTTAGGCTTGTCAATTTTCTCGTCAACTATTACATTAAAAATACATTCAAATTCTTTTCCAGGCGAACTAAGAGTTGCCCTTACCTCAACTTCATCTCCTACTTTTGCTTTTTCATTAGGTTTAATTAATAACCTTATAGATCCATCAACAGGTCCTTCTCTATTTATAGTTAATATATCAGTTACGTCATCTGGAAAAGGGTTTGGTGTTGGATTTACAGGTTTATCCGTTTTATTTCGCTTTTGCAAAACCTGTATTTCAAATTCTCCTTTTTCCACAGGTCTAAACAAATAATCATCTTCTACATCTGTTTCGATTGATGCTTTTCCTGTTGAATCTAAAGGAATGGTCTTGTAGACTTTTCCATTTTTATCTTTTTTTAGATTCAAATTGAAAATAGAAGGAAATCGATTTAATTTTTTTTGTTCAGTTTTTTTTGCATTATGATTATTAGTGTTGATTTTATTTCCTGCCGATTTCAAAAAATCTAAGGAGCCATTCTTTTTTAAAAGATTCACAACGTCCTTGTCAACTGGTAATTTGGATAAAAAGGTCTCTATTAAGTCTTTATCAGATTTGGAGTCTCGAAGTAATGAATTTTTCCTTTCATTATTAAGTCGTTTTAACTCGCTACTTTTCTTTAATAATCCAATTACTTCATCAAGCAAATGTTCTGTTTTTGGACATTGCTTTAAATGTGTCCTATTGGACATGAATAAATCTTGCCTAATCTCAGTTGGGATATTGGTACAATCCACATGAATTAGAGTAGTGGTTTTTAATAATGAAAAACCAAGACTTTGGGATATAAAAGATTGTCCCTCAAAACCATGAACTTGACCATTTTGAGTGAATATGATAGATTTGTTTTTAATAAATTCTCCATGGTCTACATCTGAATTAAAAATTATCACTTCAATACTAATATCACCTAATCCTGATTCTTTAGGGATAGTAAATTGAATAGTTTTACTTACCTTATCACGACTATCAATTGTAATACGTGTTCGGTTTCCTAAAACTGGCTTGTTTGGAGTTTTACCTTTGTAATCACGTTTTTCATATACACTAATTGGCAATGGTAGATGATACATATACTGATTTAAATCCCTCCATAAATCTAACGTAACATCAGAGCGAGAACCTCTTGGAAGTTGGTAAGAGTATAATTTAACAATACTTCCTGAAATAAATTTTTTATTATAAAGACCTAAATCTAATTCGTTTATGTTAAATGAAGGTATTTCTCCGTGAGGGCAAAAATATTCATACCAAGTGGCTTTAACATTGTTGTCTTCATCAATCTTGGTCAAAGGGTGTTTTCTGACTATGGTAAAGCCGAGGTTAGAATCACCATTATCATTTAGCTGCTTATTTCTTTTAGAAGCAATCAGTTGATACTTTTTGTCACCGCAGAAAACAACAGCCCCAGTTGAGCCCATATTATATTTTCCTTGAACAAAATGAATGTTTGCTTTATTTCCTCTGTGCAAAGAAAGAAAAGTATTTACAAAATTTTCTGGGGTTTGACCTTCACCAGAATCAAATATCGTTATACATGGTTGAGTTTTATCTCCAGTTGCTAGGATTTGAATGTTTTCAGCTAATTCTCTTCTTTCCTTATTTGAAAGCTCACCTATTTCACCATTTTTAACATTGTAGAATTTTTCTACAGCTTCACTCATAGATTTTGGCGCGTCTTTTGATTTCGGGTCAATCCCATTAATCTTACAATCTTTAATTAAAGTTGCATCAATGGAATTTGTAATTTTTTCAATTAATGCAGGAACTGGATGGTTTTGCTGACTTTCAAAAGTTCCAAAATTCCCTTCAATTCCTCCATATGGTTTCCAGTTCGTAGGGTCTTTAAATAAATCGTTTGAAAGAATAACATTGTTGACTTCAGTTTCTGAATCTGAATTGTAGAGTTGCCAAAATAATTTTTCCATAATCTTAGAAGTTGAAGGTGTCAATGTTTTTATTTAAGTTTTTTCTATACAGTGTTTCCATTGTCCTTAATTCGTCCTTTATCGCCCTTATCATTTTCTGAACATCTTCTTCTGTATATTCGTAATTGTTCGTGTTGGAGCAATTTGAAAGACTTCTTATACCAGCTAATAGATTATCAACTCGCTTTGAAGCTACCCTCTTAAATCGCTCTTTTTTTAGTTTAGAATTGTCCATTTGTAATATCAATTAAATGATTTAAGTCTACAAAATTACAATAAAAACTATATAATACAAAATATAGTAAATAAATGTTCATAATTCACTATATTCAAGATTGGTAAAAATAGCTCTTTTGCAATTTTGGGTTGTGGTGTTAGCTTGTGTGAATTGCAAATGTGCTATTTGTGTGATGGGTTTTCCGCTTGTGGCTAACGTCTCGTATAAGAATAGTTGCGGGTTTACGTGCGAGGAATTTCCGAAGGAAATTCAGACGTAGTAAACTTGCAACGACCTTTGGTTAAGCCCAAAATTGAGCAATTATTTTTATACATTGTTGTGTGCAGTGATTTATAGTTTTTCAAGGTTAATTTTTAAATTGCGATAAGCGACATATTCCACCTCGATTTTTTTCAATTCGCCTTTGAATTTCGCTTGATAAATTCCGTTTTCATCCGAGTTTATCTCCGATGTACTATTCATTCCATTTTGTTTTACCGATAATTTTAATTTAGCATTTATGAGAGGTTCCTTTGTTTCAGAGTCAAAAACTTTTCCGCGTATTGATTTTCCATTATTCAATTCGGCAATGTTCATTGAAATTTCTCCCATAATTACACATCCGTCACGCCCACTAATTCCGTAATCAGGTTTTCTGTCCACGATTAGTTTATTCAAGCGTTTATTCTCAACGGTCAATTCCGATAATTCAGTCAGGTTTTTTGTTCCACCACAACTGGCAATCAAAACGGTCAATATTAGGATTATTTTTATTCTCATTCGTTTTTTCGGCATTGCACACAATGTCGAGCTAAACGTAGTTCCGCATTGAGAACGAAAATTACAAAAGTTGATAGACAATGCGAAATGTAAATACTTTCCGCTGGACATTGAGCATTGTCAGTTTGTAGTTCATGGAATGAACGTA
>JAUHXS010000019.1 GCA_030426955.1 Bacteroidia bacterium | reverse complement strand
TAGTGATATCAAGAAATTGTTCCCTAGAACTATTCATGCTGTAACATTGAATGGATTCATTATAAAACTAATTCTGTTCATATTTGCTGTCCAAATTTCTAAAACCATTAACTAGCAACTTGAATTATTTAGTAGAGACCATTTAAAGACTATCCTCGCAAATCTTCTAAAACTACTGTCAAATGACGATTAGTATTAAATGCTATGACATTTTGAAACAATATTAATATGTTAAAAATATTTAAGATGATATTGATTAGTCTAGTTACAACTATTGCGGTTGTGCTCATTATCGGCACGCTGTTTTTAAACCTGAGTCCTGAGTTTGGAGGTACTGTATCTAAAGAGCAAAAGAAAGAATATGGAAAAGAAGCAAATCATAAAAACGGAATCTTTGTCAATCAAATTCCTACTTCTATGGATATGGACTTTAAGAGCATAATATGGCTTTTAGGACAATTTATAAATGGAGGAAAGAATAGACAGCCTCAACAGGATATCAGTACTATTAAAATAAAACCAGAAGAGATTATTAGCGAAAACAATGGGGGTACTAAAATTACTTGGTTTGGTCACTCTGCATTGTTATTAGAAATTGATGGTAAAAATATCTTTTTAGACCCTATGCTTGGACAAACGACTTCTCCCGTTCCTGGTTTTGGAGGGAAAAGGTATTCTCGAAAACTACCGCTTGACATCGAAAAGATTCCTCAGCTGGACCTTATTATTATTTCACATGATCATTACGATCATCTGGATTATGGATCCATTAAGGCATTGAAAGAAAAGACGGATATGTTTTTTGTTCCATTGGGAGTTGACAACCATTTAAAAAGCTGGGGCGTTGCTGATGACAAAATAAAAACATTCAACTGGTGGGGTGCTACTGAGTTTTTAAATTTACAATTTGTATTTGTCCCATCCAGACATTTTTCAGGAAGAGGTTTAACTGATCGAGCCGCTACTTTGTGGGGATCTTGGATTATCAAATCAGCTAAACATAACATTTATTTCAGCGGTGATGGTGGATATGGACCTCACTTCAAAGAAATAGGAGAAAAGTATGGTCCTTTTGATTTTGCGATGATGGAGTGTGGGCAGTATGGAGATAAATGGGCTGCTATTCATATGATACCAGAGGAAACAGCTCAAGCAACATTAGACATTAAAGCGAAAGCTATGATGCCTATCCACTGGGGTGCCTTTACGCTGGCGTTGCATTCATGGAAAGATCCTGTTGAGCGAGTAATTAAAAAGGCCAATGATTTAAAAATAAAAGTAGTTACACCACAAATTGGTGAGCCTGTAATGGTGTCCAATCAATATCCTCAAAGTGAGTGGTGGAAAGCTTATAAGTAGCTTTCTACAAAGTCTAATATTTCATTTTTACCCACCTTTGTTTTTGAAGAAGAGATAAACTGCATTGGAAGATTTTCCCAAGCATGGGATAGCTCCAAATTGAAACGCTCTATATTTTTCTTGCGTTCAACCTTCTTTATCTTGTCTGTCTTGGTAAATACAATTACAAAAGGAACCTGCTTTTCTCCCAAAAAATCTAAAAAGTCTAAATCATTGCCTTGAGGTTTTAATCGACTATCGATCAGCACAAACACACAAACTAGTGTCTGTCTATTCACTAAGTAATCTTCGATCATATTGCCCCAGTTATGACGTTCTTCCTTAGATACTTTTGCAAAGCCATATCCAGGTAAGTCGACTAAATACCATTCATTGTTGATTTCAAAATGATTGATCGCTTGGGTTTTGCCGGGTGTATTAGATACTTTGGCTAAGTCTTTTCTATTCACTAACATATTGATAAGTGAGGACTTTCCTACATTGGATCGACCGATAAAGGCAAACTCGGGGTGGCCACCTTCTGGACATTGGTCTAACTTCACGCTACTTTTTAAGAACTCAGCACTTTTTACAATCATTGCTTCAAAGATAAGAAATTGATTTGTTGTTTAAAGCTTAGAGGCTTGGCACATATTTCAAAAACTAACTCCCAATGCCTTCTGTGATTAAAAATTTTAATATTTGAGGATTTAAAAAATACAAATTTCTGATTGTGATAAACCAAAAGCCAAGAACTTTTAACTCGCATCGGCTTTACATTTCACTCGACCCAATTCGTCCAAGTGGACGGAATTGATCAGGTAGGTTTACATCAACTATAAATTAAAAACTTCTAACTTTAAACTAGTGAATCCCTATATTTGCTTTACATGACCAAAACGGTATTGCCATATGAAGATCTTGATGTTGCTAAAAAGCAACAAGTAGAGTTGATGTTTGACAATATTGCCCCTCAATATGATTTTCTCAATCGCTTTTTGTCTTTAGGTATCGATACACTCTGGCGGAAAAAGGTGGTTCGCCTGCTTAGAAAAAATCAGCCACAAAAAATTCTGGATATGGCAACAGGAACGGCCGATCTAGCTATTGAGACAGCTAAGCTAAATCCTAAAAAAATAATAGGGATAGACCTCTCAGCAAAAATGCTAGCGCTAGGAAAAGAAAAAATAAAAGCTAGAAAATTAGAGCATTTGATTGATTTACAACAGGGAGATGCAGAAAATATCCCATTTGATGACAATACTTTTGATGCGATAACCGTTGCTTTTGGTGTAAGGAACTATGAAAATCTTGACAAAGGACTCAAAGAGATGTGCCGTGTACTCAAAAAAGGTGGACAGTTGATGGTCTTGGAATTTTCTAAGCCTAAAAAGTTTCCGATGAAACAGTTATTTAATTTTTATTTTAAAAACATATTACCTGTTCTCGGAAAAATGGTATCAAAAGATCAAAGGGCTTATACTTACCTTCCAGAGTCGGTAAATGCTTTTCCTGAAGGTCAAGCTTTCATGGATAAGCTTGAAAAGTGTGGGTATATCCCCAAAAAACATTACGCATTAACTGCGGGTATATGTTCATTATACACTGCTATAAAAGAGTAATCTTCGCAGTTTTTTTACTGCCTGTTTTATCGTCAGCACAAATAAATATGCACGACGATGACCCTGACTATAAGTTGAATTTTGGCTTTACCGTTGGTGTAAATTCATCTCATTTTAGGATTAATCATAGTCAGGCTTTTGTTGAGAGTGATTCAATTTTGGTAGTTGAGTCGGGGAAAGGACAAGGCTTTAATGTAGGTATTATATCTGAATTTGCTTTTAATAATCACTGGAGCTTGCGTTTCATCCCAGCATTATCTTTTGCAGAAAAAGATTTAGATTACACTATTTGTACTGGGATAGATGCGAATGGGGTATGTAAAAAAGAACTGGTCAAAAAGCCAATAGAGTCAATTTATACGACCTTCCCACTTTTAATGAAGTTTAGCTCAGAAAAATTTAATAATAAGGCTAATAAGGTATACGTTGTAGGTGGTTTTAGGTATACTTACGATTGGGCATCCAATTCCGAAGCAAGGCAGGACGATAATGTGGTAAAAATCACTAAAAACGATTTTACGATTGATTATGGAGCTGGCCTAGATATATATTTGCCCATGGCAAAGATCGCTTTTGAAATTAAAGCCTCTTATGGCTTAGTAGATATATTGGTTAGAGAGCCTAATTTAATATACTCTAATATGCTTGATCGTTTAAATTCGCGATCCTTGCTTTTTTCTATGCATATTGGAGGCTAGCTACTAAGCTTTTCTTTAAGTAGTCTTCTAATTACAACTAGTTGTCCTATATGCCATAAATCATGTAGATAATAGTCCTGAACCATTTGTGCAACTCTTTCAAGAATTGCATTATCCTCTATTGAGGACAGCTTTTGTTTGAATTTCGTATTAGCCTCATGAAGCTTTTTCAGTTCATTATGGTAATTTTCTGAGGGCAGTCTTTCTGTATACGTATTCTTGTCAATCAAAACCTTATCCATATTACCATTAGCAATTTCTCTATAGTATGAGAGATGCGCAGTATGCCAAAAGACACTTCCTGGGTTTGGCCAACCATCTGTTTGTGGAATATTTTGATAGCTTTCATGTTGCCAATTTGCCATTTCATGAGGTATTTCGGCAATAATCTCATTAAATGACTCTTCATCATCTTCCCATAGTCGCTGATGTTGATAGAGTAGAGTTTCTTTTAAGTTCATAATCTTATTGGAAGTCCTTGTTTATAGGAATTCTTAATCCTCCTAATTATCTCCAAGTAACATGATAGTCCCCGTTTCTGTAATTGATAGATTTCCTTCAAATAAACCATCTAGATAATAGGTATATACACCTGATACAGATAACTCTCCATTTTCTGTTCCGTCCCATACTTCATCCTGCTCATCTAGCTTTTTCACTAGCTTGCCGAAGCGATCGTATATGTTCAGTTCATAATTTAAAAATCCAGTAGAGATCATTTTAAAATCATTGTTAAGATACTCAGCACCATCAGGGCTAAAAGCATTTGGTATAAAATAGTTACATGGCTGAGTAGCGAAACTCATCGATTTTTCAAATTTGCATCCATTGATATGTTTCAATTTAACATCAAGAGCAACTGTTGTTGCAAAAGATCTGTTAAACTCAATATTTCCATCGCTCCATAAAATAGAATCCCAGTTATTATCCATTTCTAGGTTCGCCGATTGACCTTCACAAACTGTTGAGTCATGCCATGGAAGGCTAAAAGTGGTATCAAATACCTCAACATGATTTTCTTTTTTAAATGTGTCGACTCCCCAAAAGGTTGGTAAAACAATTGTAACATCATATTTACCGGCATCATTGTAGCAGATATTGCTAGGATACCTGTCAAAAGAAAAAGCAGGATTTGCTCCTTCAAAGCGCCACTCTCCATACCATAAGTTATCGGGATATGGGATAGGAAATTGTACATAATGACTAGAATCTATAAAGTCTGTACATGGATCAGCTAAGCATAATAAACTGTCTCGTGCTTCAAAAAAAGGCATGGCATCAAACTGCATTGATCGCATGTTAGTAGTATTCTGATCATCATCTAATACAACAATTTGTTCATAGCTAGGCAATGTCGTACCATGAGCTGAAACCAGTACGATTTCACTACTATTGTCATTATCTATATCTGCTACGACCATGTGACCAATAGAAAGTCCTGGCTCGCGATAATTCCATATTTCATTTCCTTCATGATCAATTAAGTAAACTGCTCCTTCCGATGTATCTCCAATGTTAGCTGCCAAAATCTCATATTTAGGCGTACTAGGATCGTGATCACCTATTACCAATTTATTACTAGCCCTATTGGGTAATTGAAAAGACCATTTATTAAACAGATTTTTACTACTAAATGCAATTACCTTGCCATCATTTGTTCCAACGATTATTTCAATAACACCATCTAAATCAATATCTCCTGCAGATGGCGAACCAACAGGAGATGCATTTAAGGTTTTTGTCCATAAAGTATTTCCGCTGCTAGGTTCTAATGCCAACACTTCATTTGCATTGGGTGCTGTTACCAGTATTTCAGGCACATCATCATTATCTAAGTCAAAAATGACTGGTGTTAAACCAAAACCAGAAATACCATTATGATTAATAGGTACTTGCCATATAATATTACCGTTATTACCATTTAGAGCTACCACACTACACCTTGGTGATTGCATAACTACTAGTAATACGTCTAGCACATTATCATTATTAATGTCTAATAAGGCATTGGCATTATAAGGCCCTCCATTTCCACCTAGGCTTGCATTGATCCATTTTGTCGTTCTATCTGCATTTAGCATTCTAAAAACACCATCCTGAGACATGGCTGTAATTTCATTACTTCCATCACCGTCAAGGTCTTTTATGATCGGTGGCGATTGAGCGTTAATCAACGTATCATGCCAAATGGAGTCTCCATTTGCTCCATTTAAAATCCAATAACCACCATTGATAGTAGGAATAGCAATTTCTAAAGAATCATCATCATTAATATTTCCAAGTGCACCAGTGGTGTAAAACCAAGGTGCAACGGCACCTGGAAGTATAGGCATGAGCTTTGTCCACTCAATGGCTCCTGTTGTTCCATCAAAAGCATATAGTCTTGAGTCAGCATTATTGAGGTGTAACGGTGCAGTAATAATTTCAGCTTGCCCATCGTTATCAATATCTCCTACCAATGGTGAAATACAATTTACATTAGAAGCCCCGGAGGTATTGATAAAAGTATATTCCCATTTTTGCACGGGGCGATTAGAAAAATTTCCCCGGATACTTTGAATACCTGTTTGTCGTTCATTTCCATAAACAGACTCCCAACTTGAGATAGCCATGTTGGTGGCATTTTGTGCACAAACCTCACATATCAAAGCAGTATAAAAGAAGCCCCAATAAAAAATGCCAGTATTCTTCAACTTTAATACTATTGAATTGTTATGGTATTAGAATAAAGTAGAATATCTTTTGAGCGGAATTCAACGAAATATATTCCTGATTTAATATCAGCTGGAAGCTGAATCTTATTTGCCCCCTTATCATAAACCCTCTTTGAAAGTACATTTTGTCCGTAAAGGTTATAAAGTTTTAAAGTAAGATTGCCCTTGTCAAGATGGTTGACTACAAAGAAATAGTTATCGTCAATGGGATTAGGAAAAATGACTAGATTACCTAATCCTAACTTTTCAATAGTTGTATTTCCTGAGTTTTCAGTCACAACGATATTGTGATAAAAGGTATCTCTGCAACTATTCATTGCTAGTGCTGATAGTGCAACTTGATAGTTGCCAGTATCTGTAAAATTAAACGTAAAATCATTATTTGTTCCTTTCTCAATGCCATCTACTAACCACTCATACATATAGTTGTTTATGTCAGGTGTTGTGTTTATAAAAGCAAGGTTTGTATTTTTATCAATGGTATCGTGAGATACTGTGAATATAGGATCTGGATCGGCGATCACTTGAATTGTTACTTCAGAGCTATCTATTAATGATCCAGAGTCCCCAACAAGTTTAATATCAAACGACCCTGCTGTATCAAAAGTGTAATTAAAGTCTTCTTCTGTCGACTCTAGATTGCCACCAACATACCACTTAAAGTTGTTTGCAAATGTAGACTGGTTGGTAAAAATGACCGAAGTTTCTTCACATATTGTTCCTGAAGCAGATGATGTGAACGATATTTTAAAAGAAGCAGGTGGATTTTTAATAATCAATAACCCGTTAGCTCCAACGGCATAGCCAGTAGAGTCATGATTGGTAAACGTAATACTGTTGATAGTTTCTGTTGTCGCAAGGTTTTCCTTAGTCCAAGTTGCACCAGCATTTGTTGAAGTATACAATGCGCCATTTTGCCCACCTACATAAATAGTGGAATCATTGGTCATATAAACAGCATTTAAAACTTCAGGAACAACTGTAGAGTCCCAAGTAGTACCGCCATCACTAGTATATATAATAATCCCTTCGCTACTAAAGCTACCCACTACACAACCTATTTTACCACTAGTAAAATAAACATCTCTGTAAGTAGTTTGCAAATTGGGGGATAATCCAGGAATCACTTCTGTCCAGTTAGTACCGCCATTGACTGTTTTTCCAATAGTACCTGCTCCTGCGACAACATAACCTGTATCTTCATTTGGAAAAAAAACAGCGTTGCCAACCAGATGTGCAGAGTGCCCTATGGCAACCTGCCTTGAAACCCAACTATTGCCGCCGTTAGATGTTGAATAAAGATATAATTTGCAATCAGGAGCTCCAAAACATGCTAGTCCTCCAAAGGAACCGTTACCATTTCCTACACTATAACCATTCGTTTCTGAAATAAAAAAAACATCATTCATATTAATAACAGGAGCATTACCTGTTCTTGTCCAGTCATATCCATTATCCGATTTGAGTATCGTAGCTGAGTCTACCTGAATGCCACCTCCTACAAATCCAAAAGTGTCTACAAAGTCAATGGTTGTCCAATGGCAAGTAGGACAGCCTCCCTGTAGTGGAGGAGTTGTGATATCTTGAAAACTTACGCCATTAGTTGTTTGGTAAAGACTTCTATTTGTTCCTACAATACTTCCCAGATAAGGATTAGGCTGCCCTTTAGCAAATGAAATATCATTTAAGCTTTCTGTGATACCAGAATTAATAATTTCCCATTGTGCAAATACAGACTGGAATAGAAAAAATGTTATTAATGTAGTGGTAAGTAATTTTATTTTCATTTTAATAGAGCTTTATTTTAGGTGTACATATTAAAATAGTTAATTTAAGGTATTAAATTAAAGTATTTTTCGAACAGTAATATAAGATTGATTACAATCAAATATGGCATATCAATTTGATTGTGAGGCAATAAAATAAAGTATAATTTTTTTTTGAAGAAGGAATCTAACGATTTATTTCAGCTCATAAAGTCACTTACTAGAAATGAAAAGGGCTACTTTAAGAAATATCATTCTAGGTATAGTAGCCAGAAGAGCCAATTGTATTTAAAGGTCTTTGATGCTTTTGATAAAGCGCCAGATACAAAAAGATATGATGAGTCTATGATAGTTAAAAAGCTTCCTTTAAGCTTGCAAAACTCTTTTACGTCTAAAAAGCACTATCTATATAATTCAATCATTGATGCACTGTGTGCTTATTACAGTGAACAGAAAACAAGCATCAATTTAAAGGAAAAAATTATTGCTGTTGAAATATTGATGGATAAGGGGCTTTTATCACAAGCGCATAAATATATTAAACGAATTTTAAGCATTGCTGAGAAGCAAGAAAGCTATGCTGTTTGTATAGAACTTTTTAAGTATAAACGAAAGATTATTGCTTCTGAAAGCAAACCTCAAATTCCACAAATAGAAGCTTTGATGGAAAGCGAGATGTTATATATAGATAAATTGAATCGGGAGGCCGTCTTTAGTAACTATAATACACTAATTGGAGAGGCTCTTTTCAAGAAAACGGAAGGAATCGCAGATAAGAAAGCATTGAGTTTAATTAAAAAGTGGGTTAGTAAAATACCACCAATAAAAAGTTCTGATAGTATAAAAGCTCATTTCCTATATTATAGTATTAAGGCATCTTATTATTTAGCTTTGGGCAATTCTAAAAAGACATATGAAAATAGAAAAAAGGCTCTTGATTGTCTTGAACGTCATCCTATATTGAGTCACTTTATTAGAGACTATTTGTGGACTTTGAATAGCATTGTTATAGAAGCGCGGGATGCAGGATATGTAGAACGGACAGAGCCTTTTATTAAGAAACTTAAGGAGATTGCCAATGAATCTAGAGAAAAAGGCATTGATGGTATTCACATAAAAATTTTTCAGCAGCTTCCCAATACAGAACTTGATATCTTAATAAAGCAAGGGAGTGCTAAGAAAGCTTATCAAAAGTACTCAGAGTATAAGAAACTGCTTCCGCTTTATGAAGATAAATGCCATTTGAGTACATTAAAAGTATTTTATTTCAACTTTGCTATAATTTGTTTTATGAATCATGACTATGAAGAAGCTCTTGAATGGTGTAATAAGTCCTTGAATAGCAAAAATATTAAACAAATGAGAGAGGGAGTTCAAATAGGCTCAAAGATGCTTAATTTAATGATCCATATTGAGTTAGAAAACTTCCACCTAGTAGAACATTTTGCTCAAGCATTCTTGAGAACAAAAATAAATATAGATGTTGCTAATACAACTGCAAAGAGTATTAAGGATTATGCGGTATCTGAAGGAAAAAATCTACAACCAATCAAAGTGCTAAAGCAATATTTAGCTGAACAAAGCTTTTCAATCTTTGAAGACTCGTTTATTAAGGAACTAAGGCTTACTCCTTGGTGTGATGAAAAGCTTGGGTTGGTGTAAGCCTCTCTCTGCAGCTCTTTTTTCTGCTTGCTCATTATCCAATCCACCCATGCCTTGTGCCTTTAGTAGTCCCCTGGTAATTTGGCTAATGCTCTCCGCTATGAAGTTTTCTGACTCCATCTTTTTTTGTAATAAAAGTTTAAATAACGTGAGTTCGGTTTAAGCAGCAATTAAAAGTTGGTTATCATTAGGGATAAAATCAATATTAAGCGAAGGTTTTTTAGGAAAAAAGCAGTAAGCAGTTAACGCACCAAGAATATTGATTAGAAAA
>JAUHXS010000014.1 GCA_030426955.1 Bacteroidia bacterium | reverse complement strand
ATTTTGTCTTGGGAAAGTTGCATAGGATTATAGAGTTTAAGGTTTTGACTCCTCAAAAGTCTATATCTCTTGCCGCTTTCCCTATTTTATTTAATCCCTTTTTTTAACTAGCAACTTGAATTAATTAACTTTGTCTAAAGTTAATATGACTAAAAATCTTTTAAAACCAATAAATATGTCATTTTGAACGAAGTGAAAAATCTACCTTTAACACATGATTAAGTTAGATTCCTCTCCCGCTTCTGGCGGAATCGGAATGACAGGAGCTTTAAAAGGATTTTGATATACGATAATAATTCAGCTTCAAACAAGCTGATTGTTAACAAAAGTTAAAAACCAATACCTTTTATAATATACTTTTATTTTCTTTGTTATACTAATAGAAGCTATTTCAATGAATAAATTAATCAACGCACTTACAGCCAAACAAAAACGCTGGTTTTTAATCATATCAGGCATTTTCTTGTTACTAATGCTATTAGCATTAATGATGTCAGAGAATCTAACTTTAGGAAGTGCCGCTACTTTAATTGTCATTTTTGAAATTCTAATATTTGCCCTTTTTATTACCTCAAAAAAGAAAGGAGAAAAGAAATCAAAAACAAAAGAATGGGTTGATGCAATTGTATTTGCCGTTGTCGCAGCTACCCTAATCCGAACATTCATGGTCGAAGCTTATACTATACCTACTTCGTCGATGGAAAAGACTCTGCTTGTTGGCGACTTTTTGTTTGTAAGCAAAATGCATTATGGACCAAGAGTACCTATGACACCTTTAGCATTTCCATTTGCACACCACACCTTACCATTAATTGGTGGCAAATCATACTTAGAATGGATTAAAATTCCTTACCTAAGAATCCCTGGATTTGAAGATATTGAAAGAGATGACATTGTTGTTTTTAATTATCCCATGGAAGACTTTAGACCACCAGATAAAAGAGAGAACTACATTAAAAGATGTATTGCCATCCCTGGTGATGAAATTACAATAGTTGATCGACAGTTGATGATCAATGGAGCACCATCGGAAAATCCAGAGAATATGCAATTTGCCTATAATATTGCTACAGATGGAAGCAACATTAACCCAAAATCATTAAGAAAACTACATGTCACGGTGGAAGAAGGAGGCAGAAAACCCGGAACTAACCAATATCGATATTTTTTAACAAGTGAAGCAGCCGAATCAGTAAAAGGGTTTAGCAATGTAACTTATATCGAACCTGCAAATATTCCTAAAGGACATAATAATCCTCTATTTTACGAACGGTTGTTCCCAGAAGGGCAAACCAAAGGTTGGAGCTTGGATAACTATGGCCCTATTATCGTTCCGAAAAAAGGTACGACAGTTGATATCAATTTAGACAACCTAACTACCTATAAAAGAATTATTGAGTTATATGAGGATAATGATCTCAAAGTAAGAGAAGATGGCATTTATATCAATGGGGAACTTGCTACTAACTATACTTTTAAGATGGATTACTACTTTATGATGGGTGACAATAGACATAATTCCCTTGATTCAAGATATTGGGGATTTGTACCTGAAGATCACATTGTAGGTAAAGCCTGGATGATTTGGATGTCATGGGAAAAGCATGGCAAGCTACTAGATAAAATTAGGTGGAGTAGGTTGTTTAATATGATTAATTAATCATATTAAATATGCTTTCTTAAAAACTCTTTATTGGCTTTTTGGTATTTTTCAATCAGATCTTGTTGGTTTGCATTTGCTTTATTTACCACTTTTGTAAAAGTATCAACATCTTTCTGAGTCAGGCTTGTATGGTTTTCCATAATATCCTTTAAGGTTACATAATCGCCTGTTGCCAGATCAAAGTAGTGTTTTACAAGATCATTTGTTGCAGCAAGGTATTTTTTATCTTTTTCAAAAGCTCCTATCTTTTTTAATTCTTTTATGGCACCATCACTCTGTAACCTCAACTCATGCCTATTCTTTTCCATATTCTTAGCGTCCTTATTTTGAAGCGCCTCAACGTAATAGCTATTTTGCTTGCCCACTTTAAAGTATATTAAAAACAAATGTCTGCTATATTGATTGACCGCACTGATGCTTTTCATTTTTTGACTTAAGTCTGTTTCAGACTGCAACATCAAATTGTGCTTTTCCGCAAATTGTCTTTGAGCTTTAGGCATCTGCTCAGATGCTCTACCAAGTTTATTTTCAGCTTTTTCAAGATTTTTAAGATATGCTTCCATAGCTTCGAAAGATTCACTACTACCCTGTTTTAACTTACTTGCATTTTCATAATCAGTAATGAAAGCATCCTTATATATGCTTAAAACATCTAAGACTTCATTCTTTAGCTTACTACTCCCCTTATAAGGTGAGATATCCTCAATATTCTTCTTAGATAGGTTAATTTGCTTTATCAAATCAATTCTGGAAGCCCTAACTTCATTTTCGTTATCACTATTAGCTGATAGTACAGAATAGTTAACACTTTTTTGTGCTATTCCATTAATCTGCTTAGATATAGCATTATAATAGTCTGCTGCATTATCATATTGCTGTGAATAGCCAGCCTGAATAAATACAACTAATAATAAGTACAGAATATTTCTCATGTGTCTATTTTAAAGGTTAGCCATCTTAATTGCAGTAATAGCAGCTTCTACTCCCTTATTCCCGTGTTTACCTCCTGCCCTATCTAAGGCCTGCTCAAGTGTATTAGGCGTTAACACACCAAAAACGAAAGGCATGTTATATTTTAGGTTTAAGTCCATTAATCCATTAGCAACAGCTGTATTGATATAATCATTGTGCTTGGTTTCACCTTGAATCACACAGCCAATACAAATAATAGCATCTGGCTTTTTTTGTTCATATAATATTTGTGCCCCCAATGGTAATTCATAAGCACCCGGCACCATAGTCAAACTTATATTCTCTTCCTTTGCACCGTGCTGAAGTAGTGTATTGATGCAGCCATCTCGCAATGCAAAAGTCACATTATCATTCCACTCAGCAGTGACTATTCCAAATGTCATCTTTGATGCATCTGGGACTTCATTACTATTGTAATCCGAGAGATTTTTTAAAGCTGTTGCCATGATCAAACTATTGAAAATAAATAAAATAAACTAAACCCAATTAAAAAAACAATTCCTAAAATACTCCAGCTATTCATCAAACGACTAAGCTTAAACTCTTGTGGCATATACTTGCTTCGAATCAACTTATAAGTAATTATAGCTAAAACAGGTGCGGTCAAGAATGATAATATCGTAGCAACTTCTACCATTGCTTTCATACTAGAGATAAAGAAAAATAATAAAATGATTGTTCCTGTAACAACAAATGATATGAAAATCCAATAAAGTTTTTTAGAGCTAGTACTTGTTATCCTAAACACTTCGGTTATTTTGACCAAAACCCTTGGAAAAGCGTCTAAGCATGTCAATGTAGTGCTAAACATAGTAGTTAACGCAGCGGCTGCTATGATCGGATAAGCCCAATTGCCAAGTGACTTTGTATATGCATTCATCAATTGCTTTGCAAAGTCCACCCCACTAAGTGCTAGCACATCGCCATTACCATATAAAACAAGGGCTCCCAAAGACAAAAATGCCATAGCTAATAATGCTGTTCCCCAATACCCTATGTTAAAATCTAACCTTGACTGATACATGGAGATCTTACTCTCCGAATTTTTAGCTTTAGCCAACGTCCACAAAGAATGCCAAACAGCAATATCTAACGGTGCGGGCATCCAGCCCATCAGCGCAATTAAAAACCTTTTATCTATTGAAACTGTCCAGTCAAAAATTTTTCCATTATTCAGCACATTAACATCATACTGTCCAAAAGCCATTAAAACAGCGAGAATAGTAGATACGCTTAAAATAACAATAATAACTTTCATTAGATTGTCCAGCGTGCTGTATTTACCAATACCTAAAACAATCAAACATATTCCAAGAATAATACAAGACCAAACTAGCGGACTCCAACCCAAGTGATGAAACACATTTGATGCAATACCTGCCGTTACTATTGTTACTGCTCCTTGAATTGTAAACATGGTTAAAAAAGTAACGAGCAAAAATAGTCCTACTATCCACTTTCCTAGTTTTTGATAACCTTCTATCAAGCTTTCTCCTGTTGCAACAGCATACCTTGGTCCAAAGCTAAAAAAAGGATATTTAAGCACATTAGCGATAATGACAGCCCACATGAGAGAGAACCCATATTCACCACCTGCTCTGGTTGATTGGATTAAGTGAGAGACTCCTATTGCCGCACCAGCATATAATAGTCCAGGACCAAGTATTTTAAAAATGTTTTTGACAGAAGAAATCAAAATAGCGTTACGGCTATTCCTTTGGCAAGGATGTTAAGTTCAGAGACTTAGCAATAGATTTGAGTTGATCAATATTTCCTTCTGACAACTCAAAGGTGGCAAAATATCGATCATGAATACCTAACATTAATTCAGCCCTATTATCTTTTTTGTGATATACTTCCCAACCTTTCATACCATCTAACTCCGTTGTTCCCGCTTTTTCCTCATCATTTTCAACTGACATACTATTGTTCCAAACAGCGGTAGCAGACATATACATCATTGCTGCTTGTTTATAGTCAACAATGCTAATATTTAATTCTACATCCCCTTTCTTATAGCTTCTAGAAGCATTTGACATAGACATTGTTCCCATGCTCATTTGGTTACCATCTGGCTCACTCGCTGCAACAAAACCACTAATATTATCCGACAAGTATTTTTGCAACTCTTTATATGAAATAGCTTCTTGTGCCATTAAGGCAATAGGATTTAGTAACAAGGTAATAGCTAAAATAAGTACTAACGTATGTATTGGTTTTGAGTTTTTCATCGGCTTACTTTTTATTTAAAATCATACCCATTCTTAAGTAAATTGAAACAAGGCAGGCTTATTTCTTGCAATGTTTGTAAGAACTTGGAGAAATTCAAATTAGTCTTCAAAGTTTAGTTTTAAATAACCTTAGTGAAGTTAATACTTACTTCTAAACTTTTTCACATTAACCTTTCTTCTTTTTTCAATAATCATAAAAGAGACATAGATACTTTCTAAATCATTTGAAAGCTCTACTTTGAAGTTATTTTGAGCTATCTGGAATCGGTCGTTTACAAGATTTTCATCTAATGTCAAAGTATATGTTCCGTTTGGAACATATAGTTCAAAACTTCCATCAAAGCCTGTTAATGTCTTATACTCCTTACCATTGGTTGCTGTTATCTTGATATTACTCAGATCAAAAGGTTGATCAGCATCTGCTGCTAGTTCTTCACGGTCTATCGAAACATTTCCAAAAATCTTAATCCCTCTTGTAAAAGGAATAAGAAAGTCCCCCTTCTTCGTTATGTCAATGCTATCTGGCAAATCAGGAAACCATCCAGAAACAATATCATCTAGTGGCACAATAAGTGCGGCATGCTTTCCAAAAGGAACGTTTAAGAATGTAGCAACTCCTCGCTCATTTGTAATAATTTCATAATCATCTAGTTTAATAATAACATTTTCAATTACTGTTTCATCACGATCTTTTTTCTTATTACCATTTTCATCATAGAAAGCGACAAAACTAACATCGAGTGTTGATTGCTCTACAAATGGAATAGGAATACCAAACTCCTTCCTTACTCCAGCTCCAATGTTAAATGTATGATATATGGTTGGCCCTGTTTCTTCCGTTGGTGCTGGTCGCAAGAAGTTCAAACTCTCTGTTGCTGCTCTAAAATTATTGGATGACACACCATAGTTAATATTTACGTTAAACCTCCACCCTGAAGGAGTGAAATAGTATAAATCTGGTATAATATTAAAAGTATGGTTATTGAATCTATTATTAAAGGTATAGTTTGCAGATGTCTGTAAAAGGTATTTAGTATTTTTAAATAAATATTGATTCTGTAACGCTAATCTCAAAGTTTGTGGAGTCGTTCCAGTTTCAACAGCTGTTATTAAAGAACTACTGGAGTTTGGACCATACAAATATCTGGTATTAAGTGTAAAAGTTCTATACCTAGATAATGTTGTCAGCTCAAAGATAAAGAACTCTCCCAGTTCAGGATAAGTATAGGATCTTCCATACCCTGTTCTTGTTCCTAAGCTGAATAGGGTATTTTTAGCAAAGTCATAATTATTATATCGGAATACCAGTCCCCTTGTGTGTAAATTATTATTAAAGAAATAAACGACATCATAAAACAATCCTGGCTGAATGGTTCCTCCTGATTGGGTAGACTTAGTAAATACCAATCTGTTAAAATAATTATACGAAAGGCTTGGTGCTTGACTTGAGTTTACATCATTGGGGTATCTATGGTTTTCTAAGTAATTGTTGACCATAAATACCTGCCATGCTTCAGAAATGATGTAACTCGTCCGATGATTAATTAAAATTCGCTCGTTAGAAGCACCACTAAAATACCTTGAGTTATAATTTGCAGTAAGGTTAGTTCTCAAATCATTATCTAAGAATTGACTAGAGTAGTTTACCCCAGCTAAAAATCCATTTTGAATTACACTGGTACCAGAGGCTCTATTATCTCTATTACTAAATGCTCCGATTAAACTTAAGTTATGTTTTTTTAATACTCTAATATTTGTTCTCGCACTTAGCACATTGGAGTTAATCCTAGTTCCAATATTTATATTCCTACTAGCATTAAAAAACAGCTTTCTACTTTCTAGGTATTCCCATTCATAGTTAATACCAAAGGTCTCACTAGACAACGGACCAAACAATCTTGGATTGCGAAGATAAAACCCACCAAACTTCATTAATGGTGTAATATAATAGTCTGCTCTTAAGCCTTTTCCTGTCGACTGAGCCCCTATTCCTCCCCCATTCACCTGACCAGCTTGTATTTCATACTTCTTTGTAAAATAGCCAACATACCAAGGCAGGTTATTTACCTGTTGTCCATTATAAAATAAAGAGCTGTAATTCATTTGAGAGAAATACCTCAATGATGAATTATCTTCAAATCGTTTGATACCTCTCATATTAACAGACATAAAAACGGAATTACTCAGTAAATTCTGCGCATTTGCTTGTACGATAAGCGGCAATGTGGGACCGCTATAAGGATTATACTTTCGTTCATTAGCAAGCTTAATGAAATCAATTTTTGTTCCTCTACTGGTTCTACCAATAGGATCTCCATTCGCCTCATGGGAGTTGACAAAAACGCTATACCGTCTCTCTTCTAGCGCTGAAAAAGGTTTATGATTCACAATAGAAACTGTACGAAAGTTTCGTATTTGCCTTGTAAGTTTTACTTTATAATTGAGCGTGGTATCTTCATTGGGTTTTAGGAAAAGCTCTGCTGGCTTTCCTTTTAAAATGGAATTATTGGTATCTGATAAAATGGCATCTCCTTGAGAAGAGTTGACATCCATCAATATCTTCTGATCAAAGTTTCCTGTATTTAATACATTTACAGCAAAATCTTTTTCTGTCTCATTATTTTTAAAATATATTCTATTTCCATCAAGGGGTGTTACTTCCCACTTGATTGCCTTCTTTGTTGTACCAAAAAAAGTTGTATTGTAAGCTAGTGAACCATCTGTTGATTTGAGTAGTGCATTAACAGCATATCTTATATTTGCATTGAGCAATCTATTGGGTACTAATCGAACAGGAATAAAAATAGAGTCCTCAGGTTCAAGAGAATACTCTCTTGATGAGTTATATAAACTTTTCCATTTTGCAGGAGAACCAATACTAATGGTAAAATCAATGGTGATTGATTTATAGTTTTTAATTACTAATAAATTAGAAGCGATCTCTCCTTTTCCTATTTCCTTCTCATACTCTCTAAAATAAAACAACAGGGTATCAGACTGTGACGGGTCAAAACGAAGCTGAGGTTTTACATTAGCGGAATCAACACTTATGGAGTCTGCCTGAGCAAAAATATTTGAGGCATTGATAAATAACAATAACCAAAGAATCAAATGTATATTTTGAAACTTAATATTCATTTACATTTGTTCTTCTAAGTGAAATTTAACGCTTAGCTGATAGATGCCTGGCTTCAGCGTAAAATTTGGCTTTATTCTAACATCTATAGTAAAGGTATATTCGTTATAATTTGTTAGATAGTCGCCAGGACCATTTACATTTAAGTTGCAATTACCAGCATCATTTCTTGCCAAGCCATCTGCTATAATATTGGTAACATCTCCATGGTTTGTAAAAGTTTGAAATAGACCGTCAATTGGAGACGTTTGACATCCGTTTCTAAGTCTTATTTGAAGCAAATCAATTGGCGGGGTGGTTGCAGCACCTCCTCCATAAACAACCAAGGTCTCCCATTCTCCAGCTGGAGTTCCTCCTCCAGAATTACTAATTTCCATGGTAAGAAACCATCTGCAATCAGGGTCAACAATGGCTTTATCCTCAACGTTTATTCTTAATTGTCCAATATTGTTGAATGTTATTCCGCCTAAGTACTGATTAAAGGAATCAAAGGTAAAATCTTGAGTTAACGGAGAGTTAGGTATAAACTCTACTGTACCACAATGAATTTGGGCTTTTAAGAGAGAAGGGATAATAATAAAGAAAGAAAATAAGAGATGAAATTTCAATTTTGAAATATTTCTTGTGTAGAAAATAAACTTATTCTTATGCACCTCTATTAAATCGATAAATATGAGATGGTGTTTACCATCTCATATATTATCTTAATCAATACTATTGGTCTTCCAATAATACATACTGAACATACATAGTGTAAACACCAGGTTCAGCATAGTTTCCAGCTGCATTAGCAGTTACGATATCTACAAAAGCAGTACCCGCTGCGTTAGCTGCATTTGGAAAAATAGCCGGAAGATCAGGCAAAATTCTATAGTCAATTGCATAGTAGTAATCACTGGTTGTTCCAGTTTGAGTTAAATAACTACCACCAGCAATAAAATCCTGACCAGCTGTACCAGAAGTTCCTGCATGACCTGCAATATACTTATCGTTAGTAGATGGAGGTGTAATAGCACCACCATTAACGTATAAGCTATTTCCAGCATTGGCAGCACCTGTAGTAGCAAAAGCTTGGCTGTAATCAGAAAAAGCACCAGCAGCAGCACCATCTCCAGAATTAGCCTGAGACTGTCTTAACTCTACGGCACTTAATGGAATTTGATCAATAGCATTAGGATTATTACTTCCATAATCTAATTGTTGATCCCACATACCAGCAGCAGTGGTTCCATTTGAACGACCCACAGCATATAAATCCCAACTTACAGTAGAACTGATTTTAAGGATAGTCGCTGCATAATGTGTAATCCCAGAATAGTACTCAGATATATCATCAAATACAAATTCCAGTTGGTTGGAGGTGGACATATCTAACTGTAAAACAGGTTGCAAGTCCATAGTTATAGTTACATCCTTCTCATCCTGCAATTGTGCATAAGAAGTTGCAAACATACCTACTCCAACTATAAAAGATAAACTTAACTTTTTCATATTTATAGTTTAGTTAAATAATAGTTATCCGTTGTTATACGGACTAGCTGAAACATTGTTACACGTAATTATGTCACTCTATTTCAAACTCTAATTCTGCGGCCTGAAGCTCTTCCGAGCTACCGTAATCTAATACCCCAACCGCAGAATACTTTCCAATTCCAAACTCCTCAGGAATTTGAAAGGAAAAATCTCTTATTAATTCTGGCAATATAGTAAAACGCTTTACTAAAAGTTTATCTTGTTTTCCCGTACTTAAGTTTGTCAATTCTATATAAAGTGTGCAATATGATATGCCATCCCCCACATTCTCTGCATCTATCGTTAAAAGATTCTTATCATCTTCTTTTAAGTACTTAAAATCAATTATTTCGACTTTATTGATCTCTACATTAGGAGGGTTTTGATATAAGTACACACCAAAAGCGAATGTTGGGACAATACCAAAAGCCATTGTATTACCACCTCCTCTTCCTGGATCAAGCTTCTTTTTCTCTTCAGCTTGCTCAATCATCATAATGCTCCATGCAGCTCTTCTACCCAAGCTATCATCAGGTATGTCAAGCGTCAACATGATTTTCTGGCTTTCTCCTGGAGCCAACTCCATAAATGTAGGACTAACACTAATCCACCGAGAAAGGCTATGGTCACCTTCTCCTGCTTCTATAAAAGGCGTTTTTCCTTTACCATTCATATCAAAATCATTAAACTTCACAGTAAACTTATTGGTTTTATCTGTTGCATTCTTAATTGTAACATATCGCACATCTCTTTCCCCTGGCTCAATCGAAAAATGAATATGTGCAGGAGAAACAGACACTCCTGTAGCTTGAGGCAACTCATCAGACGGAGCGTTACTAATTGTGTCTTGGCTTACATCATTGCTTTGGACTGAATCAACTTGAGCTACAAGTGAACAGCTTAAAAAAAGCACTATTGCTAATACATATAATTTGCTCATAGTAATTCTAAATCTAGTAACAAAATCCTTAAGTTAGAACAACTTGTTTTTAACATCTAATAAAAAAAGGAAAGAGTGTCTACTTTAAGATACAAAAAACAATTTTCATCGCTGATTAAAATGTAATAATACGCTATTTTTTATTCTCAGTTAGGTTGGCTTTTTTTGATTTTGCTTTAAATTTATGTTAATTTTACCTTATGATAAAGTCATTTATAATCTCCATTTTTATACTTATTGCGTTCAGTATTGGCAAGGCTTCCAATACTGTATCTGCTGAATACCTAGCCTTGGCAAAGCAATACAACCTACCTGAATATTACAATCATCCCGAGTTTGGCGTATTACCTCATAACACCGGATGTTTTGACTGCGTCGAAGACCTATCAAAACGTACTGTTGATAGTAGATACTACATAGAGATTGGTACAGATGGTCGAGGTTTTATAAAACAACAAGCCAAGGGTGCTCTACATTACAAAGACGAGAATGGTTGGTGGCGAACAATCGACACTAAACTAGAACAGTCAGCAAACCCAGATATTTATACCTCTAAAAATACCAAAATCAAATCTAAAATAGACTTAGGTAAAGGATTTATATCATTGACCAGTCAAGATGAATTAAAGTTTAACAACAATTTAAGGCTCTTACATCAACCTTTCGGTCAACAAGCAACAGAAATTGCTCCAGCAAAATGGAAAAGGCACGAAATGGCTGAAAAACGTTTAGTTGTTAGAAATATTTTCGATCATATAGATATGCGTACTAACTTCGGTCATGGCAAAGCAAAGACTAATTTTGTTATAAAGAACAAAATGGAACTGTCAGGTAGTGGCTACCTTATTATCGAGGACAACATAAGCATTCCTAGCACGCTAGAAATAAACCATATTGTTTCATCCACTCCTTTTATTGATGACATCATCATTCATGACCAAGATGATAAAGAAGTATTTAAAATACATGAAGCCTTTGCTTACGACAATAACTTCAACAGTATTCCTATCAGTTATAGAATAGCAGATGAAAATACATTACAAATGCTCATACCGATAGAGTGGCTAAATGCAGAAGAAACATCATACCCTATCTACATTGACCCATTGGTAGAATCAAGAGATACAATAGTAGATACGACTCTTTTTTCATCTCGTAGCGCTGGATGCCCACATACTTTCACTATGCTCACCCCTGCAGAAGTAACGATAACGGACATTCTATTTGACGTAACAATAAACATAGACACTCCCTGCACATTCACTGATGCTGAGTTTGGTTTCAACTTAACTACTGGAGGCATAGGATGCAATGCAAACTTTATTTGCCAACAGCCAACTGGCCCACCATTTCCTCCAGATAGTCAAGGAAGATGTACAACAACAGTACCTACCTCAATATTTGCACAATTGGGAACCTGTGTGCCTGCCCCTGCCTGCGAACCTTATGAAATCACATACACACTCTTTCTTAGAAGAACCGATGGTCAGCCTGGAACATGTAACCCATCTTGTATTCAAATAATTGATGAGCCTTGGATAATGATTATGAGAGGATTGACAGTAGAAGCTCTCAGCATTACACCATCAAACGCTATTTGTCATCAAATAGAAGAAGACACATTATTTGCAGAGGGCATTTACGGAGTACCCCCATATAAATACCAGTGGTTTCCTGACGGTTTTATAGATAGCACCAATGATGGATATTTTGTAAGACCAGATACAAATACTACTTATAAAATGATCGTAATCGATGAATGCGGAAATAAAGATAGCTTAACAACAAGCATATTTGTCATACCTAGACCTGAATTTGACCTAGAAGACCCAAGTTGCCTCCTATTGGGAACTTCTATTACATTAAACGACCCTCCTGTTGGCGGTGTCACTTATGAATGGCAAGACATCCCACAATTAAGCTGCTTCTTATGCCCAAGCCCTCAGTCTACCCCAACAGAGAACTTTGATGTTTTTGTCCGAGCTACTGATCCTGCTACGGGATGCTATACAGACGATAATATATCTATAACAGTATGCGAGAAGTATCTTGAAATACCCTCTGCTTTTACACCAAATGGTGACGGAGATAATGACGTCTTCTTCTTAATTACAACAGAAGCTTCGACTGAGTTAATACAATATGAGATATTCAACAGATGGGGAAAGCGAGTTTTTTTAGGGGAAAACATTACTGATACCTGGGATGGAACCCATAGAGGAAAAGTTGATGCCGAAATTGGCACTTATTTTGTATATGCCTCTGTTAAAGCATTTGACGGCGAAATACTGAGGCAAGAAGGGGTATTAGAGTTAATAAGGTAATACTAATTCTTGTGGAACTTAGGGCAATTCACCTTACCCCTCTTAGGCCATTCTCGCTTTACATGTAGCTCTATAGCTCCAACGCTTTTTGTTGCCCTAATCAGTGAGGAATGATTCAAATCATAGCCTAATTGCATCGTGTAGTCATTATAGCGCATCCCGAATCGCAATAGAAATGCATCTCTATGACGATAGCGCACCCCTGAAGTTAATGCTATCTCACCAATATGGTTAATAAAACCATATTCGACATCTCCTCCTATTTGAACCTCCCAAACATTATATTGCTTCATTAGTAATATACTTGGAATAAAGCTTATAGGAGAAGTGTGCTTGTAGACCATATGACCATGTATGACCGTTCTTGATCTCAATCGATTTCCATGGTTAAACAAGAAGGTTTCATAAGACCTATTGATTTGGTTAACGGCAAATCCAACTTGAGCTTCTATTATTTCTCCAAGAGGAGGCACATATTGAATTTTTGATAATGATTTGCCCTTTTCTTTATACTGCCATACCACTCCAACTCCAGCATCAAAATTCCAAAAGGAAGATACTTGATAAACTTGCTGTGTTTGAATTTCTTTATCAAAGGAAGTTCCATTATACTGGTCTGGAAAAATTAAATTTTCAAAATCAATACTTTTTTGAATAAAACCTGCTTGTACTCCTACTCCTAGACTATATTTCCCCATCTCATCAAACGACTTATGAAATGCAGTAGAAGGCATAAAGCGAATCACTGATAAGTTCCCATCTCCGGATTTATCATATGCTAAATATCCTCCAATACCTATTTCGTCAGTTGTTAATATGTTAGGTCTAATATTACCATCAAATGCAACTTGGCCTGTCGTGAATGGACTTAAAGCAACAGCCCATTGACTTCTGTAGCTTGCGCTAGCTCTGAACAATGTTTCAATATTTCCAGTCAAAGAGGGATTGACCATCATCGGAGCCATTTCGTAGGAAGAAAAACGCATATTTTGAGAATAGACCATACTATTCCAAAAACAAAATACTATTAATGTTATTTTGAAAAGCTGCTTACCAGAACCATATTTGAATCCAATATTCAAAATTTATAATTTAACATTACCTCAACAAGCTTATATTTCCCTTCTTCACAATTTTTGTATCCAACTCACTCTTTGCAATGGCATAGAAAGCATAGGTATCCATATCCATTAATCTGCCGTTATACCGGCCATCCCATCCTTGTTCTAGATTGTGAGTTTGAAAAACCAAATTTCCCCATCGATCAAAAATCCTAAAGTCAAATGACACAACATCTCGTCCTTCTGCATAAATAAAATCGTTTACACCATCACCATCAGGAGAAAAGGCATTCGGAACATCTAAAACCATATCAATAACCCTAACTAATACCGAATCAGTATTAAAACAACCACCTTTCTCTACTTGTACATAATACATGATTGTTTGAGGTGGTGTCGCAATAGGATCAGGAATATTAATGTTATTTAGATATTTATCTGGCTCCCATTCATAAGTCACACCTGGCTCAGAAACTGCAAGTAGCTTAACGGATTCGCCCCTTAAAATAACCTTTTCTTCTCCTGCATCGACAACTGGGAAGTTCACTTCAACTACAATTGTATCAACACTTTCACATCCATTACTACCAGTCACTGTTACAATAAAGTTATTTATCTTTTCGCTCAGAGGAATTGTTACTGGATCTTCTACAAAGGCATCTTCTAGTAATTCTTCTGGCTCCCAAAAGTATGCTCCAGCATCCACAGAAGTTAGCAATTGGAGGGTCTCCCCTTTACAAATACTAGTATCATTCATGACAGATAGCTCAGGACTGGGTTGCACAACAATTGTCTTATACGTTGTATCGACACAGTTAAAGTGGGTCATCTTTAGTACAATATATGACACTGTCGTATCAGGCTTTGAACTAGGGTTTGCAATGGTATCATTATCTAGATAGTCACTAGGAATCCACTGATAAATTGCACCTTCCTCTTCATCAAGCGCTGTTATATTTACGACTTCTCCTTCACAAATGGAATCATCTTGAAGTGTTTGGGCAGTAGGAACAGGCTTTACGGTGATGGTATCATAAGTGGTATCCGCAGCACAGCCAAAAGACGATGTCACGATTAACGTAACGATGTATATAGAATCTACAGAACCTGTATTAGTATATCGCACTGGAGGTGGCACACTATCAGTAGATGTGTCTCCATTGCCTAAATCCCAACCAAAATCCCAATGATAGTTTGATGCTCGTTCTGAGATATTACTAAAATCAACGTCAAGCGGATTACAGCCTACTGGATTCAGGGTATTAAACTCCGCTTTGGGATTGGGATAGTTATTGATCAATACACTCGCGGTATCCAAACACCCTGTTGACAAATTAGCTACTATTAATTGTGCTAAATAAGCCTCACCACCATTATATGTATACACAAAAGAAAAATTTGCAGCCATCGTATCCCAAATAGTCCCATCACCTAGATCCCACCTGTAATTGTCTCCATTTTTAGAGCTATCTGTAAAGTTTATTGTCAAGGGGTCACATCCCGCCGTTGTATCAACATAGAATTCTGCAGTCGGTGCAGATTTAACATTTATTGTTTTAGATATGGAATCTACACAACCTAGATTTGAAGTTACAATAAGTCTAATTGTATATACTCCTGAATCAGCATAAAGGTGAGAGGGGTTGGCTGACGTTGAATAACTGCCATCTCCAAAATCCCATTGCCTTAACACTATAAAACTACCACTCCCAGCAACTGTATTATCACTGAATTGAACGGGGTATCCATCACAAACATCATTTGCAGAAAAAGCTGGCTGCATTGGAGGATTGAGTGTCACGTTAACAGTTATACTATCTGCACAGACAGACCCTGGGTCTGCAACTAATAATACTTCATAGCTTCCAGTATCTGAGTAGGTATATGTCGGGCTAATTTCAGATGAGGTATCATTTGGATTTAAGGGATCTCCAAAATCCCATAAAAAATCTGAGGCTCCTAAACTTTTATTTGGAAAAGTAACGGTATTTCCACATCCTATTAGCGCTCCAAAGCCAGTCTTTATTCTTGCTTTAACTCGCTCACAATCTGTTACATTAAACTGAAAGTCTTTTAAGTGTCGACCAATTAAAACACCATTCCTGTATTCAGAAACCATAATACCTACCACATATTGCCCAACTAAGTTGGGGATTGCTTTCAAAATGCCATTTTGGTCAATTGTTAACGGCACTCCTCCCATAGGATCATTCGTTCCATATGGCGCATTCCACGGTATTAGGGGTAGTGCTGGTGTTCCAGCTGTAACAGTTGGGTCAAAGTTATCGCTATTGCCATAGTTCCCATCAGCGGCACCATACGGATGATACAATTCATAATAAAGTGAATCACCATCGGGATCTGTTGCAGAATGATCAAAGTTTAACTGCTCGTTTACACAAATAAAGGTGGGTGGAAAATTATCAAAAACAGGCGTATTGTTATCAATTGCAATGCTTGTATCTGGTATGCGTTCGTATAGTATCATATTAATATCTCCTGGAGTTACAACATTGGCTATACTCCAGTTTCTATTTCTCAACGAATAGGTAACGTGTAGTCCATCCTCAGGAATATTGGGCAAATTAAAAACATCTTGATAAGTATATTCCTCTACACATACATCTGGTGGTACAATTAAGCAGGGATCATCATTGGTACTATCAGTTATATTTACAACTGATATTCTAGGCAATAGTGGGTTGAAAATTGTATTTATAGAATCTTTAATCCTTATCCGAGCGCTATTGGGCGCAGTGTATGCTCCTGGAGAGCAATTTCTGTATAGCTTCAAGGTAAACTCATAGTTTCCAGCACCCAAATATCTATAAGAAAGCTCCCCTCCCATTACGTGTGTTGCACGGCTATGGAGAGAGAAAAAAACGATAGAAACTAATAAAAATAGCGCTTTGCGTAACATTACATCTAAATATTACGTACAACATTTGTGTTTAGTTACAAATACCAGACGATTTTATTTATTTTACCTTTAAAATAATATTTAAAAATCTAGTTTGAAGATTATATTCTGATCAAAATGCACAAAATTTGTCACATACTACTTCTAAAAACATTGATGATACTATCAATTAGCAGCTCTATTGCCCAAGTTCAGATTTATTATGAGGATTTTAGCAATGGTTTTCCTAACAACTACAAAGTGTTTAATGAGGATACTTTGATACCTTATCCTACATCAATGGAAACCTACTTCATAGATTTTTCATCATTGAGCTGGGTGGTATCCTACAAACCTTTCGTTGAAGGAGATTCCGCCATTGCCAGTTCATGTGTTTCGATTGCAGACACCTTTGACACTTCATATGACGGAGAAAAAATAAGTGATTGGCTTATCACGGATAGCATTATTATTGGTAAAAATACTTTTTTACGCTGGGAAAGCTTTTCATATAATTACCAAGTATCTCCCCTCCGTTACGAAGTTTACATATCGTCAAACAAAGGAGATACAACAACAGACTTTATCGATCCTCCGGTATTTACTGCCAACCCAGATTCAGGAGGAGGTAGTTGGAAAACGCATGAAATACTATTAAGGGACTTTGGATACCAAAATGATACCATATACATAGCATTTAAACATAGCACTGAAACAATAATTGGTCTAGGAAACAGAGAGGCAGACGTATTATGGATAGATGATATTGAATTATTCGAAGTATATAATATCGATGGAAGCATTATGACTACAAATATTGACGATTATACAAAAGTCAACGAATCATATAGTCTTCAAGGGTTATTCAAGAATAACGGTATAGATACCATTGAATCTTTCGACTTAAACTGGAGCGTAAATGGTGGAATCATCAACTCTGATAACATATCAGGGGTAAGCATCCCTTATCAGTCAACTTATAATTATTCACATACTACTAATTGGCAACCTACTGATACAGGCTACTATACCATTTCCATATGGGCCGACAACTTTAACGGAGGATTAACAGACAGCAATATGCTGGATGATACATTAACGATAACGACCTATGCCATGAGCAAGTTCCCACAAAAAAACATCGTTTTAGAAAACATTACTGATGCAAGTTGTGGCTTTTGTGTAGATGCTCATATAATGATTGACAGCAACATAAGAAACGAATATTCAAATGTATTTGTAGCCAATATTCACGCAACTGATGCCATGTCTATACCAGATGGCATTACTGTAGCAGAACAGTATGACGACCATCCAAATGAAGTCAGAGCATTAATCGATAGGAAACGGTATAGCGATCAGGGATTTGTAGAGGTTCCTTTATTTAATTACCAAGATATATTATGGGAAAATAAAATAATCGAACAATCAAACGCCATTGCACCTGTTGAGCTAACCATGAGCAATGAAATGCAAGATTCATCTAGAGAGCTAAGCATTCAAGTTAATGCTCGCTTTTTTGCACCACTCAATGGACAACACAGATTTAATTGCTATGTAATAGAAGATAGTGTTATTGGTTCAGGCAATGGTTATGATCAAAATAACTTTAGAAATGGTCAGCCAGGTCACCCTTATGAGAATAAGGATAGTTTAATATCGAGCTTTGTTCATCGAGATGTTGTTAGGTTTATGCTAGGAGGTCCATGGGGTTTCACAACAATACCTGTCAACCCCTTGCCGACAACCATAAATAATGGTGATAGTTTTAGTATTGAATATACCATTACCATACCACCTACATGGGATGAAAGCAAGATACATCTTATTGCAACTGTTCAAGAAGCTGAGCTAGGGGATTTTTCAAAAAGAAGTATTTTAAATGCTGTTGCTCAAAAAATGATCATTGTCAAAGATTCAGATTCTGTAATTAATCCTTATACCAAGGCGTTTAATCAAGATGAGGTTGGCTTAAGTTTATATCCAAATCCGATACAAGAAAGAGGTGAGCTAATTGTAGCTTTAAAAAAATCAGCTAGTATTTCCATTGACCTGCATGATCAACTAGGCAGGAAGATCAAGCCCATTTTATCTAAAAAAGATGCACTACCAGGAATATCTCACTATCGTTTCGAAACAAATGATATCGATGCAGGTATATATTTTATTTACTTAAAGACAGACAACGTTATCACCAAGGTTGAAAAGATATCTGTTATAAAATAATACTAGTAACGTAACTTTAATGGTATACTTTCGGACAGTTTTGTTTGATATAGTGGTAAGAATGGAAGTAGTAATTCAATCCGATCTCAACGCCCAAGTCTCTTTGTTTAAAGTCGGGCAATATCTCTCTTGTAAAATAATAATTGGCGCTAGCTGCTACGTCCAGTATTAACGTAGTGGAAAGCTTATAGGAGCCTCCTAAACTTAAAGTTCCCATTCCTGGTATTCCAGAAACATTAGACCTTGAAGACAAAGGATTACGAAGATTCAGTGCTCCTCCCCCCTCAACATAGTATCGAATAGGCAGCATATCATATACATAGTATCTAGCTAAAATGGGTATTGATATAAAGGAAGGAAATAACTGATTACTTAAGAAATTTCTGACGTAAAGCCCGCCTTGTAACATTAAATCATCCGTTAAGTCATACCGACCTCTCCCTCCCATAGAGAAGGTATAACTTTTATTAATGATTTTATAACGACTTCCATCCTGCTTCACCTTTGTTTGTGTTACCTTAAAATTATTAGGCGGCTCTACATCACTTGTGTAAGAGTTACGTGCATGCATTACTGCTCCATACAAGCCTGCAGAAATCTTTGATTGGGACAAGAGATTGCCCGAGAAACAAAGGAATATAAATATACAGATATAGTTTAGGCGCATATTATATATACAACGGCTAAAGTTAGCCATATATTTCAGTTAATGCACTTTTAAGTGTTGGATATTTAAATGCATATCCACTTTCTAGAATTTTATCAGAAGACACTTTATTACTATTCAAGACAATTTTTGACATTTCTCCCATTAGCAATTTCAAGCCCCAAGAGGGCGCTGGAAGACTAAAAAAGCCACCTAAGGTTTTACTTAATTGATGGGCAAACTGCTTATTGGTTTCTGGACGTGGAGCAACTGCATTATATATGCCCTGCATATTATCATCTTTTACCGCTTTTAGAAATATTCCACATAAATCATCAAGATGAATCCATGACATATATTGTTCTCCGCTTCCCATATAAACACCTACTTTAAACTTTAATGGAAATGCCATTTGAGGTAAAGCTCCACCATCTTTAGAGAGCACAATACCTATCCGAATGATAACCACCCGCTTCCCTAATTTTTCAATTTCTAAAACTTCTTTCTCCCACGCTTTACAAGTTTCTCCTAAGAAATCATTCCCACTTGGATCGACTTCTCTTACTAATCCGTCTCCTGTATCGCCATAATACCCTACAGCTGAGGCAGAGATAACGGTATCGACATTATTTTCATACTGTTCTAGAGTCTTGTAGATTAACTTTGAAGATTCAACTCTACTATTCCTTATTATTTCTTTTCGCTTTTCCGTCCATCTTTTGTCTGCAATTCCTGCTCCAGCGAGATGAATAATTGTTTTGACACCATCGAGTGCCTCTTGAGGAAGATACCCCTTTTTGATATCCCATTGAAAGGTCTCAACTGCTCGCTGACTTTGTTTATGACGGCTAAGATGAGCAACACCATAGTCAGATTGGCCCAATAAGGATGTTAATTTATTCCCGACTAAACCACTACCACCAGATATCAAGATAGAAGCCATGTTGTTCAAATTTTATTAACCAGTTTATATTAATAATGCTATATTTGCTATCCTAAAATTCACATAAATATAACACTAAGAAAAATAGCAAAATGACTGCATTGAGTTCAAAAATCAACACACTCCTTTTGATAACTTTAAGCTTATTCATCTTCAGTTGTGGAGGTTCTAAAAAGAAAAAAGCTGCTAAAAATCAGGTAATAGTACACGAGCTTTCTGATGTTGATATGCTAAATCCTACCAACTACCAAAGTGCTAGTGGTGCATATCTTTTTTCAAAAATTCACCAAACACTTTTGAGCGTTGATTTTAAAACATTGGATATTATACCTGTATTGGCAAAATCAAGACCTCAAATTGAAGAAACTGATGAAGGGCAACTACTAATTACTTATGAAATCAGACCTGAAGCAAAATGGGATAATGGTCAGCCCATAACAGCTAAGGATATGGAATTTTCTTTAAAAGTTATCAAAAATCCTAAAGTAGATTGCCATAGAATACGTCCATATTTTGAATTCATAGATAGTATGATATTTTATGATGATCCGATGAAGTTTACTTTTTTATGTAAGGAAAAGTACATCCTTGCAGAAGTTGAGACTGGTGATTTTACTGTATTGCCTAAACATATTTATGATCCGAAAGGTCTTATGGAGCAGTTTTCAATTTCTGACTTAAACAGAGAAGGAAACGAATTATCAGCAAACCCAGCAATTGTTGAGTTTGCCAATGAATATAACTCGCCTAAGTTTCAAAGAGAAAAAGGGTTTATAGTAGGTTCTGGTCCGTATGAATTTGTTGAATGGCAAACTGGTCAGAGAATTACATTAATCAGAAAGAAAAATTGGTGGGGAGATGCATTAACGAGTGAAAACGTTCGTTTCGAAGCGTATCCACAAAAATTAATCTATGAAACAATTAATGACCATGCAACGGCTATTACTGCACTAAAAGCTCAAAAAATTGATATAATGAGAGCGATACCACCCAAATATTTCACAGAATTACCTCAATCTGAAAAATTTAACAAGAACTTTAATTCTTATTCCCCAATGGCAATGGTATATGCATATTTAGGAATCAATACCAAGTTACCTAAGTTTTCAGACAAAAAAGTAAGACATGCACTTGCACACTTAGTAGATGTAGATAAAATCATCAAAACTATTGAATACGGATTGGCACAAAGGGTAATCGGCCCTGTTCATCCTGTAAAAAGTGGCTACAATAAGGATATTAAACCAAGGGATTACAATATAGATAAAGCAAAAAGTCTATTGGCAGAAGCAGGATGGGAAGATTCTAATGGCAATGGCACTTTGGATAAAATGATTGATGGTGAATTAGTTGAATTTACTATCCAATATATATACAACTCAGGAAATGATAGACGCAAAGCTACGGGGCTCATTTTTCAAGAAGAATGCAGAAAAGTGGGCATTGATGTAACCGTTACGCCACAAGAATGGTCTGTATTCCTTGAAAACACCAAAAATCATCGATTTGAAATGTATTACGGTGCGTGGGTAGGTTCTCCATTTCCAAATGACCATAAACAAATCTACCATACAGATTCTTACAACGGAGGTTCTAACTATGTTGGTTTTGGAAATGCTGAAACAGATGCTTTGATTGAAGAGATGAGAAGTGAATTAGATGAAGCAAAAAGAAATGAACTGGAAAAAGAATTTCAAGAAATTTTGCATGATGAAGCAGCTTACATTTATATGTTTGCTCCAAAAGAGAGGATCGCCATTCACAATAGATTTGAAAATGCTGACGCCTATGTTATGAGGCCAGGCTACTGGGAATCTGGATTAAAAGTTGCTAGTTCACAGGCTGAGTAAAACTTCATTTCAACATAGTATTAAAGTAAGGCAGGCAAAGAGGGTATGTTAAAATATATCGCAAAACGTATTCTGGTATTTATACCGACTATCATAGCCATATCCCTTTTGACATTTTTACTAAGCTTAAACGCTCCAGGTGATCCAGTCGAGAATATGTTGTCTGGTGGCCAGCAGGGGGAGGGGCAACTTTCTAATAAGCTTGCAGGAGAACAGGCTTATAGAGAAAAAAGAAAGGAGTTAGGTTTAGATTTGCCGATATTCTACTTTTCGTTCTCTAACTATGCTACTCCAGATTCTTTATACAAAATTGAAAAGTCAGAGCACCGCAAAACGCTAGAAAGGCTGTTATACATTTATGGTAATTGGGATCATATCTCAAAGTATTACTCATCACTAAGAAGATTTGAATACAAGCTACTACAGGTAAATAAAGATTCAACAAATGCGGAAGCACTAATTAAGGTCAGAGGGCTTTCTAGTCAGCTTTTTACCATTTATTCAGACACTAGAATAAGATTAACTCTTGATGAGCTCAAAAGTATATTCAATGCCTTTAATAGCTCTCAAGAACAGAGTTATCGTATTACTCAATCTCGAAAAAATATAGACTTAATGCTTTCCTCTTCTCCCGAATTGATTGAGTGTAATGCTATTTTACAAGAAATTGATGATGCTTACTCTAGCATGAAAAACAATGCTACGCGGTGGAAAAATTACATTCCCGTGATGAACTTTTACGGACTAAACAATCAATATCACAATTGGATATCCAAGTTTGTACAAGGTGATTTTGGTATATCTTATCAAGATAAAAGGGAAGTTTCAACAGTAATATGGGATGCATTGCGTTGGACCTTAATGATTAGCATGATTGCTATTTTGATTACTTATTTAATCGCAGTCCCGTTAGGTGTAAACTCTGCAGTTCACAAGGGAAGCAAAAGAGATCAAATTGTGACGACATCATTATTCATACTCTATTCACTACCAACTTTTTGGATTGCAACGATGTTGGTTATGTTTTTTGGTGGAGGTGATTTTTATGATGTCTTTCCTCCTTATGGCTTGGGAGACTTGGGTCCCGAAGATCCATGGATTGAACGTTTCTTTGAAACAGCATATCATTTGGTTTTGCCTTTAATTTGCCTGACCTATCCGACTTTTGCATTTTTATCCAGACAATCTAGAGGTGGTATGCTAAACGTACTAAATCAAGATTATATAAGAACGGCTAGAGCAAAAGGTCTTGCTGACAATACTGTTATTTGGAAACATTCATTCAGAAATGCATTACTTCCTATCATTACACTATTTGCCAATGTATTTCCACACGCTATAGCTGGGTCAGTTGTACTAGAAATTATTTTTTCAATACCTGGTATGGGCAAGGTTGCTTTTGAAGCTATATTTGCAAGAAACTACCCTATTGTATTTACAGTTGTTATGTTTTCAGCGATATTGACATTAGTAGGTTATTTAGTTGCAGATATATTATATGCATTTGTAGATCCTCGGATCTCTTATGGCAACAAAAAAGCTTAGTTATTCAGAATGAGTGCTGAAGATACAATAGAAATAAAGAACACTACTTCAAACAATGAAGTTGATAAGCAGCAAGGTTTTAAGGCTTATGTAATAAGGCAATACAAAAAAAATAAAATTGCATTAGTTTCTTTGTATTTTATATTCGCACTTATTGCCATTGCACTATTTGCAGACTTTATTGCAAATGAGAAACCGTTGGTAGCCAAATACAAGGATAACGTTTACTTTCCTGTTTTCAGAGAATATACGGTCGACTTAGGATTAAGTGAGTGGCCTAGTGACTTGCAAAATATAGAGTGGGCTGAGCTAGATTATGATTTTGCAATATGGCCACCTGTTCCCTACTTACCTCAAAACCTTGACTTTAGTAATGCTCAATCAGTTGGTCCATTTGACGAGCAAAGGATTAAATCCTTACACTGGAGACATTGGTTAGGTACGGATGAACTGGGAAGGGATATTCTTTCAGGCATGATTCATGGAACAAGGATCGCACTACTGGTAGGTGTTATATCAATGGGAATTGCATCCTTTATAGGTATTATTCTTGGTGCTTTAGCTGGCTTTCTGGGTGATGACAGGATAAAGATTTCCAGAGCAAGGATACTCATGTGTATTTTAGGTATCTTCTTAGGTTCTTTTTATGCATTTGGAGCGAGAAGTTATATTCTTGCTGACGCCATTGCTCAATCTTTTGGAAGCCTTTTAGTTGAGCTATTTATCAGTTTATTAATTTTTGCACTGATCATGTTCATTTTTAACGTATTGGTAAGACCATTAAAGAAAATACCTTACTTAGGAGAAAAACGTAATTTGCCCGTGGATATGATTATATCCAGAACGATTGAAATTATAGTTTCCGTTCCTAGCCTCTTTTTAATCATATCTATTGTTGCTATTGCAAAACCATCAATATTCTTGGTAATGACTGTTATTGGTGCTACTTCATGGACGGGAATAGCTAGATTTATTCGTGCTGAACTTTTAAGGGTAAGAAACTTGGAATATATAGAAGCGGCAACTGCATTAGGATTTAATAATTTTAGAATTTTAATGCGTCATGCCATCCCAAATGCATTATCTCCAGTACTTATTGCCATTGCATTTGGTATCGCCAGCTCCATTTTGGTTGAATCCATCCTATCTTTTTTAGGAATTGGGGTGCCAGCAGATACTGTAACATGGGGCTCGCTTTTATCAGCCGCACGTCGATCTGCTCAAGCTTGGTGGCTAGCTGTATTTCCAGGTTTTGCCATTTTTATAACAGTTACTGTTTTTAACCTTGTTGGAGAGGGGCTAACAGATGCACTAGATCCTAGAAAGAAAAGATAGTAGAACTTCTCAAAGTTCATTATCTTTAATTTGTGCGCTATCTACTAATTTATTTTATTACATTAATCCTTACTTTAGGCTCAAAGTCCCAGTCTATCAAGACTTCTATTGCACAAAAAATCAACAATAAAACACCCTATTTTAAAATCTTAGGAAAAAATGCAAATGGTATTTTTGTTTACAAGTATGGGCGGTCTAATGAAATAATAGAGCTGTATGGAAATGATCTTCAACTAAGATGGGTAAAGCCTATTCCACTCAACTATGATTACATTGAAAATATTATATCATACCCTAATCACCTACTTGTTTTTTTTGTAGATGAGGATAGAGACTTTGAGGTTTTAAAAGTTCAAAAATTAAATATTGACCTTTCCAAACCAGAGACTGAAGCATTGAGCATTGATACTATTTTTTATAGAACTGCTTCTGACTTTACACAGTTCCATGTCACCACTTCTCAAGACAAATCACATATTCTTTGCTACCAAACTTACATTGCAGATAATAAAAAGCTGGAATACAAATTTACTATTACAAATGAACTAGGTATCGGCAAGCAAAAAAGTCAAGCAGCTAGGCTTGAGTATGGTATAAAATACTTTATGCAAAGGGCAACTACTATTACCAATGAGGGAAAGGTGCTGCTAACATACAAGCAATCTCCCAGTAAGGAAAACGAAATTGGAAGTTATACCGTTTTTGCTTTGACAGACAAAATATTTAAACCTTACAGTTTTTTAATGGAACCCGACTTGAATGCTACTGAAGAAAAGATCACGTTTGATAATGCTAATAAAAAGCTAGTGATAGCTGGAATTTATAGCGAAAATGGGTTAAAGAATAAAAAAGGCATATTTACCATGCAATTTAATGCGCAAAAGGGTTATACCTTAAGTCCTGTTTACAATACTTATGAGAAAACCATTAATCAGCGTATCAATAATGATATATCAATACAGGATGTTATCCTAAGCTACGATGGAAGCATTAATGTTTTATTAGAAAATATTGATATTGAATCAAAAACAACAACAGTACCTAACTTATATGGATACTACTCTACCACCACTACAACTTACTATTACTACAGAGATGCTTACTTTGTAGCACTTAACCCCAATGGATTTTATAAATGGCATAAGCGAATACCCAAAGAGCAAGTTTCAGAAAAAGATGAAGGCTATTATTCATCGTTTATTGTTGCAAACTCAGGCAAAAATCTAAACTTGATATTTAATGATAGGATTTCTTCAAGTACTGATATATCCAATGTAATAATTGAAGCCGATAATACACTCTCCAATGGCGATATCATGAATACAGCGAGAAGAGAGATCATGCTAGCCCCCTCTAAGGGAAAACAAATTTCCGATCACGAGGTACTCATTCCTAGTATCCACAGAAATTATTTTAAGCTTGTAAAATTTAGTTTTTAATTGGTTTCCATATTTAAATCAAGCCAACCTATAATACTCATTATCTTACTGAGTCTTATCATTTTTTTAAAAATAGGATTTATATTTTCAGAACCGATAAGTGCCTTTCAACCTATGTCTCATGGACCATTGGCTATGATTATCGACAACCTATTTTCGCAGCTCAACAAGGTTGTTAGTCTTATAATTTACATCATCGTAATCTTCTTCCAAGCCATACATATAAATTTTGTTGGTAATCAATATCGGTTTACTGGAGGAATAAATTATATAATTGGGTTTAGCTATATTATATTGATCTCTTTATTTTCTAGCTCTATCTACATATCTTCCGATGTACTACTACTATCCCTTATCACGACAGTTTTTGCTCGTTTAATGGCAATGTATAAGAACAAAAGGTGTTTCAACCACATTTTTGATATTGGTCTGTTTTCAGTTTTATGTATTTTAATCAATCCTAATCTGTTACCACTTATTCTTGTTCCTTTCATTGGCTTTTTTATCATGAGACCATTTGACCTGAAAGAGTTACTCACTGTAGGACTAGGTATAATATCACCAGTTATAATGATTACATCGTATTACTTTTGGATTGAGGAAACAAACCTGATGTTAAGCTTAATGACTCCAGAAATTGAACGTGGATCACCAGACAGCAACTGGTTAAACGAAGCTAAGATAATAGCTATTTTGACTTTGATCTTAGCTGGTATGATTAGTGCCAATCTTAATAGGTTTAAACACACTATTGAAACTAGAAAACTACTGCAAATAACAATTCTCATAACAATTGCTCTTTTGTTATCAGACCTAGCGCTGGGAATATCTGATTTTAAGCATTACTTTTATTTAGTTGTTCCATTATCCATTTTTTTAGGACACTTATTCACAGTAGTGAGAAAAAGTATTGCAAGAGAATTAATTGTTCTTGTATTTTTGACAATAATTGGCATTGATTTGTGGTTTAAACTATAACAAGTTGCCTTTAAAATATAGCATATGAAATTTGCCGTAATTATATTCCCAGGATCTAACTGCGATAATGATATTATCCATGTGTTAAAAAATGTAATGCAACAGGAAGTAATTTCTGTATGGCATAAAGAGACCAGCCTACCTGAGCTTAGTAAAGAGGATTGCATCATGTTACCTGGAGGATTTTCTTACGGAGATTACTTACGATCAGGAGCTATTGCCAAGTTTTCGCCTATTATGAAAGAAGTTATTGACTTTGCAAATGGTGGTGGGAAAGTATGGGGTATTTGCAATGGTTTTCAAATTCTATGTGAGACAGGTTTACTTCCTGGAGCCTTGTTAAGGAACAAAGAACAAAGATTTATATGTAAAAATGTTTATTTAAAAACAACTACAACAAATAGTCTCATTACACAAGGAATTTCTCAAGATAAACTTTTAAAAATACCTATCGCCCATGCGGAAGGAAGGTTTTATGCCGACGACAGTACAATTAAAGAGCTAAACGATAAAGACCAAATCTTATTTAAATATTGTGATATTTCAGGTACAGTAAGTAAAGAAGCTAATATAAACGGCTCTAGGGACAGTATAGCTGGTATATGCAATGAGAATAGAAATGTCTTTGGAATGATGCCACATCCAGAGAGGGCAGCGGAAAGTGTTTTGGGTAATGATGATGGGAAACATTTGTTTGAATCGATCTTAGGTCTAGTAACCGCTTAAGTTGCAAAGAACCTTTTTGAGATAATTTGAGTTTCTTATTTTAAACTTGTCATAAATATATACGATGAAGCTATTTATAAATATTTTTCTAGCCTTAGGGTTGCTTTATAGCAATTTTATTGCTGCAGAAATCCTTGAACCGATAAAGTGGGAGACCTCTGCAAAAGAAGTTGCTCAAGGTGAATTTGAAATTACATTCACTGCAAAAATTGACAAAAAGTGGCATCTATACTCTCAACATATAAAGGATGGAGGTCCAATTCCAACCACAATTAACTTTGATGAGTCCGCTGAATATAAGCTAATTGGCAAGACAAATGAATCTGGCGAGGCCCATGAAAAGTTTGAACCCATGTTTGAAATGGACCTAAAGTGGTTCGAGAATGAAGCTAGCTTTGTGCAAAAAGTAAAAATGGTAGGTGAACAAGCAAATGTCAAAGGCTATATCAACTACATGACTTGTGATGATTCAAGATGCCTGCCTCCTTCTGATTATGACTTTGAGATTCTTTTGGTAACAGAAGAAATTGGCATTGAAGAAAATGATAAAGGCTCCTCTTTATGGACGATATTTATTCTTGGCTTTGGTGGTGGATTATTAGCTCTATTAACTCCTTGTGTTTTTCCTATGATTCCACTTACGGTAAGCTTTTTCACAAAACAAAGCGAAAACAAGGCCAAAGGCATTAGCAATGCCATTATTTATGGCATATCGATTATCGTAATTTATGTATTATTAGGCTTTATTGTAACTAAAATTTTTGGCGCAGATGCCTTAAATGCTTTTTCTACAAATGTATGGCTCAACTTATTTTTCTTTATCATATTTGTCGTATTTGCTGTATCATTTTTTGGTGCATTTGAAATTACACTACCCAACTCATGGATTAGTAAAACAGATGCCGCGTCAGATAAGGGGGGATTAATTGGTATATTTTTTATGGCATTAACGCTTACATTAGTCTCGTTTTCTTGCACTGGTCCTATCATCGGCACCTTATTAGTAGAAGCAGCGGTAAATGGAGGAGTTATTGGTCCAGTTATAGGAATGGCAGGGTTTTCATCGGCTCTAGCATTACCTTTCGCCCTATTTGCAGCCTTTCCTGGCTGGCTAAACTCACTACCTAAATCAGGTGGTTGGTTAAACTCAGTCAAAGTAACACTAGGTTTTTTGGAATTGGCAGCTGCGCTTAAGTTTTTATCCAACGCAGACTTGGTTACACAATCATGGATACTGACTCGTGAACTATTTCTCGCATTATGGATTATCATTTTTGCCCTCCTTGGGCTTTATCTATTAGGGTTTATTAAGTTTTCTCATGATAGCGAAATAAAATATGTTTCTGTGCCCAGACTATTTACGGCTATTTTATCCTTTGCGTTTACTATGTATTTAGTTCCTGGTCTTTGGGGTGCGCCATTAAAACTGATTAGTGGATTTCCACCACCTATGTTTTATACGGAGTGGCCTCAAGGAGGAGGCACTGCGTCCATTGGACATAGTGCTGCCATTGCTGAAACAAACGAACATTGCCCTCATAACTTAAACTGCTTTCATGATTACGATGAAGGTATGGCTTATGCAAAAAAAGAAGACAAGCCCGTAATGATTGACTTTACTGGATGGGCCTGTGTTAATTGTCGGAAAATGGAAGAAAATGTATGGTCCGATCCAGAGATATTAAAGATATTGCAAAACGAGTATGTGCTTATCTCTCTATATGTCGATGAAAAAGAAGAACTTCCTGAAGCAGAACAAGTGGAGGTAGAAATCGGTGGAAAAACGAAAAAGATAAAAACGGTAGGTAATAAGTGGAGCTATCTTCAAACTTCTAGATTTGGTAATAACTCTCAACCTTGGTATGTGCTCCAAGATCATAACGAGAATCTATTGGTAGAACCACAAGGGTACACTCCTGCCATAGAAGATTACAAAGCTTTTTTGGAAAGCGGGTTAAGCAAGCAATAGGCAATTATTACCTGTTCATAATTTCGGCAAACCTACGATCAATAGGATATGGGGAATGAGTTATCAGCCCATCTGCATTATCAGAATTGTCTCTTCCCTTAATTTTCTGAATATGATTATACCAACCAGCATCATTATTCTCACCTATAATCTCTGAATATACCTGATCGTAAATATTGGTAACACTATTCGTGCTGGAAAAAACAAGCTTGATGTTATTCTGTCCAGTGACTTCAACATAATTATAAATCCATATTTCATATGGTCGCACTCTATTATCCCAAGTTGATTCAAACTTAAAATCAGGTTTGCCATATTTTAGATATACCTTTCCCCTATCTGTCTTATAGCCCTCATTAATTTGGGTTTTATATTCAACATTTACATAGTCCACCTTTTTCTTGTATTCCAACCATGCTCTTTCAGGACTTGTTGGTGATCTTTCCGCCCAAAAAGACAAAAAGAACCTCTTAACTGGAATTTGATCTTGATTAAATAGAAGAAGGTCAATTTTACTTTTTTCGACATCGCTTGCAGTAGGCTTTAAAGTCTTCATATAATATAATATACTATCATACTCCATTCTACTTACAAATGACAATTCGACTTCGAGGTCCAAAACATCTAATTCTCCCATGAGTTTATTACTTCGCTGAATTAGCATCTTCTTATTTGCCAGCAACTCATTACGTTTGCTTATCACTTCAATATTGAGTTCGTAATTACCCGAAGGAATCTCACTAAGATCAAATTTTGAAAAAACAACATTTACATCATTGGGTTTTTGTTTATTAAAGCCGCTAAGCCCACCAATAACTTTATCTGTTCCGTTTTTTTTAAGTGAATATTGCACTAATACATCTTCATCAACAGTTCGTTTAATATTATATATCTCGGCATAAAAAATAAGTTGTTTCTGTTCCGTGGGATAAAAATTGACTGGATAGGAAACCATATCATATCCTGATTTTGACAACTGGTTTTTTGTAGTTGACTTTATATAGGATTCAACTAACATAATATCTGAAATGTCAACCTGATTGTCTGGCAAATCTGAAATTGTTATTGCTTTTATCAGATGTACAAAATTGGCTGTATCATTAATATCGGCAATATATATTTCCACTTCTGCACTTTGAGGCTCAATGCTAAACCTTCGTTGAGACATAAAATTGGGTAGAAGAGAGTCTGTAACCTCAGGAACGTTTAGGGTATACTTATCAAAAGCAACAACAGAGCTATCTTGATGAACTAGTATATTTACATTTACTCCTTTATTTACAGACTTATTGTTAATTGTATTTTGATTAACAGAAATATAAACCTCAATATAAGGCTGCCCGTCTGGGTTTCGAAAAACACACTGATCAATTAATACTCCAATAGCAAATGTATTGCCATGAAATAATAAAAACAGTGGAAGAAGTTTTCTTAGTAACATTTATTAAAATTAAGAATAATTAAAGATTTTTGAATTACAATAATGCCAAGGTGTGAAAAAATCTATAAGAGACATTCAAGGAAAAAAAATACTAATTCCTAATTACTACTTAGGTCCTATCAGTTATTATGCAGCAATATTTAATGCTTCAAATACAACGATAGAAGCTAATGAGCATTTTCAAAAGGCGACATTTAGAAACAGGTGTTACATTGCAGGTGCAAATGGTAACTTACGTTTATCTATACCTCTAGTGCGAGGGAGGAATGAGCGAACTTTAATCAAAGAAGTTGAAATTGCAAATGACTATAATTGGAGAAAGCTACATTGGCAAAGCCTTTGCTCTGCATATAGGTCATCACCCTATTTTGAATTTTATGAAGATGACTTTGCTGTATTTTATGACAAGAAATTTAAGTTCCTTTGGGATTTCAATACTGAACTTCACCAATTTATTACTAGATTGCTGGAAATGGATTCAAATCAAGATTATACAAGTTCTTTTTCAAAAGAAGTTATCCATGGCACCATCGACTTACGAACAGCAAGCCGGGAAGAACATAACATAGAAAAGAATGATATAAAGTATAATCAGGTATTTGAGAACAAAAACGGCTTTATTAAAGATTTAAGTATTGTAGACTTGCTTTTTAACGAAGGGTCTAATGCAGTAAGCTTTTTACAGCTACCTTAATACCGTTATTGTTCCAACTTTTTCCATATAACCTTCACAGCTATTACTTTTTCCTGTGATGTAATAAGTATAAGTACCTTTTGAAAGTTTTTTGGACTTCCAGTCCACAGACCAATTGACAACGCTATTGTTACTATTATAAACTACTTTACCAAAGCGATCACAAATTAAAAATGTTGCATCAAGCCAACTATCAAGTGCTAAGGTTATCGACTCATTCAAGCCATCCTCATTTGTTGAAATGGCATTAGGAATGAATATTTCATTACTAGGAGGGGTATAAATAAACTGAGTTGCTGTATCAGAAAAACAATTAGCATCATTATAAATAATTCGGCTTACTTGTAACTCATTAGCAGGTTTTAAGTCATTTAAAACAAGTGCTGATTCATTTAATATTTCCATATCATTATAAAGCCATTTAGTTGTCCACTTTGAGGCTAAGTAATATAAAGAACATGAATCAACTTCTGTTACTAAGAACTGAGAATCATCCTCCAAATTAAATGAATAACAGTTATCTCCTTCTGTAATTACAAAGTCAGCCTTGGAATCATGTATTTCAGATATAAATGGTTCCAACGGAATAATATTTTGTAACCCTCCTCTCGATTTTTTTCCTTTTAAATAAATGGCATCTAACTCGAAATCACAATTCAGACCTGCTTCATTGGGTTTATGAATAACTCCTAAGTAATCATAATTAAAATAGGCAACATATATTTTACCGTCTATCCCCAATTCTAAAGACATCGATTGAGGCAAACTTGGATCATAGATAATAACTTCAGAGCTCGCAGGATTAGCGGCTAATAGATCATACTGTCTTATTCTTCTAGTACCAACTGTAGCACCAACATATAGATAACGTTCATTGGGGGAGAATTCAATACCGTAATGGTTAGTAAAAGTATTATTAGCGGTCTGAGGAATGTTTCCTATATGCTCTTTGAAGCTATACTTATTATAAAATTTACCGTTTACTTTATCAAACTCATAAAGCTCTACATCGCTGGTTGACCCGAGAGCAAATAAATTGCCAGTGGCAGAAAATTTACCCTGAAATGTTGAAGTAGAGTATCTATCAAAAGAGGAAACAATCGGAGATGATATCCCTTCATCATTTATCAAATAGGTATGAAAGCCTTCACATGATGTATGTACAACCCAATATTCCGCATTTTCATTACAAGATTCATGCTGCTTCGTCGTACCAGAGAAAGTCTCCAGGGCAGAAGCTGCCTGATTGCTACCCGAGTAACATATTGAGTTGTATAGCAAATTGTTTTTTGAGATAATACTATCTACTTCAATATCAATTACAGAATAGTAATATCCAGCAGAGTCTATGGTGCCGTATTGGGAATGAAAGATATAATATTTGTTGTGGTCACCTGGAAGTGGAACAACAAGCAAACCTTGGGAAGCTGAGAAGTTTGCTTTTAACCCTAAACCGTTTTTAACAACCTGATGATTACTATTTCGAACTTCTCCGCTACTTACATAAAACAAGAATTCTCCTGTAAAAGGATCGCTGATAGTGCTAATACCTTCTAGTGCAGTAACCTGTCCATCTGTCTTTACCTCAAGACTATCCTGTTGAAAGCTAAGCCCAACCGAGTCCCCAAAGTACCAATGGTTTGAAGATTTACTTTCTAAAGTCTTAATATCATCTTCACAAACGGCAATTTGCTTTTTTATGGTTTGGATACAACCAGTAATGGGATTTTCTGCTAGTAGAGTAACGATATGGGGCCCTGCACCTGAAAACTCGTAACTAGGGTTGATTCCAATCGCTGAATCTCCAGAACCAAAATTCCAATACCAGTTTTTAGCACTATTAAACTGCTGAGAAAACTCTATCTTATTACACGGACATCCTACTTGCCAGTCAAAAGATACCGTATCAGTAGTATCCAAAGTTATATCATCATAAATCTCTACCGGTTTTGAAGTATTAGCTTGACAATTAGGATAGCTGGTTTTCAAGTATAACCTCACATTATATTCATTAGGCAAGGAATTGTATTTATGGGTATTTTCAAATATGGTATCTTGCTTAGAGACATCTCCATAATTTCATATATAGTAAACATCGCTAATTAACGGATCAGGAGTAGATACGTTAGTAAACTCTACATCCGTTCCAGTTAGTTTATAACAGGAGTCATTTATATAATTAAATATAAAATCTGCATCAGGCCGATCGATGATGTGCAGATAACGCCAAGTCGTATCTGTTTGTCCGCCATCTGAAGCAACAAACATTACTTCATAGTAACCATTTCCAGGAAAATCATGCTCAACCTCTTCATCATCAATATCCAATGTTTCATCCTCTCCATCTCCAAAATCAACATACATTTCATCTCCCTCCGAATCTTCGAATAAGAAGTAAACAAACGAAGAGCAGGTAACTGTATCTTCTTCTTCTGGATACGATATTAAGGCTACTTGTGCGTGAGCTATTAAACTAAAAAAAAGTAATATTAAGACCGAGGAAGCTTTATACATAAAGTTACTTTATATATAAAACTAGTATTCTCTTATTAAAACCACACATCAGATATCTTCAGAAATTAGGTTTCAACCGACCTAAACAGATTTTAACTATTTCTATTTCTCCCCCTCATCCATACCCTCTTCATCCCCTAGCCCTTCTTCCCCAAAGTCAAAGTCTTCATCAAGCTGACCATCCATCATATCTCCCATTCCTCGACCCATACCCATCATACCTAATCCTCCACCCATGCCCATATCTCCGAGTCCCATACCCATACCGCCCATTCCTCCTGCACCTCGGATATTAGATAGCTCCATTTTCATAGCCAAACTATCTACACTAGAAGAAATTGTAGCAGCTGCATTTTCAATCGCCTTTGATTTATAGTGCTTAATTACCAATTCTGGATTATTCTTAGAAAAATCTTTTCCAAATGCTTTGTCTAGCTCTTGCATTAAGCTCTTTAAATCCGTTGTTTGATCTGACATATCTTAATTGTGTTTAAATTCAAAAATAAAGAATATTATTCAGCTTACCTCGTTGACCACTCCTCCAGCTTTTTATCTAAATAAATCTCATCATATCTAGAGGTATTATACATACCAAGCTGCTCTCTTTGCCTAAATGCTTCAAATAAGATAACAGCACATGCTACAGATATATTTAAACTTTGAATCATACCGACCTGAGGAATGATTATGTTTCCAGTGCAATAATTCAGCGCTTCTTCTGATACGCCTTCTTTTTCATTTCCGAGGACAATAGCCGTTGACTCTGTTAAACTAGTATTATATAAACCTTTCGACTCCACTCCTAAGTGTGTTGCATAGATATTTTCATACTTATTGCTGACTTTTTCAAAACACTCATCGTAATCATCAAAAGTGTGTGTATCAATCCATTTTTTTGCACTAGCTGAGCTCCTTGCTCCCAGATTTTTTTCTTCAATTCTTTTATTGGTATTTAAAATATAAATTTCATTTACGCCAACGGCATCACAACTCCGCATAACAGCAGAGATATTGTGAGGATCATGCACATTTTCCATCACTACCGTTAAGTCTGGTTGTCTTTTACGTAAAACTTTTATGAATTTCTCTTTTCTTTCAGGAGTCATATTTTAATATTGCTGAGAAAAGCTTTAATTTAACATGAGATTAAATACTTCGTAAAAGTATAAAATACAAACAGTATGTTAAAAAAACTTGCATTCATTTTAATAGGACTCATTATTATTTTATTGGCATCAGCAGTTGTCATTCCAATTATCTTCAAGGATGACATTCTCGCTTTCGTTAAAAAAGAAGCAAATAAAAGCTTAAATGCAGAAGTAGATTTCGGAGACTTGGAGCTTTCCCTGTTTTCCAGCTTTCCCGATTTATATTTTGAATTAAATGATATTAGAGTCAATAATAAGTCTCCTTTTGATGGAATGACGCTAGCAGAAATTAAAAATCTGAACTTGACTGTTGATCTAATGAGTGTTATTAACGGTGAACAAATAGAGATTGTAGGAATTAATATTATTCAACCCAATATTGATGTAAAAGTTTTAGAGGATGGCACTGCGAACTGGGACATAGCAAAGCCTTCTGAAGAAGTTGAGGAAGAAATTAAAGAGACCGATGATGCTCCTGCTCAGTTTGAAATAGGATTAAAGCAATTTACTATCCAAGAGGCGAATATCAACTATGACGATGCTTCAATGAATCTCAGTACCTCAATCAATAATCTTAATTATGATCTTAAAGGTGATTTTACACAAAGTGTTTTTGAAATAGAGAACCTATTGGCTATTGATGCCATTTCACTTGATTTTGATGGGATCAAGTATTTAAAAGAGGTCAATACTTCATTTGATGCTAAGATGAAAATTGACTTAGATAGCTCTAAATACACGTTCGAAGAAAATGAGTTTGTCATGAATGCTTTGAAACTAAAGTTTGGTGGATGGGTATTGATGCCTGAAGAAGATATCGCAATGGACGTCAACTTTGAAACCAATAGTCCAACCTTTGCTGAAATATTATCGCTTGTACCTGGCGTTTACACAGCAGACTTCGCAAATATCGAATCAAAAGGACAATTAGGCATAGCAGGATATGCAAAAGGTGTTTTTAACGATAATTCTTACCCTGCATTTGGACTTAATATGTTCATCGAAGATGCTATGGTAAAATATCCAGATGTACCATCTGCCATTAATGATATTCAACTAACATTGCTTGTTAATAATCCTGATGGAGAATTAGACCATACAATAGTTGAAATGCCAAAGCTTCATTTCAAAATGGGTCAAGAGCCGTTTGACATGAAATTGTTCTCAAAAACACCGATATCTGACCCATACATAGATTTCATGGCTAAAGGTAAAGTTGACTTAAAACGCCTACAAGAAGCTATGCCGCTAGAAGAACTAGAAGGTCTTTCAGGGCTCATTACTACTAACTTAGAAGCAAAAGGAAATTACTCCACGATTGAACAAGAGCGCTATGAAGACTTCAAACTTAGTGGAGATTTAGGCATACAAAATATGCACTACAATAGTAAAGATATCGGACAACCTGTTGATATCGTTAATATGCTCATGAGTTTCAACCCGAAGAATGTAACACTTAGAAATTTGAACATGAAACTCGGTTCAAGCGACCTTCAAATGAATGGTTCGTTAAACAACTTTGTAGCATATGCCTTAGCAGATTCTACTCTTAAAGGTTCGCTAAACATGACATCTACCCTATTCAATGCTAATGAATGGTTGGAAGAAAGCGAAACAACAGAGGAAACGAGCAATGCTGAAAGCACTACAGAAGATACATCGAGCTTAGAAGTTTTTGAAGTACCCGCTGGAATTGACTTTGTAATGAATACAAGCATGAATAAGATACTCTATGACAATATGGAGATCACCAATGCAAAAGGTAATCTAGTTGTAAAAAATGAAAAAGTAGTTATGAATGGCGTTGGCATGAAAATACTGGGGGGCAATGTCTTGATGAGTGGTTTTTATAGCACTCAAACTCCCGCTGAGAAGAAAAATCCATCCTTTGACTTTGACATGGAATTGTTAAACATGGATATACAAAAGAGTGCCACCACATTCAATACCGTCGAGAAATTTGCTCCAGTAGCAAAATCATCTGAGGGCATGTTTTCTACTAAGCTAAACATTAAAGGAAACTTAGATAACGAAATGATGCCATTATATGATCAAATAACAGGGAAAGGAACTATGCAAGTAGTTGATATGATTATCAAAGGATTTCCGTTAACAGATAAAATCGGAGATAAGCTCAACTATGAAGACATTAAGCGATTCAAGTCTGACAATGTGAATATATCATACGAAATCAAAGATGGACGAATTTTCTTCGATCCATTTAAGTTCAAAGCTGGACAAATGAACATGGAAGTCGTTGGTTCTAATGGCATCGATGAAACGATGGACTATACCATTAATACCTCAGTACCAAGAGATAAATTAGGAAGCGAGGCGAATCAGGCAGTATCTGGTTTACTATCTTCTATTAAAGGTGGTGATAAAATCAAAATTGGGGAAACGGTTGACTTAGATATTAAGGTTGGTGGTACGGTTACAGATCCAACAATCTCGCTTGGCGTTAAAGATATGGCAAACAATATCAAAGATGATATAAAAGACCAAGTGAAAGAGAAAGTTGATGAAGTGAAGAATAAAGTAAAAGACGAGGCTGCAAAAAAGAAAGCCGAGGCAGAGGCAAAAGCTAGAGCGGAAGCACAAGCGAAGGCGGATAAGATCATAAAAGATGCGGAGGCACAAGCGGCCAAGGTAAGAGCACAAGGAAAGTCTACTGCAGACCAAATAAGAAAAGAAGGAGAAGCCAATGCTCAAAAACTTATAAAAGAAGCAGGAAGCAACCCACTTAAAAAGAAGGCTGCTGAAATTGCCGCTGACAAGCTAAGAAAAGAAGCTAATGATAAAGCTAATAAAACCGAGCAGGAAGCAAACAAGCAAGCTAATAATATAGTCTCAACTGCAAAGCAAAAGGCAGATGCTTTACTGAAATAATACTTTTATAACTCAAGATTCATAATTACAAACTCCAAACTTAAAAATGCTTTGGTTTAAAGAATATACAGTTGAGGCGCTTCAAGAATATTCAAAAAATACAATTTTAGAGCACTTAGGAATTGAGTTGACTAAAATTGGGGAGGACTATCTTGAAGGGAGAATGCCCGTTAATGAAAAGACTCATCGACCAGGAGGAATATTGCATGGCGGCGCATCTGTTGTTCTCGCAGAATCTTTAGGAAGCTTAGCCGCATGGATGTGTGTTGATCCTGAAAAATATGATACCGTTGGTATGGAAGTAAATGCTAATCACGTTAGGTCGGTGCATAATGGCTGTGTATATGGCAAAACAACTCCACTACATATTGGTCGAAGAACACATATTTGGGAAATGATACTCACCAATGAACAAGGTAAGCTAGTTTGTATTAGCAGAATAACAATGGCTGTAGTCCCTAAGGCTGATATTGCTCAATAATCTCAGCAAAGCAACGGTCATACTCTTTTATTATATCGCTCCAATCGTACTTTCGAATGAAGCTTTGCAAATTAAAAGACCTTGTAAGCTCAATGTTTTTTATTGCTTGAATGAGCTTCTCTTCTAACTCATATTTTGTTGAATAAACATATATAGTTTGGTCCGCTTCCGGCAAATGTTCTAAATAAGACAGTCGATTGGGCAGTATTGGATAAGTATTACAATAAATAGCTTCTACAACACTAATTCCGAAAAAGTCTTGATTTGAGGTTACTGGTAATATGTCTGTCCGCCAGAGCCAATTAGCGTAATCTTCAAATCGCTCAACATATCCCCAATGAATAATTTCATCTTTAAATTCTTGTTTAGCTTTTTCAAACTCATAAGGCACTTTACTATACTGTTCTCCTAAAACGATTAGATTAAAAGAGCACCCTTTCTCTTTAACCATTTTTAGAACATCAAAAAAATCTCTTGGATTTTTATCGTACTCCCAACGATGATTCCATAAAATTGTTGGTAATTGATCTAGGTTTTTATTCTCTCTATATTGATCAAATGATCGCAAGTCTAAGCCAAGATGTAGTACTTTGCTTTTTTTCTCAATCTCTTTTATCGTATCTAAATTATTATAATCTGGAAATGACTTAAGAAATTTAGGTAAGGCATTTAAAAAAGATGTTTTGTGATAGTTTGAATTAAAGAGAACGCTATCTACTGATAAAGCGGAGGTGTAGTTAATAAAGCTATAATGATTATCCCTTTGTAAAGCTTTATCTTCATCGCTTGGTGACCAAGGATAGGTTAGTTGATTTTCGTGAAAATAAAGGACAAAAGGGATATCGTATGTCTTGCTTCTAGTTAAAGCTTGAAAGGTAGTAACATCCAGCATATCGGATGCGATAATCAAATCAGGGCTATATCCTAATTCCTCATATTTTTTTGCAAGTGTAACAGCAGCGCCATGCATCCGCCATTTCCAATGACGCCCGCTTAAACTAAGCACCTCAATTTTAAAACCACTATTCTTCTGTAAGCCTTCAATCCAATTTTTATGAGATCCTGCAAAGAAGGGTTCTATGATTAAAACTTGAAACATGATTATTGCTGATAGAGTCTGAATTTACTAATCTTATAGCTTAAAACCTTTAATTTGTAATTAATATGCAACCCTTTTATTTTTACTTTGTCTTTAATATTGAAAACTGATTGGAATTGAAGGTAGATTACAAAAGTCTACATAAAGATATAATAGAAAAAAGCAGATTGGGTGATCAGCAAGCGTGCTATCAACTATACCAATTGTATAATAAAGCTATGTTTAGTATTTGCTATAGAATGTTAAATAATTTTGAGGAGGCAGAGGACTTACTACAAGAGATATTTGTAGAGGCATTCTCAAAGCTAGATCAATTTAGATTTGAATCTACATTTGGAGCATGGTTAAAGCAAATAGTTGTCAATAGATGTATTAATAGAATCAAGAAAAGGAAGCTTGAGCTGACATTCCCAGAAGAAGCTCCACAAATTGCCTCAGAAGATTCAAACGAATTAAAAGACAATGAAATGAATATTGGTAGTGTTACCAGTGCTATACAAAAGCTTCCAGAAGGATATAGAATTGTGCTATCCTTGTACCTGATTGAAGGCTATGATCATAGGGAAATAGCAGAAATCCTGTCAATCAAAGAATCTACTTCTAAATCTCAATATATGAGAGCAAAAAGTAAGTTGAAAGAAATTATTAAAACCGAGCAATATGAAGCAGCCTAAAGATAATTTAGAAGATTTTATAAGAAGCAATAAGGACCAGCTTGATATTTACGAACCTTCCGATAAGGTTTGGGAGCATATTGCGAAAGCTAACAGTTCAAAGAAAGTTGTAAGCTTATACAGAGTCAGATATGCCGTTGGCATTGCAGCATCTGTTGCCTTTTTGATTGGAATATTCTTTTTTATCAATCAAAGTGATAGCCTTGATCGGAAAAACACGACAGTTGCGACAAATCAAGAAATCATTATACCTGAGCTACAAGAAGTGGAAGATTACTATAATCTTCAAATGAATAAGAAGCTCGTTGTGCTTGAGAAGTACTCAGACCAATTCCCTGAAATTGAACAAGAGGTGAGATATGATTTAGCCGAACTAGATAGTGTTTGTGCTGAGCTAAAGAGAGACCTTAAAGATGACATAGCCAATGAAGAGGTAATTGAGGCAATGATTCAATCACACCGACTCAAGCTAAAAATTTTAGAAGACATCCTTACTAGATTAGAAAAAACAGAAAAACAAGATAAAGATGAAGAAGAATATATTATTTAAGATTAGCCTTTGCTTAAGTGTTCTAATTGGACAACATTTTGTTACAACTGCACAAGTAGAAGATACAAAGATCGTTGAACGAGCATTTGATGTAGACACAACTGTAAGTATTGATATCAAAAACAAATATGGGCTAGTACACGTATCGGGTTGGAATCAATCTAAAGTGGAAATAAGAGTAGAGCTTTTCGTCAAAGAAAAGAACGAGGATAAACTTGCTAAAGCATTGGATGGTATTGACTTTGACTTTGCTTCTAACAAGTACTTTGTAACAGCTAAAACTTTACTGACCAACAACAGAGATATCAAGTCTGGTTTAAGCAGCATTACAGAAGGATTGTTACCATCAGATAATGAGATGATTATTGACTATTATGTTAAAGTACCTCATTCGGCTAAACTAAACATTGAAAATAGATTTGGAGATATTTACATAGAGGATATTAACGGAAGAGCAAACATCGACTTATCGCACGGAGATCTCAGAGCAGCCCAATTCAGTAATGATTTAAAACTGAATCTAAAATTTGGGAAAGCCCGTATCAGAGCTATTCAAAATGGCAATATGAACCTAGAGTATGCTGATATTAACATCACTGAAGCGCAACGTTTAATTATAAATAGCAAATCTTCCGATAACATTAGAATAGAAGAAGTATCAGATATTAGGCTAGACTCAAAGAGAGATAACGTTTTTATTAAGACAATGAATATTGGAGATATTAATGGTTCTTTTTCCGATATTCAAATAGATAAAGTCTTGCTTAGCTTGAATACAGACTGTAGATATAGCACATTAAAAATAGAGAATATAGCAAAGGAAATCAAGTTTGTGAATATTCGATCTGAATATGAATCAGTTTCTATAAGTATCCCTAATGAGAGTAACTTATTAGTTGAAACGACTTATAACAATGGCATTATTAGATATCCTTCAAGCTTTGAAAAGATCAGTGAAAACATAAGTGGTGAAAATGAAGACTTCAAAAAGCTCATCGGTAAAATTGGCAACCCAAACAGCAATATCGCCAACATCATGCTTCACCTTGATCAATCAGATTTAAATATTTGGGCACGCTAAGAGCAACCCTTCATATTTAAACTTGTCTTTAATAATAGAAGCTACTTTTTATAGTAGAAATTTCAACCTAAATGAAAAACTTAATACTATTCGTATGCCTTGGATTTGTTATGACTACTAATGGACAAGGACTGCTTGATACTTTAAAAGAAAGAATTTCCTTTTCTAATAATGAAAGAGATGACTATGAGATACAAACAATATTTAAGCCGCAGCACAAGAGTAATGGTATCTATGTAGGCTTTTCTGGAAACTATGCTGAAATAGATAAGGGAACTAGTGCTATTTTTTTAGGTTCAAGACTGAGCTGGGTAGTCAACCATAATTTTGCAATTGGATTTGGAGGATATGGTTTCACAACCGATGTATTTAATGGTACAATAATATCAAACAAGCAAATACAGATTGATGGTGGATATGGTGGTCTTTACTTAGAGCCTATTATTGGTTCCAAACTTCCAGTTCATATTACTTTGCCTACCTTATTCGGTGTTGGTGGTATTGGCTATAGAGCTTTCGACTTTGATGAATTCAATAGTTGGGACGATTATTATTATGAAAACGATGTGATATTGGTTTTAGAACCTGGAATTGATGTAGAATTAAACCTTACCAGGCATTTACGTTTTAATATCCATGGAAGCTACCGATTAGTTCAAGCCTTTGACTATGGATTTGTAAAAAGCCCTGACTTAAATGGGTTATCTGTTGGGCTAGGACTTAAGGCTGGGTGGTTCTAATTAAAACTTTATCCAATAAAAAAGCCCATGACTTTATTAAGTCACGGGCTTTTTTAATTTATAAAATGAAAATGCTACTCAGCTATAACTTCAAATGTAATTTGAACATTTACTTCTTTATGAAGCGCTAAGTTTGCCTTAAAGTTTCCTAGTTTCTTTACTTCCTCAGGGAATGAAATCTTTCTTCTATCTACTTCTACACCAAGTTGCTCATTAATAGCCTCTGAAAGTTGCAGAGTAGTTATCGTACCAAAAATCTTATCTTCTTTACCAACTTTCGCTCCAACTTTAACAACCTCGCTTGTAAGCCTTTCAGAGATTGCTTTCATTTCAGCTTTAAGCTCTTCTTCCTTGATCTTAGCTTGCTTAATTCTATGATCTAAAATTTTCTTATTGGTTTCATTCGCAACAATTGCCTTCTTTTGGGGAATAAGAAAATTTCTTCCGTAACCAGACTTCACAGATACTAACTCGTGTTTTTCGCCAAGGTTTTCTACTTTATCTAATAGTATGACTTCCATCGTAATTTATTTCATTAAATCCGCTACATATGGTAATAAAGCTAATTGTCTAGCTTTTTTCACAGCCTGAGCTACTTTTCTCTGAAATTTCACAGAATTTCCGGTAATTCTTCTAGGAAGTAATTTACCTTGCTCATTTAAAAATTTCATCAAGAAATCAGGATCTTTGTAATCAATGTACTTAATGCCACTTTTTTCAAAGCGACAGTATTTTTTCCCTCTATTAGCAAATTGAGGAGTTGTTAAAAATCTGATATTATCGTTTGCTGCCATATTTTATGCTTCTTGTTCTACTTTATCAGCCTTAGGTTTCTGCTTCTTTTTTCCTATCTCACCTTTACGTCTTTTCTCACTATACTCTTTTGCATATTTGTCAAGTCTAGTAATCATGAAACGTAAAATGTTTTCATCTCTTTGAAAAAGCGTTTCTAATTTAGCTACAATATCAGTGTTAGCTGTAAACTCAACTAGATAATAATATCCTGTTGTTTTCTTTTGAATTGGGTAAGCCAATTGCTTAACGCCCCAGTTTTCCTCATGAATCACCTCACCTTTTTCACTTTTGATTAGGTCGATGTATTTCTTGATATTTTTTTTCAAGTCTGCCTCTGATAAGACAGGAGTTACGATGTATACTAGTTCATATTGTTGTTGCATCTTCAATATTTAGATTGAAAAAACGGACTGCAAAGATATAAAAAATCCTTTAAATCAACTTGTTTTGGTTTTATTTTTCAAAATTATTTGATTCCAGTGGAGATGTTAGTAATTTTGGAATAACCTAAAGGTATCCGTTCGATGGAACAATTTATAGTATCTGCGAGAAAATATAGACCAAAAAAGTTTGAAGACGTTATTGGTCAATCGCATATTACGGATACGCTTGAAAACGCCATAAAAACAAATACGCTAGCGCAATCTTTTCTATTCTGTGGACCACGTGGAGTGGGTAAAACAACTTGTGCTAGAATTTTGGCTAAATACATCAACGAAAGCAATACTTCAAGTGACGAGGAAGTTCCAAATGATTTCAATATTTACGAATTAGATGCAGCTTCAAACAACTCGGTTGAAGACATTCGAAACCTAATTGATCAAGTCCGATACGCACCACAACAGGGGAAATATAAGGTATACATCATCGACGAGGTACATATGTTGTCCCAAAGTGCATTCAATGCCTTTTTAAAAACGCTCGAAGAGCCTCCCTCCTATGCTATTTTTATTCTAGCAACAACTGAAAAGCACAAGATCATTCCAACTATACTTTCTCGTTGCCAAATCTTTGATTTTAAAAGAATACAACCAATTGATATTTCAGGATATCTTGAAAAAATAGCACAAAATGAAAGCATTCAGTATGACATTGATGCGTTGCACCTCATTGCTCAAAAAGCAGATGGTGCATTACGTGACGCACTATCTATGTTTGATAGAATCGCTTCTTTTGCTCAAAAGAACATCTCACTAAAAGCAACAGCAGACATTCTCAACGTTCTTGATTACGATTATTATTTCAAGGCAACTGATGCTATTTTGAAGGAAGATATTTCCGCTCTCCTATTAATATTTGAAGATGTTTTAAAAAGTGGTTTTGATGGTGATATGTTTATCAATGGCCTTGGAGAGCATTTAAGAAATTTACTAGTTGCTAAAGACAAACAAACTATCAACTTAATTGAAGCAGGGGAAAACTTGAAAGAACGTTACAAGCAACAGGCAACAATTTCTAACGACTCTTTTTTGCTAAGTGCTTTAAATATCATCAACGATTGCGAAGTAAACTACAAGCTCAGCAAAAACAAAAGGCTTCATGTCGAATTAGCACTAATTAAAATTTGCTTCATTAATGCTCGGCTAGATTCAAGTGATTCAATAGGCAATTCTGAAGTGCCTTCAAAAAAAAACACTAGTTTACAAAAACCTGTAGAAGCGAAATCAGACGATATTTTAGCAAACTCAAGTCTAGATTCCAAGTCAGAGATAGATACAGAAGATATTTCAACTGCTAAAAAGGAGGAACCTTATATACAAAAGGAAGAAGCTAAAGCACCACCTCAAGTTGCCGAGGAACCTCAAGTCAAAGAAACTCAAGAACCAACTCAAATGACTGAGTCGGCTGCTGAAGAAAAAATCGAAAATCCTCAGGAAGAAGTCAGACCTAATAAAAAAGAAGTTGCTGAGCCGGAAGAAATTCCGAAAAAAACAAGTCAAGAAGAAACGGAAGATATGAAACTTCCTGAACTAGGATCACTAAAATTGCAATCTTTAGAAAATCTATCAAAATCCGTTGAGGAAGAGGAAGAAGAAAAAAGGAAGACTCTAGCAGCTGAATCTCAAACCGAAAAGATCATCATAGATAATGATAAGCTGAACTTAGCTTGGAAAAAGTATTTACAACAGCTTCAAGAAGAGGACAAAATAAGCTTATATGCTTCCTTTTCACAGTCCAAAATTGGAGTAAAAGATGAATCCATAGCAGAAATAAAGGTATATAATCAACTACAGGCAGATCAACTAGATAGCGAAAGAACGAATCTGGTAGAGTATTTAGCAACTGAAATGCAGTTACCAAAGGTCGAGTTAATAGTTACAGTTGACAAAACTGATCGACCTCAGCAGGAAAAGAAACTTTACACGGCGAGTGATAAATTCAAGAGAATGGCGGAAAAAAACCCCAATCTTTTAGAATTAAAAAATCGTCTTGACCTCAACCTAGAATATTAGTCCCATATATTGCGGATTGTTCTCTAAATTTTCTAATTTCGATATACCAAAAAAAGTAAGCTATGGCGGAAGTAATTAAAATGCCGAGAATGAGTGACACGATGACGGAAGGCGTAATCGTAGAATGGCATAAAAAAGTAGGTGACAATGTAGAACCAGGAGAAGTGATGGCAGAAGTGGAAACTGACAAAGCCACTATGGAATTAGAAAGTTATCAGGAAGGTGTTTTACTGCACATCGGAGTTGAAAAAGGCAACGCAGTTCCTGTAGACTCCATCATAGCTGTAATTGGCGAAAAAGGAGAAGATTATAAAGAGGTTTTAGCAAACCAAGAAAAAGCTAAGCCAGAAGTGGAAGAGAAAAAAGAAGCTCCTGCTGAAAAAGCAGCAGAACCTGTTGCCAATGTTGTACCATCTACTTTAGAAAGCAAACCAGTATCTAATGAACAACTATCATCTAATAAAAATGGTAGAATAAAAGCATCCCCATTAGCTAAGAAGATAGCTCAAGACAAAGGTATTGATCTTGCTAATATTCAAGGCAGTGGCGACAATGGTAGAATTGTCAAAAGAGACTTAGAGAATGCATCTGTAAGCTCTGGTACTACTCTATCAGGCAACACAGATATTATGTCCATTCAGTTACCTCAAGTTGTCGGGGAAGAAAGCTACGAAGATGTTACAGTTTCTCAAATGAGAAAAACGATTGCCAAAAGATTAGCAGAAAGCAAATTCTCAGCTCCTCACTTCTACCTTAATATGGAGGTAAATATGAGTAAAGCTATAGAAGCTAGAAAAAGTATCAATGAAATTGCTCCTGTAAAAATTTCCTTCAATGATTTAGTCGTAAAGGCATCCGCATTGGCGCTCAGACAACACCCAAAAGTCAATGCCGCTTGGATGGAAGATAAAATTAGACACAACAAACATGTCCATGTTGGCATAGCGGTAGCAGTTGAAGAAGGACTATTAGTTCCTGTGATCCGATTTACAGACAACAAAACATTATCTCAAATATCTGTAGAAACGAAGCAGTTTGCTGAAAAAGCAAAAAACAAAAAACTTCAGCCGAGTGATTGGGAAGGTAATACGTTTACCATTTCAAATCTAGGGATGTTTGACATTGATGAATTTACAGCTATTATCAATCCACCTGATGCTTGTATTCTTGCAGTAGGAAAGATTAAAGAAACTCCAATTGTTGAAAACGGGGAGATGAAGATTGGCAATATCATGAAGCTTACATTATCATGCGATCATAGGGTTGTCGATGGGGCAACTGGAGCACAGTTCTTGCAAACCTTAAAAAGCTTTTTAGAAGATCCTGTTAGGCTTTTAGTTTAAGCTTAAAATAAGAAGGACTTAATAAGCGTTAATAAGAAGTATAGTGATGAAAAATCTTCATTATTTCTTATTAGCATGATGAATAAAGTCTACATATTATTTCTTGCTTGCTTATTGATTAGCATCAATATTAGCTTTTCGCAAAATGCTACTTTCTTTGATGCCTCTACTAAAAAGATTATCAAAAAAGCAGATCGGCTAATCAATGAACCCACTCCGCAATATCAAGAAGCTTTAGCACTTTACTTAGAGGCTAAAAGCAAGAACCTCAAGCATGCGACCTTAGACTTTAGAATTGCTCTTTGCTATTTAAACGGAACTCAAAGAGCAAACGCCATTCGCTTTCTTGAGTTTGCCTATCGCGATGATCAAAACATAGATCCTGAGGTGTTAATGTTATTAGGAATTGCTTATCATCTTAATGAACGGTTTGAAAAAGCAATCGACTACTTCAACCAATACAAATCAGGTCTTTCAGAAGAAGAGCTCCAAAAGAAGAAAGTTTCTAGACTAACTTATAATATCATTACCAGAGAGAGAGGAAGTTCACTTTCTACGTTTAGAACAATATATAATTTAGGAGAAATAATCGATAGAAGAATACAAGAATGTGAAAATGGCATAAAGTTGACTGAAAGCCCTCAGGAGCTAAACATTCGGGGAGTTGGCAATACATTAAACTCTGACGCGGCTGATTTTGCTCCAGTTATTAATGCAGATGAATCCGTCATGTACTTCACATCCAGAAGAGAAGAGTCTACGGGAGGAAATAAAGATGATCTAGACAACCAATACTACGAAGATATTTATAAATCAAAACGAGCTGGTTCTCGTTGGTCTCCACCAGAAAACATCGGCAAACCAGTCAACTCAAGGTTTCATGAGTCTGCGCTCGCACTATCCGCTGATGGGCAAACCATGTTTGTATTTAAAGACGACAGAGATAAGGTAACGGATAATGGTGATATATTCATGAGTTCACTAGAAGGAGAAAAGTGGGGAGATTTACAAAGAATGCCCGCCCCTGTAAATAGCGACTACTCAGAAAGAGCTGTTGCTTTATCAGGCGATGAACGGACACTATTTGTCGTAAGTGACAGGCCAGGAGGATATGGCAAAGATGATATTTATATTACAACTAAAAACTCAGAAGATAAATGGTCGGACTTAGTGAACCTAGGATCGGAAATAAATACCAAATATGATGAAAGAGGTATATTCTTTCATCCAGATGGCACAACGTTATATTTTAGCTCTCAGGGGCATAATTCGATGGGAGGATATGATATTTTCAAAGTCTCTAGGGATTCCCTTGGAAATTGGGGAAAACCTGAAAACATGGGCTATCCGCTCAACACACCTGATGATGATATTTATTTTGTTCTAAATTCCAAGGGAACAAGAGGTTATTATAGCTCTGCAAAGGACAAGGGTGTCGGAGAAAAAGACATTTATGTAATTGAATACGAAAAAGAGCAGCCGAAAAAGTTTGTTACTATCTTAACTGGCTTTATCACAGATCAAGAAACAAAAGAACCCTTAAAGGCATCTATCCAACTGGTAGATAATAATTCTCATCAAGTTATTGGATATTTCAGATCAAACAGTAAAACGGGAAAATATTTGGTATCCTTGCCATCGGGAAAAAATTATGGAATCAGTGTCAGAAAAGAAGGGTACCTGTTCCATTCAGAAAATTTCGACATACCAAAAGCAACAGCTTACCAGGAGATTAGGAAAGATATAGAACTTGCTAGACTAGATGTTGGTTCGAAGGTTGTTTTGAGAAATATCTTTTTTGACTTCGACAGAGCCACTATTAGAAGAGAATCTGAGCCAGAATTAGAAACGTTACTTAACATATTAGAAGATAACCCTACTATGGTTGTTGAAATATCGGGGCATACAGATAACAAAGGAAATCCTAGCTACAACCAAAGACTTTCTGAAGCCAGAGCACAATCTGTTGTTAACTACCTTATAGAGAAGGGAGTTGACAAAGACCGACTTCAGGCTAAGGGGTATGGAGAAACACGACCAATAGCTAAAAACAGCAATGAAGACGGAACTGATAATGAAGAAGGTAGAGCGTTAAACAGACGAACTGAGTTTGAAATCCTATCGAAATAGGTTTTGGTATAATTTTTGCTATTAATACTTTAGCCTTATATTAGACTTACATCAAGTATATTCAGATATTATGAGACCATTTTTTTTATTATTCGCTTCGTTGTTTATCTTTTTTCAGACTAGTCTTGCTGCAGATAAAGTTGTAAGAAGCCTAATCAATAAGGGTAACGAACAATTAGGAGAAATTACTCCGTTGTATTCATTTGCACTAAAGAACTATCTTAAAGCTCATGATTTACTAGGAGAGGATCAAGATGCAGATTTAGAATACAACATTGGAGTTTGCTATCTGAATACAATAGACAAAACCAAGGCCATTCCTCACCTAGAAGCTGCATATAAGCTAGACCCAGACATTAGTGATGAGATATTGTACCTTTTAGCTACGGCTTATCACCTAAACAAGGAGTTTGATAAAGCCTATAAACACTACAGCAAATACAAATCCACTCTTGACTCTAAGGATTATCAGGAAAAGAAGGTTTCTTATTTGATTGCCAATTTGTTCAGAGATATTCGACCAACAAGCGTCGACCTAGACTCTCAAGTACCAATTGAAGGGATGGGCAAAGTCGTTGCCAAACGAATGAAGGAATGTAAAGAAGGCGAAAAGTTATTAGAATCACCAAAGAAAGTTGAAATTAAGAATATTGGAATTGGTATTAATTCTGCTTTTCCCGATTATGCTCCTGTTATTTCTGCCGATGAAGCAGTCATGTTTTTTACTTCAAGAAGAGATAACTCAACTGGTGGCAACACAACTGAGTATGATGGTAAATATTATGAAGATGTCTATGTATCTATTAAAATTAGAGACACTTGGACTGTTCCAGAAAACCTAGGAAAGCCTATTAATGATGAGTTGCACAATTCATGTATTGGTTTATCAGCAAATGGAGAAACGATGTTTCTTTACCAAGTTGACGAAGCACATAAAGGCGATATCTTTATTTCAAAGCTTAAAGGAGATGTTTGGGGTAAGCCCAAAAGACTGGAGGAAGGCATCAATACAGAATTTTATGAAAGATCTGCGTCATTATCTGCTGATGAAAGAACATTATTTTTTGTAAGTGACAGACCTAAAGGAGCTGGTGGATCGGATATTTACATGGTCAAGAAAAAAGCAGATGGTACTTGGGACAGACCTAAGAACTTAGGAAGAAAAGTCAATACTGCTTTTGATGAAGATGGGGTGTTCTTTCATCCAGATGGCAAAACATTATACTTTAGTTCAAAAGGGCATGATGGCATGGGTGGTTTCGACATTTATAAAACTACCATGGACGCTTCAGGAAGATTCTCTAGCCCAGTAAATTTAGGCTATCCTATTAATACACCAGATGACGATATTTATTTTGTATTAGGCGCAAGTGGGGAAAAGGGCTATTATAGTTCTGCAAAACAAGGAGGTAAAGGAGAACAAGATATTTATGAGATCATCTTTCCTAAAGAAGAGCAAGAACAAAAACTTACCCTCTTAACTGGTGTAATTACAGATGCAGAAACAAACGAAACACTTGAAGCAAAGGTAATCATCGAAGATATTGGCAAAAATGAAGTAGTTGGTGAGATTACCTCAAATAGTAAAACAGGAAAATACCTTATTGCACTTCCGTCTGGAAAAAACTATGCCATTTCGGTTAACAAGAAAGGGTATCTATTCCATTCAGAAAATTTCAACATTGCCGAAAACACCAACTTCCAGAAGTTACAAAAAGATATTGCTCTAAATAAGTTGAAAGTTGGTGCAAAAATAGTCTTAAATAATATCTTCTTTGATTTTGCTAAAGCAACTTTAGATTCTACCTCTTTTGCAGAATTAGATAGGGTATTTGCCTTATTGAAAGAAAATCCTGAAATCAACGTAGAGATATCAGGGCATACAGATAACAAAGGCTCTGCAGACTACAACAAAAAACTATCTGAAAGAAGGGCTGAGACTGTAGTCAATTATCTAGTTGACAAAGGAATTACTAAAGAGCGATTGACTGCTAAAGGGTATGGCCCAGATCGACCTATTGCTCCAAACTCTAACAAAGATGGCTCGGATAATGAGGAGGGAAGAGCGCTAAACAGAAGAACTGAGTTTGAGATATTAAAGTAACTTACTCATGCTTACGACCAAAATCTTGCTGCTTCTTAATTAATCCCATATTAAGGCTCTTTTGCCATCTTATCCCAGAGCCCTCTTATAAGTATCAATAGCTCTTTGTCTGGCAAAAGAATGCTCTATTATCGGATCAACGTAGCTGGGATTCTGATATTCTGGCACCCACTTTGAAATATATTTTCTTTCTTTATCAAACTTATCCGCTTGGGTATAAGGATTAAATACTCTAAAATAAGGTTGTGCATCAACACCCGTTCCGGCTGCCCATTGCCAATTCCCATTATTAGATGCCAGTTCATAATCCAATAGCTTTTTAGCAAAATAGGCTTCTCCCCAACGCCAGTCGATTAATAAATGTTTGGTCAAAAAGCTAGCTACAATCATTCTCACACGATTATGCATCAAGCCTGTTTCATTTAGCTCCCTCATACCCGCATCTACAATAGGATAACCTGTCTGACCTTTACACCACTTTTCAAACCCTTGTTCATCGTTTCGCCATGGCACCGCATCGTACTTCTTATTATAATTCTCATCAATAACTCTAGGATAGTGCCACAATATCATCTGAAAAAACTCTCGCCAAACTAGTTCATTTACAAATGTATCGCTATAGCTGATGGTCTCTTTAATGAGCTTCCGAAGTCCAACCGTGCCAAATCTTAAATGTGTGCTCAAGAAGGTTGTTCCATACTCTGACGGGAAATCTCTTTTATCTGCATAATCTTTTAATATGTTTTTTGATATATCATAATCCAGAACATTAATTAAAGATTTTTCAAAGCCTATTTCACCGAGTTCAGGTACTTCTTTCCATGGTGATGTTAAAAAATCATCCAGGACTTTTTCGGAATCAAATGGCTCATGTTCTTTGATATCAAAATTTTCTCTCCATAAATTCTTATAAGGGGTATAAACCGCATAGGGCGTACCGTCTTTTTTCAGCACTTCGTTCTTTTCAAAAATGACATGATCTTTGAAGGACTTAAACGGAATGCCTTGTTTTTCTAATAATTCATAGACTTTTTTATCTCGTTCTCTTGCATAAGGCTCATAATCTCTATTGGCATAGAGTTTTTTGATATCATATTCCTTAACTAGCTTTTCCCATATCTTTTCCGGCTTGCCATGGAAGATCCATAGGCGACTACCATGAGACTTCAGCTTTTCATTGATTTTAAAGAGTTGTTGATGTATAAATGTAACGCGAGCATCATCCCTATCTTCAAGATCATCTAAAATGTTAGTGTCAAAGATAAAAATGGGTAATACCGGTAATTCGTCCTTTAAAGCATGAAACAATGCTACATTATCTTCTAACCTTAAGTCACGCCTAAACCAAAAAATGTTGACTGGATCTTTCATACACACGCTATTTCTTACTAAACACTAATCTAAAGCTCAACAATGACGATAATAAAGTCAAGGGTGTAAAGACAAATTTTTCTACCATTGTCTCTGCTAAAAGGTTACCAATTGTATTCAACATGAATAAAGCCGCTATTAGACCAAATGCAATGTTATAAAAACGCATAGGAATGGACCACTTTTCATAGTCTTTTCGAAGAATACAAATTACCAATAAGATCAAATTGACAAATATGGACACTGCTTCAAATTGATACATTTCATTTGTACTTTTCAAACGACCTCCCCATACAACCTCATAAGGTATGTTACCTGATAAAACCAACATATGAAACAAGATAGAACAGGAAAAGAGTATAATAAGTGTGAATAAAGCGATCTGATTAGAAATCAGTTTTTTTAGCATACCGACTAGCTTTTAGCTTTCTCCAGATGTGCCAATACCTCAGGCAGACATATTTTAAACCATTCTGTATACTGATTGGGGTTTGCTACTATATCCTGTTTTAAATCTTCCAGTTGCATATACTTCCAATCAGCTACTTCTTCGGGATTGATTTCCGGCTGATGATCAGTAAACCCAAATACTACATGATCCAACTCATGCTCGGTCAACTCATTATCTAAATCTTTTTTATAAATGAAAGAAAACTGCTCTTCTAAATCACAATCAAAGCCCATCTCTTCCTGTAAGCGTCTGTGTGCTGCTTCTACAACTGTTTCTCCTGCTCGTGGATGACTACAGCAGGTGTTTGTCCAAAGTCCACCAGAGTGATACTTACTCCATGCTCTTTGGTGTAACATGACCTCATTTTTTGAATTGAAAACAAAAATAGAAAATGCCCGATGTAAAACCCCTTTTTCATGAGCCTCCATTTTCTCCATTAATCCTAACTCTTTGTCCTGCTCGTCTACTAATATGACTTCTTCCTTCATTGATTTAAAGATAGGAAATATAAGTTAGTGAAAAGGTAGATTTCTCCTATCGTCGAAATGACTAATTTTATTTTTTCCTATCAGTTATAACCTTGTTTTACAACCAATGCGTAGTAGTCATTTTCTAAAGGGAGATATCCTTGCTCATAGCAAAAATAATAGATAACCCCTGCTTTTGTCGTATAGATACTCGTGAAGTACTGAAAATTAAAGCCTTTTTGTTCTAGTTTCTTTTTAGTCGTTTTTGACTTTCCTTTTGGGTTTAACTCCAGCAATACCCTTCTATTCTTCCGCAATAGATTATTGACATTTTTAATGTAGCTATTGCTGTCGCTATTCAAACGGTTATTATAGCTATTACGACATTGATCGGAACAAAATTTTTTATCTACTCTACCGAATATTTTTTCGCCACACTCTAAACACTTTTTTTCTCTTATTGGATCCATATTAATACTAATATTAAAGTATTTACATTCTTAGCTATTTATTTGTTACTAAAGAATGCTTTAGTCATCTGCCGTCATTGTTATTCAACCATATCTTTCGATCAGGATTATTATTAGGTTAGCTTATCTGGGTTCTTTCCAAGCTTTTTAGGTTCAGAGCTTACCCGTCTTTCTAATTTTTTAATGTCTTCCTCAGCGGGAAGTTCTTCTGGCTTAATTCCTCTTTTCATCAAAATGTCCCTCACACCTCTATTATTAGTAATGTGTTCAGCTGAAATTTGTCTTTCTGATCTTAAACTTTTTTCTTTTGTATTGAATATGGTTATTTCTGTAGCAAAGTCTTTTGCTTTAATTGTAATTGTAGGCAAAAAGTCTGCTAAGGCTCTTCCTTTGGGTACTCCTAACAAATCTTTCATTTGTTGTGTCGACTTTCCAAAGAGTGCTTGATCTCCTTTGCTTCTTATTAATCCAAAGTTTTTATCATGCCCTGTTTTTTCATAAATCAATTCAGATAGTTCTTTTTCCGACGAAGTTAACTTTTGCCTTGCTTGAAGTCTCTCCCAATCGTTTATTCTTTTTTCGATTACCTCAAGCTTCCTAGTTTGAACAGCAAAATAATTCTGAGCAAATGCTATTGGCTCTTTTCTTGGATCTCCATTTTGTGCAATTAAATAACAGGCGTATCTTGTCAGCATCATATCCTCAATCTCTCTTTCACTTCCTGAACCAAGCTTGACCATTTTGTTAATGTCAACAAAATGGTCTAAAATATTATTTCCTGTAGCCTCACAAGATGTCCGAGCCTTAATTATCACTTTCTGAAAATTTCTCCATTCAGAATAACACAATAAGTGTTGCATATCTCTCGCAAACCAAAATTCAATGCCATTTTCAGTAGTTTGAGAATGGTCTTCAAAATTGTTTGAAAGTGATTTTATTATATCTGATTTCACGTCAAAAATTATTTTATCATATTATTTAGAATTAGTCTACAACCATTTACCTAAAGTACACTTTTAAATTTATTTCTTCAAATAGCAATACTAAAAATATAATTTATAACTATCTGCATTAAAACAACATATCCATTTTCAAACGTTTACAAACGACTATTGTCGACAGTAAATACTTAATAACCGAATCCTGTATCCAACCCACCTCATATTTGCATCAGCTGTTGTTACAAATTGTTTCAGTAGCCAGTCAGGTAAACAACTTTGACTTTATTTTTAATTAACCCGTTACGTTATAGCGTGACACAAATTTGAATAATTATGGAAGCTTTAGTAAACAAAGTTCAGTTAGTAGGTAACCTAGGAATGAATCCAGAAGTCGTCAACTTTGATAGTGGAAAATCAATGGCTAAATTTTCGCTGGCCACCTCTTCTTCTTATAAAAATAAGGCAGGCGAGAAAATAGAGGACACACAATGGCATCGTATCGTTGTGTGGGGCAAGTCTGCAGAAATTGCTGAGAAGTATCTCAAAAAAGGTAGTAAAGTAATGGTAGAAGGAAAGCTCTCCAATAGAAGCTACGAAGACAAAGAAGGGAACAAACGTTTCTCTACGGAGATTGTAGCGAATAACTTCTTGATGTTGGGTGGAAAAGTTAGTGAATAGTCACTAATTATTAAAAATATATGTAGCAGGGGTGGTCAATTTTGTTTATTCCTGCTATGTATGTTTAACAGTGAAAAGTTCTTTCGAAATGTCAAAAGTAAAAATGGTAAATGAGGCTCATAGAGGTCAAAAGTGTTTGTTTCTGTATTTTGAATATAACAATGAATTGATTCAAAAGGCAAAAGCCCTAGGATGTAAGTGGAGTAACACCAAAAGAGGTTGGTATATCAAATACACTCAAGAAATTGAAGCTAGAGCAAAAACGATGTTTTTATATGACCGAAAAAACGAAGCGCTTCCTAAAAGGAATTTATCATTTGTTAATCAAGTAAACACATGTTCTATTCCCAAAGCATATACCGACAAGCTTGAGGTATTAAGATATAGCTCATCTACCATAGGCACCTATGTCTCTATGTTTAATAGATTCATGCAATATTTTAGTTCTTACCACCTTGATAAGATAACTGAACAACAGATCAAAGATTATCTGCTGTATTTGGTAAAACGTCAAAAGGTATCTGCTTCGGTTCAAAATCAAATGATCAATGCAATTAAGTTTTATTATGAAAAAGTATTAGGACGAAAACGCCATGTATATTTTATTGAGCGACCTCGAAAAGAAAAGCAACTTCCCAAAGTAATTTCTGAACAAGAAGTAAGGTTGATTCTGCAACAGATCACTAATCTGAAGCACAAGTGCATCATTTCTCTCCTTTATGCTTCTGGGCTGCGAAGGAGTGAATTGCTTAACTTAAGAATCCAAGATATTGATTTTAATAAACAAATGATTTTCGTTCGAGGTGCAAAAGGGAAGAAAGATCGCACTACCATTTTGTCAGAGAGCTTAAGCATACTGCTCAAAAAATTCATTACTTATTACAAACCTAATTATTGGGTATTTGAAGGCCCAGGGAGAACACAGTACAGCGGCACAAGTGTTGGGAATGTCATTAAAAAGTATTGTAAAATGGCCAATATTAACAAGCCCGTTTCCGCTCATACCTTTAGGCATTCTTTTGCGACACATCTGCTAGAACAAGGAACAGATGTTAGGTATATTCAATCATTGTTGGGTCATAATTCTAGTAAGACGACAGAAATATATACCCATATTAGCAACAAGCGTCTTGCAAAAATAAAGAGCCCTTTAGATCGATTATTTGAAGATAAAATATTAAATTACAAACAATTAATTCAATAACGACATACGGCGAATAAAACACAATGTGTTTTATTCGGACGTAACTGCGGCAATCGCCTCCAAGATTAATTTGATTTTTTCGTCTATCTTTTCTTTGTTCCATACGCTCTTGCAAGAATTTTCGGCTCTCCCGTTGCGATTTGCCGCAGTTACGGGGCGCGGGTAACCCTCCCATATGCCTCACCACGATTTTTAATTTTTAAAATAAAGAATCTGTAAACGAATACAAGACAATCTGTAATTCAGAAATCTTGTTCGGCGACAGCCCAGAACATCGGATAAAGCGCATATCGATTTATCCTCAATATTTACTATCTTGCCCCCCAACAACGTGCGCGGACAAATCGCTACGCGCTTTACCCGCGCCCCGTTGTGGTGCATATAAACAAAACGAAATGGAAAATAAATTTAAAATATTTGTCGCTGTTATATTGATTTTAGCAATAATCGGATGTCAGAACATTGACAAAAAAGAAAAAGTGTCAGTACAAACAGAAACAGCCTTGATTGAAATGGAGTTTGGAAAATGGAAAACAAAAGATGAAATTCTTGGCGTTGATTTAGATGTTAATAATTTTGAAAACTGGTTTGACTTAATCAATCGGATTGAAAAAATTGTCTGTAATGATAGTTTACCAAAAATGACTTTGACAACAGATAGCGAAATTAAAACCATTTATTTCAGAAACACTTGTTCAAAAGAACATTCCTTTAGAATTATTAAAACTAAAAATGTAATTGCAATCTATAATGATAAGATTAGTAAAAATAACGAATCTGGTATTCCTTTGGATAGTTTAGAAAATGTCTTAAAAAAAGATATTGATAATAATGGGAAAAATTTAGACTTAAGTGAAAGTTCTGAAAAGCTAACGATATGTGTTCAGTATGATGATAAAAGTGAATTTAATAATCTGCCTAACATCTTAAATCAACTTACAGAAACCTATTACCGAATTACAAACAAAACGGATTTGAAAATATTTTTAATTGATGAAAACTATTTTAGTCCACCACCAAAGCCAAAAGAATAAATTTAAAAAATACGCACCACAACACCGTGTATAATTAATTGCTTTTTATGTGCTTACTTGCGAAAATTCCTGCGGAATTTTCTCGGGTTCGTAAAAGTTTGCTAACTTAGTTGCTCAACCACGCAACTAACCATACACAAACACGTAACTGCGGCAATCGCCTCCAAGATTAATTTGATTTTTTCGTCTATCTTTTCTTTGTTCCATACGCTCTTGCAAGAATTTTCGGCTCTCCCGTTGCGATTTGCCGCAGTTACGGGGCGCGGGTAACCCTCCCATATGCCTCACCACGATTTTTAATTTTTAAAATAAAGAATCTGTAAACGAATACAAGACAATCTGTAATTCAGAAATCTTGTTCGGCGACAGCCCAGAACATCGGATAAAGCGCATATCGATTTATCCTCAATATTTACTATCTTGCCCCCCAACAACGTGCGCGGACAAATCGCTACGCGCTTTACCCGCGCCCCGTTGTAAGCAATTAAAAAAAATGACCGAGAAACCATTTGTATTTATAGGTTCTTCAGCAGAAGGACTTGAATCAGCTAAAGGAGTTCAAGCGAATCTTGAATACTCTTGTGAATGTCAAATTTGGTCGCAAGGACTATTCGGATTATCGACTGGAACAATGGAAACGCTTGTTAAATCATTGGACAAATTTGATTTTGCAATTTTAATGCTTACCGAAGATGATATTACAATCAGTCGGAATAAGGAACAAGGAAGTCCGAGAGATAACGTGATATTTGAATTAGGCTTATTTATTGGCGGATTAGGACTTGAAAGAACGTTTATAGTTATCGATAGAAAAGCAAAATTAAAATTACCAAGTGATTTAGCTGGAATTACACCTGCTACATTTGAACCACCTGTAAAAGGGACAATTCAATCTGCAATGGGAACTGCTTGTCTCGAAATTGAACAAGCGATAAAAAAACTCGGACCAAGACAAAAACAAGGAATTACTGCTCATTGGTGGACAGGTTGTAAAGAAGATGGAATTACACAAAGACCTGATTACTATTTGACAGTATTTAATCGAACAGATAAAGATATGCCTTGGTTGAATGTCCACGTTTTTCCATCAAACTCATTTAAACTAGAACCCACAACAGAGAAAAAAGACAGATTAATGTCTGGTCAATATGCTATGTATCAATTTAGAATGTATGACGATACTGAAACTGAACAACTGACTAAATGGGCTGAACGATTTTCAAATGAAGATTGTAGTGATTTATCAATTCGGATTTTTAAGGAAAACTCTGCTGATGACCCAGTTCTGATTAGCTACGAACTCGGAGAAGAGTTACACGAAAGAATAATGGAATATAAATAACTGCTTACAACAATGGCTATAAGTAATTGCTTGGTCTCGCCTACTTTGGAAATTCCTGCGGAATTTCCAACTTGGTGTGTACTTGCAAAGTTAAGTGCTAACCCACGCAACTACTCATAGCCGAGACCGTAACTGCGGCAATCGCCTCCAAGATTAATTTGATTTTTTCGTCTATCTTTTCTTTGTTCCATACGCTCTTGCAAGAATTTTCGGCTCTCCCGTTGCGATTTGCCGCAGTTACGGGGCGCGGGT
>JAUHXS010000004.1 GCA_030426955.1 Bacteroidia bacterium | reverse complement strand
TTTCTAATCAATATTCTTGGTGCGTTAACTGCTTACTGCTTTTTTCCTAAAAAACCTTCGCTTAATATTGATTTTATCCCTAATGATAATCAACTTTTAATTGCTGCTTAAACCGAACTCACGTTAACCTAAAGAAATTGGTATACTATAGGTTCGATCAGATAGCTTATTCAATGTATTGACATCTGCTTCACTTAATTTCAATCGAAGCGGGTGAAGATTGACGGGTTTTCATACTTAAAATTGCTTTAACAGATTTTTTCATTAACCTATCAGTTACATTCTTCTCGAAAATATGTGCTAGTCTCCAAAGTCCATCTGGTGTAATGGCAACTAAATCGGCTTGTATGTATTTTGTAAAATTTAGAATTCCATCCTCTACGGTTAAGTCATTATAAGTGTGGATGTTGGGCTCCGTTAGCTTAAATTCTTTACAAAATTTTTCCATTAAACTTAAGCTGTCATCGGTTCTTTGAAATCGAGTAGGAGTATTTACCTTCAAAAGATGGATTTTAGTATCAAAAAGGTCAATGATCTTTTTCATTTTAGGAAATACTTTATAAATTTCTCCATGAAACTCAGAACCCAAAACCATATTCTTTATATTAAAATTTTTGAATTTTTCCTTTACAATTAAAACGGGCATTTCTGCTTTACGCATGACCCTCTCTGTATTGGAACCAATCAGAGATTCTCCAGAACCACTACTCCCATATGCACCCATTACTATTAAGTCAACCTGATGTAAATTTGCATGTTTGAGTATTGTCTTGAATACATCATATCTTAACTCGTAAATAACTTTTGCATTTGTTAGATTATATTGATTGATAATGGCTCCCAGTCTATTACTGACGTTGCTTATAATCGTTGCCCCTCCGGGCATATCGTGATAGTTTTCGTAAGAATCATCCTCTTCATTCAACGGTCTATTCACTACATGTAAAAGAATTAGCTGTGCTCCTGTTTGTTCACAAAGAGATGCAGCAGACATAACAGCATAATTTGAGTATTCTGTAAAATCTGTAGTAACTAATATTTTTTTCATTATGTATTATATATCTATATATTCAATGTTATTGATCAACTTTTTTCTTTGTATTATCATCAACTAGCTCCCTCTCAAAGTAAACAAGCTCTTTTCTATCAGGGTCATCCTGAACCTTGCAATAATATATTCTGTCAACATAGCGTCTGATAATGAGTTTTAATAAAGGGTTCTCTTTTGCATAAACTACTTGCCCTTCTTTATATTTATTTTCCATAACGTGTACTGAACCTTTGGGGGAATGCAGTTAATTTGTCAAACCATATCAAACTAATATAATAACGTCTACGCTATTGATTGTAAAAAAACAATTGTATATCATATTGTTCTTTTGCTTTCTAATATGTCTATCATTGAACAACACATTCGTTCTAAAGAGCAAAGTTGACTACTTCTGACTTATAAAGCATTATACTTATTTGAAAATAAATTACATATATCACATGTTTTCAAGATTTTCTTTACGCTTTTCCTTAAGACGCTTATAAAAAGTGGGAGTAAGACCCGTAATTTTCTTGAATTGATTGGATAAATGTGCTACACTACTATAATGCAGCTTATAGGAGATTTCAGTAAGGTTAAGCTCATCATACAACAGCAATTCTTTTACTCTTTCGATCTTATGAATAATGATGAATTGTTGGATGGTTATGCCTTTTACCTCGGAAAAAACATTGGCCAGGTAGGTATAATCATGATTTAATTTTTCACTGATATAATCTGAGTAATTCATTTGAGGTAATTCATCTGAGTAATGAATCATTTCCGTGATAACATTCTTTATTCTTTCAACAAGAATACTCTTTTTATCATCTAATAATTCAAGCCCTGACTTAAGTAGATTTGATTTCAATTGTGCTCTTTGATCCTGAGTGATATCTTCTAAAATTTCAACCACCCCCAAATCAACAATAACATAATGTAATCCAAGGCTTTTCAACTCCTCCTTAACCATTAGTTTACAGCGTAAACTGACCATATACTTTATGTATAACTTCATTTGATATTTACAAATACTAAGATGCTTAGTTTAATGTAAGACTCCATTAGACATCTTTAAGATTATATCGCATATAATGTTATACCCAAAGATTCTTGCGTAATCGTAAATGTATTGCCTTATTGTATAAGTATGCTAGTATTCAATTTCTCCTTTTTTCATTTTTAATCTTAGTTTACTCAAGGCAGTATGTTTTATTTGCCTGATGCGCTCTGTACTCAATTGATTTTGTGAGGCAAGAGTGGACAACGAAATAGTCCTTTTTAATCCTATTCCATAAAATTGGATCAGCACATTTCTTTCCAATTGACTTAAGCTCTTAAGCAATTGTTTAATTTCTATTTGTTGTGACTCAATCATTAAGCCCTTATCTGTATCGATAGGATCATCATCCACTAAAGAATCTGCCATACAGTCAGTTTCCTCTTTTCTTATGGGTGCATCTATTGAAATAGAAAACTTAGCATTTTGAAGTGATGCCTCAATGTGATCGACTGGTTGGCTTAACTTATTCGATAATTCTTCCACTGTGGGTTCTCGCTCATAGTCTTGCTCTAATTCAACAAATGCCTTTTTCATTTTTCCGATATTGGCAATTTGATTTATTGGTAATCTAACAACTCTAGAATGCTCACTAATACTCTGCATAATACTTTGTCTTATCCACCAAACAGCATAAGAAATAAACTTAAATCCCTTTGTATCATCAAAACGTTGTGCCGCTTTCACAAGACCAAGGTTTCCTTCACTTATAAGATCCACTAAAGGCAAACCGCGCCCCTGATATTTCTTTGCCACAGAAATAACGAAGCGCAAGTTAGCCTTTACCAGTTTTGCTAAAGCCTCTTGATCACCTTTTTTAATTCTTCGTGTTAAAGCCACTTCCTCTTCAACCGTTATGAGCTTTTCTTTGTTAACATCAGAAAAGTACTGATCCAAAGAAACACTTTCTCGATTTGTTATTGAAGCTGTTATTTGAAGCGGTCTCATTAATCTTTAGTAAAAACCTTATTAATAGTTATTTCGACTTTTCTTAGGCTTCGCTTCATTGACAGTCATAGCTCTACCTTGTATTTCAGCTCCATTGAGTTTGTCAATGGCACTCAAGGCTTCTGAATCATTGCTCATTTCAATGAATCCAAAACCTTTTCCTTTACCCGAATATTGATCTTTAATCACCTTTGCAGATGAAACCGTTCCGAATTCACCAAAGATTGTGTTTAAATCATTATCGTCTACATTGTAGTTGAGATTCCCTACATAAATATTCATTTCTTAATTTTGTTTATGCTCGACATAATTTTGTTGAGCTTGTTAGTAAAATAAATGCGTCTCAGCATTATTCAGAAGATCAATACTCTTTTAATGATCATCTAAATTTCTTTATATTACCTATGCTTATAAAAGCCCTAACGGGCTTCAACTAAAGTAAAGGCAGTTCCTGTTTTTCCAGCTCGTCCGGTTCGACCAATTCTGTGAATATAAGTATCATAGTCTCTAGGAAGGTCGTAGTTAATTACATGCGACACATCATCAATATCAATTCCACGTGCAGCGACATCAGTTGCTACTAGTATCCTTATGCTTCCTCTCTTAAACTTAGACAGGGCTTTTGATCTATAACTTTGAGATTTGTTTCCGTGTATTTGGTCAGATCTAACTCCTGAGTTATTGAGTCTTTTACTAAGACGGTTAGCAAGGTGTTTTGTTTCAGCAAATAAAATTACCTTATCGGCATCTTCCTTATTTAGTAATTGTAGCAACACATCATACTTATTCTCGGTACTTCCGATTTTAACAATATCTTGATCTACATTTTTGCTACTAGTGTTTCCCGAACATACCTTTACACAGATGGCATTTTTAACAAACTCTTCAATGAGCTTTGCTTGCTTGTCATCCTTTGTTGCTGAAAACAGCATGGTTTGTCTTCTTCTTTTCATCTCGGCAACAATCTTTCTAATATCTTTGATGAATCCCATATCCAGCATTCGATCAAACTCGTCTAATATTAAGGCATCAAATTCGTTTAGCTTTAATACTCTTCTATCTCTTAAGTCTAATAGTCGGCCTGGTGTACCAATGGTGATATGGTTGGTTCTTTTTAAACTTCTCACATCTTTATCTATACTAACACCTCCAATATGACAGGTAGTAAATAAACCCAAACCCTCCATCAAGGCTTTAGCTTCTTCCTGAACCTGCAAAGCAAGTTCCCTTGTTGGAACAATAACTAATGTTTTAAATTTGCCTTTTGATTGAAGCAATTGTTGAACAATAGGAAGTAGAAATGCGACTGTTTTTCCAGTCCCAGTATTTGCTATTCCTATAAGATTTCTTCCATTTATTAAGCTATCAAATGTTTTCTCTTGTATTTCTGTAGGAAGTAAAAAACCTTTTTGTTTTAGGTTGAATTTTATTCTCCTATCTAAGTTCATTTCTTCAAAGCTATGACTAGGTGTATAGGATTTATCAATTGATGATGTTGACTTCTGAATCAAACGTTCAGGATCTAAAGATGACTTTTTGTTTAACCTTCTATGTCTATTTCTAGTGCCTGCGCTACTTATTTTTGTTTTGTTTTTATAAATTTTTGTATTCATATTTTATTAATAATGATTCCCTCAACTCATAATCGAGATGGGTGATAGTCAAGTCGAAATAATTCGACTCAATGCTCAAATGTAAAACAGAAGCATCCTATGTGAAAGATTCTAATGTTTTATTCTAACGGGTAATTCTTAAAGGCGATAAAATGAAGTGATGTTAGGGAGGCCGCTTTTAGGAGATTTCTCTAGTCAACCATTTAGTCTTGAGACAAGAATCAGCTGTTAATGAGTGTAAACATACGGATTATAATCGACATTAACGTTAAGTTGAAGCTAATAGGTGCAAAATAGAATAAAAGCACAATCAATTCTCCACCATTCTTGTCCCAAAATGTAAGTTCTTGTCAACTATTGTAATCAAAAAGTGACAACGCATGCTATTGTGGTGATTGACAAGAGTGGAAGTTTACAATTTAAAAACCAATTAGCTTCTTATTTGAAAAAGAAAATGAACACTGGTAATAATAAAGTCATCAAGAAAGTAAAAATGCAAGATTCCGAGAAAAATAACTTGCTTCAATTAGTTGATTACATTGCTGGTATTACCAATAAATTTGTTCGTAGAGATTCTAAAGCTGCCGAGTACAGAAAAATAATAGCACATCGAGAAATAAGGCTTCAAATCTGGCCTAGAGGATAAATAAAAAAGCTTCCAATTCTATTCCGAAGAAATGCAGACCATGAAGGCCACAGTTTGAATTGGAAGCAATTCCATTGTAAAGATACATAGAGTATCCGTATTTTGCTAAATATATTCAAATTATTCTTCAGAGATAGAAACTAGAAAGAATGAAGCTAGATTTTAGTAAAACCAAACTGGCGAGAGCCTTTGATCTCATTGTCAATGCTATAGATGTACATTTCTTTCTTGTTTAGTTCTAAAAACAAGAAGTAAGGAACTTTTCTGTCCGCTTCTCTAGATGGATCATAAAAGAAACTATCCATATTCATCCGGACTTTTGTAAAGCCTTGTTGAATAGCATATTCCATATAGTTTACAGTCTTTCCTCCCAATTCTGGATCTAAAACAAAATATGTTGTGTCACCATTAACTACAATGTGCATTTGGTTATTATCCTTAAAAGTCCATATTTCCTCGTAATCATCTCTTTGTGGGCTTAGCCTCCAGCTGCCAATAATTCTCTTCTCCACAGGTGTAATGAAATTAGGCTTGCAACCCCAAAGGCTGAATAAACCAACAAATAATAGAAAGTATCTAGTAACCTTTTGCATAGTGTATATTCAAAAATAAGTGTTTTTCATTAAAAATGCTATTTTAACTTTAGTTTCTATTATATGAGGACAAATGTGCATATTTACATAAGGAGTGCTAGGCTTCTCGATCAAGTAGTCAATAGCCATTAGGCAAAAGGCAACATAGTATATTCATAGCTTTTGACTTCTGTCTATGGCTTAATCTATCATCTCCATGATTGTCCTAAAAGCAACGAACTTGTCCTTGTATCGCTCAGTATGTTCTCTTTGTAAAGCAGGAGCGTGTTGACCTTGATACTTTTGTAGTAAAGCCAAGCTTTCACAAAAGTATTGAATGGCATAGCTAACACCTTCATCATCATCTTGACCAATAAGTTTACATATTCTATATTCTTTGAATAAATTGGTATTCATGACATCAGGAATATGTTTAGACTTCATCCACTCCAGCCAATCTTCTTGAACGTCATGTTCAATTTTTATCGTTACGTTGTATATAATCATCAGTTGATATTGTCTCCTCGCAATGCTCTGTAATGCTTTCTAGCCTCAATACTGTAAATACTTCCTTTATGATTTAATATAAGCGTTTCGAAAAGTTCTAGCGCCTTTTCTTTGTTGTTTAATATCTGCTCGTTTAAGATGGCCAAGTTAAAAAGTGCATCATCATTTAAAATACCATTACTGTAATTATTTCTGATTAGTTCAAGATATTGAGCCGCCTCAGTAAATTTTTGTTGCCTTTTCTTGATGTTATAAAATGCATAGTAAACATCATCAGTCAATGAGTGATTAGGAAACAAGTTAAGAATAGAATCTAAAGCTGAAATAGCCTCTTCATATCTGTTTTGAAATCTCAATAAGTCTGCGCGAGCATATAAAGACATTGGGATAATGGTGGTATCCAGATCAAAATTATCCATGATGAAAAAAGATAGCGTCATCGCATTATTAGAAATCAACTCTGTTGTTGATGCTTTTAATACATCTAGTTGTGCTTTTGCCCATTCAAACTCGCCAATGTAGTAGGATAAATAAGCATTTCTGAGCTTAGCCTCCTCTCCGATAGCCTCGTCTTTATAAGCCTTATCTACTTGTGAATATAACAGCGATGCTTCCCAAATCTCTCCACTAATGATATAATAGTCTCCTAAGTCGAGTTTGCATTCTGCCTTTGTTATTGGTTTTATGTTGTGGATTGCAATCGCCTCTTCCAGTAAACTGATCGCTTCATTTATATCATTCAAATATCTGGCATATAAACTTGCTAAGTCTCTTAAGCTTTGAATGGTGTTATTGTTTTTTCCGTATTCCTTTAGAAAGTCCTGGTATATGTGTTTTAAAGCTTGAATATCCTCTTCCGTATAAAGCCCACTTGTAACTTTAAGCTTTCTAGTTGAAAGCAACTCTTGTTGTGCTGGGAAATAATAATAAGTTCCTGGGCCTTTTTCAACCAGCGACTGGTACATAATTATTGCTGCATCAAAGGCTTGACTTTCTTTTGCCAGTTTAGCCAGTTCATAAACATGGTCGCCATTATTCTTAAGCCTTCTATCTAATGCTTTAGCTTGCGTAAAAGCAGATTCGTAGTCTTGTTTTTGGACGTATTGCCAAATAAGTAGTTTTGAAAAAATAATATCGTTAGGAGATTTTTGAATACGTTTGAATAATTGACTTTTTAATTCTGAGAAGTTTTTATCATCTTGAATAATATTTTGCAATGTATTCTGAATAAGTTCCTCATCTACAGGACTTATTTTTAAATGACTTAAATAGTGGTCAATGGCTTTGGGGTAATCTGACTTTCTTTCATAAAGTTTACCAATCTCATAGTTGAAAAATATTGTTCCTAAAAGTGATTGCCCCTTTTGATAGGTTGCTAATGCAAAATCTGTTTCATTAATAGAAAGGAAAGCATTGGCTACTGATGATATAATAAACTGATCGGGCTTGAGTGCGTTAATAGTTGATTCAAATTGTTTCTCCGCTTTGATCTTTTCATCTTGCTTTGAATATACTTTACCTAGGTCAATCTGTAGTGTGTAGTTTTCAGGGCTTTCTTTGATTTGTTTCTTGCAGACTTTCTCAGCCGTTTTATAGTCTGCTGTTTCCATCAATAGATTGAAGTAACTTCTATAATAATAGATAGAAGATTCTTGTTTCCATAACTTTTCGTAAATATCAAGGGCTTTATCTAACTCACCATTTTGCTGATACTGCTGTGCTAACAAGGCATCTTGATTTATTTGACTATGAACAGGAGTAAAATAAATCAAACATAGAAAGATACCAATATGGAGGAACGGTCTAACCATCCTTTAGTTATAAAGATTGTAATTAAAGAATTACTTAGTTTAGCTGGAAGTTGATCGGTACGTTGAAGCTAACGCGTACAGGCTTACCCCTTTGTTTGCCTGGCTTCCACTTAGGCAAGCTTTTCACAACTCTTATCGCTTCTTCGTCGCATCCAGCACCGATACCTCTTAATATTTTTACATTGCTAACATCTCCAGTCGGCTCAACAACAAAGCTTACAAATACTCTTCCAGAAACACCATTTTCTCTTGCTATGCTTGGATAGCGAATATTTCGTGCAATGTACTTGTTCAGTTCATTGATTCCACCAGGATATTCTGGCATTTCTTCTACAACCATGAATATTTCTGCCTCGCCTGTAGATTCTTCTTCAGGAATATCAGGAATTTCTATCTCTGTTTCCTCATCTATCTCAACCTCTTCTATTTCTGGCTCCTCCTCAATGATTTCATCATCTTCTAATATCTCTAATTGCGGCGGCGGTGGTGGTGGTGGTGGTGGTTTCTTTTGCTCTGTAGGAGGAATGTCTACTTCAAGTTCTTCTGGAATAGCTAAGTCGCCCATTAAAGAGGAAACTTTAGTTACTTCTCTCCAGTTAAAAGCAAGCAAGATGATCATTACCGAAATGATATAGCCTACTCTTAAGAATAAGCCTCTAAATTTTGCCACATTAGCATGAATGCTCTTCTTTGCATCATCATCAGAATTTTTGCCCAGTAATGAGCCAATGATATTTTTGATGAAAAGCAACCTTAAAGCGTTGCTTACAACAATTAGAATAGAAATTAATAAAAGAATATACTTGAAAAAGCTAGTATTGATCATCGCAACAATACCAAGTACAACACCAATTCCCAGAAAGACAAGTGCCTTTTGCTCTTCGGTAACTTTTTCGTTATAATATTTTCTTAAATTCTCCATTCTCGTGTTTCAAAAATAGCTAATATCTTTTTAAATACAACATCAAGATGGTCTAATTATTTATTTCGTTTTTTCCATCTATAAGCCATACTTCCTAAAACAGCACCCAAGCCGTTTGCTATGACATCTCCTATCTCAAATGAACGATCTACAGTCAATGCCAATTGCAATCCCTCGTTAACAATTCCATAAAGAAAACTTAATGCAATTGCTATACCATAAAAACGTAATTCTGACGATAAATATTGTTTTCTGAAATCCAAGCAAAATAAAAAACTTAAGACCCCATATAGCCCCAAGTGAACTATTTTGTCTATTGGAAGAAAATTCCAAAATCCTAATGTAGGAACCTTGCTACCTGGAAGCAATGATAAAGCTAAAATAAGGATTGCCCAAAGAGCGGTAAGTATGCCTGATCTAATAACCTTAGTACTTAGCTAATAAGATTTTTATAAGCATCGGCATCCAAAAGATCAGCCGCTTCAGAAGTATCACTCATTTCGATTTTGATCATCCAACCGTTTCCGTAAGGATCACTATTGACTGTTTCTGGAGTGCCTTCGAGGTCTCCATTCACTTCTGATACGGTTCCAGACAGTGGCATGAAAAGGTCAGAAACCGTTTTTACTGCTTCTACTGTACCAAATGTATCTTCTTTGTTTAAAGTATCTCCTTCTGTTTCAATCTCTACATATACAATATCTCCTAGTTCACCCTGAGCAAAATCCGTAATGCCTATAGTAGCTATATTGCCTTCTATTTTAACCCACTCGTGGTCTTTGGTATACTTTAAATCAGCTGGTACATTCATGGTTTAAATATTTTGATCCAAAATAAACATTTTTTTTCTCGTTGGACAAGCATATTGATATATAAATATGCAGATTTAAATTATTCAAATAATGGAATAAGAAGTTTTAAAGCTTTGTGAATTTGTATGCCTCATTGTATTCTTCAGCACTTAGTCTAATAGAATATATGCCAGCGGGTAAGGCCTCTATATTGATTTGTTTTTTTATTTCTTTTGATGATTCTTGCAAGACTATTTGACCTTTGCTATTATATACGATGACCTCAAGATTCTTAAAAGAATTTGGATTATTGTTGATGACAAACATCTTATTCCTTGCAGGATTTGGAGATAGAGAAAATGCGCTTTGATTCAAAATGGAAGCCCCTACATAGCTGGTATCTAGTATAGTGATGATTTTACTTGTTGTGTCATTTATGCCACAGTAACTATTACTGATGAGTTGGACTTCGAAAACTCCACTTTGATGGTAAATATGTGTGAAGTCGGATTCAGAAGAAGATATGTTACCATCTCCAAAACGCCATAAGTAGGATTGACCACTTGAGGATAAGTTAGTAAGTTCCACCTCTGCAGCTCCATCGGTAAGATAAAAGGTATCTGCACTTGTGTTAAACTTAGCTTCAGCTTTATTAATGTAAATAACAAAGCGGTTGTTTTCTGTGGTATCGTCTAAGGAAAAATAAGTATAAGAGCTATTTTCATTAAGAGAAATTACCGAATCCAAAGTGTTGTCTTTAAGGTCAATGCAGGAATGATGACTTATTTCTTCAAAAGTGAAGTGAAGTGTATTGAATATCGAATCTGGAGATTTTACATATAGAGGAATCTCGTGTGAGTTGACTTTACTATTAAGGCTATTTACAGATAGTCTAGTAGTAGAATCAATAGTTGTATAAATCTGTGGTACTTGTTTATTCGTGCTAAGCAGTTTGTAAGCATCTTTGTTTCCATCAAATTCGTCAGTAGCATATTGAGATAAGACAATGGCTGCTTCGTCAGAAGAAGTGGTATTCTCTATTCTTATCCTTAAAGCTTGGGGGATCTCTGGGGTGTTTTTGAAGAAAAAAGTGCTATTGGGAACGGTTACTTCGGGACCGATAGTTAAACTAGGAGATGCTGCATTCGTCTTAACAAAAAAGCTTTGTCCTGTTTCTATGTATCTGGAACCACCGTTTAGTCCAATTCCCGAAATATAAGTGGCGTATGCTTCTATATCAGGTCTCCATATATAAATGGCATCATTTAGGTTTGTTTGAGATTTTCCTGAAGGTGCATCCCAGTCAAGTGTAGAAGGGTAGGGGTTATTTACAAAGTTCCAACCGTCTTCATTAACGTCTCCTGTATTCGTATAAGTTAAGTCAAAGTCCACATTTGAAAAATTAACGTCACCTATCACGTCAATCGTTGCAGGCAGCTGAGATTCATAAAAGTAAGCTGCATATCCTTTTTTATAGTCAATTGTACTTACATTAGAAGTTGGTGCAATCCAACCACTGTCACTTACTCCAGGCCTTGTTTCATCAACATAGTATATACTAGAGTAGCCATATTGCTGTCCATATCCAGCAATATAAAAATCATCCTCCCAGTCTTGAAACGTTTTGCCTTCTATAGGACATGCTAAATATCGATATCCAGCATCTCCATCAACATAGCGCTGCACGGTGACATCTCCATCAATATCTACGGATGTAGAATGAGCCACTACACGACCTGTATGACTGGCATTAGACATAATCGTCAAGGAGTTATTTGTATAAAGTGTTCCAGACCTGATCTCCAGTACACTATCAATTTGATAGTTCCCTGTGTTGAGGGTTATACCATTTCCATTATCAAGTATTAAAGTATTGAATGAAAGTGTACCAGGATGATCTATTGTTTGTGCTGAAGATCCACTTAACCTCAAAGTACCGTCATTTGGTGTGAATGTACCATTAATGTCAAGGTTTCCTTCTAAGTTTAATTCAACCCCATTATTTAGTGATATTATTCCTTCAATGGTTAAGCTGTCCGCTGTTGATGCAATATCAACAGTGACAGAATGGTCACTCATAATTACTACATTATCTGTGCTATCAGGAACAATGTTGCAGACCCAACTCAAGGTGTCAGACCAGTTACCTGTTGCTCTGGTTTCGTGAGAGGAGTTGATTATTACCGAAACAGTATCACTCATTTCGCATCCTAGCGTGTTAGCAACTCTTAATATATAATCTCCAGAGTGAGTAGAATTGACATTTATAATAGTAGTATCTAGTGAAGAAGAGGTAAATGCATTTGGGCCAGTCCACAAGGTAGAATCTTGAAAAGCTAAAGAATTGGCAACCCAGTCCGTATTATCTCGGAATTGGCCGTCGTTATTGTTTTTATTATCATTCGTTGAAGTTCCTACATTTTCATTTAATTGGTAATAAATTTGAAGTGATTCGTAGTTGGGATGTATGGCGTTAACCTCTGCAGTCATCCAATTTCTGATGGTATTCAAATCTAATGCTTCATGCCATATTCTAAATTCATCAAGTTCGCCATTAAAGTAAGAAGTTGGCCCTTTATTTGCGTCAAAAGTAGCAGCTTCTGATCCCACACCTAAAAAACCAAAACGAGTATTAGAAGTGCCAAAAGTATTTCCCAATGATGTTGAATTGTCCAATTGTCCATCAATATAGATAGAGACAGTCCCATGGCTAAATATTGCTGCAACATGATGCCATTCTCCATCATCTACTCTGCTTGAACTTCCAAAATCCAGTTGTCCTGCGTCTGTTCTGATGTCAAATCCTACCTGTCCAGTTCCTCCGCCGTCTCCGTTAATTTCAAATCTCCAGTACTCGTTTCTATCAAAAGAGGCAATTACCTGATCAGTCCCAGTATTCGTTTTTAACCAAGTTTCCACCGTGAGTTCTTCATAGTTGCTAGACGAATAAGAAAAATTCTCTATAGCGATATAATCTCCCGCTCCATCAAGAATAATTCCGCTTTGAGATGAAAAGACATTTGCTCCAGTAAGTTCCAAATCTTGTTGAATACAAAGAGGGCCATTATCACTTGCAGTTGGTTTATTGGGAATATCATGTAGGACTACGTCAACTTGAGTTGGGTTTTGACTTACGCAGTTCCCCATGGTCTCCACAACATAATAAGTAGATCTTGTGCCTGCTGTTACTGTAGGTGTGAACGGTGATCCAGTTCCTACTTGATTATCTAGAACTGGAGAGTCAAACCATTTTAAACTATCTGGCTCACCAGAAGTATTGGCAGTTGCAGTAAGATCTGTGATAGTCTCTCCTAGACAATAAGCTGAGGGTGAGGTTGCTGTAACATCTAGTGGGCTCGCGCTGACGCTAACATTTACATTCTTGCTTTTACTACATCCTTGATTGTTGTGCGCACTAATGGTATAAACTCCAGCATTAATTAGCAATACACTGTCTATTGTCGCATTGTTAGAATTTGTAAAAAAACTGTTTGGTCCACTCCAGGCGATACTATCGCCAAATGCTTTTGACCTTTCTACCCAATTTATATTTCCTATAAAAGCCGCATTATTACTATTTTTTGAGTCCTGTGCTATGGTTCCTGCATTTTCGTCAAATGCATAATGAAGATCCAAGCTGCCATAGTTGGGATGTTCGTTAGATACTGTTTTCGATTTCCAGTTATTTATGGTGGATTCATTTAATGCTACACTCCATACTCTAAACTCATCTAATTCCCCATTGAAGTAGTAGTTAGGTCCTGTTGTACCATTGTAACTATTTGCTTCTGAACCTGTTCCAATAAACCCAAATCTAGTTGTTCCGCTACCATAAGTTGCTCCTTGAGAGGTTGAATTGTCAAGAGTACCATCTATGTAAATATTAACCTGTCCATTATCAAATACAGCAGCAACATGGTGCCATTCTCCATCATCTACTCTGCTTGAACTGCCAAAATCTAAAATGCCCGCATTAGTGAGAAGATCAAAACCAATCTGTCCAGTACCACCACCGCTACCATTAACTTCTAGTCGCCAATAGTCACTTCTGTCAAAGGAAGCGATTATCTGGTTAGAGCCAAATGCAGTTTTAACCCAAGTTTCTACAGTAAGTTCTGTGAGCCCAGTCGAGTTATAATTAAAGTTGTCAATGGCTAGATAGTCACCAGTTCCATCCAAAATAATACCACTTCCAGAAGAAATAATACTGTCCGAGGTTAGTACTAAAGAATCTCCAATACATAATATTGAGTCTCCAGCAATGCTTAAATCTGCAGGACTTTCATGAACAGTCAGATCAACAGACACAGCTGTATCACTTTGACATACTCCGTTGCTTTCAACGACATAATAAGCTTTAGTACTACCAACAATAGGAGTAGGTGTAAATGGCGATCCCGTGCCTTCTAAAATGGTTAATCCTTCATCTGTGTACCATCTGAGGTTAGCAGGGTTTCCAGAAGTGTTTGCTGTTGCCGTCAGGTCTGCAATTGCCTCACCGTCGCAATATGTAGAAGGTGAGCTTGCGGTTACTTTGCTTGGAGGACTACCAGGTGCTATTGTAACATTTGTAATCTGACCAACAGAAGTGCATCCTGTAGTTCTTGCAATCAATGTATAGTCACCAGAATCACTTATTGATACACCACTTCTTACAGGGTCTTGTTCAATTGATGAAAAACCACCTGGGCCTGACCAGTCGTAACAAGCCCCTATTGGAGCATCAGAGCTGCTATTCCACGAGACCCCGTTAACTAGTGTTGCGGTGTTGTTACCTGCGGAGTCGGCTATTGTAGTGGATGGACTTCCATCATTCATTAACCAATATGCGACTAGATTTCCATAACTTGGGTGAACACAGTTCCCTGCATTGAGCACTTCCTTATTCATCCAATCTAGAATTTCTGAGGCTAGAAGAGCTTTATCCCAAATGCGAACTTCGTCAATCTCACCAGTAAAGTAGTTGCCATTGCTGAACTGGCCGATTCTTACATCCTGACCTGAAAGTGTGTTTAGTGTAACAGAAGTGCTATTAAAGCTGTATGTCTCAAGTTGTCCATCTACATATAGTAAGATATCTTGCAAGTTTGGAGTGCCATCATTTTCAAAAGTTACAGCAATATGATGCCATTCTCCATCATTAATAGGGGTTGACCCAACAATATTTCCTCCTGCTAAATCAGCTCGAAGCGCACCAACTACTCTTCCTGACGTACTGGTGCTATTTATCCTAATCCTCCATCCGTTACCACTTGATGTTGCTCCCCATGAAATGATTACTCCATTATTGGCAGTAGTCGTTTTCACCCAAGCTTCAATGGTTCTTGCATTTGTACCTAGAATTCCAGAGAATCCAGAAGCTTCTATGTAATTGTTACTTGAGCCATCAAAAGTTAAACTTGATCCTGCATAATTATTAGACAGTCCAGTTGTTGTAAGTTTTAAATCTTGCCCAATACACAAAGGTCCATTATTGTCAGCAGAAGGGGTACATTGACCTAGCAGATTGCTATAACTAAGTATTATTGTAGAAACAACTAAGTACAATACCTTTTTGAGCATAGTATTTCAAAAAATAACTGAATAAAGATACGTAATCAAGGTACTAAAGTTGCGTGTTTTCGATATATTGACTAATATAATCGATAAGATGAAACTTTTTAAATGATTATATATCTCGTTTTTTTAACTTTATTCCATAAACATCAAAATGGGAGATACAAGAACAGAGATTAGTCAATTAGGAGAGTTTAAACTTATTAATAAGCTTACTAAAAACTTTAAACCAAGCAATAAAAGTACCGTAAAGTCTATTGGAGATGATGCTGCAGTGATTCAGGGCGGAGAAGGATATAAAGTTGTTTCAACGGATATGTTGGTGGAGGAAATTCATTTTGATATGATGTATACTCCTTTAAAGCATCTAGGATACAAAGCAATAGTAGTGAACCTATCTGATATATATGCCATGAATGCCACTCCCGAGCAGGTAACGGTTTCGATTGCTGTTTCCAGCAAATTTTCGGTGGAAGCACTGGAGGAACTATATAAAGGTATTGCATTAGCTTGCGATCGATATAAGGTTGATCTAATTGGTGGTGATACAACAGCTTCTATGAAAGGGTTAATGATAAGTGTAACAGCAATAGGCATAGCTGAAGAAAAGGAAATTACTTATCGAGACGGTGCAAAAGAAGGAGATGTTTTATGTATTTCTGGCGATCTTGGTGCTGCTTATTTGGGTTTGCAGGTTCTCGAAAGAGAAAAGCAGGTTTACCTAGAAGATTCTAATATGCAACCAGAGTTGGAACACCATGGCTATGTAGTTGAACGCATACTCAAACCAGAAGCGAGAAGAGATGTTATTGAATATTTTGCGAAAGAAAACATAAAACCTACTTCTATGATTGATGTTTCTGATGGGTTATCTTCAGAAATCATGCATATCTGTGAGCAGTCAAAGGTAGGTTGCCTGATAGATGAGGGAGCTATACCGATTCATCCTGAGGTAACGGAGATGGCAGTTCAAACTTTTGGACTGGACCCAACGGTATGTGCCTTGAGCGGCGGAGAGGATTATGAACTCTTATTCACGGTTCAGCAAAGTGAGCTAGAAAAGATCAAACAGTTTCCTGATATCAATCCGATAGGAATTATTACAAAGGAAAGTATGGGCAGAAAAATTAAGGCAAAAAGTGGTAGAACATACGATCTTCTAGCGCAAGGATGGGATCATGGGAAGTAAAAAGTAGCCAACAGGCAGTAAGCAAAAGCAATTAAATACCTATTTCTTTTTGACTAGCTCCTAGCTCTTTATCCCTCACATCTCACAAATTATACAAATCACTATACTTTCTTTTTACATAATTCATGAAGTAGCTGAAGTTTAGCTCTTCTCCAGTTACTTTTTTACAAAGTTCTTTGCTGCTATATAGTCTACCATGTTGATGAATGTTTTCCCTAAGCCATGTCAATAAGGGTTTCATGTTACCTCTTTCAATCTGATTTGCGATATCGTCATTTTGTTCGATGGCAGTCTGATAGAATTGAGCAGCATAAAAACTGCCGAGAGAATAAGTAGGGAAATATCCAAAGCTTCCGTGACTCCAATGGATATCTTGCAAAACACCTTCTGAATCATCCTGAGGCTCAATGTTTAAGTATTTTTTGTAAGCATCATTCCAGAATGCTGGAACGTCATCAACATTCAGACTTCCTTCGATCAGGGCTTTTTCAATCTCATATCTAATTAAGACATGAAAATGATAAGTCAACTCATCTGATGCAGTTCTTATTAAGGAAGGTTGTACAATATTTATTGCTTTATAAAAATCTTGAAGTGCTACCTTTTCCAGTTTTGAGGAAAATATAGATTTGAGTTCATTAAAATTAGCTTTCCAATAAGCTAGGCTTCTACCAACATTATTTTCATATAGCCTAGATTGAGATTCATGTATGCCTAAAGATAAATAATTGCCCGATGCTAGACCATAGTCCTCGACACCTAGTCCTTGTTCGTAAAGGGCATGACCACCCTCATGAATTGAGCTGCTAATTGATTCAAAAAGATAATTCTCATCTACTCTAGTGGTAATTCTTGAGTCTAAGGGAGAAAAACTTGTTGAAAAAGGGTGGCTTGAGATATCTAGTTTACCTGCCTCAAAATCATATCCCATTTGTTTCAGAAGGTGTTTGCTGAAATCAATTTGCAAATCTTTATTGTATTGTTTGTATAAAAACTGGTCATTAGGTTTGGGACGATCAAATATTTCTTGCGCAAAATCACTGAGCTCTGTCTTTACCTTGTCAAAAATAACATCTAGATCATCAATGGTAGTATTGGGCTCATAGATGTCAATTAATGCATTATATGGATGTCTTTCAAATCCAAGCAAGTCAGCTTCTTCTTTTTTTAGCTCAACTATATTCTGCAAATCGTTCTTGAATATTGAAAAATCTTTTTCTGCTTTCGCTTTGTTCCAGGCATTAAGTGCTTGAGATGTGACCTGAGATGACTTTACTACAAACTCTTTTGTATAAGATTTTGCCTTTTTTAGGTCTCTTGATGTTTCTTCAACATTTCGCTTTTCTTTAAAAGGTAGGTCTTCTTTCTGTAATTTATGAACAAGGTTTTCTAGTTCTTTAGAGGTGAATTTTTCATGGGAAATTCCAGCTAGTGTTCCAATTTGTTGCGCTCGATGCGAGATCCCTTTAGGTGGGATATTTACTTCTTGATCCCAATTTAGCACACTCATCGCCTTGCTGATATCTTCTACCTCAGATAAAAGTTGTTTTAGTCTATTATAATTTGAGTTGCTCATGAATTCCTTGTTTTAAAAATTGCTAATATGAAAAAAGCCCATCCTAAAATAAATAAAGTTCCACCTATTGGGGTGATAAGCCCTAGCCAACTAGTATCAACTCCAATTAAGCTTTTTAGGGAAAGTAAATAGATAGAGCCTGAGAATAATATAATGCCTGATATGAACAGCAGACCAATGATATCTCGTTTAGAAATTAGCCTAAGGTGTTGTCCGCCAACTATTAACAATGCCAGTGAATGATAGAGCTGATATCTTACGCCTACTTCAAATGTAGCTAATGCTTCAGGTGTTAGTTTAGATTTTAACCAATGTGCTCCGAATGCTCCCAGCACAATTGATAGTAAGGCAAATGATGCACCAACTGTGAGTAATTTTCTGTTCATTTGTGTAACTTCGTGAAGGACTTTTGTGAAATTAAGAGAATAATTCTGTAAATGAAACCGACATGTCTAATAAAATAATAGTTAGCACATTTAAGAATGGTTATCTTAATTTTAAACTTACCTGTCAGCTGGGCAGAGATTTCGTATGTCAATTTAAAGACAACTAGACACATATGAAAAGGGCTTTAATATTTATTAGTATTACAATTGGTTTGCTATTAGCTGGTGCAACATATTATAGCTTTTTCGAAGTCTCACGAGATAAAATATCTCTTTATAAATTGGTTCCTGACAATGCCGCACTAATATTTAAAGTAAATGATTCGAAAAACTTTAAAAATAATACCCAAAAAAGTAAACTTTGGAAAGATCTCAAGTCTGTTAGCTTATTTGAAAAGTATGAACAAGCTATCGTTTTTCTAGATAGCGTTGCTATTTCACCAGAGGTACTGGTTTCTGTTCATAATACAGGAGCCAAGTCGTTTGACTTATTGCATCTTATGAGACTACCACCAAATAAACGTTGGTCTGTGGAGAAGATGATGAATCAAGTAAGTGATAGCAAGGTCATCTTTAGTAAGAGGAAGTTTAAAGATCATGATGTTTATGATATTACCATGCCTATAAGTGAGTTAACTTACACATGTACCATACTTGATGATATTTGGGTAGGAAGTTTTACCCCTTTCTTAGTGGACTATGCAATTATCCAACTAGAGAAGCAGAATTCAATACTAGATGACAAGGCATTTCAGCAAGTTAAGCAGCTTTCAGGGAAGAGTTATGACCTCACTGTTTATGTATCTTACGAAAATTTACCCAAGCTACTTTCAACCTTTGTAAACTCACAGAATAAAGAGTGGGTAGCTCAATTGGGTGCTTTTGCGGCATGGTCGGAGATTGATATTGTTTTGAAAGAGAAAGAGCTGTTTTTTAATGGATATACAGTAAAAAAAGATCAACCCTCATTTATTGATGTGTTGACAACACAGCCGACAACGGCGAGAATGATGAAATACCTACCCGCTGATATATCTTTTATGTACTATCTAAATGGAGAAAAGGTAAGTGATTTGATTCAAGATAGAAATTCCTCCCATTCTGATACTGGGTTGGTTGATTATTCGTGGGTTGGTTCGGAACTGGCATACGTGGTTAATGAATCTTATGATAGTGATTTTAGTGACGAATCTTACGTAGTTGTTCAAGTGAAAGATGAAGAGCAGGCAACTTCAATGCTTTTGGGAGCTAGTATGCAAGATGTATCAAGCGAAACATACAAAGAAGATTATTCAATCTATAGGGTCTTTACTCCAACTATTATGAAATCATTGTTTCATGAACAATACAACGGTATGTCAGATCCTTACTTTACTGTTATCAAAGATTATATATTTCTAAGCGAAAATAGTCTGACTTTGCGGTCTGTCATTGATGCCTATGTCAATCAAAATACCATTAGCAAGGACTTTGAGTATATCGAATTTTTAGAAAACTTAACCTCAAACATTAATATGTATGTATACATGAGACAGGATAAGTTACTAGAGATATTAAAAGGTTTTGTAAATGAGGAGTTGGAAGAGCTATTATCAGAAAATAGCATGACCTATAAAAAATTTGGAAGATCTGCACTTCAATTTTCTTATCAAAGAGATGCATTTTTTACAAACGGCTATATTGCTCATGGAGAGCATATAACCAAAGAATCAGAATTGCTTTGGTCTATGCAACTAGGTGCACCAATAACGCAACAGCCTACTTACGTGGCTAATCATAACAATGATCAGGTTGAAATTTTGGTGCAAAATGATAATAATGAATTGTACTTACTATCAAAAGGAGGTCATGTGTTGTGGAAACGACAGATAGACAAAAAAATCTTAGGGAGGATTTACCAAATAGATTTTTATAGCAATGATAAATTGCAATATTTTTTTAATACTGAAGATAAGATTTATCTGATCGATCGCAATGGAAATGATGTAGCTAAGTATCCTTTAAGACTAAATGACAAAGCTTCAAACCCAGTCTTTTTGGTAGATTATGATGAAAATAAAAAGTATAGGTTTTTCATTGCTAGTAAGAATGGCAATTTATATGGTTTTGAAAAAACTGGTAAACCTTTATCTGGTTGGAATCCTAAAAAAAACCTGGGAATCATAAGTAGGCCTATCCAACATTTTAGTCAAGATGGGAAAGACTATATAGTTGCAGTGAATGATTCAGGAATTGTGCATATATTTAATAGAAGAGGAGAATACCGAATCAAGCCGACGCGAATAGTTACACATCTTAATAATCCTTTCTACATAAATAAAAGCTCTAAGCCGTACAAAATAATTACTACCGATTCGGCAGGAGTAATATGTGGCGTTAGCACTAACGGTGAAATTAGTAAGTTTCAAGGAAATGCTACCCTTTCTAAGGAACATCAATTTATGTATACCATCATAAATAAAAAACCACAAAATGTATTTCTTGATAAAAATACATTACGGGTAAATGATATTGATGGAAACTTGTTATATGATTATACCTTTCAAGATACGAGCAATAATTTTGGCTTGTTTGAAACTTCTGATCTAGTTGGAGTAATCAACTATAACAAGAATGAGGTATACTTGTTTAACTCGATAGGAAGACCTGCTCCAGGCGCTCCATTGCAATCAAGCACAATTTTTAAACTAAAAGATGTTTATAAGGATGGAGGCCATATTGCTATTTTGGGAACTCCAGAAGGTGAGCTCAAGGCAATAAGCATTACAGGAATAGCGTCTTTTTGAATATTTTGGAATTTCTAGTCCTAAAAAAACCGATATTTTTGGAATCAAAATCCAATAAAAACCGATATTTTTGGAATCAAAATCCAATAAAAACCGATATTTTTGGATCAAAATGATCCTTTTAGTATATTTGTATATGAAAACATACAAATATTAGTGCAAGGAAATGTATTCTAGACTCCTGTATAGTGACCTGAAAGAACATTTGCCAGAAAAAGAGTTTACCATATTAATTGGAGCTAGGCAAGTTGGAAAAACTCATTTAATCAAATCGCTTTACCAGGAATTAAGGGAATCTAGATATGACTGTTTTTACCTGACTTTTGAGGATGCTAGTGTTTTAAGTGCTGTAAATAATGATGTGAAAAACATCTTTCGTTATATGTCTGAAATACCACCAATGAACCATGATAAGAAGTTAGAAACCCCAGTCTACTTATTTATAGATGAAATACAATTGGCAAAAGATCCGTCTAATTTGCTTAAATATTTGTACGATACTTATGCTGGTAATTTAAAAGTTGTTGCTACTGGGAGCAGTGCGTTTTATATTGACACAAAGTTTAAAGACTCATTAGCAGGTAGAAAAAAAATTTTTAGATTATATACACTTTCATTTTATGAGTTTTTACTTTTTAACAATAGGGATGATTTAGCCGATGAATATAAAATGATAAAAAAACGTAAAGACTACATAAGTCAGCACTTAACAGAGTTAACTCATTTGCTATCATCATACTTAGTCTATGGCGGATACCCTGCAGTAGTATTAGAAGCTAACTTGGAGCATAAAATAGATAGATTGCGAGAATTAACACAATCCTACCTAAAAAAGGATATTTTAGAATCGGGAATTGATAAGGAGTCTGTCTTCTATAATTTACTTAAACTGCTTGCTAGTCAGATTGGCAATTTGTTAAATAAGCATGAACTATCTAATACACTTGGTGTAGATATCAAAACGATAGATCGATATGCGATGATTCTACAAAAATGCTTTCATGTAGAGTTAATTAGACCCTATTATAAAAACATTAGAAGTGAATTAACCAAAATGCCTAAGTTATACTTTAACGACTTAGGATTTAGGAATTCCATTCTAAATAACTTTCAGGATTTGCATAATCGACTGGACCAAGGGCAGATAGTTGAGAACTATGTTTATCAAGTTCTAAGAGATCAGCATTACTTAGAAAATATTAACTACTGGCGGTTAGCCAATGGAGGTGAAGTAGATTTTGTGATTGAGGAGCAAAATGATCAAGGGTATGCATTAGAAGTAAAATACGATGCCAGCAATATTAAAAAAAGCAAATACAAACGCTTCGTAAAAGAATATCCTCAATTTCCGCTTTCTTTTGTGGGTATGCCAACATCAAGAGATATGCATGAGGATGGGCTAAATGTGTTGCAACTTTAAGCTCTGGAACTTATGAGTTAACTAGATTTCTAGTGCTTAAAATGGCGTGTTCCAGTCATCACCATGATAATATCATTATTATCACGATAATCGATTGATTCTTGATCTTTGATGGAGTCACCTGGTTGAATAACTGTATTTATGACTTTTTTACGATTCGTGCTAGATTATCATTCTTCTTAGGAATTTAAATTTCGGGCAATTTAATACTGATGTGCCATTTGTTTTGGTTATGAAAAGTTAACGCTAGTTTAGGAACAAAAAGTTAGAGGCTAAATGTACTTAGCTATTGTTCTTTACACTTCGATCTAGAATGTAAGTAATAGAAAATATTAAAAAATAAACCTTCATACAACCATTTCAAATCTAATATTCACTTTAAGTTATTTAAACCTTAAAATGAAAAGACAAATTATATTCGGTCTATTCACAGCAATTGCTTTGTTTAGTTGCCAAAAGGATGAACTTGTTACGAGTGATATGAAAGAAGAGCAATTGTAAAGATCTTATCATGATATCCTCCGAGTGGACTTACGATCCTCAAAATGAATCGATTGATGATTTTGGTTCATTTTCTTATAGTAAAGAGGGTACCTATGATGGTTCAATAGAAACAGTAAATTATGTGACAATAACTAGAGATGATAAAGCAGTTACATCAACTGAAGAAGCACGTGAGTATTACTTAAGTAATATTGGAACTTAATAATGATAAAACCTACACCATTACTATTGAATATAAAGCATTGCCTGGTAGTCAATTAGAAGACTATACTATGAAAGCTTCTGGTTCATGGAGTTTTATTGATAATGAGACAACAAATGGAAAAGATCAATTGGTTTTTACAACGAAAAAAGTGATTTTGGAAGACGAAAATGGAGTCAAATTTGAAGAGTTAATTGATCTTGCACAAGTGGCAAATATGAACATTGTAGAATTGGCACAAAATAAATTAATTATAGAAGATTCTGAGCTAAGTCACAGTGATAAAACGTTTTTACAAGGTGCTGGAAGATACGTTTACGAATAAAAATTATATATCTCATACAACCTTTTGCAATCTTAAAACCACTTTGAATAAATAGAACTTCTAAATGGACTTTAAGCTGGATAAATATGAAGAAGAATTATTGTCAGGATGTTTAGACAATAAGCCAGAAATGCAAAAGGCTTTGTATGATAGATATAAAGATGCCATGTACACGATATGTTATAGGATGATGAACGATGATGACGAAGCACATGATGTATTACAAGATGGATTCATTGAAGTATTTAAGAGCTTATCAAAATTTAAGAAGCAATCCACATTAGGTGCATGGATTAAAACAATTGTGGTAAGAGCGGCACTTGCCAAAATAAAAAAGCAAAGAGAAACAGTTGTTTTACATCATGAACAGCATGATCAACCAATAATTTGGGATGAAAACCTTACAGGAGAATATCTAGAAAAGGGGATTAAAGAGTTGCCTACAGGTTATAGAGCTGTTTTTACGCTAATCGAGGTAGAAGGATACTCACATAAGGAAGTTGCCAATATGCTTGATATTTCGGAGGGAACCTCTAAATCCCAATTGTACCATTCAAAAAAAATGTTGCAAGGTAAATTAAAAGAGTTGATGTATTAATGGAACAAAATAAACACATACTACGTCAAGCAATTCAGCATTTGCCAGAATATATGCCGAAGGAAAGTTCTTGGGAATTCATTTCAGGCAAGATACAAAATAAGATGTCATCGGAACTATCCGATATGGAGCAACGAAAACCACGAAAGGACGTTTGGGAAAAGCTTAGTAATAGGTTACGACACGAGACTTGGGAGGAGGAAAACTATGATGCATTGCGAATAGCTATCCGTGAGTTGCCAAACTATCAGGCTCCAGAAGTATGGACAGAGATGCAGCAACGGTTACATCCACGAAAGATAGGGTTACAGCTTGAAAATAAGCGGTGGTTTGTAGGAATTGCTGCATCAATATTACTGATAGTCGGTTTGTTCTGGATTGTTAATCCAATTAAAACCAACGTTGAAGGTTATACTGTACAATATGATGTCGAAAAAGTAGAGGTTAAGCCTAATGTGCTATTAAGTGAAGAAGCTGAAGAAGCTGATTTGTTGGATTATATTCAATATCAGTGTGCAAGTGTTCAACTACAGTGTGAAAAACCATACTTCAAAGATTTGATGCAGCAATATCAAGATTTAACTCAGGCTGAAGAGGAGTTGAAAAAAGAAATAAGCAAAATGCCTAACGATCAATTATTAAAATATCAAATAAGAATCAGAAAAGAACGAGTAGAAATTTCAAAAGAACTATTTCAATATTTAGCAGGATGATAAAGGTAATTAGAAAATATAATAAACTTTGGTTGATCTGTGCCTTTGCAAGCTACATATCATTGGGACATGGTCAAGAGAATGTAAAAGTGTTGACAAAAACTATTGACAAAAGCTTTCCTTACCAAAACCAAAGGATTGAAATCATAGGAGAGAAAGCAATGGTTAATATAACAGGATGGACCAAGAAATTAGTTGTTGTTCAATTAAAGCTGATTGCAAAACATAACAGCAGAGAGGTTATTGATAGAGAGATTGATTATTGCCGATATATACTTAAAGATGAGCATGATGTTATTGAGTTGAAGAACTTTTTTGTATTACCGAAGAATACAGATGGTGTTCAAGCAGACCTAAGGGCGGAATATGAAGTGTTTTTACCAATTGGAGTGGAAGCTAAAATTACCAATAATTATGGCAATACAGTTATAAAAAAGGTATCGGGAAGCCTAACTATGGACGCGGCATACGGAGATTTGTATCTAAATGATTTGCTTTCTGATATAGATATTACTGCTAAATATGGGGATATTGTTATGAGAAATTGCTCAGGAAATGTTAATTGTACTGCCAAATATGCTAAAATAGAAATGCATAAACACAGAGGGGTGTTTGTCGCAAACCTTAGCTACGCGGATGTTATACTTGGAATTCTAAATGATGTGTCCAATATTAATATAACAGCAAAACGTTCCGATATTCAAATAGAAACAGGAAGTCTGACGGAGTTTGGATTTGATTTTGTTAATCAATACGGAGATATAACTGTTCCCAATAAGTTAAGGGATAAATTGATTATTGATGATTCAAGACAAACATTTCAAACAAATGGGGAAAAGGAGATACAAATTTCAAACTCGTTTGGAGAGATTAAAATATTAAATATAGTATATGAATAAGGTTTTTAATTTATCAGTAATAATTGTTTTTTTTGCCAGTTTAAGTTTTGCGCAGAATAGTGTATCCTCTGAATATTCAGAGGAAGAATTGGATACAACTAGTTTTAAATATAAATACGACTACCTAGTTCGAGCACAGGAAGAGAAACTTCAATTGATTAAAATTGATTTATGGAGTAAAGCCTTTAATAGACTTGAGTTTGGATACGAAAGGAAAGTGGTTAGTAACTTCTCAATGTTGGTAAAAGTGGGTACAAGAGGATTGGGTCTATTTTCCTGGAATAGACAAGATGTATCCGACATAAGAGATGACCTTCAGGCATTTTATGTCATAGCGCCACGCTATTATTATAACTTAAATAAAAGGATTGATGAAGGGAAAAGTGCAAATAACTTTTCGGCAGATTATATATCGGTGCAGGGAGAGCATTCCTTTCATGTTAATAATAGTAATTATAAAGCTATTTTCTCAGTATTGTATGGGATTCAAAGACGCATAGGGAAATATGCATATATGGACATCAATTTTGGACCAGGCTACTTTGTCCGACCGTCTGGAGAGCAGGTAGGTTTGGAAACCAATATTGATTTTGGGCTAGCTTTTTAATTAACTACAAAATAAAATAAAAATGAAACAGATATTATTACTGACAATTGCTATCAGTCTGGCATTTAGCTCATGCCAAACTTCACAGGAGTTGGCCTGCTATTCTTTTGATAGTAAGACAGCATTTGACAACTTAAAAACAAAACGAGTTAGATCAAGTAAAAGAAAACATCGGGATGAGAAAACTGTTGTGATAAACACTCTAAAAACGATGCAATCCAGAGGATTTGACTCAAAAAATTATTCTAGTGTTTCTTTAAGAAAACCTGAATTGTTAACCCTAACTGCTTCAACAAAAACAAATTCGTTTTATAATGTTGTTGATACGAAGATGTTGAACGAGGAATTAGATGAAATGAAAATAAATCTTGATCAACCTCAATCAAAGGTTACTAAGGCAAATACAATGCAAAGTGAAAAAGATAGAAATCAGTGGGTAGCCTTGTTATTGGCATTCTTTTTTGGGGCTATAGGGGTTCATCGTATCTATTTAGGGTATATCGGAATAGGTATTATTCAATTGTTGACGCTAGGGGGATGTGGTATTTGGGCTCTAGTAGATTTTATTAGAATAATTCTTGGCGATTTAAGACCGAAAAATGGAGACTATTATAATGAAATATAAAAGATTAATGAACTTATTAAGAGTAGCTATTCTGCTTTTAATTCCAATTGTGCTTATGCTCTTATCTGCTGATTATTTTGATAACGGTCATAGTATTTGTTTATCAAAATCGCTTGCCAATATGGAGTGTTATGCATGCGGAATGACGCGTTCTATCATGCATCTGATTCATGGGGAGATTTTAGCAGGATGGCACTTCAACAAGCTTGGCATACTGGTGTTGCCACTTCTCGTTTTGTTTTGGATGAATCTTTTACTAGAGCAATTTGGCACAAAAGTGTTCCAATGGTTCTGAGATTTTTAAACGACTAAAATTTACTAAAAATGAAAAAGGTACTTATTTCTTTATCACTAATTTCTTTAATTGCGTGTGAACGAGTAGTAATTGAATTGGAAGAGCCGATAGCTAAAAAACAACTGGAAAATCATCGGAAGAAAATTAATGGGATCTGGAAACTTGAGGAGATTCGTGAAACAACGGATGAGGGGGTTTCATATCATTTTGCCTCAAAAAATTCAATATCAGAAAATGATATGCATACGTTAAAGGTTAATGAGAGCAAAGAACTAGAGATGATATACAAAAAAAATGGAGAAAGTATGGCTTCAGAGTATTCTTGGGGAATTTTTAAAAGGAAGATTAACACCCCAGAATGCCCTAATATGGTTCAATTTTATCTTGAATATAGTAATGAAAATTCAAATGGAGAATTTATCATTGAAGCTCGAACTAAAAAGAAACTATGGCTAAAAAAATGTGATCCAAGCAGCAGTCAGATTTATTTTTACAAGTTTGTTAAATAGAAAGCAGGTATAGTTTAAAATATTGATGGTAATGAGTGACATTTTAAATAGATAAAATTTGTATAATGCAAATATCTCAACGATTTGTTGGTCAGCTAGTGCTTAAAATGACGTGTCCCAGTCATCACCATAGTCACATCATTGTTATCACAATAGTCAATTGACTCTTGATCTTTTATTGATCCTCCTGGTTGAATAACTGTGTTGATTCCTTCATTATGAGCAATTTCCACGCAATCAGGGAATGGGAAAAAAGCATCTGATGCCATTACTGCACCGTTTAGATCAAAATTGAAAGACTTGGCTTTGTGAATAGCTTGCTTCAATGCGTCAACTCTTGAGGTTTGCCCAGTTCCACTTGCCAACAATTGATTGTTTTTTGCAAGAACGATTGTGTTAGATTTAGTATGTTTTACTAAAACGTTAGCAAATTCTAAATCAGATAATTCTTCCTCCGTTGGAGTTTTTTTAGTGACAGTTTTAAAATCTGAGCGTATATCTACTTTAGAATCCTTTTCTTGTGCTAGAATCCCATTTAAGGCACTTCTGTATTGCATAGAAGGCAATACAGTAGGCTTTTGCTTAAGAATTATTCGATTCTTTTTTGACTTTAAGATTTCCAATGCTTCATTCGTATAATCTGGAGCAATGACTACTTCACAAAATAGCTTGTTAACTTCTTCAGCAGTTGCTGTATCGATTGTAGTGTTGGTAATTAATATTCCACCAAAAGCAGATACTGGGTCTCCAGCAAGAGCGTCTTTCCACGCTTCTAATAAAGAAGTTCTAATGGCAACACCACAAGCATTATTATGTTTGAGTATAGCAAATACGAGTTGCTCTTGAGAAAAGTCTCCTATTAGATTAACAGCAGCATCAACGTCTAATAAGTTATTATAAGATAGCTCTTTGCCGTGTAATTGGTCGAATAGTTCATCTAAATTACCGTAAAACACTCCTTTTTGATGGGGGTTTTCACCGTAGCGCAAAGTTTTAGAAGAAGTGTGACTTATTTTTAATGCTGAAGCCTCTTGGTCTTCTGAAAAGTAATTATAAATAGCTGAATCATAATGCGATGATATATCAAAAGCTTTCGCAGCAAAAGACTTTCTTTGTTCTAGCGTTGTTTCGCAGTTATTATTCTTTAAAATATCAAGCACCTCACCATATTGAGTCATTGAGGAAACAATCAATGTATCTTTAAAATTCTTGGCAGTGGCCCTAATAAGGCTGATGCCACCAATATCAATTTTTTCGATAATATCTTGCTCACTAGCTCCTGAAGCAACGGTTGCCTCAAATGGGTATAAGTCAACGATAACGAGATCTATTTCTGGAATATTGTATTCATTGATCTGTTCAATGTCATTTTTTTCATCCCTTCTTGCTAAGATGCCACCAAAAACAGCGGGATGCAAAGTTTTAACACGTCCGCCTAGTATAGATGGATAGCTGGTAATATCTTCAACTGCAACAGGTTTGATGTTCAATTCTTCTAAAAAAGACTGGGTTCCTCCAGTAGAGTATATTTTTACACCTTGCTCGTTAAGAAGTCTGGCTATTGGTTCTAATCCATCTTTGTGAAAAACTGAGATTAGTGCTGATTTTATTTTTTTGCTCATAAGAGCGTAAAGGTATCACTATTGAAAATCATGGAAAAGGTGAGTTATGCACTTTTTTTCCACTACAATGAAATGTAAAAATGCATTTACTTAAGTTACCTTATTAAGGTAATATTACCAGTATAGAATTCCGTATTATTTATGGTAATAGCATATATATAGTTTCCTGCATTTAGTTTTTGAGACTCCCTAAAAGAGCCATCCCAAAAAATCTCAGTACCTGCTTCTGCAAATAGAAGCTTTCCATGTCTATCATATATGCTCATTAAGACATTATCATTAGAAGAAAGACCTAATACTCTGAAAGACTCATTTACGTTATTACTTTCTGGTCTAAAACTATTGGGAATAAAGATTAAGTTATTCGTCATATTGTTGCTGTCATCACAAGGGCTAATTGTGAGAGAATCTGAAACGTCACATCCTGAAATTGGATCAATACTAGTGACAAAATAGATTCCAGTATCCGATACAATTATACTTGGACTGGTCTCCCCAGTGTTCCATAAATGCTGGGCATTATGGTTTTGAGCATCTAATACTAAAGTCTCATTACTGCATAACATAGTATCGGAACCAAGGTCTAGCTCAAGTCCTTTCGCTAGTATTGAGTAAAATGCCGTATCCAGAGGAGCGCAATTTTTCCTTAGAACAAGTGTAATATTATATTCACCAGAGTCGCTTAAGGTATAATTAGGAGTTAATTCCAAAGAGGAATCTCCATTGCCAAAACTCCAAATATATTCATCTGCAATATCCGCATCAACATTATAGTTGAAATTAATTATGGTTCCCGTGCAAAGCGTATCATCATTAGATAAAGAGTCAAAATTAGTCGTGATGCTGTAGTCAACATCCCAAATTAGTTTAGTAACCCATACATCTCTAACATTAGTAGTTGCTCCATGTGAGGTAACTACTTTATTTGCTGCTGCTGCATCTGAACCAGTGCTTCCTATGAGAACAACACCGCCGTCATCTAAAGGGAAACCCCATCCATGTTCGACATGATTACTGCCAGTACTACTGTCAGACCAAACTTTATCCCACCTCACATTTAAGTCTCTGTCCAATTGAATCATCCATAAAGATTCAAAAACTCCAGGGGGACTGGATTGAGTTACTTCCCCAATAGGAGACATAGAGTAGGTGTCACCACTAATTAATAATCCGCCATAGCAATCTAATGTAGAGTAATAATATTCTTCCTGAAAATCTCCTCCTAAAGCTTCTGAAAAACTTATGTCGTGCGTTAATGTATTTATCTTTAATACCCACCAGTCATTTTTATTATCAGGTCCTTCTTTGCCGATTAAATCACCGTCATTGGAGCTAGAAGTTGCGACAACATAAAGTTCAGAGTTATATGGGTAAATATCTTTAACAAAAGCACCAAGTGATCCTCCATAAGCTCTGGATGTCCAAGAGGTATCTTGTGTGGTGGCATCAAATTCAACAAACCAAATGTCTTGAGCTCCTATGTTAGTACTAAACTTCTGCTTGATATCTCCATCAAAAGATTGTGTATGGCAAAGCATTAGAAACTTATCTGAGCCTAATGGGTGTACTTTTATTGGATCATCATTATTTGAGCCACCGTACCCTCTGCTAACCCAGATTAAAGAGCCGTTAGTTGTGTTGACTTTAGCAACGATAGCATCTTTTGCGCCATGATTGCTCAGAATATCACCATCTGATGAATTCGTATTTCCGAAAATGATAATGTTGCCATCAGAAGTTAAGTGGGCATCTCTTGCAAACTCTATTCCTGTTCCACCGATTGGGATATCCCAGATTTTGTTTCCATTGCCGGCATCAAGTTTTATAATCCACATATCCTGAGAGCCCCCATGTCCCCCAGTAACGTCTCCATCATTGTCCGATGAGGTTGATCCGTAACAGATCAGATTGCCATCATTGCCTAAAAGTATTCCAGTAATCCATTCAATTCCAGAACCCCCAAGTGCTTCCGATTCCCAGATCGTCGTTCCATTTGTTCCATCAACTTTTATTATCCAAATATCCCTATCTCCAGCACCAGAAGTGAATTTCCCAGTAATATCTCCATCATCTGAAAAAGTAGTGCTTCTTATTATGATATTTCCATTGCCATCTTCTATCATTTCTGGGAAATATTCATCACGACTTCCGCCAAATGCTTCTGAAAACCAAATTGGATCTCCAGTAGCTTGGTCTAGCTTAAAAACCCAAATATCCCTATCTCCGCCACTTCCTGAAAATTTGTCAAAAACATCGCCATCATTGGAATTGACAGTTGCTGTGAAAACATAATTACCGTCAGTGGTTTGAATAACCCTTAAGTCGCCAAGTAAAGCCTCAGTTTGACTTCCTCCAAGTGCTCTAGATATCCAGAGTGTATCACCATTGACTTTACTCAGGCTTGCAATAATAATGTCATAAGTTGATGAAGATCCATGTTGTCCCTCGATGTGCCCATCAGATGAACTAGAAGACATGATTAAAATGATATTATCGTCAAATTCTTCAGCCCTATGTAGTCTTTCATTAAATGAACCTCCAATGCTATATTGAAATTTACTAACGAGTTTATCTGAAGGGTTTTGGGCTAATGAGGAGATAGAAAATAATAAAGCTAGAACTAGTATCGTATTTTTCATGAAAAGAAAATACAACTAGAGCCTTGAAATCTAAATAAAGCTTTTCTTTATCTTAATATTTTGAAAACCCCACATCTGCTTTCAATGTGTTGATATTGATTTTATTACATTATTTTAATGAAAAGATTGAATTATTATTCCAATAAGAAATTTAGTAAGGCATTGGAATTCTATGTACGCTCTTTTGAATAAGAGTTTCTATAGACTTAAACTTAGGCTCATCTTTTCTATTAATTAGCGTTATTGCAATTCCTGTGGTATTAGCTCTTGCAGTTCTTCCAATTCTATGAACATAATCTTCAGCATCATTAGGCACATCGTAGTTAATAACCAAGTTGATATCTTTAATGTCAATACCTCTGCTTAAAACATCGGTAGCAACAAGAACTTTTATTTTGTCAGCCCTAAAACTCAAAAGTACTTCTTCCCGTTGATTTTGTTCCAAATTTGAAGAGATTCCAGCAGCTGGTATACCAACCTCACGAAGTGCTCTTACGATTTCAGAAACTTTCTTTTTGGTAGATGAAAAAATCAAAACTTTGTTCAAGTTAGGTTTGTCTAGTATCAGGCCTTGAATAAGTTTTGCCTTCTCTAATTCATGAACAGAGTACGCAGCCTGTAAAACACCTTCAGCAGGCTTTGATAGCTCTAATATTACCTCCGTTGGGTTATGAAGTAAACTTTTAGCTAGCTTCTTTATTTTTGGTGACATGGTAGCGCTAAACATCGACTTTTGCTTGAGTCCAGGTAAGTGTTTAACTATCTTTTGAATGTCATCATAAAAATTCATGTCCAGCATTCGGTCCGCCTCGTCTAGGACTAAATGAGTAACATCACCAAACTTTACATAACCTAAATTCAAATGTGAGATTAGTTTTCCTGGCGTTGCCACAATGATATTACTTCCCAATGTTAATGCCCGCTTTTGAGTATCCCAGTTGCTGCCATCCCCACCACCATATATAGCGATAGATTCTATTGGAAGGTCATACGCTAATCCTTGAATTTGTTGGTCGATTTGAATGGCCAATTCTCGTGTTGGAACTAAAATAAGTGCGCTTACCGTTTCACGAGGTTTTTTGATAAGATCTTGAAGAATGGGTAAAACAAAAGCTATTGTTTTGCCAGTTCCTGTTTGTGCGCAGGCGATTACATCTTTGTCTTGTAGTATTTCGGGTATTATCTTTTCTTGAATGGGAGTTGGCTCAACAAAGTTCATGTAGGAGAGTGCCTCTAATATTTGTTGATCTAAGTTAAGCGCTGAAAATTTCATAGTACAAATTATACTCTGGTCGCTAAGATAGCTTTAAATCATCGTAATTATTTGAAATTATATAACTTTAGAAAATGACAAAATGCTATTTTAACTTACTACTTTGTTTGGTAATTGGCTTTTCTGCCATTGCTCAACCTAGTAATTCCGTTTGGCAAAATGTATACGGTGGAAGCAATGAAGACGCTCCAGAAGAGATCGTTTTTGATCAACAAGGTAATGCGCTTATCATAGGGACAACAAATTCTATTGACGGAGATGTGAGAGGAAAGCATGGAGGAGGCTTTGCTGAGTTTAATACAGATCTTTGGGCGGTAAAAGTAGATATGAATAATGGTGATACTATTTGGACAACAAGAGCATTGGGTGGTATGTGGGATGAGTCGCCAGGACTTGGATCATTACATTGCATCGCCACTAATGATAACAACTATTTAGTCACTGGTATCACGCAGTCTGATGATGATGATATACACGGTAAGCATGGAGGGGCATTTTATGATGATATCTGGGCTATAAAAATAGATGGAAATACAGGTGATACTATTTGGACAAACGTTTTAGGTGGTACAGGAGATGATGATATTATTGAAGTTATCCAAAGTGCAGACGGAAACTATATTTTACTTGGTATAACAAATTCCAACGATGGGGATGTAGTTGGATTTCACAATGGATTAGATATTTGGGTTGTGAAACTAAATGAGACAACAGGTGATACTATTTGGACAAAAGCCCTCGGTGGTTCAAATACAGATGCCGCAAACACGGTCATTCAAGGTGGCGATGGAAATTATGTTATCTCAGGAACAAGCAACTCCGTTGATGGAGACGTTCACGGTTATCATGGTGGTTTTGGGCTAGATGCTTGGGTTGTTAAATTAAATCAAAATACTGGAGACACCTTATGGACAAAGATATTGGGAGGAGATCAATATGAGTGGTCTGGTGATTTACTGTTATTGGATGATAATAACTACTTATTAGCGGTACTGACAAATTCAGATAATGGTGATGTGAGAGATTATCATGCGGGAATGACTTGTCCAATAGGAGACTGTACAGATGCTTGGCTAGTTAAACTGGATGCGAATACAGGCGATACCCTTTGGACAAATGCAATTGGTGGCTTCAAAGATGAAGGGCAGCCTCAGTTTCTTGTTAATGCATCAGATGGAAATCCATTAATGGCAAGCGTCACTTTTTCTAATGACGGAGATGTAAATGGTGGGTATCTTGGATCGTCAGTGACTGGGGATTACTGGGTGGCTAAATTAGACCTGTCAAGTGGCAACATCATTTGGGCGACAGAAGCTTTTGGAGGAGATTCTATTGAAGAATTGTTCCACTTTGAAGAGACTTGTGATAAAGGTTTTTTGCTTTCTGGCGATACGTACAGTATTCTTCCCAATACAGGAGACGTTACAGAAGATATTGATTCTGCTCCGTTTGGTTCACCGTTAGGTATATGGTTTTTAAAACTAGATAGTTCGGGTAATAAAGAATGGGATTATACAATTGGTGATGCTTTTGGAGGGGAAAAAGATGGACGTGTTTATGAAAGACCAGATGGTAGCTATGTTTTGTTTTCTCGATCAGCAAATGATTCAGCAGCAGGAGACAAAACTGTTGACGGTAAAGGTGGAGTTGACTATTGGCTTTCTAAGTGGGATTTTGGACTAGAAGCAGGTTTTATGCCTTCTGACACTTTTATTTGTGTAGGAGATAGCATTCAGTTTACCGATACCTCAAGCGGTAATATTGCAGGATATACATGGACTTTTTCTGATAATTCATCGGCAACAACAATGAATGCCAACCATATTTATGAAAGCCCAGGAATCTTTCATACTAAATTAGTGGTTTCAAACGGATGCCAGTTTGATACGGCTTTTGTAGACATTGAGGTTATTGATGATAGCATTCATCTCAGTGGTTTTGGAGATACCACGATATGTTATGGAGAGGAGCTTATTTTTTTAGCTGATGGAGGATTGAATTACAGATGGCTGGAAAATGGTGTTCATATTGATTCTTTAAATAATCAAATAAATGTAAGTCCCGAAGAGCACACACAGTACCACCTTGTTATTACCAAAAACTGCGGTATAGATACATTAAATGCTGATGTTACCTTGATCTCCTGTATTCTTTTTGTGCCTAATGCATTTTCTCCAAATAGTAATGTAAGCAATGAGCTTTTTAAGATTATTGGAGATGGTGTTAAAAATATTCATCTTCGAATTTTCGATTATAGAGGAACAAAAGTATTTGACACAATGAATACGAAGACTGCTTGGGATGGTACTTACAAGGGGCAGAATCTTCCAGAGGATGCATATACTTATTACATTACAGGTAACTTTTCTTCTGGAGGTGTCATATCAAAAAGTGGCACCATCACGCTACTTCGATAGTTTTTTGTCCTTGCGTCTTGGCACGATTTTTGTTTATCATAATAGAGAAGTATCTTTGAATAAATAAACTAAAAGTATGTCTAAGGTTATTATTTTATTAGCACTTTTCATGAACAGCATTTTTGTAATAGCACAAGAAGTAGATGCCATAAAAGACAATGCAGGAAATAATCAATTTGTTTTAGACTTCACTTACGATACTTGGTTAGACGCCCCTAATAATATGAAAATGAAATGGAACTCATTTGGGTTTAATTTTTATCTAATGAATCATGTTCCATTTGGAGAATCCAATTTTGGTCTAGGAGTTGGGGTAGGTGTTGGTGTAAGTAATATAAAGAACAATATGGCAGTTGGAAAGGATACCAATGAAATCACAACCTTTACAGAATTAACAACAGAGTACGAAAAAAATAAAATCGCTACGACTTATTTTGATATCCCTGTGGAGCTAAGGTTTAGAAGTCAGGCAAATGGTCAAGGTAAAGGGTTTCATGTTGGGTTAGGTTTTAAAGCTGGATACCTTATTAATAATCACACAAAATATAAGGGGAAAGATCTTACTGGGCTTACTAATGAGGATATGAAGATAAAGGTGTTTGACCTTCCGAATATTAACGAGTGGCGATATGGTCCTACCTTCAGGATTGGCTATGGAAAGGTTAACCTTGTTGCATATTATGCCCTAAGTAGCCCTTTTCTTAATGGGGAGGCAGAAGCATCAAGACAACTTTCTGCAGGCTTGACTATGACTTTGCCTTAGGTGCTACTAACTTAAAATAAGCATCTTCTGCCGCCATTTGCGTAGCTATCTTTTTAGAAAAGTCTTTACCTACCCCTACTAACTCGTCTTCAATAATTGCATGTATCACAAAGAACGAATTATGTTTATTTCGTTTTTCCTCGGCTACTTCAAAGGTAATGCCCTTCCTATGTTGCTGACAAAATTCAATCAACCGACCTTTATAGTTTGATTCCTGTTCCTTAATAGATTCCATATCCATATATTGAGCAATCAATACATCAAGGATATATTGCTCGCAATATTGATAACCTTTATCTAAATATGTGGCTCCAATAAGCGCCTCAAGGCTATCACCCATAATAGAGCTTTTATACAAGTTGATCTTTTTGTCAAACCTTATTAAGGTATCTAGATGCATATTTTGAGCAACACTCTTGAGTTGTTCTCTGGAAACAATCTTTGACCTTAGCTGTGTTAAATATCCCTCTCCCTTGAGGGGGAATTTTTTAAATAAATAAGATGCTACGACGGCATCTAAAATACTATCACCTAGGTACTCTAGGCGTTCATTATTTCCTTTTACATCATTATCGATAGACTTGTGTTGTAATGCCTGAAGGTACAGCGTTGTATTGCTAGGAATTATACCAGTAATTTTACGAAGCGACTTGCAAAATTTCCTTTTAGGAGAAAAATACAGATTGTATAAACCGAAAATAAAATGTCTCAGAAAAATGAATTAGTCTTCAAACTTTTTGAAGATAACGGATGCATTATGTCCACCAAAGCCGAAGGTGTTACTCAAAGCCGCCCTTACATTTCTCTTTTGAGCCTTGTGAAAAGTTAAGTTTATCTTTTCATCAAATGCTGGATCATCGGTAAAATGGTTGATTGTTGGTGGAATGATATTGTCTTGTACCGCAAAAATACAAGCCATCGCTTCTATTGCACCAGCAGCACCTAATAAATGTCCTGTCATAGATTTTGTAGAACTAATATTTAAATCATAAATATGATCTCCATATATGCTTTGTATCGCTTTTATCTCTGCGATATCCCCTAACGGAGTAGATGTTCCGTGTACATTGATGTAATCAATATCTTGAGCAGTTATACCTGCATCTTCCATAGCATTTAACATGACGTTCTTTGCACCTAAGCCTTCAGGATGTGGTGCTGTCATATGGTGAGCATCTGCTGACATGCCACCACCTACCATCTCTGCATAGATTTTTGCTCCTCTAGCCTTTGCGTGCTCATAGTTTTCGAGTATAATCGCTCCAGCACCTTCTCCAAGTACAAACCCATCTCTATCCAGATCAAAAGGTCTTGAAGCTGTTTTAGGGTCGTCGTTTCTTTCAGAAAGTGCTTTCATTGCATTAAATCCGCCAACACCTGGCTCATTTACTGCTGCCTCTGATCCTCCAGTAACAATTACGTCTGCTTTACCTAATCGGATATAATTGAATGAATCTATTAGTGCGTGAGTGGAAGAAGCACATGCTGAAACAGTGGAGAAGTTGATTCCTCTGAAGCCATGCCTTATAGAAATTAGCCCTGGACAAATGTCAATAATCATTTTGGGGATAAAGAAAGGGTTAAACCTAGGTGTGCCATCACCAGTGGCAAACCCGCCAACCTCAGTAAGAAAAGTATCTAGTCCTCCAATTCCTGACCCCCAGATAACACCGATCCTATCAACATTCATGCTATCCGCACTCAATCCAGCATCTTTGATGGCTTGATCTGAAGCTGCAATAGCATAATGCACAAATGCATCTTGCTTCCGAGCTTCCTTCCTATCTAGATGATCGAGGATGTCAAAATTCTTGACTTCGCAGGCAAACTGCGTTTTGAATTTACTTGCGTCAAACCGAGTAATAGGGGCTGCTCCACTAACTCCATTAAGCAAATTGTCTTTGTATTCTTCGACAGAATTGCCTAATGGATTTAATGCACCTAGTCCGGTAACAACGACTCTATTGAAAGCCATTGTAAATTAGATTAAATGAAAAATTATTTTACGTTTTCTTCTAAGTAAGAAACCGCTTGTCCAACAGTACTGATGTTTTCAGCCTGCTCATCTGGAATAGAGATGTTGAATTCTTTTTCGAATTCCATGATCAACTCAACAGTGTCAAGTGAATCAGCTCCCAAGTCATTAGTAAAGCTAGCTTCTGGAGTAACTTCGCTTTCGTCAACTCCTAATTTATCTACGATAATTTTTTTAACTCTAGATGCAGTATCTGCCATTGTTTGTTTTTTAATTAACAATATGCCTTAAGCGAAGCAAAGTAAATTATTTGTTCATTCATTACAAAATTTTTTAGCTTTTTTTTTACAAGATCATTCCTGAACAAATAGTAGGTTGTCCAAGTTTACTATATTAGGGATATTATTGTATAAGTGATGAAGAAAAGCATCCTCAAAGTAGAGTTTGATTATGATTTCGACTTACTCGCCATTGTAAGTCCAGTTAAAGATTATCGTCTTTGTTGGTATATCAACAATGAAATTAAAACTAAATTTAAAAGAAAGAATGACTTGGAGATCAATAGTGCTAAACTAAAACAGGTCAGTTTTTTCAGTCTATTTCATCATTTTGATGGTTTGAGTAAAAGAGACTATTACTTAGTGAGTAATAAGTCTTCTGGTAGTTTTCTGGTGAAAGAATTAAAAGAAGTCGATTTTTTTATTGCCATATATGGATATATTTCCGAGGAGGAAAAAGAAGATTTAACTGAAAAATTACGTTCACTTAATATAATCCAAGCTATATTTGAAGTTGATCCAAATCAATTAGCTTCAAAGAAAAACCTCATTTTTGATGACAGTATCATTTAATAGAACAAAAGTAATAGCCACCACAGGGCCTGCAAGTTCAACTTATGAAGAGTTACTAAGTTTAGTTCAAGCTAGTGCTGATGTTTTTAGGTTGAACTTTTCCCATGGCAGTTATGAAGATCATAAAAATATCATATCAAACATCAAAAAGATCAATAAAGAATATCATGAAGATATTGGAATCTTAGCAGACCTTCAAGGACCTAAGTTAAGAATTGGTGATTTAGAAAATGGATCAATTGATTTTAAAGTAGGGGAGACCGTAACTTTTACAACAAAGGAATGCATTGGAACTAAGAAATGCATTTACATGAGTTATCAAAAATTCCCACAAGATGTTGCAGTTGGAGATATTGTAATGTTAGATGATGGAAAGGTAGAGCTTGAGGTTACAAGTACTAACAAAAAGGATGAGGTTAAGGCAAAAGCACTTTATGATTGTACATTGTTTCCAAAGAAAGGCGTTAACCTACCAGATACTAAAATATCCATTCCTTCCATGACTGAAAAGGATCATGAAGATTTAACCTTTGCACTTGAAAATTATGCAGACTGGGTAGCTCTTTCCTTTGTAAGGAAAGCATCGGATATTCTTGAATTAAAAAAGATCATCAAGGAGAAAGGGGCAAAAGCAAGAGTAATTGCAAAAATTGAAAAGCCTGAAGCTTGCAAAAATATTGATGAAATTATTGAGGTCAGTGATGCGATTATGATTGCTAGAGGAGACTTAGGAGTGGAAGTACCTATGGAGCAAATGCCATTGATTCAGAAAGAAATTACGAGGAAGTGTAACATTGCAGCAAAGCCAGTAATCATTGCAACTCAGATCATGGATAGTATGATTGAACGTTCTAAGCCCACAAGAGCAGAGATAACAGATGTAGCTAATGCTGTAATTGATGGTGCAGATGCTTTGATGTTGAGTGGAGAAACTTCAGTAGGGAAACATCCGCTGAAAGTGGTGCAGACAATGAATAAGATCATTGCGCATATAGAGTCTGAAGAAGATATTTATAATAAGTATCATATTGCTGAAGAGTCCTCTCCAACATTTTTGTCAGATGCTATCTGTTATTCGGCATGTAAAATTGCTGATGAAGTAGATGCTAAAGCCATCATTGGTATGTCGAGGTCAGGATATACAGGGTTTATGGTTTCTAGCTTTAGACCCAAAGCGCAAATTTTCATTTTTACTGATAATCCCAATCTTCGATTTACCATGAGTTTGACCTGGGGTGTGCGAACGTTTTTCTATGACAAAATGGTAAGTACAGATGATACCATTAAAGACCTCAAAGACTTTATTTTGGAAAAGGGTCTTATTGAAAAAGGAGATAATGTAATCAACGTCGCCAGTATGCCTATCGGAGAAGAGGGGAGGGCAAATATGCTAAAGGTAAGTAAAGCTTGAGGTAAAACTAAAACTGGAAATCAGAAATATTGAAACTCGAAACCCATATCTTTCTGATTTCTGTGTTTCAAGTTTTAGCTTTCTTGCTTTTCAGGTCTCATCTGCGGGAAAAACAAAACTTCTTGAATAGATTGCTTGTTGGTCATAAACATAACTAAACGGTCGATTCCTATTCCCATTCCTGAAGTAGGTGGCATGCCGTATTCAAGTGCTCTTAAAAAGTCCTGATCAATAAACATAGCTTCATCGTCTCCCTTTTCAGATAGTTTGAGTTGTTCTTCAAAGCGCTCTCTTTGATCTATTGGATCATTTAACTCCGAGTAGGCATTGGCTAATTCTTTACCATTTACGAAAAGCTCAAAACGTTCTGTTAATTCAGGATTGTCTCTATGCTCTTTGCACAATGGAGACATTTCTTTAGGATAGTCGGTAATAAAAGTGGGTTGGATATAATGTTGCTCGCATTTCTCCCCAAAAATTTCATCAATTAGCTTACCTTTCCCAAAAGTATCATCCACTTCGATTCCATTAGATTTACACCAGGTTTTTAACTCTTCTTCTGTTTTGCCTGTTATGTCAAACCCTGTGTGTTCTTTAATAGCATCAGTCATTGTGACTCTTTTGAAGGGTCTTGCAAAACTAATTTCATTTTTTCCAAAAGTACAAGACGGTTTACCATGAATTGTCTTAGCAACGCGTTCAATCATCTCTTCTGTGAAATCCATCATCCAATTATAATCTTTATAAGCGACATAGATTTCCATCACCGTAAATTCTGGATTATGGGTACGATCCATCCCTTCATTCCTAAAGTCTTTAGCAAATTCATATACTCCGTCAAATCCACCTACAATAAGCCTTTTTAGATATAGCTCATTCGCGATTCTTAAATACAAAGGCATGTCCAACGTATTGTGGTGTGTAATGAAAGGGCGAGCTGCAGCACCTCCAGGAATGGGTTGTAAAATAGGCGTTTCAACTTCTAAATATCCTTTTTCATTGAAGAAGTCACGCATGGTATTCATGACTTTCGTTCTTGCCAGAAAAACTTCTTTAACACCTTCATTAACTATTAAGTCAACATATCGTTGTCTGTAGCGTAATTCAGGGTCTGTGAATGCATCATGTACATTGCCTTCCTCATCTGTTTTGACAATGGGAAGTGGTCGAATAGATTTGCTCAGAACTGTTAACTCTTTAACTTTTACTGATTGCTCACCGACTTTTGTAGTGAATAAATTTCCTTTTACACCGATGAAATCACCAATGTCCAGTAATTTTTTAAAAACAGTATTGTATAATGTTTTATCTTCCCCTTGACAGATTTCATCACGGTTAATATAAATCTGGATTTTCCCTTTACTATCCTTAAGTTCTGCAAAAGAGGCCTTTCCCATAATTCTTCTACTCATCAACCTTCCGGCAAGAATAACTTCTTTATCTTCTTCAAAAGTATCTTTTGCTTCTTTAGAAGTGCTGTTTACAGGGAATAGGGCTGCTGGATACGGATTAATACCTAAATCTTTAATTTGGTTTAACGATTCCCTCCTGACTTGCTCTTGTTCGCTTAATGACATATTTCAAATATTTAAGGCGTAAAATTACATTTTTTGAAACAGAAAAGAAGTTTGAAATGTACTAAAAAATGGACGAATCTAAATGTAACTTTTGCTACTGTTGATTTATAAAGCTGGTTTTTCTATATGTTTGAGTTTGATAAACATATCTTTATAAGTGACTTGAAATATATTGATGTTTAAGGTTACTAATTTTTAGTGCTTAAATATTTTAAAACTATGGCAGTAAAATATAAATCATCTTTATTAACTAGCTTATTTGTTATAGCTATTGCATCAACTTTTGCTAAGGTGAGTAAAGAAGAAAAGAAGCTGAGATTCTTAGCAGAGAACTACTTTGCAAGTGGATATTTTGATGGTGCCGAAAGCATGTATCAAAGATTGGATAGTATGAGTCCAAATAATTTGGAATATCAATATAAACTTGCCGTCTGTCAGACAAGGACTTATCAGCATAAAGAAGATGCTGAAAAGACTTTAGAGAGTATTTTGAAAAGTGGTATTACAAAGTCTGGAAAATTTAAAATCAATCTGAGCGAATTGCATTATTATGTCGCCAAAAGCCATCATTTAAATAATCACTTTGATGCCGCTATGGAGTCATATAAAAAATGTATCGAGCTTGATATGGCTGATTATGAGTTGATAGATGATGCTAAAATAAGTATCCAACATTGTAAGAATGCGAAAGAAATTTATGGCAACCCCATTGATATTGAAATAAAAAACTTAGGAAAGCCAATTAACTCCAGGTATGATGAGCATAGTGCTTTGGTGACGGCAGATGAGGAGTACTTATTTTTTACGACAAAAAGACCGGGTAATGTAGGTGATAAATTAGATATACATGGCGATCCTGATCCCAATGGTATGTATTTTGAGGATATCTATGTATCCAGAAACGATGGAGGAATTTGGAGAAAACCCTATAACATAACTGATACAATTAATACAATTGCACATGAAGCAACTACTGGTTTGTCAGCAGATGGACAAAAGATGTTTCTCTACATCAGTGCATTTGGAAAGTTTGGTGATGTATATGAAAGTGATAAAGTAGGTGAACATTGGACACAGCCTTATTTATTGCCTAAACCCATTAATACCAACACTTTTATGGAGGCGCATGTCAGCCTTTCAGGAACTGGTAACGAAATATATTTTACAAGTGATCGTCCCGGTGGATTTGGAGGGAGAGACATTTATGTTTGTAAGAAAGAGGAAGATGGTTCTTGGAGCGAGCCTATAAACTTGGGACCGGATGTAAATACAGAGTATAACGAGGTGGGTCCCTATATGCATGTCGATGGTAAAACATTGTTTTTTAGCTCAAAAGGGCATAAAAGTATGGGGGGATATGATATTTTTAAAACAGCCTTTAACGGTGAGAGTTGGGATAAACCAAAAAACATCGGGTATCCGCTAAACACTTCAGGTGATGATGTTTATTTTGTGCTATCCGCAGATGGCAAAAAAGGATATTATACTTCTAGAAGAGATGGCGGGTTCGGTGGAGCAGATATATATACCGTTGAAGTAAACTACGAGTTTGGCGAGCCTGTGGTAGTGGTGTTGAAAGGAATTGTAAATGAGTTAGGGCAAGCCGTAGATGCTGTTATTATTGTTACTGATATTGATAAAGACTTGGTTATCGGAGAGTATAATTCAAATGCGATGTCTGGAGATTATTTACTAGCACTTCCTCCAGGAGCTAAGTACGACGTACACTTTTTGTCGCAAGATGGAACTTTAGATAAACATGTGGAAGTAAACTTAAAAGATGTCGAAGAGTATGTGAAGATTGAACACGACGTGGAAATGAAAGAAGATTTTGAAAAAGAACAAAAAGTGGGTAAGGTTGAAGTTGATCCCGAAACAGGAGAAATTAAAAAAAGCTCTACGAAAAGCTTTAACAAAATCCAAGATGTGCTTAAGAATAATCCTGATTTGAAATTAGAAGTAGCTATGTTTGCTGACACGACTAATTCAAATAAAGTAAATCTTGCCAGTAGTCTTGGCGGATCGTTAAAACAGCGTTTATTAGAAAAAGGAGCAGATACCAACCGTGTTGTCCCTAAAATAGTAAGCACTGCAAATCCTTTATTAGATCAAGAAATACAAGTAAAAGTCCTCCATGGTAATGTTGCTGACAAAATTGTTGTAAAAGATAATAAGGTATTTGTAAAAGAGGGTGACATAGTTGAAGAATTAATATCAGGAGGTAGTGCCAAGAATAAAGAAGTAGACAAAATATCAGAAGAGGTGGACAAAGAACATGAGGAAGATATAAAAGAGAAAGCAATCGAACAAGTGACAGAGGAGCATCACCCTATTCCACTAAAAGAGGAGGAAACAGTTGAAGAACCGGAGCAAGAACAGGAATCTACAGATAAGGTGGAAGTGCCTAAAGACGACTTGTCTAAAGGGTATAAAGTACAGATTGCTGCTTTTAGTAGAACAATACCTATAAGCAGTCCCTTCTTCAAGTCTACACAAGACATAGAAGTTCGTGAATGGGATGACGGGCTAACTCGATATACAGTTGGTCATTTTGATTCTTTTGAGGATGCAAATGAGCATAGGAAAGAGTTGTTACACAAGTTTTATGATGCATTTATTGTGCATCACTAAGAACAACTTTATTATTAATTTGACGTTGTAATACTGATGAAGTCTATTTTTGTAGTATTTTCTGTTGTTGTTACGCTCATAGTTTCATCTTCTTTTCATCCTCCAATAGAACATACTCCTCCTTTTTTGAAAGATAAAAAAGGTGAAAAATGGGCGGATTCTATTCTGGGAACACTCTCACTGGATGAACAAATAGGTCAGCTTTTTATGGTGGCAGCATATTCTAATCGGGGTATTGAGCACCAAAAGGAAATAGAAGCATTAATTACAGAGCATCACATCGGAGGACTGATTTTCTTTCAGGATCAACCTAAGAAGCAAGTTCATTTAACTAATCGATATCAGGAAATAACAAAAATTCCACTTTTGATTGCGATGGATGCTGAATGGGGATTGGGTATGCGTCTCGATAGCACAATGAACTTTCCTAGACAGCTGACGCTTGGAGCAATAAAGGATAATCAATTGATCTATCAAATGGGGAGAGAGATTGCAAGACAATGTAAAGAAATGGGCGTTCATGTTAATTTTGCTCCTGTCGTTGATGTAAATAACAACCCTAATAATCCCGTGATCAATGACCGTTCCTTTGGTGAAGACATGAATAATGTTGCCGCAAAAGGCATAGCCTACATGAAAGGATTACAAGATGGCTATGTCCTGGCATGTGCCAAACATTTTCCCGGTCATGGAGATACCGATAAAGATTCGCATAAAACCTTACCTACCATTACTCACTCTTTTAATAGACTGGATTCTTTGGAACTATATCCATTTAAGCAAATGATAAAAAGCGGTGTCGGGAGCATGATGGCAGCACATTTATTTATTCCATCAATAGATAGTACCCCGAATAAAGCAACATCATTATCAAAAAATGCTATTGATACTCTTTTGAAGCAAAAGTTGGGGTTTGAAGGGCTGGTATTTACAGATGCATTAAATATGAGAGGGGTTAGTAGTTTTTATGGTCCTGGAGAAGTTGATTTAGAGGCGCTCATTGCAGGTAATGATGTATTACTTTTTCCGGAAGATGTGCCTACGGCAATTAGCAGAATTAGAGAGGCGATAGAAGATGGAATTATTCGAGAAGAGGTTGTTTTGAAGAGCGTAAAAAAGATATTACAGACTAAATATTGGGCTGGACTCAATAATTATAAACCAATCAAAACGGATAGCTTACAATATGAGCTACACACTCCTTACGGTGAGCTACTCAACAGGAAGCTATATGAGTCAGCAATCACGTTGGTAAATAATGAGAAGAACTTAGTGCCTATAAAGCAACTAGACAAACTTAAAATTGCTTCTATTATTATTGGTGATAGAAAAAATGAGGCAAGCAAGTTTCAGGAGACAATTAGTCAATATGCGCCAACGAAGATTTTCAGAGTTGAAAAAGATATGTCTCCACAGACCATGAGTGCGATTATAAAAGAAGCAAAAAAGTTCAACTTGGTGATTATTGGGATACAAGATATGAGCAGGTATGCCTCAAGAGACTATGGATTAGAGTTGGAAACCATTGGCTTTGTCAATGAACTGTCGAAACAAATTAATACCATCGTAGTGCTATTTGGAAGTCCGTATAGTTTAAAGTTTTTTGAGCAACAACAACATCTTATTGTTGCTTATGAAGACAATGATATAACCCAAAGTCTCGCTGCGCAGCTAATATTTGGCGGTATACAAGCAAATGGCAGATTACCTGTTTCTACTTCAAAGTTTAAGTTTAATACTGGGTTGACAGGAGATTTGCCACAACGCTTAAAGTATACCATTCCCGAGGAGGTTGGAATTGACTATGATGATCTATTGGCGATTGACACAATTGTTGAGGAGGCAATAGGGGCAAAAGCAACTCCAGGATGCCAGATATTGATTGCTAAAGATAATAAAGTCTTTTTTCAAAAATCATACGGCTTTCATACTTATGAAAATGAACGACCCGTTAGAAATACAGATATTTATGATCTAGCATCTATTACTAAAATATCGGCCACTACTATATCCATGATGAAGTTAGTAGATGATAAAAAGCTCAAAATAAAAAAAAAGATATCCCGTTATATTCCAGATCTAAGGAGAACGGATAAAAAGAATATCTTAATTAGTGATGTGCTATTACATCAAGCGGGACTAAAAGCATGGATCCCTTTTTATCAAGAAACACTGAATGAGGAGGGCTTTTGCGATGAACATTACTGCTATGCTCCAAACGATAATTACTCAATAAAAGTAGCTAACGAATTATACATTCAAAATAGCTACACGGATAGTATTTGGAAGTTTATCGTTGATTCAGACTTGAGAAGACAGAAGAGATATGTCTATAGTGACTTAGGCTTTTACTTTAATAAATATATAGTTGAGCAGCTAAGTGAACAACCCTTAGATCAATATGTTAATGCTACCTTTTATGCACCACTAGGATTATCTACTATGACTTATAATCCGATCAATAAGTTTCCTTTGTCTAGAATTGTACCCACGGAGGCTGATTCTATGTTTAGAAGACAATTGATACATGGTTATGTTCACGATCAAGGAGCAGCGATGATGGGTGGGGTTGCAGGTCACGCAGGTGTTTTTTCTAATGCTAATGACTTGGCAATTTTAATGCAAATGTTGTTGAACAGAGGGGATTATGGTTATCAAAATTATTTAAGCTCGGGGGTTATTAGCGAATTTACCTCAAAACAATTAACCAGTAATCGAAGGGGACTAGGGTTTGACAAACCAGAGCCAGACACTTCTAAACCAGGACCAACATCTATCTACGCCTCTCCTAAAGCTTTTGGTCATTCTGGATTTACAGGAACTTGTGTTTGGGCAGATCCAGAATACAATCTAGTTTATGTCTTTTTATCCAACCGTGTTCACCCCAGTGCAGACAATCGCACCTTGATTTCTACTAATGTGAGAACACGAATACAAGATGTGATTTATCAATCACTAGCCAAGCATAAAGCAAATTCTTAGCTTTTAGTGACATTTTACCTTTTGTAAGTCTGTTGAGTTGTTTGAAAATTTTGGACTTAGGTATGGTATATCTAAGTTGAGACCTCTCAATATTAGTAGTAAAGAAAAAAGGATAATCATCAACGGAATGACCTCTTGAAAATATTTTTTTGTTCGATCAGTAATGTAAGATGTTATAATTCCCAAAAGAAATAATGCAGGGATTGTTCCTAGACCAAAAAAAGCCATGAAAACAGCTGCCTTTATTGGATCGGCCGTAGAGGTGGCACCAGCCAAGGCTACGTATACTAGCCCGCAAGGAAGAAGACCATTAAAAAAACCTAAAGAAAGCTGAGTAATTAAACTCTTAGACTTTAATAGTTTTTGAAATTTTGACTTTAGCCAATGGCTAATCTTTATTGAAATATTTTCAAAATATTTTAACGGTAATTTAAGTTGAAAAATAGCAGTTAGAAGCATGAGCGAGCCTATTATGATTGACAGTTGTTGTTGGTACTTTCCCAGAGAAATCCCAAGTCCGATTAACCCAAATAATAAGCCGAGCAAAGTATAGGTGGTCGTTCTTCCTAGATTATAAAAAAGACGTTTTAGCATTGAAACTGTTAAGGAGTCATTGAAGGAGCCCGTTGCCAAAACAATAGTACCACACATCCCTACACAATGCATACTTCCAGCAATTCCCAATATGAAAGCAGTTGTAATTAGTTCTATCAATTAATTACTATTGTTTTCTCATCAAAAAAATCAGTATTATTCGATGACCAGTCAACCTGGACCTTCCAAACACCTCTAGGTAGTGCAGAAATATTTATAACCTGTTGATTAGTTGAATCCAATTTTAGTTGATAGTTTTTATCTTTTTCAGCATTTGTAGGATTATAGAATCTTATAATACCTTCTATTCCTTTTTTCTGTCTAGGAAAGCTTAATTGAATGTTTTGATTAGGTTCGTAGTTTATGACTAAGGGTTCTTTGAGGGAATTACTGTTTTCTAATTTATTTATATGGTCTTGATAGTTTAGCTCTTTTTCGTAATAATCTTCAGATACCAAATGGAAGTCCTGAGAAACAGATAAGAAAACTAATGTCAGCATTCCTATTACAAAAGCACTATAAAATATTCCAATTTTGACTCCCCAATTCATATTAGTCTTATTTAAAAGGACCTAAGAAGTTTGTATTAATAAATTCAATCTTTTTTCCCTTGGAGGTAATTAATAGTTCGACTTCAGTTTTTCTAGACATCAAGCTATCTCGGTGGATTTCTAGTAAAAAACTTCCTTTTTCTATACCTCTTTCTGGTACAATTAAGTCTTTTCCTATCAGTTTTACTTTTCCATTCGGGTTTATCAGTTTTACTTCGACAGGTATTGAGTTCATTGTCTTATTGATTATCTGAATATTATAAAGATTTGTAATATAGTTTTCTCCGACTTTTTGATATAATCCTCCTTTTGCCCTCAATACAGTCGTTTCTATGTCGGATCTTCCAGTAAGTGAGAATGCAAGAATGCCTAATAATGCTATAAGAACAAGAGTATATGCAATAATTCTTGGCGTGAGCTTAAACTTAGTTCCGTTACTGATATGGTTATAGGAGTCATAGCGAATTAATCCTTTTGGACGATTTATTTTGTCCATAACTTCATCACAAGCATCAATGCATGCTGTACAGTTGACACATTCTAGCTGTGTCCCGTTTCTGATATCTATCCCTGTTGGACAAACGTGGACACATAAATTACAATCTACACAGTCTCCTTTCTTTTGTTCCTCTCCACGCTTCATTTTTCCTCTAGGTTCTCCTCTAATAAAGTCATAGGCCACAACAATAGAGTTCTTATCGAGCATGGCTCCTTGAAGTCTACCGTATGGGCAAACAATGGTACAAGCTTGTTCTCTAAATTTTGCAAATATAAAATAGAATACTCCTGAGAACAGGATAACAGCGATAAATCCAGAAAGGTGTTTGCTAGGAGGTTGTGTGACGATATCTATTGTTTGGTCAATACCAACCATATAAGCCATAAATGTATGACCTATTAAAGCCGCAATAGCGAAGAAGATAATATGTTTAGTTCCTTTTTTTAAGATCTTTTCACGATTCCATTTTGATTCATCTAGTCTTTTTTGTTGTTTGTAATCACCTTCAATCCAGTATTCGATTTTTCTGAATACCAATTCCATAAAGATTGTTTGAGGACATGCCCATCCACACCATAAACGACCAAAGACAACAGTAAAAAGCACTATAAATACGACAAATGTAATCATGGCCAGTACGAAAAGATGAAAGTCTTGCGGCCAGAAAGTAAGCCCGAAAATGATGAACTTGCGTTCAAAAAAATTAAATAGAAATAAGGGTTGTCCGTCAATCTTCAATAGAGGAGCAGTGAAAAGTAGTAATAATAAGAAAATACTTACAATGCCCCGAGCTGAGTAGTACCTTCCTTTTGGTTTTTTGGGGTATATCCAAACCCTTTCTCCTTTCTCACTTACAGTTGAAAGTTTATCTCTAAACGAAGATTCATTATTTTCCTTCTGTCCCGTCATTCTTAGTTGCCATTTCAACAGTATTTACAGAATCACTTGGTAACTCTGATACTGTTGGAGATTCTTCGCCCATTCTAACATAAAGGTCTCCTTGAGGTTCTTTCAAATTTGGTGGATTTGTACCTTGAAATGTTAAGATAAAGCTGGCAACTTCTTGCATTTTCTTTGGACTTAGTTGACTTTGCCATGAAATCATGCCTTTCTCAGGAACACCATACTTAATGGTCTTAAAAATGTCTTTAATATCGCCTCCATGTAACCAATAGTTATCGGCAAAATTAGGTCCAACACCTCCCTGCCCCTGATCACCATGGCATACCTGACATAACTCAATATAGGTTTTTTTGCCATTGGCGATAGTGCCACCATCAGTTAGGGCAACTACGTTATTTTCGTCTACAGCATTGGCGAGTTGAGATAAGTAGGCTTCTTTCTGTAAAGCTGCCTCTTCCATTTCAGCTAAATACTCTTGTTTTGATAGCTTTCCCTCATCTGAAACATGATAGTAAAATAAATAAACTACTGAGAAAACTATGGATAAATAAAACATATATAGCCACCAAGGTGGTAAATTATTATCTAACTCAACAATGCCATCATAAGAATGATCCATAGCTATCTGCTCCTCTACTTCAACTGGAACGGAATCAGTCATTTTTCGTTCTAACTTCTTCCAGACTTTAGTTAAAAAGTCTTCTTCTGGTTCATAAACGATTTCAGGAGCATCTTCTCCTCTCGAAATTGCAAGTTCTCGCTTAACATCTTTACTTAAAATATTGATAGCCTTATAGAGTACGAGGATAGCCACTAATAATATTAGAGATAATAACATTATGAGTGAAATAGACATGATATCACTAAGTGATAATGGGGAAGCTGTCGCTACTGGATTGTCTTCTTGTCCTAATAAGGTTGACGATGTTACTAAAAATGTGATAAAGCTTAATATTCTCATTTTTTATTCTCTAACTTGTTTTGTTGACTAGTTTTTATATAAATTTTTGACAATGTTCTTACGATGCTTACCATTGCAATTATACCTATGACAATTAGTAGAAATATGAACGCTGTTGCCAATAATACCATAGAGTCTTGATTAATACCATTACCTGCTGATGCTGATTCGATGATCATAGTACTGAGCAAAATGACAGAGATCACTGTTTTAAGACTTAACTTCATAATCATCGTTTTCGAGGTTATTAAATTCACTTTCTTCCGTATCCAATGGTATTAAGCTCATTTGTTTTAAAAAAGAATTGTCATGAGCAAATGTCCACCACAACATGATTGCAAATATTAACACAAATAGTATTAAGGAAATAATCGGGAATGTTGCGATGTTCTCAATTGACCGAAGTAATTCTTTATACATGGCTTATTTTTTTGTGTTTTCAACTTTAATGTCTGTACCTAGTCTCTGCAGATAAGCTATTAAAGCAATAATTTCCTTGTTGCTTACTACTTTTATATCGTCCTTTTTTAAACTCTCTGTGATAGCTTTAGCTTGGATTTCTATGTCTTGATTGGCTTTGAGCTCATAACCTTCCTTGTATGGGACCCCTAGTGCTTGCATAGCCATGATTTTTGATGGAGTACTTCTCATATCAATTTCATTCTCGAATAGCCATGGATAACTAGGCATGATTGATCCTGGAGACATACTTGCTGGATCTAGCATATGATAAAAATGCCAACTATCAGGATATTTTCCGCCAATTCTATGTAAATCTGGTCCAGTTCTTTTAGAACCCCACTGAAATGGATGATCATAAACAAACTCTCCAGCTTTTGAGTATTCCCCATATCGTTCTGTTTCCGATCTAAATGGTCTGATCATTTGAGAATGGCAAGTGTAGCATCCCTCTTTTATATAAATATCTCTACCATGTAATTCTAAGGGAGTATAAGGTTTTACTGCCTCGATAGTAGGAATATTTGACTTGATCATAAAAGTAGGTATCATTTCCACTAGCCCTCCTATAAGGACTAGAATAGCGCTGATAATTAACATTTGGAACGGTCTTCTTTCAATCCATCTGTGCCAATATCCCCCTGCGAAGCTACTCTCGTTTACTCTTACCAAAGCTGGAGCTTCGGCAGGTTCATTTGCTTCTAATGCTCCTGCTTTTATTGTCTTAAATAGATTGTAGCTCATCAATAGAGCACCAACTAAATACATAAGACCCCCGAATGCTCTCATTTGATACATTGGAATAATTTGAATAACAGTTTCTAAAAAGTTTGGATACTTAAGAAACCCATCTATAGTAAATTCTTTCCACATCAAGCTTTGTGCAAACCCAGCCCAATAAAGTGGAATAGCATAAAATAAAATTCCAAGTGTACCAATCCAAAAATGAATATTAGCTAGTTTAACAGAGAATAGTTTGGTATTGAATATTCTTGGAATGAGCCAATATAATATTCCAAAGGTTAAAAAGCCATTCCATCCAAGTGCACCGATATGAACGTGTCCAATCGTCCAGTCTGTATAATGGCTTATGGCATTTACGTTCTTTAATGACATCATTGGTCCTTCAAATGTTGCCATACCATATGCTGTAATGGCAATAACCATAAACTTTAAGATTGGGTCTTGCCGCACTTTATCCCATGCTCCTCTTAGTGTAAGTAGTCCATTAAGCATACCACCCCATGAAGGTGCGATTAGCATAATTGAAAAAACAGTTCCTAAAGATTGTGCCCAGTCGGGAAGAGCAGTGTATAATAAATGGTGTGGTCCTGCCCATATATATATGAAAATTAATGCCCAAAAATGTATAATAGATAATCTATAGGAATATACAGGGCGGTTGGCAGCTTTCGGAACAAAGTAATACATCAGCCCCAAATACGGTGTTGTTAAGAAAAAGGCAACAGCGTTATGACCATACCACCACTGAACTAGTGCATCTTGAACTCCGGCAAATACAGAATAACTCTTTAAGAAGGAAGTTGGCATACCAAGCGAGTTAACTACGTGTAATATTGTGACAGTGATCCATGTTCCTATAAAAAACCATATGGCTACATATAAATGTCGTTCTCTTCTTTTAGCAATGGTCATAAACATATTGATGCCAAATACGATCCATATCAAAGCAATAGCAATATCGATAGGCCATTCCAATTCAGCATACTCTTTACCTGTCGTAAAACCAAATGGTAGCGTTAAGGCTGCTGCGACAATGATGAACTGCCATCCCCAAAAGTGTATTTTACTGAGTAAGTCACTGTACATTCTGGCTTTTAGGAGTCTTTGCAAAGAGTAATAAGTACCCATAAAAATTCCATTACCTACAAAAGCAAAAATGACGGCATTAGTGTGTAAAGGTCGTAATCGACCAAAGGTTAAGAAAGAAGTATCAAAGTTGAAGAATGGGTCGAATATTTGCAATGCCACAATGACACCCACTAACATTCCCACTATGCCCCATACAACTGTAGCATATGCAAAATCTCTTACTATTCTATTGTCGTAACTAAACTGTTCTAATTTGCCACTCATTGGTTTTGATTATTTGTGATCTTTTCTTTTATCATCCCATAACATTCTAATGGAAGGTGTATAGTCATCCTCATACTGACCATTAAATGATGCCCATAAAAATGCAATTAAGAAAACCAATGCAATTGCAATACTTACAGCTATCATTACTATTATGGCACTCATGAGCGTAAATTTATCTTATGGATTCTTTTTTCTTTATGATAAGAATCAATGCCTGGCATGACATTAGTCATGTGCCTAAAATCTGTATTTATGGGCGGTAACTTGGCTTAAGAAAATACAAGCTAATACTACGGTAATAGAACTGAGGGGCATTAGAATTGCCGCAATAATTGGCGACAAAAGTCCTTGCAATGCAAATGACAAACCTATTATATTATATGCTATCGATATTACAAACCCAGCGTAAACGATCCACTTTTGCCTTTTGCAAAAGGCAAGTATATTAGGTAAACTTTTTAACTTATCCCCTTCAATGATAACGTCACATGCCGGTGAAAATTGGTTTGTCTCGTCTGTGACAGCCATGCCTACTTGAGACTCGAGTAATGCTCCTGCATCATTCAGTCCATCACCAACCATTAAGACATTTTTCTGAAGATTCTTTAAGCTTGATACGTAATCAAGCTTATCGGATGGAGATTGATTGAATACAAGATTTTCAGGACGTATTAGTCCGTCGAAATCATCTTTTTGAGTGTCATTATCACCAGATAATAAGTGAAGGTGATATTTGTTCTTTAATCGCCTAAACATATTTTTTAAGCCTTTCCGCAAGTTCCTTTTTACAATAAACTGTCCTTTTACTTCATTGTTGATACAAAGCCAAGTACCATTTATGTTATTATCAATAGCACTTACATTATTTGCATTTAGGAAAGCTGTTGACCCTATTTTAATGCTATTCCCGGAAATATTTCCTTTTATACCCATCCCGATTGTTTCTTCAAATAAATCCACTTTTAAGGACTTCTGAGTGGGGGTGTTTCTTGAGATAGCTATGCTTTGTGGATGAATAGAATTTTGAGTAAGCTGATGTACCATAGCTTTTTCTTTTTCAGAAAGGCTATCTCCTGCATATACAATGGATTTTATGTCATTTATCATCAATGTGCCTGTTTTGTCAAAGACAATAGTATCGATTTTAGATATAGCTTCAACAACATTAGCGTGCTTGAGGTAAATTCTTTTTTTACCTAAAATTCTTAAAGCATTGCCATAAGTAAACGGTACTGTTAATGCTAAAGCACAGGGGCATGCTATAATTAATATAGTGGTAAATACATTGATAACTTGAGTTTTGTCGATAAACCACCATGCAATTGCAGCTATAAGGGATATAGCTAATATTGTAGGAGTGAAATAGCGACTTACTGTATTGGTGATATGAGATATATTTTTATCAATCTTGTGCTTAGGAGATACTTCATTCCATAATTGTGTCAAGTAGCTTTGAGATACATCTTTAATAGTCTTAACACTAATATGAGTGCCATGTAATTTGCCTCCAGCATAAATTAAATCACCCTTATTCTTTTGGATTGGCTCAGCCTCTCCAGTGACAAAACTAAAATCGATTAGTGCATTGTCAGATTGAAGTATTGAATCGGCTGGAATGAGCTCATTATTTCTTATCAATAAGGTATCACCAATTTTCAGGTTAGAAAGGGAGATATTGGTAACTGTTTTTCCTCTCTTAACGGAAACACTAATCGGGAAATATGATTTATAGTCCCTGTCGAAGGAGATGCTTTGGTATGTCTTATTTTGAAACCATTTACCAATCAATAGAAAAAATATCAGACCAGCTAAAGAGTCGAGATATCCGGCTTGATTATAAAATATAATATCTATAACGCTTCGGATAAACAAAACGGAGGCACCTAATGCAATAGGTACATCTATGCTTAGTGATTTTGAGTGAAGGCTCTTAAATGCAGAGATAAAATAATCCTTTGCACTAAAAAAAACAATAGGTAATGATAAACCGATATTGAGATACGAAAACATCATGGAGTATTCTGGAGCAAGAGGAATTCCTAGAGATAAATATTCAGGAAAACTGAAGAGCATAATATTACCAAAGCAGAAACCAGCAACACCCAGCTGAATAGTTAATAAACTTTTTGACTTTTCTTTTTTAGTACCACTGATGTGGGATAAGTTTAAATCAGGCTTATAACCGATTGATGCCAGTAAGATGACAAGTTCTTTTAGAGAATATTTTGCCGTATCAAAAGATACCATTATTTGCTTTTTAGGAAAATTGACAGTTGAAGAGATAATTCCTGTATTTAATTTATGTAGCCGTTCTAAAAGCCATATGCATGATGAACAATGTATTGTAGGAATATCGAAAGTTACTCTTGTTAATTCCTTACCTTGATATTGAACTAAAGAAGATATTATTTGAGGATCTGTTAGAAAATCATATTTGCCGGGGTCTATTGATTCATTTTTAGCTCCAGGAAACTCATTTAAGCAATAATAGTTATCTAAGTCAGAAGAAGATAGTATTTCAAATACCATTTTACACCCACTACAACAGAAGTAATGGTGATTGTAGACGATAGTAGTTTTACCGCACTTATCTCCACAATGGCTACAGAGCGTTACATTGCGTATTGATTTTTTGTCTTCTTGAGTTTTCAAAAGCGCTAGTATTCACTGACCAGTAGTTTAATCAAATCAGTAGTAGTAATAATACCTACTAGTTCTTCCCCTTTTACAACTGGTAATGCATGAAACTCTTCTTCCATGAAAATATCAGCGGCTTCTTTTATAGTTGTATCAGGGGATGCTGTTCTTGGATTCGACTTCATCACGTGCCCAACACTTAACATTTCATATAAAGTACTGTCAACCTTTGATTCATCCGTACCATAAGTTTCTCCAAAGCTTAACCTTTGTATATCGGTAAGACTTAAAATTCCGACAAGCTTATCACCTTCCATTACAGGCAAATGTCTGATTTTCGCTTTTGAAAATAGACCTTGTGCTTCTGGTAAACTGGTGTTTGGAGTGACTGTTTTGAGATCTTTGGTTAGTATAACATCAATTTTCATAATCGATCATTTTAGAATGATTAATTATGATCAAGATAAAAATTGATTATACTTTAAATGATGACTTTAGTCATGTTGCCAAATGACAGATGTCATTTTGATAAAGTGTCAAGATACTTATTGTTTAAAAACCTTCTGATAAAACCTTCCTTGATCACTTTCGATTTCAAGAATATAGATCCCTTTTAAAACAGCCTTTAAATCCAGATTGGTTTTTCTTGAGGTTGTTCTTTTTTGAATGATTAGTTTCCCAGAAATGTCTTTAAGCTTAATGGTAAATCCATTATTATGCTGGCTTGCTATAGTAACGAAGTCACTTGTGGGATTTGGGTAGATAGATATATTCTGCTCAATATTATCAATGACTGTTTTTATAATTGAATAGCAATCAGAAGTGTCGGCACAACCATTTCGCTCTACAATTACAGCGTAGTCACCACTCTCATTAGCTATAAAAGATTGATTGGTCTCTCCACCTATGGTCGTGATATTGCTATCACATTTTAACCATTGATAAGTAGCACCGCTATCTTCAGCAATTAATGTATCGCCCATTGTAGTAACACTTAAATCAACAGAAGTAATATTTAAAGTAATGTGAAAAATGGAGTCACATTTGCCCATTCTATATATCGTATCATGGTATATGCCTGATTTAGTCCAAGTATATCTGCCACTTGGAGAAGTGTAAGAAAAGCAGACTGTCTCATCAAGTGTGTCTGGAATAAAGCAAGTATTTAGCTCCCATAATTCTTGTCCACTCTTGCCATTTGATGCACTGAAATATAAATCCCTACCGAAAGGTAAAATGTTAAATACATCCGTCGGTAAGAACGCATCTCCCGACGTATTAATGTCTGATATTCTTGAAATATCGCCATCTGAGTATTTCCAGAGCTCTATGCCGTTAATATGATCCTTGGCTTTAAAATATACTTCTTTTTCAAAACTAGTTAATGTAGCAGGATTTGCATCACTTGAAGGGTGAATATTAGCTAATAGTGTGGACTTTTCTCCATCGTATTCCCAAAGTTCATTACCATGTACACCATTGGTTGCTTTGAAAATCAATTCATTGACTGCCCGAACAAGTCTGCTTTCTTGAGAAGTAGGAGAGAAAGCAGAAGATGCAGGATGGATATTTTGAGTTAATACAAAAGTATCTCCATCAAAGTACCAGAGCTCCCTTCCAAATGGATTAACATGTGCAGTAAAGTATAATTTGTTTAGGAAAATAGTAAAGTCCAGAGGAGAAGAAGAACCAACACCGGAAAAAAGGTCAATAACCATTAAAGCAGAATCACCGCTTATTTTCCACAGCTCTGTACCATTTGTGCCATTATCTGCGGTAAAATAAAACTCTTCCTCAAAAATAATAAACTCAGAAGGGGTAGAACTACCAAGCGGGTTGATGTCCTTAACCAGCATTGTGGTATCACCATTTGTTTTCCAAAGCTCTACTCCAACGGTATCATCATCTAACACAAAATACAATTCGTTGTCAAATACTATGTAATCTATTCCTCCATTACTAGTAAACGGTTTACCGTTCTTTACCAGTTCAGGTTTCCCGGCACTATCCAGTTTGTATAAACCATAAGTAATAAAACCATCGTCAGCTCTAAAGTATAATGTGCTATCAAAGGTGATCAACTTATTAGGGTTTGCATCCCCAAACTCACTAGTATTGTCAACCATCACAATAGTATCTCCATCATATTTCCACAATTCAAATCCGTTAAGTCCATCATTTGCGCTAAAATAAATTGCACTGTCAAATTCATAAAATTCATTAGATAAAATGGCATTCCCTGAAATAGCAATTTCATCAACCAGACTGATAGAGTCTCCATTGTATTGCCAAAGCTCGGTTCCTGTTCCATCCGTTCCGGTAAAATAGAGATTACCGTTAAATTCAAAAATGTTTGACGGATTAGAACCTGATCCTCCAATATTAACATCTTGCACCAGTCTAAATGAATTTCCCTTGAATGTACCAATGATGTCACTACTGTCTATGATGATATTAATGAAGATAAAGCTGTCACATCCAACAGCATTAGTCAATATAGCTGTGTCTTGCCCCGAAGATGTTCTTGCATAGCCATCAGGACCAATGTAGCACCCGACAACGGTTGTATCTACCGTGCTACTAGTGCTATTTAGTATTGTTAGATAAATCGTCATAAAAGAGTCGCAGCCACCTGCATTCAATATTGTATCCATTACGGTATCTGATGCATACCAGGTGTATATTCCACTAGGAGATACAAAACTATCACAAGCTATTACAGCAAAAGTGTCAGCAGAAGTGCTGTCAAATGAAAGTGCAATCGTTATGAAAGAGTCACAACCTATAGCATTTGGAATAGTATCATAGTACACTCCGACTGAATCCCAAATTTTGCCTGATGGAGATACAAAAGTGTCTATGTTGCAAGCTACCATCGGAAAGGAGTCTTGGCTCCAACCACAGTCACAAATCTCTTTAGAATGATTTCCCAAGGAATCAAAAGTATTAAAGGGCAAAACACTCCACTCCGTAGTACCAATAAGCCAATCAGTCTGTCCACCATTTACAAGGCTATTTCTAACCAGTGTAAAACTATCTGTAAAGCCGGTTCCAACAATCCATCCCGAATCTGGATTTACTCCTATCTCACCAATGATATCAATCGTATCTCCTGAAATTAAGTTTTTAATCCAAATAGCATCATTGCCATTGAAGGTAGAAATGCTGTGCAGTGTATCTGCTATGTTTGTTATACTGGAACTTGCAGCTGTATCACCAATTACGTAAACACTTCTTGGGGCAATTGTATCATTCATGTAAAAACTATCAGTTGGTATAGCAGAACCATCATCATTTCGGTAAATGACGTAATTATTTAAATAGATAGTATCTCTTACAGATGGATTATATAGTTCTAAAACATTGTTTGTAGTATCGCCGTCTACGTACTCCGAGAAAAAAATATCGGAACATTGTGAAAAAACATTCGTTGTGAGAAATAGAGTAAGTATCCCTAAGAAAATAAACCGATTCAGCATCAATGAAGAGATTAGTGTAGCTTGCAATATATCACGAAAAGCCTATACTCCCAAAAGATAATAATCAACAAATGGAAAAAAGATACTTTGTTGTCTACTTGAAAGGACAATAAAGGTTAGAGTTCCTTCAAGCCTATCATCTTATTATTTTCAGCGTCCCACACTTTTACTCGAAAGCACTTATAAATAGATTTTGGTGATAAAGAAGTAACGCCAGGACTCTGAAATTCCTCCATCTCTTTGTAAACCAGCGGTAATTTATAAAATGGTATTCTGGGATTGATATGATGAATATGATGGTAGCCAATGTTGCCAGTAAACCATTGCATTAAGCTGCTCATTTGCATATAGCTGGAGGACTTTAAAGCGGCATATGTATAATCCCAATCCTCCTTAGAAGTATACTTAGCATCAGGGAAATTGTGTTGGGCATAGAATAAGTAAGCCCCCATGGCACTGTTTAGAAATGCGGGGAATAAAAATCCTAATAAAAAGTTTTGGAATCCCCAATAGTGGTATATAAGCGCACCAATTCCAAAGTGGAATATCAATGCCAATATGGTATCTAAATGCTTAGAAGTGCTTTTGATAAAAGCTCTTAAACACATTCCCCAAATAAAGGCAAAAATATATCCAAATAAAATGGTTAGTGGATGTCGAATGAATAGATAAACTCCACGATCAAACCTGCTGGCAGCTAAATAATCCTTTTTGGTCACAAGAGGAAAAGACCCAATACTTGAGGTGTAGAGTTTTGCATTATGTGAGTGGTGGTAATCATGAGATCTTTTCCATATGCTGGTAGGTGCTAAAATGAACATACCATATAAAGTGAACCATATTTGAGCTATCCAAGAATCTTGTAGGATCGTTCGATGAAGGTAATCATGGTACATGATAAACATTCTTACACCGAGTAATCCAGCTACAATAGAGCATGCTATTTGAATGATGATATTAGTATTCTGAATAGCGCCAGCATAAGCCAAAATTAATAGAATCATTGTACTAATGAGCAATAACCAGCTTTTTTTTCGATCTTCTTTAGCGTATTTTCTTGTGGCTTGTATTAATGCTTTTCCAGTTAGCATGGGGCTAAGTTAAGCAATTGGTTTTTTATGCTTCCAACGTTTGTGTGTCCAAAGCCAAATTTCTGGTTGTGTTTGAATATCTTTTTCTAGCCTTTTGGTATGTAGTTCCGAGATATGATCTTCGTCCATATTAGCTGGATTCTCTACTAATAGCTCGCTATTGACTTCATATAATCCTCTCTTGGGCCTAGTGATAGAAACATAGATGATGGGATAATTAAGCTTTTTTGCAATTTTTGCTGTACCCGTAAATACGGGTGTTTCTTGATTTAAAAAAGTCGTCCAATAGGCATTATGAGGTGAAGGCGTTTGATCTGCGATGAAAGCAGTTGCTGTCAGTTGTGTTTTGTTTTTAATCATACCTCGAATCGTATCTTTCATTGCGTAAAGCTTATTTCCCAATCTAGTCCTCATGTAATAGAACATCTTATCAAAATACTTGTTCGCCAATGGATGGTATATTACATATAACTGGTGATATGGATCTTGACTAAATCGTGCTCCTCCTAGCTCCCAGTTTCCCTGATGCCCCATAACAATGATTACGCTTTGTTGTTGCTTGTAAAAACGATCAAAAGCTGCCATATCAATGAATTTGACATGTTTTTTTAGTGATTTAGGGGTGATGGAAATTGTTTTTACTGTTTCTAATATTAAATCACATAGATAACGGTAAAAGCTATCTTGGATTTGTTTTATTTCGGCTGTTGATTTTTCAGGAAAAGAGTTTTGCAAGTTGGTATTTACCACTCTAGTACGATAACCAATTAGTTTATAAACGATCACATATAGGATGTCAGAAAGTATATATAATATCCTAAATGGAAGCAAGGATATTATATACAATATTGGACGAACTAAATAATAAATAAGGGCTTGCATCAATTGCAAAATAACGAAATCTATACTAATTCATCTAACTCCATCCATCGCATTGTTTTTTCATCAATTTGAGAGGAGACCTCTCCCAGTCTTTTCGAAGTTTCCTCCAATTTTTGATAATCCTTATTGTTGTATATGGTCTCTTCTAGATTTGCTTTTTCTTGCTCCAGTAGTTCAATTTCTTTCTCTAAAGATTCATGCTCTAGCTTTTCTTTGTAGGATAATTTTTTCTTTTCAACGGATTTCTGACTAATCGACTCAGCTTGGTTCTTTTTTGAACTTGCTACCTCTTTTTCGATCTTGCTTTTCTCTTCCTGCTCTATTCTGTACTGGGTATAATTACCATTAAAGTCTCTTATATTTCCATTACCTTCAAAAACGAATAAATGATCTACCAACTTATCCATAAAGTACCTATCGTGAGATACAATAATTAAACATCCTGCAAAGTTGGATAAAAAGGCTTCTAGCTTATTTAATGTAATGAGATCTAAATCATTGGTCGGCTCATCTAAGATTAAAAAATTAGGATTTTTGATTAACACAGTTAGTAAGTACAGTCTTCTGCGCTCCCCTCCACTCAACTTAGATACCATATTGTACTGCATCTCTGGAGGAAACATAAAGTATTGCAAAAACTGCGAAGCCGTTAGCTTACTTCCATCTGCCAAGGTAATAACTTCAGCAATGTCTTTTAGTACTTCGATGACTCGTTTGTCTTCTTTCAGTTTAATTCCAGCTTGACTGTAATAGCCGTAAACAATCGTATCTCCAACATTTATTTTTCCTGAATCTGCTTTTTCTTTTCCAGTAATAATATTTAGAAAAGTGGACTTTCCAGTTCCATTGGCACCTATTATACCTATGCGCTCTCCTTTCTTGAAAGTATAATCAAAGCCTTTTAAAATGGTATTAGAGTCGTAGTTTTTGTAGACTTTCTTCATTTCTAAAATCTTTCCACCCATCCTTGTCATTTTTACATCAAGCTTTAATTCTTGCTGATGCTCGCCACTTTCCGCCTTGTCTTTAATATTGTAAAAGTTATCAATTCTTGCTTTGGACTTTGTCCCCCTTGCTTTAGGCATTCTTCTCATCCACTCTAGCTCTTTCTTCATAAGCTTGTTTGCCTTTTCTACTTCTGTTGCATTGATCTCTTTTCTTTGGATTCGCTTTTCCAAAAAGTAGCTATAATTACCATTGTGCTTGTACAATTTGCCTTCGTCTAATTCTATAATGTGATCACAGACATTGTCTAAAAAGTAGCGATCGTGGGTAACCATTAATAAGGTTAAGTTAGATTGTGAAAGGTGTTTTTCCAGCCACTCAATCATATCAATATCTAAATGATTGGTAGGTTCATCAAGAATTAATAACTCTGGACTATCCAGTAAAACTAAAGCTAGGGCAAGTCTTTTCTTTTGTCCACCTGATAGGGTGTTTATTTTTTGTTCCTGATCTGAGATGTTAAATTGAGTCAAAATTTGAGTCATCGATCTTTCATAGTCCCATGCATTGTATTTATCCATTAAAGCGCTAGCTTCATTGAAGGCAGTCTCTGTTTGTTGGTTGTAGTTTTGAGATTGGGCATCTAAAGCTGCCTCATAATTTCTAATAATCTCCAGAACCTTTGAGTTAGCCGTTTTTACTAAGTCTTTAATAGTGTCAGCATTGTTGAAGCTTGGTTCTTGAGGTAAAAAGCCTATTTTAAGGTCTTTTCGCACCTGAACCGTTCCCGAGTTAGGCGTATCATACCCGGCTAAAATTTGAAGTAGACAAGACTTACCAGTTCCGTTATTAGCAACTAAGGCAACCTTCTCGCCTTTATTGATGGAAAAAGTAAGATTTTCAAAAAGCACTCTTTCGCCAAAGTCACGCCGAAGGTTCTCTGCATAGATATAATTCATTATAGTAAAGATAGAGAATAGTCCCAGAAGTGGGTAGTCAGAAGTTGGAAGAACGAAGATAGAAGCTTCCAATTTCTGACTGCAATCTTCGTCCTAACTCACAATTTGGATTTTACGACAAAACACCTTACTTTTCGTGTCCTTTTCTCTAGCGGAGTATGGTAAATACGATTTTAAAACGTAAGATTGAGCAGCATCCGAATCCAAGAATTGCTGTAATAGGTGGAGGAAGCTGGGCTACGGCTTTAGTTAAAATCATTACAGATAACGGCCTTAGAGTACGCTGGTGGATGCGAAGCCAAGAGTCTATTAACTATATTGAAAGGTATGGTCATAATGGCAAGTATCTTAGTTCTGTCCAGTTAAACTTAAAAAAGTGTAAGCTAAGCAACAATTTAAAAAGAGTTATTAGAACTTCTGACATTGTTGTAGTAGCTGTTCCCTCGGCTTTTGTTAAAAGTGTTTTTGATGGTTTTTCAGCACGGATCATAAGGGGAAGAACAATTGTATCATCAATAAAAGGCATGATTCCAGAGGACAATTATATCATGGCAGATTATTTTGTCAACGAGTTTGGAGTAAAACTAGCAGATTACCTAGTTGTTGGAGGTCCTTGTCATGCGGAGGAAGTGGCACAGGAAAAGTTATCATACTTAACGGTTGGAGGGTCGACAAAAGTAAGAGCTGAAAAGCTTGCAAGCCTGCTTAAGAATAGATATGTAAGGACCAAAGTATCGACGGATGTGGCAGGCATAGAATATGCAGAAGTACTTAAAAATATTGTTGCTATTGCAAGTGGCATTTGCAGAGGATGTGGTTTTGGGGATAATTTTCAAGCAGTCTTAATATCAAATGCCATTAGAGAGATAGAGCATTTTGTAGATGTGGTTGATCCTAAAGAGAGAAACATTAATGATAGTGTTTATCTCGGAGACTTATTGGTTACTTCATATTCTCAATTTAGTAGAAATAGAACATTTGGCAATATGATTGGCAAAGGGTATTCTGTAAAATCAGCTCAACTAGAGATGCAAATGGTAGCAGAAGGGTATTATGCCGTAAAATGTTTACATGATCTAAATCAAGCAAAGTACAAAGTTGATATGCCAATTACAACTGCTGTTTATAACATACTTTATGAAAAGTATGCACCTATGCTTGAGATGAGGTTACTTTCCGAGAAGCTCAATTAGTTTATTTTCAGTCATATTTACACTTTTTTGATTTTTTTTATTGTCAAAACAAACTATTTGCAAAACCTCAGGTCTAAAGGGTGTAATTAGTTTTTAATTAAAGTAAACAATAATATCATGGAAAATATTCAAATTATCAATAAAGATTCATTAGGTGAAATCAAAGGAGGGAGAAGAGGTTTATTTAGGAGATTGAGATTCTTTTTAAGAAAGCATCCTAATGCAATTGCAAGATGGAGATTAGCTAATTCAGACGACGAAGAAGGAGATCATAATAGAAGAAGACACTTTTTAGCTGAGCATCCGCATGCTATTGAGCGATATAGAGCTGCTCACGCTTAAGCTCAATTAAACATTATTTAGTTTTGAAAGGCCTCCATATGGAGGCCTTTTTATTTATGTTTATATATGTCCCTCCTCCCGATAGCTATCGGGAGGAGGGACAAGGTCCAAAGGACTCTCCAAAGGAGTTCTTTAAACCTTTGGAGAGTGGCAGAAACTAGACCATTTAGGTTAAATACTCACTCATTTCTTCTTGTAGAGTCTTAGCCGCCATTCCTGCTTTTTGATCAAAGTCCTCTCCATCCCCTGCATAAATGATTCCTCTGGAGGAGTTGATCAACAAGCCACACTTTTCATTAATTCCATTTTCCGCAACTTCTTTAAGGCTTCCTCCTTGTGCTCCAACACCTGGTACCAGTAAAAAATTATTGGGTGCAATGTCTCGAATACCTTTGAATGCTTCTGCCTTAGTGGCACCAACCACAAACATGATGTTATTTTCATTTCCCCACTTACTAGCTTTTTCAAGAACTTGCTCATATAGTTTACCGTCAGTATTATCAATCAGCTGAAAATCTCTACTGCTCTCATTTGAAGTTAGTGCTAATATAATGACCCATTTGTCTTTATATGCTAGAAACGGAGTCACACTATCTTTTCCCATATATGGACTAATTGTAACTGCATCAAAGTTCATGTTTTCAAAAAAGGCTTTGGCGTACATATTACAGGTGTTTCCAATGTCACCCCTTTTTGCATCGGCTATGGTAAATATCTCATCTGGGATATAGGAAACAGTCTCTTGCATGGTGTCCCACCCTTTACTACCCATGCTCTCGTAAAAAGCTGTATTAATTTTGTATGCCACACAGTATGACTTTGTCGCATCAATAATTCTTTTATTAAACGCTAAAATCGGATTGTCATAACGCTCTTTTAAGAAGCTGGGAATCTTTTCAATATCAGTATCTAGACCAACACATAAAAAAGATTTTTTAGAGATGATTTGTGCATGAATTTCCTCTGAAGTCATCGTGAAAAATTTGGTTAAAGATAGCACTAATAATTTTTTGATCTCTAAAAAGAATCACGTAGGTTTGGTTAGATAATGATGAAAGGGTTAGCAAAATCATATCTGTCCACTCGTGCTCAAACTGAGGAGCTATGCAAACCTTTGGAGATTGAAGACTACGTGGTTCAACCCATTGAAGATGTGAGTCCTCCTAAATGGCATCTTGCTCATACTACCTGGTTTTTTGAAAACTTCATTTTAAAAAAAGACAAGTCATATAAGGTCTATGATGATTTGTTTTTTTACTTGTTCAACTCTTATTACGAGCATGAAGGGGAACGATGGAAAAGACCAGAAAGAGGTTACTTGACAAGGCCAACCGTTAAAGAAGTTTATCAATATAGGGCATATGTAGATGAGCGTATGCGAGATTTAATTAGCCGTTTAGATACTGAAAAGGATACCGAAATGATTAATACAATTGAACTGGGTATTAACCACGAGCAGCAACATCAAGAGTTGTTGTTAACAGACCTTAAATATATATTATGTCATAACCCATTGAAACCAGTTTATTCCTCACAGAAAATATTGAAAAGCGAAAGGCAAATAGCCAATAAGGGATATTTGTCTTTTGAAGGAGGTGTACATGATATTGGGTATACTGGAGGTGCCTTTTGCTTCGATAATGAAAAGCCTGTAAATAAAGTTCGTGTTAATGATTTTTCAATTGCTTCATCTCCGGTTATTAATAAAGAATATATTGAATTTATTGACTCGGGAGGATATAATGACTTTAGACATTGGTTAATGGAGGGTTGGGAATGGAGAAAAGCGAATAACATTAATGCTCCAATGTATTGGCATAAAGAAGGAACAAATTGGTATGAAATGACTTTAAATGGTTATCAAAAACTTGATCTATCTAGCCCTGTAACACATATCAGTTTCTACGAAGCTGAAGCTTATGCCACCTGGAAAAACCATCGATTACCTACAGAATTTGAGTGGGAAGTTGCCGCTAATAGTTTAAACATTGACATGGAAGAATGCAATTTTTTGGAATCTAAAACTTATCACCCTCAGACAGCTATTTATGAAAATTATGATTCAGATGCCGTTACAAATTTTTTAGGGAATGCCTGGGAATGGACTGGCAGTTCTTACTTGCCTTATCACGGTTATAAACAAGCCGAGGGAGCACTTGGAGAGTACAATGGTAAATTTATGATTAACCAAATGGTACTGAGAGGAGGGTCATGTGCCACTGCGCGCGATCACATTAGAACAACTTATCGGAACTTTTTCCATGCTGATAAACGTTGGCAGTTTACAGGGATAAGATTAGCTAAAACAGAATAAAAACTATCGAAACACTGACAAATCCGGTAATTGCAGACTTTGCTCAGGCCGTAGAAGAAGGACTTACTAAAGTTAATAAAGAACTTCCTACTAGGTTTATCTATGATGATAGAGGAAGCCAAATCTTTGAGGAAATCATGCAGCTTGATGAATACTATCCAACTCGCTGTGAATATGAAATTCTAGCAAAGCAGTCAGGCGAAGTTGCTGAATTGATAGCTGGCGGCGAATTTAATTTGATTGAGCTAGGGGCTGGCAATGGAGAGAAAACAAAGTTATTGTTGAGAGAGCTTTCAAAAAGACACTTGAGCTATAAGTATTTCCCAATTGACATATCCCGGGAAGCGATAAATAAAATATCACAAACATTAACAGAAGAACTTCCTGAAGTTTCGTTTGAAGGAATTAAGGCAGAGTACTTTAGAGGGCTCAAGTCGATTCGAAAAAAAACGAACAAAACCAGTTTTGTGTTGTTCTTAGGGTCCAATATTGGCAATTTTAATAAAACGGCCATTCAGGATTTTCTCCTTCGTTTAAATGATAGTCTTGAACAAGGAGATTATGCAATGATTGGTTTTGATCTTAAAAAGAAGCCTCAAACCATTATAGATGCATATGATGATGCAAAAGGAGTGACTAAGGAGTTTCATTTAAACTTACTCCATCGGATGAATAAGGAACTTGGAGCAAACTTTGATGCATCCAAGTTTGAGTATTATACCACATATAATCCCCGTACAGGAGCAGTAGAAAGTTTTTTAATAAGTGTTGAGCAACAAGATGTGGAAATTGATTTTTTGCAAAAAACATTCCATTTTGATGAAAATGAATCGGTGCATACCGAGTTTTCCTACAAGTTCAACCTAAGAGAAGTTCGTGAATTAGCTGAAAATTCAGGATTTAAGGTTTGTCAAAATCTTTTTGACAGTAAACATTTTTTTATAGACTCAATATGGCAGAAGCTATAGAATGCAGTTGAGCTCTCTTATAATATCTCGTAAATTTTTTGCATTCTCTTCTCTCTTATAATGTGATATTACAACCTTCGGAGAAGATTTATCGAGACTACTCATTATATGCTCCTTTTTACGATTTTTTTTATCAGTCATAAATTGCCATTACGTTTTTAGAGTTGCAAATCTATGACTTATACGGATGCAATGCCACTTTAGTTGCTTTATACAATGGGAAGTTTTCCACAATTAGTGTGTTGATATGACCTAGTCGAAACTTTGTGTATCTGGAGCTAATCTAAAGTTCTAGCCTTATAAAAGAAGAGCCAACTTCTATGCGTCAATATTAGCGTAAGTAGCATTCTTCTCAATAAATTCCCTTCTTGGTGGAACTTCATCTCCCATGAGCATGGAGAAAATATGATCTGCCTCAGCTGCACTGTCGATGGTTACCTGTCGTAGTGTTCGGGTCTCTGGATTCATAGTGGTATCCCAAAGTTGCTCAGCATTCATCTCTCCAAGACCTTTGTATCTTTGAATGTGTACGTTTTCTTTTTTTCCTTCACCTGCTAACTCCGTAACTGTTTTATCGCGCTCTTCATCATTCCAAGCATAAACAGCCTCCTTGCCTTTTTTAACTAAATAAAGTGGTGGCGTTGCAATATAAATGTAACCTCGTTCAATTAACTCTTTCATATATCTAAAGAAGAAGGTCAATATTAGGGTTGTAATATGGCTTCCGTCAACGTCAGCATCCGTCATGATAATGATTTTGTGATACCTTAGTTTAGAGATATCTAATGCCTTATCATCATCTTCTGTTCCTACTTTTACGCCTAGTCCAGTGAACATATTTTTGATCTCCTCGTTTTCGTAGATTTTATGTTCCATTGCTTTCTCTACGTTCAGGATTTTACCTCTTAGTGGAAGAATAGCCTGAAACACTCTATCACGACCTTGTTTAGCTGTTCCTCCTGCTGAGTCTCCCTCTACAAGGTATATCTCACATTTGTCCGCCTCTTTACTGGAACAGTCAGACAGTTTTCCAGGTAGTCCAGAGCCTGAAAGTACATTCTTTCTTTGAACTAGTTCTCTTGCTTTTCTAGCAGCGTGTCGAGCAGTTGCTGCTAAGATGACTTTCTGGATGATTTGTTTAGCTTCTTTGGGATGCTCTTCTAGGTAGTTGGTAACAGTCTCTCCAGCACATGTTTCAACTATACCAGTAACCTCAGAGTTACCCAGCTTAGTTTTTGTTTGACCTTCAAATTGTGGTTCCGGAACCTTAACAGAGACTATGGCAGTTAACCCTTCTCTAAAGTCATCTCCTGAAATGTCAAATTTTAACTTTTCAAACATACCATTCTTCTCACCATAGCTTTTGAAAATCCTGGTAATGGCTCTCTTAAAACCAGCAACATGTGTTCCTCCCTCAATAGTGTTAATGTTATTTACATAGGAGTGAAGATTTTCACTAAAAGAAGTATTGTATTGTAGTGCCAGCTCTACAGCAACATTGTCTTTGCTTCCTTCAACATATATAGGTTCTGGAATAAGTGCTTCTCTTGTACTGTCTAAAAACGTTACAAATTCTTTTAACCCACCTTCTGAATAGAAATTACCTTCTTCAAACTCTCCATTTTCATTTTTTTCTCTCTCATCCCTAATGGTTAGGTTGATGCCTTTGTTCAAAAAGGCAAGCTCTCTAAGTCTTGCAGAAAGTGTTTCGTATTTATATTCACTAACGGTAAAAATACTAGTATCAGGCTGAAAGGTGACCTCAGTACCTGTTCTATCAGTAGTGCCTGTTTCTTTTACATCATAAAGTGGTTTTCCTTGAGAATATTCTTGAACAAATACCTTCCCATTTCGATGTACTTCGGCTTTAAGATTGGTGGAAAGTGCATTTACACAAGATACGCCCACGCCGTGCAGACCTCCAGAAACTTTATAAGTGTCTTTGTCGAATTTTCCTCCTGCATGCAAAACAGTCATTACAACTTCGAGTGCGGACTTGTTTTCCTTCTTGTGCATCTCGGTTGGAATTCCTCGTCCATCATCTTTTACAGTAATGGAATTTCCTGAGTTGATAATCACTTCGATATTTTTGCAGTGTCCTGCGAGTGCTTCATCAATAGAGTTGTCGACTACTTCATATACAAGGTGATGAAGCCCTTTAACGCCGACGTCCCCAATATACATCGCTGGACGTTTTCTGACCGCTTCAAGACCTTCTAATATCTGAATATTATCTGCTGAATAATTCCCTTGTTTTTTAGCTTCCTCACTCATGTTTTTATAATGCTTTTTACAAAGTATAAAGATACGAAATAATACACCCTGAAATAAGCTATTTAGTGCGCTACAGCTGGTGTTTTATTAACATTTTGTTAACAATATATTCAGACTTTGTTGAGATGTTTCAGAAACTAAATTTGTAAACTTGCGTATATTGAAACTGGATGTTAAATACTAAGGAGAAGAACATTTATAATTTCATTGATGGAGACTTTTTGCCAGCTAAATCGAATAAACAAATAGGCAATTACAACCCAGCAACAGGCACTATATACTCTTATATGCCTGATTCCAGTGCTACTGACTTAAATAATGCAGTAAAATCTGCTGAGAATGCACAAAATTCTTGGTATAGGTTATCAGTTGAAGATAGAATTAGGATTTTTTTACGTGTTGCAGACATTATGGAACAGCATATAGATGAGCTGGCAGAAGCAGAAGCTAACGACAATGGGAAGCCTTTATCTCTTGCAAAGTCTGTAGATATACCAATGGCAATAAAACATTGTAGATATTTAGGATTAAGTGCCTATAATACTTCTTCTAATATATATCAAGAGGGTGATGTGGTGAATTACACCTTGAAAAAAGCGATAGGTGTAGTCGGGTGTATCATTCCCTGGAACTTGCCACTATATGCATTAACAAAGATGATCATACCTGCAGTGGTTGCAGGAAATACTGTAATAGTTAAGCCTTCCGAGATAACACCTTTTAGTGCATACCTATTTGCCCAAATATGCAATGATGCAGGATTGCCCAAAGGAGTAATCAATGTAATTAATGGATATGATAAAAAGTTAACTAGCTTGATGACAAAAAGTAAGGGTGTTAAGGCGCTATCATTTGCTGGAAGTCCAAGGCTATCAAAGTATGTAGCGAAAAAAACACTACCATTATTTAAGAAGACTTTTATTGAAACAGGAAGCAAAAATCCAAATATAGTTTTTGCCGATTGTGACTTTGAAGAGATGATGCGTACGGCATTACGTTCATGCTTTTATAATCAGGGACAAAACTATTTTTGTAGTTCTAGGATATTTATTGAAGAAAAAATATATGAAACCTTTAAAAATGAATTTGTATTACGAGTTAATAAGCTAACAGTAGGAGATCCACTAGCAGTCAGAAGTCGCCAAGGGGCAATAGGATCTTTTAAGCAGTATGAAAAAATCATACAACATATAAAGTTACTGAAAGAAGAAAATGCTGTTTTATTATGTGGAGGAGAGAGAGCAGAAGTTTCAGGAAGCAGGTGCAAAAATGGTTGGTTTATCAAGCCTACAGTATTTGAAAAAGTACCGATAGCTTCAAAAAGCCATCATATGCCAATTCATAGCCCAGTAGTTACTTTAGCTCCGTTTAGGAATATTACGAGTGTTGTCAAGCAGGCAAATAACTCAAAATATAAATTAGCAGCTAGTGTTTGGACTAGTAATGTTCAAAGAGCTCAACAGTTAGCTAAAAGGCTCCAATATGGTACTATATGGATAAACAGTTGGCAGGTAGATGACCTAAGAGTTCCTGAGGGTGGGTATGTAGGATCAGGCATTGGTAAAATGGGAGGAGACTTTAGCTATAATTTATATACTGAGACCAAAAATGTTTGCATCCAAAGTTAGTTGTTGGGAAGACATTTATGCATCACCATTATCTTTCTTAAATGCCTCTAAGTTAAACAGTAGTGTGAATCTTAATGTGTTGTTTAAAGGGTTTTGCTGACCGTTAACAGGAACTAGATAAGAAAAGTCTAGTCCAAATACATTATATCTAAGACCTAATCCCATTGTGAAATATTTTCTATTTCCCTTAGTTGCGTTTTCATGAAAATAGCCAGCTCTAACTGCAAACTGGTTGTCATACCAATATTCTATTCCTGAGGAGATCGTAAACTCTCTCATTTCTTCGGCAAATCCATCTGGAGCATCTGAGAATGAGCCAAAAATCGCTTCAGGAACTCCTTTTTCTTTGTGGTCAAGGATTAGATTACCATCTGCATCAATAGTATCAGGCGTTGGAACTAATAACTTATTTACATCTAAAGCAAAGCCAATTCTATTGTAATCATCAATGTCAATACTCAAAAATGAGCCTAGACCTAAGTTCATGGGAATAAAGTCTTTTTCAATAGATTCTGTATAGTTGATTTTAGACCCAAGATTTGATATATTTGCTCCCAATGCATATTCTGCATCTAAGCCACTAATTTGTGTTTCTTTTTTATAGTATATTCCTAAGTCAGCAGCAACTGCACTGGCGGGTCTAATCACGGAGTTGTTTACCACCTGTCCTGATGCTAAGTCTGATCTGATAAACCTAAATGCCAATGAGGTAGAAAGATTAGGAGTAAGTTTTCTAGAGTAAGCAGCATCAATGGCATACTCATTAGGATTTCCTTCGCCAGTACTTTCCCCATTGATGTCTGTAAACTGAATATTTCCTAATGAAAAATATCTTAGTGAAAGGGCTACTGCTTGGTCGTCATCAATTTTTTTATAACCAGACAAATAAGCTAGGTAAATATCGTCAACTAACTGACGTAGCCATGGTGTATAGGATACAGATAATCCCATATCATCATCAATGAAGGCAAACTTAGCAGCATTCCAATGCAGAGAGTTTGCATCTGGAGAAGTAGCAACTCCTGTTTCTCCCATAGCTCCAGATCTTGCATTCGGAGATATACGCATCAAAGGTACTGCAGAAGTGACTGTGTTTACCTCACGACCATCTAGTAACTGAAGATTTTGTGCAAAAATGGAAGAGGTACAAGTTGCTGCAATTATTAGTAATAGGGCGTATATTCTCATTTCTTAAACTTTATCTACTTGAATCAACATAACCTAAACGTATAAATATAAACATTTATTGCTTAACCTTATCTTAATATGACCAATTTTTCCAACTCCTCTGCTGTCTGGTCATTAGAGGCTTTCGCTTTTACTTTGTAAATATAAACTCCTCGTCCAATTTTATCCCCAAATTGATCTAGCCCATCCCAATTGATATCGTCAATACGATATCCAGTTGTTAGTCGACTTGTTTGAATCGTTTTAACAAGCTTGCCAGAAACAGTATATATTTTAATATCAATATCTATTAAATCACCAGGACGGTTATGTTCAAAGTGAAAGTCTGTATTGCTAGTAAAAGGGTTAGGGTAATTCAATACATGATTAATGGCAAATTCTTCAGAAGATGCAACAATAAAGTCTAGTGTGGCATCAGAAGAATTGTTATAGACATCCCAAGCTTTTACTTTTAAAGTATGAGTTCCCTCTTCAATATCGAATAGCTGATACCTAACTTCTCCAGCTTGATAATTGTCTAGCTCTGCCTCATAAAACTCATTTAGAATAATGGTGTTTTGGGTATTGCCATCTAAAACTGCTGTGATGTCATGGCCAATGCCTGCACCTACAGTATTGATCCCATTAAGGTCAGATAGTTTTATTATTAATACAGGACTCTCGTCTGTAATTCCACCAGAGACGAACTTTTCATCATTTAAAAAAACTTTTACTTCAGGTCCAACGTTATCTGCTTCAAAATCAGAAGAGGTCCCCCCAACGATTACACTATCGAAGTTTCCACCAGCATCTTCCGTTCCATTATCAGCATATAGGCTGATTTTCCCATAGTCATAATTTTGTGCAATATCTTTTGGCGTGATAAATGTAAAGCGATACTTTCCATCTTTGACACTTGCCTTCCCTTTATAAATGATACTGTTTTGAAGCTTGAAATTCTTCACATTACTAGAGGGGTCATTTGCAAGTGTCGAAACTTCCTTTGCTTTATCATAAATAGTAGGATAAATAATACCATTGAAGTTGTTTAAGTGGTTCCCATTCCTGTCTTTTAGTGTTCCGCTGATGGTTACTTTTCCTAGGCCTTTAATGGTATCAACATTAGATGAAATAGATACTCCATTAATACTGTCGGCATTAATAACATATTCTGGATAAGGTAATTTTAAAGCAGGGTCTCCTAAAAGTGTAAAATTTCTATTGTTGATATTAGTATTGATAACGTTCTTTGCTTTTCTTGCTACTTCACCAAAGGTTGGGATTTGTTGATCTGAAATATCTAAGACAGTTTTTAGAAAATTTGTATTTAAGCTCAAGTTGTCACCTGACGTGACTATTCGGACGGTGGTCATTAAGGCTATAGCGCCTCCATTGGGATTAAGTAATAGTAGTTCGCCTCCAGCATCTTTTTCAGGATTGTCGTATTTGCTAAATGAGCAAGTTGCTGTGATAAATAGCGGTAGTTTGTCTTTGTTCTCAAGGTTATTAATATCATTAGTATTGAATATTCTTTCGTGAGCCCATCCTGCCTCTCCTCCATGACCAGTATAGTTCATGATCATAACTCCTCTGGATAATTGGTTTCTTATAGCATCATTTACTCCAGGATACCTGCTAGCACCAGAGGTAGATATCTGTTGATATGCATCAAGATAAATTTTTTGGACATTAAAATCGGGGTGATTTTGCTCCACATCTTTAGCCAGTGTGTTATCCGCTTGGTTAATGTGTGTATTGCCATCTTCATCGTCTGCAACAAAACAAATTTTGTTTCTCCAGTCTCCGAAAGTAGATTTTGAAGTAGCGTAGTGTATGATCTTATTAACTACGGTAGAGGCTTCTTGTGGGTTCTTGACAGGAAGTCTACCGATTGCGATATCTAATAACTGATTGCCAGAGTGAATGTTCTTACCTTCATTGAAGTCTAACAATCCGAAAAAATCGTCAGAAGAATATGTGCCAAGAGGATTGAGAGAATTAGGGCTTTGATGAGTTGGTACAAGGTTAGTATTATTGTTTACACGATTTTTCATGTCGTAAGAGCCATCGCCAAAAATCAATAAATACTTTGGAAGTAGTGAGCTGTCCGCCCCTGCTCGATCATAAAACATCTTTACAAAATCTCTAATTGCTGTGACGTCTTGAGCTCCGCTAGAAAACTCGTTGTATATTTTATCTGTTGTGACGACAGCAACATCAATTCCATCATTAGTTTCATGAAAGCTAGCTAACTGGTTGGCTTGAGTTGTTAGTACATTATTAGTCACAATCAACATATCTATTTGTCCAATACCATGTAAATTTTGGTTAGGTTGTCCTCCAACAATCTCGGGAGTTAAAAAGGAATTATCTGTAAAAGCTAAAAAGGTTTTTAAAGAGTCTGAAGGTAACGTAAAAGTAGCTTCATTCCCTGTAATTGATAAGGCTTGTTTTTTTACATCAACAACATTGGTGACATCCCATACATTGATAGAGGAAGTGACATTGCCTAGAGTGTATTGTGTTATATTGCCATTGCTAACCACTCGACTGTCTCTGAATAACATCATGTCTCCAGACATATTTAAAGTCCTTCTAACATTGAGTTCAAAATAGTCCAGCCATCCTACATTAGAGGAGTTTGCTTTGTTGTACTTAATGTTAAATACAAACTGATTAGCGCTAGAAAAAAAGGTAGTAGACTTTGTGGATGTATTGGCATATATATCAGTATAGTCTTCTCCAACGCCATTTATACTATGATTTACTATCGAAATACCATTAGCTTTTATATCAAAATTACTACTGCTGGTTGAAGGAATGGCTCTGGCAGCCAAGCTTGTTCTCAAATAAATGGAATCGTTGGGGATAAGATTTGAAAAAACTTTAGAGTTATAACTGTAGTTTGTTGTAAAGTCATATTTGTCTCCGTACCAGTTTCTGCCACTTTCTATGAGATTTTCGTAATCCTCTTCATAAAAATAGAAGTCGTCAAAGCTCAAGGAAAAACTATTTGGAGGAAGTGTCGAAGATGCTTGATTTGTAATTCGTTTGCCTGTGCCCTTGTCTACAGTAATGAAATAATAGGCATAGTTGTCATATAGATGCTTAGCATGATGAAATCTTTTATCAGTTATATTATAGTTCCAAGTATGAGGTCCTTTTCCATAAAATAGCACATAATCATTAGCGTTAAATTGATTATCGGCTTCGCCTGCAACTAAAATGGCATTTTCTTCAAGATCATCATGTCTCACTACTGCATTTGATTCAGGAAGCATACCTCCTCCATTTCCATAAATTCGGATATTTTTGGGATTGATATTATCTACATCTAGTCCCAAATTTTTAAGAAAGGCATAGTTTAACCTGTATATACCATCTTGTTGTAGGCGTATTTTATACCAGTTTCCTGAGTTAAGTACTGAGTTAGATGCAAAATGAGTTTTGTTAGATTTTAAACTTTCAGCAGGTCTGTATTCTAATTCAACTTCTAAGTTAATTCTTGTAACATATTTATAAGTTTGATTAACGGCATCTTTGATAAGAGGATTTAATTGTAAAATTAAATAAGCTTGCTTTTTTTCATAGGCAATAGCAAGGTCAAGAGCTATATCCTTAGATATTTTTGAATCGTCTTTTATCCAATTAGCATTGATTGGAGAGAATTCTATTGATGAGATATTATACCCAATAATTTCAGAAGAAGGAATGTCGATTTTTTTGTAAAAAACAGGTTGGGTTTTGTTTAGGTTAAAATACTCATTGTTGACGATAACAACTCCATCTGAGACTTGATCAATATTCCAAGAGATCGTTTCATCTAAATAAATCTTCTGATCAATTTTTGCAAATACGAGAGCCGTATTCAGGAAGATTAAAAGAAATATAGATAAAAAGAGTCTCAAAGGTTTTAATTGATTGACGTAATAAGTAACGATAAGTTCTTGCAAATATTGTAAAATATATAATATGGGAGTAATCATGATACAAATCCTAGTACAATATTTCTTCTAGAGCATACGTTATTATAAAGTATTTTTAGTGGAAAAAGTTCACATATGGTATATCCTAAGAAATATTTTTTATTATATTTACGCAGATGTACTGTTCAATAGAAAAGAATATGGAAAAGTTAAAAGGTAAAATCTCAAAATCGTTACTAGCTATAATTAGCATATCTCTATTTGCCTGTGGAGGAGGTGGAGGTGATAGGTCAAGTCTTACAGGGTGGGAATATAATAACCCTGACTGGGGAGGATTTGAAGTTAGGCCTGACATGGGGCAAGAAACAGGACCTGGACTTGTTTTAATAGAAGGAGGTACAATGACTATGGGGCAGACAGAGCAAGATGTGATGTATGACTATAGCGCGATTCCAAGAAGAGTAACTCTAGCTTCATTTTACATGGATGAAACAGAAGTTGCTAATGTACACTATAAGGAATACTTATATTGGCTTAAAAGAGTTTTCGGACAAGATTACCCAGAAGTAGTAAAAGCTGCTTTGCCAGACACTATGGTTTGGAGAGATGAATTGGCATATAATGATCCTTATGTAGAGTATTATTTGAGGCACCCATCTTATAACTATTATCCAGTGGTGGGCGTGAATTGGTTGCAGGCTAATGATTTCTGTAAGTGGAGAACAGATAGGGTAAATGAGTTTTTGTTGATAGAAAGGGGGATTTTAGAACTTAATCCCAATCAAATCAATGAGGATAATTTTAACACAGGTTCCTATCTTGCAGGTCAGTATGAGGGTATGGTAAAACAAAACCTACCAGACCTTGATCCTAATGGTAGTGGTGAAAGGCGAGTGAGGTTTGACGATGGTATACTATTGCCAGATTATCGTTTGCCAACTGAAGCAGAGTGGGAGTATGCAGCACTAGCCTTAATGGGGAATAATGTGTATTTAGGAGAAGAACTAATTACAGATAGAAAAGTATATCCTTGGAACGGGCACAGCTTAAGAAATCCAGTTCATGGAACATGGCAAGGTGAGTTTCTAGCAAACTTTAAAAGAGGAAGAGGAGATAATATGGGTGTTGCAGGTGGGTTAAACGACAATGCTGATATTACTGCTCCAGTAGATGCTTTCATGCCTAATGATTTCGGTCTTTATAATATGGCAGGTAATGTGAGTGAGTGGGTCTTGGATGTATACAGAAAACTTAGCCTAGAGGATATGAATGATTTCAATTCATTTAGAGGAAACGTATTTAAGACATTAGAAACGGATGAAGATGGTGCGATTGCGGAAAAAGATAGCCTTGGTCGCTTAAAGTATAGGGAGTTGAAAGATGAAGAGTTGGTAGGTAGAAGAGACTTTAATACATCTAATGTTATTGATTATTTAGATGGAGACAAGGCATCTAATGTTGAATATGAGTATGGTATTACTACTTTGATCAGCAATAAAGCAAGAGTATATAAAGGTGGTTCTTGGAATGATAGAGCTTACTGGCTATCTCCAGGCAATAGAAGATATATGCAGGAAGAACTCGGCTCTGCGCAAATTGGATTTAGATGCGCGATGCTTAGGGTTGGAAGTCCTGCGGGTAATGCTTTCCCAGGAGGAAATCATTTCGGACAATAATTATTGAAAATTATTTTGAGAACCCCGTTTCAATCTATTTGGAACGGGGTTTTTTGTTTCTAAAAGTTATATGGTAGAAAAAATATATCAATTATTTCTTAACTCCAATAGAGTTGTAATTGACAATCGTCAGGTAAAAGAGGGAGATCTTTTTTTCAGCATTAAGGGAGAACGCTTAAATGGGAATCAATTTGCTAAGTCGGCGCTCGAAAATGGAGCTAGATTTGCAATTGTAGATGATATTAACCTCTATGATGAAAAAGATGAACGTTACGTTCTGGTAGAGGACTGTTTATTGATGTTGCAATTGTTGGCAAGACATCATAGAGACAATTTAGATGTTTGTTTGATTGCAATTGCTGGATCAAATGGAAAAACAACAACAAAGGAGTTAATTCATGCGGTGCTATCTTCTCAGTATAAAACATTTGCTACCCCAGGTAACTTCAATAACCATATAGGCTTACCATTATCTGTCTTATCTATAAATAATGAGCACGATTATGCCATAATAGAAATGGGAGCGAACCATCTAGGAGAAATAAAACAACTTTGTGATATTGCCAATCCTGATTATGGTTTGATTACAAATATTGGAAAAGAACATCTCGAGGGCTTCGGGAGTATAGAAAATGTAAAGAAGGCAAATGGAGAGCTTTTTGATTATTTACGAGCTAAGAGTGGAACAGTTTTTATTAATGCTACAAATCAAGATCTAATTGAAATTTCGAACGGGATAAGCCGAATAACATATGGAAATGACGATGGATCAAGCTTTGGCGGTAGGGTAAAAGAAGTCATGCCAGAGTTATCTATTGAGTATAAAGGAAAAAGTATTCAAACAAATTTGGCTGGACATTACAATTTTGAGAATGTAATGGCTGCGATAGCATTAGGAGAGTATTTTAACATTGAGTTGAAAAAGATAGTTGCTGCTATTGAAAGGTACGAACCACAAAATAATAGGTCTCAGGTAATTAAGAGAGGAACTAATACTATTATTTTAGATGCTTACAATGCTAACCCGTCAAGCATGGAGTTGGCATTAGATAACTTAGCCCTAATCTCTACGAAAAATAAAATGGTCATATTAGGTGATATGTTGGAAATGGGAGATTACAGCGATAGAGAGCATCTTGCCATTGTGAATAAGATCAAGCAAATGAATTTGAGCCAAATTGTTTTAATCGGAACAGAGTTTGGTAAACTAAAAGATCAGCTAGAGTGTCGACATTTCGCTGATAGTGTTGAAGCTGCTAAATGGTTTGATAAGAGCGGTATTAAGGATCATTATATCTTGATCAAAGGTTCTCGTGGAGGGACGTTAGAAAAGGTTTTGGAGGGCTAATACAAGGTTTTCTGAAAATAGTAAAGTGTCTGCATTTTTTTCTTAGCAAACCTATCATTTAAGTCTAGCTTCGTGGCAAAAAGAAAATGAGAAAACCTTTTACGTTACTATTACTAGTATTTTGTGTTTATAGCTATTCAGCAAGCCCAACTAGGTCGAATGTAGCATATGGCAATCATTCAGATCAAGTGTTTGATTATTACAGAAGTATTTCTGGAAAGGCACCAGTAGCTATTTTGGTGCATGGTGGAGGATGGATGGGGGGTGATAAAGCTGCAATGACATTTTTTGCAAATATGTTTTATGGTCAGGGCTATGCTGTGATCAATATGAATTATAGACTAGCTGATACATCAATAAGCTCTACTTATACAGGCTTTCCTGAACAAGTAATAGATGTCGCTAAAGTAGTAAAATGGGCAAAAGATAACCCTGACTCATTAAATGCTGATCCCGCAAATATAGCGATAGTTGGATCTTCAGCTGGGGCGCATATTGCTTCAACCTATGGCTTGAAACAAGGGGATAAGCAGTTGCTAGATAGCCTATATGTATATCACCCTAAACATAAATTGATGATTGTTGGCCTAGCTGGTGTGTATGGATACGATTGGGTGTATTCAAATAGAACCTTGTCGTTAATCAAAAATATGGTTCGCGATAGCACACAGTATTGGTGGAGTTCGCAGCCAGTTGCTAATAGAACAGGTAAAGCAAAACCAGGGTTTTTGATTTTTCATAGCATTAATGATGATACAGCAGGAGGTCTTCAGGGTAGAAATATGCATTATAAGCTACTTGATAAAGGATATTGTGGTAAGTATTATGAAACGTCTCCAATGGGTCATAACTGGTACGACTCTCTAGATGATACGCTAACAATCTTAAATTACTTAGATTCTGTATGGAATGATCAAGTTTGCCCACCTCCAAGCTTTTATAAAGGAGCAGTTATTGACCATGGCGATTTCTTATCGGTTGGAGGAAGGTTTGTTCATCCAACTATCTCTGAAGGAACTTTTTATGTGAATCAATTAGATGATAATTCAAGTATAAAAGTATTTGATCTTTCTGGAAGAGTCGTACTAGAGTCTAAGATAGTCAATCTAGGTAATAGCTTTTCTCTTCAATCGAAGGGGTATTATTTGGTAAAAATCACGCATGAGTTAAACACATATTCTCAGAAAATAATAGTGAGATAAGCATTTATAATAAAGTATATATTTAAAGCCTGATGGAATCTTTCGTCAGGCTTTTTTATTTGAGAAAATTTGCAACATTGTCACTATATATCCGTATATATGTATTATGGATAATAGTGCTATAAAACGATTGTTTGACATACCTCGTTTCCAATTGCAATACTACCCCAATGAGGATGCATTGGCTGCGAAAGAGAAAGATGTATGGAGTAAATATACAACCGCTGAATTTGTCGAAAATGTCAATAAGGTTAGTCGTGCTTTATTAGCATTTGGCATCCAAAAAGATGATAAGGTAGCAATCATAGCAAATAATAGACCTGAATGGAACTATGTCGACCTAGGTGTGGCGCAAATTGGCGCAATAAATGTTCCTATCTATCCTACAATTAGTGAGGATGATTATAAATTCATCTTTAATGATGCCGAAATTAAGTTGGCTTTTGTTTCTGATGAAGATCTATTCAAGAAGCTAACCAATATAAAACCTCAAGTTTCAACACTTCAAGAAATATACACATTTGATAGTGTAATAGGAGCAAAACACTTTACAGATTTTATAGGATTAGCAAGTCAAAAAGAACAAAGCGTTGTCGACGAGATCATGCAAACAATTGATGCTAGGGATTTGGCAACGATTATATACACTTCGGGAACCACAGGCACACCTAAAGGGGTAATGCTATCGCATGATAATGTTGCAAGCAACGTTCGGGCGTGTATGAAAATATTACCTATTAATAGTAATCACCGTGCTTTCAGTTTCTTGCCCTTGAATCATGTTTTTGAAAGAATGGTAACCTATGCTTACATGGCACTTGGTGTCTCTATATACTATGCTGAGAGTATGGAGACGATTGGTGAGAACCTAAAGGAAGTGAAGCCAAATCTCTTTACAACGGTGCCGCGTTTGCTCGAAAAAGTTTATGACAAAATTTACAATAAGGGATTAGAGCAAACTGGTATTAAGAAAAAACTATTCTTCTGGGCACTGGATTTAGGATTAGAATATGATACTGAGGGCAAAGGTCTATGGTATAAAATTAAACTAGCCATCGCAAATAAGTTGATCTTTAGCAAATGGAGAGAGGCTCTAGGAGGGAACATCATTGCCATAATATCTGGTGGGGCTGCTTTACAAGAGCGATTAGCGAGAGTGTTTACTGCTGGACAAATTCCAGTATTGCAGGGCTATGGGTTGACCGAAACCTCCCCAGTAATTGGTGTTAACTTGCTTTCAAAAGGTGGAAACAAATTTGGGACAATTGGTCCAGTGATTTCAGGAGTTGACGTGAAGATTGCTGAAGATGGAGAAATTTTGTGTAAAGGACCTAATGTGATGATGGGATACTACAAAAGGCAAGACTTGACAGATGAAGTGATTGATAAAGATGGGTGGTTTCATACAGGTGATATAGGAGAGTTTGTCGATGGCAAATTTTTGAAAATTACTGATCGCAAGAAAGAGCTAATTAAAACTTCGGGGGGGAAGTACTGTGCGCCGCAGCCAATTGAAAATAAATACAAAGAATCTCCCTTAATTGAGCAAATTATGGTTGTTGGTGAAGGGCAAAAGTTTATTGCTGGTATCATTATGCCTGCAACGGAGGCTTTACAAGAGTGGTGTGAGAAAAATGGTATTACTTGGACGGATAAGCATACGATTATAAAAAATGATAAGGTCTTGGCTGAGTTTGATAAAATTAGAGATGAATTCAATATTACATTTAGCCAAGTAGAGCAGCTAAAGAAAATAGTATTAGTTGCCGATGAATGGACTGTCGAAAGCGGAGACTTAACTCCAACTATGAAAATTAAGAGAAAGGTAATAACAGAAAAGTATAAAGACGTGATAAACGATTTATACAATTAGTTCGTTACATATTAAAACTGGTAGATGCGTCATATTGAGAATGTAGTTGTATTAGGTTCTGGAGTAATGGGCTCAAGGATTGCTTGTCACTTTGCCAACATTGGAGTAAAGACGTTGTTGCTCGATATAGCTCCTAAGGAATTAACCGATGCCGAAAACGCAAAAGGACTAACGTTAGAAGATAAGCAAGTAAGGAACAGAATAGTAAACGACGCATTGCAATCCACAATTAAGTCAAATCCAGCAGCACTTTACAAGAAGTCTTATGGCAAACTCATCACTACTGGAAACTTTGATGATGATATGCCTAAAATTAAAGAGGCAGATTGGATCATTGAAGCTGTTATTGAAAAGCTGGACATCAAGAAAATTGTTTTTGGTAATGTAGAAAAATATAGAACGCCAGGAACGATCATTTCTTCCAACACGTCAGGAATTCCAATTAATATGATGTTGGAAGACAGAAGTGAGGATTTTCAAAAACATTTTTGCGGAACACATTTCTTTAATCCACCGAGATATTTGCAGCTATTGGAGGTCATTCCAACAGAAAAAACAGATCAAGAAGTCATTGACTTTTTAATGCATTACGGAGATTTATTCTTGGGTAAGACAACCGTATTATGTAAAGATACTCCGGCGTTTATTGCAAATAGAATCGGTGTTTACTCTATCGCATCTATTTTTCATTTAATGAAGGAGTTGGAGCTGAATGTTGATGAAATTGATAAACTAACAGGACCGGTAATTGGTCGTCCTAAGTCGGCAACCTTTCGAACATGTGATGTAGTTGGAATTGATACTTTAGTAAAGGTTACGGATAATTTATCAGTGGCCTGTCCAAATGATGAAGCAAAAGAGCTATTTCAGGTTCCTGAGTACGTAAAAAAACTTGTTGAGAATAATTGGTTGGGATCTAAATCAGGGCAGGGGTTTTACAAAAAGGAAAAGAACAAAGACGGTAAGAGTGAAATCTTGACGCTAGATGTCAATGCTTTTGAATATAAACCTAAAAGCAAGGTGAAGTTTAAAACATTGGATGATCTGAAGAAAATTGATGGTTTGGATGATCGATTGAGGGAATCAGTAAAAGGAAGTGACAAGGCGGGAGATTTTTATCGAAAGTTTAACTACGGCATTTTTGCATATGTTTCTAACCGTATTCCAGAGATTACAGATGAGGTATATAAAGTAGATGATGCGCTAAAAACAGGATTTGGTTGGGAGAGAGGACCGTTTGAGACTTGGGATATAATAGGAGTCAAAGAGTCTATTGCAGAAATTGAGAAAAGTGGACAAAAGGTAGCACAATGGGTAAAAGATATGGTAGCATCAGGCGCAACCTCATTTTATACTACTGAAAATGGTGCTAGAAAATATTATGATTTTAAATCCAAGTCTTACCAAATTGTTCCAGGTACGGATGAAGTTATTTATTTGAATAACTATCGTGGAGATAAAAATATAGTTCAGCAAAATGAGGCTGTTACTTTATTTGATTTAGGAGACGGTATTTTAAACCTTGAGTTTCATACCAAGATGAATACAATGGGTAAAGAGGTGCTAGAGGGAATTAATCATGCCATTGATGTGGCTGAAAAGGATTACAAAGGGCTAGTTATTGGAAATGAGGGAGCAAATTTTTCGGCGGGTGCTAATCTTGGCATGGTTTTCATGTTAGCAATAGAACAAGATTATAAGCAATTAGACTTTGCCATTTCGACTTTCCAAAATACCACCATGCGGGCTAGGTATTCCTCTGTCCCCGTAGTTGTTGCCCCCCATGGTTTAGCACTAGGAGGAGGGTGTGAGCTATCTTTGCATGCGGATAGTGTTCAAGCGGCAGCTGAAACGTATATAGGGTTGGTAGAGGTCGGTGTTGGGCTAATTCCTGGGGGAGGAGGTACAAAAGAATTAGCTTTGAGGGCATCGGATAGTTATTATGATGGCGACCCTCAGTTACCAACTTTGCAAAACAATCTTTTGACTATTGCTATGGCAAAAGTCGCTACGTCTGCACACGAAGCCTTTGACTTAGGAATATTGCGGAAGGGCATAGATAATGTTTCAATTAACAAAAATAGGCTAATAACTGATGCGAAGAATAGAGCTTTAGAGCTTGCCGAGGCAGGATATACGAAACCAGTTATCAGGGAAGATATTAAAGTATTAGGAAGGGCTGGTATGGGACTTTTTTATACAGGAGCAAGTTCTATGAAAAGAGCCAAATACATCTCAGATCATGATGAACTTATTTCTAAAAAAGTAGCTTATGTTATATGTGGTGGAGATTTAACTCAACCTCAAGAGGTATCAGAGCAATATCTTTTAGATCTTGAAAAGGAAGCATTTTTAAGTTTGCTCGGAGAGAAAAAAACTTTAGAAAGAATAGAACATATGTTGACTAAAGGAAAACCATTGAGAAATTAATTAATAAATCACAAAATCTAAATCATGTTTAAAAATACATTAATATTAACATTTGCGATCATCACAACTTTTAGTTTTGCTCAAACTTCTCATATTGAATTTGATAAAGGAACAAAAATTAAGGGCCTTGAAGATTTATGTAAATGTGATGCCTCTGGTGTTTCAGAGTTTGAGGTGACTTATCAAAGAGTAACAACTGGAAATCAAAAGCAAACAATAGAAGGAAGCTCACTAGAAACATTGCCGTTTTTTAAATCATTACAAGCAAATGATCAATTTTCTATTCAATCAGTTAAGTTTAAAGATGGTATTGATGAAACTACTAAAACAGTTATTAAAGGCTTAGAGCAAAGTACGTTTGGCGTAAAGAGTGAAAGCATGAAGACTTTTCCTAAAGAAGTGGAGTTTAATGGATACGGGGAAAATGATTAAGACAATTCAATAGTATTCTTAAACATAGCAATATGAAATCTAAAATACTTACTATTTTAACTTTAATATTTGTTTTTATATGTGCTGTCGGAATGGTAGCAGATAAAAGTGTTAAGCGTTTAGAGGAGGGAATGTCTATTGAAAGCTTGGATGATTTATGTGCATGTAATTCTTCTAGTGTGTATAGTTTTAAAATAATTTGGATGCCAAAAGAAGACGTAATTACGCTAAAAATTGAAGGCAATAAACTTGACAATAAAGTACCTTTTGCCTCTTTAAAAGAGGGAGATCGCTTTATTATAGAAGAAATAAAGTTTAAAGGAGAAGGAGATAGTTCTAGAGAAGATAAAGTTAAAGTTCTAGATTTAGAAACAATGATGTTTGAGGTTAAAAAGAGATAACAACAATTTATAGAATGCAAGAAGCGTATATTGTACAAGGATACCGAACTGCTGTAGGTAAGGGTAGTAGAGGAAGTTTCAGGTTTATGCGACCAGACGATCTTGCTGTACAAAATATTAAATATTTATTAAACAAAGTTCCTCAGCTAGACCCAAAGAGAGTAGATGATTTGATCGTCGGGAATGCAGTGCCTGAGGCAGAGCAGGGAATGCAAATTGGTAAGATGATTGCCTTGATGTCATTACCAACCGAAGTAGCGGGAATGACAGTTAATAGGTATTGTGCTTCAGGGTTAGAGACAATTGCTATTGCAACAGCCAAAATACAATCTGGAATGGCAGATTGCATTATTGCTGGGGGAACTGAGTCGATGTCTTTAGTCCCTGTGATGGGTTACAAAACAGCCTTAAACTATAAGCTTGCATCAGAAAATCCAGACTACTATTCTAGTATGGGGTTAACAGCAGAAGCAGTTGCTAATGAGTATAAAGTATCAAGAGAAGACCAGGATGAATTTTCTTATAACTCTCATATTAAAGCATTGGAGGCTATTAAAGGAGGTGTCTTTAAAGAAGAGATTGTTCCGATTACCGTTGAAGACGTAAAAGTAGTAAATGGCAAAAAGATAACCTCAGAAAATATAGTAGATACAGATGAATGTCCAAGAGCGGGAACTACTACAGAGGCACTTGCTAAATTGAAACCAGTATTTGCCGCAGGAGGAAGTGTAACTGCAGGTAACTCTTCTCAAACCTCAGATGGTGCAGCTTTTGTGATTGTGATGTCTGAAAGAATGGTCAAGGAGCTGAATGTTGAACCTGTGGCTAAGCTTGTATCATGCGCTGTAGCGGGTGTTCATCCGAGAATTATGGGAATAGGACCAGTAGAGGCTGTGCCAAAAGCTTTGAAGCAAGCCAACCTATCACTCAATGATATCGATTTGATCGAGCTTAATGAGGCCTTTGCTTCACAATCGTTAGCTGTTATAAGAGAATTAGGATTGAATACGGAAATATTAAATGTTAATGGAGGTGCAATTGCACTTGGCCATGCATTAGGATCTACAGGAACAAGGCTGTCTGTACAGATAATTAATGAGCTCCGAAGAAGAAAGAAAAAATACGGTTTAGTTACTGCCTGTGTTGGAGGTGGACAGGGTATTGCGGGTATAATTGAGTTATTAAAGTAGGTGATGTGAAAAAGTCAATCAGGTTAGTGACTTTTGAAGAAATGAACGAAGAAAAAGTTCAAGATATCAATTATTGGCTATCAAAAAGTGTTACGGAGAGAATTAATGGTTTTGGTAAACTAATGGAAATCATGTGTTCCTTACAAAACATATCTCCCTCAATAAGTAAAAAGCTAAAGTTAGATGACTGAAGATCATCTTAGTGAGTACAAAAACTTTCTTAAGCAGTTAAATAATTTTAATGTTCCGTATATAGTTATCGGCGGATTCGCGGTTGTCATTCATGGCTACCAACGTACTACTAATGATTTAGACATATGGATTTTTCCTCGGCAAAAGAACCTGATAGGGTTTAAGAAAGCATTAAGCAGTTTTGGGATAGAGATCGATAGCTTAAGTGATGAAGTGTTTTTACAAAAAGACAAAAATATCAGCATTGGAGAGCCACCCTTTAAGATTCATTTAATAAAGCAGATATCAGGGGCAGATTTTGAGGATGCTTATCAAAGAGTAAGAAAGTATAATTGGGAGGACATAACCGTAAATGTTTTAGACATTGATGACCTGATTAATATCAAGATAAAGTCAGGCAGGTATAAGGATTTTGATGATGTGAAGAATCTTAAGGAAATTAACAAGAAAAAAGATTCAGAATAAATTTCAGCTATTATTTTACCTTTACATGAGCAGCTTGAAGCACCTCTAAATTGCTACTTGAATTGTGAATAAAGGCAACGATCTCCATCATATCAGGATTCCAAGACGCATCCAAAGTTGATTCAATTTGTGTAATTAATACCCTTCCAGCTTCTTTTTCGGTCGGTATCAGTTGGCCTGTTGATGGTGTGATAATACTGCGCAAAACATGATTTTGTTCATAATCATAATCAGTAGACCCGTTGGATAGTTTTTGTTGAGTGATGATACCACTTTCGGTCAGCATTACTGTCAAACTATTATCTTCTAGTACTTCACTTGTGTAATGGAGCTCAATGTCAACGGTTAATTTTTTGCTAGTCGCATCGTAATTCTTAGTGAGGTATAGGTTAAGAGGCGCAGGATTTGATAAGTTGGTATTAACAAATGAGTTCCAGTTTGTAACACCACCATTGATTATTTCATCCTCTTCATTATTATAAAGCACTCTGTCAAACATAGCTGCAGGAATGCCACCACAATCGCCAATTAGTTCAATTATATCGTCAGCATCATCGCTTCTCAAGTCAATAATATCTCCTGGCACAGGATCTACTAAAGGGCCGCATCCTCCAGCATGCAAAGACACAACGGCAACCTGCTCTCCATGAGTAGAAATAATATTGTCTAGCGCATCATGACCTTGAGGGCAATTGGTACAACTTGCTCCTGAAAACTCTTCTATTAAAACGACCTTGTTTTGAGGAGTTTCAATTGTTGACTCAATATAGGTTGTAAACTCTCCTACTGGTGTCGCTAAATCAACAGGAGGTGGAACCTCTTTGCAGTTCCATGAAATAATTAAAACCGTTGAAAAAAGAAATATTGAAGATACTCTCATTATAAATGCTTTAAAAACTAGTTAATAATGATGCCATTACACCACTAAATGCTGGTTGAAATCTACATATGCCTCCAGTACAAACAACGCCCTCTACTTGTTTTACATAGCTTAAAGTGAATTTTGTAGATCTATGTGTAAATGAAGCAGCAACTGTTGGAAAATGTAATCTGTAAGTGTCTTTCAAGTCCTTTTTTTCTTGATCTGTATACCCTTTCCATGCAGATGCCCAGTCGTCTCTCCAAGGATCAATGTTATACATATCAGAAACCGAAAAAGAATATTTGGGAGCAATGTTAAATTCTAGCAAGGCATATGCCCATTCACCAAAATCCTGCGATAAGTACCTATCATTAAACTGGTATTGCAATTCTGCTCGAATAGACTTTTTATTCGTCAGCTTATAACCTAATTCAACAAAAGGTGTAACAGCCTCTACAATATCTCCCTTGCCTTGATATACAAATTTGTTAAACTTAACATATTGTGCTCCAATAATAGTGAAAAACTTCCTATTAGGTTTTATTTTGATATCCCCATATAGCTCTTTATACAGCTCCTCTCCAGCATCATCTCTAATGTCCGAAAAGCTTAGATTGACAGTGTAGCCTTTCTTAGGAGTGAAAATCACGTCTCCTTGAACTGCAACTTCTCCAAAAAATTGAGCAATTGCATTGTACCGGGAGATCAACCTATAAGTATTTTGCCTAGAAAAAGTGGGTAAATAATTCATAAAACCTTGCAAAATTGTTTGATAGGGAGAGGTTCTGAAGTCGTAGTTGTCTATCGTTCTAAATTGAAGTGTAGCACCAAAGCCCTTTTTAGAATAAGACATATTGGTATAAAATGTCGATCCCTGTCCATTTATTAAACGGCTAGTAGAATCAATGCCACGCATGACATCATCTGTTTTAATGGCATATTCTGCGTACAAACTAAAATTTTTGTACAGAAATGTGTTGTATATGGAATAGGTGTAGGTGTTATATTTAGGTATAAACCTATTTTCAATTGGGTAAGAGTTGATCTCGCTTACAATAGTATTCATGTTGGCGTTATCCAGTGTTCTATTGACGAAAGAAGCCCCTGGAAGTATACTGAAATCTTCAGTTATTGGCATATAGCCATCTATGCAAGCACCTTTTATTACGGGTTCATACAATTCAAATCGGTTTTTTTGTCTTCCTGTAAACCCCTTTATGCTCCAATTGTCATTGATCTGATATTGCAAACGAACGCCCATGATAGCATTATCAATGCCGAGTCCTCTTCCTTCATATGCTCTGAATGTAATACCACTTCCAAATTGATCATAGAAATAGCCTCCCGTAATATGGAGTTTATCAATTTGTTTCTCAATATACCACATAGCAATACCTTGACCTGAATAGGAACCAGTTGGGTTAAATAATATAGAATTCTGATAAGCATCAAAGCGAATGCCCGCCTTTAAGTCATTTCGAGTGTAGTTGACATTAAGCCATAGGTCAGCTCCTGATAATTGACTATTATATACTGGTCCTTCTGTACCCCGTAAGGTATCTCTTTGGTAAAAGTTAGCATTAAGCATTACATTTCCAGAAAAATAACCTTTGTCCTCTCCTTGTGAATGAAAAAATAGACACATAACAAGGAATGATAGTATTATTACACGCATCTTCTTTAAATATATATACACTTTGCAACACCATATAACCCTTATTTTTTAAAATATGAGGAGTCTATGATGAAGAAAAATATTTTACAAATATGACATTCAGTAAGTTATGATAACTTGTTTGCTGGAATTCAAAAGATACAGAGATCTTCAAATTCCTATTATTAGTTACATAAATTTAACAAATTTATACTAACTTGCTTTATACGAAAAAAGAACATTGTGAGCATACAATTTGGCACGATGTTTGTATTACAGAATAAAAAACGAACTATGAAGATAAGAATATTAGGTGTTGTGCTATTTTGGATAGGAAGCTTTAGTTGGGCAGTTGCCCAAAATAATACATTGCCAGATGTGAATATAAAAAATATTGATGGAGATGCTGTGAATATTGCCGATTTTGGAAAATCTGGAAAGGTAACTGTGCTTAACTTTTGGGCAACATGGTGTACCCCTTGCAAAAAGGAGTTGAATAATATTGCTGAGTTATATCCAGATTGGCAAGAAGAGTACGATGTTGAGATATTAGCTGTATCAATAGACGACTCAAGGAATACTGCTAAAGTTAAAACTTATGTTAATGGTCAATCATGGGATTATACCGTATTATTGGATCAAAACCAGGATCTACAAAGAGCGTTAAACTTTCAGTCTATTCCTTATACGATCATGCTTAATAAAGAGGGTAAAATCGTATATCGACACAACGGTTATGTAGAGGGAGATGAGTATGAACTAGAAGAAAAAATCAAGGAATATTCAAATTAGCACATTAGTGCTTTATGTTATCCTACTGTATTTTAAATTGTGATTGAGTGAGTTTATAATTCATAGTTTGCTCACTCAAACTATAAACTGTTAACTGCTCACGTAGCCAATAACGTATAACTCTTCTAAGTTAGGTACTGGACTTCCACCTTCCGTTTCAAGAGTTACGGCAAATGCCTGAGGGTTTTCAACAGCCTTCATCTTTAGGAGACGTTTTGTATTGTCAATTTTAAATACACCTAAATCAACTGGTTTGTCATCAACAATTGCCCATAATTGATATTGCATGCCCATAGGTGGCTTCGGTAGATTTATCGTTGCAATGTACGATGAGTTGCTTTTTGAATTCCAACATAATTTTAATGATGATTCAGGAGCCTTTGCAGGAATTCCATTTAAATCAATAAATTGGTTATTAGGATCTGTGATTACTTCTAAATTAAATGCTAGCTGATCGTTTTGCTCAGATAGCTGATCTAGTTTTGAGATATAATACTCATTGTCTTTTTCCAATCTGGTGATTAATGATTTTTGTTGTTTGTTTGAATTGGAAAGCAAAAAGCCTACACCTATTAACAGTGTTAAAGATGCGGCAGTTGCCAACTGCCAATATATTTTATTATTTTTTTTATTGGTCATAGTTACTGTTGCCTGCTCAGCCTTTATGTTGCTTTTTGAAGCTTTTATGCTGTTTAAGACTGCTAACCTTAATTCTGTTGGAGGTTCTTTAGAAAAGTTTTCAAGATATTTTTCTATACCAGAACTTAATAAATCTAATTCACTTTGTATTTCCGGATAGATGTGAGACATACATTCTACCTCTTGCTTTTCTTGAGGAGAAACGTCGCCTAGAACATAGCGTTCTAAAATATTCGATTCTATGTATATTTCAATATTCATTTAAAAACCTTTCTAAGCTCAATAAGAGCCAATCTTGATCTTGTTTTTACTGTTCCAATAGGGATATCTAATTCTTCTGAAACTTCCTTTTGAGTATAACCTCCAAAGTACATGAGTTCGATAATTTCTTGATGCTCCACTTTAAGTTTCTTGACTTCTTCTTTAACACCTATGGTATCGACATTTATTGAGGTGGAGCTCTTATTGTCTACAGAAGATACGTTGGAGTCTAAATTTTGGATTTTATACTTAGCTCCTTTTGATCGTAAGTAATCAATGGATCTATTTCTAGCAATGTTAGCCATCCAGGTAAAAAGCTTTCCTTTTTCAGAATCAAAGGAATTAAATTTACTCCAAATCTTTATAAAAACTTCTTGCAATAGGTCGTTAGCAATCTCCTCCTTACACACCACCTTGTATATTATGCCATACAACGCATTAGAATAATGGTCATATAATAGCTCAATACCCTTCTCACTCTGGTTTTTTAAGTAATCGATGATATTTTGCTCTAAGTCTGATGGCATCAGATTTAAAGGTACGAAATGATTAGATAACAACTCGGAAACGTGCTACTTTTAATAATTACAATTCGACAACGTTTCCCTTGTTTGGGAACGGTTTAATTCATAGCTTTGTTTCTTAGAATGAGTCTAAATAAGATTCTGGTTTAGAATTTATAATTATTAATTCGTAATTCTAAACTGTAAACTAATAATATGAGTGACGAGCAGCAATTAATAGAAGAGGTAACTGGTCAGGAATACAAATACGGATTTGTAACAGATATTGAGCAGGAAACAGCTCCCAAGGGACTTTCTGAAGATATTATTTGTTTTATATCCGAAAAAAAGAAAGAACCTGCTTTTATGCTGGAGTGGCGTCTAAAAGCTTATCGAAAGTGGCTGACAATGGAGGAGCCTACTTGGGCAAAGGTTAATTATAAACCAGTTGACTATCAAAGCTTACACTATTATGCTGCACCAAAACCTAAAAAAGAACTAGAAAGCCTTGATGAAGTAGATCCTGAACTCCTGAAGACATTTGAAAAACTAGGAATTTCCTTAGAGGAACAAAAAAGATTGTCAGGGGTAAAAGTTGCAGTAGATGCCGTTATTGATAGTGTTTCCGTAAAGACCACTTTTCAGGAGGAGTTGAAAAGCAAAGGTATCATATTTTGCTCAATGAGTGAAGCCGTTCAAAACCATCCTGAGCTAGTTGAAAAATATATTGGTACTGTTGTTCCTGTAGGAGACAATTACTTTTCAGCTTTAAATTCCGCAGTTTTTAGTGATGGCTCGTTTTGCTATATTCCTAAAGGGGTAAGATGTCCAATGGAATTATCTACCTATTTCAGAATTAATGCCGCAAATACTGGTCAATTTGAAAGAACATTAGTCATCGCTGATGAAGGAAGCTATGTGAGCTACTTAGAGGGTTGTACTGCTCCAATGAGAGATGAGAATCAATTACATGCTGCTGTTGTAGAGCTAATTGCTCATGAAGATGCGGAGATCAAATATTCTACTGTTCAAAACTGGTATCCAGGAGATAAAGATGGGAAAGGTGGAATTTACAACTTTGTAACTAAAAGAGGTATCTGTGCAGGAGATCGCTCGAAAATATCTTGGACGCAAGTGGAAACTGGTTCAGCAATTACTTGGAAATATCCAAGTTGTATTTTGAAGGGAAATAACTCGATTGGCGAATTTTATTCGGTAGCTGTGACTAACAATAAGCAACAGGCGGATACCGGAACAAAAATGATTCACGTGGGAGAGAATACAAGAAGCAGAATCGTATCGAAAGGTATTTCAGCTGGCAAGAGTGACAATAGTTATCGAGGTTTAGTCAAAATAATGAAGCGAGCTAAAAATGCTCGAAACTTTTCTCAATGTGACTCTCTTTTGATGGGAGACCGTTGTGGAGCACACACTTTTCCATATATAGAGTCAGATAACTCAACAGGTAGGGTAGAGCACGAAGCGACAACCTCAAAAATTGATGAGGATATTCTTTTTTATTGTCAGCAACGCGGTATTCCTGAAGAAAAAGCGGTGGAAATGATTGTAAATGGATATTGTAAAGAGGTTTTGAATAAGTTGCCAATGGAGTTTGCAGTAGAAGCTCAGAAGTTATTGGCGATTAGTTTAGAAGGGTCAGTAGGATAGTTTTTAGTTCATAATTTATAGTTAATAGTTTGGCGACAATAGAAAAATTTGAAGATTTAAAAATTTGGCAAAAAGCAAGGGAATTGTGCAAAGCTATTCATGAACTTGTAATTGCTAGTGAAAATTTTAACAAGGATTTTGCTCTAAGAGATCAAATAAAAAGAGCTTCAGGATCTACTATGGATAACATAGCAGAAGGATTTGATAGAAGCGGTCGGAGAGAGTTTATTCAGTTTTTGGCAATAGCCAAGGGTTCTAATTCGGAAGTAATATCGCAACTTTATAGAGCTTTAGATTTTAGGTATATCAGCAAGAGTGACTTTGATAAAGTATATCCTTGTGCAAATGAGATTGGGAAAATGATTGGAGGGTTTATTAAATACCTAAAAGAGTCAGATTATAAAGGAGTTAAGTTTGAGGAGCCACAAGAGACTTATGGACTAGAAACTAAAAATTATAAATTATAAACTCAACTCATGTTAAAAATAGAAGGTCTAAAAGCACGAATAGAAGAGAAGGAAATTTTAAAAGGAGTAAATCTAGAAGTGAAACCAGGTGAAGTACATGCCATTATGGGACCCAATGGTTCTGGGAAAAGTACTTTGGCATCTGTATTAGCAGGAAAAGATACTTTTGAAGTTACAGGAGGTACTGTTACATTTAATGGAAAAGATATGCTGGGTATGGAGCCGGAGGAAAGAGCACATGAAGGTATCTTTTTGGCCTTTCAATATCCGGTAGAGATTCCCGGAGTGAACACTGCTAACTTTTTAAAGACTGCACTTAATGAAAAGCGAGAAGCAAATGGGCAAGATCCTTTATCAGCTGCCGATTTTTTGAAATTGATGAAGGAAAAGATGGAACTCGTTGAGATGGATAAGGCGTTCATCAATCGAGCGTTAAATGAAGGGTTCTCTGGTGGCGAGAAAAAAAGAAACGAAATGCTTCAAATGGCTGTATTGGAGCCTACATTGGGTATATTGGATGAAACAGATTCAGGACTTGATATTGATGCGCTCAAAATAGTTGCCAATGCGGTTAATAAGATGAGGAATGCAAATAGATCTTTTGTCGTAATTACACATTACCAAAGATTACTAGATTATATAGTCCCGGATGTCGTTCACGTATTGCAAGGCGGCAAAATAGTTAAGTCAGGAGGGAAGGAATTGGCATTAGAGCTAGAAGAGAAAGGCTACGATTGGTTAAAGAAAAGTTCAGAGTTAACAGTTTAGAATCTATAATTCATAACACTAAACTATAAACTGACAAAGATGGAATTGAAAGAAAAATTTGTAAATGCTTTTCAGAAATTTGAAGGAACACTAAATGGCGATATCCAAAGTCCGGCACATGCTGTTAGGAAAAAAGCCATTCAGGAGTTTCAGGGCTTAGGTATTCCAACAACAAAACATGAAAATTGGAAATATACCAATGTTAACCAATTGACCCAATCTGATTTCTCTGTTTTAGGGTCAGGTCAGAATATTGCTTCAATAGAGAAAGTAATTCCAGAATTAAAAGCAAACCGATTGGTTTTTATCAATGGAGTTTTATCTGAGAAGAATTCAGTAATTATAGATCAAAACATTACTATAAAAAACCTAAAAGAGGCATTGAAAGAAGATAATGTGTTAATTAAAAAACACTTTGCTCAATATGCAAACTATCAAAAAGAGGCATTTACCGCATTAAATACTGCTTATACACTGGAAGGTGCATTTATTCATATCCCCAAAGGTGTACAAGTTGAAAATCCTATTTTGATCCATTACAAAGTCGTGAGTGATAGCAATACCGTCGTTCACCCAAGAAACCTGATCGTAGCAGAAGAAAATGCACAAGCGACAATATTAGAGCTTTTTAATTCTGAGAATAGTCAGTCCACTTTTATCAATACGGTAAGTGAGATAGTTGTTGATAAGCATGCGAATATTGATACATATAAAATACAGCTAGACAACCAAAATATTTTTAACATTGGGTCAATATATGTTCATCAAGAGGGAAAGAGCACTTATAGCAACACTGTAGTTACATTAGATGGGAAGTTAGTTCGGAATAACTTAAATGTGTTTCTTAATGGCGAATATTGCGAGACTTATATGAACGGATTATATACACCATCTCGGGCTAAACAACTATTTGACAATCACACTTTCGTTGACCATGCCAAGCCTAATTGTTATAGTAACGAATATTATAAAGGAGTGATTGATGGGAAAGGAACAGGTGTTTTCAACGGAAAAATATTAGTTAGACAGGATGCACAAAAGACGAATGCTTTTCAGTCCAATAAAAATATTGTGCTTTCAGATGATGCTTCGATCAATACTAAGCCGGAGCTAGAAATTTACGCAGATGATGTAAAATGTAGTCATGGTGCGACAACCGGGCAAATTGATCATGACGCACTTTTTTATCTTAGATCAAGAGGAATGACAGAAAAAGGTGCAAAAAGGATGTTGACTAGAGCATTTGCAAACGATATTATTGAGAAAGTCAAAATAGCAGAACTAAAGACTTTCTTGGAAGAGCAGTTGGATGAAAAATTAGCTGTGTGAGTGTTAAAAGAGCAGCAATTATGCCTACACTTGATGTAATGTCCATCAGAAAAGACTTTCCCATTCTTAGTCGGGAAGTTAACGGCAAACCTTTGATTTATCTAGATAATGGTGCCACAAGTCAAAAGCCAAAGCAGGTAATTGATGCTATTGCCAATTATTATCAGCAGGATAACAGCAACGTGCATCGGGGAATACATCACCTAAGTGCTATCGCTACAGATCAATTTGAGCATGTTAGAAAAAAGATTAGTAGCTATATCAATGCAAATCATGATCATGAAGTGATTTTTACAAAGGGAACTACAGATGGTATCAATCTCGTTACAGCTACCTATGGAAAGATGAATGTCGGCAAGGGGGATGAGGTTATTGTTTCAGCGATGGAACATCACTCCAATATCGTTCCATGGCAAATGCTTTGTGAAGAAAAAGGAGCTAAGCTAAAAGTTATACCGATTAATCTAAAGGGTGAGCTAATAATGGAAGAATATGATGAGTTACTTTCTTCCAAAACAAAAATAGTAGCGGTTAACCATATCTCAAATACATTGGGTACTATTAACCCAGCTCGGGAAATCATTAACAAGGCACATCATATAGGAGCTAAAGTATTGGTTGACGGAGCACAAGCAATGCCTCATCAGAAAGTTGATATGCAGGCACTAGATGCAGATTGGTATGTGTTTTCTGCTCATAAAATGTTTGGGCCAACAGGGGTGGGCGTGCTTTACGGCAAAGAGGACATTTTAAATAATATGCCACCATATCAAGGAGGAGGTGATATGATCAAAGATGTAACTTTTGAGAAGACAACATATAATGATCTGCCTCATAAGCTGGAAGCAGGAACACCAAATATAGCAGGAGTGATTGGTCTTGGTGCTACTGTTGAATATCTAAATAGTTTAGATTTTGAACAAGTTAATCAACATGAGAAGGAGTTGTTAAACTATGTCACCGAACAATTAAAGGCAATTGACGGACTGCAAATCATTGGCAATGCACAAAACAAAACAAGTGTGCTTTCTTTTTTAGTGGAGGGTACTCATCCATCTGACTTAGGAGCTATCTTAGATCAATTTGGAATAGCAATCAGAACGGGACATCATTGCACGCAACCCTTGATGGATTTTTATAATATTCCCGGTACGGCAAGGGCATCGTTTGCTTTTTATAATACTAAAGAAGAAATTGATGCGCTGAAAAAAGGAATAGTAAGAGCACTCGAAATGCTTTTATAGCCTGTCTATGAATAAGTGAAAATATTTGTCAAGTTCAGTAGTCACTATATTCCAATTTTTAGTACAAATTTCAAAGGAAAACGTATATTTCAGTTTTGGCATGGAAATTGTATTGTATTAGAAAAATTTAGTCAATGAAAAATAATTTATTCTACTTGTTGGTTCTATTTGGACTATCGAGTTGTGTATCCAGTTTAAATATTACAGTTATAAAACCTGCTGCTATCGATTTATCATCGGATGTCAAGAAAATATCTGTTGTAGATAATACTATGCGTAAATCCGTTACCAAAAGACAAGATGTCTTAGAAGGGGTTTTGACAGGTGAACAAATTGGGGGGGATAGAAAGGCAGTGGCACAATGCATGAGGGGTATAACCGCAGGAATTTTAGATGGAAATATTTATAATGTTTCCAATGGCATGAATCAAAGTTTTGTGCTTCCAGATAGAAGGATTGATTGGGAAACGATTAGTAAGTTTTGTGATCAAGAAAATGCACAACTACTAGTTGTGGTAGAAGACTTTGATTCTGATGCGCCAATGGGCGGTGCTGTTTTAGGAAGTGTTACGGGGGCTTCAGGTTCTTCGCTTCATGGCAAAGCTATTATAAACGTATACTATCCTAAAGAACGATTATTAAGAGAACAAATTAATGTGGAGGATGTTTATGAAGTACCAGCATCAGGTACTCCAAAGGGTTTGGATGCATTAAGTGCTTTGGAGGTTGTTCAAGATGTAATGGTTAAGAAAGATGTTACAATGGAGTTGGGGTATAACTTGGGTTATAAAGCGGGTGCTATGTTTTATCCCAATAGAGTATGGGTTAGTAGAAGGTATTATGGTAGAGGTAGTAAAGGGTTAAAGCAAGCTAAGAAAATGATAAGAAGGGGAAACTGGGATATTGCTGAACAAAAGTTGAAACAATTGACTGAATCCCCAAAGCGGAAAGAGCAAAAAAGAGCTATTTATAATTTAGCATTAGCTTATGAGGGCAAAGGAGATTTAGATAATGCACTAAAAACGGCAGAAATAGCTGCACTGGAGCATGATGTAAAACTAGCATATGACTATATTGATATTTTAAAGCGTAGGAAGCGAGATATTTACACAATAGAGTTACAAGAGTCTAACTGACTTCTCTGTACTACCTCCAGCCTCCTCCCAATGCCTTATATAGACTTGATTGAGTAACTAATCTTTCTGTTTTTATATCTACAATGGAGAGTGCTGTATTGAGTAAATTATCCTTTGCCCTTAATATTTCTAGATAATTTGCGAGACCTTGGTCTTGAAGTTCGACAGAAAATTCTAAGGCTTTTTCCAATACAGCAAGTTCTTTCTCTTTGATACTTAACTTTTGTGTATTTGCGTTAAAAGTGTTTAACTCGTTACTAACTTCCTGATATGCTTTTAGAATAACTTGTTTATAATCCAATAAAGCAATTTCTTGTTCGGAAAGTTTTATTTCTTTCTGGGTTTTTAATTGCCGTTGAGCAAATACAGGCTGTAGTAATCCTCCAGCAATACTGGCAAAAACAGCATTTGCATTAAATAGATTACTAAAATTATCACTGTTTAAACCTCCTGTACCAGAGATAGTAAGAGATGGATAAAAGCTTGAGTATGCTACATTGGTTATCTCAAAGGCATTAATTAGACCATATTCTGCTACTAGTACATCTGGTCGATTACTAAGTAATTGAATGGGTATACCGATATTTAGCGTTCCTAAAATTTCTTGATCACTGAGCTTGTTTCTAGAAATTTGTTGTGGTACTTTACCTAAAAGCGTACTTAAAATATTCTCTCTTAGCTTAATTTCATTTTCAACATCAATTAATAATGACTGTGCTGTATAAAGCAAGGCTTCATTCTGCTTAACAGCTACTTCCGTTAACTTACCTGATTCTTTTAATGCAATGGTTGTCTCTATACCCTCCTCCCTGTTGATTATATTATTAAGTATGATTTTCTTTTTTGCATCCAATGATTGCAGTATATAATAGTTTGTAGAGATACCGTAAACTATTTCAGACTTAATCATGTTTTGAAACTTTTCCGTCTGCATATATTGAGCAATGGCTGCTCTTTTCTGACTTCTCAGCTTTCCCCAAATATCAATCTCCCATGAAAAATTCATGCCTATTTTAATGTCAGAAAATTCTGTGCCAGGTGGAATATTAGATCCTTGAAAACTCTCTGTAGATGGAATATTATATCCTGTCACCCCATTAGCCGCAATGTTGGGCCATAGTGCTGCTTTAGATTGCTTTGCTAGAGCATTTACAATTTTTAAGTTTTCTTGTATTTTTAAAATATCTAAATTGTTTTTTAGACCTTCTTCAATCAGTCTAATTAAAATATCGTCTTTAAAAAAATCTTTCCAAGCATAATTGCCAATAGTAGATGTGTCTTGATTTTCAATGCCTCTATATTGACTTATGCTAGGTAGCTCAGGACGAGAGTATTCTTTGGTTACAGAGCAAGCGCTAGTAAATATTACAATCCAACAAAAAGATATAATGTTGTTAAGTGATAGAGACATTGTTAATTCATTTTTACTTTTGTCAAGAATCTTATTTGGTAGAACTCGGTTTTACCTTTTCTTGTATTGTCTGAAAAATAACAAACATAACAGGTATAACTAATACACCTAGAAAGGTTCCAATTAACATCCCAAATGCTGCACCTGTTGCCAGAGAGTGATTTCCATTAGCTCCTACACCACTTGATAAAACTAGAGGTAATAATCCCATGATAAATGCAAAGGAGGTCATTAGAATTGGGCGCAGTCTCTCTTTTGCGCCTAATACTGCCGCTTCGACAATGCTATGTCCTTTTTGTCGTTCTTGAAGAGCAAACTCTACAATTAGAATGGCATTTTTAGCTAACAAACCAATTAGCATGATTAGTGCAATTTGGAAATATATATTGTTTTCTAGACCTGCCAAATATTGCGAAAAATAGGCTCCCATAATTCCTAAAGGTAAAGACAGCAGAATAGAAAAAGGTAGAACATAGCTTTCATATTGTGCTGCTAAAAGTAGGAACACGAAGATGATAGTAATTCCAAATATGATAGCTGTCTGTGCACCAGAACTAATCTCCTCTCTTGTTAAGCCTGAGAAGTCAACACGATAGATATTGGGGAGTTTGCTAGCTTCTTCTTGTAAGGCAGCAATGGCATCACCTGTGCTATAGCCATCAGCAGGGGCTCCATTGATAGCAGCAGCATTGAAAAGATTGAACCTGCTAACTGATTGAGGGCCGTTTATTTTTTCCAAACTAATAAACTGTGTAATAGGAATCATCTGGCCTTGATTGTTTCTTACAGAGATTTCATTTAGACTTTGTTGCGTATTTCGAGCATCAGAGTTTGACTGTACCATTACCCTATATTGTTTTCCATATTTGATGAAATCGGCCGCAAACTGACCGCCTATATAACCATTCATAGCAGAAAAAATATTTGTAGGGGATACTCCTTTTTGTTTTGCCAAAGGCACATTTATCTTTAACTCGTACTGAGGATAGTTCGTATTCAGCGGGCTCATAGCATATTTGATTTCAGGGCGCTGGTTGAGGGCAATAAGAAACTGATTTTTTGCATCATTTAATTCCGAGATTGTGCCACCTGACTTGTCTAGCAGCTGAGCTTCAAAACCTGCACTCACGCCAAATCCTGGAATACTTGGTGGGCTAAAAAATAATATCTGTGCATCTGAGATTGTCGTACCTACTTGGAACAACTTAGCAGTAATAGCTTCTATAGATTGTTCTTCAATACCATCTCTTTCTTTCCAATCTGTCAATTTCATAAATGCCAAACCATAATTACTACCTGCACCACTTGTCAAGCTAGAGCCTGCTATATAGCTGATTTCTTCTACTCCGGGAATTTGCTTTCCCTTTTCATTTAAGGTTTTCAAAACTTTAAATGTTCTATCAAGTGAACTGCCTGGTGGCAATTCCACGTTAGCAAAAATAATTTTACGATCCTCATTTGGAACAAAACCTGTAGGGGTATTGCTATTTATCCACCAAATACCGATTACAGAAAGTATAATCATTCCTGAAGCTACCCATTTGTTGCTAATTAAGAATTCAACAGCTTTGCCATAACGATCGACTAGGTTATTAAAACCGTTGTTAAAGCCTGCATAAAATCTCTGTAAAAAGCCTTTTTCTTCGTTTTCATGATTCTGGTGAGGTTTTAGCAAAAGTGCTGAAAGCATGGGACTCAACGTTAAAGCGTTAATAGCTGATATAATAATTGAAATGACTAGCGTAATACCAAATTGTTTGTAGAATACTCCTGAGGGCCCTGAGATAAAGGTTACAGGAATAAATACAGCGACCATAACTAATGTAATAGAGATAATAGCTGCTGTAATACCGCTCATTGCATCCGTGGTAATCTCTCTCATATTTTTATCTTTATTCCCACTCATCTTTGAATGTACTGCCTCTACAACAACAATTGCATCATCTACTACAATACCAATTGCCAGTATCAGGGCAAATAGTGTCAACAAGTTGATAGAAAAACCAAAAAGGTTTAAGAAAAAGAAAGTACCTACGATAGATACAGGTACGGCAATGGCAGGAACGAGAGTTGATCTAAAGTCTTGTAGAAAAATAAATACAACGATAAAAACTAATAGAAAAGCTTCGATAAGTGTTTGCACTACATGATGCATTGAGGCAGACAAAAATTCATTTGTATCATAGTTAATAGTATATTCCAAACCTTGAGGAAACTCAGTTTTGCTGTCCTCTAAGTATTTTTTTACTTTGTCAATAATTTCCTGAGCATTGGAACCAGGCGTTTGATAGACTGCCATAGATAATGAAGGATATCCGTCTGTTTCTCCTTTTATTGCGTATGAAAATGCAGACAATTCAATATCTGCAATATCCTTTAAGTACAATATTTGGCCATCTTTGGTGGCTTTAATTACAATGCTTTTGTATTGTTCAACTTCGTTGTATTTACCACTGTATTTGATAACGTATTGAAAAGCTTCTCCATTGTTAGCTCCCAGTTGACCTGGAGCAGCTTGTCTACTTTGTTCGTTAATTGCAGCAACCACATCAGAAGGAACAAGGTTGAAGTTTGCTAGCTTTTGCGGATCTAGCCAAATCCGCATTGAATAATCACGAAGACCAAAAACTGAAGCTTCTCCCACCCCTGATATTCGTTTAACTGCAGGAATAATGTTAATATTCATATAGTTTTGAATGAACACATCATCAAACTCTTGATTCGTACTAAAAAAGGTAAGAAACATTAGTGCACTAGTTTGCTTTTTACGAGTAACTACTCCTAGACGGGTCACTTCAGCAGGTAGTAAGGGGGTTGCTCTAGCTACGCGATTTTGGACATTTACGGCAGCAATCTCAGGGTCAACGCCTTGTTCAAAATATACGGTAATACTAGCACCTCCATTGTTATTAGCACTTGAAGAAATATAAGCCATGCCTTCTACACCATTTACTTGCTCTTCAATCGGAACGATAACACTTTGTAATACAGTTTGAGCATCTGCACCAGTATAGTTTGCAGATATATTAACTGTAGGCGGCGCTATATTGGGGTACTGGGTTACTGGTAGAATTTGCATCCCGATAATACCCAACAATACAATAAAAATCGAAATTACAGTGGATAAAACAGGCCTTTCTATAAATGTTTTAATCATTTTACCGTGTGTATTGTAATTATGGAATCAATAGTGACTTGTTGTGGATTGATTTTATCACCATTATTAAGGCTACTAACTCCTTTTGCAACTATTGTATCTCCCTTTTTAAGGCCTTTTTCTATGATAGCCATTTTGTTTACTCGGTCCCTCAGGGTTATAACAGTACTTACTACACTGTCTTTATCGACCTTATAGGAATATACAATTCCTTGTTGCTCAAAGGTGGCAGATTCTGGTATCACTAAGGCATTGTTGTAGGTTCTTGGAATTCTTATTTTTCCAGTATTTCCATTACTAAGCAAGCCTCCACTATTCTCAAATTTTACTCTAAACTGTATCGTTCCTGTATTCGGATCTATTTGTCCAGTAGATGTTTCGAGCTTTCCTTTTTCTTCAAAAATAGTTCCGTTTGCTAATTCTAGTTCAATAGGAGGAACAAGGTTTATCTTTTTTTCTAGATCTGCTCCAGGAAAATTTTGAAAGAAGTAAATAAATTGCTTCTCGTTAATGGAAAAATATGCAAATATCTCGCTTATATCAGAAACGGTTGTAATCGGTGTTGGGTCTTGAGGGCTTACTAGTGCACCTTCTCTATAGTTGAGCTTGCCAATGATACCATTAATAGGACTTGTTATATTTGAAAACTTTATATTTTCCTTGATGCTTTGGTAGTTTGCTTTTGCTGTTTCCTTGCTTGCCTTTGCCTGACTTAATTGTCCTTTTGCTCTAAGGAGATTTGCTCTTGCTATTTCTAATTGTATGGAGCTAATAATATTTTTTTCAACTAATGGGATGAGCTTATCTACTTCCACCTGTGCAACCTTTACATTTGCTGTTGCTGTCTCAACAGTTGCCTGAGCAGAGTTGATTTGCATTTTTGCTGCATCTGCATTTTGATCTTGAATGTTTGTTTCTAGCCTAAAAAGTAGCTGTCCTTTCTGCACTTTTTGGCCTTCATCAACTAATACTTCTTTGATATAGCCAGATATTTTGGGTCTTACTTGGTTGTTGTTAATTCCTGAAATATTTGCGGGAAAGCTATAAAAGGTATTGACATTTCTTTGCTCTACCGCTAGTACAGGATATCGAGGTGAACTATTTTTCTTATCTGTTTGAGTGTCGTCCTTACATGCAAGGATAAGCAGGGTAATAGCTAAAAGAAATTTAGTATGGTTCATAATTATATTATGGTTAAATATTTAAAAACTAAGTTAATCCACTTTCAAAAAAGCCAGCACTTCTTTCTTTTGATTATCATAGAGTGTCAGGTGTAAACTTTCTATTTTATAATAAGTGACTTTGTTTAATGCTTTGTTATAACTATCGGCTGTTTGCATATTATTAGAACAAAACTTTTCAGTAGAAATAATACTTCCAAACTTCAAAGCTGAGTCTGTTACCGTTTCTATTTTGCCAGTATAGTCATTACACCCATCATTACCCATGACTTGCATGGTTTTCAAATTTAATTCCATGTTTGGTGTTGGAGACATTCTATTAATTGGCGAGCCATCGATGCGGATAGCAGTCCATATATCATGTAAGTTATTAATGGGTAATGTTTCTTCATTTCTTATGAAGGAAAGCTTTTTATTACCGTTTGGGTCTAAAAAATTAAGATGGTTATCCTTTATCTGATAAGTATAAATATGATTTAATGCCTCTAAAAAATCAGGTTCTATATTCTTGTTGATACACATCTTCTTTGTGCTCGCAATTTCACTGAGGTTAATATTGGAGCCAGATAAGTTTTGGATGCTAGCCGTAAAGTTATTGCAGCCGCTATTTCCTGATATTAACTTTTGAGGAAGGTTTATATTTATTCGAGGTACAATAACCATTCTGTTTATAGGAGCAGTATTAATGCTGGCTAATATCCAATTGCCATTTAAATTTATGCGGAGATCTTTTTGCTTTTCTAGTACTTCTATCAATGTATATTGAATAGAGGAAGCATCGGCGGGGATTTGATTTTTTTCTAAGTGCTTTTCCGAGACTTTAATTCTTTGAAAGTAACCCTCTTCAAATTCAAAACCTTCAATCGAAGGATAAAAACTTTCCCATTGAGGGTTATTAAAGTCTCTACCTCGGTAAATGCTTAAAATATCTGTCTTTCCCGCTCCTATGTCGGCTTCGCTTTTAAAACTATTGATCCAAAATATACTTTCTGTAGTGTTTGTATTTTTTGATGAAAAACAGGCAGAAATAACCAGTATGGCGATGGAAATGTAAAGTGCAAAGGGAATGGTATACTTCATGTAAAGTTGCTAAACGCAAATCGCTAGACAACACATTCTGTCTAGCGATTTGCCGGTAATTATTTTATCTCTACTGATTCTTTGGTAGCATTATTTAACTTTTTGAACTTAAAAGCAAGGTATATGCTAAATATACCGCTTATAAGTAATGAAATACCTGTCCACATTACTATTGTTAAACCAGCAAATAGAGGATTCCAGATGAGAATGAATGAAAAAATTGTTCCTAAGACACCTAGAACCATTAAGTTTCCCCAGTCTAAAACACCATATCCCTTAAGGTCTAATGACCATCCTATTGCCATTATTGATCTAAACATAACCATAAAGCCAATGTAAAGAGGTAATGTTATCATTGAAATTTCAGGATTTAATACTAACATCACACCTACAAGTGTCGTAATAATACCCAGTGTTAATGGCCACCCCCAGTTATCTATACTTTCTCTATTAACAATAGCGAAGGTAGTTTCTATGAGCCCAGATATTAAGAATGATATACTAAATAGCATAGTTAATGCTAGATATGATTTTACGGGTGATGTAAATACACCTATAGCCGTTGCTACTAAAATGATACCAATTATTAGAGGTATATACCAGTGTTTGATAGATTGTCTTATTTGTTTATTAATAGAAGTAACCATGATTTTTATTTTTATTAGATAAATGATTTATAACTAAAGTTAATAATATATAATTGTTATAATAACTTAACCCTTATATATTTTTCAAGAGCTTTAATGCTTGGGTGGTTTTACATTAATGGAGCAAAAAGTCGTGCAATTCGCTCTGTAAATCTTACTGATTTAGGTCTTTTAAGCCAAGCGGATAGATCAATTTTTTTGCTATATTTTAGGTCTTCTATAAATGCACCTTTTAATTGTTTGGCTAGTGTCTCATCATAGACGATACTATTAACTTCAAAGTTGAGCTCAAGACTTCTTTCATCGAGGTTGGCTGTTCCAATAAATGATACAAACTCATCTATAACAATCGTCTTGGCATGAACAAATCCTTTTTCGTATTTATAAATCTCTACTCCTATTCTTAAAAGTTCAACATAATAAGAATTAGAAACAGCATTTACGATATAGGAATCCGATATACCTGGAACCAACAGTATAACTTTTACGCCACTTTTTGTGGCAATTTTTAAAGTATCTAATAGTGAAGTATTGGGAATAAAATAAGGAGTTGTAATTAATATCTCATTCTTTGCAAGTATTATTGCCTGCATAATAGTATACATAATGCCGTTATATTCTGAGTCAGGCCCACTTGATACAATTTGAGTTAATTGATCTCCTGCTTTTTGATTGACTATTTCCTTTACTGGAAAGTATTTGTTCTCGAACATAATACTTTGTTTAGAACAAAAATTCCAATCAGTTAAAAAAGTATATTGGAGGCTTAATACAGATGGACCTTGTAGTTCAAGATGCGTATCTCTCCAGTATAGATGAGATGTGCTTTTATTGATGTACTTGTCAGAAACATTGATTCCACCAACATACCCAACGTTGCCATCTACAACAATAATTTTTCGATGATTTCGATAATTAATTCTATTGGCTAAGAATAGCCATCGGATCTTGTAAAAAGGAGCAACCTCTACTCCAGCTTCTCTTAGCTCCTGCACAAAGGATCTTCTGATGGACTGACTCCCAAAGTCATCATATATCATTCTTACTTTAATGCCACTTTTAGCTTTCTCTTTCAATATAGTGCCTATTTCTGTGCCAATGGCATCATTTTCATAGATGTAATACTCAATGTGGATATGCTCTTTTGCATTACGTAAGGTCTGAAGCACCCTTGGAAATTTTTGTTCTCCATTGATTAATAGAGTTGCCTTATTGGAGGGGGTTAATACATATTCTTTTGCATTATGTGTGGCGAGTTTATAAAAATGTTTTAGATCGTCTTTATGCTTTGAAAGAGTTTCCTTTATACTTTTTTCTAATTCATCATCTAATTCTGGGAATGCTTTTTTATCTGCTAATAGTTTTTTTTGATAAATTTTTCTTTTTCTATAATTGACACCAAAGGTGAAGTAGACAATAATACCAATTATAGGAAATACAACTACTAGCAAAAGATATCCTAAAGCCTTACCTGAAGATTCTGTATTAATAATAATAGCAGCAATGGTAATGACGATGATTAGATAAAAAGCGATAAGAAAAATAGCCATTTTATCAATCCTTGTTTTGCTCTCGTCTATTCCTTCGAGAGGTTACTCTAAATTCATAAAATGCATCAATAAACGAGAACATAAGTCCTATGCCACTTATGACGTAAAATATAGTGAAGAGTTTTCCAATATCGGTTTGAGGGTAAAAGTCCCCATACCCTACAGTAGTTAAAGTGATAACGGCAAAATAGAAAGCGTCTAACCAATTCCATCCCTCAACTAAATGATAAGTAGTTGAACCAACAACAATAGCAAGTAATGTAGCCACAATAAGACCTCGGTGGCGTTTGCTTCTCCAAAAACTTTTTTCGTTGATAAATGTTTTAACCATATACCTCAAATATAATCATCCTCCAAAGACCTGAGTTGCTTTAATCTTTGGTATCTCTTTCTTATTATTAAAAGTTCTGAAGTCAATAAAACCAGCACACCCCAAATAAGAGAAGTTTTTGTTTAACATATTCTTTTTATGATTTTTTGATTTAGCCCAATGTTGAACAGCATTTTTCGCTATCTGCCAATAAGTAAGCTTTTGTAGTTCTGTGTCATTGACATAATATTTTAATCTTTCATTTTCTTCACCTGCCCTGAAATTTGTTCCAGTCGTATAATTCAGCAGAAAAACTTCCGTAATGTTTTCTCCCACTGTGGCAGAACGCTCATCTGAAAATAATTCCACTCGCTTGTCTGGTGTTTTAAACTTAGATGATTTCCTATTGATATGACCAAAGAAGCTTTGTTGAACCATTAAATAGCTATGCAAAAATGCTGCATCCCTTAAACTATGATCGAATAAAAATGCCTCTCTTCTTTTTTGTTTTCTGTATTTATTAGTAGCGTAAAAGATAGCAGCATTCATTAGCCCATAGTCTATGTTGTCCCAATCGATAATGGCATTGGAAATAGGTAATTCTTCAAATGTGTCCCAATCATTTTTTTGATATAGGCTGTCGGGAAAAGATGTTGTTTGAGATTGCTCTTTTATTAAATTCTTAATTTCTTCTAATATCACTTTTTGTGCATGGGTGCTTGTAAAGAGACAAGTAAGAATAGCAAATAGTAAGCAACGTAACATAATAAATTAACGCATCATTGATCTAGATGTTGTTTGCATATTCACTTATAGTTCTAAATACTACTTATATTTGAAGATGCCTCAATATAATGTCATTGGTTTGATGTCGGGTAGTTCCTTAGATGGACTTGATATCGTCTATTGTATGATAGATGGCAACGGTGATGATTGGCATTTTAGAATATTAAAAGCGGATTGTATTGTTTATCCAAATGAGTGGGCAAAGCGATTAGAGAATATCGAAAGTTCAGATAATAAGGACTTGATGCAAACTAACTATGAATATGGTCGATTAACAGGAGTATTGGTAAGAAACTTTATGGAGAAGCATGAAATACACGATAAAGTTGATTTCATAGCTTCCCACGGGCATACTATATTTCATGAGCCACTTGATGGTTTTTCATTTCAAATAGGCCATGGAGCAGCTATTGCAGCTGAATGTAATAAGGACGTAATTTGTGATTTTCGAAACTCAGATATTGCTTTAGGCGGACAAGGAGCGCCTATTGTGCCTATAGCAGATCAATTGCTTTTTGGAAACTATAAATACTGCCTCAATATAGGTGGAATTGCAAATATATCAGTAAAAGAAAGTAGCTCAATATCGGCTTATGATATTTGTGGTGCTAACCAAGTAGTAAATTTCCTATCAAAAAAATTAGGACTAGATTTTGATAATGAAGGTGAAATTGCAAGGTCTGGAGAAGTAAACTTAGAGTTATTAAACGAACTAAATAATATTGACTTTTATAAGAAAGAACCTCCCAAATCTCTAAGTAATCAGTATGTTGCTAGAGCGTATATAGAGTTAATAGAACACTTTAAAATAAGTGCAGAAGATAAGTTAGCGACAGTAACAACTCATATTGCAGGGCAAATTAGCAGCCATCTTCAAGAAGATGAAAGTGTTTTAGCTACTGGAGGAGGTGCCTTTAATAAATACTTAATTGAGTTAATAGAACAACAGTCAAAAGCAAAAATTGTCTTACCTGATAAAGAGATAATTATGTATAAAGAAGCATTAGCTATGGCATTATTGGGAGTTTTAAGAACAGAGAAAAAAGTGAATGTTTTATCCTCTGTCACAGGAGCGGCAAAGGATAGTATTGGCGGTTGTATATATACTAGTTAGATGATTTTAGTTACTGGAGGAACAGGTTTTTTAGGAAGTCAATTATTGCTTGATTTATCAAACAGCGGAGCGTCTATTCGTGCAATAAAAAGAAAGAACTCTATTATTCCAGAAAAACTAGTTGATTGTAAAATAGAATGGGTCGAAGCAGACATATTAGACATCAATGAATTGGAAGGTGCTTTGAATGATGTTGACAAAGTGTATCACTGTGCAGCGGTCGTTTCTTTTGATAAAAAGGATGAGCAGAAAATGATGCAGACCAATGTCCAAGGAACAGCGAACGTAGTTAACCTAGTGCTGGATAAGAAAATTGATAAATTAATGTATGTTAGTTCAATAGCAGCGTTAGGCAGGGCGGGCAATAATAAAGCTATCAATGAAGATAACCAGTGGAAGCCTCATAAAGATAACTCAGCTTATAGCACAAGCAAATACTTAGCCGAGATGGAAGTGTGGCGCGGAGTTGCAGAAGGACTTAATGCCTTAATAGTTAACCCCTCCGTAATCTTAGGAACATGGCGTTGGAGTGAGGGAACAGCAAAGCTATTTAAAATGGTTAAAGATGGTTTGAAATTGTACTCATCTGGAAGTAATGGATTTGTTGGGGTTGAGGACGTCTCAAAAGCTATGATACTGCTAATGCAAAGTAATATTTCAGCTGAACGTTTTGTTATCTCAAGTGAAAATATAGCTTACAAGCAGCTTTTGTTCGGAATAGCAGATCAATTAGGGGTAAAGCGACCATCGATAAAAGTGACTAAGCCTATGGCAGGTATAGTCAAAAGCTTTGTAAAGGTAGCTGGCCTAATACCAGGTAGTAAGCCATTTATTACAAGTGATACATTAAAAACTGCCAATGCAGATTTTGCTTATGAGAATACTAAAATTAAAGAGCAATTGAACTTTAGCTTTTCTCCAATTGAGGAGGTAATTGCTAAAACAGCCAAAGAGTTAAGCACCTCCTCTTTTTAATAAAAGACGTGTCTATTATCTACGATGTCTGCACTTTCCTTTATAGCATTAAACAACCCGTATTCAACTGAGCTAGTAGTTGAGGCTACGACGGTTGTTTTGTATTGCTCATAGTTAGGTATTTCCCCAGCTTCAACAACTTCATTTACTTTAATAACAAAAAGCCCTGTGTTGCCTTGTATTGGTTGACTGACCTTGTCTTTGGCAAGCCCTAGTGCTGTCCCAACAACTTTAGGCTCATTGCCCGCACCTGGAATGAAAGAGCTAGAAAAACTAATATTACTTGCTGATTGAACGGTTTGCCCTAAAGAACTGGCAATACCTTCCATGTCGGAAGCACCTTGTAATTGTTTTTTCAATTCATTAAACTTTTTTTGTTGTCTAATCTTCGTTTCTACTTCACCTCTCACATCCTCAATAGAGCTAACTCCTTCTTCCTTAACTGCTGTTAGCATGGCAACGCAAAATTTATTATCATCAATATCAATTACTCCAGATATTTCGTCGTTTTTTGCATTATACGCCCATTTTACAAGACTCCTTGCCGATTGTAATCCAGGAATGGTGTTGTCATTTAATTTTACGTTTTCAGCAGTTTTTATTAGCATATTTTGTTCATCTACGCTATTATTAAAAGCTTCAGGTGTTCTGTTTTTAGCGGCAAACTGGCTGGCTTGTGCATAAAGCTCTCTTTCCGTATCCATACTTGGGACGATCTCTTTTGTCAAAAATGCCACTTTTACTCCTTCTGTTGAAGGTGTTGATTTATTTATCTTAATAATATGAATACCAAATTGTGTAAACACTTTAAGCACATCGCCTTCAACGCCAGTATAGAATAGGGCATTGTTAAAGTTAGGAACCATCTCGCCCGGCTTTACCCATCCTAAGTCACCTCCCTTATCTTTTGATCCGGGGTCTTCAGAGTTTTGTATAGCAAGAACAGAAAAGTCTGCACCACTTTCTGCTAACTCCTTTAAGCTATCTACAAGAGCAAGCTTTGGAGTTGGATCTTGTCCTTGAGGAATTTTTACTAATATATGGCTTGCTAAAACAGAATCGGGAATCAGCTTTTTGTCAATTATTTTGGCAGCTTTATAATACCCATCTTCTTGATAAGGTCCAATAATGGTATTGATCTCGGCGTTGAAAATGCTGTCTTTAATGACACTAGACTCAAGGTCCGCCATTGTATAGTATTTGGGGTTATATGGATCGTCGGAATAGAGTTTTAAATAAACGGTATCATTTTCTGTTTCGGCAAAGTTGGGTATTTCGCTCTTAACATATTTGCTAATCTTAGCGGTATCCTCTTGAGAGGGTAATATTTCAAAAAGAACATACTCAAGGCTTCTAGATGCCTCTTGGGTATATTGCTTTTCTCTTTCTGATATGTAATCTTCTATTTCTCCATCTGTAACTGCTATTGAGCTATCCGAGATAGTGCTATATGGAACTTTTACAAAGGAAAAGCTGACTTTCTTGTTTTGATTATCATATGCTGTACTAACTTGCTGTTTGGGTACGCCTAGCCCTTTTTTGATCAATGCATTATACTTATTGGTAATTCTATCTTCCTGTATGTACTTTTCAAATCCTAACCACTTTTTTCGGGATTCTCCAGTTTCATCTCTATCCATTGTTTTTAGGTACATCAGTACTCTGGATGGGTCAAATACGCCTGTATTAGGATCTGTAAAAGCTTTTCTGATTTCAGGATGAGGATTAGTGCCCTGAATAAGTTCAAAGAGCTCATCAGCGGGGACAGATAAGCCAAGCTTTGCGTATTCATTCTTCATGATATTATCCTTGATAAATTGATTCCATGTTTGCTCTCTTAGATATTGAAGTGTTTGAGCATCTGGATTAGGGTTGTTTGATGTAGACTTATAGTTGGCTAAAGCTTCCGCATATTTGGCTTCAAACTCCTGATAAGAAACAGGCTTCCCATTTATCTCTGCCACAGCATTAGACCTACCCCCTTGCAATAAAGAGGTATTGGAGTTCAGGGCATCCATAAGTAAAAATGCAACTAAACTTAATCCTATAATAAATACTAAAAGCCCAGCTCTATTCCTAATTTTCGTTAATACTGCCATTTTATCTATATAATTTGTATGCTCAAATGTTTAGAACCAACGAATTTAGCAAGGTTTTGCTAAATGTCACTAGCTTTGGGGTAAAATTTTCAATTTTACTGTTTCTATTTTAGTATCACTTACGTACAAAATTGTAAATAAAAAGTGTGATATAGTAATTTGTTCTTTTTCTTCAGGGATATTTCCATGGTTTGAGATGATAAATCCAGCTAGTGTTTCATATTCTCCTTCTGGAATATCTAAGTGATATTTTTCATTAATATAATCGATTTCTATTCTACCTGAAAACATATATTCGGTAGAAGATATTTTGCGTTCTATTAAATCTTGCAAATCGTGCTCATCTTCTATTTCTCCAAAAATTTCCTCTAGAATATCTTCTAGAGTGACAATTCCTGCAGTACCGCCAAATTCATCAACAACGCAGGCAATACTTTTGTTTTCCTTAATTAAGAGATTGAGCATCTCATTAGCAGACATTGTTTCAGGAGCGACTGGAATTTGCTTAATAATTGATTTAATGTCTTTGTTCTTTTTCCAGAGTTCAAAATGGTGAACGTATCCTAAAATATTGTCTATGGATTCTTCATAAACCAAGATTTTAGAAAGCTTTGTCTCAAGAAACTTTTGCTTTAGTTCATCAATTGAGCTAGAAACCTCAACAGCTTCGATTTCAGTTCTGGGAACCATGCAGTTCCTTACCTGTTCGTTGGTCAGCTCTAGGGCATTTTCAAAAAGAGCTGTATCTATCTCAGCCTCAGAGTCTTTTGATCCTGAAGATTGTTCTATAAAGTGTTGGAGATCATATGATGTAAAAATAGGACTGTCCTCTTCATAGTCAATCTTGAATAACCTTTGAATGATAAGCCTAGATACCTGAAGGCTAACAACAACTAAGGGATAAATAAGGTAATAAAGTCCGTAGAAAGGAATAATAAAGATTCTTAAAACTTTATTAGGGTTGATTCTGAAAATGATCTTTGGGAAAAACTCGCCTACTATTAATATCACGATTGTCGAGATAATAGTTTGAATGAACAGGTGTAGTAATTCTGATTGATAGTTGTTCGGAATCAATTTGTCTATATATGGCGATAAAAATTGAGCCATGACAATTCCATAGATGACTAAAGCAATGTTATTTCCGATAAGTGTTGCACCAATAAATTTTGATGGTGCTTTAATAAAGTCGGATAAAATCTTTACAGAAAGAGAGCCTTGTTTTTTCTTAAGTTCAATTTTTAGCTTGTTAGAGGAAACAAATGCTATTTCCATCCCTGAGAAAAAAGCCGAAAATAAAAGACTGATAATAATGATAGTTATGATACTCAATTTTGCTCTTTGTCTTTATCAGATTGATAAACCTGCTTAAAATAAGATTTATTTCTTTGTTTGATGGCGTATGTCGTGAAAGAAAATATTGAAATCATGAGAATAATATAATCATCATTATTAAGGCGTTTTTTTGAAAATACCTGATAGGCAAATGTAACCAAAGTGATGATAGCAATGCCTAGCCACAAAGCTTGATAGATTTTAAAGAATCTCATCTTCCTTTAAGTTGATTTGACCTTTTATTTTCTTTATCTCGTAATTCGTAAAGTCCTGATTTGCTTCAAATCCATCACCAAAGATAATTTCATCTTCTGTAGTAATTTTTACAAACTTGTTAGAAAAAATCTTTCCATTATCTTCATTCCAAATCAATTCTTCTGTCTCCAACTTTTCTCCTTTTGAGCTAATCGCAACAACATTCTCTTTTGCTATCATTTCGTTTTTATGATCATAAATAAAGCCCTTATTAGCGGTTAAGGTATTTTCAATATTGCCAATATCGTTGTAGAATAAGACTTTGACTCCTTCTGGCATTTCTGTATATGGCTCTTCCCCTTGGTGTTGAACTAACTTTTGAGCTAGCATTTTTACTTTTACTTTAATGGAATCTGTATAATATATCTCTACATTTTTTCCAGTTTCTGACATGCCATCATTAAGATGCGCTACTTCATTAATCTTTTCTAAATCATTTTCGCAAGAAGTGAATGTGAGCAAAAACAAAGATACTAGAGAAAGGAGCCTTATCATTAGAGAGCTAAGAAGTCAATTAATTTAGTTGATCTTTGTTGTTTTCCTCATTGCTGCTAGTATTAGCATCCGAAGTAGAGTTATCTTCTACTTTTTCTGAGAAAAGATTCTGAGGTGACTGCTTAGCAGCTTCCTCTCCTTTTTCGTCTAGGCTAGAGCCCCTATCTCCTTCCGTGCCAGACTGAGCTTCTATTTTTTCTTCACCTTGAGTTGGATGGCTTTCAACTACTTTGGGAATAATATTGCTCGTCTCAGTGGTAGCGTTATCTAAACCATTAGCACTACCTGCTTGAGGTGTTTGGTCGTTGGAATCAAATCCTCTTTTGCCAATCAGTCGCTCTAAGTCAGATTTAAATAATACTTCCTTGGCCAATAGCTCCTTAGCTATTAATTCGAGCTCCTTTCTTTTACTTTCCAATAGCTCTTTTGTCTTATAGTATGCATCTTCAATAATTGCTCTGACTTCTTCATCAATTATTTCACCAGTCTTTTCGGAATAAGGTTTGTTAAAGCCATATTCATTTTGTGAGTCATTAAAAGAGACATTTCCAACCTTTTTGTTCATTCCATATATGGTCACCATACCATAAGCCATTTTTGTAATTCTCTCCAGATCATTTTGAGCACCCGTAGAGATTTTTCCAAAAATAATATCCTCAGCAGCCCTACCACCTAAAGTCATACACATGGTATCAGTAAGTTGTTCTATGGTATATAAGTATTGCTCTTTTGGTAGATATTGAGCATATCCTAGTGCTGCGACACCTCGGGGAACAATTGTCACTTTGACTAACGGGTCGGCGTGTTCTAAAAACCATCCGCAAATGGCGTGCCCAGCTTCATGGTAAGCAATAATTTCTTTCTCTTCAGGAGAAATGATTTTATTTTTCTTTTCTAGACCACCAATTACTCTGTCAATAGCATCGTGAAAGTCTTGCATTTCAACGGCTTGCTTATTTTGTCGTGCAGCGATTAGTGCGGCTTCATTACAAATATTAGCAATTTCAGCTCCTGCGAAACCTGGAGTCTGTGCAGCAAGCTTCTCAGAGTTTATAGCTGAGCTCACTTTAATTGGCTTAAGGTGTACTTTGAATATTTCTTCCCTGCCTTTGGCATCTGGTTTGTCAATAGAAATTTGTCGATCAAACCTTCCAGGACGTAGAAGGGCTGGGTCTAAAACATCTGGCCTATTCGTTGCTGCTAGCATGATAAGCCCCTTTTCACTATGAAATCCATCCATTTCAACTAGTAGTTGATTCAATGTGTTTTCCCGCTCATCATTGCTCTGCATCATATTCTTACCTCTCATTCTGCCAATAGCGTCAATCTCGTCAATGAAAATGATGCAAGGAGCTTTCTCACGAGCTTGTTTAAATAAGTCTCTCACCCTTGATGCTCCCACACCTACAAACATTTCTACAAAGTCTGACCCCGAAATAGAGAAAAAAGGCACTTTAGCTTCGCCTGCCATCGCTTTTGCCAATAATGTTTTCCCTGTTCCAGGAGGACCTATCAAGAGTGCACCTTTAGGAATCTTTCCTCCTAAAGCAGTATATTTCTTAGGATTTTTTAAGAAGTCCACAATCTCCATTACTTCTACTTTCGCTTCATCTAGCCCAGCAACATCTTTAAAAGTCGTGGTTACCTTTCCTCCGTCTTTGTCAAATAGGGTAGCTCTCGATTTGCCAATATTGAAAATCTGACCACCTGGACCTCCAGCTCCGCCACTAATGCGACGCATAATAACAATCCAAATGAGAATGATGATACCAAAAGGTAAAAGCCATTGGAATAGTTCTAAGCCCCAATCTCGTCTTGTGATGTATTGAACATCTACTACATCTTCTTCTTTAAATGACTTTTGAGCCTTTTGCATATTTTCTGCAAAAAAATCAACAGAGCCTATCGTAAAAAAATAGTGGGGTCCATTGTCTTTTGTGCCAAACCCAGTCTCTCCAATACCATCTTTCTTATATTTTTCGTTCTCAAGTCGATCCTTTTTAATGTATATTTCAACAGTTTCTTTATTGACAACAACAACTTTTTCGACATCGTGTGCTTTTAACATATCCTGTTCAAAACGTTGCCAAGATGTTTCTTTTATATTATAGTCTGATCCTAGCATTTGTAGTGCTAGTAGACCAACTGCTAAAGCACCATAAATCCAATAAAAGTTGAATTTATTTCCTTTAGGTTTATTGTTTTTAGGAGACTTCTTTTTAGTTGTTTTGTTTTTTCCTTGTTCTAACATCTTAAATTTCGTTGTGGTGAGTAATGACAGCATCACTCCATAAATCTTCTAAATTATAAACTTCTCTAATTCCTTGTTTGAAAACATGTACGACTACATCTACATAATCTACCAAAATCCATTCTTGGTTTTCATAGCCTTCTACATGCCAAGGTTTTTCGTTTGTTTTTTCTTTTGTTGATTTAGCTATTCCGTCAGCAATTCCCTTGACTTGGACAGTTGAGGTGCCTTCTGTAATGATAAAGAAATCTGCTACTGCATCTTCAACTTCTCTCAAATCCAAACAGGTAATGTTTAAACCCTTTTTATCTTGGATGCTTTCAAGTATTACATCCACAAGTTCTAAAGTAGTGTTTTTTTCTTTTTTTGCTTTTCGAAGGCTTTCTCTCATTTAGAGCTATAGTAACGATTAATTAATGCAAAAGTAACATTATATCTGTAGATAATTTAATTTTGTATTGATTCTATTAGAGATATATGGTGCATTTAGATAATCTTACAACACTATTTGTCGGAAAGAAGTTCTATTACATAGATCAAGTTGATTCTACTAACGCTTTTGCAAAAGATTTAATTGTCAATGAACGACCTTCGGAAGGGTCAATGGTTTTTGCAAATTGTCAAACTGCTGGTAGGGGGCAACAAGGAACAACATGGGAAAGTGATGCAGGGAAAAATATTACAGCAAGTTTCATTCTTTACCCTAAGTTTTTGAACGTTAATCAACAGTTTTTATTGAATCAGGCTATTTCACTGGCTGTGTTAGACTTGATGAGGAGTCATGTAAATGAAGAAGTAAAGATCAAATGGCCCAATGATATATATGTAGGCGATAAAAAAATTGCTGGTATGTTAATAGAAAACACAATTGCCAATGATAAATTAGTGAATACAGTCGTCGGGTTGGGTGTTAATATAAATCAAGAAATGTTTTCTCCTGAAGTAATTAATCCAACTTCATTAAAGATAATCTCAGGCAAGAATTATTTAATAGAAGATTTACTAAAGGAGCTTTGTTCCACATTAGAAAAAAGGTATTTAGAGTTGAGAAATGATGCTTTTGATCAGATTAAGCAAGTCTATCAACAAAGTTTATACCGTTATCAGGAAATTGCTCGGTATCGTGTAAAGAGCGGCGAAACTTTTGAGGCTCAAATTCTTGGAACCTCTCCCAAAGGAGAGCTGATTTTGGAGAAAAAAGGACAACTTTACAGTTACGTAAATAAAGAGGTTGAATATGTTTTAGAAACCTAGCTTAGCGTGTTAATAATTACCTTTTTTTCCTCGCTAAATAAGTTTGATAATTGGAAGTTAAACCTTAATTTTGCCGTCTCATAAAATTAAAACAAGCTGTAACAAAGAGTAAAACATGGCTAATAACGGAAAAATCAAACAAATCATCGGTCCAGTTGTGGACGTAAGCTTTGAAGATCAGGATGCTAGATTGCCTGAAATCTTAAACTCCCTTATCATAAAAAGAGAAGGTGCTAGTGATCTAGTACTAGAGTGCCAACAACACCTTGGAGAAGATAGCGTGAGAACAATTGCCATGGATGCTACAGATGGTTTAGTAAGAGGCATGGACGTTATAGATACAGGTGCTCCAATTAAAATGCCTATTGGTGATGATGTAAAAGGTCGTTTGCTTAACGTTACAGGAGATACAATTGATGGAATGGATCAGTTAGATAAATCAAAAGGACGATCTATTCATGCAAAACCTCCAAAGTTTGAAGATTTATCAACAGATACAGAAGTTTTATTTACTGGTATCAAAGTGATAGACTTAATCGAGCCTTATTCTAAAGGAGGTAAAATTGGTCTATTTGGTGGTGCTGGTGTGGGTAAAACAGTATTAATTCAGGAGTTGATCAATAATATTGCAAAGGGATATGATGGACTATCTGTATTTGCTGGAGTAGGAGAGCGAACAAGAGAAGGGAATGACCTTTTAAGAGAAATGATTGAAGCTGGTATTGTAAAATATGGAGAAGACTTCAAAAAATCTATGGAAGAAGGTGGTTGGGATCTTTCAAAAGTAGATAAGAATGAGTTGAAAGATTCAAAAGCATCTTTTGTTTTTGGTCAGATGAATGAGCCTCCAGGAGCAAGAGCGAGGGTGGCACTTTCTGGATTGAGTTTGGCAGAATACTACAGAGACGGAGAAGGAGAGGGTAAAGGAAAGGATATTCTTTTCTTTATTGATAACATCTTCCGTTTTACGCAAGCAGGTTCTGAAGTATCAGCATTACTAGGAAGGATGCCTTCAGCGGTAGGGTATCAGCCAACACTAGCTACAGAGATGGGCTTGATGCAAGAAAGGATTACATCAACTAAAAATGGTTCGATTACATCGGTACAAGCGGTATACGTACCTGCAGATGACTTGACTGACCCTGCACCTGCGACAACATTTGCTCACTTAGATGCAACAACTGTATTAAGTAGAAAGATTGCTGAGTTAGGTATTTACCCGGCAGTAGATCCATTGGATTCTACTTCAAGAATTTTAACACCTGAGATTGTAGGTGATCAGCATTATAATACTGCTCAAAGAGTAAAAGAAATTTTGCAGCGTTATAAAGAGCTACAAGATATCATTGCTATTTTGGGTATGGATGAATTATCTGAGGAGGATAAACAAGTAGTGCATAGAGCAAGAAGGGTACAAAGGTTTTTATCTCAGCCATTTCATGTTGCAGAGCAGTTTACAGGATTGCAAGGAGTATTGGTTCCAATTGAGGAAACGATCAGAGGATTTAATATGATTATGGATGGAGAAGTAGATGAGTATCCTGAAGCAGCATTCAACTTAGTTGGAACGATTGACGATGCTATTGCGAAAGGAAAGAAAATGTTAGATGACGCCGCTGCTGGCAATTAATCCAAGAAAGTGAATTTAGAAATCCTAACACCAGAAGAGAAAGTATATAACGGAGAGGTAAGTTCCGTTCAGTTGCCTGGTTCAAAAGGTTCTTTTGAGGTATTGAATAATCACGCTCCTTTGATTTCATCTCTTGAAGGTGGAAAGATAAATGTTAAGGGAGATAACGTGCAAGAACAATTTGAGATTAAAAGTGGGTTTGTAGAGGTCTTGAATAATCAGATTATTGTGCTGATTGAAGGGTTGATTTCGGAAGAATAGAGTTCTTTTAGTCAATAGTGAAATTCTAATAAAAAAGGACTATAAATTATATTTTCTCTCACAGGTTAAGCATTGTCTCAGCCTGAAATAACGTTACATAAAATAGTAAACTATACAGTTTGTCAACTAAAACTAACCCCGTTTGGTAAGATGAGAAAATCTATTAAATAAAGTCTATTTTTAAATTACACAAATATATATTAACTTTCCATTAAAAATGGGAAGGAAGACATATCAAATACAAGGTTATAGTTCTGAACAAATAAAGGCATTATTTAAAACTGATGATAAATATCAAATAGGTATTCGGTTATATGCAGTTTATCAAGTTAGTCTTGGCGTGCCGAGTCGTGATTTAGAAACCCTATATAACACAAGTTTCAAGCAGATTCTTAATTGGGTTCATCGCTTTGAACAATATGGAATAGATGGTTTGAGAGATAAACCAGGAAGGGGTAGAAAACCAAGACTAAACGAACATCAACAACAGAGGATAAAGGATTTATTATTAGAAGAATCTCCCGTTGATTATGGTTATAATACGGAGACTTGGACAGGAATCATGCTTATTGATTGGATAAGTGAAAATTTTCAAGTTCAGTACAAAAAGGCCCAAATCTATAATGTGATAAAATCCTTAGGTTTCAGTTATCAAAAAGCCAAAGGATTTTACCCTGAGGCAGATTTAATTGCTCAGGAACAATTCAAAGAAGAGTTAAAAAAAACTCTTAGAAAGTCCTCTTGATACTGTACTATTGTTTGAAGATGAATTTTCTCTTTCAAATACTGCCACAGTAAATTACAAATGGAGTTTAAAAGGTAGCCAGCCAATGATAAAATGTAAGCAGAATAAAAGAGAACGACAAACAGCTATGGGAAGCTATAATTACCAAACTGGTCAAATTGTAGTTAGTTTCCATGATAAAGGCAATTACCAAAGCTTTAAGAAGCATCTCAAAAAAGTGCTCTACCAATATAGGGCTCACTCCAAAATCATTTTAGTTCTAGACAACGTACGATACCACCACGCTAAACTTTTAAAAAAGTGGTTGCTTACAAAGCCTCAATTAGAACTGGTTTATCTTCCTCCATATAGTCCCAACTTAAATCCTATTGAACGAGCTTGGTGGTATATGCGAAAAAAAATCACTCATAATAGATTTATCCATTCTTTAAAGGAGCGTAAAATTGCTTTTTGGAAAATGTTCTCTCATTACCTAAAACCTAATGATAAATTATTGAAAATATGTGAAATTAATTATTAGACTTTAATTAAAAGGTAGTTGATACTACGGTTGACGTCTCAGTTGACGTTTTTGTTTGATCTAAATAATATCTCGAAATAAAGACAAAGCAAGAAACAGAGCAATATCAATCGATTCAGCGTGATCTAACATGTGTTCTAATGAAACTTATATAAATGCGTTCAAGTTCAAATCGGTCCTGCTGGGCCCACTTTTATCCTATCTCTTCCTTTGTATCTTCTTTTTCTTGAAATCATTAAAGAGATTTCTAAATTAAACTTTTTATTTGGAATCCGAATTTATAACATATTTTGCTTTTCGAAAATATATGTAGATACTTACCTTACCTTAAATATTTAATAAAACAATAAACAGCAGTTATGATGAGACAAATAAAAAATAGTGATCTGTCATGTATTATCGGAGGAATTTCTACCCAAGAAGGTCCAGGTACTTCCCCAAATGTTATCTCGGTTGGAGCAATTTCTCAAGGAGGTTCTATAGTAAGCTTTAGCTCTAGAGGGCCTAATGCTAAAGGTCTTAAAAGACCAATATTGCCTATTCCCCTCTAGGAGATATTAATAAAGAAGTTTAGCAGTAAACCTGCTAGACTTCTTTATATTTCTATTGTTAAATTTACTTAGCAACAGAAACCGACTCATTACTGCCAGCCATAGTCTCTAAGTCTCTGTCAAATAAGTATAAGCCACCTTTGTCGGATCCGATCATATTGATTTTATCCATGATAGTTCTTGCTAGCGACTCTTCTTCAATTTGCTCTGCAACATACCATTGCATGAAATTATGGGTAGTGTAGTCTTTTTCTTGTAAACAAACATCAACTACTTCGTTGATAGATTGAGTTACAGCCATCTCGTGCTCTAGCAAATTTTTAAAAATAGTATTTAAAGAGTTAAATTCTTTTGGGGGCTGCTCCAAAGCAGGTGTGATAGCATGTCCACCCCGCTCATTAACAAACTTTACTAGCTTAAGCATGTGGAAACGTTCCTCATCAGAATGAGCATATAAAAAAGCTGCCGTTCCATTGAACCCTTGTGTTTCACTCCACGAGGCCATGGCCAAGTAAAACTGTGATGACTCTGCCTCTATTTTAATTTGTTTGTTGAGTGCTTTTTCTACTTTTTTGCTTAACATAGTTGGTGTTTTTCTTTGATAACTTTAAGATAATACATTTATATAATCTTTAATAATACTCAATTATATCAACGCTTATTGTTTACAAAACGTTCATGGTTTGTTAATAACTCCATCTAGCATGGGTGATAGAGCGCCAGACTAATTTGTAATTTTAGACTCCTTAAATTTTTAATCTAATCCATGCCCGATTTTTGTCATTTACATAGTCATACTCAATATTCCCTTTTAGATGGAGCCGCATCCATACCGGGGTTGATGGCAAAGGCACAAAAAGAGCAAATGAAAGCCGTTGCGATTACCGACCATGGTAATATGTTCGGCGTTTTTAAATTTTTCAATGAGGCAAAAAAACACGATGTAAAGCCCATTTTAGGTTGTGAGTTTTATCTCTGCGCCAACCGTTTTGACAAAAAGGATAAGAAACGTTACCATCAGTTGCTTTTAGCAAAGAATGCAATAGGGTATAAAAATTTATCAAAGCTTTGCTCCATTGGTTTTATTGAAGGATACTACTATCATCCAAGGATAGATAAAGAGATTTTGGAGCAACATAAAGAAGGACTAATTGCAACAACTTGCTGTCTAGCAGCAGAGGTGCCTAGAGCCATTATTGATAAAGGAGAAGCAGAAGCTGAAAAGCTATTCAAAGAATGGCTCGATATGTTTGGCGAGGATTATTATGTTGAATTGCAGCGACATGGTATTCCAGAGCAAGATAAATGTAATGAGGTATTGATCAAGTGGGCAAGGAAGTACAATGTCAAAATCATTGCCACAAACGACTCTCACTATGTAGAAGAAGCAGATGCAGATGCCCATGACATCTTGTTGTGTTTGCAAACAGGAAAGGATATTAATGACCCCAATCGGTTTAAGTTTGACAATCAGAATTTCTTCTTCAAAACCAAAGAAGAAATGGGAGCTTTATTCTCAGATATCCCTGAAGCTTTAGATAATACTTTAGATATAGTTTCAAAAGTCGAGGATTTAGAGCTGAAGAGAGATATTCTCCTTCCCGTTTACCAAATGCCGCAAGGTTTTTCCACCGAAGATGACTACCTAAAGCATCTGGTTTATGAAGGTGCAAAGAGCAGATATAACGAATTTACATCTGATATTCAAGAGCGTTTGGACTATGAATTGAAGGTAATCAAAGATATGGGCTTTCCTGGGTATTTCTTGATAGTACAAGATTTTATTAACGCTGGAAAGGAGATCGGAGTAAAGGTAGGTCCTGGTAGAGGGTCTGCTGCAGGTTCTGCAGTGGCCTATTGCACGGGGATTACCAATATTGATCCGATTAAATACAACTTACTTTTTGAGCGGTTTCTAAATCCTGAGCGGGTATCTATGCCGGATATTGATATCGACTTTGATGATGTTAATAGGCAAAAAGTGATTGACTATGTAGTGGATAAGTACGGAAGAAACCAAGTGGCGCAGATTGTAACCTTCGGTACGATGGCGGCTAAATCTTCGATTCGAGATGTAGCTCGTGTATTGCAGTTGCCGTTACCGGAGGCTGACAAATTAGCCAAGATGGTTCCAGATGGTCCAGGAGTGAATTTGGCAAGAGCCTTTGATGAAGTTAAAGAGTTAGAAGCATATAAAAAAGGACCAGATAAATTGGCTGCAAAGACATTGAAATTTGCTGAAACATTAGAAGGTTCTGTTCGTCATACCGGAATTCATGCGGCGGGAGTGATCATTGCGCCAAGTGATTTGACCGAGCATATCCCATTATGCACCTCAAAAGATGCCGACCTATATGTAACGCAATTTGACGGTAAGTATATTGAGGATGCAGGGATGTTAAAGATGGACTTTCTTGGATTGAAGACATTGTCCATCATCAAGGATGCGATTCAAAATGTGAAGGACAATAGGGGCGTTGAGATTGATATTGAAGCTATTCCTTTGGATGATCAAAAAACTTTTGAGCTATTTCAAAGGGGAGATACAAGAGGTATATTCCAGTTTGAGTCTGACGGTATGCGAATGTACATGAAAGACCTTCAGCCAACAAACATTGAGGACTTAATAGCCATGAACGCGCTCTATCGTCCAGGGCCAATGGATTATATTCCGGAATTTATTGATAGAAAGCATGGACGAAAAGTAGTGGAATATCCTCATGAATGGTTGGAAGATATTCTGAAACCTACTTATGGCATCATGGTCTATCAGGAGCAGATTATGCAAACAGCACAGATCATGGCAGGGTATACATTGGGTGCTGCGGATATCTTGAGGCGGGCGATGGGCAAGAAGAAGTTGGATGAGATGCAACGACAAAAAGAGATTTTTGTCAAAGGAGCAGAGGAAAAGGGAGTTGACAAGGATCAGGCGGCAAACATTTTTGCCATTATGGAGAAGTTTGCCCAATATGGTTTTAATAGATCTCATTCGGCTGCATACTCTGTCTTAGCATACCAAACCGCATATTTAAAAGCAAACTATCCAGCAGAATACATGGCGGCCGTTTTGACGCATAACATGAGTGATATCAAACAGGTCAACTTTTTCCTGAATGAAAGTAAACGACTTGGAATAAAAGCACTAGGACCTGATATTAATGAGAGTGCCGTGAAGTTCACCGTTAACAAAAATGGTGAAATTCGCTTTGCGCTTTCAGCAATTAAAGGAGTTGGAGAAGCTGCCGTAGAAGCTATAGTGGAAGAACGAGTGGCAAAAGGTTCTTTCTCCAATATTTTTGACTTTACCAAAAGAGTTAACCTCAGAACGGTTAATAAGAAGAGTATAGAAAGCCTAGCTGCCGCAGGTGCCTTAGATAGCTTTGAAGGGGTGCATCGAGCACAATATTTTAACGTTATTCCTACTGAAAATATTAACGTAATTGAAAAAGCCATCAAGTATGGCAACTCCTACCAAAGCAATATGATCAGTAGCCAAAATTCTCTTTTTGGAGAATCATTGATGGCAGAAACGGAAGATCCGCCCATCCCAGAGTGTGAGCCCTGGATCATGCTAGACGTTCTGCAGAAGGAGCGTGAAATGACAGGGATTTATATCTCAGGTCATCCATTAGATACTTATGTTTTGGAGATTGAAAACTTTTGTAAGCCAATTGCTAAAGTACAAGAAGTTAAAAACAGAGAGTTTACAATTGGAGGAATTGTGAAGTCAGCTGCTCACCGGTTGAGTAAAAAGGGGAATAAGTTTGGCTCGTTTATTTTGGAAGACTATTCTGAGGAAATAGATTTAATACTTTTTGGAGAAGATTATTTAAAGTTTAAACATTTCTTAGAGCCGGGGGAACTACTTTATATTAAAGGCAAATACCAAGCTAGAAAATTTGATGAAACTAAGTTTGAATTTAAGATTCACAGTATTGACCACTTAGTTAATATGAAGGAGAAAGTGGCTAAGAAAATTGTAATGAATGTGCCGCTCAGAAATGTATCGGAAGACTTTGTGCAACAAGTGGAGGAAGTGTGTCTGAAAAACCCAGGGCAGTATTATCTTGATGTTAACGTGGTAGATACAACAGATAAAATTAGTGTTTGTATGTCTGCTCAAAAGATAAAGGTTGATATCAATGATGCAATTACAGGTTTTGCGGATAAGTACGGAAATTATGATTTAGGTTAATTTATATTTTAAAGGAACTTTATTTGTATATTTCGACTTATATTAATTGAATATTAAATAATAGTTAAAAGAGGATTTAAAATGGCATTAGAAATTACAGATGGCAACTTCGAAGAAACAGTAAAAAACTCAGATAAGGTTGCATTAGTAGACTTTTGGGCAGAATGGTGTGGTCCTTGTAGAATGATCGGTCCATTAGTAGAAGAATTATCTCAAGAATATGACGGGAAAGCCGTTATTGGAAAAGTCAATGTTGATGATAACCCGGGCGTTTCTCAACAGTTTGGCGTAAGAAATATACCTACGATTCTATTCTTCAAAAATGGGGAAGTAGTAGACAAGCAAGTTGGTGCAGTTCCTAAAGCAGCTTTAGAAGAAAAGTTGAAAGCACATATGTAAGACAACTAGCCAAAAGGCAGTAGCCATTAGTAAAACTTCTAGTGGCTATTGGCTTGTGACTCTTGCCTAGTCCCGAGGTTAATCTAATATTTTCAATCTTGTATTTCCTCTTGACATCAGCTTAGTTGTTCCTTATCAAGAGAGCAATTTTGTTATCGAATCAACCCCAATGTAGTTACAAGCTTATCGAAGCAAGGTGATATTGCCTCTTCCTTGCTGAAGTACTTGATCTCCTGAAGATAGGGTTAGTATATATTGATAGACTCCGGCTGCTGCTTTTTTCTTTCTGTAATTTCCATCCCAGGAAATATTCTTATCATTTGTAGAGAATATCAGCTGTCCCATTCTGTTGAATATTTGAAATGTTAAATCATAATAGGGAGGGATTTCAATATCGGTTAAAAGATTATAAGTGACATTTTCACCAGTAGGGGAGAATGCGTTTGGAACAAAAATTGCATTTTGATCCCAAAAGCAGTCATACTCTGGTAAAAATGGATTTACAATAAGATGCATATAAATTAGAGAGTCTATGTTGCATGTTGTTCTACTTCCTGTAATGTAATTTCCCGATTCCTTCTCATATTGACCATTGAGTAGGATGCTGTCTTGGTCACAAATTTCTGTTGTATCATAATACTCATCATAAATCTTAAACTTTGATACAAACATATCTTCCAATCCAGCAAAGCTAGGTTGCATATAACCCAGTTCACCTGTGATATGAAAAGAGTCAGATGTGACTTCACCTGTGATATAAAAAAACTCGTTATCGATTGTTGAGCTGGTAAGCCAATCCCAACCATTTCCTCCGAAATAGGTAGACCAACAAAGTTCTCCACTAGGTTTGAATTTTGAAATAAAGCCCTCTAAGGATGACCAATCCGAGTCAAAGAATCCCGCTCCAGGATCAACCAATTCAAAATCCCTGCTATTAGTAGTTCCAATCGTGTATAGATTGTTAATAGAGTCTACAAGAATATCCATAAATGATTCGTTGAAAGTGCCTCCAAAATAAGTAGACCACTCTATGCCATTGTTATGGTCATGGCGAGCAATAAATAGTGAGTTATAAACTGAGTCAATTCTTTCAGGCTTATTGTATGCCCCTACTAATTCTTTAATTTCAAGAGATGCAATAGTGGAAATCTCGCCTGTCAAATAAAGCTTATCTCGGGAATCTATTGCCAGATTGGTTGCATAAGTATATCCAGAATCATCACCAAAATAAGTAGACCACTTTAATTCCCCTTCTTTATCAAACATGGAAATAAAACTATTGATGATAAAGTTAGAAGTGTCACCAATAGTACCTTTGAGGTAGGAGTTTTCATAAGGCATTATTGGGAAGTCTTCGCTGGTAGTTCTCCCGCATAAATATAAGTCACCTGCATCGTTTAGTTGCATATCATAAACAGCATCATCCCCATTACCGCCAAAATGTGTTCCCCAAACTTGCTCGTTGTTTGCATTAAACTTTGCAATGAAAACATCACGGTTACCAGCAATTGAGTCTTGTTGGTAAGATGTACCTCCTCGATCAACTAATGGAATATCATTGCTAGTTGTAAAAAAAGCTAGATATAGGTTGTCTTCTTGGTCAACAGTAGTTGCTTGTCCTAGATTTGATGCCCCAAGGTTAATATGAAAAGTGCCATCTGCACCAGAACCGCCTATAGCAGTTGACCAAGTCAGCTCACCATCGCGATTAAATTGGGTCAAAAAGCAATCGTGTGTTCCTGTAAAGTTTTGATTAAATGCTCCACCTATATTCATTACTGGGAAATTTAGACTTTCCGAGAACCCTGTAACATATATGCTTCCGCTACTTGTCACGTCTACGGTATGTGCTTCATCATTTTCAGCTCCACCAATGTATGTTGACCAAAGTAGATTTCCAAAAGGATCAAATTTTGTGATCATACCATCTCCGTTTCCCCCGTTAAAAAAACGATCAAAATAACCGCCTTCTATTTCTTCAGTCGGTGTAAATCCAGTCCAACTATATCCAATAATATATAAGAACCCAAACTCATCTAAGACAATATCTCTATACCCTTCGTAGCTCGGGCCTCCGAAATAAGTTGACCAAGTTAGCTCAGGATCTATAATCAAGTCTTGACTTCTATCCCAATTTGATAAGTTAAAGTTTATGTTATATTCATGATCCTTTACCTTCTTAACTTGATAGTGGCATTGAACATTATTGCTGAATTCTTTTTGATAGGCATAAGGAGTGTTTTCCTTGAGTTCACCAAGTTCGGTAATGCTTATGATGTTTCCAGATTTGTCCAGGCTTGTTTCACGACTACTTTTATATACTAAATGGATATTATCAGGATTGCCACCTTTATGAATTACAAAATCATACTTCATTCCTTGATCTGTTGCATTGTAGAGCACCCAATCAATGTTTGGATAAATGTTCTTTATAGTCACTTTTTGAAATAGTCGAATATTGGTAATTCCTTCGGGGCAATGAGGATAGTAATAATTGAAATAAAACTCACTAGGATATTCAGTAACAATATTTTCCTTAGAAATCGTAGCACCCTCAAGGTGAACCTGTATCATTGATGTCTCAAAACCTTTTTCAGTTTCTTTCTCTTTCGAATTTAAAAAAAGGTAACTAAGACCTTTCGCATCTAAATACACTTCAATATTTTTATTGTTTTTATACTGAAGAAATATCTTGTCGGCTGCTTCTCCCTTTTCGTTTTTAAGCTGACCTTTGTTGATTATAAAGCCATCATTGATATGATCTGCCTTGATTTTACTAATAGGGGATCCCAATAAATGAAAGGATAAGCTTATTAAAGTGAAAACGAGAAATAGTAAGTGCTTTTGCATAATCAGTAACGTGATGTAAAGTATGTTTTTTTGGACACAATACAATACTATTTTTGACTTAAATTACGAATTTAAAGAGCTAGAAAAAGCTTAGAAACTACTGCTAAGTGTCATATCCTTCAAGGGATTTCTTATGATTCGTTCTATTGAGAAATAGAAGACTGTGAAGAGGGAAACACTTTCTCTTTTGTTGTTATAAATTCTTTGCAGAATCTAACACCTTTTGCTTCAAGCTCATTTTGTATTCTTCTAAAGCATTTCCTACATTTTCATCAAATGCTCCAATTATTTCAGCGGCCAAAATACCTGCATTTTTTGCGCCGTTTAAAGCTACAGTTGCAACAGGAATCCCTCCTGGCATTTGTAAAATAGACAAAACGGAATCCCAACCATCAATGGAGTTACTGGATTTAACAGGAACACCAATAACAGGGAGTGTCGTTAAAGAAGCCGTCATGCCGGGCAAATGCGCTGCACCACCGGCACCTGCCACAATTACCTTTAGCCCTCTTGACTTTGCATTTTCAGCATACTCAACCATTTTGTGAGGCGTTCTGTGTGCTGATACAATATCTATTTCATACGGCACTTGCAATTGATCTAATATATCCGCTGCTTCCTGCATAACAGGTAAGTCAGATTTGCTTCCCATGATGATTCCTACTAATGGTTTTAGAGATCCCATATGTTTTATTTTGATGCGACTATTTTAATTTTTCCTTTTACTTTCTGAGCTATTTCAATAGCTTTTTCAACATCTTGATTGATTACAGTTAGGTGACCCATTTTCCTCCCCGGCTTAGTATCTTTTTTCCCATACAAATGAATATAGACTCCTTCTGATCTGAGCACCTCTGTTGCTCCTTCATAAGAGGCAGTCCCTTTATGGCCTTCTGCGCCTATTAAATTTATCATAGTAGCAGGTAAAATGGTTGATGTGCTTCCTAAAGGTATATTGCAGACTGCTCTTAAGTGTTGTTCAAATTGCGATGTGATATTAGCTTCGATTGTATGATGTCCACTATTATGTGGTCTTGGAGCGACTTCATTGACTAGTACCTTTTGATCTTTGGTGACGAACATCTCAATAGCTAGCAGCCCAACAATTTCTAGCTTTTCAGTAACCTTTAATGCAATGGCTTTCGCCTCCTCTGCAACGGATGAACTAATGTTCGCTGGCGCTAGAAGATAATCTAATAGGTTATACTGAGGATCAGCAACTAATTCAACAGGTGGATAAGCAATGATTTCTCTCGATTCATTTCTTGCACAGATTACTGAAATCTCTTTCTCATAGTCAACTGTCTTTTCTAAAACAGAAGGTGCATCAAATCCATTTGGAATATCTGCGGAATCATTAATTGGACAAACACCCTTTCCATCATAACCTCCTTTGCGAAGTTTTTGGAAAGCAGGTAAAAAGTCAAGATGATTTTCTAAATCAGATAGGTTGTTGAGTAAGATAAAGTCAGCGGTCGGGATCTGATGCTCTTGGTAGAATTGCTTTTGTAATCCTTTGTCTTGAATCAGTCGAATGGAGGCAGGAGAAGGGTGAATCTTAATACCTTCCTTTTCTAGTTTTTCTAGTGCATCCGTATTAACATTTTCAATTTCTATTGTTACAATGTCTTTATCTTTCCCAAAGGTATAAACCGTATCAAAGTCAGTGATAGAGCCGATAACAAAATTGGGCGAGATACTTGCGCATGGAGCGTTAGGATCTCCATCTAAAAAATGAATATCCAAATCAATACTGATGGCATCTTGATACATCATTCTTCCCAACTGTCCACCGCCTAGTACACCAACTTTGATTTGTTTGAAATTCATTCGCTTAAGTTTGTAATCCTCCCACCAAAAATAGTGAAATTTGTTGGTTGACAATAAAGTCAATCAATTTATGTCGATCAAGCAATACTCGGTTTTTATATTTTTTCTCTTTGCTTCAATTAGAATTTTTAGTCAAGACTCACTAGATACTAAGAATGAAGAGGGTGATATAATCAATAAGTTAGATTTATTGATATCACAGATATACTGTGACAGCAGTATTTGTAAGATTGATACAACATATCTATCAGAGAAATATGGTTTTAGCCTAGATACAGTCCCTTTCTACAGCGATTCTATTTTGATTGAACGATATAAAGAATTACAATCAGGGGCTATTATGCCATTGGCATTTAATAGCTATGTTAGGCGATATTTAGAAGTTTATTTACTCGAACGCCGGGGTCAGGTTGGGCAAATGATAGGACTTAGCAAGCTGTACTATCCGATGTTTGAAGAAACACTTGATCGATACAATTTGCCAATAGAGCTGAAGCACCTTTCAGTAGTAGAATCTGCATTAAATCCATTAGCGGGATCTAGTGTGGGTGCCAAAGGCTTATGGCAGTTTATGTACAGCACCGGAAAAATATACGGACTAAATGCAGACTCCTACATCGATGAACGCAGTGATCCTGTAAAGTCAACAGATGCAGCCGCTAGGTTCTTTAGCGATTTGTACAAAAGATATAATGATTGGTTGCTTGTAATTGCGGCATATAACTGCGGGCCAGGTAAGGTAAATCGTGCGATTAGAAGATCAGGAGGAAAAAGAAGCTTTTGGGAAATCAGACACTATTTACCAAGAGAAACAAGAGGATATGTTCCAGCATTCATAGCGGCGAATTATGTAATGAATTATTATGAATTGCATAATATTTATGCCTGCCCTCCACCTTTTTACAGAGCCATCATCGATACCATTACGATAAAGAGGAGAGCCACCTTTGAGGCAATAAGCAATTTGGTAGAACTATCTATTGAAGAGTTATCTTTTCTTAACCCGCAGTATAAGTTAAAGATTATACCAGAGCATAGTCCAAAGTACCACCTTTATTTGCCTATCGAGAAAGTAGCATTATTCGAACAATTTGAGGATTCGATATACAAACTAACTCCAGCAATTGATGATGTACAATATGTAGATAGTAAGACTCCCGTAATCGTAAATGAGGAACGGCAGGGCAATGCATTGATCTATACTGTCAAGTCGGGAGATAACTTAGGATATATAGCGGAATGGTATGATTGCAGGGCACAAGATATTCGAAATTGGAATAATATTTACGGAAGCAATATTAGACTGGGGCAGAAGCTATTGATTTATGTGCCGAAAGATAAAATTGCTCAATATGAGAAAATTAATGAAATGAGTTTTGACCAAAAGCAAGCAATAGAAAAGGGTCAGCCAGATGTAATTACCAAAAGTGAAGATGGAAAATATTTAAATTATAAAGTAAAATCTGGGGACAGTCTATGGGAGATAGCCAATAAATTTCCGTGTGCTAACGTTAATGATATAAAGCGCGACAATAATCTTTTAGGAAATAACATCAAAGTGGGCATGATGCTTAAGATTCCGAATAAGGATTGTTAGAGTTTAAAGATTAAAATGAGCAACTATAATATTGTAATGAGACTTTCTGGTGTTTTGTTGATTGGGATTTTGTCAGTACTGTCTTCATGCAATGATATTGGTACAACCTACGACAAAACATATCTGCCCAACTCTGTTGGTAGACCTGATGAGTTATTAATCATAGGTAGCCCCCATTTACTCAAAAATGGTTTAGCAGATACATTTGAAATGCTTTTAATGCAGCCTTTTCCAGGCTTACCTCAATACGAACCTCAATACAAACCCTTGATAAAGGAGGCACAACAGTTTGGCAAGGTTTTAAAGAAATACAAGACAATAGTATTTGTATCAGCATTAGATCAGGGAGGGGCAATGAATACTTTAATCAAGGAGTTGATCGGGGAGCAAAACATAAAAACGATCCAAAATGCTTCGACAGGTTATTATTATGAAAAGGAAAATGTTTGGGCAAAACCTCAAAAGGTCATATTTATTTTGGCAAAGGATATCAATGCTTTGTATCAATCTCTAGATCAAAATCAAGAAGCTTTATTTTCTCATCTAAGAGAGTCAGAAAGTGAGACGTATAAAAAAGAGGTGTTTGCATTGGGTAGGGTTGCTGAAGTGGAAAAGTATATCAAGGAAAAGCACAGCCTAAACATGTTAATCCCTGAAGGGTATCATTTATCTTACAAAGCTGAAGAGTTTTCGTGGGTAAGAAAAGAAACCAATGATTTGAGCAGTAGTGTCTTTATTTATGAAACAACCATAGACTCTGAGGTAGATTTGGCACAGCAGGTTTTAAAAATTAGAAATGATTTAGGAGCTAAGTACTTTCAGTCAGAAATAGAGGGTTCATATACTGTTGTCGATAGCATAATTCCGATACAACAAACCAAACAACTGATCAATGGTCAAGAGGTCATTAAAACTAGTGGTTTATGGAAGATGCAAAATGACTTCATGGGTGGACCATTTGTTAATTATACTTTGGTAAAAGATAATAAAGTATTAATGATTGATGGGTTCGTTTATGCCCCTAAAACAAAAAAGAAGAAGTTGGTTAAACAGTTGGAGACAATTATTAAAACAGCCTTCTAATTCTACTAACTATCTGAGAATAGTGATATTTCCAGTTTGAGTAACTTGTTTGTCTCCTAATAACTTAACTTTTAACCAATAGGTAACAACACTAGAATTAATATTAGTATCTCTAAAAATTGCATTCCATTTGAAAAGAGGATTGTTGGATTCAAATATTAGTTTTCCTTTAGAATCAAAAAGCTTGAAATCTAACTCTTCGACACATTGTAGATCCTTTATCAAGGACAACTGTTGATTCATGTTTTGACCATCGTCAGGACTAAATGCATTAGGCATGAAAAAAGATGTTACGCCACATTCGTTATCTAATACTTCGATAAATACACAACTACTATCTACACATGCACCTTTAAATGCTGTTACACAAAAAGAATCAGATGTCTCTAAATAGGCTGTTACAGTTTCTGATTCAATACCATTTTGCCAAAGGTAGGTATTACCACCCGATGCAGTAAGATCGATAGGTATTCCTCGAATAACAGAGCCAGAGCTAGGAGTAATAAAAAACTCACTAAATGAATCAATAGTAAGTGTGTTATTGATTATGCTATCGCAACCAATTGAGCTTATGAGTGTATCGCTATATGCACCTTGGGTTGCCCTGAATTGTCCATTGATTAAAATGCTGTCTCCTAAGCAGATATTGGTATCTATTTCGTTTACAGAAGAATTATTAATTGTAATGGTAACACTATCACATGACTGTATTGAGTTATAGCATGTACTTTTATTTGAAAAATATAAAACAGTACTTGTATTCACATTCACATTAAAAATACCATTGCTAGAAGAGTCAATCAGTCCAGTACCACATCCCATGTCATACTGATACCATGTAGAGTCTAGTACAAAACTGTCTGTAGTTTGTATCGTTATATTTATCACATCACCACTGCAAATTGTTGTATCTATCGGGGTAATGGTATAGCTGCCAAAATCAGGAGCTTTTATTTTACTGATGAAATTATCACTACCTCCATTATTGTTATACATTGCTGTTCCAGGGCCTGGGTCTAAGTCGCCACTGGGAGCGTAAAGTAAGCCAGTTGTATAAAGATGCTTTTCATCATCCAGATATAATGCATAAATCCTATTGTTTCCGCTCCCTGCGAATTGATCTGCCCAAATTAGATCGCCTGATGGGCAATATTCGGCAATTAAAATACTTCCGAAGAAGCTATTTAATTCAAAAGTATCGGGTCCTGGGTCAAAATCAACATTGCTGCTAAAATGACCAGCAACTGTAATATTATCATCAGCATCTATTTCCACTCCATATAAATCATCCAGACTTCCAAAAGATCCAAATCGGTTGCCCCAAACTAGATCACCATTTTGATTTAGCTTTAACATGAATATATCTTGACTTCCCTCAGAAATAAATCGTAAGGTATCATCGCCAGGGTCTAGGTCGATTGTATCTTGAAACTTTCCTACGATCACGATATCATCATTGCTATCAAAAGCTAAATCTCTAGCTTCATCTAGCATATTCCCCTCAAGTTGTTTCACCCATATGAAGTTTCCAGCAGTGTCAAACTTTGATATATATACATGGTTTACAAAAAGTGGGGCTATAAGTTTGGTGCTATCTATACCAGGATCAAAATCCACGGTGTCTTCAAATAGCCCGAGAACGCATAAGCGATCACCTTTTAATTCAATTTTTCCGCAAAGGTCACTAAACTGTCCACCCCAATTTATTGCCCATATAAAGTTTCCAGCAGTATCAATTTTACTAATAAAAGCATCATATCCCCCATTTGAACTCAGATTGAAAGTACCCGTTCCTAGATCGAAGTCCGCAGTTCCAGAGTAGCTTCCTGTATAATATATGTTTCCCTGGTTGTCTAAAACCAAAGATTCTCCTCTTGCATCAAAAGCATCAATTTGCTTTGCCCAAATAAAGTTTCCGCCGCTATCTAGCTTTAATAAAAAAAGATCATTAGAAGATCCTGCTGACAAATTAAAAACTCCTGGACCAGGATCAAAGTCTATTGTGCCATCAAAAGACCCAATAGCATATATATTTTCTTCGTCATCGAGTTTTATTTCTCGCATAACATCCCATCCCACATCTCCAAAACTAACTGCCCATCTAAGGTTACCATTAGAGTCTAGCTTTTGAAGGTAAATGTCATAGAAACCCGCAGAAATAAGGTTGGATACACCTAGGCCTGGGTCAAAGTCTACTGTGTCTTGAAACGCACCGCAATGATACACATTCCCAGATATAGTCGCAACTTGAACATCATCTCCACTCTCTACACCAGTTCCCCCAAAATGATTAGCCCATTTGAGTGTTTGAGCGTCAGAGTTGATAACTGATAGAATAAGAAATGAAAGGAGTATTATCTTGTAAATGAAATTCGTTTTTAGGGTTGCTGAAAACATAATCTGATTTACTGTTAATTAGTAATCAATAGTTGATTTATAAAAATACTTAAAATTAGTTAGGCGTTTCACGATAAGGGCATAAATAGCCAAGTGGTTTTTTAAAGGATGAAAACGAATTTTTAGATGCACATTTTATATTGAATATAAGTGTTTTAGCTTTTGAAGTCTTTGTTTCAAATTTAATTTATTAAATTTTATTATCTCATACGACTTTAGTATGTGCAGCTAAATGTCAACCAAATCAGATATCTCCGAGCCTGTACAGCTGGTATTAATCCCATATTCTCTTGTCTTTGTTAACGATGAGCCATTAACAATGTTTCGTGAAATAGGATGGAACAATGTGGGACTAACTTTGTCATGATTAGGATATGCTCTTTGAAGATCAAACCATATTGACTTATGGTTTTTCTAATAATCTCTTTATCAAGTTTTTATTAGTGTTGATCTTGACGCTTGCATGAGTTGTATTACGAGAATAAAGTTTGTCTACAGAAATGTCTTAATAATCTAGTTAATCCAAACCTTGGTTCCCTCTGAGCAGTTTTTACAAATGTCAATGTTTTGTCTCGATTTCATTACCTTATTTCTAAAAGAATGATATTGATCATTTTTCCATATTTCTTTAAAACTAACCCCATTTAGTTTACCCATTTGGTGCTTTGCATCCTTATCAAAACAACAAGGGACAATATGTCCATCCCAAGTAATGACAGGCGAATGCCATAATCGCCAGCAAGCATTTTGTTGTTTTCCTTTGATTTGATATTTACCATCTTTTGATTGCTTGTATCTAGAGTACTTAGCGTTAGTTGGAATAAGTTTATTGCCATTTTCGTAGTCATAAACTTGAGCAGTCTTTAATTTTACTTCATCAACTCCAATATCTTTTGCCAGTTTTTTTACTTTGCTTATTTGATGCTCATTTGGTCGAACGACCAAGAATTGAAAAATAACATGAGGCGTCTTAGACTTAAGCTTAAGCTTCCATTTAACAATGTTTTTCGCTCCCGCGATTACTTTGTTTAACTCCCCTTGTTTCCTGTACTGCTCATAAATCTCTTGTGTGGCTCCATCAATAGAAATAATTAATCTATCTAATCCAGACTCAATAGTTGCTCTTGCATTTTTATCGTCTAGAAAATGGGCATTTGTTGAGGTCGAAGTGTATATATTCTTAGAATGTGCATACTTAACCATTGCTAAAAAATCAGGATTAATATAGGGCTCTCCCTGAAAATAGAAAGTAATATAGGCTAGAGTATCTGCCATCTGATCGATGATTTTCTTGTTGAACTCTATCTTTAGGTTTCCTGTTTTTCGGGTAAACTGTTTAAGTCCACTAGGGCATTCAGGGCAACCCAAATTACAGGCAGTAGTGGGCTCTATAGCAATGCTAATAGGTAATCCCAACTGTATAGGCTTTGTGGTCGCTTTTGAATAATGATAGGAGAAATACACCAATAGCATATTTGCTATGCGCCTTGGCGTGAGTTTAGATAAAAAGTTTATTTGATCAGAAATAGCGATCATTACTGCTACTGTAAATTCTTAGCCAAAACTTCAATATACGATTTATTCGTACCGCAACATCCTCCTACTATTCTCGCCCCTGCCTTACCCCATTCTCTAGCATAGGTCAGATATTCCTCTGGAGATAAGGCATAGTTCGATTCCCATCCTTTTTCATGATCTACATACCCAATATTGGCATATACTCCTAGAGGAACTGAAACGTTTTTATAAAGATAAGATAATGTCTTTGCAACATTTGGAGCAGGGGTGCAGTTGATCATTAATGAAGAGATATCAAACTCATGGCTCAGTTGCACTACCTTTTCAAACGATTCTCCACTTAGTAGCCTTCCTTCTTCTGTTGCCACAAAGCTTAAAAAAATGGGATAATCATATTGTTGAGCAATATTGAGTATGCATTTTGCCTCCTTTATATTATTCATCGTTTCTATTAACAAAATATCTACTCCTTCATTTATCAAATTTTTTACATTTTCAGAGTGTTCAATCTGCAATTCAGCGTCACTTGGGACAAGTTCGGGACTGTAGCAATCTTCCAAAGGAGCAATTGATCCTGCAATCAAAACAGAGCCTTCAGTATTTGTTTCTCTTTGAGCTTGTTTCGCTAATTTTACTGCTAGTGTTGTTAATTCTTTCGATTGATCCTTTATGTCTGCGGTTACAAAAGTTCTGCTATTCGTTCTAAAAGTATTAGTGGTAATTATTTGAGCTCCCGCAGAAATATAATCTTTATGAACCTGTAAAACTTTATCAGGATTTGTTAACAAAGCTTCTGCAGACCAAAGTGGTAACTTTGTAGATATTCCCATATTTTCAAGAGCTGTTCCTGTTGCTCCATCCATTATGACAATTTCCTTTGACAGCATTTTCGATAGGTCATTTGTTAACATATGTTAAACAGTTTTAGTTATGTAATATATACATTATATTAGTAGCACAATAAAACTGTTTAGTACAAAATGAAAAGATTAATTTCCGTAGTAGCCTTAGGTATAGTATTAGCACAATGTAACATGAAAGATGAAGCAAAAAAAGAACAGCTGCCTGATGGCGTTAAATTGATAGAAAGAATAGAACAAAAAGAAGGAGAACTCTCAATTCCCTATGAAAAGTACGTTTTCGATAACGGGTTAACACTTTTGATTCATGAAGATCATTCAGATCCAGTTGTCCATGTTGATGTTACTTATCATGTCGGTTCTGCAAGAGAGGAAGTCAGCAAATCAGGTTTTGCTCACTTTTTTGAGCATATGATGTTTCAGGGGTCTGATAATGTTGCCGATGAGCAACACTTTAAAATCGTATCTGAAGCAGGAGGTGACTTAAACGGAACTACAAATACAGACAGAACTAACTATTTCGAAACACTTCCGAGTAATTACTTAGAGAGAGCATTATGGTTAGAAGCAGATAGAATGGGCTTTTTATTAGATGCTGTAACCCAAGAAAAGTTTGAAATTCAAAGAGCTACGGTAAAAAATGAAAGGGGACAGAGATATGATAATAGACCCTATGGCTTAGTGCATGAGAAGATCGGAGAACACCTTTATCCTTTTGGTCATCCATACTCTTGGTCTACAATAGGATATGTCGAAGATCTGAATAGAGTAGATGTTACAGATTTGAAAAAATTCTTTTTACGTTGGTATGGGCCTAATAATGCCGTACTTACTGTGGGAGGAGATGTAGACCCTAGTGAGGTTATTTCCTTAGCCAATAAATACTTTGGCTCAATTCCTAGAGGGCCTGAGGTTAAAAATATGGATAAAGTTCCTGCAAAATTAGAAGCAGATAGATATGTATCTTATGAAGATCAATATATCCGTTTCCCAATGTATAGGATGGTTATCCCGACTGTTCATGTCTTCCACGAAGATGAGGCTCCTTTAGATGTATTGTCTGATATCTTAGGTGGCGGAAAATCCTCATTACTATACAAAAATTTAGTAAAAAATCAGAAAGCTCTTCAAGCGAGTGCAATTCATCCTGCTAGAGAGTTAGCAGCCGAATTTATCTTTACAGTTATACCTTCCCCAGGTGTTACATTAGCAGAAGCAGAACAAATTGTAAGAGAAACTATCGAAGAGTTTGAGGAAAGAGGCGTAACCGATGACGACTTGCAAAGAACAAAAGGCTCTATGGAGGCCAGAATGATTAACGGCTTAGCAACTGTTTCTGGCAAAGTTTCTCAGTTAGCAAGCTATTATACTTTCCTTGGAGATGCCAACTATATTCAAAAGGACATCTCTCGGTATAATAATGTGACGAAAGAAGATGTGATGCGAGTCTTTAAAAAGTATATTAAAGGACAACATTCTCTCTCTCTAAGTGTTTATCCTAAAGGGCAACAAGAATTAATTGCTAAAGAAGATAACTATAGTAAACCTACTGGAGACGACTATATTGCTCCCGCAGATGAATATGCAGACTTGACCTATAATAAAGCTCAAGATAATTTTGACAGAAGCGTTATGCCTCCTGCAGGAGCTAATCCAGCTATTAAAGTGCCAGAGTTATGGCGTGCAGAGATAAATGGCATTAAGGTTATCGGAGCGCAAAATTCAGAAATACCTACAGTAACCCTGCAGCTAAGTATTGAGGGAGGGCATAAATTGGAAAACAAGACCAATATAGGAATTGCTCAATTGACAGCTTCTGTAATGAACGAATCAACAGAAAATTACACAACAGAAGAAATGAGTAATCAATTGGCTAAGCTCGGCAGTAATATTAGCGTTCATAGTTCAGATGATAATGTTTCCATTTATGTAAGTTCATTAGTGAAAAACCTAGATGCAACCTTAGCGTTAATGGAGGAAAGATTGTTAAAGCCGAAGTTCTCAGAGGAAGATTTTGAACGAAAAAAAGAACAGCAGCTAAAGGCAATTGTAAATCAATCTACACAGCCATCTACCATTGCTAGGTATGGGTTTAGAAAAGTTTTATATGGTAATGAAAACATTCTGTCTTCTTCTGAGTTAGGTACAGCAGAGACAGTAGGTGCTATTACGCTTGATCAAGTAAAATCATTTTATACTGATTATTTAGCTCCTAATCTTGCAGATTTAGTAATTGTCGGTGATATTAAGCAAAATGAAATTTTAGCTAAGCTAGATTTTCTTAAATCTTGGGAACAAAAAGAGGTAGATATGCCTGAACTACCACCAGCTCCTAAAAGAGATAAAGTCCAAGTATTTTTGATAGATCAGCCTGGTTCAGCTCAGTCTGAAATTAGAATAGGGAAAGTAGAATTACCTTATGATGCTACTGGAGATTATTATAAGGCGAACCTAATGAACTTCAATTTAGGAGGAGCTTTTAATAGTAGAATAAACCTTAATCTGAGAGAAGATAAAGGATACACATATGGTGCAAGGTCATCATTTTCAGGTAACAATAGACCTGGACCATTTTTTGCAAGTGCAGGAGTGAAGAAAGATGCTACAGATAGCTCCGTGATTGAGTTTATGAAAGAGATAGTCAATTTTAAGGAAAATGGTATTACAGATGATGAGGTTACTTTCTTGAAAAACTCTATAGGTCAGAGCAAAGCACTTTCTTATGAGGCACCTAGCAGCAAGGCCGCTTTTTTAAGAAGGATTATACAGTATAACTTAGATGAGAAATTTGTTGATGAGCAGGAGGAGATATTGAAGAATATTACAAAGGAAGAAATCAATGAATTGGCTCAAAAATATCTCAATCCTGATAAGTTTGCCATATTAGTCGTTGGAGATAAGGCGACGATCAAAGAGAGGCTAGAGAGTTTAGGGTACGGCGACATTATTGAGTTGGATAAATCAGGTAATGTTATGAAAGCTGTAAAAGCAAATTCTATAGAGATGTAAGACATATTTCATTATATATGTTTAAAAGCCCTGCATTTGCAGGGCTTTTTTATTTGTCAAAAGTGAAGTTGGAGTTGTGATTTTGGGGGTATTTGTTTTTTGCTTAACTATTTTGCTATCAGTTTATTAGATGGCTTCCTTTGTTTTTGTTTGCCTTTTATTAAGGAGAAAATGATATGAAAAAATATTCTTAGGTTATTAAACATAGGTTATATATTAATGGCCATGGATCGATTGTTGATATTTTTACTGTGTCTTTGTATTAGCGATTTTCTGAGTGCACAAATACCACCTCCCAATAATTTTGCCACTTCTAGCTGGTTGTCAAATGGAGGCAGCATTAGACAAACAGGTAATCAAATAGTAGGAGGCAATCTGAGTTCTGCTCCCGCAAAAAAATGGGAATATCGAACACGAGGTGGCTCTGAATCAGAACCGTTGATTGCAGATTTAGATAATGACGGTATTGCAGAAATAATTGTTGCTTGTGATAGACCAGGTGATACCGTTTATGCTTTGAATGGTCATGACGGAAGTGTGAAGTGGTTCTTTTCTGATGAAGCTATTGCCAATAATGAAGGGGTAGAAGCTACTCCTGTTTTAGGAGATGTTGATGGGGACATGATATTGGATGTTGCTTTTACAAAATCAAATGGATTTGTTTATATGTTGGATGGAGCAACTGGTAATTTAAAATGGCAAAGTATTACACTTGGTGGAGGGTTTGATAAAAAACCTCCTTTGATTTGTGACATCGAAGGTGATGGAACATTAGAGTTAGTTTGTGCCAATACCTCTGGAGATTTATATGTAATAGATGCTAGCCTAGGAACTGTGTTGCAAACAATTTCCATCTACAATAAAATCGAGTCTGGGTTTGCAATAGCAGATGTAAATAACGATTGTTATCTAGATATTACTTTTCAGTTTTCGACTTTAGACAACTCAGGAATAGCCATGATTGATGGCTCTAATTATTCATTGCTTTGGGAACAGTATTTTGGAAGTCAAAAAGTGTCTGCTTCCACACCTGCAATTGCAGATATTGATAATAATGATACTTTAGATGTTGTTGTGGGAACATTTTCTAATTCTGTTAATGCTTATAAGGCATTGAATGGTAATTTTATTTGGAGCTTTACAGGCTCAACTAATTCTTATAACGGCTCTCCAGCTATAGCAGATATTGACTTAGATGGCAATCCAGATGTTGTGATAGGATGCACAGATGCTTATGCCTATGCTATTAATGGAGTAGATGGTTCTTTAAAATGGGACTACCAGCTTGATGCAACAGCTTCTGTCTTTTCTGGATCCCCTAAAGTTGGAGATTTTGATCCTGCCAGCTCGGGATTAGAAGCGATTATATCTACGAGTTATGAGACTGCTACCAATAGTGTTTATATGATTTCTTCAAGTGGAGCGCTTATTTGGAGCTATTATGAGCCGAATCATACAACAGAAGGCGTTTCTGTTGGTGATGTTGATGGCGATGGGTGTGTTGAAATAGTTGTTAATCCAGATTTTATGGAGGGCACGTCAAGCGTGTATGTTTTAGATGATGTTAATAATAGTTCAGGTTGTGGAGAAAGAATTATCCCACCGAGTTCTAATTTGGAAATTGAGATAAATGCGGACTCTTTTAGTTTTTGTGGAAATTCTTGCTTAGACTTTTCAGCCAATGGTAGTAATATAAATAAATGGGAATGGCATTTTGAAGGAGCAATGCCTGATTTTTCTGATCAGCAAAATCCTAATAATATTTGCTATGAAGAGCCTGGAAATCATCAGATAAAGCTAGTTTATGAGACTGATTGTGACGTGGATAGTATTATTCATGAAAGCTTTGTTGCTATAGAAAATTGTCAGTCCCGTTTTTATATTCCCAACATATTCTCTCCCAATGGCGATGGCAATAATGATTATTTTTCTCCAGTTTTAGAAGGTATAGACTTGATAGAATTTTCTATCTATGACAGAATGGGCAAACTAGTTTTTTTAACAAACGCATTGCCTCTAATATGGGGTGGGATGTATAAGAATAATATAGTTTCCAGTGGAAACTATATTTATACTTTGAATGGTATTGACCATGTCAATGCAAAAGAAATATTTTTAAATGGAAATGTGACTATTCTTAAGTAAGGCTCTAGTCTTTGTAGCTTTCTAACCATTGCAATGCCAGTTTCTCATCTGTAAATAGCTTTGTTTCAACCTTAGGTCTGTTGACTTTTAGTGCAAAAGAGCCTAATAGCTTGGTCATCTGAGACTCGACAAGAATAGCAATGACTTTTAGATTATTCTTGTCGGCAGAGTTCTTTGTTTGCCTTCTGGCCTTTTCACTAATAAATCGTATTTTTCTCATGTCTACCAAGATGGGTATACTACGACCATCTAACATTTCCTGCCTTAAGGCATCATTCTCGATCGCATCTTCCTCATTGATGATTACATAGTTACGAACTTGGGAATATAATATTCCGTTTTCAATCCACATTTGGGTTGTAGATGTTTGCCTGACAATCGTATCTTGTGAAGGTTGGATCATATTAATTATGATTACGGATATATATATAAATTTGTTGCATATTTAGATGCTAAAAAAATATTTAGATAAAAATTTTACTGAAGCAGGCTGCGATGAAGCTGGTCGGGGGTGCTTGGCTGGTCCTGTTTTTGCCGCTGCTGTGATTTTGCCAAAGGACTATACAAATAATATACTCAATGACTCAAAACAACTGAGTGAAGCTAAAAGGAATGAACTGAGACCTATTATTGAAAAAAATGCAATAGCATGGGCAGTTGCTAAGGTTGATCCTAAAGAAATAGATGAAATCAATATTTTAAATGCCTCTTTTGTGGCAATGCATCGAGCAATTGATCAATTGAAAATTTATCCTGAATCATTGTTAATAGATGGAAATCGTTTTAAAAGCTACCCTGGGATTCCTCACCATTGTATCATAAAGGGTGATGGGAAGTTTCTTTCTATTGCAGCAGCTTCTGTTTTAGCAAAGACCTACAGAGATGAATATATGGAAGAACTAGACAGAGCATTTCCTCAATATCACTGGAGATCTAATAAGGGGTATCCTACAAAGGTTCACCGTGAAAATATTAAAAAATATGGGGCTACTTTGCATCATAGAAAATCTTTTCGGTTACTTCCTTTAGGCGAGCAACAAACACTTTTTTGAAAGAATACTTGCTATATTAGAGTGATAAAATAATTAATATGCAACAGTTTTTTATCCACGCTCACTCAGGACTAAGATGGCTAATTTTGGTGCTTTTATTATGGGCTATTGTTGATAGCTTGCTAAAATGGCAAGGAAGTGGTAAGCCATCTACGAAGGAGCGAATTTGGTATTTTGGATCTGTCTATCTAGTTGAATTGCAAGTAGTCATCGGTTTTGTGCTGTACTTTTGGAATAAAAGATATTTGGGATTTGAACATATGGATGAGTCAATACTAAGATTTTATGCATTGGAACATCCTGTAGCAATGATTATAGCCACAGGACTTTTGAGTGTAGGAAAGGCTAAGTTTAAAAAATTTGAAGGGGCAAAACTGTATAAGTCAGTTTTTATATTTTATACAATAGCATTGATAGTAATGCTATTATCTATCCCTTGGTCTTTTAGGTTTTGATATAAGATTAACGGGTCAGAACAAAGCTTCCTTTGGCAGTATGTTGATTGCCGTGAATTGAAAAGGCAGTTAGCTCATAATTATAGAGTCCAATATTAGCAGGAGTTCCATTATGCATTCCATTCCACGGATTTTTAATATCATTTGTTTGATATACTATATTACCCCATCTATTGCGAACAATCATTGAAATGGGCTTGCTTTCATCAACCCCTATATAATAGAAGTAAAACATATCATTTAAATTATCACCATTAGGTGTAAATATACTTGGTGCATTTATTGCAAAACTACAATCATCTACTGTTACGGTTATAGAGTCTTTGGCAATACAATCTCCTTTTTTTGCAATTACATTATATATACCTTCTGAGCTTATAATGATTGCAGATGTCGTGTCTGCGGTGGACCAGACGTAATCAGTACTGCCATCGTTTCCAGTACTTACAATCAAACTAAGCCCTTCACAGATTGACGTATCATTACCTAGGTCTACAATAGGCGTTTCTTGAACATTTAAATTAACGGAGTCTTCCACACTGCACCCAGAAGCAGTATCTGCGATGGTTACATAATATTTTATGTTATCCTTGATGCCTTGTATTTCAGGAGACATACCTTTCGAATCTGATAAGCCATCTGATGGTATCCAATCATAGGAATAATTTTGGGTAGATGTCAGTGGTAAGTTAAAGTTTGTTCCTGAGCACACATTGGTATCATTTACGATATTGTATCGGAAAACATTTACTTGAGTAGACGTAGTTGACGTACACCCTACAAGCGTATCAATGGCAGTGAGGACATAGGTAATAGAAGAGTCAGGAGTAGTTGTAGGCTCTTTTAATGATGAATCGTTTAAAAAGGTGTTAGGATGCCAACTATACACATTGTTGCTATCTGCTGTGCTAACTTCAATTAAAACACTTTGACCTGCTATTATGCAGGTATCATCTAAGGATAAGACGGATGGAGTTATTTGTACATTAATTGAATCTGTTAATATGCATTTATTAATAGAGACTTCTAATATATATAGCCCTGTGGCGTCTATCTGAATGGAAGTATCATTACTACCGTTGGACCAGTTATGATTGCCTCCGGAAACATTTGATATTGACTGAATCGTATCTCCTAAACAAATTATTGTGTCGTTGCCAATATATAAATCAGGCTTAAAAGAAACGTAGATGCTTTTCGTTACGGTGTCTTTTTTATCACAGTAGTCTGATACAATTAGTTGAATAGAATAAGTCCCTGAGTCAGAAAATACATGGGAACTATTTTGGTTAGAATCAAGATTATTAACTCCTGATGCGATATCATCAAAATTCCAAGCCCATGTACTAATTACCCAATCAAAATCACTTTCCCCATTAGTGAACAAGGTATCTCCTAGACATACGGTATCTTGGGTGTTTATTTTACCTTTTACGGGTAAGACTGGAAAGTCAAAAATGCTAATATAAACATTGGGCAAACTCAAGCTCGGCATATTTCCTTCTAGAGATAGTCCATCCTCTACAATATCTGGATTGTTAATGTTATTAGGATCATTGATGACGGTTAAAAAGGTATCTTCTGGTTGAAGAACTGTACTTGTTCCGTAAATCTTGCCATCAGGAGCGAGCTGCATACTAAATGCATTTCCTGCCATAGTATATACCTGTTCGCTACCAGAAATATCTGCAGCAAATCTATCGTAAACCCAGAAAGATCCCCCATCAGAAACATATATTACAGAATCATTAGGCGAAACAGTAGAAGAAATATATTGTCCTTGAGAAGTTGTGATTACTTGATCTCCTGTGACAGTTCCCAAACAATTGTTGAAATTCAAGAGTTGGGTAATGCCTGTAAATGCCAAAGAAGTTAGTATTAGATTCCTGCCATCAATAGTAGGCGAAAGAGTGCTTACGCTACCATTTATATGTTGGCTTAATGAGGAAGTGACTGGTGTAGCGCTAATCCCTGCAGAAGTAACTAGGAAAGAGTGTATCTGCGGAGCGTAAAAGTTTTTGACCACTACCCAGTAATCAACGTTATTTGAATGCCTTACAAGAGTAAGTGCTTCAGATAAAGAATCTGCTAAATGGATATTTTTAAGACTTGGTACTACATCTCCTAATGGGTTTCCCAATGTTCCATTGCCTATAGAGTCCATATCAACAACAGAGTAATGGAGTCCAGCTCCAGTTGATGTCCAAAGTCCATCTAAAGAAAAGACGTAATACCTAGAGGAATCGCCAATTACAGGAGCTATCATACACCCTTGTTTAGTACTTTGGTGTCCTAGCAATCCTATGCCATTCGGCATGGTGCTGTCATTTTGGTCCCAAACAGACATGGCATTTGTATAAAACAATAAAGCTCCGTTGGTATCTGAAATAGATGCGGAGCACTCACTAATACCTATTTCCCCTCCGATCAATACACTTGGTGGAACAAAATTAAAATCTAGTCCTAGGTTTGGCCCAAATTTCCAAATGTTGCTTTCTTTAGAGATAGAGGGTTGCGCAGAACAACAGGTGTTTATCGTGATCTGTAAACAGAAGAGTGCTATGTAATAGATAAATAGTTTTTTTAATATCATCTTACTAATTCTATAAGTCCTTTTTTGTCAATAATAGAGCCATCAATTGTTGCTTTGGCAGTAAAGTGATACACATATGAACCATTGGCATAAAGTATATTATCTTTTTTCCCATTCCATCCTTGTGATAAGTTACTTGTTTGATACAATAGTGTTCCACTTCTATCATAAATACGGAGTATCTCATTACTTGTACCTGTTGCATTTATCCTAAAATGATCATTTAGGTCATCTCCATTTGGTGTGAATGCATTCGGGATGTATAGCATTGCCTCTTTTATTACTATAACATTAATATTATAAGTTGAAGAGCAGCCATTAGAGTCGGTTACCGTTACTGAATAAATTTGAGATTCTCCTGCGGTAAAAGTTGGATTGTAAATGGTGGAATCATTGAGCCAAATTCCTGGATTCCAAAGATAATCGTGACTAGCGTCTCCTTCAATGGTCACGTTGCCTCCTGAATTTACCGAAATAGACTGAGGAAAATCAACGAGAGGAGGATTATTTACAGTAATTAATACAGAGTCTTTTGCTGTACAAAAAAGAGAATCTATCACTGATAATTTATATAAAGTCGTCTTATTGGGAGATGCCGTAGGTGTTGGGCTAGTTGGATCGTCCAAGCCTTTTGATGGAGACCAGATATAATGTGTTGCATCCTCAGCGTTTAGCAAAAGAGAGTTTCCTATGCAAATGCTGGTATCGTTGGTTATATTAATATCTGGACTTAGCACCTCTACATCAAGCCAGAAAGTATCTGGCTCAATTGTATAACACGTATTAGGTAATGGTGTGGCTATGAGCCTAATCGTATAATTGCCTGAAGAGGCATAAGTATGGTTCGGGTTGCGTGCAGAGTCCGTATGCCCATCGCCAAAGTCCCAGTACCAATTTGATATCAGCCCAATACTTGAATCAATAAGATTTGGAGAAAATGGAGCACAACCAGAATTAGTGGATACACCAAAGTTAGCATCAATATTAGAACAAGGAAAAGACGCCATGTCGCTACTAGATAAATTAGCACCAGGCAATATAGAATCGATAATTCCTTCTGAAACCATTAAATCAGTATTAAATCTGATCAAATAGCTTTGATTGCCTGTTCCATTTTCTGCATTATTCATTACATACAAGTGCCCATCTATACCTACAGTCATCCCACCATAGTTAGTTGTTATGTTATATTCATTAAGACCAGGACCAATGCTAAGTACCTTATTCCCCATAGTATCGAATGCCTGGACGGTATCATTATTGGCGATATAAAGTAGACAGTCTTTGAAATTATAAGAGAGGTCTCCGTTAGGAGCGTCTAATAATCCAGTTATATTATAATTGTACAATAAGTTAGGTGGGCCAGAGATAATGTTATTATAACATAACAAGCGAGATACATTACCAGGTTGCTTGCGAATACACCAATACCTTCCTAAATGATCAAAACAACCAGTATTAGATGTCCAGCCTAGAGCGTTCCATAGCTCACCGATATAAGTGTCGGTACAATTATTGGGGTTGATTCTTCTTAAGTCGTTAGCGCCCAAAATTCTTTGATAGTATAGATTGCCATCAACAGGGTTGGCTGCGAGGCCATTTTTGTTGTTGCCTGCAGGAAGCGTACATAAATCTGTTACTGTCAGTTGCTCTCCATCCTGATAGCCCGTTATAGAGGAAAGCACTGTTGCATCAATTATTCCTGGAGTACCACCGTCTCTAAAAAAATAAAGATTTTCACAATAGTTGTTGTTCTGTGATAAAACAGCATCGTGATGAATAAAAAAAATAACAAATAAAATTGCTAGTTGTAGTTGGCTTTTCATCGTTTAACGACTAGTTTTTGAGTTAGTTTATGATGGTCGATTTCTAGTTGAATGAAGTATATACCCTGACTTAGTGTTTCGTCAAACGTTATGAGCTCAAGGTAAGTATTGTATTGAGCACTAATGACCTCTTGTCCTAGTGCATTTAAAATAGAGATATTAATGTTGTTGTATGGCAAGGTAATGTTTAGCGAAAATTGTCCAGATATAGATGGATTGGGAAAAACATTGACTTGTTGTATGAATGTATTAAAAGCATCCAAATTGGTACAATTATCGACGGTTACCACAATTGTCTCTTCGGAAGTGCAGTTGACATCATTTGTTACGGATACCATATAAGTTGTTGTGTTTTCAGGACTAGCGACTACCGTTGAGGTTGATGAGTTATCAAGAGAGTTTGCAGGAGACCATTGATAACTTGTGCCTCCTAACGCAACTAGTGTAGTGCTTTCATCTTGACAAATTGTAACGTCCTCGCTTGTGATAACAACAGGAGGTTTGTTGATTGTGATGTCAATTGTATCGAATAGGCTTCCACAAGCATTATTGATCATGACACTGTAGGTTCCAGAGTTGAGCGGAATAATTGATGAGGTTGTTGCCCCAGTTGACCATGAATATTCATTGGCAAGGCTACCTGCATTTAAAGTGATGGTATCATAGTTGCAATAAGCGGTATCATTACCAAGTTCAAGTTCTAGACTGTCTTGAGAGATAAGTTCTATAGTATCGCTAGACACACAGCCTGTGTTGAATCCTGGAGATTGATCCTCTGTGGCGGTCAGGTAATATATACCAACCTCAGTTGCTGTAAAGTTTCTGCTTGTTGATCCGTCTTGCCATAAGTATGACGCTAGAAATGAGTTGGATGGCCCATTGAGTATGATATTGGTAGTGTCGCCACAGAAAAAGGGATCATCGTCTAAATCTACCTCTTCTACAATTCCTTTAATAACGTTTTGTGCTGCACTTTGGACACAATTATTACTGTCAATTGCTTCTATTGTTAGCATATTGGTTACTGTGGCTGGATATATTCTTTCTGTACCAAGTACTCCACCACCATTGCTCCACTCATAAGATATAAAACCCTCGTTTGCTATTTGATCTTTTGAATCTTCCCATTGACAAATATGGGAAAACTCGACTATTAAATCTCTGGGAGCGACATAGTTAACTTCAATGGAATCAATCTTATTACATAGGTTTGTGTCTGTTATTTGCACAGAATAAGTTCCTGCACTGTTGATACTATACATATTACTTGTGCTCTCATCATTCCATAGATAGTAGTTTGCTGCTGGTAATGAAATGTTTAATGACTCGCCATTACAGATAATAGTATCGTTACCCAGTGAAACACTTACTGGGAAATAATTTACATCTAAAACATATTCCCTTGCTGGAGCGCTTGAAGTAGCTTTGACTTTATACGTCCCTGAAAATGGTAGATTTCCATTTGTCGTAAAAATGAAGCTAAAAGGTCCTTTTTCTTCATTAACACTTCCAATATGAATAGTATCATTATTATCAAACTGTCCTAATGTGTCTGATAAGGTTAGCGTGAAAATATTGCCAGGGTTAAATATACCTTGTGTGCTAACAAATATTTCGTGAGCTAGATTTTCGCAAAAACCTTTTGTATGCATGTTTATACTGGTTACTTTGCTTTCGTTTTCATATCTGGTAAGAAAGATATCCGTTCCGCCTGAAGTAACTCCTGTATCTCCAGGGAAATAAATAACGCCATTAAAGTTGCCAGCAAAGTAAAAGGAAGTGTCATTGATATAAACTCCTGTGCCATCGTCATTATTGCTTGCTCCTCCCACTAAGAAAGCCGTCGTATATTCGCCATGGCTATTAAGTTGTGCAACAAAAATGTCGGTATTACCGAAACCTATTAATGTATCCTGTTCCATGAATATCAGGGAATCACCACCTGGGGGTCTAACTTTTCCTGCTAAGCCGATATTGCCAAGATCATCTACATATATAGTATTGCCTTCATCTTGTGCTCCTCCGCCTACAATTTTCGCCCATTCTACATTCCCCAAAGTATTGTACTTGGCAATAAAAATGTCGGAACTACCATATGCAGAGCCATTAGCCACTGTGAAACTGAAGTTGCCAATGTTCAGGACATTCACGTACTTTCCTGTTAGATATACATTGCCATATTGATCTAACCCGAGGTCATTGCCTTGCGCTACACTGCCTCCAATACCTCCGAATCCGTCTGCCCAAATGGCCGTACCATTAGAATCATATTTTGTAACAAAAGCATTTTCTGCGCTAGAGCTTGTTATGTTGATACCGTCAAAGGAAGTTGTATTTTCAAATCTTCCCGTGGTAAAGATGTGCTTTTCTGCATCTGTTGAAATAGAATTGACTTCAATTCCTCCAGTTTGTTTTATCCAGACAATGTTGCCATTTTCCGTATCGATTTTTCCTATAAAAGAATTAAAACCTGCATCAACTGTCATTAATGTTGTTCCATCTGAAATATTGATTGAATCTGCGAAAGAGCCAGAAAAGAGGAGAAAATTATTAGCAAAGTCAATAGAATGACCATAATTTTCGCCTTCCCCTGATCCGTGCGTTCCCCAAAGTAAAGAACCATCTTTGTCGTATTTAAGTGCAAAGAAGTTATACGTGCTAGAGCCGTAAAAGGTCGTATCACTAGTCAAGGTGGTCTCTTTAAAAACTACGATAGAATCGCTGAAGGATCCAATTACATAAATATTTTCATTTGCATCGGAAGTTATGTGCGACATCAGGGCGTCTCCTGATCCAAAATTGCTCCATTTTAGGGCGCCTTGTGTATTGTAATTTGAAATGTAAAAATTATTCATGCCTGTTCCACAAATAAAGACATTGGTATCTGCAACGACCATTGAACTGAGCATTTCATTAGCCCCAGTTCCTGATGTAATAAGCCAATTGTTTGATTGAGAATAAGTCAATATGCTGATGAGACAAGCTATGGAGAGCGAAATTGTTCTTAAGACCATTATGTTAGTTGTGGTTAATGAGATCAAATCTTAATATACGTTAAAAAATAACTCTATGTTGCAATTTTTTTTTATTTTGTAAAATAAAAGAGATTTCTATTTGTTGTAAAATGTTGATTATTATTGTTTTGATTCATTTGAAAGTTAGCATTCTGGCACAATTCTATTTTAATTGGTTTTAAACTTCTGATGAGATGAACAAACCTTCCGACTTATTATTACTTATTCAGGCATTGACTTCAGCAGAGAAAAGATATTTCAAGGTCTTTGCATCACAACATATTAAGGGTAAAAAAAATAATTACATCGCCCTATTTGATGTATTAGATAACTTGAAAATTGACGAGAGAGATATTGCAACAGTGTTTAAAGGGGAGCCATTTGCAAAGCAATTACGCTTTACGCGACATTATTTATATAAGCTAATATTAAAAAGTCTTAGATCTTTTCATAGTGAAGACTCTCATCATTATGAACTATATCTATTGATAGTAAATGTTCATGTTTTATATCGAAAAAAACTGTATGAGCAGGCCTATAAGCAATTAAAAAAAGCAAAAAAAATGGCTTATGGAATTGATAAAAATGCCTGTGCTCTTGATATAATTAATCTTGAGGTTGTTCTTGCAGACAGACTAAATAGCAACCCCAAAGTATATGATAAGATTTATAAGGAGTCTGTTGAAGCGTTAAGTGTCATTAAATATGCTGTTCAATTTAGAAAAATTGACAGTGATGTTGCTTTTTTTGTTTCAAAAAATGGTCAAATCAGAACAGAAGCTCAAAAGAAAGAGTTTGAGATACTTATCCATCAAATTCAGATGGAACAACCTCAAGGAGAGAGCATTCTTGAAAAATATTATTATTATTCAATGCGAGCTACATATCATTACTACCTTCAGGAATATAAGGAGGCTTATAATAATATAAAGGTTGTCGTTAATGCCTTAGAAGATGACAAGCAAAATATATCTGCTAGAACAGGTGGATATGTTACATCTATATCAAAGCTATTAGATACTAGCAAACACTTTGATCAAGCTGTTTTTCTTGATGAGTTGAATAGGCTTAAGTCTTTTGATAAAGACTTGGCTTCTTTACCCATGAGAATTACAATTCTAACGCTAGTATATGCATATGAACTTGAATACTATGCTTTGTCTGGATTAACCGACAAGGCAAAAAGTATTGTGGATGATGCAGCACAACACATCAAGAAAAACTTTATTGCATCCTCTTATAATGAAGTGTTTGGATCAAGAATAATTTTAAATATGATCCTCTTTCACTTAGTTGATGAGAATCATGAACAAGCTTTAGATTATATTAATGATTATATCAATCATCACAAATTTAGTAGCTCTAATTTACTGAAAGCTTATGTTCTTAGAGTTATTACATTATTTGAATTAGGCAAATGGAGTATTATAGAAAATTTTGCAGATGCTGCTCTACGCTCGTTGCGTGAGTCGAAAAAAAGTTACCATGCAGAAACTGAGATACTCAAGTTTTTAAAAAAACAAACGAAAAATACTGCTAACGATATCGTCCAAATCAAAGAGTGGAAAGAGCTTAGTAGCAATTTATATGAAGGGGAGGATAGGAATAATACGAATAAATATTTTCCCTTTGATTTTTGGATTGAGAGTAAAATGAAAAAAACAGACTTGAAAAAAATACTAAGAAGCTATTCAGAGAACTAGCGTTTAGTATTAAATTTTTTCTAAGTCTTTAGAGTCAATTGTATATTCTCCCTTCTCTGAACTGCCAGTATTTAAAGTGTCTTTGGGCTCAAAGAGCATAATGTGGGCTTCTTCACTTGCGACTGGTTTGTGGTCCACTCCTTTTGGCACGATCACAAATTCCCCTTCATTAATTACTTCTGAATGGTCTTTGTATTCCATCGTAAAACTGCCTTTGATCACGTAAAACATTTCATCTTCATTTTCGTGGTGATGCATTACGTAAGGACCTTTGAGTTTTACTAGCTTAACATATTGATTGTTTAGCTCCCCTACTACCTTAGGTACATAAAATTCATTGATCTTGTTCAACTTTTCGTTGATGACGACTTTATTGCTCATGATAAAAGCACTTAAAGTACGTCAACTAATTCAACATCAAATTTTAGTGTAGCACCAGGAGGGATTACTGGCGGGGCTCCTCTTTCTCCATATCCTAAGTTTGAAGGGATATAGAAAGTAGCTTTTCCTCCTTCTTTTAAAAGCGCAATGCCTTCATCCCAACCCTTAATAACTCTGCCTGCTCCTAGAGGAAATTGAATAGGTTGCCCTCGCTCAACTGATGAGTCAAACATGGTTCCGTCCATAAGGTAACCACTATAGTGAACTGAAACATTTTTTCCGGCTACAGCCTGATCTCCATCTCCTTCATTTGTCATAACATACATTAAGCCGCTTTCTGTCATCTCTGCATCAGGCGCTACTTTGCTAACTTCAGCTTTGAATTGTTCCTGCATTTTTCTCACTTTCTCTGCTTGTTCTTTTGCCCATGATTCCTTCTTTTCCATAAATATTTCTCCAGCTTTTTTCTTAAACTTCTTTGCATCTTTACCAGAAGCTATAATTTCAATACTTTCAATCATATCTCCTTGTGCTATGGAATCTACAACGTTTTGCCCCTCTACAACATGACCAAAGACGGTGTGCTTCCCATCCAGCCATGGAGTTGCTTTATGAGTAATAAAGAATTGGCTTCCATTAGTTGCAGGTCCTGCATTTGCCATAGACAAGATCCCTGGACCAGTATGCTTGAGGTCAGGATGTATTTCATCTGGGAACTTATAACCTGGATCACCACTGCCGTTTCCAGCTGGGTCTCCTCCTTGGATCATAAAATCGGCAATCACTCGGTGAAATTTTAATCCATCATAGAAAGGCTCTCCTTTGCCTTTATCATCATTCTCAACTTGTCCCATAGCTAATCCCGCAAAGTTGCCCACAGTCATTGGTGTTTTCTCAAATTCTAGCTGAAGTACGATAAGTCCCTTAGGCGTTTTGATTTCAGCGAATAAACCATCACCATATTTGCTTTTTCCGTCACATGATTCTGTTGTAGTCATAACGATTAATAAACTTAAGATTCCAAAAAATTTATTCATTCTATTTGCAATTGACATTACTAAATATTTTTAATAAAGGTACAAAAATCGTTTTATGTTTAAGGCTTAAGTTTATATAAATCGATCTACTTTTACGATATTTAGCTTCCATGCAAAAACAATTTAAAGGAAATAGTAAAAACAAAAAGCAAGAGGGCGATGAAGGAGTTCGCCTAAACAAGTATATTGCTCATGCTGGTATCTGCTCACGAAGAAAGGCAGATGATTTAATCAAAGCTGGGCAAGTAAAAGTCAATGGAGAGGTAATGCTTGAGATGGGGCATAAAATAATGCCTAAAGATAAGGTAGAGTATAGAGGTAAGTCGATCAAAATGACGAGGAATTTTGTGTATATCCTTTTAAACAAGCCAAAAAATTTCATTACCAGCACAAGTGATGAAAAGGGCAGAAAAACGGTAATGGATCTAGTTCAGAATGCCACCAAAGAAAGAATATATCCTGTTGGTCGTCTAGATCGCCAGACAACTGGCTTACTGCTTTTGACTAATGATGGTACTTTGGCTAAGAAACTCAGTCATCCAAGTCACGGTGTTAAAAAACTTTATTATGTTACGTTGGATAAAAATGTTACTCAGGAGCATTTTGATAAAATAAAAAATGGATTTCGTTTACCCGATGGAAAAGTTGAGGTGGATGAGATCAGCTTTGTTGAGGGAAAGGGGAAAAATGAGCTAGGGGTGGAATTGCATATTGGACGTAATAGAATTGTGAGGAGAATATTTGAGCATTTTGGATATCAGGTAGAAAAGCTGGATCGTGTAATGTACGCGGGGTTAACGAAGAAAAATTTACCAAAGGGAAAGTATAGAACGCTTCACGCTAAGGAGGTAATAGGGTTAAAGCATTTTCAATAGTGATTTAATGCTTAAAATCTTTAAATTTGTAGCGATGTCAAAAGTAGCTAATAAAAAAGATTTAATTGAAAGGCTATTATCTAATAAAGCCCTTCTGCTTGAATGTGGCGTAAAAAGATTAGGCATATTTGGTTCTTTCGTTAAAGACGTACCATTAGATGGTAGCGATGTCGATCTGGTAGTTGAGTTTGTTGTGGGAAAGAAGACATTTAAGAACTTTATGGCATTGTCATTCAACCTAGAAGAAATCCTTGGAAGACCTGTTGAAATATTAACAGACAAGTCAATGAGCCCCTACATTGGACCTAAAATAATGCAAGAAATAGAGTATGTTATCGCAGCTTGATTTTTTAAAGCATATTTTAGACGAGATTGTATTTGTTCTGAAGCAGACTAGTGGGTTGACTGAAGAGGCATTTTTGAAAAATGAGCTTCTGCAAAGAGCAGTGATAAGAAGCTTAGAGATAATAGGTGAAGCAACAAAGAAACTGCCTGAAGACTTTAGGTATCAATATTCTGAGGTAGAGTGGAAAGAGCTTGCTGGAACTAGAGATAAATTAATCCATCACTATTTTGGAGTTGACTATGAGATAGTGTGGAATATAATAGAAATGGAGCTTCCTAAGTTGGAAATTTCCATTAGGGATATTATTGATTCTGAATCAAAATAAATGTAAAATTATGAACGTAAAATTATTAAAAGAAATATGTGAAGTGCCGGGTGCTCCAGGTCATGAAGATAGGGTTAGAAAGCTTGTCATTAAAGAAATTAAAAAACTAGTTGATGAGATAAAGATCGACAACCTTGGTAATGTAATTGCTATCAAAAAAGGTAAAAAAGACAAGCGAGTAATGATTGCTGCGCACATGGATGAGATTGGGTTCATGGTAAAACATATTGATGATAATGGATTTATACACTTTCATACACTAGGCGGATTTGATCCTAAAACGTTGACTGCTCAACGAGTAATCGTTCATGGAAAAAAGGACTTAGTAGGGGTGATGGGTAGTAAGCCTATTCATATCATGGATCCTGAGGACCGCAATAAAGCGCCAAAGCTTAAGGACTTCTTTATTGATATGGGAATGGGAAAAAAAGAAGTCGAAAAATATATCTCAATTGGAGATACGATTACTAGAGAACGTGAATTGATCGAAATGGGCGATTGCATCAATTGCAAATCTCTAGACAATAGGCTTTCTGTTTTTATCTTAATCGAGACTTTAAAGAAGTTAAAGAAAACACCATATGACGTTTATGCTGTATTTACAGTTCAAGAGGAAATTGGTATCAGAGGTGCGTCAGTAGCTGCCCATACGATAGAACCAGATTTCGGTTTCGGCTTAGATATTACAATTGCATTTGACACGCCAGGTGCTAAGCCAGAAGAGAAAATTACTTCCCTGAATGAGGGAACAGCTATTAAAATTATGGATAGCTCTGTAGTGTGTGATCCGAGAATGGTCAAGTTTATGAAAGAAACAGCCGATAAAAATAAAATCAAATGGCAGCCAGAGGTACTGACTGGAGGAGGAACGGATACTGCAGGAATTCAAAGAATGGGTAAAAATGGTGCAATAGTGGGCTGTATATCTATTCCAACAAGACACGTACATCAAGTAATAGAAACTGCGCATAAGAATGATATTCAAAGGTCTATAGATTTGTTAACCCATTGTCTAGAAGATTTAGGTAAAGGAAATTGGGAATACTAAAAACGCTTTTTTGATTGTATAACAATGGATAAAAAGGTAATTGAATATAAGCATAAAGATGTTACAGTCGTATGGCAACCACATCTTTGTATTCATGCTGCAAAATGCGTTGCAGGGGCACCTGAGGTTTTTCGACCGAAAGAAAAGCCTTGGGTAGATATAAATAAGGCATCAGCTGAAAAAATAACTCATGTAGTAAATCATTGTCCCTCCGGAGCCTTATCTATTAAAAAGGAAAATAGCACTAGTATCAATAAAACAGAAATTAGTGTAACTGAAAATGGACCATTTTTAGTGAAAGGTTCTTTTCAAATCACAGACAAAAGTGGTAGTGAAATTTCATCTCCAGGCACAGCAGTTGCTTTATGTAGGTGCGGTGCGAGTAATAATAAGCCTTTCTGTGATGGAGCTCATAAGAGGAATGGGTTTATAGGGTAGGCTATGTTTTGCGAGTATCTCTCTTAATACGTTCTATTCTTTTATGAGTTTTCCCTGTCTTGTTTTATCACTACTCATTAGTTTATATACATAGATGCCGTTTCCTAAATTACTCAGATCCAATGTTTGTTGCGATTTAAGTATCATTTTAGGGATAATATTTTTTCCTTGAATATCAAATAACTCAAAGTATATCAAGTTTGATAGATTTGCGTTTGTTGTAAGTAAAATATAATCTGTAGTGGGATTGGGAAAGATCGTAACATCAATATTATTCTTGATATCACTATTATCGTATAGGCTAATATCTTGCTCTATATAATAATAAGAGGTAGAACTTGTTTGATTCCAATTACCATTGTTCCAAGAATAATCAGAGTATCCTAGAGGTTTACTATGTACAGCATAAGTAGAAGGCTCCCATGTAGTAAATATAATATCATCTAGATTAACAGAATGATCATATGCATATGACGTCATTCTAGAATTTATCCACGTTAAATCTTCATAAAGGTATGAAATAGTTTGAGTAAGATTATTAAAATTATCGTACTCATTTTCTGTTTTAGAGAAGAGATACCATCTGTTTGCAGAATTATCTGAATGTGCTTTATATTTAGTTTCTAATATAAGGTTATCCAAAGTGTAACTATATTCAGTCTTTTTAGTATTACTCCAAGAAGTATCATCCTGAAAAAAATGATACTCGTATAACAAGATTATTTTGTCATTGCTATACTTATGCTCATAAATAACTCTTAATTCCCATTTCTCTTCCTGAGATAGCCATACATAATTCTTTTTTTTGGAAATATTACGATTATTGTCATAGCTATATTCATCCTTTAAGAGGTTCTTCCATTCTTGATTATAAACTTGAAAAATTTCAACCATCAAATTATTCTCTAAGTCATATTCATATAAAATTTGACTTTCATAAGTCCAACCAGTAGAATTTGAATAATTAGATACAACAGATGAAGTTAACATTCCATTTGAGTTGTAGGAATGTTCATGCCTATATACGGTATCCCAGCTATTGGAGGGGTTTTTCCAGTCTAGCGTTATTTCAAATTGTATTTCGCCAGCATTATTATAAATAAATATATACCTATAGTCTTTTTCCCAACTATTGTTCCATGAGTTTATTTTTTGATGTGTATACATAATAATGTTCCCATATTCGTCATACTCAATATTTCCTTTTTGGTTATCATTGAAATTAAAATCAAAATACATGGTGTCAATTAATTGTCTGGTAGCCTGATCTTTAAATTCAGACCTTGCTAGTATGGAGTGTTTGGAATCTCTATTGGACGATAATTTGCTGGATGGAGAGGCTTGAATAGGAGTTGGTTGCAATCTTGGTCTATTTTGAGCGAGATTGCTAGTTGATGATGCAATTAATAACGTAATAGAAAAAATCAGCTTGTTTTTATTCATAATTAGAGGCATTTATTTTTGATACAACTTAGTGTATCCATGTATAATTATATCCACGAAGGTATCCGATGTAAAATTATAACACAAGTAAATCCCTTTGTTAAATTCGCTTTCTAGCTAGGCATTTTAAGGCTTTAGAATGATTTTAGATAACTTATTATGCTTTGTAGGGTTTTTCTTATATGTGATAAACTCAATTTCTAAAGAAATATGCAGAATGCAATTATTATGAAGGTAAATGAGCCTTATACTATCTAATCAGCGTAAATCCTCCTTTCAAGGTAATATCTTCATTACTATAATCTGTGCCACTGATTTCATAAATGTAGATTTCAACAGGTTGCTCTACTCATTGATAGGTTTCATCCCATCCATCAGCGTTATCTATAAAAAAAGAAAAGAGTATAAGCATAGATCAAACAGAAATTAATGCAACTGAAAACGGACCATTTCTAGTGAAAGGTTCTTTTCAAATTACAGATAAAAGTGGCAATGAAATTTTATCTCTAGGCACGGCAGTTGCTTTATGTAGATGCGGAGCTAGTAATAATAAACCTTTCTGTGATGGAGCTCATAAAAGTAATGGATTTCAAGGCTAGCTTTTGAAGAACTTTAATAAGTTATCTTATTAAAGTAAATCCTCCTTTCAAAAGAATCTCTTCATTGCTATAATCAGTACCACTGATTTCATAAATGTAAATACCAACAGGCTGTTCTATTCCTTGGTAAGTTCCATCCCAACCAACAGAATTATCATTGGTTTCAAACAGCAATTCTCCCCATCGATTAAATACTCGGAAGTATTGTAATTCTTTTACACTGAATATGACAGGCTTGAATACGTTATTTATTCCAGTAGGGGAAAAAGCACTAGGTATAGCAATACAAGCATCTTTTTCAGTCAGTGAAATAATCTTTTCCTCGAAATCAGTACATCCGTTTGTATCTGTTATGGTAAGTCGTACCGTATAGTCTCCACCATTAGCATATTGTTTGTCAGGATCACATATAGTGGAAGTTGTGCCATCCCCAAAATCCCAAACGCATCCTTGAATTAAGTCTGTCTCTTCGGAAAAGAGAACTCTATATGAAATACAAGAGTCAGGCAGAACCAAATAGTCTACATCTGGCAGATCATTTACATTTACCGTTACTTCCGCACTACATATTTTGCCTCCAATTGAAGTGGCAACAGTATAAGTAGTAGTTGCTGTAGGGAAGGCATTAATACTTATGCCTGTATCAATATTTAAATTATTATTGGGAGACCAAGTCAGGCTATCGGCGCCAGATGCACTTAAGGCAGTTGTGTCGCCAAGACATATGGTAACATTAGATGGATCTGTTATGATATGTGTTACAAGTATTTCTATAGCATTATGGCAACTTAGATTATTGGAGTCAATAACAGTATAAATGATAGAAGTGTCTGGTCGTGCATAAATAGAATCTCCTAAGATTGAATTTAGGTTGTGATTTGGAGACCACAATAGATTATCAAAAATGCCATTGGTAGTTAAAAGGATGGTGTCGCCAAAGCATATTTGTTGTTCGCTGGCAGTAACTATTATGGAGTCTACTTGAATAGCAATATGTGCATCACAGTTTGAATTGGGTTGATAGATGACATGATATGTTGTTGTTGTATCAGGAAAAGCAACCACGGTCTGACCTACATTAGTGTTAAGGCTACTACTAGGTGTCCAGATTAAGTCTGTAAATCCAATTGCAGATAAGCTAAGGCTATCTCCTTTACAAATAGAATCACTAATAGGGTTTGTAAGCAAAGTATCCACAACCGTTACTGATACATAACCAGAACATAAAGAGTCAGAAACTCTACTAGCTATATATATTGTAGAGGTATCTGGGAATGCATCTACTGAGACACCTGTGTCAGATGTTAAGTTATAGTTTGGTGTCCAAATGACAGTATCTAAACCTATTGGGCTTAAAGTAATTGTATCACCTATACAAATTGTACTATTTACTAGATTAACAACAGTTATGGCAACAGAACTATTACAGCTACTATTATTTTGTTCAGCAACAGTGTAAGTAATCGTATTGTTGGGTATCGCTGAAATTGAGTCACCAATATTAGAGCTTAAATTTAGGTTAGGTGACCATATTAAACTATCAATAAACCCGTTTGTCGTTAATAAAACGGTATCTCCCTCACATATTTGATCTTTACTTGCTATTGCAACTAATGAATCTACATGGATTGTTACGTTTGTATTACAGTTAGAGTTCGATAAATACTCTATGCGATAAGTAATAGTGGTATCTGGAAATGCTTCTACGACAGATCCAAAGCTACTGCTTAGGTTGTAATTGGGTTGCCAAACCAAATTCGAAAAACCACTTACCGTAATGGTAATGCTATCATTCTTGCAAATAGTATCGATTGCTGGCGTTGCAATTAGTGTATCTAAAACTGTTACTGTAATATTACCAGAACAGGTTGAATCACCAATTTTGGAAGCAGTATAAATAATGGTTGTATCAGGGAAAGCTTCTACTGAAACACCTGTATCATTCACTAGATTGTAGTTTGGAGTCCATATTATCGAGTCAGCTCCAATAGCATTAAGTGTAACGGTATCGCCAGCACATATATTTGCGCCAACGGGAGTAAATATTAACCCTGTAACTACCTTTACGGAGGCTGCACATGTAGAGTCATCCCCTGCAAATGCGAAATAAGTAGTCGTAGAATCTGGGAATGCTTTGACAACATTTCCCGTATCGGCAGAGAGATTGTAATCAGGACGCCAGGAAATCATGCTATCACTTGCAGTTAGCTCAACAGTATCTCCTGGACATATTCTTGGCGTTGGAGGGAAAATACTTGGTGGGTTTTGCACTTCAATTTTAAAAGTATCTCTAGTTACTGAGAATGGAAAAGTTGTTACTGTAGCAATGTAGGTAGTTGTCGTTGTAGGATATACTTTGACTGATTGAGCGTTTGGACTATCTATATTCGTTGCGGGGGCCCAACTATAAAAAGTTAACAATTGAATGGTTCCATCAGATGCACGTAGCTCAAGGGTATCTCCTGCACAAATTGTTGTATCTGATCCACCAGATGGGATAGGATCACAAGAGTCTATAAAACAAAAGGTATAGGCACCACAGCTCGCTAAGTCAACAGAAGCCGCATATCCAACACCAGTCGCTACAATCTCTCCTCCTTGACCGAAATCAATGTCGTGAACACCATTTTCGAAAGAGACAGAATCAATAAATGTTAATGTATTGTCATATTTAAAAACTCCAAGATTTGATCCAGCATAAACATTGCCGCAATCATCTACTAAGAGTCCGCTACTTTCTTCTCTAACACCACCAGGAATCTTTATTGCTTTTACGAAAGTGCCATTTTTTATATCCCATTGTGTAATGGAATCGCCATTTGAGGCATATATGTAAGAAGTATCGCCAGCAATGCCACTATTTGTACCAGGAGTTGTTACCCTATCAAAAACAGGTCCCCAGTAGTCAAATTGGTGCGTATGATTCAAAGAATAGTATTCACGTAAGTCGGGACACATATGTCCAAGATTATTTAAGCCTAAGACGAAGAATCCTCCTAATGGAGAAGGGGCTAATGCTCTAATTTCGCCAGCAAATGAAAGGTTACCTGTTTCAATAATATTTCCATTTAAGGTGTCAATAGTTGCAATAGCACCTTGTGATATCCCATTGCCTGTGCCACCTAGCAACATCCTTTCACTTCTACAGTCGTATGTGAGTGACCATGGCTCTATGAAGTCAGCGATACCGTATTGCCTTTCCCAATCCATAGTGCCGTTAGCAAAAACCCTCTGAATTTTACTATATCCTGTAGAGATATAACAAACCCCTGCGCTTTTATTTACTTCTAGAGACCCAAACCAGTCATAGCCTCCTGCATTGCCCCAAGTTGGTGTGTATACCCAATCCAAAGCTCCTGTAGGAGTGAACTTTCTAACCTCAATGTTGACACCGTTGCTTCCTCCTCCATATACGTAAACATTACCAGCATTATCTGCTTTAATATGTAGCCCCAAGTTATTTGCACCTGAAAAATTAGTAGGGCTTTGCCATGGATCAATGATAAGGTCTAAATTGGAGTTATAAGTACCAATGTCAAATTTTACCATATTCCCATTTACAATAAAGTTTGAAGGAATCATTACTTTGCCAGATGAAGTATTTTGATAAGTTTCTGGGGCTTGGTCTTGCATATTAAGCATACCTTTGCCAAATAATAGATTACCCTCAGCTATTTCGATGTTAGTAGCTTCATCGTATACCATACTAATATCATTGATATTACCTCCAGGGTGAACGATGATATCGTATTTAATACCTCCATTGGGATGGAACGAAAACAAGATATCTATATTGGGGTATAGGTTTTGGTAAGTTAGTTGTTTATATCCTTTTGCTTTAATGTTTACAGGATTACCTACAACACTTTTGCTGCTTGCATAAGTGGAAGCAGAATAGTTATAAGATACGCCATCCTGATGCTCTGCCTGAATCGTTGCGTTGGGAGATGCATTGTTCCATATAATATTAATGTTTTTTTTATCATAAATATTAATGGCCTTTAGTTCGCGTTCTTTTAAAAATTCCCTTTCCCGCAACATCTTTTGTTCTTGAATCGGAAGGGAGCTGATGTATTTTTTTTCTTCTTGCTCTTCCTGGAACTCTTTTAGCAAGTATGCTTGCCGTTCCTCATTTATTTCACTAAACACATAGCTAAAACCACTAGGCGTAAATATAATTTGATAGCCATCTTGTTTGGTTACATAGAGAATCTCTTCAGAGCTTAAAAAATCTTCTTGCTTGAACTGCCCCAAGTTTTCAATAAAAGCATCATTGTATAGTTTTTTTACTGTCCAATTTCTTTTACTTGTATTAATTGGAGATGATGCATGAGTGAATCCGAATAAAATGAGAATCAGTGAAATAATTAAAAGATAGCTTTTCTTGTACATACCAGTTTGCATAATATAAAACACAATATCGTTCATTTTGAGGATAAAGTAATAATAAGTGTAGTTTTTTTGGATAAAAAATTACACTTCAAGGCATAATAAAATGGATTTAATATTTTGGTTATCAAATAGTTGAAATTATTGCTTTTCTATTAGATACTGATTTTAAATCATGTTTATTTTCAAGAGCCTAGTTTTAACTATTTAAATTAATTGAAATTCAAATAGTTAGAATATTTGTTGTTTGATTCGCTATATGATTATTTATTAAAATGGTTTATTTATAATGGATATCAGTTTGTAAAATTATGAATGATTCAAAACCATATAATAACAATTCTTGTGTTATGTTCATTTTCCCTAGGGGTATTGGGACAAGGAGTTGATGCTGTCATAGATAATACAGATTCATTTACGTGCTATAAAACAATTAACTTTTGGATTGAAGGAGCGGTCGGTGATGATTTTGAAGTCCACTATGGTGATGGTGTTGTGGAGTCTTTTGATGAACAAGAATTAGAGGAAAAAGAATATACCTATAGTGATAGTGGTTGCTATACTTTTATGTTAATTGCCAAATCAGGAGGACAGACAGACACTGCGCGATATGGTTTTTGTATTGTTGATCCTGAAGTTGATTTTAATTATACACACAATTCTAATTGTATAACAGACAAGGGGTATGGGGTAGCCTTTGAAAATACGAGTACAATAACCCCCCCTGATGTTATGATCCCTGATGATTTGTATGTGTGGAATTTTGGAGACGGTTCACTGTATAATGGATTTGAAGCAGAGCACGATTACACTTATCCTGGGCGACATAAGGTTACTTTAGAGTTAAATGTAAGAGGTTGTAACGCAAGTGCTACAGATATCATAGAGATCTCTACAGATACTGGACTGGTAGAAGGCATCATTGCAGAAGAAAGTTGTCCGTGTAATGAATATAGCCTTTCCGCTGAAGGCACTGCTGATGAATATACCTGGTATATTCAAAATATAGATTCAGGAGGTGAAGTAGAGCTTGTTGGAGAAAGGGTAAACTATACCTTTGAATATCCTGGGCAAAGAAACGTTACATTGATTGGTAAAGATGAGTCAACAGGTTGTATTTACAGAAGGGATCGGGTTATTGAGGTTTGCCCTAACGATCTAATTTCTTCTAGGTCGAATGATCAATGGGTAATTGGGGAGGGTTCTGTGTTTGATTTTACATCAGGTAGTTTAAATATATCCAATAACGTTTCACCAATGATATCTTATGAAGCAGTAGCTTCAATGTCAGATCATTTAACAGGGGAATTACTTTTTTATACTAATGGGATTAAAGTTTATAATAGGAATCATCAAGTAATGCTTAATGGGGATTCCTTAAAGGGAAATCCAATTACATCTTCTTCTCAAGGTTGTTTGATTATTCCCATGCCCGGAAATGAGGATCGGTACTATATTTTTACCAATAGTGGGTTTACTAATGCTGGTTCGCCTTCTACACAGGGATATCACTATGCTGTGGTAGATATGACATTGGATAATGGGTTAGGTGGGGTACTTCCAACTTCTAAAAATACACCTGTTTTTACAGGACCATGTTCAGAAGCTCCTTTCTATAGAGTGATGCATGAAAGTCAGTCAGGTGTAACTCGGCAACTGAGAACTTGTTCCAGTAACGCATCCTATTGGTACGTGATTCCGGCTTGCTACGATAATTTTTATGCTTACTTGATAACAGAATCAGGTATTGCTTTACCTGTTGAGAGTTCATTTCCAAGAGTAGATAATTTTGAGATTTGTAATACTTTTGGATGCAGTGCTTTTTCTCGTGATGGTTCACTTTTTGCAATAGCGGAGAATACTTGGTGTGGTTATAAGGCGAATAATGTACCTACAAGAATCCGGATATTTGATTTTGACTTAAATACAGGACAGTTATCAAATCCGAAAGTAATATTTGCTCCTACAGGTACCACCTGGGATATAGAATTTTCGCCTGATAATGCTATCATCTATTACAGTGGCGATAGCAACAAGCTTTACCAGGCTAGCATAAAAGAATTAGATATGACAAAGACAAGGCTGATACATAATGGTGCTGGTTTTAATAACAAAGGATATACCACTATTGAGCTAGCAGCTGATGGAAAGATTTATATCAAGGCAAATGCAACAGATACTTTTTCAGTTATTAATAATCCAAATATATATGGAATTGGATGTGACTTTCAACCAGTAGGTGTTGATATGGGACAGACTAATACTCTATATAAGGGTATGCAGAATTTTGTCCCTCTAAATGTCATATATCGTGACTCTGTAGTAGCAGATTTTGAGATAGATAGTAGTGCTTGTATGGCATCTCAGATAACATTACATGATAATACAAATTATCTTAATGCGGGTGACTGTTCTTTTTATAAAGGGGATTATTTATGGGACTTTGGAGATGGTATGACCTCTACAGAAGTGGATAGTGTTCATCATGTTTATAATGAGCCTGGAAACTATCAAGTAAAACTAATTGTCAACGCCAACAGGTCTTGTGCATCAGATACATTCGAAAAGGAGATTGTAATAGCAGCCAGTTCTGCTTACATCAGTGGAGGAGATACATTATTTGTAGAAAATGGTCAAATTATTGGCATAAATATTGAAGGGGGACATTTATATCAATGGATAGATGTGGAAGGCTTAAGTTGTTCTAATTGTCCCAATCCATTTGTAGATATAGATGAAAGTCAATGGTATAAGGTAGTTATAACAGATACAGTAAGCAATTGTACTTTTGAAGATTCTGTTTTTGTTCAGGTTGGTACAGAGCTTTTTATTCCAAATGCCTTTTCGCCCAATAGCGATGGATTACAGGATGAATTTCGAATTATTGCGTCAGGGTTTAAGTATTGGGAATTAACTATCTACAGTAGAGTGGGGAGGAGAATGTATATTCTGAATGAACAGAATAATAAATGGGAAGGAAAAATTAATAATCGCTTTGCAAGAATGGGCACTTACACTTATTCATTCATAGGAGAAGATTATGAGGAAGAGGTTTTAAGTAAAAGTGGGACAATAACAATTTTAAAATAGATTATCTCAATAGCGTTATATTACCTATGAGCGTTTCACTTGTATTATCTATATAAGTCACAATAATATCATAATTATAACTTCCTGCTGTTAATTTTTTGCCTTTATATTTTCCAGAAAATCTTTCTTTAATGTTGTTAGACGAAAACACATTTAGGCCAAACCGGTCAAAAATATTTATCTGATAACTTTTTATTCCTTCACCTTGAACAATTAATAAATCATTTATGCCATCATTGTTTGGGGAGAAAGCATTTGGAATATATACTTTATTGATCTGGTTTAAAATAGAGTCAGTAGGGTTTGAAGTTGTATCAGATGGGTTTGTTGTATCAGATACTGAGGTATCGGGAGGCGTTATGGTATCACAATCGATTAATACAAGAGAGATGTCATCGACATAGTAATAGTTGAATCCTAAATTACCTTCTGTATACAAATTAGAGGGATTGTTGAAGTTGCCTATTGTCAGATATGCTTCTCCTCCACTAGCTTCAAAAGAGTCGCTAAAAAGTTCATAGTTAAAGTTGTTTATACCTTCCTCTGCGTTAGTAGCAATTTGAGGGAGAGCATTTATGTTAAGGCTTGATGACTCTGAAATAGAATCTTTTGAAAAATGTATTCCTATGGAGTCAATGGCATCAAACGATGGGTCTTCAGTTTTTAAATAAAATTCTACTCTATAGCGACAACTTGCTTTTAATGTGTCTAACAATTTACTAGATAAATATTCATACTTTGTACCAACTACTGAAAAGCCACCGTGCTGGTTACCAGTTCGTGGATTTACACACCTTATATCGGAACTGCCAGTATTTGGGGCAAACCAAGGGTAATCATTAGCATTTAGTTCTACACGATCTGAGTTGCCACATGTAATTGCTTCAAAGCTTGGATCGTTTACTAAATTCTGCCCTTTTGAAGAAGAAGCAACCAATAACAAAACGGAAGCACAAAGTATTTCAACTTTTCTCATATTATATCAATAATACAGTGCTTGTATTAGGGATAAAAAACTTTTTTTTCTTAAAATGATATGTTCAAAAGCAGTTTTTCTGATTTATCGTACTGATAGTCTTCCAGATATGAGTCTATTACAGCAGTTACAAATGAATGGGTTACTTAATCGGTCTTCAGAATGATTGTAGTCAAATGTAATTTCATCTCCTATAATTATAGGTCTTATTGCGATTACTTTTCCTCCCTTTACTTCACAATTGGGTCTGCAAGAATGATTAATGAATTGACCTTCATCCTTTATGTTAATGTGCCTTCCAGGAGCTACTTGTATGGACTCTCTGGTAGGCTGACTTAAAATCTCTCCTTTAGGAATATATACTACTTCTCCGGCTGAATAGTTTTTACTGCTGAAAAGGCCTTTCATTAAATCTACTTCTTTTACAATCATAACATTGGAAATTCATTTGGGTGTTGCTTAAAAGCGTTGTCTATTATTTTGCAAGGGGGGCACTTGTGACATCTAACCAGTGTATACGGTAATCCAATTTCGGGATATCGACATGACCATGTTACTTTCAATAATTCATGCGGAATAAGTCGCATTACTTCATGTTTTTTTAAATTCTTTAAGGGGAAGGAAAATTTGAAATCATTTTCTGTTCTACCTGAACAAGTATAAAATATAGATGCTATTTTCATTAAACGTTCTTTAAATCCTTCTTCCTGATAGTCATCCCAGATAGCACCTTCTATGAATTCTTCAATTTCAGGTTTGTCTTGTACGATCATGGCTGCCATAAAGTTAACTACCTCACTATCCCATACTAAAGGAATATCAAAATTGGAGTAATCTATACTTAGACTTTTAAAGCAAAAATTACTGATACTATTTTCTAGCAGGTAGGTTAAAATATTTTGCACCGCTTTTTTTTCCAAAATATATCGGTTGCCGCTAGTTGCATTAATTATATCAATATGAAAAACCAAGTACTTTTTATCAGGATTTTTTATTAAAGTAGAGTACAGAGCAGCCGTACTATCAATGCCTCCTGAAAAGGGAATAATGGTGTTGAACTTAGTCTTGTTGTAACTTAACATCCTAGCCTACTATGTTTAAAGCATAAAGTGTAGCATCACAAAGGCAAGGTGGCGTTCCACATATAGCGCAGAGATACTTTTTGTCAATGCTATCTTGTTTCCAATATTCATTAAATACTTTTATAACCTCAAAGTTAAACGCTTCTAAAATTTTTCCAAATGGAGCAACACCACTTTTGTTCCAACAAATGGATAAAATGATATCACACTTACTTTGAACAGATTCAATACTTTGTTTTACTAGTTGGTGTGCTATACCTTGGTGCTCAAATTCTGGCATTGTGCAAATAACCTTACGATAAAAGAATCGTTTTGTCTCACTAAAGCTTGATCTTATCCATTGAGGATTAATGAAAAGAAATTCGACTAATTGATTGAAATTACAAAAGTGTCCAATAGAAAAGCCAATTATTATATCTTTTTGCTGGTAGATGTGTATCAATGTAGTCTTACTGTTGATATGATTTTTTAAATCAACTTCTGATAAATAATTATTACCTAGCTGAATATCTGCAATCTGTTTGATTGAGCTTATATCTTCTGAATTGGCTAAGCGTATTATAAGGCGTAACTATTTTGCTGACAAAGCATCAAAGTTAGTTAATTTCTATAGTTTCCCTTTCTAGCCTTTTTTCTTTGTTTTGGGGTTAGTTCAAAAGGAAAACTCAGTTGCATGATGTAGCTAATAGGCTCATCGTTTTTATAAGCCGGAGTGAAATCTGGTAACATTTCAACAATTCTTTTGGCTTCAGAATCACATTCTGAGCTGATACTATCAATAACTTCGACACAACACACTGATCCATCAGTATTTACTAAAAACTCGATTTGAACAATACCCTCAATCCCCTTTTCTATAGCAGCTTCAGGATACTCAAAGTTTTCTTTTATAAACAAGTTTAAGTTTTCAGGAGCAATGGGCTCAATAAGATTTTCTTCAATTCTAGATAAGTCCTGTATTTCTTTTGTATTCATATTTGAGCTGTCCGATGAAGTTTCTTTTTCTATCTTTTTCAGAACCCTTTCACTTTTGGAAGCAACCGCAACTGAATCTTTATTGATGCCTTCAACATTAGTCTTTGTTACTTGATTTGTTATTCCTTTGTTGTCTTTTTTTTGCAATTTAGAACTCTTTTTAGGCATTACAGAAACTTGAGGAGTTATTTGCTCTTCTTCATTTATCTTCTTCTCATTTTCAGTGGACGATTGATCTATGGTACTGTTGGGTTGCCCTTTCTTAATCAACAATTTTTTAGATATATCATTCTTTGATTCCTCAGATAGAAGTAAAAATAATGTAGTTCCAATCAGAATGGTGCCTCCTAAAATCATACCAAAATTAAGCCAGTTAGCATACCAAGGTTTTTTTATCAAATCACTAAAATCAGGTGCAACAATTTTTTCATCAGGTAAAACACTTGCTTTCCATGCATCAAAGTCAGGCTTAAACTCAGGATTTTCTAGGACAAACTGTTCTAATTCTTTTTGCTGAGATTTGCTGAGGTTGCCTTCCACAAAGTCAAAAAAGTACTGTTCTATATTTTCCTTGTTAATATGTTGCATCAAGCTAAATTTAATGCTTTGATTTGTTCTTTTACTTTTTGCCGTGCCCTAAATAAATATACTTTTACTTGAGATTCAGTGAGCTTGATCATTTCTCCTATTTCTTTATAATTATATCCTTCTAAGTCTCTTAGTAATAATATAGATTTTTGAGGTTCTTTGAGTTGATCAATGCTTTTATCTAATGCCTCCTTCAATTCAAAGTCTGTTTCTCTGCTTATTTCGTTAATATTTTCAGCTTCTTCAGTTCGCCATCTAGATTTACGTTTTGATAAGTTAATGCTCATGTTGTATACGCTTGTAAATAGATAACTTTTTGCTTTTTCGTAGCTTACATTTTCGTGTTTTTCCCAAAACTTCGTAAAGCATTCTTGAACAACATCTTTTGCATCATCTTCATTCCTGAGGTTTTTTAGAGCAAAGCGATACAAGCCATCCGCATATTCCTTTACACAATTGTTGTACTCTTTTCTATTCAAGAATGCATTCTTTAAAGCTTCAAAGTAATCTTTTTTCGTTAGAAAATAATTCCTAGTCTAAAGCCGGCTCTTCCAATAATGCCGTTCAAAGTTGGATTAAAATGTATACTTCCAGTATAATGATAATTTTCGTCAACTGGCTTGTTCTTTATCAATGCTGATTTAACTCCACTTCCGAAAAATATATCGGTATATAAGCTATTGAAAAGCTTTAATTGAACTCCAACAAGTAGCCCGCCACCTATTGAGTATGATTCAAGATGGCTAGTTACGGTTTCTTCAATAGAGTTATATGGAAAGGAATCTTCAGCAACACTGTAAGTATAGTCAGACATAGAATTATAATAATGGAGCGATAAATAAGGAGTATAAAATGGGTTTATATTAATTTTTCGATCTGATCGCAATTCCATCTTATCTGCTAGGTATCTTCTCACTTGTAGCTCAATATTTGCTCCATTGATCGATTCGCTTTCATGGCTGTATGACCGATTATAGGACATATACCCAAAATTCAAATCAATTCCTAGGTTTTTTGATAATGATTGGAACTCATAGCCTGCTTGAAAGGTATGATGCGCAAGATGAAAAGGACTGAATTTTATTAAGTGAACTGAATTTGTTGTCTGTTCTTGTCCATAGCTAAATGTATTCAGGAAAAATAGGCTAAGACAGATTGTTAAATACTTTATATGTTTCATGATTATGATTTTTATTTGTTATTAAAATTTTCTAAAGTTGAATGGCAACACAGTTGTCACTATTTGACTCAACTGTATAGTTAGAGTTATCTCTGTAATCTGAAATTGTTATTGGGTCAGCAGAGTATCCTATAAAGATTTTTCCAATAGTATCTCTTTTACCTGAATCATCCGATAATATGATGGGATAGTTATAATTGATACTTACTTCAACACTTAATAAGTCAGGGGCACCACAAGATACATTGGAGGATGAAGAGCTGAAGGTACCAACTAATATGTCCACGGTATCACCTAGGTATAGTTGAGCCCCTGATGAAGAATTGGGCAGTTGACTGATGCCAAATGATAATGTTTTTTTCTTGGGTCCCTTTAAGTAATCGTATTCTTTTTGACAACTAGTAGCAAAAAAAGCGAATGTTATTATGATTAAATTGATTGTTATTTTTTTCATGATTTATTGTTTTATGGTTCTTAACTATCCATAAGACAATGATCAATCCAAAAAGTTACAGGGGAGTAAAAATTATTTAATAATTACCTTTCTATGTGCGGGAATACTAGCACTATTAATAGTTATGGTAAGAACGTATATTCCCTTGGGTAATACTGAAATGTCTAACATTTTATTATTCTTGTTAAAATTAGTTTGATAGACCATGTTACCTGAGAGGTCAAATAGATCAATTCTATAATCATTGACCGAACTCAAAGTGCTTGCAATATAAAAGATCCCGCTGCTAGGGTTAGGGTATATGGTCAATATTTCTTTATTAAAAGAAGTTAGACCTGTAAACGAGCTGCATTTATTAGATGATACAAGGCTGGCTCTCGGTTCAATAGATAGAAAGGCATTCATTCTATCCACTTGACCTTGGGTAAACATGACACGACATCCTCCGGAAGCATAGCCCATGTAATTTTCCCAATTATCTAGCTGATCATCTGTTGATTCGGTGCAAGTATTTTGGCTGTCATCATTACAGTTATAAGATAGTAACTGAGGAGGAGTATCGCAAACCTTGTCTCCAAGGCTGTCGCAATTTCCAGAGCTGATCTCTTCACAGTTGTTGTCAAAAGGGTGGTATAATCCTAGAAAATGACCAATTTCGTGAGTCAAAATCCTTCCTTTCTCAGTATTACCTTTCCCTACAATTGTATAATCTAATACAATGCCATCTCTCTTTAGTGGTGTACTATCCCAGGGTGCATTGGCAAAGCCAAGAATGCCTTCTGTTACATCTGCGATCCAGATATTGAGATACTCATTTGCAGGCCAGCCTTTTATTCCGGTATTCGCTGATTTCATTTGAGCAACTGTAAGCTCCTGCAAATTTGTCTCAGATCTGTTAATACCGCTTGTCTCAAATCCGTCAGGATCAATATTGGCGAGGCAAAAGCTTACTCTAGGATTCCCAATTATTGAACTAAAGATACTTCGAACACTATTAGTATCCCCATTTAAAAGATTAAAGTCTTCATTTATTATATCTAATTGCTGCATGAGCACAGAATCGGGGATGTTTTCTGCATCGGTATTATATATGATGTGAAATACAACAGGTATTATAACCTCAACAGAGCTTTTTTGATAAGCCGATATTTGTCGCACCAAATCGTTCATTGTTTTAGAAGTCGGTGTGGCTTGACTTTTATTCATACACCAATTAAATTCATTTTGACAGTATGAAGTAGTGCTAAAAATTACAGCAACCAAAAGGTGTATGAAGAATCGCATAACGTGGTAATATTAAACGTTTAATCCTAAAATTCAAATTAAAAGGATAGTCAAAATTCTAATTTAATTGGATGATTTTTGCTGTATATGTCTGCTTTTGAGATATATGTGTTAATAATTATTGGGTTTTAAACGGTGCATACATTTCATATATAATTTTCTCATCAGTTCTGTGTAAATTTAAAACGTTCGAGAACACCTGTTTTAATAAAAAGATTTGACCAGTTATTCCATCAACGAGATTGCCCAGTTTGCCAATGGCTCCTTGATACAAGGTGATGGAAATACCATAATCTCAAATCTGGCGATTGATAGTAGAAAGATCATTAATGCCTCGCAAACACTTTTTTTTGCGATTAAGACTAGCCATGCAAATGGACATGATTATATTAAAAACTGTTATGAAGCTGGAGTACGATCATTTGTAGTTAGCGACTTACCTCCAGAGATGCATCAAGATGCCCATTTTATTAAAGTAACAGATACATTAGTTGCTATGCAAGACATTGCTCGGGTGCATAGAAATAATTTTACAATTCCCATTATTGGTATTACAGGGAGTAACGGAAAGACTATTATTAAGGAATGGTTGGCGCAACTACTACTAGAGGACTTTAATATCGTGAGAACCCCCAAAAGCTACAATTCTCAAGTTGGAGTTCCTTTATCAATTTGGCAGATATCCAAAGAAAATGATTTAGGAATATTTGAAGCAGGAATATCACAAGTCGGGGAAATGGAAAAGCTGCAAACGGTAATCGATCCTAGCATAGGGATCTTTACCAACATTGGTCAAGCTCATGACGAGGGTTTTATGGATCGTGCAGAAAAAGTGCAAGAGAAACTGAAACTCTTTAAGCAAAGTGAATTGGTGCTTTATTGTAAGGACCATACTATAATTCATAATGAGATTGTCAAGTCCCGATATCCATTTAAAACACTTAGTTGGGCAAAGGAGCATTCAGCAGATCTGAAAATACAAGATATTAAAACCGATCATATTCAGACTATTATTAATGCAACTTTTGGGAAGCAGTCAATATCAATTCAAATACCATTTACTGATGAGGGCTCCATCGAGAATGCTATTCACTGCTGGTTGCTAATGTTGCATTTTAAGGTTAACCCATCTGAAATTCAGAAAAGGATGCAGCGACTAGCACCTGTGGGTATGAGACTTGAGTTAGTGGATGCCATTAATAACTGCACACTAATAAACGACAGCTATAATTCGGATCTTGAATCAATAAAAGTAGCGCTTGATTTTCTAAACCAACAAAACAGACACCAAAAAAAGGCAATTATATTATCTGATGTGCAAAAGAGTAGGGAGGATGAAAGAGATTTATATCAACAAATTGCAGCGTTAATAAGAGAGCAGAAAGTTTATCGGTTAATTGCGGTTGGAGAGCAGCTAAGTAGTTATAAGGAACTATTTGGAGGCATTGAAAAAGTAAGTTTCTATGCAACAACTAAAGATCTACTTGCGGAAATAAATGAGTTCACTTTTAGGGATGAAGCTATTTTATTAAAAGGTGCTAGGAGGTTCAGGTTTGAAGAAGTAGGCAAATTATTAGAGCAGAAAACCCACAATACTTATTTGGAGGTTGACTTAAATGCAATTTCCCATAACATAAAAGTATATAAAAGTCTTTTGAAGCCATCTACTAGAATGATGGTAATGGTTAAAGCATTTTCTTATGGAAGTGGAAGCTATGAAATTGCCAATCTCTTAAAGTTTAATAATATAGATTATTTGGCGGTAGCTTATATCGATGAGGGAATAGAGTTAAGAAATGCAGGAGTAACATTGCCAATAATGGTAATGAATCCTGTCGTTAGCTCCCTGGAAAAGCTATTGCAATATAATTTGGAACCGGAGATATATAGCATGAGTACTTTTAAAGAATTATTGAGGTTTGCAAAGGGAAAACAGATTAATAACTTTCCTATTCACCTTAAGTTGGATACGGGCATGCATCGTTTGGGCTTTTCTAGAGAAGACTTGAGTTATCTCATGCCAGAATTGAATAAGAGTAAAGAGCTAGTGAAGATTAAGTCCGTTTTCTCACACTTGGCAACCAGTGATAATGATGGGCAAAGGAAATATTCGGAAAAGCAAATAGCGCTATTTGCTGAAATGGTAAACAAAATAAAAGCGTCTATAAAATATCCATTTATTACACACATTTTGAATTCAGTGGGAATTGTCAATTTTCCTGATATACAAATTGATATGGTTAGGCTAGGGCTTGGCTTGTACGGAATTGATATCACAGGAAAATTAAAGACTAAGTTGCAAAACGTTAGTACTTTAAAGTCAACAATTGCTCAGATAAAAACTGTCAACAAAGACGAGGGGGTAGGATATGGCAGGTCAGCTGTTACAAAGAAGGAAACCAAAATCGCAACAGTGAATATTGGCTATGCAGATGGACTAGATAGAAGGTTTGGAAATGGAAATGGCTATATGTTGATTAATAGTAAGAAGGCATTTACTATTGGAAATATCTGCATGGATATGACGATGCTTGATATTACAGATATAACTGATGTTAGCGAAGGGGATGAAGTAATTATTTTTGGTCAACAGCCCAATATAGAAGAACTGGCTGATATTGCAGGTACGATCCCATATGAGCTACTTACAAATATTTCGAGAAGAGTGAAAAGGGTTTATTTTCAGGAATGAGGAACATCAACATTAAGCGTTTGCGTTTTTTAGGTAATCAGCTGGAAGATAGGTTGCAAGTTCTAAATATTAAAGCCATTAGCCCAAAGTACTTGGAATATAGCTAATGACTGTTGCTCTTAAATCTATGCCCCTAGATTCAAACTTCTGTTCTGTTATAATTAAACTATAAACCTATTAACATCAAATATCTCCCAGAATCGGCCTTAAAACAACCTCTTCTACATTGGTTCTATCATTAATTTTATATACGTCGTAAACAAGAGAGGCAACATCCTCAGCTCTCATAAAGCGTTCTTCAGGTAAATCAACACCTTCCCAAGAGTTTGTCAAAGTAGCGCCTGGTAACATAGAAGTTACTCTTACACCATGAGGCTTCATCTCTTCGCGAAGTACTTTTGACAGTCCATGCATGGCAAATTTTGAAACGCTATAGGAACCACCATTTTCATAAGCCATGATGCTTGCTATTGAACATATGTTAAATATATGCCCTGATTTATGCGGCATCATTAGGGAGAGTAAATACCTTGTTAAATGATAAGTGCTATATAAATTCGTTTCTATCATTTTTTCCAATGCCCCTTCTTCCTCCTCATGAACTTTCCCTGGAATAAAAACACCAGCATTGTTTACTAAAATGTCTAATCTATTCCATTTCTTTTTAATTTTATCGGCAAAGCCTTTCAGCATATTTTTATCTGAAACATCACAAACATCATAAAGGATATCTATTTTATTATCAATCTTTTGAAGTTCACTTCTGAATAATTCAAGTTCTTCAAAACTTCTACTGCAAATCGCTAGATCGAATTTTTCCCGCGAAAATTGCATGGAAATGGCTCGGCCAATTCCTTTAGTTGCCCCTGTTACGACTATCTTTTTTCTTTCGTCCATATTCATTAAAATTAAATAAATTTTAGATTATCTGTTATGGCTTTGACTAAGTACATATTTTGGCTTATTTTTATGCTCTTACCGTATTTGAAACGGGAAACTATATGAATCTTTTTTACCATTTCGGAAAGTATATTCTATTACTCAAAAGCTTGTTCGTTAAGCCTGAAAAGGTTTCCATTTACTGGCGTGAGACCATCAGACAAATGAATGAAATTGGTATCGGTTCTCTGGGCATTGTAGCTATTATCTCCGTATTTATAGGTGCAGTGACGACAGTTCAAACCGCCTATCAGCTCATTTCACCATTAATTGCTAGGTCTGTTATCGGAACCATTGTCAGTGATTCAACTATTTTAGAATTAGCACCTACTATTACTTGTTTGGTATTGGCGGGAAAAATTGGTTCTAGTGTGGCATCTGAGTTAGGCAGTATGCGCATCACAGAGCAAATAGACGCGTTGGAAATTATGGGTGTAAATACACCAAGTTATTTAATTGGCCCTAAAATAATTGCTGCTGTTTTAATTATTCCATGCTTGATTATTATTGCAGCATTTTTGGGGATTTATGGAGGTGTACTGGCAGGTTCATTAACAGGCATTCTCACTCCAGAAGAGTTTAGTATTGGTGCTAGGGATTCTTTTAGAACACTTAATTTGATATTGTGTATGGTCAAGGCTGTTACTTTTGCTTTCATCATCACTTCAGTCTCTGCTTATCAAGGTTATTTTACAGATGGTGGTTCACTAGAGGTTGGGCAATCAAGTACACGAGCTGTGGTTTTTAGTTGTATCCTTATCTTATTTGCAGATTACCTATTAGCTGAATTACTACTATAAATGATTGAGCTTAGAAATATCGCTAAATCTTTTGGAGACAAAGAAGTCTTAAGAAATATCTCTGCTACATTTGAGCCTGGAAAAACGAGCTTAGTAATCGGCACAAGTGGCTCTGGGAAAACCGTATTGATGAAATGCATGGTTGGTCTGTTTGAGGTAGATAGTGGAGGCGTTTTTTATAACAATGAGAATTTCTCCAAAATGAACATTAACGAAAGAAAAGCTATACGCAAAGAGATTGGGATGCTTTTTCAAGGAAATGCACTATTCGACTCCATGACCGTTGAAGAGAATGTTATTTTTCCCTTAAACATGTTTACGGATATGAGCGAAAAGGAAAAGAAAGATCGAGTAAACTTTTGTTTGGAAAGAGTTAATCTCAAGGGAGCTAATAAATTATATCCCTCTGAGATAAGTGGTGGTATGATGAAACGAGTAGGGATTGCTAGGGCTATCGTTCAAAATCCAAAGTATTTGTTTTGTGATGAGCCAAACTCTGGCTTAGACCCTCAGACATCTATTGTGATTGATAAACTGATTCAAGAAATTACACAAGAGTATAATATTACCACTTTTGTCAATACGCATGACATGAACTCCGTGATGCAAATCGGAGATTATATTTTATATATGTTTGAAGGAGAAAAGCATTGGGAGGGAACAAGCAAGGATTTAATGACCGCAAAAAACGAACGACTGGAAAACTTCATTTTTTCGTCGGAGTTCCTAAAAGAAGCTAGAAAACACTACGTGAAATAAATTACACGTTGATGCGTCTCAGCTTTTTCTTTCTCACCTTGCCAATTTTTCTGACTGCTCAAATCAATCAGGACTTTTCGAGCAATGCACTTACAAATTGGTTAGGCGATACAAGTAGATTTGGCATCAATGGAAATCAACAGTTACAATTGCAAGACAGTGCTTTTACTAATGAAGCAATCATTTATACTGCAAATGATATTGCTCTAGAAAGTGTTGAGTGGGAACTTTGGGTTAATCTGGAATTCTCTCCCTCATCCAGCAATCAATTAAAAGTCTTTCTTGCTTCAGATACAACTACTTTGTCTGACAATTTTAAAGGATATTACTTAGAAATTGGAGAAAGTGGTAGTTCTGATGCGGTTAATTTAATACGTCAAGACAGCATTGCTACAAGCGCAATCCTATCAGGGCTTGATGGGACACTATCCAAAAGTAATAATGTTTTTAAACTCAAAATTATTCGAAATGAGCTTTCGAAATGGTTTGTATTTCTAGATACCTCAGCAACACTAAATAACTATGTTTTGCAGGATAGTATAGTTGATAGCACTTACAAATCTTCAAAATACTTTGGATTATCATGCAAACATACTGCCAGTCGTGCTGATAAATTTTATTTTGATGATATCTATGTTGGTTCCATTAGAGTTGATACTGTTGCTCCCAAAGTCGATAGTTTTGAAATAGTTGGTAATAATTCATTATTCGTTTATTTCAACGAAACGCTCGATAGCTCAACGCTTGAATTAAACAATTTTATTCTCTCTCCTTCATTAGGCACTATCGACACAGTATATTTTCATTCCGTTACAAATACAGTATTTATTAAATTTCAAAATGATTTTGTAGATGAAATTCACTATGAATTAACCATGACTAACGTCCTTGATTTGAATGGTAATGATACCAGTATTGTAATCAGCTTTACAAAATTTTATACTGATCCTTACGAGATCGTCATCAACGAACTATTTGCAGATCCGGATCCACAAATAGGTTTGCCAGAGCATGAGTTTATTGAATTGCATAATACAACACACCATGATATAAATCTAGGAGATTGGAAGATAAGCGATCAAACAACAACAGTTATTTTACCTAAGGTTATTATTGCGCCTGATAGTTTCTTAATTCTTTGTCCTGCTGATGCGGACAGCTTGTATCAATTACATGGCAAAACATTACCACTGAGTAGCTGGCCATCACTTAATAATTCTGGAGACATCATCACCTTAAGAGATGAAAACGGACAGACCATTCACAAGGTTCAATATGCTGAAAACTGGCATGATGATAATTTAAAAAAATTAGGAGGATGGTCACTTGAGATGATTGATCCGCTAAATCCATGTGAAGGAGAAAACAACTGGAAAAGTAGTGAGAACAATTTAGGTGGTACTCCGGGAAAGATTAACTCAGTTCAGGATGTCAATCCTGATATTACTGCACCGAAATTATCCAAGCTTTTTGTGCTAGATAGTTCAACTATTCAACTCACTTTTAGTGAAGAGCTCGATCCTGAGGTGCTTAACAATTATGAGTATTTTAACATTTCGCCAAATGACATTGAAGTACAAACAATCAGTATTCTAGATTCTTTTACTATACTCAAGCTTATATTGTCACCCGAGCTAGAAAGCAAAGTGATATACACCTTGCGATTAGATAGTTTATCTGATTGCTCAGGGAACTTAATTTCATCAGACCTGCATCGTTTTGGTATTTCGGAACCAGCAGATAGCTTTGACATTATTATTAATGAGATTCTACCAAATCCTAAAACTGGAGGAGAAGATTTTGTAGAAATTTATAATCAATCAGATAAGATTTTAGATTTAAAAGATATTCGAATGGCCAATCGAGGTGATAATGGCGCTATTGATCAGGTTATTATTCCATCAGAAGAAAGTTGGCTTTTCTTCCCCCAAGATCATATTGTATTAACTGAAAATAACGATGAACTAATCAGCTCCTATTATGTGCCGAATCGGGATTTGATCGTTACTACTAGTTTACCCTCCTACCCTGACGACACAGGAAATGTAGTTTTGTTGGACAAAAAAGGCAATATTTTAGATGAGTTTGCATACAGCGAAGATATGCATTTACCTTTGTTGGATGTTGTTGATGGTGTTTCTTTAGAGCGACTATCTCATAACGCACCAACGCAAGATCAAAATAATTGGCATTCTGCTACTTCAACAGCAGGGTTTGCTACCCCAACTTACTCAAACTCTACCATCATTACTACCTCTAATATTGATCAAATTTTTTTCCTAGAGCCAGATGTAATTTCTCCTAACGGTGATGGATATAATGATTTATTGAATATTCATTATCATGTTGATGAACCTAACTACGTTCTCAATATCGAAATCTTTGATATCGATGGCAATTATATTCATCATTTAGTGAAAAGCAACTCATTAGACAACAAAGGCTTCTTTATTTGGGACGGAACCAATTCGGAAGGGAAAATAGTAGTAGATGGGGTTTACATTTTTCTTGTCAAATTATTCCATGTTGAGAAAGGAAATCAGATTTACAAATTTGCTTGTGGGGTTATGACAAAATCATAGAGATGATTTTGATTCCTAACATTTTGTGTGGTAAGAATCACGCAACCAATTTATTAAAATTGGTTTGGCTAATGTGAATTTAAAACATTCTAGGAAGATTTAATTTTTGTCTTTTAGCATTTCATTATACTTACAAGATTAATGATCTGCTATTCAAATTCATTTAAAAAGATTACTCTCATTTTTCTCTTAGGATTGATTAATCGGGGTATACTGTATTCATCTAGTCTTGATGCCTCAATTAATATGCCTAGCCAGCCCTTTTTATTTGAAGAAAACAGAGGTCAGTTCATTAACGTTGAGGGAGATTTACTTCCTGAAGTATTGTATAAAGCTAGTTCTGATGAAATAAATATTTTACTAACCTCAAAAGGACTTAGCTACCTATTTGTAACAATAGAAGAAATTCACGAAGATGAAGACGAGCAAAAAGGATCAAAGGAACATAAGTCAAAAAAAGATAAGTTCATAAAAACTTGGTCTAGGTTTGATATGAATCTCTTAGGAGCAGATATTCGAAAAAGTAATATTCAAGAATTTAGCCCAGCAATCATTGAAAAAAACTATTACTTAAGTCATTGTCAAGACGGAATTACGCATATAAAAAGCTATCGAAAATTAATTGTTAAAGATATCTACCCTAAAATAGACTGGGTAATGTATATGTCAGAGAATGGATTGAAATATGACTTTGTGCTTCATCCAGAATCAAATATACAAGACATTCAATTGTTATACGAGGGAGCTGGTACTATGAATATTAAATCGGATAACATTCATATATCTACTCCAATGGGCTCGATACAAGATGGACGATTGTATACCTACAATCAAAGTTCCAAAGAGCCGATTAACTGTTCTTACAATCTAATAAGTCAAAGAGATAACTATCAGACTTTTGACATAGGTGTACCACAAAAAAATGTTTACCATCTATCTTTTAAAGCGGAAAAGCTTCCCTCAAATCAAACGGTAGTAATTGACCCGCCTTTAACTTGGTTTACTTATTACACAGGTAATGGGCTTATTGGAACCCTTGCTATAGATGGAGATGCAAATGGTAATATGTTTATTACGGGGTACAATGGTTCTTCCGATATACCACTTGTAAATAATGAGACTTACTTTGATAGCATACAGAATGGCAATACAGAAGTATTAATATTAAAACTTGATAATAAAGGGGTAATCAAATGGGCCACCTTGTATGGCGGAAGCAATCTGGACCAAGGGGAAGCGATTGCAACCGATGCCAATGGGAATATATTTGTTGCTGGATTTACAAACTCTCTAAACTTTCCTGTTTTTGATGCAGGAACCTATTTTGATAATACCTATGGAGGTACTTCGCTTTTTGGCGGAGATGCATTTATTGCTAAGTTTGACAATCAAGGAAATCGTTTATGGGGAACTTATATTGCTGGTCAAGGAAATACAGACGATTGGATTGAGTCGGTTGCAACAGATAACCAAAACAATGTCTTTATTACTGGCTTCACAGCCTCACCCGATTTTCCGTTGAAGGATACTGGAACTTACTTTGATCCGATAAACAATGGATTAGATGCCTTTGTAATGAAGTTTGACAACTTTGGAGATTTGGAATGGAGTACTTTCTGGGGAGGCAGTGGTACTGATCAAGGATCATATATTACAACTGATGGAGACGATAATATATTTTTAACTGGTTGGACTTCTTCCAATGATTTTCCTTTAGAAGATACGGGAACCTATTTTGACAATACAAAAGGGATGAACTCTTCAGATGTTTTTATTTCAAAATTCAACAACAATGGAGACCTCGTCTGGTCAACGTTATATGGAGGTGATGAAAAAGATCAAGGCTTTGGTGCGGCGACGGATGAGGAAGGGAATCTGTATATAACTGGGCTAACCGAATCGGCTAATTTCCCAAGTCAAGATGCTGGAACATATTATGATAGTACTCTTTCTGGCTCATCTGATGCTTTTGTACTAAAGTTTGATAATGCAGGGAATAGGCTATGGGCAACCCTATATGGAGGAAGTGACAAGGACTGTTATTACGAATCTCGTATAGCAATAGGTGATTGTAACCATGTTTTTGTTTTGTTTCAGACCATAAGTACAGATCTTTTTACTAAAGATCCAGAGAAAGGGGCTTATTATGACGACACGCTTAACGGTGACCGCGATTTTTTTATTACAGAATTTTACCCAGATGGAGAATTAGAATGGGCAACATATTTTGGAAGCTCAGGACGTGATTTGAGAAATGCAATAACCATTAATAAGCTCGATCAAAGTATCTGGCTCACAGGAGAGGTTTGGGGAGCAGATTCATCTCTGCCATTAAAAGAATTTGGCAATGCATACTATGACGCTACTTCAGCTGCATCTGACGATAGCTATATTGCAAGATTTGCACGAGATACATCGTATATGACAATAACAGATACTTCGGTTTGTTACGGCGACTCTGTTCATCTTTATATATCTGGAGGAGATCATTATTTATGGAAACCTTCTTCACAGCTTGATGACGATACATCTAATATGCCATTGGCCATAATTGATAGCTCCGTTGATTATACCGTTTACATTTTTAAAGAATGTCGGGTAGATAGTCAGGTAGCTTCAATTACTATGATTGATTCAGTTGAGGGCAATGCTGTATCAGATATTTCAATATGCGTGGGAGAAAGCATTCAACTGTTGGCTGAAGGAGGGACGACATACTCATGGTCTCCCCCAACCGGATTATCTGATGTTAATATTCCAAACCCTATAGCAAGCCCGGATGAAACTATTTCCTATGGTGTTGTTATTGAAGGCTGTGGATATCCTGATTCAGTTACCGTGACGCTTCATGTTTATCAATACCCAATCGTTGAAATAGGTGATGATACTGTAGCTTGCCAAGAGTTGCCTTTAGTTCTAGATGCAGGAGATCAACCAGAAGGCACTGTTTTTAATTGGTCTAATGAAGCTATTACACAATCAATTCAAGTAGAAATACCTGGGACATACTGGGTAATGTTGAATAACAATGGATGTGTTAATTCCAGTGATACTTTGGAAGCTACTTTTATGGATTGTCGACAAGACTATCTCTTTATTCCTAACGTCTTTACACCTAATGATGATGGTGAAAATGATTTTTTTAGAGTTAAGTCTGAGAATTTAAAAACCTTTAAAATTAGCTTATATAACAATTTGGGTAAGTTAGTCTTTGAATCTCTAGATCCTAATTTTAAATGGCTAGGTCCTAAAAAAGAAGCTAGCTCTCAAGTATTTACTTATAAAGTGGAATTTACATCATTATTAAATGAAACCATTGCACAACATGGTACTGTATTGCTGGCACGGTAATTTGACCACATACTAACGTGATAGATATAGCTACTGGAAAAGCACCAAAATCTTACAACTTAGCTAGTCAAGATACTTTTTAATACATTATTACTTATAGTTCTATCTGCGCGACTTTTTTATTAATCAATTCCTTGTATTCAGTCTTTAACTCAGATGTTAGAAAACTCCGATTAATTATTTTACTCCAGCCCTTGCTAAGTTCACTGTACTTTCGGAAAATATTGTCAATTACTTTCTCGTCTATATTACTTGCTCTCATAGCTGCTATAAAGTCTGCTTTTTTTATCTTATTCTTTTTTCCATTCAGAGTTAAAGCAAGATCCTCATCATCCGTTTTAACAGCAAGTTCAGAAGCAACCAAATCATATGCTGGACAGAGTTGGAAGCCCAGTTTAGACCTAAGAAGGGAGAAATTTTTTAAGTGCATATCGTTATTCCCCGTGAGAAAGCTAAATAGGACTAATTCGTAAAAATCAATAATATCTAATCCAGGATTGATAGAATACTTTTTAATTGCTTTGGCAATTTGTTCATATGACCCTTTGTATTTATGCTCCGTCAATCGCTCAGTCAACTGGCACATATCTTCCATGGGAATCTTCTTGTTATTTTGCCTATCAACCCGTTTTGTGATATAGGCGAGTTCACCAGACTTTATCCTAATAAGTGAGTGTGGGACGGTTTTGATTTTGCAAGACTCAGCTAAATGCATCGTTAAGTCTTCATTTTCAGGAAGCTTTAGATACATTTCATTTTGGGGTTTGAGGATATATTCTCCCCATAAGCCCACGATAGTAAGTCTATCTGGAATATTATGATTTCTATTAATTCCTAAAGAGAGTTTGGGTTGAACTCCTGTAACCGTTTTTTGTGACTTAACTACTTTTTCCGCTAATTCAAGTAATTGATCTTTTGTAAAGCCAATTATAGGTGGAGTCGATTTCCCAAAAAACTTTTTACAACATCTTTCATGAAACCTGCTCTTTCCTGCTTCCGATTTCAATTCCAAAGAAGATAGTTCATTATAACAGTATAGACATTTATTTTTCATGCTCAGCTATTGCTTCAATTGATACTGCTCCTATACAGTCTTGGCAGGTATGTAATAAAATCTCCATACGATCTCTTGGGTTTAGCTTCCAGCTTTTCTGAGCTATATCCAATAACCATCCTTCAGGTATTAACCCATCAAAAAAAGGAAAAAGTATATTGCTCTGGTATTCTTTTGTATCTAGTGGAAGCGTTAAACTAATGGGTTCAGAACTTTCAGTATTGAGGTATAATTCATCATATTTAAAGTGATAACCGTGCTCATCTTCTGATAACATACCAGCCAATTGGCCATACATATAAACTCTAGCTTTCTTCATTATGATGCTTTTGTACTGGTCCTAATTGATGCCCAAAAAGATATAACACTTGGTTAATCTTATCCATCATAAGTGATTCTTTGCCCTGCTCTAACTCTCTAATAAACCGTAATCCCACACCTGCTTTAAAAGATAAATCTTCTTGAGTGAGACCTAGTAGTTTTCTCCTTTCTTTTACAAACTGACTTAATTCTCCCATGTATTTATACCTGATCGGGTATAAATATATATATAATTTTTGATAATATACCCGATCAGGTATAAATATAGATATGGTTAATTTATTATACCCGAATGGGTATAATAAATCTCTGATTTGTTGAAAACCACGCTGATGCTATAGTTTCCAGATTTGTGAGGTTTTAGAAGGTTTTAATTTTTGATAAGCTCGCAGAAAAGCACCTTATGAATTTTAAATTTTACTCCAGCTCCATCAACCGTTTCGTATAAACCTGATCTCCAACGGTGAGTTTTACAAAGTAAACTCCTGATATAAAGCCGATTTTTGAACTAAAATCCAAGAAATTGACATTCATTGGAAGCACCCTAACCCTTCAAAATAAAATTAAGTTTAAGCAAATTTTTACATTTAAAATGATATATTTACCTTGAATATTGGAAATTTAAATTCCAAATTTCAAGGATGATTAAGAGAAAATATATAAAAGAACTTGAAGAGCTAGGAGGTTTTTATCCAGTAATTGGAATCTTAGGTCCGAGACAAGTTGGAAAGACAACATTAGTCAAAGAGTTTGCAAAAACCTTAAAGAAAGAGACTTATTATCTCGACCTTGAGAGGCCTTCAGACTTCCAAAAGTTACAAGAAGCAGAGTTGTATTTTGAACAAAATCAGGAGAAATGTATTATTCTTGACGAAGTCCAGATAAGACCAGAGCTTTTTCCCATTATTCGTTCCATGGTAGACAATCATAGAGTTCCACTTCGATTTATCATTTTGGGTTCGGCAACGCCTGATATAATTCGCGATAGCTCCGAATCTCTTGCGGGGCGAATTGGATATATAGAGCTTAAGCCATTCTCTCTTTTAGAGCTTGACAAAGTATCATTAACTGATCATTTCTTTTATGGAGGGTTTCCCGGGAGCATCTTATCAAAGAGTAAAAAACAGTCTATACGATGGATGGATGATTTTATTAAAACCTATATTGAGAGAGATTTGCCATTATTAGGATTATCTGCAAATCCCTCCGTTACTAGAAGACTTTGGGAAATGCTTTCTTGGCAGAGTGCTTCTTTACTAAATGCAAGTGCCATAGGAAATTCACTGGGTTTAACCAACCACACCATAAATAAGTACATAGACTTTTTGGAAGGAACTTTTATGGTAAATAAATTAACTCCTTTTTCATACAATGCTAAAAAGCGTATTGTAAAATCTCCCAAAGTATATATCTCTGACTCTGGGCTTTTACATCGACTGATGAGAATAAATAGTTTTGATGAACTGCTGAGTATGCCCGTTTTAGGAGCATCATTTGAGTCATATGTGCTACAACAAATTAGAGCAGAGAAACCAGAGGACATTGATTTATATTTTTATCGAACACATGCAGGAACTGAAATTGACATTGTTTTAACTCGATCATTAAAACCTATTGTCTCAATAGAAGTAAAATATTCCAGCACTCCTAAACTAACAAAAGGTCTGATTAACGGTATTGAGGACCTTAAGACAAAACGAAATTATATTATTACTCCAAATAACGATGAGTATCCTTTGAAAGAAAATATTATAGTTTGTGATATAAAAACTTTTCTAGAAAAGCACCTTATGGATTTATAAGCCTTACTCCAACTCCACCAACCGCTTCGTATAAATCTGATCTCCAACGGTGAGTTTTACAAAGTAAACTCCTGATGCAAAATCGAGTTGTTTTGCACTGAAAGGATAGATATAAGAGTTAGCTGATTTAATACCTTGATCTAGAGTTTTTATCTTTTCTCCTAACGTATTAAATAACTCTAGTGATACATTAGATTTCTGAGAAATAGAATATGCAATGTTCGTTTGTCCTGTGTAAGGATTAGGATAGATCATCCAAGTGCTATTTTCAATAAGTTGAGCAATATAAACCTCCTCACATAATTCTAGTTTATTAGCTGTAAACTTTAGTTCCAACTCACCCAATTGCTGATTCTCATTATCTAACGTTATCATTGGTGCTTCTGAGTTATCTATTTGAGGGTGATCTGCCCATAATTCATAAGTTCCAAGAGGAATATTACCAAATGAAAATTCACCATTGCCATTTGTGGTAGTGTATGCAACAGGTTGATCTTGATTACTAATTAAAAACAATGTAAGATTAGTAATTGGTGTACCATCGCAACTATTTACCTTTCCTGCTCCTTCACTTATTTTTCCTCCAATGAAGCCCGGACCGCCTGGGTTAACACCTTGTATTGTTTTTAAATTGATTTCTATGGTATCACAAGACATTAATTCAATCTCCGAAGCACCTAAGAAAGTCAAAGATGAGTCGTAATATGTCGGCATTTGGTTAGGATAAGTCAAAGAATCAGGTACTGCTTTTAGATAAACATTGGTAGCAGAGGTCTCAAACATATATTTGCCATTTATGTCAGTTTGCGTTAAGTCAGTAAAACTTAAAGTACTGTCATTGATACTCAATTCCACTAGATAAACTAAACTATTTGATAATGTACTACCAGTACTTGTATATATATGCCCTTGTAAATACCTTATTGTTGTATCTATTTCTAGGTCTAAGGATACTATACTATCGCAGTTATTAGTATTTACCAATGTGTCGGTATATATACCACTATTATAATAGACCTTATTATTCCATATGACGCTATCACAAGCTTGTAAGTAGAAAGTATCTGATATCTGAGGGATTAATGAAACGCTATAGTTTATGATTGAATCACAAGTAGAAGTTGTTATAAAAGAATCCATGTAGATTCCTGCTTCTTTTCGCCAATTGCCATTTACGAAGATACTATCCCCATCACATAAACTTGTATCTATAAAAATTGACACATCAGGCTGAGGATATAAAGTCAAATGAATGTCATTATTGTATTCTATTGTATCCAATCTGCTATTAGGATAAATTGAATTAACTTCAATATTATACGTGTCAGTATCAACTAAGTCAATATCTGTCAAATGAAACAAGGTAGAATCATTAAACGGCAGAATACCTGTCCACATTGTATCTAATTGGATTGAGTTTATACTTGCTTGAATCACTACTGATGTAAGATCAATATTATCATGATTCTTAATCCAAATTGACAATGGAAGATTTCCTTCACACGTTTTTGAGCTTAATTCATTGGATGCCTCAATACCTACATCCATCGCTAAAGGAAAAAATTCATCAGCACCGATATCTGGACTAACAAGATCTCTTGAATTCCCATCTATGTCTTCAGTTACAGAAGTCAGAGGAGTTCCAGCTTCATTAAGATAAACGGACGTTATATGAAGATCTAAAGAAGAAACATATTCAGGGAAAGCAAATATAGAATTAGCATCTTCTCCTGTGACGGTTCTCCATTCTTCCAACCCTTCATATTGAGTTCCTATGTACCTGAACAATAAAGATGAAGTACCCCAAAAACAATTAAAATCAGACTCATAGCTAATTTGACTAAGAAATACAGACATGCTTTTTCCATAAGAACCACCATCAAAAATATTATTTTTTATTATTATGTCATCAGAGCCATATCCCGTTAAGTTAAAACAGCTCGTGCTAGATGATGTAGTACTTGTCTTAGCTGTATTAAAATAGTATTTGACGAAATACGAATCATCATTTAGAATGCAATCCCTATAAGTCTGTACAAAATTATTCTTTACTATTCCATAGTTCAAAGCGCTTCCATGTGAGTTGTGGATGTTAATTCCAGGTTTAGCATTCGAAAGAGAAGTTATTCTATTTTTTTCAATCACAAACTTTCCTGTCAGAGTATTGCAATCTAGAATATAATTGAAAGAAGACACTGAGGTAATTTCTAGATCGTTTTGTGATATAGTCAAGTTATGTGATCTATCTATATCAATGCAACTTAATAATTGTCCTGAAATCAAGTTCCCACTAATAACATTATTTGAATCAAGTATTGACCCTTCCCACTTAATTCCATTTGCTCCACTATGAATACTATTATCTGCTATTAGATTAAACATATTACTACCATTTCCCCATATCACGTTATCATCATCCTCTGATGATCCGAATCCCCCTTGACCTGATAAAGAGCAGTACTTTATTTCATTATTTGTGCAGTTTGATTGGAATGAGATACAACATCCATATTTGTTAGATCCAAGCTTTTCAAAAGTAAGATATTGAACAGTATAATAATCAGCGTTTAAAAATCGAAATACATAATTATCTGACAAACTTGCAGAGTTATAGTGAAACACAACACTATCGGGATCAAGTTCTTCTGACTGAATAAAGATTCTGTTTACCGATGAAGCTCCATCAATCTCAGGAAGTAATACCTTTTCGTTATAAACGCCAGACTTAATGTTCAAATAAACGGAACCGCATATTCCAAAAGATGACAACAAGTTTAAAGCTTCTGACAAACTAGTAAAGTCAGATAATGAGTCTCCTACTGAGTAGGGGCCTTCGAAACAACACGGGGTATCTCTTACCTCAACAAATACTTCTTTAGATGTGAAACAGCCAGTAATAGTATCATAAACTGTTAGTGTATATAGAGTTGACGTATCTGGGTTTGCGTAAACTTGGCTATTCGTAGTAGTTTGAATATTATAATCAGGAGACCAAGAAAAAATATCATCTTCAAAGCCATGCCCCACATTAGGACTTGCCGCCATATAGATGCTATCGGTTGCACATACTGGGTTAGGATAAGCTCCGATTGTATATTTATGTGATATGTCAAATACCACAATAGTATCCCAAATGGTACAACCATTATTTGTAGATATGCTCAAAAATACTTCACCATCTTCTGACACATTCACTGAATCTAGATTTTCACCCGTTGACCATTTATAATTATACCCAGGAGTTGCAGATAAAGCTACGGTATCACATATTGCAATGGAGTCACCTTGTAATATCTCTCCGACTGGATAAGAATCTACCATGAAAAAATTGTGAATAGTGTCATAAGCAGAACCAGTAAAGCCAACCAAGCTTATTTTATACGAGGTAACAGAATCAAATACGAATCCAGAATGCATTGATGTATCATGTAAGATATCATTTACAAACCATTGATATGAGGTATAACCGACAGAATAGTTATATAGTGCTATTGAATCTCCAACACAAGGAGTAGGATCAATTAATTTGAAATCTATCATTTTTATTGGCTTTGTGCTAATTATTTTGCCTATGTTAAACCCATTTGTTGCTGCTGCATAACCAACATTGTTTAATGGGAACTCAATATCATAGGTTACAAGCGTAGTGGGAAGTTCTCCCATAGGTTGCCAACAGTCACCACCATTAACCGTTTTAAACCATTGGCCATTTCCCCCGATATAACCAGTGTCTTTATCTGTAAAACATAAAGCATGAAGGAAAGTATTATGAGATTGTAAATTATAGATTTGCCAGGTCTTCCCATAATCAAGGGTCCTTAAAACCTCTCCAATACCTCCAACAGCAAAACCAGTGCTAGGTAATATGAACTCAATGTTATGTAGCCAACCATTATTACCTGGCAAGTCTAACCAAAACCAATCCTCTCCTCCATTATTGGTTTTTAAAATTCTTCCCTTTTGAGAACCGCTCGTATTGGAGTTATGAGTACAATAACATGTATCCATATCCACGCAAAAAATATCAAATAATCGAAAATGATAAAAATACTTTTCGGTCCAGGACTGACCTCCATCAGTCGTCATATGTATAAAATGATGATTTAGACCGTTTTTTGTTATTACGTACCCAGAATCTGGACTGATAAAGTGTATTGAACGATTATATCCATTGAAAACAGGTGGAGATACATCAATTAATGTTTTTCCACCATCAAATGTTTTGTAAAGATGCCTAGCTCCAATATATCCAAATTCTGGATTAAAGAACTGAATATCAGACAGACTAGTTCCACTATTTGCAATTAGTTGTGTCCAAGACTGACCTCCATCTAACGTCTTGAATACATTCCCTCCATCACAATAAATATATCCGATATTGGGTCCTGTAAATTCAATTACCATTGTTTCCTGTGTAAATACTGTATCTTCTGCCTCCCAGTGCTCCCCTTCAATGCTATCCTCAACAAAAACCACAATACTATCAACTGTGCTGCATCCTGAGCTACTTGTAACAGTTACTGAATATACAGTTGTATGATTTACATTTACAGTTGGGTTAGCAATGTTTACGTTATCAAGTCCTATTGAAGGTTCCCATCTATATGTAGTCCCTGACCCTGTTCCTCCAGACACATTAAGTTGATCTTGGGTTCCATAACACAGAATTAAATCTACTCCTGCATCTGCAATTGGGGGATCATTAATAGTTATGGTTAATCCAAAAGTATCAGAAAAGTAACTATTTGATCCTATCAAAGAAACCGAATATTCCCCTGTAGAAGAAAAATTATAGCTACTATTGTAAGTGCTTGCAATTGAAATACCATTAATAAACCACTCCCAATTATAACTTGAAACTCCATGATTATAAAAGGATATTGTGCTATCTGGGCAAGACTGAAGGGCTTCTGGAGAGAATTCAACAAAAGGAATAGGAGCTCCCCCTCCATTAGTTGTCTTAATAATTCTACCATCCCAGCCAACGCCATAACAGTTTGATTGATCTACCCAATGAAAGTCTTGCAAGCTAATACTTTGAGAAGAAGGTTGATCTTCCCATGTTACAAACGAATCAATACTTCTAACAATCTTGTTATTTGCAAGAATAAATCCTGTTGAGTCATTAAAAATTTTTAAATCCCTCCCATACTGATCATTAACAACTGACCAGCTATCTCCTCCATCTTCAGTTTTGTAAAGTTTACTACCAATAGCATATATTTTAGAAGCGGTAATAAATTGAAATTGGCTAATAGATTCATTCGGGATATTATAAGTAGTCCAAGATGTCCCCCCATTAGTTGTTTTTAGAATAACGTTATCCCCACCAGAGAAACCTAGATTAGAGTTAAAAAACAGAATAGTATGCAGATCGTGATTAGTAATTGAACTCAATGTTGTCCAGCTGTTTCCGCCATTTGTTGTTTTCATTCTCCACCCCCCGTCACCAGCGACAAACCCAATGTTTTCATCGATAAAACAAATACTATTTAATCCCCTTCCAAATAACCCTCCCTTAAATGATACTTCCCAATTTTCTCCCCCATCTTCAGATTTCATAACGATTCCATCATTATCCCAAAAGTGCCATCCAGAGGCATAACACTTGGTTTCAGATGGACATTCTATAGCGCTAAAAACTGAGTGTCTATAAAGAAAGGTATCTATTGGATCTACTATTGCTTCCACCCATGTACTCCCACCATTGCTTGTCTTATACAGTCCAGAGCCTGCAATAAATCCTGTATCCACATTCCAAAAATATGCTCCATATAAGTTAAACTCAGTCGGTGAAGATACTGTATTCCACTGGCCAAAGGCGGAAAAACTTATCATAATTATGAGACAAGAGATTAAGCTAAGTATTTTCATTTCTATTCGTTTAGTAGAGGACTGCTAAATAGTACGCTGCTGCCTGGTTGCTAACAAAATACATATATCATCGCCTTATAACTACGACAAAGTTAAACATTTGAATAATCCATTGCAAATACAATTTCAAGCCATTGTACGAACATTCCACCACCTAGTTCCCCAACGTCACCGAGGTTGCACTCGTTGGGGGTAGTAATATTTTAAAAGCTACCTTATCTCCTGACACAACTCTACCAAAACACCATTAGAAGATTTTGGATGTACGAAGCAAACCAATTTATTATCTGCACCTTTTTTCGGTTGTTCGTTCAAAAGCTGAAATCCTTCTTTTCTTAATCTTTCCATTTCTGCATGAATATCTTCAACCTCAAAAGCAATATGGTGGATACCCTCTCCTTTCTTTTCTATGAACTTGGCAATAGCACTATTAGGGTTGGTCGCTTCTAATAGCTCAATTTTGGACGCTCCGATTTTAAAAAAGGAGGTATCTACGTGCTCTGAATCAACAGATTCTAGTTTATAGCTTGAAGTGCCTAAAAGCCTTTCAAAAAGTTGGTCTGCATCTTTTATACTTTTTACAGCAATACCAATATGTTCTATTTTTTTCATCTTATAACTCTAGTTTTAACCCATCAAAAGCCAAATTGATATTTGTTGGTAATTCTTTTTCTACTTCATCATGCAATCCCAATTGATGACTAATATGTGTTAAATAAGCTTGCTCAGGTTGTAACTCCTCAATGAGTTTAAGCGCCTCATCAAAGGTATAATGTGAAATGTGATGCTCTCTTCGAAGTGAATTTAAAACCAGAACTTTAGCATTTTTAGTTTTTTCCTTTTCTTCTTCAGAGATGTAATTTGCATCCGTTATATAAACAAAATCGTTTATCCGAAATCCTAGTACTGGTAACTTATAATGAAGGACCTCAATAGGAATAATTGACGTACCATTTATTTTAAAAGGCTTATTATTTATGGGTTGCAATTTTATCTGTGGAATTCCTGGATAGGTATGATTCTCAAAAATATAAGCAAATTCACGTTTTAAAGATTTTTGAACACGTTCAGTCGCAAATACATCTAAGTGTTTTTTTTGCTTAAAGTTAAACGGTCTTACATCGTCTAACCCAGCTGTATGATCTTTATGTTCATGGGTAAAAACAACTGCGTCTAAGTACTGTGTATTTTCTCTTAACATTTGCTGACGAAAATCAGGCCCAGTATCAATAACAATATTGGTATCATTTACCTCTACCAAAACAGAAGTGCGTAATCTTTTGTCCTTTGAGTTATCAGAGTGACATATTTTACAAGGACAGCCAATTACTGGAACACCTTGTGAAGTGCCTGTACCTAAAAATGTAACTTTCAATTGGTCTTAATTATTTCCTCTTCCTTTAATTGGTTATAAAACTGTAAATCCTTGCCATCTAGCTTTTCTTCATCAAAGCTGATTTCAGATAAAATGTCCAACAAACAATTCATTTTTGCCTCTGTCATAAAGTATTTACTCACTACAACCACTTTCTTATCCTCCAAGATACAATACCCAGATTGAAACCGTCCTTTTTCATATCGGATAATATAGCCAATGTTGTTAAACAGGCTTTCTAATTTTTTTAAATTATTGGCTGTATATTTGATCATAACATTTAGCTAAATATACTAATAACCCCATATTTCTAAAATTTTCCAATGCGCCTTTTTTTATCAATCAGTTTAGCTCTTTTATTCTTAACGCAAGTTAATGCTCAAGATATAAGAGCCGTACTAATCGGTGGCATTAATATGGCTCAGGTAGATGGAGATAATATTGCGGGTTTTAACAAATTTGGACTTAATGTTGGTGGCGGAGCACATTGGTTTTTCAATGATAAATTTTCGTTGAACTTTGAGATCCTTTTTGCTCAAAAAGGAAGTAGCTCTGTGCCTGTTGCTGGAGTGGTCATTACACCAACAAAGTTTAAATTAAATTATGCCGAAGTCCCTATTCTATTTAATTACCATGATAAAGGTAAAGTAAGTTTCGGGGCAGGATTAGGTATTGGCACATTGGTAAAAGAAGAAATATCCATCAATGGTTCACCATTGCAAAGTAGTTTAGCGAGACAAGACATTACCATTTTATTGGACGGAACTGTTAAGCTAACCGAAAAACTTTCCTTTAATCTACGGTACGGATATTCGATATTTAGCATTGGAGAATACCAAAGACGTAATCTCTTCAATAATTTATTTAGTGTTCGGCTAGCTTATATGTTGACGAGCATTAAAAACTAACCTTACTTTTGTAATTTAGATTATTATGTTGAAACGAATCAAGAAGCAGGATGCCTTAGACTATCATTCCTCGGGCACTCCAGGAAAGATAGAAGTAATTCCCACCAAAAGCACCAAAACTCAGCGAGATTTAGCATTAGCATATTCTCCTGGTGTAGCAGAACCTTGTAAAGAGATTGCCAAGAAACAAGACAATGTTTATAAATATACAGCTAAGGGCAATCTTGTTGCTGTTATCTCCAATGGGACGGCAGTCCTAGGACTTGGAGATATAGGTCCTGAAGCTTCTAAACCAGTAATGGAAGGGAAAGCCCTGCTATTTAAGATATACGCAGATATAGACGTTTTTGATATTGAGGTAAATGCTAAAGATGTAGATCATTTTGTAAATGTGGTAAAAGCCCTAGAACCTACTTTTGGTGGTGTCAATTTGGAAGACATAAGTGCACCTGAATCTTTTGAGATAGAGCGTAGGTTAAAAGAGGAGATGAATATTCCTGTGATGCACGATGATCAGCATGGCACCGCTATTATTTCAGGAGCAGCTTTATTGAATGCATTGGAGTTGGTCGGTAAAAAAATCAACAAAGTAAAAGTTGTTGTCTCTGGAGCAGGGGCGTCAGCCATGGCTTGTGCAAAACTATATCAAAGGCTTGGAGTACTGAAACGTAACCTGATTATGCTGGACAGCAAAGGGGTTATTAGCAAGGATAGAGAAGATTTAGATGAATATAAGCAACAATTTGCTGTTGATACAAAAGACAAAGTATTACAAGATGCTATCAAGAAAGCCGATGTTTTTTTGGGGTTATCCAGAGGTGGTATTGTTTCTAAAGCGATGGTCAAGTCCATGGCAAAAAAGCCTATCGTGTTTGCATTGGCAAATCCAGATCCAGAAATCAGCTATAACGACGCAACAAGTGTTAGAAAAGATATCATTATGGCTACTGGCCGATCAGATTTTCCTAATCAAGTGAATAACGTGCTTGGATTTCCATACATATTTAGAGGGGCTTTAGATGTTAGAGCTACTGAAATCAATGAAGAAATGAAATTAGCAGCCGTTCGAGCCATCGCCAAGCTGGCTAAGGAGCCTGTTCCTGAATCCGTCGCCGTGGCGTATAAAGAAAATAGTTTCTCTTTTGGTAAGGAATATATTATTCCCAAACCCAATGATCCAAGGTTGTTAACCGTGATTGCACCAGCAGTCGCAAAGGCTGCCATGCAAACAGGTGTTGCCAAGTCATCAATTGAAGATTGGGCGGCTTATGAGTTAGATTTAGCAAAACGACTAGGTCTTGATAATCAGTTGATGAGAATCATGACGAATAAAGCCAAAAAAGATCCTAAGAAGGTGCTTTTTGCAGAAGCAGACCATCATAAAATCTTAAAAGCGGCGCAAGTAGTGAGAGATGAAGGTATTGCCGAACCTATATTGCTTGGCGATGAAAAGAAAATAAAAGAACTGATCAAGGAAAATATGTTGGAACACCTAGATGATGTTACCATAATAGATCCAAGATCAGATAAAATGGCCAAAAAGAGGGAAGAGTTTGGAGAAATACTTTTTGACAAGAGAAAAAGAAGGGGATACACGCCTTTTGAAGCTAAAAAGATCATGCGAGAGCGCAACTTCTTTGGTAGTGCCATGGTAGAGGTTGGAGAAGCTGATGCGCTAATATCTGGTTTAACAAGAAACTACCCAGATACTATAAGACCAGCTTTACAAATGATAGGAACAGACGACGACTTGCAAAAGGTTGCAGGTATGTATATTATTTTGACAAAAACAGGTCCTATCTTTTTTGCAGATACAACAGTAAACAGAAATCCTACTACCGAAGATTTAGTAAAAATTGCTGTTTTAACTGCAAGGGCCGTAAAGCAGTTTAATATTCACCCAAGAGTGGCCATGTTGTCCTATTCAAACTTTGGATCATCTGATGGTGCAGGAGCAAAAAGAGTAAGAAATGCAGTTGAAATTTTGAAAGATGACTATCCTGATCTTATGGTAGATGGCGAATTGCAAGCAAATTTTGCGCTAAACCCTGAATTATTGAAGGAAAATTATCCATTTACAGATTTAGTCAACGGAGGAGCCAATACTCTTATATTTCCTAACTTATCTGCGGGAAACATTGCATATAAGCTCATGCAGCAACTGGGCAATGTAGAAACAGTTGGTCCGATATTGGTTGGGATGAAAAAGCCTGTCCACATATTGCAGCTAGGTAGTTCTGTAAGAGAAATAGTGAATATGGTAACTATTGCTGTAGTAGATGCACAAGTAAAAGAAAAGAACAAATGATCGCTTACATTGAAGGAAATCTAACTTTTAAATCTCCTGCTTACATTATCATTGAAGCTAATGGAATTGGCTACCACGTTAACATAAGTTTAAATACTTATGAGGTAATTCAGGACAAAAAATCATATAAAGTACTTACTCACTTGCATGTTAAAGAAGATGCCCACACACTTTACGGTTTTGCAGAAGAGTCAGAAAAAGTTCTTTTCTCCCAATTAATTTCTGTTTCTGGGGTCGGTCCTAATACTGCTCGAATGGTATTATCATCACTTCCTCCAGAGGAAATCAAACAAGCTATCGTTCAAGAAAATGTTGCCGTCATTCAGAGCATAAAAGGTATTGGGCCGAAGTCTGCTAAAAGGCTGATCCTTGAACTAAAAGATAAGGTGCTTCAAGGACAGGAAAATATTTCAACAAATACCTCTAATTCACACAATACTTTTAAAGATGAAGCGTTATCTGCACTAGTAATGCTTGGATTTTCTAAGCCTGCGGCGGAAAAATCCATACAAAAAGCTTTGCAGTCAACCACAACTGATATAACTGTTGAAGAACTGATAAAGCTTGCATTGAAAAATATGTAATCTTAATCTGTAGATTTTTAGTGTCTGGTAATAGGGATTTATTCAGGGCTTCATTATTATTCTTTGGTATAACCTTAGGAGTATTATCGGCTTCCAAGCAAGGCAGATCCAAAATGCTTGGTTTCTATGATCCTTTCTTTGCTCCAGTAGACTCAACCGATGATGACAAACTAAAATACCCTATCCAAGATCGTCAAAGAGATTACTTAAATGACGACAGAAATCATAATCCTTTAGACTTTGATGATCCTGAGATCATAGAAAAAAATATTGAATATGATCCTGAGCAAGATGAATATGTCATTGAAGAAAAAATTGGCAAGCATTTTTACCGAAATCCTAGTAAAATGTCTTTTCAGGAGTATATGGACTATGAAGCTCAGCAATCTAAGCAACAATATTGGCAACAGCTAGCAAACGCGAATAACTTAATTAATTCAAAAAACAAAGCTCCTAAGTTACAATACGAAGAACCCGAGGGGGGAGACAGAATATTTGGTAGTGACGCAATAGAAATTCGACCTCAGGGAAATGTGGACTTGACCTTTGGCTGGAAATACCAAAACATCCAAAACCCCAGCTTAAACGAAAGGGCAAGAAAATACGGTGCTTTTAATTTTAATATGGACATTCGAATGAATGTTCAGGGTAAGATAGGTGAGCTAATGACAGTCAACTTTGATTATAGCTCTAAGGCTACATTCAATTTTGAAAACCAACTTAAGCTAAAATACGAGGGCGATGAGGATGCTATCATAAAAAGTATTGAAGCCGGTTATATCAGCTTTCCACTAAGTAGCTCTCTTATTGATGGGGGGCAAAATCTATTTGGACTTAAAACTCAGTTGCAATTTGGTAGACTAACTGTTACCAGCATTCTATCTGAGAAGAAAAGTGATGTAGAAAATATCAAGATTCAAGGTGGAGCACAGCGGCAAGATTTCTCGGTAGAAGCAGATAATTATGATGCAAATAGGCACTACTTCTTATCACATTACTTTAGAGATAACTATAATCAGGCTTTATCTACGTTGCCCATTATAAGTTCTCAGATTAATATTACGAAGATAGAAGTATGGGTAACTAATAGGCGAGGATATGCACAAGATGCTCGAGATGTGGTAACATTGATGGACTTAGGTGAAAATGCACCATATAGAAGTGATGTGATTAATTCTACAAATGGATCGAATTTGCCATATGCCTATTCAATAGACGTACCTAAAAATTCCAATGATTTGTATCCTAAGCTTATTGCGAACTCTGGAGTTCGATCTATTAATACGGTTGTTTCTACACTTGAAAATACATTTGGGTTACAACAGGTTCAAGATTTTGAAAAAACATTTGCAAGAAAACTAAGCGAATCTGAATATACACTCAACAAACAGCTTGGTTTTATTTCTTTGAATCTGACGTTAAATGCAGACGAAGTATTAGGAGTTGCCTACGAATACACCTATAATGGCGAAACCTATCAAGTTGGTGAATTTGCTCAGGATATTCCACAAGGAACAGGAACACCTCAAATGCTTTTATTAAAGATGTTAAAAAGCACTTCTTTTCGACCAGAGCTCCCCATGTGGGATTTGATGATGAAAAACATATATTCTATTGGAGGATATCGGATTAGCCCAGAAGATTTTAATTTAAATGTGGTCTATCTTGATCCTGGAGGAGGAGAAAGAAGATTTTTGCCCGAAGGTCAACAAACACAAGGAGTACCCATTATTAGCTTACTTAACTTAGATCAGCTCAACAATCAGGGTGATAATATGCCCGATGGTCGTTTTGACTTTATAGAAGGGGTTACCATACTTTCTAATAATGGTCGAGTAATATTTCCAGTATTAGAGCCATTTGGTGATAACTTAGCCGAGGCATTTGGACCAGATCAAAGGCAACAAAATATTTCAAAAAAGTATGTTTATAATCAGCTTTACGATTCAACACAATTTGTTGCACAACAATACCCTGAATTTAACAGATACTTGATCAAAGGAAACTACAAATCAAGTGTATCATCAGACATCTCTCTGGGAGCATTTAATATCCCTAAAGGATCTGTAAAAGTTACAGCAGGAGGACAAGTATTACAAGAAGGAGTAGATTATACGGTCGATTATAATATTGGACGACTTAAAATTATTAATGAAGGAATTTTAAACTCTGGGACTCCTGTTAACGTCTCCTTTGAAAGTAATGACTTATTTGGGTTTAACAGGAAAACTATGTTTGGTACGAGATTAGATTATTGGATCAATGATGATATAACATTAGGTGCAACTATCTTAAAACTAACAGAGCGTCCTTGGACACAAAAAGTTAATGTTGGAGATGATCCCATATCCAATACCGTTTACGGATTGGATGGTCAATATAAAAAGGAGACACCGTGGTTGACTAGAGCAATTGATAAATTACCTTTTATATCTACAAAAGCAGTATCTAGCGTAAGCTTAACTGGAGAAGTTGCAAGATTACAACCTGGACATGGTCGAGCAGTAGGTAAAGACGGAACTGCTTATATTGATGATTTTGAGGGAACCACTACAACTACTGACTTGAAATTTCCCAATACAAGTTGGAAGCTTGCCAGTACACCTCGAGGTGCTGTAGACGAAAATGGAAATATTTTGTTTCCAGAAGCATCAGTATTTGATACATTGTCTTACGGCTATAATAGAGCAAAATTAGCCTGGTATAGCATTGAGCCATCATTAGTCAGGCAGAATGATCCTAACATTCCAGAATACATCAAAAATAATCCTGATTTTCGATCAAGTCATTATGTACGTGAAATTCTAGAGCAAGATATATTTCCACAAAGAAGTATTATAAATCCTGGGATACCCAATATTATTAGAACACTAGATTTAACACTTTTTCCTAGACAAAGAGGTCCATATAACTTTACAACGGATGGTGTGAATCCTGATGGAACACTTCAAAACCCAGAACAAAGATGGGGTGGCATTATGAGGCAAATATTCAATACCAACTTTGAAACATCCAATGTTGAATTTATTGAATTTTGGATGATGGATCCATTTTTAGAAAACCCAAACCATTCAGGAGGAGAACTATATATCAATCTTGGTAATGTATCTGAAGATATATTAAAAGATTCCCGAAGACAATTTGAAAATGGTTTGCCTAAAGATGAGAGTGACTTAACTGCCAACCTTGACACTACAATATGGGGTAGAGTTCCTAACAATCAGTCGATCGTAAACGCATTTGATAGCGACCCAGAAGCCAGAGTAAACCAAGATATAGGATTGGATGGATTGGATGATGTTGGAGAAAAAACTTTTTATGCGAACTATTTAAATAAAATTCAAACAGTTGTTAACGCAAATGTTTTTAATGAAATTAGTACAGACCCATCAAATGATAATTACAAACACTATCGAGACGAAGAATATGACAACAGTCAAGTTCCTGTTCGGTCTAGATATGTAGATTTTAATGGAATGGAAGGCAATTCTCCGATAAATGATGGACAACAAAACTTTTCAACTGCTGGCACAAACTTACCCGATAACGAAGACCTTAACAATGACAATACCTTGAATGAATCAGAGGAATATTATCAGTATAGAATTGACCTTACGCCTGATAAATTAAATGTTGGAGAAAACTTTATCGTCAATAGACGAGATACAATGGTGGAATTTCCTAATGGCAATGTATCACGGGAAACTTGGTATCAGTTTAGAATCCCTATTGAGGAGTTTCAAGATAGAGTGGGTAATATACAAGGGTTTAGATCTATTCGTTTTATCAGGATGTTTCTAACGGGCTTTCAAGATACTGTTATTTGTCGCTTTGCAAGTATAGACCTATTAAGGAATCAATGGAGAAGGCATACCTCATTACTAACACCAGGAGAGGTAATTGGAAATGAAGAAAATGAAAACACTGAGTTTAATGTTAATTCAGTGAGTTTGGAAGAGCATGGAGCAAAGGAACCAGTTAACTATGTTATACCTAATGATATCTTTAGAGAGCAAACGTTAGGTGGCCAGACAGCACAGACTATCTTCTTAAATGAACAGTCATTATCGATAAAGACTTGTGATTTAGTAGATGGGGATGCAAGAGCAGCTTTTAAAACACTCAACATGGATATTAGAAATTTTGAACGAATTAGAATGTTTATCCATGCTGAATCCGTTATAGAAGAAACTCCATTAGGAGATGGAGATATTAATGCTTTTATGAGGCTTGGCTCAGATTTTACGGCTAACTATTATGAGTATGAAATTCCATTGGTAATTACCCCAGAGGGGCGATATAATAATGATATTGCAGGAGACAAATCAGTTGTTTGGCCTAGTAGTAATGAAATGAACATTGAGCTTGAATTGTTGACTAATATGAAACAGCTGAGAAAAGATGCAAATCACCCAATATATCTTCCGTTTACAATTCAAGATGACTTAGGCCGATATGTTACGATTGTTGGTAATCCAGATTTGGGACAGACACAGGTTGCCATGCTTGGTGTTCGAAACCCTAAGGTTGGCACTACTGACCCTGATGATGATGGTTTTTCAGTTTGCTCTGAAGTTTGGTTTAACGAATTGAGACTAGAAGGCTTTTTTGAACAAGGAGGTTGGGCTGCACTAGGTAGAGCAGATATAAAACTAGCAGATTTAGGAAATCTTACTGTATCTGGGAACTTTCATACAATTGGTTGGGGAGGACTAGAGCAGCAGCTAGCACAACGAAGTCAAGATAACTTCTACCAATATGATATAGCAACTAATTTAAGACTAGGAAGCTTCTTGCCTCAATCTCTAGGTATTAAATTACCTATGTATGCAGGAATATCTGAGTCTTTTAGTAATCCTAGGTTTGACCCTTTTCAATCTGATGTATTATTTGAGAAAATATTGGATAATGCAGAAACTGTCTCAGAGGCGGATAGTTTAAAGGAAATAGCTCAAACGTATTCAAAAATAAAGAGTATCAACTTTACAAATGTTCAAAAGACAAAGACGAATAGCTCAGCGAAATCTCATATTTATGATATAGAAAACTTAAGCTTTACCTATGCTTTTACAGAAACTTTTAGCCGTAACCCAACCATTGAACAAGATTTAACGAGGAGATACAAAGTTGGCATGACCTATGGATTTTCACCTAAAACAAATTTTATAGAGCCTTTTAAAAAGATTCGAAACGAAAACTTAGGGTTGATCAAAGATTTCAATTTTAATCTATTACCCAACAGTCTTAGTTTCAGAACGGAGCTAAACAGGCAATTTGGAGAACTAAAATTAAGACCTCAGCTAAATGAGGACTATGAAATTCCATCAACTTATAATAAATACTTTACGTGGGATCGATTTTATGGTCTAAAATATAAGCCGATGAAATCAATTACTTTTGATTTCAATGCTATAAACAAAGCAAGAATTGATGAGCCTTTTGGTAAAATTGATACAGATGAAAAAAGAGATTCAATAAAAACGAACTTATTAAAATTTGGCAGGAATACGCATTATAACCATACGGCAAATATTAGCTATACGCTTCCTTTAAAAAACGTTAAAGCACTTGACTGGATTAATGTTAGAACAAAATATGGTTCTTCATATGACTGGCTTACGGTAAGACCATTTACTGCCGATTCCATCGGAAATACCATTCAGAATGGACAAAATCAGCAAGTCAATGTTGATTTTAAAATGAATACGCTGTATAGCAAGGTTAAGTTTCTCAAAAAGTATGCTCAAACATCAAGATCTCGAAGGCGAAGAAGTAGTAGTAAAAAGAAAAAAGAAGAAGAAAAATCTAATAAGGTAGTTGATTTTTTTGGCAACCTAATTACTGGAGTTGAAACCATTTCATTCAATTATTCCGAAGACAGAAGTACTCTACTGCCAGGCTTTGCTCCCAAATCTGAATACTTAGGAATGAATTGGAATGAACAAATGGCTCCTGGTTGGAATTTTATCACAGGCTATCAACCTGACAATGATTGGTTGGTGGATAATAGTCAATGGTTACAGACATCAAATAACTTAGCGTATCAGATCGCACAAACCGAAAGTAAAAATATGACGATTAGATCAACTATTGAGCCTATTAAAGACTTCAAAGTAAACTTGGACTTCAAGAAAAATAGAACTTTTAATCATTCAGAGTTTTTTGAAATAGATTCTTTGGGTCTATATAACCCGCTTAGCATTTACGATGCAGGAAGCTTTTCTATGACAACTAATACATTTAGAACTGCTTTTGACAAAAGAGATCCTGCAACGGGTATATCTATAGCCTTTAAACAGTTTGAGAATAATAGGGCTGTTATAGCTCAAAGACTAGCAGAACAAAACCCTAATTCTAACGGTATCTTCACCATCGGAGACTCAATATCTGACGCCAATTACTATGAAGGCTATGGAGCTTACTCACAAGATGTATTAATTCCAGCATTTCTATCAGCATATAGAGGGTTAGACGCATCTACATTTCCTTTAAGGTTGGATGAGTTGTTTAGAGCAATTCCGCTGCCTAATTGGAGAATTTCATATAATGGATTAAGCAAGCTTCCTTTCATAAAAGAATATATTTCTAGTATTAATATTACACATAATTATAGTTCTGAATTTACCATGGGTAGCTATGTTACTAATCTTCAATATGGCGAAGATGAGAATGGAAATCAAAATATAAAGGATCCCATTTCAGGGAACTATATGGCTGTGTTTGAAGTGCCACAAATAAGCATTTCAGAACAGTTTTCTCCATTGCTGGGAATAAATATAACGTGGAAGAATAAAATGACCAATAGGATAGATATCAAGAGGAGTAGAAGGTTAAACATGAGTTTCTTGAATTACCAATTGTCAGAAACTAAGTCTAGTGAGTTTACCATAGGTATTGGATATCGCTATAAAGGATTAAAACTTCCAATTAAAAACAAGAAAAAAGAGCAAGTTGTGCTTAAGAACGACCTCAACATGAGACTAGACTTTTCTGTTCGAGATAATTTAACCATTATTTATCAGTTAGATCAAAACATAGCAGAACCAACACGAGGTGTTACGATGTATTCTTTAAATCCATCTGTGGATTATGTAGTAAATGAGCGTATTAATGTCAGGCTTTTTGTAGATTGGAGAAGAAGTGTTCCTGCAACTTCCAATGCATTTCCAGCTACAAATGTGAATATGGGAACGACAATTAGATTTACACTTACACCATAAAGAATAAATAAAAGCCTAAACGACTGCTCTATTTATTCATAAAAAACAGAAGCGGGAAGTAGCAAGTTCCTAAAAATTTGATCTTGAATCACAACGAGTGTTTTATCATTATTTAGAATTGCGTAGTACCTATCTGTATCATACTTCATAGGATTCCCTTGAGTATCTGATTGCATCTTGGTTCGCTTATCTACGGGTTTATAATAAACTTTTACTTTGTTTTTAAAGCTAGTAATATCCTCTACAGTAATAATAGCAAATGGTTTGTTTTGTCTTAGCGAGTCTAGCAATCTTGGACTTTCTAATATTGCTTCAGAAGCAATGAACTGATATTGGTCAATGTATTTTCTAGGTCTTCCTTTAATAACTGCTTTTGCTGGTGTTGGATACATTGAGATTGAATCTGAAGAGTGGATGGTAAACTGGAAAGACTTAGCCGAATCTTCAGTATAAGAAACACTGAGTTGTTTGATTTCATCTATTTGGTAAGCAAAGATGGTTCGATCTCGCCATTCCAGCTCATCCATGATATATCGTACTGTTAAATAGCCGTTAAAAGCAGGTACATCAACGACATAAGGTGTCTCAGCTTCATCCATCAGCATATAGGTTCCTTTGTAGCCAACAGCCTCCCCTCCCACATAATAAGTCTTGAGTAGGGTTTCTTGGCTATATACTTCCACCTTTATAGCTTCCGAAGACATATTTTTGATAACATTGTCTATCATTGTTTCTGGAACGGGGTATTCTACTCTCAATGATTTCATGGTTTGGAGCAACTTGTCTATCGCTCCCTTTCTAACAGTATATTTATTATTGACTGTCCATTGATTATTTGTTTTAGTCAAGAGAATTTGGCGACCATCTTTTTTACTAAGAAAAATTTTATCAATCTGGTCAATCTTTTTTACTGCAAAAGCCCGTTCTGAAACATTGCTTCCTGAGTCATCACGTGTTACAAAGTAGGCTATGATAAGTAAGGAAATAAGTGTAATGATATAAATTGAATTTTTCTTCATACCGCGAAAATACGAAATTCAATTGCAAAAGGCAGTATAAAGCAATTAGCTCTTTTTTATAGACAACGCTAAAAATTTGTTGGCATTCTTGGCGACAGATTTTCTGCTATCTGTACTCAATCTTTTAAAATGGGGTTGTAACCATTCACGCAAATCAGTATCTTTTTTTGACCAAGCAAATAGTGTTTGCATAGTGATGTTTAACACGATCCAATCATCATCACTTGCCAGATTGTGTTTCAATATTTCCGTGGCTTTTGAAAATTGCTTGTCACTCATTAATGGCTTTAAAATAGTAAACAATTGCGCTATGGTCCATTTTGTAGATGCTTGATCTATTTGCGAAATGGTATCGAGAAAGCGATCTAGATAGGGTACGAGCCATTCTTTGTTAGCTTTGCAAACTCTCTTGAAAGCACTTGATACGCGGAGCCTAACGACCTCATCTTTACTAAAATAGCATTGATAAAGCTCCTCAAGCCTGTCTTGGTCATTTAAGATGATCTCTACAACTTCTTCGGTCTTGCCCAGTGAGTTGTGATGTCCGCCAGTCAACATTTCCTCAAATTCATTTATAAAACTCATAGTGTTTGACTTAATTTGACCAAAGTATCCGTATCAATATCATGATTACCATCAAAAGATAATAATTTGAAGGGGATTTTCTTTTCGTGTAGTGCTTTTTGCTGCTCTTCAATATCCACTTGTTCTATATATTCATCTTGATTGCCAATTACCAAGTGTATGTTTAAGTCTTCCAATGCACCGCGATTTACTTCAAAGTTCATATCAGGAGGGAATATGCCAGACCAAAGTATTAAGTTATCAATACTTGTTTTTCCATTACCAATCCATCTGGAGACTGTTGCTGCCCCTTGGGAAAAACCTAAAACATTAATGGTGACCTTTTGTGTTGTCTTGGACAGTACTTCAATGTATAGAGCATCGAGATAGTTGATGTAATCTTTTATATCATCTTCTCTGGCTTCTTTAGTCATCCAGGAGGCTCCAACTCTGCCACTAGTCCCACTTAAGTAAAAACGGTGTAACCCTTCAGGAGCAACGATAAAGTTATGGCCATCGTCTAGGACTTCAAACTTTCGTAGAAAAAAACGAGCTAGTTGACCATAACCATGACAGACAAACCAGATTTGCTTAGTTTGCTCAGAAAGCTCACCAAGTGTATAGTATTTGGCAGTTTTAGAAACGGTTATGTTCGATTCTTTCAAATTTACGTTAAATTAAGTTTGGCTTTCGAGCAGCTAGCATAATAGATTGCATATGCCTTTTTATTTTGTGGCAATATTTTACTTAGATATGGAAGCTCAAAATGCATGTCCTAGACCAAATCTAATTCCTAGAAAACCGACATTGCATCTAAAAATAAAACCACCTTCTGGCTTCTGATATCTATATCCAAGATCGATTATCGGAAGAAAAAAGAATTCATCTTGGACATCACTATATTTTCCTATAAACATCCCTCCATTAACTTCAAAATGGTTGTTATCTTTTCCTGTTAACATAGTCACAGCTCCTAAAACACCTGGGCCTCCGTCTTGATCTAACCCTCCACTTCCAACACCAGCTCTGGCGTACCATGTCAGTCTCGTGCCTGAGAACACCCGTCCCTCAACGTTTACGGATGCTAACCCTCCATGAAAAAAGCCTCCGAAATCAACATATGAATTGACTTTACTCAATTTTGTACTGTCTGTAATTTGGGCTTGTGTTAAAACACAAATAAAAAATAACGATACACTAGAGCATAAAGTCTTCCAAACTTGTTCCCTAAAGAAAAATTGCGGTAATTTCATTTTCGATGGATTCTATTTTGATTATTGCTAATGTCGAGCTAAACGTAGTTCCGCATTGAGAACGAAAATTACAAAAGTTGATAGACAATGCGAAATGTAAATACTTTCCGCTGGACATTGAGCATTGTCAGTTTGTAGTTCATGGAATGAACGTAACAACTCAACTTATGTAATTTGAAAAGTTCGAGATGTGGAATCAAATTGCGTTTAACGTTTTGTTGGAACACGTTTTGACTCGAAGTCCGGCAAAGGCGAGCAAGAGGAGAGTAGCGGAGAAGCAATTTGGTTTAGCTCGACATTGAAACACATTCCCTTAAGACTGAAAGTCCGACGAAGGAGGACGAAAGGATTAAGGTCGGCTTTGCCGAATGTGTTTCAACGGTCTAGTATAAGAATAGTAGTGGGTTTATACGCACTAATTTTTCGGTTAAACACAGACCTTTTTTATATTTACTTACTTTCGTTTTAGCGATTAAACCGCTATTATTTTTATACATTGTTACCTGCTGGCTTTATTCCGTTCTGCTTGGTTTTCAGCGTTGGCTATTTTGTAAACCTAATTTGTAAATTCAGATTAAAATATAGCTCTCCATTTTCTTTGTAAATTTCCCCAAATCCGTGTCGAGAAGAACTTGCAGTATCAAGCTTTGTATTATTTAGCAAGTAATCCTCAAATTCATTTCTGTTGTAAATATGATAACATAAAACGTCTCCATTTTCTTTGACGATTAAGTATCCGCCTGTTGCATCATATTTTCCGGTCCAAACTTGTGAAGGCATCATTCCAAGTGCAACATCAGTCAAGAAGCGTTTTATTTTGTATTCGTAAAACTTATGTTCGTTTTCAATGTCGAAGTTTAATGGATTTTTATCAGCCGTTTTGTTTACTAAATCGGTCAAGTGCGAAAACTCACTTGAATAAAAGTCAAAAACTATTTGCGATAAAATCTCTGGAAGCAAACTGTCTATTAGAACAAGGTTGTTTGAAAATATCTGTCTCTCTGTTTTTATAAATTCAAATTGTCCGCCATTTTTATGAACTTGAACAATTCTATCCATTATTTTACTTCTCGAAGCAATTGAATTGATTCGCTCAATTTCATCTTTTGAAAGTTTTGCTCCTTTAATTTTATAAATAAAGTTTGTTGTTTTACCTGCATTTAATAGAGTAGAAGGGCTTCCAAGTTGTGATTTTATGCTAAAACCTAATGTTGGTTGTTGATTCGTTCTTTGGTCGTGAACAACAATAGTAATGTCAGTTTTCGCTGTAGAACTTGCTTTTAAGGAAATACAATTTATGGATTGCATAAATTCCTCAATTTCTGGAACAGAAAAAGTCCTTTCTTTATTTTGCTTTATTGCATTTAGAAGAAAAAGAGCTTTGTTTTTAAAGTCTGAAATAGGAATTTTTAAAACTTCTTCATCTCCCGAAACTAGAATGATTTCATCTTGAATTGAGTATTCAAAATTACCGTTGTTTTCGGTGCGAAGTATTTTGATAATTGGATAAACGAAACCTTCTAACTTTTCAATGTCTTTGTTTCCAAGAAACAATTGTTTATCGCCTAATAATTTGAAAAGCGCATAAATTTCGCTCCATTCTCCCTTATTTCCTGTAATCATTTGCAGTTAAGTTTTTCTATTATTTTTTCCGCTGTTGCCTGAATTGCGGGAACTGCAACTGAATTTCCGAATTGTTTGTATGCTTGTGCGTCTGAAACTATGATTTTAAAATTGTCTGGAAAGCCTTGTAATCTTGCCCATTCTCGTGGTGTCATTTTTCTAATTCCTTCTCGATTAACCTTTCCTGAAATGTTCGTTATTGGTTTGAAATTTGTCAGTCTATCATCAAAAACTAAATTTCGTTCTCTGCCCATTCCACCACATACAACCGCGTTTGCAGTTCCATCATTTGGAATTATTTCATAACCAAACCCGTTTCCTTTACTTTCGTGTCTTGCTCTATGGTTTTTTAGAGTTTGGACGTAAGTTGTAGAAAGGTAATATTTTACAGAAACTTCATTTTCTTCCAAAATATCATCTAAAACCGCATTTTTATTGGTTGGTTCTGGATATTGAAAGTCATTTATTCCTAAATCTTTTCGAAAACCTACGATAAAGATTCGTTCGCGATTTTGTGGAACTCCAAAGTCTTTGGCGTTTAGAATTTGTGGTTCAGGAACATAATACCCTAAGTCCTCTCGGAGAACATTTAGAATTGTTTTTAGTGTTTTTCCCTTGTCGTGATTTCTTAAGCCTTTGACGTTTTCAAGAAATATTGCTTTGGGTTGTTTTCGTTTAATAATCTCAGCGACATCAAAGAACAAAGTTCCTCTTGTATCTTCAAAACCACCACGTCTACCTGCAATTGAAAAAGCTTGACAGGGAAAACCTGCACACAAAACATCGAAATTGTCAGGAATGAATTTTTTAGTTTCCTCTTTGGTTATGTCGCCAAATGGAACTTCTCCGAAGTTAGCTTGGTAAGTTTTTTTCGCTTGTTCGTCCCATTCGCTTGTGTAAACACACTTCCCTCCAAGGTTTTGCATGGCAAGTCTAAAGCCACCGATTCCTGCGAATAAGTCAATGAATTTGAACTTTGGTTTTGTTGGAGCAGGAAAGGGGATTTCTTTTTGGAAGTCAAAAATCATGTACTGTAAAGCTTCTTCAGCTGCTTTACTTGTGATTGTGTCTTGGGGGAATTTGTATTCTAAAGCTCGTTTAATATGAGTTAGTGCTTCTTTTTTATAAAAGCCTGAAACCCCATTTTTGTGATTGTGCAAGTAGTGAGTTAACGCAGCATTACCGTGTTCCGAAGCCTCAACCATTCTGATTTTGAATGCTTTTCCATTCACTTCTTCTACTGTAATCTTTTCCTTTAATTCCATTTATCTACTTGTCCTAAGTTAATCTTGCAAGATACCAAAATGACGACTTTTTTCCTTGGGTCTGTCGGTCGAATTACTCACAATTTTATTCAGTCAGCGCGTTGGCAAAAAAGCAATGTGTGCGATAGCACTCTTTGCTTGTGTGTCGGCACTTTTACATGAAGCCCAATGTCGAGCTAAACGTAGTTCCGCATTGAGAACGAAAATTACAAAAGTTGATAGACAATGCGAAATGTAAATACTTTCCGCTGGACATTGAGCATTGTCAGTTTGTAGTTCATGGAATGAACGTAACAACTCAACTTATGTAATTTGAAAAGTTCGAGATGTGGAATCAAATTGCGTTTAACGTTTTGTTGGAACACGTTTTGACTCGAAGTCCGGCAAAGGCGAGCAAGAGGAGAGTAGCGGAGAAGCAATTTGGTTTAGCTCGACATTGAAACACATTCCCTTAAGACTGAAAGTCCGACGAAGGAGGACGAAAGGATTAAGGTCGGCTTTGCCGAATGTGTTTCAACGGTTCGTGTATGCAAAGTAGGCGATTTCGGGCATCAAACTTATCAAACCGTTACGATGCTGAAGCGGGCTACAACCTTTGAATTTACTACCATTTCGCCTATTTTGTATATACATTGTTACCACCTGTGCGTTTATCTTTTTGTCAATAAGTCAAATAATTCCTCGTTGATATAATAATTACCAGTTCCTAATTTGTCTTTCCGAAGCATTTTATCTTCTGCCAGTTTATTCAAATAATTCGCTGCTGTTAGTCTTGAAACACCTAAGTCATTGACAATAAATTCAATCTTGGTGTAAGGATGCTTGAACAAATTATTGAGCAAATCCTGACTATAGAACTTATAGTTATCACGAAGTCGGTGTTTGTAGTCAAGCATTAATTCCTTAATCTTAGTGATTAATTCAATTGTTTCCCTAGATGTTTGTTCAACACCTTTAATCATAAACAATACCCAATCTTCCCATAAATTTTCGTCTCTGACTTTTTGCAAGAAGTGATAATAGTCCGGTTTGTTTTTAATGATATAATTGCTCAAATATAGAATTGGCAATGTTTGGAGTTTCTCTAAAATCAAATAAAGAATATTTATAATTCTGCCCGTTCTACCGTTTCCGTCATAAAATGGGTGAATGCTTTCAAATTGAAAATGGATAATTGCCATTTTTATTAATGGGTCGCAGTCTTGTAATTCAGAGTCATTGATATAGCGTTCAAGATTTGCCATTAATCGTATTATTTCATCATAATCTTGCGGTGGAGTATAAATTGTTTCACCTGTTGCTGCATTCTTCAATGCTGTGCCTGGCAATTTTCTAAATCCAGCTTTGTTATCTTCCAGTATTTCTTGAATTTGCAAAATACTCTTATTTGTCAATAATTCCGTTTTTGTGATTAATTCAAATCCTTTCTTCAAGGCAGCAATATAATTCTGAACTTCTTTGGCTTGAAGAGACTTGAAAGCATCAAGGTTTAATTCTGATTTGTATAAGTCGTCATGTGTTGTAATAATGTTCTCAATTGCTGAACTGTCCTTTGCTTCTTGTAATCCAAGCGTGTTAATTAAGATGTTTTGATTTGGGATTGTAGATGCAATACCTTTTAATTCCGCTAATGCAGCATGTGCTGCCGGCAGAGCCTTCAATACCTTTTTTGTTTCTAAATCAATGTTTAAAGGCAAATCTGTTAATCCCCAAGTTGTCATATGTAAAGAATTTCTAAAAATCTATTCAAAGATAATTTCTTTTGTATAGAAAACAACAAAATCTATACATTTAAAAATCAATATGTATAGAAAATGATAAAACTTATGCACTTAGTTGTCTTTGGTCGCATTGAAACACATTCCCTTAAGACTGAAAGTCCGACGAAGGAGGACGAAAGGATTAAGGTCGGCTTTGCCGAATGTGTTTCAACGGTGAAGTATAAGCGAAGTGCGGGTTTGAAACCGCGAATTTCATCGCCAAGATGAATTTGGTTTGAAAGATAATATTTGAATGTTTACGTTCATCGAGCATGTTTGCTTAGCCATTGTTGGGCGTAGGCTTTTTTTTATTGAATTAGTGCTTCGGTTAATTGTTTACTAAGGTTTTCCCTAAAGTCGTCAATTGTTTCTGTTTGATTATCACCTGGCCTTATTGTAGTGTATCGTAGTTTCTTGTCAAAAAGTTGATAGTTGTATACCTTGAAAGTTCTTCCCGTGTTCTCAATCTCTTCAATATGCAGTGAACTGGATGCTTCTTGTATGATTTTTTTAGTTTCTTCTTCGGTGTATAGGGCTGAAATACATTGTTGAGTCAACTCCTTGATTCTATCTAAATCTGCATCCCAATTTCGAGTTTGGGGGATGAGTTCGGTCAGCGCACTAAGCGTGTCCTTATCCAACATGTATGATTCAGCAAGCTTTATTGCAAGGTAGCCTTCCACCATATTTATTCCATTTCCACAGCCGTTGTTTTTAAAGTATTTGCTGCTAGCTAACTCAAGGTATTCAATTGAAGTCTTCGGTTCTTTGTCATGAATTGCGATGTCACTTAAAACTAAAAGGATGTCATGCTTTATGTGGATATTATCTTCAGGGAAGACAATTCTTAAACACCCATATTTTCTTTCGGGAAACTGAGAATCATAGTTGGTCGGACATTTGATTAATTCATAGTTTCTTGGGGTGGTGTCTGGGATTTGTTCGAATAGTTCTGATAGTAACTCTTTCGATTCGTTATACTTTCCACTTTGATATAATGTCTCACCGAGTTTCAGTTTAAATTCTTCACTCAGATTATGATTCGGGAAATCCTTGATTAGTTCTCGGAGAGCAGATTCTGTCTCGTTTAAATCCCCTTTACATGAAGCAACAGAAGCACGTTCTATTAAACTACATTCTTCCTGTCCTTGAAGTGTAAGTCCAAGGAAAGTAGTTGGTTTGGGAATTTCGAAGTGCAACGCACTTCGGAAGGAGAACCAATAGCGAAGCCTACTTTTCTTGCAACGGTCAAGTATAAGAGCAGTAGCGGATTTCAAGGCCATTACCTGTCCGCCACCACAAAAGTTTATTAAATGCAATGACCTTGATTTCACTACTTCACCCGCTATTGCTCTTATACAATGTTGTGTGTTCGTGCTTTTTCTTCAGCGCTGGCAAAGGCATACTCTTTGGCAAGTTTTGGCTCGTGGGTTAGGCTTGAGCGACTTGCCAATGTGTATGACTTAGCGTTGGCTATTTTATCTACAATTGAATCATTATTTTCTATCAAGTCAGTTATCAATGCTTGAATTACGGGTACTGTAACCGCATTTCCCATTTGTTTATAAACTGCATTGTCATTGTCTAAAAGTTTATAAGTGTCAGGAAAACCTTGAAGTCTAGCACATTCTCTAGGTGTCAATCTTCTTGCTTTTCCATTTTGAACAATCCCAAGTCTGTTTGTGTCGGAAGCAGTTAATGTAATCGAAATACTTTCAGGGTCTAAAAACTTGAATACTTCAAATGACATATTCCCGCAAACTGGATTATACTTTTCATCATAGTTGCTCAGATATCCTTTTTGAATCAATGAGGCTGTAACCGACTCAAAATTGTCTTTGGTGTAAAAAGTTTGAATCTGCTCTTTTGTCAAGGCTTTACCGTCTTGATGAGTTCCAAATATCTTCTTTCTTCGATTTGCAATTAACAGATTCAAAAACTCGATTTCATCATTAGTGCATTCTCCTTTTATTCCAAGTTCCCAAGAATGTATTGAATTTCCATTTCGAGTGTCGATAAGTCTGTAGCCGTGGAGTTTTGATAAATCATTCCCAATTACTTTCTTTAATTGATTGCTAAAAGTCTCACTACAAAAATATTTTTTGTCTGGCTTGGTTTCTAAAATGTCCTTAACTACGGTAAAGTCTTTTTCAGTATCAAAAAGGCTTCTTTGACCATTTCTCTGAATAAAGTTATGAGAGTCAACGGCTCCTGTATCTGATTGGATTTTAATTTCAAAATCATCTTCTAGAATACCGAGTATGTATATCCGAACTCTGTTTTGAGCTACATTAAAGTTGCTTGAATTTAACAATCGATACTCTACTTTATATCCAAGAGCTTGAAGTGAATTTATAATGGTTTCAAAAGTTCTTCCTTTGTCATGAGTGGTTAGCCCCCTAACATTTTCAAGGAGGAATCCTTTTGGGCGGTATTTTTTAAGAAGTCGCTCTACGTCAAAAAACAAGGTTCCCCTTGTATCTCCAAATCCCCTTTGTTTTCCTGCATAAGAAAATGACTGACAAGGAAACCCTGCAAGCATGAAATCAAACTTTGGAAGTTCATTGACTTGGGTGATATCTGAAAATGGATTATGACCAAAATTCAACTCGTATGATTGGCAAGCATTTTTATCTATTTCTGAGGAATAAACACACTCTGATTTTACTCCGAATTTTTTCAGAGCTTGTTCAAATCCAAGTCTAATTCCGCCCGTACCTGCAAATAAGTCTATAAATTTTATCATGACAGTTCGGATTTAATCCAATCAGCAAGAACCTTAAACTCACTTATGGTGTAAGCGACAGTACAATCACTGAATTGGCAAATTGTGGAAATTGCAGAAGAACGCTGAAAATTACCCGCTCCGTCAAGAACATAGGCAATTTTGTAGCCATCCTTATGCATTAAATTGTATCTGTCCGCAGCTTGACCCGATTTTCTTTCAATCGTACTATTTGTGGTGACTTGAAAGCTGACTTCAATTCCTACGGCTTTATCGTTCCGTTTCACAACTATATCAAACGGCATTCCACCACCCTTGTCATAGCCTTTCAGATTGATGTAACCGTTTCTTACTATTTCATAGTCTTCGTCTAATACATTTGACAGAAATTCTACTATTTCAGTTTGAGCTAATTGACCTAAACTATTTGCTGTAGCACCACCTGTAATTCGGCTAACGATTATGTATCGTTGTTTGACAAAATTTGCAAGTTCTTCTTCATTTCCTAGCAAAGTTCCTATTTCACAAGAATCCAAAGCTGCTTGGTCTGCTGCATCAGAAGTAGATGCAAAAAGTAGAATTGCAATAATGTCTTTCATTAAACTGTTTAGTTCGGTTTCGATTGAAAGATTATCTCCGTCAACGTAAAGTTTTTTGTTATTTAATCCCTTTACTGGAAGTTCTTCAAACGTGTATTTGAATTTTTCTCCTTTCCAAAGGAACTCCATAAAGTAATTTCCTTTTTTATCTTTTGGGAAAATGTCTTTGAATGAGCGGCCAAGTCGCTGAATTGGTTCACCACCATAATCAGATAGAACAACTAAGTGCTTTAAAAATAGATTACCTGGGAATTTTGCAACGTCAATTAACTTAAAAACCTGAAAAGGTTCTTTTTTACTCAAATTTAAAATGCTTAAAAAATCGTCTTGAGTTTTCAAGAGAAGTGGAAGAACATTTGCCAAAGAATTTTTCTTTTTCAATTCTTCTGGCCACCACAAAGCGGCATTTTCTTTTAGTTCATCAATGTTTCTATTATACTTTGGCATGTGTTTTTCCGTATTTTATTTGTTCTTCTGCGACTTTCAGTGCGTTAAGTGCAGATTGCTCGTCTTTGACTAATTCATAAATTCTTGTTGCAATCCATAAAGATTCGAGTTCTTCCAATGGATAGTCGAAGATTTTACTGATGGAATTGAGATGTTCTCGCTTTAAGGCTTTTTGGTCATGTTCGACTTTGCTTAAAAAACCGTCACCAATTTCAAGTTTGGCAGCTAGTTGTCTCTGTAACATGCCTTTTGATTCTCTCAATTCCTTTATTTTTTGCCCTAGTGTCATTTTACCATAATCAGACTTGACTTAAAAAGGTCAAATTTAGAAAGAATTATTCAATTGTCAATGGAGCGAGGGGAGAAAATAGCTCTTTTGCAATTTTGGCTTGTGAGTCGGCTTGTGCGAATTGCAAATGTGCTATTTGTGCGGTGGGTTTTTGCATGACACACAACGCTTCACCGTGTAAACGTAGTTTTACGATTTATTTTTTCATGACTGAAAGTTAAGAAAAAATGAAAGGAGTAAAAATGCGTTTCAAAAAAGAGAATACAGAAATTACGTTTAAACGGCAGTTGCAAGATGAGTAACTATTAATATAGGCAATCGGCTTCGCACCTTTTTTGAATGGTGAAGCGTTGCAAGGAAAGTAGTTGGTTTGGGAATTTCGAAGTGCAACGCACTTCGGAAGGAGAACCAATAGCGAAGCCTACTTTTCTTGCAACGTTTAGTATATGGCAAGTAGGGCAGTGGAAAGCGATAAACTTTCGGGTTAGCTCTGAGCCAAATCGTTGTATTTTGTTTTTAATTTATTCATTCTTAAAAGCCAAATCAACGATTTGGCGGTGTTTGTAAATAGCACTGAACTTTCCTAAACCACCGAACGCCCTATTTGCTATATACCGTGTTAGCAGAAGTGTTATTTTATTTCTGTTAGTTTAGTTTCACTGGTAACAAAACAAAGAGGTTTTACAAATAAGTTTAATTCCCTATTTTTTTACCAATATTTATTTCAAACCTTGAATACTTTTCATTATTTTCTTCAGATGTAAACATTACTCCTGGTTGAATGAACCACCCTTTTTTAAATAAAATTCTAGGAAATACTCCATAAAACCACATCCCCTTAGAGAGTTCATCTGTACTTGCAAGTGACTTTGAAGCCCAAAGATTTATTCCTAGAGCAATATTTTCACTTATAGCGTAATCAGTTAGAACACTTGGACCAATTCCACCATGATAACCAGAACTTCCTGTAGAATAATCTCCAAATTCGATTCCGGCAGCAACTACTAAATTGTCTTTACTAATAATATTTTTTGTCCAATTAAATTGTCCGAGAATTCCACTACTAACTCCCCAGCTGTCAAAGGCGTCAAAATCATTAATCTTATTCTCTGTTACCAAACCTAGTAACACCCCCCAAATCGCATCTATTCCTAATCTAGGGTTCCAATAAAAATGATTTTTGGCAGTGCCAACTTGGTCAATACCTAATCTCATTCCAAAAGGATTAATAAATGAAAAAGATTCTGATTGAGAGGGGTTTTCATTATATGAAAAATTTACATATTGAGCATGTATTTCCCATTTTTTATCGTCATATAGTTTATCAATCTGAGAGTATGACTTTGATGCCAAAAGTGAAAGTGTAATTGTAATACAAAAGATCTTTTTCATGTTTCCTATTTTTATTTTTTTGATTGCTTTTTTATAATTTTTGGTAGGGTTGAAGAGAATTAAATAACAGTTTAAACAAATAAAAGTAATTGCAGAAAATACTAAAACTACTTTTTCGCCTATTTTTTATATACATTGTTACCACACGTTTTTATTTTCTTCTATTCATTGGAGGGAGCTCTCCGAACTCAGTTTCATATTTAAAAAGCTCTTCGATTTCCAATTGGTCAATATCGTTTGTTTGTATTAACTCCACCCATAAATTTTCAAATTCAAAATGATTTTTCAAAAAGCTTTTAAATCTAACACCACATTCATGCTTCGAGGAGAAATGGTCAGGTGAAAGTGATTTTTTGAGTTCAATTACCCTATCCAAAAAGCTAATAGCTTTCCCAATATATAGCACTCCATTCTCGTCTTTCTTTAAGAGCCTACCAATTCGAACAGGAAAATCCGATTTATCTTTTAATATCAGCTTATATATCCCACCACCATTTTGATAAGCCGAATTTATTTGTTGCCAAAAGGTAGGGTCTGATATTTTAAACTGACTTTTCAAAAGGCTACTAAATTTTCTATCTGGGTAAAGTCAACTTCATCTACTGACCTATGCCTTAAGCTTTTTACATCATTTGGGATTAAGTTGAAAAACACATTTTCATTATATTGTATAAAGCTTATTTTAACTCCATTGTAGTTGAGAATGTCAGTGTAAGTCTTGTAAATTTTTGTGAGAGTATTCAGTTCACTTTTAGTTATACTATTTATCGTTGAAGCAGCGAGAATTGTTTGATATACTTCCCGAATACCACTCTCCGCCCGTTCAATATGATAATTTGAATACTCTTTTGTCCCTTTTCTGAGATTGAAGTCAATAGCGTCAAGTTGAGCAAGAATTATGGGATAGGCAGTTGCTTTAAAAAGCACAAATATTTGTCCATCATCAAGGTTTTGAACCGAAACTAAATATCTATTTGGAGAAACCAACCATTTTTCAGTTTTGATAAAATCTTTGGTAAAACTTAAAATTTCTTCTGAATATTTTTGGCTGTCAGCCATGAAAGAAAAACCATTACACCAAAGGTTTTTGTCATAATGAATTTGAAAATCAATTGAATCTTTGTTAACCGCCACTTTGTAATAATGCGTTCTTGTCATTAATGTTGTGTCAAGGATTGCAGCATGATAAGGCTCTCCAAGCTCGTCCTTAATGGGATTGTATTTCATCCCAACAAACCTTGCCATTTCAAAATCATGTTGCTGAAAAAAGCTGTCATTTCTTATTTGACCAAGTGCTATTTCGGTAAAAAGAATTGAAATCAATATGAATAGAAGTCTAACTTTCATTTTTTCCTAATGTGTGGTAACGCTTCACCGTGTAAACGTAGTTTTACGATTTATTTTTTCATGACTGAAAGTTAAGAAAAAATGAAAGGAGTAAAAATGCGTTTCAAAAAAGAGAATACAGAAATTACGTTTAAACGGCAGTTGCAAGATGAGTAACTATTAATATAGGCAATCGGCTTCGCACCTTTTTTGAATGGTGAAGCGTTGCAAGGAAAGTAGTTGGTTTGGGAATTTCGAAGTGCAACGCACTTCGGAAGGAGAACCAATAGCGAAGCCTACTTTTCTTGCAACGGTCAAGTATAAGCGTAGTGCGGGGTTTCGGAGTGATAAACTGTCCGCCCATCGCAAAGTTTTTTAGGAGCAAAAATGCTCAAATTTAACCGTATAGCCCGCATTACGCTTATACAATGTTGTAGTGCGTTTTTATTCATTTTCAGTCTCTTATCGTCCATGTCGTACAGTTCAACAGACCGCCATGAAGTCCGATTTCGTTGTAATTAATCGTCTCAATCTTTCTGTCTGGGAAAATCTCTCTGAACTTGTCGTAAACTTCTTGGTCTTGGTTTTTCTCTGTTTCAAATATTGGAAGCACAATCAGATTTTCAACTTCTAAATAGTTCACATAGCAACCAATTGCATGGTCGGGGTATTTCTTTTCTTTGTAGTCAAGAAACGGAATGTCAATGTATTCAATTCCTTTTTCTTTCAGGATTTGGCTAATTCCGTTCTTCCAATATTTAAACTCCTTTTCTCGGTCATTTCCAAGCACTGTGTTTTTGTCAACAAATCGTACCATTCCGTCTGCATGACCTGTCATATCAGATTTTATTTGTGGAATAAGGATTATCTCCACTTCAAGAAGTTTTTCAATTTCAGCAATCAGTTTGTTTTTACTTGAGTATTCTGGGTTCTCGTCAAAAACTCGGTCAGTAATAATTGCTCTATCTGACCAATTCACAACATTGCCACCGTCAAGGTTGATTTTAGAGAATTGAGGTTTAATGTGGTTGGCTTTACAAACTTCTTTAGGGTCTGATTGAAGTTCTAAGTCGTCTGTTAAATACGAGGGTTCATAACGGAACTGGACGAATTTTCCCTTTTCAGTCTGAATTGGCATGTAGTCCCTGCACCAAATATCTTTTGTTGATTTTAAGAAGTCGTATTTTATGGAATGCTTGTCAAGAATGTCAGTCAGAGCATTACAAGTCTTTGTAAAACGCTTATCAGATCGCAGTTTTTCAGAAAAATAAATCGTATTTGTTTCTTTACCTGTTACCATTCAAAAGAAAATTTGTCCATTCCGTTTGTTTGTCTTCTCGGTAAAATCTGGCAGGGGTGGTCAAAGCCTGGAAGGCAATTCCTTTGCTGTCACAATGTTTTTGGATTTCTGATAGTTGCTTTTTCATGTTCGGTATATCAGAGAAGGTTTTTCTCGTAAAGCAAACCCTTTTCAAGTTCGGAAGAGTGTCAATGAGTCCGGTAATATTTTTCCATCGAGTTACTTTATTGTCAATGTAGCCATCATAGTAATTGGCTTCTTGACCTTCATCAACTTGAATTTCTTCAATCAGGTCAGTAAGGTCAATTTTATACTCCCTAATAAAATCCAACTTTTTCTGTTTGGAAGCACCTTTTAAGTCTGTCTTGCCAAAGGCTGTTGGAAGAAGTCTCCACAAATAGTTTCTGCTGCGTCCATAGAAAAATTCAGCGTCATTGTCCGCTGTTTCGGGATTAAATGTTCCGATTATCAGTATTTCAGTCTTTGGATTTATTTGGTGGTCTAAAAATCTATGTTGAACTGTAATCATGGCGTTTCTTTAAATGCACTACAACGCTTCACCGTGTAAACGTAGTTTTACGATTTATTTTTTCATGACTGAAAGTTAAGAAAAAATGAAAGGAGTAAAAATGCGTTTCAAAAAAGAGAATACAGAAATTACGTTTAAACGGCAGTTGCAAGATGAGTAACTATTAATATAGGCAATCGGCTTCGCACCTTTTTTGAATGGTGTTACCTACAGTTATTTTATTCGTTTGTGAATCGAGTAAACTTTTTCATTTCCGAATTCGAGTTGATTTTCAGTTAAACTTTTGATGTCAATTTCAATCGGTTTTTGATAATAAAATCCGTCAGATTCTTTTGAAATCAGTCCTTTTTTTAAAAATCTTTCCATCAGTTCTTTTCTTGATTCAGCGTTTTGTTTTGATATTCTATTCTTTAAAATTAGTTTTCCGTTTCTGATTTTCCACTTTCCGTATTCTATGTGTTCAGATGTAAAATAGTGGATATATTCTCCGTCATTTTTATAAGTTCGAGTCGGATATCCTGTTCCGTTTTCGGTATATGGTGGACACCAAGGAATTTCCTCAAATTCGTTCTTTTCAGCGTCTGTTCTTAAATCACAGTTTTTGTCAAATTCCCACGTACCAATAATCAATTCCGAATATTTTTCTTGGGCATTGGTTATTCCAATTGTCAGCAGAAATATGGTTAAAATGCGGATTTTCATAATTGTAGGTAACGGTCTTGTATATGGCTCGTAGCGTGCAAATTATAAAATTATTTTCGGATTAAGGACGAGCCAGATTTTTAAATTTTACTATTTATCTTTTTTTTTGGAAATCGTCAAATTTAAAAATTTGGCGGCTTTCCAAATATGCCTTAACTTCGATTAAGCAACTGTCCAGCTATGAGCTATATACGTTGTTGCCATTAGTTTTTTATTCGGTAGTATATTTTTAGTCCAATTGTGAATTCTACTCCAATTTTATTTCCCTCTTTCCTGTAATAAGGTGAAAAATGTTCTTCGTCAAATTGCCTTGTTCTTAGATTCACAAAATTATCGTAACTATTTATTCTATAATTTATTCCAACTCCAGTATACCAATTTAGTCCAACTCTGTTAGATAGATTTACAAACATTCCAAATTTCGGTATTAAACCAATTTTTTGTCGATTGTAATCAGCTCTGTCAAATGTCAGATATTCGTTTTGTTCCGAAAAAAATGATTGATTCTCGAATTCCTCGTTTTGATTTAAATAGAATAACTCTAAAGAAAAATATTTTAAAGTTTTTCTGTTCGGATTAATTATGTGGTAATATTCAGGTCGTATTTCCCAAAGCGAATACTTATCAAATGTTTGAATAAGGGAATTATTAGCATTTCCATAACCAATATCTATTCCGATTTTTGTTTTAGTATTCAAGTTTTTTATATATCCAATTCGCCAACGAGGTGTTCCGTTATTACTAAATCCTTTTGTGTTTCCTTGAAAATAAAATGGCGAAAATAAATCAGTCGTAATATAACTTTCATTTTTCGGTTCAATATCCTTTTTTGTTTGCGCACAAATTCCGATTGGTAATAACAATAGTAGGTAGACAATGTTTTTCATAAATTAATGGCAACGCTTCACCGTGTAAACGTAGTTTTACGATTTATTTTTTCATGACTGAAAGTTAAGAAAAAATGAAAGGAGTAAAAATGCGTTTCAAAAAAGAGAATACAGAAATTACGTTTAAACGGCAGTTGCAAGATGAGTAACTATTAATATAGGCAATCGGCTTCGCACCTTTTTTGAATGGTGAAGCGTTGCAAGGAAAGTAGTTGGTTTGGGAATTTCGAAGTGCAACGCACTTCGGAAGGAGAACCAATAGCGAAGCCTACTTTTCTTGCAACTTATGGTTAATCCAAATGTAGCTAAAAACTTCGTTTTAACACTGAAATATCAAGTTAATCTGTAGTTTCTGATTGAATTCAGTTACTTTTGGCTTATGGATATAGTTACAGAATTTGTGAAAATATTAGAGTTAAAACGTTATAGTAAGCAAACGATCAATAGCTACAAGGGACACCTTTTAATGGTGAAATCACATTTTAAGGGTAAACCGTTTAAATCTATTTCTGATGAAGCATTATTTGAATTTATTTACCACTTGGTCAATACAAAGGGTATTTCAGCCTCATATCAAAGGCAAATAGTTGGTGGTTTAAAACTGTTTTATAAAGAAATATATCATCGTAATATACCTTTTGAGTATTTAAAGGTTACTCAAAGAGAAAATAAATTGCCTATTGTTTTGAGTAAAAAAGAAGTGCAAAGAATAATGGAAAATACCAATAATTTAAAACATAAGGCAATTATTTCAGTAATCTATAGTGCTGGCTTAAGAATAGGAGAATTATTGGAACTAAAGAAAATAGATATTGACTCTGAAAGGATGTTGATTCATATAAGGGGTGCGAAAGGTAAAAAAGATAGATATACTATCCTGTCTGAAAAAGTACTCAAGCTATTGAGAGAATATTACATTGCGTACAAGCCAAAAGAGTATTTATTTGAAGGGCAACGAGGAGGAAAATATTCTGCAGAAAGTGCTGGACAACTATTTAAGAGAGCATTAGGAAAGGCAAATGTTAAAAAGAAAGCCACTTTGCATACTTTAAGGCATAGTTTTGCTACTCATTTATTGGAGGATGGAATTGGTATAACCCATATTCAAAAACTTTTGGGACATAGCAATATTACTACCACTTTGATTTACACACACATTGCAAATGATGCGCTTTTGAGTATTAAAAGCCCATTGGATTATTAGGTTTTAACTAGTAATGTTTAAAAAACGACACAGAAAATTCCTTAATCAAATTTCTTGTATGCCTAAAAGCATCTAAAACTTCTTCCTCTGTTCCAGTTGCTTTTGCTGGATCAGGAAAATTTTGATGTAACCTATTGGCTTTCCCTGGGAAATAAGGACAGTTTTCATTAGCATTGTCACAAACGGTAATAATGTAATCAAAAGTTTGATCCGTAAACTGATCAATATTATCTGAGGTATGATGGCTGATATCAATTCCTACTTCTTGCATTACCTTGATCGCTTTGGGATTAACACCATGTGTCTCGATACCTGCGCTAAACACTTCAAAATTGTCTCCGCCATGTTCACGCATAAAACCTTCCGCCATTTGACTTCTGCATGAATTTCCTGTACAAAGTATTAATATCCTTTTCTTCATAAATAACTTATAACTTTAAACCTCATAATTATTAACAGCAACCACTTCCCGGTTTACAAGCGTTTTGTGGTTTTTGTCCAAATACCGTAATACTGAAAATCCCTGTTCCATCTTCCTTATACGTAGCAATATCTTTTTTACTCATGTAGTTAGATAATATATCATCAGGTATGACAATTTCTTTTTGCTTTTGAACTTTGATGTTTTCAAAGCCGGCTTGCTGAAGCAATATCAGATAATCTCCTTTTTGAATGGCCCCAGAGACACATCCTGCATACATCTCACTGGCTTCTTTAAGTTGATTAGGTAGTGATCCAATCAGTACAACATCAGAAACGCTAAAATGCCCTCCTGGCTTAATGATTCGGTACATTTCCTCAAAAGCCTTTGCCTTGTTAGGTACCAGATTTAGAACACAGTTGCTAATGACCACATCGGCAAAATCATTCTTAAGGGGCATTTTTTCAATCTCCCCTAACCTAAAGCTCACGTTGTTATATCCTAGCTTTTCATTGTTGGTCTTTGCCTTTTCAATCATTTTAGGTGTCATGTCAATACCCACCACATTTCCTTTGGAGCCAACTAAGCTTCTGGCAACAAAAGCATCATTACCCGCACCAGAGCCTAAGTCCACAACAGTATCACCATGTTTGATTTGCGCAAAAGCAGTAGGTATACCGCACCCTAAACCTAGATCAGCACCTTCTTCATACCCTTCAATACTGGAATAATCATCACTCATGATGGTGTAATCAACTGTAGAGCACCCTCCCGCACCACAGCATGAGCTGAGATTTTCCTCTTTTGACTGATCTGCTATTTCGCCGTATTTTTCTTTTACTAAGTTTTTTATTTCCTGAGATTTATCCATAAATGATGATTTTAGCAACAATTATTTAAAATACCTATTTCAATAGAGTCAAAAAAGTTTTTAAACTCCTTTTTGAGTTGAGTCCAATTGTCTTGATCTATGCAGTAGCAAACTTTTGGGCCATCTATAGTTCCTTTAATGAGCCCTGCTGTTTTGAGCTCTTTAAGATGCTGAGATACTGTAGATTGAGAAAGAGGTAATTCGTCAACAATATTACCACAAACACAACTTTCTTTAGATGCCAATAGGTTTAATATCGCAATTCTAGCAGGGTGAGCTAAAGCTTTAGATAGCTTGGCTAGGCTAATTTCTGTATCAGTAAAGTTCGACGCTTTGATCAATTAAATTTCTTTTATCGTAAATTTACGATAAAAGAAATGAAACATCAAACTTTTTCTAAAAGGATTCTAAATATCTATTGGTTTTGAACCTCCGGAGTGCGTTTTTTCTTGGAGAAATCAAGATTATAGGTAATTGCTAATTGCAACCTATCATATCCAGTATTACCTACATGGTGTTTTAGATAACCCATTTGAATATTAGCATTAGGACGGTATTGATAGCCGAAAGCAAAGTAGAGTCTGTTTTGGTCAAAAGGCGAGTCGGATATATTGATAAAAATTTCATCATAAAAGGCAAAAAACCACGTGTTATACATGATCTTTTTATTGTCAATCGGAATAGCAAGGAAAATTCTATACCTCGTTCTTGTTGAATAATTAGCTTCGACCCAACGTTCCTCTAGCCTAAATCGATGCTCAAAGTTGAGCCTCTTTAGTTTGTTCCTTAGAATATATTGTTGGAATATTCTATGTTCATAAGTAAATGCCGCTATGTCTCTTTTATCTTCAGGAGAAGTTTTGATCCAACCGTAACCCATGGTAAGGATGGAGTTTTTGCTAAGATGTCTATTGATGCCAGTTCGGAGTAAAAGTTGCTGACCGTTTAATCCAATGTTGTAATGTCTGAATTGAGCTTCGGTGTGCAAACTCCATTTGTCATTAATCTTGTTAGTACCAAAGTACATGAGCCAGTTGCCCAGTTGTTTTTGAACCTGTCCTAAAGAAATTATACTGTAAAATAGACAAAAAGCAATAAGAGTCGATCTCATCTATACTGCAAAGCTTTCGCCACAACTACATGTACGCGTTGCGTTAGGGTTTTTGAATTCAAAGCCTTTACCATTCAAGCCATCAGAAAAGTCTAAAGTTGTGTCATATAAATACAGCATACTTTTTATATCCGTAACTAGTTTCACTCCCTTATCTTCATATTCCTGATCACCATCTTGGGCTTTGTTGTCAAAATCCATTTTATAGGATAGTCCTGAACAACCACCGCCAATTACAGAGACCCTTATGAAGTAATCCTCTCCGTAACTTTCCTTGGTTTTAATCTCCGAAATTCTATTTTTCGCACTGTCTGAAACGTGAAGCATTTGCTGTGTTTTCTTAATATAACGCTTAGGTAATAGATTAAGTTTAGTAAAATTATTGTTTTTTCGGTTTTAATACAAACAAAAAGAGCCAAAGAGGTTGTAAGATATAATATTTTCCTTTTGAAATTAAAAGTTTTGAAGTTGGTAAGAAATAGTAAATGAAGTTGTCTGAAATCAGGCTGTTAAAATTCTCTGAAAACGTTGTCCTTTCGACGTTAGGAGAAAACTAACTTTGTGTTTCGACCAAAGGTAGATGTTGAATCCGCCAGTTGGCGGATTCAAAATGATGACAAGAAGGTTTGTTTTACTTCGCTTCATAAGGTTTTAATTTATGAGTAAATTAGTACAACCTTAGATATTTTCGGTATTAATAAGATGTCAATACAAGATTCAAAAGTTATTTTCTTTAAAAACCCTCAACAAATAAATGCTGATCTTAGCCTTGAGGACTACTCAAAAGTCTTTATTCTGACTGATGATATCGTTGCAGAGAGATGTTTACCAGAGTTGAAAGATATGATTCGGCTAAATAGTCCAATTATCGTAAAGATTAATCACGGTGAGCAACATAAATCTATAGAGACCTGTCAAAAGCTTTGGGGGCAATTGTTGGAGCAAAACGCAGATAGAAAATCTGTTTTTATTAATCTGGGAGGTGGAGTAGTTGGTGATTTGGGAGGATTTATAGCATCAACCTACAAAAGGGGAATTGATTACATACAAGTTCCTACGACTTTATTAGCAATGGTAGATGCCACTATTGGAAGTAAGACCGGTATTGACTTTGGAGGATATAAAAACGTCATTGGCACCTTCAAAGAGTCCAAAGCTGTGGTAGTAAATACAAAGTTTTTAGATACTTTACCAGAAGTGGAATTGAAGAGTGGTTTTGCAGAAATAATTAAGCACGCATTGATTGCTGATGAAAACTATTGGAAAGAGATTCAGCAAATTGATTTTACAAAAAATATTGATTGGGACGATATTGTAAAGAGATCAGTTGAAATAAAAGAAACAATTGTAAAGCAAGATCCTTTTGAAAACGGCATAAGAAAGGCGTTAAATTTTGGGCATACGATTGGTCACGCCATCGAGAGTTATAGAATCAAAAATGGCTTAATGACTTACCATGGACATTGTGTAGTAGCGGGCATGGTTTGTGCACTATTTTTATCAAATAAAAAAATTGGCTTGAGTCAGTCTCTTCTGAGAGATTTATCAGCTCAATTAAAGAAATGGTATCCTGATACGTTGATAAATCATAAAATGTATGATGAGTTGATAAGGCTCGTGAAAAATGATAAAAAGAATGAGCGTGGCCAAGTGATGTTTACCTTGTTGAGTAAGATCGGTCAGCCTTTGGTAAATCAGCCTATATCTGATCAGGAAATCATTGAAGCATTGGACTTTTATCAGACTGTTTATGATAAGCAAAGTTAGTTTCAGTGGTAGTATAATAAAGGGAAATGTAAAACTTCCTGCTTCCAAAAGCATCAGCAATCGCGTATTGATCATACAAGCTTTATGTGGTCAAAAGCTGGAGATAGAAAACCTTTCCAAAGCAGATGATACAGAGGTATTACAACAAGCTTTAAGTAAAGATGATTCCAAAATAGACATTGGACATGCTGGAACAGCCATGCGTTTTTTGACTGCTTATTTCGCTACTCAAGAAGGAGAAAAAGCTGAGTTGACAGGTTCTGAACGTATGCAAGAAAGACCAATCGGTGAACTCGTAAATGTATTGAGAGAATTAGGTGCTTCAATAGAATACAAAAACAAAGATGACTTTCCTCCTTTAATGATTGCTGGGAAAAAAATAAAGGGTGGAAGCATCAATATTGATGCTTCCATCAGTAGTCAATTTATTAGTGCATTACTATTAATAGCCCCTTACTTTGAAAATGGTTTAGAGATCAACCTAAAGGGAAAAATAGTCTCTAAAACATATATCCAAATGACACTGGATGTTATGGAACACTTTGGTGTAAAAAGCAATTGGATCAAGAATAAAATAAGAATCAAGCCTCAAGAATACCAACCTTCTGACTACACAATTGAACTGGATTGGAGTGCTGCATCCTATCTTTATTCGATGGTAGCGTTTGCAAAGAAAGCGGATGTTTTTTTACAAGGTTTATCTTTGAGCTCTATTCAAGGAGACTCAATATTAGTAGACATGATGGAGCCTTTTGGAGTGTTAACAAAACAAGAAGAAAATGGGGTGCGTTTGACGAAGAAGGATATAGCACTTACTAAAGAACTGACATTTGATTTTACCGATTGTCCTGATTTAGCACAGACTTTTATTGTATTGTGCGCTGGTTTGGGTATCAAAGCAAAAATAAAAGGAGTGCAAACATTATATATTAAGGAAACTAATAGGCTAAAAGCACTGCAAGCCGAGCTATCAAAACTTGGAGTATCATTTGAGAAAAATAGTGACTGGTATGTTTTATCGGGAAAGGTAAAACCTTCATCAAAGCCGATCAAAACTTATAACGACCACAGGATGGCAATGGCTTTTGCTCCATTAACAATATTGCTCGGAGAAGTAAAAATCGAAAACGCTGATGTTGTAAGTAAATCTTTTCCTGAATTTTGGAACGTAATGAGCAGTTTGTGAGTTAACATAATAGGTTTATGAATCTCTTTCAAAGTATTATAAATTATAAATGCCCTAAGTGCCGAAAAGGAGATCTCTTTGTAAAACCTTTAGACTTAGGTAAGCCCCTAAATATGCCGAAGCAATGCAGTCATTGCAATCAGCGCTTTAATCCAGAGCCAGGCTTTTATTGGGGAGCCATGTATGTGGCTTATGGATTAGTAGCTTTTACACTTGGACCGATTGCTTTTTTTTGTTCTTTATCATTGGATTGGGAAGTAGGTCAAGTGCTGGCTTTGATTATTTTTCTTGCAATAGTATTTTACGTTTGGTATATGCGAATAGCACGGTCTATATGGATTCATATCAATATTAGTTTTAGCAGCACCCACCACCATCATAAAAGAAGGTAGAGTCTGTAATATGAATATCTTCCTTGCCTAAGTCGGTTATAGCCCCAGCAGTTTTATCACAAACAGCTAAAGGCTGGTTTTGAAGTAAGGTATGTCCCTTGCCATCGTCAAAAAAGTCTTCGTTGCCATAGTATATAGCAGTTTTGCCTGTAAATACGCAAGGACCATCTTCAGGCATTGGATCTTTAATCGCGCAAACTTCCACACTTTCGATAAAAATATTTTTATCTGTATGATATTGATTTGGGCTTAAGATTCTGTAAGGCCTTTTAGCTCTGATCTCTACCGTGCCAAATCCTACTTCAGTGATTATATCAATATATTGCTTCAACGGTAATGAGCCCGTCAAGCAAAGCGCTCGCAATCGCTCATCGTTTCTTAGCTCATCAGACATTTCATCTTCACAGACAGGATCTGAAAGCACCAATCTTCCATGAGGTTTTAGTACACGATACATTTCTGCCAAAGCTTTTTTCAGGTCATCAATTTTAAAGATGTTGAATAAGCAGTTCTGTGCTGCTACGTCAATACTATTGTCTTCAACAGGAAGGTTAAGGGCATCTCCCTTTTTTAAATCAACAAAATCAGATTTAAACCACGAGTTGAGTTTTTCAGCTTCAACGAAGTTTTTTCTGCTAGCATCTAGCATTTCATCTACTACATCAACACCAATTACACCACCCTTTTGTCTGCTGAAATAAGCAAATTGTAATAACTCCATGCCTCCTCCAACGCCAACATAAAGTATATTAGGGTCATTAGCTAAGTCTCTCGGGTTTACAGTACTTCCACAACCATAATTCATTTCCAGCATAATCTTGGGAATATCTAGCCCAGGAAGTTGCCATATTGGAGTAGTTGTGCAACAAAGACCAACATCCGGAGTTAAAGCTGCTTCTCTATAAACATCTTTGGTAGTTTCAATATAGGTATCCATGTGAATTTAATATAATCTTTGTGTTAATGATTAATTGCGTCCCAAATTAAGCGATTTCTCTCAATGCGTCTAAATCTTTTTCATGATCAACATCAGATAATGTCTGAAGTTCTGAATAACTTTTATTCATCGACTCAATATCATTGATGGTGTCTGAAAAAACGGTTTCTGTGCTCCAGTTTTTATCTGAAAAAACTTTTTCATGAAGTTGATTCATGCCTAGCAAATAATACCCCCCATCCAGAGCAGGACCAATAACAAAGTCTTTCTCTACCAGGTCTTGAAATGCTGTATTAATGATTTTGGGTGTAAGCTGTGCACAGTCGCTTCCAATAATAGTCACGCTCTCATATCCTAATTCAAAAGCAGTAGAAAAAGCATATTGCATCTTATTACCCAAATCACCGTCTGCTTGTACAAATTTTTTAAAAGAGTTGGAATTCCAGTCGTCTTTTTCATTGATAGATTGGTTGTAAAATAACAACCTATCAACATCTGTATTTAAAGCAACGTGTCTAGTATGGCTTAATAATTGCTTGTAAACTTCTAACGCCCGATCATCCCCAATCGTTTTTGCCAGTCTTGTTTTGACCTTTCCTTTTTCAGGATTCTTAACAAAAATGATTAACGCGTTCTTCAACAAATGAACTTATTTAACTCTAAATTCTAAACTCGTAATTCGTAACTTTTATGCAACTTCTCCTCCACAACTAGATCCTGCACCCGCAGTACACCCGAAGCAATGTTGACCTAAAACGATATCTCTATTAGATAATTCATCAAAATCAAAATCTTTGATATGTTTTGATTTTGCATTGACTTTTAAGTCTAGCATTTGATTGAAGTCGCAATCATAGATGTAGCCATCCCAGCTAATAGATAATGTATTTCTGCACATCACGTTTTGAGCAGCGGCAGGATTATAAGCGTCTACCAATTTTTCCATGTAACCTTCATAATTTCCAGATTGCAGTAAATACTCTAAGAATCTACTGATCGGAATATTCGTAATGGCATAGAGATTGTTAAATTCAATACCAAAGTCCTTTCTGAGTTTATGCTTGAATTGCTTTTCTAGCGTCTCTTGACTTCCAGGCAAAAACGCTCCTGATGGATTATACACCAAATTCAAAGGTAATCCAGTTCCTTCAATGCCATAGCCCACTTCATTTAGCATTTGCAAAGCCTTTATAGACTTGTCAAAAACGCCGTCTCCTCTTTGACTATCTGTCTTTTTAGAAGAGTAGTGAGGAAGAGATGAAACAACTTCGATATTATGTTCTTTAAAGAAGTGTGGCAGATCATGATACTTAGGGTTAGCCAAAATGATAGTAAGGTTGCATCTATCAATGAACTTTTTTCCTAGTTTACTAGCCTCTTCCACAAACCATCTGAAATTAGGATTCATTTCAGGTGCTCCGCCAGTCATATCGATGGTAGAAACGTCATATTGAGCTAAAATATCTAAGCATACTTGCATGGTCTCTTTCGTCATGATCTCTTTTCTATCAGGACCTGCATCTACATGACAATGTGCACATACTTGATTGCACATTTTTCCAAGATTCATCTGGAAAATGTCAACTTGAGTGGGTTTTAAGGGAAAAATATCAATTGCCTTGAGCTTCTCTTGAAATCTAGGCAATTCTTTCTGAATAACTTCTTTCCCATTAAGGATCTTAAGTTGTGTTTTGACATTAGCCAGATCATCTCCTCGAAATTGCAATGATTGCTTTTTTTCTTTTACTGCTATTGACACATTAAGTATTTTATCTTAATAATAATTTTCTAATCTCTAATATTACAACCTTTAAGTCAGGTTACATGGAGAGGTCTTTTACTTTGTTCATCATTTGAACACCGTGTACTAAAGATGCACCACCTCTAATGGCACCAGCAACGTGTACTGCTTCCATCATTTCTTCCTCAGTGCAACCTTTTTCCATCGTATCACTAGAATATGCATCAATACAATAGGGGCATTGAATGGCATGTGATACAGCTAACGCTATCAAAGACTTTTCTCTTGCAGTTAAGGCACCTTCTTCAAAAACACTTCCATAATAATCAAAGAATTTTTTACCCATCTCCTCTTGAAATTCGGTTATATTTCCAAACTTTTTTAAATCCTCTGAATTGTAATATGTTTTTGACATGGTATACTTTTAAATTTTATGAATTAAGTCATAATTAACTATGAACTAATTAAACAAGGTACGAGACAAAAAGGTTTCTGGATTGCCGCCTAAATGTTAATTCTTTTCCTTATTTGTTCTATTGCTGAAGTTTAAGGCATTACTTTTCCTAACTCCTAACTCCTAACTCCTAACTCCTAACTCCTACTATCTCTGCGGATCTTCTTCCCAGTCTTCTTCTTCCTCCCAATCATCGTCTCCATAGTCATAATCATCCTCGCCGTAATCATAGTCATCTTCATAATTATAATCATCCTCATAGTCATCCCAACTATCGTCATTCCAATCGTCATCTCCGCCGTACTCATCTTCTGGCTCTGTGTCCACTATTAAAACAACGAAAGGCTTCCCTTTCATGAGGTATTTGTCATTTTGTAGTATGATCCTATGAAAGACGAGCTTGCTTCCAAGCTTAATCTCTTTGTGTTCAGGATTATTGTTGAGCAAATCAAAAAATGCTTTGGGGTAATTCCCTTTATAAGAGTGGGTATAAAAGGCGTAACCGCAGTCATAAAAGGCTACATCAAATTGTTTGAACTCGAAGTAGTAAAAATTGGGATCATCTGGGCTATATGGATATATTTCATCAAATGACCCAATGTTAGATAAATTATGTAAAGTCTTCCTAACGGTATCTGGCGCATTGCCCTCGGCGTATGAAGTTAAACTAGCTATAAAAAGTAATGAGGCTATTAAAAAGCGCATGATCTGTTTTCTTAACTAATTCGAAATATACGGCGAGTAGTGAAAAATGTTTTAATTAAACGCTTAATATCGTACAATGTTTTTTCGTTCATTAATGATATTTTTCACCAATGGGCGAAGCGTATTGCCTGCTTGCGCTAATAGCTCAAAGTCAGAAGGGAAGGGTACAAGCTGGTTATTCATACGTCCCCTGATATCTCCGTTTAATATATCAACCTGCCCTTCTGCACTAGCAAACTTGTGTTGAAATATTCCATCGGCGGCTACAGGGAAAGTGCCGACCAGTTGTTTTGACCTATTGTCAAAGTAATCTACTGTACCCTCAATGTGTGCTACCTTTCTTTGCTCCACTTCTTTTACCACACAAATGACAGTCTTATATTTTTTGATTTTAATGTCATTTCCAGCAGTATCTTTCATCACGTTTCCACTTTTGTCTAGAGCGTAGTCAAATCCATCTTCAACCTCTTTTTTTACCACCTCTGTGTTTTCATTTTTTATTTCTGGTGAAACATCAATGATTTTAAGGTTTACAGTAATGTTGTAATCGTAAAAAAAGTTATTGTTTGGGGTAGTGTGGTACTCTAACCATTGTCTGTTTAGATCTGTAAGGCTTATGTTGGTTAGGTCTCTCTCAAATTGGGGTGGAAGAGGAACTCCAGTAGCATTAACCATTTTAAATAAAACCTTATTTGTACCTAAGTTATAAGCTCTATTAATTTGAGCATCTATGTCTTTAAAGTTGGCAAAATAATCTCTTTTGATTTTTACAAGATTTCCGTGTGCTTGACGGGCCGACAAACGATCCTTGTTATTTAAAAGCCTAGTAGCATCTTGATATAAAAATTCTGCAGCATCCTTCTTCGCTTGTATCAGCTCTGCATCTACATCAATGATATGAAATCTTGCTTCTCTACCCTCAGAGTCAATAAACAAGGGTAGTAGAGGTTGGATTTGTTGTTGTCGACTTTTAATTCTTTTATAAGTATCTGCAATTTCTACTTTGCTTTCTGGAGTACCTTCTCTTTTCAAAAAAGCAATTCTGTCCATATCTCTTTGATCAATTTTTTGATAAGCTTCCTCTAGGACAAGAATGTATTTTTCCTTTGTTTTATTCTTTCTAAGCTTTTTCATGCTTTTATACATGGCCTGAGTATAGTTGCCTTCATTAAGCATCGTCTGAGGGGACTTGCAACTAAACACAACAATTGCCATTGCGAATAAAATGATCCTAGATATAACCTTATTCATAGTAGAATTATTTTTACTAAAATACATACAAAATCTGTGCCAAAACTGGCAAGATAGGTTAAAATTATAAAATTCAGCGATTTAAATCAATGAGACTCTAATGTTTTATGTGAACTATGGCTGATAGTTTATAATTTTTAATTTGTAGTTCATTAACTATGAACTACAAATTTGCAACTAGAAACTAATGAGCAAACCTCATTTCAGAATAAGTCTTATAGCTGAGTTTTAATGGAGATTCAATACAAAATATTCTAGATGATTCAGTTGCCTCTATGCTTAAAGTATCTGTCTCATTAACCATAAAAAAGTCTCCCTTTTGAAGTTGATGGTCTCCTACTTTTGACTCTCCATCAATAATAAAGTAAGAATAAACCGTATTAGATTCAAGTTCTAAATTGTATTTGCCTTGGACAAGGCAAATCTCTTTGATAACTACTCCCTCTGCATCCATTTCAATAGGCGCACCTTCACCCTTGAAAGTTTTAACTTTCATGTTATCTGTTTCCGTGACAGGAAATGATTCACTGTTATAATCATCATAAGTAGCAGGTTTACCCAGAGTCTTATTTAAATCCGGGTCAAACCAAATCTGAAACATAGAAGATCCTGCGTTCATCTTCTCCGCATGTGTAATGCCATTTCCTGAACGTATAATTTGGACGTCACCTGTGTCCAGCTTTTTCCAATCGTTATTCTTACTATCGTAATGTTCAATATCTCCGCTCAATACGAAAGACATGATCTCAAACCCTTGGTGTGGGTGCTCTCCAATCAAACTGCCATTATCTGTCCAGGCATGTGCCCAATAAAATAGATTGGAATAAGGTCTTTGTTTTCCTCCATCTTGTGGGAATCCTATCGGCTTCTTTTCTAAAATAGCACCACCGTTAAATTGACCGCTAGCTTGCTCTGATTTAGGAATTACTTTTATTGGCATAATGTTTAGTTCAAGTTACACAAATAGAAAGATACGAAGTATCTAAACTATTGTGTTAGTTGAGGTAACCCCGATTTAAAGTTTGTTGGATAGTACTTGAAAAAGTGCTGACTTACAAACTTTTAATCGATTTAGCATTTCTTATGCTAAATTTGGGTTTTATTAATATGTTCAATAATTTAACAACAATAGCGTTAAATTAGTTTCGAAATGGAACCGTTTAAAAATAAGATCAACCAAGAAGTAGCTGAGACGATAGCTGGCAGAATAAAGAAGAACTTTAAGTCCTTTGATGATAAAGGTTTTGTTGCAAACGTGGTCAAAAAACTAGATCCATTGGAGCTCAAAGAACGCTCTATAATGATTGCTGAAGAACTCATGATATTTTTGCCAGACAATTATGAAGAGGCAGTAAAGGTTCTGATTTTGTCTCTCGGAGATCAAGCAAAGGATGAGACAAACATTGGCAATAATGGATTTCAACACTTTCCCATCTCCAATTTTATAGAAAAATATGGTGTGGAACACTTTGATGCCTCAATCAAATTGATAGAAGCTTTAACCAAAAGGTTTACAGGAGAGTTTGCTATAAGACCTTTCCTTATTAAGTATCCCAAAAAGACTTTGGATGTGATGTATCAATGGAGCAAAAGTGACAATCTGCATCTTAAAAGGTTAGCTAGTGAGGGAACTCGACCATATTTGCCTTGGGGAATCAAGTTGCAACAATTTATCAATGATCCGACTCCAGTATTGCCTATTTTAGAGCAATTGAAGAATGATCCTTCTAAATATGTTCAAAATTCTGTAGCGAACAACTTAAACAGTATATCAAAAGACAACCCTGATATCGTTATCAAAACATTACGAGAATGGAAAAAGAACCCCACTAAAACAATTGATTGGATTACAAAGCATGCTTTAAGGACATTATTTAAAGACGGAAATAAAGAGTCTTTAGAATTGCTAGGATATGGTGAACCTGAAGTAAGCATTAATAAGTTCAAGCTTCAATCTAAGAAAATAAAGTTAGGGCAGTCAATTGATTTTCAGTTTGAGATTGCTAGTGATTCAAAAAAAGATCAAAACTTGATGATTGATCATGTGATTCATTTCATGAAAGCAAATGGCAAGACCAGCGCTAAAGTTTTTAAATTAACTACTAAAAAAATTAAGGCATCAGAAACTTTGGTCGTTCAGAAAAAGCACCCGTTGAAACCAGTTACAACAAGAAAGTACTATTCCGGAGAACATGCTATAGCTATTCAGGTAAATGGAAAGATTCTTGCAAAGGAAAATTTTGAGCTGACTCTATGAACGATCTCTATATAGCCAAAACATTTCATGGTCTTGAGCAAGTACTCGCAGACGAGATTAAAAGCCTTGGAGGTAATAACGTCGAAATGCTCAAGAGAGCTGTTAGTTTTACAGGAGACAAAAAGCTGTTATATAAGTTAAGCCTAGAGTTGAGAACTGCATTGCGAATTTTAATGCCTATTCATAATTTCACAGCAACGAGTGAGCAATATTTATATAAAGGTTTACAAGAGATAAACTGGAGTGATTACTTTTCTGAAAAGGATACTTTTGTGGTGGATAGTGTTGTTTCCTCACCATATTTTAAAAACTCTCACTATGCAGCGTTAAAAGCAAAAGATGCCATAGTAGATCAGTTTAGAGATAAGAAGGGTAGACGTCCATCTATTGATCTCAAAAAGCCTGATTTTAAGATTAACCTTCATATCAGCAATGATGAGTGCACCGTTTCGCTAGATAGTTCGGGAAACACATTAAATCAAAGAGGCTACCGCAATGAGATGAGTAAAGCCCCGATTAATGAGGTCTTGGCTGCGGGAATTATTAAGTTATCAGGATGGGATCAAAAAACGGATTTTTGGGATCCTATGTGCGGATCCGGAACTTTTGCAATTGAGGCAGCACTCATTGCAAATAGAATAGCTCCTGGGATTAACAGAAGATTTTTTGGCTTCAAAAAATGGAAGAACTTTGATGAGACATTGTGGAATAAGGTAAAGGAAGAAGTAAGTAATAAAATTGTAGAATCAAATGTACGAATTTTGGGTTCAGACATTACTCAGAGAGCCGTTTTTCAATCAAAAAATAATCTATCAACTTTTCTGCAATTAAAGAATAAGGTCAAGTTCTTTAAAAAAGACTTCTTGGAAATAGAACCGGATAGACCATATTTTGTAATAATGAACCCACCTTACGATGAGCGATTGAAAGATCAAAACATCAACGATTTTTATAAGGCAATTGGAGATCAGTTAAAACAAAACTTTAAGGGTAGCACTGCGTGGATATTAAGTTCAAATATGGAAGCATTGAAGCGTATTGGGTTAAAGCCTTCTAGAAAGATTCCTTTATTTAATGGAGCATTAGAATGTAAACTACAGAAGTATGAAATGTATGAAGGCAGTAGAAGACAGGCTAAGTAATCCTTCTTGCAGTGCTTTGGTCTGTTAGCTTCAAGCCATCTGTATTTTCTATCAAAACTAATCCAGGTCTTTTCCCAACTTCTAGAGATCCAAATTGGTCATCAATACCTAAAAATTTTGCTCCATTGATTGTTGCCCATTGCAAAAGTTGCTCTAAAGAAGTTTCAGGATAATGTTTCTGAATAGTTTTCATTTCAGACAGAATGGATAATTCATTGTTTGAAGCCAAACTATCTGTTCCTAGCGTGATTCTATTACTGTGGTCTAAAAATAGTGGGATGCTTGGAAGCTTATTTTCTATGTATAAATTGGCATTAGGACAAAAGCACCACCACAAGTTTTCAAAATTCGAAGTTGCATAATCAATATCTTCTTTGGAGGTGAAAGTATTATGAACGAGTAGAAGTTTATGGTGTTTTTTGAAATAGTTTAAGGTGCTTTGAATGGAATTTTGACCTGTTGGCTGCCAATAGTCTATATTAGCTCCAAGTTCTTCCATCGCATCTTTTACTGAACCTGACTTACTTTGGAATAAATCATTTTCCGAAGCTGTTTCTTGGTTGTGAATGGTAAATAGCTGATCATTATTATGCTCTCCAATAATCCATTTTAGCAGATTAGGACTTACCGAATAAGGTGCGTGTGGCGTGATTGAAGCTGGTAAATGTTTGTCTTTAAAGGATTCCTGTATCGAAAGGGCATTTTCTTTTACTTCATCACTAGGATGTTGGACCAGTCCAAATAATTCAATAAAAGTATGATAATATAAATCTGAGGTAGACTTAACCAGTAGTGAAGAAATATCATTTGAAATGTCGCCAACAGCGACAATGCCATTTTCTTGCATCTTTCTATCAGCGTTTTTTATAATACGCTGGACTTCCTCCCGTTTGATGTTTCTTTTCTCATAAACAATGTTCTTTATAAAATCAGGAAGGGTCGTCTTGGTGGGAAGCTTATTATGTAAATAAGCTAGTTCTAAGTGACAGTGCGTATTGATAAAACCTGGACAAAGAATGCCATTATAGTAGCAGTCACTATTTTTTTCTGGGTTGGAAATCTGTTCGAAGCGAATAATAAGACCATTTTTGTCAATGGTTAACTCGCAGTCTTTCAGTATTTTATTGTGATTTACTGCTATGTATTTAGCACTGATGGAAATAGTATTTTTCAAAAAAATATGTAATTTTTTGTAACAAAAAAATAGTATAATCGTAATAGTAAGTTAACAAGCAGAATATTAAATATAATTAATTAAAACACACAACTATGAAAAAGATTTTTACAATAATTGCAAGTATAACATTATTTATCGGGTTGGTGGTAGCACAACCTGATGGAGGAATAAAAGGTAGTGGTGGAGATATTGGTGGCGTAGGAGGAGCAGGAGGGAAAGGAGATGATGGAAAAGGTGATGAAGGTGAGAATGATACGCTTATACTTAGTAAAACATTAGATTTTAGTGTTTGTGCTGGAGAATGTTTTGACATAACCGCTACTTATCAAGGAGATAGTGTAATAGATGATGGAGATTATTATTACAGTTGGTCTCATTCTACTGAAGAGAAGCAAACAGTTAACTTTTGTCCTGTAGATAATCAAACGCAAGTCCAATGTGAATTGTATTTAAGAGACTCTGATAAAGGAGATAAGTTAATTGCTACATCAATAACAATTACTGTAACACTTAATGCATTACCAAGTTTATCTGCTCCTTTAGTAGATCAGGAGGTTTGCCAGGATTCATGTGTTCAATTAAGTGCAAGCACAGGAGCTAACTATGGATATAGTTGGAGCGCGCCTACAGGGTTAAGTAGTGCAACGATTAGTGATCCTATGGCTTGTATTGACACTTCCAATGTGATGTATATAGTGACTATTTCAGATACGACAACCCAGTGCTCAATTAATGATACTGTAATGCTAACAGCTAAGCAGTGTGGTAGTAGTAGCGTTACCTCAATAATAGAGCAAAACCAATTGTCAGTGAGCTTGTTTCCCAATCCAGTTTTCGATAACTTGAAAATCAACTTAACAAACAATATGCAATTGAATTCGTTCTTTATAACAGATATTACGGGTCAGGTTGTTAAAGAGCAACATCAAGACATAAATACTGTTAGGAAGCTTGATGTTAGTAATCTTAGAACAGGCATTTACTTGATTCACCTTGAGACCAGTCAAGGACAATTTGTGAGAAAATTCACTAAGAATTAAGTTTTTAAAAATCTTGTGTGTTTTAAAAAGGGGTGCAACAGCACCCCTTTTTTTGTTTAGGATAAAACTGTTTCTAATATAGAGGTGGATTTGAGCTTTCTAAAGCCTTCTAGCTGTCGCTCATAATAAACCAACAACTTTTCGAGGAGTTCTTTTCTAATGTTTTTATTCAGTTCTATTGAGCTGAGCTTATCTATTGGAGTTCCTAAAAGTTGAGTGAACTTTTCCAAGCATAACCCATCAATTTGATTTTCTGGATTGATACTTTTTAATTGGATTGTTTGGAAAGAACCTTCATTTAAGTCGAATAGCAAAGATTCAGGAGAGAAGCCTGTGGGGTAAAGCCCTAAATATTTTGTCAAATTAATCATGAAGTGCAAATGAAAATTGGCAACACCTTCTTTCATATTGTCAAGCCATAAGAGTGAATTATATATGTAAGAGAAAAGGTCGGGATTAGATTCTTCTTCTTGAACTGACTTTGTTATGACCTCCGCTAAAAAAATTCCTATAGAGCTTTTTACAATATTAAAAGGAATGGAGTGATAGGTGTGTGAAAACTTTACTTCTGATATGCGCTGTAAGTCTCTATTCTCTTTTTTATAGACCACCAAGTCTAGCAAAGAAAGAGGTTGATAAAAGCTAATTTTCCCCTTAGCCTTTCTTACGCCATTAACAATATAAGATTGCCAGCCAAATTGCTCTGTGTAAATCTTGCAGATAATGCTTGTATCACCATACTTGGTTAACCTGAAGACAATTCCTTTGGTTTTATGAAGCATCTTTTTTGATCCAGATTCTATTACTGCCTATCACGGTGTAGGGAGTATATACTGTGTGAATGTAGTGAAAAATATGTTTTAACCTTTTCTTATTGTCAATATTATCAATAGTGTTAGACCAATAATCATTTTCATATAAGATATACTTAACATTGTTTTTTTTAAGATCATTAATAATCTCTTCTTGATAAAACTGAGGCATCGCAAACCAGACAATTTGAAACCTAGTAGGACATGGTTTGTTCGTTAAATAATACCAAATTGCCTCAGATGTCATGGTGAAGAAAGTTTCATTGTCATTTAACTCTTTTTTTAAAAAAATTACGGTGCTTTTGTATTCTTGAGATAGATAGTCATTGTCTGCTTGGTGTATGGGGAACGCCGATTTGATATGCATTTGATTTGCCGTAGTGGCAATTAAATATATGCTAGAGAATAGAACCGTTAAAAGTGAAAACCTCAATATAAAGAAGCGAATATTTTTACTGGTAATGTCTCTGAAATAATGCTTGAAAAAAATAAATAGAATAACGATAGCCAATAGTGAGGTGCTGTAGACAATATGCCCCCAGTCTGAACGTCCCAAAGCACTACGAAAAAAACAAACAGAGAGAAAAACTAAAAATATTTCAACGAAATAGCTTTTTATAAAAGTCTTGATTTTTTTTTGAAGTGTCCCTGGACTACTTAATAGTCGATAGAATATCCAGAAAATTGTTACAGAATATAAAATAAGTACATTATAAAAGTGCTTCTCGTAGATAGAATACTGATAGCCATCCATGAGTTCTTTGTAAGCAGGAAGTTTAAGAAAAGCAAAATCAAAAAAATAATAAAACTGCCAATCAATCATATGGCCTATAAGCGCTAATGCAAGTGAAAATCCAATAGCAAATGCGCCAATTACTTTTAGGTATTGTATGGAATTATCAATAAAAACATAGGTATAAATAATACAAAAAAACAGACTTCCCGCCGTTAGGTAAAATCCTCTATCTATTGATATGAGAAAAGCAGATGTGCTTAGAAAACTTAATAATCCAAACTGTATGAGTACAGAAGAGGTTTTGTAATTGGATAATGTTGAGTAATAAAGCTTAATAGCAACAAGTAGATAATAGAATGTAATGAAGTCTCTGCTCATAACCTTGCAATATCTAGTAAAGTCAGTATTTATGCCTATCGACTGAGGTAAAACATTTGGCATACATAGTAATATAATAATGAATAAACTGATAGTGGAAAAATATAAATTGTCTTTGAATAGGACATATAAGAAAGCAAACAACATAAGATAAGTCAACATTTTTTCTAGTGCCATCCAGCTTAAAAGAGCGCCAATAGATTTTCCAAATACTTTGAAAGAGAAAACAGCTCTTAATGAGTCTTCATATAAACCATGAATGAAAATAAAATCTTTATATGGCGTTTTTTTAAGCAGTAACTCATTACCTGTTCCTAAGATTTCACCCACATGAAAAATGTCTAGATCAGTAATATTGTTTTGTGTGTAAAGGTTGATTGATATAACAAAAACACTAACTAAGGAGAAAAAGAAACTTTTTTTTAAAAGACTGTTCTTCTTATTAGGATAAGTAATAATTCCCTGTGGCAAAAATAGTAGTGTAGAGATTTTGGTGTTCTTGACAAGAAGTGCAAAGCAAACCAAAATGATACTCGGGATAGAAATAAAAGCAATAAACCGTATAATATCGTTAGATGGATTGTACAGTATTTCAGTTAAAGGTCCATAAACATTCCATGGATTAGAAAAGGGAACGGAAATATGAGGCCATACGTACTTAGAAAGGAGTGTGCCTGAAAAAAAAATAGATAATAGAAATATCAGCTTTAAAAAGAGGTTAGAAGATTTGTTATTATGTATCGTCACTTATCTTCAGTAGTTTACTTTTTTGATTAAAACACCATGCTCATCCCAATATTTCCAAGTGCCTCTTTTGAAACCATTAACGTAAAATTTCTCAGAAGCTTTTAGGCCACCTTGATGCCAAGAAATAAAAGTTCCATTTGGTTTATGGTTTAGGTAGTTGCTAATAGAATGCATTTGACCATTGGGGTACCATGTAATAATGGGACCATCAAAATGATCATTTAAATACATCGTTTCAATTTCTTTATTGCCATCTTCCGTCCATATAACGAGTTGATATTTCTCTCCACTATTGCTGTAAAAAAATTGTTTTTCTCTGTATCCATTAAGTCTCCAATACTCCCATTTGCCTATTCGTTTGCCGTTTTTTAGATTGCCCTCCAGCCAAAGCCTTGTAGTGTCTTCTTTAAAATAAATTTTAAAAAAACCATTCAACGCATTTTCTTTTAGTTTGTAGCCTTCCTTGCTCACGTCCTCATAAGTTTCTAAATCCGTAGAAATAATGGTCGTTTTTTCCATGTAAATAGTATCCCCATAGATGATATGGTGTTGGCTATATAGTGTAATACAGTTTAATAAGAGCAAGGTTATTAAAAAGTCTCTAATCATATAAGTTGTAAAAATAAGATATTATCAAGAATAGACGAGGAAACTTTTTTCTAAGGCTAAGCGTTCAAAATAATATGAAGTTTAGAAAATCTTTTTGTGAAATAATGATCTGGGTAAAGGCTTTTGCTGGAGTAGCAATTTTAATTGCTGGGTGGTATCAGCAAAACTGGATTGGGCTAATAGGTTTCATTCCTTTATTGGATTTTTGGCATTATCAAACAACCCCAAGCAGACAAAGTTGTGAGGTTAAATCTTCTAAATACGATATTCAAAAAAAGGATGCTTTCCCTAATCCCTAATCCCTAATCCCAGCTCGTCCAACTGATTTTTGTCAATTGCAGAAGGTGCATCAATCATCATGTCCCTACCAGAGTTATTTTTAGGAAAAGCTATAAATTCTCTAATATCCGTTTTCCCACCAAACAATGCAACCCACCGATCAAAGCCAAATGCGGCACCACCATGTGGCGGAGCACCGTATTCAAAGGCGTTCATCAAAAAGCCGAATTGCTCCTGAGCCTCTTGGTCAGTAAAGCCTAAAAGTTTAAACATCTTTTGTTGAAGTTCTTTTTCATGAATTCTGATAGACCCTCCGCCAATTTCTACTCCATTAATAACCATATCATATGCATTAGCCCTAACCTTTCCTGGATCAGATTCTAAAAACTGAATATCTTCTTGCTTTGGAGACGTAAAAGGATGATGCATGGCATGCCACCTATTTGATTCTTCATCAAATTCTACTAATGGAAAATCAACCACCCAAAGGCAAGAAAACTTCTTAGGGTCTCTCAAACCTAGTTGATTCCCCATCTCAAGTCTTAGCTCACAAAGTGCTTTTCTTGTTTTATTTGCTTCGCCTGCAAGAATTAAAAACAAATCGCCTGGTTTTGCATTAAAAGCTTGAGCCCAAATACTTAATGCTTCTTGATCAAAAAATTTGTCCACTGAAGATTTGAATGTGCCATCCTCATTATATTTCACATACACTAAACCTTGTGCACCAATTTGTGGTTTTTTTACAAAATCGGTTAAAGCATCGATCTGCTTTCTAGAGTAGCTGGCACAGCCATTAGCATTTATACCTACTACTAATTCTGCATTGTCAAAAACATTAAAGTCTTTGCCTTGAGCAAAATTATTGAGCTCCACAAATGGCATGTCAAAGCGAGTATCAGGCTTGTCTGAACCATATAATCTGATTGCGTCCTGATAAGTCATTCTTGGAAAATCAGCCACTTCTTTGTTCAAGATTACTTTAAAAAGATGTCTTGCCAACCCCTCAAAGGTACTTAATACATCTTCTTGGTCGACGAAAGACATTTCACAATCAAGTTGTGTAAACTCGGGTTGACGATCCGCTCTTAAATCCTCATCTCTAAAACATTTAACTATTTGGTAGTACTTGTCGAAACCCGCTACCATTAAGATTTGTTTAAATGTTTGAGGAGATTGTGGTAGTGCATAAAATTCTCCCTGATTCATTCTAGAGGGAACGATGAAGTCTCTAGCACCCTCAGGTGTCGATTTAATAAGGTACGGTGTTTCAACATCTAAGAAGCCAATACTATCCAGGTATTTTCTCATTTCAATACCGACTTTATGCCTCAGCATAATGTTTTCTCGCATAGGTGTTCGCCTTAAGTCTAAGTATCTGTAATTCATTCTCAATTCCTCTCCACCGTCAGTATTGTCCTCAATAGTAAAAGGGGGCGTTTTAGCAGAGCTTAGAACAGTCAGCTTGCTCACTACGATCTCAATTTCCCCTGTAGGGATATTCTTGTTTTTACTACTCCTTTCTGTAACTGTCCCCTCAATAGAGATGACAAATTCTCTTCCTAGCTTCCTGGCTGCAGAACACAATGGGGCATCAACATCCATATTGAAAGCCAACTGTGTGATACCATATCTATCCCTTAAATCAATAAAGGTCATCCCTCCAAGATCCCTTGATTTTTGCACCCATCCAGATAAAGTCACCTGATTCCCGACCTCTTTAAGAGTCAATTCGCCGCAAGTATTTGTCCTTAACATAATCGTTTTAGCTTAATTTTGGAATGTAAAAGTAATTATTTTAGGTAATCTTCGTTTAATAATAACAAAGCAACTTTTATTATATTTAACGTTACCAATGGTGCGAATAATCTTTTCTATCTCTTTATTGCCTTTTCTCTTTCAAGCCTTTGGTGAGGGAACTCAAGCCCTAAGACCTGCCTTGCTAGATCAAGGAGCGATTGAGCTTAGTCCCAATCGAAGTAACTTTGGACTATACAACTCCACTCAAGATAACAGAATATATATCAGAATTGATGATACCACTGAAACTTTGCTATTTGGGTTTGGTAGACCTGATGTAGTTTACGATCTAGGAGGAACATCTCCGCCTGCACCACCTCATAATATGAAGTTCAGAATAAAAGCGCCCGATGGAACGGTTGTTTTTGGTGAAGACTCAGTGCCAGATGCAGATACAGGATTTATTGCCAATTACAATCAGGCAATTATTGGTCCGAAGGTTGTCGGTGGCTCTGCAGGCTATGAGCCATTCGAATTTCATCCAGATACAATAGGTGATTTTTATATTGAGTTTACTTATCCAACTGGAGGTGGCTTTGCCACAAGAAGGTTTCACGAAATCGATTTTACCGTCATGGATAAAGATACGAATGAAGTAATTGGGCGCCTCTGGTCAAGAACTTGGCAACTGACTACAGGGAGTTTTACTAATACTTTTCAAGGAAATATGTATGTGTATTCTGATGATAGTATAACAACAGCAGTTGATTTCAATGGCATACAACCTTTTTCCTTCTCAATATCCTGTAATCAAACAGGCTGTACAAATACTGGGAATATAGAATTTGATAGGGCATCAAGAGTAGGAAATGTACTTTATGCGCAGTATAAGCTTTTTTTGAATCCTCCTGATTCAAATAGTTTTCCTACAGGGCGTTTGGGTTTATTGGTGGAGCCCATAAATGTTACTGGCTGTGATTCGAGTGACCTCTGTATAAATATCAATGTTACCAAGGCTGCACCAGCATTGATTTTCTTAGATATTGATACGATTCAAGGGTATCAAGAAGGCGGTCGGGACCGTTTAATTGAAGCGGAGCTAAGCGAAGGCAATAACTGCATACCATGGGATTATAAAGACGGAGAGGGAAACTTGTTGAATAATGTGACAGAGGTGAAAATAGTACTCAATTATAATCTTGGTATTACTCATTTGCCTATATATGATGTTGAAAATCATAGATTTGGATATAAGGTCTCTATTGTGAGACCAGTAGGGGATGATCCAAAAGTTTTTTGGGATGATTCTGCTATACCACAAGGGTCTTCAGAGTTAGCAGGATGTGATGACAATAGTGGTTGTCATGAATGGCCGTACTTTACATTGAATAGTCTTCAATCATTTGGCGAAAGTAGAACCATAAATACATGGTGGAATGCAGTGAGTGTCGAAGATAGTATTTCCTTTCCGATTGTCAGTGCCAAGGTCTTTACAGAAGATACCTTATTGTGTCCTGGAGAAGAATTGCTATTGACGGGTACTGGGGATGGAGATTTGCTAGAGTGGAGCCCTGTTAATCAAAGCGGTAATAGCACAAACATTATTGTAAATGAAGATAGGCTCTATTATCTCATTGTAACAGATACAACTAGTGGATGTACTCAAAAAGATTCAGTTTTTATTGCAGTAGAAGAAGATTGCATGGGTAAGATCAATGCACCCACTATTTTTACACCAAATAATGATAATCAAAATGATGCTTTTTATCTCCTTCCGCATAATATTGTTGAGTTAAGTGTTTTTAGAATTTTCAATAGATGGGGTAAAAAAGTTTTTGAAACCAATGATATTAGTATTGGCTGGGATGGCACTAAGAGTAATGTGCCTCAAGAGAACGGAGTATATGTGTATTATGCAGAGGGTACAGGTTTAGATGGAGGACAGGTAGCCGTTGAAGGTACTTTTGTGCTTGTGCGTTAGTTTCCGTATATCAATTGCAAAAAAAAATAGGTTTTCTTGATAATTTTTTTAATTTCATGTATATTGTGTAGCATTGTATAAAATCATCTATATGAAAAAGACTTTACTTTTATCAATTGTTTTAGGAATCTGTTTGAGTTTTTCAAGCAAAATAGATGCCCAAGATTTAAGGTATTCCCAATACAACTTATCACCATTGGTCCTTAATCCAGCACTGACAGGTTTATTTGCTGGAGACTATCGTTTTACAGGTATTTACAGAAGTCAATGGGGCAACCTGAGTGGAAATTCTCTGTTTTCAACTCCTGCTATCTCCTTTGATATGCCTATGCAGGTAGCATTTGCTAGAAATGACGCAATTGGGGCAGGGATATATATAGTTAACGATAATGAAGGTAATGGTATATTGAGTACACAGCATATTATGTTGTCAGGAGCTTATCATAAAGTATTAGATGCAGATAGAAAGCACAATATCTCTTTTGGACTACAGCTAGGATATGTTCAGAAAACTTTAGATCATTCAAGTTTGACATTTGCTGATCAGTGGGACGGTGCTGAGTTTTCGGGAGAATCTGCTGATATTGCCAACTTAAATGGTCCTGCTTCGTATATGAATGTAAACCTTGGCTTGAACTATAGGTTTGCGGTAAGACAAGGTTTAACCTTTAATGCTGGAGTAGCATTTGATAACGTTTTAACGCCAACAGAGACATTATTAGTTAGCAGCACAACTACTAATGAGCGAAGTGTAAAATCGGTATATTTACTAGGAGCAGTTTATGACTTGAATCAGAAAATTACGTTGGAGCCAGGTTTAAGGGTTTTAAGTCAATCAAAATCAAGTGATATTTTCTTAGGAAGTAATGTGGGCTATCACTTAAACAATAAGATTGGTGCAACTGTTTGGGGAGGCCTTTGGTATAGAACACAAGAATCGATTGTTTTGTCCTTTGGCTTGCAGGTAAAAAAGGTCAGAGTAGGATTTAGCTATGATAGTAATATACATGGCTTAAAGACAGGAGATGTTAATCCAAAAAGTGCTAAATCTTTCGAAATAGGAGCAGTGGTAATCCTTCCAATATTCCAGTCGGTAGAAGAGGTTATTGTACCATGTTTGAGGTTTTAATTAATTTTTTTTACAAAAATACATAGCAAGTAGTGATCAAATCGATAGTTGTAGTATTATTAGCAGTTTTATCTTGCTCAACAGATATTATTGCTAATACTACTAGTGCAGCTGCATTCTCGCAAGCTGAAGGGAAGAAAAAGAAGAAGAAAAAGCTAAGTTGGAAGAAAAAGCTAAAATCAGCTGACTATGCATTTCAAACTGCTAATTATTATGTGGCTGCAAAATACTACAAGGAGGTTTTAGAAGAAAAGCCAGATTTGGTAGAAGTAAAGTTTAAACTTGCAGAAACATCTTTTGAAATTAGAGATTTTCAGTTAGCAGAAGAGAAGTATAAAGAAGTAATGGATATTGCTGGTGATGATTTTCCTAAAGCATACTTTATGTACCCTTTGATGCTGAAGTATAACGGAAAATACGAGGATGCAAAAAAAGAATTCAAGTCTTTTTCAAGAAGGGCAAAGGCTTTTAGGGATAGTCAAGAGGCCAGTAACTATAAAAAACAGGCTAGAGAAGAGATAAAAGGTATTGAATTTGGGGAGGAGGCAATGGAGAATCCCAAACCTGTTAGGGTTCATCATTTAGGGACTACAGTAAATGCAGCTAATAGTGAGTTTTCTCCATACATCAGAGATAATGAGTTGGTCTTTTCTTCTTTGAGAGCAGATAGCTTTATTTCTGTTTCTGCAGATTCTCAATCGCAAGCTAATCTTGCTCAATTAGGCTATATTGCAAAAATATATAAGGCGGAACGAATTAATGATTCTATTTTTGCTCAAGCAGAGCCTTTTTCAGATAAAATAAATAGCTCAACAGATCATACTGGTAGTGGATCGTATTCATCTGACGGCAAAAGGTTCTTTTTTGTAAGAGCTGTAAAACAAGACGAAAGTAATGTCATTATTAGTACAATATATGTAACAGAGAAGGATGGAAGTGGTAACTGGAAAGAGCCTGTAATGGTTACTGGTATAGGTGAAGGTACTTTCTCTAACAGACACCCCATTTCTGTGAATACAACATATAGAAGAAAAAAAATTGAAGTAATTTATTTCTCTTCACTTAGGAGTGAAAATGATGGAGGTGAAGGAGGATGGGATATCTGGTATGCAACACGTCCCTTGGAAGGAGAATATGATGCAAAATTTGATGAACCGAAAAATGTTGGAAGAAGAATTAATACATTAAGAGATGAAATTTCTCCTTTCTTTGACTTAAAGACAAACTCATTTTATTATAGTTCCAATTCACCAGAAGGATTAGGAGGTTATGACGTATACGAAACACATGGTCAGCTCAAGAAGTGGGCGAAAGCTCAAAACATGGGCTATCCAATCAATTCATCTGTAGATGATATGTTCTTTACTATGAATGATAGAACTACAGGTGGGTATCTTGTTTCTAATAGGAAAGGCAGTATTGCTTTGAAGCACCCACACTGCTGTGATGATATCTTTAGCTTTAAATATTACAATAGGTTAGATATTGGGCTAGAGGGATTGGTTTATGAAAATATTAATGATTCAACAAAAGCTGTAGTAGATAGTGTTAAAGTGGCATTGTATATTACAAATGTAGACCCAGAGTATGTAGTGGATGAAAATGCTAAAAAGGGAGAGTCAAGTGTCGAAATTATAAAGGGAGATGATGTTCTGATAGGGGAGTTTATTATTGCAGGAGACCCAAGTGATCAAGATTTAAACAACAAAATGTACTTCTTCGACCTAAATAAGGATAAGTACTATAAAGTAGTAGCATCTAAAGAGGGGTATATTGCAGACTTTAAATTTGCAAGTACACAAGGCTTCACAAAGTCTGATACCATTAGGAGGGATCTTTTATTAAGAAAGAAAACGGACAAGATCGTCTTAAAGAACATTTTGTATGATTTTGATAAGGCAACATTAAAGCCAGCGTCTAAGTTAACACTGGATACACTAGTTCAGTTGCTACAAGCAGATGAAAATGCAAAGCTAATCGTAGAGATCGGAGCACATACAGATAGCAAAGGCGATGACGACTATAATATGACGTTATCACAAAGAAGGGCTGAAAGCGTGGTGAAGTATTTGGTAGCAGCAGGAGTTGCGGAGCAAAGATTAAGGGCCAAAGGATATGGAGAGACTCAACACATTGCGCCTAACGAGAATCCTGATGGGACAGATAATGAAGAAGGTCGTGCCTTAAATAGACGTACAGAGTTTAAAGTATTGGGTGAATTAGAAGAAGTAATCTATGATACAGAAGACGATTCTAACAATTAACTTAAGAACTGAAGCTATTGGTAAAAGCCCCTTGAAAGAGGGGCTTTTATTTTTTTTAATAAAAAGTTTATTTTTTTTTAACAAGGGCTTGTGAATAGAAAAAATATTTATAACTTTGCCTTCCGTTTTTACGGAGACGTTCTTTAGAAGCAAGAAGATAACCCCATCAAATATCAAAATTTTGATATTTTGGGATTAGCTCAATGGAAGATCTAGATGAGCTGATAACCTTTAAGGGGGATTAGCTCAGTTGGCTAGAGCACTGGCTTTGCAAGCCAGGGGTCAAGGGTTCGAATCCCTTATCCTCCACAGCGATCACCGAAGCCTTGGCAAAGGTGATCAATAGTATTTCGCTTCGGCGAATGACGTTCTTTGACATGTTGAAAGAGAGTAAGTTAATAATTTAAGATTTGAAAGCAAATAAGAGCACACGGCGGATGCCTTGGCTCTCAGAGGCGATGAAGGACGTGATAAGCTGCGATAAGCTTCGGTTAGGTGCAAACAACCTTTTATCCGAAGATTTCCGAATGGGGCAACCCTCTATGCTGAAGGCATAGAATCCTGCTTGCAGGAAGCTAACCCAGGGAACTGAAACATCTAAGTACCTGGAGGAAAATAAAACAATAGTGATTCCCTAAGTAGTGGCGAGCGAACGGGGAACAGCCCAAACCATTTCGTTTACGGAATGGGGTTGTAGGACTGCAATGTGGACTTTAGATATATAGTAGAATCTTCTGGAAAGTTGAACCATAGAAGGTGATAGTCCTGTAAACGAAATATATCTAATACCTAGCAGTATCCTGAGTAAGGCGGGGCCGGTGAAACCCTGTCTGAATCTAGCGGCACCATCCGCTAAGGCTAAATACTTCTGAGAGACCGATAGCGAACTAGTACCGTGAGGGAAAGGTGAAAAGCACCCTGAACAAGGGAGTGAAATAGTACCTGAAACCGTGTGCTTACAAGCGGTCGGAGTCCGTCAGCTGACGGATGACGGCGTGCCTTTTGCATAATGATCCTACGAGTTACTCCTCTCTGGCAAGGTTAATTATGATTACATAAGCAGCCATAGCGAAAGCGAGTCTGAATAGGGCGATAAGTCAGAGGGGGTAGACGCGAAACCTGGTGATCTACCCATGGCCAGGGTGAAGCTCCGTTAATCCGGAGTGGAGGCCCGAACCAGTTCACGTTGAAAAGTGTTTGGATGAGCTGTGGGTAGGGGTGAAAGGCTAATCAAACCAGGAGATAGCTCGTACTCCCCGAAATGCATTTAGGTGCAGCCTCGAGATTTAGTATTACAGAGGTAGAGCTACCAATTGGGCTAGGGGGCTTCACCGCCTACCAACCCCAGATGAACTCCGAATACTGTAATATATGCTCGGGAGTGAGGCTCTGGGTGCTAACGTCCAGAACCGAGAGGGAAACAAACCAGACCATCAGCTAAGGTCCCTAAATATATGCTAAGTTGATCTAACGTGGTGTGACTGCTAAGACAGCTAGGATGTTGGCTTGGAAGCAGCCATTCATTTAAAGAGTGCGTAACAGCTCACTAGTCGAGCGGTCGTGCGCGGAAAATAATCGGGCATTAAGCATATTACCGAAGCTATGGATCCGCCGTTTGGCGGATGGTAGGGGAGCATCCCAGTTGCGCTGAAGATGTATCGCGAGATATATTGGAGCGGCTGGGAAAGAAAATGTAGGAATGAGTAACGATAAGGCAGGCGAGAAACCTGCCCGCCGATAGACTAAGGGTTCCTGATCAACGCTAATCGGATCAGGGTTAGTCGGGTCCTAAGGTGTAGCCGAAAGGCGAAGCCGATGGCAAACAGATTAATATTTCTGTACTAGTTTATATTGTGACGGGGTAACGAAGGAGTGAAAGATCCGCGTACTGACGGAATAGTACGTTAAAAGGAGTAGGTATTGGGACTGTAGTTAAATGCGCAGACCTAGCTGAAACCTGATAGTACCATGAGCCTTCGGGCAAGTGGATAGTGATCCTAATCAGACTTCCGAGAAAAACCTCTAAGCCTCAGATATAAACTACCCGTACCGTAAACCGACACAGGTAGTCAAGGAGAGAATCCTAAGGCGCTCGAGTGATTCATGGCTAAGGAACTCGGCAAATTAGCCTCGTAACTTCGGGATAAGAGGCGCCTCCTCCACTTCGGTGGAGAGGCCGCAGTGAAGAGGCCCAAGCGACTGTTTAACAAAAACACAGGACTTTGCAAAATCGAAAGATGAAGTATAAGGTCTGACACCTGCCCGGTGCTGGAAGGTTAAGGAAGGATGTTAGTTTCGACGAAGCTTCCGACTGAAGCCCCAGTAAACGGCGGCCGTAACTATAACGGTCCTAAGGTAGCGAAATTCCTTGTCGGGTAAGTTCCGACCTGCACGAATGGTGTAACGATTTGGGCACTGTCTCGGCCATGAGCTCGGTGAAATTGTAGTATCGGTGAAGATGCCGATTACCCGTAATGGGACGAAAAGACCCCGTGAACCTTCACTACAACTTAACATTGACTTCGGATAAATAATGTGTAGGATAGGTGGGAGACTTTGAAATGGCGTCGCCAGGCGTTGTGGAGTCATCCTTGAAATACCACCCTTTATTTATTTGGAGCCTAACCCCATAACCATGGGGGACATTGTTTGGTGGGTAGTTTGACTGGGGTGGTCGCCTCCTAAAAAGTAACGGAGGCTTTCAAAGGTACCCTCAGCACGCTTGGTAACCGTGCATAGAGCGCAATAGCATAAGGGTGCTTGACTGTGAGACCTACAAGTCGACCAGGCACGAAAGTGGGATATAGTGATCCGGTGGTTCCGCATGGAAGGGCCATCGCTCAAAGGATAAAAGGTACTCCGGGGATAACAGGCTGATCTCCCCCAAGAGCTCATATCGACGGGGAGGTTTGGCACCTCGATGTCGGCTCGTCACATCCTGGGGCTGGAGAAGGTCCCAAGGGTTGGGCTGTTCGCCCATTAAAGTGGCACGCGAGCTGGGTTCAGAACGTCGCAAGACAGTTCGGTCTCTATCTATTACGGGCGTTAGAAATTTGAGGAGATCTGACATTAGTACGAGAGGACCGTGTTGGACGAACCTCTAGTGTACCTGTTGTAGCGCCAGCTGCACCGCAGGGTAGCTATGTTCGGAAGGGATAAGCACTGAAAGCATCTAAGTGCGAAGCCCACTTCAAGATGAGATTTCTTTTAAGGGTCGTTAAAGATGATGACGTTGATAGGTTGCAAGTGTAAAGGCAGAAATGTCAAAGCTGAGCAATACTAATTACCCGTTAGCTTTCTTTTTACTTTTTAGTAAAATAATTTTATTGCTGCTCTCTTTCTTTAACATGTTAACCATATTATAGTTTAGAGTTACGAATTCGATAATTCCTAATTGTGAACTAAAGACTTTATGGTGATTATAGTGTGGGTGTCCACCTCTTCCCATTTCGAACAGAGAAGTTAAGCCCCTCCACGCCGATGGTACTAGAGTAAAATCTGGGAGAGTAGGTCGTCGCCATAATATTAAAGAAACCCCATTCATGAATTTGTTTGGGGTTTTTTAGTTTTATATAAGATAGTTGAATAACAATTTTAAATAAAAATCTTAGCATTAAGAGGTAAATACAGTTTGGTACCGTATAATTACCAGCAATTAATATGTTCAAAAAGGTCAGCATTTACTTACTTTTTATTTTTTCAGCGCCCTCTATTTTTGGACAAAGCTTTTGCGAATCCAATTTAGGTCATAACTGGGTGGCAGTTCCTCCCCTTGAATTAAAAGACCACAACTTCTTTGAATACGACACTATTCCTTTTAGAAGATTTAATATGAATGACACAGACTACTGTTATATTCAGCTTTCCTGCAAAGATTCAACCTATAAAGTAATAATAGTATATAAGGAATCGACCTTAGGCACAAACAGAGATAAGGTCGCGATTGAGTTTCAAAAACTTGCGGGCACATGGCGCTACGATAAAATCGACAACACAATATCATTCTATATAAATGAATCAAAAGAATCCTATGAGTTTGTTATTGACAATATTGGAAATAAAGAAACGAATAAAAAAGATCTGTGGAGAAGTGATGGAGACTATAGAACTAATATTTTCCTAATCAAAAACTAAATGTTGGTAACAACGGTTAAATAACAGTAAGTAGGTTAACCTATGCCGTTCGGCTAAAATTACGTTCGACGGTAATGCCAACTTAACGTTACACATAAATGTGCTATTTTAGCCAAACATAAACTAACTACAGAAAAAGTTCAGAAATATTTCCTTCTTTGTTCTCTCAAGTTAAAAACCACATTCTAGAAAGAATCAATAATCTGATTTAGTGTTTTACTTGGTCTCATACATTGATACATCAAATCATCATCAGGGTGATAGTATCCTTTGATTTCTTGAGGCTTCCCTTGTGCAGCAATCAGTTCTTGATTAATAATATTTTCGGTACTAGTAAGTTGATCAAAAATGCTAGAAAAAATGGATTTCAGTTTTTCACTTTTATTTTGTTTGGAAAGTGCTTCAGCCCAATAATAAATAAGGTAGAAATGGGAACCTCTGTTATCAATATCACCGATTTGTCTTGCAGGAGCTTTATTATTATCTAAATACTTTCCTGTGGCATCATCTAATGTTTCTGCTAAAATTAGAGCCTCTTCATTGTTGTACTTTTCGCCTAAGTGCTCTAATGATACTGCTAGTGCTAGAAATTCACCTAATGAATCCCAGCGTAGGTACCCATCTTTTAAAAATTGCTGAATATGTCTTGGAGCAGATCCTCCAGCACCTGTTTCAAAAAGCCCTCCGCCATTCATAAGCGGAACAATAGAGAGCATTTTTGCACTAGTGCCTAATTCCAAAATGGGAAATAGGTCAGTTAAATAATCTCTTAATACATTTCCGGTAACAGATATGGTATCTTTTCCTGCTTTGATGCGCTCTAAGGAAAAATTAGTAGCATCAACAGGAGATTTTATGTGAATTTCCAAATCATTGGTATCGTGCTCTTTTAAATATTGGTTAACTTTCTTAATTAATTCTGCATCATGTGCTCTGTTTTCATCCAACCAAAATACTGCTGGAACATTTGTGGCTCTTGCCCTTGATACAGCAAGTTTAACCCAATCCTGTATTGGTGCATCCTTAACTTGACACATCCTAAAGATATCGCCTTCATTTCCCACCTGTTCAAGCAAAACCCTACCTGAGGTATCAACGACTTGAATCCTTCCTTTCTCATTTAGCTGAAATGTTTTGTCATGAGATCCGTATTCTTCTGCTTTTTGCGCCATTAATCCCACATTAGACACACTGCCCATGGTGGTGGGATCAAATGCACCATTTGCTTTGCAAAAATTGATGGTAGCATCATAAACACCTGAATAGCATCTATCTGGAATAACTGCTTTTGCATCTTGTTGTGCTCCTTTAGCATTCCACATTTGTCCAGATGTTCTGATCATAGCCGGCATAGACGCATCTATAATAACATCTGATGGTACGTGCAGGTTGGTAATTCCATTATCGGAGTCTACCATAGCAATACTTGGTCTATTGGAATAGACCTCTTCTATTGCTTTTTTTACCTCTTCTTCCTGAGGATGTCCTGCTATTTTACTGTAAACATCTCCAATACCATTGTTAGGAGTGATATTCAACTCATCAAATAAGTCACCATATTTATCAAAAACTTCTTTGTAAAAAACGGTAACGACTGCACCAAAGATAATTGGGTCAGACACCTTCATCATGGTAGCTTTCATGTGAAGAGAAAAGAGTATGTTGTTTTGTTTAGCATCTTCAATTTGCTCTGAAATGAAAGTTTTCAACTTGTCCATGCTCATTAGGGAAGTGTCAATTACTTCACCAGCCAGTAATGGAAAACTATCCTTTAGTATAGTAGTGGCGTTATCTTGACTTACAAATTGAATCCTTACTTCTGTTGCTTCAGAAATAGTTAAAGACTTTTCACTACCATAAAAATCACCATTAGTCATACTCGCAACATGCGATTTAGAGCCTGCGTTCCACGTTCCCATTTTATGTGGATGCTTTTTAGCATAGTTTTTGACGGCTTTGGGAGCTCGTCTATCTGAGTTTCCCTCTCTTAATACTGGATTTACAGCAGAGCCCAATGCCTTTGCATATTGAGCTTTGATTGCTTTCTCCTCCTCATTTTTTGGTTCTAATGGGTAATCTGGCAATTGAAATCCTTGAGATTGTAGCTCTTTAATTGCTGCTTGTAATTGTGGCACAGACGCCGAAATATTAGGTAACTTGATAATATTTGCTTCTGGAGTTTTAGCTAAATCACCTAACTCGGCTAGCGCATCACTGGTTTTTTGATCATTAGGCAAGTAGTCTGATAAGTTGGCCAATATTCTACCAGCAAGAGAAATATCTTTCGTATCCATATCGATATTAGCTTTAGATACAAACTTTTTTATCATAGGTAAAAGAGAGTACGTTGCCAACATTGGGGATTCATCTGTTTTTGTATATATGATCTTAGCCATGAATATTGAATTTAAAGATTTGTTTTATTGCTAAATTACTTACTAGCGACATTTAAGCGCTAAAATACAAAAACACAAAGAGGAAGTTCAAGAAGATATGGAATAAAATAAACTTGTGATAAAACAAATTAATTAGGTGCTAGCTAGATTTTAATATCCAACAATTAATTTAATAAGGCTTTTTTATGCGTAGATTAAACATCTCGTTATATTCGTGTCGCTATGTTTAAATATTTATATTTCTTCATTCTATTTACGATTGTTTGCCTGCCAACAATTATTGTAGCATCTTCTGATAACGTATATACAAATTTAAATGATGCCATTCAAAAGCCTTTGAATGTAAAGGAGCTAAAGCTTGCACGGTTGGATCAAAAGTATTTTCCAAGAGAACTTACAAAATTGAAAAATATAGAGAGCATAAGCTTTCTAAAATGTCGCAATCTAGACTTAGATAGCCTTTTTGCCTTATTGAAGTACTTACCGAACCTTAAATCTATTGATCTTACATGGGGGCAATATAATGTTTTACCCCAAAGTATTGGACAATTAAAAAATCTTGAATACATCTCACTACGCGACAACCGTTTTAGAAGTTTGCCAGAGAGTTTTGCTCAGTTGAAAAAGGTCAAGAAAGTTAGTTTAAAGCACAATGTCTTTATCAATGAAAAGCAAGTTGTTGAAATATTGGAGCAATTGCCCTTATTAGAAAGCCTAGACTTATCTTATTGTCAAATATCCATTGTTCCAAAACAAATAGGAAATTTAAAGAAACTTATTGAGCTTAACATCTCCTCAAATAATATGAACAGCTTGCCTAGCACATTTCAAAATCTTCAAAACCTAGAGATCCTTAATCTCAATAGAAATAGAACGATAGATATTGAAAAAGCTTTTGAAGTAATTGCATCGTTGAAAAGTTTAAAAGTACTTTTTCTTAATGAATGTGGTTTGCAGCAACTACCATCAAATATTGGTGAAGTGAATTTATTGGAAGAGCTTTACTTAAAGGGGAATAGCCTTGTGAGTATACCCTCAAATATTGGTAGTTTAGAGAGCTTAAGAGTATTAGATCTCAGCCATATTTATGTTGGAACTGGAGAAAACAAAATAGAGGCTTTGCCAGGGGCTATAAAAAAACTAGTTAAACTAGAACGATTGGATTTGAGAGGGAACAAATTAGAAAAGTTACCCAAAGGATTTAATAAACTTTCTAATCTTCAGGCACTTTTGATAAGTTGGAACGAGTTAGAAAAATTTCCGTTGATAGAGGGGTTTGATAAATTAAAAACCCTAGACTTAAGTTGGAATAAGATTACAGCTATTCCTGAATGGATAGGTACATTATCCTCATTAGAGATATTTGAATTGGATGGAGATTTTTTTCAAACATATGAGTACAAAATATCGGCTATCCCATCGGAAATAGGAAAGTTGAATAAGCTTCGACTTTTAAGCTTAAATGATCAGGTTATAGAGAAAATTCCAGAAGAAATAGGGAGTCTTAAAGAATTGAAAGAGTTAGAGCTAAGGAATAACCTATTAGATAAACTACCAGAGGCAATATGTTCACTGGAACGTTTAGAATTGCTTAATATTAAGATCAATGAATTGACTTCATTGCCAATTTGCTTAAATGATTTGAACAGTTTAGAAGATTTAAATTTAAGTTTTAACCTGAGATTAGATTTTAGAATTGTTAGCAAGCAGCTTGAACACTTTAAGACATTAAAAAATCTTGATGTAAGCTACACAAACATAGAGCAACGGAGCATTGATTATTTAAAAGAAATAAATCCCGATTGCAACATATATTATAGGACTTTTAAAGACTTGGATTAGAGAATCTCTATAGGTTACTATTTAATACATTGTGATATTAACACAATCTTAATGTATCAATTATAAAGATTTTAGGTGTGATTTTCCAATTCAAAACATATATTTGCAAAAACTAAAACTAAATAAGTAAAAATGGAAATCTTAAATGATAACAAAGACATGATCATGGACTTAGTCACTAAATATGGCCTTAAAATAGTTACCGCGATAATTATTTTAATAATAGGTCTATGGATTGTTAAAATGATTGTAAATGCAGTTGGCAAAGTACTCAAGAAGAGAAATATGGATGACTCTCTTCAAGGTTTTTTGAGAAGCCTTCTAGGTGGCTTGCTTAAAATCATGCTTGTTATAGCAGTTTTAGGGCATGTAGGTATTGAGATGACTTCTTTTATAGCAATTTTAGGTGCTGCAGGCTTAGCAATTGGTATGGCATTATCTGGCACATTACAAAATTTTGCTGGAGGAGTGATGATCTTAATCTTTAAACCTTTTAAAGTAGGTGACGTAATTGATGCTCAAGGCTATATTGGATCGGTTAAAGAAATACAAATATTTGTGACTATTTTAAAAACTCCAGATAATAAAACAATTATTATCCCTAATGGACCTTTGTCTACTAGCTCTTTGACTAACTACTCTACTGAAGCGACAAGAAGAGTAGATTTTACTTTTGGTATTGGATATGGAGACGATATTGACAAAGCGAAGTCAGTTTTACAAGGTTTGATCGATGCTGATTCAAGAATATTAAAAGACCCTGCTTCATTCATTGCTGTATCAGAACTAGCAGATAGCTCTGTTAATTTTACAGTAAGAGTATGGGCAAATGCTGCAGATTATTGGGGTATATTCTTTGATATGAACGAGGCTGTTAAGAAGGCATTTGACAAAGAAGGAATATCTATTCCGTTTCCACAAACAGATGTTCACGTTCACAACGTAAAATAATTTATTCATTTAGTAAAGAGAAAATACAATGAGGAAAGCTTTATTATTATTTATCGCATCCGCCATGCTTTTTGTTGCACAGGCACAAGATGATGAATTGAAAGGAAATGCCGCAGGCGTTAGTGGTCAATCAACTGATCAAGAGGAAGATGGTTGGGATAAGGGAGGTATCATAAATGTCAACTTTACCCAAACAAGTTTGAGTAACTGGACTGCAGGGGGCGAAGACGCTATTGCAATAAACGGAATATTCAATGCTTATGCTAATTATAAAAAAGGTAAGTTCTTTTGGAACAACTTTTTAGATGTTCAGTATGGAGTAATTAATACTGCTAGCTTTAGTGGGTTTAGAAAAAATAATGACCTGCTCAACTTTAGATCAAAAGTGGGTAATCAACTATCTGGAGATTGGTTTTTAGCGGCTATGTTAGATTTTCGAACTCAGTTAGCTCCTGGCTATAATTACGCAGACACAACTAACAACGGTTATATTACTAACTTCTTAGCACCAGGCTATATATTATTACCAATTGGTCTAGATTATAAACCAAGTGATAATTTTTCTTTATTTTTCTCCCCAGCCACTGCAAAGTTTACTATTATAGCAGATGGTGGTGTTAACGAACAGGCTTTTGGATTGGACTCTGGGGCTATTGTTAGAACTGAAATTGGAGCTTATTTGGCATTGGATTATAAGTGTAAAATAATGGAGAATATTACTTTTAATACCCATGCAGATTTTTATACAAACTACTTGGAGAATTTGGGAAATATTGATGTTAACTGGACCGCTTTGTTAGCCTTGAAAGTTAATGAATATATTAGTGCGAGCATTTCTACTCATCTAATTTATGATGACGACATTAAGTTAACTAGAGATGATGGTACCGTTGGGCCAGCGGTTCAGTTTAAAGAAGTTTTAGCAGTAGGGTTTTCGTATAAATTCTAAGAGAAATTCTTCTATCTAATTTAAAGGGCTTCCTGACTAGGTAGCCCTTTTTGATTTAAGGCAAGTCCTGTAAAAAGCATATATAGCGCAGTTCCTATTTGTACTTCAAGTGTCGCTTCTGAAAAGAAGGAACTTATCATGATAATACTAGCACTTAAAAAAACTAGTGAATTAAACCTATTGTCAATTAATGTTAAGAATATAGCAATAACAAAAATAGCTAGTCCTATAACTCCAGTTGTGGCAAGTATGTAGATGAATTGATTGTGAGGTATTAGCCTGTCTTTGGTTGTTAATTCTGGGTAATATCGATCATAAAATACATTCATTTCGGTTTGAATATCACCTGCTCCAACTCCCCAAATAGGGTTTTGTGCCGCTATTGCTATTCCCCCTTTTACAGATGTGATTCTTCTAGAGTCAGATAGATTTTTAAAGTTATCTTCTTGATAAGACGAAATATCATACATCGTATAGCGTAGTTTATTCTTGAATGTTGGAAATATATGATAGCTGAGAATGGGAAGTAAAAAAATTATAGATATTATTGTTAGACCTAAAAAGTATTTCTTAAAAAGTATAGCACTTCTTATTGCTACGGCTATAGCTGCTAAATAGAAAGCAATTAATCCACTTCGAACGGCCAAAATATGTAGGAAGAATATTAAGAAAAGCGTAACAAAAATTAACGTTATCTTGAAAAATTTGCTTGTTTTTAAAAGTGGACTTTGATAGTAAAGATAAACACCGATAAAGATTGATATGGCTACCATTAAACTAAATCTTATATGACTGATGCAGACAGGTATGACTTTGGCTGATAAGTAACTTTTATTGATGTGTTCAAAATCCTGTAAATAGATAGTAAATGACCAAACAGAGTAGCTGAAAATAATAGTAAGAAATGCTAAGAGTAAACCATCTAGGTGTTTTTTAGGAAATGGCTTAATAGCTATAAAGCTAAATGGTAAGAGTAGGAAAGGTAGCTTTATGCGTATTCTGGTAAAATAATAAGAGCAGTCATCGGAGTAAATGCCACTAAGTAGGTAGATGAAAAATATACTAGTAAGGCCAATAGCGACTTTATCTTTTTTGAATTTAGAAAAAGCCGACTTTATATCGGGATTAATAATGGCACAAGCAATAACAGTGATCATGCCAATGCTCATGGCTGCTTTTGAAAAGAGCAGACCGATCATGATCATTATACAACCTAGATATGCTAAAGTTTGCCTTGTGGAAAGACCAGTAATCATCTTGAACAAATAACGATAGATTGGCGAGTAAATTATACTAATAGAGACTTTTATTATCTCATGAGATACATTTTGCCAAGCCCACTCTTAAAGTATTTATCGGCAGAGGTTTCCCTTTTTTCCATTTGAGTTTCTCCGTCTAGAGAGGTTACAACACGATATAGATACAGTCCGTTTCCAACAGGGTCGCCATACTGGTCCGTTCCATTCCATGCAAACTGTGTGATGTTTCTTCCGATATTTATTGGACCTAGTTCATTCAATGATATTTCTCTGATAACTTTCCCGGTAACAGTCATAACTTGTATTTTGAAATAGATGGGGATTTCTGAGCCAGTCAAGGTAAAAACAAATCGTGTAGATGTTGTAAAAGGATTAGGATAATTCAATACGTTGGTAATACTGGGTTTATTAATTATCTCAAATGAGATGGTATAATCGAATTCACCAGACTGATTTCCCGACTTATCGCTTCCTTGGACAATCATTTTGTAGGTGCCATCTTCCTTATAATTTGGTGTGTACTCTATTGTGGCCTTGTTTTTGACTTTGGTTTTCCCACTTTCAAGCGAAGCTGGATAAAACGTCATAATATCATTATCAAAAGCAACTTTGTTAAGTTCTCCTTTGGGAGATTGAATAAATACATTGATCAGGTTGGTATCATCTAATGCTAAGTACTGATTTTCATCTTTTAAAGTAATCAGTATTTCAGGCTTTGCAGAAATGATGTCACCATCTAAAATGTGTATCCCATCAAACGTTACATCTAAAAGTGGATGCTCATTGTCGCCAATGATATGAAATGGTATATATGCAATATTGTTAAAATGATTCTTCTCTGGCTGATCATTGTCAGGGTTTGCCTCTATAAATAATATGTTGTTACCTGAAAAGCTGATTGTACTTTGCTCTATAGTAGAAGAAATGGCTTCATTTGCTAATAGTGGTGCTTGACGTGGATATGTTATACTTTCAACTGATCCATTGTTTTTTAAAATGCTATAGTTGACCAGTAAGCTGTCCATATCTATCTCACTGACATTTTCTATGGCAATAGTAGACTTTAAAGTTTCTCCTTGAGCAAGTGTATCATCTATAAACTCGTATTCAATATTTGGATTTAAAGCCAATTCTGGAACTTCATTATAAAGTACTCGCCAGTAGTCCAACTGTGGAGGTGTTTTTAGAGAATCATCATAAGCATTGTAACGTAGCTTAATGTACGGATATGTATTGGCATCAATAAAACTTAAAGAAGTATCAAAGCTTTGAATATTGTTAATCAGTTCACTTTCTATTCCCGTACTAGATATTCCGATCACGTCAATACTTGCTATATCTACATTAATAGTATCAATTGAGTGAGAGTGCCATTTAAGTGATTCCCATCCAGCAGATGGACCAATCTGAGGTGATTCAAAATACCCTTCTCCCCAATCAGAAAAAAATGACATAGTCGTATCAATTGCATCTGTAATATCTCCAGGGGAACCTCCAACCGCTTCTGTTATTGGAAAGCCAGAGTTTCCTTTTTGTGCAAACAATATGTAAACCGTTTCATTTGGCAGTGTTCTAATTTGAGTTGCGCCCAGGCTTTCAAATGCACTATACAACGTGTCATTCCAAGATTCTGGGTTTGCCCAGTGCAAGCTATAGCTGAGGATGTAGCTTCCATCAGGAGCATCATCAATCAGCTGTGCCATACCATTTTGTGAGGCTAGACTTCCGTCAAAACGAAATATTTGAAAATTATAACCTTTGCAGTTAAGATCGTTATAAACTCCTGTACCTCCAGGAGGACTTTCTAATGGTATTCCCGTGCGTTCATCTAATACCGCAATATACCATCCAGAATATGGTGTGCACTTCCAATTGTGTAGTTTATTTCCATTCAAATAAAATTGTGCACCTTCATTAGAGATAGAACCGCCTAACCACCCTGCAAATCCATTAACAACACGCACCTCTCTTAGGTCGTCAACAAACTTAAATACTCTGTCATCAGAAAGCTCTATATTGATGTAGTTATTGTCTAAATACTGGTAGTAATGGGATTGGTTCCATCCTTTGCTGCTATTACTGATATATATAAATGAGCTATTGCTCCAGTCATAGCTACCGCCATTATTACTATCAAGACTAACTCGCCAGTAATAGACGGTACTATCCGTAAAGTTAATGTTGGGTTGCCATTTTAGCACACCTCCTATTTGTGAAATAGCAGTAGATTGTTTGAGTGGGCTATTGAAATTTTCCGTTGTATCGATTTCAAATTGATATTGCTTTAATTGTATTATAGTTGTTGCCGTTGAAGCTTTTAACGTAATATCTGGGTCAGTGACAATGCTAAAGTCATAAGGATAAATAGGAACAAGTTTATTTGACTGAATAAAAGTGGAAATTTCAATATAATTATTTGTTTCTGATATTTCATCCACATCGTTTTCAGCGTCAATGGTAATTTTAAACTTATTTAGCCCAACAGCACTTAACGCTTCCATGTCAATTGTAAAAGTTTCTATAGTATTATATGACGGCGCAGCAATAAGTTGATGTGCAACAGGTGCTTCTTCTCCGTTTGGAAACTCTCTTACAATATCGATATATATAGAATCAGAAATAGCTTGACCTAGGTTGTAAATATTCATCTCAATATCGAAGTTCTCATTACTAGTATATATTATGGATGGGCTAAAACTAACCTGATTTGCTTCGATTACATAGTCAGGTTGAGTATGTGTATTTAGTTTTAAGGCGGGATCACCATGTAGGTTCATCTGCTCACAAGTAAATCTGCTGTAAATATTAGAAGAAGTACTACTGATATCGTCTATTGCCTGATTTATAGTGTTACCAATGCTCAATCCATAAGTAGAGGGCTGGGATAATACCTTATAAAAGTTATTAGCAAATGTATTTAATGCTGAAACCGTTGAAAAAGAAGAAGCAGATAAAAATCCGATAGCTCCTTCATCTTTTATTAATACAAAATCTTCACTTATATTATCGAATGGGACATGAATAGCTCCTGTGAAACAAGCATTAGAGAAGATCAAAGGGTATTTGCCTTTATTATTAAAATTCTCAGGATTATCAACACTGTAATCAAATGAGCCAGTTGATCCATGACCAAAAAAAGTCATTAATGAAGCTCCATTTCTAATAAGGCTAGTTATTTGTTCGGATTCAGATATTTGTATTGGGTCAGAACTTGTTTTGTAAAATGAATTAACAGTACCTCCGTATGCAATGTTTTTAAAGGTATTGCCATAATTATTGAGATAATTTTTAAAGGTATTTTGCTCACTTTCATTTTTTCCTCCTCCTAAGTGAATAGCTTGTTTCATCCATAGTTTATCTGAAATAGTTTGAGGTAGGCTTTGGTTCGACTCGAATTCTTCCACTTTATCCAAATAAATTTTAATATCAGCGACAGACTCAACAGAAAGTCTTCCAGTTGCTATTTGAGGAACGAAACTACCAATATCAGCAGTTAAAAGATTATCCGAACCAGGAATGCCGAAAGTAGGAATGATGCAAGAAGAGTAGTTACTTGATAAATAGTTGATCTCTAACCCTTTCCCAACTATAAATAAATGCTGCGGTATAGTTGCCCAATTGTCTATTGCAAAATGACTAAAATTAGTGATAGATATAGGGTGCTTTCTAATACCATAAGCAAATTGATCATATAGTTGGTTTATCATTACAGTAATGACATCACTTCCCTGGCTATTTCGATAATTTGCGTAGTCGGCAATATAATTATTACTGTTGCCATCATCTAAAAAACGCTCATCCGACAATAAGATAAAATCTCCTTGATTGGAAACAGAAGAATAATCAATAAAAGTAATAGCTTCTAGTTCGTCAATTTCTTCAAAAACGGAAACATTTTGATTTGTTAAAAACAACCGCCTAGTATCAGCCACAGGAGGAAGCACATATTTTAAAACCCCAGCTTGTGTAATGCCCTCTATTCTGATGTTATTCGCCCGATCATATAAAATAGGGGTAGTGCCCTGCTCATTGAAATTAGTGATTTCGAGATAGGTTGTACTGGTATTATTTATCTCAAAAGACCAAGATATTGCATTGTTAAAATCAAAAGTTCTGGGATAATCAATTTGAAGATAAGATACATTATTGCGATTGTAAGCATCAGTAACTGGAACAGCTGTGTATAAAAAGTTGGTTTGCGGTTCTTGCAACCCAGTTAAGGGAACATTAAAATCAAACCTTTGAATACCATAACCACTTTTAGTAACGTCAATATAATTTGTGCTTTCAACATCTATTTGTAAACGATGATTGTCGTTGGAGTTTGCAATGACAGTTGTTTTTATGCTTGCTGGTGGTCCGCTAGCATAAATATGATTCGTCGTAAGATTATAAGATTTAAAATCGTCGTATGCTGATGATGGTGTTGCAAAACTAATACCAACCCAGCCTTTGCCTTCTTCATATTGCGATGAATATACATCATCAGCTACTGTATTGTAAGGTCTTCCGTTACACAACTCACCAGACAAAACTAACCTAGAGGTATGTATATAAAAATCTTCTTTTACAGGGGGGCTTGATATATCATTTGTAACATTTGTGTATCTCTCGTTTGTGGATAAACCGTTCCACGTAATATAATAAATAGCAGTATCGTTAAACAGGCTATTGAAGGTGTTCGGTTGCCAAGAGGAATCTGGGTAGAGCAATTGATCGAATTGACCATCATTTTTTCGACCATAAAACTCGATATAGTCTCCAGATGATAATATTCCGGATGTTGTCACGAATATTGGTACTTCCTCTCCCATGAAAAACAATTGAAAATTTGCACCCGTAACTGTACCAGTCGGGATACCGTTATCAACTAATAATTGATAGGGTATCTTGTACATCCCCTCTTTGTAAACTTGGACTTTAAAGTAAGATCTAGAGAAGTCAATCCATTCATTACCATATTGCTGGCCATATGTTAGCTTGCTAAATATGATAAATAAGAATATCAGGGCATATATGAGCTGTCTCATGGTGCAGAGGGTACAGTCTTATCAATATCTAGCCTAACAGAGAAAAAGTTAGAGTATATTGGCAAGCTAGTATTTAATCTACTTAACGCATAATCCAGGTAAAAGTTTCGAATTTTTACACCTAATCCAATAGCTGGCTGAAGAACCGTAATATTCTTTCCAGTAAAGTCTTGCTGGATCTTTTGAAAGTTATTAATACCAGCTCTCAAAAAAACAAACTTTTTATAATTCCCTTCAACCCCAATTCTAGGGTCGATGCTAATAAAGTTGGTTCTGATGAGGCTATTTCGTTTTCCATCGGTTGTTGTTTCTAAATCAGCCGTTCCTAGGATACCGAAGTTTTCCCCGATTTCCTTGTAATAAGCAGTACCAAGAATTAATCTGGGGAGTGTTATTTCAACAGAGTTAGTTGGAATGATATTTCCTGTTTGAGTCAATACATCTTTCTCCTCTTCAGTAAAAGTAAAAGACCAGGCATTGAAAGTAGAAGTTACATCTCTAAAGAAAGCACCAAACTGCCAACTTTTATAGCTCATTTGAGCTCCTGCATCAAGACCAAAGCCCCATGCCTTGGCAAACGGACCAACTTTTCGGTGTATGATCTTGGCATTACCTCCAACATTAATGTCCAGGTCTTTAATTTTTATTTTCTGAGCATAGGAAAACAAAAATGCATAGTCAGCTACAGAAAAAGAAGTAATGTTATCATAGTTGATGCTGCCGTCTGGTTCTATTAGTGAAAGTGTATTAGGAATATCATCTACACCAAATCGAATAACAGAAAGCCCAACTACCCTAGACTTATCTTTTATAGGTATAGCAACACTTCCGTAGTCGTAGTTGGCAATTCCAGCAAAGTATTCTGCATGCATGAAGGCAACTTGAGCATCGTTTTCTATCATACTGAGTCCAGCAGGGTTCCAATATCCTGCATAAGTATTGTTGGTAATAGCGACTTGAGCTCCCCCCATGCTTAGCCCTCTTGCACCAACTCCGATGGCTAAAAACTCATTGCTATACTTTCTGGTTTCCGAAAAAGCATTACTGACAATAAAAAATAACAATGATATGCTAACAAACCTTCTCAAGGTGCTAAAAGGTAAACATTTTGGGATAATGAGGCTCAATATGTGCTTCAATTTCAGGGATAATGTCATTAATCTTTTTTTTATCCTCAGCCGTAAACTCAATGTCTATAATTCGCTGATATACCTTATTTAACGCAAAAATAACACTTTCATTGTGTACATATTCTCGTAAGTATTGTTCGGCCTTAAAGTGTTCGAAAAACTGCTGGAACTTTTCGGAATATTCTCCTTTACCAATTTGGTCAAAAAAGGTACCTATGACCGTATATTTTACCTGTTTAAGGCTCTCATAAAAGTGGTCACAAACGTGGGGGTCACGTTTTACTAAAATGCGATCAAGAATGATCTCCAGCATGATGTGGGATAAGAAGTAAAGGTACTTGTCTATGCTCTCTAAGTTTAGTGACTTCAGTCTTTTTAGAATGAATGTGTCATTTTGTTTGAAAAAAGAAGAATTGTGAAATACAGAATCAGCATAATGATGAAATTTGGCGCCATCTACAATTTCTTGAATTTTATTATCTCTTGTATTAAGATGAATTTCAGTGCTTATTCTAAAATCTTTGTGTACTATTCTGGTAAGATCTGGTAAAATATTTCCTAAGGAGTAGTAAGGTCTGGCGTCTTTATGGATAATATAATGATGAGATAAAAAATTCATGCTGCGTAAAAATACACATTACAACTTATAATGTTTAAAGATTAACAATATTGAGACTGTGTACGTTCACAAAATGTGCAAGTACTTAGTATCTTTACAAAAAAAGAACTATGTCATTTGTAGAAGAACTAAAATGGAGAGGCATGATACACGATATTATGCCAGGCACGGAAGAGCAGCTTGAAAAAGAAATGACATCTGGATATATTGGCTTTGATCCTACTGCAGATTCTTTACATATCGGAAGTTTAGTTCAAATAATGATATTAGTTCATTTTCAACGAGCAGGTCACAAACCGATTGCTTTGGTTGGAGGCGCAACAGGCATGGTAGGGGACCCTTCAGGAAAGTCTGAAGAAAGGAATTTATTATCAAAAGATACTTTGGAACACAACTTGTGGTGTGTCAAGAAACAATTGGAGAAATTTTTGGACTTTGAGGCGGTAAAAAATCCAGCTGAAATAGTAAACAATTACGATTGGTTTGAAAAATTTAGTTTTTTGGACTTTATAAGAGATGTGGGTAAACACATCACGATTAGCTACATGATGGCTAAAGACTCAGTACAAAAGCGATTGGAAACAGGCATGTCTTTTACGGAGTTTACTTACCAGTTAGTTCAAGGATATGACTTTTACCATTTGTACCAGAATAAAGGATGTAAAATTCAAATGGGTGGATCAGATCAATGGGGAAACATTGTGACTGGAACAGAATTGATTAGGAGAAAAGATGGTGGAGAAGCTTTTGCCTTAACTTGTCCTTTGATTAAAAAAGCAGATGGTGGAAAATTTGGAAAAACAGAGGAGGGAAATGTGTGGTTGGATAAAGAAAAAACATCGCCCTACAAATTTTACCAATTTTGGCTAAACACTTCTGATGAAGATGCTAGTAAGTACATAAGAATCTTCACCTTATTGGACAAAGAAGAAATTGAGAACATAGAAATAGAACATAATGAGGCTCCACATATGAGGTTATTGCAAAAGCGATTGGCAGAAGATATTACGGTTCGCGTGCACTCTCAAGAAGATTATGAGATGGCGGTAAAAGCATCAAATATTCTTTTTGGAAAAGCCACTAGTGATGCTTTGAAGGAGCTTTCAGAGAGGGATTTACTAGATATATTTGAGGGTGTTCCTCAAGCGAATGTGAGCAAAAGTGATCTCAATACGAACGTAGTTGATTTCGTCTCAGAGGTTTCAAATGTGTTAAGTTCCAAAGGAGAGGCACGAAGAACAATCAAAGAAAATGCGTTAAGCATCAATAAGGAAAAAGTAACCGATAGCGAGTATATCGTTAATGAAGATGATTTGATCGGAGGCAAGTATATTTTAGTTCAACGAGGGAAGAAAAATTATCATTTGGTGGTAGTTGAATAACGTTTGCATGACTCTTGCATTAGTAATAGGAGCTTCTCTCCGCTTAAATGTAAAATTAGTTTTTCAATGATCTCTTGCTATACATATTGTCGAGTATAGCTATTTTTCTTTTACTATCTCTGCTTTTTTTAATTCTTTATAGTAGGCTTCAATTCGAGCGTGGGCCAAACCATCAATTAGCAAAATAACGGCTAACATAGCAATTGTTGAAATCATACTTGCTCGCCATATTGGTGTGTTTACCAAGAAAATAACTAAGCCACAAGCCACTATGATGAACGGAATAGCGGTAAAAACAATAGTTTTATACTCCTTTAAAGTTGCTTCAGAGCGCTCCAGTTCTGAAGCTACAAATGTCGAAATATCATCATTGTAGGCTGTTTCAAACTTTGTGATTCTTGCTTTATTAGTAAAAAACAAGCCCAAGCCAACAGTTATTAAAAAGATACCTGCCACTAACATTGGAATTATATAGGCTCGAGTTAAATCAGTTTTTCCAAACTGCCAAAAACCGAAACTTGCCAGGACGAATGCAATTCCAATAACAATAAAGAATGAGGTTGAAACAAGTTCGGCTTTTGCCCAATCTGTTGTTAATTTTAATATTTCCATAGTTTAATTATTTTAAGAAAACAACTATTGCCTTTTGGCTAATGGCTCTTGTCTCTGTATATACCTAAAAAGCCTGAAGCTTTACCAATTTTTCGTATCCTCCACCTTTCTTAAGCAATTCATCATGAGTTCCTTCCTCAATAATATTTCCATTATCAATGACAACAATTTTGTCGGCATGTTGAATCGTAGATAATCGATGGGCAATGACAATTGAAGTTCGATTTTTCATCAAGTTGAACAATGCCTCCTGAACCAATTTCTCGGATTCTGAGTCTAAAGCTGAAGTGGCCTCATCCAAAATTAAAATAGGCGGATTTTGATAAATTGCTCGTGCAATAGTTAAGCGTTGTCGTTGCCCACCGCTCAATTTTTCACCTCGGTTGCCAATATTTGTATCATAACCATTTTCAAGTTCTTTAATGAAAGTATGCGCATTGGCAATTTTTGCGGATTGAATAACACGTCCTTTATCTGGGTTGCTTTCCCCAAAGGCAATATTATTCATTACAGAGTCATTAAACAAGATAGATTGCTGAGTCACAACACCTAAAAGCTTTCTTAAGTCACTTAAATAGTAGTTTTTAATATCCTCTCCATCAATTTTTATAGATCCCCCAATCGGGTCGTAGAACCTTGGTAATAGATCAACCATGGTTGACTTTCCTCCACCTGAAGCACCAACCAATGCTATCATTTTCCCCTTTGGAATGGTTAGGTTGATTTGGTTTAAAACTTTTGCTTCTTCATAGGCAAATGCAATATTTTCATATTCAATAGATTGTTCAAAAGAATGAATGCTTTTGGGTGAGTCAACTTCTTTTATTTTTACTGCTTCATTTAGTATTTTTTCAATTCTTTCAACAGAAGCGTTTCCCTTTTGTATGTTATAAAACGCAGTAGAGAATGACTTTGCCGGATTAATGATTTGTGAAAATATGGCAATGAAAACTAGAAATGTTTCTGCACTTAAACTAGAGTTTCCACCAATAATCAGGCTTCCTCCAAACCATAAAACAAGCACTACTACCGACATGCCGAGAAATTCAGATAGGGGAGAGGATAGATTATGTTTTCTCGAAATCCTCTTTACAATATTAAAATGTCGATGATTTGCTCTTAAAAAACGCTGATTTTGATAAGTATTTGCATTAAAAGCCTTAATAATTCTTAATCCATTTAAGGATTCGTCTATTAATGCTAATAGTTGTCCTATTTGCTGTTGTCCTTTTGCCGAAGATCGCTTTAGGGTTTTTCCAACCTTTCCAATGATAAAACCAGTAATGGGGAGTATCAAAAGTATAGATAAAGTTAGTTGAGGACTAATAATAATCATCGTAATAAGATAGACCAGTATTGTAACAGGCTCTTTGATAATCGTTTCAATAACACTCATGATAGAGATTTCAATCTCTTGAATATCAGAGGTCATTCTTGCAATAAGATCTCCTCTTGTACTGTTGCTATGGAAAGAAAGTGGAAGATCTAAAACTTTTTTGTAAAGCCTAAAACGGATATCCTTTACCGTTCCATGCCTAACGGGTGCTATAAAAAACAGGGCAAGGTATCTAAAAACATTTTTGAATAAGAAGATTAAAATGATCGCAATGCATATAGATAATAAAGCATCTAATTTCCCTTCTTCAATGGTAGGAGCATTGACAATGATTTGATTAAAAGAATAATTGAAATATTGCTCTAAATACGTTTTTAGGCTGTTTAATGATATTTCACTAGACCATATTGGCTGAGTAACGTCTTTAATATCATCTCTAAAAATAAGCCTAAGAAAAGGAATGAAAATAATAAATGAGAATACTGAGAATACAATGGACAGTACATTAAACAAGATATTTAGAATCAAAAATCCTGAATATGGCTTGGTGTATCTTAGTACGTTAAAAAGACTTTTCAAGTCGACTTTTTATACATAACGCATGATTTCAAAATAGCGTATGAGACTGCAAAGATATCAATATCTTTATTTATTTTAGCAACAGCTTTTTCCAAACGATACTTATCTAATATGAAGCTCTCTTATGTAATACTATATGTAGAAAACGTTACAGAAACAATTTCGTTTTATGAAAAAGCCTTTGGTTTTAAAAGCAAGTTTGTTACACCAGAAAACGATTATGGAGAATTAATTTCTGGAGAAACAACAATTTCTTTTGCGTCGATGAAATTAGCAAGGTCGAACTTCAAAAATGAAATTACCAAGATCTCAAACCTAACAAACCCTCCAGGAATAGAGCTAGCATTTACATCGGAAGACCTTGATAGTGAATTTGAAAGAGCGATAAAGGCAGGCGCAAAAGAATATGAACCCATCAAAGAAAAACCATGGGGACAAAGAGTGGGGTACGTTCTTGATAATAATGGTTTTTTAATAGAGATGTGCACACCAATGAGGAAGTAAATAGATAAAAGACTACACTACTATGCCAACTAAACGACAGCAACAAGTTAATAAGATCATTCAACAAAGTTTGAGTGATGTTTTTCAACGCGAAGGTTTGGCTTTCTTTGGTAATTCATTGGTTACTGTTACAGAAGTGCGCAGCAGTCCTGATTTATCCTATGCTAAGGTATATTTGAGTATTTACAAAGCTGAAAGCTCTGAGGAGTTAATTGAAGATATTAACGAGAAGAGTAGACAAGTAAGGGGATTATTGGGTAATAGAATCAAAAAGCACGTTCGAAAAATCCCTGAGTTACATTTTGCATTAGACAAAACCTTAGATGAGGTTTATAAGATGGAAGAAATCTTCAATCAAATCAAAAAAGAAGAAGAAGCAAGAAAAAAGGGGAAGCAATGAAGCTTGCACTAAAGTTTGCGATAAGATATCTAATATCTAAAAAGCATACCAATGCCATCAATATTATCTCTGGGATTGCGGTAACTGCTATGGTTGTGGGAAGTGCAACGCTTATTATCGTGTTAAGTGTTTTTAATGGTTTTGAATCACTTGTCATTTCACTGTATGATTCTTTTAATCCTGATTTACGAATTTTGCCGAAAGAAGGCAAGGTGTTTCAGTTGTCTGATGAGCAAGCTCAAAAATTAAAAAAACTAGAGAATGTTGAAAACATTTCTTTTGTTTTGGAGGAAAATGCGTTAGTCAAATATGGAGATAAACAGTTTATCGCTAAGCTAAAAGGAGTGGACACCGTATATCATCAAATTACTCAAGTTGATCAAAAACTAGAAAGGGGTGTTTATAGATTAAATGAAAATAGCATTGATTATGCTATCATCGGTGCAGGTGTAGAGCTAGCACTTTCTGTAAATATTTTTGATGAACTACGTCCTATGCATATTTATATGCCTAAGCGAACAGCAAAAACAATTATCAATCCTGCTAACGCATTTAATAAAAGGAGTATTTATCCAACAGCTGTATTTAGTATTCAAAAAGAATTTGATGATAAATATGTTTTAGTGCCGATTCATTTTCTTAGAAAACTTTTAGGATATCATAATGAAGTATCTGCCATTGAAGTGAAGCTCATGGCGGGTGCAGTGTCAGACCAAGTGAAAGCTGAGATCGTAGATTTATTAGGAAAAGACTTAACAATAAAAACTAGACTAGAGCAAAATCAACTATTGTTTAAAATAATGCAAACAGAAAAGTTTGCCGCATATTGTATTTTGACATTTATATTGATCATTGCGGCATTTAATATGATTGGGTCTTTGTCTATGTTGGTTATAGAAAAAGCTAAGGACATATCTATCCTAAAGGTAGTAGGTGGGGATAATGACTTTGTAAGAAGAATTTTTTTCTTTCAGGGTTTGCTTATGTCCCTCGCTGGATATGTCTTGGGTGCATTGATTGCGTTTACACTTTGCTTCCTACAATTGAAGTTTGGTCTTCTGGAATTGAAGGGGCTTTTTGTAGTAGATTATTTCCCAGTAGAAATGAAGCTAGCAGACTTTCTACTTGTATTTGTCACAGTTGTCTTAATTTCTGGATTGGCTTCTTGGTTGCCTGCTAATAAAGCTACAAAACAGGCTAAGAGGCTACAATCTGCATAACTTGGTATAGCACTTTTAAGTTAACGTGCCTGAAGGTTTCTGCCTACTGCCTCTAATATTCAATATTTGTATTTCACCGCTTTGAGGCTTGAGGCGATATGTTATGATAGTATATTTGTTAATAGGACCTCGGTAAATATTCTTTTTACTGGATTTTACTAGTAACTCTGGATAGATTGAAAGTTGTTCTAGAAAATTGAATGTTTCTTGGACAAAATTGGTTACTTCCCGTTCTGTCCATCTTTTCGACAGATATTCTATAATCTTATCATAACCTTTTTTAGCTCTAGGTGTCCAATAAACTTTTAAAGCCATTTTTTATATGACTTAATTACCTCTTCATTAGAGATGACCTGACCTGAATCTGCTTGTGCAATACCTTCCTCGATTTCTACCTTTTCGGTTATGCTAATTTCATCCCACCAATCTGTTTCCCCTTTTGATTTGATCAGTAACGTTTTGATTTTCTTAAGAAGAGAAATATCATTTGTTCTCAATAAAAGTTGAGTGAGTTCTATTTTGGTAGCTTGGATGTCCATTTTGACTTGAATCTACTAATTTAACGCTTTTTAGAGGTTTTTGTTACACTTTATTAGCATTTTAACTTCGTGTAAAGCCCAATGTAATCAAAGAAGCTTTCACGTTAATAGCATATTAAGTTGGGGCTAGTCTTAATTTAGTTGCCTGAGCTTGAAATCACCTTAAGTCAAATATTATAAAATATATTATTGTTCATTTGTAACAGCAACCCTTTCCTTTCCTTGAAATGCAACTATTCTAGTGTTTTCAATACCACGAGAGATCAACTCTTTTTGATATACAGTTGCTTGCTCAGCTTTCTCAAACCAACCTGTGTAATACTCTAGCTTGTTGCCCTCTATTGTATCAGCTAATACATTCTCCATTCCTGCAAAAAACTCACTAGGAATTTCAGCGTCTATGTTGGTAGTACCGATATAGACAGAGTGATAGGTCTTTGAAGAATCTTTCACCATACTGTTAATAGGTTGTGCTACTGTTCCGTCCACTAGTTTGGGTCTTGATATTCCAATCTCTTGAGCATTCTCTCCATCCACACCAATTATTTCCAGCTCTGTGCGTCTATTGAGTTGTCGTCCAGCACTATTATCTCTTCCATTTAAAAAAGCGTTAAGTTGTACAGGTCTTGTTTCTCCATACCCAATTGCTAAAAGGCGATCTTTGGAAATCCCCTGACTTACTAAATATTCTACGGCAACATCGGCTCTTTCCTGAGACAAAGATGTGTTATAATTAAAGTCACCCATTGCATCGGTATGACCTAAAAACTCCATAACAAGTTTAGGGTCATCTTTCATGATCTTGATTACCCTTTCAAGTTCTATAAGTGAGGCATCACGTAAAGTCGCTTCGTTAAAATCAAAGAAAATATTGTTTAAGACGATTTTACTTCCTTTTTTGATTTCTTGTAAGTAGATGTTCTTATTGATTTCCACAAAATCAGCCTGTGCTTCTGGCACATTCACGTTTTCTGAGTGAAATAAATACCCATCAGCCTCTACAGCAATATTGTAGTCTTTTCCTCTTGGGAGAATTAGTATATATCTACCTGTAAGCTCATTAGGCTGAAAGTCCCCAACCTTATCGCCTGTTTCATTATCGTAAACCTCTATTTTTAGACTAGGAGGAGTTTCTCCAGAAGAATCTTGTGGTAAGATAAAGCCTTTTAATACAGTTAATGGTTGGGGCGCGTAAAATTCGTCTCTTGGCATTTCAACAACCTTGATATCTTCTGATTGTATCCCTTCATCATTAACAGAAGAATAGTACCCTCTTTCACCACTTGCCGATAAAACAAAATAAATATCATTAGCGGTAGTATTGACTGGATAGCCCATGTTTTTCGGCTCCGACCATTCATAGCGACCTGTTGATTGAGTTACAAAAATATCATGTCCTCCAATACTTTTATGACCTTTAGAACTAAAGTAAAGTGTTGTTCCGTCTGGGTGAATGAAAGGGGCATCCTCGTCAGTAGACGTATTTACCTCTGGACCTAGATTTTTAGGTTGAGCCCATGTATCATCAGGCAGTTTCTTAATCATATAAAGATCTTTACCACCATATCCACCTGGTCTATTACTAGCAAAGTAAATTGTTCTGCCATCTGGCGTAATACTAGCACTACCTTCCCAATATCTAGTGTTGATTGGGTAGGGAAGTGGCTCTGGTACTTGCCACTCATCTCCTTTTAAGTCGGAAGTATAGATGTTACCGTACTTGATACCATCACTTCTGTATAAGAAAAGCTTTTGTCCATCAGGAGATAAGCCAATACTAGCATCATGACCGTTTGTGTTAATGTTAGGACCAATACTTACAGGTTCCGACCATGCCGTATCGTTTATTTTTTGAGAAATGTAGATATCCTCAAAGTACTCGCCATTGATGCTATCTGGCTCTCCTCGGTTGTTTTGTAGCCCACCAGTACTTCCAGGTCTTCTTGATGTGAAAATAAGCACAGACTCATCTGCTGAAATGACTGGCACGTAGTCAGGATCTCTTTTATGGTTAATACCCGAGCCTATATCACGTATGACAAATTTTTCAGGATTTTCTGTTTTCTTTTTGGCTTCGTCTAAAGCTTCTATTTCTCTTCTTGTTTCAGCTCTCCATCTATGGTTTTTCTTTGATGATTCTAGAAATTTATTGTAAGCATTTTTAGCAGCCTCAAACTCATAGTTTAAATGATACATTTGTCCAAGGTAGAAATATACGTCAGGATCAACGTCTTGACTTAAGCTGATATACTCTTTGGCGTAAGGAATTCCTTCTTTTCTTCTTAGATTTGAATTGTAAAATGACTGAATCAACAAAAACTTATTATCTAAATTATTGTTATCAATGCTATCGAGCTCTAACAATAAGGGGATAGCTTTTTCATAGTTTTGGTCATAAATGTACTCATCAACTTGATCTTGCAATTGTTCAATATAAGCAGCATCTTTTGCGTTACTATTACTAATGAATAAAGCAAGAGTGATAAATAAGAAGAATAGATTTTTTTGCATACTATTTACTTTGATGAAATCAGCCTGATATCCTTGTTGATTTCTATATACTTATCTTGATCTTTAAAGTTAATATTATGATTAAATTTTTCATAGCCCTTTGCTTCACCCGTAATAGAATAGTTCGCTCCTACGGGAACAATGATGATGTATTTGCCAGTTAGTTTGCTCGGTTTAAAAATTCCGATTATTTCTTTAGAGTCGTTATCTCTAACCGTCATGATGAAATCTTCAGGAAAAGCTAAGCTGTCTTGGTCTGTACTGACTTTTCCCTTAACCAAAGTTAAAGGTTTTGGAGCGGCATAGCTACTTTCAGGCATTTCTATAACGTATATATCTTCATCTCCATATCCATCTAGTTTCTTGGAGGCATAGTATCCTCTTTCACCGCTTGCCGATAAAACAAAGTATAGGTCATGATCAGATGTATTAATAGGGTAGCCTATGTTTTCCGGAGTTGTCCATTCGTTATATCTGGTAAGATCTGTACATATACTTGAAAAAATATCAAACCCACCCATACTTTTATGCCCTTGTGAACTAAAGTAAAGTGTTTTTCCATCAGGATGAATAAATGGTGCATCTTCATCATATCGAGTATTTATGGTTGGACCGAGGTTCATTGGTTCTGCCCATTTCCCATCTGGTAACTTTCTTATCAGATAAATATCTTTACCGCCATAACCATCAGGACGATTACTGGCAAAAAATATCATGTCACCATTGATAGAAGGTGTAATACTAGCACTGCCTTCCCAATATTTTGTATTGATTGGATAGGGTAGCTTTTCTGGACTAGACCATTCTGTTCCATTTAGCTTACAGCTATAAATATTACCGAATTGAAAGCCGTCACTCTTGTAAATCAATAACTCTTGCCCATCTGGTGAAAGCCCAATATTGGCATCATGAGCTTCTGTATTAATATTATTCCCGATATTTTTCGGGGTAGTCCATTCCCCATCTTGCTTTATTGAATAATAAATATCTTCATAATAATCTCCAGTTAATTCATCCTTATTTCCTCTTAAGTCCATCAAGCCACCCGTACTTCCAGCTCTCCTTGAAGTGAAAATAAGTATGGATTCGTCAGTAGAAATGACTGGGACATACTCAGGGTAAATGGTATTGATGGTAGAACCAATATTATTGATTTTTACATCAACGGGATTTTTTACTATTTCTTTTGCATTTTCAGAGGTTTCTATGCCTCGAATGGCCGGATTGTAATTTAGATCTGATTTGTGTGATAAGCTAATATATCTTTTATAAGCTTCAATAGCATCATCAAATTGCTCGACTAATTGAAAAGATTTTCCTAAATAATAATAAGCATCGTGATTAATCTTTTTTGAATTGGCAACATACCTGCTGAACTTTTTATAAGCTTCTTTCTCTCTAGCATCTCCTAAACTCAAATAGCATTGCCCCATTAAATAATTGGCATACTCATCGGTAGGTTCTTTCTCTTGATAAAGTTCAAGATAAACTAATGCATGTCTGTAATTGGCATAAATTAATAACTCTTCGGCACGATTGATAAGTTGCTTTGCATTAAGATTTTCGTCCTTAATCTTCTTTCTAAATGCTTTTTCTCTAGCTTCAAGAGTAATGCTATTATGAGACTGTGCATAGCTTTTAATGCTTGGTAAGCTTGACAGAGTTAGTAGCGTTATAAGAAAATAAATAAGTCTCAAAATCAGGTGTTATATAGTTTTGTTAATGTCAAACGCCTCAAAATTATCTGCGATCTTTCTCAAAAAGCTACCTCCTAATGCACCGTCAACGATTCTATGATCGTATGATAAAGAAAGATACATCATATGCCTAATAGCAATAGAGTCTCCAGCTGGGGTCTCTATAACAACTGGCTTTTTCTTGATGGCACCAGTTGCTAAAATAGCTACTTGAGGTTGGTTGATGATAGGCGTTCCCATCAGGTTGCCAAAGGTGCCGACATTTGTTAATGTAAAAGTTCCTCCTTCAATTTCTTCAGGCTTTAACTTGTTATCTCTAGCTCTGGTTGCCAGTCCATTCACTTCTTTTGCCAGTCCAATTAGGTTTTTTTGATCTGCATTTTTGATAACTGGCACGATTAAATTCCCTGATGGTAAAGCAGTTGCCATACCAATATTAATGTCTTTTTTGATGACCATGTTTTTGCCATCGACTGATGCGTTTACCAATGGGAATTCTTTAATTGCTTGGACAACCAGCTCAACGAAAAGAGGCGTAAAGGTAAGTTTTTCTCCTTCTCGTTTTTGAAATTCACCTTTGTGTTTGTTTCTCCATAGCACCATGTTGGTAACATCGGCTTCGACAAAAGAAGTAACGTGAGGAGAGGTTTGCTTAGACATGACCATATGATCAGCAATCAACTGACGCATCCTGTCCATCTCTACAATCTCCACATTTCCTGAAGTAGAAACAGTTGGAGTAGCGGTAGCTTGACTTGACTTCGGAGTAGTTGTTGCAGGTTGAATACTATGAGTACCATTTTGCCTATTTTTTAAATAAGCCATAATGTCCTTTTTGGTAACTCTTTCATTTTTTCCCGACCCTGGTATAGCTTCTAGTTCATTCATTGAAATGTTCTCACTTCGCGCAATGTTCATGACCAGTGGAGAATAGAATCTAGATTTGCTGCCATTAGAAGTTGTATCGGGTGTAGCATTAGTTACCGCAACAGGAGCACTTGCTGCTGCCTCCATTACTGCAGCAGGGGTTGTTTCTCTTTTAGGCTCTGGAGCTTTCTCCTCAACAGCAGGTGATGGAGATACAACTGCTTCACCGTCTGTTCCGATCATGGCAATGACTTTGCCTACTTCAACCGTATCTCCTTCTTGAAACATAATACTGGAGATGGTTCCTTCAACAGGAGATGGGACCTCAGAATCTACCTTATCAGTTGCTATCTCCAAAATAGGCTCATCTAAAGCAACTGTATCCCCCTCTTTTTTTAACCATTTCAAAATGGTCGCTTCCATAATACTTTCGCCCATTTTGGGCATAACTAACTCAACCGCCATAGCATTCAATAATTTTAACCTATCAAAAATACAATTTTTTATCGTTTTTCGGGTCTCTTTTTGATGTTTCCCCAATGGATCATTATTTCAAAAAATCCAAGACCTTATCGTATAACTCTTTCGGAGCTTCGGCATGTACCCAGTGCCCCGCATTCTCAATGGTAAAGATTTCTGCCTTTGGAAAGAGTTGATGTATTAATTCATTATCATTAGCTCCAATATATTTAGATTTTCCTCCTCTGATGAATAATGTCGGACTCTGAAATGAACCTCCAATTATCTCTTTAAGAATATTGTCATAAGAATTGATAATGACAGGCAAATTCATTTTCCAGCGATACTTTCCATCTTCTACTCTGTCTAAATTTTTTAATAAAAACTGTCGAACACCAAATTCAGGTATCTTTCTTGCCATCATTTCTTCCGCGTCGTTTCTCGTTTCAACTTTTTCAACGTCAAATGATTGTAAAGCTTCAATGACTTCATTATGATGAGGGCTATATTGTTTAGGAGCCATGTCAACTACCACCATCTTGTTCAGTAGCTCAGGATATTGCATTGCAAATTGCATGATTGTTTTCCCTCCCATAGAGTGACCTAGTAAGTGAGGTTTTTCAATATTATGCTCTTTAATAAACTCCTTTAAATCTTCCGCCATTGAGGAATAATCAAATGTATCATTGTGTGGTGATTTTCCATGATTACGTTGATCTATAATATAAGTGGAGTAATGTTCCCCAAACTTCTTGGCTAAAGTTTGCCAGTTATCTAAAGAACCAAATAAGCCATGGAGAATAATTAACGATTGATCGCGCTCTCCAAACTTTTTATAATTGAGTTGCATCCCTAAACGGCCTCTACAGAGCTGTACTTTTTAATAAAAGACTCTACATCCTTGACCATAAAATCAGCACCAAGAAAAACTGGTGTTCTTTGATGAAGTTCGGTTGGTTGTAATTCAAGAATTCTATTTCCATTACCGTCTGTAGCTTTGCCGCCAGCCTGTTCTACTATGTAAGCCATTGGGTTACACTCATATAATAATCTTAGTTTCCCTTTTGGGGCGGCTTCTGTGGACGGATACATAAAAAGCCCACCTTTTAATAAATTTCTGTGAAGATCCGCAACCATCGAGCCGATGTACCTGAGTCCATAAGGACGATTAGTTGGCTTATCATTTTCTTGGCAATATTTAATGTATTGTTTAACTCCTTCGGGGAATTTGATGAAATTACCCTGATTGACAGAATACGTTTTACTTTCTTTCGGTATTTTAATATCAGGATGAGATAAACAGAAAGTACCAATAGAAGGGTCAAGCGTGAAGCCATTTACGCCATTACCTGTAGAATAAACCATCATTGTGGAAGATCCATAAAGTACATAACCTGCAGCCACTTGCTCTGTTCCCTTTTGTAAAAAATCTTCCATGGTGCACGAGTCGCCAATAGAAACCTTTCTATAAATAGAGAAAATTGTTCCGATAGAGACATTTACGTCAATATTGGAAGACCCATCAAGTGGATCCATAGTTACAATGTACGTTGCTCCAGGTTTGTTGATAGATATAAATTCATCATTTTCTTCGGAGGCAATGCCACAACAAAGTCCGCTTACTGATAATGCAGAAATAAATTCATTATTAGCATATATGTCTAGCTTTTGAACTTCTTCGTTTTGAACATTACTATTGCCTGTTGCGCCGAGTATATCTACCAGTCCAGCTTTGTTGACTTCACGATTAACAATCTTTGCCGCAAGGCTAATGTCACTTAATAAGCTTGATAGCTCACCTGAGGCGTAGGGAAAATCTTTTTGCCTGTTAAGAATGAAATCATTTAATGTGATGAGTTTACTGTTCATAGTTTTAACTTGTAATAGTCTAGTGCAAATATAGGATATCCTATACACTATCCCTATAAAACCTGTGTATATGTTGATAAAATAAGGCTTGTAACAGTTGATGGGATTGCAATTTAGTCGTACTTTAGAAACTATGGCGCAGAATTATACGGAAGATAATATTAGGTCACTCGATTGGAAAGAGCATATTCGAATAAGACCTGGGATGTACATTGGTAAATTAGGAGACGGTAGTGCCCCTGATGATGGTATATATATATTGCTCAAGGAGGTAATTGATAATTCGATAGATGAGTTTGTAATGGGCAATGGTCGTACTATTGATATTAAAATTTCTGACGGAAAAGTAAATGTAAGGGACTATGGAAGGGGTATTCCTCTGGGAAAAGTGATTGACTGTGTGTCAAAAATGAATACAGGAGGAAAGTACGATTCAAAAGCCTTTCAAAAGTCAGTTGGGTTAAATGGTGTCGGAACAAAGGCCGTAAATGCTTTATCGACCTATTTTAAAGTTCAGTCAGTAAGAGATGGAGAAACAAAAATCGCTGAATTCGAAAAAGGAGAATTAGTAAATGATCATAAATTAGATAAGAGTAATCAGCGGAATGGTACTGCGATTACATTTATGCCAGATAACTCGATATTTAAAAACTATCGATTTATCAGTGACATCGTTAGTAATCAAATCTGGAACTATGCTTACCTAAACTCCGGGCTTACCATCAATTTTAATGGAGAAAAAATTCATTCTCCCAATGGTCTTCGAGATCTTTTAGATAGAAAGATTGATGAGGAAAGCAGACGTTATCCAATCATTCATTTAAAAGCCGATGATATAGAGATAGCGATTACCCACGGTAGTCAATATGGAGAGGAATACTACTCCTTTGTAAATGGTCAGTATACTACACAAGGAGGAACGCATTTAGCAGCTTTTAGGGAAGCATTGGTTAAGACAGTAAGAGACTTCTATAAAAAAGATTTTGATGCTTCAGATATTCGTGCTTCAGTTGTCGCAGCCATTAGCTTAAGAGTGATGGAGCCTGTTTTTGAATCTCAAACCAAGACCAAGCTGGGTTCTCAAAACATGGGTCCGAATGAGCCTTCCATCCGAAACTATGTCGGTGACTTTATCAAGAAACACTTTGATAATTATCTTCATAAAAATCCTGATGCGGCAGAGGCACTATTAAAAAGAATACAGCAATCTGAACGAGAGCGTAAGGATATGGCGGGAATTAAGAAACTTGCCAATCAAAGAGCGAAAAAAGCCAATTTACATAACAAAAAGCTAAGGGATTGCCGTGTTCATCTAACCAACGATAAAAACGAAAAAAGGCTGGATACAACCATTTTTATTACGGAGGGAGACTCGGCTAGTGGATCAATTACAAAAACAAGGGATGTAGAGACACAGGCCGTTTTTAGTTTACGAGGCAAGCCGCTTAACTCTTTTGGTTTAAAGAAAAAAGTGGTTTATGAAAATGAAGAATTCAACCTTTTGCAACATGCTTTAAATATTGAAGAGGGACTAGACAATTTACGATATAACCGTGTTGTTATTGCCACTGATGCTGATGTAGATGGTATGCATATCCGTTTGCTTATTATGACTTTCTTTTTGCAGTTTTTTCCTGATCTAGTCAAGAATGGACACCTATTTATATTGGAAACACCATTATTTAGAGTGAGAAATAAGAAGGAAACGATCTATTGTTATAGTGAAGAAGAAAAACAAAAAGCTATAAATAAACTAGGGAGTAATCCTGAAATAACAAGATTTAAAGGGCTGGGTGAAATTTCTCCTGAAGAATTTGGGGAGTTTATTGGAGAAGATATGCGACTGGAGCCAGTACTTTTAAGCTCAGAAAGCTCTATTTCAAAAATTCTAAGTTATTATATGGGTAAAAACACCCCCGATCGTCAGGGCTTTATCATTGAAAACCTTAGAGTCGAGAAAGACGTAGTTGAGTTTGCTAGTTAACCATCAATAATGTCTTAATTGCTAAGAAATCAGTTCTGGTTTTATCTGCCGTCTATTAATATAGTCTTCAGCGAATAGCTGATAGCAACTATAGTCGAATCAATATAAATTGTTCATGCTGAGGTACGAAGCATCTATCTTAACCATACCTAAAAGTTAGATACCTGCCTTGCCGTCAGGCAGGTTTCACTACGTTCAATATGACAGATTATAATGATTTAGCTAACATCCACTACTGGGTTTAGCCAGTAGTGGGTATTAAATATAGATTTAATTATCAAATTGAAATGTCCATAAATTCACGTTAATTAGGATTTAATCAATGAACTCCCGATCATTTCCCAAGAACTCGGGACTTTGAATAGATAATACCTTTAGAGGTATATCAGAAGTAACTTTAACTGAGTGAATGCTTCCTTTTTGAATAATAAAGTAGTCTCCTTTTTTTATTGCAAAAGTTTCTTTCCCTAAAGTCATAATCCCTTGCCCGGATACAACGTATAGCTGTTCTGTATGCCAATTATGTCTGTGAGGCTTAACCCTGTCTTTAATCCAAATCAAAAAACTAGAGGAGAGCGAATCCGAATGAAGTTTTTTGACGTGAATATTATCATAAGCTTCCTTAGGCTCTTCATTATGTAAATTTTTTAAATCTACGGTCTGGGATATTGCTATTGAGCTGAGAAATAAAAAAAATGTTATTATTACAAGTGATCTAGCCATCGGAAACGTTTTTGCAAAAATAACTAAAACTAGTTGGGCAATCCAAAAGCAATATTAATTCGAATAAGCAATCTCCTTATTTTATACTTTACAATTTTGAGTTGTTATAATATAGAGGCTGGAGTTTTAGATTCCTTGGGTCACAGTCTTAAACAAAAGCCTAAGTTTATATTTAGCTTTGACGCCAGAAGGTCTTTTGTCAATAATCAAAATGCAAAACTTTCAGGGTTTAAGTTCGGTTTGGAGTTTGATAACAGGATTAGGTTGGGGCTAGGGATTTATGACTTGTCATCTCCCTTTTTTAGATCTATACCTTACACAGATTCGACGGGAGAGGTTGATACAGCCCATACTAGGTTGAAGTTTGGGTATATCAGTCCATATATAGAGTATGTTTTGTTTCAGAATGATCGTTGGGAATTCAGTATCCCATTGCAATTAGGAGCAGGGTCTATCGCATTAGAAGCAATAGATAGTAGTGGTTTGGTTTTCGATGAGCGGCCTCTAGGGATACTAGAATTATCCATTACAGGCCATTATAAGGTATTTCAATGGATCGGTATTGGATCAGGAGTAGGTTATCGATTTGCCTTTAATAAGGAACAAGTAGTAAGAAAGTCATTAAGTTCTCCAGTGTACATGATTAAAGTAAAAGTCTTTCTGGGATATGTTTATAGACAAATTTTTCCTAAGAAAGAGAAGCATAATGATTAACAATTGGTTATTATCGACATCTAAATTTATTTAAAATAATATCATAGCACCTATTGTTTTTTTTGTTTTTATTCTATATATTGCGTAGTACAAGACTAAATAAACACAAACTAGAGTAACATGAAAAAAATCTACACTTTAATTCTTGGAGTTACCGCTTCGGTATTTTGTGCTCAAGCTCAAGACTTCCATTTCTCTCAATTTTACATGTCTCCTTTGAGCTTGAATCCTGCTCTTACAGGAGCTTTTGGTGGTACAGTTCGAGTAAATGCTATCATGAGAGATCAGTGGTCATGGGCTGCTGGAACACATGCTACTTCAGCAGGATTAGGATATAGAACAATTGGTGCGTCTTTTGATGCAAATATTTTAAGAGGTTCTTTACCAGCAGATGATTATGTTGGATTAGGTGCTTATGTATATAGCGACAAAGCAGGAGATGCTGCTTTCGGTCCTACAGAATTTAGTGGAATCATGTCTTATCACAAATCACTAGGAAATAAGAGAAATCCTCAGTATGTTTCAATTGGTATTCAAGGTACTTATGCACAATGGTCGCTTGATGGACAAGCATTATACTTCGAAGATCAATACGATCCAAATTTATGGGATGGAAGCTATAATAGCCTTCCTGCAGGTACGAGCGTAGATCATGCAAATTTGATCCAATCGGTAAACAATTTTGATGTTTCTTCAGGCTTACTATGGTACGCAAGTCCTAGTGATGCACTTTCAAGTGTTTACGCTGGTGTTGGAATGGCTCACCTTATCAGAACCCCAGTTTCCTTCTTAGATGGTGGAGGTACTAGTGTAAGTGCAAGATTATACTCTAAATTAACATTACACGCAGGTGGTGAAATAACATTTAACGATCAATTTGCAATGTTGCCTTCAGTTATTTACTTGAAGCAAGGACCTGCTTCTGAGTTAAACTTAGGAACATCATTTAAATTCATCCTTGGCGATATTGGCGGTGTAGAAACAGCGTTTTCTGTCGGTCCATGGGTGAGAATAGTTGGAAAATATGTTGATCCTACCACTACTGGTATTGCTTCAGATGCGATCATTGCAGCTGCAAGGCTTGACGTAGGAAATATTAGTGTTGGTTTTAGTTATGACTTGCTAGTTTCTAGCTTGAGATTCGCTGAAGATTCTCAAACAGGAACTAAAGCAGGACTTAGAGGTGGGCCAGAAGTTGCTCTGCAAGCAATTGCTCCTTTCAGTTCTAAAGTTAGTAACGGAAAAGTACTTTGTCCTAGATTCTAATAGAGTTTGTTTAGTTTAAGTTTAGAAAGCACGAGGTAATTCTCGTGCTTTTTTATTTTAATATAGATTTAAACTTTTATTTTAGTTTTTAAAAGCTCCCGTAAGCAAATAAACTTAATGGAAAACAGAAGCACAGCTTTGTCAAATCTATTCATGCTTCTAGCTGATGACGATCTTAGCATATTGTACTCAGGAGGGTTTAATGACTCTATTACTTCTAAAGCAATAAGTTTAAGCGAGATCAATATAGCCAATGCGGATAATGGCTTTGTCAAAATGAGAAAAAAAGCCTCATTTTTAATGGCGGAGTGTTTTCAGAACATTGTCAGACATCATGACAAGAAAGTAGAAAAAACAGAATTAGTAGGTCGCAACTTCTTTTCAACTAGAAAAGTTGATACTGCGTTTATTATATCCTCAGCAAATGTCATCAAAGAAGAGGATTCAAACGTGTTGGTTCAAAAGCTAGAGCAGGTTAACAAGTTGGAGAAAGATGAGCTCAAGCAACTTTATATGCATGCGCTTTCTAATAATGAACTTTCTGATAAAGGAGGAGCAGGCTTGGGGCTTATTGAAATGGCTCGGAAGTCGGGAAATAAACTGAAATACGATATAAAAGAAATAAAAGATGGGTTTTATCACTTTTATTTACAGCTTGGGCTTGGAGATGTCAATACCGCTAAATCTGATTATCTAAGAAGTAACAAAGCACTGCATGAGTTATTAATAAAAAACAACTTATTTCTAGTCTATAAGGGTGACTTGTCAAAGGGTTCGTTTGAATCAATTTTAAATATGGCTGAATCTAACTTAGATGGTCAAATAGATAAAGATTCTGCTTTGCGTAAAAAAGTTTCTATAGTGCTAATAGAGCTTTTAAAAAACATAAGTAAACATTCACTAAAGCGTAATGGTATACAAACAGGATTGCTAGCAGTGGGGAAAAAGGGTAATAAGTTTATAATTGGTGCCGGCAATGTAATCAAAAACGAGGAAGTTGAACCTTTAAAAGAACAACTAAAAAAACTACAGCAGGTTGATCAAAATTCATTGACAGAAACTTCAGGGCTAGAGGAAATAGCACAAAACGTCCGTGAGCCTTTTGAGTTTGACTTTACTCCGAGAGATAAAGATAGAATGCTATATTCTATCTTTACCGTTATCTAATTCCCTTCTAGGCAAGCTTTCTGTGTCCTACCCAAACAAATCTCTTAATAACATATTCGGGATTTACATAAGTCGCATTTCCAGCAGGGTTTCCTCCTGTAACGTGGAAGTCAGAAAATGCAGCATGCTGATTAACCCATATAAAGCCAGTTAAGTTAAAAGATACAGGAGCATATGCCAATGACATTTGATCCTCGATATAGTTTTCTATCTTGCTATCAGTTGTGTAAGCAGCACAGGTGATTGCCCCATGTTCAGCAGCAAGCTCTTGGGCTAATTTGACAGACTCTTTAGTATCTTTTGTTTTAATAATGAGTACGATTGGTCCAAAGAGTTCTTCTTTGTAAGTTTTTTCATCACTGGCGTCCACTTCTATAATGGTCGGAGAGCAAGTTCTTGCAGATTCAAACTCTTCGTTTTTAACACTCTCAGAATTAAGTACCGTATTGCCTCCTAAAGAAGAAGCGTCGTTGGTTCTTTTAACTGTATCTGGATTTTGAACTGCTCCTAGAGTTCCTGCTCCCATTTTAGGGTGGTTCACCAGACCAGTGACCGCATTTTTAAAGGCATCAACAAACTCAGCGTAAGATACTTGGCCATCAGCAGTTTTGATACCACTTTCGGGTACAAAGAAGTTTTGCGGTGCAGTACACATTTGTCCTGAGTACAAAGAAATAGAAAATGCCAGATTTTGCACAACAGGTTCTAATGATTCAACCGAATCTAGAATAACGGAGTTTACACCCGTTTTCTCTGTAAAAACTGTTTTGCCTTCTAGCTTCTCTAGTTCTGATCCAAATTTTGAATTACCTGTATAGTCTATTAACTTCACTGCACTGTTTTCAGCTAAGTGTTTTGTAATAGGTTTCTCAACAGTGTCCACGGCTAGCTGAACAATATGAGGATTTAGGCCGTTTTGTTGTAATACTTTTTGAATTTCTGCTACCACAATTGCTGCTGCTAAGATGGCCTTAGGATGCGGTTTTACGATAACTGTATTACCGGCAATTAAGTCGGCATAAATACCTGGCACGGTATTCCAAACAGGGAATGTGGAGCATCCAATTACTAAGCCAATTCCTCTTGGAACTGGGGTATATTTCTTAGACAACTTAATATCGAATTTGCCCATTGGCTTAACCCAATCAACAGCATTAGGAAATCTTGTTAATTCTTGATAACCTAATGCAATGGCCTCTAATGCTCTGTCATTGGCATGTGGACCAGATGCTTGAAATGACATCATAAAAGACTGTCCTGTTGTATGCATTGTAGCATACGCAATATCAAAGAAGCGGTTCTTGATTTGCTCTAATGTTTCAACCAGAATACCGGCTCTTTGGTCAACACTGGTTTTTCTCCATTGCTCAAAAGCTTCTTTTGATCTTGCAACTAAATCTACAGGTGACGAAACAGGGTATTTTATACCTAGTGGTTTCTGAGTGTAAGGGGAGTCTTCTGTGCCTTCATATTTTCCAGAGTTGTCTTGCAACAATTCATCATAGTTGGTATTTTGAACTCCATCAAAAAAAGCTTTTCCATTTATAGGTGCCTCTTCTCCATAAGGCTTGGGGTGTTCTGGGTACTGAGCATAAAAGCCTCGATCGTGAATAGCTTTGATAGCGTTATCAATAATAGTTTTATGCTTTGTGAAAAGATCTTGTTGTGTGAGCGTAGCTGACATAGTTTAAATAATTTATTATGTAGTCAAAGATAATAGTTCTGAACTTTAGTTCAAAGTTAATTGGAATGACTATAAATCAACATTAGATTGTACAGATTTGTTCCCAAAAGAGAAACGGTAACTCGTAAGTTAAGCTAGCTAAAATCTAGAAAGAAATATATTCAAACGGAACATCAACCCACTCCTCTAACTCTTCGCCTGCTTGTTGCATATCTTCATCATCTTCTGCATAATGCCAAAGAATTTTGACCTTTTGACCAGCTTTGTGGATAGCATTTAATTTGTTGACGATGTCTAAAAGAATCTTTGAGCTAGCAGAATTATAGTAGCTTAATTTAAAAGTAAACTCTGTATTTGCTAATGGATTCTGTATATATTGGTCTAGCCAGTTAAGGATAGGTGTATAGAATTCTACTACATCTTCTGGCAAGGAATGACCTTCGATCTTAAAAGTGTTACTATTAGAATCAAGAGTTATTTCTGGAGTTTGATAAGTAGCTTCTAAATACAGTTTATCCATAACACGTGCTGATTGATCTATACACAATATAATAAAAAGTTAATCTACATTGTCATGTAGAAAGGAATTATTTTTTTTGAATATCGGTTTTTCTTCCTCGCCCTCTTGGTTTGTCTCTTCGTTGAGACTATACCTAGATAAATCTGGAGCTTCTGAAGAGTGCTTTGTTTCATCTAGCTCAATATTGCGCCTTAAATATGCTGGCTGTCTTTCTAGCTCAGTTATGGAGTAGGCGTTTCGCAACCTCATACTAAGATTAGGACTTTTCCCCGTGGAGTTGTCGGTTGATGTCTGACTAGTCCTCGAAGCATTAGTTTGACGGTTGTCCAAGTTTCTTGTGTCAACAATCTTCTCAGGTGTTTTGCTTGTCTCTTGAGGAGGTGTGCTTTTACTATCCAGATTGAATTCAAAGTTTATTTGACTAGTTGAAGTTGGTTGTTCGGGGGTTTCCTCAGTAATCGTTTCATTCTTTGGCTGGTCATCTAAAGGAAGAATTACTTTTTCATTAACCTTATTGGCCATTCTCTTATGTTGCTCAGCTTCAAATCCGGTAGCAATAATAGTTAGGCTCAATTTATCTTCTAAGCTTTCGTCAAAGCAATTTCCCCAAATGATGTCAGCACTATTACCTGCTTCAGATTGAATATAGTCTGTTATTTCGGATATTTCGTCCATAGTAACCTCTGTACTGCCGGAGGAAATATTTAGGAGGATATAGTTTGCTCCTCTGATGTCATTATCATTCAATAGTGGTGAGGCTAATGCTCCTTGCACCACTCTTTGGGCACGATCTTCTCCTTCTGCAATAGCGGATCCCATGATGGCAACACCACTATTTCGCATTACAGTATTGACATCCTCAAAGTCAACATTTACATATCCAGTAACTGTTATGATTTCAGCAATTCCTTTCGCTGCTGTTGTGAGAATATTATCAGCTTGTGTAAATGCATCTGAAAGCTTCAAGTTGCCGTGTATCTCTCTAAGCTTATCATTAGAAACAACTAATAGCGAGTCAACATGCTTTCTGAATTCTTCCAAACCCTCATCTGCTTGTTGATGTCTCCTTCTGCCCTCAAAAGAGAAAGGAGTTGTTACAATACCAACGGTTAAAATTCCCATTTCTTGAGCTAACTCAGCGATAACAGGTGCTCCACCAGTTCCGGTGCCACCGCCCATTCCAGCAGTAATGAAGACCATTTTGGTGTTAGACTCTAAGTATTCGCGTATTTCACTTAAAGACTCTAGCGCTGCTTCTTTACCAATCTCCGGTAAGGAGCCAGCTCCTCTGCCTTCTGTAAGACTTGGACCTAATTGAACTTTATTCGGAATAGAAGTTAAATCCATTGCCTGTGCATCAGTATTGCATATAATGAAGTTTACTCCTTTAATGCCTTGATTATACATGTTAATCACGGCATTGCTTCCTCCTCCGCCAACGCCAATTACCTTTATAATAGATGACTTCTCTTTTGGTAGATCAAATTGTATCATAATATTTGTTTTATGATTCTAGTTTATTAAAAATCATTTTCAATTTCTTCTTCTAACCACTCTTTCCCTTTCTTGAAAATGGATTCAAACCACTTCGGTTTGTCGTCTTGTGAAACGGTACCAGTAGTTTCTGTGCTCGTGTTATTTTGAGATTTTTCTGCTCTTTTTTGATCTTCAAATCCTTTGATGATCAAGCCAATTCCGGTAGCATACATAGGGTCTTTCAACTGACCGATTGTGCTTCCTGCCAGATGTTCCGTTGGGTATCCTATTCTTGCATCCATTCCGGTTACGTATTCGACTAATTGAACTAAATTTTTCAACTGAGAACCACCACCAGTAACGATGATCCCACCAATTAATTTTTTCTCGTATCCTGAACTTTTGATCTCATAGTAGACATGCTCTATGATTTCCTCCATTCTTGCTTGAATGATATGTGCAAGGTTTCTAACTGAAATTTCTTTAGGCTCTCTTCCTCTTAATCCAGGAATAGATACGATTTCATTTTCTTGTGTTTCTGTAGCTAGGGCAGAACCAAATTTAGTTTTCAGCAATTCTGCCTGGTTCTTCATAACTAAACAACCTTCTTTGATATCTTCTGTAATACTATTCCCACCAAAAGGAATAACTGCAGTATGTCGAATAATACCTTCTTGGAAAATAGCGATATCAGTCGTTCCTCCACCTATGTCAACTAATGCTACGCCTGCTTCTTTTTCTTCCTCACTTAATACTGCGACAGATGAAGCTAGTGGCTCAAGAATTAAATCAGCTACTTCAACGCTAGCCTTTTCCACGCACTTGTTGATGTTTTTTGCAGCGGCAATTTGACCGGTAATAATGTGAAAATTAGCTTCAAGTCTTACACCAGACATACCAATTGGGTCTTTAATGCCTTGTTCATTGTCAATGATAAACTCTTGAGGTAATACGTGTATGATTTTATCACCAGGAGGTAAAACCAATCGATACATATCATCTATTAATTTACTGACGTCTTCATTGTTAACTTCATTCTCGTTAGAGTTTCTAACTAAAATACCTCTATGCTGTAAGCTTTTGATATGCTGTCCTGCAATTCCGATATAAGCTATATTGATGTCAACTCCGGCTTTTTCTTCAGCTTCTTTAACAGCTAGTTGAATGGCGTTTACCGTTTTTTCAATATTGGACACTACACCACGCATGACTCCTAGGGATTCTGTCTTCCCCATGCCGAGAATCTCTATTTTACCGTGCTCATTTCTTTTACCAACGATGGCACATATTTTGGTAGTTCCTATATCTAGTCCAACTACTATTTCCGGGTTTGTCTCCATTTTAGCTGTTTTTATTTAGTTAACAATAGTCTAATATTTTGTACACACTATCTGTCCTTCGTATCGCAAATCAATACTTTTATAGGTGTACCATCCCATATATTTTAGCCCATTGTTATAAAAAAGCATTAAGTCTTTAAATTTCTTTTCTAAGTTATTTACATCACCAATTATTACACTGTGATTTCCCAGTTTGGGAATAATAATGATTCCCTTTTGCTTGTCTCTGTATATTTGTTCTACCTGTGCTTCCCAAAACTGGTCCTCTTTAAGGTACATTGCTAATTCATAAACTTGCTTTACATCCGGACTGTCAATAATTCCTTCTGTGCTGTCGTTGTCTATAATGTAGCCATTAGCAATAGGTACTCTAGCTGTAAATTTATCAGATATTGGCATCTTTTCCCCTTGATCATCAATATAATAACTAACACCTTTTTTGTTGATAACTCTAACGATAGGAGAGCGTTGATTGATATCAATTTTTAGCTCCCCTTTCTTATTGATATAGGTTTGTACATTTTTGATATATGGTATGGTGTTTATCTTATGTTCTATTTGATCAAAGTTGATTTTAGATATCACACTACCGATGATACTATCTTTTACTTTTGCCTCAATGATAGACTTGATATCATTATCATTAATGAAATAATTACCATTGGCTCTGTCGATATCAATACTGAGAGACTTACATGTGATAGACTTGTGATGGGAAGAAGTCGCACTTAGTAAAAATATAGTGCCAGCAAAAAGTGTGAGAACACCTAATGCACGCAATATCTTTTTTATTTTGGGCCAGAATTTCTTCATCTACTCAACTTTGTTTCTAGTTTAGCATTTACTTTCTCTAGCAAAATATTTTTAATCGTCTCAACCGATTGGTCAATATCCCCGGCACCGAGTGTCATGAGTAGCTCGCAATCATTATTTTGAGTAAATTCTAATAGCTCCATCCTGGAAAGCACTTGCTTGTCGCTTTTTGAGATTTGGTTTAACAACATCTCAGAGTTAACAGCTTCTATTGGAAGCTCTCTAGCAGGGTATATAGGCATTAAGATTATACGGTCTGCTTGTGATAGCGCCTCGGAAAAGCCCTCAGCAAGATCTCTTGTTCGTGAATAGAGATGCGGTTGAAATACAACTGTCAATTCTTTTTGAGGATATAACTCACGAGCAGCTTTAGTTACTGCTTTAATTTCCTCTGGATGATGTGCGTAATCATCGATATATACGTAATCATCTGTTTTGACAATATATTCAAACCGCCTTTTAACACCCTGAAAGCTGCTAATACCTTTTTTGATATTTTCTTTAGAGATTTCTAATTGATCCGCAACGGCATAGGTAGCAATTGCATTTTCAATATTGTATCTACCTCCTGAATTGATGCTAATATCAGTAGTAACTTGACCCGAGCTGTGAATATCAAAGTGAAACTTATTAGACCGAATAGCAATATTTGTCCCATGGTAATCACTATTTGAATTGTCGAGTGAGTATTGAAAACTTTTAGTGGATTTATTTGTAGTAGATATATTTACTACGTTTTTTTGGATCAGCGTGCCGTTGGATTTAATTTTAGATGCAAAGTTTGCAAAAGCCTTCTTTACGTTTTCTTGAGTCTGGTAAATATCTAAATGATCGCTATCAATAGCTGTGATTACTGCAATGTCTGGTGAGAGCCTCAAGAACGATTGATCGTATTCATCTGCCTCCACAACCATGATCTTGTCATTTCCGGGAATAAAGTTGCTTTTATAATTGACAGAAACGCCTCCTAAAAATGCCGTACAATCGATATTGGATGATTTTAATACATGAGCCACCATACTGGAAATAGTTGTTTTCCCGTGAGACCCAGCAATTGCTATGGTAAAAGCGTCCTTTGTAATAAACTGTAACACCTCAGATCGCTTCATTACTTTATAGTTGTTATCTATAAAATAGTTTAACTCTTTATGGTCTTTTGGGATGGCAGGGGTGTAAACTACTAAATTCGTTTCTTTTGGAATTCTGTCAACGTTTTCCTCATAATGAATATCTATTCCTTTTAGGCTTAGCATATCTGAGATAGGGGTGCTGGCTTTATCATAACCACTTACCGCAATTCCTTTTGAATGAAAATACTGTGCAATAGCACTCATGCCGATACCACCGATGCCAATGAAGTAAACGTTATTTAGCTCAGCTATATTCATAAAGCTATTAGTTGTAGCACTGCTTTGGCGATATCCTCAGTCGCATTAGGTTTACCAAGTTTTACTATGTTTTCAGAAAGCGTTTTTTGCTTTGCTTCATCTTTGAGCAAGCCTAGAAGTGTATCTGCTAAGCACTCCTTCGATTCTCTGTCTGAAACTAATAATGCTGCATCTTTTTGAACCAATGCCATTGCATTTTTAGTCTGGTGATCTTCGGCAACGTTGGGCGAAGGGACGAGGATAATTGGTTTTCCTATCAAACATAATTCTGATACAGAAATGGCTCCGGCGCGAGAAACAATAACATCAGCTGCTGCGTAAGCGCTCTTCATGTCTTTAATAAATTGATGAACTTTTACTTTATCACTGGTATGCTGCTGACATTCTTCAAAGTAGTTTTTGCCGCATTGCCAAAGTAGCTGAACATCTTGTAGTTTTTCTAAACTACCTGCAATGCTTTGATTAATGGTTCGGGCGCCAAGACTTCCACCGATGATCAAAACTGTTTTGATATTAGGCTTTAATTCAAAAGTCTCCAACGCTTGTTGCTTTGTTATTTTGGAGAATTCTAGAATCTCTTCTCTTACTGGATTGCCTAAAAGCGCTATTTTTTCTTTTGGGAAAAAACGTTCCATCCCTTCGTAAGCAACACATACCTTATTCACCCTATTAGCTACTAATTTATTGGTAATGCCAGCAAAAGAGTTTTGTTCTTGAATTAAGGTAGGGATATTCAATACCGTTGATATATAAGTGACAGGTCCACTGCTATATCCGCCAACACCAATAACAACATTTGGTTTGAACTTTTTAATAATAGAGTAGCTTTTCAAAAGGCTAGCCAGTACTTTAAGAGGAAACAATAAATTCTTTAATGTTAATCTTCTTTGTAAACCACTTATCCAAAGACCTTTGATTTTGTAACCTGCTTCAGGAACTTTTTGCATTTCCATTCGGTCACTCGCACCAACAAAAAGAAACTCGGAATTTCCATGAAGTCGCTTAAGTGCATTAGCAATAGCAATGGCCGGGAAGATATGACCTCCTGTACCACCACCTGCGATTAATATTTTAGCTCCGTTACCCATCTATGCTAAAGCTTCTTTTTCTGCATTTTTCTCAATATCTCTGCTTACGCTTAATATGATACCAATAGCGATACTGGTGAACCAAAGTGAACTTCCGCCCATACTAACCATAGGAAGTGTTAACCCCGTCACTGGCAATAAGTTTACCGTAACGGCCATATTGATCATAGCTTGAATTACTAGGCTAATGCTAAGCCCAACAGCGAGTAAGGCCCCAAAAGCTTTGGGGCTTTTGGCAACAATTCTGATACTTCGATAGAGAAATAAGATGTAAAGGAAGACGATAAAGAATCCTCCGATCAATCCATACTCCTCTATTATAATAGCGTAAATAAAGTCAGAGTAGGGGTGCGGTAAGTAGTTTCTTTGAACGCTACTTCCTGGATCAATTTTGAAAACACCACCTTTAGCAATCGCAATTTTTGCTTGTTTCACTTGATAAGGTGTTTCAGATTTGTCTGAGTTGGCAAAATTCTCTACTCTTTTTTTCCAAGTAGACATACGTCCAACCATCATATTATCTGGTAATGCGAACAAAAGTGTAAACATTAGTAATATCCCAACAATACCGCCACCAACAAGGAGACCTAAGTACTTTAAGTTGACTCGACCGATAAATAATAGTAGAAAACAAGTGAAGAAAAGCATAGCGGACGATGAGAAATCGGCTGGTGCGATAATTAAACAAACTATTACAATAGGGACTAGCACTGGGAGAAAGGTTTTTCTAAAATCTTTAATGTCTTGCTGTCTTCTTGATAGGAATCGAGCTGTGTACATGATGAGCGAAAGCTTTGCTAGGTCAGATGTCTGAAAGGTCAGGTTAATGATGGGTAGTGTTAGCCATCTATTTGCTTGGTTGATGTTGGTTCCAGCAAATAATGTAATTATCAGGAGCGGTATTGAAATGTAAAGCAGTACGATAGATATTTTAGAATAATATTTATAGTTAAATATATGTGCGATATACATTAAGATAAATCCTAAAAGCAGGATAGAAAAGTGCTTTAAAAGATAGTATTCCGTATTACCCGACTGGTATTTGTAAGCTAAAGTACCAGTGGAACTGTAAACGGCAAGTATAGAAAAAAGTGACAGGCAGAACACGACCAGCCACATTATTTTGTCGCCACCAAGCTTAGATAATATCCATTGTACGGAAAGATTCATCTACAGATTTCTTACTGCTTTTTTAAATTGTCTTCCTCTATCTTCATAATTCTCAAATAAGTCAAAGCTTGCACAAGCAGGAGATAATAATACTGTGTCTCCTTTATCAGCTAGATAATGGGACATTTTAACAGCCTCCTTAGCACTATTGGTATTTACAATGAGGTCAACGTGTTTTAGAAATGCTTCGTGAATTTTTCGGTTATCCTCTCCCATGCAAACAATTGCCTTTACCTTTTCCTTTACTAAGGGAACAAGCAGTTCGTAATCATTTCCTTTGTCAACACCACCTGCAATCCATACAATTGGTTTGTCAAGAGTTTCCAATGCATACCAGGTAGAATTTACATTGGTAGCCTTTGAGTCATTGATGTATCGTACATCGTTTATCTTATTGACAAATTCTAATCGATGTTCTACGTTTTGAAAGTGATTCATGCTCTCTCGAATCGTATCTTTTCGTAGATCGATTAGATTGGCGACAATTCCTGCTGCCATCGAGTTGTAAACGTTGTGATTTCCGGACAATGCTAAGTCGTAAATTGACATATTAAATTGTTTATTGTTTAGTTTAATGGTTAGTTGATCATCATTGAGGAATGCACCTCTTGATAAGTTTTTTTTTTAATGGTAAATGGAATAAGTGTCGATGCTACCGGTGCTTTTTCTAGTTGATTGACTATTGTCTCATCATCAAGGCAATAAATCAATTGATCATCGGTAGTTTGGTTAGCAGCAATTTTAAACTTTGCTTCAACATATTTTTGAAAATCATTATTGTATCTATCTAAATGATCTGGTGTGATATTTAGGATGATCGCCATATCAGGCTTGAAATCAATAATATTGTCTAATTGAAAACTGCTGATCTCAAGTACATAATAATCTGACTGTTGCTCAAAAATTTGTCGAGCAAAGCTCTTTCCGATATTTCCAACTAGTGAAACATCTAGGTCCGCATTTTTGAGAATGTGATGTGTAAGTGTTGCTGTAGTTGTCTTCCCATTAGACCCAGTAATCGCTATTATTTTGCCATTAGCATACCTGGAGGCAAACTCAATTTCAGAAATCACAGGGATTCCTTTTTCATTTGCTAATGTTACAATTTCTGCTTCATTAGGAATTCCTGGACTTTTGATAACCTCATCGCTTAATAATATTTTATCCTTGGTGTGTTGACCAGTCTCATAAGTTATATCATTAGCATCTAGCTCAGCAATGTGAACATCTTTGATCTTGCCACCATCGGATACAAAAACATTATACCCTTTGCTCTTTGCAAGCAATGCTGCACCTATTCCACTTTCCCCTGCCCCTAAGATGGTAATTTGCTTTGCCAACTTATCTTAGTTTTAATGTTAGTATGGTTAATGCTGCCAATAAGACACCTACAAGCCAAAACCTTGTTACAATCTTTGTTTCGTGAAATCCTAACTTTTGATAGTGATGATGGAGAGGGGCCATTTTGAAAATTCTAATACCCTCTCCAAACTTTTTCTTAGTGTATTTGAAGTATCCAACTTGAATAATGACAGAAAGGTTTTCTATTAAAAAGACACCGCACAATACGGGCAGGAGAAGCTCCTTTCTTATCATGATAGCCAATACAGCAATGATCCCACCAATGGTTAAGCTTCCAGTATCGCCCATAAATACTTGTGCCGGATAAGCATTGTACCATAGGAAGCCAGCACATGCTCCGATAAATGCAGCTGAAAAAACTACTAGCTCCCCTGCATTAGGGATGTACATGATATTGAGGTACTGAGAGAAGACTACGTTGCCAGATACATAGGCAAATATGGCTAGAGTGGCTACTATGATGGCGGAGTTGCCTGTTGCCAAACCATCTAGCCCATCGGTGATGTTTGCACCATTTGAAACAGCCGTGATGATGAAAATAACAATAGGAATGAAAACAATGAATGACCATTTCATATAATCTTCTGTAATCCACGAGATGAGTGTGCCGTAGTTGAACTCATTGTTCTTGAAAAATGGAATAGTAGTAATAGGAGCTTTGGTGTCAAACATCAGTTGTTCGCCTCCTGACTCGTTTTTAACCATTACAGAGTTGACATTTTTCTCTGTCTTTATTTGGTTTTTGATGTGATCTGAAAATTCCTGTCTCACAACTACATCTTCATGGCAGTAAAAAACAATACTCACGATTAAGCCGAGCGCAACTTGCCCAAACACTTTGAACTTTCCCGGTAATCCTTCTTTATTGCCTTTAAAGGTTTTGATATAATCATCTAAAAAACCGATGGCACCCATCCAAACCGTCACCAATAACATGAGCAAAACATAAATGTTGAACACTTTTGTAAACAAAAGTGTAGGGATGAGGATTGCTGCAATAATGATAAGCCCTCCCATTGTAGGCGTGCCTTGTTTTTCGAGCTGTCCCTGCAAGCCAAGGTCACGAACGGTCTCTTTCATTTGCTTTCTCCTTAAAATTTCGATGATTTTCTTTCCTAGAACTGCAGAGATAAGCAAGGCCGTAATGACGGCAATGCCTGCTCTAAAGGATATATATTGGAATACACCTGCTCCTGTGAGGTTATAGGCTTCTTGTAGATATTTAAATAAATAGTATAGCATTATTTATTGAGCATTTTAAAGGTTTCTTCCAATACCTCTTTGTCATCAAAAGGGTGCTTAACACCATTGATTTCTTGATAGGTTTCATGTCCTTTTCCAGCTATCAAGACGACGTCTTCTTTTTGAGCTAGTGTGCAAGCTGTTTTTATTGCCTCTTTTCTATCTGTTATTGACAAGACCTTTTTCATTTCAACAGGACCAACACCTTTAATCATGTCTTGAATGATATTTTCAGGGTTTTCACTTCTTGGATTGTCAGAAGTAAAAATGGTTTGATTGCTATTCTTACTGGCAATTTCACCCATGATTGGACGCTTTGAAGTGTCTCTATCTCCACCACATCCTATTACCGTGATTAATCTAGAGTTGCCTGACTTGATATCATTTATCGTGTCTATGATATTTTTCAGTGCATCAGGAGTATGTGCATAGTCCACAACACCAATGACTTTATCATTGGGGGAAGTCGTGTGTTCAAACCTGCCTTCTGCTCCAGTAATAGAACTAATGGCTTGCAAAACTTCTATCTCATCTTGTTTTAAGAGAATGGCTGTTGCGTAAACTGCAAGCGTGTTGTAAGCATTGAACTGTCCAATAAGTGTCGTGTGAACCTCGTGATTGTTGATGTTCAGGGTAAGCCCTAAGAAGCTATTTTCTAGAATTTTAGCATTGAAATCAGATGGTGACTTTAGGGCATAAGTATATTTCTTCGATTTGGTATTCTGTAGCATTACCAAACCTCTTTTGTCATCAATATTTGATAAAGCAAATGAGCCTGAACTTAAATTGTCAAATAGCTTTTTCTTTGCTGCAATGTAAGCATCGAATGTTTTGTGATAGTCTAAGTGGTCATGTGTAATATTTGTAAAAACAGCTCCTGACAATTTCAAGCCAGCTATCCTGTTTTGATCGATTGCATGAGAACTTGCTTCCATAAAGCAATATTCGCATCCCGCCTCAACCATATCGTTCAGTAATTGGTTGATTTGAATAGCATCAGGGGTTGTATGAGTAGCCTTTATGACGGAGTCATTGATTTTGTTGGCCACAGTTGATAATAATCCTACTTTGTATCCCAGTGATCGAAACAACTTATATAATAAAGTTGCAAGTGTTGTCTTGCCATTCGTTCCTGTAATTGCAACCAGATGTAGCTTTTGAGAAGGGTTGTCAAAAAAGTTGCATGCCATTATGGCTAGCGCTTTTGAACTATCTTGTACTTTTATAAAAGTGATATCTTTTGATATATAACTAGGGAGGTCTTCACATACAATCGCCGAAACACCGTTCTGAATGGTTTGGTTTATGAATTGATGCCCATCTACTTGAGTGCCTTTTGTAGCAATAAAGACATCATCACTATTGATATTTCGAGAGTCAAAGCCAATACTCTTGATCTCAATGTCCGTTGAGCCATGAACTTCAACAATATTAACACCGTATAATATATCTCTCAAGTTGGGCATTAGCTCAGTTCTATTGTGATGGTTTGTCCTTTAGATATTTTCTGACCTACAGCAATGGATTGCCTTCTTACTCTGCCATTTCCTTTCGCTTTTACTCTCATCCCTTGGTTCTCTAGCAGATAGACCGCATCTCTCAGGCCCATACCTGTTACGTTTGGTACTAATCCATCAATTACTTTTCGTTCTTCCATTTTCATGGAGTGGTTTTTCTTAGCAGAGGAGACCCAAGTGGCATCATTGTCTATGTTGTGAGAAATCCCCATTTTATTATAGATGTGACTGATATCTGCTTGGTAGCCTACTTTTGAATATGGGATATTGTCTGTATAGTAAATTTGATTTTCGTTAATAGAGTGATGCATTTGAGTACTGTTGGCAAAGACTTTGTCTGCTATTTCTTTGAATACGGGTCCTGCAACAAGACTTCCATAATAGATTCCATTTGACGGAGCACTCACTACAACTATGCAGGAGTACTGTGGCTCATCGGCAGGGAAGTACCCGACGAAAGAGGCTTGGTAGATCTTTCTATATCCATTTTTCTTATCGGCAATTTTTGCAGTTCCTGTTTTGCCCGCTATTTTGTAGTCTTTACTTTTGATGTATCTTGCAGTTCCAGTCTCTACTACGCCTTCTAACATTGTTCTCATTTTGCTTAAAATGGCTTTTGATGCCAAAGGCTTACTCATTTGTTGAGGTTGAAACTCAATAACATTCTGACCATACTCCTGAATAGCAGATACCAGATATGGTTTCATTATGATTCCATCATTTGCAATAGCATTATAAAGGGATAAGGTCTGAAGCGGTGTGAGTTGTACACCGTATCCAACAGACATCCATGGCAATGCAATGCCACTCCAACTACTATGTCCTGGAGAGTTAATGAATGGAGTAGCCTCTCCATCTATCTCAATTCCAGTCTTTTTATCTAGTCCAAAATCTTTTAAATGTTGAATGAACTTTTCAGGATTTTCATCATAGTATTTATGAATGAGTTTGGATATACCAACATTGGATGATATTTCAAAAGCTCTCTGAACGGTAACGTTTCCGTAGCCGTGTTCTTCAGAGTCGGGCATGTCTTTATCGTAATATCTTTTTACACCACCCTCTAGATCAACACTATCATTTAGTGAAACATAACCATCTTTAAACAAGGCTAGCATTGAGGCTAGTTTAAAAGTAGATCCCGGTTCTGTGCCTTCTCCAATAGCATAGTTGTATTTTTCCCAATACTCTCCCTTTTTAATCCTTCCTAGGTTGGCGATTGCTTTGATCTTACCTGTTTTTACTTCCATTAGGATAGCACTACCGTGATCAGCATTGTGCTTCTTTAGTGTTTTTAGTAAAGCATTTTCAGTCACATCTTGTAAGTCAACATTGATTGTGGTTACTAAATCCTTCCCATTTTGAGATTCTATTTCATTTTCATCGTTAATTGGAATCCAAACACCACCAGAAATTCTTTGCATTAACCTTTTCCCCTCTACACCTGCTAAATGCTCATCAAACCTTCCTTCTAGCCCAACTGGTTGAACTTCCTCTCGGACATATCCTATTGTTCGATGGGCCAACATTTTGAAAGGATTCTCTCTTTTGTTGTGCTGAATGGTAATAAAACCTCCTTTGTATCTACCTCTTCGAAATAGAGGCCACTTTTTCATTTCTAACAATTGAGGGTAGGATACTTTTCTTTTTACCAATAAGTATCGCTTGCCTGACTTTCTAGCTTTCAGGAAGTATTTTTTGTAAGAGTCATAAGAGGCATCCTGGAAAAAGTTGCTCATGTTTAGCGCTAAAGAGTCAACCTTGCTGTAAAAAATTTCATCTGTCAATGCAGCGGTATTGACATCCATGCGAACTTCAAAATAGGGTAGTAGAGTAGCTAGAAATCTGCCATCTTCGGAATAAACGTTGCCTCTTTCTGCCTCAATCGATCGATAGGAGGTGGTTAAGCTATCAGCTAGACTTCTCCAATAATCTCCCTCTAGCACCTGGATTCTAAATGCTTGGAAAATAATCGATGAGCCTAGCAGGACAATTAGTCCAAAGACAACATATATGCGCCATAATATGTCTTTCTTAACGCTCATTATTTCTTGACTACAATCTTTTTAGGTGGGGATACCAGCTCTTTAAGTCCATATTTCTCGACAACCTTAGAAACCTCAGACTGCTTGCTTTTGTACATTAGATCTGACTTAGCTGAAACATAATGCCACCGTTGACCTTTTAGCTCTTTTTTGATGTTGTCAATATCTCGTCGAGTCTTTTCGGAGTAATAAGTATTCCAGATATAGAACATTGCAATTATGGCTAAGAAAACCATGAATGGAATATTCCTAACGATGTTATCGTAGCTTAAGTAAGCATAGAATCTTCTTATGCTGAAAATGGATGTTGTGCTTTTTTCGTTACTTTCCTCCATGTTAAATTTTTTCGGCAATCCTTAGCTTTGCACTACGTGACCTGGGGTTTGCTTTAATCTCTTCTTCGTTAGCATAAATAGGTTTTCTGTTCACCCATTGCATTGGTCTAATGAGATTGCCAAATTGATCTTTTGTAGGGTTGCCATCAAAATTTCCTGTCTTTACATAGTATTTTACCAAGCGGTCTTCCAGGGAGTGATAGGTTAAGACAACAAGTCTTCCTTTTTGACCAAGGATTTCTCCGCATTGTGCTAAAACCTCCTTTAATGACTTCAGCTCTTCATTAACTGCGATTCTTAGTGCCTGAAAAACTTGAGCATAGTATTTGTTAGGGTTGCCATGGCTTAAGTGGGAGAGGATGTTAGTTAATTGATTGGTCGTTTCAATTGCAGATATGCTTCGTTCTCTATCTATTGTCTCTGCTAAAGTTTTTGCGTTCCTTACCTCTCCATATTGGCTAAAAATATCTTGTAGTTCTTCAGTAGAATAATTATTGACGATATCTCTGGCACTTATAGGTATATCTTTATCCATGCGCATGTCCAGAGGGCCTTCAAAGCGAGTAGAAAATCCTTTTTCAGCTGTATCTATCTGATAAGAAGAAATGCCTAAATCAAGCAAGATGCCGTCAATACTGGTCTCTTGATGTAGTTTTAGATATCTTTTTAAGTGTCTGAAATTGGCATGGATGAAAGTAAACCTAGTATCATCAATTGCATTGGTCTGAGCATCTATATCTTGATCAAAGCCATATAATTTTCCTTCAGAGCCTAAACTATTTAGAATAGCTTTTGAATGACCGCCACCGCCGAATGTACCATCGACATATATCCCATTACTTTTAATATTTAAAGCATCAATGCATTCTTCTAGCATCACAGCCTTATGGTACATCTGTGTCGTTATTTTGGTTTATTCGCCCCATGACCTCTTCTGCCAACTCCGCAAAATCATTAGGTTCATCCGTTAATAGCTTTCCATAAAGTGTTTTATCCCAAACCTCGACTCTGTTTGAGTAGGCAAATAAGACAAGCTCTTTCTTAATAGAAGAGTACTCTAGTAGACTCTTTGGAAGTAATAGGCGGTCAGTTCCATCCAATAACAACTCTGTTGCGCCTCGATAAAAGTATCTAACAAAGTCTCGATTTTTCTTGACGTATAGATTGAGCTTGTTGATCTCTGTGCTGATGATTTCCCATTCATTATTCGGGTACAGCACAAGACAGTTCTCAAACCCACGGTTAATGACAAACTTCTGGTTTGCTTCCGGAAGGAGCTGCTTCTTTAGTGCACTAGGGAATTTTATACGCCCCTTAGCGTCAACCTTACATTCAAATTCTCCTAAAAACCTGGTCATTTATTCACAAAATGGATGAAAATGTCTTTTTTTACCAAAATTACCCACAATTTACCACTTTGTGACACAAATGTCAAAAATTTATAATCAATTTATCCACATGTTAAATTCCATTTATAATGATTGGTTCTTGTAAGTCTTTATGGGTAAGGGAATCGGGCTAATTGAAAGCTCAAGAAGAATATTTAGGACTGAGTATCCTGGTTTTCAGTCATCAGTAGTAAGCCTGTTAATAACAATAACTGTAATATTATTGCTATATCTATGACATTGTTATATTTTAGCACCACACAACAATGGTATGCAGTACCCATCAAAATTGATAGAAAATGCCGTGAACCAATTTTCCAAGCTACCGGGGATTGGAAAGAAAACGGCATTAAGGTTAACACTACATTTACTCAATCAAGACGAGATAGATGTAGAGGGGTTTAGCAGTGCGTTTATCAATATGCGTCAAAATACACGGTTTTGTAAAAGATGTCATAATATAGCTGATGATGAGTTATGTGATATTTGCAATACCTCATCTAGAGATCACACTTCCGTTTGTATTGTGGAGGGGCTAAGAGATATCATGGCAATTGAAAATACAGCGCAGTATAATGGCGTGTATCATATTTTAGGTGGCATCATTTCTCCAATTGATGGGATTGGTCCGGAGGAACTTAATATTGACTCATTAATTAAAAGGCTTGAAGGTGGTGAGATCAAAGAGGTAATCATGGCATTAAGTCCTACTATAGAAGGAGATACTACCATTTTTTATTTGTCCAAAAGAGTCCAACAATACGGTGTGAAAGTAACTACAATTGCGCGAGGAATTTCATTTGGTGGTGAGTTAGAATATGCTGATGAGATGACGCTAGGAAGGTCTATCGTAACTAGAACGCCCTACGAAGTGCAAGCATCTTAAATAAACTTAGGCAAGTAGTAATTCCAATTTATAACCCGTCATTCCAGAATTTTTATTTTCATATTTTTCGGAAAAAATAAAAATATCTGGAATCTGGCATGGTTTATTATACTAGATACCAGATAAAATAATTCATCTTGAAATTATGAATTATTTTTCTGGCATGACGAGAATCTTATGCAAAATGCGTGATACACTTTATATTATAGTTAAATCATATAACCTGACATAATTTAAGTATCCAATATTACGCGTTTAAGACGCGCAATATTGGGTACTTATTTCCTAAATAAGAACATCACCCACTATATTTGCTGTAACTAAAATTAGAGTCAAATGTTCGATGACGATTTTGAAGAAGAAGAGTTTGACCCGAAGAAAAGAAAGGAGAAGGTAGAAAATATGCCCATCTATAAGAAAGGGTGGGAGATTTATGAGTTGGCTCATCATATCATTGAAACCATTCCGGAAGATGATGAGATGTTGGATCATATACGGCAAAATATGATGCAAGATGTAACTATGCTTTGCCCTAAAATAGCAGGTGCAGAAGGAGGAGATTTGTATGATTTGCGAATGGAGAATGCAGCAATTATCCGAAAATGCGCTCGCGACTTATTAACCTCCACATCGGGACTGAAAATGATGGGTTATAAAGACACCCAATATACCCAATTGCTTCGAGGTGCTATTGAGGAGTTTCGATTATTATTTATTGATTGGGTAGCTGGATTTGATGAATGGAATTACATCATAGATCGATGGGGGCTGTTCAATCCACCGGGTGTTGGGGCACATGATAAAGATCCAGATGATAATATACCGCCTTCGGAGTTCTGATGTTTGGAGTTGTTGTTTCCTAATTACCAAGGCGACGGAGTTAGGCATAAAGAACTCAGAGGGTAGTTGAAGGTTTCTAGAAAACTATGGTCTATCGACTATATAACTGTTTAGCCATAGAGGAATTACAAATGTTTTTGTTTAGAATTGACAATATTTACCGATTAATTTAGTTTCTTTAGAACAATACCTCAAGTCTTGACTCTACAAGCTGAAAATAGTACTATTCAACTTTCCGTAATCATTGTTAACTACAACGTTAAATACTTCTTGGAGCAGTGCCTGGCTTCGGTGGCACAAGCATCGAGAGATGTTAAGGTAGAAGTTTTTGTTGTAGATAATAACTCAATAGATGGATCTGTCGACTTGGTTCGATCGAAATACCCTAATGTAAAACTAATTGAGAACAAAGACAATGTTGGTTTCTCTAAGGCTAATAATCAAGCAATTGAGGAGGCTAGTGGAAAGTACATTTTATTACTTAATCCAGATACAGTTGTTGAAGAAGACACCTTTTTAAAGGTGTTTTCATTCATGGAAGATAACGAGGGTGCTGGAGCATTAGGGGTAAAAATGATAGATGGCAAGGGCAACTTCTTGCCAGAGTCAAAACGGGGATTGCCCACTCCATGGGTAGCTTTTTATAAAATTATTGGCTTATCTAAATTATTTCCGAAGTCTAAAAAATTTGGGAACTATCATTTGGGGTATCTTGATGAAAACAAAGCACATTCTGTCGATGTTTTGTCAGGAGCATTTATGTTGCTGCGAAAATCTGTTTTGGATAAAGTAGGCTTGTTAGATGAGACATTCTTTATGTATGGAGAGGATATCGATTTATCTTATCGTGTCACTCAAGCAGGGTATAAGAATTACTATTTTCCGGAGACAACCATCATTCACTATAAAGGAGAAAGTACAAAAAAGCAAAGTATAAACTATGTACGAATCTTCTATAAAGCAATGGCTATTTTTGCAAATAAGCATTTTTCCTCCAATCAAGCAGGTGTTTTTAGCTTCTTGATAAATATTGCTATTTACTTAAAAGCATTATTGACACTATTAGCAAATCTTGCGAAATCGATCCTCGTTCCTGCAATAGATGCTACAATTATTTACCTAGGTCTGTTTGCCATAAAAAGCTTTTGGGAGTCCAATATTAAAGCAGATGAGGGTATAACATATCCCGAAACATATTTAGCTTTTAACGTTCCGATGTATATCTTGATATGGCTGCTTTCTATTTTGTTTAGTGGAGGGTATGATAAGCCAATCAAGTTAGTTAAGATATTAAGAGGTGTCGTCCTGGGAATGCTTGTTATCGCGGCCGTCTACGGATTTCTTCCAGAGGAATACCGTTTTTCAAGAGGCATGATTGTAATAGGGGGACTATGGGCAATGGTTGGGATAACAGCATTTAGATATTTTATGAATGCTTTATCCGTCAAAGGGTATGAATTAAATAAAAAGAATAACCGCAGACTGGTTGTTGTTGGTTCAAAGCAAGAATCGGAGCGAGTTTCTAAGTTGGTTGAGCAGTCTGGAATTAGTTTGAAATACGTTGGGCACATTTCTACTGAGGATGCCAATGATTCAGAAGCTTTAGGCGAATTAAATCAGCTTAAACAAATAGTTAACAATAATAACGTAAACGAAGTTATTTTTTGTTCTAAAGACATTGTAGCTTCTGACATTATTTCATGGATGACAACTCTGGGAACAAAGATGGACTATAAAATTGTGCATCCTGATAGTGAGGGAATTGTAGGTAGTAATTCCAAGAATTCAGCAGGTGATCTATATACCTTTGAGATAAATTTTAATATTACATTAGCTAAGCATAAGCGTAATAAAAGACTGTTTGACTTTATGTTCTCTATGTTGCTCTTTCCAATAATAGTGCTCTCTATTCTCTTTAAAGGAAGTAGTTGGATACAAAAATGGTGGAAGGTTTGGATCGGAAATTATACGTGGGTAGGTTATAATGATCGTAAGGATAAATATGTAATTAACTTGCCACCGATAAAAAAGGGAGTCTTTCATTGTGTTGGTGAATCTAACGAAGAGCAAGTAAGGCAAGCCAACCTTAATTATGCAAAAAACTATAATGTCATTTTTGATGTGAAAGCTATTTGGAGTAGGGGGTTTCGCTGATCGTCGCTAATCAATTCCATCCATTAACTTTATTGCACACTTATGAAGCGAGCAAAATTCTTAGAAGTGATAAAAACATAATTTCGTATTTTTGTATAAGTGGATAAGATAGGTGACATAGAAATTAGGGTAATTGGCAAGTCGGGCAATTTAGAATTGAAGCCCGATAACTATGATATCAGACATATTGCAAGTATTTTGCAAAACGTTGAGGATTTGCTTTTCCCCAGCAATAAAAAAGACCGACCACTAATTACATATGACATTAAGGAAGGTTCTGTAAAGCATATCTTTAAAACCCATATTCAATATATAATTGGCTTTAGTGCTATTTTGGGGCAAATCGAAGAGTCCAATTCAATTGACTTTCTTGATTTGAAAACTGCAAGAGCAATCGAAAGTATTCAAGAGCTTTCATTGCAAAAAAATTATGAATTCCAATTTAGCACTTCTCTTAAAGAAGATATTGAGCTTTCGATAAGTCCAAATACAAGATTTTATAGAACTGAAAATATCTGGGTGGATGCTGAATTTTACTTTTATGGAGTTTTGACAAACGCTGGAGGAAAAAGCAAGGCAAATATCCATTTAGACACAGTAGAATATGGATCTTTAACTATTGATACGGGTAAAGATTTTTTAGAAGGTCAAGAAGAAAATCTACTGTATAAAAAGTTTGGTGTTAGAGCAATAGGTAAACAAAATATTGAAACTGGTGAACTGGATATCAAATCTTTAAAACTTTTAGAATTAGTCAACTATAGTCCTCAATACGATTCTGAGTATTTAAATTTATTGATTTCTAAAGCTAAGCAAAGCTGGAGAGGGGTTGATAGAGAAGGGTGGCTAAAAAACCTTAGAGGAGGGTATGAGGCATAGCGTGCTATTAGATACAAGCTTTTTTGTTCGACTTTTAAATGATGAAGATTTTCTGCACGGTAATGCAAAAGGTTATTTTAAGTACTTTCTTGAGGAAGATATTACATTAAAAATATCAACAATTTCAATCGCCGAGTATTGCGTTAAAGGAAAAATAGATGAATTACCTTTGAAGAACATACAAATAGTTCCTTTTAATTTAGATCATGCGGTTAAAACAGGGGAGTTTGCCGAGGTTATATTTGAGGAGAATAAGATTAGCAAAGATAAGCTTTCTCCAAGGGCTATAATTCCTAATGATTCGAAACTTTTTGCCCAAGCAGACTTAGATAAATCAGTTACTTATTTTGTAACCTCGGATAGTCGTTCGCAAAGCTCTTATGATAATCTTAAGAAAAGGATAAATCCTAAATTTGAAATCCTTGATATTTCAAGACCTTATAACGAAGCTTTTGGGGTATTGGATTTGTAATAACAATGATAGTTCAGTAGTAATAAGTATGTTTCAAATTCAGAAAAAATGGAAATCAATAAAGATATTTTAGAGCAATTAAAGGACAAGTATAGTGCAATGGATCAAGATGTGAATACACACTTGGAAGGACTATTGTACTCAACTCCAATTACCTATTGGGATTATATAAAAACGGACTCTTTATTGAATTTGCAAATTCAAAGAACCAATCAGCCAGATGAGATGGTTTTTATTATGTATCATCAAATCAATGAACTATTGTTTAAGATGATATTATGGGAAATTGAACAGGTGGCATTTAAAGAAGATTTAACTACAAAGTTCTTTGCTCAAAGGTTGGATAGAATTAGTCGTTACTTTGACATGTTATCCTCTTCATTTGAGATCATGGGCAAGGGAATGGAAGTGGAGCAATACATGAAGTTTAGAAATACACTTACGCCAGCAAGTGGCTTTCAAAGCGCTCAATATCGTATGATTGAATTTGGTTCTACCGAGTTAATCAATTTGATTGATATACGTTTTAGAGCAACAATCGATAGGAATACGCCTTTTTCTCATGCTTATGATCACTTATACTGGCAAGCTGCAGGCAAGGATTATAAAACTGGTAAAAAAACCATGTTGCTGAAGAACTTTGAAAAGCGATATATGGATGACTTTATCGTGTTTATGCAGACCTATAATAAGTTAAACCTCTATACTCGATACAAGTCTCTACCAGAAGATGAGCGTAATGACCTTACGCTTAAAAATGCAATGCGACATTATGATCACACAGTGAATATAAGCTGGGTAATGTCTCACTACAAGGCTGCTGGTAAGTACTTAGATAGTGGGAAAGAAGAGGCTGAAGCTACGGGTGGAAGTGACTGGAAAAAGTATATGCATCCCAAATATCAAAAGCGAATATTTTACCCGTCCCTTTGGTCGGAGAAAGAAATCGAAAATTGGGGCGTCGATAATTTGGAAGGATATCAGAAGTTGTCTTGATTTGACTACTTTTTATTTCTCATAAACTTTATTTCCATTATTGAGCCAAATGCCCCATGTTTTACTGTAGGCATGAACATTTTGAGTCTCTTCTTCTCCATTGTAGACTGGAAATCTTTGGTTTTTCCATTCAAAAATCCCACCATATAAGTTAGAGACATCGCTAAAACCTTCTTGGTTTAGCTTCTCTGCTACTTTTTCACTTCGATAACCAACAGAGCAATAGACTATAATTTTAGAATCTTTGTCAATGCCTGAAACTCTTGGATTTTTAAAATCATCATATCCAACCCATATAGCATCTTTGATATGGCTTACATCATACTCTTCCTTTTCTCTTGTGTCTAAGAATATTAAATCTTGTGCGGTGTCAACTGAGTCAACAGATATTTCATTGACAGAATGACTTAAAAGCGTCTTAAGCATTAAATTATAGGCTGCACTTTGAACTTTTCCTTGTCCGTTAGCAATAAAAAACATAGAGAGTACCATAGATATGCAACAAAATGTGCGATTGATCATCTTAAAAGTGTTTCACATCGCTCACAAGCATTCCCCTAATATACAAGGTTTCACGAAGTAAAGTACCATCTCTGTCATATTCCAACCACATATCATGTTTAACTGGATGTTCCTGTTTGACAACTTTTATATGTTCTTCTAATGTTTCTGGATCTACCACAATAATAGTATCTGGGTTTGTATCCACGCAATATTTCCCCCTTTGATAAATACTTCCATCAATAAAATAATATTCCCAAGGGCCATTCTTAATGCCAGCTAAATACCCTCCCTTGCTTTTTAGGTTGCCATTATGCCAATATTCTTCTTCATATCCATCTTCTCCCTCTTGGGCATAACAAAGACCTAGAAAAACCCAAGTTATAGTTGTTAGCAGAATGTATTTAAAGCAAGGCATGACTTCCATCTGTACTTTAAACTACGATCAAAACTGGACTTTGTTTCAAAGCAAGTAGTTTTATTATCAACATTTTTTAACTGTTTCTATAGAGTTTATGATACTATTTTGTTGTACGCTTAATAGGAAATACGTAATATTGTTCTCCTAACCCAATTAAGAAATTTATGGTTTTTTTAGATTTCGAACAACCCATAGCAGAATTGCATGAACAGCTTGCAAAGCTAAAACAAGTTGAAGAAGAGGGCAAAGTAGATGTTAGTAAAACTGTTGCTGAGCTGAATAAAAAAATCAGGAAGCAACAAAAAGAGATTTACTCTAATCTGACTGGTTGGCAAAAAGTTCAACTTTCTAGACATCCTGATCGACCTTATACGTTACACTACATTGAAAAAATCTGCAAGAACTTTGTTGAGTTACACGGAGATAGAAATGTAAAAGATGACAAGGCTATTGTTGGGGGCTTAGGAGATGTAGATGGGCAAACGGTGATGTTTATTGGTCATCAAAAAGGGATTAATACGAAGATGCGCCAATATCGAAATTTTGGTATGGCAAACCCAGAAGGTTATCGTAAAGCTTTAAGGCTAATGAAAATGGCAGAGCGTTTTGATAAGCCAATTGTATGTTTAATTGACACTCCAGGAGCATATCCTGGATTGGAAGCAGAGGAGAGGGGGCAAGGCGAAGCAATCGCTAGAAATTTGTTTGAAATGACGAGATTGAAAGTTCCCGTTGTGTGTATAGTTATTGGAGAGGGAGCATCTGGTGGAGCTTTAGGAATAGGCATAGGAGATCGAGTTTTAATGCTTGAAAATACTTGGTATTCTGTTATTTCGCCAGAGTCTTGTTCGTCTATTCTTTGGAGAAGCTGGGATCATAAAGAGGAAGCTGCCGAAGCATTGAAGTTAACATCAGATCATATGCACAGCTTTGGTTTGGTCGATGGTGTTATTAAAGAACCAGTGGGCGGCGCGCATAGTAACCCAGAAGAGATGGCTAAAATTCTCAAAAAAGAAATAAAACATCATATTGAAGAGTTATCGGCATTGAAGCCTGAAAAAAGGATTGAAGATCGAATCAAGAAGTTTTCTTCAATGGGTTTTTACGAGGAGGTTTAATTATAATTAGCAATGCATTTCATAGAGGGTATAAGTAACTTTGAAGGCCAGACTGTCAACCTGAAAGGTTGGATTGCCAACAAAAGGTCAGGGAAAGGCTTATTTTTTATTGTGTTAAGAGATGGCACAGGGTTTATTCAATGTATTGTAGATCAAAACAGTGTTGACGAAGCGACTTTTAATAATGCCACTAAGATTGGGTTAGAGTCTTCAGTTGAAATTGAAGGACAGGTGGTAAAAGATGAAAGGCAAATAGGCGGTTTCGAGATTCAAGTGAGCAAGCTCAATATATACCAAGTTGCAGAGGAATACCCCATTGCCAAGAAAGAGCATGGTGTCGATTTCTTAATGGACAAGCGACATTTGTGGTTGCGTTCAAAGAAACAATGGGCTACGATGCGTGTTCGGAATAAAGTGATATATAATATTCATCGTTTTTTCCAGAAGAATGGCTTTATGCAGATGGACTCTCCAATATTTACTGGAAATGCGGCAGAAGGTTCAACAACATTATTTGAGACGGATTTCTATGGAGAGCAAGCTTATTTGGCACAAACAGGTCAGTTGTATGGGGAGGCAATGGCTATGGCATTAGGACGTATCTATACTTTTGGACCAACTTTCAGAGCAGAAAAGTCTAAGACCAGAAGGCACTTATCTGAATTCTGGATGATAGAACCAGAGATGGCTTTTTACGATGCCAAGATGAACATGGATTTAATTGAGTCTTTTATTAAGTCTGTCGTGAAAAGGACGATTGAGGAATGTAAAACAGAACTAGAAACCTTAGATCGTGATACATCACTATTACAAAAACTAACAGAGACTAGCTTCCCAAGAATGAGTTATACAGATGCTGTCGCTATTATTAAAGGAGAGAAAGATGTAGAAGGTAGAAATGCCATTAAACTTTTAGAAGAGGATTTGGGGCAAGTTAAACAAGAAATCACAGATAAAGAAGCTGAGATAGAAGAGCGTGAAGCAAAGATTAATGCTGGCGGCATGAAAAAAGGAGAAGTCAATTTTAACAGAAATAAAATTGATACACTTAAAGCAGAGATAAAGGAGTTAAAAGAAAAAGAAGAAAATATACCTCAATGGTTAGAGTCAGCTAGAAACTTCCAATTTGGTGAAGACTTTGGGGGATCAGATGAAACTGTTTTGACAAGACTGTTTGAAGTGCCCATTATGGTATATAACTGGCCTAAAAAAATTAAGGCTTTTTACATGAAAGAAGTAGATGATGATCCTGATTTTGTGCAAGGAGTTGATGTGCTAGCACCTGAAGGTTTTGGGGAGATCGTTGGAGGAAGTGTAAGAGAAGAAGACAAAGAAAAATTGATTGCACAAATAAAAGTTCATGACTTACCGATGGAAGCCTTTGAATGGTATTTAGATCTTAGAAAATATGGCTCCGTACCTCATGCAGGATTTGGACTGGGTCTTGAACGGTTAATTTGTTGGATCTGCAACACCAAACATATTCGAGAAAGTATTCCTTTTCCGAGAATGTATGGGAGGTTATTTCCTTGACCTTTGATTAAAAAAATGGACAAATTCGGAATTGAACTCCGAATTTGTCCAAAAAATATAAAAAATGAATACAACTATACCTCAAACCATTGGCGAAGAATTAAAAGAGATAGAAGCAGCAGGATTATTTAAAAAAGAAAGAATAATCACTACAGAGCAGGGAGCTGAAATAAAAGTTTCAACAGGAGAAACGGTGCTCAACTTTTGCGCTAACAATTATCTTGGATTGTCTTCCCATCCTAAGGTAATAGAAGCAGCAAAGAAAGCGCTTGACACACATGGCTATGGAATGTCGTCTGTAAGATTTATCTGTGGCACGCAGGATATACATAAGGAACTAGAAGCTAAAATATCTAAGTTTTTAGGCACAGAAGATACTATTTTATATGCTGCTTGTTTTGATGCCAATGGAGGAGTGTTTGAGCCATTGCTAGGAGCAGAAGATGCTATTATTTCTGATGCTTTAAATCATGCTTCTATCATTGATGGTGTACGTCTATGTAAAGCCCAAAGATTCAGATATGCCAATAATGATATGGCAGATCTCGAGGCACAATTGAAAGCAGCTGCGGGGTGTAGAAGAAAGTTAATCGTTACCGATGGTGTTTTTTCCATGGATGGTTACATCGCTCAATTAGACAAGGTGTGTGATTTAGCAGATCAGTATGATGCTATGGTGATGGTAGACGATAGCCATGCTACTGGCTTTGTTGGCAAAACTGGAAGAGGTAGTATTGAGCATTGTGATGTTATAGGTAGAGTTGATATTGTAACAAGTACTTTAGGCAAGGCATTAGGAGGTGCTATGGGAGGATTTACTTCAGGAAAAAAAGAAGTAATTGAAATGTTAAGACAGCGCTCAAGACCTTACTTGTTTTCTAATTCTCTTGCTCCATCTATCGTTGGAGCGGCCATGCAAGTCTTTGATCTTTTAAGTGAGACAACCGAGTTAAGAGATAAGCTCGAAGAAAACACTACTTACTTTAGGGGTAAGATGGTAGAGGCTGGCTTTGATATTAAAGAAGGGGTTCATGCTATAGTGCCAGTGATGCTTTATGATGCTAAGCTTTCACAAGTATTTGCCGATAAGCTATTAGCTGAGGGCATCTATGTAATTGGATTCTTTTATCCAGTTGTGCCAAAAGAACAAGCTAGAATTAGGGTGCAAGTTTCTGCAGGACATACTAGGGAGCATTTAGATAAAGCTATTGAAGCTTTTACAAAGATTGGAAAGGAACTAGGTGTGATTAATTGAGAGGGATGAGGGGCTAGGAAGCAGGAATTAGTGAGATACAAGGTATGAATGATATTCAAAATAAAATCGACGAGCTACAAGCTTCTATTGCAAAACAAAGAGAGGAGGTTGTAGCCCTTAGAAAAGAACTTCCCTTAGAAGAAATCAAAGATTATAATTTTAAGGATAGACAAGGAAATGATGTAACATTGTCGTCTCTTTTTGGTGATTCAGATGAGTTACTTATTATTCATAATATGGGCAAGCAATGCAAGTATTGTACAATGTGGGCAGATGGCTTTAGGGGTTTTTCTGAAATAATTTCAGATAGGATGCCCTTTGTATTAACGTCTCCCAATGAATATGAAGTGTTAGATGAATTTGCATCTAGTAGAAGTTGGAACTTCCCATGTATAAGTTATGCTGATACTAATTTTGCTCTAGACCTGGGATTTGAACATCATAAGGATGGAAAAAAATATTATTCTCCAGGTGCGTCAGCTTTAATAAAAAAAGGTGGGTCTATTCTCAGGACCAGTTATGATTTTTTTGGACCAGGAGATTATTATAACTCAGCGTGGCACTTTTTTGATTTGTTTCCAAAGGGTGCCGATGGTTGGCATCCAAAGTATGAATATTAAAGCCGAGAAGAAGTTGGAGGTCTTTCTCCTATTTTCTAACTTCATACTTCTAGTTTTCTAATTATTCATTATCAACTGGCTCTTGTGGTTCTTCTTCAAGAGATTTCTTATCGTATTTACGCTTCTTTGTACTTCTGCCACCGTCCATAGCAGGGTCGAATAATCCCATTTCAGGCTTACGTTTGCTTCTTTTCCTGACTTTATTAGCTTTTTCTCCAAAAATTTCTTTTTTGCCCTTTTTCTTAACATAATAGGATTGACCAGCTGTTTCGTGCTCTTTTGCTGTTTTGGCGTCTACCGAAGTTGGCTCCATGCTACGCATTTTTGTAGCATCTCCAAAAATTCCATCTTTTTTGCTATTGCTTACATAAAATGACTGGTTACCATTCTCATAAGATTTAGCTACTTTTTTGCTTACGCTTGTTGGTTCCATTTTTCCATTATTAACAGTCTCTCCAAAAATTCCTTTCTTTTTTTGTTCAGAGACTTTATAAGATTGGCTTTCTGTTTCATATGCTTTAGCAATTTTGGCAGAAACACTTGGCGCAGACTTTGGTGATTCAACGGATTCTCCAAACAATCCTTTTTTAGGTTCTGTTTTAACATAGAATGATTGAGAGGCTGTTTCGTATTCTTTAGCGATAGATGTCTTAGTAGTCAAAGGTGTTTTATCGATTTCTTTATTGCTTTCTCCAAACACGCCACTTTTTTCTTCTTTTGATCTTATTAAATAAGATTGCATTTCAGTTTCATACCTTTTAGCAATTTTTCTTTTCACTTCGGTAGGTTGGTCTGGAGCTTTTTTTGAGGTTTCCCCAAAGATGCCTTGTTTCTCTAGTTCTTTTGTGTAAAACGATTGAGTAGAAGTTTCATGTTCCTTTGCTATAGATTTTTTGATTGCTATAGGCTCGCGATTTGGAGCTTTAACTTGTTCGCCAAAAATTCCCTTTTTTTCAGATATCTTGGTATAGAATGACTGAGTAGAGGTTTCATAGTCTTTTGCAATTGATTTGCTAATACTTTGAGGTGTTCTATCAATTGTTTTACCAGTTTCTCCGAATACTCCTGATTTTTCCACAGAAGTTACTCTATAAGATTGTGTAGATGTTTCAAATTGTTTCGCTAAAGATTTGGGAATAGAAGTAGGTGTCTGGCTTACATTTCCTGCAGACTCGCCAAATATTCCGGATTTCTTATTTTGTGATGCTTTATACGACTGTGACGTTGTTTCATATCTTTTAGCTATCGACTTTGATACACTTGTGGGCTTGGTATTGACTTTTCCGTTTGTTTCTCCGAAAATTCCTTGTTTTTGGTTTTCCTGAGCTTTGAAAGATTGTGTGGAGGTCTCATAACTTTTAGCCAAGGATTTTGGAACGGAAGTAGGCGTTTTGTCTATATTGCCCCCAGATTCACCGAATATACCCGATTTGATAGGTATCGATGCCTTAAAGGATTGGGTAGAAGTTTCATATTTTTTAGCAATAGAGGCTTTAGTCTCTTGCTTTTCTATAGGAATGAGTTTTACTGGTGTTAATAAGGCAGGTTCTTTTGATGGAGTTACTTTAAAAGATTGGTTAGCGGTTTCATATTCCTTAGCAATTTTCTTTTTCGTTGAGAGAGCCTCCATGTATGGAAACTTTACTTGTGGACCGAAAATCCCTATCTTCTCTTCTGGTTTGGCTTTGTAAGACTGAGACTCTGTCTCATACTCCTTGGCAACAGAGGCCTTCACATTAGTTTTATCTCTCTTGTTTGTAGGGTGAAAAGGTTTTATGTCGTAACGTTTCGTATTGCTGTTTGATTTGTGTTCTTCATAAGGTTGTTTAGAGTTTGGGAATGGGTTTTGTTGAGCAATTCCCCCATGGACAAAAAACAAAAAAACGGCAATTCCAAAGACGTGAAAAGTATGCTTCATCTTCAATAAAGATACGTTTTGCTTACTAAAATATTGTCCAATTTAGCATATTACGGGTCGAAAAATGCCAAAACCTTTGCCAATTGTGGATTTCGCAGGAAAAATGTTGAAAAAAATATAATATACATTTACATAGTTTAATTAATTGATTTTTAGTAATTTATGTTTTATGAAAAGTCTTTAATCATGCTGTATTGTAGATATATCAGTCATTTTGAGAGAAAAAAATTTGGAATTACCGTAAAACCTACTAAATTTGCTACTGTTCGATAATTTTTATTTATTAACAATTAAAAATCAAAATGTTATGAACAAAGGAGAATTAATTGATAAAATTGCAGGTGATGCTGGAATCAGCAAAGCAGCTGCTACTAAAGCTTTAGATTCTTTCGTTAATACAACTATTAACACTGTAAAGAAAGGAGATAAGCTTACTTTAGTTGGTTTTGGTACTTTTTCTTCTGCTAAAAGAGCAGCGAGAACTGGAAGAAATCCACAAACTGGTAAAGAAATCAAAATTGCTGCAAAAACTGTTGCTAAATTTAAAGTTGGCAAGGAGTTTGCAACAAAAGTAAAATAAGCTAAATCTTAGTTTATTATAATGAAAAGGGGCATATGCCCCTTTTTTGTTTAGATCATCTCTCTATTTTTCGGAAATATAGCAACATTTCTCTAGGGTTCTTCAAAGTATTCTGCTCCATCTTATTATTCCATAATAAGGTCTTACACACATCTAAAATTGGCTTGTCAGGATAATAATTATCACGAGCAAAGTGAATGTATTTTAATATTCTAAAAGCATTAAGCCATTTAAAAAAACGTTTTGTAAAGCTTTCAATACTTTTTGTATTGGTATTTATTTCCTCTAAAGTGGATCTGAAATTATTTCTAATTAGAAAGTCTTTAATAGCTGGTGGGAGTTTTGCTAATTCTTGTTCAACGCTGTCAGATGCTAATTGATAAAACGTAGACATAGATTTTAAGAAAATCCTAAGCTCTTGAAACGATTTGAAATCATAAGTCATATACATCGAAGTTTGCTCTTTTAGATAATGCCCTACAGCTCTTCCAGTGCCGAATGGAACACGATCAGAAACTCTTGGAGAAGGATATACGCAGGTAGTATTGAGTTCTGAAAAATGACCTGATTCAATAATTTTATGCAAAAAATAAAAATCTTCCCCTGCCTTTCGTTTATTCATACCTCCTTGCTTTTGATAAGCAGAAGATTTTACTGCCATGGATGATCCAACTGTATGAAAGGCATAAGGTACTCCAGTATGCTTAAGACATTGATTATAATATCTTAGAAATAATTCATAATTGATAATTGCTTCATAAATTTTGTCACCAAACTGTGTTCCTGATAGCTCATGCTCGTAATAAATAGAGCATCCTGTTGTATTATTATTTTGTTTAAAATGCTTTTCTATTTCACTAAAATAGTTCGGAGCAACTTCACAATCAGCGTCTAAACAAACAATGACACCATCTGTGTTTACTTGCTCAAATCTAAATACTGCTTCATCCATGCCAACTTTTCTTGCTAAGCCTACTCCAGCATGTTTTTGCGGAAGTAGCATATCTAATACAAAGAATCGTAAATCATTATTTTGATTTTTAGCAATCCAATTTAGTATATCGTTTTTGGTATCTTGATTTGTCTTCAAAGTCTCTTTTGAAGCATTCTTACTAGAATTAATAACAATGATAACTTCTACATTACATTTGGGCTTTTGGCAGAGTTTTAAGGAATTAAGCGTGGTAATAATATCTGGCTCATTATAGCATGGAATAACAACGCTCAAGAACAAATCTGGAAAAGGACTTTCCTTAATTTGTGGATCACAAAACCGATGTTTTGATAAATATTGATTCACTCTGACTTAACAAATTGAAATTGTGCACATAAAAAAAGGTAGAACGATGTCATTCTACCTTTTAAATATATCAAGTATATCTCAGACTTAGTATCTGTAATACTCGGGCTTATATGGTCCTTCAACCGTTACGCCAATATATTCAGCTTGATCCTGAGATAAAGTATCTAGCTCTACACCAATTTTTTCTAAGTGTAATCTAGCTACTTTCTCATCTAAATGTTTAGGCAGCATATATACCTTATTTTCATACTTACCAGCATTTTGCCATAACTCTAATTGAGCTAATGTTTGATTTGTAAAAGAGTTAGACATTACAAATGAAGGGTGACCAGTAGCACAACCTAAGTTTACAAGTCGTCCTTCTGCTAATAAGATAATGTCATTACCATCAATATTGTACATATCAACTTGTGGCTTGATCGTATCTTTCGTTGAGCCGTAGTTGTTGTCTAACCAAGCAACATCAATTTCATTATCAAAGTGACCAATGTTACATACGATGGTTTTGTCTTTCATGGCTTTAAAGTGTCTATCAACGATAATGTCTTTGTTACCAGTTGTAGTCACAACAATGTCAGCTCGTTTAACAGCATCGTCCATTTTCTTCACCTCGAATCCATCCATTGCAGCTTGCAATGCACAAATTGGGTCAATTTCTGTAACAATTACACGAGCTCCTGCACCTCTCAATGATTGAGCAGAACCTTTACCGACATCACCATATCCAGCAACTACAGCAACTTTTCCTGCCATCATCACATCAGTAGCTCTTCTGATGGCATCCACTAATGATTCTTTACAACCATATTTATTATCAAACTTAGATTTTGTTACAGAATCGTTAACATTGATCGCTGGTAAAACCAATGTGCCATTTTTTTCTCTTTCGTATAGTCTATGAACACCAGTAGTGGTTTCTTCAGATAAACCTTTGATTCCTGAAACTAACTCTGGGTATTTATCAAATACCATGTTGGTTAAGTCTCCACCGTCATCTAAGATCATGTTTAGAGGTTTTCTCTCTTCTCCAAAGAAAAGAGTTTGCTCTATGCACCAATCAAATTCTTCTTCTGTCATTCCTTTCCATGCATAAACAGAAATGCCTGCATCTGCGATAGCAGCAGCGGCTTGATCTTGAGTGGAAAAGATATTACAAGAGGACCAAGTGACTTCAGCGCCTAAGTCTACTAAAGTCTCAATTAAGACAGCGGTTTGAATAGTCATGTGAAGGCATCCAGCAATTCTAGCACCTGCAAGAGGCTTTTGTCCCTTGAATTCTTCTCTGATAGACATTAGTCCAGGCATTTCTGCCTCTGCTAAGTTAATTTCTTTTCTCCCCCATGCAGCAAGAGAGATATCTTTTACTTTATGTTTTTGATATGTTTCTACTGGTGTTTCCATTAGATTTAATTTAATTGATTAATTATTTAATGCAAATGTAATAAAAATAGGCTTATGGACTGTTATTTTGTTTTATTTTAGTTTTATATTCTGTTTTTTTTATTTATTTGGTTGAAATTCCTATTTTTATATCAATTGATAAACTTTTTTAGGAAAATTTCCTATGGCAAAGCTAGATCCCATTGATCATAAGATTCTTAAGTTGCTTCAACATGATGCAAAGTTGAACATTAATGATATTGCTCAAAAGCTCAACTTGACTAAAACACCTATTTATGAAAGAATAAAGAGATTGGAAAAAAGTGGTGTGATTAATAAATATGTGGCATTGGTAGATCGTCAAAAGTTTACCTCTTCTATTATTGTATTTTTAACTGGGGCATTGAAGGTTACTGAGTTTAAGCAAACTCAGGAATTTTATGATGCGGTAATGGGAATTGAAGAAGTTTTGGAATGTTACTTATTAGGAGGAGATAAAGATTTTTTGCTCAAAGTTATTGCCCATGATCTCGACTCTTACCATGAGTTTTATTCTTCAAGAATTGCATCTATACCGCATGTAGGAGAGATTAGAAGTTCATTCGTGTTAAAAGAAGTGAAATATACTACGGAAGTACCAAGTATGGCACTTTAAAAGTCTTATTAATGTTAATGATGAATGCTTTGCTTTCCAAAGCTAGAGGTTGCAAGTTTAGACAAGTTAGAGGTTTGGAGTTAAAAGCTGGAAGTTGGGTTTGTGCCTAACATCTTGTTTTTCTAGTTTCTTGCTTTCAGTTTCAAAGCTCCTAAATACTGATGCCTCAATCCTAACCCAGGCTACTATTGCTTGACGATTTTCTCTACCCTATTGTCTATGTAGAGATAGTACTGACCTGATTCTAGATTTGGTAATTTTATTTGATAACCTTCCCCCTGTTTCACTAAAACGCCAAATTCAGTAAAAATCTGATATTTTGTTCTTCTGGATAGATAAATACAGTTTTCTACTTTATCTGGATAAAAAGTTATCGGTTCCAATTTAGAGTTGTATTCAACAATTTCTGAATACACATACTTGTCTTTTATATCTTTTTGCTTTAGTCTATAAACATTTTTACCAGAAAACTGTTCAACTGGGAAAGTGTATTCATTGTATCCTGGTGTTCCTTTACTAATAACTTTTCCAAGCTCAACCCACTTGTTGTAAATTTTTTGCTCAATAATAAATGCTTTTTGAGCAACCTCATTTTTTGTAGTCCACTTTAGGTTGTTTTCTGTGGCCTCAAATGCTACCATTTTGTAAGTACTTTCGGCTCTAAGAGCATTTGGATTGACAATGCTAGGTGCTGAACAACCCTTGTGATATCGTATTTCTATGTTGATGTAGGTTCCCTTTTCGTATTCAGATAAGTCTAATTCAATATCATTTGCGTTTATATTGATGTTGCTCTTACCATTGATTACTATTTCTGCAATGCAGTATTTATTTCCTGGGAGAACATAAGGATTCTTGAGCATTACGTTATCTCCATGATAAGTTCCAGAGTATACTTTAACTGCAAAAACATCTCCACCCTGAGCATATCCCAAGGCTATGATCAGCAACATAAATAAGGCAAGCAAGTATTTTCTGAGTTCTTTCATTATGGTATTTGTAAAGATATATATTTTATATAAAAACGTTTATTTAATTGGAAGATTGTACGATAGAATAAGCATAAATTACTTGGGAGATCTAGCTAACAAAAAGATAGCAAATACGCCAAAAATGATATTGGGAATCCATACGCCCCAAATGGGAGGGAGATTTGCGTTGGTTGAAAATGTACTGGAAAATTGTAGAATAACAATATATAGAGCACTAATAGCTATACCGGCAGCTATGTGAAATCCCATACCACCTCTTACTTTTCTTGACGCAATAGTTGCTCCAATCAAGGTGAGAATTAGCACAGAGAAAGGCGATGAAGTTCTTTTGTACTTTTCAATGAGGTAGAATTCTACATTTTCTGCGCCTCTCATCAGCTCTTGATCAATAAATTCGTTTAGCTCAAAATAAGTCATTTCATCTTTTGCCTGAATTTCTTTTGAAAGGTCTTCAGGTGCAAACTTTAAATCCATGAGCAATTCCTTTCCTGATTTATATTCAGTTTCCATAGAATCTATTTCGCGAACAATATAATCTTGAAGCGTCCATTTCAAACTTTTTGAATGCCATTTTATTTTTTTTGCATTGGCTTTGAAGTAAAGCTTGTCACCCTTTATTTTTTCAACAGTAAACTTGTAGCCAGCAGTATCTCTGCTATTGAAGTTTTCCATATAGATATATGTTGTCGAATCTGTTTGAAGGTGAACGTTTTTGAAGTAAGTCTTGAAATGCGTTCTTAAATACTGATTTTCAAAAGAAATCCTTTGCTTGTTCGCAATAGGTACAAGAAAGTGGTTCATGTATAATAGCATTAATACAAGAAAAATTGCTGTAGCAATATATGGAACTAGCATACGGTAAAAACTAACCCCACTGCTTAGAATTGCAATGATTTCAGAGTTGTAAGCCATTTTGGATGTGAAGAAGATGACGGCAATAAATATGAACAGAGGGCTTAACATCGCCCCTATATATGGGATGAAGCTTACGTAATACTTTGATATAATCAACCATATGCTCAGTTGGCTTTCAATAAAGTCATCTATTTTTTCTGTGATGTCTATAACTATTGAAATTGCAATGAATAGGAGTATGGAAAAGAAAAAAGTTACTAAAAACTTTCGGATGATATATAAGTCAATCTTCTTAATCATCACAATCTGGTTGATACTTGTTTGACCATTTTTTCTTTCCAAGTAGTAAAACTACCAGATTCAATCTGTATTCTAGCCTCTCGGACTAGCCATAAATAAAACGAAAGATTGTGGATGCTGGCAATTTGTCCTGCAAGTCTTTCTTTTGACATGAAGAGGTGTCTTAAATATGCTTTAGAGTGCTCTCTGCTCAAATAGGAGTTGCTCGACTCATCAATAGGGCTAAAATCACGCTCCCACTTTTTGTTTTTTAAGTTCATAATTCCATTAGCCGTAAAAAGCATACCGTTTCTACCATTTCTGGTAGGCATTACACAGTCAAACATATCAATACCGAGTGCAATACATTCCAATATGTTGGCAGGAGTACCAACTCCCATTAGATAGCGAGGTTTTTCTTTAGGAAGTATTTCACAAACGACATCTGTCATGGCGTACATCTCCTCTGCAGGTTCACCAACAGATAGCCCACCAATGGCATTGCCTTCCATATCTAAATCGGTTATATATTTGGCAGACTCTTTTCTTAAGTCCGTATAAGTGCTTCCCTGAACGATAGGGAATAAACTTTGATTGTAATCGTAAACTGGGTTCGTTTTTTCAAAGTAGTCCTTGCAACGCTTTAGCCATCTGTGCGTTAGCAGCATTGAGCTTTTTGCATACTTTTTATCACAAGGGTAGGGTGTGCACTCATCAAAAGCCATGATGATATCGGCACCAATATTTCTTTGAATGTCTATAGCACTTTCAGGAGTAAGGAAAAGATTTGAACCGTCAATATGCGACTTAAATTTCACCCCCTCTTCTGTGATTTTTCTTGTTGGCGATAACGAATATACCTGATAACCACCACTATCTGTCAAGATTGGCTTGTCCCAATTGATGAATTGATGCAAGCCACCGACTTTATTAATGATTTCTGTTCCTGGTCTAAGGTAAAGATGGTAGGTGTTTCCAAGAATAATTTCTGCATTGATGTCATCTTTGAGTTCCTTGTTGGGAACGCCTTTTACGCTCCCAAGTGTTCCAACTGGCATGAAGATTGGTGTTTTGATTTCTCCATGGTCGGTTGTTAAGATACCCGCTCTAGCGTTGCTATTAATGTCAGTATGTTGAAGTTTGAATTTCAAATAAAATACGTTTATTTGTCAGGTGGATCAGGTATTCTTGCTCTTTCTTTTCGTTACGTTAACCATTTACTGGGGCTATTTATTGTTGTTTTATTTGCTTACCGATAATAAAAAAATATTGCCTTCTCAAAATGCTTCAAGTAAATCAGTTTCTGTTATTATTTGTGCCAAAAATGAGATAGCAAACTTACAGAAAAATTTGTCAAAAGTATTGGAGCAAGATTATGACAATTTTGAAGTGATTGTAGTAGATGATCAATCAACCGATGAAACTTGGAAGTGGTTAGAGAGTGTTGTCAAAAATAATGAGCGATTAAAAATTCTAAAAAGTAATCCTGATTATAAGCTTAGAGGTAAAAAGACAGCTTTGCTTTCGGGTATTGACGATGCTACGAATGATTGGCTTTTGTTAGCCGATGCTGATTGTAGCCCTGCATCAAAGCTTTGGGTTACGAAAATGCTAGAACCCGCTGGAGATGATTGTCGATTAGTTCTTGGATACGGACCATTTGCAAAGAGCAAAGGTTGGTTTAACAAACTAGTCAGGTTTGATGCATTCATGATTGCGTTGCAATACATGTCATTTGCAAAAATGGGATTGACTTATATGGGAGTGGGGCGCAATCTGCTATATGAAAAGTCATTATTTAAAGAGGTAGGAGGTTTTTCAAAGGTTGAGAATATGTTATCAGGCGATGATGACTTATTAGTACAGCTGATGGCAAAGAAAACTAATACAGTATATCAATTAGATCCGAATAGTTTCATCTATTCTGATGCTGAGAAAGATTTATCGGGATTTTTAAGACAAAAAAATAGGCATCACTCAACGGCCTTTTACTATAATTTTAAAATGAAGCTAGCACTTGTTTTGTTCAATTTAGCAAGATTTGGAAGTTATCCGTTAATGATAATAATCTTGATGACAAGATTTTCTGACGTTGCTATAGGTCTTATTTTTGTTCATATATCATTAATACTTTTATTGCACAAAAAAAATACCAAGACATTTATGGAGTATGACTTTTGGTTGATTACTCCTATATTGGATTTCTTATCAAGCATTATTTATGTTATTTTAGCTTTTAAGATGTTTATCCGAAAAGAAGAGAGATGGAAGTAAATGCAGATTTTTCACCGCGGGCGCAGGAAGACTTTGAGCTAGTTAAGAGAGCCGTTAATGAAGGTGACCAAGTAGCATTTGCGGGTTTGATGGAGCGTTATAGGGATTCTATTTATTATATGATCCTTAAAATGGTTCACAATAGAGATGATGCAGATGATCTGACGATAGAAGCTTTTGGGAAAGCTTTTCAAAACTTACATAAATATAGTCCTGATTTTGCTTTCAGTACTTGGCTATTTAAGATTGCATTAAATAATAGTATTGATTTTATTCGGAAGAAAAAGCTAGATACGTTTTCTATAGATCAGCCTATTAATAATGATGCCGAGGGCACTGCCCCGTCATATGATTTAGAGTCTGATGGTTTGGATCCAGAAGAGAAGTTTATAAAAAAAGAGCGTAAGCGTTTGATGAAAGATGTTGTAGATAAGCTTAAACCAAAATATAGAGTTTTGATCGAAATGAGATATTTCAAAGAATTTTCATACGACGAAATAGCTGAGCAATTGGAGCTGCCGCTCGGTACTGTAAAAGCCCAGTTACACAGAGCGAAAGAGCTGCTTTATAATATATTAAGTAAGTCTGTGAAAGATCATCAGTAGAATTTAATTAAATCGCTCACGACCAGCCTTCAATATTTGGATTAAAGAAAAAGTCCCTATCCATAATTGGTTCATTCAATAACAAGCTGACATTTAATGCAGTTCGTCAATAAAGGTTAAGTTTTACTCTTAATTAACGTGAGTTCGGTTTAAGCAGCAATTAAAAGTTGATTATCATTAGGGATAAAATCAATATTAAGCGAAGGTTTTTTAGGAAAAAAGCAGTAAGCAGTTAACGCACCAAGAATATTGATTAGAAA
>JAUHXS010000003.1 GCA_030426955.1 Bacteroidia bacterium | reverse complement strand
TTTCTAATCAATATTCTTGGTGCGTTAACTGCTTACTGCTTTTTTCCTAAAAAACCTTCGCTTAATATTGATTTTATCCCTAATGATAATCAACTTTTAATTGCTGCTTAAACCGAACTCACGTTAAGTTAAAATTTCATCTTTTTTCTAGACCCTACTTTAAATATCTTAAGGCTTTCATTTAAAAATAAACCACTATGGATTTGAAATCCATAGTTTTAAACTAAAGAATGAAATTCTTTTTCCGCTTTATTCTAATATCCAGTTGCCTTTCGGTGAATTCGGCTTATCCTTGTGATGTTCTAAATATTCCTGTACCATCTCATCTGTTACCTTGCCTGTACTCCAAGCTCCATATCCAACCGCCCAAAAGTGTCGACCCCAATACTGTCTATTCAATTGAGAAAACTCTTGCTGTAGAATTCGTGAAGAACGACCCTTCATTTTCTTCACAAGAACACTTAAACTCAATGAAGGTGAATATTCAATATGCATATGAACATGGTCTTTACTTACGACTCCTTTCAATATCTGAACATTTTCACTATTGCATATCTGAATTAGCAAATCACGACAACGAACTTGTATGTCGCCTTGAAGTACGCTATAACGATACTTCGTTGACCACACTATATGGCAACTCAAATTACTTACTGAATGTGAATTCTTACGATAACTCGATACTTAACAAAACTAAAATATTTATAGAAACTAAAGTAACTGCAATGAAATTGCAGGGTTTTAACCTTTAACTAGATAATAAAAAAGAAAGATGAGATACTTACTATTGGGACTATTGTTCTGTTCGCTTACCAGCAACATTATAGCACAAACATGGAATGAATTAATAACAGATGTTTCTGGAGATGGTGCAAATATGGCTTTATTGGATGGGACTAAGTTAGAATATCAATATGATCAAGATGCGGACTCTATCTGGTTTAGGGTCTCAGTTGCCAATTTAAACAGTTCAAACCTTGCTGCTCTTGGAGTAAATATAATGTTTAACATTCCAGGGGGTGGTTCTACATTCAACTTTTGGGGCACCGACAATTCTAATCCTTATCATAAGCTATTAACCACTTGGGTTAATGGTAGCCATCCATCTAGTTATACTGGAACAATAGGCATTGCCAATGCTAGCGGGGTCAATGTAATGAACTATACAAACCTGAAATCAGGAAATATTACTATTACAGCAGATTCTTTAAACCAAAACATAGTTTTAGGGTTAAAAAGAAATGACCTAGTCACAAATGAAGATATTACCGGAGATTCTATTATTGTTGGCATTGCAGCAGCAGTTGGCTCAGATATATATTGGAATGATGACATTTATGCTCCCTCTGCAAAGATTAAAATCAAGCCTCCTAAAGTTGATGTAGTCGCTGATGAGGCTACAGGGATTACAGCTCTTGATATTGGGGATAAAGGGAATGGAGAAGACCTTGAGGTATCTTTTAGCAATGCAAATGATGAGAGCACAGTCAGTGAGTATAGAATTATCGTGGTAAAAGATTCAAATTCTGATTCATTTGACTTGCCAAAGGCAGAAGCGCTCTTAGCTTCAAACTATACCTCGGTTGCAAAAACGGGAAATACGCAAGGCACTTTCTAGCAATGCGCAAGATAGCGATGGGGACTTAATTACTAACGATGTTGAGTATGCAATTTTTATTTTATCTATTGCAGACGGAAGTAACGCTAATGTGAATGCAATGTCAAAATCATCCACCACTATAACACTTTTAGGAGAGCCTACTTTTACACAACAAAGCGTAATGTCTAAAAGATTTTCTATCTATCAAGAAGGAGACTACTTTAAAATACTTTGTGCTACTGAAGACTGGGTTGATTATATATCACTTTATGACATAACAGGAAAAGAAGTTTTACGAAAAAGAATTAATAATCACAATAGTGAATATTATATAAAGAAGCCCTCAAGTATCTCAAGTATGTATATTCTGCAAGTTAAATCTAAAGATGAGGCAACTAGTTTTAAGCTATCTGGCTTATAGTTTTAACAACAAGTAGTAATATTAGATCTATAACTTAATTAGTGTAGTTTGTAAACGTTGCAACCCATTGTCTAGTCCTAAAATCTTTATGACTAGACACGCTTTCATCTATTGCAAATTTAGCCTGCCAGCAAGGCAGGCAATGTCTAGCTTGAATAGAGACTGCTTCACATTCTCCATTATATTTCGAATGTTCGCAATTTCGACGTTAGGAGAAACCTGCTTTGCCGGCAGGCAGGTCTAACTTGAGAATTTTCCAAAGGTAGATTTTTCCCTGCGGTCAAAATGACCGCTATGGATATTTTAGTTTATACATAACATTCTTTATGCTTTATTCCTCATATACTCCACCATATCTTTATTTTCCCAAATTTCTTTTTCCGAACCATTAACACCGATCTTAAACATTGCTTTAGCCAGATCCTCAGAGGTTATACTCATGTTTTTTCCAAGTTTTGAGAATAATGGTTTGTATAACCATCTAGATAATTGATACGCAAAATTAGGCTCCTTGCGCTTTTTAACTGGATAAATATAGGCTGGACGGAAAGTATGGAATTGTCCAAGTCCTAGTTCACTCAAGGAATTCTCCGCAGCTCCTTTATCTTTTGCAAACATCATTTTACTTTTCTCACTCTTATCTGCACCTTGACCACTTAACAAGTTGAAATTAATATTAGGATTAATTTCTTTTAATGCCTTTGCAAGTTCAACAGGGTAGTCCACCGTGATTTTTCGAAACTCCTCCCTTGGAACGGCACCTGTGTAAGCTCCGATACAAAAGAAAGCAATATCTTGATCAGCAAGATGACTTTTAATAGGGCTATAGTCTTTATAGTCCGTGTGAACCACTTCAACTAATTTTTTATTTTCAATGCCAGATGGTCTTCTCACAATAGAGGTAACTTTGCTTACTTTATCGCTCTGCAAACAAAGTTCTAGAATGTGCGATCCCACCATCCCGCTTGAGCCTACTATAATGACGTTTTTTGCCATTGGACTAGTTTTTAACTTCTTGCATTTTCCTCACTTGACTCAACAAAATGCTTTTAGGTGTCAAGGGAACACTTCCCATCATAATACGCTGTACAAAGCTCAACCCTGCCATAACATTAAGCTTACCTTTAAGCATACCATTATAGCCATCTTCAGCAACAGATTTGGCACTGTGTGTATTTTGAAACAGATCAGTTTTATCCATACCAGATGTTTTTGCAAACTCTGTTTCTGTTGCTCCAGGTAATAGTGCTGTAACTGTTACATCCGTATCATGTAGCTCTTCCGCAATTGCGTTACTAAAAGAAGTCACATAGGCCTTTGTAGCATAATAGACTGCCTGCAAAGGACCTGGTAATAGACTTGCTGTTGAGGAAACATTCAGAATCTTTCCTTCATTTCTTTTGACCAGACCAGGCAAGAAAAATCTTGTTAACGCTGTTAATGCGGTGATATTTAAATTTATCATTGCCAAATCTTGTTCCCATTCCCTTTCATGGAATTTCCCTTGCCCTCCAAATCCAGCGTTATTGATTAAATAATTAACTTCTAACCCTGCTCTTTTAACTTCCTCGTAGATCTCTTTTGCTGCAGATTCTTTTGTTAAATCTTTAACAATGATGGTCACTTTTGTGGTGTATTTCTTTTCAAGTTCAACTTTTAGTGCTTCTAACTTTTCCTTGCTCCTGGCAACAATCACTAAGTCTCCTCCTTTAGATGCATGGATATAGGCAAGTTCTTTGCCTATTCCACTTGATGCACCAGTAATTAATGCTGTTTTTTTCATGATTATAAATTGTACTTGTTTAAAACATGTTTCATCAAACGATTTTGATTTTTAGGCTTTTTCAAAAGTACTGTTGTGGCTATGCCGTCCATTAAAATCAGCAATGTCTCTGCTTCTAATTTTGGATGACCATAGTTAAGCTTTCTAAAGGCCTGTGTCAGGAACTCCTTAATCGGCTCAGAAATGCTTTCATCATAAACATCTGCTTGCCATTTAAGGGAATATAGCAATCGCCAAAAATGATATTGCTCTTCATCCATATCAAAAGGCATCTGTATTACTTGTCGAATAATTTCCTTTGGACTATCCTCCTCTTTTAAGCTAGTCAGCAAACCTTCAACCGCTTCTTGCCCAAGCTGAAGAATGGCATCCAAAAGGCCTTGTTTTGATTTGAAGTGTTTAAAAATTAGCCCCTCCGAGACATTTGCACTTTTGGCTATTCTACTAGTAGATACGGCATCAAACCCTTCCTTTGCGAATAGCTCCATTGCGATGGACAATATTTCTTTTTGTTTTTCTGTCATTTTAAAAGTAAGTGAGTAATCACTCACAAATTTGAACAAAAAAATCGAAAAGAAAAAATCTTTACTAAAAAACAAAAATATATACTAGTAAACCTCCGTCCTAGGAGTAGCGGAATAATTGAGCTTCAATGCATTTGCTTTACGAAGCTCTTGCTTGACATCAGAGACAATACCCATTTTTACTTCTTTATCCACTCTCATGGAAAAGGTCATAAAAGGTACTAATCGATCATCTACTTTTACACGTTCATTCTCCACAAATTGAATAATGTCTTGAGGAGTAGCAAACTGATCATTTAGTTGAATTCTAGGTGCTGTTCCTAAAGTTTTTGCATAATTAGGAGTTGGCTCTCCAATATAGATGTAACTAGTTAGTGACTTTTTCTCTAGCTTTTGAAGTTCTGTCGCTTTAGGAACTAATACTTTCACCTTTAATGTGGTTTCTCTCATTACCGTAGCTACCATAAAGAAGAAAAGTAAAATAAAGATAATATCAGGCAATGATGCGGTAGATATTGCTGGTGTCGCTTTTCCTCTTTTTGTACTAAACTTTCCCATTAGCTATTTCCTGTATTTTCTGGTTCTGCCTCAGAAATCTTCATCGGATATAATTTTCTAATCTTCTTTTGCTGATCTTTATTTAAATCTTCGTAGTTTTTGCCAAACTTCTTTTGAGACTCTTCCTCTCGAAGCTCATTATAAGCGGCCTTAACCTCATTTTGCACCTGAATGTACATATCATATGAGGTTCCCCTATCATTCTTTAATGATACAACTGCTTTATCTGGATTATCTGATAACTTAGGATCTCTGCCGTTGTTACTTAAAAACTCCTTAGTTTTTCTTTTTAACTCCTCAATGCTCATCAATTCTCCTTTTACAAGAAGTTGGTCTCTAGCATTTACTAGTATAGGCCAAGTGTTTCTTGCATTGATAGGAGCATCAATGATTTCAGTATCATCTTCTGGCATTGGAGGCAACTTTGTCAATAGACCTTTATCAATGTCCATTGTCGTTGTTACCAAGAAGAAAATCAATAGTAAGAAAGCAATGTCAGCCATTGAGCTGGCATTGATCTCATTATCCATTCTATTTTTACTTCTTGCCACTGCTTATTTATTTGAATGCACTTCTAATTTCACTTGCCACCAATGAAACTACTGCTAAGAAAGCCAAAATGTAAAAGGCATTGATACCAGCGCCAATTTTCTTGAACTTTGAAGGATCTACATCAAAATTTTTGCACGCTTTTGCTAATGCATCTGGAATTTCGCTACCAGCAAATACATATCCTAATAGCAACACCACTACCAGCGCAACGACGCCTACCAATCCTTTTTTTGCTTCTGCTGGATTTTGAATCATATAGATCACTGGAAAAACAAAGGCTGCAAGTGCTGCAATAGCAACTAGTGCATAACTAAGATATATTCCAAAGTTGATTAAACCGTCATTCATAGTTTATGATTTCTTTGTAACGTTATGCTTGATCATTAAATCAACGATACCAATTGAAGCATCTTCCATGCTGTTGACAAGATCATCAATTTTTGATACAATATAGTTGTAAAAGATTTGAAGAATGATCGCAACGATCAAACCAAATACTGTTGTCAATAACGCCACTTTAATACCTCCTGCTACTAACCCTGGAGAAATATCGCCAGCAACCTCAATAGCATCAAATGCCTCAATCATACCAATAACCGTACCCATGAAACCAAGCATCGGTGCTAATGCAATAAATAGTGAAATCCAAACTAAGCCTTTTTCCAAAAGTCCCATTTGGACAGAACCGTAAGAAACAATTGATTTTTCAACTATCTCAATACCTTCGCTTACCCTAGAAAGACCTTGGTAGAAAATGCTAGCAACAGGTCCTCTGGTGTTTTTGCAAACTTCTTTTGCTCCTTCCACATCTCCTGATTGCAATTTGCTATCTACATCGCTTAATAACTTCTTTGTATTAACAGTTGAAAGATTAAGAGAAATAATTCTTTCTATACAAAAAGCCAATCCTAAGATTAAACATATTAATACGATCCCCATAAAGCCAGGGCCACCCTCTATAAAGTATTTTTTGATCAATTGATGACCAGTTGGTGCAGCAATTTCTTCCTCAACAACCATAGTTGTCTCTTCTTCTTTCATCTCCTCTTTTTCCATTGGCGCCTCTTCTTCCATTGCTGCTTCAGCAACATTTGAGTCTACTGTTTCCTCTGTCATTGCTGAATCGGAAGATTCATCAGCAATAGAGATTTGTTGAAAGCCAACAAATAGGATAGCTAAAACAGCCACTAGAGTCATTAACCTTTTACTTATAATTGACATTTTTTTACAATTTGCTTTTAATAATAATGTTTAGTGCGTAAATATAATATAGCCCACTTAAATTTCCTAATGAATTAATGTTATCATTAGATTAACGAAAAAAAGTTTGTTTATTGTCTTGGATAGGTCTTACAAAAAAAGTGATTTGTGGCATGGTTTATTTCACTTTTATGATTGAATACACCTAATAAATCTCTAAAGTCACTGTCATTTCTTAGCCACACCAAATAGAATATATCTGTTTTTTTTAGGAATCATCCGATTGGAAAAGCGGTCTAAAACACTCAACAAGTTCTTTTGCTTTTCTGACCTCCCAAAGAGTCCCCAAAATCCATAGCAGTCCATCTCAAGATTGGAAAAGGAGCTAAATAAGGCTACGTCTTCTGAGGAGCTTAAATACCGCCAATAGGTACTCCAATTGGTAAAGTATTTTCTTAAAAAAACATGTAAAAAAGACCCTTTAGCATTCTCAGCAAATAATAATAGACCTCCTGGTTTTAAAACTCGATATATTTCATCAATTGCTTTTTGTTGATTTTGCTTAGTTGAAAGTGCCCCTAAGACAGACTTGAATACCACCATGTCAAACGTGTTATCAGGATATTGAATATCTAACATATCGATGGCTCTATATTCGATATTGTTTTGGACATTGTATTTAGTATGTAATGACTTAGCTTGCTCTGTAACACCGTTTAAGTCTGATGCCACCACGTCACTGCCTTTAAGAGCCAGCCAAAGCGAAAGTCCACCATCCCGCTCGCCTAGTGCTAGACATCTTTTGCCTTTTATCTCATCACCATACTTTTCCCATAAAGTAAGTGATTGAGACCAATTAGCAACATCCCATTGAAATATGTCGTTTTTAAGTTGACTTTCCATACCCAAAAGACAGAAATCTAATTTATTAAAAAATCTAAACTATTATCTAAATAGAAGGAGATGCTTATATTTATATTGTTTCATTAGCTTTCATCTATGTTAAAAGATACTCCTTCTGATCTATATTTACTTATCAAGTCTATGTCAAGAAATGAGAAAGGGTACTTTCAAAAATACTTTAATCACGATACCAATAACAACAAAAAAAAATATGTAGAACTCTATGAAATAATAGAAAACTCAAAATCTACTGATGAAAGACAAATTCAAAAATACTTTCGAGAAAAGTATAACGAAAGAAATTTCTCTTCTTTAAAAAGATATCTCTTCAATACACTTTTAGATGCACTCTCCAACTTTCATAATAATAAATTTGTTGATGCACAAATACATAAAATTATAGACCATTCACAAGTCTTGTTTTCTAGGGGGTTTTACAAAAGAGCCAAAAAGGAAATATTAAAAGCATCCGAAATTTCAGAGAGATATGAACTGTATTATTATTTGCTCATTACCATAGACTTTTTAATACGGCTGGAGGTTCAGTCTCAAAAGCTATTATCTAAGGACGAAGTAAAAAGGCTTCTTTTAAAAAGAAAAAACATATTAGGCAAAATTCAGGACATTGAATATTATAACTACTTAAGCAGATCCATTAGCAGTTCTTTTGCTAACAATGAGCTCAATCGGGAACATCTAAAGGGTAAGGCCGAAGCAATCTTAAAAAAGCTTCCAAAGCCTAGCCTAGAAAAAGAAGATAGCGTTACAGTGTCTTTTGAGTACTTTAAATTAATTTTCGTTTGTCAGTCAGCACTTGATAACGATGATGAAGCATTCGCGGCAAACAAACAAAAGATAGAAACAGTAAAACGAAAGCCTATTTTATTAAAAATCGCTAATTGGCAAAGACTATATTACATTGCCCTGAACAACTATATTGCAGAACTTTTCTACAGAAAAAAATTAAATAAAGCCGAGTCTTCACTAAAAGATCTTAATAATCTTTATCGGCAAACTTCAGAGGCCAATACAAAGCTGATCGCAAATATATTTGCAGCCTACTACACATTAAACATAGAGCTCTTCATAAAAAAGGGTATGCAAAACGAGGCAATTAGTTTCATAGAAAGTGAACAGAAAATCTTCGATAAGCATCAACCTAATTTTATACACTTTCATAAAACCAGAGTCCCTACGATCATGGTTCTCTTATATTTCACCCTCGGCAAGCATGACACTGCCCTCAACTTTATTAATGAAGTATTATCTCAAAAAAAGGTAGAAACAAGGTTACTGATCATTATCATGCTGAGAGTAATGGAAGTAATTATTCACGTTGATTTGGAGAATAAACTATTGCTACCTTCTTTATTGCTCTCGCTTAAAAGGTTAATGGGCAAAAATGAGCAGAAATTAGTTAGTGTTAACATCATGATTGACGGCTTCCTTAAATACACAAATTGCAAAAATTCTTCAGATGAAAAGTCAATATTTGAGAATATGCTCCAATTGCTGGCAAGTGATAAAATATTAGATATAGAGACAAATTTTATTGATGATATTGTTATCATTCCCTTTTTAAAGTATAAGTTAAATGACTCTCATTTCCGTAAAGAAGTCATAGCTTACTTTGCTTCTTCGCAGAATCATAGTTTCTAAAAACACAGTATTCAATTATATTTTACTGATAATCATTTCATTAAAATTATTCTAATAATTTTCTAAATAGAATTTATAATAAATATTTTCTTGTAAATAGGCTTTCGGTACGGCATATTTAATGTAGAGTATAATTGCGAGTATGCTCTAAGAAAACAAGTCAATTATAAGTTTGAAATCATGAGAATATTAGTTTGGGTAATTTTAATTCCTTTCCTTCTAAGCAGCAAATTTTCTTTAGGTCAAGTCCGTGCTCATATCAATTTTAATCGCAGTATGCCTAGTTGCGTGAATGATAGATTCTCGATAGATGCTTCTCAAAGTTGTTGCGACTCCTTAAATGTAAACGTTGACTTTGGAGACGGTACTATTAAAACCTTTACAAAGACAGATCCTCGTGATCTAGGTGATATCAGCTATAGTTATAGTACTCCAGGCACATACAATTTTAAATTTTTAATAGAATCTAAAGGTAGTAAAGACTCCATTGAACATGAAATCATAATATATGACAAACCTATTGCTGACTTTTCAGTTTCATCTACTACCGTTTGTTTAGGTGACTCATTACATTTTACTAACCTCACAACTGGTATCAGTGCGCCCATTTTTTACAATTGGAAAATAGGGAGGACATCTAGTAATGACGAACATCCAAAGATAAGAGCAGAAGACTCTGGGCCTTTGGATGCGTTTTTACATACCTATTCTGATACTAGCATTTGTTATACCCAAGAAGTAAAGGAAATATTTGTTCAAGAAGATACCTCATTAGCTAATTTTGATCTTACAGAGGGCTGCCCCTGTAATGAAATATCATTTATAAATACATCTACAGACACAAGCGGCTCTTGGCTATGGACTTTTAGTGATGGTTCGACCTCTACTTTGCAAAACCCTCCAACTCAAATTTTTGAAACTCCTGGTAGACAATTTGTTAGCCTAACGGGTACTGGCGATAACGGCTGTGTTTTTACTAGACGCAAAATTATCGATGTTTGTCCCGATGCTGTGGAGGCTTTGCCTCATTCTAAATCTAATAATAGGTGGTATTTTGGAAACAGAGCTGGAATTGACTTTAGCTCTGGAATGTCTATCGCATTATTAGATGCTGCAACCTCCTCCTTCCCAAATGAAGGAAGAGCAACTGTTTCAGATCATAAAACTGGAGATCTACTATTTTGGGTTGGAGATGATAAGATATACAACAAAAACCAAGAATCCATGCCTAACGGGTCTGGTTTATTGAATGGTTATTCTTCTTCTCAGGGGCCACTAATAGTGCCCCACCCAGGGAATGTAAATCAATATTTTATATTCAGAACTTTTGGGTCCACTAGTGGTGAATATGGACTATACTATTGCCTAGTAGATATGTCTCTAGATGATGGAAATGGAGATCTATTAATAGCGGATTCGATTCTTATTGGACCTAGAGAAGGAGGACTTGGAAACTACAGAAACGAACACTTAACGGGTGTTACAAGATCTTTCGGTCAGTGTGGACAGCCAACCAGCTATTGGGTACTTAGCTCCTATATTCAAAATTTTACAAATACTGTCCATTATTATTTAGTCGATGAAACAGGTTTACACCTGAACCATACGCAAATTTTAGCCAATCATCATGCAGGTGGATCTGGTGGCGGTATGGTATGCTTTTCACCCGATGGCAATAGATATGCATTGACAAATACCTACTGGGCTACTGATGGACGAATTTTTATTTACGATTTTGACAAAGAAAGCGGATTGCTCTATCCTAATCCCAAGGTTCAGTACAATACTTTAGATCATCTTTATGGCATTTGTTTTTCTCCTGATAACTCTAAACTATATACATCTGGTCGTACTATAGGCAGTGGTATTGGAAGTATAAGACAATACGATATGACTTCGAATGATGTTTTCTCGACTGAAGTTTCTGTCTATCATAATGGTATTGGAAAGCACAGCATGTACTTAGGTCCAGATGAAAAAATTTATGTAGCTCAATACAATAGTGATTATATAGGAGTTATCAATTTTCCTAACCTCAAAGGTCTAGATTGTGACTTTGTGGAAGAAGGTGTTTACCTAGGAGGAGATGGCAGGAAAAGCTCTCATGGATTGCAAAATATACTTCCAAGATATGCTGAGCTAGATAGAGATAAAGACACAACAGAAAAATTAGCTATTGAGGATGTCACTTGTGATCAAGTTACTTTAAGAATCTATTCACATAATACCAATCCTGATTCATGTGCTTATCCTGAAACTTATACTTATCGGTGGAACTTTGGAGATGGCACGTCAGACTCTATAACATTTGGCTTAGGTGAAAATCCAAGCCTTGAAAGCATACATATATTCTCTGAATCAGGAACTTACAATATACAACTAACTCAATCTTCAAGCTTATCCTGTTACGTAGATACTTTTACACAATCTATTCATATTGATGATATAAATGAACAGAATATTGCTTTAGACACCAACCTCTGCTCTAATCAGCAAGCAATTATAGGGATTACAAGATCAGGAGTCAATCACCAATGGTTTCCCGACGAGGGGTTAAGCTGTTATAATTGTTATAATCCGACAGTTTTAATTGACCAAAATGAACAATATATAATTTCTACTACTACAACAAATGGCTGCAAATACGAAGACACTCTGAACATTTATGTATCAGAATGCGATATATTTATACCGAATGTCTTCTCACCCAACAACGACCTAAATAATGATTTTTTCTACATACATGGTCATGGTATTGCTCAATATGAACTGCAGATATTTGACAAGAAAGGAACTTTAGTTTTTGAAGATATCGATGCCCACTTAAAATGGGATGGCACCTACAAGGGTCAATTATTACCAGATGATACTTACACTTACTATGCCTTAGGAACCCTTTCTAATGGAGATAAATTTACAAAATCAGGAACGATAGCACTCTTAAGATAAAGAAATTTTAAGGTTTTATTCCTTCATCAAATACAGTATAGAATCTTTCTCTATAAAGCTTGAGATATCTCATTGCCATCAGAAATCTAATTTATTCCTAAATAAACTGATCTCCAGCTTAATAATTTCCTAAATTTGCAACCCATGCCTGAAAATATACATACCATATTTGATCGGCTGTTGCCGAGAGAGGATAAAGAGAAGTTTCTCCATCAGCACGCTAAAGTTATCTGGTTAACGGGACTCTCTGGTTCTGGCAAAAGTACCATTGCAGCAGGTTTGGAAAGGAAACTTTTTGAATCAAATTTTTTTGTTCAGTTATTGGATGGAGATAATGTACGAACTGGGATCAACAATAACCTTGGGTTTTCTGACGAAGATCGAACTGAAAATATCAGAAGGATTGCCGAAGTTTCTAAGCTTTTTTTAAATAGCGGCATTATTACCATCAATTGCTTTGTAAGCCCAACGATTGAAATCAGATCGTTAGCTAAAGAAATCGTAGGAGAAGATGATTTCCTAGAAGTTTTCATCAATACACCTTTGGAAATTTGCGAACAAAGGGATGTAAAAGGTTTGTATCAAAAAGCTCGAAAAGGCGAGATAAAAGATTTTACGGGAATAGACAGTCCTTTTGAAGCACCAATACAGCCTGACTTAGAGATAAAAACAGCAAGTCAAACTATTGAGGAATCAACCGAAGAGCTATACAATTTTATCCTGCCAAAAATAAAGCAAGCATAATGACTACATATAATCTAAACCATTTAAAAGAACTTGAAGCAGAATCTATTTTTGTTTTGAGAGAGGTAGTGGCACAATTTGAAAAACCAGTTCTAATGTTTTCTGGTGGAAAAGACTCCATCGTGATGATTCACTTGGCTCGAAAAGCCTTTCACCCAGCAAAATTGCCATTCCCATTACTACACGTAGACACTGGGCACAATTTTCCAGAAACGATCGAGTTTAGAGATAAGCTTGCTAAAGACATTGATGCAAAACTAATTGTACGAACTGTACAGGATTCAATTGATCAAGGCAAAGCAGTAGAAGAAAAAGGACCGAATGCCAGTCGGAATACGTTGCAAATAGTAACACTTTTAGATGCTATTGAAGAATTTCAATTTGATGCAGCTATGGGAGGCGCTCGTAGAGATGAAGAGAAGGCCAGAGCAAAAGAGCGTTTTTTCTCTCATAGAGATGATTTTGGACAATGGGATCCTAAAAACCAAAGACCTGAGCTATGGAACATTTTCAATGGAAGAAAAAGCTTTGGGGAACATTTTAGAATATTCCCAATTAGTAACTGGACGGAAATGGACATTTGGCAATACATATTAATGGAAGACCTAGAAATCCCATCTATTTATTTTTCTCATAAGCGAAAATGTATTAATCGAGATGGTGTGATCTTAGCAGAGTCTCCTTACGTTGAGACAAAAGAAGGGGAAGAAGCCGAAGAAATGGTGGTCAGATACAGAACGGTAGGTGATATGACGATCACTGGAGCGACCTTGTCTGAAGCCTCAACACTGGAGAGCATTATCGAGGAAGTAGCATCAACAAGAATTACAGAAAGAGGCGGTAGAAATGACGATAAAAGGTCTGAGACGGCCATGGAGGATAGGAAGAAAGAAGGATATTTTTAATTGTCGATTTTAGAATTACGAATTATAAACTAGAAACTAATAATGGAAACTTTCGATTCCAAAGGATATTTAGATATGGAGCTGCTCCGATTTACAACAGCAGGAAGTGTTGACGATGGGAAAAGCACGTTAATTGGTCGTTTGCTTTACGACAGCAAATCAATTTTTGAAGATCAACTCGAAGCGGTACAAAGAGTGAGTGATCAAAAAGGAGATGAGCATTTAAACCTTGCGCTTTTAACAGATGGGCTAAAAGCGGAACGGGAACAGGGTATTACCATTGATGTCGCTTACCGATATTTTGCAACACCAAAGCGTAAATTTATCATTGCGGACACGCCAGGACATATTCAGTATACCAGAAATATGGTTACTGGTGCATCATCTGCCAACCTGGCTCTAATATTAGTCGATGCCAGAAAAGGTATTGTAGAGCAAACCTATCGTCATTCATTTATCGCTTCACTTTTGCAGATTCCTCATGTTGTGATTTGTATCAATAAAATGGACTTGGTGGATTATGATCAAAAAGTTTATGAGCAGATAAAATCGGACTACGAAAAGTTTGCAGCGAAACTGGAAGTAAAAGATGTTCGATTTGTTCCGATTAGTGCCTTACATGGAGACAACATTGTAGACCGATCTAAAAATATGCAATGGTATGAAGGCTCTACCCTACTTTATCTTTTAGAGAATGTACACATCGGTAGTGACCACAACCATGTAGATTGCAGATTTCCAGTTCAATATGTAGTAAGGCCACAATCTAAAGAACACCATGATTATCGTGGATATGCTGGAAGAATTGCTGGAGGTGTTTTTAAGCCGGGAGATGAAGTGATGGCATTGCCGTCGGGCTTTTCCTCTAAAATCCAGAGCATCGATACTTTTGATGGACCCGTTGACGAGGCATATGCCCCAATGTCTGTCACAATGACTCTGGAAGACGAAATCGACATTAGTAGAGGAGATATGATCGTTAGAACAAATAACCAGCCAGAAATAGGACAGGATATTGACTTAATGGTATGTTGGCTAAATGAGAAAAAGCTTATTCATAGGGGAAAGTATGCCATCAAGCATACATCTAAAGATGCGAGATGTGTGATCAAAGAAGTAAAATATAAGGTCAATATTAATACACTTCACAGAATAGAAGATGACTTAGAGCTTGGCCTAAATGATATTGGCAGAATATCAATCAGAACGACACAACCTCTACTTTACGATAGTTATAAGAAAAATAGGATTACGGGTAGTATCATCTTAATTGATGAAGCCACGAATGAAACGGTAGGTGCTGGTATGATAATTTAAGCCCTATCTTCATCCTTCTAATTTGCTACACACAATACACTTATAGTCAATTATTTGTGTCGATATTTCGCATCTCAGAAATCTTATTTATATAAAAAATTGTCTTTTAAATTGCGCTTTAAAATTATATATTCATAGCGTATGCTACGCAAATTTAAACCTGTACGCCATGCGTAAAAGCCTTTTAGGACTATTTTGTTTTATTTTTACACTAAATCAAATAAGCGCTCAAGAATTACTGCCAACGAAAGGAACGCAGTTTTGGTTTGGATACATGACTAACTATGTCGATCAGGCATCAGACTCCCTTTATGTATTTATCTCTTCCAATAAGACAACAACAGGGACACTTTCTGTTCCACTTGCTGGCTATAGCCAAGACTTTACCGTTACCGCAAATGTAACTACAGAGCTTATTGTTCCCAATGAATTTGAATCTAATTTTTCAGAAACTATTGAGCAAAAAGGAATATTGATTGAAACGGATGACACGGTTAGCGTTTTTGCCATCAACTTTGATAGTTATACAGCAGACGGCACCAAGGTGCTGCCTATTCAATCCATCGGGGATGAATACCGTGTAATGGCATATAACGGATATGGTGGAACTTTTGATATCGATTCTGAATTTTTGATTGTTGCATCAGAAGATAATACAGAAGTAGAAATAACTCCTACAGTGGCAACCGAAGGAGGAAAGCCTGCAGGTCAACCTTTTATCGTTCGCTTAAATCAAGGAGAAACATATCAGGTAAGAGCTGCAAGTAGTGCAGCAGATTTAACTGGCACAACTATAAAGTCAACCCCTCAAAGTGGTCCCTGTAAAGCATTTGCAGTATTCTCGGGTGCTAGCTGTACAAAAGTTCCTAATCAATGTACTGCATGTGATCACATTTATGATCAAAACTTTCCTCTAGATACTTGGGGGTTCAATTATTTTGTTGTTCCATTTACAGCTACGACAGGATATACCTACAGAGTCATGGCAGATCAAGACAATACTTCTTTTTCTGTAAATGGTGGAGCACCTATTACACTAAATGCAGGACAAGTCTATGAACGCAACTTTGTTACTAATGACATTTATGTATCCGCTAATAAGCCTATCAACGTAACACAGTTTATAGAGGGTATTACTTGTTCTGGTGCTGGAGATCCAGCCATGTTGACACTAAATGATGAGACTCAAAGAATAATAGACGTTACGTTTGCAACGATGAACTCAGATATTATTACTCAGCATAACGTCAACTTAATCATACCAACAGCAGATATAGGGCAAATCACGCTAGATGGAACTGCCATAGCATCTACAGCCTTTACACCATTCATTGGCAACCCTCTATTTGCATGGGCCCAAGTAAGTATAACGGAAGGCAGCCACCATCTTGAATTAGAATCAGGTTTTACCGCATATGTTTACGGAACAGGTACGGCAGAGAGCTATGCCTATTCAGTAGGGTCTTTTACTTCTGTAGAGCCTCCATTGTCAGATACTATTTATTGCACACTAGATACAGTCACACTAACTAATGTTTTAAATTTGGATGAACCTTGGTGGACACTATTATCTAATCCTAATGATACATTATCAGAGGGAGACACATTAAAGGTATTACCAACACTCAGCGAAACCTACGTATTAAATGGTTTTTCGCTACCATCGGGGTGCCACACTCAGTTTTACTTTGTAGTAGAAACTCCTACTCCACCCAATATTAATCTATCTTCCTCTTTAGATACTATTTGTAGGTTTCAAGAGGTGACACTAACTGCAAGTCTCAACCCAACATCAAGCCTATACAAGTATGACTGGAGTCCTCAGGTGTATTTAACAAACAATGGCAGTGCCAATGTAAAAGCCTTGCCTCCTAGAAGTATGTGGTTTTATTGCAATGTTTATACCAACTCGGGCTGTGTAGACATAACAGATAGTGTTTTTATTTATGTCAAGGATTCAGGAGATCTAGTAACCATTGCTCTTGAGGAAAAGCTTTTGGCATGTTTAGACGATACCGTAATGCTCAATCCACAACTTGAGAAACAAATTTTTACAGACTACTTTGATACTGGCGTTTCAAGTGTTCTTTGGAATAGCATCACAGGGGGAGAGCCATCTACAGCTTGTGGTGCTTCATTTGGCGATGCCTTATATTTTAATGGAACAGGCAGTCGCCAAGCGATCACCAATGATATGAACTTAAGTACTGGAGGGACAGTATATTTTGCCATCAAAATTGCAAATGGATCTGCCCCTTGTGAAGATGCAGACTTCGGAGAAGATGTTGTTTTAGAATATTCAACTAATAGTGGTGGAAACTGGAATATTATAAAGACATATTTTGAAGCTATTTATCCAGACTTTCAAAGTGTAGCAGCTGAAATCCCAACTGCTGCTCAAACTGCAAGTACTCGTTTAAGATGGCGTCAATTGGCTAATAGCGGAATCGATCAAGATAATTGGGCAATAGACGAGGTTATCATAGCAGTAAAAGATAGTACTGGTTTCCTATTTTCATGGACACCAAACACATACCTTTTAGCAGATACTTTATTGAACGTCAAATCTGTTCCTACAAACGATATTGGGTACACTATAAGTATTGTTGATTCTTCTACTGGGTGTATTTATGGCGATTCAGTATATGTTGATGTAGGCTTTCCATTTACCTTAAATACAACAGGTGATACGCTGATGTGCTACACAAATGGTGTGCAACTTAAAACAACTCCAACGTCTGGAGAAGGACACTCTTATAACTGGCAACCAGATTATTTTCTTAACAATCATAAATTGCCAGCCCCCATAGCTAGTCCTGATTCAACTATTCAATACTCCGTAGTCGTCACCTCCATTCATGGTTGTTCAGATACAGATAGTGTGTATGTGGAGTTTGTAAGAAAATCAACTTTATTTACGATACCAGAAATAGATACCATTTGCCAAGGAGATACTATAATGCTGGAAAGTTTTTTGATTAATAATTGTGGGTTAAATAATAGTACTTGCGATCATACTGAGGATACTCTTGCCATATTTGATAGCATAATTAGGTCTCAAGTAGTTTTCAGAAGAGGAGTTAAAAGCATTAAGCATCAATACCTTATTGAATCAGACAAGCTGATTGCTGCAGGGTTATCTCCAACCGAAGCCATTTCTGGAATAGAATTTTTTGTTGATAGCATTTCTGGAGATAGTGTATTGAAGAATTTTCACATCGGCTTAGGATGCACTCAAGATGATGAATATGAGGGTTTCTTTTCAGTTGAATTTATGTCGACGACAGAAGTATATTATAATGATTCTACTACAATGAAGAAAGGCTGGAATAGCCTTGACTTTCTCGAAGTTTACGATTGGAATGGAAGTGATAATATCATTGTTGAGATCTGCTATTTCAATGACGATACTTTATCTGAAATGTACTTGGCTGGGGAAAATAGCTTTTTTGGTGGAGGTTTAAAAGCTGTTTCTAATTCTAGTGATACTATATCCGTATGCGAAGGCATAAATGGCTCTATAGCTGTCTTCAGACCTTGGACCAGAATAAAGCATTGTACACGAGTTGATACTAATATCATTTATTCTTGGATTCCTGGAAGTGAAGTATCAGATTCGTCACAAAGTACCACATTTGCATATCCTTCTAAGCCGACCAACTATACAATTAGTCATTTTGATACTGTTACTCTATGTCGCTATGTGGCTAGTATACCCGTAAAGGTGGATAGCCTTACAGAACCATCTTTTGTCATTTCAGATACCTTTGTATGCGATGGGGCCTCTATACGATTGTTTGCATCGGGAGGGAATACTTACCAATGGTCACCAGGAGGAACACTAACTGATACCAACATCCCAAATCCATTTGCATCTCCTTTGGTTAATACTAATTACGAAGTCATCATTACAAATTTCTGCAAGTCTGACACACTAAATGTGGATGTAGATATTGCTCCTATACCTAATATTGGACTACCATCCGATACATTGTTATGTAAATTTGATACCATTCAGGTAAGTGCACAAATCGATAATGGATCTTCTATAAGATGGAGTCCTACAACAGGATTAAGCAATCCCAATATTCCCAATCCATTCATTTCTTTAGACGAACCCTTTACCTACAATATATTGGTAACAGACACTTTAACAGGATGCTATGCTTTAGGCGACCTTTCAATAGGCATAGATGAAGGGGTGAATGGAATAATTATTACAAATGACACAACAATATGTATAGGCCAAAGTCTTATGCTAGAAGCACAGGGAGCAATTTCATATCAATGGTTTCCAAGCGACTCTCTAAGCGATTCCTCCTCTTCCACACCAATTGCCTCTCCTACAGATACTACACTTTATAAAGTCGCATTTTATTCTCTTGTATGCCCAGTAGACAGTGCTGAAGTAATTGTAAATGTGAACAACCCTAGCGTTTTTGCATTTGAGGATACAACAATATGCATAGGGGGTACCGCTCAGCTTAATGCAATTGGGGGCACAAACTACCAATGGATGCCAAACACTGATATTGATGATCCAAATCAAGCCTTTACTAATGCTTATCCAACAACGACAACAACTTATACAGTAATGGGTACAGATTCAGTAGGTTGCGCAGACTCAGACAGTGTTATTATTACGGTTATAGCAAACCCTGATAATCCAGACCCAATATTCTTTCAAGACACTTCTATTATACTAGGTAGTTCTATTGTTATTCAAGGCGTTCAAAGTGGCTACTTATATAGCTGGATGCCCGATGAGACATTAAGCTGCAATGATTGTCCGAATCCAATTGCAAACCCTACAACAGAAACGACTTATACGGTTATCATATCAGACCCATCAGGGCTTTGTAATATTACCGACTCTATAACAATCATACCTAAAGAACAGTTTTTAGCCATACCATCCATATTTTCTCCCAATGGAGATGGAGATAATGATCTGTTCTCACTCATTCAGCTAGGAATTTCTGACTTAGAATATTTCAGAATTTTCGATAGGTGGGGCAAATTAGTTTTTGAGACCACCAACTCAAATCAAGGTTGGGATGGAACATATAATGGTGTGGATCAAGAAATTGGTGTATACAACTACCAATTAAAAGTTGTTTTTGTAGATCAAAATACCACGCTGCCTGCAGAGTACAATGGTAATATTACCTTAACCCGGTAGACAGTTTTATAAAGACAGCTATTTCTTAAAATATATTTAGAGACAAAGACTCTTTTTTCACAGATATTTCAGTGTGTATGCCACATAAAGACTCCCTCCAAAGGAGTATCGACTCTGCTCTTTTTTGGTAGAAACGGGAATTTCCAATCACTGCTTCCTATTTTTTTGCTTGATGCAAAATATGCCAACAAGGTGGGGAATTAAGAGCTACTTTTTAAAGTGAATGTGGCACTTTAGAGCTCCTAAGATGATATGGTAATAGCTAAAAATTTCTTTGAGAAACCTTGTAAGACTTGGTGTACTCGCCAGACTTAATGGTGATCACATAAACTTCTCCAGCAACCGTATTAATATCATCCATAGCAATTTCTATCTTATTATTACCAATCTCAATAGGTCTGTTTACATCTATAATGGATTCTCCCCAAATTTTACTGATTTTGATATTTGCATCACAAGCAATATTTGACTTAACATAGACATAAAACAGATTACCATATGGATTTATATTGCTATTAATAACCATTTCTGGGATGTTATTAATTTTAGAGCCGTCTGTAATTTCTTCTTCTTTTTCAATTAAAGACAAATCATCAAAAGAAATATCCTTAAACACCTTTCCATCTACTTTTTTTATAAACTCTGATACATAGATATTCAAGTTTTCTTCAATTGTTACAGAAGACACATCAAGCATTCCATCAGCACCTAAGCTTTTTGCCCAAACTAATGACCCTGTAGGAGTGTATTTGGCAACAAAAATGTCATTTTCAGTATATGCTTCTAAAGTTTGATTAGCAAAGGTTAAATCATTATCAAAATAGCCAGTAATGTACATATTGCCGTTTTGATCAACTAGTAAGTCTTTGGCCTTACTAAAAGTGTTTCCTCCTTTTATGACCTTGACCCAATCAACGTGTTTTTCATCTTTAAACTTAACAAATAATAAGTCTGACTTGTTCTCTTGATACGCTTGAAGTAAGGTTGTATATCTTGAAGCGTTATGAAGTGATCCGATGAAATAGTTATTAAAAGCCGTGTCTAATTTTAGTGCATGATCAAAATCTATCTTAGTATCTGCTTGTGTATAGCTATTTATTGTAAATGCTAAGATAATTATTGATATGATTTGTATTGTTTTCATCTATTCTTCGGATTGCAAATGTAATTTATTTAATACTAATAGTCAATACCCTAAACATTAAAAAATCATTAACTTTAATATTCTTATTACACATTAGACCCTGCTTTTTTATAAAAGTTTGTTTTTCAAAATCACTTTATACGATAATAAATCTGTATAAGTTTCAATTGTTGCTACAAATATATTACAACACTTTTAGAGAAGTAAATACAATTTTTGGCAAAAATTAACAATTCAAAGGGGATGCTAATTTTCCTATTGTACTGATTATCAAAACAATAAGACAGGCATTTCTTACGTCTTTGTGGAGGAAAAATTAAAATTTTCTTCTAAAATGCTTTTTAAGCAACTTGAGATTCAAAATTTCTACCAGAAGCGAAAAACCTAATGAGAAATAGATATATCCTCTTGGGACGTGAAAGTGAAAGGCATCAGCTATCAACAACACACCAATCATAATCAAAAAGGACAAAGCTAGCATAATGATAGTTGGATTTTTATGAATAAACTCACTAACCCAACCAGCAAACACCATCATGAAGAGCATAGATATGATTACGGCAGAGATCATGATTGTTATGTTTTGAGTCAGCCCAACAGCAGTAAGAATAGAGTCTAGAGAAAAAACTAAATCAATTGCAATGATTTGAAGTAGAATCATCGAAATACCTGATTGTAGCTTCTTTTCCGACTTATTAGATTCTCTCTGTTCCTCTAGCTTCTCATGAATTTCCAAGGTGCTCTTGGTCAGTAAAAACAAGCCCCCGACTAACAGAATTAAATCCCGCAAACTAAAGTTAAATTCATAAATAGATAAAATAGGCTCTTTGAGTTGTACAATCCAACTAATACCTAACAGTAAAACAATTCTAAACACTAATGCTAGTGCTAAGCCTAATATTCTTGTAAACCGTTGTTTCTCTTTAGGTGCTTTTTTAACTAAAATTGATAAAAAAATAAGATTATCAATTCCTAAAACAATTTCCAAGACAGATAATGTTAAAAATGCCAATAATCCGTCGATGGAAAATAGTTGAGATAGTCCCTCCATGGTATGGTAAATTTATTATTTTATTTTTACCAGACTAAATTTAATTCATGTCTAATAGCAACATTCTAGTAAGATTTGCGGATGTAGGAGATCTACCAAAAATTGTAAAGATATATAATCAAGCTATTGAGGCAGGAAATGCTACTGCACATACAAAAACCTTTTCTGTTGATGATCGAATGGAATGGTTTAAACAATTTTCTACAACTAGTTACCCAATATATATTATAGAATTTAATGATAATGTTGCAGGCTATGGACATTTATCAGCATATCGTCCAGGACGAAAAGCACTGGATAAAACCGCCGAGATTAGCTTTTATCTAGATTATCAATTTCACCGAAAGGGACTTGGAAATGTTTTGATTCAACATATCATGTCTGATTGCAAGCGTGTACACAAAGAAACTTTACTTGCTATCTTGTATCACACCAACCAAGGGAGCATTAGTTTATTAAAGAAAGCTGGCTTCGAGGAATGGGGAAAGTTTCCTAATGTAATTGAGCAACGTGGTCAACGTTTTGACCACGTTGTATATGGGATAAGCTTACAATGACCAATTGATTGGTGTTAAGCCTTGTTGTTGTAGAAGCTCATTTGCTTTTGAAAAATGTTTACATCCAAAAAAACCATAAGACGCAGAGTAAGGAGATGGGTGGGGCGCTTTTAAGATGTGATGTTTCGTGTTATCAATTAATATACCTTTTTCTTGTGCAAACTTCCCCCATAAAAGAAAAACCAATCCTTCTTTTTGTGCAGAAAGAGATTTAATTGCTGCATCTGTGAAGTTTTCCCATCCAATTTTTCTGTGAGAAGCGGGCTTACCTGCTTCAACAGTAAGAATAGCATTTAACATTAGAACGCCTTGCTTTGCCCAAGATTCCAGATTTCCATGACTTGGAATAATAAATTGAATGTCACTTTCAAGCTCTTTATACATATTAATTAAAGAAGGGGGAGGCTTTATCCCATCCTTTACGGAAAAGGAGAGTCCATGTGCTTGTCCCTTTCCATGATAGGGGTCCTGACCAATAATAACTACTTTAACTTTACCAAAAGACGTTGTATTAAAAGCGTTAAAAATTTCAGACCCAGGTGGATAAATGGTTTTACCTTTTTGCTTCTCGGCTTGTAAGAAATTTTTGATCTCTGAAAAATAAGGCTTTGCAAACTCTTCTTTTAAAGCCGACTTCCACCCTTCTTCGATTTGGGGCTTGATTTTTGGTTGATTGCTAACTTCTTGCATTCCCTAAATTTAAGAAATCCTATTAAAACAAAAAGAGCGCTCCAAAATTCTGGAACGCTCTTTGTATTCATCATTACTTTGAAGATTAGCTCTCCACAGATTCTTCTACCTCCTCTATCATTGTAGAGTCATTCATCATACTTGTTGAATCGCTCTCCATCATTTCATCTGTTGCCATTTCAGGAGTAGGTTCAGGCTTACTTTCTGCAACACCTTTTAAAGAAATCAAACCCTCTTCAAACATAGGTCCAATCATTCCGTCCATCATTAAACCAAAGAATTTTCCAATAGGGTTATTTCCCATATCCATATGCATTGCCCAAACGACTTTAGTGCCTTCTTCGGTTGCCTCAAATTTCCATTCCCCATTACCATTACCTTCTTGATCGAAAACAAGTTCCGTGGCAATATACTCTGATGGCCTACTCTCTACTATTGTAAGACAACCTTTTCCTACCTTAGGGTCTTCGCTTTCCCAGCATCTTTTGCTTCCTGCTCCCATTTCGCCTTCATAAGTCTGCTTCATATTAGCATCAATCTTATTCCATGGATCCCACTTATCCCAATTTTTTAGTGTATTTACCTCCTCAAAAACCATCTCAGAAGATGCATCAATAATTGCTGTTCGCTCAACAGTAACTTTCGATGGTAAGAATAGCGATACAATAAATGCCAATGCAACGACTACCACTAATACAATTAAAATTTTCTTTAGAACTTTCATTTTTATGTGTTTAAATTTATATGCATATTTATAAGTTCACAAATATACTTATTTTACTTTAATAAAGAGCCAGTTACACATATTAAATAAATGTTAGCAAACAAGAAATATTTTTTTCAACTAATATGGCTAGTCCCTTTTTTCTTTATTTCTTGTAAAAAAGATATTGTTGAAGTCGCTGTGCAAGCACAACAGGTTTCTTCTAAAAATTCTAGGATTAATGACATTTTCTTCACTCCTAATAAAAATGGTTTTTTAGTTGCCGGAAGAAGATTTGAAAGGGGAGAGATTTACAAAACTAATGATAATGGTCAGTCGTGGGATCTAATTCATGAAGAAGGAGGTTCCATCTATGACCTTTATTTTTTGAATGACTCTGTAGGTTTTGCTTGTGGTGACTGGTACTTGGTACTCAAAACGATTAACGGTGGAGATACTTGGGAAAGGACTTATGGTTTTGCTGGATTAATCGATAGTAATCGTTGGTATAACCTAAAATCTGTCCTTTTTTTAAATGATTCGTTAGGATTCATTGTCGGAGGGCAGAATTTCAATTCGGGTATGATCGGCAAAACAACAAACTACGGTGTATCATGGGATTTCAAGGAGTATGACAATGAACTCGCTTTTATAAGACAAAGTCTTTCTGGTGAATTAATAGTAGGTGGAAATGGCTTGTTAATGACTTCTTCAGATCATGGAGAGACTTATCAGTTTTTGGATATTAAAGGCGATTTCTTCACGGGTTTTACAGAAACGAGTATAAATAGTTATTTAATAAGTGGATATGATGGCGGAGTGTATATGAGCATTGATAAAGGAGATAGCTGGGAAGCCTTAATCAAGCGAAATGGACTTTTAGGTAATCGGCAACATTTTAATGCTACAGCCAGTTTAAATGATACGCAGTATTACGTAGTCGGAAATAATGGTAAACTCATTGTATCAAAGGATGCTGGAAACACATGGAACACCATCAAAGGTTTTAGTGAAGAACATCTCGTCTCTATTGCTATTCATGACGAACAAACATTCATAGGTGATGCGAGGGGGTATATTTATACTCTGGAACTATGAATCGAACTTGTTAAAACACATATCCAAGACCGTATTCAATAAAATCTGCTTGTCCAAAATTAGCTTTTATATACATCCCCATAAATAGATTGTTTTTGGTTGACTTATCTGGTGGCTTAAGATAATATTGAATCCCCAACTTATTACTTATTGCATAACCCAAGAATTTTTTAATATTTCCTGGACTATTCCCGAGTTTTCGGAGTTTTGTATTAAACGGACTAAATACATTTATTCCTCCTTGTAAGACAAAACTAAACTTACCAAAAAGATATTCTTGACCTGCAAATAAAATCACGTTACTGGCATTTAACACTGGTTTATCATCTAATATTTCTCCATGAATGATAAAATCATAATAGCTAACGTAATAATTGTAGTGCATCCCCACATGAAAAATACTGACAGGTCTATACTGCTTTGATAAATAAAAAGAACCCGCATAGATTGGGTACTTTGTACCGCCTATCGCAGTATGAGTTCCAGCCAATTCATGAATCCCAATTGCCAAACGAGCATTTTTCAACCATTTACTTTCAATATTACTTACAGTATCTTCTATAGTAAAACTTTGCTTTTTGTATGGAGCAAAACTATACTCCAAGCCAATCCCAGCGGATACGACATTTATGCCATAGTTTGGAACTTGCACATGACCATTTGAAAAGTGCAATGCACTTCCAAAAGCATTTATCTTCACTTTTGAACTTACCTGTTTTGAGATTCCAAGTTTTAAGTTTGCATGTGCTGTAATACTAGAACCGATAAATAGATTTTCGTTGTTTGAGGTTCTATGATAAAAGTTAGAGAAATAAGCTAAACCCAGCCCCCCCTTGATATAAAATTGCCATGGTCTTTTTTGATGATTTTGCAAAGAGAAAGTTGGAAAAATCGAGTAAACATTACCAAGAGCATTTTGTTGTAAATACCCAGCCAAGCAAGAAACTCCTACTTTGGGATAAAAATAATATTGATGCCAATAGGCCCTCCCCTGAGTTTGTTTTGAAAAATTAAGTTCTGCAATAGAGATATTTTTAGTTTCTAAACTGACAAGGTCTGTAATATTATTAATCACTTTTCCATAATATCCTTCCCCACTAATAACAATATTAGATGTTGTGTCTCCAAAAGCAATACTAAAAAAGAAAAGTAACAGTGTAAAGCATATATATAGTCGACGGCACATGGACTTTTATAGTTGTGTAAAAATACTTCTTTTCAATTGGATGTCGCAATTTGCGATACCCAATCTCACAACGAAAAACTCCTCTCCAAATATTTTCTTAATTTCTGTATCTTTCTAATAATCTTGAATATGGATAAGTATTGTAATTTCATAGTGTTATAAATTAAATACTATCTAATTAAGTCGGATCAGAATTGTAACTTAGTACAAGAAGTAATACATATCTAAATCTAACAAAGAAATATGGCCGCTACAGAAACAACACAAATTGCACTAGGATTTGATGCACCTCAATTTAATTTACCAGATACGTTATCTGGAAGAAATATATCCATTCACAATGTTAAAGGCAAGCATGCAACCGTTATTATGTTTATTTGTAATCATTGTCCATATGTCATTCATGTGAAAGATGAGTTAGTCAAATTAGCAAATGACTATATGCCTAAAGGAATTGGATTTGTTGCTATTAGTAGCAACGATATTGAAAAGTATCCGGACGATGCTCCTGATAAGATGAAAAGCTTCGGCAATGAAAATAAATTTCCATTTCCTTATCTATATGATGAAAGTCAATCCATTGCAAAAGCCTATGATGCTGCCTGTACACCAGATTTTAGCATTTTTGATCAAAATTTAATATGTGTTTATAGAGGTCAGCTAGATGATTCAAGACCCAATAGTGGAAGGCCTGTTACAGGAAAAGATATAAGAACTGCTCTCGATAGAATACTAGCAGGAAACCCAGTCTCTGAAAACCAGAAACCAAGTATTGGCTGCAATATAAAATGGAAGCAATAATAATTAGAATACTAATTTTGTAAAGAAAACAGCTTGTTTTAGGATACAAAATAAGATATATTATGTCATAATGAAGAAGCTTATATCTTTCAAAGAATTATATCTCGTCTTTGCTATCTTTTTTTTGAGTTTACAATCTTGGTCACAATTCACAGGTTTTATAGAATGGCAAGAGTCTTACGGAGGGTCTTTTGATGAGAGACCTTACGATGTTATTGCAACTAGAGACAGTGGCTATGCCATAGTTGGGTTGACACATTCCAATGATGTATTTGTTCATAGTCATAAAGGCAATGGTGGTAGCCCAAGCGCTGATAATGATGTATATGTTATTAGAATTAATGATATCGGTGATACCCTGTGGACAAGAACTTATGGAGGAACTCAGAACGAAATAGGCTATAGAATACGACAAACCTGTGATGGAGGATTCATTGTAGCAGGTTTTAGCAACTCAGACGATGGTCAGGTTCAATCGGGAAACAACGGAGATGACTTCTGGGTATTCAAAATAGATGCTGATGGTAATATGGAATGGGAAAGAGCAATGGGAGGGTTACTCATTGAATGGGCATATGATGTTGTGCAAACTCGAGATGGAGGATATGCCGTTACAGGGTTTGCTCGATCTGGAGCAGATGGAGGGTATGTTCATGGCATCAAGTCTATTGGAACATCTGATTACTGGGTTGTAAAACTTAATAATGCTGGCGATACCGTATGGACAAAAACATATGGCAGCTCTGGTGCTGATGAAGCGCGAGCTCTTCTTGAAACGAATGATGGCAATTTAATAATTGCTGGTGTTACTGGAACTCAAGATGGCGATGTTGATACAACTTTTGGCTTTTTGGATATCTGGCTACTGGAAATTGACGGAAATAATGGAAATATTGTTCAAAGCAAAGTAATTGGCGGATATAGGGGAGAAGATGTTGAAGAAATAATAAAAACCAGTGATGAAAATTACTTACTAGTAGGGCATACTAATACGAGTGATTCAGGAGATATTAGTGATAGCATATATGGTTTTAGCGACGTTTGGGTTGTGAAGCTAGATGAAAATCTCAATATTATTTGGGATCAGACATTAGGTGGAGATCAAACTGATTATGGATATAGTGTTGTGGAGTCTTGTGATGGATATTTAGTAGCAGCAAGAACGGAGTCACCAACTGCAAGCGGGGAAAAGACTGAAAATAATCCTCCTAGTAACTTTGCAAGTTATTGGCTAGTAGAGCTAGATAAAAACACAGGTGCTTTTGTTTGGGATAAAACCATTGGCGCAGCATCTGCTGGAAGCCAAAGTGATTGGTTAACGGCAATGGATATTTCTGCTAATGGGTATAATTATATTATGGTTGGGCACAGTAAGTCTGATTCTAGTAGTTTAGGAGACAAAACAGTTCCAACTATTGATGCCATAAGTCCTGGGGGATTTGCTTACCTTGATCCATGGGTAGTTGTTATGAGAGATACAACAGTGGCAACCTCCTGTGGCATATCATCTAAGCTTCAAGTAACTGCACAATTTGAAAGTCAGTATTATTGCATTTATGACTCAGTTTCTTTTATGGATCAATCATTTGGCGATTATATTGACAGATATGTTTGGAATTTTGGAGATGGTAATGGAGATAGTAGCTCTATGTCTATCAGTCCATATCATGTATACACAGATACAGGAACTTATATTACTTCCTTAATTGTTTCTAACTATTGTATTTCGGATACTTTTTTAGATACTATTGTCATTAAAGCAAGTCCCTATGTTATTGATCTAAATCAAATGTTGACTAACACAACGACAGGGATAAACGATACCATCATTTGTGAAAATGAAAACATTATATTGTCAATTCCTTGGGGAGATTCTCTCAAATATATGTGGTCTGATGGCTCTAATGCATCAAACTTGACAATTACACAACCTGGAAAATATCATGTCGCTATATCAGACAGCCAAAACAACTGTCAATATTCGGACACCATTACTATCTTGCCGTGTAGTGGTCTATTTATTCCCAATGCATTTTCTCCTAGCAAAGGGACTCAAAACAATACTTTTAATGTACTACTTCAAGGAGCTACTGAGTATGAACTTACTATTAATAACCGCTATGGAGAAAAGTTATTTCAATCTAAATCTAGCTTGTCTTGGGATGGGACTTACAGGGGCAAACCTGTTGAAGATAATGTCTATGTATACACGTTTACAGCTCTAACAGCAACTGGTGAAAACATCTTCAAAACAGGAACATTTACGCTAATAAGGTAATTATCGCTTTATAAATTGCTTACTCCAGCTTTTTAGATAACTATCTGTCGGAGTTAAGGTTAAGGTATATATACCTTTGGGAAGTGCTTCAATATTTATTTCCGTATTACCTGCAAACCTTTTCAAAAAGACTTCTTGTCCATAAATATTTGTACCTATAATCAAAGATCCACTATTATAACTAGTCTCTACTTTTAGCTTATCAGTAGCAGGATTGGGGCTAATAAAGATTTGCTGCTTTTCGTAAGCACCAAAAGATGTTGTATCATCTGGCACTTCGGTAATACTGTCTACTATTACTGTTTTGCAAATACTTTTCTCTTCACAGGTATTTGAAAGAGTCAAGCAAACTTGATATGTTCCAGTATCTAGATAAATGTGCATAGGTGAAGTTTCATCTGATGTACCGCCATCTCCGAAGTCCCATTCATAGTCGCTAGAAAAGAATGAAGAATCTGTAAATGATACTGTATCTAGGTTTATTTCAAAGTTGAAGTTAATCAGAGGTTTTACACAGAATTTCATAGTAAGATAATCCTTGGTCGCTGAAAATCCTTGAGCATATCCTCCGACGTATAAAGCACCATTAGCGTCCGTCTTTATCACATTAGCCAAGTCACTTGGATCCATCATATTGGGAATGCCATTAACATCCGTAGCCCATAATGAATTACCATTAGCTCCATCTATTTTTTCTAAGTGTATGTCAGATCCCTGATTAACACTAGAGTCGCTTTTAAAAGCAACAAATATGTTATCCTCTATATCTACAGCAATTTGTGGGGATGTTGGTGGTCCACCTCCTGAGAAATGTATATTATTAAATATTTTATTCCAAATCAAACTACCCTCTTTTGAATACTTTCTGAGAAAATAAGTATAGTTAGAAAACATAACTTGACTTTCCCCTAAAACATAAATACTTTCACTAGCATCAACAGCAATACTAACCTTTCTATCATTGCTATTAGAATCATTATTATAAATTCTGGTCCATAAAGTGTCTCCATTAGCACCAGAATATTTTATCAAAATAGCATCTTCATTAAAGGAACTATTGACCATCGTTCCCCCTACATATACATTATTAGAATCTCCAAATTGAATGTCAAGTGGAACATCGTTGTCATTTGCTGGTCCATCGATTGTTTTCCTCCAGGCAAAACCACCTAAATCAGCATTCAATTTGACCAAGAAAATATCTGTATTTAAAGAAGCGTTAGTCGTTTCCACTAACAAGTGAGGATACCCGTCCTCGCTTGTTTTTAATCCATGGATTCTATCTGCTCCATTGGCGTTACCCGCATAGTTTAGTGAAGTTAAAGAATCTCCATTCGGATTATACTTGATAATAAAAACATCGTTACTATTGCTATCTATATTGTAGTAATCTCCTCCAACAAATAAGTTGCCAAGCGTATCAAAATCAGCATATAATGCTTTACTTGAAGAGCCATAGGATGAAGGAGGGTTAAATAGTCTCACCCATTGTCTTTCCCCATCATTATTATATTTGATTGTCAAATACTGATTGTGAGTAGCAAATCCATAACTATAACCAATTACATAAACATTCATTGATTCATCTAATAAGATCTTATTTCCTTCATCAGTACTATTGGACAATGTATCATTAAAGGAATCGCGCCAGAGCTCATTTCCATCTTTATCATATTTGATAGTAGTGGCATCATCTCCAAAGTCTTCCGAAGACCTCCCAGTCACGTAGACATTCCCTAAATGATCAACAATCATATCATTAATTTGATCAGTAGAAGTATTGGAACCACTGTATCGCGTTGTCCACAAATCTGTGAACTGAGCATTAACACAATACACTGTGGTAATTGTTAAAGCTATAAATAGACTATTCTTCATATTTATATAATATACAACTATTGCAAGAATAATTCAATGTCTATTTTAAAGAGAAATTAGTATTCTAAAGAGATAAAGCGCACTATGCAGGAGATTTTAAAAATTCGATCTCTTTAGGAAGATTGCGAATCATCGCCATTTCTTTGAATTTCTTACGTGCTTCATCAACTGGAGAACCCATATAAGTTATATTGCCTGGAATTGATTTCCCAACTCCGGACTGACCTAAAACTACTGCTCCTTTTCCTATTGTCAAGTCCTTTGAAACGCCAACTTGCCCCCAAAGAATAACATCATCTTCAATAATCGCCTTACCTCCAATTCCAACTTGTGCTGCAAACAGGCAATTCTTTCCGATTACAGCACCATGACCGATATGGACTTTATTATCAATTTTAGTACCCTCTCCGATAATAGTATCTCCTGAAACGCCTTTATCTATGGTTGTTGCAGCACCTATTTCAACATTATCATGTATTACAACTTTACCACAGGACAAAAGCTTATCGTAGCCTTGAGGTCTTCTTTTATAGTAAAATGCCTCTCCCCCAATAACTGCATTAGCATGAATGATAACATTGTCTCCAATCTCTGCATGATCATATATGACTACATTGGCATGGATTAAGCAGTTTTTGCCAATTTTAACGTGATGACCAATAAATACTCCTGGTTGTATAATAGTTCCATCTCCTATTTGATCGGAATTTATCGCTTTATTTGTAGGTTCAAACTTTCTAAAGTGATTGACAATCTTATTATAGTCCCGAAACGGATCGTCTGATACAATAAGTGCTTTCCCCTCAGGGCACTCAACAGCTTGATCTATTATGATAACTGATGCAGCTGAATTTAAGGCTCGTTTGTAGTATTTGGAGTTATCTACAAAGGTAATATCTCCTCTTTGAACTTTATGGATTTCATTGATACCTGTAATAACAACACCTTCGCTAATAATTTTTGCTGAAGGTAATATTGCTTTTAAGTCATCCCAAGAAAGAGAGTGGTCAAATTGCATTATTTAGAGACTTATATTATAAATAACATACCCCTTGAAGAAATCCTTAGTTTTTTGATTATACCCAAATTGGAGCGTATTTTGCCCCTGCTTTAACCAACTTTTATCAATTGGAGTAACGCTATAGCTCCTGCCAAGTGCATCATTAGGTGGAATGAGTACTTGATGTTTTTTATTTATAATAGCAAAGGCCTCATCCTTTCCATCAATACCTTCAGACTCAATTCTGAGTTGTGGGTTTTGTACATCTTGCAAATTAGAGATACTAAAGTTCATTTCATTAGATGCCATTTTAGCACCTTTACCCAGTTCAATTAAAACAGTATTTCGGTGCTTTCTTGGAATATCATGATCCCAGCTAAAAACTTTTACCGAACCATCCACACTTAAATTAAAATAATAATCCAAGTTTTTTATTGCAAAGTCTTTTGCTCTTGGATCTGTCATGACATTGTCAAAATAGTAGTCTGCTATTAACCACCCTCTTTTGTTTGATTTGACAATATTCATAAAACCATTTACTGAATAAGCACATTCTTGTCCCTCCTTACAATCATCCATAGGCACGTATTGCTTTTTCTTAGTATCATATTTTCTCTGCCTAAAATGTATGACATCATCTCTATTTAGATAATAACTTGGTGCTACCGATACCGTAGATATAATTTTATCCGAGGGTCGGATATGCTTTTTTACAAAAGCCAATGGCTGTTTCCAGTCCGTAAAAGACCAATTGCTGAGCTCTTTGGGGATAATCCTACCATGTTGCTCTGTTTTTATCATCGCCATAACCTCTTTATGCGGTGATAGAAAGTATGTCACAATAAATACCAATAGCGTCAGGATATTAGGAATAAAACCAGAATTGTTTTTATTAGGAAGAAAATGAACAATTCCCTTAACAATGGACATTATTCCAACGGCTATGGCTATTATAAATATTGGGTATATGTAAATAAGATATCTTGGTAAATAGGGCTCTCTAAATATAAAACTCATTAGTAAAAAGGGAAAAACAAAAAATGCAAAGAAAAAGGCAACTGCTTTTCTGTTAAACAAAAAAGCAGATATTAATCCTAAAAACCCAAGATAATGCAGGATAGTAAAGTCATATGTCAATACATTAAAATAAACATCAAATACAAAAAAGCGCTTCTCAGGGTCTTCAATAAATCCTAAAATTCTTTCCCAGTTAGGAATGATAAAGTTTACCGCTTTCTCAGGTAAAATAATCAAAAAGAAAGGACGAATAACATTTTCCAAAGCAAAAGGAGTTAGAAGAAGAATAAAAAATATAAGCCCGGGAATAGCAATAATTGAGTATTTATTTTTTAAAATCGGAAACTTTTTAGTAAGAAAATTCACAACAAACATGATCGAACTATACGCCAATAATGAAAACAGAAAGAAAACAGAAAGCTGATGATTCAAGATTGACACTCCTAAAGCGATAGGGAAAAGTATTAAGAACTTCTTATTTAGTTTGTGCTTATTCCAAAAGGTATCCTTTTTATCAGATTGATATTCGTAAGCATATAAAAAGGCTAATATCAGTAACAAGTAAAAAAACTCGAAACTACTATAGTTTCTAACAACTCTTGACCAATAAATACTGTATAGAGAAATCATACCTAAAAAAGCAGACAGTAGACCTATTGTTTTGTTAAAAAGTCGCTTGCCCAGTAAGTATATCAGAGGAATACATCCAGCTCCAAAAATAACTGCTGGCAGCCTCAGCCAAAACTCGCTCATTCCCCAAATCTTAACAAATGGTAACGCAATAAGCATATAAATTAATCCATGTTTGTTGGAGCCTATATTGCCACTGCCTTCTAAGACATTTTGTAGTATTCTTGTATATACATATTCATCAACCCAAAGACTTAAAAAACTTAACCTGTAAATCCGCAGAATAAACCCTACGATTGTAAAGAGCAAAACCAATGTAAATGCCTTTTTAGAGAAGAAAGTCTTATTAAAAAAATCGCTATCTTGTGACAAAAGCTTTGTAGGCATAATCTTGCGTAAATAGTCAGTAAACATAAAGGTATCAATTAAAAATCAATTATCACTTGAATGAATACTAAAAAAATGATATCCATAGTAGCTCCAATGTATAATGAAGAGCTGAATATAAACTCAACTTTTGAAAAGATAACTAATGAGCTAAGCAAGATAAAGGATGTTGAATATGAAATCATTTTTGTAAACGATGGTAGCACAGATAATACGCTTCAAGTTGCAAAAGCATTGGCGGATAAAAATGACACCCTTCATGTCACAAGCTATAATATCAATCAAGGTAGAGGCAAAGCACTAAGAACTGGATTTGATTATGCTAAGGGAGACTATATTATTTCTGTTGATTTTGACTTGTCTTATGATGCTAGTCATATAACAGCTATGATAGAAACTTTAGACAATGATGAAATCACTGATGCTGTATTTGTCTCTGTTTACATGCCAGGAGGAAAAGCAATAGGCGTACCCCCTTTTCGTTTGTTCATCTCTAAAATGGGCAACTTGATGTACAGACATGTTTTTTCAAAAAAGTTGTACACTTCTACATGCGTTGTAAGGGCATACAGAAATAATGCTATAAAGAGCCTGGTGCTAGAGTCAGATGATAAAGAAATTCATCTAGAAATCATATCTAAATTACTCGCTCAGGGGTTTAAAATCAAAGAAATACCTGGTACGCTTACAAAAAGAGCAGTAGGGAAATCAAAGTTTAAGTTTAAGTCTACTTCTCTTTCCCACCTTATGTATTTAATACATGAAAAGCCATTTTTACTATTTGGATTTCTAGGCTTTTTCTTAATGTTAGTTGGATTTGTTACAGCTCTTATTCTAATATATTCAAGATTTAGTGGAGACAATGAATTTGCTGAGACATTTATAGCTAGAATCGCATCACCTAATGTGGTCATCATACTTTTCTTATTTGGCTTCCAAATGTTGGGAACTGGATTTATTGGAATTCAAAACAACATTCTTAAGAAAGAGCTATTTAAGCTTCAAAGTCATATTAAAAGTCATAAATAGTTGAGTGGGAAAAGGCGGCTTTTTACAATACAAATAGTCGTAAGCTTATTCGTAATTGGTATTATAGTATATCAACTTAAAGGAGTCAACTTTAATCTAGAATATGATTTTACTTGGGTCAATGTCTCGTTAATTATACTACTGGTCATCCTGTCTCTTCTCATGAGGTCAATAAGGTGGCAATATTTAATGAACTTTAATAGCACCCAGAAAATAACTCAAACTGATTCCTTTAAGTTATTATTAGTTGGTAGCACCCTAAATCTTTTCATGCCAGCAGGTTCAGGAGATATTGCTAAAAGTTATTTCGCATACAAATGGTCAGGCATCAAAGAACGTATACTGTGGGCAAGTATATATGACAAAATAATTGCTATTAGTAGTCTTTCCATATTGGCATTTTTCTCTCTTATTTCTGATAGAAATCCTGAATATTTGTTAGTTATTTTTCTCAGCCTTCTGCCATTTTTAATTGTTAATAATCTGAATGTATTATATAAATTGAAGTACGTAAAAAGATTCTTATCTATTTTCAAGAATAAAATAGATTGGGAATTATTACTAAATATCAAGGTTCCTCTTCATGTTAATTTAAAATCTTTAACACTATCTGTATTTGCATGGATATTGACCTATTTAGCAATGTATTTGGCATTTTCAATAGTTAAAGTCAATGCCCCTTTTACTGAAATCTTAATTAAAAGTCCTATCATCACTCTTGGAAGGCTTTTCCCATTTACTTTAAATGGGATTGGAACAGATGAGGCACTGCTTATCTATTTATTTGGAAATAATAAAATATCTTTGCAAGAGAAGGTATTTATGGGTGCATTAATTTATAGGTTTTTTATGATTATTGTTCCAGGAATAATGGGGATATCTATATTACTTACAAAAACCCAGTTAAAACCTAAGCAATGAGCGTGAAAAACAAAGTGTTTACTTCAAAGCTTACGAAAACGATAGGCTATCTATTAGATAATTTTTTACCCCTATTTATAAGGGATAGTCGTCTTTTCTACAAACCAATTGTTTCACTTTGGAATAGCAAAATGGATGTAGACTTTAAACGCAAGGCTTGGAAAATGACTGAGGAAGAGTTTGCCGCAGCTTATGAAGCAATTGTACCCATGAGATCTACCGACATGACTCGAAAATCAGAGGCATTTGTTTTAGATAATTTAATTGGTGAAAGTGTTATGGAAGTGGGTTGCGGGAATGGTGATATATCTGTTATGTGCGCTAAAAAGGGCTATAAGGTAACTGCCACAGATTTAGCACAAGGGAACTTGGAAGAAGTTAAGAAAAAATTTGATGTAGAAAAATTAGGTATAACACTAGGTGTAGCTAATGTAGAAAACATACCATACAAGGATAATGAGTTTGATACACTACTTTGTTTACATACATTAGAGCATGTAAAAAATCTTAACAAGGCAGTTATAGAGCTTAAGAGAGTGGCAAAAAAGAGGATTATTGTCGTTGTACCTAAACAACGTTTTTTTAAGTATACCGCTGACTACCACTTGAACTTTTTCGGAGAACCCGAACAATTAATGCTTACGATGGGCATAGAAAATGCTCAATGCACTATTATTGATAATTGCCTACATTATGTAGGTAGCTTAAGTTAAAATATTATGAAAGAAACCGCGCTAACAAAAAAACATGTAGAGCTAGGAGCCAAGATGGCAGAATTTGCTGGATACAATATGCCAATCGTATACTCCAGCATTAATGAAGAACACAAATTAGTAAGAGAGGGCGTTGGTGTTTTTGACGTTTCTCATATGGGAGAATTTATTGTTCGTGGCCCAGGAGCTTTTGAATTAGTCCAAAAAGTGACTAGTAATGACGTATCAAAATTAGAAGCCAACAAAGCTCAATATTCATGTCTTCCCAATGATAAAGGTGGTATTGTGGATGATTTATTAGTCTATATGATGGGCGAGAATGAGTATATGTTAGTAGTCAATGCATCAAACATTGAAAAAGATTGGAACTGGATTCAACAGCACAATACAGATAACGTGGAAATGATTAACATCTCTGATCAAACTACATTATTAGCTGTGCAAGGCCCTAAAGCAGTTGCAACCTTGCAAAAATTAACGGACTTAAACTTGGATGAAATCAAGTTCTATACTTTTCGAAAAGGCATTTTTGCAGGTTGTGATAAGGTTGTTGTTTCCGCAACAGGATATACTGGTTCTGGTGGGTTTGAAATTTATTTCGATAACAAGCATGCAGATGAAATCTGGAACAAGGTTTTTGAAGCAGGTGCTGAGTTTGGCATTCAACCTATTGGTCTTGGAGCTAGAGATACGTTGAGGTTGGAAATGGGCTTCTGTTTATATGGTAATGATATTGATGATACCACTTCACCGCTTGAAGCTGGTTTGGGATGGATTACAAAGCTGCAATCTGATGATTTTATAAATAAAGACTATTTCGTTAAGCAAAAAGAAGCAGGAATAAGTAAAAAATTGGTAGGATTTGAGATGATTGACAAGGGAATTCCAAGGCATGATTATGAAATAGTTAATGAAGGAGGAGTTTCAATTGGTCGTGTGACTTCTGGAACTCAAGGGCCATCCATTGGGAAGGCCGTTGGTATGGGATATGTAGAGAAAGGTTATGCTGGAGAGGGAACTGAAATCAATATCTCTGTTAGGAATAAACAGCTAAAAGCAAAAGTGGTTAAACCACCTTTTTACAAGGGATAGCTAGATTTCAACTTTTTTCATTTGGGTTACGCAATTAAACTACCTCAGTTTGAAGGTCCTTTTGACCTTTTGCTTTTTTTTATAGAAAGAGATGAGCTAGACATATATGACATTCCTATTTCAAAAATCACTCAAGATTTTTTAGCCTATGTTCATGAAATGCAAACGCTCAATATAGAGCTGGCTAGTGAATTCATACTTGTTGCTTCTACCTTAATGCGTGTCAAAGCAAAAACTTTATTACCTAGAAAAGAGTTAGATGAAGAAGGTAAAGAAATTGACCCCCGAGAGGAGTTAGTCCAACAACTTTTAGAATATAAGCGTTTTAAAGCCGTTTTAAAGGATTTGGAACAGTTGGAACAGACTAGAGCGCTTCAGCAAAAGAGAGGTAATATTCAAAATGACTTGCTCGCAATTACTCAGGAATATTCTACCGAGATGGAATTAATGGATCTTAACTTATTTAACTTAATGAATGTCTTTCAACGAGCCATTACAAAAATGGAGGAGCGAAATAAGAAAGTAGAGCATAAAGTAATCCGATATCCGTATACTATCAAAGGACAAAAGGAGTTCCTAAAGACTAAAATAAAAAAGGGAAAAGAAACTGCTTTTGAAAAAATTTTTGAGGAACTTCAAGATCGAGTGCACGCCATTTTTACTTTTCTTGCCTTGTTAGAATTGATTCAATTAAAAGTTTTTTCTATAAAAACTGGGATCGGAATGAACAACTTTTGGGTAAGAGCGGTTTGATATATTTCATGCTAGTTATTAGGGACGAGGAGTTAGGATAGAGGAACAATATGCACAAATTTTTAAAACTAGAGAGTAGAAACGTGAAAATAGGCGTGAGAAACTAGAGGTTAGTAGATAGCGACAATGTATAAAGCTTCCATCTTCTTGCTCTCGACTTCATGCTTCTAACTCCTAACTTTCTACTCCCAACTAGAACTTGTAACTTTAAACCAATAATGACCGATCAACCTAAAGTACTATCACAATTTACACTCAAGAGAATCATATGGCCTATTTTAATTGGCTTAGGTTTTATCATTTACCTCATCATTAAAGATTTTGACAAAGAGTCCTTAAAGACATTAGAATGGACTTGGACTTCAAACCTTTGGTTATTAATGGCAGTAGGCATGGGGGCGGTCAGGCATATTGCTTATATGTATCGAATTAGGCTACTGACAGATTGGAAGTTGGACCTCTGGCAGAGTTTTATTTTTATCTTATTATGGGAGTTTGCATCTGCTGCTACACCTTCTATAGTTGGAGGAGCAGCGTTTGCTATTTTTTTATTGATAAAGGAAGGGGTCAGCCCAGGCAAGACAACTTCTATCGTCCTACTTACAGGTTTTTTAGATGAATTATTTTTTATGCTGATTGCACCAATCGGTTTTTTATTAGCAGGATTAAACAATATATTCCCTAATGATGGACCTGCTACCGATAGTGCCTACTTTTACTTTGCCCTTATTGGCTATAGTATTTTACTAGCTTATACATTGCTACTTGCCTATGGTCTGCTGATCAATCCTAGAGGATTTAAGTTTTTAATAGTTAAACTTTTTTCAGTAAGATTTTTGAGAAAATGGTATAATGATGCCGTTGAAATGGGAGATGATATTATTACTGCTTCTACAAAATTTAGAGGAGAAACGAAGCTCTTTTGGGCTAAAAATTTTGGAGCTACAGTGTTGTCATGGTCCGCAAGGTTTTTACAAGTCAACTGCTTGATCTTAGCATTTACAACAGTAAAGTTTCAAGATCAGTTTATCATTTATGCTCGCCAGGTAGTTGTTTGGATTTTAATGTTGGTAACACCAACTCCTGGAGGAAGTGGCACTGCAGAGTTTGCTTTTACAGAATTTTTAAACGGATATATACCAGTAGCTTATGCAGCACCAATGGCACTACTCTGGCGCTTATTGAGCTATTACCCTTATTTAATTCTTGGGGTCATAGTCCTACCTAGATGGATTCGAAGGATATATGGGAAGAAATTTCCTGAAAATGCTGGCTGAACATTACATAATGATCTTGCTCTTAACATATTTTGCCTTGAAAACATATGCTTTTTTAAAGATTATACCCAAAATGTACATCACACTTTTTGTTTATTATATCATAGTAAGGATCTTCTGACTATTGTAATTTATGTCCATGAAACAAATGAGTTTAATGGGGATGACAATAGCGGTGTTGCTAATATATAAGATTTGTCTATCTCAAGAAATATGTGATAATTGCATTGATGACGACAACGACGGCTTTATAGACTGTTATGATAGCGACTGCAATTCTAATTCATCTTGTCCTAATTTTTTTATTGGCTCTCTAGAAGCCACAGAGCTGACTCCTTGTAACAATGAAGATCCGTTTTTAACAGATACATTATGGACTTATTCTGGATTGTCAGCAACATCTCTTTTAACAGTTGGAGATATCGACAATGATGGTATTGTCGAAATTGTAGTATCTCTGTCAAACACTATATACATCATCAATGGTCAAACAGGGACTCTTGAAAATAGTCTTTCTGGCATTAGTGGTTTAATCGCCATTGCTGATGTTGATCAGGACGGTACAGCAGAAATATTTGTGCAACAACGTAAAACGATATCCTTGCTTCCACCTCCTGCCACTTTTAAAATTTATGTATACAGGCTAGAACATGACTTAAGTATATCATGGATAGACTCCTCCTATCAAACTACAAATCCTGCAAAGCCAAGCATTGTAGATTTTGATTATAATGGAACTCCAGAGCTTTTAGTTGGAGGAACAATATATGATGTAAGTAATGGCAGCCCCTTAATTAACATTAACCTAGAATTAGACGTATATCCTAATAGACAGTACTTCACTTTCGCTTATGACATACTTCCAGATAACTTTTGTGAGCATTGTGAAGGACATGAGATCATTAACGGTAAGAAAGTATTTGCAGTTGACATAAGCTCTGGCCAAACAACACTAGCAAGTGCTCTAGATGATACTATGTTATGGGACAAAGCATCATTGGGAGATTATGATAATGACGGTCAAGCAGACATTTTCATGAATGCAGATGCGCCAGGCCCAGGAGATAGCAGAGCATTATATGTTTGGAATCCTAGACTAGAAAAAATAATAAGTTCAGTATATATGAATAACAACTTAGGATACCATCAGCCAGTTGTTGCTGACTATAATGGCAATGGCGAAATGGAAATAGGCATCCAAGGAAGAGATACTTTTTTTTGTTTTTAATAAAGACTTTTCCACCCTTTGGAAAAATAGCACTTTAACAGATGCCAATTCTGCAGGAGTACATGCCTCCTTGTTTGATCTTAATTGTGATGGAAAACTTGAATTAATACATAGAGGTGGAAATGGTTTTTTAAGTATTGTTAATGCTAAGACAGGAGAAGTATTATCTAATACATTGACCTGTAATTCTTTTACAGGCGAGGAGATACCTATAATTGCAGATATCAATGGTGACGGGCAAGCAAATATATTAGTAGGTTGTGATGAGGGGCTGACTCTAGTAAAATCTACTGATTTATCTTGGAAAAGTGCTAGATCTGTTTATAATCAGTTTAACTATTTAGCAAACCAAGTAAATGATGATTTAACTGTTCCTTGCTATCAGCAAGAAGACGTTAATTCTTTATCCTCACAATTGTTTATACAATCAGGAAGAACAAATAGTGCCTTTGTCTCTTGTCGAGCCACTTTAGATATTGCTGCCAAAATAGATACTGTTTTTGCTGCCAATTGCGACTCTACAATAATTCAAGTTGCAATGAGCATATGCAATGTAGGTGATGCAATGCTTTCGCCTGATATAAAATACGTCTTGTATCTAAAAGATTCCTTAAATTCAAAAATAGAAATAACTGGAACAACAGAGACTACCATTCAGCCTGATGAGTGTATAACCTTAAATTATAACATCGCTAATCAAAATGGCACATTGATTTTTAGTGTAAATGATGATGGTAGTAATTTTGCAAGCATTCCATCCAATGAAAATGGATTAGAGTGCCTTTTAGAGAACAATACAGATATATATGATATTGCGAATGTTATTCCTTCAAACTACGAAAACTGCTTGCCGATATTTATTCCCAACTCATTTAGTCCAGATGGAGATGGCATGAATGATCGACTGATTATCAAACATATTTTTAGTAAAGACATACAGTTTTTAATTTTTGATAGAACAGGTAAATTGGTGTATCAAAACGACCCTCTGCTTCAAGAAGTCACTTGGGATGGTAAATATAAAGGAAAAACATTAAGAAAAGGAGTATATACTTATTACCTAAAGACAACTTCTGAAAACAGTATATATAAAAGCATGAGAGGTAATATTACACTGATAAACTAAAGGGTGCTAGTTCACGGAATGATCTTTCTTTTCAATATAGGATAAGAAAAAACAGCCAGCATGACAATCATGGCTCCTAAGTAAAACCCGGAGGTCATCTTTTCATCTTCGCCAAAGATCATAAAGGCCAAGATGATTCCATAGATAGGCTCTAGATTTACTGTCAGAGATATGATATAAGCAGAAAGCGTTTCCATTATTTTTACTGATGCCCAAAAAGCAAAGGCAGTGCAGATAATCCCTAATGCAAGGAGATAAACAAGATCAGCAAAGCTGATATTCATATTAATTGCTCCGACTTGCGACTTATATAATAAATAAAGAGATATCCCAGCAACACCACTAAACATCTCAATAGTGCTAATGACTAATGAATTTTGACCTTCATCTATAAATTTCTTATTGAACACAGAAAAGACAGATGCTAGCAGAGCAGATAGCAAAGCAAATAATATTCCCCAGAAGTATTGATACTCAAATTGGAAAATGATATATATTCCTATGATTGAAAAAAGACCTAAAATAATTTCAACTATAGATAATTGCTTTTTAAAAAATAGGGGCTCAATAATAGCTGTAAATAATGCGCAACTGGAAAAACAAACCAGCGCGATAGAAATGTTGGATATTTTGATAGCTTGAAAAAAGCTAATCCAGTGCAATGCTACAATAAAGCCTACAAGTATAATAGACCAAGTCTTTTTAGCATTTATCTGAAATGTTTTCCTTTTAAATAGGGAGATCCCCAAGAGACTTAGAGCAGCAATAAGCATACGATACCAAGTAAGCTCAACAGCTGGGATACTGATGAGCTTGCCTAATATTGCCGTGAATCCCCAAATGAAAACAATAAAATGAAGAAATAATAAATTCTTATCTCCTGAAGGTTTCACGACTACTTTTTTCGATTGATCGTATAATCGATCATTGACTTCAATCCTTCTTTTGCAGGAGAGTCTTCAAACTCATTCAAGATAGATATCGCACTATCTTTATATTGGTGCATCACTTTTGTTGCATATTCAATGCCCCCACTTTGAAGCACATAATCAACCACCTCCGTAACGCGTTTTTTATCCTTATTGTGATTTTTCACAATGTTTATGATTCTTTTTTTGTCTTTTTTTTCAGCATTATTTAGTGCATAAATTAAAGGCAGTGTCATCTTTTTTTCTTGAATGTCAATACCTCTTGGTTTGCCTATATCGGCATCTCCAAAATCAAACAAATCATCTTTTATCTGAAAAGCCATACCGATTTGTTCTCCGCATTTTTTCATTTTTTCAATCTGATCTTTATTATCTGTTACAGAGGCAACTCCACAAGAGCAAGCAGAGGCAATTAAGGATGCTGTTTTCTGACGAATAATGTCATAGTAGATATCTTCTTTAATATCAAGTCTCCTAGCCTTTTCTATTTGTAGTAATTCTCCTTCGCTCATCTCTCTAACGGCATTAGATACAATTTTAAGCAATTCAAAATCGTCATTGTCGAGAGAAAGCAATAGTCCTTTGGATAAAAGATAATCTCCTACCAAGACTGCAATCTTATTCTTCCAAAGTGCATTAACTGAGAAAAAACCTCTTCTCATATAGGAGTCGTCTACTACATCATCATGCACAAGGGTTGCAGTATGCAACAACTCTATAAGTGCAGCTGCACGGTAAGTTTTTTCAGTTGAATTTTCCTGAACCAGTTTTGCAGAAAGGAAAACAAACATAGGACGCATCTGCTTGCCCTTCCGCTTAACAATGTAGTGCATGATTCTGTCTAGTAAAGGCACCCTGCTTTTCACAGAGTCTCTAAACTTATTCTCAAAGAGTTTTAGTTCTTCCTTGATAGGAGCTTTTATTTGATTCAGCACACTTGACACAATCGTTTCTTTTGAGATGCGAAAGGTACTAAAAATTGAGTAATTTAAAGCGTCATGGAAATCATCAAAAACTTCATTTTAGAGAGAAAATCTAAACGTAATATTTTATTAGATTGTTTTTACGAGGCAACTGGTATTGCAAAGCCAGTTGTTATATTTATTCATGGATTTAAAGGCTTTAAGGATTGGGGTGCCTGGGACTTGGTAGCAAAATGCTTTGCCGAAAAAGGATTTGTTTTTGTAAAATTTAATTTCTCTCTTAACGGAACAACTATCGAAAACCCTGCAGAGTTTGATAACTTGGAAGCTTTTGGACAAAATACATTTTCACAAGAACTGCAAGACTTAGAGGATGTCATCAACTGGACATTTCAAAAGCAAGATGCGATACCCGATGATGAAATAAATCGAAAGGATATCTCTTTAATCGGGCACAGCCGAGGAGGAGGTATTGCTTTAGTAAAAACATCAGAAGATACCCGCATCAAAAAGCTTATTACCTGGGCCGCTGTTAGTGATTTTGGAGTAAACTGGGATGACCAATTTGTGGAAGAATGGCAAGAAAAAGGAGTGACCTATGTTATGAATGGTAGAACAAAGCAAGAGATGCCTTTGAACTTTTCCTTATATCAAGATTATCATGGTAATGGCAAGCTAAATATTGTGGAAAGTTCAAAAAATATTACGATCCCTAGCCTGATTATCCATGGAACAGATGATATGGCAGTAAACTATGAAAGCGCTTTACATATAAATAAATCAATTCGAAACTCAGGACTCATTTTAATTGAAAATGCTAATCATGTTTTTGGAGCGTCGCATCCGTATTCTGATGATCAATTACCAGATGACATGAAAATGGTTATTGCCAAGAGTTGTGAGTTTTTAAAAACTTCTTAAATGACGTTTAACAGTTTTGGCATGGTTTGCTAAAAAGCTTCTTTTTCTAACACATAAGTGCTTATGATTTCTTCAAAGAACCCCTCAATCTCTTCAATGTCTAGAGAGGTAACCAACTTTTGACGATAAGATTTTATGCTATGCAACCCTCTCAAATAGTTTCCGTAATGTCTTCGCATCTCTAATATGCCCAAACGTTCTCCTTTCCATTCAATAGATTTCAACAAATGTTGTCTACAAGTTTTAATTTTTTCCTCAATGGTAGGAGGAGGTAACTCCTCACCTGTTTTTAGATAATGCTTAATTTCATTGAATATCCAGGGATGACCAATGGAAGCTCGTCCGATCATGATGCCGTCCACCCCATAAGTATCTTTCATATACTTGGCTTTTTGAGGAGAGCTGACATCACCATTCCCAAAAACCGGAATATGCATTCTTGGATTTTCTTTGACTTCTCTTATTAAAGTCCAGTCTGCCTCTCCCTTGTACATTTGAGATCTAGTTCGACCATGAATAGAAATTGCCTTAATGCCGACATCTTGGAGTCGCTCAGCTACTTCTACGATATATTTTGAATTATCATCCCAACCCAATCTTGTTTTTACGGTAACGGGTAGTTTAGTAGACTTTACGATAGTATCGGTTAATCTTACCATTCTAGGAATATCCCTTAAAATTCCTGCTCCCGCATCTTTGCAAACCACCTTTTTCACGGGACATCCATAATTGATATCTAATAAGTTGGGATTTGAGGCTTCCACAATTTCTGCAGATCGCTTCATGCTCTCTAGGTTGCTACCGAAGATTTGAATCCCAATAGGTCGTTCTTCTTCATAAATGTCTAGTTTTTTGACACTTTTAGCAGCATCTCTAATCAGACCCTCTGAAGAAATAAACTCAGTGTACATCATGTCAGCACCGTTTTGCTTACACAAAGCCCTAAACGGAGGATCGCTAACGTCTTCCATTGGTGCAAGGAGCAAAGGAAACTCCCCTAGTTCTATGTTGTCAATTTTTACCAAGTTTGTGGCAATAATGCCTAAATTTACTAAAAATCACGTTATGACAAGCCAAAAGGCAGGTTTGATCGACGAAATGCATCCAATTGTTCAGCTAATTATCTTAACTGCTATTTGTGGTATGAGTGCCTTGATTTTTTCAGGCGTAGCCATTATCCTAGTAATGGGCTTGTTTTCTGAAGTCAACTTAGTAGATATGATGTCTATCAATGAGGCTTCCAATATAAATGCACTAAAAGTTTTCCAAATCTCTAGCTCGATAGGACTTTTCATTGTATCTGCCTATATATTTGCTTGGTTAAGAAAAGGCAACCCTAATCGATATTTAAAAATGGATATGAGCCCTAAGCCTATATTTATTTTGCTTGGCATAGCTAGTTTATTTGCGTTAAGCCCTGCAATAACGGTTTTGGTTGAATGGAATGAAAGCATTGCTCTTCCTGATTTTCTGGCAGGATTAGAACAGTGGATGATAGAAAAGGAAAAAGCTGCTGAGGTGATATTAGAAGCTTTTATGGAAATGCCTCAAATACAGGACTTAATGGTCAATTTGTTGATGATTGGAATTCTCCCAGCTATTGGGGAAGAACTTTTGTTTAGAGGGGTAATCCAACAATTGTTCAAAGACATAACTAAAAATGTACATATTGCCATTTGGGCTACTGCCATTTTGTTCAGTGCCATGCACTTACAATTCTATGGGTTTTTCCCAAGAATGGCACTGGGCGTTTTGTTTGGTTATTTTTTCTACTGGAGTGGTTCTATTTGGGTACCTATTATTGCTCATCTCGTTTTTAATGGACTACAAGTTTTAATGACTTATTTGTATCAAAATGATTTTATTCAAACAGATATTGATAACATCGGAGATGTTCCAACCCTAGTCCTTCTTTCAAGTAGTATAGCATTTGGTGCTTTAGTTTATAAAATGTACTTAATAAAGTCAAGTACATAAAACAAATTCAAAATCTTCTGAACGCTCTATCAAATAAGATAGGTTTGAAATGACTAATTGCTTATTGCCTGAAGTTTTAGAATTTTTACTATACTTTTTCCTCAAGTAACTTATACAAAGTATCTACCCAATTTTCATTACTATTCAAACTTGGCACAAAGTCCAATTTTTTTCCACCCTTTGCTAAAAACAACTCCCTGTATTCTTCACCAATCTCAATCGTTGTTTCCAAACAATCTGCAACAAATGCTGGACTGAAGAACAGCAACTTTTTATCGCCTTTTTGGGCTCGTTCCTCAATTACTTTATCTGAAAATGGTGTGAGCCATTTCTTGTCTAATCTAGACTGGAATGCTACCGTATATTGTTCTTCTTTTAAACCAAGTTTTCCCACTATAAGACGAGTGGTTTCATAGCAGGTTGCTTTATAGCAAAATTTATTATCTTCTGTAATCTCATTTTCGCAGTTATGATCATTACAAGGTCTTCGATCAGTATATACTTTATCTACCTGCCGATCTGGCAATCCATGATAGCTAAAAACAACATGATCGTAACTTGATAAGTCAAACTGTTTAGCATTTTCGACAATACAATCAATAAAGTCAGGTCGATCGTAAAGCTGACCTACAAATTCTAACTCAGGTATTACCCACCATTTGCTGATGATTTTAAATACCTTTTCAATGACAGAACCTGTCGTGGAAGATGTATATTGAGGGTATAGTGGGAGTATAATAATTTTATCAAAGTTTTCTTTTTGCATTTCACTTAGAACCCTTTCCAATGATGGATTGCCATATCGCATGGCAAAGAATACATTTGCTTGTTGGGAAAACTTCTGTTGTAGTTTTTCTGTTAAATCCTCAGTATGATAAAGTAATGGGGATCCTCGCTCTGTCCAGAGTTCTTTATACACTTTGGCAGACTTAGGAGCTCGAAAAGGAACAATAATTAGATTTACGAGCAATTTTCTTGCAAGCCAAGGAATATCAATAACTCTTGGATCATTTAAAAATTCACTCAGATATCTCCTTACATCCCCTGTACCTGGAGAATCTGGTGTCCCGAGATTAACTAATAAAACTCCCGTCTTTTTGGCTACTTCCATTTTCAGACACAAACCTAATAAAGATTTACCTGTTCTTCGTACTTTTACGATACCAAATGGATTATAATACGCTCAAAGCACTTCATATTATCCTTATCGTGACATGGTTTAGTGGGCTATTTTATATCATCAGGCTTTTCATTTATCATACAGAAGCGCTAGAAAAGGCCGATCCAGAAAAGTCAATCTTGACCTCTCAGTTTAAAATTATGGAAAAGAGACTTTGGTATGGTATTACTTGGCCGTCTGCAGCACTCACGCTAATATTTGCCTCTTGGTTACTTAGCCAAAACATGGCATGGTTAAGCCAAGGCTGGATGCACATTAAATTGAGCTTTGTATTTGTTCTTTACATCTATCAATTTTATACGCATACAATTTTCAAGAAGATTCAGAAGGATAAGAAGAGCTTAAGCTCTAATCAGCTTAGAATATTCAATGAAGTAGCCACTATTATTTTAGTTTCTATCGTCTTTCTAGTTGTTTTGAAGAATTCGTTCGATTGGATCTGGGGAGTTGTTGGTTTGGTTTTATTTTCTGTGATTTTGATGTTGGCTGTTCGGATTTACAGGAAGGTTAGGAGTGGGAAGCTATCTTAATTCTAATTTTTAGAAACCACCCCTACCCCCTCCTCAAGGAGGGGAATAATTGTTTAGCTTTTTATAACTAAACCGTCATCGAAAAGATACGTGTTGAAGACTTTTTTTCAATCAATCTCAAATCAAAGGCCATACATACATTTCTTACAAAAGGACGTGCATGTTCAGGAACAGTTAGACCATTTTCAGTAATTTCAACCAATCCATCATTCTGCATTTCACTCAACCTATCTAATGTTTCACCTAATTCTTCAAACTGTAAATTTTGATCTTGCCATGATGTTTCCATATGACACATGATATTCAAAATATGCTTTCTGATGATAAGATCTTTATAGGTCAATAAGTGCCCTCTAAAAATTGGAATTTCTCCCTGTTCAACTATATCCTGATATTCATCTACTGACTTATTGTTTTGAGCAAAAGCATACCAACTATCGCTAATTGAGCTCATTCCCAGCCCTATCATTAACTTGGTTTTGCCGGAAGTGTAGCCCATGAAGTTTCTATGAAGCGTTTTGTTTTGCATTGCCTTATACATAGAGTCATGAGGTAAAGCAAAATGATCCATGCCAATCTCGTGGTATCCGATTTCTGAGAACAACTGTTTGCCTACCTCATATAATTCTCTTTTCTCCTCATCCTTTGGTAAGTCTGATTCATCAAAACCCCTTTGTCCAACACCTTTAATCCATGGAACGTGAGCATAACTATAATATGCAATTCGATCTGGTTTTAGTTGTCTAGTTTTTTCAATCGTATCCTTTACATTATCAAGTGTTTGCTTTGGTAATCCAAATACCAAATCATGACTTACGGAGGTATAGCCAATTTCTCTAGACAACTCCGTTACCCTTTTTACATTTTCAAATGGTTGTAATCGATTGATCACTTTTTGTACAGTCGGGTCATAATCCTGCACTCCAAAGCTGTTTCTTCTAAAACCAATATCATATAAGGTTTGCAAATGTTCTTTAGTCGTGTTGTTAGGATGTCCTTCAAAACTCAATTCGTACTCATCAAATAATATTGCTTTGTTAAGAATCTCATTCAATAGTTTTTTTAAGTTCTCCGGACTAAAGAAAGTCGGAGTTCCGCCGCCTAAGTGTATTTCTTTGATCTTGGGAGTATCTTCCAAAATGTTTAGATACAAATTCCACTCTTTTAGAACACTTTCTAAGTAAGGTGTCTCAACAGAATGCTGTTTGGTAATTCTTTTATGACATCCACAAAACGTACATAAGTTTTCACAAAAAGGGAGATGGATGTAAAGGCTAATCCCCTCTTCTGAATTGCTTTCATCGAAAGACTGTTTGACAGATTCGATCCAATCACCCTTGGTTATTCCTTCCTCATTCCAGTATGGAACAGTGGGGTAAGAAGTATATCTCGGTCCGGGAATATTATATTTTTGGATTAAACTTTTCAAAAATCTACGATAGTTTGACCTTTCATCAAATCCTCTAACGTCTCTCGTTCTCTTATTAAGTAGTCTTTGCCTTCATAAATTAGCACCTCCGCCGGCCTAGGTCTGGAATTATAGTTAGACGCCATCATAATAGCATAGGCTCCCGCATTGTGAAAAGCCAATATATCTCCTTCTCTTATTTCCTCTACAGGTCGTTCCCAAGCAAATGTATCCGTTTCACAAATATATCCAACAACAGAGTATATCTTCTTTTCAGCATTTGGGTTAGAAATATTAGTGATGTGATGATAGGCATCATAAAACATTGGGCGAATCAAATGATTTAGCCCAGTATCCAATTGAATGAAGGTTGTTGTAGGTGTTGGCTTTACGACATTCACGCTTGCTAATAAATAACCAGATTCACTTACTAAAAACTTACCTGGTTCAAACCAAAGCTCCAGTTCTTTGCCATATTCCTCACAGAAAGCGTTAAATCGATTTGAGATTTTTGGTCCTAAATCATCTAGATTTGTTGTGATGTCCCCCTCTTTATAAGGGACTTTAAAGCCTCCGCCGAAGTCAAGTGCTTTTAAGTTTTTGAACTTCTTAGCCGTATCAAATAGAATCTCGGCCACTTTTAAGAACACATCAGCATCTAGCAAATCTGAGCCAGTGTGTTGCTGAAGCGCCTGTACGTCTATTCCATACTTATTGACAATATCCAGTACCTCATTCATTTGGTGAATGGATATACCAAACTTTGCGTTGATATGACCTGTAGATATTTTCAGGTTTCCACCTGCCAAAATATGTGGATTAATTCTTAAGCAAACTGGTATAGATGATCCGTACTTTTCACCCAGCTTCTCGAGTGTTGAAATATTGTCAACATTTACAAAAACTCCCAATTCTATTGCTTGTTGCATTTCATCAAATGAAACCCCATTGGGGGTATAAAAAATATTTTTAGGTGCAATACCAGATTTCATAGCCAACTGAATCTCCTGAATAGAAACGGTATCTATGTCTGCGCCTAGCTTGTGGATATATTTTAAGATGCTCAAGTTGGTTAATGCCTTGCATGCATATTTGATCTTTAGCGTTTTGACATCAAAAGCACTAGTAAGCTTTTCATACTGATAAGCTATTTTGTCCGCATCATAAACATAAAGTGGACTATCGTATTTTTTGCAAAGCTCTATCGGATTAACTCTCTGTATCGAATAAGGTGCTGAATTGCTCATCATGATTCATTGTTTCATTGCAAAGATAGAGTATATGAATTAGAAGGTTGTAAGATTGGAAGGTTAAAGATTTCAATAAAAGAATCGCCCGCTATAAAATAGAGAAGTGTCTAGTATTGTCCTTCTAAAAGTCTAATGACATAGAAAGATAAAAAACTGGCTTTTGAATCACACTATTATCTACTCCCCAAGCCACATCTGCTCGGATAAAATATCCAAATAGCATACTTCGAGCACCAAAACCAAAACCACCAATAACAGGGTTTTGGAAGTAATCCACTCGTATCGTAATAGGTTTAGGCGGTCCACCAATAACATCTGAGTTAAACGGGTTTTCTTGGTCAAATGGACTTGGTCCTGTCCATGCTGCGCCAACGTCACCGAATAACGCTATTTGGAATACTCTTAAAAATTCAGACTTAATAGGCTTATTAAACAAATAAGTAAAAATAGGACACCGAATTTCACTATTGATTACCACGTTACTGTTGCCATTTCTGGCATTCTGAATAAACCCTCTCATGTTAGTTGCTAGTGTCTGAAAAGCATAGTCTTGAGCCGTATCCGTAGCATTTTGATCATCAAATTTCACCCCCATCCAATTATCCACGCCTCCTAAATAGTAGACCATCTGCTTAGTGCCAAATGATGTCGCACCAGATATTCTATTGGCCCATATCAGTTTTCTGTCAATCCTTTGATACCACCTAAAGTCAAAACCTAGCACTGTAAATTGAGACTTCACAACGTTCCACTGTTTGTGATACTCTGCATATACCTTATATTTTACGCCATTATGCAGGTTGAGAAATGGATCAATTGTATTATCCAAAACATACTCCATTCGCACAAAGCTCCAATGCTCATCATTATCAGGAAAATTTAATGTTTGCTCATCACTAGCCAAGGTTATAATACGGTCATTCCGATGAGCCACATATCCTCTTAAGCTTCTTAAAACATCAAATGGATAAGTTAACCCTAACTGGGTATAATTTGACCTTTTTTTTGCCCCAAATCCAAACTCATCTATTGCACTTGAGGTTGATCTATAGTAAACTAACTTTCTATCAATTCTGTGCTTTAAGTTTTCTACAGATCCAAAATATTCTGCACCACTTAAGTTTGTTGCTACACGAAAACCTCCTACTAACTTGTAATCTTCAAGGATATCGTTCACACCAACTTGAATCAAGGGATTCAACCCAGGGCTCTGAAAAACGGGACCTCCAGTAAAAGGCTGGTATCTTCCAAATATAATTGTATTGTCTAGTTGCGCAGTAACTTCAGTGCTTGCAAATCGCAGCCTATATGGCAATACTTTGGTCGATTCAAACACTCTGTCCTCTGGGTTTTCTGTGTTATTATTTTCTGAATTAGTATTATCGTCCCCTGCTCCGTCATTGCCAGACTGATTTGCAGACATTTCAACATTGTTATTTGGATATGTAAAATCACTTTGAAAATAATGTGGTAAAATCACACCTTTCTCAATAGTACCAGTATCCTGTTCATTGGTACTCTCTTCTTTTTGTGAATCTGATTTTTTGTTCAATATTTTTTCTCGATGTATGGTCTTATCGTAAGCTGCTTGTCTTTCCTTAAAGTACAAGGATGGTGTTAGTTCAGGAGTTGTCCACTCCCCAACATTATTCGGCTTATCTATCAAATAGAACTTTGACTTTCCACCATACAATATATTTTGGACAATCTTATTCTGATTAGGTAGGATTTCCTCTTCTAAGATAGAGGTGGCGTAATTTGTCGTCGGATATGTTACTGCTGTATCTTTATATATCGCTTCGACTTTTGAAGAATCAATTGAATCTCCAACAATCAACTGTAAAGACTCCAAGTCAACTTCAGGATTGAGAATAGTAGTATCTGGAAAGTAATAATAGTAGTTATTATGTGAAAATATTGTCTCTAAATGTGCTACAACCCTGTTTTGAATACCATTTACATTGCTCAGATAAGAGAACTGATCCTTGCCATATTGCTGAGGGGCAACCTCATCTATAATAGCCGTATTGGTTATCTTAGTTAATACTTTTGATTTACTGTTATAATCATAATAATATATATCAAAATTGTCCTCGGGTAGCGTTGTGTCTAGTTTTTCAGAGGTTAAAGTATCACTCGTTCTGTTAGAAACGAACAATATTCCTTTTCTACCTTCATTATCCTCAAAAAAGGTAGGATCCCTATCATCATAGTAATCATTGGTTAACTTTTCAACTTTGCTAGATGGAATATGATACGTATAAATATCAGAAACGCCTCTATTAATCGCCGAGATGACGATTTTATCTTCATTAACAAATTCCATGCTCGATATCCTTTGAAATTTATTGATATCATAAGTTTCCGCTTTCCTATCTTTCTTTTTCTCTTCATCAAAATTATACATGAGGAGCTTTATTTGATCTCTTTTCTCATATAGAATGGCTAGTTTGTTCTCTGTAGGGTGCCATTCTAAGATTGGATAGTTTTTATCCACTTGTTGTGTAATAGTTTTATATCCGCCTTTCTCAATCCTATGAATTTTGTCCTCTTTCCTATCATAAACTTTTATTTTGTATCTGCCAATATCATCTTGTTTGAGAGCAACATAATTGGTATCTGCACTTAATGACAACTGAGAATATATTTTGTGTTTTTTAGTTCTGATATCTAATCTGAGCTTTTCTCCAGGAACGACCTTCTCCTCTTCCGATGCTTTATATTTATTGTAATAAAAATTGTACCAATCATCTAGTACCTTATTGACTGTTCCACCAAGTACAAAAGCAAATCCACTTTCTAAATTTCTGTTCAAACGTGTTAAGTACAATAGGCTGGGTAGAGCAGACTTGCCATATTTTTCTACAATATACCTTGATAGTGAATGTCCAACAACCCTCGAATCACGGCCGTTTAGCTTATTAACTTTCTCAAACTTTCCCGATAATATCCCATCCCTTAATTGATTGTCTAAATCAAAACTCCAATCTTCTGCCATATATGATACAATTCCCTCCATAAACCAAGCTGGTAATGACAAGAGAACTGCATTTTGAACAACCTCTTGTATATTTCCCCCATACATCATATCGTTAATGAGCACTTGGGCTATGCCTTGCCTTATTTGAGTCTTGAGGTGATCATGGTCGCCGTCAAAATAGACGAAAATTCGGTTCCCCACAATTTTTGTCAATCCCCCTGTATTGTAAGACTCAAAACCTATACCAATATTACTTTGTCTTAGATCAGATATATCGTTGAAAACAAGAATTTCGATTTTATTGGAACTTCTAAACTCCACCTTTTTCTCAATAAGTGCTAGATCTTTCTCTGCTTGCTGTACGACGTACTTTTCAATCTCCTGCCCTCCTAAATAAAAGTAGGTCACAAAGTTATCTGACTTGTAAAATGACCATTCAAAATTATGATACTGTATTCTGTTTTTGCCAAAATACTGTTGAGTACCTTGCGAAAAAACAACTCTTATACAAAGCAAAAATAATATGGCATATAAACCGAGGCCTCTCATAAACTTTTAGCAGACATGGACTTGTTACTATATAACGATAAATCTGTTAACTTTATATAAAATTCGCAAGATTTATTAATAATAACCAACATTTTAAGCTTAAATGATCCAAATTGAGACATTTACTTTCAATCCCTTTCAAGAAAACACCTACCTTCTTCATGACGAAACAAAAGAGTGTATCATTATCGACCCTGGATGTTATGACACAAATGAACAAAATCAATTGGTTCAATTTATTGAACAAAATGATTTAAATCCTGTTAAGCTTCTTAATACACATTGCCATCTCGACCATATTTTTGGTAACAGTTTTATCATGTCTAAGTATAATCTAGAACTTATAATTCACAAGGCTGATTTACCTGTTCTTGAAAGTGCACCCATGTCTGCTTCAATGTACGGTGTTGCGTTAGCACCTTCTCCTCAACCCAGCTCTTTTCTTGAGGGTGGAGACGTTTTCTCCTTTGGAAATTCTATACTTGATGTCTTGTTTACTCCTGGCCATTCGCCAGGTAGTATTTGCTTTCATAATAAAGATCAAAAGTTTCTCATTGGAGGAGATGTACTATTTCTTCAAAGTATTGGAAGGACGGACCTTCCTGGTGGTGATCACAATACTCTAATTCAAAGCATCAAAACCAAATTGTTTCCCTTAGATGACGATACCGTTATTCACCCTGGTCATGGACCCGAAACCAATATTGGTTTTGAAAAGGCAAATAATCCCTTTGTGGCATAATGGATAGCAACCTTACAAAAAATATTGAGGCATTGATTTTCGCATCTGAAGAGCCCATTAACATTCAAGAAATAAAGCGTTGTTTGGACATCATCTTAGAAGCAGATATTCTTGAGTTTAATATCACTCAGGCACTAGAGCAAATTAGTCAAAAGTATGCAGACAATTCTTTTGTTTTTGAAATCAAACAGTCAGGTGGTGGATATCAGTTTATGACAAAGCCCACCTATCATCAAGTTATATCTATTTTCTCAAAGCAAAAGGCAAACAAGAAGCTTTCTAGAGCGGCAATGGAATGCCTGGCAATTGTTGCTTACAAACAACCCATTACCAAGGCTGAAGTAGAAAAGATAAGAGGTGTAAATTGTGACTATACCATGCAAAAGTTACTTGAGAAAGAACTGGTTGTGATAGCAGGACGTAGCGACTCTCCAGGAAAACCTTTAATCTATGCAACTAGTCCTCAATTCATGGATCATTTTGGAATCAACTCTATTAATGATTTACCTAAGCTAAAAGATATTCAGCAAGAAGAGGAAAATAGTATTGGAGAAGAGGCTGAAAAGTAGTTACAGATTAAAACGGGATCACTTTTATGAATTCCAGACTTTTATGGTTAATTTAACAATGTAATTGACAACTTCGTTGTACAGCAATGAGCAATAAAACCAATATAGAGCAAACTGATATGCAATTTGTTTATGAATTTCATAAAGAAATGTGTGATCAGGATTTGATGTTGGTTTACGAAGGAGAAATCAATCAAGATATTGCCAATACCGTACTGGCCATGACCAAAAAAAACATGGAATCAGAAAATGAAGAAAATACCGTAAAGAAGAAGGTTTTTAACATCATGGTAGAGTGCCTACAAAACATTGCAAAACACTCTGATGAAAATGCTTTTAACGATTCTACCAGTTCAGCCATTTTTATGCTAGGGCGAGTTGATAATGAATATGTCATTACTACTGGAAATCCAATGCAGGCGAAAGAGATTGAAAACCTCAAAGAAAAGCTTGACAAAGTAAATTCACTGGATAAAGATGGCTTAAAGGCGCTGTACAAAGAAATTAGGCTAAACGGTTCTCTTTCAGAGAAAGGAGGTGCTGGACTGGGCTTTGTAGACATAGCCCGAAAGTCAGGGAAAGAGTTAATCTACGACTTTCAAGTAGAAGAAAATGACTTGGCATTTTTTTCATTTCAAGTAAGAATTCCAAGAAATTAAATTATATTTAATTATTGAAAAATACCTAGAATAAAGTATGGAAAAAATAAACTTAGAACCCACCGACGATACTCCAAAAATTGTTTTAGATGCTGATGCAGGCAGCTATGAATTTTCTGGCATCTCTATCCCTGAAGATGCAGCTCAGTTTTATCAACCAATTATGGATTGGTTAGATGAGTTTGGTAAGGCTCCTAAGGCAGGTTCTAATTTTAATTTTAAGCTTGAATACTTTAACACAGCCTCTTCCAAGGTAATTTTAGATATTCTATTAAAAATTGATGGTATCAATAGCAATGGAGGTGATGTAAAGGTCACTTGGCATTTTGAAGAGGATGATGAGGACATGGAAGAAGCTGGTGAAGAGTATGCTGAATTAGTAGAAGTTCCTTTTGATTTAAAGTCTTACTAGGCAAGTTTATCTATTCTTTTATTGAAAAGTTAATTTATGTTAAGCATTCAGTAGGCTTCCATAATTTTTCTATATTGCCATGTAATCAACTCTTTCATGAGCAAGAAACTCCTGTGGTTAATTGTTATTTTGGCTTCCATTGCGCTACTGGGTCTCATTGCCATTCAAATATATTGGACTAAAAATGCTTTTGAACTAAAGGCGGAACAATTCAATCAAAATGTTAACTCGGCACTCAGTCATATTGTAAAAAGAATTGAATATGAAGAGGCGTATAATGCAATTTCTTCTAATATAAATAGCAATTACAAAAAGCAAAATCTCTTCATCAAAAATAAGAATGGAAAAATCCGATTCAACTATCAAGTATTCTCTGATTCATCTACCCTAAATAGTGAGCTTTTTGAGTTAAATAAAGACTACTCTATCAAAAATAGCTCATTACAGATTGAAGACTCCTCCAGTTATACAGATTATGAGATATCTGTAAAATCTAAGACGGCTCCTAATAATGCTATTAATAGAAGTCAATCAGAAGATTATATTCCACTTGAGGTCAATGAAGATTACACATTAGCTGAACAAAGGAAGCTCAATCAGTTTTTTAGCAAAGTAGACTTTATAGAAGATATTGTAAATAAGCTACTCAACTTATCTAGACCAATCAAACGAAGAATTTCTCCAACCGTATTAGACAGTATTATTAGTAAAACATTAAAAAGCCAGGGTATTCACACAGAGTATGCTTTCTCTCTATATATATTAAATAAAGGAATGTACATTCCTAAAGGCGGAAATTATGTTTTTAAAGAAGAAATGCAAAATGCTAACTACATACTCAACAAAAGTTTTTCTATAGAACTATTTCCTAATGATTTATCACCTAACACCAGTTATCTATTGTTAGACTTTCCTAATCAGACCAACTATCTTTTTACCAATATGTTTAAGATCATGATCTCCTCTATTCTATTTTTACTCTTAATAATAGGTAGTTTTTATTACGCCATTTCTACCATCTTAAAACAAAAGAAGCTTTCAGAAATGAAAACAGATTTTATTAATAATATGACTCATGAGCTTAAGACTCCTATTTCTACAATCACGCTAGCCTCCGAAGCTTTATCTGAGCCAAGCATTGTTAGCCATGAAGAAAAGCACAGTCGTTTTGTCAACGTCATTAAAGAAGAAAATGAAAGACTAAACCAGCAAGTGCAAAGGGTTTTACAAATAGCCCAATTAGACAAAGGAAGCTTTAAGCTTGATATGTCAGAAGTAAGTATGCATTCAATATTAAATGACGCCATTAGCAAGATCAGGCTCCAAGTAGAGGCAAAGTCTGGAAACGTAAAAACAAACTTTAAAGCATCCAATGATTTAGTAAAAGGAGACGCTATTCATCTAAAAAACCTAGTTTATAATCTATTAGATAATGCAAATAAGTACGCCAGAGATAAGCCTTTGATAAGCGTAACTTCAGAAAATAAATTAAATAAGCTAATCATTGCAGTTAGCGATAATGGAATAGGAATGAATAAGCAGACCCAACAACGAATATTTGAAAAATTTTATAGACTACCTACTGGTAATATTCATAATGTTAAAGGATTTGGCTTAGGCTTAAGCTATGTCAAAAAAATATTGGATATGCATGAAGGAAAAATTTCTGTCAAGAGTGAACTAGGAAAAGGAACTACTTTTACAATTTTCTTAAATACAAATAGCAATGCCCAATAAAACCAAAATACTTTTAGCCGAGGATGATCCGAATCTAGGGTCAATTTTGAATGAATATCTTGAATTAAAAGGATTTGAGGTAACACTTTGCGTTGATGGGAACGAAGGTTCGAACGCGATTAGCTCTGGATCGTTTGACATTTGCTTGTTGGATGTAATGATGCCACAGAAAGATGGTTTTACCCTTGCCAAGGAAATTCGACAAATTAATGAGGAAATCCCTATTATCTTTATTACTGCTAAGTCTATGAAGGAAGATAAGATTGAAGGCTTTACAATTGGTGCCGATGACTATCTGACCAAACCTTTCAGCATGGAAGAATTATTGCTTCGCATAAATGCCGTCCTAAGAAGGGTAAAGCCAGAAGCGGCTGATAATAAAAAAACAAAGTTTACCATTGGTAAATATAATTTTGATACTCAATTACAAACGCTGACGATCGAAGGCAACACCAAAAAGCTTACCTCCAAAGAGTCAGAACTTCTTAGACTCTTAGTGCTAAATAAAGATGGAGTGCTAGAAAGAGACTACGCATTAAAAGAGATTTGGGGTAATGACGACTACTTTACCGCAAGAAGTATGGATGTATTCATCACAAAATTAAGAAAGTACCTTAAGGAAGACCCTAGTATCGAAATCATGAGTGTGCACGGAAAAGGATTTAAGTTTTTGGAGAAAAATTAGCTTCGCTCAATTAAAATTAAATAGTTTTTGAGCATTTTCACTTGTTATACGAGCAGTCTCTTCTATAGAAACATTCTTTATTTCCGACAATTTCTCTGCAACATTTATTAGATATGCACTTTCATTGCGTTTCCCGCGAAAAGGAGTTGGGGCTAAATATGGACTGTCTGTCTCTAATACTAGGTGTTTTAGGTCTACCTGTTCAATCACTTTGTCTAAGCCAGAATTTTTAAAAGTGATAACCCCTCCTATACCCAAATAAAAGCCTAAATCAATAAGCTGTTTAGCTTCTTCAATATTCCCAGAGAAACAATGAAGCAATCCATTTAACTTATCATCACTTCGCCTACCTAGAATTTCTAGGATATCCTGCATACTTTCTCGACAATGAATCGCCACTGGAAGCTCCATTTGCTTTGCCCACTCAATATGCTGAACAAAAACTTCTTTCTGTTCTTTCGCAAAAGTAGTATCCCAATGATAATCCAATCCAATTTCTCCTACAGCAACATACTGGTTGCTGAAAAGGTGACTCTCAATAACATCAAGGTCATTTTTATACGTTTCTTTAACTGAACATGGATGCAAGCCCATCATAGGAAAACAACTTTCAGGATATTGATTGACTAAATTATGCATAGCATCAATAGTCTTGAGATCAATATTAGGTAATAAGAACTTTGTTATTCCTAAATCTAGCGCTCTAGAGATAACATTATCTCTATCATCGTCAAATTGCTCAGAAAATAAATGGGTATGCGTGTCTATCAACATCATTTCAAATATAAGGCTTATTGAATAACTCTGTTTGATTAAGAAATGACCTACTTATTTATTTTTTCAAACACCTAAAAACCAAATAATTACTATTTAAAAATGGGACTTGAAATGTAATTTATGATTTTTTCTTTTTTAGCCATCTATTAGTTAATAGCTATAATTAGTAATATATGTTTGAATACGCTTATAAAAAACTGCTACTTAGCTTGACATTACCAATAATATTTAGCTGGGCTTCAGCACAAGAAATATGCAATAATGGCATAGATGATGATAACGATGGATTAATTGATTGCTATGATCCTGATTGCAAGGACAACAATCAATGCAATCAATTTTACTATAGTATAGATAGTGATACATCCTGCATCAAACCCAATAATACCACGTATCCCCTAGAAGTCTTATGGTCATGTGTTGTTGATGAAAAAAACTTAACTGGAGTGCCTTACCGTGTTACTATAACTGGGGATATAGATCAAGATGGAGTTCCAGAGGTTATTTTTCCAGTGTATGATAGTATTGTCATTATCAATGGATCAACTGGGAACATTGAAAATAAATTCGCAATAGGGTCTAGTTTTGGGCAAAATATCAATCAATTAGCAATTGGTGATGTAGATGATGATAGATTTGGTGAGGTTTTATTTGGTGCAGGGTTATTTGCATATTGCTATGAACATGACGGAACACTCAAGTGGCGAAGTGACACCCTTCCTGGCGGGCTTGGAATCCCATGCAACCTCGCAAATTTCAATGATGATGATACTGTGGAAATATATGGAGGAAGAAATATATTAAATGCAAGAACTGGAAGAATTATCAACTCTTCTAAGCATTTTGGTTTTACAAGTATTTTCTCTGCATCAGTTGCCGTAGATGTATTAGATAGCAGTGCTACCTGCCCAGAATGCGATGGGTTAGAACTTGTTTATGGCAATACAGTTTATGGTATTGATATAGATAACAATGCTATAAATGTAAGATCAACAGCACCAATCGGAAGAGATACAGGCTCTACCAGTATAGCAGATATTAACAATGATGGATTATTAGATATAGTTGTTAATCAGGCTATTGTCCCTGCAACAAGCAACGACAAGATGTATTGTTGGGATCCAAGAACGGGTAACTTGATTGGCAATGTTTATGTAAGCCCTGGTGGGGTAACATATAGTCATCCTGTCTTAGCTAACTTTGATACAGACCCTGAAATAGAAATTGTTTTATCTGCAACAGTATCTTCAGGCCCGCCTGCAAGTTATCAAATGGTTCTACTAGATTATGATCCGATTCAAGATAGTTTTCTTATAGCCTGGGAAAAGCCCATTATAGAGAATAGTCCTTATTGTAGTCCTTCTGCCTTTGATTTTGATTGTGATGGTATATGTGAGGTAGTTTACAGAGGTTCTGATTCTTTAAAAATATTAAATGCTAGTAATGGCGATATTTTATCATCTATTTACTGTCCCAATGGGACATTAATGGCAAATCCTGTTATCGCAGATGTTAATGGTGATGCTCATGCCAACATTATTAGTGTAAAGGAGAAAGGAGACACTGCAATTGTTATGGCATTTAAATCTACATTAAATAACTGGCCACCAACTAGAACTGTATGGAATCAATATAATTATTTTAATGTGAATATTAATGATGATCTCAGTATCCCCACACAGCAACAAATGCATGCCAATCCATCCTTGGTCAATCAAGATGCTTTTATACAACAATCCTCTTTATATGACCAAAATGGTATGGTAAAGTGCTATAGCAGTATTGCAGACGCAACAGTTAATATTATCAGCCTAAATGACACAGGAAATTGTAATGATCTTCAAATCGACTTAGAAATATGTAATAATACAGAAAACGTAAATATATCTCCTAGCTTCTCATTGTCATTTTATCTAGGCTCTAAAAGCAAGAATGGGGTCAACATATTGGATACCATAATAAATCAAAGTATCATTTCTGATACTTGTATTATTATCCCAAGAATTTTACTAAAGGTGGTAGATACGGATAGTCTTTTTGTTTACATTAACGAATCATTAAATTCAATATATGCTCAGTTCGACGAATGTGATACGTTCAATAACTCAAATAGTATTGCAATTGACAAAATCAACATTTCCTCTAGTCATATAAATGTAATATGTCCTAATGATACGGTAAGCTTAACAGATATAGTTGGCACTTTTCAAGTTGTTAACATTCAATTTGTAGGAACAGATACCTCATTATCAGCAATAGTTCCTAATCAAGAAGGCTCATATTTAGTCTCCTATGAAGATAGCAACCAGTGCATTGTAACAGATACACTTCATGTAGAATTGGATGCTGGATGCTCTTATTACTTTATACCTAATGTATTTAGCCCTAATGGTGACGGACTCAATGATGATTTTGGAATTATTGGTACGAATATCGAATATGCTTACTTAAATATATATGACTACTGGGGAAATTTATTATTCACTTCTAACGAGAAAGATGCCAAATGGCAAGGATACTTCAAAAGTGAACCAGTAATTGAGGATATTTATGTATATGAAGGAGTTGTAAAGCTTCTTGGTAAGGACTCAGAAGATCATATTAGAGGAAATTTTGCTTTAGTTAAGTAAAGCTTTAATCAATATTTAATTTTTGAGTCCTTTTTATTGATTTTTCTTTTCAGTATATTTGGACTTCCGCGATTAACGTTTTAAAATTTATAAAGTCTAATGAGTACACTAAAAGAAAGGTTTGCAGAGAAAGCCATGCCAATGGCAGAAAAAGTAAGGGGATTTATCAAAGATCATGGGGATTTAACTATTGGAAAGGTTTCAATTGCCCAAGCTTATGGAGGAATGAGAGGTGTACGAGCATTAGTAACAGAAACATCTAGCTTAGACCCAGAAAGAGGCATTCGATTTAGAGGATATCCAATTCCTGAATTAAAAGAAAAGCTACCTAAAGCTCCAGGTGGGACAGAACCACTTCCTGAAGGACTATTTTACCTTATGCTTGTTGGTGAGCTTCCTACTGAAGAAGATGTAAAGTTTATTAGTGATGAGTGGAGAAAAAGAGCAGAAATTTCAAATAGCGTATTTAAGGCATTAGACGCTCTAGATGTGGACACTCACCCAATGACTCAGTTTAGCATTGGCGTAATGGCAATGCAGGGAAGCTCTGTTTTTGCAAAGGCTTACAGAGATGGAGTAAATAAAAAAGAGCTTTGGGAATATATGTATGAAGATGTGATGAACTTAATTGCTAAGCTTCCTAGAATTGCAGCATACATCTACAACAGAAAATATAGAAATAATCAACAGATTGAACCTAATAATGATTTAGATTGGGCAGCCAACTTTGCTCACATGATGGGGTTTGATGATGACGGATTTCAAGCATTAATGAGGTTGTACATGACCATTCATGCAGATCATGAAGGAGGCAACGTATCTGCCCACACAACTCACTTGGTGGGTTCAGCACTAAGCGATCCTTACCTATCTTTTGCAGCTGGAATGAATGGGTTGGCAGGACCATTACATGGCTTGGCTAATCAAGAGGTAATTCGTTGGATTCTTTCTATGAAAGAAGAGTTAGGTGGAGGCAAACCAACCAAAGAGCAAATTGCACAGTATGTAAGAGAAACTCTTGCAGCTGGAAAAGTAGTACCTGGCTATGGTCATGCTGTATTGAGGCAGACAGATCCTCGATATACCGCTCAAATGGAATTTGCTAAAGAGCATATGCCGGATGATGAGTTGGTAAATATTGTATGGGATATTTATGATGTGGTTCCAGATATTTTAGAAGCTACTGGAAAAGTTAAAAACCCTTGGCCAAATGTCGATGCACACTCTGGAGCATTACTATTACACTATGGTCTAAAGGAATATGATTTCTATACAGTGCTGTTCGGTGTTTCTAGAGCACTAGGCGTCTTGGCATCCCTTTGCTGGGATAGATTATTAGGTCTTCCTATTGAACGACCTAAATCAACTACATCTACTTGGATTAAGAATTTTATTGACGAGCAAAAAGGAGAAACGGCTTTTACGGATTAATTACAAAACAGAGATATGGATATTCAATCATCAAAAATAGAGTTAATCAAAGCAATATTGGGTATCGAGAATGAAGCTCTGATCAATAAATTGAGAGAAACTCTCTTAAGCAAAAATGAGGACTTTTGGTTAGAGCTTACAGAAGCTGAGAAAGAGGAGATAGACTTTGGTATTAAGCAAATTGAGAATGGTCAAACAGAAGATTGGGAAGACATTCTCAAAAGAGTTTCATGAAAGTAAAGTTATCTAGACTAGCATCATATAAGCTTGAGTTAATCCTAGACTATATTGACTCTAACTGGTCAGAAGCCAGTAGAGAAAAGTTTCTCAAAAGACTTAATAAGAAACTCACTTTAATTAAAAAATCGCCCCTAGTATTCCCCCAAAGTAAGATCAGACCAGATATTAGGAAGCTCGTAATTAGCAAACAGAACTCAGCTTATTACTTAGTAAAAACTGATGAAATTTTAGTGATCACAATTTTTGATAGCCGTCAAGATCAGAAAAGATTATTTAAAGAAATAAAAAAACACTTTGCTTAGCCACGAAATCCCATAGCAGAATGCTGCTTAGAAAATGCATTTTAAAACAACCCAAGTTGTTGCTCTCCTTTAGGTTTATCTTTTGTATCAGGTACTTTTTCATCTGCCGTCCACTCTAAAGTGTTTTCACTTTCTTGTTTCTTTTCTTCTTCAAGCTCTTTTTTAACCTGAGCCTCAAATTCTAAGTCCTCTTTAGATGGCGTGTCTTCTTCTAATTCTTCATCATCTTTCTTAGATACACGTTCAGTCTTGCTGCTTTCCTCTTTTCCTTTGGTATCTTTATTTAAAAGATCTGGCTGATCTTTTTCATTGGACTCTTCGTTTGACGTACCTGTCGACCCATCCTCCCCTGCAACTTCCTTCTCAACTTCGCTCAAAGTGACTTTGCTCATGGTATGGTATTTGAGTCTATTACCCATGGCCTTCCACCCTTTTACGTCAATAAAATCAACCATATCAATTTCATCTGACTTTTTATCTCCACCCGCCTTTGTATTGTACTCAAAGTTCAGAATCGGATATTTTGCAGTAGATACCTTTAAAAGCTTAGACCCAGATTCTTCTGATATAAAGACAAATTGCTCGCCAGTGGTCTTCGTCTCCACTTGAAAACGCTTAATGAAGTACTTCTTTAACTTTCCATCTAAGTATAATGCTGATATTACCCCCTCAGGATTAAACTTTTCGATAATTTCTATTTCCTCAACGTTGTAATGATTTACCAAGTCAGCTTCTGTCAAATCATAAGAACCATCTTTGTAAATACATAAGATTTGATCATCTGTATCGAAGCTACCTAGATAGTCTCCTCTTTCCTCGGTATTTAACCTCCCTACTGTTTTATCAATCCAAATATCCCTTCCTCCGATGGTAGACTCTCCAAGTTCTTTCCTTGTAACTTTTGAAATTGCATATTTGGAAATAACATTTCCCCGAGATCCTCTTCCTTTAATTGCTAATTCCCCAAAGTCGTACTCGAATTGTTTCTTTTTGGCCTTTGAGCTTGGAGAAAGCGTAACACCTACAACCTCTGATTCACTATTCGGATTTGCTGTAAAGTAAACCACTTTGGTTTCAGGATTTCCAGTTGTCAGGTCATATTCTTTGTCTCGCGTTATTGATGTAACAGAAAATCTTTTCGCAAATGATTTACCCATTTTAGGATCGGCATAAATCATATTATACACCATACGATCATCTCCCTTCTTCCATACAGCTACATGAATAATATCTTTTCCAAAGAATGACTTATCAGATACTTTGGAAACCATAAACTTACCATCTCTTCTAAAAGCTATAATCAAGTCAAGATCCGAGCAATCACATACATACTCGTCTTTTTTCAGCCCATAGCCAATAAAGCCTTCTCTTCTATTAACATATAATTTTCTATTGGATACAGCAACCCTACTCGCCTTTATTGTCTCAAAGGTTGCTATTTCTGTCTTCCGCTCACGACCCTTCCCATATTTTTCTATTAATTTCTCAAAATACGCTATTGCAAATTCTGTCAAGTGTTTCAAGTGATGCTCTACTTCAGCAATTTTTTCTTCTAAATCTTTGATGTATTCATCTGCTTTAAAGGAATCGTATTTTGAAATTCGCTTGATTTTTATTTCTGTAAGCCTAACAATATCCTCTTGTGTGACTTCTCGTTTAAGTTTTTTCTTGTGGGGCTCTAGCCCTTTATCGATAGCCTCTATAACGGCCTCCCAGGTTTCACATTCCTCTATATCTCTATAAATCCTGTTCTCAATAAAAATCTTTTCCAATGACGAAAAATGCCATTTCTCTTCAAGTGCTGCTTTTTTAATTTCAAGCTCTCTTTTTAATAGAGTTTTTGTCTTTTCTGTAGATATTTTGAGCACTTCATCAACATTCATAAATGCTGGCTTCTCATCTACAATCACACAGGTATTAGGAGAAATTGATACCTCACAATCTGTAAAAGCATAAAGTGCATCCAATGTCACATCAGGAGAGATACCAGGTGCTATATGGACAAATATCTCGACGTCTTTAGCCGTATTATCAACAACTTGCTTAATCTTGATCTTGCCATTGTCATTTGCTTTTACAATACTATCTATCAGACCAGTAGTAGTAGTCCCATAAGGCACAGACTTAATCGCCAAAGTCTTCTTGTCAACTACCTCTATCTTTGATCGTACTCTTATTTTCCCACCTCTTTCACCTCTGTTATAATCACTAAAATCTGCTAGTCCACCTGTTGGAAAATCTGGCAGTAGTTTGGTTGACTTTTCTTTTAAAACCGAAATAGAGCCTTTACATAGTTCAATAAAGTTATGCGGCATAATTTTAGTAGAAAGTCCTACGGCAATACCCTCTACGCCCTGTGCCAATAACATAGGAAATTTCATCGGTAAGGTAACTGGCTCTTTCTTCCTCCCATCGTAGGAAACCTGCCATTCTGTTGTATCAGGATTGAAAGCTACTTCTAATGCAAATTTGGATAATCTCGCTTCAATATATCTTGGCGCGGCCGCGCTATCTCCTGTTCTTACATCCCCCCAGTTACCCTGAGTTTCAATTAATAAATCTTTCTGACCTAGGTTAACAATAGCGTCTCCAATAGCTGCATCACCATGGGGGTGATACTGCATCGTATGTCCAATGACATTTGCAACCTTATTAAAACGACCATCATCCAGCTCTTTCATGGAGTGCAGAGCCCTTCTTTGAACTGGTTTTAACCCGTCATTTATAGCTGGAACAGCTCTCTCTAAAATAACATACGAAGCGTAGTCTAAAAACCAGTTTTCAAACATTCCAGAGACAGGAATGGCATGAATGTTGTTGCTGGTCTCTTTAGGTGATTGATTTTCTTCTAAACCTGAATTATCTTGCTCTTCCATCAACCGATCGGAAAAAATTTGATATACTTATGCCTTTTTCAGCTTATTTGCAGCAGAAAGAATGCTATCTAAAGCACTACTTAAGGATTCATCGTTTAAAAAACTTGAACTCAAGCTTTGAACCTTTAATTGTTCTTTTCTGATTTGCTCAGCTCGCATTTTAGCATATTGTATAATTGACTTGTTCATTGCTATACTGTTATAATAACTACAAGATTGCTAATTAAAATTACAAAATGAAATTGGTTTTTGAACATTTTGTTAATAATATCAAGGTTTCTAACAGCTTTTTAACATTTTTGTACAGTATTTTATACGAGCTATTATGAGAGGAAAGTTATTACTACTACTTTTTTTAATTCCTATTATCATTACAGTTATTCTGTATAGCACCATTAATCAAGCTTATTTCACTGGTGCTCCTGATTGCAATGGAAAGCTACACAAATATGAAGGGTTTGCCCGATGTATCATAGACTCATCTAATCAATGGGTGTCTTATCAGCTTACTAGAAAAGAAACCATGGGTTATTTTAATACCAATAAACAAGTGCCTAATAATACTATACAATTAGCTCCTTCTGCTGATTTTAGATGGTCAAAAGAAGCTTTGATAGCTACATTAGAGCAATGTAATTTAATTCTCGTAAATGATACCATAAAAAAGAATTGGCTAGAATTAGAAAATGCAGTAAAAGATTCTGCTATTGATGCAAAGGAGCTATACATCATATCTGGAATCTATAATGACGAAAAAAAACAGCTTCTTTATAAAGCTACTCTAAAACCAGATATGAAAAGCTCAGCGTTTATAATCGATCTCAAAAAAAACCAGACAAGAAGTATTTCTGTAGATTCTTTGGAGCGCTTGATTGCCATTGATCTTTTTCGCAAGTAAACAAAAGAAACTATTATCACGAGAGGATTACAATCTCAACAATCATTATCTTTAATCTCAAGATGCTAAGATTTATACGTATTTGTCTGTTCACTTCTCTAATGTTTTTAAGCTTTATATCTATTTATGCTAAAAGTTTAGATGCTGATTCCCTATTTGAATTAGCTAATGAACAGATTAACAAACAAGAAATTTCTTTGGCAAAGTCCAATTTACAAAAGGCTATTTCAGCCTATCAAACACTTCCAAATAAAGGAGATTATCAAAAAGCTATAGGACGTTGTTACAATACTATTGGCAACCTGTATCATAACGAAAATGAATATATTGTAGCTCGGAGCTTTCACAAAAAAGCCCTTCGCACTAGACTTCAAATAAGTGATACATTAGGCACAGGAGATTCGTATAATAACATTGGTACATCTTTTTTATACCAAGGCATATTTGATTCCTCTCTTTATTACCTATATAAAGCACAAGCTATTTATGAAAGGTTAAATCATAGACATAGGCTAGGCATGGTCTATAATAATATAGGGTTTACTCATTATAGACAGGGTAATTATATGACGGCTCTAGAACCATTTTTCAATGCTCTTAAAACCTACGAAGCGTTGGGAGATAAAACTGGGAAAGCCAATGCTTATAATAATATTGGCAAAATATACAACGAACAAGATGAAAACAAAGATGCTTTACGTAATTACAATCTAGCATTAAAGCTTTATAAATCGGATAATAACCAATCAGGAGTAGCCAATGTTTATAACAATATCGGCACCGCTTGCTTACAGGAAGGAGATTATGCCAAAAGTATTGTTTTCTATCAAAAGGCACTACTCATTTACAAAAAAACTGGAGATAAGACTCATACTGCACTAGCTTTGAACAATATAGCGCTAGCTTACATTAATAGCGCAGACTATGTAAAAGCAGAAACTACATTAAAAGAATCTTTAAACATACGAGAAAGCATTGGAGATCAAGAAGGAATTGCACAAACGCTAACCAACCTAGGCAACGTTTGCACTTCACTCCAACAATATGATGAAGCAACGAACTATCTAAAACGAGCATTAAAAGTTTCGAAAGAAATTAATAGTAAAAAGGATATTCAGTATAGTTATCAATATTTATCAACTTTAAAGGAAGCTCAAGGCAAGTATAACGAGTCGTTAGGATATTTTAAAAAATATATCCTGTACAGGGATAGCCTTCAAAACGAGGAGAATATAAAATTAGTTACCCAACGTGAGATGCAATATGAGTTTGACAGACAACAAGAACTTATCATCGCTGAACAAGAAAAAAGAGAGCTAATCTATCAAACAAAAGTTAAAAAAAGACAACTAATTATATACTTTGCATGTGGTATGCTACTGCTTACGATTGGTTTTAGCTACTGGGTCTATCAACAGTTTTTAGAAAAGAAACAAATCAACGAGGAGCTAGATACAAAGAATAAAGAGATTACAGACAGTATCAACTATACTCTAAGGATTCAAAAAGCTTTGATGAAAAGCAGAAAGGAAATTAACAAAGGGATTTATCAGAACTTGATTGTATACCAGCCCAAAGACATTGTCAGTGGTGACTTTTATTTTTATCATGAAACGGATAATCATATTTATATCGCTGCAGCAGACTGCACTGGACATGGTATTCCAGGAGCTTTCATGAGCGTTTTAAGTATTGAAAAGCTTAAAGAGGCAATTAACTTTCATCAACACCCTGGAGAAATTTTGCAGTATACCAATAAAGCAATCAAAAAGTCATTACAACAAACTATGGACATAGAATCGACCAAAGACGGTATGGATATTGCATTTTGCAGCATTAACAAAACTGATAATACTATTGAATATGCAGGAGCAAACAGACCACTATGGATTGTAAAAGAAAACGGCTCAGAAGTAGAAGAAATAAGAGCCACTAAAAAGGGAATAGCAGGTCATACTGAGGACGAGCAGAAATTTGATACACATCAAGTAAAAATAACTTCTAAAGACACGATTTATATTCACTCCGATGGATATGCAGATCAATTTGGAGGAGAAAAAGGGAAAAAAATGATGACAAAACGATTTAAGCAATTGCTAGTTGACATTAAATCTGAAAGTCTCAGTCAACAAGAAGAAAAGCTCTTGAATTTTTACAATAATTGGAAACAGGATTATGAACAGATTGATGATGTTTTAGTTATTGGATTTCGTGTTTAACTAAACTTACAGACATTTCTAAAAATTACTTTTTACCACCCCTTATTCCATTCCTGCCAATAAGGAGGGGAGCTGGAGAAGAATTTTTTGAAGCCTATTCATGAACTATTACAACTTCTGATCAAATAACCACTCATATCTTCTCCATCCGCCGATTGGGACATATTCCGGATCAAGCTTTTTTAAATATTCAGGTCCCTTTTGACTTGCATCTCTCTCATACCATGTTCTGTTATGAAATCCCTTTTCAGAAAAGGCTGAAGTAACAAAGCTTGGAATCGCAATGATAGGTAAGTAAAGCCAACCCCAAGATCGACTTTGCACAACGTGCCCAAATTCATGCGTGTAAATATTTCCATTAAAAGATGCCTGTTTCCCTAAAAAGATATGTTCTCCTAATGTAAACCCTAAGTAAGCACGATCTGTTTCATAAATTATAACATCATCATAATTATATTCTGATAAAACCCTTGCTTCTATAATTGAAGCATATGCATTTCCTAAAATATTTTGTGGTGCTTGCCAAGTTGCCTTAGGATTTATGCAAAAGCTGAGTCCAAGAATTAATATAATAACCCCAAATACAATATGTCTTTTTTTATTAATTAGCATTTACTTTTCTGCTATATGACACCAAAAAGACACCAGAAAATATCAATATAGCTGCAATAATTTTTGTGCTATCCAAATGATCTTTTCCAAAAGATATGGCAATAATAGCTGCCAAAAATGGCTGTAGATATATAAAAGCTCCTACAACAGATGCATTTACATATTTCAATGCCATGGTATTTAGCAAATAGGCAATAAAAGATGTTCCAATAATCACGTATGCTATGCACGACCATATCTGCCATGAAAGCTCATTCCACTCTACAACTAACAAATCTCTATATCCAAAAGGCAAAATGTAAATAGCTCCGAAAAGGAATATCCATTTTACAATCGTTAATGCATGATATTTTTTCATCAATGGTTTTGCTAGAACTAAATATATCCCATATGAAATTGCATTGACCAATATCAAGATATCTCCCCAGAAGGTATCTGCACTCATCTGTGGACCACCACCTCGCAGTACCAAAAAAGTGGCTCCAGAAGCACCTAACAAAATACCTATGCCTTTGAAAATTGTAAGCTTTTCAATTAAACACAACATGGAAATAATCAAAACTAAAATTGGTGTTGTCACCATAATAATGGAGGCATTTATCGGAACGGTCAATGCCAAACCTGAAAAGAATGCCAACTGGTTGATCGTCACACCAAAAACTGCACACAGAGCTAGCTTTAATAAGTCCCTCCTCTCAACTTTTTCCTTTTGAAAAAATAGGCTCGTCAACCAAAACATGACACAAGCCACAATTACTCTTAATAAGATAAAGCCAAAAGGTTGCAAATATTCAGGCATTACCTCTTTAGCAATCGTGTAATTGCCCGCATATATTAAATTGGCTAAGAATAATCCGAGATAAACCCAAGCTTGTGAAGACATAAGGCAAAGAAAAGGATATTTATTGTGATTATTTCACCTTCACTTCCAATAGTTGTGACCGATAAATATCTCCTTGATCACTATATGCTCTTACTTCATATGTTAATGTATCTTCAGGACCACTGACAGTTTTATCTACAAAATAGTCCTCACTTTGTAGAAGATCAGAAATTGGATAGAACACCTCTTGATCTCTCGATTTTTTAAAAACTTTTACGCCCAATATTTGATTTTTAGGTTCTTCCCAATTTATAACAACCGTTTTGCTCTGTCTTTTATACTTCGCTTTGACATTATCAAGTTCTAACAAAACTTGCTCAGTCGCAACAATTTCAATCTCAAAAGGAGTAGAAGGCAATGATCTATTTGCTGAACCATCCTCTGCTATCAAAACATATTGATACACAGCATCTGGAACAATCTTTAGGTCAATAAATGATTTTTCCTCAGCAGAAATTTTTATCTCCTCTAATCTAACAAAGATACCTTCTTCTTTAACGGACTTAATGCACCAGTACTGCATCAAATCAGTTTCTACATTTTGCACCCACTCAATTTCTACTGCTTTGTCATTTTGCAAAACCCTTTTAATTACAGGCTTTTCTGGAGAAATCATGTCAATCATATCAACTGTTGCTATATTTGATGCTTCACTATAGTTATAATTAGTATCAACAGCTACCACTTTATATCTCATTCTATTTCGTGTTCTCTTTGGATGTAGATCTATAAAGCTGCTTGAGTTTAAAGGCCTAGCATTTAGCAATACAAAATCGCTAGAATTACTGCCAGCTGCTCTATACACATAATACCCTTTTAAGTCTGGCTCGGAATTATGATCCCATAAAAGCGTCAGTCTCCCTGTATCTTTTTTAATGTAAATATCAGAAGGTTTTTTAGGTGGTATAATATCTGCCACTTCAACATATCTCGGATTTGAACTTGTTTTGTTTCCAGATGAGTCAACTGCTACCAGCTTAAAATAATAACCTGCGGGCTTATCAACTTGCAATTGATAGTTCCTTTTCTCTCTACCAATAACCTCTTTATTAAATTTTGTGTATTTACCTATTGAACTTGTAGAACCTATAATTTGAAACTTTTCTATGTCTGAATCTTCCTCTATTTCCCATGAAAGGTCAATTGATAAATTCGTTACACTCGCCTCCTTAACTCTTGGCTTTGGAGGAGGGTTATAGTCTTCTACAGTTATTGTAAATATTTTACTAGGCTCACTTTTGCCTCCAAAATAGTCTAATCCGATAATTTGATAGTCATAAACTTGTTTAGGTTCCACATCTGAATCTTGGTAAAAAACGTCAGGATAGCCCATAGAGCCATCTTGTTTAGGAAATTTAGAAACCATCAATGGATTATTATTAACCTTTTTAAAGGTTTTTTCTCCTTTAGATCTTCTATACACGTCAACAGCATAAAACAGACCATCATTGGGCTTCCATGATATATTGACCTTTTCTTTTTCTGTCCTAACAGTAATACTATCTGGTGGATTTATTTTTTGAGGCGTGGTGGCTTTGATATAATCCGAAATTGCTAATGATTCTTCTGTAGTTCCTACTAAAGCTGTTATTTTATATCGATATTCCTGATCGACTTGCACGTCACTATCGACATAGCTTATACCAAGGAAATCACATAAATCTGTACTTTGAAAAGATTTCACCAAAACATTTAATAATAGGAATCCTTCAAGTTTCTCCTTAGGTGTTACATTAACCATTTCTGCTAATGCAAATGCTGTTGAGTCGTTTTTAAAGTCGCTTAGGTCAGTTTTATCCTCTTTTATGATTGGAGTTGCGTTAAGCTTAATCCACTCTTCTGTACCTTCGCTATTTCTATAAATATTAACTCCTTCAGGGTATATAAGGCTATTGCTATACCACTTTATTTGTACTGCTTCTTGTGAAATATTGCTAACTAAAACTCGCGCATTATTAGCATACGTAATAGCACTTGATATCGTTAAGAATAAATAAAAAAGGGTGCTAACAAGTTTTCTACTGACAAATGACATAAAAAGATTACTCTTTTGTCATCTTGTATTGATAAGTACCATCTTCGGTGTGTACTTCAATGCTATAAATTCCTGAAGGAACTTCAGATACATCTAATTGTAGTTTTTTTCCATTGAAAGCATTATTATGCTCCAATACTTTTTGCCCCATAATATTTGTAATAGTAACTTGATTTACCTCGGTCTTAATCTTATTGACGATAAACAAATCTTGTTTTATAGGATTAGGATATACAATAAATGCGTTTTCTGCGCTAAGGTCAACTCCGACAGTTGTTTTGTTTACTGTAACGGTCTGATAAGAAGTATCCGTTGTTCCACAATTAGAGTTAAATGCAACTAACATAACAGTATAAACTCCTTCTTCTTCGAAATCATGTGTGACTTCTGCATTATTTGAGTACTCAATACTTCCATCTCCAAAATCCCATAAATAGGCATCTGCTCCTAGAGAATTGTTTTCAAACTGGGCTTCTACAGAAATGCCATTCGTTATGGTATAAGTTTCCTCAGTGGCTGTAAGGTTGGCCTCAGTAGTTCCGAAGTTTAGTTCAAAACGATTAATGTCATCTTCTGGACTTGCAGCGAAAGAATAGCTGTTATTTCGGATATCAATTGTTTTTCCCAACTTTTTATCGATTAGAAAAACACAGCCTTCTTCATCAATGTCTGTAAACTCACCTACAATATTGTAATTAGCGGTTGCTGTTACTGATAATAGAATGGGTACTCTTGTCTGACCAGTTATTTTAGGAAAAGTGTTTATAGCACACCTCATATTATCTTTGCTGTAAGAATAAAAGTTAGGTTGTCCCTCTCCGTTTAGTAGCTTATATGCATCTGCACTTCCTTCAAATTCATCTTTTGTACCTTCTTTTACTCTTACTACCAACTCATCTTTCATGTTTTGATTCAAGTCTAAAAGCTTCAACCGATAAATTGACGAGATGATTTCTCCATCCTTTAAGAATGAAATTGGAGCGCTACCTGTGGCATTTCTGTTTACTTCTAAAGCAGGAGCCGCAGCATTTGCCTTTACAAAGAATCCTTGCGATGGAGATATCAGGTTACTTCCTCCGTTTGTAGCTACGCCATCTATCCAGCTTGCATATTGTTCAAGATCTGATCTATAAATATATACCGCACTATCCATATTCGTCCTTGACCAACCAGTAGCATTTGACCAATCCAAGACAGATGGATATGGATTCCCGATAAAATTCCATCCATCATGATTAATACCAGAATCAGACATGGTATAGGTTACACCAAAATCATGATTATTAAAGGTCACTTCGCCCGTAACATCAACTGTAGTGGGCAAATCTGTATCGTAAATATACGCTGAGTACCCAGTACCTACCGACATAGGATTTGTTGTATTGGTAGCCGATACCCAACCCACCTCAGAGTCTAATAATGAGTCTTCATCGTAAGTATAAACACTTTGCCATCCATTAGCACCTGTTGGATCATTCATAGTTGGTACTCCTGTAAAACCATACATATTATAGTCATCCATATGATTAGCTAATGTTTGCCCAGAAACAGGCACTCCAAAGTATCTATATCCTATACTCCCTGATACGTATTGTTGCATAGTAACATCGCCACTTATAGTTCCTACTCCAACGGATGCATCTACTATTGCCGTTCCAGAAGCCGTAGATAGCAGTAGCAGCCCATTTATACTGACATCAAAATTACCATTAGTTAACGTTAATACATTGCCTACAGATATTAATCCAAAGGTTGCTTCTACATCATTCAAATTGTCAATTTCTAGATCATAAAAAACTATTTCTTCTTCTGTAAATTGTTGGGAATCGCCATTAAGCGTAACTTTTCCTTGACGTGCATTAAAGCCATCTCCCTGATAGAAATCCCCTTTTACTTCCATATTATAATTACTTTCGCTCACATCTAATGTCCCACTTCCAATTTCTAGAGTACCATTAATGACAATATTACCCGCTAAGGCAACGGTTGCAGAGCTGTTAATGGTTACATTATTAAAAGTGTCTGATGCAATGCTTTGTGTAGCACCTGAAAAATCAACGGTTGCAGACCGTTCATTAAATGAACCCGATGTCTTTATCCAATTACCTTTGATATCTATATTTCTATTTGAAGCTGATACATCCAAGTTGCCATTGATGACCATACTACCTAATAAACTTAAGTTACTAGTTAAGGTTTTTATTCCAGTTCCTGAGATATTAAGATGATAGTAATCAGTATTAGTTATATCTTGATCGCTAGCTCCATTATAAGCCACAGTATTTAAATTAGTTGAAAAATCAGTTATAAGACCAGATATGGCACCACCAATTTGTAATACTGAATTACTCCCTTGGATTAATGTTCCACTTCCTGAAAACATATTACTTATCTCTAATGAGTCACTGTTTGTATATGTACCAGTTATCCTTGCATTAGGAATTGAGATGTTTCTATCTCCGCTAAGCATTTTTGCCGAACCACTAAACAAATAATCACTAGCAGTTCCGTTTGTAGCGCTAGCAGTAAATACGCCATCATTATCTACAGAACCTGTAATTTCAATAGAATCATCTACCGAAACATTCCATTCTCCACCAGTATTTATATTTATATCATTAAAGCTTCTATTTCCACTAGCGCTATTGATTGCAATCATTCCAGTAATACTTGTCGTTCCAGAAACGTTCACATTAACATCACTAAAGGTAACGGTACCTTGTGTAACGGTTAAGTTGTTAGTACTAAAGGTAGCTCCAGAGTTGTCAAAATTCACAGCCCCTCCCGTACTATTGATAACAACATTGTCATACGATACCTCTATAGCACTTTGGTTTGAAGCCCCGTTGTAAATCACGGTATTTGCATTGGAAGTAAAGTCGGTGGTTAACGTTCCCATAAAATCATCTCCAAGCATTAGCACACTATTTACCCCTTGTGTTAGAGAACCACCATCTCCATTTAAAACACCTTCAATTTCTATACTATCACTATTTGTGTATGTCCCCCTGATTATGACATTTTGAAATGTTAATAAACTACTGCTTGAAATAGTTTTTGAGCTTCCTTCTAAAATATACTGATTTTCAGGTGCTGAAGAGCTTCCCGCAACAAAGCTACCTCCATTGTTGTCGATAAATCCGTTGATCAAAAAGGTATCATTGATAGTATTTGCCGACCAACTACCCGAGCTATTTATCACAATATCATCAAAGCTTTTATCCCCAGATGCATTATCAAAAATCACAGAACCATTGACGGTAAAAGTATCTTCTATATTTACATTTATGTCAGAAAAGGTTACCGTTCCTGCCGTTATGCTAAAAGTGTTTTTAACTCTTACTGTATTTCCTGAACTATTAAAACTCACGCTAGTCCCACTACTCAAGAGATTGTAATAAACACCATCCGCTCCACTTTGAATTAAGGCTCCATTATACGTGACAGTATTTCCTGAAGAGTCCCCTACAAATGTCCCATCCCCAGGGAATAAATCTCCAGCAATCACCAAACTAGCGTCAACATCATTAATCCATGTAGAACTAGTTGCTAATCCAGAAATATTATCATTGATCGTAAACTTACCTTTATTAGTTACCGTAATGCCACTAAAGATTAAGATATCGTTTGGACCGCTTCTCGTTATATCAGCTGAAGACTGTATTTCTTTATCTCCATCCCTTATTTGTATCCTCCTGGTCGTTGCAATCTCACCTGAACCTCCAATTAAAGTCCCCATCCCCCTAAGCCTTAAAGTGTTACTTCCCTCATGACGACCATCAATTATATAATCTCCATAACAATGAGTACTAGCGACATTTGCTACATATAACGCACCGCTTCTAATTTCAAATCGACTCATGTATTTGTTACCGCTTTGTGCGGTAACAGTATCATTAATATCAATAATTATGGTATCACGATCCGAGGAGCTACCTGCAGGATTGCATACACAATCCCATGTATTGACATCTTCCCAATCTCCACTCTGAACTGAGGTGATTACTGTTGCTAAAACGTTTGATGAGAATAAAACACCTATTATAAGCGATAAGATGCTTAAATTTGATTTGAGTCGCATTGTTTTATATACGTAATTCACGTAAAAAAGTTTCAGGTTTTAGTAGATAAAGGTAATATATATATCGCATATATTCCTAATTAAACCCCAATAAAATCAACGGCTTAAATAAACGCAAGTGAAAAATGCCTAAGAACTACATCTTTTTTGCACGAACGGTAGTAGATTGACTTATCCAGCAACCTACTTCATAACTATCTCCTTCTTTCTTATCTGGAATATTCAAGAAGATATCTTCCTTTGTAGGCATATACTTTGCATAGTTAGCAATTTTCTTACTTGCTTTTGAAGCAACGGATGCATCTACTGATTTTGCTTTGTTGTACATATCTATAGCAACCCATGTAACGACTTGGCTTTTAAAGCCAGTTCCAGGGCCGCACAATGGACCACTTGAGGCATATAAATCTCCGATTAATAAATACGGATCTCCCCAGCCTGACTTTAAATCCGCTGCTTTGTATGCATTTGTTCTTGCTGCGCTGTATTGGTTAGATTTTTGATATATCTCTGCCATAAAAAGGTAATACTCCGCTTTTTTATCGTTTTCTGTTTCTAGCTCTATTGCTTGATTACAGTATTTGATGGCTTCTTGTAGTTCATTTTTTGAGGCCTTTGCCTTTGCTAGGAATGAAGCCATTTTAGCACTTGGCTCTTTGGTATTCAGCTTTTCTGTTACTTCAATAAATAATGGATCATCGATACAGCCAACACTTCTCATTACTTCAAACATTTGAGTTAATGTTGCCTTGTCATCTGGATTTGCTTTATACCCCTCCTCAAACAATTCTTTTGCTTGTGCACAATCCTCTACAATCTTTGCACCAATAAAATCATCTCCCACCCTTTGCGCTACTTCTGCATACTTACTTGCTCCTTTTCCTGATGAATTAGCATCAGTTATCTTCGTTACATTCTGATAGATATCTAACACTTTCTTTTTATCGATCAAGTTTTTCTCATATGCCTTTACAACATACTTAAAGTAATATTCTAATACATAATATTCTGTCTCATTCTGAGTAAGTGATACCGCTTTATCAAACGTATTATAAACTTCCTCTACTTCACTTCCTTTAAACTTAACCATCTCTATACCTTTTCTTCCTAAAACATACCCTTCTTCTCCAAAACACTTTATTCTTTGATCATGCAGCAGCATCAAGGTATCTATTAATGCAGCTCTTTTCTTGGTATCTTTGGTTGCCTTGATCTTATATTCTAAAATTTTCACTCCATCCACATAGGTAAACTTTCTTGCTCCTGGAGCATTCTTAAAAACATACTGCCAGTGTGAATAGGCATCTTTATAGTTTTTTTGTTTATAAAACTCTTTATAAATAGATAGCTCTTGCATTCCCATTGTGCTATCGGCACCCCATTTATCACATTGTGCAAATATGTTTACTGTTAAAATGGTAATTAATACGGTAAAAAGTGTTTTCATCGTGTAATTTATTGCTTTGGTCATCATTCTATTTTTCTTTTATTAAACCATTTGTCGTTCAAAGATAGCCCTATTGTCGTTTTAAAATAGTTTTGCTTGATTAAATTATCATTAATGTTGCCAATAGTGCCAATCTCAAATGCTACATTAAAAGGATAAAACGTATATCTCTTCTTTCTGCCATCGACAATAAGTGTTTCTCTTTTAGGTATTCCAAATCCAAAAGTCATGCCAAATTGATTTAGCTGCTTTTTATTAAGCATCAGTCTGTTTGTCCCAATTTTTAGCCCAGCCCTATAAGCTATTGATTTTAAGCCCTTTTTCTCTTGATCTGGGATAAACTCTCCTCCCAATGATAACTGATAGTTATCTACAAAAGCTGTATCTTTTTCTTCACTTGGTGTCCTAAATTCTGTCCATTTCTGCCATTGATAATCTCCACCCAACTTCCAGTGATCTGGCTTAGACAAGTAAAATCCTACTTGAAATTGACTGGGCAAAATAGCATTTCCATTTGTAATGAACGGTCCTGAAGTATCTCTTATCTGACTCGGAAGAGGGTTTTCTGTTATTCCAATGAAGCTTTCCCATAAAGATGTAGCATTGGTTTGTAGTGGTTGCGAAACCCTACCACTACCGCCAAGGGTTAAAGATATTTCGTTTGTCAATTTTGTTGTATACTGTAAGCCTAGCTCCCAATTTATTCCGCTTAGTAATATATTTTCTGTATTTCTATTACTGAATGGTGTTGCAAAAGTGGTAGAGTCTTTAAAAAAGGTAAAATCTGTGGTTGTAATCTCTCCAAAGAGATAGCTCACATTAAAGCCTAAAGATAGCTGATGATAAATGTTTTTTGTTCTCAACCCATATCGTTTATAGGTAGTATCAATGATGGCTACTTTTTTTCCCTGATACATATAGTCCATTGCCTTTAGCTTCTTTTGCGTAATGCTATCTGGCAGGCTAATGTAACCAGTGTCAACTTTGTATAATGTTTGCTTAATGGTTTGTAAAGCTGAGTCCTCTCTTATTTTATCGATTGTTAATACATCAAAGCTACTACCAACAAAGAGTTTATTTGTCCCTCCAGTTCCTTTATTAACATAAGTTACTGTATCCAAACTGGGAATATGCTCTTTAAAGGTAAAGTCATAGGATGTTCTGGTCTTTGGCACAATACCAAAACTGCCTCCCCACCACTTTGCAATTGGAAGTCCTATAGCTAGATAGGATAATTCAACGTCTCTAGAAAACTGCTCTTGACTAGCTGTTGTGTAAGTTCTAGAAATACCTCGTAAACCCATTTCTAAAGTTGTTAGCTCAAGCGCACTGTAAGATGCAGGGTTAGCAATATTGAGATTATGCCTATCTCTAAAGGCACTTTTTAGACCTCCCATTGCATTGCTAATAGCAAATGACTCAGACTCTTGTTCTCCAAGTCCATGCTTAGAAAACAGATTGTTATCTTGTGAGCGAACGCTAATAGCTAAAAATAAGAAAAGCGCAAAAAATCTATATTGCATTCAAATTTAGGATTTCATTTAATCCAATAGGGATTAAATTGGGGATTGCAAATATCTCATTTTTAAGTTTGGATTCAAAGAAAATTGCATCACCTCCTGTTAGCAATATTTTAAGGTCTTTGTATTCATTTTTGTATCGATCAATCATTCCATTCACTTCTGCTATTATTCCATTTTGCACACCTGATAGAATACTTTCTTTTGTACTTTGACCTATCAGTGTTTCAAATTTTTCTCTTTTTACTAACGGCAATTTATCTGTAAAATTGTTTAGGGCTTTTAATCTCATCGAAATTCCAGGAGTGATCCCCCCTCCATAATAGTGATTATGTTCATCAATAAAGTCAAACGTAATACATGTCCCAGCGTCAATTATTAAGGTATTGGTTTTAGCACTAATGCTTCTTGAGCCCGCTACTGCTGCAATTCTATCTTTTCCCAAAGTTTGAGGTGTTTTGTAATTATTTACAAATGGTAACTTGAGTTGATCGTTTAGATAATAATAGCGAGTTTGCTTGTCTAGAAATTCAATTGCTTGTCTTGACAAAGGAGCCCCTGTCTCGGAGAGGATGCTACTTTTGATTTCATATTTCTCCAGTAGTGCTTTAAGCTGATCTACATCAAGCGTTTTAAAACTATCTGTCTTTAAAAGATGGTGTTGGTCAAAAACAGCTATTTTGGTTTTAGTATTCCCAACGTCAACAGTAAGATTCATTGCATAGCTTTTAGTCTGGAGCTAAAAGGTTAGCACTTTTCGTAAATGATCGCAGCTCCTTGACCTACTCCCACACACATTGTTGCCAGACCGTACTTAACTCCATCTCTTTTCTTCATCTCATGCAATAGCGTCGTAGATATTCGTGCCCCTGATGCTCCTAGAGGGTGTCCTAGTGCGATAGATCCTCCATTCACATTTACTTTTGTTTCATCTAATCCAAGTTCTCTCATACATACAATAGACTGTGATGCAAAAGCCTCATTCAACTCTATTAAGTCCATATCATTAGCTGATAGCCCTGCTCTTTTAAGTGCTTTTTGTGTTGCAGGAATTGGGCCGATACCCATACAATCTGGAGTGACTCCTGCTACTGCCATGGAAACAATTTTTGCCATTGGCTTAAGGTTATATTTATCTACTCCCTCCTGTGATGCCAATAATAATGCAGCTGCACCATCATTTACTCCTGATGAGTTTCCTGCTGTCACACTTCCACCTTCTCTAAAAGCAGGGCGAAGTTGACTTAGCTTTTCTCTTGGTGTATCTGGCCGAGGGTGTTCATCTGTATCAACTGTTACCATTGCCCCCTTTCTTTGCGGAATCTCTACAGGTATGATCTCATCTTTAAATCTTCCTGCTTTAAAAGCAGCTTGATATTTCTGTTGTGACCCAAAAGCAAAGTCGTCTTGTTCTTCACGAGTTAGTTTGTATTTTTCTACAACATTTTCTGCTGTCTCTCCCATCGCAAAGGGGTAATGCATTTTTGCTAATTTAGGATTTGTAAATCTCCAACCAATAGTTGTATCATATATTTCTGGTTTTCGATTAAAGGCTGTCGATGATTTTGCCATTACAAATGGTGCCCTTGTCATACTTTCTACACCACCAGCAATGTAAAACATACCTTCATTGCACATAATGGCTCTTGAGGCATCCATTATTGCTTGTAGTCCTGAAGCACATAATCTGTTAACCGTGTTGCCACCTACCTCAATTGGCAAACCTGCTAGTAATAATGCCATTCTGGCAACATCTCTGTTATCTTCTCCAGCTTGATTAGCACAGCCCAAAATAACATCTTCAATTAAAGCATGGTCTACTGAAACATTTCTTTCCATTAAGTCTTTAATCACCAAAGCGGCTAGATCATCTGGTCTAATCGTCTGTAATGCACCTGCGTATCTCCCTATTGGAGTTCTGATGGCATCAATTACATAAGCTGTGTTCATAATGTTCGTTTTAGTAATACAAATGTAGGAATTTGAAAAATACTAACTGAATATGTCAGCGAAAACCTACTTGCCGTATTTTCTTTTTCTCAAATAGATAAATACCAATCCAGATAAAAGAACGATAGCTATTGGTAATACTGTATTGAACAGTTGCCATTCACGCTTTTCCTTTTTTACTCTTACCTTGTCAAGTAATCTCAGTTTGACTTCTCTATTTCTTATTGCTATTAAATTGTTATCGTCAGCCAGATACTCTATAGCATTTAAAAGGAAATTTTTATTATCAAATACTTGCTGTGTATATCTATAGAACCCTAAAGGATAGTGCCCTTTTTGAGGTGCGTATTCATTTGCCATAATATCTCCGTCAGAAACTACAATCATCTTTGATGGCAAACTTTTTTCTTTAAACTCAATCTCATCAATGGAATCAATTGTTTGTAAAGTTTTCGGAGTGAGCCTATTCTTGAATATGGATGTAAATCCTCCCTCCAACAAAACTGCCAGTGGTAAATTTTTCTGTGTATACTTTGTTAAATCTGGTTTATACTTCAACATACTTAAATGTACTCGAACGGGATATAATAAGGCTTTACTATATTCAGAACTAGTGAGTAAAATTGTTTTTTTGACATTTTTAACCCTTACCGTATCTATCGAGTTAGCAAATTGAAACATCATCGCATCAAGGTTTTTAACGATAGGGTGTTCATCTTTGGGGGTCACCATCGGAAAATACGGCCAAGGATACATTTGAGTTTGCGGAGCATTGCCAATATTTCCAACCACTAATGGTATTGGAATGCTGTAAAAATCTTGAACTAAGTCTGTATTAATTCTTACACCATATCTAAAAAGCTGATCTTCTAGATTTGTTTCATATGTTTGGGTAACAAATGCCTGCTTTTCTCCCATAAGCCTCATATCAGCCTTCAATGTCTCTATCAGCCAAAGAACATTGCCCCCATTCATGATGTATTGATCTAACTTGAATTTATCTTTTTCGCCTACTGGCTTATTGGGCTTCGCGACAATGATTGCGGAATAGTCTTTAGGTATGTATAATATATTGGAAAGGTTGATTGTATCAACTACATAGTTTTGTAATAGTTCTTTAGTAATGTCAAATACCTCATTATTATTTAGCTCACCGTGACCTTTTATAAATGCAATCTTAGGTTTTTTATATCGAGCTACCTTTTTAATGGCACTTGCAATGGTATATTCCAAAAGCGAAATAGAATTATTTAATACTTGTTCTGGTCCAAGGCTAATTTGATTTTGCAATAACAACACTGGCGTCTCACGCCCCTTATAGCTGATTATTGCTCCTGGGAAAATTATTTTCTCCGAATAGCTATCATCTTTTTCTACCTTAAGGTTTGTTGGCTGAAGCCCTTTTTTACGTAGTTCAAGGTAAACTTCTTGCTTCAAATCAGAGTCAACATTAGCAACGGGATCAATAAATTCAAATTGCAATTTGTTTCTGGCAATGTTTTTCATCTCATCTAACATCTCATAGGTGGAGACCTGAAGTCTCTTAAATCCAGCAGGGAATCCTTCTCCTTCCAAGTATACTTTGATATACAGTACATCATCCAACTCTTTTAAAAGTTCTTGAGTTGATTGCGATAGTGTAAATCTTTTTTCAGTAGTAAGGTCAAGCCTTTTATGCAGTTTTGAAGCGATGATGTTTACAACGAAAATGATCGCTACAAAAATAAGTAGTCTAAAAATAGACGTCGTCTTCCCAGACTTGATCTGATTTACCATTTTCTACTTTCTAAGCTCGTTTTAGCAAATAGGATAAACAACAAAATGACACTAATGAAGTAAACTACATCTCTACTATCTAAAACGCCCCTACTAATAGATTTATAATGTTCATCAATACCTAATGATAAAATCACACTATCGAGCTCACCAACAAAAAGGCTTAATTTGCTTAAATAGTCAAATCCTAAATACACAAAGAAGCATAAAAACATACTGATTATAAATGCAATAATTTGATTGTCTGTCAATGATGATGAAAAGACTCCTATAGAAACAAAGGTGCCACCCAACATTATTAATCCAAGATATGATCCCCAGATAGCTCCGTGATCCACATTACCAATCGGATTACTTAATTGATGAATCGTATAATAATACAGCAATGTCGGAATCAAGGAAATAACAACTAGAAATAAAGTTGCAAAATATTTTGCCAGTACTATTTGAAGGTCGGTAATAGGCCTTGTATATAAAAGTTCTATTGTTCCTGACTTAAACTCATCTGAAAAAGACCGCATCGTAACAGCAGGAATTAAGAACATAAATAACCAAGGTGCCATACCGAATAGACTATCTAAATTGGCGTAGCCATAATCTAAAACACTTGTTTCTGGAAAAACCCAAATAAATAAACCAGAGGACAAAAGGAAAACAACCAAAATAATATAACCCATTATTGAGCTAAAAAATGAATTGATTTCTTTTTTTAATAAACTAATCATGTCCTATTTAGTCAAATCCCTAAACGTATCTTCCAATCCTTGTTCTTCTTTTTGTAGTGTAAGGATATTTAAAGCATTCTTGTTGGCAAAGGAAGACACTTCTTTTCTGAGATCTTTTTCGGCAGTTATTTGATAGATATGTTGACCAATTTCTAGCACATCATATACTTTGCCTAAGCTTTTTAATTGTTCAACATCTACTGATTTATCAAATTCTACCTTTATTACAAACTTCTCAGCTGCATTACTTTTTAGGTTATTCGTATTGTCATCTGCGACGATTTGTCCGTTATTAATAATAATGGTTCTATTACACATTGCCTGGACTTCTTGCATGATATGAGTTGACATAAGCACCGTTTTATCTTTGCCAACTTCCTTAATTAGGTTCCTGATTTCTACCAATTGATTGGGATCTAATCCCGATGTCGGCTCATCTAATATTAATACTTCTGGATCATGAATAATAGCTTGTGCAAGCCCAACCCTCTGCCGATACCCTTTTGACAAGGCTCCTATTTTCTTTTTTTGCTCTTTTTCCAGACCAACTCGTTCCACTGCACTTTTAACTCTGCTTTTGATATTGTTTTTTATTCCCGCTACCCCTGCTGCAAAATGCAGATATTCTTTCACATACATATCAAGATACAACGGATTATGCTCGGGAAGATATCCAATCTTTTCTCTGACCTTAATACTTTCTTGATCAAGATCATGTCCACATATTATTCCTGTTCCTGATGTTGGAGGCAAAAAGCAAGTAATTATTTTCATTGTTGTAGACTTACCTGCCCCATTTGGGCCTAAGAAGCCAACAATTTCTCCTTTATCTATAGAAAAAGAAACATTGTCGACAGCCTTTTGCTCGCCGTATATCTTAGTAATATTTTGCAACACTATGGACACTCTGCTAATATAATAATAGTTACAAGTTTATAGTTCATAGTTGATAGTATTTCTAGCAATACAACAAAGTGGTCTTTAATGCTAAAGGACATAGTCTACTTAGCTAGAACTCTATTTATTAAGAGTTGCTCTCTTGTAGTAAAATTGGATAACAACAAAAAGTACAAGTAGGTAAGTGCTTACTATGAAAGTATAAATCCAATTCCAACTATTATAAAAGTATTGAAAGCTATATGCAATGAGTACAGATACCAGAGAAATAAAGCTTAAGAGAATCACTACTTTGTCATCACGAAGTCCTAGATATGCTAAATGATGTGTTGTATGATCTCTACCCCCAACGAATGGACTCTGTCCTCTTTTTGCTCTTGCTATTATTACAGTTAAGGTATCTATTGCAGGGATACTAAATACGGTCAATGGCAAAATCATCTGCTTTACCTGAAACCATGGACCACTAGGATCTCGATATTTCCAAAATAAGATTATGCTCAACCCTGATAAGAAAGCACCTAAAAATTGACTTCCAGTATCGCCCATATACATTTTTGATGGATACCAATTGTGTCGTAGAAAGCCAAATAATGCCGCTATTACCCCAAGGATAATAAAGAAATAAGCGTTTTCTATATTTCCTTGGTAAGTAAAAAGTAATGCCGCTATAAGAATTGTTATAGAGATGCTAGCTGTAATGCCATCCATATTGTCTAGCATGTTTATAGAGTTCATAATGCCCACTACCCAAAATATAGTAAAGACATAGTTAAAGTAGATAAAAGGTGATATCTCAATAACCGTACCAGTTGCAACAAACACATTAGCACACAAAAACTGACCTAAGAATTTTAAAAATGGGTTTGTATTATAGGCATCATCAGCTAAACCTATAAAAAAACCTAGAGTAGACCCAATGATGAGGCCAATTAATTGTTTATCAATGGCTGTTGTTTGAATATCAGGGATCAATTGAAAAACAGATACAGATAATAAGAACAATATATAAAAGCTAATCCCTCCTAGAGAAGGTTTAGAAGTTCTACTCCATCTTTCAAGCCCTGCTCTTTGAAGTTCCCGATTTCCCAGTGTTGAAGAAAACTTGAGAAAAAGACCATTAATAACGATCGCAAGTAAAACCATTAAAAAGAAAAACACTACATACATAATAACGTGCTCCAACCCTCCGTATCACTAACTAAAAAATCGCTTTACAAACCCTACCCCCTTGTGTTTATCACTTTCATCAGAATAGTATCCATAGCCATATCCGTAGCCGTATCCATAACCGTATCCATAGCTTGAAACTCCATCTCCAACGGAATTAAGAATTACAGACAGATGATTTACTTTATTTTCGCTTTTTACTTTATTTACATTGTTCACAAAATCTCGCCTTGAATAATTTGCTCTTAGCACATAAAGAGGGTAATCTGCAATTTTTAATAATCCCATTGCATCCACCACTACACCTATTGGTGGTGTATCAATCATAACAACATCATACTTATTCTTTAAATCTTCTATTAAGTTATCTCGCATTTTTGAATTAATCAGCTCTGAAGGATTTGGAGGAATTGGCCCTGATGTTATAATATCAATATTGCTATAGCCTGATGGCTGAATACAATCATTTAATTTTTTATCAGAAATAAGATAGTTGCTTAAGCCTATTGTATTCTCTAGTCCAAAAGCTTTATGAATTTTAGGTTTTCGCATATCGAAATCAAGGATTATTATTTTCTTACCAGTAATCTCAATAATCCCCGCTAAATTCAAGGCAATAAAGGTTTTCCCTTCTCCTGATATAGTTGATGTTACCGCTATCACTTTTGAACTGTTTTTATCATTTTCATCGGCCTGAATAAATTGAAGGTTACTTCTTATTGATCGAAAAGCCTCAGATATTGCTGATTTTGGGCTTTGATCAATAATTAGTTTTGATACATCCAGTTTTTGTTTTCTATACGCTGGTATTACTCCTAATATATTTGCCTCACAGTATTTTTCAAGCTCTTGAAGGGATATTATTTTATTATGCATAAAATACCTTATGATAATTAAGATAACTCCTACTGATATCCCTATCATAAGGCACACTATTCTAATTAGATTCTTGTTTGGGGAAATCGGCCTAAAAGATGTTTGAGCAGGTTCTAATATGACCTTATTAGATATTATTCCCTCTTTCACAATCGAAAACTCCGACCTTTTGTCTAACAACATCAAATAAAACTTTTCCTTAATAGCATTCAGCCTCTTTAACCTCACAAACTCTGCCTCCTTATCTGGAAGCGCAAGAAAGTCTCCTTCATATTTATTCGCTTGTTTATTGAGCAGTTGTCTCTTTATTTTATTAGACTCTATTGCATCTTCCACACTCTCTAGCAATACTTTTCGTGTCCCTTCTATTTGCTGTTTAAGCAATTGCATCGTTGGAGTATTATCTTTTACACTTAAAAGCAATTCATCCCTATCTTCTTCCAACTCTTTTAACTTATTGATATAAACACTAAATGATTGAAAAGAAGCCCCTAATGCACTTGCAGTAATAGAAGACAAATTCTCTCCTTTTTTTATATGTTCTTTAAACCATATCAACGCATTTTCTTGAAGCATCTCGTCTAATTGCTGTTGCTCTAGGGCATTGATATTAGCTGTTATTTTGCTTTCATGCCTCTGAGGATCGAGTATCCTATTTACTTTTTTATATTCTTTTAGTTGATCTTCAGAATACCTCAAGTCATCTCCAACACTAGACAATTGCCCATCTATAAAGCTGATTATAAGTGATGCACTTTCTTTTCTACTCTCTAGATCATATTTAAGATACTCACTAGCAACTGCATTAACTATTTCCGTTGCCTTTTGTGGTATGGGATCTTGAAGTGATATTGCTACTGTATTAGCATTGGGGTTTTCGATATAAACACTTAGCCTTGAAGAAAGATTATTGGCAATGCTTTCCATATCATTAATAAAAAAGTAATATTCTTTATCAAGATATTGCTCTATTTCTTCGATCAATGTTTTTCGAACTCTAAGCCTGCCGTATTTTGTTTTGTACCATTGGTTGAATTTATAATCTTTACTTTCTGCAGACGGTAAACTAATCAAATAATCTTCGTCACTTTTAAAGACAAAGTCTATTTTTTGTTTGTATACCATTGGATCTGTCACCTCAAAATCAACCAAAAAGGGAGACTTTCGATATAATTCATTATCTAGAACATTGTTTTTCTGATAATATGTAACATTTAGAGGTAGTTTATTTATTGCTCGTGCAAGCACTTCTTTTGATTTAATGACCTCCAATTCACTATATACTTCATTTTTGTGCATAACATCCTGTATATCGAGTACTTCGCTAGTATATTCAGGTTTTATTATGATTATGGAAGAAGATTGATATATAGGAATTGTATATCTTATATACAGAAAGGATATGGTAATACTAATAGCAAGAAACAAGAATATCCAAACAATGTTCTTTTTGATTACTGCAAAAAACAGAGATAGATTCAAGTCCTCTCCAAGAATCTTTTGTAATGGGTTTTGTATGGTATTTCGAGTTTGCAAGATTTAAGAGTGATTACCTACCCCCGCTTAACAGGAAGTAAAGCGTTAAAGAACTTGCCACAATTCCAATAATGGATGCATAAGGTGCTAATACTCTCGATAAGCCTGAGTTAAATCTGTTGGCAGGCTCTACATAGATGATATCATTTGCCATAACAAATAGTTCTGATTCATGCATGTTCTCTATCTTTCGTAAATCAATCACTCTTATCTCTGGGTTCTGAATATCTCCCCTAATAATTTTAATTTTATACGCTTTGTTATTGCCTCCTATTCCACCTGCATTTGCTATGACCTCAAATAAGCTTGGATTTTCTTCAGCTATATTGATCACTTTAGAAGGTCCTTCCCCAAGAATTAAAAATACTCGCCTATTCGTTATTCTGACGGTAACAAAAGGTTCTTTATAATATTCCGAGTATCTATCTTCGATTAAATTTTCAGCTTCTCGTATAGTCAAACCTACGAGTTTAAGAGTATCTATTACCGGCAACTTGACAATCCCCTTATTATCGACTAGATAACTGATAGTTTGTTGTCTAATTACTCCACCTTGATTTTGTTGAGATAATACATTAATAAGCTGATAACCATTGTTGGTATATGTCTGAATATCTAACCTATCTCCAAGTTTTATTCTATAATCTCTTATTGTATTGCTATCTGTTGGAGTAACAGAAATGTTCTGCTCCGCATCTTTTAGCATTAAAGTAGGATATAATGAACGACAGGAACTTAATCCAAGCAGTAATACTATTCCTGAAAAAAAAAGCTTATTTATCTTCATCTTATGACGCAAAGATATGAAATATTAGCTATTCAATAATTCTTTATACAACTTGCCCACATTATTGACCAAAACTGTATAACTATGACTATCATATACATGGTTGCCATTTCCAGACATTTTCTCCCTTAGCATCTCATCATCACATAGCCTTAGCAAAGCATTAGAAAAGCAGCTAACTGTAAAATCATTGACTAAAATTCCACTTTCCCCATCTTTAATAATATCGTTTACCCCTCCTACATTTGTACTAACAACAGGTTTACCAGATGCCTGAGCTTCAATAAGACTCACGGGTGTCCCTTCATTAAAAGAAGTCAGTGCAACAATATCTAAGCCAGCATAGGCAACTTCTATACGCTCAATCCAAGAGGTGAAATACAAGATTTTTTCAGGATCATTTGACAAGGAATAACTTATTCCTAGTTCATCTGCTTTTTTTAAAAGCTCACCTTTCAATTCACCATCACCAATTATAAAAAACTTTACCTTTTTATTTGATCCTCTAGCCACCTCATTGATAGCATTTAAAAATAATTCATGGTTTTTAATTGGTACTAATCTTCCTACAATGCCGATCGCTATTTCACCTTGATCAATATGATATTGAGTTCTGAATTTCTCTCTATTTGATAGTTTGCTCTCTTTAAAGCGATTCAAGTCAAACCCAAGTGGAACAACAGATATTTTATCTTTTTCGCAGATATTGTATTGCTCGGTTAAATCTGCTTTTTGCAACGCACTGATTGCTATTATCTTTGTCGTCCTTTTTGCCAAGAATCTCTCTATCGTTAAAAAAAATCTAGTCTTAATTTTTCCAAAATAAGAATGAAATGTATGGCCATGAAATGTATGAACAATAACAGGCACTTTACTACTATAAGCGGCCAATCTCCCTAATGCCCCTGCTTTTGAGGCATGAGTATGAACAATATCTGGTTGAAACTCTTTTATTATTCTTTTGATCTCTTGATAAGCTTTGTAATCATCAAGCAAGCTTATCTCCCGCCTCATCGTTTTAAGATATAAAGGCTTAATACCAAGCTTATTGACTATGAATTCAGAACTGGCCTCACTATCATCTTTCATTCCTGAAAGTAATAACGTTTCATACTCTGGCTCTAAGTACTTACTCAAATATGCTACATTGTAAGTAGGTCCACCAAGATTTAATCGGTTGATTATTCGCAGTATTTTAGGCATTTCAGATATCCATATATTTTTTCCACCAATGCTGAAACAACATTAAATTCCAGATTTTAATCTGGCTATCTTCAGGATTTGATGAGGTTAATTTCTTTGAAAGGATTTCTAAATTACTATAATTGAAAAGGCCCTGTGTTTCTATAAAATCTCTATTGAGTATGTAATCATCAATTTTTCCTTTCAACGTTCCTTTTAAAAGTTTTAAAAGTGGCACTTCAAAACCTTTCTTTGATCTTTGAAGGATTTCCAGTGGCAAAATATCTTTAAATGCTTCTTTCAAAATTTTCTTCCGCATTTTACCGTCCATTTTAAACTCAGTAGGTATTGATAAGGCAAGATTCATAATCCTATGGTCTAAAAAGGGAACTCTTACTTCTAAAGAGTTTGCCATAGACATTTTATCTACTTTATATAGCATGTCTCCTGGCAAAACTGTCTTCAAATCAGACAAAAAATATTCATTCAGGGCACCTTCTGATATATCTTTTGTCAAACATTTTCTTCTTTCCTCGTATTTTCCCAAATCCACTTTAGCTTTTAAATAGGCCAATGCCTTGGATTCATCAGTAACTGTGCTCAAAAACCAATATCTTTCTTTTTCGCTTAGATTTAAGAAAGAAGCAAATCGATGAAGTTGCCTTATTTTATTTTGAAGCTTACCATTTCTAGACTTGGGTAAAACTTCTAAGATTGGCAAGGCACCTTTCAAAAGCTGTGAAACAAAATAGTTTTCCTGTGCTTTCTGCACTGCATAGTATTTATTATACCCCCCAAAAAGCTCATCTGCTCCATCTCCAGACAGCGCTACAGAGACATATGCTTTTGTCTTTTTACTTAAAATGTAGGTGGGCAAAGCACTTGAATCTGCAAATGGCTCATCATGGTAATCTAAAAAATCATTGATATGCTCCTCTAAATCACTCGTTGAAAGGTTAAAAACAGTATGATCTGTTTTGAGTCGCTTTGCCATTAAGTTAGCATACTCCGTTTCATCAAAAAATGACTCATCAGCATAGCCTATAGAAAAAGTCTGTAAATCAGTTTTTTCCTGAACTGCAAGACCAGATATTATAGATGAGTCAACTCCTCCACTAAGGAAAGCTCCAAGGGGAACATCCGACATTAGTCTATCGCTCACGGAGACCTTTAGCAATTCCCTTAATTGCTTTTTTGCTGAATCATAATCATTCAAAATATTATTCCTAGAGGATGTTTTATGCTCGTAAAAGGCATTTGTAGCAATCCCTTCCTTACATATTTTCATATAATACCCAGGGCTTATTTTTTTGATCTTTTCAAAAATTGAGTTTGGAGCCGTAATGTAATTTCTCTGTAAATACTCATAAAGAGATATTTCATCAATTGCTTTGTCAATACCAAACTCAACGATAGCCTTTATCTCCGATGCAAAAATTATTTTCTCTTCATCTTGATACCAGTATAGCGGCTTGATACCAGACTTATCTCTTGCAAGAAAAACATCACCACTATGCTTATCATATATTGCAAAAGCAAAAAAACCATTTAAATCGTTTAAACAGCTTTCCCCAAACTGGATGTATGCATTTAAAACTACTTCTGTATCAGTTGCTGATGCAAACACAACACCTTTCCCTTCAAGTTTCTTCTTAATTTCTTTGTAGTTGTAAACCTCTCCATTGTAGGCAATAACATATCTTCCAGTGTGATCTAGCATTGGTTGATTGCCTTCTTGACTCAGGTCAATTATAGAAAGTCTTGTATGACCAAGTCCACAATTACCATACACAAATGTTCCTGAGCTATTTGGCCCTCTCGAAGTCATTTTTGATACTGCTGACTTTAAGACTTTTGGATGGACTACATTATCTTTTAACTCTAAATAACCGACAATACCACACATATTGTAAAATTATACTTTTTAAAGAAAAGGTATCTCAATACTTCAAGGCTATCTTAAAAATTAAAATTAAAGGATTAATCTAGTTAAATTTACTTCGACCTATGACAGGATTGGACTTTATCTTAACGCCCATTTATCTGCTATTTATATATGTACTAGCTTACATTGTAAGATCTAGAATAGACAGTCATTTAGACTACAAGAAGTTTTTCCTTTGGGCACTTACTTTAAGAATTGTTGGAGCAATTGCCACTGGATTGATTTATCAATATTACTATAATGGTGGAGATACTTTTACGTTTTATCAAGGGACAAAGGTTATTTGGCAAGCATTTACAGAAAGCCCACAGGCTGCCTTTACCATTATATTTGAAGAAGCAGGTGTTTACATTCCAGAAACGGTGAAGTACACTCAAAATATATGGACATTTAGAGACCCAGGTACATTTATGATCGTCAGGCTTGCATCTTTTATTGGATTCTTTTGCTTTAATACTTACCTCACCATTTCCGTTATTTTTGCAACTTTTTCCTTCTTTGGAGTGTGGAAATTATATACACTTTTTGTCCGCTTGTATCCTCATTTATATCGAGAGCTGGCTATTGCAATATTATTTATGCCATCAGTTGTTTTTTGGGGTTCAGGATTATTTAAAGATACCGTAACCTTCGCCAGCCTTGCTTGGTTAACCTATTCTGTATATAAAGTATTTATTGAGAGAAAAGATATCTTAACCAATGTGATTACTGGTTCTGCTTGTGCTTTTCTAATTATCAATATTAAGATATATATTCTCTTAAGCTTTTTGCCACCTTTATTATTTTGGATTTTACTTCATTATAAGGAACAAATCAACTCTCCTTTTTTAAGAAGAACAATTGCTCCTTTGATCATCATATCATCTATTACTATCAGTTTTTTTTTAATTCAACAACTCGGTGAAGAATTTGAGAAATATGCCGCTTCTAATGTCTTTGATAGCGCCGCATCCATGCAAAGATGGCACAGTTACTTGGCCAGAAATGATCAAGGCTCAGGATACAACTTGGGAATCCAGTCAGGATCACCTCAGGAAATACTATCTACTATCCCTGCTGCAATCAATGTAACCTTATTTCGACCCTATTTATGGGAAGTTCGGAATCCTTTTATGCTACTTACTGCCCTGGAAAGTCTTTTCATCTTATTTCTTACTATTAAAGCTTTCTTTAAGACAGGCTTCTTTAGTTTTTTCAGAACCGTATTCCGCGATCCTTTTATTCTTTTTAATATGTCTTTTGCGTTAATATTTGCCTTTGCAGTCGGATTTTCCACCTATAATTTTGGTGCCTTGGCAAGGTATAAAATTCCATGTTTACCTTTCTTTGTAGCAGGTCTCTATCTAATTATTGACTCTGCTAAAAACAAACAAAAGCCTTCTAATGCATAGATACTTTTTGGAGATATCATATAATGGTAAAAAATACAACGGGCTACAGGTACAAAAAAATGCTTCCTCCATTCAAGGAGCGTTAGATAATGCACTATCAACCATTCTTAATCATCCTATAAAAACAACCTGTGCAAGCAGAACGGATAAAGGAGTACACGCTAGACAAAACTTCTTACATTTTGATTTAGATATCTCAATCCCTGAAGATTTTCTTTACCGAATGAACATCTTTATGCCTAATGACATCGTTTTAAAATCAATTACTCCAGTACAAGAAACATCCCATTCTAGATTTGATGCGACAGAACGAAAATATGAATACCACATTCACTTCAACAAAAATCCATTTCTAGAAGATTTAAGTTATCGTTACCGATATGGATTCCTAGACACTGAACTAATGAATAAAGCTGCAAAACTGTTGATGGACTTTGAAGATTTCACCTCGTTTTGCAAGCCCAAAACAGATGTAAAAACAAAGATTTGTAATATCAAAGAGGCAAGATGGGAAAAAATAGACAAGGCTATGTTTAGTGAGCAGGATTGTCTTGTTTTTCACATTACAGCTAATCGGTTTTTAAGAGGAATGGTAAGAGCAATTGTGGGAACACTAATTCTTGTTGGCAAAAAAGCGCTTAGTATAGATGACTTTAAAAATATAATTCTCTCGAAAAATCCTCAAATGGCAGACTTTTCCCCTCCTCCACAAGGCTTGTATTTAACTGAAGTAATTTACCCATATTTGTAAAGGATGTCACAACAAAAAAAGAATCCTTTTGACTTTAGCTTATTTATAAGGGTGCTTTCTCTGGCACGACCTTACAAAATACAGATGGGCATTGCTATATTTTTGGCATTAGTATTGGCAATACTTTCTCCGGCAAGAGCTTGGCTTGTTCAACATACGATTGACCAATATATATTAAAGTTAGACGAACAAGGTTTGATTAAAATGACACTATTAATGGTCGGTGTATTATTATCAGAATCATTGGTGCGATATGCATTTATTTATCGAAGTAGCTGGATAGGACAATCTATTATTAAAGATTTAAGATCTAGGGTATTTAGTCACTTAATGAGCCTTAAGTTGACCTATTTTGATAAGACGCCAATAGGAGCCTCTACAACAAGAACCATCAATGATACTGAAGCTATTAATGACACCTTCTCTCAAGGAATCATTACCATTTTTGCAGACCTCATCATGCTCATTGCTGTTATTTCTATCATGGCAGCAACTAATTTATCACTTACCTTAATCTGCCTATCTGTATTACCACTAATGATTATAAGTACTTACATATTTAAGGAAAAGGTAAAATCTGCTTTTCAGATAGTCAGGGAACAAACATCACGGCTCAATGCCTTTGTACAAGAACACATCACTGGCATGAGTATTATCCAACTTTTTAATGCACAAGAGAGAGAATATCAAAAATTCTTCAAAATCAATGAAAGGCAAAAAGAGGCCAATATCAATTCTGTTCTGTACTACGCTATCTTTTTCCCAGTAGTAGAAATTATTCTGGCAAGCGCTCTTGGTTTATTGATTTGGTGGGGAGCCAATGAGGTTATTAAAGATCAAGCCACCTTAGGAACATTGGTAGCTTTTATTCTGTATTTAAATATGTTATTTAGACCTATTAGGATGTTGGCAGACAAGTTCAATACATTACAAATGGGCTTAGTAGCTTCTGGGAGAGTATTCAACATATTAGATACAAACCAAACCATTCAAAACCAAGGATCTATTTTAGCAAAAGACATCAAAGGACATATTCAATTTAATGATGTTTCATTTGCTTACAATAAGGAGGAAATGGTACTTAAAAACATCAGTTTCGAAGTACAAAAAGGGGAAACACTTGCCATTATTGGTGCTACTGGGTCAGGCAAGACCTCTATCATCAATATACTAAACAGATTCTATGAAATTAATAGTGGTAACATTAAAATTGATGACATTGAATTAAATCTATATGATTTGCATTCTTTAAGGGAAAACATCAGCCTTGTACTTCAAGATGTATTCCTATTTTCAGGAACCATTCTTCAAAATATCACACTCAACAACGAGCATATTTCAAAATCAAAAGTTATTGAAGCCTCTAAAGCTATGGGAGCACATGATTTTATTGAAGCACTCCCAGGAAAATACGACTATCAAGTTATGGAACGTGGTGCCACCTTATCCGTAGGGCAAAGGCAACTCATTTCATTTGTAAGGGCAATGGTATTTGACCCTAAAATTTTGATTTTAGATGAAGCAACGTCCTCCATTGATTCAGAGTCAGAGAGAATCATTCAAAATGCTGTTGAGCAAATTGTCAAAGACAGGACCTCGATTGTAATAGCTCATAGACTTTCTACCATTCGTCATGCCGACAAAATAATGGTACTTGATAAAGGAGAGATTAAGGAGGTTGGCACTCACGAATCACTATTAGGTCAACAAGGATGGTATTACAAACTATATCACAACCAGTTTTCTCAAGATAAGAGCCCTAAAAGGGCTTGAGTATTTATAACTAGACAGTTTTAAGTTTTAAACAAAATACCCTGAGTATCATCCGTAAAAAGATTCTAACTTTTGAACTATTTTCGTTCTACTTTTTGTTTTTACAGTATGAAGCAGATTTTTTATTACATATTATTGTTTGCTACAATTGCCTGCAACCAAGCCAATAGCAATACGGGGGAAAAACAGGAGTCACAACAAAAGGTAAACCATGAAGGTCTATCTATCGCTACTTTTGCAGGAGGCTGTTTTTGGTGTACCGAAGCTGTTTTTGAGCGTGTGCAAGGCGTAAAAGATGTGGTATCTGGATATGCTGGCGGCACAACGAAAAACCCTACTTACAAAGAAGTTAGCTATGGCAAGACCGACTACGCTGAATCTGTTCAAATCTATTACAACCCTGATGAAATTTCGTTTAAAGAACTTTTTAAAATCTTCATGGGAACCCATTATCCAACTCAGCTAAACGGACAAGGACCAGACCATGGAGAGCAATATCGTTCTGCCGCTTATTATAGAAATAATACAGAGAAAAAGATCATCGAAGATTACATTCAAGAACTTACAAAATCTAAAAAATATAATAAGCCAATCGTTACACAAGTAGCACCATTTACTACTTTTTACGAAGCAGAAGATTATCATCAAAATTATTTTGAGCTTAATCCAAATCAATCTTATATTGTTGCGATTGCAAAGCCAAAGGTCAAAAAATTTAAAGAAAATTTTCCTGAATGGGTCAAGGAAAAATACAAATAGGCATTGTTTTTTGCTTTTTCTTCGGGGTTTTAACCCAATCCTTTTCTCAGGGATATTTTCTGGGTGGCTATAGTACTTCTACCGTTCAAGCCAATTCTATAAACGAAATTATAGAACGATACAATGCCAATGAAGATTGGATTGAAGATGAAATGGAGCAAATAAAGTCTTTGCAAGGTGTCGCGCTAGGGGTTGGTAAACATTTTAGCAGATTCAATGTTGATTTAATATACTCCAATAAAAATACTGAAACTAGCTCGTTTGGATTTGACTCTACTGGAAGCCTAAAGGAAAGTTTAAAATTTCGATCTAATAATTTAGTGTTTGGACTATCTGCATATCCATTTATAAAGAAAGTATTTGTCTTAGGGCTAGGAGCGAGTTTTGATATTTCTTTTGTTCAAACCTTAATTCAATCATATAACAGCAACAAATTCAAGAGTGCCACCAACTACTTGGGTCTATCAAATCATTTTTTTATTGACTTTAAATTAGGCACGGAAAATATGCCATTTGCAATAGGTATTAGACCGTATTATCAGTACTATTGGCAAGACGAAAATTACTATTCAGTGGAACAAAAGCTAGATAGTCAAAATGCTAATTCTCTTGATGAGAATGATTTCAAAGAGAAGCCCAACTCCTTGGGTATCATGCTCAGTCTGATTATTTATCCAAAAGGCAAAGGAATAAAGAGAAGTATTATTCCAGTGGTCAATTAGCTCAAACTTTCCTATGTGTCTGCAAAGTAGATTGCAAAAGTTATTAGTTTAACATGGATTTCTGTGTTCAAACCCAAAGCGAAGAAGACATATTGTTCATAAATTTAAAATGCAACCATAAGCTCGTATCACTCTATCTCATAAGCGCCTAGATCTGGCCTCGCTCCCTTAGGGCGTGCCTCATCATTGAAGTCTTCCGTTACACCCGAAGTCCCAACGTCAACCCCTTTGTCTATAGCTGGGGAGCCTGATTGCAGAGAGAAATTCTCTTCATTCACATCAATAAATAAAGGATCTTGATTTTTAAAAGAACCTGTAAAGTCACTGCCCGTAATATCCCGTTCTGTTTTGAGCAAGCTATTATTAAAGAAAATATCAAAAGCAGATAGACCATCATCATCCAAGGAAATTTCTTCATCTTCTCCTCCCCAAACAATGCAGTTTATAAAGCTAGCATCTACATTTGCCGAGAAGAACCCTTGTGTGCTTTCTACAAAATTTCCTACTTGGATAATAGGATCTCTATGAGTCACAACTGAATTTGTAAAGTTGGCAAAGGTGCAATGAATAAAGGCATACAATCCTCCAAATGCTATTTGCACATTATGCTCACCACAATTGTACACCAAACAGTTTTCAGCTCTTATAAAAGACAAAAACCCGAAAATTCCCGTTCCCTGAATATTTTTTATTACTGTGTTCTTGAGTAAAATATCAGGTGCGTTCTGGTTTGTAAAAGTGGTCAAATCAGGATTTGTATTTGACCCAAGCGAAACCCCAAAAACGCTATTCTTTACCACAGTATGTTCTAATAAATTTGTAGTGCTTCCTCTTAAGGGAAAAATACCCAACCATTGCCCGGGAAGGTCTTGATAAAAAGGCTCTAGACGAATTCCTTGAAATACTACAGAGTCCCCCTTTAAGCCATTCGCCTCTATTGATCCCTCGACAAATATGCCACTATTGGCGTCGCAGTATATCTCTACTCCAGGGCCTATACTTAAACGACAGCCGCTATCTACCAATATAGAGTTGATAATAACATAAGGCTTTCCATCATCTATCCAAGTTTGGGTGCAAATGACAGAGTCTCTGTAAAAATGAGCATCTCTTCCATATGCTTCTAAAACAACCCTTTGTTCATTCCCATTAGTAGTAAATCGGACATTATCTCTAATAACAATAGGTTTATTTTCATTATTTGGATCAACTGTCACTTCTACAAAAACATATAAGCTGTCTTTGGGAAGAATTTCAACATCTTTGAACGTTAGGCCTGACACTCCATCAACATTCATTCTAAAATTGGAACTGGTTCCTTGCTCTAATACTATTGAAGATATTATTAGTGTTTGATCGTGTGGATTGTAAAACTTAAAAAGCCTTGTAGCAGAACCTAAAGTCGTAAACACTGTATCAAAAGTAAGTGTGTCGGTAGAAAATGCAAGTTGTGCTGAGACATCCTTTAAAATGGCATCTTTCTTGCAGCTTTGAGAGAAAGCTATCAATATCACAATTGAAAAAACATGAAGCAACCTAATTAACATATCCTATACCTTGCGAAGGTAATAAACAAACGAGATATTCTATGCTAATATTGTTTGGAGCTGCTAAAGCTTCATTTCTTGACGATCAGTTTATCGCCAATTTCAAGATTATTGGAAGACAGGTTATTAATTTTTTTCAACTCTTCCACTGTAACCCCAAACTTTCTAGAAATAGAGTACAAGGTATCTCCCTGCTTTACGGTATAGTGTTGGTCTGACTTGGGAGTAGTTTGAGGCTTTTTTTCTTCCCTTAGCTTTACTGACAAAGTTCTTTTACCTTTCAAAAACACTCGTGTCCCTCCCTGCGGCTCTTGTCCCGGTTCTAGCAAGTTTCTATCGTAAAGTTTAGACAGCTTTATTCCATACTTTTGGGAAACATCATACATCGTCTCCCATTCTTTTATCTGATGAAACTTTACTTGCCCACTATTTCTTTTGGGCTGGATGTAAACTTTCTCTCCATTTTTAAGTGGGCGCGCTCTTTCTAGATCATTGTACTTAAGTATTCGAGCTAAAGTCAGATGATGTTTCAATGCAATTTTTTCATATGTATCATCATCTTTTGCCAAAACAGCATTAATCCTATTAAATTGAAATATCTCCGATTCAGCTTCAACCTGCAGATCGTTTTTAGGCTTAACTTTCCTGACATTATAAGCTTTATCATATTTAGATAGGTCATGCTCCTCTATAATAGTAATTAATAATTTGGGGTATTTCGGATTAGTTGCATATCCCGCTTTTTTTAGCCCATGTGCCCAGCCTTTATAGTCTGTTGGCCGTAGCTTAAATAAAAAAGCATACCTTGATCTGCCAAGAAGAAAGTCGGAATGATCAATAAATGATTCTTCAGCCTTTCTGTACTTTCGAAAACATTCCTGCTTCTCATCATCGTCATGATAGACTTTCTTCCCACCCCAATCGCTATGGCATTTTATACCAAAGTGATTATTCGACCTTCTAGACAATTCACTATTCCCAAATGATGATTCTAAAATTCCTTGAGCCAAAGTTATACTAGCAGGGATCCCACACCTTAACATTTCCTTTACTGCAATTTCTTTGTACTCTTCAATGTAGCTTTGCTTGGTATATTGGGCAAATACTGTTGTTGCACCAATCAAAACTGTTACCAAAGAATATATAATGGATTTGCCAAACATAACTCCTTGTAAAATTATAAAGTAATCATATTAATCTTGCCCCTTCTTATATACAACGCTTAGCTATTGTATAGAATTGTAAACACTATACAATTATCTGTTTTTTAATCCACAATGGCTTGATAAAGTTTTAATCAATATTCAATCGGTATGATTATATTTGTAACAATGGCCACTGGCATTGATAAAGCACAAAAAGACAAAATTTTCGAAGAGGAGTTCTTTCCTCTGATGGACGACCTTTACAACTTTGCTTATCACCTTACCTACAACGAAGAAGATGCCAATGACTTGGTTCAGGATACATTCATGAAGGCTTATCGTTTTATAAAATCTTATGAACAGGGAACCAATGCAAAAGCGTGGTTGTTTAGAATTCTGAAGAACGGCTTTATAAACGAGTATCGTAAAAAAAGCAAGCAGCCAATCAAAGCAGACTTTGAGGATGTTGTTGCTTATCACGACTCTGAGGAAGAAAAGGCAAATGATGTAAGTGTTGATTTTAGACAAGACGTTTTTCAAGGCATAATAGGTGATGAAGTGACGAAGGCAATTAATGCTTTGCCTGCCGATTTTAGATTAGTCATCTTGTTATGCGACATTGAAGGGTTTACTTACGAGGAGATATCAAAAATAGTTGATATTCCTATCGGGACAGTGAGGTCTAGACTTCACAGAGCTAGAAACCTTTTAAAGGAAAAGTTAAAAGAATATGCCGAAAAACTGGGGTATAAAGAAAATAATTGATTCACTCTTTGGAAAGGAAGAGGCAGCTTGCGCAGGACATGACTGTAGCAAGGTTGCCAAAAACGTTTTCCTTGCCCTTGATGGGGAGTTGTCTCCAGAAGAGGAAAAGACATTGTTGGCAGATGTTGAGAAGTGCCCTAGGTGTTTAGAGTATTTTAATATTGAAAAGGCATTCAAACAATTTCTTAAAGAAAGAATTGCAAGAAAGACAATAGACAAAGGGTTAGTATCTTCGATAAAAGAGCAAATCAACAATATTCAAGCGCAATAGCTTTCTTGAATGACAAACAATTTACCTGAACTATTACAGGCTTTAAAGAGCAATGATTTCAGAGCTATTGCCCGTTGTATTTCTATAGTCGAAAACGAACACACTAATTCTGAGGAGCTGCTAAGTAATTTAGATCTAAAAGCCACTCCTGTAATAGGTGTGACGGGACCTCCGGGAGCAGGAAAAAGTTCTTTATTAAATGCATTACTTACAGAACTTAAACAAAAAGGGCAAAAAATAGCTATTCTCGCCGTAGACCCCACTTCTCCTTTTAATTATGGGGCTTTACTTGGCGATAGGATAAGATTAAGCGATCATTACAACGATCCTAATATTTATATCAGATCATTGGCTTCCAGAAATTCACTAGGAGGTTTATCTAATAAAATTATTGAAGCAACTGACATTCTAAAAGCTGCAAACTTTGATTACATTTTTATTGAAACAGTAGGTGTTGGACAATCTGAAGTCGAAATAGCCGGTCTAGCAGATACTACCGTCGTCGTCTTAGTCCCGGAAGCTGGCGACGAAGTACAAACTATGAAATCTGGAGTGATGGAAATCGCTGATATTTTTGTCGTTAATAAATCTGATCGTTCCGAGGCCGACTCATTTGCAAAAAACCTGGAAACGTTAGCACACGAAAAAGCAAGTGCTCAATGGGAGACCCCTGTAGTAAAAACCATTGCTACCCAAAGTACTGGTATAACTGAATTAATTGACTATATAAACAAACATGTCAATACAAATGAATCTAGTAAGAGGAAAGCTTTTCTATTGACAGAAAAGGCTTGGAGATTAATTGAAGAGAGAAAAATGAAGGATGTTAACAAGGTGGATTTGTATAAGCAAATAGAGGCTGCCATAAAAAAAGGGGATTGTAATATTTATCAACTGATTCAAGAGTATTGAGGAATTAGGCCCTAGTGACTAGGGAATAGTGGTCTAGCATTTTTGTAAGCTTCTGCTTTCAAATTTCTTGTTTCTAGTTTAGATTTTTTAGCTTATGCATCATTATATTTAGAAGACTATAAGCCCAAAAGTGACTTACGATAGCATCTTAATTGGTACAAGCCCGATCTCCATTCTCGAAGCAATTTACCTAAGGCGTTCCGGGAAGAAAGTTTTACTCATTGATAAAAGCTCTTCCACTGGTGGCGCGTGGGGGACATTAAGTATTGGAAACTTTTCAGGTATAGAGTATGGGTGCCACATCTGGGATATTGATCAACCAACTTATCAATTCATAGAAAAAATTTTAGGAGTTCAGCTCAAAAAACTCAATCCTCAACCCAAGTTAATCAAAAATGGCAGGGCGCTACCTTATGACTGGAAGAACATTTCACTCAACCTAAAAGAGATTAAAAAAAGCATTAAGAAAAAGGATTATTCCAGAGCTTGGAATGCAATCAAGAAACTTAGAATTGTTCCAGCTGATTATTTCTATCCTCCTTTAGGATCAATTGAATTAATAAATGTCCTAAATGAACTAGTTCAAAAAGAGAGCATAGACATACAACTCAATACAAGTGCTTTGAGCATAAATCAATTAGATTCAGAAGTTATCGTTCAAACATCCAATGATCAAGAGATAAAAGCTAAACAGCTTGTGCTTACCTCTTGTAGTAAAGTCAATAATCTCTTACTCAATGACAAACCTTTTCAGCTCCAATCTTACTTGGAAGTAAAGTATACTCATGTTCACTTTCTAGTAGAATGCAAATCGCTTCCAAAGTCTTTTTCTTATTTACGAATCATGGATGACCCTATTATTCACAGAATAAGTAATATGACCGAACAACTTCAAAGTACAGATAAAAATTTGCACTTAATATGTGTCGGTGTATTTGACGATGCTATCATCTCTTTTGATAAGGCTGACTTAGAAAACATCATATTGGAAAAGCTACAAAAGCTTAGGCTAATCACAAATACCTTTAAAGTTCTTAATACAAAATGGAACACTTATCCTGTAAGTTATCTTGGCGAAGATAATATAGAACTTATTCATAATAGTTTGCCCCAGGTCAAAGTGCTTCGATCGACCAACTTTATTTATGGACTATCTAACCATGTCAGTAATTGGAAAGATGCTTTTTAAATCAAAAATGTTACTTTTTTATCAAAATGTTACTTTTATAGTAACATTTTGATATATTTGTAATATGCCTACGTATTCAAAGTCTGAGCACCTATTGATAGAAACTGCAAGAAGCCTGTTCTGGGAATATGGAATTAGTCGGGTAAGTGTGGAAGAGATTTGCGAAAATGCTGAAGTAAGCAAAATGACTTTTTACAGAAGGTTTGAGAACAAACTGGACATAGCAAAAGCCGTATTAGATGAGCTAATACAAGAAGGGGTCAAAACACATGAAAATATCATGTCCCAAGACATTTCCTTTGAGCAAAAAATTAATCTATCTATTACTCAAAAAATCAAAAACGCGCACAACATAAGTCAGGAGTTTATTTTAGATGCTTATAAAAACGAACCTGAGCTAGTTAAGTACTTAGAAAAACACCGAAAAAAAGGTGAGCGTATGTTCATCAAAGAGCTAAAGCGTGCTCAGAAAAGCGGAGAAATAAGTCAATCGTTGAAAGTACCCTTTATTAAGTATCTCCTCAATAGGATCTCAGAGATGGCTCACGATGAAAATCTGTTAGCACTATATAAACGTCCTGAAAAAATGATTGAACAATTGGTTCATTTTTTCTTTTACGGTATTATGGAGAAAAGCAATGATAGATAAGGCTGCTGAAAATATTGATTTACAACATCCCTTACCCCTCCCTGCCTTGTCGGCAGACAGGCTCAAGGAGGGGAGCAAGTTAAGCTTATCCGTAATAATCCAACTAAAAAAAATCTCATTACAACAACTCTATTACTTAACCCTACTGATCAAAAAAGCATTTATCAAGAAAGGCAATTCGCATGGCACGCTTATTTTATGCCTTGGTTCTAAGGTATTCCCCTCCTTAAAGGAGGCCTGCCTGCCGGCAAGGCAGGGGGTAGGGGTGGTATTTATGTTATTGCTATCCTTGCCATCACTCCACGCAAAAAACAATCTAACCTTTAAAGGACAAGCTTCTGCTTGGGGTATTTTTGCTCCTGAGAGTAATTATAGTTTAAATACCGGCTTAAGGTATATTCCTCAACTCAACTATGAAATACCTTTAAAAAATAAAAGATTAATTGACTTTGAAGCTTCTGTCAATGTTTACGGTGGAATAATTGCCGACCCTTTTGAATCTGTAATTGATAATGGAGATATACAGCCTTTTCGTGCTTGGGGAAGATATTCTGCCAAACAATTTGAACTGAGAGTCGGTCTTCAGAAAATCAATTTTGGCTCTGCCTCAATGATTAGGCCCTTAAGATGGTTTGATCAAATTGATCCCAGAGACCCTTTGCAATTGACCAATGGTGTTTGGGGAGCACTGGCAAGGTATTATTTTGTCAACAATGCTAATATTTGGATTTGGGGGCTTTATGGAAATAGCGACTTAAAAGGCTGGGAAATAATTAAGACGAATAAAAAGTTTCCGGAATGGGGAGGCAGGTTTCAATATCCTCTTGGTAAAGGAGAACTGGCATTGTCTTATCACAACAGAACAACAAACGCCCAAGGATTTGGACTAGACTCTGCACACCTAGCACGCAATCCCGAAAACAGAATTGGCATTGATGGTAAATGGGATGTTGGTGTGGGGCTTTGGTTTGAGTCTTCTTATACCAGACAAGCAAAAGATGTCGGTCAATTTAATAATCAATTCATGTCCAATATCGGAGTAGATTATACATTTAACATAGGAAATGGATTAACAACCATTGCTGAGCAGATTTTTATCGCATTTGATGACAAGGCTTTTGCCCTTGAAAACCCTATCGGCTTTACAGCGCTAAGTGCCACTTATCCGATTGGACTTTTTGATAACTTGACGGGAATGATCTATTTTGATTGGCTGGGGGAAAGTGTTGCGGGATTCTTAAACTATCAACATGATTTTAAAAAATTTACTGGATATATTATGGCTTTTTGGACACCTTCTAATACGCCAATTATTCAACAAGGGAATCAAGATATTAATCAAGTAAATGCCTTAACAGGAAAAGGGATTCAACTAATGGTTGTATATAATCATTGATTTAAGATTAAAAGATTTAAAAATTAATAATATTAAAATTTAAAACTGTATTCCCCTCCTTGAGCCTTTCTGCCGACAAGGCAGGGAGGGGCTAAGGGGTGGTATAAACTTTAATTTACGTTATGAAAGAAGCAATTATTAAATCAAAAAATCTGACCAAAAAATTTCCAGTAGGAAATGGATATTTCACCGCATTGGAAGATATCAATCTGGAAATTGGCAAAGGAGAGTTTTTAGGACTAGTCGGACCCAGCGGATCAGGAAAGACAACGCTTTTAAATATTTTTGGCTCTCTGGACGTGCCTTCAGAAGGAGAGGCAACTGTTATGGACAAAAACGTGTCTCAGTTAAGTCACGGAGAATCGGCTGAGCTTAGAAATAAACACATTGGTTTTATATTTCAATCATACAACCTGCTTCCTGTTTATACTGTTTATGAAAATGTTGAGTTTGCCTTATTGCTTCAGGACAAGTCTACATCTGAGAGAAAAAAAGCCGTGATGGATGCATTGGAGTGGGTTGGCCTAACAGACAAAGTAAAGTCAAAGCCGGCACAGCTTTCGGGTGGACAAAGTCAACGTGTTGCTATTGCCAGAGCTATGGTAAAAAAACCGGATATTCTATTGGCAGATGAGCCTACAGCTAATCTAGATTCAGAAAATTCACACCACATCTTGCAAACGATGGTTGAGTTGAATAAAGAATTGGATACTACTTTTATTTTTTCCACTCACGATGAAAAAGTAATGAAATACTTAAGAAGAATGGTTCATTTAAAAGATGGCAAAATCGACAAAGATCAACTAATTACTAGTCTATAGTTTCTAGTTTAGAATTAATTATGAACTATCAATTATAAACTAAAAATGACAACTCTAAAACTAGCTTTAAGGAACCTACTTGGCGCAGGACTACGAACCTGGCTCAATGTATTTGCACTTTCATTTGCTTATTTAGCGATTATCTTTTTAAATGGTCTGATGGATGGATGGCAAAAGCAAGCTAAAAAGGATACCATAGAGTGGGAGTATGGCAAAGGGCAACTTTGGCATCATAAATATGACCCATATGATCCCTTTTCCTTAAAAGAAGCCCATAGTATTATTCCAGAAGGTATTACCGGGGCTCCAATATTGATCACTCAAGCATCTATATATCCTGAAGGAAGAATGATGAGTGTGCAGCTCAAAGGAATTAAAAGCGATCAAAACATCATAAATATTCCTTCTTCAAAACTACAGTATTCAGAAGATAACATTCCTATTGCTATAGGAACCCAAATGTCAGAAACGACGGGTCTTAAAATAGGTGATAAAACGATCATCCGATGGCGAGATGTAAACGGAACTTTTGATGCTATACAGGTGGAAGTTATTGAGATTTTCAACAATACCGTTCCTTCTACAGATAATGGTCAAGTTTGGATTGGGCTAGAACAACTGCAAAAAATGATGAATTTAAAAAGCGAGGCTACTATAATTGTATTAAGTACCAACAAAAGCATTAGCTCAACAGATGAGTGGGTATATAAAGATCTAGACTTTCTATTAATGGATATTGATAATATGATTGAAGCGAAAAAAGCGGGTAATAGCATTATATATATTTTGCTATTAGTTCTAGCATTATTAGCAGTCTTTGACACGCAAGTTCTATCTGTATTTCGACGACAAAAAGAAATTGGAACTTATATTGCACTAGGCATGACAAGGTGGAAGGTTGTCATGCTTTTTACTATCGAAGGAGGGTTTAATAGCATTTTGGCAGCAATCTTGGCTTTTGCTTATGGAGCACCAATTTTGTATTTAGTCAACAAAGCAGGTGGAATTCCTATGGTAGCTGATGCTTCGGAAGTAGGCATGTCTATAGCAGATTCATTGATTCCTTCATATACTATAAGCCTTATTTTAAGTACAGTTCTTATTGTCGTAATATGTGCCACTATTGTAAGCTTTATTCCAGCAAGAAAAATTGCTAAAATGAAACCAACAGATGCTTTAAAAGGGAAAATACAATAATCACCCAGAGGGGGGATAAGGGGTGGTTTAAAACTAAAAAGAAATGATAAAGTTCTTATTCAAAGGAATACTACGAGATCGAAGTAGAAGCCTACTGCCGATTATTATTGTAAGTATAGGCGTAATGTTGACCATTATCTTAAGCACCTTTATAAAAGGCATACTTGGTGATGCCATTGATATGAGTGCCAACTTTATGACAGGTCATGTTAAGGTAATGACTAAGGCTTATGCTGAAAACAATAAACAAATGCCTAATGATTTATGCCTACTAGACGTTTCTAAGCTGAAAAACGAACTGCGACAAAAATACCCAAAGATCGACTGGGCAGAACGCATTCACTTTGCAGGATTACTTGATGTTCCTGATAACAATGGAGAAACCAAAGCGCAAGGACCAACGGTTGGTCAAGCCATTGACTTTTTGTCATCGGACTCCAAAGAACCTGAGCGAATGAATATTCAAAAGTCAATAGTAAGTGGTTTAATGCCAGCAAAAAATGGAGATGCCTTATTGAGCGATGCTTTTGCAAAAAAATTAGGACTTGATATAGGCAATGATTTTACGCTATTTAGTTCAACGGCTAATGGGAGCATGGCATTTCAAAATTTTACATTAGCAGGAACGGTAAGCTTTGGGAACTCAGGACTAGACAAAGGGTCTGTTTTGATAGATATAGTTGATGCACAGCGTATGCTGGACATGCAAGATGCGGCAGGAGAGCTGTTAGGCTTTTTTAAAGATGGGCAATACCATGATGAGAGTGCGGAAACAATTACTAAAGCCTTTAATACTTCATACCACAATGAAGGAGATGAGTTTTCACCGATTATGTTTAGGCTAAAAGAACAAAATAACCTTGGAAGCTTATTGGATCAATCGAAGTATATGTCGTTCATAATGATGTCTATATTTATATTCGCTATGTCTATTGTTTTGTGGAACACTGGACTATTGGGAGGATTGAGAAGATATGCTGAATTTGGCGTTAGGCTAGCATTAGGCGAAGAAAAGAAACACATTTTTGGAACCATTCTTATTGAGGCTTTGATGATAGGGATCATTGGCTCAGGCGTTGGAACATGTCTGGGTTTAGCCATATCTCTTTATCTTCAAGAATATGGAATTGACTTTAGTAATGAGCTGAAAAATTCTTCTATGATGCTCCCAAGTGTTCATCGGGCAAAAATCACATCAGAAGCTTACTACATTGGGTTTATTCCAGGAATTATTGCAATTGTATTAGGTAATGCATTATCAGGAATCGGTATTTTTAAAAGGCAAACAGCACAACTATTCAAAGAACTTGAGGTTTAGTTGATTGCAAATTAGAAGATTTAAAAATTAAAAGATAATACAACTATGAACTATAAACTATTAACTAGCATACTACTAATTACATTTTCTGCATTTGCACAAAACTACCCCGACGGGAAAACAATACTAGAAAAGGTAGACCAAAACATGGCATCGGATAATCGTATTATACAGTCTAAGATGGTTGTACATGGCAAGAGACAAGATAGAGTTATTGAATCAAAAGGCTGGTCTGTGGGAATTGAAAAATCACTGACTGAGTACTTATCTCCTGCTCGAGAGGCGGGCACCAAAATGCTAAAACTAGATGATCAACTTTGGATATACTCCCCATCTTCTGATCGTATTATACAGCTTTCTGGTCATATGTTGAGACAATCAGTCATGGGCTCTGACTTGTCTTATGAAGACATGATGGAAGACAAAACGCTTGCCGATATTTATAACGTAAAGGTAACGGAGGAGGATCAAGTTAACGCCAGAAAATGTTGGGTACTCGAACTAACTGCAAAAACGGAAGATATCGCTTATCAAAAACAAAAAATGTGGATTGATCAAGAGCGTTATATCCCTCTAAAACAAGAAATGTATGCTAAAAGTGGACAATTGCTTAAAAAAACTGAGTTGTCTGATGTAGCCCAAATTGACGGTAGGTGGTTTCCTCGAAAAATGACGTACAAAGACATGTTAAAAAATGGAGAAGGAACTGAATTTATTATCACCGATATAAAGTTCAATCAAGACATCCCAGAATACCTTTTTTCTAAAGCTTCTTTGAAAAAGTAGCCAGCCTAATCTAAAACAGTAACATTTCCTTTTAGCTGCTGTACTTTTCCATCTGACGTTTCGAAAGAAATAGCATACGTATAGACATTCGTGGCTATTTCTAGATTATTATACTTAAAACCTCTCCATCGTTCACTAGGATTTGTACTTTCAAAAACAAGTTCTCCTCTTCGATCAAATATTTCCATTTCGTAATTGCTGATGCCTTTCACAAGGTTTAAACCAAAAGAATTATTTATACTGCTAGAAACACCAACAACATTAGGGAGAAAAGGCTCCCTTAATAAAACATTGATAGTTGCCGTATCATAGTATTCACAAGAATTGCTATCCATCCAGTTTAAGATCAATACACTATGATCTAGAATAGGGCAAATAGAAATGTTGTGACAGGAATCACAATTGATAGAGACTTCACTCGAATTCCAAAATGGATCGAATACCTCAAATGTACTTAATTCATATTCCAATGTATCTCCTATGTAAATTGTAGTATCCCCCAATATCTTTTGCGAAGCTTGAATGAGCTCAATAACATTAAAACTATCCGTTGTTTGACAACTTGAATCAATAAATATATTTACCCAGTATGTTCCAGCTGCAGTTATTGTTATAGATGATGACGAATCTCCGGTCGACCATAAGTGTTGTGCCTCATCCAGAAACGTCTGGATTTCTAATGATTGAGGCTGACAATAAATTGTATCGTTTGGTATATTTACAGATAACAGTGGAGATATATTGATTGACTTGAATACAGTATCTAAAGCACAATCCTTTTCCTTAATCAGTCGAATTTGATATGCCCCGGTATCTGAAAAAAGATGATCTACAGATACTCCCGAATCTGTATTGTTGATTATATCATCAAAGTTCCAATAATATCTAGATATAGGCTCCGAGCTACTATCTTGATCTAGCACTATAAATGTGAGATTTGAATCACAAACAGGGCCATTATCTTGAATATCTAGCTGGCTTTGAATATGATCAAAGCTGAGCTTGACAATCCAATAATCATTTCCTCCAATTTGAGGCGCGGTTTTATATGCTCCGGAATCATTAGATGAGTATGCAAACCATGCCAAGTAGTCTCCATTAGCCTCAGGCAATACTCCTCTAGGTTGCTCTCCAGAAGGACCATTAGAAGCAATTGTTTTATCCCATAATAGATTTCCTTCTAGGTCAATCTTGATCAACCAACCTGCCATATTTGTCGTACCAAGCCCAGGAGGATTGTCTTCAGACTTACTCCCGCTTGCTGAATCTGAACGACTGAAAGACATAATAGCGATATCCTCCTGACATGTCTTGTTAGCATAATACCTAATTGGTGTAGTGAGTGGTTGATCTAGGCTATACCCGCCATAGGCATTGGTCCAAATGGTATCACCCGTCAAAGGATTGATCTTGACTACCCACACGTCTGCCCACCCATTACTATTATGCACATATCCGTCTGATGAATATGTACCTCCGATTAATAATACGGATGTATCCTTTTCTACATATAAAATATTACTCGGCTTATCAGATATAGATCCTCCATAGCACCTTGCCCACAAGGTATCCCAAGTATTCGTATTTAATGCAAATGCAAAAAAGTCATCGCCCCCATTATTACTATAGGCATCACCATTGATAGATGGGGAAGTGCAAGTTACCACTAAAACAGAATCATTTACAACTGTACCTAACGGCGCTTGCTCGTTTAAATCTCCTCCAAAACACTTCTCATCAAGAATAGCACCATTATTATGATCAAGCTTTACTGCCCACACATCTGCTCTTGCAAACATACCGCCATCATAATGAAATCCACTTACATCGTTATTATTGTTCGTAGTTGTATGCCCAACCATGATCACATTGCCATCTGCTAACTCTAATATGTCATATCCATTGTCATTTCCACTCCCCGCAATACCTCCTGTAGAAGTACCGCCTAATGCAACAGCCCAATCTAACAAACCATCTGCTTCGCTAACCTTAATGACCCATGCATCTCTAAAGCCACCTTTAAATATTGGCACATCCCCAGTGCCGTTGTTTGTAGCGGTATATCCTGTAACGTAAATAGACCCATCTGTATGTTGTATAAAATTAGCAGAAAACTCTCCACCACTTCCTCCGTAACAATTCGTCCAAATGGTATCTCCTGTAGAAAGATCAAGCTTTACCAACCATATATCATCACTTCCATGATAATTATGTATATCTCCTCCAGCGCTACCAGATACTCTTCCTAACATCAGCAAATTGCCATCTTGAAGAGAGATAATATCAAGCCCTTGATCAAAGCCATCTCCGCCAAGAGTGTTTTGCCAAATTATTGCACCGTTATTGCGATTCACTCTAGTTACCCAGGCATCATAAGAGCCACCATTATAATCAGCAATATCTCCTCCTGAAGATGTTGTCCAACCAACAAAAACATAATTCCCATCAACATCTATAATTGCATTCATAGATTGTTCGTTACTAGGTCCTCCATAAGTGCTATCCCAAATTGCTTGCGGTTGGGCAAGTAGCATATTAGTTGCAGAAATGAAAATAATAAAACAAGCCTTTCTAAACATGGTTATTTCATTTGCTATATAAGATAGCTCATTGATTACAAAAAATATTGCAAAAAAAAACTATATTAACGAATACTAAAAATTGTTATATAATTATATAAGATTGAAATTCAATTGTTATATAAAAAATATATTACGATGACTAAACTATCAAATGATATATTATTTAGATTAATTAAAACTTTAGGCAAGAATGAAAAAAGATACTTACGTGTTTCTTTACTGAATAACAAGCATACTTATGCAAAACTATTTGATCTAGTTGATCGCCAGTCTAAATATGATCAAGATGCAATTCTGAGTCAAGAAAAGTCGATTAAAAAATCGCAAATTGCTAATCTAAAAAAGTATTTATTTGATCTTATATTACAAAACCTAAGATTATACCATCGCAATACAAGCATAGATTCAATTATTTATAATGGATTATTAGATATTGAGACCTTGTATAACAAGGGGCTTTTAAAACCTTCTATTGCAATTTTAAATAGAATTAAACATCTCGCCACTAAATATGAAAATTTCACATTGCAATTAATCATTAATGAAAAAGAGAAAAAATTAGGTTTAAATGATAACTCGAAAATCAACAAAATTGATATTCTAACATTTTACGATAAACAAAACAAGCTCATAAGCAAGCTTAAAAAGAAGTTGGATTATATTAAATTAGAAGACTTATTCTCCCTTTTTTACTTTAACCAAAATTTAATAATCAGCGATGATAACAAAAAAGAGCTTGAAGAAATCATCGACCAAGTTAAGGAACCTATCGGGGAAAAGAGGGAAAACATACAATTAATGCTCTCATACTACTGGGTAACCACGAGGTATTATAATATGATTGGGGAATATGATCAATTTTTTGCCCAAAGCAAGAGGTATGTTGCGTATATACAAAGCAATCTAAATACTTTCAATATGCTTCCAACGGAAATTATGAATGCCTACAATACGATGCTTATCAGTAGCAATGCTCTTAAAAAGTATAGCATATCACTAAAATATATTGATTTACTAAAGAAAGTTCCTGCTAAGTCGAGCATCCTTAAAGCTCAATTAACACTAATTACTTTAGTGCAAGAAATAGACTTATATATTAAATGGGGTAGGTTTGAGTTGGCTTTATCTAGAATCCCACTCTTAAGTAAAAATTATGATACTTATCAACAGTATATCGCTAACCCACTCAGCTTTCTACTACCCTATTATTTCAATACCTCTTATACTTATTTTGCCTTGGGAATGTATTCGGATGCACTTCTATGGATAAATAAAATCCTGAACTTAAATTATAGAGCTTATCTAGCTAATTGGCAGTGCAAAGTAAGAGTATTGCATTTGATTGTTAACTATGAGCTAGATAATATTCATATCCAAAGCATCTTAAGATCCACCAATGCTTTTCTTAAGAAAAAAAGAAAAGTTTTTAAAATAGAAGCTGCACTTATGAAATTCATATCCCTTCCTAATAAAAATAATATTGATGCACTTACATCTTTTCAAAAGCAGATGGAAAGAATATTGCAAAATCCAGAGGAAAAGCTTGCAGTAGAGGGTATTGGCATTTTAGAGTGGGTAGAGGCCAAAATAGCCCGTCAACCTTTTGCAAAATTTGTACAAAAAAAAGTTGAAGCAGCTATTGGTTAAGCTTCATTTGAATATGAGGAATATCATCCTCCAGATACTCTGTTCCATTAACGATAAAGCCAAAAGATTGATAAAACTTGATCAGATAGGTTTGCGCTGACATCCATATCTCTTTTTGAGGATATAGTTTTCGAGTTTGTTTTAGCGTTTCTTCCATTAACAACTTTCCAAGCCCTTTGCTTCTTACCTTGGGATCAGTAACAATCCGACCTATATAAACTTTGCCTTCCGTATTTGGTGGGAGAATTCTTGCGTAAACAATTAGCTTATCTTCTCTAAAACCCATTACGTGATGTGCTTCTTGATCCAGGTTATCCGCATCTTGATAAGGACAGTTTTGCTCTACTACAAATACTTCCTGTCGGAGATATAGAATTTTATACAGCTCCTCTTTGCTAAGCTTATCGAAATATTTTGTGGTCAAATCCATAAAATATGTTGACTTAACTTCAACCTATTAAGCTACATGTTCCTTCTATACTGACCTCCTACCTCAAACAATGCCGTCGTAATTTGCCCAAGCGAACAATATTTCCCTGCCTCCATCAATGCTTCAAAAATATTGCCGTTTTGGATAGCTACTTTTTGAACCAATTCTAGTTGCTCTTTTGCCTTTTGGTCATTGCCCTTATTCAAATCACCTAACATTTTAATCTGATATTCTTTCTCTTCTTCAGTTGCACGAATTACTTCCTGAGGCAAGACAGTTGGCGAACCTTTGGAACTCAAGAAAGTATTTACACCTATGATAGGAAATTCTCCTGAATGCTTTAGCGTCTCGTAGTAAAGGCTCTCTTCTTGAATTTGGCTCCTCTGGTACATAGTTTCCATTGCACCTAAGACACCTCCTCTTTCAGTAATTCTGTCAAACTCTGTTAGAACAGCCTCTTCTACTAAATCTGTTAACTCTTCAATAATAAATGAACCTTGCAACGGATTCTCATTCTTAGCTAAGCCAAGCTCTCTGTTTATAATCAACTGGATAGCCATTGCTCTTCTCACACTCTCCTCTGTTGGCGTAGTAATGGCTTCATCATAGGCATTGGTATGCAACGAGTTGCAGTTATCATAGATGGCATATAATGCCTGAAGCGTTGTTCGGATATCGTTAAAATCAATCTCTTGTGCGTGGAGTGATCGACCTGAAGTTTGGATATGGTATTTTAGCTTCTGAGCCCTTTCATCTGCACCATATTTATGTTTCATGGCTTTTGCCCATATTCTTCTCGCCACCCGACCAATGACAGCATATTCGGGATCAATGCCATTGGAGAAGAAGAAGGAAAGGTTTGGTCCGAATTTATTGATATCCATTCCTCTGCTTAGATAGTATTCGGCATAGGTAAATCCATTGGCTAATGTAAATGCTAATTGTGTAATTGGATTTGCTCCTGCTTCCGCAATATGATACCCTGAGATAGAAACGGAATAGAAGTTTCTGACATTTTTCTCAATAAAGTACTCCTGAACATCTCCCATCAATCGTAAGGCAAACTCCGTAGAAAAAATACAAGTGTTTTGAGCTTGGTCTTCTTTTAGGATATCAGCCTGAACCGTTCCTCTTACAGCACTAAGCGTCTTTGTTTTAATCTCCTCATAAACATCCTGAGGTAATACTTGATCTCCTGTTACTCCGAGCAGCATCAAGCCCAGACCATCATTGCCCTTCGGAATTTCTCCTTGGTAGCTTGGTCTGTCTACTCCTTTTTCTTTGTAGATACTTTCGATCTTCTTTTCGACCTCTTTTTCCAGACCATTTTCTTTGATGTATATTTCACATTGTTGATCAATCGCTGCATTCATGAAGAACGATAAAAGCATTGGAGCCGGTCCATTGATCGTCATGGAGACCGATGTTTTTGGGTCTGCTAAGTTGAACCCAGAGTAAAGCTTTTTTGCATCGTCTAAGCAACAAATAGAAACACCTGCATTGCCTATTTTACCGTAAATATCGGGGCGATAGTCTGGGTCATGTCCATAAAGTGTTACTGAATCGAAAGCAGTTGAAAGTCTTTTTGCCGGCATATCTAAGCTCACATAGTGAAACCTTCTATTGGTTCTCTCGGGTCCACCTTCTCCGGCAAACATTCTTGTCGGATCTTCACCTTCACGCTTAAAAGGGAAAAGTCCCGCCGTAAATGGAAATTCTCCCGGAACATTTTCCTGCAAATTCCACTTTAATATATCCCCCCAAGCTTTGTACTTTGGTGTGCTCACTTTAGGAATCTGTGTATGCGAAAGCGATTCTGTATGGGTTTTGAGCGATAGTTCTTTATCTCTTACTTTAAATTTAAATTCGGGATCTTTATACTTTTTAACCTTTCCTTCCCAAGCATCAAGCAAAATCTTATTCTTAGGGTCCAGTTCTAGTGCTACTTTTTCATAAGTCGCTTGCAAGTCTTTGATCAGCCTGTCGGCGCCTGCTTCGCCATCAGGGGAGTCTCCAACATTAGTGCTTTTAATAGTTTCAATCGACTTATTTAGTCCATATAGTTTTTGAGCTATTTCTGATTGATCTTCAGCCCATTTATCGTATGAACGGTTATTTTCTGCAATCTCAGAAAGATATCGATTCCTTTTTGGAGGAATAATAAATACCTTTTCCGACATTTCATCTGTAATCTCAAAATTAGATTTTAGATCAGCCCCTGTTTTTTCATTAATGATCTGCATCAACTTTTTGTACAGCTGATTTGTACCTGGATCGTTGAACTGTGATGCAATAGTCCCATAAACCGGAATATCTTCATCCTTTGCCTCAAACAATTGATGATTGCGCTTGTATTGCTTTTTAACGTCTCGTAATGCATCAAGCGCTCCTTTTTTGTCAAACTTATTAATTGCTAAGATGTCTGCATAATCCAGCATATCAATCTTCTCCAATTGTGTTGCCGCGCCATATTCAGGCGTCATCACGTAAAGACTAACATCCGAATGATCTGTTATTTCGGTATCTGATTGTCCTATCCCTGAAGTTTCTAAAATGATTAAATCAAAATTGGCCGCTTTGAGAATTTGCAGCGCTTCATCTACATGCTTAGAAACAGCCAGATTAGCTTGGCGTGTTGCCAATGAACGCATATAAACCCTGTTGTTTCGTATAGAGTTCATCCTGATACGATCGCCAAGCAATGCACCGCCCGTTTTTCTTTTTGACGGATCAACAGAAATGATTCCTATTGTTTTGCCTTCAAAGTCGATTAAAAAACGTCTTACCAGCTCGTCTACCAATGATGACTTACCTGCCCCTCCTGTTCCGGTTATACCTAAAATTGGTGTTTTGATTTCCTTTGCCCAACCATGAATTTTTTCTAAGTCAGCCTTAGATGCTTCTGGAAAGTTCTCTGCAGCGGAAATTAACTTAGCAATAGATTTTACATCTTTTTCTTTTAAATGATTGATCTCACCATTCAAATCTTTCCCTGTTGGGAAATCACATTTTTCGATCATATCATTGATCATACCTTGAAGCCCCATTGCCCTACCATCATCTGGTGAATAAATACGCGTAATTCCATATTGATGTAGCTCTTCTATTTCTGAAGGCAAAATCACTCCTCCGCCTCCTCCAAAAATTTTAATATGCTCTGCCCCTTGTTCTTTCAAAAGGTCATACATATACTTAAAATACTCATTGTGCCCCCCTTGGTATGAAGTCATGGCAATAGCATTAGCATCTTCTTGAATAGCGGTATCTACTACCTCCTGAACGCTTCTGTCATGGCCAAGATGAATTACTTCTACACCCGTAGACTGAATGATTCTTCGCATTACATTAATCGCTGCATCATGTCCATCAAAAAGCGAAGCAGCTGTGACAATTCTAATTTTATTTTTCGGTTGATATCTTTCAGTAGTCTGACTCATGTTGTAAAAATACGAAAAAGTCTGTTAGTCAGGGTGTGGCTTGAGATCATATTCTAGTCTAGAAACTAGATCTCCATACCATTAAGGAATTACTTTGAGAATCTTAAAGTCTCTCTTTCCTCACCATAATTGATAGCAATTACGTAGACTCCAGAAGGCAAATGTTTAACATCAAGTGAAGCTTGATTCCCTTTAGTCTTTTTGTCCATATATAATATCTCTCGACCTAAAATATCCTTAATAGAAATCTCCATCTCTTCCGATGACATTGGCAATCCCTTTATTGTAAGTAGGCTTTTAACTGGATTAGGGAATATTTGCAATAACTGCTTTTTAGGATTTATTGATGCATTAACATTGTTAGTAGCTATATTTGACTTCGAAGAACTATAAAGCCCCGTTGTTTTTAGGCTGCTTTCGCAACCTCCATTTGGGTGAATTACTTCAATTTGATAATAGATATTTCCAGAAGGTGCAGATAAGTCGGTATACGAGTTTTGAGATCCAGATACGCTTGTTAGCAGCTCAATAGAGGAGGTATCTGTGCCTCTCCAAATATTGTAAGAACTGACATCGAAACCTTCATAATCATTCCATATCAAGTTCCATGAACTATTTTGACCAGCATTAATTGTCAGGTGAATGGTTTTATGGTATTCACTTAACGAATACTTATTCCCACAAGTATCAATACAGGATATTTTATATATACTTGAATTCTGAAGTGCGTTGGAAGTAGTGTCAATGAATTCAGTCAGCTCAGTAGCAGGTACAATGCCAATCGAGTCATAAACTCCTGAGACATTCGATTCCTTATATATTATATATGATTGAATACTTAAATCTTCATTCCGCTCCCATACAATCAAGTTATGGTTTGTAGCAGCATCCACTGTGATCATACAAATCTCAATCAATGTTGTTGGCGAACAAGTAATGTTATTAGCTATAGCACTTTCCATATCAGCATTTAATATTTCATCTTTATATTTTGAGACAAAACCTATGATATGATAATTGCTTGGATCAGAACCATTAGATAACGTAACGGTATGCTCATAGCTATTTAAACTACCTTCAGAAGTTGGTTCAGTAATTAGCTCCCCCCATTGACCTGTAATTAAATCTCTAAAAACATATTGATGTAGATAGTAGTAATCAACTATTGAAGTGGCACCAGAACAAAGGGTAAACCCCTCAAACCTTATTTGAGCAACTTCAAGATTGCTCTCTACAAGAGCTAGGTTTAGGTATACAGGATCGGCAACATCACTTGTATAATAGGTTTGGGTAGCTATAGTGACCTCTCTAGTTATTGAATCAAAAGCTGAATTCACTTCAATATTCACAGAGGCAATTTCATCTAGAATATCATCTGCATCATCTTGCCAATTGTTACCAGTAGACACTATCGTCTTTTTTGAATTAACGGTTTTTCGGTTTAAGGCAGCACTGGGGTAACCAGGAATTTGAAACTCTGTTTCAAATTCTGACGCATAGGGCGTCCTCAGGTCCTCTTCCGCACCATGTGGAACTCCATAAGATGATGAAGTTTGTATATTCATTGTAAATACCTTATTCGAATTTTGCGCTTTATAGGTTTCTATTCTTTGTTCGCCACATGGTCCATATACTGTTTGAACTCCAGTAAAGTTTTCAATTAGCAGTTTTTTATTTTCAGGAAAAAAGCTTATTCGATCATCGTTGCAATTTTCTATATAAATCAAGTCATTTATGATTACGGAATCAGCACCATTATCATTTGCGACCTTTAACTTTACTGAATAGCTTCCAGGTACTGCATAACAAATATTCGTTGGGTATTGATCTGTTGATGAAGCTGGACTTCCTCCCTCAAATGTCCACAACCAGCTGTCAGGATGTTCTGTCGTAAGATCAGTAAACTGAACACAATTACCCTCACAGATCGAATCAAAGTTGACAGTAAAGTTTGGTACAGGTTTTTTGTTACAACTGTCAATTGTAATGAAGCTATCAATAGCTATAGTATCTATACTATTTACAATTGCAGTTACACTAAAACTTCCAGGGCTAGAGTAAACAACCTTGGGTGAGATTTCTGTTGATGTTGCAGGAGTAGCTCCTTCAAAAGCCCAACTTACACTTGAGACGGGACCAAGTGTAAGGGAAAACGCTATTGTATCATTAGGACAAGCTACTGAGTCAGAAGCTTCAAAACTTATGTCTGATTGAAAATCAGAAATATCAAAAGCATGATATATAACATCATTGACAACTATTGGATGATTATTTGATTGGCTAAAACTTACTTTTATACCAGCAACTTCATCTCTTTGCCAAGTTATATGTATTTTGTCATGAACTATTTCTTTGTAGCTTACTGGGAAAGCACTTTCATAGCCGCTATCTGCGCTATTCGTTAAGTTTTTAGGGAAAGACCATGTGCTTCCTCCATCTTTTGAGACTATTCCAAACAGATCGGTATAGGATTGTGCACCTAGGCTACTGGGATTTTCATTTTCATCAGTAAACTCTACTTGGGACATATAGATTACGTATAAGTTTTGATTGGAAGGATCAATGGTTACGGTAGGCATTGTTAATAGTCCCGTCTGACCATAATCTGTTGTCTGTTGCGATTGACTACTATTCGGCCATTGGCCGATGCCATTTAAATCACCACTCCTATCAATATCCAAGACTTTTGCTATTATATTAAAAGAGTCTGCCCCAAAGGACTCATTCCAGTATAGCAGCCCATTATCAAACAAAGGAGAGAAAGCAAATCTTCCAGTATCTTCTATTTGCACTTCAACACATGTACCTTTTCTTGCCCCACTCCAAACGTGTACTCGATTGGCATCATCAATAATAACTTCTACTGCTCCATCACTAACAAAGAAAGTATCATAGTTGATCGCATCTGGCCAAGTTATGAGATTAGTTTTGGTAAAGCTATTTCCATTATCAACAGATTTCCACACGGCAAGATGGTTTTCGTGATCACCAACTACAATGGCAACAGTATTATCTTTCACATCAATAGAATATATATCCCCATTCATAAGTTCATAACCACTTGCAGTATCTATTCCTGGTAATACCATGCCTTGAATATTCCAAGTACTTCCAGCATCGAAGGATCGCCAATATTGAGTATAACCATTACATATCGGGGTTTGGTTACTTCCGCTTCCGACTACCCCGCAATAATTTGAATTAATCAAATGAATGGTATCTCCGTTATTAGCAGCTCGAGGCCACATTCCGTTTAGAGTTACATTTGTAGCAACTTTATTCCAAGTGCCGCTCCCGATGGGGCTTCTTTTATAAACAACTAGAGTATCTGCAGTTTGATTAGTAGGATCATGAGAGATGAAAATCTCGTTATTTCCAGAAATCATCAAAGATGGCCATCCAGTTCTTATGTCTTCGATTCTACCAGTCGGATTACCTAGCCAACTACTTCCATCAAAATGGTTATAAAATGTTCCTCTATCAGGGAATTCTGGTTCAAAACTAGTTGAACCAGTCCAGGCTACACTTACCTTTCCATTAGGTAATACAACTATCCTGTTGGGAGAGCTTGCATTTGTTTGTAAATCATACGTAGTGGTGCCAATAACAGTACCTATGTTATTCTGAGACATAGCATTTAGAGTTGCCATTATTATGACTAAAATATATAAGGATCTATTTTTCATGTAATTAGATATTATAGTACTAAGTTAATAAAATTTAACCAATTTATATTTTCATGTACTCCTGAACAAACTTAGGCAAGCCTATAACTTCAACTTGTTCATTCAGTTGGTAATGCACATCTTCAGGAACGATGACAAATCCTTTTTTAATGCCAATGTCTTCTAATGCATTATAAAAACCTTGTGTTAATTTAGGAGCGCTACTGTATTTAATCTCAATAGCATACTGAGGATTAATCCCCTGAGATATCAATAAATCTATCTCACTACCATGGTGTGTGCGATAAAAATGCATACTTTTATTTTGTGGCAAACTACTGTAAATCTGCTCTATAACATAGCCTTCCCAAATTGCACCAAGCATAGCATTGAGTTCTAATGATTCATAACTTTCTAGTCCTAGCATATAGTTTAAAATACCAGAATCTCGAACGTAAACTTTAGGTGCTTTAACTAAGCGTTTTTTTATATTGAAATGATAGGGCGTTAATCTTCGAATTAGAAATGCCTCTTCCATGAAGTCTAAATAATTTCTAATACTAGTGGCACTTACTCCTAGTGATCTAGACAATTGGTCAATATTTAACAGATTGCCATGGATAGATGCGATCATCCTCCAAAGCTTGAAGATATTTGTGGCGCTTGTCTTCAACCCAAGAGCAGGCAATTCTCTCTCTACATAAGAGTTAATATAGTTGGAAAGCCATTCAGAAATAATGGTTTCATCTTTCTGCAAATAACATTCAGGATAGCCTCCAAACAGAAGATGCTTTCGAAAATCTTCTATTTCGGTAATATTTAGTGGCGTGAGCTCATGATAGCTTATTCTTCCTGCTAAAGACTCATTAGAGTGCCGAAGTAGTTGTGGCGATGAAGAACCTAATATGATAAATCTACTAGGAACTCTGTGTTGGTCAATCGATGATCTTAAAATTGGGAATAAATCAGGTTGAACTTGTATTTCATCTATGATAATAGTTTTTTCTAGATTGTTGCCAAAAAAGAGCTCAGGATCGTTTAAGATACTGGTGTCTCTCTTTGACTCTAAATCTAGATAGATGAAGTCATCTTGTGTATCGGACAGAACTTCTTTTGCTAAAGTAGTTTTGCCACATTGCCTAGGACCTATTATCCCGACAGCAGGAAAATGACTCAAAGATTTAAGGATATCAGCTTTCTTTTGCCTTGTTATCATAAAACAAATATAGTCATTTACCGTGAAAATCCACAATATAAATGTGGATTTTCACGGTAAATTGCTATTCCATAAAGGATAATTTTAAACACTGAATCCTACCGAACAAGTGCAACAACACCTTTTGAGAGAAACTGATCGCCTGTTTTTGAACGCGCATCGATATGGTAGATATATGTACCAACTTCTTGAGGCTTCTCATTTTTTCCAGTTCCATCCCAGCCTTTAGTATTAAGATCTGTTGTGTAAAATACTTGTTCACCCCATCTATTTGTAATGCTAAATTCATTTAGGTCTGACAAATTATCTTTGATAAAGTTAAATATGTCATTTACGCCGTCATCATTAGGTGAAAATATTGAAGGTATTGCCAAAAGATCACTAATTACCTCTACAGTTACAGTATCTGATTTAGAGCAGCCATGTAAAGAAAATGCTGTAAGTAAATATGATGTAGTTGCTTCTGGCATAGCAATTGGATTTTCAATTTCAGGATTGCTTAAAGTAGTTGCAGGTGTCCACAAAAAACTATCTGCATTACTAACTTCTCCTTTTAGCTCAATAGTTGTAGAAGGTCGTATAAAAGTATCTTTGCCAGCATATACCTCAGGAATCTCATCTACAAAAACCTCAAAACTGTCTATTGTAGAGCAATTATTTGTGTCGGCTCGGGTCACAAAGTATATTCCAGATGAAGAAAACACTTTTACAGGGTTTGTAGACCCATCAGACCAACTATACTGGTCAACTGCATTATGAGATAGGTCGATCTCTATTGATTGGTTTTGGCAAAAGTGTGTATCTGATATACCTTCATAAGGTATAGGATAAATTCCTACATAGTTAGTTGTGGTATACATCACACCACATGTCGTATAATCTACAGTATACAAGGTAGGGGTGTCTGGCACAGCAAGAGGGTTTTGAGCAGATGGATCATTCAAATTTGCAGAAGGCATCCAACTATAATTTGTTGCATTGGAAGGTCCGATAAGCTGCACAGTATCTCCCAAACAAATAAGGAAGCTATCTGGTTGAGCTGAATCAATCTCGACAAATACAGTGACCCTTTCTGTAAACTGTCCGCATCCAAGTGTAGCGTCAGATATGATTACTGTGAAGGTTGTTGTTGAATCAGGAAAAGCCCTGGGATTTGCTGAAGTGGGATTATCTAAAAGGTGGGCAGGTGACCAGAGGTATCCAGAACCACCTGATGCTGACAAATCCGTTGTGTCACCTGGACAAATATACCTGTCCTTACTGACTATGATATTGGGACCTGGAACTGTATCATATCCTAAGAGGTAATCTGTAATGAGATTAGGCAAAGACTGGCTAGGATCCCTTCCCGCTAGACCGACGCTATTAGCCTCTACATTTACCATAGCAACAGAAGCTTCAGGATTTTTAATTACATCAATCATTGGTGTGCCTAAAGCATATATGCCAGAAACGTACAAGTTGCTATCTGGCGCAATTTGCATGTCTATTCGCAGGTATAATCCTCCCATTGGCTGAAACAGGGAATCAACCAACTCTTTAGATGAACTAGGATTGGCATGATAAGGATCATATCGAGCAAGATATGTTGGAGCGGTTATATCTACATCCCCTCCTAGAAGTGCATAAACATAATTTCCCATTGGAGAAAAAGATATTGCACTGATGCCTGTAATGTTTTGTTGGCCTGATACTGTGTCAATCTGTCCGCCAGAAGTATCTAAAACAACATAGTTGTGCAAACTTCCCGTATTCCCATCAAAGTCACACATCCCAAGCTCACCACCACTATTTGTTTTAAAGATCATCTTATCATTTCTTGGACTTGGCTTTAAGTACCTAAAGCTACCACTTACGTCTACTGGGCCTACTTTTGAAATGGTTGTATCAATGATAAAGCATGCTAAATCAGGACTATCCAAGTCATTTGGAGTTGTAAATCTAAAGGAATAAAAGCTATCGGTGCCGTGAATGTGGGTGACCACCCAGAAGTCGTAGCCATTGGCATGTCTAATTGCGGCAATAGTCTCGGAAGTATTCCCTATTAATGGAATTCCTTTTGCATTCGTTACTTCTCCGAGAGGGAATTGCAATGTTCCATTGCCCGGTCTGTCCATATCTACAATGGACAGCGCAACGCCCCCTCCATTGTTGCTAGCAGGGAATCCCGAATTGCCAAATAACGCATATTTATTAGGCATTCTAGAGATGGGAATAATGAGAGCATTTTGAGATGATGAAGGATCGCCACCTACTCCATTATCACCATTCACCATTAGCTCATGCGAAGCATCCCATATAGATGTACCATTAGAATAAAAAAGCAAATTACCATTGCTATCACAGATCATTGCAGATGCCTCGGACATATCTTTTGCTGAGTTCGTCAAAGGAATAGGATCACCACTTGTTCGAAAGTCTAATCCAGCCCCTTGAACTCCAGGGTTAATTGGTCCAAAATACCATTGATCATATTGCTTACTTGCTTGAGAAGAAGCTTTTTTTGCCGGAAAAGATATACAGATGAGCACCAATATAAAAAACCTGAAATTAAACACTTTAATTATCATAAACCTTTTTACCTTTTATGCTGATCGCCCAAAAATCTAGACAAGTTACAATTATAATCTTAATTAATCAGTAATACATTTCCATACCTGATTGCTAAGCTGCCATCTTCAAATTCACAAAATACTTTGTAGGTGTAGACCGAGAGAGGTGCTAGCTCATTATATACTTTCCCATCCCAAGTGGGATTTGCACCATGGGAGAGATATACTTCATTACCATATATATCAAAAATAGACATTTCCACATTCATAATGTTTTGTCCTAGCACTCTAAACCCCTGATTGGACTCTCCCAATTCTGGACTAAATGCATTCGGAATAAAAAGTGAATTGGGGAGGTCAACTGTTGGACCAATGACCTCCACCTTGAAAGCTAATGTATCTAAAATACAATTGTTAGGAACAACCAACCTAATGATATGCTCACCTGTATCTAAAGGTGCATAGGCAATACTCCTTACGGTATCAACTATACCTGTATCTGATATCCATGTTCTAAAACCTTGGTTACTAGTATGTGAGAGATAAAGCGTATCACCTAAGTTCAATATACTGTCCGATATGAAGTAGGTGATTTCTGTTGGTTTTGAAGGATATTGGTTAATCATATTAGGCAGTCCTGACTTGCTCTTTTTACCATCTAAGAAGAATCCATCCTGAACATAATTAACTACATTTCCGAGACCACTATCGGGAAAGTTAATAACACCAAGATATCCATACCCCCCATCTATCCCATCGGGAGGTGGGCTTGAAGCAGCTTTTGTCAATGCATGGTATATTTTCCCGTCAGGAGCTAATTTCAAAGCACCCATTTCGATTTGATTGGATGTTGTATGAAGTGTCGTTTTACTTGATAATATATTTGCTGGATTACTAATATCAAATTGGTTTAACTTGTAACCGATGTAACTATGACTGGTATATAAGTATTGTTCGTTGGGAGAGAATGCTGCGTGAACAAGATAATAGTCATTTGGAACAATAATGGACTGTATATTACTAAAAGTTCCGTTAGAGTTATCAAAATCAAATAAGGCAAAGGATCCTCCGATACCACTTACAGTCGGTTTTGTTACTACAACTTTTGCTCCACTAGCTGAACTAGCAATAGAATGTCCTATCGTTCTATATGGGTCAGTGAAAAAGCTACCGAAAAAACTTGAGAAAACTGTATCAGATATACCTTGACTATTGAGGAGAAACGCAGTCAAGCCTTCGGACCTAAATCTCTTTACAATAACCCATAGATCACAGCCATTTGCATGTCTAATGCCACAAATTGCTTCGGATGTAGTATCAACAAGTTGGATATTTTTTTTGGTTGAAACAATTCCACCCAAACCGTTATCTAAACGCATGTCTATTACTGAATAATAGAGCCCGCCATTTAGCTGGTATGACACATAAAACACATAATATAAATATTCACTTCCCGGTTTTTGATCAATAACTACACCATCAACGCTACTTTGGCTTCCACTCAGCATACTACCATTAAGCATGGTATCATGGCTAGCATTCCAGATGTTCTCGCCATTTGAGTAAAAAAGTAAATTTCCCTCATAATCTGCTATTACAGAAACTCCTTCTTGAGCGGCTATGTTTCCATCCGTTAACGGTATGGGAGGGACTGTTAAGAAATTAACTCCTCCAGAGGTATTATTGGGAACCCCAGCAGGGTTTGCTCCTCCAAAATACCATATTTTGTCTTGGTTTTGTGCAATACACTCAAAATTAAAGATAAGCAGCAAAATGAGCCCCAATAATGACAGTTTTCTATACGAGAAGTAAACCTTAGGAAGATAGATCATAATATATATTAGAATATTCATTTTAAAACTTTATCTATCTAAATATAGGCTTCACATAAGGAGTACCGTTTGCTATAACCCTTACAAATAACAAACTACTATTTTTGTTGGGTAAAAGAAAATCAAAGAAAGTTTCACCCATGTCTACACCACTCCACGAAGCTATCTCCCTTCCTGTTATATCGATCAAATCTATACTCATTGTGCCAACAAGATTGCTTGTCTCAATACGAATGGATTGACCAATCTGGCTGACTGTAATCTTTTCTGATTCTAAATAATTTACAGCATTGCTTGCACTACCATCTAAAGTATTGATTTCTTGGCAAGCACTATCCACAAATAAGCACTTATCATTTATACCTTTTAAACAAACGTTGTAAACTCCAGGTGTGGTATAGATATATTCTGGTGATGCTTCATTAGAAGTATCTCCATTCCCAAAAGTCCAAAAGTACTCTGTAACGTTACTGGAACTATCTATAAAATTCACTTTGGTTTCACTTTCAAGCACATAGCCAAATGCTGCATTTGGTTTTTCATGTGCTTCAATAAGAACGTTTACAGAATCTTTGCAATTTGCTAGTGTAGCACTCAATTTAAACAAATAAGTACCTGCTTCATTGAGTATTCTTGCATATTGGGTATCTGATGGAGTCAAGCCAATAAATTCAATATTTCCACTTTCAAGTTGTGTGATTTCCCAGAGTATACTGCTGAAGTTATCTGCAATATAATTAAAGCGAACAGTATCTTCTTCACAACGCACTGTATCTACTGGGTCGATCTGTAACTTGGGCAGGTCTTCTTTCTGAAGAACTACACTATCGTTCGTTGATTGAATTGGAATAACAATGGTTTGAGTTAATTCATTTAGCAATAAGTCATCAATAACGTATGATTCAGGAAAGCCAGCAATAAAAAAGAACGGAGAACTTGTATATGTACTACTCTCAAATGTATACTTATCGACATATGCACTATTTGTACCATTTGGTTTTGAGCTGATATAATAACTTCCACAAGAGCCTTTTGTAATACCTCCAAACCCTTCATTGTTTTCATTCCAAAGGATGTTTACTGAAGAGTCGGATAAAAGTATTTCATAGATCGGGGTATTCCCACCCATACTGTAATTTCTATTAGTAACTACTATGAGTCTGGTTTTCTCGTATTCTATTCCAGCTATACGTTCCATGCCAGAGGCAAATACATGAAAGCTACCTGATTGTGGGTTCACTTTAAAAACGGTTCCTCTTGATCCACTGGGTACTGTATAACCAGAAACATAAAGCATGCTGTCTGCTCCTAAAGTAATATCCCAAGCTATCATTCCTATTGGGATACTAAACACTTCATTCTTTGAAGACAGAGAGTATCCCTTTAAGGCAAAAAAACCACAAATAAATAAAGTATCCCCATATATTACCATGCCTCTAGGCTGTGTTACAGATTCTGTAATTGTATCAATTATATTTAGATTGGAATCTGCTCGATAAACTACCCCTTCCCCATGATCGGCTACAATATAACTATGATCCGTATAATCATATATCATGGATGTTGTACCTTGTGAAAGCACCTGTTGGCTAGCAAAAACGGCAAACATCAGAATAGTAGAAAGAGATTTTAAGTTTCCCATAGCTTTATTTTTAGTGAATTAATAATATATTTCAAAGTTGGTTATATTCTTGTTGAGCTTAATCCATAATTAATAAGATAGATATTCTATCCCTATTTTGAAACAAAATCTATTCTCTATTATTACTTTCCCGATATTATTTCAATATACTCACTATTCCCATAGTGAGTATAATTTAAAGAATTATTTGCCTGAATACATACCCATATCATTAGCATTCTAATACTTAAACTTAATCCTCCTTCCATAGAATCATAAGAGTTTGATTCCATAACTAAATAAAGGTGTCGACTTAGATCTCATGGCCATCTTCGAGAAACTCTGAGCAAAACAGCGCATACTCATATAACGGTAATATTGCCTTGTTGAGTTTGAACCTTTCCGTTCTCAAAAACAACACTCAACGTATAAGCATATACTCCTTTAGGAGGAATAGACTGACTCCCCCAAGGCTCATGCACATCATTGGATTTAAATATGACACCTCCCCATTGGTTGTATATGGTCAAATAACTTGAACGAACCCCTGAGGCAGCAATCCTAAAAACATCATTCACACCATCTCCATTGGGACTAATTGCATTAGGAATCCAGATAAAAGGGAGTGTAAGTGTATCCTCTTTTTCTTCTTCCTCTTCTTGTTGGCAAGGCCCAACATCTACTACAAATTCTTCAAAAACGCTTGCACAAGTAGAGTCGTCATATACTTCAACTTGATAGGATGCAGATTCAGCAACTACTTTAATTGAGGGAAACGTATCCCGATCGCTCGTACTCCATAAGTATTGCTTTCCACTTTGCGATGCTCGAAGCTCTACAGAGTCTATATTATCTTCCTCGCAAACCCCTAGTGTATCTTGATACACAAAAGGACCTTGACAGCTTTGATTACATTGAGCGACACATATATCGTCCAAAAAATAGCATGCCAGCTCATCCCCAAGAAGAGCTGGAGGAGACATATCTAAGCCATTATCTATTGAGCTGAAATTACCAATAATGAAATATTTTTCCGCACCCGTTGCCGTAAATGTTCCACTAATTTCTGTCCAGCCGTCTGTTTCATCTAGCCAGTCATTGGAGGGGCTTTTTACTTGAGGTGCAAATGGCAGTGCGCAACTGTGATTTACCTTCACCATTGTATCAGAAAAGTACATCCCTAGTTCCTGTGTAGCGTATGAAGATTTATCAGCAAGACTGACATAAAAAGAAACGCTATAACACTCTCCTGCTACTAATGGTATCATTAATTTCCCCTGAACGTATTCACGGTAGTTGCAGCTATCTCCTCCGCCAAAAGCATAAAATCCTGCATAAGCCTCTCCATCTTGTGGCTCTTGATTGCCAAAGAAATTTTGCGGTGTACCGAGATAAAAGGCGTTACAACTAAAAAAATCTGTTGTTCCAGTTGTGGGGGCTGACCAATGAAAAGCATTTTCGACCTCACCAAAGTTTACTGGACAATTGCTATAACATTCAAAACTATTGTTTAATACTAGATTTTGAGCATTCAAAGCTACCACAGAAATCAAAATCACTATTAGCTGATTCTTCATATATCGATTAATTAGGCTCAATTTATCCTATTTTGACTTCTAGATATATAAAAAAACACTCTTTTTATTAGCATCCCGAATACCGCATTGATTTTAAATCAACTACTAATTCTACACCACACAAGATAATTTACATAAATAATTAGCATCCCGACATGTAATTTTACTATTTTTAAATCCTACATAATCCTTTATCAATGAAAGCCACCAGCGATCTATTTGATCTCATAAAGTCGTTAAGCACCAATGAAAAAAGATATATTAAACTCAGAGGCTCCTTGCAATCTGGTGGAAAGAACTATTTAAAACTGTTTGGTGCTATTGAACAACAAGCAAGCTATGATGAGGGGCAAATAAAAAAATCATTTTCCAAGGAACGATTCATTCGTCAACTTCCTGTTGCCAAAACATACTTATATCAGTTTATACTTCAATGCCTTAGAACTTATCACGAAAATAAACGAATCTATTCAAGACTAAGAGCAATGCTAGAGTCTACGGAGTTGCTGATTGAGAAAAAACTATATCAACAAGCCAAAAAGCTTATAAAAAAAGGCAAAGAAACAGCGGAGAAATATGACCAGAGAATATTGCTTCTTGAGTTTTTAACCATCGAGAGAACATTATTCAGCATAACAGCTTACAAAACGATGAGCTATGAATCTCTTAAAACTTTCTTTGACGAGATTGATCAACAAATCGACCTGATTAGTAATTATTTTAAATACTTGAGAATTAATAGCACGCTTTTCTATCTAAATCAAAATCCAGGAAAAGCTCCAAGGAAGAATATTCAAGCTTTTTTTGGAGAGAGCATTTCAAATGAGCTCATGCAAGACATAAAATACGCACCAACCTATGGGGCTAAAACTTTGTTCTACAGTATTTACGATCAATATTTTTCATTCATTAATGATGAGCAAAGTTCAACAAAGGCATTGCAAAAATTCATCAGTCATATTGAAAGCACACCTCATATGATTAATGATGAGCCTCATAACTACATATCACTTTTAAACAACTATGCGGTCAGGGTCATCAAATCTCAAAAACAGAGTGAAGTGGAGTCGATCTTAAAAAAGATGCGGCAAATTAAATCTAACTCTGCCCACCTAAAAGCAAAGGTTTTTACGCGGTCTTACAACATTGAGTTATTACATCTTATAAACATGAAGCAGTTTGATAAAGCTGTTTCAATCTGTGAAGAAATAGAAGGTCAGCTGGATAGCGCACATATCAATCCCTTATTTAAAACTGTTTTTGAGTTTCATTTCTTAAGAGCTTATTTTGGCATTGGAGAGTTTAAAAGGTCTTTAGATTACTGTAACACTATGCTTAATAGCAATGAGCAAAAAGGATTTATTGCTTTTATATCTGCTACTAAAATACATGAGTTGATCATTCACCATGAGCTAGGAAACCTTATGTTACTTCCATCACTTTATCAATCTACCACTAGTTTTATAAAAAAACAAAAGGTACAGAATGATATAGAGATTGCTATCTTAAAAGGCCTAAATAAGTTCTTCTTATTAGAAGATAGATCCCTTGAAAAGGATCTGTTATTGAAGTTCAAAAATGAGCTAACAGTACTCAAAGGACTAGAGGAATATTGTCTTTATTATTTTGATATAATTTATTGGATCGATGGTAAGCTTTGTCAGGTGCAATAAATATACTTTAAGCAAATCCAAAGAAAAACCACCTTTTTCTAAAAACAGAGGCTGTCAACAAAAGCACAGTAAATGTTAATAAAATCAACACTCAAACTTTTATGCCTGCTGTAAGTTTGGCTAACTTGCCAAAAGTTTATGGAAGTACTGAATCCTACATTAAACCCATCAAAATTATCTGCTTTGGACACTGTTGAAAAATTGGAACAAATCGCTACGCAAGTTAGGCGAGATATTGTAAGAATGACACATGGTGCAAGCTCTGGTCACCCTGGAGGATCTCTTGGATGTGCAGATTTTTTAGTCGCGCTATACCATGAAGTCATGAAGCATAACACTTCTTTTAAGATGGATGGGAAAGAAGAAGATATTTTCTTCCTATCAAATGGCCACATATCTCCTGTTTTTTATAGTGTTTTAGCTAGATCTGGTTATTTTAACGTTAGTGAACTAGCTACTTTTAGAAAGCTTGATTCTCGATTACAAGGCCATCCAGCTACAGCTGAACATTTGCCTGGCGTGAGAATTGCAACAGGGTCGCTAGGACAAGGATTGTCGGTAGCAATAGGAGCCGCATTAACCAAAAAGTTAAACAGAGATAATCACCTAATTTATACACTACATGGCGATGGAGAGTTGCAAGAAGGGCAAAATTGGGAAGCTATTATGTTTGCTGCACACCACAAAGTGGATAATATTATAGCCACTGTTGACTATAATGGGCTACAAATTGATGGAGCGAGCAAAGATGTAATGTCTTTAGGAGATTTAAAGGCAAAATGGGAGTCATTTGATTGGAAAACACTGGAAATGAATGGAAACGATATTAAGGACGTAATAGAAACCCTGAACAAGGCAAAAGAAATGACAGGTAATGGCACGCCTATTGTGGTACTAATGCATACAAAAATGGGTTACGGCATTGATTTTATGGAAGATAATTATAAATGGCATGGTGTAGCTCCAAATGATGAACAATTAGCAGATGCATTATCACAGCTTCCTGAAACAATTGGCGATTATTAGAAAATTACGAATTACGAGTTTAGAGTTTGGAATTGTAAAATATTTAAGCATCTCTCGAAAATCGTCATTCGTCATTCGTACTTTCATAATACTATTGGCTATTGCCTATTGTCTATCTCCTGTTAGTGCTCAGCATCGATACACTCCCGCCAAAACACGTATTCTTGTCGTGCTTGATGCTTCTGGAAGTATGTTGGATGTATGGCAAGGCAGACCAAGGTTTGAAATTGCGAAGGAACTATTAGTTAACGTTGTGGATAGTATTCAAAGAAGTAATCCAAGTATCGAATTTGGCTTAAGAATTTATGGACACCAATCTCCCAAAGTAGAGCATAATTGTGAAGATTCTAAGCTTGAAGTTCCTTTTAGCAAACAAAACATCTCCAAAATTAAAAATGTACTTAATGGGGTTAAACCCCAAGGATGGACTCCCATTGCCTACTCACTATATGAGTCAACGAGAGACTTTCCTGACGAACCTAACTCAAAAAACGCACTTATCTTAATTACTGATGGAATTGAGTCCTGCAATGGAGATCCGTGTGCAGTTGCAGTTCAGATGCAACGCAAAAGAATTGCAATGAAACCCTTTATCATTGGAATGGGGTTAGAAAAAGATAAAGTCAACTATTTTGACTGTGTTGGCACCTATTACGATGCTTCTTCAAAAAGTAGTTTTAAAAATGTACTAAATGTTGTCGTGTCACAGGCTTTAAACACAACGACTGTTCAGGTAAACTTGCTTAATCAATATGGCCTACCCAAAGAAACTGATGTAGAGATGACTTTCTACGACGCTTATTCGGGCGAGGAAAGATATAACTTTGTTCACACCATGGATGAGACAGGGCAACCCCAGAAACTATTTCTAGACCCTGTTGGTAAATACAAGCTAGTAGTTCACACGACTCCTGAAGTTGTTGTGGATGAGATAGAGTTAACTCCAGGAAAAAATAACATCATCGGGGCAGATGCGCCACAAGGCACGCTTAAGCTAAGCATTTCTAATGCTTATGCATTTTCTAAAACACAGTGTATTATTAGGCAATCCGGAGATAGCAAAATATTATACGTACAAGATTTTAATACGAACAATAAATACCTAATAGGCAAATATGACTTAGAAATCTTGACCTTGCCAAGGGTAGACTATAAGAGTATAGAAATTGAACAGAGCAAAGAGACGGTCATAAGTGTTCCTCGATCAGGCACTTTGATGATATCTTCCCCAAGAGAGGCAGTTGCCAGTATATTCATTGAAAAGAATAACGCCCTTGAAAAGGTTTATCAGTATTACGAGCTAAAAGGTCGTGAAAAGCTAAGCCTTCAACCAGGAAAATATACGTTCATATACAGACCTAATGCTAATCGTCAGTCTATTTTAACAGAAGAAAGAAACTTCATTATTGATTCTGGTAAAACAACATTTTTAGAGTTTTGATAAAAAGAATACTTCATACATTTTACTTTATAGTTGTGGCAATAATTTCTTTAGCCCAACAAAACAATGTTGTTATTCCTGAGGATCAAAAAATGACTCGGTTATTATTCATTTTAGATGCCTCTGGTAGTATGCAAAACCTATGGGATGGGAAACCTAGAATGAACATCGCAAAGGAAATTTTATTAGAGATTGCTCAAAAGTTTGAAGGAAACCCTAAGGTCAAGGTAGGGCTTCGTGTGTACGGACACCAGTATCCTGATAATTGTCAAGATTCAAAGCTAGAAGTAGGTTTTAGTAGTAGTAGCTTAAGCTATATTGAACGCAAGCTAGGAGAGGTCAGACCAAGAGGCACAACACCCATTTCCTATGCTTTAGAAAAGTCTGCTGGCGACTTCCCCAAAGATGCTAATAGCAGAAATATAGTGATTCTGATAACCGATGGATTAGAATCTTGCAATCAAGATCCTTGTGCTGTAAGCCTTGCACTTCAAAAAAAGAACATCTTCCTTAAGCCTTTTATCATTGGACTTGGTCTTGGTATAGAGGGCGAAGAGGCTTTTAAGTGTATGGGGACATTCTATAATGTTACTAACGCAGCAACGTTTAAGTCAGTATTCAAGGCTATCGTGGATCGTACATTAAGCAATACAACCGTAAAGGTTGATTTGTTGGATATTTATAAAAAGCCTACCGAAACTGATGTCAACATGACTTTTTATGATGCCTTTAGTAAAACCTCCAAGTATAACTACTATCATACTTTTGATTTTAAAGGTCAATCAGACAGATTAAGTATAGACCCTGTTCTGGATTACAACTTAACCATTCACACTACTCCACCAGTAATTAATAATAAACTAAAGATAAAAGCTGGAGAAGATAATGTCATTAAAGTTGATGCACCACAAGGTTATTTAAAGTTAAAGTTTGCTACAGTCAACCAGAATATTGATGACAAGGTAAAAAGCTTGATCAGAAGAAGTGGAAATGCCAAAACAGTGGATGTATTAGATATGAATATTGAAAAAAAATATTTAGTTGGTAAGTATGAAGTAGAATTTTTAACATTACCCAGAATCATCCTAAAAAACGTAAGCATTGACCAAAATAAGACTACCACACTTCAAGTTCCCCCACCTGGGCTTTTAACCGTGCTTAAAAATTATATAATTGGCAGTATCTTTGTAAAGCAAGGCAATAAACTTGAAGAGATTTATCAAATGAATGAATCCGCAACTAGAGAAACCATCGCGTTACAACCTGGAAAATATAAAATTATTGCACGAGCTAAGTATGCTAAAACAGCAGAAGCAACTATTGAAAAAGAATTTGAAATAAAATCGGGAAGTTCATTATCAATTAAACTATAATATGCTAGATCAATACATTTCAACAGGAGACAAAGATACTCGATCAGGTTTTGGAGCTGGGTTATTAGAATTAGGGGAAAATAATCCTGACGTAGTAGCATTATGCGCAGACTTGACTGGATCGCTCAAAATGGATGCCTTTCAAAAAGAATTCCCTGATCGTTTCTTTCAATGTGGTATCGCTGAGGCAAACATGATGGGTATTGCTGCCGGGATGACGATAGGCGGGAAAATCCCTTATACTGGAACTTTTGCAAACTTTTCAACAGGAAGGGTTTATGATCAAATTAGGCAGTCAATTGCATACTCGTTTAAAAATGTAAAAATATGTGCCTCTCATTCAGGATTAACCTTAGGAGAAGATGGTGCAACGCACCAAATCTTGGAAGATATTGGTCTGATGAAAATGCTGCCCAATATGGTTGTGATTAATACGTGTGATTATAACCAAACAAAAGCAGCTACCATTGCCATTGCTAAAGTCGAAAATCCAGTTTACTTGAGGTTTGGAAGACCTAAAGTGCCTAATTTCACTCCTGAAAACCAAGTATTTGAAATCGGAAAAGCAGTGAAGTTATCAGAAGGCAATGATGTAACTATTATTGCAACAGGACATTTAGTTTGGAAGGCTATTGAGGCAGGAAGAGCATTACAAGAAAAAGGTATTCACGCTGAAGTTATTAATATCCATACTATTAAACCTTTGGATGAGAAAGTCATTTTAAATTCTGTCAAAAAAACGGGTTGTGTAGTTACTGCTGAAGAGCATCAAATGAATGGAGGGCTCGGAGATTCAGTCGCTCAGCTTCTTGGCAGAGAATACCCTGCTCCTCTTGAAATGGTTGCAGTACAAGATACTTTTGGAGAAAGTGGAACCCCAGAGCAGTTATTAGAAAAATATGGACTTAGTAGTAATAGTATTGTTGAAAAAGTGCTAAAAGTAGTTGAGCGAAAGAAATAACGGGAGGTCGTTTGTTTAAATAAGAAAAAATAAATACCTTTGTAGTGTTGAAGTTAACATAAGAAGATATTTGAGGGGACTTTGTCCCCTTTTTTTATAGCAAGATGTCTCAAGTTAAAGAAAAAATAGAACAGTATTTGTCACCTTTGATAGAGGAGCAGGATCTTTTCTTGGTAGAAACAAAGGTTTCTCCTGGAAATAAGATCATTGTGTACCTTGACGGTATGCAGGGTGTAAGTATTGACCAATGTAAAAGCATTAGCCGAACGCTTTTAAATGAGGCAGCTTTGGAAGATACTTTTACAAAACATGCTTTAGAAGTTTCATCTCCTGGGTTAAATAATCCATTGATTCATATGAAGCAGTATGAAAAAAATATTGGCAGACAGCTTAACATCACGCTGAACGATGGAAGCACTCAAAAGGGAAAATTGACTAACGTTAACACCAATGAGATTGTGCTAGAACGTTCTAAAAAAAATAAAAAAACAAAAAAAGAAGAAATCAGTAAGTTGAATATAATTATTGATAACATTAAGAAAGCTAAAGTACAAGTGAGTTTTAAATAAAACATAAAAAATGAATGCGATAAATCTAATAGAATCATTTTCAGAATTTAAGGACTTTAAAAATATTGACCGTCCTACCATGATGAAAGTATTAGAAGAAGTTTTTAAAACTTTATTAAGAAAGAAATACGGGACAGATGAAAACTTCGACATCATCGTAAACCCTGAAAAAGGAGATTTAGAAATCTGGAGAAGACGAATGATTGTAGAAGACGGCGCAGAAATTGAAGATGATAATTTAGAGATTCACTATACAGATGCTATTAAAATAGAGCCTGACTTTCAAGTTGGAGAAGAAACCTTTGAAGCAGTAGAGATGGTAGACTTTGGCAGAAGAGCTGTTTTAGCAGCTCGTCAGACACTGAGTTCTAGGGTTTTGGAGCTTGAAAAAGATGATATTTTCAAAAAATATGTTGACCGTGTTGGGGAGATTATTGCTGGAGAGGTTTATCAAGTTTGGAAACGAGAAATGTTGCTTATTGATGACGAAGGAAATGAACTAATATTACCTAAAATCGATCAAATACCTTCTGACTTTTTTAAGAAAGGGGACGTCGTAAGAGCTGTTGTTAAAAAGGTGGAAATGAGAAACGGCAACCCTATTATCGTTATTTCAAGAACAGACCCTGCTTTCTTAGCAAAGTTATTGGAGCTTGAAGTACCAGAAATCTTTGATGGCTTGATCGTTATTAAAAATATTGTTAGAGAGCCTGGAGAAAGAGCAAAAGTTGCAGTCGAATCTTACGATGATAGAATTGACCCTGTTGGTGCTTGCGTGGGTATGAAAGGATCAAGAATTCACGGTATCGTGAGAGAGCTTAGAAATGAAAATATTGATATTATTAATTATACCAATAACAACAATCTTTACATATCAAGGTCTCTAAGTCCAGCAAAAATTTCTTACATGGAGATCAATGAAGAAGAGAAACGAGTTTCTGTGTACTTAAAGCCAGATCAAGTTTCATTGGCAATCGGTCGCGGGGGATTGAATATTAAGCTAGCAAGCAAGCTTACAGGATATGAAATTGATGTATTTAGAGATATCAAGGATGAAGAAGTAGATATCGAGTTGGATGAGTTTGCAGATGAAATAGAAGGATGGGTATTGGATGAATTGAAAGCAATTGGCTGTGATACAGCAAAAGCAGTGCTTGCCCTTAGTGAAAGTGAGTTAGTAAGAAGAACTGATCTTGAAGAAGAAACGATCAAAGACGTAAGAAAGATATTAGAGGCGGAATTTGAAGAAGAAGAGAAGTAAAACTAAAACAGCGTATGTCTGAAAAAGTAATTAGAATAGCTAGTGTTGCTCGGGAGCTAAATCTCGGTATTTCAACAATAGCTGAACATCTTAACGGGAAGGGTTTTGACATAGATGCAAAGCCAACTAGTAAGCTTACAGAAGAAATGTATAATCTTCTGTTACAGGACTTTCGTCAGGAAAAAGAGATGAAAGATGAAGCTACTCAAATCAACTTAGGAGGACAACCCAAAGAAGAGCGATCTATCCAAAGCTCAACTCCAAGCACTCAAGCCAAGAAAAAGAAGGAACAAGAGGAGGTTCTCATTAAAAATTTAGGCACACATACTACTGAAGGAGAAGAGGAAGAAGTTGAAAAGAAAGAAACCGAAAAACTTGATGGACCAACTGTAATTGGCAAAATAGACCTAGAGGGCGTTAATCAAAAGACTAGACCTAGCAAAAAGGAAAAGGAAGAAAAGCCTGAAGAAGAAAAAGAAAAACCTGTTGCTGAAGAAAAAGCTAAGGAGGAAAAGCCTGAAAAAAAGAAGCAAAAAGAAGAGGAGCCTGAAGAAACAATTGAAAACCAAGATGTAGAAAAACTTAAGGGAACTACGGTCATTGGAAAAATTGATTTACCAGAAAAGAAAACCAGACAGCCCGTTGCGTCATCTTCTTTTGCACCAGGTGATAAGAAAAAAAGAAAAAGAAAAATCTTCGTTAAATCTGAAGATGGGAAGAAAGTAGATGCCACTAAAAAGCAAGACAGACATAGAGGAAAAGCAGGTCAGCAAGAAGTTAAAGAAGTTTCCGAGAAAGAAGTAGAGGAAAAGCTGAAAGCTACCTTAGCAAAACTTGATGGTGGAAAGGGAAAAAGTGCAAAGGCAAAGTATAAAAGGCTTAAGAAGGAGAATGCAGAAGGAGAAGAAGTAGAAGATACAGATAAGAACGAAATTCAGGTAACGGAGTTTATATCAGTAAAAGACCTAGCCAGCTTACTGGATGTAGCATATACAGAAATAATAAGCGCTTGCATGAAACTGGGTATTATTGTATCCATTAATCAAAGACTTGATGCAGAGACAATAGAGATTGTGGCAGATGAGTTTGGATCTAGTGTTAAATTCATTGGTGCTGATGAGGAAGAGGAAGAAGTCGAAACGGTTGAAGACGCACCTGAAGATTTAGTTCCAAGACCTCCTGTAGTAACTATCATGGGACATGTTGACCATGGAAAGACTTCACTTCTTGACTATATTAGAAAAGCCAACGTTATTGCAGGGGAAGCTGGAGGAATCACGCAGCACATTGGTGCATACGAAGTGACTTTGGATGACGGAAGGCAGATTGCATTCTTAGATACTCCTGGCCACGAAGCATTTACAGCGATGCGTGCTAGAGGTGCACAGGTAACAGATGTTGCCGTTATTATTGTTGCAGCTGATGATGATGTGATGCCTCAAACCAAAGAAGCAATAAGTCACGCACAAGCAGCAGGAGTACCAATGGTTTTTGCTATTAACAAAATTGACAAAGATGGTGCCAATCCTGATAAAATTAGAGAGCAGCTGGCCAATATGGATATCTTAGTTGAAGAGTGGGGTGGCAAATATCAGTGCCAAGAAATCTCAGCAAAAGGAGGTACAAATATTGAGGAGCTATTAGAAAAAGTGCTCTTAGAGGCAGAACTTCTTGAATTAAAGGCTAATCCGAATAGAGATGCAGAAGGTACGATCATAGAAGCTTCACTAGACAAGGGAAGAGGCTATGTTGCTTCATTCTTGGTAGAAAGAGGCACGCTTCGAGTAGGAGACTTCGTACTATCAGGAAAGTACTATGGTAAGATCAAGGCTATGTATAACGAGCGAGCGGAAAAGGTTAAAACAGCTGGGCCTTCCACTCCTATTCAAGTTCTTGGACTAAATGGCGCCCCTCAAGCGGGTGACAAATTTAAGGTAATGGATTCCGAGCAAGAAGCAAAGCAAATTGCAAACAAACGAGATCAGATTGCAAGAGAGCAGGGCATTAGAACGAAAAAGCATATTACCCTAGATGAAATTGGAAGACGAATTGCTTTAGGTAATTTCAAAGAGTTAAATCTTGTAATTAAGGGAGACGTTGACGGTTCTATTGAAGCATTATCTGACTCATTGCAAAAACTTTCTATTGAGGAGATTGCAGTCAATGTGATTCACAAATCAGTTGGTCCAATTTCAGAATCTGATGTGCTTTTAGCTTCTGCATCTGATGCGATTATAATTGGCTTCCAAGTAAGACCTTCACTCACAGCAAGGTCATTGGCGGAAAAAGAAGAAGTTGAAATCAGGTTGTATTCCGTAATTTATGATGCTATTGATCACATTAAGGCTGCCATGGAAGGTATGCTTGATGCTCGAATTGAAGAGAAAATTATCGGTAACATTGAAGTTCGAGAAACCTTCAAAATTAGTAAAGTAGGAACTATTGCTGGTTGCTTTGTGGTTGATGGAAAGGTAAAGAGAGACACCAAGATTAGAGTCATTAGAGAGGGTGTTGTTGCTTATACTGGTGAGCTAGAGTCTTTAAAACGATTTAAGGATGATGTAAAAGAGGTTGCAGCTTCAATGGAATGTGGATTGAATATCAAAAACTATAATGACATCAAGGTTGGAGATATTATCGAAGGATATGAGGAGGTAGAAATCAAGAGAACCCTAAAGGAGGCGACAGCAAGCTCTTAAAGTTTTCCGACGAAAGGATTCTAAATATTACACAATCCAGATATGGGTAGTGCAGCAACTACTGATAGAAGACTAGTCCATCAAAAAATCTACTTTTTTTTAAGTTGTGCTATTGTATTTATCCTTCCTCTTCATGAGCGATATACCAATATTGCTATTGTATTATTTGCCTTAAACTGGATAATAGAAGGCCATTTTAAAGAGAAGGCGCGACTGCTTAAAAAAAACTTTCTAGCCCTAACTTTCATTGGGTTTTATGGAATTTATCTTTTAGGATTAATCTATACTTCAAACTTTGACTATGCATTTCTTGATCTACAAATTAAACTGCCTTTATTGCTCTTTCCTCTTATTTTGATAAGTGCTAGGTTCACGGAACGTCAAGCTTACATAATTGAAAACGTTTTTATAACTGCTTGCTTAGTTGCTTTTACCTGTTGTATGGGAAACGCCTTTTATAAATACTTTTACAGAGGTATCAAAGAATTCACTTACATCCCTTTTTCTATCATTATGCATCCAGGATATCTCTCTTTAAGTATTAATATGGCTGTTATTATTTTGCTAAACAGATTGTGTATAAGAGAGAATTTTAGCTTTAATAAACAGTGGTGGGAGATACTTGCAATTGCCGCACTTGTGGGTTTTGCTGTGATGCTCTTAGCAAGGATTGGCGTAGTTACCGTGTTTTTTTCTGTTATGGCATTTGGATCAGCCTTTATCATTAAAAGACTCGGTTTAGCAAAAGGAGGTGTCATTTTGACGATAACAATTATTACGAGTTTCTACTCGATTTCAACGATTCCAAATATAAAAGCTAGAATGAATCAAACTATCGATGCGATTCAAAGCGAATTAGAAAATCCTGACTTTGGCAAGAAGCAAGAAGAAACGGTCAATAGTTCTCAAGCTAGGATATATATATGGCAATCTGCATGGGTAATTATCAAGAAAAATCCAATTATTGGGGTAGGAACAGGAGATGTAAGAGATGCGTTGCAAGAAAGCTATAAGGAGAATGGTCTAATGTTTGCTATAAAGAGACGCTTAAACTCCCATAATCAATATATTCAAACTACAGTAACACTGGGATTTATGGGTTTGATGGGATTACTAGCTTGTTTAACCTTTGGTTTTTTAAAAGGCATTAGGAGTAAGGATTGGATATATATTGGTTTTTTAGGTCAAATGGCATTATTCTTCTTGACAGACTCTTTTATTGAAATTCAAGTAGGTGCTGTATTCTTTAGCTTTTTCAATTCTTTTCTGGCTTTTAGGCACGATTAGAAAGCCCCTTGCTCTTAATACACTAAAAGTCCGCATTCATTAATGCTTACGAGAGAATGTAGAATATTATTCTCGAATACTTAATTCGAACAAACGTTTTGTATCTAGGTCAAACGACATAAACAATGTCATGCCAATAAACTCTTGGTCTTCGTCAACTAAGTCTATATTTGTCTGTAAATACAGCGTTTCATCTCTAGAGAATGTGTCACTATTCGCAACGGCAATAGGAAAGTGTATATTTACAGAGTCTAACTTTGTGCCAATAGAAATCCCATATGGCATAACCTTATGAATAGTGTCTTTTATGAAAATTATTTTTACGTACTCTCCATCCGTAGAAAACTCAGACTTATTATAATAGTATGTCTCGTCATTTCTATCCTCTATTTCATTATAATAGGTCGTTGATTTAGTTGGTTTACCTAAGGCTTTCTTAACTTCCTTTAAAGTAAAAGGTATTTTTAAACCTGAAATACTGATATCTGTATATTTTAAACTTTCAGAGTTGCCATTATTATCATTCTGAAAAGAAAAGAAAAGAAAAGAAAAGAAAATGCACACGGTTTTCATAGTTTCAAAATTTTGTTTCCAGACTCATCAAACTTTGTTCTTAAATAATTCGAAGGATTAACTCTTCTATCTTTTGAAAACCAGTTTCCTCCCTTTGATACTTCAATATGAACATGTTGTCTATTGCCTATTAGATTGGAAGCGTTTCCTGTGGTTCCAGCCTGACCTAGAATAGTTCCAGCATTTATATTAGCTTTTTCAGTTGATAAATCTTCTTTTTTAAAATTTACCTTATCTAAATGACAATACAATATGTAAATGACTTCTGAATTTACTAGTGATTTTGTCATAACATAGTTCCCTAGACTATTTTTCTTGTACTCATTTGGTAGATAATTGTCAACTAGGGCGATTACTTCGCCTTGGTATATTGACTTGATACCAACTCCTTTCCTAACGTGTATATCAATTCCAGCATGTAATTTTTTGCCTTTTTCATTCTTACATGTTTTTCCTATACTTTTTCTAGTGCAACCATAAGTACCTCCCTGTAAATTTCCAGAGTTATTAGAAGGAGCAATGGTGGGATTATCAACGATGTCAACTGGGCCAATAGTTCTGGCTTCTCTCAATATCCTATCCAACTCATCTAATAAGTCATTCATTACTTCCTCTAAGGGCATATCTTCAATACTTGTATAGCTTTTCTTTTCCTGTAAAGGATAATTTAGAACACCATTATTCAACATATCCAATGTTTCTTCATCGAAGATAGCACTTAATCCATCCTCTACCCATACCTCTCCAGTTGCTGTGTATGATGTAGGCTTCTCGGCTGTTCCTTCATAAGTATAGTTAATATTGATGCCAATAGTTCTTTTTACAGATTGTGACTTATAAAGTGCTAAGCCTTCCGCAAAGACATTCTTTAAAAAAGTACACATATGGAAAACTTCTTCCTCAATATAACCATTAACTAAAAGTAACACTTCATGATCTGCTTCAAGCTTTTTCATTTTATCCGTAAGGTTACTTGTTTTCTCTTTGAAATGATCATCAATAATATCACAATGTCTTTTCTCAAGCCATTCTCCCTTTTCCTTATCACTCATATCATTACTTTGAGCAAAAACCATACCAAGCTGCATGAATAGGAATAAAAAGAGGTAATATTTAAAGATATATTGGATCATTATAGACATATAAAAGTACTAAAAATAATTTTAAACAAAAGATTGTCAACTGCTTAAGTATTTTTCCTAGGTACTGATTATAGAATTTAATTGAGACTACTAAATATTGCTTACGTAACTCTCATCATTCAACATAAACTTGTAACTTCAAACTACAAATAGAAAATTATGATCGCCAGAGTATGTATCTTATTTGCAATATTGATATCATTCAGCAGTTGCAACAACAATGCCATTTATGATGAGTATGAGCCTATTCCAGATTATAAATGGGCTTATGACAAAGTACTATCTTTTGACGTAGATGTTGAGAGAAAAGATATTCCATACAACCTATATCTCAACTTAAGGCATGCACACTTTTATCCATTCAGTAATTTTTGGTTTATTCTAAAAACCAAGGCTCCAGATGCATCTGAATTCAAGGAAGAAAGACTCCAAGTTATCTTGACGGATAAAGCAGGAAAATGGTTTGGCGATTGCATGGGTGATGTTTGCGACTATCAAGTATTAATAAAAGAGAGCGTTCGTTTTAACCAAAAGGGTTTGCATACTTTTCAGCTTGTTCAGGATATGCGAGAGCAAGAATTGCCAGGAATCATGGAAGCCGGAATTAGAGTCGAAATGGTTGAAAGTAATGTAAAATAGTTTCTCTAAACTCTCTTAATATCAGCCCCAAGCGCCCTTAATCGACTATCAATATTTTGATAACCTCTATCAATTTGATTGATGTTTTCTATAATGCTTTTTCCTTCCGCTGACAAAGCCGCTATTAATAGTGCAACCCCCGCTCTAATATCTGGTGAAGACATTCTTATACCCCTTAAAGGATACTGTCTATTTAGTCCATTTACAACGGCACGATGAGGGTCGCATAGTATAATATGCGCACCCATATCAATTAGCTTATCTACAAAGAAGAGTCTACTCTCAAACATCTTCTGGTGAATTAATACGGTTCCTTTTGCCTGAATAGCAACCACCAATACAATACTCAATAAATCTGGTGTAAAACCTGGCCAAGGGGCATCTGCAACTGTCAAGGTCGATCCATCGATGAAACTCTGAATTTCATAGTGCGTTTGAGCTGGAATACGAATGTCATCATTTTCAATCTCCAATTGAATTCCCAGCCTTCTAAAAATTTCAGGAATAAGACCTAGATACTCTGCTTTTACGTCCTTTATAGTTAATTCCGATTGTGTCATGGCTGCTAACCCAATAAAACTGCCAATTTCAATCATATCTGGCAATATACGATGATCGCAACCTCCAAGACTATCCACTCCCTCGATCGTCAAAAGATTAGAACCTATACCCTTAATATTTGCCCCCATGCTGTTTAGCATGTTGCAAAGTTGTTGCAAGTAAGGTTCACATGCCGCATTAAAAATAGTAGTCTTCCCTTTAGCTAAAGAAGCTGCCATTACAATATTAGCTGTTCCTGTCACAGAGGCTTCATCTAATAGCATATAAGTACCTTCTAAATTTTCAGCATCGACTTTATAAAAATTGTTTTTATCATCGTACTCAAACTTTGCCCCAAGTTTTTCAAAACCTATGAAGTGCGTATCTAGTCTTCTTCTACCAATCTTGTCTCCCCCCGGCTTTGGAAGATATGCTTTTTTAAATCTCGAAAGCAGCGGACCTATGATCATAACAGATCCCCTCAATTTTGATGCTTTTTTTACAAAAGCCTTAGAATTCAGAAAGTCTAAATTGACATCTTTTGCCTCAAATGAATAAGTATCTGTATTTATCTGTTCTACGGAAACGCCAAGATCTCTTAGTAAATCAATCAATAAATTTACATCCAATATATCTGGAATATTAGAGATGGTTACTTTATCTCCAGTCAGTAAGGTCGCAGAAATAACTTGAAGTGCTTCGTTTTTAGCCCCTTGAGGCGTAACATCCCCTTTTAGCTTATTCCCTCCAACAACCTCAAAAACACTCATTTTCTAATATCTTTTTTTGTTATTGGAGTGTCTTCTTCTATTGCCATTGTTGCTTCTCCCTTGACGACTTTGTGACGGACGCCTTCTATATGAACTTGGTGCGGACGAAAAGTTGAAATCATCATCTATTGTTAGCTTGCCATCTGAAAACTTCTCAATATCCATTTTGATCACTTCATTGCTGATGCTTTCCTTATTCCAGTTACGATAGGCAGTTTTCATGTAGTTGGCTATTATTCCAGTCAAAAATTTCTTTTTCTCTTCATCTTTCTCACCAACCGCTTTGTCAATTAAAACTTCTAGATTTTTTCCATAATGACGCATTTTTATCTGCTTTTTAGGATATCCAAGTGGTGCAGGCTTAGCCTCAATGGTCTCAGCTGAAGGCTTTGGATACGGAGACTCTATATCTAACTTAAAGTCAGATATGATCTGCATGTGATCCCACAACTTTTGATCAAATTCTTGTCCGTTTTTTGAACTTTGATTGATTTGTCCCATGATAGTTACAATTGCTTTTGCAACTTTGTTTCTCTCCTCCTTGTCTTTTATATCTGCCGCGTAATTTACTAATCTTTGAACATTTCTGCCATATTCGGCAATGATTAGCTTATCTCTAGAAGTGTTGTATTCCATTTGTATTGTAAAAAATTAAAATAATAAGAAGTGTATTGTATATTATCGTACTCTGTAAAACGATATTAACAAATGTAGTAAATAAAGTAGAATTAATCCCAATGGGCTATTATAAAATTAAGCATAACTTAATTTATGCAGCGCCATCAACCATCTATCAGGCAGCTCTCCATTTAGGGCAATTTGATAATCCGTATAGGAGCAAGCAATAAACTTCGTTTCTCCTCCCTCTTTATGTGGCATTTCGAGCCACCACTTTTCATTGGCTTCATGCTTCCAAAATTTCAACTCCGTTTCTTTGGCTGTAACTAAGTACTTAACGAATTTATTGGGCGTCGATAAAGGATCTCCTGTTTTTCTAGCATAATATCCACTTGCAAAATACCATACCATCTGAGCAAATAGCTGAGCGGTCTGGTTGTTTTTATCAAAGTCAGGATTGAACTCGAATAACCCTAAAGAAGAAACCTTGTTACTAATACCAGCATAGCGCATCATTCTACAGATTTCTTCTGCATAAAATCCATTAGGAGATGCGTTTTTGTTACCCGGAGCATCAGACTGTTTTACAGCAGAGACATCAACGCCAATAACATCAGCATCTCTGAATATAGGTTCTACCTCTTCCAGGTTTTCTCTTACATTTCCTAGGCGATAAGCCTCAAAGTAATTCCGTTCTATTGTATTAACAACTGCAGGGTTGGATAAGTGGGTCTGATATCCTATCAAACTATAATTATTTAAATGTATTGACTTATCTGCAATGATGTGTTGTAATAAATTAGAAGAAAGAACGGTCGAATCCGAATGATTGACCGTATCAGATAACTGAAAGTCAAACTGTTCATCAACAGAAACTAAATTGATATGTTGATTCTCATATGCCTGACACATGGCATATAGCAGATCATTACTTCCTCCCAGTATTACGGCAACAGTATTTGTTTCTTTTAATCCCTTGACGACAGATGCCAACTTTTCGTAGGTCTCTTCTTTAGAAAGACTGTTATTAATGTTTCCTAGATCTATGATTTTAGAACCTTCTTGCCAATCAAAAAGTCGATAAAAGAACTTTCTGATTTTATTGGGAGCCATTCTACACCCTACATTTTTCATAGCACCCCTATCTTCTTGTACTCCAACTAGAGCAATGTCAAAGTTGGTAAGGTCAGGGAACTGCCTTTCATAAAAAGTGACGGTGTTTCCTAGCTGATTGGAGGAGAGGAGATCAACGTCTATGATCTCTCTAATATTGATTGGTGTAAGGTGTTCTCTCAAAACTGAAAAATTAAAACTTAAATATAGCAAGTTATTATTTCAGGGCATCTAGACTTTATTAACACCTTATACCAATTCCAACGATTCATAGTCCAAAAGACTTGATAGAGTTGAGAATTGGTAAATGCCGATTCTAAAAACAAATAGAGTAATTCTCCGCCATTTGGCGGGGATGTTTAGCTATATTGTTTTTGAAAGTCGGTATTGGTTATGGAAGTTAACTTTTTTACTATTTTTGTGGACTATCAAAAGAACTTAGAAATGAAGCAATTTTTATTTTTACTAGCAATAACTGTTGGTCTTAACTTTTCGACTGTAAATACTTTTGCATCAAGTGAATTAGACAATGTTGAGGTAAGCCAGGCTCCTTCTGATAACGCAGCACAAGATGCAGGTGGACATCATGCAGGTCAACCCGCAACTTGGTCTGTTATTCCGTTTGCGCTTTTATTGCTAATGATTGCGACAGGACCACTGTTTTTTGCCCATTTTTGGCATAAAAACTATCCCCTTATTTCTGCCATTCTCGGAACGATTGTAGCCGTTTATTATTTATTTTTCTTGCATGATGTGCATCATCCGGTACATTCATTGGCAGAGTATTTTTCGTTCATTGCTTTATTAACAGCGCTCTTTGTTGCCTCCGGAGGAATTCTAATTAAAGTAGATAAAGCAGGTACACCAATGGCAAATGTCATCTTGCTGATATTTGGCTCTATTATAGCTAACATCATTGGAACGACGGGAGCTTCTATGTTGCTCATTCGACCTTTTATTAGACTAAACAAAGAACGTGTCAAGCCATATCATATCGTCTTTTTCATTTTTATGGTCAGTAATGTTGGAGGTGCATTGACTCCAATTGGAGATCCACCCTTGTTTTTAGGCTTTCTAAAGGGTGTGCCTTTCTTCTGGACGCTCGAAAACGTTGTGCTTGAATGGATGTTTGGAATAGGTATGTTAGCCTCCATTTTCTTTTTTGTAGACAGTAAAAACTATAGAAATGCAGAACCTTCAACCGAAGAATACTCTGGAAAAATTCAGGTAAAAGGATTAAAAAATGTGCTTTGGCTAGCAATAACTATAGCAGCTGTATTCTTAGATCCTAATGTAATGGATTGGGTTCCAGCAATTACTTTTCACGGAGATAAGTTTTCTTTCTTAAGAGAAGTAATCATGTTAGCAACAGCTTTTGTTGCCTTTAAAACTTCGGATCCTGAATGCTTGAAAGGCAATGAGTTTGACTTCGAGCCGATTAAAGAGGTAGCATTCTTGTTCATTGGTATTTTCGCAACGATGATGCCTGCATTACAATTGATTAGTGAGTTTGCGAAATCAGCAGAAGGCCAAAAGTTAATCTCGATTAGCTCTTTATACTGGGCTACAGGATCATTATCTGGTGTACTTGATAATGCTCCAACTTACTTGAATTTCCTTGCTGCCGGAATGGGTAAGTTCAACTTAGATATTAACCTGAAGCTACAAGTATTAGATTTTGCAAATCAGTATGGAAGGGAATTAATGGCTATTTCTGTTTCCTCTGTATTCTTTGGTGCTATGACCTATATCGGCAATGCGCCAAACTTTATGGTAAAAGCAATTGCAGAGCAAGTCGGTATTTCAATGCCTTCTTTCGTAAGTTATATTGTAAGATACTCTTTGCCAATATTGCTACCGGTGTTATTCTTGACATGGTTAGTATTCTTCTTTTAAAGAATGAACTATCTAGCCGTATTCTTAGGAGGAGGAATAGGTAGCTTAGCTCGCTTTGGCGTTTCTAGAATGCTCACGGATCAATCATTTCCTTTTGCTACCTTGGTTGCTAATTTATTAAGTTCTTTTATTTTAGGCGTTATGCTTGGCTTGACTTTAAAGGAAGAGAATTCACTGCTAAAATATCTTGTTGCTATTGGTTTTTGTGGTGGCTTCAGCACCTTCTCGACTTTTAGTGCTGATACTTTTAACTTGCTATCTACGGGACAATTATTTTCTGCATTATCCAATATTATTGCTAATGTTGTGATATGTTTAATTGCCATTTGGCTTGGATTGCTTTTAGTGAAATGAGTTTTACGATACCGAATTCTCAGAATTATTAATTGACCGCAATATCTCTAAGAAATAAATGGCAGTTCATAATTGACAGTTTATAATTTCTAATTAAAAGAATCAACTAGAAATTATAAACTAAGAACTAATTTCAGTCTGAATAAATTGAATCATAATAACTAATTTAAAGGAAAAATATTCGATCCCTACAATATGTTAACTATTACCCGACCTCGAAGAAACAGAAAAAGTCAAGCCATTAGAGATCTGATTAAAGAGACAGAATTATCTGTTAATCAATTAATCTACCCACTCTTTGTAATTGATGGCAAAGACACCTCTATTCCTGTTGAGTCTATGCCAGGTATAAATAGGTTTACAATCGATAAACTTTTAACAGAAGTCAAAGAATGTGTTGCTTTAGGGATTAACTCATTTGCTCTATTTCCGGTAGTTGAGGAAAAGCTAAAAGATAAAATGGCAACTTATAGCTACAATGAAAAATGCTTTTACCTGAAAGCAATTAATACTGTTAAGCAAAAGTTTCCAGAAATATGTGTTATGACGGACGTTGCTATGGATCCATATAGCTCAGATGGTCACGATGGCATTGTAGAAAACGGAAAGATATTGAATGACGAAACGCTGGAAGTATTAGGCAAAATGTCTTTAGCTCAGGCAAAAGCAGGAGCTGATATTATCGGACCATCCGATATGATGGACGGCAGAGTAGGCTATATAAGAAGCCTCCTAGATGATGAAGGTTTTACGGAAGCCTCTATCATGTCTTATACAGCAAAATACGCCAGTAGTTTCTATGGGCCTTTTAGAGATGCATTAGACTCCGCTCCCAAGTCTGGAGATAAAAAAACTTATCAGATGGATTTTAGAAATGCTAAAGAAGCTTTAGTAGAGGCTCAGCTGGATGTTGAAGAAGGCGCTGACTTTCTCATGGTGAAACCTGCTTTAGCTTATTTAGATGTTATTAAATCTCTAAAAGAATCTTTTGATTTGCCAATTGCTGCATATAATGTTAGCGGAGAATATGCTATGGTCAAAGCAGCTGATGAAAGGGGTTGGCTTGATGGTAGGGCTACAATGATCGAATCTTTAACCAGTATTAAAAGAGCAGGTGCTGACATCATTTTGACTTATTTTGCTAAGGAATTTGCAAAACAGAGATAGCTATTGATGTCTAACTGATTTTCTTACCTTTGCAAAGGTATGAGCAAAAGAATAGCATTTCATACTTTAGGATGCAAGCTGAACTTTTCAGAAACTTCGACTATTGCAAGAAAGGCCGAGGAAGCTGGCTTCGTCAAAGTTGACTTCAAAGATCAGTCTGACTTTTATATCATCAACACTTGCTCTGTGACAGAAAACGCCGACAAAGAGTGTCGCTACCTAGTTCGTAAATTAAAAAAACAGGCGCCTGAATCCAGAGTGGTCATTATTGGTTGTTACGCGCAACTTAAGCCCAAAGAAATTGCATCCATACCAGGGGTAGATGCGGTATTAGGTGCCTCTGAGAAGTTCAACCTAATTGAAAACTTAAAGAGGCTAGATAAACAAGAAGTATTGGTTTCTTCTTGTGAGATAGAGGACGTGGATTTTTTTACCAATGCCTACTCCTTCGGAGATAGAACCAGAGCATTTCTCAAGGTACAGGATGGTTGTGATTACAATTGTTCGTTTTGCACTATCCCTTTGGCAAGAGGAAAAAGCAGAAGTGACTCAATCGAAAACATTATAACCTCCGCCAAGGAAATAGCTGAGACAGAGGTTAAAGAAGTTGTTCTTACAGGAGTGAACATTGGAGACTTTGGGCATTCCAATAATCCCCAAAAGGAAACTTTTTTAGACCTGATCCAAGCATTGGATGAGATAGAAGGAATTGAACGATTTAGGATATCATCTATCGAGCCTAATTTATTAAAAGATGAAATCATCGAATTCGTTGCTAGTTCTAAAAGATTTGTTCCCCACTTTCATATCCCCTTGCAATCTGGCTCTAATGAGATACTAAAACTCATGCGAAGAAGATATAAAAGAGAGCTATACGTTGATCGGGTCAATAAAATAAAATCCATTATGCCAGACTGCTGCATTGGCGTGGATGTTATAGTTGGATTTCCGGGAGAAACAGAGGAACATTTTAAAGAAACCTATGACTTTTTAAATCAACTTGATGTTTCTTATTTACATGTATTTACATACTCCGAAAGAGATAATACGCATGCTTTAACTTTAGGCAAGGTTGTACCTATCAACGTTCGAAAAGAAAGAAGCAAAATGTTACGAATCTTATCTGAAAAAAAGAGAAGAGCGTTTTATGAAAAGTTCATTGGTCAGAAAAAGACCGTTTTATTTGAGTCAGAAGAAAAAGAGGGTTTCATCAGTGGTTTTACGGATAATTATATAAAGGCAAAAACCTCTTTTCAAGAAAAATACATAAATCAACTGAAAGAGCTAACTTTGAAAAGCTTAGATGCTGATGGAATTATGCAAATAGACAATTCTATTTCAATATCAAAGGCAACTTTAACCAAATAATTAAACCTTGTACCCTACTTTATCGAAGCTTTTAGAAGATTTATTAGGTATTAACATACCACTACCAATTCATACATTTGGGCTAATGGTTGCTCTGGCCTTTTTAGCTGGTGCTTATGTCTTAGCCAAAGAATTTCGGAGAAAAGAAAAAGAAGGCCATTTTAACATTATTCAGAAAAAAGTATTAGTTGGCGCTCCTGCCAGTATTCAGGATCTTGTTATCAATGGTTTAATATGGTTCGTTTTAGGGTTTAAACTCGTTGCATTTGCACTGAATTATCAAGAGTTTGTAGATGACCCGCAGGGGTTTTTGCTCTCACTAAGAGGTAATTGGATTGGAGGTATTTTGATTGGGGCTATTGGTGCATATCTCAAATACAATGAAAAGAAAAAAGAACAGCTTGAGAAGCCCAAATGGCAGGAAATCAAACTACACCCTTATCAATTAATCGGCGATATCACAACTTATGCTTTTGTAGGCGGTATTTTGGGTGCAAAGATATTTCACAACTTGGAGTATCCAGAGGAGTTTATATCAGACCCTATCGGCGCTTTGACATCATTTAGTGGACTAACATTCTATGGTGGACTATTAGGTGGCGCTATTGCCGTAATTTGGTTTACTAGAAAACATAACTTATCTACATTACACCTTATTGATGCTGCTGCACCAGGCTTGATGCTTGCCTACGGTGTCGGACGAGTGGGCTGTCAACTTTCAGGTGACGGTGATTGGGGAATTGCAAACCCAAATCCTAAGCCAGATTGGATGAGCTTCTTACCGGACTGGATGTGGAAATTTAAGTTTCCTCATAATGTCATCAGCGAAGGCATACCCATTCCAGGCTGTGAAGGCAAGTTTTGTTACGAATTAGCGGAAGCCGTATACCCAACGCCATTTTATGAAAGTGTTATGGCAATCGCATTGTTTGCCTTTTTAATGTCTATTAGAAAAAAGCTGACGACTCCAGGCGTTCTTTTTTGTGTATATCTAATTGTGAATGGTATTGAGCGATTTTTTATCGAGAAAATACGGGTAAATGCTACGTATGAAATCTTTGGAAGTGCCATTACTCAAGCCGAAATTATTTCTACTATTCTAGTGCTTGCCGGAATCGGAGGTATCATTTACCTAAAGAAAAAATAGCCCGCAACAGAACGTCGCAGGCCATTTTAACCACAACTATAAACCACAAACTAATGTACCTCTGGGCAAGCCTCCATTTTTATTTTAAATGGATGGTGTTTCACCTTTTTAACTTTACTTCTTTTGTTCTTTTCAGGTAATTTGACCTCAATTTCTTTATATGCGCCCATTGAAACGTCATTTGAAGCAAATGCATCGTATCTAGAAGCTCTATTATACGTTTTACGGCCTTCATAGAAAATGTGCAACTTTTTCATTTTGCTTTTAAAGCCTATGCCAAAGTTGACACCTTGAGCAACTGCATTTCCTAGCTCCCCATGCTGACGAAAATCGACAAAACTGTACCCTCCCGTTGCATAAAGTTGTAACATCTCTAAATCAATTAAAATAAACTGTGCATTCAGCTTAGTTGAAAAACCTCTTAAAGTCTTAGAAGTATTAAACGCATTTAGAAAGATGGTATAGTCTGTAACTAAGTCCAGTCGCTTAGTAATAGGGAATACAGTCTTAATTGCAGGTGTAGTTACATTTATACCCTCAGGACCACTAATTGTATTTACGCTTATTCCAACACCTATATTAAGTGTCCTTTGCTTTGCTTCCTGTGCGAAAGTACTTACTCCTAATAACAAACTAAATAAAACTACTGCTAACCTTTCCATAACTCTCCTGCTTTGTTGTTGTAATGATAATGCACCTATTTAAAAAATTCAACTACACATTATTACATATGTGGGATTAAATTAAAATCCTTTGTACATTTGTATTATATCAAACAAGCATCTCAAATGAGGCTAATCTCTTGGAACGTTAACGGTATTAGGGCAACTATGAAAAAGGGTTTTGAAGATACCTTGAAAACTATGGCTCCTGACGTTTTATGCCTTCAAGAAACCAAGGCATCTGTCGATCAAACTATGGAAGCATTAGCACCCATTCAGGATTACAAGATTTTTGCAAACGATTCTAAAGCAAGGAAGGGATATTCAGGTACTGCCATTTTATCAAGAGAAGAGCCTGTAAATGTCACCTTTGATATAGGCATTGAAGAACACGATCAAGAAGGAAGAGTTACCACAGCTGAATACAAAGATTATTTTTTGGTCGATGTTTATGTACCCAACTCCGGCTCAGGATTAAAAAGGCTAGATTATAGACAAGAGTGGGATAAGGCTTTTTCTGCTTATTTAAATCAACTGGGGAAGGCAAAACCGGTAATTATGACCGGAGATTTAAATGTCGCCAGAAAACCCATTGATTTGGCACGACCAGATTCTAATTATGACGTCACTGCAGGCTATACACAAGCCGAGATTGATGGACTAGAGCATATGATACAGGAAAACGACTTTGTGGATAGTTACCGTCATTTACACCCCGAAAAAGTACAATATTCTTTTTGGAATCAGCGTTTTAGAGCAAGAGATAGGAATGTTGGCTGGAGAATTGATTACTTTATGGTTCCCAGTTCCATGATAAATAATGTGAAAGAAGCTTTTATTTTAGATCAAATCATGGGGTCAGATCACTGTCCTGTAGGAATCGTACTTAATTAAGATAATATGAATGTACTAGTATTAGGATCCGGAGGAAGAGAGCATGCTCTAGCATGGAAGATTGCTCAAAGCTCCAAGTGTGATAGTTTATACATTGCTCCCGGGAATGCTGGCACTATGCAGTGCGGTGTCAACGTCGAAATTGATCTAAATGACTTTAGAGCGCTTAAAAACTTTTGCCTCGACAATCGTATTCACCTAGTTGTTGTAGGTCCTGAAGATCCTCTTGTCAACGGCATAGTGGACTACTTTAAAGATGATATTGAGCTAAAGTACATTCCTATTATTGGACCATCCAAAGCAGGAGCTCAGCTTGAAGGCAGCAAGGACTTTTCTAAAAACTTCATGGAAAAATATCAAATCCCTACGGCATTGTATAAAACCTTTGATCAATCTGCAATTCAAGATGGGCTAGATTATATTGGTCAACAAGAAGCGCCAATCGTTTTGAAAGCAGATGGCCTTGCTGCTGGTAAGGGTGTTCTAATTTGTCAAAGTGTTGAGGAAGCTCAAAGTGAGTTTAAAAAAATGCTTGATGGTAAGTTTGGTGATGCTAGTGCAAAAGTTGTAGTAGAGGAATTTTTAACTGGTATTGAGTTTTCAATTTTCATTCTTACAGATGGTATTAGCTACAAGGTGCTGCCTAGTGCAAAAGACTATAAAAGAGTTGGGGAAGGTGATACAGGACTTAATACTGGTGGCATGGGTGCTGTTTCTCCTGTTCCTTTTGTTGATGACGAATTGCTTAGCAAAGTGCAGGAGCGTATTATTGATCCGACTATAGAAGGTCTTAAATCAGAAAATATTGATTATAGGGGGTTCCTTTACATTGGCTTGATGAATGTAGATGGGAATCCGTATGTGATTGAATATAATGTAAGGATGGGAGATCCTGAAACAGAGGTTGTTATCCCTAGAATAAAAACAGATTTATTGGAGTTATTTGATGGTATTGCTAGAAGGAATTTAGAGAAAGTCGTTTTGGAGGAAGTCTCTGAAACAGCTACTACAGTTGTCTTAGCATCAGGAGGATATCCAGAAAGTTATGAAAAAGGCAAGAAAATAGATGGATTAGATGTCAATAAAGGGTGTACTATATTTCATGCAGGAACTAAGAGAAACAATGGTCATATAGAAACTTCTGGAGGACGCGTTTTAACAGTAACCGCTTTGGGAAATAATATTGAAGAAGCTTTAGAGCTTTCTAACAACTGCGCTGACCAAATCTCTTTCGAGGGAAAGTATTATCGCAAAGATATAGGGCTAGACTTAGTATAAATTTCTAATTTTGATGTTACTTAATGATTTACTGTCACAGTGGTGGAATTGGTAGACACGCTACCTTGAGGGGGTAGTGCCTTCGGGTGTGGGGGTTCGAGTCCCCCCTGTGACACTCCTTTTATCTAGGTTGCCATAATTTAAGTATAAAATCTTCGTTACATTATTAAATTCTAAAAATTCTAAAATGAACGCTAAGTTGGTACAGATTTCAAGAGTTTTACTTTCTGTGCTTTTTATCTTTTCGGGCATTAGTAAACTCATTTCTCTACCATTTTTTGATGATTTAGTCGCAGAACTGTTAATAGGACCTGATTATTACAGTCAGCCTACAGCACTATGGTGGGTACAACTTTTAACTAGGGTTATCATCAGTGCTGAAATGTTATTAGGCACAGCAGTGCTTCAGGAAAAGCATTTGAAGAATGTGGTTATTCCTACGATTCAACTGCTACTCTTAATGTTTACGGTACATTTATTTTATGATAGCTTACAGCAAGCCAATGGTTTTATTGAAGGAAATTGCGGTTGTTTTGGGGAGATTATTCCTATGAATAATCTAGAATCTATTATAAAGAATGTAGTGGCGATGATTCTTGGAGCAATTGTTTGGCGCTTTTACAAAGAAGAAGAAATGCGTTTTCGCTCTTGGGTCATTCCAGTTGGAATCGGAGCCGTATGTTTTGCGACACTCTGGTTAACCATCAAAGAATATGATTCCGTTGAAGAAGTGAAAACATCAGAAAATTTAGAAACAGTAGTTAAAGAAGAAATACCGAAAGTAGAAAAAAACGATACAATACAGGAACTCATAATATCAAAGGAGACAGAGCAAAAGAAAATTGAAAAAAGCAAGCCAAATGATATTAAGGGAGGTAACAAAAAAAAGGAGGTAGTCGTTGATGAGCAGCCAAAGCAAGAACTTCCTGAAGAAAGATCAATAACCCCTGGAGAAAGGACCAAGTCTATATTGATGGATTATGCCATTTTCGAGGATAATTCTAAGCTAAACTTAAACGAAGGGGAACAGATTATTTGTATATTTAATCTTACCTGCACACATTGTCAGCAAGCCTATAAAGACTTATGTGACATATCAGAAGACGGTGATTTGCCTAAAATGTATCTGTACTTGTATGGTGCAGAGTTTACCCTTAACTACTTTTTTAACCAAGCAGGCGGCAGAAAAAACACTTATGTGCGAACAGATGATTTTGCAGCTTTTAAAAGAATGTTGGAAGGTGACCCCTACCCTAGAATTCTTGCTTTTAAAGATGGAAAATTAATCAAATCTTGGAAAGGAGATGATTATAGTGAGGAAGCGGTCAGGTCGTTTTATGGAATTGAGAAAAAAGAGAAAAAAAAGGAGCAAAGCAATGAGAAAGAATTAAAACTTGGAGAAGATGACACTTCACCTTGGTAGTCTTCTAAATCTGCGAAAACATAATTTATACTTGCTATACCTCTTTATTATTGTACTATAATAAATACATTTTTGTTAAACGAAATAGACACTGAAATACTCTTTAAAGTGCGCAAAGCTTTTATTTTTGGGCAATAGAACTTTTTGAAAGTTTGGCACATAGTTTGAATAGTTTAACCCCATTAACTAATAAATAAAAAATGAGAACAAACTTACTTTATAAAAGAGCTTGCATATTGTTATTGGGAGTGATTTTTGCTTTGGGAATGAATAGCTGCCAGTCTACCAAAACAATCACATCACTTACGTCGTGTGTTCAGTTCAATAATTCTTGGAAAAGAGATATTAAGGTAAAACCTAAGAAAGCAAATAAAACAAGCAAAGATCAATTAATGTCAAGAGATCTGCGTCAAGACAAAAAAATGGATAAAGATTTTTCCTTTAATAGTCTTATTTATGGAGAAAAAATAGGCGCCATCTTTAAAATCGATGAGGCCTTAACTGCATCTATTCAAGCGCCAACGCCTACTAGTTCCTCTTCTAACAATGATTCAGAAGTCTTTTCTAAAACTAGTAATCATCATAAAATACTTAGGGAAACTAATGATAGTTTTCCATACTACCCCCAGCGAGGTGAAGACGAAAAAGATGGGAAAGGGATAAGCATTTTGGCATTTGTTTTTGGGGTGTTAGCTTATTTGTTAACTGCTGTAGGTCTAGCTCCCATAGGCATCGCATTTGCTATCGCAGCTGTTGTGCTGGGAGCACTTGGATTAAAAAAGAAGCTAAGGGGATTGGCTATTGCAGGATTCGTGTTAGGATTAACCTACGTGATCATCTTACTTCTTGCCTTATTGGTATTACTTTTATTTGTATTAGCACTAGCATAAACTGATTCTTTCTCTTCTTAAAATATTTAGTTAGCTTAGTTTTCTAAACCTAAAACGATGTCACTAGTAGATACAATTAACTCCGATATTAAAGATGCAATGAAAGCTAAAAATTCTGATTTGCTTCAAGGACTTCGCGCTATTAAATCAGCACTTTTATTAGCTCAAACAGAAAAAGGATCAGGAGGACAAGTTTCAGAGGATACTGAAATCAAGATTTTACAAAGGCTGGTAAAGCAGAGAAAAGAATCGCTATCTATCTATCAGGAACAGGGTAGAGATGACTTGGCGAGTCAAGAATCTAAAGAGATTGACGTAATTGAGCAATACCTTCCTAAGCAATTGGACGAATCTGAACTAGAGAAAGTAGTACAAGAAATCATTCAAACTATGGGGGCATCCTCTATGCAGGACATGGGAAAAGTGATGGGTATGGCTAATCAAAAATTGGCAGGAAAGGCTGATGGCAAAAGAATTGCGGATACAGTGAAGAGGTTATTGAGTTAGGCAGTAGTCACTAGCCAGAAGGCAAGAGGACTTTAACAGAACTAGTGACTGTGGCTCTTGCTAATAATTTAATATACTGACCAAGCTTCCAACTTTAAACTTGTAACTTTATAGTTAATAAGTATGATCATAGACATTCTGCTACTATTATTACTTTGTTGGGGCTTTTACAGAGGCTTCACTAAAGGTCTGATCCTTGCAGTTTGCTCCCTCTTGGGTTACTTCATTGGCATTTTAGGCGCGCTAAAATTCACTTACACAGCTACAATATATATTGAGCAAAGCTTTGATATTCACTCTAAATACTTGCCATTTCTTACTTTTATTCTTCTTTTTATTGCTCTAGTTATCTTAGTACGATTTATTGGCATCTTACTCACAAAACTGCTCAAAATCGCACAAATTAACATATTCAATAAACTGGCAGGTGCTGTTTTAGTTTGCTCCATTTACATTTTTATGTTTAGCACATTATTGTGGATTTTTCATCAAGTCAACTTAATTAGTCCTGATCTCAAAGCTGAGTCAGTAGTTTATTATTATATCGAGCCTATTTCATCCGTAGTGGTAGAAAAAGTCACTACATTGATTCCATTCTTTCAAGATACTTTCCACAGTATGGAAGCATTATTTGAAAAATTGGCTACCAAGTCATCCCCTCTAGATGTATAATGATTCTCTTAATTGACAACTACGACTCATTTACCTATAACCTTTACGATTATTTTTTACAACTAGGTTGTGATTGTCAGGTTTACAGAAATGATGAAGTTTCAATAGAGGAGATTAGAACTTTAGAACCAAAAGGCATTGTTATTTCTCCCGGGCCCAGCATTCCAAAAGATGCTGGCATTACCATGGAAGTAATAAACGCTTTTCATCAGATGATTCCAATCTTAGGAATATGCTTAGGGCATCAAGCCATAGGAGAATATTTTGGAGCTAAACTCATTAAAGCGAAAGAGCCTAAACATGGTAAGGTTTCTATAATTGAGCATGAGGTAGCTGACCTTTTTGATGGAATTTCGAATCCTCTAGAGGTGATGAGGTATCACTCACTAATATTATCAGGGCTTTATCCACCATTAAAAAGCACTTCCAAAACGCATGATAATGAAATCATGTCTCTAAAACATGAATCGCTCCCTATCCATGGCATCCAGTTCCACCCTGAGTCTATCTTAACTCAAGAGGGCATCAATATTTTGGGTAATTGGGTAAAAATGCTTGATAATTCATAATTATAAGATTTTAGGCTATTTTTACATCAATGGATATGAGTGCTAAAATATATGTAGCAGGACACCGAGGTATGGTAGGATCTGCCATCGTTAGGAATTTGGAATCGAAGGGGTACAAAAATCTTATCTTAAGGACTTCTAAAGAACTAGACTTAAGAGATCAAGCTGAAGTTAATGCGTTTTTTGAAACAGAAAAGCCTGAATATGTTTTTTTAGCTGCTGCAAAAGTAGGTGGGATACATGCAAATAATACTTATCGAGGTGAGTTTATTAGAGACAATATAATGATTCAAACCAATGTAATTCATGCGGCTTACATCAATAAAGTAACGAAACTACTTTTCCTTGGATCTTCTTGTATTTATCCTAAAATGGCGCCACAGCCTTTAAAAGAGGAATATTTATTAACCGGAGCTTTAGAGCCCACTAACGAACCGTATGCCATTGCAAAAATAGCTGGAATCAAAATGTGTGAGGCATACCGAGATCAGGCTGGATGCAATTTTATATCTGCTATGCCAACTAATCTTTACGGTCCTAATGATAATTACGATTTAGAGAACTCCCATGTATTACCAGCACTCATCAGAAAGTTTCATGAAGCAAAGCTAGGAAATGAACCAGAGGTAGAAATCTGGGGAACGGGCTCCCCTAAGCGTGAATTTTTACATGTAGATGATCTGGCTGAAGCCTGCTATTTTTTAATGCAAGAATACAATGAAAAACCATTTGTAAATATTGGTACTGGTGAAGATATTTCTATTAAAGATTTAGCATTGATGGTTAAAGAAGTGGTAGGATATAAAGGCAATTTAACTTTTAACACTTCTAAACCTGATGGTACTCCTAGAAAGTTGATGGATGTGAGCAAGATTAATACTTTAGGATGGAAGCATACAATACCTCTTAGAGATGGTATTGCAGAAGTATATGAAAGCAACATAGAGCAACACCCTATATTTAAAGAATCTGTAACGTCTTAAAACTGCATCTTGTCAAAAATTGTCATACAAGAAGGCAATAGCATCTTAAAACTTAACTTAAAAGAGCTTTTTCAATATAAAGATCTTTTTATAACGTTGTTTTATAGGGATGTTAAGGTACGTTATGCCCAAACTTTTCTAGGATTACTATGGGCATTTATTCAACCTCTTATCACTTTGATCATACTTACAGTGGTTTTTGGAAAGGCAATGAAAATAAATACTAATAACATTCCTTATCCACTTTTTGCGATTTCAGGAATTAGTGCTTGGACTTATTTTGCATTTGTAATGAGTCAATCAGGAAATTCCATCATCGGGGCTCAACACATCATTAAAAAAATATACTTCCCAAGGCTTATCATTCCATTGTCTAAGGCCATGGTTGGACTTGTAGACTTAGCAGTAGCCGTATTATTCTTAATGGCAATGATGTTATGGTATAAACAACCCCTAACGCTTAATATATTATATCTACCAATATTTTTAATCTTTTTGATGATTTGCTCATTAGGAGTAGGAATCTGGTTAAGTGCTTTAACAGTTCGTTACAGAGATTTTCAACATATACTACCCTTTGTTGTGCAGGTAGGTTTGTACATTAGCCCTGTTGCTTACCCAGCAAATATAATTCCTGAAAAATATAAGCTTGTCTATTACCTAAATCCGATGGCAGGTATTATAGATGGATTCCGATGGTCGTTATTAAGTACTGGAGCCATTGGAGTATATCAATATGTTTCGTTAGGTATATGCATAATTGTATTTTTTAGTGGTTGGCTTTATTTCAACAGAGCAGAAAAGTTAATGGCAGATATTGTATGAGTAAAGTCGTTATTAAAGCAGAAAATATATGCAAGAGGTATAAGATTGGCGTAGCTCAGGACGATACTTTTACAGGAGCTGTTAAGTCTAAGTTTAAAAATATATTTGCTGGAAGTAATACTAACTATTCCAAAAACGATTTTTGGGCTTTGCAAAGCATCTCCTTTGAAGTGAAAGAAGGGGAGGTTTTAGGAATTATAGGAAAGAACGGAGCTGGAAAAAGCACTTTACTGAAAATACTGTCAAGAATCACTCTTCCCACAAAAGGTAGGATTGAGATTGATGGAAGAGTAGCTTCTTTGCTTGAAGTAGGTACAGGTTTCCACCCTGAGCTTTCTGGAAGAGAAAATATATTCTTAAATGGAGCTTTGCTTGGGATGACTAGATCAGAAATTCGCCAAAAATTTGACGAGATAGTTGATTTTTCAGGTGTTGAGAAATTTCTAGACACTTCTGTTAAACACTACTCTAGTGGTATGTATGTACGCTTAGCATTTGCTGTTGCAGCACATTTAGATCCTGAAATTCTTATCATAGATGAGGTGCTTGCTGTTGGTGATGCAGAGTTTCAAAAAAAGTGTTTAGGAAAAATGAATGATGTAGCAAAGCAAGGCAGAACGGTACTTTTTGTGAGTCATAATACATCAAGCTTATTAAGTCTTTGTCAAAGAGGGATATTACTAAACAAAGGGGTTTGTAGCTTCGATGGAAAGATTCAAGATGCTGTTCATGAGTACATTAGTGAAAAGACTGAAGGATTTAATGAACTCTTATCTAAAAGAGATGATAGAAGAGGTAATAAAAAGATCCTATTTGAAAGTATTATACTAAGAGATAATCTGACACATTTAAAAATCAATAGTATTAAATGTGGGGATGATGTCCTTTTAGAGATTAAGCTACAAAATAATCTTTCCAAGAAAGAGGCTATAAGAATAGATATCGGAATTAATAATCAGCTTGATCAGAGGATAAGTTGGTGTAGTACAGATATTGTTGAGAAATCTTTTTATCAAATTACCAACGATGAACAAAAGGTTTATCTTAAAATTAAAAACTTTCCCCTAATGCCAGGAAAGTACAAATTAACTTTTTTTTGTACAGTTAACGGGGTTGTAGCAGATCATATTGAAGATGCTTTTGAACTCAAAGTCGATGCTGGAGATTTCTTTAATACTGGGAAATTGCTAGCTGAGGGACAAGGTAGCTTTCTTTTGCAGCATGAATTCACAAAAGACATTTAAATCTTGATACGAAAACACATTAGAAAAATAATATCTATTTTTTTTGATCCAGATAACTTTATTTATCACTTGTCTAATGATACTGGAAAGGAAGTTCAAAAAGTAAAAAACTATGGATACTTGCATGAAACTGGATGGACTAATTCTTTAGTTAAAAAAAAGCCCGTAAATGTTCAATTTGAACCTATTCCTTGGTTAACATATCCTTGTATAAGCTTTATCGAAGAACGGTTAAGAGCAGATATGCAGGTTTTTGAGTATGGCGCAGGTAATTCCACCCTCTTTTTTAGCGCCAGAGTACTTAAAGTAGTATCTGTTGAATATGATAAGCAATGGTATGACTCTTTAATACAAAACTGCCCATCTAATGTAATGCTCATATATAACAGTAATTATGATGAGCAAGGCTATATAGCATCTATTAATACTGGCATAAAATACGATCTGGTATTGATAGACGGTCTTTATAGAATGCAATGTGCAGAACAGGCGATCAATAAATTATCTCCTGCTGGAGTAATCATATTAGATGATTCTGAAAGAGAAGAGTATCAGTCAATATTCAAATTAATGCTCGAAGAAGGATTTAAAAATTTATCATTCTGGGGAATGGCTCCTAATGTAATAACAAAGACGTGTACCACTATTTTTTACAGAAATTTAAATTGCTTTGATCTGTAAATAATGACAGTAAAGTTTTATACCAATCCATATAATTTTCTAAATGAAGACACCTATCAACACTGTTCTGTTGCATTGGCGGAAGGACTCGTAGAACTAGGCATTGAGTTTTATGGTAATGATAATTATTGGTACATCAACGAAGAAGAAAGGTTCCTGATACAAAAGGCAAAAGATAGTTTTAAAGAAACTATCAGTATTTACACGCCTGATTACTTTTATCATAACAAAAAGATCTTTGAACATTTTAATAAAGATGACTCAAAGTTTAACATATTAATATATGAATCATTGAGTTCTGCTTACAGGCTATTAGGGAAAAAGCATAACCAATTATTTAAAATGTGGAACGATCCCTTCTTTAAAAAATTTGATATTGTCCTAAAATGTCACTATACAGATAAAATTAAGTACCCTAGTAATTTCTATCCATGGTCATTTGGAGTTACAAACAGACTAATTAATACCATTAATTATGAAGATATTACTAATAAGAAAAATCAAATTTGCTCAAATTTTAGACATCCACATAACTTAAGAAAAAAGGCACTTTCTGAGCTAAATCCATTACTCTCTCAGAAGTACGAAATATGCGACATAGTTTCTAGCAGCCTAAATGATAAAAAAGATTTTAATGATAATAATTTTTCTTACTGGGCTCAATCATATCATAGACATGATTCTGAATATTTTAAGTTAATATCTAATAGCCTATTCAGCTACTGTTTTGGGGGCATAATAGAATTAAAACCTGTAAATGAAAATCACAAACAATACTTAGGTAAACTTTTCTTATTACTTTCGAGAACATTGAGGTATTTCAATCTATCAGATGCAAGCTGTTATTATATCTATCAATATGATAATTTTAGATTTTGGGAATCTTTATTGGCAGGAACTGTTTCATTACATATGAATTTTGATGATTGGGGATTTCGGTTTCCTATTAACCCTATTGATAAAAAACACTACTTAGGTATTAGAGGGCTCGATTTTTATAATTCGGGGCAAGATTTATTGAACTTATCTTTTAGTGAGATTAAAAATATTTCCGAAGAATCACGAAATTGGACTTTGCAAAACTATTCACCCAAAGCAGTTGCAAATAGATTGTTAGGCATGATAGATAAATTTAAGAGTAATGATAAGTAAGATCATCGCTTCTTTTAAAGGTGCGGAAAAACAAAAAGATAAAGCGCCCAGTTTAGTAAATACTATGATAGGCAAGTTTGAAATTCTTATGCCAGAAAATCACAGTTTGCCAATATATTTAGCACAACACAAATATTATTCAAGAAACTTACCCCGGATTGCGGCAATATTAAAGGAGCATATTGACGGATTTTCGATGATTGATGTTGGCGCAAATGTTGGAGATACAATTGCACTTGTCCGGAGCTTGAGTAATTTTCCAATACTAGCAATAGAAGGTGATGAAAATTTTTACGAGGTTTTAAATAAAAACAAAGACTTGTTTTCTAATGTAGAAATATGCAGGGCACTTCTTGGACAGCATGATGAAGCAATTCATGCTAGTGTTGAGGATAACTCGGGAACTGCTAAAATATATACAGGAGAAAAAAATAGAATAGAAATTACCACTCTAGATAGGATTATTAAAATGCATAAATCTTTTGAACTTTCAAAATTATTGAAAGTAGATACAGATGGATTTGATGTATTAGTCATGCTAGGTGGTTGGAACTTTATTTGCTCTCAAAAACCTGTTCTATTTTTTGAATATCACTCAGAGTACTTGAGACAAAATAAAACTAATGGCGTTGCTTTTCTTGAGAAATTAAATAGCATAGGCTATGATAACGTCATTTACTATGATAATTATGGAAAGCTTTTAACCAGTTTTGCTCTAAACAAAACAGAATTAATTCGGGATTTAGACAATTATATGAGGGGACAAGAGAAATTATATTATGATATTTGTGTCTTTCATGAAAATGATACCCTTCTATATGAAGACATCATAAGCAAAGAAAAAGCTTTTTTTAATTATGATTGAAAGAATTACAAGAGAAGAAAAATTATATGCAGTTGTTATAAGAGCTTCTTATCAAAAAGATGGAATAGAATTTTTTACGCCAAGCCATTTCTCGCAACAGCTAGGCTATATGAACCGACCAAAGGGGTATGTTGTTCCAGCCCATAAGCACAAAAAAGTGAAGAGAGAAGTATCGCTAACACAAGAAGTTTTATTTATTAAATCAGGTAAGGTAAAGGCTAATTTCTACACAAATGAACAAGAACTTTTCAAACAAATAGTATTAGAAGAGGGCGACACTATCCTTTTGGCTGAAGGTGGACATGGTTTTGAAATGTTAGAGCAAAGTGAAATTATAGAAGTTAAACAAGGGCCTTATTGTGGAGATGAGGACAAAACAAGGTTTTAATGGCAGAATTTATTCCTGTATGCGAGCCTTTTTTTTACGGAAACGAAAGGTCATATGTAAATGAGTGTTTAGATACGTCGTTTATATCAGGGAATGGACCGTTTGTAGATCGTTTTGAAAATGCCTTTGCAAAGCGACTTGGCATAAAACATGCTATTGCCGTTAACACAGGAACTGCCGCACTAGAAACAGCATTCTATGCAATAGGTCTCTCAAATGGTGATGAAGTGATAATGCCGAGCTTTACAATAATTTCATGTGGTATTGCCGTATTACGACTTGGAGGAATCCCAGTTTTTGTGGATATAGATCCCGAGGACTGGAATATGGATGTAAGTCAGGTAGAGCAAAAAATATCTCCTAAAACAAAAGCCATTTTGGCTGTTGATATATATGGTAGCCCTGTTGATTATGACCCATTACTTAAAATTGCAAAAAAATATAACCTGATTGTCGTTGAAGACTTTGCAGAATCGCAAGGAGCACAATACCTTTCTAAGGATAGAAATAAAAAGATAGAGTGTGGTTGTCTAGGAGACATTTCTGTAACATCTTTTTACGCAAATAAGTTGATAACTTCAGGGGAAGGAGGAATGGTATTTACTGAAAATGAAACTTTTTCAAATAGGGCTAAAGAGTACCGCAATCTTTGTTTTTTGCCTAATAAAAGGTTTTATCATGAAGAATTAGGGCATAATTTTAGGATGCCTAATATATCTGCGGCAATTGGCTTAGCTCAGTTTGAAAAGCTTGATGACACTGTTCTAAAGAAGAAAGCACTAGCTGAAATTTATAGAACTTTTCTAGAAAATCATGATAAGATAAAATTTCATCCTATCAAAAACTATTCAGAATCTGTTTATTGGATGTATTGTGTTGAATTAAGGGATGACTCAAACAAAGTAGCTGAAGTTTGTGAAAAACTACACCAAAAAGGTGTTGGAACAAGACCTTTTTTTATTGGGCTGCACAATCAACCTGCCATACTGAAAGCAACAAAAAAATTGCCTTCTGATAATTTCCCTAATACTGACAAAGCTTCTAGGCGAGGCTTTTATTTGCCTAGTGGCATTGGTCTTTCAGAAGAACAAATAAAATATATCACAAACGCTCTAATAGAGTCTTTGAATTAGCATGGCTATTTTTGATAAATATCCTGAGTATTATGACTTATTTTATAACGATAAAAGTTATGATAAAGAGGCATTATATGTAAAGGAGATCATTGAAAAATATAGCAATTTAGTCCCAAAAGGGATATTGGACTTGGGCTGTGGAACAGGAAAACATGCCCATGAATTTTCTAAGTTGGGAATAAATGTTCATGGCATCGACTCCTCAAAGACAATGATTGAAATTGCAAAAAATTCTTACTCCAATAATCCTAGCCTAACTTGGGAAATTGGGGATGTTTCTAATATAAAAACAAAAAACAAGTTTGATTCAATCGTTTCTCTATTTCACGTCATGAGTTACCAAACTACTGACGAACAAATTTGCGCTTGTTTTGATCAAGTGCAAAACCATTTAAATGACGATGGAATATTTGTTTTTGACTTTTGGTACGGTCCTGCAGTGTTAAAGGATGAGCCTTATTCAAGAAGTAAAACTGTGCCGCTAACTAATGGGTATATTAAAAGAACTTCTTACCCAAAGCATATATCTGAAGAGAACATAGTTAAAGTAAAGTTTGAATTTGAGATTAACCAGAAGGAACAAGTAGTTGAGACATTTGAGGAAACACATACCATGAGGTATTTTTTCATGCCAGAATTAGAAAAAATGCTCCAGATGAATGGTTTGAAAATATTAAAGGCTCTTCCTTGGATGCAACTAGATGGAAGCCCATCTGACGATAACTGGTATATTTGTATTTTAGCGTGTAAATGAGGATTGCTATTCCATTTTCGATACCGAAAGATCCTAGAATCGGGGGAGCTTACTACTATAAAAAGACCATCCTAACACAACTTCTAAAAAGTAACATTCCTCATGATTTTTTTCTAATTTCTGAAAACAGAAAAGAAGAAGGTTCCTTAAAAGAAACTTTCCCTACTGCCCAAAGCTTATGTATATCAGAATATGAGCCTTTATTCCTTAAACTACTCAAAAATTGCATTTACATTCCTATTTTAAGAAGATGGACACAGCCCATAGTCGTCAAAAAAAATCGAGATGTTTTTATATCTCTTATTAAAAAGAATAAAATAGATTTAGTCTATTACACTGGTCAAATGGAATGCTTAGAACCTTCGATGCCTTTTATTTCAACAAACTGGGATTTGGGGCACATCACAATAAAGAATTTTCCCGAGATCAAAGTAGAAGCTGTTCAAGAAAAAAGAGTTCATTGGTATTCAAAAACCATATTCAGTTCTTCAGCAGTTTTTGTTGAGTCAGATGCTGGGAAGGATGAGATGATTAAATATCTCAGCTATCCTGAAGATAAAATATTTGTTATACCATTTTTTATTGATCCTGATGAGTGGCTTTTAAGAAGAGGTATTAACAACTACACAATTGTTGAGCATAAATATTTGTTTTATCCTGCTCAATTTTGGCCACACAAGAACCATGAAAATTTGATTGATGCATATAACTTACTTTATGGACAGAATAAACTAAGTGGTATAAAACTGGTTTTATCTGGTTCTGATAAAGGAAATGTGCAAAAAATAAAAGATAAAATAGCCACGTTGAAATTACAAGATGAAATCATTTTAACTGATTTTATTAATAGAGAGGATATAATAGGATTGTATCAAAATGCACTTGCATTGGTTATGCCAACTTACCTGGGCCCCACAAACTTACCTATCTTAGAGGCACTAGAGGCTGAATGCCCAATTATTTGCTCAGACCTAAGTGGTCATAGAGAGATGGCTCAAGATGCAGCTTTGTATTTTGACCCTAGTAATCATTTAGACATTGCAGAAAAGATGTTTCAATTGATAGCTAATAAAAATTTACAGGTTTCTTTAATAAAAAATGCAAAAAAGGTTAAGCTCTCTAGCAAGTTTAATCATAAAAAGGCTACAGAGGCACTGGAGAATGCGTTTAGCAAGATTGAGAAAGAAATGTATTAGACGAATATGAGCAGATCTCCCAAAATATCCATCGTTACACCCTCTTATAATCAAGGAGCATATATAGAGAGAACCATAGACTCTGTTCTTAGTCAAGAATATCCCAATTTGGAATATATTATTATCGACGGAGGTAGTACAGATAACTCTATAGAGATAATTAAAAAGCATGAAAAACATCTAACTTATTGGGTTAGTGAAAAAGACAATGGACAAAGTCATGCGATAAATAAAGGTCTGCATAAATGTTCTGGAGATATATTTAATTGGCTAAACTCTGACGACTATTTTGAAAAAGATATTCTAACTGAAGTGGGAAATACCTTTCAAAGAAACTCCCAAACCTTAATGTTAAGTGGTAAAGCCAGAAAATTTTCTCGATATACCGAACGATTAATCCCAGAACATAATACTCCTAACTTAGAGCAATATATTGTTCGTCCACCCTTTTTTCAACCTGCTACATTTATATCAATGAAAGCCATAGAACAAATGGGTAGATTAAATGAAAAGTTGCACTATTGTATGGACTTTGAGTGGTACATACGATTTTTAACTTTATTTGGAATAAAGTACATAACAACCTCAGATAAGGTACTTGTAAATGCAGAGATGCACATAAACAGCAAAACGGTGAGTCAACTTTCTAAGTTTGAGAAAGAAAGAAGAGCGCTTCACGTTGAGTTAATGCATCAACTTTCTATAAAATCTGATTTTCAACAAAAATTAAGTCAAACAGTCGATAATAAAGAACTACTTAGCCCTCTGGCAATAAACACCCCAATTGATATCTCACTATTAGAGAAGTTCCTTTTAAATTTTTATCAGAACTATTTAAAAGACGCTTCAGCTAGCTTTAGAGATCAGGCTAGCTACTTTAATTATTTTGGACTTAAAAAGTTAGCAAGCTACGCTGCGTTTCAAGCCATTGTAAAAAACCCTTTTAATTTTATTAATTATAAGTACCTTCTAAGCATTCTCTTCAAATAAAGTATAATCCATATTATGTGTGGGATAGCTGGCATTATTTACCTTAAAGATCAAATAGTTACTAAGGAGTCTTTAGTCCGAATGACTAACTTTCTGGGAGAGAGGGGACCTGATCATAAAGGCTTTTATATAAATAAAAATGTTGGATTAGCCCATTCCAGATTATCTATTATTGACTTATCAGATAGTGCCAATCAGCCTATGGAATCAAACAGAGCTGTAATTTGCTTTAATGGAGAGATATACAATTTTAAAGATTTAAAAAAGGAACTCCTACAAGATGAATTTAAATTCAAAACACATTCAGATACTGAAGTGTTGCTATATGGATATGAAAAATGGGGAATCAAAAAATTATTGCAGAAAGCTGAGGGGATGATAGCTATGGCAATTTATGATAAACTAGAAAATAAATTGATTCTAGCTAGAGATATCTTTGGCAAAAAACCTCTTTATTACTATAAAGATAAAAGTCATATTGTATTTTCCTCTGATATAAGAGCGGTTCAATCTATTTCCAAAACCACTGAAATTGATTATGAGTCACTAGATTACTATCTCACAGAGCTAACCTCTCCCCAGCCTAAAACGATATGGGAAAAAATCAATCAAGTCGAAGGCTCCTCATTTATTGAATTTGATATTAGCACTGGAAATTTTTCCTCAGGTAAGTATTGGAATATTCCAAAAGGTAAAACGAACAAAATTAATGAGGAGGAAGCCCTGTCCAACATAGAGGATCTATTAAAGCAGGCAATAAATAAGAGACAAGTAGGAGATGTCCCTATTGGCTACTTTCTCAGTTCTGGTGCAGATTCTGGTCTTATAGCAGCCTTAGCCTCAACTAGTACAACCTCTCCAATTACAACCTATACAGTGGGCTTTGGTGATGATACAGATGAAACTAAGCTAGCTACAGACCTCGCTGCTAAATACAATACAAACCATAAGAACATTCAAATTAAACCAGACATCGTAAAAACTTTACCTGAGCTAATTAACTATTTGGGAGAACCCTTTGCAGATTCCAGTTTGATCCCCTCATATTATATTACCAAGCAAATGTCCAATGAATTCAAAGTGGCACTTTCAGGTGATGGTGGGGATGAAGTATTTGGGGGCTATTACGAATATGGGTGGACTTATGAGCTAGATCAGTTTACAAATGACTATCCCTCAAAAAGTTCTAGAGAGCTTGTCAATCTGGCAAGCAAATTAGGAATAAAGAGTAGAAAATATAGCCATTTATTTAGTTATCTACAATGGAGTGGTGCCAAGAAATTATACAGACAAATGGGATTTTCTGAGGATCATAAGAACAAGCTTTATTCAAAAGCATTTGAACAGAGAGTCCCCCATTTTGCTTTTGAGCATCTTCAAAAAATATGGGATACAGAATGGTCAGATAATTATTCTGATACTCTTTTTAGAAGCTCATTCCAAACTCGGCTACTCAATGACTATTTAGTTAAGGTAGACAGATCCTCTATGATTAATTCTTTAGAGGTACGCTCTCCTTTTTTGGATAAATCTTTAGTTGAATATGTTAGTCAACTAGATAACAGTTTAATCAATAAAAATGGCACTCCAAAATATTTGCTCAAAAACCTTGGAAATAAATATATAAGCTCAGATTTTTCAAAAAGAAAAAAGCAAGGGTTTGGAATACCAATTACCCATTGGCTAAGAAGTGAGCTAAAAGACTGGGCTAAAGAAATTATACTTAGTGGTAGTCTTTCTAACTCAGGAGTTTTTAATCGTAAATATATCGATCAATTGTTTGATGATCATATTAATGAGAGAGCAGACCATACCAATAGAATTTGGACACTCATTTGTTTGGAAATTTGGCTAGACAAAGTTAACATTCGTTTATGAATATCGCCTACATAGCCAATCCCAACTCTGTACATGACGCCAAATGGATCAATCATTTTGCAAAAGCAAATAACGTCATTGTTTTGTCTAGCCTTCAAAAAGATTTAGAATCGAGTTTAGAGGCAAAGATTCCTGTATTCCCATTTTTACCTGGAGTGTTTCCATATAGAAATCCATTTAAAAAAAAGAAGTTAATCAAAAAGATTAAAGCTATAATTGAAGAATACAATATCAGCATTATTCATAGCATGTATGCTTACCCTAATGCACTTTGGGCGAGTGAAATAAAATTCAAGAACCATATTGTCACTACTCGAGGATCGGATATACTTATTGATTACCAAAACTTTCGACAGCCTAGCTTAAGGTATTTCATTCCATATACTATTTATAAAAGAAAAATAGAGTCTGCCCTCAATAATGCAAAATTTATAACATCAACCTCAGAAAGACAGCAAAAAGTAATAACAGATTTCATCAAAAAACCTCAAAAGTTAAGGTTAATAAGAACAGGTGTAGACTCGGAATATTTTCTTCATAAATATGAGAACTCCTCTAATAAAGTAAAAGAAAATGTCATCTTTTCACTAAGAGGCATTGCTCCCAATTACAGAACACTAGAAATAATAGAAGCATTCAACATTATTGTTAAAGATTTCAATCAGAATCTAAATCTTTTCTTGGCTTCATACCCCTGTGATAATAATTACTTAGCACTTGTTAAGGAAAAGATCGAAAAACTAACATTAACTACCCAAGTAAAAATCTTACCTAAGCTTTCCCAAAATGAAATGATTCAAGTCTATAAGGACACGACTATTGTTGTAAGCATTCCAAAATCTGACGGCACGCCAGTTTCTCTTGTTGAAGCAATGATTCTAAAAAAACCTATTGTAATGAATAAGGGAAATTATGACTCAGACTTGTTCAATAAAGACACCATTTGGCAAATAGAGGGAGAGACTAAATCAAGTATAGCTAACATGATGAGACAAGCTATTGAGCAGAGCAAGTCCTCTTCAAAAATAGACAAAGCTTTTAAAGCTGCCCTAGAAAATGCAGATCTTAATGTTTCTCTGAAAAAAGTTGAGAGCCTATATAAAAACTGTTTATGAAACTAGTAGATCAACATATTTTGATCATTTCTAATGAGCCTTGGGATGGTATCTGGTACTCAAAACATCATTATGCACTCACACTGTCAAAGAGCAATACAGTTTATTTTTTAAATCCTGCTCCCCGTTGGAGCTTAAGATCTTTATTCGCGGAAAAGTTCACATTAAAAAAAATTAATAGTAGCCTATCTTCAGTAGATTATACCAATTGCCTTCCACTAACTGGTAAAAGTGATTTACTATTTAAAATCAATGAACGAATAATAGCTTCGAGAATAAAAAGATTCTTAAAAATAAAGCTAGATATAATATGGAGCTTTGACCCATATAGATTTTTCAATCCGCGGCTTTTCGAACCTAGACTGTCATTATATCATAAGATGGATGACTATAAAAATAAGAGAGAAAATATACTTATTCAAAATGTTGATCTTGTTTTAACAGTCTCTGAAGCATTAAAACAAGAGCTCGATCTTCGCAACAAATCTTTTGTCGTTTCGCATGGTGTTTCTACGCCATTTAAAAATCTTAAAAATACAAGTGAATTTATTCTACTTGCGGGGACATTAAGTGATCGTGTAGATTTTAATACTGTTTATAAATTGGCAAAAAGCCATGTAGATGAGCTTTTCAAACTGGTTGGTCCAATAAAGGCTATTTCAGCGAAAAACTTAAAACTTATACATCAATTAAAGCAACTCCCAAACGTGGAATTTACTGGCAATAAATCCTATACAGAACTAGAAAAATATATTACAAAATCTAAGATTTGTCTGTGCCTGTACAAGCAAAATCAAAGAGGCAATCAATTAGACTCATTAAAAATATTACAATATCTAATTCAAGGAAAGCCTGTTATAACTACATATCTGTCAAGCCACGACACTATAGATCGGAAAAAATTGGTCTATATGGCTCAATCTCAAGAAGAATTTATCAACTTTGTCAATGAAGCACTGAATAAAAAGGAATTAGACCTTATTGTTAAAGAACGTATCAATTTTGCAAAACAGTTTTCTTACGAAAAGAACCTTAAACTAATAGAACAATATATTAATGAATCTTAAAAACCTATTTAACAAAGATGCCTGGGATACTAGAATAACAGGTTTATTTAAGGATTTTTATATCAAAAATTTTACTAAAACATATTATTATCAAGGACGTAAGTCTTGGCAAAATACTACTTGGCTAGGAACTCAATTACTCAAAGCACCCACGGACCTTTGGGTATATCAAGAAATGATCTATAAGTTTCAACCAGACTATATCATTGAGTGTGGTACATTTCAAGGAGGCTCGGCATTTTATTTCGCCTCTATCTTTGATTTAATTGGAAAAGGAGAGGTTATAACGGTCGATATTAATCCTTGTGATGTGGAACATAAAAGAATTACAAAAATCGTAGACAAGAAGGGTTCTGCACATCCTGAAATTATACAGCGAGTAAAAGATCTTGTGAAAGATGGAAAGTGCTTAGTCATTCTCGATTCGACCCATAGGAAACAGCACGTTTTAGATGAAATGGATGCTTATGCAGACCTAGTGCCAAAAGATTGGTACATGGTGGTTGAAGATACCTGCCTAGGAGGGAATCCAGTCTTGCCATCATGGGGAGATGGACCAATGGATGCTGTCCATGAGTTTATTAAAAAACGAGATGATTTCATTATTGATAAGTCTATGGAAAAGTTTTTTTTGACGCTGCATCCAAACGGTTTTCTAAAAAGAATAAAGTAGCATCTGCCCCATGCACGTCGTTTACTTAATGGCTAATAACTCTTCTGTACCATATTTTAAATGGTTTGCAGAGAGAGCACAATCTGAAAAAGACATTAAATTCAGCTTCATTGCATTATACAAAGAACGACCACAAATGCTAGATGATATGTCTCAGCGATCGTGCGACTGCTATTGGATAAAATATGATGATGCAAAAAGAAAACGAGGCATGGCATTTGCTTTTTTTAAGTTACTAAGACTTTTCAAAAAGATAAAACCAGATATTGTCCATACACATTTGTTTGATGATTCCCTACCAGGACTATTGGCTGCTAAAATTCTAGGCATAAAACAACGTTGGATTACAAAACAAGATGCATGGTTTCATCATTTGTATGCTCCTAGCTATGTTAAGTTTGACCGTTTTAATAATTCAAATGCAACACATATTCATGCAGTTTCAACAGAAAATAAAAAATTCTTAATTAACGTAGAAAAAGCTCCAGAAGACAAAATATACCTTATTAGAAATGGGTTCCCTTTTGATATCATGACAAAATCTAACGAGCAAGATATAAATACTCTAAAAGAAAAATATGAACTGAAAGGAAAATTTGTTGTTGGTACAGTAGCAAGGCTAATTGAATGGAAAGGACATCAACTCATCATTGAAGCTGCTAAGGAATTAGTAAAAAAGTATAGTGATATCAAATTTATATGGGCAGGAACGGGATCGCCTGAATATAAAGCACTGTTATTAAAACAAATTCATGAGGCGAACCTCCAAAAGCATATCACTATTGCAGATTGGATTGAACGTCAGCGAATGCCCTCTTTGTACAAAACAATGGATATGTACTTGCACCCCGCTATCAACGAACCTTTTGGGTTTGCTATTTCGGAAGCGTTAATGAACGGTATTCCAATAGCTGCTACCCAAACGGGATCAGTAGATCTTATTGAGCACGAGAAGAGTGGTTATGTTTTAGAAATGAATAATGTTAGAGATATTATAAATGCAGTGGATTTTTATAGACAAGATGCTAATATCAAACATTCTATAGCCTTAGCAGGAGCTGAACACGCAAAGGAATATTTGATTTTTGAAAGAATGTGGAAAGAGCAGATCAATAGCTATAAAAAAGCTTTTGCATGAAAGTTTCTATCATTATCCCATGCTATAATGCTGAAAAATACATCCCGCAAACTATCCAATCTATATTAGACCAATCATTTACAGACTGGGAATTAATTATAATTGATGATGGATCAACGGATAATTCCAAGTATGTTATCCAGCCATTTCTATCAAATAACAATATACAGTATTACTTTCAAGCGAATCAAGGAGTATCAGCTGCTAGAAATAATGGAGCCAAGATAGCTCAAGGAAACTTTTTGGCATTTTTAGATGCAGACGATATTTGGCATGAAGACTTCTTAAAAGAAATGACAACACTACTAGAAGATTCACCTAACAATGTTCTCGCAAATGGTAACGCACAGCAAATTGATAAAGAGGGCGTTCTCAAAGATGTTTATTACAGTGGTCATAGTGAGAATGCTATTGATAGCATTTTAACTTTTAAATCAGACCATGGCACCTTTCCCTCAAATACATTGTGCAGGAAAGACGCGTTTGAAAAAATAGGCGGTTTCAATTTGAGCTTATCTAATGTAGCAGATAAGATGTTCTTTTTAGATATGGCAAACATTGGCAAGATTAAACATATCGATAAAGTCTTGCTTCACTATCGAGAATATCCAGATAGTATGCACAATAACCTAACCTTAATGATTGAGGATTATTTGCGGCTTTATAGTATTCTTAAAAGCAAAGGATATTTTTATAATAATGAAATAGAACGTATCTTTTTACATAAGATTTACAGGATTATCGCCGGTGGACATTATCATTTAGGTCAATACATTAGTTGTGTTAAATATTTATTTAAAATGATTCTTAAAAGATATATTAAGTAGTGTCAAGAGAGCTGAAATATACTTTTATTCCCATAGAAAATTGCAACCTCTGTAACGCACAGAGTAATGACTTCAAAATACTTGGCAAACGGCTGAATCAATCACAAGGTAAGAAGCCTCAAAAAAAAGTCGGGATAACAACCTCAATCCAAAAATGTAAGAATTGTGGGCTAATATTCTCAAATCCGCTGCCAATTCCCAATAGCATTGAAGATCATTATGGTGTCGACCCTAAAGATTACTGGAAGGAAGAATATTTCAAAATAAATCCAAACTACTTTACAACTGAAATCAAGCATTTACAAGAATTACTGCCCTTTTTGAAAGGGCAGAAAGCCTTGGATATTGGTGCAGGTATTGGAAAAGCTATGATCGCAATGGACAATGCTGGTTATGATGTTTATGGATTTGAGCCATCCTCCTTTTTTCATCAGGCTGCAATAGAGAAAATGAATATTGAATCTCAAAAGTTAAAACTATCTTCTATCGAGGAGGCCGCCTACTCAAACGAAACTTTCGATTTTATAACTTTTGGTGCTGTTTTAGAACACCTGTATGATCCCTCTGAAAGCATTAAAAAAGCATTATCATGGCTCAAGCCAGGAGGTATTATTCATATTGAAGTACCTAGTTCTGATTGGTTGATCCACAAAATAATTAATTGGTCATATCACATCAGAGGGTTGGATTACGTTGCCAATTTAAGTCCAATGCACACACCGTTTCATCTATATGAATTTAGCTTAGCATCTTTTAAAAAGCACGCTAAAGCAAATGATTACGTTATTGCAGCCCATAACTACTTTGTTTGTCAAACATATATGCCAAAGACATTAGATTTATTGCTAAAGCCCTTAATGAAATGGACTAATACGGGTATGCAATTAAGCATTTGGTTACGAAAAAATAGCTAGTCTCTTGAACAACATTTTAGTTCTTACATACTGGAGTTATAATGAAGCATTGATTCAAACCTATACCTTACCCTATGTAAGAATTATAAAAGATAAGCTTCCTCCCAACAGCAAAATATATCTCGTAACACTAGAACAAAACCACCTTAAACTCTCAAACCAAGAAAAAAATAAACTAAGTCAGGTTTTAAAAGATCAAAACATCATCTGGATTCCGGTAAATTACCAGAAACCAGGAATAATGGGTGCTATTAGTTGGTTCTTTTTACTAATTAAGCTTTGGTGGATATGCGGTAGAGATGATATCAAGAAAATTCATGCCTTTTGCACGCCTGCTGGCAGTGTTGGATACCTGTTATCATTAATTACAAGGCTGCCCTTGATAATTGATAGCATGGAACCTCATGCCGAATCAATGGTGGAAAATGGTACTTGGGGAAAAAATAGTATGGCATATCAAGCTCTTTGGGCTTTTGAAAAATGGCAATCCAAAAGAGCGCAACATTTGATCTGTGCAGCAAGTGGTATGGAGAGTTATATTAAGACCAAATATAAGCTAATTCCTAAATCAGTATTTGTAAAGCCTTCTTGTGTCGACTTAGAGCAATTTAACATCGTCAAAAAGAAAAACAAAAAACTGCTAAATGAACTCGGTCTTGAAAACAAAATTGTTTGTGTTTATGCCGGAAAGATCGGTGGAATTTATCTAGAACAGGAAATATTTGATTTCTTTAAAACTGCAAGTGAATATTGGGGAGATCAGTTTCATGTTTTAATGTTGAGCAATGCTTCTGATGAGGCTATCAATCAATACTCAAAAAACGCAATGCTTAATCCCAATATCATTACAAAGCAATTTGTAGCGCATAAAGATATCGCAGATTACATTGGATTGGGTGATTTTGCGCTAAACCCTGTTAAACCAGTTCCGTCTAAACGCTATTGTACCTCTATCAAGGATGGAGAGTATTGGGCAATCGGACTTCCGGTGGTAATAACACCCAATATCTCCGACGATTCGGAAATTATTGCACAAAACAACATTGGTGCTGTTTTAAAAGGATTTGATAAACAGAGTTATCTAAAAGCTATTGTTCAGATAGATCAACTACTAAAAACTAACCAAGACGGAACTTTAACAAATCAAATCGTAGAAATTGCCAAAAAACATAGAAGCTTTGGAATTGCCGATAAAGTTTACGACAAAATTTATTTGAATACCCGTAAATGATTATAGTGAGCAAATTTTTGCTCAGAGACTCCCCTCCAACGGGAGGGGATAAAGGGGTGGGGCTTCTCTATGGAAATTAATCAATCCACGTAGGTTTCTTTTATGACAGACTTTAATTCTTTGATTTCTGCCTTCGAAAGTGCACCAAGCTCTTTAACAATTCGTCTCTTATCAATTGTCCTAACTTGATCTACTACAGCAAATCCGATTTTAGAATGATGTTTAACTTTAACTCTTGTTGGATAGTTTTTAGATGAGGTTGTCATAGGAGCAACCACTATTGTGCTCAAATATTTATTCATTTCATTGGGGGAAATAATGATGCATGGTCTAGTTTTCCTTATTTCACTACCGATAGTCGGATCCAGATTAACCAAGACTATAGCATATTGAGCTAATCCCACGCCTCCCAATTTTCATCTTCAAAAACGTCGTTAAATAGTAGTCTATCGTCTCCGTTTTCACTCATTTCTTTAAAAGCGCTTTCCCAGCCTTTTCTTGGTTTAGATAAGGGTTTTATAATTATTTGCCCTTTTTCGAGTATAAGAAATACCTTATCTTTAATATTATACCTTTCCATGATGGTTTTGCTAAACCTTATCCCCTTTGAGTTTCCAATTTGTATTACCGATATTTCCATATCTAAAATGTTATTACAAAGTAATAACAAATTTTATTAAAAAGCAAACTTTATTTAATTCGTAATAGCTAGAATAGTTTATATCTTTGCTCTTTGAGTTAATGCAGGTAAGATGACATCATTAGTAACAGGAGGTGCAGGATTCATTGGAGCACATGTTTGCAATGAACTAATTAACTTAGGACATGAAGTTATTGTATTGGATGACTTGAGTGGAGGTTTTGAAGAAAATGTAAATCCAAACGCTACTTTCATCCAAGGATCTATTACAGATCATGCGTTGGTTGAGAAGATCTTCTCAGAAAACAAAATAGATTACGTATATCACCTAGCAGCCTATGCTGCCGAAGGGTTAAGTCATTTTATTAAGCGGTTTAATTATAATAATAACTTAATAGGAAGCATTAACCTGATCAACGAATCCATTAAGCACAAAATAAAATGCTTTGTTTTCACTTCATCGATTGCCGTTTATGGAGAAGGGCAATTGCCTATGAGAGAAGATATGGTTCCCATTCCTGAAGATCCTTATGGAATAGCAAAGTTGGCAGTGGAGCAAGATTTGAAGGTGTCCAAAGAAATGTTTGACTTGGACTATGTCATTTTCAGACCACATAACGTTTATGGAGAATATCAAAATATTGGAGATAAATATAGGAATGTAGTGGGCATTTTCATGAATCAAATCATGCAAGGTAAATCCTTAACTGTTTTTGGAGATGGTAAACAAACTAGGGCTTTTAGCTACATAGGAGATGTTGCGCCCTACATTGCCAACAGTGTCAATATTAAAGAAGCATATAATCAAATATTTAACATCGGGGCAGACCAAGAGTTTTCTGTAAATGAGCTAGCAAAAACGATCATGTCCTCCATGGAATCAAGCGCTGAGATTACTTACTTGCCACCGAGAAATGAGGTAGTAGATGCCTATGCTGATCACTCTAAGGCTAGAAATATTTTTAATATTTCTTCTAATACAAAGTTGGAGGACGGAATTTACAAAATGGCACAATGGGCGAAGAAAACTGGGTCTAAGAAAAGTAAAAACTTTGATAATATCGAGATAATCGAAAAGTTGCCTCCGTCTTGGAGGACTTAGCTAATAGCTAATAGCTATTGGCTATATGCTAAGTAAATTATGCCTAAGATCCTATTTTTAGTAGCCCATCGACCTAACAGATCTCCATCTCAACGATTTCGATTTGAGCAATATTTAGACTTTCTACAAAACGAGGGATTTGAATACAAGTTCTCTTATTTACTATCTGCTTGGGACGACAAATATTTTTATTCCAAAGGCAATTTTCTACTAAAAGCTTTCATTGTTTTGAAGAGCATTTTTAAGCGCTTCAACGATATTCGAGTTGCTTCTAATTATGATGTTGCTTTCGTTCAACGAGAAGCATTTATGCTTGGCACCACTTTTTTTGAACGGCAAATTGGTAAAAGAACCAAGTTGATATTTGATTTTGATGATTCTATATGGAAAATGGACGTTTCAAAAGGCAATGAGAGGCTGAAGTGGCTTAAAAACCCGAATAAGACAAAAGAACTAATTTCAATTTCAGATTTGGTTTTTGCGGGGAATGATTACTTAAAAGAATTTGCCTTGCAGTTTAATCAAAATGTTGTTATTATCCCTACTACCATTGATACAGAAGAATATCGTCCTAATAAAAAGCCTAAGGATAAAATCTGTATTGGTTGGAGTGGAAGCAAAACTACCATCAAACATTTTGAGACAGCATTACCATTCTTAAAACAACTCAAGCAAAAGTATGGCGATAATATATATATCAAGGTCATAGGAGATCACTATAGTGATGCGGAACTTAGTATTTCAGGATCTCCTTGGAAAAAAGATACTGAATTGGAGGATCTCAATGAGTTTGATATTGGCATTATGCCACTTCCTGACGATGAATGGACAAAAGGCAAATGTGGCCTAAAGGGCCTTCAGTACATGGCATTGGAAATCCCGACCATAATGTCCCCAGTTGGCGTAAACTCAGAAATCATTGAAGATGGCAAAAATGGTTTTTTAGCCGATAAAGAAAATGAATGGGCCGAAAAGGTGTCTTTACTTATTGAGTCTTCAGAAATAAGAAAAGAAATAGGCAAAGCAGGCAGGGAAACTGTAATGGAGCGTTATTCAGTGCACTCAAAAAAGGAAAACTATCTAAAATACCTTTTAAATATTGGTGAGTGAGTGCTCACTCACCAATAGCGAGTTTAAACTTGTCATTTTGATCCGTCAGTAGGCGGATCAAAATGACAAGAGAGTTGTATTTCTGCCTTAGAAGTTTTTAAGTACAAACCCAAAAACTTTCAAGTCATATTCTTCCTAACTATCAAAATGCTTTAGTAAATTTACAGTAATGGGTAAGCCGATAATAGACGTTTGTTTTTCTCCTTATATGTTGCCCTTATATGAGGTTAAAAACAAAATCGTGGTCGTAATCGATGTTTTAAGAGCAACCTCAACCATTACTACTGCCTTGCACTACGGCGCAAAAGAAGTATTACCAGTATCATCTGTTGAAGAATGCCTGACATACAAGGAAAAAGGATTTATCCTTGGAGGAGAGCGCAACGGAAAAAAGGTAAAAGGATTTGACTTAGGAAACTCCCCATTTGAATACATGAACGGTGTGACTAAAGACAAGTCCATCGCACTTACAACAACTAACGGCACCGTTGCCATAGAATTATCGAAAAAAGATGCCACGCACGTTGTTGCAGGATCATTTTTAAACCTTGATGCATTATGTGATTGGTTAAAGCAAGAAAACCAAGACACGTTGCTTTTATGTGCTGGGTGGAAGAATAAATTCAATATGGAAGACACTTTATTTGCAGGCGCTGTCGTGAACCAATTAGATGGTCAGTTTAATGCACAATTTGATACCGCCATAGCATCTAAAAAGCTTTACAACTGTTCTCATAAAGACTTAATTGGTACTTTAAAGGAAGCATCTCATTATCAAAGGCTTTCCAAGTTGGGTATTGAGAAAGACATCAAATATTGTTTAAAAACTAACGAGCTAGAAATCATTCCTATCTTAAAAGACAAAACCTTAATCAAACTTTAATTATGAAATATTTATTATTATTCGTTACTATACTCTTCGTCAATTCTATAATAGCACAAGACGGCTGCTCTCCCTATTACCCACTAAAAAAAGGAGTTGAGTATGATATGGAATCTTATGATACGAAGGGAAAGCTTCAATCAAAATCAGTTAACAAGATTATTGATTCCAAAGAAATTGCTAATGGAATGGAGGCTACTATTTCATCTGAGGTAATGGATAAAAAAGATAAGCCAATTAATAATGCAGAATTCACATTTAAATGTCAAAATGGTGTCTTTTCAGTTGATATGCAGTCTTTTTTGGATCAAAGTCAAATGAGTGCTTATGAAGGTATGGATGTGAAAGTTGACGCAGAATATTTAGACATTCCGGGAAATTTAGAAAAAGGTCAAAAATTAAAGGATGGTTACATAAAACTTACCATGGGCAATGGTGGAGCAACTCTAATGACTATGACGGTAAATATAACCAATCGAATGGTAGAAGGAAAGGAAAGTATTACAACACCTGCTGGGACTTTTGATTGTTCTATCATTTCCTACGATGTAGAATCTGTGATGGGAGCGATGATGCCTATCAAAATAAAAGCATCTTCTAAAGAATGGTATTCGGAAGGCGTCGGTATGGTACGATCTGAGAGTTACAGAAAAGGGAAACTACAAGGCTACACGCTATTGACTAGAATGGTCAAATAAATGGCAAAGACCAAAACGACCTACTTTTGCCAAAATTGCGGTGCACAAGCAACAAAATGGATCGGAAAATGTCCTGCTTGTAATGAGTGGAACACTTACGTAGAAGAGGTTGTCGAAAAAAGCTCCAAGTCTGACAAAACAGACTGGAGAGATAGTTCAAATACGCACAAAGCTTCTAAACCAATTCGCTTGTCTGAAGTTCAAGCCAGCCAAACAGAACGATATATTACATCTGATCAAGAGCTCAATAGAGTCTTAGGAGGAGGTATTGTTGCTGGCTCTTTGGTTTTAATTGGTGGAGAACCAGGTATCGGTAAATCAACCTTGCTTTTGCAAGTAGCATTGTCTTTGCAAGACGCTAAGGTGCTATATGTTTCAGGTGAGGAAAGTGAGCAGCAAATCAAAATGAGGGCAGATCGTTTGGGGTTGAAAAATTATCATTGTTACATCCTTTCTGAAACTTCTACTAAAAAGATCTTTCAGCAAATCAAAAACTTGGAGCCTCACGTATTGGTGGTAGATTCTATCCAAACGCTCCAATCGGAATATGTAGAATCAACACCAGGAAGCATTTCTCAAATCAGGGAGTGCACTGGTCAGTTGCAACAGTTTGCAAAAGAGACTAATACGCCTGTTTTCATTATTGGGCACATCAATAAAGACGGTCATATTGCAGGACCGAAGGTCCTAGAACATATTGTAGATACTGTTTTACAGTTTGAAGGAGATCAACATTATTCATATAGAATTCTGAGAACCATCAAAAATAGGTTTGGCTCCGCTTCAGAACTTGGGATTTATGAAATGCAAAGCAAAGGATTGAGGCAAGTATCCAACCCGTCAGAAATACTGCTTTCGCAAAAAGAAGAACAGTTAAGCGGTATTGCCGTTGCAGCTACCTTGGAGGGCGCTCGCCCAATCTTAATCGAGACGCAAGCGCTGGTTACCCCTGCCGTTTATGGAACACCTCAAAGGTCTTCTACTGGATTTGATCTTAGAAGGTTGAATATGTTATTGGCTGTCTTAGAAAAAAGAGGTGGTTTTAAATTCGGTGTTAAAGACGTTTTCCTAAATATTGCCGGTGGTATAAAAGTAGATGATCCAGCAATAGATCTAGCTGTGGTTTGTGCTTTGCTTTCTTCTTATGAAGACACTAACATTTCATCTCAATACTGCTTTTCAGCTGAAGTTGGTTTATCTGGAGAAGTTAGAGCAATTAATAGAATTGAACAAAGAATTTCTGAAGCTAGTAAATTGGGTTTTGATAAGATTTTTATATCCAAATACAATTTAAAAGGACTAGACAGATCGAAATTTGAAATTGAAATTGTGGCACTGAGTAAAGTGGAAGAGTTATATCAGCGACTTTTTTAGCTTGATGTATATGGATCATATTATAGCTAGATCAGTATAGCCTGAAAAAGGTAGAAGCTTCCTATCTTGACATCGGCAAGCTTTATCATATCCCATGACTACATTAGCAACGTCATGTCAGAAAATAAAGTGTTAAATTAAAAACACTTTATTTATCTGATATCTCATGAGCATCACAACTTAAGATATCAGATAATTTTTTGCAAAAATTTCTGATATGACGTTTAATATTGATTTAACTATATTTCCTAAAGCGAGCATTTCACGCTCTATTAATGAACAAAACATCTACTATCTAAACATGAAATAAGTATACATAGAAGCAGCATTGCCTTCTTATCTAGCACTAGTCAAAGTTCCATTATTGAACCCACCTAAGTATAAACACCTAGATTCTTTAAATCTATCTAGGAATTTTTCTTAAGTGATTGTATTTCTTTTTATTATACTTTAAATAAATTTGTTTTATTTATTCATTTGGTCTATTATTGTTTAAACAATTTTACCTATTTCTCGACTTACAAACTAGAAGAAATGAACAAAAAACTACAACTTAAGTGCTTACTTACTGCATTATATATTGGTATTACTGGACTTTCCTTTGCACAAGGCAATAGTGGGAATAACGGCAATGGAAATGGTAACAATGGCAATAATGGTAACGGAAATGGTGCTGCATGGCATATTCACGGAAATGACAACGTAACAGCTCCTGCACTTATAGGTCCAACAAATGATGTACCATTGACGATCATCTCTGGAGGAGAAGAAATGATCACCTTCAATTCTGATGGCACAATAGATTTTGGTCCAACTGCAACCTTAAACTTAAGTGGTCCTGCAAACTTGGATACCGTTAACTCTATTTACATTAATACATCATCTCTATTTGCAGCAATGGGAAGCATAACTGACTTGAATACTAACACTATTACTAACGCAACAACTATTGGCACGGACATCTTAAACTCAAACACAATTAGCAATTCCGGCACAATTACTACTAGCATATTTAATTCTACAACCGTTAATAATAGTGGTGTTATAACTTCAGATGTGTTTAGTGGTAATACGGGAAATATTACTACAATTAATAGCACCACAATCAACAATTCAGAAACTACTTCCACAGATAGTTTAAGTTCCAATACAATAAATAATAGTGGTACAATAACAAGTAATATCATTGATGCACCAACTGTTAATACAACAAATCTAAATGCTACTACAATTAACAACATCAATGTTGTTAATACAAATGTTATAGATGGTAACTCTGGAACGATTGATGATTTAACCAGTACTAACTTTACTGCTACCAATGTAACCGTAAATAGTTTAAGTGGTTCGGGAACAGAATTAGTAAAAGTACAAGATGATGGAACACTAGAAAGATTTCCATTGACAGGTAATACCAATCACTACTTGCGTGGCGATGGTATATTTAGTTTAGGAGCATGGAGTACAAATGGAAATAATATTGTAAATAATAATACTGGCAGTGTAGGGATTGGCACTAACTTACCTCAAGAAAAACTACATGTAGCTGGAAATATCAAGTTTGACGGAGAATTAAAAAATACTATATTCCAAACAGATCCTAATGATAGTATGGTTACTATAGAAGGAGATTTAAATGTGAGCAATGACCTTATGGCTGATAATATTATTACAAATCATTTCACTACAGACAAAATTCAGGTTAATGAACAATTTAAAGTTGGGAACTCTATTGTGTTGGATGCAACAACATCTTCAACAGGAGGCACAAATAGACTATATACAAGTACTAGTGTACCAACAGAACTTTTAATACAATCAGAAACAGGACTTAATCACAATACAATTATTAATAACGATAATGCAGGTAATGTTGGGATAGGTTTAAGTAATCCTAGTTACAAGCTAGATGTTGAAGGTACAATAAATGCAAAAAGACCTAGTGGTGCAGAAATACAAATTATGCCATTTTCAGGGTCAAATGAAAGTGCAGTAAAGTTTAGAAATACCTTAAACTTTATAGAGATGAATGGAAACTCCAATAAAATGTCTATTCATAGTAACGGACGAATTGGTATAGGAACAAATCTTCCTTCAACTACATTAGATGTGAATGGAGGGGCTAGGATTAGAGGGTTAGGAGGAAGTGGAAATCAAATGGTTATAGTAAGCAATGATGGTACATTGAGTAAGCAGGCAATTCCAACAGGAGGCGCTGGAACTTTACACTGGGCCTCTAATCCAGGAACAATAGAGGGAATTAATTACACAACTGGCAGGGTGGGAATAGGAACAGATAATCCAGCAAAAACCTTACATGTTCTTTCTGTTACAGACTTTAATGCTTCTTCAGGAGGAGGAGGTCCTCCCCCTGCATTATCTGTAAGAATGGAAGATAAGTTTATTTTAGTAGGAGGAGCAACTCATTTCTCTTCATGGGATTTTGAGCCAAGGCATACATACCAACCTCAGGGAGCAACTTTAAGAATAGGCCCTCCAGCAAACCCAATATTTACAATATGCGAGAATGAAAGAATAGGCATCAATACAACCACACCTAGTGCAACGTTAGAGATTCAAACCAACGATGTAGATGATGATGCAATATTTATGACAAGCAATAATAGTTCAAACATAGAGTTATTTAAAGTAAAAGGTGATGGTACAATATTTGCACATGGCTTGAAAATACCAGGAGGATTTGGAAGCGGATTAGTTAACTTTTCTGTTGATTATCTTGGTAGAGTAAAGTGTAGAAAGGTTGAAGTAACTACAGACCCTATAGGAGACTATGTCTTTGAAGATGACTATGATTTAATGTCTTTGAAAGACCTAAAGGGCTATCTTAAAAAGGAAAAACATTTACCTGGTATGCACAGTGCAAAAGACATAGTTGATAATGGTAATTCTTATGAAGTATCAGATATGATCAATAGGCTATTGGTAAAGGTTGAGGAATTAACGTTATATACTTTAGAGCAAGAGGAAAAAATAAAAACATTAGAGATTAAGTTGTTATCAAAATAAGTAACCTGATACAGATGAAGAAACTGGTTATGCAACACCACCGTTACCTTCTAAAATTGCTAGCGTGGTCAGACAATAATAAAATAAAAGTGTTTTATACTACTAATAATGATACTTCTCTTATTCTTACAAGGTATATTTATTTTGAATGCGGATAAAAAATTTTAAAAGGATTAAACAGTGAATACTAAAAAAGTACAATCCTTAATTCTATTATTGATTGTCCCATTCATAGGTCTATCGCAAAAATTTGAAAATCATTTGCGCTTTTTTGAAAACCCAATGGCAATTTTAAAGGATAGTAATAGCATTGCAATCGGAGGGAATTTAAGATTAAATAACTTTTTATTATTTGATGGAATGAGTTCATCTCTTTCTTTGAGACATCACTTGAATCCCAACATTAAAAACACTAAGTTCGAAGTAGGCTTGAATATTGAGAACTACTTCAATAAAACATATTTATCAGGCCAGAGTAATAAAGAAGATTTTGCTGTAGACGGCTATAATATTTCAACTATTTTGAATGCACGTCATTTTTTCGGAGAGAACATAGAATTTCAAGTTGGAGTAGCCCCACAAATTGGATTTAGAAACAACTTAGAAAAAAAACAACTAGGCTGGAATGGCATCTTCTTATTACGTTATAAAGACACTAGACTATGGATTAGATTAAATTATCCAGATTCTGAAATTTTTTATCAGTACGACTTCAATGACACCACTAATTTAAAAAACTATTTTTTCTCTTTAGAGAATCATTCCTCAGGTAACATTAATATTTCACAAGAAATCAAAATTAAAAGTATAATTAAACTACAGCCATATATTAGTATATATCAAGAAAATTTACGTTTCTTAAACGTTACACCATCTCTTGTCTTTGGCTTGCCTGTGAATTTTTCAATTTTTACGATTTCCCCTGAAATCATTTTTGGTGCGATACGCCAAAATAATACAATACCAACCTACAAAAAAGAAATATATCGTTATGGGGTTCTGGCTAATGTAAGAGTATTAAAATCTTTTGATTTTTTCTTTTCACATTCTAAATTGAAAATCGAGAATTTTCCTAGGTATGGTAAAGTAAATCGTAGTTCGCTTTATATTACAAGTATAGGTTTTATATTAAAAAAGTAAACGTTGCAATAGATGAAAATACTGAATTTAGGGTTATTAAATCTATTTCTTTGGGGAAATAGTTGTGGTATATCATTAGCTCAGGAAAACCTAATAGTTAATGGTGGTTTCGAAGAAAAAGATTTTGGAGTACTAAATAGCAGACCTGATGCTATAGCACAAATTGACAAATGTAAAAATTGGGATAGTTACGGAGAATCATTTCTCTCTACAGATATTCATAAAGCTAGCTGGTTTTCTACAGAAGATGGATATTGGCAAGCAAGGTGTCCTAACAGAGGGTGTGACTTTTATTTTGAAAACTTTGATTTTGAAGCAAATCAAGGAGCAACTGTAGCCACTCATAATGGAGGCAATAATAAGCACTTTGCAGGTGCAAGTAATTCATCCACTATTTGGAATAAATTGTCTAAATCCCCTAAGAAAGAAAGTTATGTCAAACTTGGTTTTTGGTATTCCCCTAGAGGATTTCAGGAGACTTCAATAAAAGTATACTTAAGGAAGCAAAAAGGAATAATAGATGATTTTACTGATGATGACCTTTTTGAGTTAGCTTCATTTATGATAGACTCTGACACTAGCAATGGAAATATCGCTACACATACTGTATGCAATTGGTATTACTTCGAATCTGATTGGATATTAATCGACGACCTAGACTACCCAGATTTACAATTTTTTCATTCGTGTGGTGAGGGATGCAACCTTCCTCAATGTTGGAATAATGACCCCTCTTATTTATATTATGATGATGTTATGTTACTTAATTCAGAATGTCCCCCTACTAATTGTGATAAGAATTGGGGAGAAATTAGCCTAGCAGTGGATGAACTTCATTCTAGTACAGACCCTTTTTTAATAACAGGACTAAATAATGTTTCCAATGTAAAGGTTACAATCAATACGGGTCTGGGGCAACAATTCAATAGAATTATAGAAATAAATGATCCTGCCAACCAAATAGCTTGGGATGGTAAAGACATAAACGGCTTTGAAGTTGCTGCGGCGTTTTATCCTTATACAATAATTGCCGAAAATGGTTGTACATCCAAAGAAGTAGCAGGAACGATACAAAAAGTTAATGGTGATGGCACTTTGACAATATTGAATCCTCCAAGCATTTTTTCTTATAATTCTGTATCGCGATCACCACAGCCTTGTTGTAACCTTAATGGAGATATTACTATACAAAATGAGACTATTATTGAAGATCATCTTCAAGGTCAGATTGAGTATTTAGCGACTAATACAATAACTGCAGGACCAAATGTCATTGTGCCAGCAGAGAATAATATTGAGGAACAAAATACTGTTTTATTCCAAGCAGATAACATGATCACACTCCTTCCTGGGTTCACTGCTGAAAATGGGAGTGACTTTATCGCTCAAATTTCACCTTGTGTTACATCTATGAAGTCAGGATTTACTTCTAAGCCTATCGCTAATGGACAATCAGAAGAATTGGCGGAAAGCAATGAAATACAACATAGGCTAATACATTATCCTAACCCTTCCAATGGAGTTGTAAACATGAGCTTTTATGTTGATGAGGAGGCATTGCCAGTTTCCTTAACAATTCTTAATTCCCATGGAGAGATTGTAAATAAAGTAGTTGATAATGAATATAAAGATATAGGAATTCATGAAATACTATATGATGGTTCAAGTTTACCAGCAGGCATATATCTAACAAACCTTTCTATCGGAAGCAAGCGTTATTCAAGTGCTTTGGTAATAATAGATTAGTTGCATCAGCCCCCTTCCTAAAGAACTGTGCTAAATTTTAGAATTAGTTTAGAACCGTTACGATATAATAAACACTTACCTGGAATATCTTCTGCAAAGGAAATAGAAAGCAATGATAATATGTATGACTTAAGTGAGATGGTAGAAAAACTTTTAATTAAGGTTGAGGAGCTTACACTTCATACAATAAGTCAACAAGATCAAATAGAAGAGTTGAGCCTTGAATTGAGAAAGTATAGATAACAGTTACTACATTGGTTTAATGTTATAAATATCCTAACTTATTAAAATGAAAAGACTTAGTATTTTTTTAACGTTTGTTCTTTCATTGGAACTATTATTAGCCCAAACTAATATAGTTCCTAATCACAGCTTCGAGAGTAATTCAGGTTGTCCTGATAGTCAGCATGATTTTAATTTAGTAAACAATTGGCAGAGTGCTGGAAAATATCTTGGAGTTTGCTTTTGTTTTATTAACTCTGACAATCCAGGAACTCCTGACTATTTTAATAATTGTGATCATAATCAGCACCCCTTGGATAACGTTGCGATTTCTCCAAGATCAGGAAATGGAATGGCAGGAATTGCGTTATTCGATAGACGCAATGGAGAGCTTACCAATTATAGGGAGTATATGTCTGTTCAACTAACACAACCTTTAATTCCTGGAAATTTATATGAGGTAGAGTTTTATACAGCTACTATTACTTCTAATATAGCTATAGATAGAATGGGGGCTTTATTTACACTGAGCAAACCTAGGCATACGTCATGTTGTGAAGGAATCGACATGAAACCCCAGATTGAGTATGAAGAGGGTTTTACAATAAAGGAAGAAAATGGGTGGCAAAGAATACACGGTGTTTTTGTGCCATCTCAGCCTTTTCAATGGCTAACTATTGGGAATTTCTATAATGACAATAATACAACTATCTTTCCACCTAACTCAACAGATGACGCATATTATTACGTAGACGATGTTTCTGTTATCAATAGGGGAATCTCATGCTGTATAGGTACAGAAAGAATTGAAAATACTACATACTTTACTGATTTCAGCACTGCCCTTCTTATTCCAGATAACGTCATTGCAGGATTTGATGCAGGAATACCTAATGAATCAGGAAACGTAATTGTGCCAGCTGGAATAAATGTTGAGTATAAGGCAGATGAAATGATCGAGCTTCGTCCTGGATTCATAACCGAAGAAGGAGCAAACTTTATAGCTGAAATTCGTAACTGTGAGGAAGACTTACTTTCTTTACCCATCTTTACAGGAATTCCTAACACATTTACTCCTAATGGAGATGGAGTAAACGATGAGTGGTGTATCAATACATCAAATGCACAATGGTATCATGCGAGAATTGATGGCAATTGGTCTGACCCTCTGTTCTTTAGTGGATTTATTAACTCTGATCAAGTATGTATTTGGGATGGAAGAAGGAATGGTGTAATTCAGGAAATTGGAGCATATATCTATACTGTAACTCTTTATAATTGTGAAAGTGCAACTACAACTCAGCAAGGGGTAGTATTCATAGCAGCTGGCAGTTCTAAAGTTGGAGAAACAACTATTCCTATTCTTGATATTCCGTTAGATTCAAATTCAAATGTTTCACTTGGCAATAATATATTTCACTATCCAAATCCTGCAACAAACAAGCTGACGTTTGAGTATTCTCCTAAATATGTTCTAGGAGATTTAGAAATAGTCAATGTGTATGGGGAGAAAGTCATAATAATTCCTCAGTCCACTTTTATAGAAACGGGTAAAGTCATAGTTAATACTGAAAATTTGACATCAGGAACTTACTTTTATAAATTTAGCAATGGTAAGGAAAAATATATAAACAAATTCATTATTATAGATAAATGATAGTGTTAATTAAATCAATGCATAAAGGGTTTTATAAATTTGTCTATTCTGTTGTTTGTATACTTATAATAAACTCCAGTTACTCTCAACCTCTAATTGATACTTCTAATTTTAACACATGTGAGCAATATTTATCACTTGAGATTGGGGGAGCGCCGTTGGTATTGTACTCGGTAGGATGGGAAACTAGGTTTAATCTAAATACACAAGATGGAATTTCTTTGAATACTAGTATAAGTTATACGCCAAAGTTTATATTAGCTTCTCTTCCGTCTGCAGGAATATTAAGAATTTCCTACCAAAGAGCAGATCAAAAAAAAATGAATTTTTATTCCATATGTTTACTTTATTCTGTAAGAGCAAATATAAATGGCTTTCAATATGATCCAACCGTAAGTAACTATAACTTACCCATAGCAAACCTGTCCTTAAGGGTCGGCTATAGGCGAAATTTGAAAATTGGGCAAAATAAGCTATACCTTGATGCAAATATTTTTTATTCCTTTTTAGAACATAACAATATTGGGAAATCAAATGATATTTATTTTCATAACAGACTAGGTATAGGGCTTGGAGTAAGCTACAAACTTTAGATGACATAATGTCCAAAATCTCAAGATACAATTCCACCCAATTTTGATAATTCTTATTCTACTTATTAGTTGCAATAAGAAAAACACTAAAGAATGTTGCTCATCTAATGAAATCTATATTTCTGATAATGAATTATGTATATGGCAGATAGGGAAAACTACCTAGGTATTTATACGGATTGACTCGAATAAAAATTAACATTATCTTTCGCTCTTAAAAACTGATTTTTTACGGTTTCAGATATAGCCACAGTTCAACCTGTCATATTGAACGTAGTGAAACCTGCCTGATGACAAGGCAGGTATCTATCTTTTAGATTAATCAAGGTAGATGCTTCGTACCCCTGCCTTGCCAAAGTGCAACGTAGGCAGGTCAGCATGACTGGTTTATTCAATGTTATGCCAATTTATATTATTAGCTATCTCTCGATATGAACTTATTGCAAAAAACATCCAAGCTCTTTGATCCCTTAATTAGTTTGCTCTACCCGAGATTATGCTCTGCATGCGAAAATGTCTTGCTAGAGGAAGAGAAGATCCTTTGCACAAAATGTCAATACGATTTGCCTGAAACCGACTTCCATTCTTTTCGAGGAAACCCAATGGAAAAGTTATTTGACGGCAGAGTCAATATCGAAAAAGCAACTGCTTTATATTATTTCTCAAAAGACTCTAAAGTGCAACAGCTTATCCATGATATAAAATATGGTGGCAACCCTAAAGTAGGATTATATATAGGGAAGACTATAGGTATTAGATTAGAGAAGTCTGATTTTATGCATGGAATAGATTTAATTATTCCTATTCCAATTCATCCAAAAAGGCTTAAAAAAAGAGGCTATAATCAAGCTGAAAGTATCGCTCTAGGATTAGCATTAAAAGCTAATATTCCTATTATCACAAGTTCCTTGATAAAAGCAAAGAACATTTCATCACAAACTGTAAAGTCAAGGCTAGAAAGGTGGAAATCGATAGAAGATGCCTTTATTGTGGCAAATCAAGAATCCATTATTGGAAAACATGTTCTTCTAGTTGATGATGTTTTAACAACAGGAGCAACATTGGAGACCTGCGCTCAGCTTCTCATAGATTCAGTAGCAGATAAGGTCAGTTTATTAACTCTGGCTTACGTTGAGCGTTAAGCTATTTAAGCTTATCATCCAACTCACCTGGTTTGAAACTATACTCCGGAGTTAGCGATTTCTTCTCAGGAAAATTTTCCACATGAAGCGTTTGAGTAGGAAACGCAAATCGAACGCCTAGCTTATCTGCTAATCGGATGATAGACAATATCACTTCCTGTCTAGCTTTTAATTCATCCGACCAATTCGAAACAGAGAAGAATATATAGAAAAGCACATTTAAAGAAAAATCTGCCATATCATTCATATGAATTTCGTAATAGTCTTTTCTCGTATTGGGATGCTCTTCTACTATTTTCTTCAATCCTTTTACAAATGCCTCAATAAGCTCAGGAGGTGTATCATAAGTCAAGGCCAAGTTTGTTTTAAATCTTCGATACGCTCTAGCACCCATATTGTCAATTGCTTGATCTGCCAATTTCCCATTGGGAATAGAAATTACTGAGTTGTGAAATGTCCTGACTCTTGTAGAGCGAAAGCCAACCTCTTCAACCGTCCCATCAACATCTGATGAAACAATCCAATCTCCTACTCCAAAAGGACGGTCGACAAATATCATCATAGAGCCAAATAAATTCTTAATAGTATCTTGAGCAGCCAGTGCAAATGCTAAACCTCCTATTGATATACCAGCTAATAATGCCGTAATGTTATAGTCGAGGTTTTGAAGAATAAAAAGACCCCCAGTAATTACAACAAATACCTTTAATGCTCTTCTAACAAGTGGGACTAATTGATCATCCAGAGTTGAGTCGGTTCTGTCGGCAAACTTCTGAAAGTAATAGCTCACCACATCTACTAAATAATAGAAAACCAATATGGCATAAAAAGGAGTAATAACCTTAAACGCTATGATAATGTATTTAGATACTTTGATTGGCAATTGAAGAATTGGGAATAGCGTAAATAAAATAAGCGTAACAATGAACAAGCTTAGTGGTCTAGCAACAGGATGAATATACTTTTCAGTAAGATCTCTGTTGATGAAACGCATACTCAATCGTAATAACAACTTGTCAAAAACCCAAGTCAATATCTTATGTACGATGAAACTGAGAATGACTAAAATCAAAATACCCAAGTGCTGCCAAAGCTCAAGACCGAAGAACTTCTTGTGGGCATTCTGTGGCAAAAGGTTTACTAACTTATCTGTCCCAAATGGAAAAACTTCTTTGTGAAGCGCTGGAATTGCCTTGAGCGTTTTTTCTGAATAAAGCCATTTTTTACCTACCTTTTCTAGATATACTTTTGGCAGGTGGCTATCCACAATATATCGATGCTTATTGTTTGAAGAGTCAAAGTAGTTTTTGTTATTGGAAATATTCTCTAAAACTATTTCATATCCTTTACCATCAAGTACCTGCTTTAGTTTTATAGCAAGAGATTCGGCATTCTCTCCACCCAATTCAAAAGGTTTAGCCGCTATTTCTGGTTCGTAAGTTTCTTCTTGTAAAAATTTTAGGTGTGTTTGAACCGTATTTCTTGGAGAAGACAGGCTATAATCTTCTGCTTCGTTAGAAAACGAAGAAGCAGATAGCAAAATAGAGCATAGAAATAAAACTAAGTTTGATATTTTTGTATTCATCATTACTTGTTTAAGCTTTTACAAAGTTACTAATCTGTTGAGTATTGAAAGAAGATCTGCTCCATTTCATTTGGAAATATCAGTTGTTTGAATCAACAAATATTCAAACCAGTAATCATCAGCAGCTAATTATTTTAAAAACTGGAACCCAAAACTCGGATGCTGGTCCTGATTTCTTCAATGCAAAAATTAAAATTGGTTCGACCACTTGGGTAGGCAATATTGAAATCCACATCAAATCATCGGATTGGTATCGACACAATCACCAAAAAGATAAAGCTTATGATAATGTGATTTTACATATGGTTTTCGAAAATGACCAACCTGTTACAAATACAGAAGGGTTTGAAATTCCATGTTTAGAATTGAAAGGCATTATTGATAAAGATTTGATCAACAGTTATGAAGGACTGCTGAAAAGTAAATCATGGATTCCTTGTAAATCGTCGATCCAAACAGTTGACGCATTTACTACAAAATCATGGATCAGCCGACTGACCATCGAACGCTTGGAAGAAAAGTCTTCACTGATGAAAGAATCATTAGATAGCACCAAGCATGATTGGAATACCTTGTTTTATGAACAAATAGCTAAAGGGTTTGGGCTAAAGGTTAATTCTTTGCCAATGGAACTGCTAGCAAAGTCTTTACCGATAAACTTACTTGCAAAACACAAAAGCAACGCTCTACAAATTGAAGCACTATTATTTGGTCAATCAGGATTACTTCCAGAGAAATCAGATGATAAGTACATCCATGACTTAAAAAAAGAATTTGCTTTTTTGGGCAAGAAATATCAGCTCAAACCGCTCAATTCTTCTGTTTGGAAGTTTCTTAGATTGCGCCCTGCCGCATTTCCCACGATCAGATTAGCACAGTTTGCTCAACTTATTTACAAATCATCAAACTTGTTTTCTCATGTTTTAGAGGCTTCCAGCGATATTAAGCAGTTACAAAAACTGCTTACTTGTGATGTTTCTTCTTTCTGGGAAACACATTATACTTTTGAAAAGATATCTACTAAAAAGAAAAAATCTATTGGAGAGTCAACTATTGACATCATTATTATTAACATAATTGCCCCATTGTTATTTCTATATGGGTCTGAAAAAGGGGAAGAAAAGTTTAAAGATCAAGCGATTTCGTTATTAGAAAAGCTTAAGCCCGAAAAGAATTCAATCATAAGCAAATGGGCTGACTTAGGGGTGAAATCAAAAGATGCTGTTACGACTCAGGGATTGTTGCAACTGAAAAACCAGTATTGTGATCAAAAGAAATGTTTACAATGTGGAATTGGGTTGCGTATTTTGAAGTAAAAAGTCGTTTGTTACCAGAAAAATATTGATAGGTTTTTAAGAACTGGTCTTTATATACAGGATTATTTGATTAAAATTTGTTAACTTTGTTTATATTTCTATTAACACAAAGTGTTAATTATTTATAATAATATTTTGCAAATTACGTTTAATAATAAAAAGCTAGAAAAGTATGCTAATGACACAAAGCTTGCTATTGGCAAGCTAGGAAAAAAGAGAGCCAATAAATTAAAACAAAGATTGGATGACCTAAGGGCAATAGAAGTGTTAGAAGATGTTAGAGATTTGCCAGGCAGACATCATGAACTAACCAGCAATAGAAAAGGGCAGTGGGCTTGTGATCTAGACAATCCATACCGATTGATATATCAGCCAGAGGAAAATCCAATTCCAGAAAACGAAAATGGGCAATATGAGTGGTCAAAAATTAAAAATGTAAGAATTATGGAAATAATAGATTATCACTAATTAAGTGACAACAAATCAATACAGTTAAGCCAATAAACCAATAACAGTCATGAAAACAATCAACCAGTATGTGCCAGATTCAGTCAGCCATCCAGGAACCACACTAGCCGAAAAACTTGAAGAACTGGGAATGGGACCCAAAGAATTTGCAATAAGAACAAGTAAACCAGAGAAAACTATAACAGCAATACTAAAAGGAGAATCATCGATTACACCAGAAATGTCAGTACAGTTCGAAAAAGTCTTAGGAATTCCTGCAAAGTTTTGGTTGCAAAGACAGTTAAATTATGAAGAAGCGGTGGCTAGGCTTAAAAGAAAAGAAAAACTAAAACAAGCAGAGGAATGGGTAGATACCTTTCCATATGCCAGTATGGTTAAGTTGGGGTGGATTCCTAAGGTGACGAAAAAAGAAGAAAGGGTTGAAGTAATGTTGGGGTTCTTTGCGATATCAGATCATAAATCATGGAATCATTTTTATTATGAATCTCAATTAAAAACCAGATTTAGAATTTCATTGGCGCATACAAAAGCTCCACAAGCAATATCAGCTTGGCTAAGGCAAGGGGACATCTTGGCTTCCAGAATAAATTCAGCAACCTATTCAAAAAGTAAATTTGAAAAAGCGCTTCCCAAAGTTAAGAGTATTATGGCTGCTCAGCCTAAAGACTTCTTTAAACAATTACAGGAGATCTGTCTAGAAGCAGGAGTAAAGGTTGTTCCAACACCTACATTACCCAAAGCACCAATAAGTGGTTCTACAAGATGGCTTGGTGATACGCCACTTATACAATTATCAGGTAGATATAAGAGAAATGATGCTTTTTGGTTCACATTTTTTCATGAGGCAGGACATATCATATTACATGGCAAGAAAGATATCTTTCTAGAGAAAGTGGATTATGACGATAAAGACGAAAAAAAGGAAAAAGAAGCTGATGAATTTGCTGCTGAATGGGTTTTTAGCAAACAAGAAGAAGAAGAGGTTTCAAAATATCCAACTTTAAATGCAGAACTTGTTACGAAAATTGCTAAGAAGATAAAAACTCATCCAGCTATAATCATTGGCAGATTCCAACACAAGGGGTTAATCCCATATAGTTTAGGGAGAGAACTTTTTGTATCCATAGATTTGACAAATTCTTAATAAAGAAAGGGTAGCTCCCCTAAAACAGTATCACTGTAAAACAAAAAGTTTATATAAATTGATGACTATAAAAAGGGATTATGTATCCTGAAAAGACAAGCTATTGAACTTATATGACGATATTATTATCTTTGTAACATGGACATAATTAACAAGATAAAAGGTTGCTTTGAGATACATTTATTTGGTGTATGTTCTTACATTGGTGATAAACTAGGAATTGCTTCCTCATGGATTCGTCTTTTCTTTATATATGCAACGTTTCTGACTGTAGCATCGCCTGTAATTATTTATTTGTCATTGGCTTTTTTACTGAAACTTAAGAATTACTTTTTCAAAAGACAGCATAAAACCATTTGGGATATATGAGACCGAATAAGAAAATACTAGGTATCTGTGCCTGGCTGTCACAGAAGTTTGAAGTAGATGTTACTATTATCAGAATCATTTTCTTAGCGGCCGCCATTTTAGGTCTCGGTTCTCCTGTCTTGATATACCTATTATTGTATCTCTTGATGCCAAACGATTGACAGTTCGATCTCAAAAGCAAAAAACACGTTGGCAAGTTGAACGAGAGTTCAACAAACTAGCTAATGCATATGATATTATATGTCTAATTAGGAAGATTGAACGAAAGAACTTACTATTAGAATTGTCATTTTGTATTCCGCTTTTTCTGGTAGGTTGTTTCATGTTGATGTATAATTCCTCAGAGCATCTTGAAAACTGGGAGCTTTTCATCAATATTTCCGGGATAGGTATTATTTTCCTAGCGAGTGTTTTATTATATCATGCTATCATTCCTTTCCTTTCAAAGAAGCATAATCTAACAGAAATTATCTTAAACAGGCCAAAAGAAATTGTCTGGGTTTACCCGTTAGTCACAATTAATATGCCTTTTGGAATTCAGTTTATTAGAATTACCACATTGTATTTTTGTCTAGCTAATGGGAAGCATTTTTCTATGACAACTAGGCTGTCTCGTGCTAACTTACTAATGAGGCTACTAAAGCTTCAGCTACCTAAAGCAACTTTCGGATATTCAGAAAGAAAAGCTTTTCTATTTAACACAAATAAAAAACTGCTACTTTAATAGGGTGCTTCTAGTGTCTTAAAAAGAACTATAAAAACCTCTTATGGCATTTATTTTTCTACTAGATGTATACAGAATTTTTCGATCCCCTATTTCTCTTTTAAGCTTTAGCGTTCCAAAAATTTTCAACCAATTTGATTGAGAAAAAATCTTAAGCTTCTTGATCTCAAATTGCCAGGCACTTGGTATCTGACGAAGCATATGCACCTCAAACTCCTCTAGTGTATACTCACTCAAACTTTCAATGACCTCATCTACAAAGCTTTCTACGTCAAACCCTTCAGAGGTAACCGAAAAACTTTCTAGTGCCCAATGAAAAGAAGCATCATAAGGTAATACAAAAACATGGTTAGGGGTAAAAAAGACACTTGCCTTCCTAATAAAACCAGTGGAAAGGAGTTCATTTTTATATGCCTTTTTAATAAAAATAAAATCCTTTTCCTCAATCATATCTTAAGCTTATCTTCTTATGATATCAATTATTCCCTTTATTGCAAATCCAACTCCGACTAAAAGGAAAAAGCCAACTGTTACGTCCTTACCAAAGTTTTCGTATAAAAATGCGAATAACTGATTTACTTCCATTGTCCCTCCACTTTCCTCAAGCTTAGTCAATTGGTAATAACTCAACCCACCTGCTACAAAACCTATAATCGCTACTAAAAATGTATTATAGAAGATTTCTTTTAAAGTCCTTTTTTCTGTTTCCATTGTTGTTAATTTATTTTATTAAGCTTTAATAATTAATTAGTTGTATTGTTTAAATCATTTATAAGCTATATAACTCTTTTAGTGTTTCTCTTTTTGCTTTTGGCTGAAGATTTAAAACCATTGTTGGTTCTCCATTTCCTTTTATTTTCACTTTTCCGAAAACCCAAAAACCTACCTGAATTTCAAGTTTTTCAAGATCCGAAACCTGATAAACCCATTCTTTGGGGATTTCGGCTTTTAGAAATGCCTCTACACTTTCCAGCCCCTCCTTCTCTATTTTTTCAAATACGTCATTTAGAAGTGCTTCTGTATTTAAGTAGCTGGTGTTAGTCATAGACAGACCGTGACTACCGATTGACTCCAAAGGCATTTTATAAATATGCGTTTTTGTGAATAAAAAGGCTGCCTGCAATATAGTTCCTGAAGCAATTCCTTCGTGAACATGTATTTTTTCTACAAATAGATATTTTTCCATTATGCTATAGCCTTAGGTTTATAATTTTATTTTTTGAATAGCTTCTTTTGCCCTATCTCTTACGGGGTAAACCTTATAGAGATCATTATCTACATAGTAATAAGTATCACTTTTAGCAATTAGCTCTAACTTAGGCAGTGCTTCTTTTACTTTCATTCTACCAAGAGCGATAACAGCTTCCGCTCTAGTATCTACATCTTCATTTTTTAATGCCTCATAAAACTTAGGAATTGCAGGTTTATAGTTTGCACTAGATAAATAAAATATCCACTGTTCATGTGCATGATAATAAGGCATTAAGCTTTCAATAACCTCTTTATCGTATATGTCAAGTTCCGTAAAGTAGTTGCGCATATAATAGTATGCATATCCATTACGCTCACTTTTATCAATACTTGAATTATTAAGTAGTTTAACAATTTCTTTATTAAAGTCTCCGCCTTTTTTCTCAAACTCACTTCTAATTGCTTTTAACAATTCAAGCTGCTTTTTAATATGGACTGTTTCGTATAGCTTAGCACCTCTATTATCTTTAGTTGGGGTAATTTTAATATGGTCTTCTGCTATATAGCCTAGTCTGCCATTGATTGCCATAGTAATGCCGACTTTATTCCAATATTCATAGAATATATCTTCATTACCCCCTCTAAGAGAAAAATTGGGCAATATCGTAGTGTTAACTTTTACGATAGATACATCACTACTTCTTCCAGAACCATAATCAAAATAAACGTACTCCCATTTTAAGTTTTCTAGCCCATCTAGGTCTTTCGCCTTTATTAGTTTATCTACTTTATCACACCACTCTGTTGCTTGAGGAACTGTTGCGGTATGTATCTTTTTAATGTCTTTGGAGACCTTAAATTTTTTAAGGTTCATAAACTCCTTTTCTGGCAATTCGGGTAATCCCATTTTTTTATGTTCAACATTCAATTCACTTATGCTTTTTCTTGCAGTTCCCTTTTGTGCTTTAAGTGTTATTGCAAGAGTCAATATGACTGTAATTAGTAGTATTAGTTTTTTCATTTTTTAATTTGTTTGATTTGAATTCTACGATACTAATAAGAAAGAGAAAAAGATACCTCATCCAAAAGGATGAAATACTAAAAAATCATCCTTTCGAGGGATGTTATAGCAAAGACAATTAAAAGTTATATGGACTCAGAAGTGTTGATATTTACGAGCTGGTATTTATTAGCGACAACTACTGCTTCTGTTCTGTTTTTGACATCAAGCTTACTGAAAATGCTTCGGGCATGTGTCTTAACAGTTGTAACAGAGATAAAAAGCCGCTCAGCAATTTCTTTATCACTTAAACCAATCGCAATATTAGATAAAACTTCTTCTTCTCTAGTAGACAACTTTGCGAGATGTTCGGGCAAATTTGTTTGCTCAGATGTTTTATTAAGAACTTGTTCCTTGTAGTTGGCCAGACGGTCTTTATAACTTTGTTCCCGCTTTTCCAATATCCTAAATCTCATACCAAGGCTAACTGCAAAAAAGGTGATTTCTAATACTGAACCGATATATAAACCATAAGAAGCTATAGTGTTTGGGAATACTCCTGTAAAGTCTAAAACAAAAATAGTTACTCCTATCGCAAGCCCTAGCCATCCAAGAAAATAGTACTTTGCTGGAGTATAGCCAGCTCTCCAAGCTTTAGCCCCAATTGTAATAATAAACGGAAATGACAAGACCGTAGTTAAAAAGAGTGTTGTTTGTGCCGCCATAGTACTAAATAGCAAAGGAGATATAATGGCCCATCCAAAACCAAAATATTGGAATAGCAATACTATTTTATCAGTCATCGGCGCGTAAACTTTACTCAATAAAAGCTTACGCATAAACCAATTCATCAATGCAAAAGTGATTGACCCAATGATTGGGTTAGAATAAATATTAAAGCTTGGACTATCAGGCCACAGATACATATAGCTTAATCCACTATCTGTACCTAGTCCAATGCCAAACCCTAGAAGAGCAAAGGAGTATATAAGATGAATATTATCTCTTATGGTGATATAAAAAATAATATTCATTACAAACATGGCAATAATAAAGGCATAGTATATCATAAATACGATATTGTCGTTATTGACTTTTTTATAAAATGCAATAGAATTATAAACCTTTAATGGAACTTTTATAGGGTGTCCACTTTTTAATTGCATATAATAAGTACTCAAAGAGTCTACCATTAAGGGAAAAGCAAGCGTTCTTGTCTTAATTTCTCTGTTAGAAAATGGCTCTCCAGAGCCTATTGTACTTTTAAGAACGGAGCTTTGCTTCACTTGATATAGCGTACAGTGTTCAATAAGTGCGTAGTCAATCTCCAGTATCCATTTTTGAATATCTGAATGATTGTTAACACTAAACTTTAACCAAACTGTAGAAGAAGTTAAGCCAAAGTCTAATGACCGTGTTTCCTGACTTAATGAAAATTTTCGATCGTCAATGTCCTTAAATGAGAGCTCATTGGTTGTATCTATAAAGTAGAACGTGTATCCGCTAAGGTTAGCTTGTTGGTTTTCATTGTAAAGAGTTTTTGATTTGGAATATACCTGTGTCTTGCCTACATAAAGTAAGATTGTTATATATAAAAAAACACGTAATACTCTTAACATATGTCAAAAATATAAATAAATACAATATTGTCAATTGCCAAGACAATAGTCATATCATTATAAATATTTTTGAATATAAAACAGACCCTATCCGCTTGTTTAAGAAATGAAGAATTAAAATATACTACCTTTACTAATTGATGCGAAATATACCAATTATCACGTTTATAGTCCTTTTATTTTCTAGCTGTCAAACCACTCAATATTATTCAGCGGTAGCATTACAGAAAGAAGAAAGGCAGTTATTACTTGCTTTTGACTCTCAGAACTCCCATCATCTGGCTAATAAATTCAAATCTGGAGTAAAGACTGGCAAATCAGGAGAATGGTTGCTCTATTCTATACCCATTACGCCAACAGTTCATTACAATTGGGGCTCAAAACATTCTATTGACCACTGTATAGGCTATGGGATCCAAAAAGGTCTTTCATATGCTTTAAAATGGCAAATTTTAGGAACTCAGACTACAAAATTCGCTTGTGCTATAAGGCCTCAAGTAGGCTTGCAACCCTTTGCCTCAAATGTTAAGGCTGTTGAACAGCAATTTTGGACTTCATTACCAGTATTTGCTACTATAAAGCTGAAAAACAATTCGAGCTTTACATTTAATTTTACACGTCATATTGGGTCTGTTGGCTATCTAAACTATAGCAGTCAACCCCAAAAGTATTTTCAGCATCACATAAATAGTTTTGGGTTCAATTTCAATAGCAAAAGAAACTGGGTGTTTGCTTGGCAACTTACATCGACGGATGACTTTTCAGCAAGAACTCAAATATCAATTGGTAAGTTCTTTAGATTTCCCAATTCAAATACGGAATGAGATCTTGATACATCCTTTTAATCATGGTATATGGCTTCTCGGTATATTCTAACCCTTTAGAGATAAATTATGATTACCAGTATTAATTTGCATTAATCCTGAAGCGATAAACGATTATGAAAGTATATTAGCATTTCTCATCAATATGATGTATATTTATACATCATATGAAAAGGACGCAAATATACTTAGATGAAGATCTCTTTTACGCACTTCGTGTTCAAAGTCGAGCCTTAGGAATAAGCATCTCAGATCTTATTCGGAAGGTGCTACGAAAGAAGTTATCTGTGAAAGGCAATACTGCTTCAGCTATTGACAACTTTGCTGGAATTTGGTCCGATCAAGATTATGATGTAGATAAACACATACGAACTTTAAGAACGAACTCTCGACTAAAAAGGCTATATGAAGAATAGCGATGTTTTGCTTGATTCGGATGTAGTTATTTGGTGTCTTCGTGGGAAGCAAGAGATAATCAAAAAATTAAAAAAGTTATCTCAAAACGCTGCAATCCATACAACTTCTATAAGTGTTGCTGAAATATGGGCGGGATCAAGGTCAGGAGAGGAAGATAAAATAGAATCTGTATTTAAAACATTTCCTGTATTATCTATTGATGAAAATATTGGAAAACTTGCAGGAAAGTTTTTAAAACAATTTGCTAAAAGTCATAATCTAGAGATTGCCGATGCCTTAATTGGAGCTATTGCTGCTGATCAGAAATTAAAGCTTTGGACATTGAACAAAAAGCACTATCCGATGTTAAAGAAAAATCAATTAATTTAAAACATCTCCGACTTATAGGGATACCGCTCTTGATACATCCTTTTAATCATGGTATATGATTTTGATCGAAACTCTTGAATGTTTTGTTTTTCAATCGCGGATATAAATACTGCATTTTCATTGGTCTTGGCTAGCCAGCTATTTGTTAACTCATCTAATAAATTGCGCTTCACATCCTCTTCTAAATATGGATCAAAATTTCTCTTTTCGTATAAGTCCATCTTATTAAAAACCATCATGGTAGGCTTTTCTGTGCCATCAATTTCCTTAAGTGTTTGATCAACTACTCTAATATGATCTTCATATGCCGGATGAGCAATATCCACTATATGCATTAATATATCTGCCTCTCGAACCTCATCTAAGGTAGACTTAAAACTCTCTACTAAGTTGTGTGGCAACTTTCTAATAAAACCCACCGTATCGGATAATAAAAAAGGCATTCTGTCAAACACCACTTTCCGCACTGTAGTGTCTAATGTTGCGAAGAGTTTGTTTTCCGCAAACACATCAGACTTGCTTAATAACCTCATAATGGTGGATTTTCCAACGTTGGTATATCCAACTAGCGCCACTCTGATTAGATCTCCTCTTGTTTTTCGTTGCGTAGCATTTTGCTTGTCAATTTTATCTAACTTATCTTTCAGCTTACTGATTTTATCACGCACAATACGTCTATCAGTCTCTATCTCAGTCTCTCCAGGACCGCGCATACCAATACCTCCTTTTTGTCTTTCTAAGTGTGTCCACATACCTCTTAATCTAGGTAATAGATATTCCATTTGTGCCAGCTCTACTTGCGTTCTTGCCTGTGCAGTTTTGGCTCTAGCAGCAAAAATATCAAGAATCAGATTGGTTCGATCAAGCACTTTACACTTGAACTTTTTCTGGATATTATTTATCTGAGAAGGCGAAAGGTCATCATCAAAAATAACCATATCAACCTCTTTCCATGCTGCATATTCTTCAACTTCCTCTAGCTTTCCTTTTCTGATGAATGTCGCGGGGTCAGGGTGCGGTAACTTTTGTATAAATCGCTTTACTGTTTTTGCTCCTGCAGTAGATGCTAAAAATTCTAACTCATCGAGATATTCTTCAGTCTGTTCCTCTCGTTGCTGATCATTTATTAGTCCTACTAGTATTGCTGTTTCCAAAGAATGTATTTAATTGATACAAAGATAAATTATATATAAACAAAGACAGAACAATTATTAAATGTTGACCTTTGAGAGGATAGATTTTAATACCTTTATATTAAAGCTCAAAATATGGATACTGCTTTTTTCGCAAAGCCACTTTTTCTCATACCAGCAATGGTTGGACCAATCTTTATTTTAGCAGGACTTTTCATGAAAACGTATCCCCCGAAAAAAATAAACTATTTGTATGGATATCGTACAAGGCGCTCTATGAAAAATCAGGAAAGTTGGGATTTTGCGCAACAATATTCCGCAAAAGAAATGATCAAGCTCGGTTTTGGTTTTATTATTTTGTCCATAGTGGGCTTGTTTGTTGACTTCAATAAGATAGCAGAGCTTATTGTCGCCTTAGGTGTTATGATATGGAGTACTGTAGCACTTTTTAGGAAAACGGAGAACACGTTAAAGCAGAAATTTCCTGAATAATCTCTATTATAGCATATAATGCCTCAAAATCAACTCGATATTTTTCAAGCAAAAGAGACCTCTAATACTAAACAAGATGAGGTTTTTGAGTCAGTGTTATCAGGACTCAATGAAAAGCAGAAAGAAGCAGTAGATAATACCGAGGGTCCTGTCTTAGTAGTTGCCGGGCCTGGAACTGGAAAGACACAAATCATAGCTGCCCGAATCGGTAAGATTATTCAATCAACAGACACTTCTCCAAGTAGTATTCTTTGCCTTACTTACACAGATGCTGGAACGATTGCGATGCGGAAACGACTTACTGAGTTTATCGGCCCTTTAGCCTATCAAGTTCATATTTACACTTTCCATGCTTTTTGCAATGATGTTATTCAAAGTAATTTAAGTCTTTTTGGGAAATGGGAATTAGAACCTATCTCTGACCTAGAAAATATTCAAATACTCTATCAGCTTATTGATAATCTAGATACAGAGCATCCTTTAAAAAGATTAAAGGGAGACATTTATTTTGAGACTTCTAGATTGGATACACTCTTTCAAATGATGAAGAGAGAAGGATGGACAGTGGATAGGATCAATCAATCCGCTGAGCAATTCATTAAAGAGCTACCATTAAATGAAGAATATATTTACAAAAGAGGCAACTCAAAAGCTGGATACGAAAAGGGTGATTTAAAGCAACACAAAATAGATGAGCAAGTCGCTAAAATGGAAGAGCTTCAAGTTGCGGCAGAACTCTTCCCAGTTTATGAATCTATGCTCTTAAAAGCAAATCGTTACGATTATGCAGACATGATTCTTTGGGTAATCAAAGCATTTAAGGAAAATGAAGATTTAATAAAAACCTATCAAGAGCAATACCTATACTTTTTGGTTGATGAATATCAAGATACCAGTGGTTCTCAAAATGAATTACTACATCTACTAATTGACTATTGGGAGAGCCCCAACGTATTCGTTGTGGGTGATGATGATCAATCTATATATGAATTTCAGGGTGCTAGAGTCAAAAACATAGTTGATTTTTATAAACGATATGAAGCGCACATAAAACTCATTACCTTAACCAATAACTATCGCTCTACCCAAGAAATACTCGATACTTCTAAACTAGTGATAGATCATAATGAAGATAGATTGGTATCTAAAATAGAAGCCGTTGAAAAAACTTTATTGTCTTCTAACCCAAAACTTCAAGCCTCAAGCGTTAAGCCTCAAATAATAGAATATCCCAATACCGCTCATGAAGAGGCAGATATTGTTTTACAGATAGATGCTTTACACAAAAAAGGAGTCAATCTCAATGAAGTTGCAGTGATTTATTATCGCCATAAGCAAGCAGCAGATATTATTCAATTGCTAGAGAAGAGGAATGTCCCCTACAAGGTAAAAAAGCGAATCAATATACTGGAGCTGATTACGATTAAACAGTTTGTGCAAATTTTAAAATACATCCAAGCAGAACATGAGTTGCCTCAAAAAGGAGCGCCTTACTTGTTTGAGATCATGCATTTCAACTTCATTGGTTTTAAGCCGTTAGATGTTGCTAAAATTGCTGCTCATTGTGGCAATTGGCGAAATAAAACGACCTGGAGATCTGCCATACAAAGTAGCGATGTTCTGAAGAAAATAGGTGTCGAAGAAATAGACAAGGTTGTTCAGTTTTCAAATCTATTGACAGAATGGACACATGCTATTCTGAATGAAACATTACAGTCACTTATTGAGAGAATTGTGAATGAGAGCGGTTTGCTATCCAATATTCTCAACGGAAAGGATAAGCATTTTGAGCTGGATGTCATTAAGACTTTCTTCTCGTTTGTTCAGGAAGAAAGTGCTAAAAATCCCAATATTAAACTATCGGATATGCTCCAAACCATTGAACAAATGGAAAGCAACTATATCAGCTTAAATGTCAATAAAAGTGTCTATCAAGAGGAAGGAGTGGAATTTGTAACGGCACATTCATCCAAAGGATTGGAGTTTCAGCACGTTTTCTTAATTGGATGCACTAAAGATATGTGGGAAAAATCTCGCTCGGGGTATCGTGGCTATAGCCTGCCAGATACATTAACTAATTCTGTTGAAGAAAATAAAATAGAAACAAGTCGACGTTTGTTTTATGTTGCCATGACCAGAGCAAAGGAACATTTAAGCATTTCCTATTCTGTAGAAAATGTGAACGGTAAGGGCTTGGAGCGCTCTCAGTTTGTGGAAGAGTGTTTGGAGAATTTAAACTTAGATGTCACCCAAAAGCATGTGGTCGAAAATCAGCTATTTGAACTGCAAGCACAAATGCTGACCAAAACGAATAAATCGTTGGTGTTACAACCTGAAAAAGACTTCTTGGATAATCTGCTTAAAAACTATGCGCTGAGCGTTACCCATCTCAATCAATACCTGAAATGCCCAGTAGCCTTTTATTATGAAAATATTTTGCGTGTTCCTGGAGCAAAAAATCAAGCAATGGGTTTTGGTAGTGCTGTACACCACGCTTTACAAAGGCTTTTTGAAAAGATGAAAGCAGATCCTCAACAAGTTTTTCCATCTATTGATGACTTTCTAAAGGACTTCTATTTCGGTCTTCAAAAGAATGCGGAGTGCTTTACACCCAATGAATACAAACTAAGCAAAGCATTGGGCGATAAAGTTCTGCCCGAGTATTATGATGAATATGTGAATCAATGGAATAAGATATGTGTGGTGGAGTATCGCGTTGGAAATACAGAGGTCAATGGTATTCCCATTCATGGGTTTTTAGACAAAATTGAGTTTAATGGCAATGATGTTAACGTCATAGACTATAAAACAGCAAACCCAGATGGTGATTCTGCGAGAAAGGGAATCTTAGTGCCTTCTGATAAAAACCCCAATGGTGGAGATTATTGGCGACAGATCATTTTTTACAAAATTTTATTAGACAATCTTCCTACAAAAAACTGGAATATGGTCAGCGGTGAGATTGATTACATAGAAAAATCTAAAAAAGAAAATGCCTTTAAAAAGCAGAAAGTCATGGTTCGAGAGCAGGATATCTTATTTGTAAAAAACCAGATTCAAGAAGTCTACGCCAAGATTAAAAACCATGAATTTCAAAATGGTTGTGGCGAAGAACATTGCAAGTGGTGTGAGTTTAGTAAAGCTAAAAGCAACAGTATTTAGTATTTTACACACGCTTGAGTTATCATAAAACAAAGAATAAAAAATAGATAATATTCTGATTATCAATTAATTAATACATAATTCTATATTTAAGACTTATCATAAGATCATTTTAATTTACTTGTTCTAAAGTTAATTATTGATTAATATCATTACATGCTTATTCCTATCTATAAAATGTATCGTAAACGATTTGTTATAAATTCTTTTTGCTGGGTTATTGTTATGTTAGGCTTTAGTTCTATCTCTACTGCCCAAGACTGGAGTGAAACACAAAAGATCGTTCCTCCCGATAGAGCAGCCAATGACTGGTTTGGAGCACCAGTATCTATAAGCGGTAAGTATGCTATAGTTGGCTCGAAACAAGATGATGAAGATACTGCAAATAGCAATACACTTAACAACTCAGGATCAGCTTATATCTTTGAAAAGCAAATGAACGTGGGCTGGGTTTTGGTGCAAAAGATTGTCGCCTCTGATAGGGAAGCTGATGATCAGTTTGCAACTAGTGTGGCCATTAGTGGTAATTATGCAGTAGTAGGAGCTCGCTTAGAAGACGAGGATGCTTCAAATAGCAATATGCTTAATAACGCAGGATCAGCTTATATCTTTGAAAGAGACGCTAATGGCGTTTGGAACGAAGTGCAAAAAATCGTCGCTTCTGATAGAGAAGCTGTTGATGTGTTTGGGCGATCAGTTAGCATAAGCGGGGATATAATTGTGGTAGGAGCAAGCTTTGAAGATCATGATACCTCTGGAAGCAATTTCCGTAATGCTGCGGGATCAGCTTATATCTTTGAGAGAGATGCTAATGGTGTCTGGAATGAAGTGCAAAAGATTGTCGCTTCTGACAGAGGTACTGATGATGAGTTTGGAGAAGACCTTGCAATTGACGGAACATATATTATAGTTGGTGCTTGGCCTGAAGATCAAGATGAATTTGGGGGGAATACTATGAGCGCATCAGGATCAGCCTATATTTTTGAAAAAGGTACTAATGGCATTTGGAATGAAGTGCAAAAGATTGTCGCTTCTGACAGGAATGTTAATGATAAGTTTGGCTGGGAAGTAGATATTAGTGGAAATTATGCTATAGTAGGTGCTCACCATGACGATGAAGACGAATTAGGGAACAATACTCTAAATAAATCAGGATCGGCTTATATCTTTGAAAGAGATGCTAATGGCGTTTGGAATGAAGTGCAAAAAATTGTCGCTTCTGACAGGGAAACTGATGATCAATTTGGCAATTCTGTTGCTATAAACGGCATATACGCAGTAGTTACATCTACTCGTGAAGATGAAAATGAAGTTGGCGAGGATAGCATTAACGGCGCAGGATCGGCTTACATATTCAAACGAGATAACGGTGGCTCTTGGAACCAGATAGATAAGATTGTTGCATCTGATAGACAAGCTGGCGATAGATTTGGGATTTCTGTTGCAGTCAGCGGTCATAATATCATTGTCGGAGCATATTTTGAAGACCATGACCTTTTAGGAGCAAATGAGTTTTCAAATGCTGGATCAGCTTACCTTTATTGTGGTGCAGTTGCATCAGAAGTAAGTTTATCTTACGTTAACGATACTTTATGTGATGGCGATAGCACACACTTTTTAATCTCATTTGCTTCAAATGAATTTTCACCTGATAGTATGGTTTGGAACTTTGATGACCTAAACAGTGGAGGAGATAATGTTAGTAGAGAACAAAACCCATCACATAGATTTACCGATAACGGTTCATACAATGTTCAGCTGATTGTGTATTGGCCATGCAAAAATGATACAATCCCAACTCAAATATCAATTAACCTATCATCTGACCAAACAGAAATAATAGATACCTCCATCTGTATAAATGATAGTGTAAATATTAGCAATAACATTTATGCTACTGCTGGTACTTACTTTGACACTTTAGTTGCAATGTCTGGGTGCGATAGCATTCTTATTATAACTATCGACACCGATAGCTGTAACGATCATAATGATACTAGTAGTGTAGCGCTTGAGCCTTTTATACCAAATGTCTTTTCTCCTAATGGAGACGGCAAGAGCGACTTTTTTAGCATATACAATATCAACACAAATCGCATAGATCTAGAGATATACGACCGTATGGGCAATCAAGTATTTAAAACTACTGACCCCTACTTTGTATGGAACGGAGATTACAAAGGATCTCCTTTAGCTCAAGGGGCATACACCTACTTTTTAACCTTAAGCGATGGGAAATTGCGGAAAGGAAGCGTAACCTTAATCCACTAAGCGCTACTAAATAGGTCAGCAATCAAAGATCTAAATGCAAAATAAAGTCATTAAGACTTTAATGTTTTCATTAATCATGAAGCTGTCTGATATCTAGCACATTACAGTACAACAAATTCTCTAAAATTTTCTCTATTTATTAATTTACTCTCTGCATCGTAGGACTTTAAGAAGGTCTTTGAAAATTTGCCTTTTAGTTTTGAATTCCACTTAAATTCATATGCTGTCAAGCTTAGTCCATTTTGCTCTACATAGTCGATTTCTTGTTGTTGCATAGTTCTCCAAAAGTGCGACTTAGCAAATGTTAACTTATAACTATTTTGTTTTACTCGTTCCGAAATAAGAAAGTTTTCCCACAATATGCCAACGTCTCTCCTTGTGCTCAACCCCCCAAATTCTCCTATTACTGCATTTCTGATTCCATTATCGTAAAAGTATATCTTTCGACCTTGTTTTATTTCATTTCTTACATTTCGATTAAATGATCTTAACCTAAAAAGAACATATCCCTTTTCAAGGATGTCAATATACCGTTGAACCGTATCCTTTGATATAGATACTAACTGGCTTAATTCGTTATAATTCACTTCACTACCTACTTGTAGCGCTAGGCCTTGAACAAGTTTTTCTAAAATTTCAGGTTTCCTAATTTCACCATGTGATAAAATATCACGATACAAATAGCTATTTACCAGATTTTTTAGCACTTCTTTTTCTTCTCCCTTGTCGTTATTGATAACGTCTGGATACATTCCATAGATTAATCTATTTTCTAAGCTCTGCTGCCCTTTTAAATAACCAACGTGGTTTTCATATTCTTCCCAACTTATAGGATATAGTTCATACTCCCATTTCCTTCCTGTCAAAGGTTCATTTAGTTCATTAAATAAATTAAAAGATGACGAACCGCTTATCCATAGCTGAACATCTTTGAACTGGTCAATTATAATCTTTAGGGTTAACCCAATTCCATTTATCCGTTGTGCCTCATCTACAAAAACAATCTTTTTATCCCCTATTAGCTGACGTATCTTCTCTGTATTTGGCATATCTAGTTCAGCTCGCACTGAAGGGTCATCGCCATCAAAAAATTTATATTCTTCCCCTTCAAGTTGACTCATTATCAAGGTAGTTTTACCTACTTGCCGAGGTCCTATTATCATTATTGCCTTACCTCTACCTATTTTCTTTTGGATTATGGGAGTAATAGTTCTACTAATCATGCCATAAATATAATAAAAGGATTTTTAAATAACCAAATATTATATTATTTAGCTATTTAAGATGTCTTATGGATCAGACTTATTATTCAGTGCTGAATTTTTATACGGTTTATCAATATTATAAAAAGAACCAATAATCTTTCCTTGGCAACTTACCCCACTCTTCAAGTTGGCGCCTAATCTCAATACTAGCATCAGGTGATGCGACGAGAATCAATATTTGTGGATTTTCTAATTGCACGACAGACTCAATCGATTGCATTTTAATGCCATAGATATCCTTTCCAATCTTGTTTTCAGAATCACATACCCAGTGGATATCTTTTTCATATTCTAAAACCTGCTTGACCATATCTTTGCCGTTTCGCCCTGCTCCCCAAATGACTAATGGCCGACTTTTATCCCGATCTAACTCATAAAAATATTTCAGTTTCAACCATAGATAGCGATTGTCTTTATAACAATCCCATGTTCTAGATATTCGCTCCGATCGATCTCTCCAGAAATGCAAAACCTTATCCATTCCAACTACTTTCATGCCAGCCTTATAAAACCGAAAACACAGATCGTAATCTTCAGGATATACATCAGGATTAAATGCGCCAAGTGTCTCAAAATCATCTCTGTGAATCATCCAACTATGTGAGGGGATAACACATTCTTTATAGATCTCTTCGTAATGGGTTTCATTCTTTGCTACATTATTAAGCCACTGTTCATATCTTCTAAAGCCGCCACCTACTTCTCCTTCATCAACAAAATGTTCTGTTCCACCAGCAACCACATGACCTTTACCATGCCTTTGCCATTCTTCAACCATCGATTCAATTTTATCAAGTGGCATCTTGTCGTCTGAATCCATTCGGTTGATCAACTCGCCTTGGGCATATTGCCAGGCAAACTTTAAAGTACCATTTAGTTTAGGGGTGTCGCTATCGTAATATCTGATTCTATTGTCTTTTTCTGAATAAGACTTTAGAATGCTTGGAGTAGCATCACTTGAATGATCGTTAACAGCAATAAGCTCCCAATTTTGATAGGTTTGATTAACAATAGAATCTAGACAATCTGGCAAATAACGTGCTGTATCTTTTGCCGCCATTATTATTGAAATGAGGGGAGTTTTTATATTCATTAGTTTTTAAGTCAAGTCTTTGTCATTTTGATCCGCCACTTGGCGGAGAAAAATCATTATTGAATAATGAAGTTAGACCTGCCTGCCGGCAAGGCAGGTTGCTCCTAACGTCGAAATGACATATAATATTAAAACCTTTTTTGTTATTATATGCTTGAAGTAATTTGCTTAATACTTCACTAAATAGTACAACTTCTTTACATATTCATTGTTCACCATAATGAGTCCTCGCTCATCTTTCCACCAGTTGGCTTCATCATACAATAGGCTTGGCGCGCCACGAATAATGATTTTAATTCCCTCATCTTCAAACTTGTTCTTAAAAACAGACTTTACTCTCCCAGTATGAAACCTAGAGGATAAAACAATACAGCTTTCAATTTGGTTGGCTTTGCAGAAGTTAAGTATCGTGTCTGACTCCTCTGCCGTGCTTGTTCCAGTTCTCAATGCAACAACACTTTCTTCGGGAATACCTTGTCGAACAATATTCATTCTAGAAATTTCACTTTCGTAGTAGCGAATGCCTAAAGACTCTAAGTCTTGAGAAAAATTACCACTCGTACAATATATATATGGGGCAAAACCATCATTATATATTTTTACTGCTTCATTTCCTCTATGCAATGCACCACCTCCCAATACAAATAGAGCATCTACTTGCTCCAATTCATCTTCATACATCAAACCTTTACCGATTTGTCGTAGAAGTGGATATCTAAAAACGTAAATCAGTAAAAAAACTGAAATAATAACTATAATTGCTATCCAATACTTACGCATATTATAAAGGTAAAAAAGATGATGAAAAGTTGGTTTTTTTTTATGAGTTTGATCCTAATATCATTTAGTAGCAACTCAAATGATAAGTCGGATAGATGGGGAACAAAAGATCCTGAGTTGGCCCAAAATATATACCGAATTTACAATGAGTTTTACTTGTTCAACAAAAACTACGAAAAGGCATATCCCAGATGGTCTTGGTTATTTAAATATGCACCTAAATGTGATGAGAAAATATATGACGGGGGAGTAAACATTATAAAATTCATGCTTGAAAAAGGAGTAAATGGGTATCTAAGGCATGAACTGGAAGATACCTTATTTATGATATTTGACCAAAGGATTAAATATTTTGGAAATGAGGGCAAAGTCTTAGGGCTAAAAGCGATGGAATTATTTGAGCGAAGACTCAATTCTAAATATTATGATGAAATCTTTGATGCCGCAAAAGGGTCGGTTGAACTAGAAGGAAATGCATCCAGACATGAGGTGTTGCTGATCTATTTTAAAATGCACCTTATTGAGTTTAAGCAGAAAAAGATTGATCAAGTAGAACTCTTAAAAGCAATTTCAGAAGTAAATGAAGTAGTGGCATATAACGTAGTTCAAGAAAATAAAAAGACAGATCAATATAAAGAAGTTAGAGAAGAGATGATCAATATTGCTCAAAAACAAAAAGTGTTGAACTCTTGTGAAACAGTAAAAACAGCTTTTATGGATAGCTACGAAAAGTACCCTGAAGACATTCACTTATTACAAAAGTTTCAATACACTTTGAAAAAACAACACTGTAGAGAGGAAATTGTTTTCAAGTCAGTTTCTCTTGATTTATATGCTAAAGAGCAAAAAGATAGTATTGCTTTTGATATAGCGTCTTTTTACTTTGCCATCAACAACGTTGATAGTGCACTAATATATGCTTATCCAGACCTAAACTGTGTATTAGATAGCACTTGGGGGAAAACCGCGCAATATTTTATTGCAGTAGATCGATATGAAAACTTAAAAGAGATCTCTCCTGAAAAAGAAATTATTGAATTACAGCTTAGTAAGCTCCGATTATTGCTCCCCAAAAGGGAAGAAATTCTAGAAAAGGGGTATGAAGTTGGGCAACAAATTAACATCAATTTATGTGACAAAACATTTACGACCAATATTAAGTCACAATAAGACTTAGAACTACAAAAGACTGTTGCCACTGGATTTAGAAACATTGACTATTTCTTCTCCATCTTTCCAGATAACAGTGATCGCATATAGATTGTTGGCATTCCATCTTTTTTCAAACTCAATAGTCTTGCTTCCCACAAAAGTTTGACCTACCTCTGATCCATTTTCAACTATACTTTCCCCTATAGTTCCATTTATTGCGACACTCCATACATACTGATGGTAGTATGGATCAGTGCTTCCATTAGATTGTGGGTAGACCGTTTCATCTTCTAATAAATAGACTGCTATAGAATACTGCCCTTCTACCGATTGTAAAAACTCAGCAACATAGTACACCCTTAAAATGGTATCTTCAAAAACCAATTTACTGGTTGAGCTAATAATGGGATCATTATTAACAATTGACGCTACCCTGTTTGAAGCTTTGGTAAGAACTTGTGACATATGTATCGTCCCTCCAGATATTACCATAACGTCGTATTCTCCTATAAAATAGTATGGTGTTTGAAATCCATATCCAATGATACTAGCTAATTCATCAGACTCCTCTAGAATATAGGGGTCTCCATATTTTACATGAACTGATATTGGAATGACATCTGGCGAATTATTATCTACAATGGTTTGAAACGCAGCCGTTCCTCCACCTCCACAGCTCGGACAGCCTGTACTTGTAAAATAAATACCCAATGCCTTTTGCTCAGCTTTTATGTCGGATTGATAAATACAGCCTTCATTCATATTTGCATCAGCATTGTAATTTAAAGCAGCTTCATCAGAACAGCCTAGCACGATAGGTTGGTCTGAAATATCTTCAGGAACAACAGTTTTTTCCTTTTTACAAGAAAAAACTACAAAGCATAAGAGTATCGTAGTTGCTAATTTAATTTTTTGTTTCATACCCTTTTACTTATGTTTTGTATTATACAAGCAAGGTAAATATAAATGAGCTATATAAAAACTCTAATTAATCGATACTATCAGGCTTCAATTAACCTCCTCGAACCATATTAGTATTGATTTACAAATATTTATATTTAGAAAACTAGCCTACTTAATACTAGCTCTGATACAAGCAATTATTAGATTTCTCATTTTAAATCTCCCAGCTTTATTTTATAGAAAAAATAAGTTAAATAGCTTAATTTTGCTCCGTTTTACCTCGATCTATATAATAGAAATATTTTATGTTTGACTCCCATTATATAGATTGCAGTTTAACGACTGTTTTTCATTATTTAAAGTGATTTTATGACTAAAAGGATTTTTTTTATTGCCTTTGCTGGATTTATTGTGCTTTTTACTAGCTGTAGCAAAGACAAGGAAAAGACTGCTCGTAAAGCAATTATAGGGAAATGGAACATTGATAAAGTGATATACAACGACACAGTAGCTGAAGATGCAGGCACTTTCAAATTTACAAAGAAAGACTTTCAACTTGAAGATTACACTTACGTCGTAAATAATAATCAGGTTCAAGAAGTTACCTACACAGATGACAAAGGTGCTGAAGAAGTTCTTGGATATGATTTTTTTGAGGGTTCAACAGATATGGTTTTTACTTTATATGCAAAAGATGGACGTCCAAATGGTTTATTTATAGAATTAATGACAAAGAAGGTACTCATTTTTAAGGATGGGGGAACACCTAGTACTAAATATTACCTATCAAAATAACAGTCATGATAAGATTTACCTTACTACTATTTACCACAATTTTTGTACTATACTCTTGCTCCAAAGAACGTATACTAGAAAGAGAAATCAAGGGCAAGTATAAGATTGAAAAATATGAAATGATACTCAACAATGTACAAGGTTGTCAAAACTCACCTGATGGTGTTTCTTTTTCTGTGAGCAATCCTGGAACATTAGTTTTTACTGGAAAAAAAGCGATTGACGGTCCTGATGTCGCAGGAACCACAAGACCTTTTTATGGGTACTTTGATTATGAATACCAAACTACTGACATTTTTGGTAATCAATGGAGTGTGAAAGATCGAGAGTATTTTGCCTACGATGTTTTCAAGGGACAATCGGCAGCAGGAGATACTTTTTTTTCCAGAATTTTTATTGACGGAGTAGATTGGGATTTAGAGCTAGTGATGGATGGCAATAAAGTTACTGCTATTTCCTATACAAAGCTACAGGGGTGCTATAGGTCAACTCACCTTCATCACGTTCGGTAATGTTATTGAATTAAAGATATTGTTCCCCTTATCCTCTTAGCCTCCTTATTCAAAAAATAAATTTGGCCTTGATACACATATGTGCCACTCGGATATGTATGCCCTAAATTATCTTTTCCATTCCAGGCTATTCCAGGGCTAACTTGTGTGATAATATTCCCGAACCTATCATGTACTATGATATCATAATCAACAACGCTCTCATTATGTCTTAGCGCAAAGAGGTCATTTATACCGTTATTATCAGGAGAAAACACATTGGGAATAAAAAAATGCGGTTCTATTGCATTGGACGAATCTTCCTCTACACTATCCTCAATCATTTCTAATGAAATATCATCTATGTAGAAATAGGCATTATCCCCATTAAACCCAGGACCTGATAAATTGTTATTTACCTGAGATCTTTCAGTTTCGCTATTTTCTTTAAAATTTCCTATTGTTAGATACTCATATTCCTTATCAGCTTCAAAGATGAAGGTCAGCTCTTCCCAGCCATCATTTAAGCCGAAAGTTGTCTCATTGGAAACGATAGGCTGCTCAGGTATTGCCCCTAGTATTGAGCCATAGATTGTTTCAGGTGAATTTTCAGAAAAATAGATATTAATATCTTTACTTGCCCAATTAAAAACATCAGGCTTATTAAAATGTATTTTAAATTCGTATTTTTTTCCAATGACGAGCGTTTCGTTAAGTTTGCAAGACATATACTCTCTTGCAGAAGCTGTATCATTAAATACCGCATAAGTATATAACCCCGCAAAAGCATCCCCTGTTCTTGCTTCTTGATTGCCCCACCTATTATCGGGTATTCCAGTTGTATTGTTTCCACAAGCATGAAATATATCGGGTGTTCCTCGTGTCGTAGCAAACCAGTCGTCTACCAATTCAAAGTTGTAATACTCTAGAGGACAATCTTGCATATTTTCAAAACTGGGGTTGGGCACAAGGTTTTGACAGATTCCTTGAAAAACAGTGAGTATAATTACTAGTATGATGGATAAAAAAAATTTCATATGCTCCATTTATGGGAATAAAATAACGCTTAAGTACAATTCTTGCCAATAAAAACACCTCCTGTCTTTGGCTTGGAAAAGGTCACTTAAAGTAATAAGTTTATGTAATTCATAATATTATGCATTTTATTTTTACATTCTGAAAATAGCTCAGAGGATATAGTTGTAGGGTTGAAATACCCCTAGACTTGATGGAGAGAGGGCGGGATTAATAACATTGAACATATGCTCACAAGGTCAAAATCAATTCTTGAGAAAATTGCAAAGCAATTTATTTTCTTTCATTCAATCATTTTGAATCAAGCTTCATCTGATTTCATTTCAGAAAATTCAAGAATTAATTCTCTGGCGGAGAGGGCGGGATTCGAACCCGCGGTACCCGGTTAGAGCACACACGCTTTCCAAGCGTGCTCCTTAAGCCACTCGGACACCTCTCCAAGGAACAAAACAAAGTTAGCATATTATACCAATTCTTGAGCAAAAAATACTGTTATTCCCATATCTGTAGCGACAAAAATTTGTTTGCTTAAGTAATAATATCTCAGAAGACAGTATTATTTCATGCCTTTTAAACGCTTAATCTTAAAAAGATTTGTAACTTAAAGTTATGCCTAAAGTTATTTCAGCACTCTTAATGTCCTTACTATTCATACTTCCATGGCTTAAACTTTTGGGTCAAGCAGATATGAAAAATGGAACATTAAAAAAGACAGCAGTACAGTTTTTAGATCAAAAAAAGTATAGACTAGCCGTACCGTATTATGAGGAACTCGTTAAGCGCTATCCCAAGAAATATGCTTATAAATATGATTTAGCGGAATGTTATTTGCGCTCATCCGTTAACAAGAAAAAAGCGCTTACATTGTTACATGATGTAGCCAAAGAAAAAGAAGATTATGAAGATATTGGATATTTAATGGGGTATGCCTATATGACCCTACACCAATATGATTCAGCAATTGTTCAATTTCAAAGCTCGCTAAATCAGACGAAAAATACTGAAAAAAAAGAGAGACTATTGCGTTTAATAGAAAACTGTAAAAATGGCGAGGAATTGTTAGAAAATGCTATAGACGTCAAAATAACAAACCTAGGAGCTAAGATCAATACACCATACAGAGAGTATGCACCCGTTATTTCTACAGATGAAGAGGTTTTGATTTTCACCTACAGAGGCGAGAAGTCAATCGGTGGATTGCAAGATGCCTTTTACAATCCAGACCCAGAGCATGGAGATTATTACGAAGACATATATAGGTCCTATAAGAAAGATTCTGTTTGGGAGGGAGCTAAACCACTTGGAGAAAACATTAATACAATCGGTCACGATGCGAGTATCGCTTTATCAGCAGACGGTCAAATACTATTTACTTACCGAAGTGATATCAACAAAAGTAAAAGTAACGGTCAAATCTATATCAGTCACCTAAAAGGAAGTACGTGGTCTCAGCCTGAGCTATTAAATGAAAATATAAATTCAGCGTATTGGGAAGGAAGCGTGACCATGTCTGCCGATGGCTTGACTTTATATTTTGCAAGTGATCGCCCTGATGGATATGGCGGCAAAGATTTATATGTTTCTCATAAAGAACCCGATGGAGACTGGGGTGTGGCACAAAATATGGGTGATAAGATCAATACCAAATATGATGATGATGCTCCTTTCATTCACCCAAATGGAAAAATATTGTACTATGCCTCGCAAGGGCATAATAGCATAGGCAACTTTGACATCTTTACTTCTATAAAAGATAAAAACGATGAATGGAGGATGCCTATCAACGTTGGCTATCCCGTAAATACTGCTGCTGATGACATTTATTATGTGGTATCTGCAGATGGGAAACATGGATATTTGTCCTCTGATAGAGAAGGTGGACATGGAGAAGATGATATTTATCTAGTATCACCTGGTTTATTGCAAACTACCCAGTCGGTAGACTTAGTTTTATTAAAGGGTATTGTTACAGCAAACGATACCATCAGAGGTGGCTTGCTTTCCGTATTTGACATGGAGAAGAACCTTCTGAGTCAACACACAGCAAATGAAGAAACAGGAAAATTTTTGGTAACTCTACCTTTTAACGAGTCTTTTATCATTTCAATCGATGTCGAGGATTTTGAAACCTACTGGGATACCATTAGCACGGTAGATGTAGATAGCTTTACAGAGCTGAGCAAGTACATACAAATATACTCTGAGGATTATTTGAAAGCAAAGAAGTTAAAAGCGAAGATTGACATTGAGCATAAAACTATTGTCGTTGAGAGCGAGGATAGAGGTACAGATAGTGTAAGCTATGATGAAATTGTTGAAAAGCATGGAGGTAAGTCAAAAGAAGATATTGTATTTACGGTACAAGTGGCGGCATATAAAAGCGCCTCCACGTTTAAATATGATGATCTCAAAGAGATAGATGATATAAAACCAAATAAACTAGCTGATGGCATCACAAGATTCGAATTAGGCAGATACAACTCTTTGAGTGAAGCAGAGGCTATAAAAAATAAAGCTGTGAATATGGGCTACAAAGATGCCTTTGTTATTGGACTATATAAAGGTGGGAGATATACTGCAGCAGAATGTTTGAAAAGAGGTCTTCTTGATTAAGTGTCTGTTTAGCAGTAAATAGTGTTTGTAGTTTTGGGAATGATATTATCTTTGCCACTATAACCATTTTATAAAATGGAAAAGACAAATCGTATAAGTGCCGTAGAGCGTTTTTTTAAGCTCCTCAATCTAGATAGGGAGACTATTATCAATATCAATATATACGCTATTTTAAACGGTATCATTACCTTGTCTTTGCCACTTGGGATACAGGCTATTATAAACTTTATTACTGGTTCACAATATTCTACGTCTTGGTATGTACTTGTTGTGATCGTCATTATTGGCATTTTAGTTTCGGGTATTTTACAAATATTTCAGTTGTCACTCGCCGAAGACTTACAGCAAAGCATTTTTGCTAATTCTGCATTGGAATTTACTTATCGAATACCGCGATTAAAAAGGGAAGCTATAGAGAAGTTTAACCTTCCAGAGATGGTAAACCGTTTTTTTGATACATTAACTATTCAAAAGGGCATCACTAAAATTTTATTGGACTTTACGAGGGCTTCACTACAAGTTATTTTTGGCATCCTACTTTTGTCGTTATATCATCCATTCTTTATCATGTATGGGTTGGCAATATTTATATTGCTTATCATTGCTTTGCGGTTTACCGCACCTCTTGGCTTTCAGTCAAGCATAAAAGAGTCTAGCTTTAAATATAAGTTGGTGCATTGGATGGAGGAATTAGCACGAACCTTTGAGGGCTTTAAAATGGCCGGAAACGTTTTATTTCCCTTGGAAAGAGCAAATGAAATCGTTAAGAATTATTTAAAATTTAGAAAAAAACACTTTAGAATTTTAGCGATTCAGTATCTCATCATGGTATTTTTCAAGGTTTTTATAACTGGGGGACTCTTGATCATAGGCGGTATTCTCGTGATTAATAATCAGATGAATATTGGACAGTTTGTTGCTGCAGAAGTCATCATAATCATGTTGATGACATCTATCGAAAAGCTAATGTTAAGCTTTGACACGATTTATGATGTAATGACGGGACTAGAAAAGATTGGTTATTTTACAGACCTACCACTTGAAGAACCAGAAGGATTAAAAGTAAAGCCTAGTGAAAATGGGATTAATGTTCATTTCATAGATCTAACTTTTCACAACATTACTGATGAAATGAAAGTGGACAAACTAAATGCCACTGTAAAGGCTGGTGAGAAAGTTGCTGTTACTGGGTTTGACAAATCAGGCACTTCATTGTTTTTACATTTAGCCGCAGGGTCCTATAGAGATTTTGAAGGAGTTGTGTCTTACAACGATATTCCAATTGGCAATATTGATATAATGGACCTCCGTAAGTACATAGGGGAGAACCTTGGTAGAGACTTGATCTTTGAAGGAACAGTAACAGAAAATATTACCTTAGGAAGAGAGAATATTTCTCAAGAAGATATCGAGGAGATGTCTAAAATTATTGGGCTAAACTCGGATATAGAAAATTTAAAGCATGGATATAATGAAGTGCTAAGATCAGGAGGAAAGTATTTGCCAGAGACTGTACCTCTAAAATTACTATTGGTGAGAGCATTAATTCACAAGCCAAAGCTTATCGTTTTAAAAGATAGCTTTGACCTACTGGACAATGAAAATATCGATGCGCTTTTTGAATACTTGATGTCTGAGAAAACAAAGGCAACAGTAATTGTTGCAACAAGAAAGAGAAAATATTTAAAACTGATTGATAATATCATTTGGATGCAAGACGGAAAAGTAAGGAATAAAGGAGGATACAAAGATCTATTAGCCGAAGATGATTTCTCATTTATGGTAAAATAGTAAAAATATGCTGGGAGTATCATCACATAAAACCAAAGTCAATATTTCTCTAGAGTTTTTCGATTCTCTAAAGATGATTAGACGTTCCCAAACTAGGAGAATACTTATTAGAAGTATTCTATTCTTGACAGGATCTGTATTCCTAATTCTGTTATTGCCATGGACACAGAATATACGTGCAAATGGAGAGGTTACCACTCTAAATCCTGATCAAAGACCACAGACAATACATTCTATTATAGCTGGTCGAATTGAGAAATGGTTTGTAAGAGAGGGCGATTTTGTAAAAAAAGGAGACACTATTCTGCATTTATCGGAAATTAAAGATGATTATTTTGATCCCAATTTACTTGAAAACACTCAGGAGCAAATAAAGGCCAAAGAATTGACGGTAACTTCTTACATGGAAAAAGTAAAGTCTTTGGATGCACAAATAGATGCTTTACTAAAAACTAAAAGACTTAAGAGAGAGCAAGCTTTAAACTATATTCTTCAAGCCAAACTTAAATACAAATCTGATAGTATTGATTTAGAAGCATCAAAGACCAATTTGGAAATCGCCCACAGACAATATGAACGAACAGAGCAGTTGCATGAAGAAGGACTTAAATCACTTACAGACCTAGAGGAGAAACGATTAAAATTACAAGAAACTCAGGCAAAAAGAGTAGGGGCAGAAAACAAACTCCTCAGTAGTAGAAATGAGATTATCAATGCCGAGGTAGAGTTACATACTATTCAAAATCAGTATAGAGATAAATTGGCTAAAGCAGAAGGAGAAAAATTCGCCGCATTATCTAATATGTATAATGCAGAGGCAGTGGTCACAAAGATGCAAAACCAATATATGAACTATTCAGTCCGGACAGGGTTATATTATCTAAAAGCTCCTCAAGATGGATATATAGGAAAAATTTTTAAATCTGGTATAGGCGAAACGATTAAAGAAAGCGAAAGCTTGGTAAGCATTATGCCATCTAATTATGAATTAGCTGCCTACCTCTATGTAAGGCCAATGGATATTCCTTTATTACAAATTGGACAGAAAGTACGCTTTATTTTTGATGGTTGGCCTGCCATCGTATTTGCAGGATGGCCAGATCTATCTCAAGGTACTTTTGGTGGCGAGGTAGTTGCTATAGAAAATATGATTAACGAAGATGGGTTATATAGGATTTTAATTGCTCAAGATAAAAGCGATGTTAAGTGGCCAAAGCTTTTAAGAGTGGGTTCAGGCGCACAAGGTATGGCATTGCTTAATGATGTTAGTATTTGGTATGAACTTTGGAGAAACCTCAACGGATTTCCGCCTGATTTTTATAACCCTCCAACTACCAATAAGAAGAAAAGCAAGGAAAAAAAGGAAAATAAATGACACGTCTGCTGCTGTTCTTCCTTTCTGTTTTTACAGTTGAGACATGCTTTGCATCAGACTCCGCTATGGTGCTTACCGAGAATAAATTTATTGGTCTTATCAACAATCATCATCCAATTACCAAGCAAGCAGATATTGTTCAACAAAAAGCAGAAAAAGACCTTTTAAGGTCTCGTGGTAGTTTTGATCCTTATATCTATGGTAAGTTTAAGGAGAAAGACTTCAAAGACAACGAGTATTTCAACCTGCTTGGAGCTGGACTCAAAGTACCAACGTGGTTTGGCATAGAGGTAGATGCTGGATATGAACAAAACCAAGGAATTTATCTAAATCCGGAAAACAATGTCCCTGATAATGGGCTAATACATGCTGGGGTATCCATTCCATTAGGAAAAGGACTTTTCATGGATAAGCGAAGAGCAACTTTAAGAAAGGCTAAGATTTATGCTCAAGCATCCATTCAAGAAAGAAAGCAGATCATTAATGATCTATATTTTGACGCACTGAAAAAGTATTGGAGATGGGTTGAAGTTTGGAATGAATATGAAGTTTATAAAGAGTCTGTTGAATTAGCTAGGGATCGTTTACTAGGTGTAAGGCGTAGCTTTCAAGTTGGGGATAAGCCTGCAATAGATACGTTGGAGGCTTTTATTCAGCTTCAAACGAGATTGTACAATAGAAATGAAAAATATCTATTATATCAAAATGCCACTTTAGAACTTTCAAACTTTTTATGGCTAGACGGGCATATTCCTCTAGAAATAACGGATAGCCTGAAGCCACCTGAATTTAAGGATATTGTGTTAAAAGAAATCATACCCCCTGACTCTATTGAAACCTTATTAATCAATATTGAAACTACTCACCCTGAAATGTTGATGTATCGATATAAAATATCGGCGGCTAAAATTGATGAACGACTTAAAATAGAGGGATTAAAACCTAAAGCAAACATAAATTACAATGCGCTAACAGAGCCTGCTGGTAGTGAAACAATTGATGGCTTCTTTAATAATGATTATAAATGGGGTATTGAGTTTGGTATACCTATCTTCTTAAGAGAGCAAAGAGGAGATTTAAGTCTCGTGAGACTTAAGATTCAGGATATTGAGCTAAGTGCTTCTCAAAAGCTTTTAATGCTTCAAAACAAATTAAAATCCTATTATAATGAAGAAACAACTCTAAAACAGCAAGTTCAGCTATATGCAGAAATAGTATTTAATTATTCTGAGTTACTATCTGGTGAAAAAAGAAAATTTTTTGGAGGCGAAAGTTCATTATTTTTAATCAATTCTAGAGAGACCAATTTAATTAGCGCCCAATTAAAGGATATCGAATTGACCGCTAAATATCAGAAGGCAAACTTAGGGGTGCTTTGGTCTGCTGGTATATTGTACGACTTTTACAGCAAAGAAATAGATTAGCTTATTTTACTCCAGCCTATCTTTTGAGTTCTTTTTTGATCTAAATAATTTTTTAGTGGGTTATTTTTCCCCGTTACCAACTCTGGGTCTTCCTCTAAAATGTCAATAGCAGTTTGTCTGGCTTCTTGCAAAATGCGAACATCTTTTACTAAGTCTGCAACCCTCAAGTCTACCACACCACTTTGCTGAATGCCTTCCATATCACCAGGGCCTCTCAGCTTTAAATCTACTTCAGCAATTTCAAAACCGTCGTTAGTCCTCACCATTGTTTTCAATCTTTCCCGAGCTTCTTTAGATAGCTTATTCCCTGTAACCAGTATACAGTAGGACTGTTCAGCACCTCTTCCTACCCTGCCTCTGAGTTGGTGTAACTGTGATAATCCAAAGCGTTCCGCACTTTCAATAATCATTACGGAGGCATTCGGCACATTGACACCAACCTCAATAACAGTTGTAGCCACCATAATGTTGGTTTCACCATTGACAAACCGTCTCATCTCATATTCTTTATCTTCAGGCTTCATTTGTCCATGAACAATGCTGATTTTATAATCTGGCAATGGGAATTCACGAACAACACTTTCATATCCATCCATCAAATCTTTATAATCTAGTTTTTCAGATTCTTTGATGAGCGGATAGACAATATACACTTGTCTTCCTAGTTTTATCTGTTCTCTAATGAAGCCAAATATTCTTAAGCGATGACTATCATAACGATGCTCTGTCTGAATCGATTTTCTACCAGGAGGTAACTCATCTATAATAGAGGTCTCCAGATCGGCATATAATGTCATGGCCAATGTTCTTGGAATCGGTGTCGCCGTCATTACTAGTATGTGAGGTGGAGTAGTATTCTTTTTCCAAAGCCTTGCTCTTTGTGCTACTCCAAATCGGTGTTGTTCATCAATAACTGCTAAACCCAGGTTTTTGAATTTTACTGGATCTTCGATCAAAGCATGTGTTCCTATTAAAATATGAATATCACCTAGCTTTAAACGCTCTAGAATATTTTGCTTTTCCGAAGTTTTAACCGATCCTGTTAATAATGCCACGTTGATATTCATTCCATAAAGCAGCTCTTGGATAGACTGATAATGCTGTTGTGCTAAAATTTCCGTTGGAGCCATTATAGCTGCTTGAAATCCATTGTCAAGCGCCATAAGCATGGAAAGCAACGCCACCATCGTTTTGCCGCTTCCCACATCTCCTTGTAATAGTCGATTCATTTGTCTGCCAGATTTTACATCTTGGCGAATCTCCTTTAACACTCTCTTTTGTGCATTGGTTAATTCGAAAGGCAGTTTCGTGTCATAAAATTCATTGAAGAATGTTCCTAAAACATCAAATTCAAAGCCTTTGAGCTTACTTTGACGATTGACTTTTAAGCGTAGTAGCTTTAATTGAATAAAAAACAGCTCTTCAAACTTTAACCGCCTAATTGCATCGGTCATTGCTTGATCTGACGATGGAAAGTGGATGCTTTTTAAAGCTTGGTATCTTGATATCAGCTGATATTTATCTATAACTTCCTCTGAAAGGTTTTCCAATACGTCATTTTGCTTTAATTCAGATACTAGGTTATAAGTAAGTTTTGAGATAGCTTTTGTATCCAGTCCTTTCTTTTTGGCTATTTCGCTCGAATTATAAATCGGTTGCATTTTTATGGTTTGCTCACTTTCGTATTCATTAGACAAGTCCATTTCTGGGTGAGCAATATTTACCTGGCCTTTAAAAAGATTAGGCTTCCCAAATACCACATATTCCTTCCCTGGAGCTAGTATTTTTTTGATCCATTGATGCCCTTTAAACCATACCAATTGAACTTGACCAGTATCATCTTTAAGACTAGCCACCAATCGTTTGGATCGTCCTTGTCCGATTAGTTTAAAAGGACTTAAAATGCCCTTTACCTGAACATGAGTATTTTTAGCTGTTATCTGATTAACCTTATAGAATTGGGTTTTATCAACGTAACGATAGGGAAAATAAAAAAGTAAATCTCTATAGGTATGAACACCTAATTCTTTGTTTAAAGTTTCTGCTCGTTGAGGACCAACACCTTTTAAATAGCTAATGGCGTTTTCAAGAAATTGAGATATTACCGCCACTTCATTGAGTTGATAATATAGTTAACATCTTGTTGTAAAAAGTCAATAATAGGGGATAATGAGTCTAGGTTAGGTGTAGTATTAATGTATAAGGCTCCACGTATGAAATGATTTTCATTGTCCGTCAAATAAAATTGGGTAGATGAAGCAGCGTTTCCTCCTACGTCAAACATCAATCCACTCACGTTATTTTCTGTTTCAATTTTTTGATCTTCAATATAATCAGCTTTCGAGGAGTGCTTGTAAGTGAGTTTATGCATATCCTCTAGCAACTCTTCTAGCTTATAATCTTTTAGGTCTTTATATGATAAATGTAACGTTGCATTAAAAGGGGTGAAATTTACGTTGAGCCAACATGGGTATTCTGGTTCTTCATTAAAGTATATAGTATCTTGTAAAACTTCTGCGTAAGTCGGGTATTCAAAATATATCGGACAAACTTCATTGTTATAGACTTGGTAGCTACGCTCAGGAAAAACAATTCTAGGATACCCTTTAGGTTTAGGAGTATAAGATGGTTCACTGCAACCCATAATAAAAAGTATTGTAGCAAACATGATTAAAGGTATAGGCCTATCCTGCATTGATCTCTTTTTCCGCATATTTTTCTACCTCCTCATCACTAAGTAAAGTGATTTTTACTTTTCTAATTCTTTTCTTATCTACAGATAAAATCGTAAACAAGAAGTTTTCATGTCGCACCTCTTCTCGTATCTTGGGGATTTTTTTAGCAACCTCAAGAATTAATCCTCCTAGAGAGTCAGCATCTCCTTTAATTTCGTCAAATACTTCTGCTTTCAAGTCCATAACCTTGCAGATATCATTCAATAAGGTCTTAGCTTCAAATACATAGTTGCTCTCATCAACTTTTGTAAAATCAATTTCTACTAAATCATCATATTCATCTTTGATTTCACCAATAACCTCCTCTAATATATCCTCTAAAGTAACAATTCCAGATGTCCCTCCATACTCATCTACTACGACAGCCATATGAACCCTTTTAGTCTGAAAGTCTTTCAATAAATCGTCTAGCTTCTTATTTTCTGGTACAAAAAATGGCTCTCGGATAAGTGTTGTCCATTCAAAATCACTTTTCTGCCCAAGGTGTTCCAAAAGATCTTTAGCGTAAACAATGCCCTTTACTTTATCTAGATCGTTTTCGTATACTGGTATTCTGGAGTAACCAGATTCACTAATAATGTCCAACAGTTCTTTAAAGCTTTTTTCAATATCTACGGCGACAATATCAACTCTAGCTCTCATAACTTGTTTGGCCGTTGTATTTCCAAAGCGCACAATCCCTTTTAGGATACCAACATCTTGATCTGAAGAATCACCATCAACAGTCATTTCAATGGCATCGTCAATTTCATCCATACTTACTTGCTGAAAGGTATGCTTATGCAGCTTGCGCTCAATAACGCTGGTAGATTTTACAAGTATAAAGCTAAATGGATAAAAGATGTCTTTAAGCACTAATAGACTACTTGAGGTAGCCCTAGCCATTTTGAGGTTATATTTAGTCGCAAAAACCTTAGGAATAATTTCACCAAAGAGTACAATGATAAAAGTGACAAAAACAACTTCAAACAAAAATCCTACAATGGGATAATCCTTAAAATTAAACATTTCAGAAATCACCAAATAAGAGCTTATAACAATAGATATGTTTATAAAGTTATTGGCAATTAAGATAGTAGATAGTAGGTATCGTGGCTGAGATAACAACTGAACAACACGCTTGCTAGATTTTTTTCTGCCACTTTTTAGTTCTTTAATTTGTGAAGGAGATAATGAGAAAAAAGCAACTTCTGCCCCTGATGCATACCCTGAGAGCAGCAATAAGACTATTATGCCAAGCACCATCAATAGCGTCTCTGTCGATATGGAGTTAACCAAGTTAGAATTTAGAAGAATTATATTGTACCAATACTCCCCTTCGGAGGAACTATCCAAGGCATATGGGTTTCGTTAGACCATTAAGACGTTCTATGAAAAACATAGTGCTCATACTATATATGATACGCTAATATAGAAATAATATTGTTATATGTATGTTTTATAAACGACTTAAATGCCTTTAAAAAATAGTCTAAGCTTGACAATGGTTTATAATTTTTCTCAGATAAACCGTGTTTGTTTGAATCCAATTTCATATTTTTGCAGTCCTCCCATATTTTGGGAGAGAGTTCTTACAAATAGTCTCGTAGCTCAGTCCCGCAAATTAGAAAATTTCAATTTTCTAATTTGCGAGGATCCACGCCACAAACAAAATCAAAGATTTTGACTGTGGCGGGATTGGTTATCCGCCTAGCTGACGCAGTCGGACGGGGAGCACTCCACACATTATCAGTGTAGTGCCTGTCTGGATAAACCGACTAGGGATTAATGTTATTTGAAAGTTATTGATAGTCTCGTAGCTCAGTTGGTTAGAGCACTACACTGATAATGTAGGGGTCGGCGGTTCAAATCCGCCCGAGACTACTTTTAGAAAGGTTGAAAGCCTTTCTAAGCTTAGAGTTCATTATAGTTCCAAGCAGGCGCTTGAAACAAACTTATTTATATGCTTGGAAAAGAGTGGGGTTAGCCCCTACCCTGTCTTACTATATATTTATTTTTAAATCAAATGTACCTCCTAATCCTTTCTCAATTATTCTCATTAACGTAGATAGTCGTATATCACTTGCATCTGTTTCTATCCTAGATATATAACTCCTTTTTGTTTCTGACTTCTCTGCTAGTTCTTTCTGAGTCATATTAGCTTTCTTTCTAGCTTCTCTAATCAATACGCCTACTTTAAAAGCTTCAAAGCCTCTTTCATATTCATCTCTTGATGGAGTCCCTATTTTGCCATATTGTTCATCTAAATGCTCCTCAAACGTTGTTATATTTTTATTTCTTTTTGCTTTCATAGTATTCCTTTTTTAAACGTTCGGCTAATTCTATCTCATTCTTTGGTGTCTTCTGTGTTTTCTTTTGAAAACCGTTTAACAGAATAATTAGATTACCCTTATCAAAAAAACATATAATACGAAAGATATTGCTTGCCAACTTTATTCGTGCTTCATATAAACCACTCGTCCCTTCTAAATGCTTAAAATACTGTTCTGGAATCATATCCAGATGTCGAAGTATATTCAAAACAAAGTCTATTTTCTTACGGACTTTTGCATTCTGCTTTGAATAAAAGTCCTTGAAATAGTGTCTATATATAACTATCTCTCGCTTCATATATGTACGCAAAGGTAACTAATTAGTTACACTTTTAATATTAAACAATGCTTTTATTTCCAATTTTAAGTCTTTCTGACAACACTGGTGACAGTTTTGAATCATACAGAATTGATTATATTCAAACCTAAAAATACCACACCTCATGAAGCTTTAAATAATATTATACCTATTCAATACTTAAAAAAACATGAATTTGTGTAGTTTTATACTGTCCTATTTTATGGGGAACTGACAGTCGATTTGATATGCATTACTATTTTCCCCGTGTATTCTTTTCTTGCAGGTCCAAGTTTTTAGCCTATGACATTTCGGTCACTTTCACTCTCCACCAAATATTGCAAAGAATTAGAATTAATACGATGAAGTTGGGACATAACAATATTATCTAAATTTAATGCAACAAAATTTAAATTTATACGTATAATATTAATATATTTGCACGTATAAATCATGTTATGGATACAAAATTAACCTTGAAGCTTGATAAATTAATAATAGAACGGGCTAAGAAATACGCTACTGCACATCGGCGAAGCCTTTCTAGAATAATTGAATCGTACCTTCAATCTCTTACAACTCCAAGTACAGATGAAATACAAATTTCTCCATTTATTAAAAGTATATCCTCTGGAGTCAGTATTCCCATAGATTTGAATGTAAAAGAAGAATACAGAGCGCATTTAGAGAAAAAACATAAATGAGGCATAAATTATTTCTAGATACAAATATCGTCTTAGACTTACTTGGAGAAAGAGTCCCATTTTATGATTCAATTGCAAAGATTGCCACATTGGCAGATAAGGGAAAGATCAGGCTTGCAATATCAGCTATGTCATATTCTACAATATTTTATGTGCTTTCTAAATATGATAAGCCTAAAGTTGTTATAGAAAAACTTTCTAAACTTAAAGTGTTCTGCGAAACAGTAGGTTTAACTGAAAAAATAATTGAAAGAGGACTGCTATCGAATTTTAGAGATTTTGAAGATGGTTTACAATACTATTCCGCCTTAAACTCGAACTGTAATATCTTAATTACGAGAAATGGTAAAGACTTCAAAGAATCAGCCATTCCAATTATGACTGCAGAAGAATATCTAAAAGGGTTAAAATATGGACGGTAAAGAACAACTACAAGAGCTTAAAAAAGCATATCTGAAAATGATTGCGTTTAAAAAACAGTCCAATCATTATTTCTAAAGATGGAAAAATAGTCAAGGTTGATCCAACCAAAATTTGAGATTCCAGCAACCAAATATTTTGAATTGGAATATGATAGCATTGTAACTTTTAGCATAATTACTGAATCCACGAGAGGAAAGCCAAAATCCTTATTAGACTTCGCAGCGCTATATTGATAAAACTAATTCACTTTGGCTAAGAGCTTAAACAACTTCAAATTATTACTTCTAATATCATTGTAGGTGTGTAACTTCTCTACTCTTTTGATACGATACCTTTAAGGAAAACAAGTATTTTATGGTCGACAACGGTGAAAACACTATTTATATTCATAATAGGCTTTTCTGTGGCAGGTCCTTTATTATCGCAAAACAAGAGTGATTACAACTGGCACTTTGGGAATTTTGCAGGTCTGAACTTCAATACAAGTCCTACTACTGTTTCCACAACATCAAAAATTAATACTGGCGAAGGAGCCTCATCTATGTCAGATAGTCGTGGTAATCTTTTATTTTATACAGATGGAGTGCAAGTATGGGATAAGTTTGACTCTATAATGCCCAACGGAATAGGTCTTTTAGGAGGATACAGCTCTTCTCAATCTGCTCTTATAACTCCTGTTGTTGGAGATACCAATAGGTATTACATTTTTACCACAGATGGACCTACAACTAGTTCTTACACAGGACTCAACTATATCGTAATTAATATGCAACTCACTGGAAATGGCACTGTAGTTAATCCACGTGGCGATCTGGATACCGCCTATATGAGGTGCCTCGGTGCTAGTGGCAACATGATTAACCTAATAGACTCTGTAGCTGAAAAGCTAACTGCCATATCACATAGCATTACGGGTAACTATTGGATTGTAACCCGAAAATACCCAGCTGATATGTATGCCGCATTTTTGGTAACCCAAAATGGAGTTGCAAATACTCCTTCTATTTCTTTTGTGGGAAATAACGTAGGCAACCGTGGATGCCTGATTGCCTCTAATGATGGTCAAGCTTTGGTAAGCGCTGAGTACGGCAACTCTGCCCAAATTTTTGATTTTGATAGAAATACAGGCTTCTTATCTAATATGAGAGTGATTTCTACCACCGCAAGAGACTATTATGGGGTCGTTTTCTCTCCTAATGACTCCTTAATATATGTGACTGCTGGAGGAAGCCCTCCAAACTCTGGCGTATATACCTATCAGCGCTTTGCGCCTATTATTTCGGCAACCGAAAGACATATTCCGTATTCTTTTCCTATGGGTGGAGCACAAATCGGCCCAAATGATACTATCTATATTGCGAGATTTCCACCTAGCAGTTTATCTAGAATTGATCGCCCCAATAACTACCTAAGTCCTGGTTTCGTCTCCAACGGACTCAATCTATCTCCAGGTTATCTAGTAGAAGGAATGCCAAATTTGTATAGATACGACACTATATTTCACGATGAAGTGGATACTCCAAACATTAATTTTACAGACTCCATTATATGCCTAGGAGATACAGTGCAAATAGGGTTTTCTGAATCATCTAACTTGCCAATAGCATGGAAACCCAATTTGTTTATTTCAGATACCTCCGTTGCCTCTCCAAATGTATTTCCTGCTCAATCAATAAAATATTATTATACCCTTAGTTTGTTTTGTGACGATATAGAAGACTCTGTAGCAATTAGTGTTCGTCAGAAAATTAATCTGAATACTGAGGATACCTCCCTTTGCCAAGGTGACTCACTAACTTTCCTTTTTGAACCTACTTGGAAAGAGATGGAGTGGAATGGAATTTTAATTACTGATACCTTTATCAAATATGCTACAGGTGAGTATTACATAGCAGTAACTGATTCATTTGATTGCACTAGTATGGACACTTTTGAGGTAGATCATTTATTTGATAATTTATCTATCTCGGGTGATACCCTTGGCGATACAAATACCACAATCAGCATTGATCTGAATGGTTCAGAAGTAATAAACTGGTCGACTGGAGATACTACTAATCAAATAGCCATATCTAAAAAAGGACTCTATAGTATCTCCGTAGTTTTTAATGACTGTCTTTTCACGGATAGCATTTATATTGATACTTGTATGGTATCTGATGGAGATTATTATGTTTTTATTCCCAATTCTTTTAGCCCTAATGATGATGGAATTAACGATTATTTCAAAGTAATTTATCAGAATATTAACCTCGAAGAGATACATATTTACGATCGTCATGGAAAGCTTATTTTTAATGATTCCGATAAAGTATGGAATGGCAAATATTTAGATAGGGTATGTAGTGAGGGAACATACCTGTGTTATGTCAGAGCGAAAGAAAAAACCTCTGGAAAGTATATTGAGCTCAATAAAAACATAACACTAATTCGCTAATAAATAATATCATTTCTCCACAGTATTGATAAACATCACCTAATACTTTTCTACTGTAGTGATTTTGCAATAAAGCAACCGCTCCAAGCACATATTACCGCGCTTTATTTCCGAATGGTAAACTTTACCCGTTCTTTAAAGCCATTATCACTTTTTACTTCAGCAAAGTAAATTCCTGCAGGGTATTGACGGACCTCCAGTTCAAGGCTTCCCTTTCGATCATGTAAAAGAGTCATTGACTTGCCTGTTACATCCATGATTTCTAAATCGTATGACACATGATTACCAACTGCAATCGTAACTAAATTAGAAGCTGGATTGGGATAGATGCTAATGCCATTGGATAGTGTCGTTTCAGCGATTCCAACACCAGTGATTGTTTCGCATGCAGAAGTATCCGTACACGATCCTTGTGTAACAATCACTTTGTAAGACCCATTAGCTGTTGCCGTAAACGACTGGTTGGTTTCGACAGTCTGCGACTATCTCAAGACAGAACTTCTGAATGACGACTACGAAAGTTTATTAGTAAATTGCGACGATAGATTGAAAAGCTTAGACAAGTTCTATCTTAAGTTTATAATGCCTTTAAGAAACAAATGGGGTTTCTTCCTTCTGAACTTTCCTCTCGCTAAAAGTAGCTTCTCTTAATTGAAATTCTAGCACCCAAACTAAAAAAGCCTAGAATAGACTTAGTTCAGTGTAATCTTCTTAATAATTGAATCTTCTTCGTTGGAAAGCCATATAAAATAATGCCCTTTTGGTTGGTTATTTAGATCCAAAGCTATTGTACTGGTAATATCATGCTCCACTTGGACTATTTGACCATATGAATTTAATACTTTCACTTGCTTTAATGTGTTAGTAGAATTTTTTGATTCAATAAAGACATATCCGCTACTTGGATTAGGATAAATATTGACTTTATGAGCTTCTAAATCGTACAGATTGGTAGCTGTTTCGCTCGTATCATCTTCGATATTAATCACAAAAGCCTTTTCTATGCTACCATGACTTGTAGTAGACGATTTCAGTCTAATAAGGTATTCACTTTTTTGTTCATAGTTAAATGATTCTAATGCTATTAGTTTATCCCCTTCTATCTCAAAACTAGCATTGTCAGCATCGCCTTCCCCTGCGACTAAGCTATACGTAAAAGCAATGTCCAATGGGCTTGGCATGATAGTTGATATCGTTGCTACACTTTGATTGGCTGTATTGTTTTCTTGAACAGAGTAAGTGTTTAAGTCGATTCCTGTTACTTTATTTTCATCGGATATGACAAAGGGCGTAAACACAGAACCTATAATCGCATTCGGCTCAAAAGCAATTTTGGAATTAACTGCATCAATCTCTTGATCCGCACTAGCATCATACATTTTAAAGGAAATGCTATCCCCTACTGTATTGCTAAATATGGTCATGTTGATAAAATACTCATCTACAGTAGCATTGTAAACAACATTAGCGACTCCTCGAACAACGTTAGACTCATCGAATGCAGCTACTATGTCCGACTCATCTGCAGATATGGCGCCTCCCACATTAATTGCACCCGTTATGGTAAAGTCTAAGTTATATTCTGCTGGATTTACAGTCCAAGTGGGTTGGGCAAAAATAATTCCCACAGCAAAAATCAATACAGCGGTTAATACAGATATCTTTTTCATTGTTTTAGTTTTAACGATTAGACCTTTAATGTTTACTCTTTCTTCGAGATACCAGATATCCCGCCCCAAAGCGGGATTCTGGTATGACGTACGTTTACGCTTTTACCTAGCAATCATTACTTTTTCTTCATATTGCAATCCACTTGTTCGCACCTTAACAAAATAGATGCCAGAAGCTAAATTGCCACTATTAATTTTGAAATAATTAACACCTGATGTTCGTTCTCCCAAATTATATTGTCTTAGGATTCTGCCACTTAAATCTTCTAATGAAATGTTTACATCTAAAGCTTCTGGCAAGTTAAATACAATATTGGTCTGATCTGCAAAAGGATTAGGGTATATGTCCATCAGGTCAGATGACGCAACTTTTCCAGAGCCAACGCTTGACAAGGTCAATTCAAAAGGTTGCTTAGGCGTTCCTTGAATACTGTTGTTTTCGAAGGAAGTAGATTCAAAAGCGGTATACTGAATCTCGTTTTCTATGTCGAAAAACCTGAAACTCATCTTTTCGCTCTCATCATTTCCACTCACTGTTAGCACATATACATACTCATCTGTTGTACTGTTGTACTGAGGATATGCAATTCCTCGACATTGCTCTCCAACAAAAGCACCCAGTAATCCATTATTGGAATGGAAGATAGAATAAAGCTCGTCATCATTATTAATATGTGCAATCATCGTCATATTGTCGGCAAATAGATTAGGTTGCGTTTCCCAAGTGCTATTAGCCAATAACGTGCTGCCTTCATTTTCGTCTGCTCCTTTATTCAGCCCATTGACAAATTCAGGATAAGTGAAACTTTGTTCGGTAGCTGTTTTAATCATATAGCCCTCTCCTGGTTCAAAGTTGACCAAGCTACCCAACCAGCCCAAGCCTAGGTCGTAAATAGCAGACTGATATTGACTTTTAATAACATCTCCACTGCTAGGTGTATAGTTGCTCAACCCTTCTGTGATAGATGTATTTTGTGTTCCAACATAGCCTAAGTAGTTCCAACCCACAACAAGGTTAACTGTATCTTCAGTCGGATCTACTAATGCTCCTTCATATTCTATTATACCTGCTTTGCTTATATTAAGCTTGTACAACACACCTGTTTTAGCCCCATCATTTTGTGTAATACTTCCTGTCCACCCAAAGCCATTAGAGTAAGTATCAAAATATGGAGTTTGCGTATAACTTGTACCATTTTTAACGTTCACTCTGGTCTTAATGATATTTCCAACGGATGGAGATAAGTTGTCTAATAGATCGTCAACAACATCTAGATCGTCACCTTCTAAGTTGAACGACACCCACTTCCATCCTGCAGGTACATCAAGAGTTCCTGCCAAGTAATTATTAGCATCAAACAACTCTGGTGTGGCACTTGTTCCGTAAAAAGCATCTGTGACAAATGTTGAGCTAGGTAAGTTATGTGTCACTTCAGTATGCACGGCTCCTGTTGCAGCATTCCAAATTCTAAATTCCAACTCTTCCCCACTTGCTGCATTACTGTAGATAGATAAGAATACTTGATAGTTGTCATATGCCGATAAATAATCTAGGCTAGCAATGCCTCTACATTCGTTGTTTACAAATACTCCCAACATATCATCTCCATTTCGTGAAATAACACCGTCGTAAGCTATTTGCCCTACAATGTTCATGGAATTTTGGAAATTAGATGGAGTAACAGTCCAATTAGAAGGTGGTAATTGTTTGACTTTTACCGTTACGTCTAATCTCTCTGCGTACCCAAAGTCAGTAGTTAACAAGATGTCTTGCTGGTAAGTACCATTATTAACACTTGTTGGTACTGTGAAAGAAACCAGTGCGGTGCTTAACGGACCTACACTACCTGAGGTTTGGCTTACTTCTAACCAACTCGGTATATTTGAAATAGTGTAATTTGCTACTTGCCCTGAGTTATTTACAACAGCCGACTCAAACATTATCTCTACTCCTTTTTCTGTCTCCATATTGAATACCTGATCTTGCCATACTACTTGGTTCCTATCAATATAAGCAGACCACGTTACAGGAGAAACAAGCGTATTACCGTTCAAATCCTGAATATTGGAAACGGTAAAATCCAATTGAACATTCTCAATCTTCCAATCATCTATGTTTGGTGTGATAATAATTTTATCATTGTTAACCACATAGGTGAAATTAACTGCTTGTATTGGTCGCTCTAGTTTTATAGTTGGAGTAACTTGAGTCAATGCAGCGGTACCAGTAATAGTCATATCTGTATTTACTGCCAAGTTGCTCGTTGAAGCATTACCCAAGTCAGAAGTTACGGTTGTAATACCTGCATTTGTGGTATACGTTTCAAATGGGTAATACTCAATCAGCCCTGGTTCATTGCCCGAAAGCTTATTGTATCGATCTCTATCTATCTGCACTAATGTTCTGGCCGCATTCCATAATCTCAGTTCATCTATACTTCCAGTATACTGCTTTGCATTGTTTTCGATAGCTCCAGTAAACCACCCTTGCTGTCCAATCCATAAAGCAGGTCCCGCAAATCCATTAAGACTATCATTATCGATGCTTCCCATTTCCTGTGCATCCATGAAGAGAATGGCATTGCCTTGTGCCTTGGTTACTAAAGCAACATGGTGCCATTGACCGTCAGTAGCACTAATGGAAGAATTAACTACCTCATCATTACTTTGTGCATAAAAGTTGCCAGATGCATCAATGCCTAACGACCAACCACTGGTATTGACATCATTGAAGTCTCCAGTGCCATTAGAAAGGATCACCTCATCGGTTCCTCCATCAGATTTAAACCAAAACTCAACTGTATAATCTGATGACCCATCGAAGCTGACTGGAAGCAACTCTGCTTGGTCTACTTCTCCATTCAACCTCAACGCGTAACCAACAGGCTCAACTACCCATGTTGCATTAACTTGGGCGTGCTTCCCTCGCACTTTATCTAATGCTAGATTGCCAAAGCCGTCTTCCATTTCCCAGTTGTGTAATAAGCCCACCTCATTACCAATCATTCTAGAAACTGCAGCAATATTGATGTTTCCTAAGGTTAACTCTTTCGACCATATTCTTACTTCGTGAATATTTCCTTCAAAATGTGCGCCTGATCCTGTATTAGATTTTCCGATATATAGCTTCTCATTTTGAGTGTAGTTTACATTGAAAGAATTGTCAACTCCCTCCATAATTGCATCAACATAAACGAGTCCATCGGAAGTTTCTCTATTGTAAGTTACTGCGTAGTGATGCCATTCATTATCAGTGGCATTATTTGCTGTGATGGTTTTACCTGCTAGTTTAAAATAGAATTTATTCAAAGCATCAAAACCAATACTCATTTCTGTGTTAGCATCTAAACCTTGGCTAAGCATTACTTGATTAACACCATCCTGAGTTCTTTTGGCGTAAAACTCTATAGAAAAAGATTTATTCGCCAAATTCAACTGTTCTATCATCACCTCATTGCTAATGCCATCAAAATGAACACTTGCATCGTGACGGATATCTCCTCCGTTTAGAACGCCTCGAATGTCAAAGTTGGCAGTGGATAATAAGCCTTCGTTTATGATTTCATTGAACTGAATACTGATCTCTTCTCCAGGAGATAGAATCCCATCTGATGGCTGTGGTGCACCAAAAGGCGTTGGGTTTAAACGATCCATTACACCACTGTGAATTACTGAAGTTTTCTCCGCTAATGCACATTCCGAAACAGCTCTCAAGTCATAATTACCATCTGGAAGCAAGCCTAGCTGCCAGTTATAAGTAACCGTATTGCCTGTTTGAGGCAAGGTAGGCTCTCCTGTCCATCCTGAAATGGTGGTGTCTCTGAAGTAGGTTTCTAACAAAGTCCAACTAGAAGAACTACTTGGCTTATATTGTAGTTTTACTTTTTCGAAACCAGTGCTGTTGACATCATATTCTCCGACAGTAATTGGAAATTCATTGTCGAACGAATTGTTAGCCGTCCATTGGTCGTCTGGATTGATGATCTCAATGTCAGAACAGGTCGGCAAGAAGCTTACATCGAAAGTGACCGTATCGACAATTAATGCCGCGTTGCCAGTCGGGTCATATTGACAGGTAGAGTGAATTATTACTTGGACATCTGTATAGTCATAATCAAAAGGTCCTCTAGCAACCTGCATTACTTTTTGAATCGCACTTCCTCCAGGAACTAAAAATTCTCTTTGCTGATTAATAATCTCTCCGTCAATACTAATTTCCAAACCATTAGGATTGGTATTGTCCAACACCTGAATTCCATACCATTGGTGGTCGAATGTTTCACTTTCATTTTGTAGTAATAACGTAAAGTTTGCCTTTTCGTCTGCAGGCACGTTAAATGCTTGAGCCGTTTTAGCTCCATTGATTAGCATGGTTGGCTTGTCTCGTTGTAATGTTGCATTGCTTAATACTACCTCTCCGCCTTGCATTGCAGTCAATAGAGCCTGCAAACGTTGAACGGATAAGTTGATTTCATCAGCTTCTGCTTGGCTCGCTGCTTGTTCTTGACTTGCACCAATCAAACCAAAAGCAAGGGCTTCTTCTTCTGCTTTATCAATATCTCCATTTTGGGCATCTATTAGTGTCTGAACCAGTGCAGGAGTGGCATATTGCATGACAATTTCATCCTCAAAAGGACACATGGTTTGACCACCTACTGTAGAGAAGATCACTCCATTTTTATCTTCTGATGGGAACACGTCAATACTTAAAGCATCATCTTCATCAGCATCGTGCAATACATATCCTGTGGTTAAGCTTTCTTCTGTTCCTTTACTATTTTGTCCTGAAGAACGCATACCAATTTCTGCATTGATATTTATTTCAAATCCTAGTCCCCATCCATCAAATGCGGCATCCATACCAGCACTGATTGAGGAAGAGGTTTCAAATGAGAAGTAGCTGTAACTTGAATTAGTTGTCGTTTTGCTTCTGGTCAATACATTTCCGCTAGACATAGAAATGTTTTCTCCCTCAGAGCTATAAGTCTTAGCCATCCATTTTTCAATCTCGTTCATTGCCAATGCCTCTTCCCAAAGTCTAATCTGTTGATTTATATGTCTGATAGAGTCCACTTTTGCAGAATCCATTCCCCAATTAAAAGTATAACTCATTCCATCGAAATCAGGGATTTCCGTTCTAATATGATTGGTTGTAGTCGCATTCATTTCCCATGCTGGATCATCATTATTCGTACCATATAATGGATGATTTGGCGGAATATTAGATGTATAGTCTGCATTATTGAAAAATGAATTTCTTGCTAACTCTAAGTCTGGGAGCAATACATTTACGATGTGGCTTTCTGAAAAATTCAGGTAAGTTGGTGTTCCGACAGGATTTAGATAGTTTTGGAAGACTCTAGACATACGGTACGTTCCACCTCCTGCATCATACATAGTATCGCCATAACAGTTGCCTCCGCATTCACTGATAGGTACTGGACGAACTTGTGCCGATAGGCCAGATTGTAAGTTTTGAGATTTGGCTACAAAAACATCTGCACTTCCAACTTGAATCGGATCGGCATTGGTCTCTATACTCTCATCAAATGTTGTGGAATGAGAAACCTCTCCACCGCCACCTACTTCGGTGCTTAGTGAAAAACCTACCGTACCAAAAAGATGACTTTCTGCTATTTCCCCAACACCCATTATACCTCCACCTACAAGTGTATTGGTACCGATACCTACTCCAAAGCTTGCATCAGCATTTCCAAATCCACCAACATAAAACTCTTCTGTCGTTGTATGTATAACAGAGTTTTCCCAGAAAGCATAGCTGTTTGACCCTGGGGGATCTCTTAGTATAACATCTACAACTGGAGGTGCTTTCGTTACGAAACTATTACCAATAGCCTTGGCACCCAGTACATATGCAGGGAATGCTTCCGTAGGCATTGCAGGGTTTGGCCAAGATACAGAGTAGCTACCCACTTCTAGAGTGACACTCAACTGCTTTGTGAAACTTGTATGCTCTAAGCCTGCAGAGGTTACTTCATTGATATTTGGATCCATCGCTCTGAATGTATAATTCAGCGTTCCTGTATTTAAGTCGATTACTTCTGGAATACCGTATTCTACATTGCTTCCATTCTCATCAACATAAAATCCTAATCCGATGTTATTATTAACGGTAATTTGTCCGTCGGTAACAACAACGGTATCTGTTTCTGCATTGTCCAAGTTAGTGTAAACTTCAGCAGCCGTCATTTTCAACACATAGTCTTTAGCGGAAAAGAATGCTGGAAATGGTAAGGTGGAAAGGTCGATGTTTATAATGGTGTCTCCTCGGTTGAACTGATAAAACATTTCACCACTTATTCCTGAACCACTAGTATCGCCTACTACCAATTGTGGAACTTCCCTATGGACAAAATCTTTACGTACATGATAAAAGACACTATCAATGCCAACTAAAGTATCATTGACAAAAATACTGTCCTCTTCATAAGTACCGTTATAGGCAAAAACATCTGCCAAGTCCAAAGGAGCTATGTCTCCAGAGTTGATGATGTCAACGCTATTGGCAACCCACTTAACAGAGGAAGAAATATATTTTTTAGGTGGCAGGTTGATTACAAATTCTCCTGTTAAGGAATCACTTTCTATATTACGAATGATCTTTCCATCTTCAGAAGTTAATGTAAACATTGCTTTCCCGATATTGTTGACCGTTTTGTCAAAGCCAACTGGTTTTTCTGCTTCAAACGTTCCTCCTACTACCTTGCCGATTAAGGTATGCGTTGTACTATCCCATATTTCAACACCAGCTAAGTCCTCTTGAAAGTCCCAAGTTGAAGTTGCAGGGAATCTTCCCTCATCACGAAATACGTGACCATTTTTTCTAAACTCAATGAAGTGTTGACCAATAGGTACATCTACATCAAAAAAGCCATTTTGATCTGTTTCAAAAGGAAGGCTGTTTGCTCCTGTAATGACTGTAGTTCCATCCAAATATAATCTAATACCTTCTGAGCCTGAGCTTTGGAAAGGCACGCCTTCTACATCATCAAACAAAAACCTAACATTTCCAGAGAAAGAGAAAGAAGAAATATCTTCAAAATCAATATTATTTTGAACAGTATTGCCCTCTCCAATGAATAATGTTCTAGCACTTGGATCAAACTCATGTACTGCTCCTCCCAGGGTTATAGATGGAATAATATTGAAGTTTTCTCCAGTTCCAGAATAGCCAATTCCATTTATTGAATAATTACCGTTGGCATCTGTATAGCCTGCAAAGCCTAGCTGAGTAGTGGATGGAATATCTGTCGTCCAGTTGGCTCCATAAATAGTCCCATCATTTTTGTGATAAGTACTTCCTTCATGTGAGGCATCATACATATTGTTTCCAATACCTACAAACATTTTCCAGTAGGCAATAAGTCCGTTTGCATTTGTTGCAGATACCGCACCTGCTTCCCTCCTAACTTCCTGTGCTGAGAGCGCTCTGTTGAACAATTTAGTCTCATCCATATAGCCTTGATAGTAATGATTTTCTGTGCTGGCTTGCCTTCCGATGCTAAGCTCGAATGAACTGGCTCTAATGCCCGTCAGAGAAGGGGACAAGATTCTTGCATTAACAGAATCACCATTGATATATACCGCTATTTTTCTTGTTGCCTGACTATATGTTCCTGTAATATTTACCCAATTTCCTGTAGTTATGCTAGAAGCGGGTATACTTACTTGATGCTCGCTATGATCAGCTGCGTTTTTAATATAAAAGTATCCAGATCCGTCTACTGCGATGTGAATACCATAAGAGCCTGACTTTTCCATGATAACCGCAAATTGATCTAACGCTTCAAACTTGAACCAACCAGAAAGGGTCATTGCGCTATCTACTTCCAAGTAATTGCCATGGGGCACTTCTACGTAATCTGTCCCATCAAAATATAATGAGTTACCATTGTTTCCGCTGTATTTTTCGGCTACTACCTTTACATCGGGCACAGCAACACCTCCTGAATAAGTAATATTTCCATTAACAATGCCAGTCGGATACCTAAATCCAACCGCATACGCAACGCCCAATTCATTACCAGGTAAATTACCTTGTGTGGCAAAGCCCTCTAAAGAAGCTACTTCAAAAGTTGAGGTCACCAACGTACCGCAAGAGGTACTTACTACTCTTTCTCCAACCACGAAATATTCATAAGCAACACCTGCATCGCCAGTTTCATGGAGCCAAGTTCTTACACTTTCATTAACTGTTTGTAGTAATACGGGAGCAACGGTACTTCCGACTTCCCGGGCATATATTTTAAATCGGTTCAAATATTGGTCATTGTTTCCAGTTGTCGACCAAAATAGTTCTGTTCTATTAGCGAAATAGCCTTTAGAGGTTTGTAATGCATTCTCCGCAATAGATATGGAAATATCAATAGTATCTCCCGTTAAGGTAACAACATCTGTATAGCCTCCAGGAGCAGAGCAAGCGCCGTCTACTGCAGCTATTTTATAAGAATATAATTCTCCTGAGACGATGTCATTATCGTCAATAAAAGACCTAGCACCTCCTGGAATCGCATCATCAAGTACCACAAATCCAGTTGTGCTTGTTTTCCTCTGCAAGATAAAGTTTTGAGGGTCTGGTCCAGTCCATCCCCAATCTACGGTAATATCTGAGGCACAAGCTCCTTGTGTTAACGCTAGCCCGAAAGGCTCATCAGGTAACGGAATATTTCCATTTTTTGCTCCTGAAGGGTTTCCCTTTAATCTACCATTGCGATCTCTTTCATATTCAGCTACAGCTTGATAAGAGTAAGTTACACCTGGTTGAACATCTGTATCAGTATATGTGGTAGAAACTTGTGGATTTTGGATGGTTATTAAATTACCATCTCTATAAATAGCTACTCGATTGCGCAATGCATCTCCAAAAGATGTATAAGCATCCCAACTTAAATCAATTTCACAATTGGTTGCAGAAGGTGTAACTGTTAGTCCTGTTACATATGGTAGTGAGTAATCTATATCTGTTTCGACAGTTGATTCATTGACCCACCAATCAACAGGTTGATTATCGCCTCCTTGAACATCTCTTGCATAGTACAACCCGGTAATATAATAGCGTATCTCATCTCCAAAGTCATCTGCATCAAAATAGTGCTGCACTTTGAAGTAACCATCGTCATCTGGTTCCGGGTATTCAAAATAGTGCCAGCTTGTTGGGGGATATGTTCGCTTCACTTGTTCTACATACACCTCATCGTTATTTTTAATAGAGAACGTATAGGATTCTCCTGTCACACCAGAAAAACTAGTCGTAGGATATCCTGAAGGTTGAGAACAGCCCAAGCTATTGTGTCCTATTTTTGATATAATTTCATCGGTTTCTTTTGTCAGGTTCTCAGCATGTATTTCTATACAAGACAGGTGATCGTAAAAATTTTCTCCTTCTCGTTTTTCTCCTCTAAAGCTTACATCAACTTTCCCTTCATCTGAATTGTAAGTAATGGAAAAGTCTACTTCATCGTTTCCTGAACTATTTTCTTCTAAAGCATAATAGGTCAATGTTTGTGAATAATGGGTGCCAGCATAGTCATCCACACTACTGGTGCTAGGCGATCGGTCTCTGTAATAAGAGTAAATTTCAAACTGATCTGCCAAACTTGGCGCAGATTGGAAATCCATATCGGTGGTATAAGGAATTCTAATATGGACTTGAGTTACTTCGTAAGTATTATTATAGGTAAAAGTATTGGTATAGGTCACAGTGATATCATCTTCTAAGGAAGTTCGTGTATAAGTGGAATACGAAGAGGCTGATTCGAAACGGGTAGTGGTTGGACTAGAAACTGTATAGGCAGATCCTAAGCCTGGGTCTCCATGAATACCGTTGTGCTGTACACGATAAATAATGACACCATCCCAAGATAAGTTGAACTGTGACATATGGTCATATTCCAAATGCCAAGGATTATTAGGATCGTCCCAAATTTCTAAATTGAAATAAATATTCATGGCCCCACCCTGATCGATAAATTGCGGTTGCAATTCCCAATACCCTGGTGCTGAGCTTTCATAGGTTTGTGCGGATAAATCTTTAATAGCAAAAGTTGCAAAGACCATTGCTGTAACCAAACTGCTTAAAAGTACTTTTTTGTTCATCATTCGAAACTTGTTTTAAAAAGAATAAATCAGTCCTAACATTTTATCGACAGATGACTTTAACTCATATCGAGAAAACCATCGCCTGATTATTTTAGAAATACTGACTTAACAAATTAAAAGCTAATCGAGAAGAAAGTAATTACAGAATCGGTCAATCTCATTTCGAAATCGGTCAATTATTAGTTTCTTAGCAAATTAAACTTGTTATTTGTGATAGCGTTAGCAGGTTTTGACTTTAAATATGAGCACTTTTATCACTTCAATCGTATATAATGGCATCTATCCAGATGTTGAACAAAGCGAGATAAAAAAAATCAAGCTGTTAAACATTTTTGGAGTTATTAGGATTGCGCTTTCTTTCTTTTTTCTTACAGAAGACTATTTCGTCAGACAGTTTCCTTTTTATTATAGTTTATTAGCGCATGGAACCATCTCTGTTTTGGCGATAGTCGCCATAGCACTTCAGCATTTTAGAAAATACAACTTTGCACGGCTACTTTTTTTAATCATGCTAAATATCGAACTATATCTGTTTGCTTTTGTCCTGCAACCTGGTATGCAGGTAGAGTATTTTTTCATACTTGTTCCGCTTGTTTCACTATTGTTTTTTGATGCTCTATGGATTCATATTCTCTTCCTTGTTATCGCTTCTACTCTTTTTTCACTACCTACTTGGCTGACGGGCTTTGAAGAGTCTGATGTTTTACCTATTTCTAGTCTTTGTCTATTTGTTACCGTTTTTATTATTGTGAATTATTTCAAAAACTTAAATCAAAAGAATGAGCTTTTATTGGAGGAACAACGGAATGAAGCCGTAAAGAGCAACAGGCTTATCAGCATTCAAAAAAAGGAGTTAGAGGAAGTTCATCAATATCAGCATCGATTTTTTACCAATATTGTTCATGAAATAAGAACCCCTATTACCATTATCAAGGGAACATTGTTTCAATTTTTCTCTGAAAAGGAAACAAAAATAAGCGCTCATCAATTGCAATTGAAAAGTAATTTTGATAGCCAACTGGAGCGTTTGGAGCGGATTGTTGAAGACGTAATTGATTTATCAAAGCTATCGAGCAATACATTTACGCTTACGACGGAAAAAGTTAATATCTCACAACTAGTCCACAAAACATATCGATTATTTCAATCCAGTTTCTTCAATAAGAAGATAAACTATCATTATAAGGATGCTTCTGACGAAAACATTTTTATTGAAGGAAATCAGACTTATTTAGAACGTTCTATTAACAATATTTTAAACAATGCTTTAAAGTATACTGATCCAGAAGGCTCTGTAGATGTAAATATAGAGACTGACAAGTCTAAAAATGAAGTACTATTGACTATAAAAGATTCGGGCATTGGAATTTCTGATGAGCACGCCTCAAAAATTTTTGATCAATTCTATCAAGTAGATAATAGTATTAATAAAGCTGGTGGAAGTGGTGTAGGGCTAGCTTTTAGTAAAGAAATAATAGAATTGCATAAGGGGTTTATTAATGTAAAAAGTGGAGAAAATGAAGGCACATCATTTATAATTAGGCTACCTATTACTGAAAAGGCCCAGTTGATATATGAGGAGGAGTTTACTTTTAAGGATTCCAAGGGTGATAGGATTGTTAATATTGAGAATAAACCAACTATTTTATTGGTGGAAGACCAACCTGAAATACAGGAACTATTAACCAGTTTATTTTCAGAATACCATTGCATTTCGGCAAATAATGGATTAGAAGGGTTAGAAGCTTTAAAACAAAATGCTTTTGACATCATCATAACAGACTATATGATGCCTCAAATGAATGGCATGGAATTTATTAAAAAGGTTAAAGCACTTAAAATCAATACACCAATTATTGTACTAACTGCAGTTCAAGACCTGACCACTAAGTTTGATATTCTTGAACTAGGCGTAGATGATTATTTAATCAAACCTTTTGAGCCTAAAGAACTCATTGCTAGAGTAAGTAATTCTATTTCTAATCATAAAAGCAGGGTTTCATTTCAAGAAGATATCCAAGAAACTATTGATCAGTCTTCAGGTAAAAAGTTGCTATATCAAATAAAGGAGTACATCGAAATGAATTGCTTTACACAAACTATCAATGTAGAAGTACTTTGTGAGCAGTTTGCGCTCTCTCCTAGCACACTTTATAGAAAAGTCAAAGTGGCTTCGGGACTAGGAACCAAGGATTTCATAACAGAAATTAGGCTAAGCTTAGCACATAAGATCAAACAACAAAGTCCAGACATAACGAATACAAAGTTGGCAGAGCAAGTAGGCTGGACTAACCCTACTCATTTTGCAAAGCTCTATTCTGATAGGTTTGGTGTTGAGTTGAACTAATAAAAAAAGACTGACTACCTACTAAGCCTTATTGGTTGGCCTCAATCATAATGTCTCCCTGAGCATAATATCTTTATATTTTATTCAATAGAAAAATGATTTTATGTATAATTATTAAATCATTATCATTTGAAAACCAATTATATTTAATTGTTTATTATAATTTTAGAAGATTGATAAGCAATGTTTATTTGACTTGCCTTTACACACAAACAAAGCGATCTTAATAAGAAAAAACGCCATGAAACTTCGAAGCCCTAAAGCATTTATCTTATTTATTACCATTTTCAGTATAAACATTTCGATTGCTCAGTGGAATATTTTACCAACGCCTAACAATGGCAACTTAAATGATATCTTTTTCCTCAATGACAAGGTAGGTTTTATAGCTGGAGACTCTAATACTTTATTAAAAACAACCAATGGCATTTCTTGGAATCCTACTGGAAACCTTACTGGAAAAGACTTATCAACTGTTTATTTTGTAGATGATCTATTGGGCTATGCTTCAGGCGTTCCTGTAGGCAGTGGTGGACAAACTCAAGTAGGTGCAAGCACTTTTTTAAGCTCTTCTGATGGCGGAGATCATTGGAACGATGAAACAGGTATTGGATTAAAGGTTCTATCTATGCATTTTATTAATGATAGTGTTGGCTTTGCCACAGGCCCCAAATCAGGTATTGTGCCATTTTGTAGCTCAGGTAATTGCAAAATGCGCCTTAGAAAAACAACCAACGGAGGCAATAGCTGGTTTAATGTAGACCCATTTACCATGGGGGTAAGCAATTCTTTTACTACTGGATACGATGTGACATTTTACAATGACTCTGTCGGATTCTTAGCTGGAGGTAATGGTAGAATTTTAAAGTCAACCGATACTGGTAAAACGTGGGTAGATGTATCTTCTCCCGAGATAAACACTTTAAATACTTCCATAATGAAAAGCGTAGAGGTCTTAAGCCCATCTAAAGTAATTGTAGTAGGGGCCATTGGAGCTAAGGGAGTAATGCTCAAAAGTTTAGATGCTGGTTTAACATGGGATACAACAATGTTTGCTCAGCCCCTTAATGATATTAGCTTTTTCAATAATGACAGTGGCTATCTTGTAGGAGACGCTGGCTATTTAGCTCAAACTAACGACGGAGGCGATACTTGGGCAATCATGTCGTCGCCTAGTGGAGGGTTAAACTTATCAAAGGTAACTAGCTTAAATGATAGCATTTCTTATATTGTTGGAGAGGATGGACTATTAATGACCAGCTTACAAGATCTTTTCTCCATTTCTTTCTATACCAATGCCCCTGATTCTATTTGTAAGGGAGAAGTAATTAGCTTTACTAATAATTCATCTTTTGCAGATACGACTTCCTTCAAATGGTATATTAATGACGCCCTGTACTCTAGTGATTTTGATACTTCTTACGCATTCGATCAAGAAGATACTTATGAAATTAAGCTGAAAGGTATGAATATCTATAATTCTGAAGAAGATTCTTTCTCTATTACGCTTGTGGTTCTTCCTCAACCTGAAGCATCATTTACTCATGATCAGAGTTCAGATACCATATCTGTAGGAGAGCCCATCTTATTTACAAATACCTCTTTAGATGGAGATACATTTGAATGGTTCAAGGGAGGTACAAAGTTCTCTACAAATGAGGATACCGTAAGTTACACTTTCGGAGCCTTAGGATTTGCAACTATTACACTCAAAGTAAAAAATGGAGATTGCGAAGACGAATACGCCATAAACTTTACTATCACCCAGGGTTCTGGAAATCCAGATGATACCACATCCGTTAATGATCTTAAAAAGTACTTTAACAATGCACAGATTTCCCCTAACCCAGCTAGTGATGAAGCTAAACTAATCTTAAGAGATTTTCAATACGGTCATGCGGAGATACAAGTTTTAGATATGCTTGGACAAACTATATATACAGAATATCAACATATCGATTCAAGGATACAAGAGGTACTTCTCTCGGTAGATTCATTTGAAGCAGGAAGTTATATCATTTTAATATCTAGTCAAGATAAAATTATCAAGTTGCCTCTAGTGAAGATGAGACGGTAAGGGATTAATAGAGCCTAATAAGAAAAGAATCTTGACTCAAAAAATATATAAATGATTAGAAGATATTTATTAGTATTAGTGTGCCTTGGCTTATTTGCCTATAGTTGGGGGCAAGGCTCTATTAATAGAACGAAGAACTGGTACTTTGGCAATGGTGCAGGAATAGATTTTAATACCCCCTCGCCTACACCAGTGTCTGGTCCATTAGTTACATCAGAGGGCTGTGCTACCTTATCAGATGAGAACGGCAATCTAATGTTCTACACCGATGGTAGCACCGTATACACAAGAAATAATATTATAATGACTAATGGGACTGATATTGGTGGGTATAGTAGCTCTGCCCAATGTGTTACTATTTTGCCCTACCCTGGTAATTCAGATCGATGGTATCTATTTGTAGCAGGTTTAGGTTTTCAATATGCTATCGTTGATATGTCCTTGGGAAGTGATGGGGAGGTAATTAGCAAGAATGATACCTTACCTTACCCCATTCATAATACAGAGAAAGTTACTGCTGTATTTAAAGAAAACGGTATAGATTACTGGGTTATCACTCAAGAAAACAGAGACAGTACTTACTACGCCTACCTAGTTACATGTGAAGGCGTAGATACCACCCCTGTCATTTCTACACTAGGTACTATATCAGCAGGCCAGGGGCACTTAAAGCCTTCGCTAGATGGGTCATTAATTGTAAATACCACTTGGAGCAGGCCAGTAATACCGCCTTTTCCTGGCGTTCCAGGTCTTCTTCAAACCATGAGCTTCAACAAGTACACTGGTCAACTAAGCAATGCAGAGGTCATCAAGCAAACTTCTCATTATAGTAGTGCCTTTGCCCCCAATGATACCTTTTTTTATGTTACGAATACTGGAGGGTCTATCATAAGATATAATAGATATGCTAACCCCATTGCTTCTAGTCAATATACTATTGGATTAGATACAGGAAGCATGCATCTTGATTATCGTGGAATCCAACTGGCTCCGAATGGCAAAATATACATCAGCCGACATAGAGGTAGCTCAACGGCACTATCTGTGATTCATGATCCCAACGATCCTTTCACGCCAGATTATAGATGGGAAGATTTTGAACTTTTTCCTGGTACTGAAGAAGCTTATGGATTAAATAACTTATCTGATAATATTTTTCTTGGAACATTTGAGCTTCCCTTGTATGCTAGAACAGATACTGTCACTTGTGCTGGCACACAAGTTGCCCTTGGCATAGAGGATTCAAGCTACGGTTCAAAATACCTTTGGAGTCCATCTGCAAGCCTTAATAACGCAGCATCCTCCAATCCTATAGCTGAACCGGATACTTCAACAATGTATATTGTTAAGGTTTTTAATGAAATTGGTTGTGACACCTTATATGACTCTGTATACATTGAAGTACTAGATGTAAAATATGGAGTACTGCAAGATGATACCATATGCTCGGGAGAGTCGGTGGCTCTATCTTTTTCTGTGGGCAGCAATCACCATTGGACACCCGAAGAAAGTTTAGACAATGCATTTATCTCAAACCCTATTGCAACGCCTACTAAAACAACTACTTACCAGGTAAACTATATCAACAGCTGTGATCATATAGATTCTGCCTCTTCAACAATTGTAGTTAAGAATTGCAATGTTTTTGTTCCCAATGCAATAGCCTTAAACAGTTCAGAAAGTACACCTTTTGTTTTAGGTGATGGTATAGAACAGTTTGAAATTAATATATATGATCGATATGGAAATCACTTATTGCAATCATCAGATCCTATGTCTAGTTGGAATGATGTGAGAAAAAATAGTGGTCTAGAGGCGGGTGTATATTTATCTCTCGTGAAGTGCAGTTTTTTGGATGGTAGCAATATAAGTATCAAAACAAATGTAACAGTTATTTTATAAACAAACTTATGAAGTTGAGGGGATGGATTCTCTCCCACTTTTAGTGGGAGAGAAGAGGGCGCCGAACTAGGATACATAATGATTTATCAAAATCAAATTTGAACGAATAAAATATTTGTCATGGTAATTTTAAAGGGGAAAAAAGTTCTTGTTTTTTGTTTTTTTAGTTTTTTCTATATCACATTGATGGCACAAGAAAATTGCTCAAATGGCATTGATGACGATGGAGATGGGCTGATAGACTGCTATGATAACGATTGTGCAGATAGCAACGCCTGTGCTAATTTTTTCCTTAGCAAACCTACTTCTCCATTGAGTTGCAGAGAGTATCCTGAATACGACTCTACTGTAACAATGCAAGAACTGTGGAAGGTAGAGTCTTATGGAAGTGCTGGACTCACAGCGCTGTCAGCTGGCGACATTGACAATGATGGTATCATAGAAGTACTTTATCTAGGAACCAGTCAAGTAGAAATTTTAAATGGCATAGATGGACATATAGAAAAAACCCTAAGCCTTCCTTTCCTTAATTCTTCAGTCCTTTATCATGGGTGTGCTTTTGCCGATATCGATAATGATCGCATTGCTGAAATTTTTGCAGTCTCTCTTAATCTCCAGTTTACTCCTCTTATCAAATTACAATTAACCTGTTTAAATCAAGATAGTACTATTAGGTGGACTACTGAAACAGGCATCCCCCATACAAATGAATATTTCCTTTCCGCACCTCATCCTTTTTTAACCAACTTTAATGCAGATGACAGCGTTGAAGTATGTTTTGGCAATAAGATTTTTAGTGCCCATACTGGAGCGCTTTTATTGACGGTAGATGATGCTTTTCCTAATAACAAATTAAGTGCAGAGCCGATTGTAGCTGACCTTGTACCTGATGATTCTTGCACATCATGTAGTGGACCAGAGCTAATAATTTCAAACCAAATGTATGCGATAGACTTAGATAATGATACTTTTGAAATATTAAATCGTCCTCCTATTCCTAGTCAATACAGTCATTTTACAGGAGGATACTCTAGTGTAGCCGATATAAATCAGGATGGCTTGCTAGATGTTGTTATTATATCTTCAAATAGAGGTTCTGGACCTGCAACAAGTACAGATAGCACTTATCTATACACCTGGGATCCAAGAAAAAATACAATTATCAATAGTATTATAATTCCCAACAATGGTATTGGTGGGCGTGTAAATATTGGAAACTACGACAATGATCCCGAACCTGAAATTAGCTATGCAGGAGCCTATTATTATGTTTCCCTAAATCACGATTTAACGGAAAAATGGAGAAAGTCCATTATTGAAACTTCATCTTCCATTACAGGAAGTACTGTATTTGACTTTAATTGTGATGGGACATTAGAAATCTTATATCGAGACGAACAATTTTTATACATCATAGACTCTGCAGGAAAAGTCATGGATTCAGTGGCTTGTGAGTCGGGCACTGCAATGGAATATCCAATTGTGGTTGACGTTAATAATGACGGCAACGCTAACATTCTTTGTGGTTGTAGTGAGGAGGTGGAAGATAGTGGGGGTCATCTTATGGCTTTAGAAAGTGCCTCTCAACCTTGGGCTAATGCTAGAAATATTTGGAATCAATTTAGTTATTTTGGTGTCAATATTAATGATGACCTAAGTGTCCCTAGAGTCCAACAAAATCAAGCACATCCATCATTATCTGAATTAAACGGATTTCTCAATCAGCCTACTCTTTTTGATGAGCTAGGCAATCCTTTATGTTTTAAAGAAATTGGTGACCTCGAAGTTTTCATAGATAGTATTTCATATGACTGTGATAGCGCAGAAGTATTATTTTCGGTTTGCCACGGACAATATGGACCTACATTAGAGAATATTATTTTCTCTGTATATAAAGAGGAGGGTACTTCTAAGATATTAACAGATACCATTTATGGCACTATTGATACTTCTGAGTGTATTAGCCATATAGTAAAAGTTCCTGTTGGAGAGAAAGGGTATCATTTAGTTTTAAATATAAATGATACTGGGTCTACCAACATCGACTCTATTGCAAACTATTTCTCAGAATGTTCTTATGACAATAATATGGACACTTCTTGGATGATAAATACACTTCCAATAGTTGATATATTGAATAACGATACTACGGTAAAAGGTGGTTCAAAGGTTGATATATTCACAGATCTAAATGATGTATCCTCATTTTACTGGGAACCACAAACTTACCTCAATAATCCTTCTTTAGAAAATCCCTCTGCCAATGCAGATAGCTCGATAGTATATTATCTAATAGGAGAGTCTCCTTTAGGGTGCAAGGCAGTAGATTCACTAATGATAAAAGTAATTAATAAATATATTGCTGTCCCAACGGCTTTCACACCCAATGGCGATGGCATAAATGATCAATTTGAAATTCACCATGCTGGAATAGTGGGCAACCCCGATCTTCTAATCTATAACCGATGGGGAGTACAAGTTTTCGCTACAACAACATTGTCTAGCAATTGGGATGGGAGCTATGAAGGGGAGTTACAAGAAAATGGATTATATAACTATTTACTTAAGGCCCAGTTTTTCGATGGGGAAGAATTCATGCAACAAGGAGAGCTCTTTCTAATTCGGTAAATTGGATTGAAACTTCTGCGTGACAACATCTTGAAATGATTTATTTGAAATCTTACTTTCAATCCAAGAAAGTAAGTCAAAAGTCTTTAAAGGCGTATTGAGTTGTTCATCTTGAACTATTATCTGTTGTAATTTTTTCTTTAGGTCTGTTAGGTGTGAGGTTGCACTCCTCCCATCCTCTTTGGCTATTTTTTTGAAGCACAAAAGAACTTCCTGTTCTAACTCATAAAATGCATTATCTATAATTAATTTTCTTTTTATAGACTTTATAAGATACGGAATGATTAATACGTTACCTAGTTCATAATGGATAACTAAATGGATTAACCTATAAACAACCAACAAGTCTTGACGAATATCAATTGCATCATCCTTTAACCTCATGTTTAACCAGTCAAGAGCAGTAGAATAGTCTCCTAGCCCAAAATAAATCATGGCAACTTGTGCCACTAACCTATTATGCGGTCTTACTTTTTGACCGCTTAATAGTTTAATTAGTTGGATTTTACTATCAATCACTTTTTTGCCTTTCTCAAAATCTCCTTTTTCTATAAGATAACTCAATTCGAGGTTTATTGTCAGTTCTTGAATATACCCTTCTATCTCCTTACTTTGAGTACCAAGCTTTTTCATGTTTTCCAAACCCTCTTCAAATAGGTTGAACTTTTTTGCAAGCCTACAAGCACTCAAGTAGTTGGAATGGGCCAATATATGATCCAGGGTACCTCCTACAATTCCTTTATTATCAGAATAGGTTTTCATTGCTGCTTGGGCATGAGTAAAAAAGCTTTCAAAATCTCTTAAGTCATTATTTTTTAAAAGATGTATCTGATGAAAAGCTATTTTTCCCATGGGAGAGATAAATTGTGACAGTTTATTCCCAACAGTACTACTAATAAGTTGTTCGACCTCCTCTTGGTCTGTTTTGTTTCTCGACAAGCCGCGTTGGTATAAAGTATACTGAACTTTAGTGAGTGCTTTCTGGTATGCTATATCAGATTCGATTTCTTCTAAAGTTGTAAGCTGACTATCATAAAACTGCTCTCTCCTCTTTAGATTCTTTTTATTAAACGGATACTTATTGAGAATTACAAAGTTCCACCAGCCAAGTCTAAAGTAGTTTAGGTGACTGCCACTTTTGATAATGGCCTGACTTAATTGATTTAATATTTCTAAACACTGGTCAAAAAGTCCCCTTTCATATAAAATATGAATATCTTGAAATAGGTTATCAATTTTTCTATCTAAGGTTTTGTCTTCATGAAACGCTCTAAGGCTCCTCATGATCAGGTTATTGAGGTAGTACTTTATCGAAGACATATTTGTCTTTGAATAAGTCTTTAAAAACTTTTTCGTTATTGCCTTGTCATCGTATTGATCTTGATGATCGATAAGGTCAAAAAGATATACATATTTATTCCCTTCTTTTAGCTGATGTTGTTTAGCAAAAATCTTGAAGTATCGCTTCTCAGATTTTGACATCGACTTTACTACCTTAAAAAGGTCATCAGATTGCTTCATATGATTCTATTATGACAAGGCTTTTCTAATATAGTTCTTTTATTATACTATTCTATTTTCAAAAACATCCTAAATAATAGTTCAGATGGGAGCGAAAATTTATACTGTCATGATAACTGATAGTCTAGGCCGCATAGACAATCAGGTAATAAATAATGAGAAGAATCATTGCCCAGAAAAACCCTTCGTAGATATACATTCCTAATATGCCTTTTAGCCAAATTTTATCTAAGAAAAAATAACAATCAATCAACTTCCAAGTCGAAATCTTGAATTATTTTATCCTTTTTTTCTTCCTTCTCTGCTTGACCTATTGGTTCTTCTTTGTGTTTTCTCTTTGGAAGTAACATGAAAATCAACCCTGTAATGGCTCCTAAGGTAAAAGAGGACAAAATAACAACAGCAATAGACCCTTCATATTTCCATGATATAAACTGAATGATAACAGGAGTTGCATTTTGTAGTGCAAAGATTACTAAGAGAAATGCTAAGACAATAAAAAATATCAGGTATTTAACCATTTTACTTTACTTCTTCGTAGTCAATGTATTCACCAACGTTTTTTTTCTCAGGTGCAGACCTCGAAGAAGAAGTATTATAAGTTCTTTGATTGGAGCCATTGCCTTGGGTTCGTTCATGAGTTTTTTTTACAAGGTGCCTTAAAACGAATGGGAGGCTTAAAATAAATGGCAGAACATATCTTCCAAAGAAAACAAAGCAGATATAAAGGAAGAAAAATGTAAAGAATAGCTTGAACATACTATGCTAAACTACAAATAATTAGCAACAAAAGTTCCTAAAGTAGCTTGTTTAACTAATTTTAACAATTAATTATTATATTAACTCTACTAAACTTTATTAGTAGGGCATGACTCCAAGTGAAGACCTTCATCATTTAATACAATCTTTATCAAAATCTGAAAAAAGGTTTTTCAAACTGTACGCCTCATTATATAGTGGCTCAAAAGACTATGTTTTACTTTTTGATGCCATTAGCACTCAAAAGAGATATGATGAAGATAAACTGAAAAGAAAATTTAAGACCAGTTCAATATCTAGAAGGTTTGCTTCAATAAAAGGATATCTGCATAAGATAGTCTTAAAAAGCTTACTTGTTCAATATGACGAAACAGATATTTATGCAAAAGTTAAAACACAGCTAAAACTAGCAAAAATCTTACAGGAAAAAGGTTTGTACAAGCAAAGCGAAAAACTGATCAATAAGGTAAATAAAACGGCCATAGAACATGAGCTTTTTGAAACACAATTAGAAATAAAAAATAAGTGGCAATACCTTTTTTCATCTCAACAAGGATATAATAAACTAAAAATAGAGGAGATTGATAGTCAACATAACGAAAACCTCAAAGTCGCCAAACAACTCAAAGACTTTACCCTCTTACGTCATTATCTAAAACAGTTATCGGTCTTAATCTACCAAAAAGAAAAGTTAAGAGGAGAAAGAACCATTGAATACCTCGACAAAATTATCAATCACCAAAAGGTTAGAGACAGTAGTGATTCTTCATTTCGTGCAAAAGTTGCATCCAAAGACTTATATATCAAATACCACTACCTCTTAGGAAATCAAAATAAAGAGTATCAATATCAAAAGGAGTTACTGTCTCTAATAGAAAGCAAAAAGGCACTTAAGATATATTCTATTAACAGTATCATTACATTCATCTCCAACTTTCTGCTCATTTCACTCAATAGAAAGGACAATATATCGTTTCTTCATTATCTATCCGTACTTGAAAGTCTAAAACCTCAAACGCATGCTAGCAAAGAGTACCTATATTTCATAACCTATCAAAACAAGCTTCATTATGCTATAAAAATGGGAGACTTTGAGCAAGCACAACAATTTATATCTGATATTGAAAATCATATCAATCATGCAGTAAATTTAAGTCAAAAGGAACAGCTCTTATTTTTCTATATGTTTGCATATACTTATTTAGCCATAGGAAATTACGCATTAGCAGTAGACTGGATTAACAAAATAATCAATAGCAATCTAGGTATTTCAAGCTCAACCTTTGGAAGCTTCTCAAGAATTTTAAATCTTATTATCCATTTTGAACTTGAAAACTTTGGACATCTAGAATATCTCATAGATTCCTCGAAAGAATATTTAAAAAGAAAAGGATCATTATATCAATACGAAAGGCTTGTTCTATCTTTCTTTAAAAAAGTTGCCATCTCTAGTATCTCTTCCAAGAGCTTTGAAAAAGAATCGATAGATTTAGCAAAAGCACTTGACTCACTCTCGTTAGATAAAGGAGATTTAGAAATCATTACTAAGTTTTTTGATATTAAAATATGGCTCAAAAGTAAGCAACAACAAAAAAGCATCGCAGAAATTATACAACAGGAGCAGCTCAAAAAACTCGTTTGAACTTAGCATAATAAATCAAAAGCTCTTTTAGACTTAAATAGGAATCAAAATATATTCATAGCTATACAAAAGCAACATAGTTATGAATTGGAAGTTCATTATCTTTTTATCAATACCTTCAATAACTTATCTTTCTGCCCAAGAAGCCACTGTTAAGTTCCCGATTGACGGATCTTTATATTCCGTTGTTACCTCAAAAAATGGAAACTTTGAAGGAGCTAGATATATCCATCGAACAAATGACTACACTGCAAATTCAGGCACACTAAAAGATACCATACTTTTTGAGTTGCCTCTTCATGAAGATACTATCATTAACGCACTTGCCGCTAATGCTCTTGATAGCTTCCTTTATGCGATAAAGATGAAAAAAGGTCCTCAGGGGGAGCCAGGCAAGATAGTCAGAATAGACTACGAGGGTAATGTTACCGACTTGACATCTTACTTTGGGGTTTTGGAAGGCGCATATAGAGGTTGTTTTGATAATAGGGGAAGATATTGGGTATTTCACGTAGATGGAAAAATACGAGCCTATGATGTTAAGAAATATGAAATAATAAAAGAATTTCCAATTGATATTAGGCTAGGAAACTGCATTCCATTCTATGATTACGCATATAATCATAAGGATTGTAACTTTTATTTTTTGACAGATTGTGCTGCTATGGCTTTCGACACATCTGGCAATATTGTCGTAGTAGATACCCCTGGCGATGGTTATGCTAGACCATTTCCTGGACACTTCATGGGAGGCTTGGCAATGGGGGCAGATGCCAACCTATACTATTATCAAGGCAATGAGGACAGTACAGTGCTCATACAGTATAATCTTGAGACAAGAAAAAATGTTTTTTTGGACACATTAAAGCCAGGATTGGCTCCAGTGGGTTCATATGATATGGCTAACTTCTCTTACATTGGAATTACAGCTAACATAGCTAGCGAATTTGAGTCGGATACTTCTGAGTGCCTATTCCCCAAACAGGTATCTTTTGAAGATAATAGCGATGGACTAATAGTATCTTGGCATTGGGACTTTGGAGATGGGCAAACTAGTAATCTAAAATATCCAGTGCACCATTATCAATCAGCAGGAAGGTATGAAGTAACTTTAATCGTTGGCACAACCCCAAACTGCATTGATGGACAGTTATTTGACACAACAGCAGTCATTATTACACTAGGAGAGAAACCGTACAACATATCATTACCTAATGACACAACGATATGTAAAAATGAAGAATTGGTATTGTTCTTTGATACATCTAATGTTGAACTAGACTATGTAAAGTGGAATACAGGAAAATACCTTGATGATTCCACGAAATTTTTCCCAATTTGCCAACCACAAGATAGTATCAAATATTTTTTATCGGTATTTGACAAAGAAGGATGCTTTGCACTAGATAGTATTAAAATAATGACTATAAACCCTGAGTTAACGATACTTCAAAACGACACATTAATTTGTGAAGGTTCGTCTTTGTCTGTAAATGTTATCGGGAATACAGATAATTATGAATGGAATAATGAAGCTACAGGAAGCCCAATATCAATAAGTGATGAGGGAGTCTACATCGTGCAAGGAAATATTGGCAACTGCATTACTCAAGATACTGTAAATGTTCACAAGTCATTATGTGAATTATACTTGCCTAATGCTTTCTCCCCAAACAATGATGGATATAATGACCAATATGTTATTCATGGGTTAGTCTCACTTAAAGAGTTTACATGGTCAATTTATGACAGGCATGGATCTCTCTTATACAAAGATCAAAACAGAGGTGCCTTTTGGGACGGAAAAGAAAACGGAAAGACCAAAGAATCAGGAATTTATGTTATTTCACTAATCGGAAAAGACAATTTTGAAACGCCCATCATCATTCAAAAAAACATTCAGCTTATTAGATAAAGTATCCCTGATTATTCTTTTACTTTAGGTAATGAAAGCTTTACCATTAATAAGCTAGAAGGTAACCTCTACTTCGTTTCCAACCCAAGATTTAATTTCAGCTTGCGAGGCTTCTGACAAGAAGTTATGTAACAATCTCAAGCTGTTAAGGTTTGGCAAATTAGACACTTCCTTGGGTAAGGACTTAAGATCATTTTCACTCAAAGTCAGGACTTCAAGTTTTTTTAAGTCCCCAATTTCCTTAGGCAATTCATCAATAGAGTTATCCCATAAAGAAAGCTCTCTAAGATTGGTAAGCTTCCCAATTTCGGAAGGTACGACGCTGAAAAAATTAGCTCCCAAATCAAGCTTTTCTAAACTTTTGATAGAGCAAACGCTTACAGGAAACTCTTCAAAGGCATTAATGACCAATTTTAAATCTTTTAAAGCAAACATTTTAGACATGTTAGGTAATTCCTCCAAGTGATTTGCAGATGCATCAAACTCTTCTAGATAAACTAATTCATTGATAGTCTCTGGAAATCTCTTAAATTCGTTTCTACTGACGATTAGTTTTTTTAGGTGATGCAATTCACCTATTTCCTTAGGCAATTTTCTTAAGTCGTTATGCCATAAATAAAGTTCTTCCAGCTTTGTTAGTTTGCTAATCTCAGGAGGTAGTTTTCTCAGAGCACAACCACTGAGGTTTAAGACTTTCATATTGGTCATGGCAAAAATTCCTTCTGGAAATTTAATCAACTCCTTGCCGCTAAGATTTAAAGAAATAACATCTGCAGGTGTTTTTAAAGCTTCATTTAAGTCAGTGAATACGCCATCTCCTGCAAAAACATGGATAGCAAAAATAATCATAACAATTGCAGAAAATATCTTTTTCATAAGTGATTGTTTTTATTTAAAAGTAAACCTTAGTATTCAAGCCAATTAAATCTTTTACAGCATCCTCTTTTTCGTCAGGAATTTTATTCCCGATCAAATATACCAAATCTAAATAACGAGGCAAAGATAAGGTCTCATAGTCAGAAATTTTATTATAACTAATGTCTAATCTTCGAAGAGTGCTAATATTACCTATAGAACTAGGCAGACTAGTAAGCAAATTGTTATGCAAGAATAGATCATGTAAATTTTCCAGTTGACCAAATTCCTCTGGAATCGAAGAAATTTTATTTACATCCAAGTCCAACATCTCAAGCTTTTTCAAATTGCCAATAGCACTAGGTATAGCAGTTAGTTTGTTGGCATGCAGATTTACATCTACCAGATTAGTTAAATCTCCAATTTTAGGGGAAATGTCCGTTAGCTTATTATATTCAAGATCTACTTTTCTCAGGCTTTTCAGATCGTAAAATGATTCAGGCAGCACTTCTATTTTATTATCCGAGAGTACAAGTGTGTTGAGCCTTGTCAGGCTACCAATGGAGTTGGGAATGACATCAATTTTGTTAAAGCCTAAGTTTAATAGCTGTAGATTGCTGAGATCCCCGATGTTGCTTGGTATAGTTGAAATCTTATTGTGCCAAAAACTAATCTTTTGAAGGCTACTGAGCTGGCTGATCTCCTCTGGAAGTGTTTTGATTTTGTTAGCTGAAAAATATAAATATTTTATATTTTCTAGCTTATTGATGCTATCTGGTAGGGCTTTTACATTGTTAAAACTTACATCAAGAAGTTTTAGTTTTGATAGGTCGATGATTTCGCTCGGTAACTCTTTTAAATTATTTTTTGTTAAAATAAGCTTCTCTAGATTCTTCAAATTTCCAATACTTGCTGGTAAGGCAGTTAGTTTATTCTTTCCCACATTCAGCATCGTTAAGTTAGAAAGACTACCAATTTCATTTGGTAAATTCTCAAGTTCATTGCCACTCAAAATAAGTGTTTCAAGATTCTTTAATTGAGCAATACTAGAAGGGACAGTAGATAGATTTTTCCGTGCTAAGGAAAGGTGTTTTACTTTTTCAGGCTCTTTTAATGCTTCCTCTAGATCGTGGTAAATTTTACCAGCAGCAGAAAGTTTCGTTTGATAGAAAAGCAAACAGGCAAATAAAAGACAAAAAATTCTTGTTGTATTAAATATTCTCATCAGTCGCTCATTACTAATTTATGAAAATAAACGGATAAAATATATAAGCTGGAGCAATATATAATAGTGCCATAAAGGTTGTAATGCTTTATTCTTTGACACTTGTTAAGTATTATTTAATATGGGGCATCTTTATTTTACCATTTATATATCTTATTTTTGGCTAACAAGTTAGTAAATCACACTTACCATGAATTATGAAATAAAGGAAGAAAAAAAGTTCAAGTTTATCGAAGAGGGTGAGGGTGAGGTACTTTTGCTTTTGCATGGACTATTTGGTGCATTGAGCAACTTTGAGCATGTATTGGAAAAGTTTTCTAAAACACATAAGGTTGTGATTCCCATTTTGCCCATTTATGATCTTTCTCTATTTGATTCGAATCTTACTGGATTGGTAAAATATGTCAATAAGTTTGTAAAAAGCAGAAAGTATAGTGAGGTTAACCTACTTGGAAATTCATTGGGAGGACATGTTGCCCTAATGTTTACGCTTAAATACCCCAAAGTAATCAAGACATTGACATTGACTGGAAGTTCTGGGCTTTTTGAAGATTCATTAGGTGGATCATTCCCTAAACGAGGGAACTACGATTATATTAAAGAGCGAACGGAATATACTTTTTATGATCCTAAAACCGCCACAAAAGAATTGGTTGATGAAGTATTTGAGATTGTTAACAATAGAGCCAAGGCAATACGCGTTATATCTATGGCAAAGTCGGCTATGAAAAACAACCTTAGCAAGGAATTGGGCAAAATAAAGTGCCCAGTTTACTTGATTTGGGGAAGTGATGACAATATAACACCGGCATACGTAGCAAAAGAATTTGAACGTTTAATAGAAAACGCAAAGTTGGAATTTATTGAAAAATGTGGACATGCAGCAATGATGGAGAAACCAAAAGAATTTAATGTCATTCTAGAGCAGTTCCTATCAAAAGGCACTGTATGACTGCATTAGATTTAATATCTGACATTATTCCGCCTTTAAAAACTTCTGATTCAGGAACTAGAGCGTTGAGTTTTATGAATGAATTTCATGTAAGCCATCTTCCTATTGTTAATAATAAGCAGTTCTTAGGCCTGATCGGTGAAGATGATATTATAGACTTAAATGAACCTGACGAGCCAATAGGAAACCATTCTCTTTCTTTGGTAAAGCCTTATGTAAATGAGAATCAGCATATTTATGAGGTAATCAAGGTAGTTAATGAATTGAAGCTAACAATTGTGCCTGTCCTTTCCGTCAAGGAAAAGCAATATTTGGGTTGTATAACCCTAGACAGGTTGGTAGCTTTTTTTGGAAAGCTCAACTCGACAGCAGAGCCAGGAGGAATTATTATGTTATCCATTAATCAAAACGATTATTCCTTATCTGAGATTTCACGAATTGTAGAATCTAATGATGCAAGATTGCTAAGCGTACAAACTTTAATGCCTCCAAACTCTACAAAGATGATTGTGAACATTAAAGTAAATAAGACAGATATCAGTCATATTTTGGCAACATTCGAGCGATTTGAATATGAAGTATCTGCTTACTATCATGAGTCAGATCACTTAGATCAACTAAAAGATCGTTATGATTCTCTGATGCATTACTTGAATGTATAAAAAGCCTTCCAAAGTTGAAGGAGGCGCTATTTTTTATTTGCTGTTTTTCGATTCTTTTCAAAATTTCCTTTGGCAATAATGCTAATGGTCATGTAATAATAGATCGTATTACGATCGAAGGAAACTTCAAAACCAAGGAGCGTTTAATTCTACGAGAATTATCCATAAGGCCCAATGATACAATATCTTTCAAGTCTATTTTTTCTGTTTTAGAAAAAAACGAACAACAACTATTTAATACTGGTTTATTTCTTGAAGTTGAAATCCTTTTGAAGGATTGGAACAATAATCATGTTACTGCCTATATAACCGTTGTTGAAAGATGGTATGTCTTCCCAGCACCAATACTTGAGCTAGCCGATAGAAACTTTAATGTTTGGTGGGAGGAGATGGGTCGAGATTTATCAAGGCTAGATTATGGAATACGTTTTAGACACAACAACCTATCAGGAAGAGGCGATCGACTTAAATTGGTCACTCAGTTTGGGTTTACACAAAAATTTGAACTCTATTACAAGAGTCCCTATTTTAACAAACAACAAACTTTAGCGGTACAGCCTTTTATTCACTTCTCAAGAACTAAGCAAATACCTTATGCCACAATTGATAACAAGCAACCTTTTTATGAACATCCTGATTTTGTAAGAGATCGATTTTATTCGGGAGTAGACTTCTTTTACAGAAGATCTATTAACTATAAACATACCCTATCTCTAGAGTTTGACCAAAATAAGATAGGAGATACTGTTGCAACTATGAATAAAGATTTCTTCCTAGAAGGGAGAGTATTCCAACGGTTTTTTGAACTAAACTACTCTTTTGAAGAAGATCATCGAGATGTAAGGTATTACCCCTTAAGTGGAAGACACTTTGAGTTGGAACTAAATCAAAAAGGACTGGGGATCTTTAATGATTTGTCAATGACCTCCATCACGGCAAGTTTGGGATTATATAAGCCATTAGGGCAAAAAGTTTATGCGGCATCACAACTCAAATCAAAGATTTCTTTTCCGAGAAAACAACCTTATTACAACCAATTGGCCTTTGGTTATCGGCAAGACTTTGTTAGAGGTTATGAACTATATGTGATTGATGGACAGCATTATAGTTTGTTTAAATCCACAGTAAAGTATCAACTGTTCAATGGTTTTCAATCTAAATTAAAATCGAATGCGTTTTCCAAGTTTAGTACAATACCCTTGGGTACATATATAAAAGCTTACTTAGACATTGGTTACGTGCACGATGAATACTATTTTGCTCAGAATCCCTTAAATAATGAGCTATTAATAGGGGGCGGTATTGGAGTTGACTTTGTTACGTATTATGACATGGTACTGAGGGTGGAGTTCTCTATCAATAAATTGAATGAAAAAGGCTTATTTTTACATTTTAAGATAGATATTTAAGTTGTGAAAAAGGTTGCTGTCTATTCAAGAGTTCCTAAAGTCAAAGATATTGAGACAATTAAGTCTTTGATCAAGACTTTGAAGAATAACCAATTACAATACGCAGTTCACGGTAACTTGAAGCAACTTGAAAGTGAAAATATCTTTAGGTCACACAAAGATTTGATCAAGTATGCTCCAGACTACGTTTTGACTCTAGGTGGTGATGGAACGTTGCTAGATACCGTTACGCTAATTAGAAATTCTAATATTCCCGTATTAGGTATTAATACGGGAAAGCTAGGCTTTTTAGCTAATATAGCAAGAGAGGATATTGAGAAATCTCTTAATCAAATAAAGGACAATAAATTTTTTCTAGAAAAGAGATCATTACTATGCTTAGAAAGCAATATAGAGGGCCTTTTTGAGGGCAATAATTTTGCATTGAATGATTTCACCATTCACAAAAAAGATACCTCCTCAATGATTAAGATTCATACTTATATTGATGGAGAATTTTTAAACTCTTATTGGGCAGATGGTATTGTTGTTGCAACTTCTACTGGGTCTACTGCTTACTCACTCAGTTGTGGGGGACCTATCATTTTTCCGAGTAGTAATAGCTTTGTTATTTCACCCGTAGCTCCACATAATTTAAATGTTAGACCAGTCGTAGTACCAGAAACTTCTGTGATTTCCTTTAAAATTGAAGAGGATATGGGTAAGAAGTTCCTTTGTACGTTAGATTCTCGTTTTAAAACGATTGATTCTTCTTACGAGCTCTTGGTAAAGAAAGCCAACTTTTCCTTTAACCTGATTAAGCTCCCTGATACAAGCTTCTCTCAGACGCTACGTAACAAACTGGTCTGGGGTTTAGATAAACGTAATTAGCTACACCAATGTTCAATGTCTAAGAGTAAAGTTTTAAAAAATAAATCCTAATTCCCTGCCACTATTACGCGTTTAAAACGCGCAATAGTGGTATTTTACATACTACTCTCACTTTATTAAACAGGAAAAGTAGACCTAAGTGTTAAATTTTGTTAAAAAAGGTACTTTGTATTGCATAGTACTATAAAAATATATATGTTTGTATCGTGATGAAAAAATTTGCGGTATACATATTCCTGTTCTTCTTAGCAATAACCTCCATTTATGCTAGTGATATAAAAGGACAAATTTTAGATTCTAAGACAAAACAACCTTTGGCTTTTGTAAATGTTGGATTGACGAATCGTGTAAAAGGGACTACTTCTAATGAGGACGGGCTCTTCGACCTAAAAGACTGTCAAGGATCAGATCGTATAAAATTTTCAATGATTGGTTATGAGATATTTGAATTGGAAGTAAATAATCTAATTAACACACTTAATAACAATAACGGGGTGGTTTACTTAAAGGCAAAGTCATTTGAATTAGAAACGATTGATGTTAAAGCCAGAAAAAAGATCAAATCAAAGACATTAGGCGTTAAAGCTTGCAGTCAATCAGTATGGTTTGGCTTGGGATCCAGTGAATTGGGCGCCGAAGTAGCCTTGTTAATTGAAAATGATTTAAAGAATGCAGTAATCTCAAATATTAGCTTTTGTATTGCTACTTCACCGTATGATACGCTGTACTTTAGAGTAAATATTTATGATGCTTTAAACGGTATGCCTGATAAAAATATTTTAACCAAACCAATTATTGTTAGGACTGTGGGGGTTGGAAGAAACACAATAAACATAGAAGAATACAATATTAGGATTGACGGAGACTTTTTTGTTGGTCTGGAGTATTATCAGAAACTTGGAACTTTGCCAAGCTCAGACATTGGTTTTTCAACAAGTTTAATAAAAGGGAAAACCTATTCAAGATATGCAAGTCATGCCCCATGGAAGTTGCAAGATAGGCTAATAATGAAAGGAATAGGAATAACAGCAGATGTAAAATACTAAATATGAATTTAGAGAATACAAAAGTACAAATGAAAAAAGGCGTCTTGGAATATTGTATTCTATCCATTATCGCCAGAGGGGAGGTATATGCCTCTGATATATTGGCAACACTGAAAGAGGCAAAAATGCTAGTAGTAGAAGGGACACTATATCCATTGTTAACAAGACTTAAAAATGCGGGTCTTTTAAGTTATGAGTGGAAAGAGTCAACATCTGGTCCTCCTAGAAAATATTATCAGTTGACAGAGCAAGGAAAATTCTTTGTCGATGAGCTTCACAAAACGTGGAAGGATTTGAATTATGCAGTAGAACTAACAACTAAAAAACAGTAAACTAAAAGAGATGAACAAAACTGTAAGTGCCAATATTGGTGGTTTTATATTTCATATTGAAGAAGATGCATTTGGTGTTTTAAAAAGATACTTAGATGCGATCAAAAGCCGATTTAGTAATATTAACGGTAGTCAGGAGATTGTTGAAGACATCGAGGCAAGGATTGCTGAGATGTTGCAAGAAAAACTCGATGGTAAAAAGCAAGTAATCAATGATAAAGATGTAGATGATATTATCAATCAGATGGGACGTCCGGAAGATATTGGTAATGAGGAAGAAACTACTAACTCAACTAGTCAGAATCAAGAGTACACATCAAGTGGTGAGCAAAGCTACACTACTAAAAGGCTGTATAGAAATGTAGATGATCGAATATTAGGTGGAGTTTGCTCTGGGTTAACCGCATATTTTGGAATTGGAGAGCCACTATGGTTAAGATTAGCCTTTTTGTTGTCTTTTATCTTCTTTGGAAGTGGCTTTATCTTATACATTATTCTTTGGATAGCTATGCCAGAGGCTAAAACGACTGCTCAAAAGATGGAAATGAAAGGAGAGCCCATCAACCTTTCTAATATTGAAAAGACAGTAAAGGAAGAAGTCGACAATATTAAAAAAAAATTTAACGCAGACCCAGAAAAAAGTAAATGGCATAATGGGCTTACGCAATTATTAAGTGCAGTAGGTGAAATTATATTAAGAATAGGAAATATTTTTGTTCGCTTTGCGAGTGTAATCATATCAATAATTGCAGCATTGGTGTTTTTTAGTCTCATTATTGCCATCTGCTTTGGAGGAGTGAGTACATATGCTATCTTAAATTCATTACAAAGTATTGTCTTTACCTCTGGAGTTGAAGGAACTGTTTTTACATTTTCTACACTTGCAGTTGCATTTATGCCACTCATTATATTGATATATGCTGTTTCAAAACTAATTGGGACAAAGAAAAAAGTGAACTTAGGTGCGCTAGGAGGGTTGGCGTTGCTTTGGTTGGTAGCCTTGTTTGCATTGGTTGGTAGTGTCTTTTGGGTTTCATTAGACTTTAGGGAATATTACGAGGCAGAAACAACGCAGGTTATTTATACGACTTCAGATACTTTAAAAATCACAAACCCTAATACGGATAGGAATCCAGACAATGCTAATTTTCACTTTGGAGGTACAAACAACTTTACTATGCAGTGTCCTGATTTCTCAAGAGGAGGAATAAATTATATTGATAAGAATGGAGATGTATTGAAAATGAGTGCAGTTAATTTAAGTTTTGATCAAACGGAAGATAGTATCATAACTTTGCAAACATCCTTATACTCCAGAGGAGGAAGGTTGAGCAGTGCCAAAGAGTATGCAGAAAATATCAATTTTAAAATGTCAATCGAGCGTAATAAGCTTACGATTGATGATCAAGTAGTATTTAATAAAGACTCGAAGTGGAGAGGTCAACAAGTCGACCTAAAACTTATCCTACCAATTGGTAAAACAATATATCTTTCTCGTAACATGGAATACATCATTGACGACTTTAGACAATTTCCGACGTATGATCCTGAAGAGGTAATTAATAACTATTGGGTGATGACAAACAAGGGGTTGGTTTGCAGTAGCTGTGTTAATTAACCTTATTTAACATTCTTTAATTTAAATTAATATAAGCGCTTTGCTTATTCAATTATATTGTGTGGTATGATCAGACTAACAGATATTAATAAGTCTTATAAAATGGGATCTAATAGTCTCCATGTTTTAAAAGGCATAAATATGCACATCAAAGAGGGAGAGTTGGTTTCCATCATGGGGCACTCTGGATCCGGAAAGTCAACATTATTAAATATCCTTGGGATTTTAGATAGTTATGATTCTGGAGAGTACTATTTAGCCGATACCTTTATTCATAAACTTTCAGAGGCAAAAGCGGCTTACTTCAGGAACAAATTATTAGGGTTTATTTTTCAGGCGTATAACCTTTTACCTTTTAAAAATGCAATGGAAAATGTAGCGCTTCCACTTTATTATCAGGGTGTAAATAGAAAAGAAAGAAATAAAAAGGCATTAGAATATCTGGATATGTTCGGACTAAAGGAGTGGGCACACCATTTACCTAACGAAATGTCTGGAGGGCAAAAGCAAAGAGTAGCAATTGCTAGAGCGCTGATTAATGAGCCCAAAATGATTTTAGCAGATGAACCAACAGGAAACTTAGATACTGCTACTTCCTATGAAGTAATGGATATCTTTCACCAAATCAACAAACAAGGCAAAACTATCGTGATTGTTACACATGAAGATGATATTGCAGAAAAAACAAATAGAGTAATTAGAATTAAAGACGGGGTTATTGTTTAATGAAGGTTAATTACGATTTACAAATGACGAAGTACGAATCATGAAAGAAGATTTACAAAATAGGACAAAACAATTTGCAATTAACGTTTTTTTCTTTTGCAATGAATTAAGCAATAAGACAAATCTTAAACCTTTCGTTAACCAATTGATTCGTTCGTCCTCAAGTGTCGGTGCAAATTACAGAGCTGCCTGCAGAGCCAAATCAGCAAAAGACTTCATTAACAAATTAAAGATAGTAGAAGAGGAAGCAGACGAGAGTATTTACTTTTTGGAATTGCTCCGTGAAGTTACTAATGAAAATGAGAGTAAAATAAAAACACTAACGAATGAGGGCAATGAGATTCTTGCAATTATTGTTGCCTCCATTAAAACTGCAAGGGCACGATTGAATAAAAATAATTCGTCATTCCAAAATCGTCAATCGTAATTTATATATGATACTGGACGCTGACAAGTTACAAGAGATTTTCCAATCACTAAAAAGGCACAAGCTTCGAACCTTTTTAACAGGATTTGGCGTGGCTTGGGGTATTTTTATGTTGGTCATTTTATTAGGTAGTGGCCAAGGATTAGAGAAAGGAATACTTTCAAACTTTAGTGGGTATGCTAGTAACACCATAGCTGTTTATGGTGGTGTAACAACAAAGTCATATAAAGGGCTAGGTACCGGAAGGTCAGTAGCGCCATCCTCGAGAGATCTTCAAATTTTACGAAATCAGATTCCTGAAATTAAATTACTATCACCTAAAATTCAACTAACTGCTGGAGGAAGTGTTAATTATAAAGATCAGAGTGGTTCCTATTCCGTTGAGGGGGTAACGGATGATTTATTCAAAATAGAGCAATTTGATATTAAAGCGGGTAGACTTATCAATAGTAGAGATGAGGCTAAGAGCAGAAAAGTAGCTATTATAGGGAAAAAATCATTAGAGCAGCTATTTGATAATAAAAATCCAATAGGTGAGCAAATACAGATTAGTGGTGAAACTTTCAAAGTCATTGGCGTTTTTGATAAGGATGCATCAGGGTTCATGAATTACGAATCACATATTTTGATTCCCGCATCTACCATGCAACAAACTTACAGTCAAAAGGATGAGATCAGACAGTTTATTTTGATTCCCAAAGAAGGTATTTCTTCTAAAGTAGTGGAAAATAAGATCCGACAATTCATGGCCAACCTTTGTCAATTTGACCCAACAGATAGAAGGGCACTTTGGATTTCAAATATTGAAGAGCAGTTTAAGCAATTTAACTCATTATTTTCTGGAATTTCCATATTTCTCTGGGGAGTAGGATTAGGAACCCTTTTAGGTGGTATCGTTGGAGTAGGTAATATCATGTTTATCGCTGTAAAAGAACGGACAAGAGAAATTGGAATTAGGAAAGCTCTAGGAGCCACTCCAAGAGCAGTTGTATCTCAGATATTATTAGAGTCTATTTTTATAACGGTTTTGGCGGGCTTTGTTGGTATTTTACTAGGAAGCGGTGTGTTATTTGGAATAGGATTTATCATGGATAAAATGCCTAGTTCTGGAATGAGTTTTTTTATCGATCCGCAAATAGATTTAGGAATAACCTTATCTGCAATGATATTATTGGTAGCATTTGGAGCGCTAGCAGGATGGATTCCGTCTAGACAGGCAGCAAAGGTTGATCCGATAGAGGCGTTGAGGTATGAGTAGGTTAAAAGATTTTGAAGATTAAAAGGTTTAAAAATTAAAAAATGAAGAATAAGAAATTCTTAATTATTGCAGCCGTTCTAGTTGCTCTAGTAGTTGTCTTAATATTAGCAAAAGACAACATTAAAATTAACAGTGGGAGTAAAACAGAAGGTTTAAATACAACTCAGTCTGAGATAAGAACAATAGAGCAAAAAATATATGCTTCTGGTACAATTGGTCCTGCAAGAAAAGTAGAAATAAAGTCACAAATCTCTGGTATCGTAGAAGAAATCTACGTTGGTACTGGGCAAAAGATAAGAAAGGGAGATAAAGTAGCAAAGGTAACGTTGGTGCCAGATCCTCAAAGCCTTACTTCAGCAGAATCATCTCTTAGAATTTCTAAGATCAACTTAGAAGAAGCTCGAAAAGAGTTTGAACGACAACAAAAGTTATATGAGGGTAAGATAATTTCAGAAGTAGATTATAATGCCTCAATGGCAACTTATAAAATTCGCCAAGAAGAGGTTAAATCTGCTCAGGCAACAGTTCAATTGTTAAAAGATGGTATTTCTCAAAAAGCGAACCAAACGTCAAATATTATCTACTCAACTACCGATGGAACGGTATTGGGTATTTATGCTAAAGAAGGCGCCTCTGTAATCGGAAGAAGCTCATTTCAGGAGGGCTCGCCTATTGTTGTTGTTGCAGATATGAATAAGCTGATTTTTAGGGGAGAAATCAGTGAGTCTGATGTTGGAAAGCTAGAAATAGATATGAACCTTTCCTTAACTATCGGTGCAATCGAAGACAAGAAGTTTAATGCACGATTGGGTTATATTGCTCCAGAGGGAGAAGCAGATGCAAATGGTGGAGCGGTAAAGTTTGAAGTTCAGGCACTCGTTCAACAGAAAGAAGGATATATCATAAGATCGGGATATAGTGCTAATGCAGAAATTGTATTGGCGAGAGCAGATAGTGTATTGTCAATACAAGAGCGTGATGTTACTTTTAGAAATGACTCTGCCTTTGTTGAGGTACTTAACGGAAATAAAACTGAAGAAAGAAATATCGAACTTGGCGTCTCAGATGGAATCTATACAGAAGTCCTTTCAGGGTTGTCAAAAGAGGATAAATTTAAATCGAATGAAAGGCTAGGAAATGAGGTAAATATTAGTTTTTAAAAGGAAAATAAACTTATAAATAACTTAACTTTTAACCGATTATAATGAACAATTATTATTACTAACTTTAGAAAGTATGAGAAACTTAACAGCCCTTTTATTAGTACCTCTTTTGATGCAAACTTCTTTTGCTCAAGAGGTTTGGACCTTGCAAAAATGTATTGATCATGCATTGGAAAATAACTTACAAGTTGAGCAAAGCGACTTAAGCGTAAAAACTAACGAATCTTGGTTAAAACAGAGTAAACTCAGCCGATATCCAACCGTTAATGGATCAGCTAGTCATTCGTATAACTTTGGACGTTCAGTAGACCCAACTACAAACGACTTCGTAAATAATACGATTCAAAGTAATTTTTTTGGTATCAATGCAAATCTTGTGCTTTTTGATGGCTTTCAAAGAAATAATACCATAAAGAAGACTCAAACGAATTTAGATGCAGCTAAATACAATGCAGAGCAAACTCGTAACGATATTACATTAGCTATTCTAACATCATATCTGCAAATTTTATTTGACCGAGAAAACGTTGAGAATAGTCAAAACCAATTGGAGGTAACTTCAAAGTTAATTGAACGTACATCCGCATTGGTTGAAGCTGGTGTTTTGGTAGAAGGTGAATTGTTTAACCTTGAAGCGCAGTTGGCAAATGAACAAGTCCAGCTAGTTGATGCGAAAAACAGATTGGAATTATCTTATTTGGATTTGAAACAGCTCTTAAATATAGAGGCCTCAAGACAAATTGAAATTCAAGAACCTGTATTGTCAGTAAATGAAAGTGGAGACTCTATTGATTATGGATCTTTTTATCAAAATGTTCTTGACCAGCATCCAGGAATAAAAAGCTCAGAAGTACAATTAATGAGCAGTCAATATGATGTTGAAATTGCTAAAAGTGGTTTGCAACCCACCTTATCAGTTGGGGCAAGCATTAATACAAGATACTCAAGTATTGGTCAAGAAGTTGTAGGTAGTACTTCATTCACTACGCCAATTGGCTACCTAGCTAGTGATGCGTCAGAGCTTGTTTTGGCAGATGGTAGTGCGCCAGTACTTCAAGAAACACCATTTGGAGATCAGCTGAATACTAACTTGAGTCAATCGGTTGGTTTTAACTTAAGCATTCCTATATTCAACGGACTTCAAAGTAGAGAGAGTGTTCAGCGCTCAAAAATTCAATATTTAACAAATAAAAGTCAAAATGAGCAAGCTAAAAACCAATTGAGAAAAGAAGTTGAGCAAGCATTAACTAATGTAAGAGCTGCAGAGCAAAAATATGCTGCAGCACTTAAAAGTAAAGAAGCTAATGATAAAGCATTTTTCTACGCACAAGAGCGTTACAACCAAAAGTTGATCACGTCTATTGATTTTGTAGATGCTAAAAATAAGTTGACTACAGCGGAGTCGAACGTACTTCAATCAAAGTACGATTATATATTCAAGTCTAAAATCATCGATTTTTATCTTGGGAAAGCGCTAACTTTCGAATAGCCTCAAAATCAACTCAGGATTTTTATTGCAAGTTTAATAGCCTTCCAATACATTTTGAGCTGGAGCATTTGCTAGCTATTAATACTCAATACAAAACAACTACATTTATTTAGCTATATTTGCATAAACCTAAATTAAGCATTAGAAATGCTTAATCGATTAAAAGTTTGTAAGTCAATACACTCAGCGTATTTTCTAACAAACCTTAAATCGGGATTACTCCAACTAACACTATAGTTTAGACACTTCGTGTCTTTCTATTGCGTAAATTGGGATAAATATTAACTAGCAGATGGGAATATTTAGCTTTTTAAATGAAGAAATTGCAATCGATTTAGGGACTGCTAATACCTTGATTATACACAAAGACAAGGTAATTGTCGATGAGCCGTCTATTGTTGCAATGGAAAAAAATACTGGCAAGATGATTGCTGTAGGTCGTAAGGCGATGCAGATGCATGAAAAAACACATGAAAACATCAAAACCATTCGCCCTTTAAAAGATGGCGTAATAGCAGACTTCGACGCAGCAGAAAACATGATCCGGGGAATGATCAAAATGATTGACTTCGGTAATAAGTTTTTCTCTCCTTCTATCAAAATGGTAGTATGCATTCCATCTAATATCACTGAAGTAGAAAAAAGGGCGGTTAGAGATTCCGCTGAACATGCAAGAGCAAGCGAAGTATACTTAATTTATGAGCCTATGGCTGCAGCTATTGGTATTGGACTCGATGTCGAAGAACCGATGGGTAACTTAATCATTGACATAGGTGGAGGAACTACTGATATTGCTGTGATTGCATTATCAGGAATTGTATGCAACCAGTCCATAAGAATTGCTGGTGATGAGTTTACCGCTAATATTATTGATTATGTTAGAAGACAACATAATATTTTAGTTGGCGAACGTACTGCTGAGAACATCAAAATAACGATAGGTTCAGCACTTACCGAATTGGAAAATCCGCCTGAGGATATGCCAGTAAACGGAAGAGACTTGATGACTGGTATTCCAAAACAAATCACATTGGCTTATACAGAGATTGCTCATGCATTAGACAAGTCTATTTCAAAAATTGAAGAAGCTGTCCTAAAAGCATTGGAGACAACGCCTCCAGAACTAGCTGCTGATATTTACAAAACTGGGCTTTACTTAACAGGAGGAGGGGCTTTACTAAAGGGTTTAGATAAACGAATCTCCCAAAAGACAAAACTACCTGTTCATATCGCTGATGACCCGCTCAGAGCAGTTGTAAGAGGCACTGGAATCGCACTAAAAAATATTAAGAAGTTCCCATTCTTAATGAGTTAAGCCATAAATGCAAAGTCTTTTACGATTTATTGTAAGATTTTACGGCTTTTTCTTATTCGTTGTATTAGAGGTTTTTTGTGGGCTGATCATCAGTACTGAAAGCAATTTTCACAGAGCATCTTTCTTCTCTTCCGCAAATTACTTAATAGGCAATTTCTATAACTCCACGAGCGACATTGCAGACTATTTTCAGCTTAAAGAGGCTAATGAACAACTATTGTCAGAAAATGCTAAACTCAAAGCTGCTTTAAAAAGTGCTCATTATAATAAAAGTTTTAAAGTAGGTCTTGTTCGAAATGTCGCTTCGGAACAGCTATATACGTTTATTCCCGCAAAAGTAATTAACAACTCTATTAGTAGCTTAACGAATTATCTAACCCTAGACAAGGGCAGTATTCAGGAGGTCAAGGCAGAAATGGGTGTAATCTGTGATAAAGGGATTATCGGACTGACCAAGACGGTCTCCAATCATTATACATCTGTAATCTCTCTTCTTCATAAAGATTTAAAAGTAAGTGCCAAATTCAAGAAAAACAACTACTTCGGCTCAGTTGAATGGAATGGTAAAAAGCATACTATAGTTCAGCTGCATGATATTCCTCAGCATGTTAACATACAAGTAGGAGATACTATTGTAACTAGTGGTTACTCTACCTTTTTTCCTGCAGATATTCCAATTGGCGCTGTTTCAAATTTTGAATTAATTGAGGGCACGAACTTTTATGATATTGATGTGCAATTGTTTGCTGACCTCCAAAGTATCGAATACATCTATATTGTAAACCATTTAAAGAAAGAAGAGTTGGAGGAACTCTCATCTAAAGAGGAGAATGAATAAAAGAACAGCCATTCCTATAATAAGATTCTTTATTCTATTGTTTTTGCAAGTGGGCATACTTAATAATATGAGTATTCTTGGGTATATCACACCATACGCATACTTGCTAACTCTATTGTTGCTTCCTGTAAATCTACCTCATTGGATCATTATTTTTTCAGGTTTTTTTCTAGGGTTATCAGTTGGTGCTTTTACGAACGATGCTGGCATCCATGCCGCGGCAACCACTTTTATCGCCTTTTTAAGACCAAGTATATTAAAAGCAATCGCACCAAGCATTGGCTATGATGATGATGCACCAATAAGTCCTTTCTCTCAAGGATATGGATGGTTTGTTTTTTACCTAACAATAATTGTACTAATTCATCATATCATATTATTTGGACTAGAAATTATGAGCTTTCAATATCCACTTTATCTTTTTTCAAAAATCTTCTTCAGCACCATTTACAGTGTAGCTTGTATGTTTGCTTTTAGCTTATTCACTTCATCAAATAAAAGGCGATAGATGGAATCTTCTCAAGGAAGACAAGCCATTATTATTGGAATTTTTGTTCTAATTCCTGTCATATTTCTCTCAAAGCTTTTTTCCATTCAAGTTATAAATAGCGATTATAAAAAGTTAGCTAAGAATAATGTTATTCGAGAGGTTACAGTCTATCCCTCACGAGGGCTTATTTATGATAGGAATGGAAAATTAATGGTTTATAATGAAGCCGCTTATGACATTATGGTTACTCCAGGAAAAGTCAGCAAAGATCTCGATCTTGAAGCTTTATCTAATATATTGGAAGTAGAAAAAGAAGAGATTGAAAAAGGGCTTCAAAAAGCTAAACGCTACTCTCGTTATAAACCATCTGTATTAATCAAGCAAATTTCAGCTCGTACTTATGCCAATTTTCAAGAGCATTTACATAAATATTCTGGATTTTATGTGCGAAAAAGGACTGTAAGACGCTATCCTATTGAAGCGGGTTCTAATCTTCTAGGATACATTGGAGAAGTAAACGATCGCCAAATTAAGGCTTCAAATAAATATTATCAGCCTGGTGACTATATCGGTATAACAGGAATAGAAAATGAGTATGAAACGTTTCTTCGTGGAAAAAGAGGAAAAAAATACCTAATGGTAGATGTACATGGTAGAGAACAAGGCGTCTTTGAGGATGACGGAGAGGAAAGCAAAATTCCCATAGGTGGTAAAAACATTACTTCTACTATTGATATTCTGCTTCAGGAATATGGGGAAACGCTCATGCAAAACAAGAAAGGCTCTATTGTTGCCATTGAGCCTTCAACAGGAGAAATTCTAGCACTAGTAAGCAGCCCTTCGTACGACCCAAATATCTTGTCTGGAAGAGATAAAGGGGATCATTATAAGGCCCTAATACAAGACACTTTAATACCGCTATACAATCGGCCCATTATGGCACAATACTCCCCTGGATCTGTTTTTAAAACCGTCATGGGACTTATTGGTCTAGAAGAAGGCGTGATAACCCAAAACTCCATTTATTATAGCAAAGGCGCTTATTACACTAGTGGATTAAGAGTTGGGGATCATGCACCTGCAGGTAATTACAATGTAAGCAGGGCCATACAGCTATCCAGCAATGCTTATTTCTGTTATTTATTGGATAAAATTTTAAATCAAAAGAAATATGAGTCAGTTGAAAGTGCATTTGAAAAATGGAAAACTTATTTAGATCAGTTTGGTATGGGGCAAAAACTAGGTATTGATATTCCAAACGAGGTGAAAGGACTCACGCCCACAACAGAATATTATAACAAAGTTTACGGAAAAGGAGCGTGGAAAGCACCTACAATTATTTCTCTCAGTATTGGCCAGGGAGAATTACTGACTACACCGCTACAAATTGCTAATATGATGGCCGCTTTTGCTAATAGGGGCTATTTTAAAACACCTCATCTGGTTAAAAACATTGAGGACAATGATTCCATATTGAGCCAATTTCGTCAAACACATAGCATTGATATTCAAAGCAAAAATTTTGACATTGTAATTGATGCTATGGAAGAGGTAGTAGAAAGAGGTACTGCCAGAATTGCAAGACTGGATAGTATAAAAATTTGTGGCAAAACAGGAACAGTCGAAAATCCTCATGGAGCAGACCATTCTGTTTTTGCATGTTTTGCGCCAAAGGAAAACCCTCAAATTGCGATTGCCGTAATTGTTGAAAATGCAGGATATGGTGCAACATGGGCAGCACCCATAGCTAGCTTTATGATTGAAAAATACTTAACTAATAAAATAACTCGCAGAAGAAAGTGGCTAGAAGACAGGGTCTTAAATGCAAATCTATTAAACGTTGCCTATGAGAAGGAGTAACCCTTTTAAGGAAATAGATTGGATTACGGTATTAATATACCTAATGCTTGCTGTTACTGGATGGCTTACAATTTACTCTGCAGCATACTCAGAGGACTATCCTAGTATTTTTGAATATTCTCAGAGCTATGGCAAACAGTTTATATGGATCGTCATCTCACTATTGATTGCAACAGGTATTTTATTCATTGATAGTAAGCTTTATATTACATTTTCGTATCTTATTTATGGAATCTCAATAGGACTACTCATACTAGTTTTACTCATTGGAAAAAAAGTAGCAGGCTCTACCTCTTGGTTTGAACTTGGTCCGATAAGAATCCAGCCTTCTGAATTTGCTAAATTTGGTGCTACGTTGGCATTGGCAAAGTTTATAAGCACTTTCAATGTAAATATTGCCAAGTCACTAAAAGATCGATTAATAGTTCTAGCTATAATTTTTACGCCTACGGCTTTAATCATTCTTCAAGGAGATACTGGGTCGGCATTAGTATTTACAGCACTTATGATTGCGGCTTATCGAGAGGCTTGGCCAGCTTATCAACTGGCTCTAGCTCTGGCAATTGCCATTATATCAGTCATTGCTTTACTAGTTGATAAGTTTATCCTTATTGGAAGCTTGTTTGCCTTAACTGCAATCTTTATTTACTACTTAAGGAAAAATAAACAAGCGATATACTTTGCCGTCATCGGATTTATTGTGGCATCTGCTTTTGCGTTTAGTATTGACTATGCATTTAACAATGTCCTAAAGCCTTATCAAAGAGAACGTGTAAACGTATTATTAGGTAAAAAAGTAGACCCTTATGGAGCCGCCTATAATGTCAATCAATCTAAAATAGCTATTGGGTCGGGTGGCTTTTCTGGAAAAGGCTTTATGAATGGTACCCAAACAAAGTTCAACTTTGTACCAGAACAAAGCACAGATTTTATCTTTTGCACTATTGGAGAAGAGCAAGGTTTTATTGGGAGCCTATTTGTTTTAGGACTATTTACTGCGCTACTACTGCGTATTGTTTTCATCGCAGAAAGACAACGGCAACAGTATAGTCGTATTTATGCCTATGGAGTTGCTGGCATCATATTTATTCATATAACCATAAACATTGGCATGACCATTGGACTTGCTCCTGTGATTGGCATCCCTTGTCCTTTAATGAGCTATGGCGGTTCGTCCATGTTTGGGTTTACTATTTTACTTTTTATTCTATTAAAATTGGATGCCGATAGAAAAGAGTTTTTAGCTTCTTAATGCTTAATTTAGAACTTGATGAAATTGAGGCACATAAGGTATTTCTTTTTTGTATTACTAATCATGCAGTTTGGTATGGTTTTTGCTCAAAGTAATGATATGAGTGATAAGGAAAAGGGAGAATGGCTTGAGAAAAGACATTGTGATATTATTGATGATCATTTCAAAGAGAAAACAAGTAACCTTACAGATAAAATGAAAAAGCTTGAAGCAGATCATGAAGTCTTGCTTTTAGTCAATGGCTATATAGAAGAAGAGGTATTTCATATGTGTACTTTTTTAAAAAATGTATTTGCTGAAGGCTTAGCACTTTATAAGTCACAATCCGTAAAAAGAACTATTGGGATTAAGATTAACTATACTTATGAAGGAACAGCCGAGAAGCCTACATCATACACAGCAACTGGAGAGGTATGGGTGGAAGATGGATTAAGTACTATCTTCGATAAAGAAACATTGGATATGTTGAACAATGGTGTTCTAAATTACCCTTTATAGGAAAAGAAGAGCTATTCAAGTATTGAAGATATGCCCTTAGAGGAAGTAATGAATGACTTATTAGATGAGTTGGATAGGATATTGAGAGAAGCTAAAATTTTTGGTCCTGTAGATGTAGTTGAAAATCCTAAAATTGCTCCTTCAAACAACTATGGCAATTATACAGGAGGAACTTTCGGTTGTACTAGAAATAATTCTCAAAAAAGATGTAATAATGTCAATGGTGTTCAGAGACATACAGGTGTAGATATCCATGCACCTTTGAAATCTAAGATAAAATCAATCTATAAAGGCAAGTTGGTCGAAATAAGAAACACTTTTTCTCCAGGTCAATATTTAAAGGGAAGTTTAGGAAATTATGTAGTTATTAAAACTCGTCTAAAAACTGGAAATGATGTTTATTTAAAATATTGTCACCTAGACAAAATATATTTCAAACAAGATGATCAGGGGAAAGAGATTAATGGTGGTGATTATATTGGAGAGCTTGGTTCAACTGGGAATGCTGCAAATAACAAAAATCCATCTAGAACTCATGTCCACATAGAGTTTTCCGTAGGTGGTAAATTCTTTTCGGCAGAAACTAGAGTTGATCCTATGCAATACCTTAAGACTCAATTTGATCTTCAAGGAAATGTTATTAATTAATAAATCATATGAGAACATTTAATATCCTTTTTTTAATTTGCTTTCTATCATCAGAATCTTTTATTAGGGCTCAGGAAGGTTACAACGTAATTAATATAGATTCCTTGACAATTTCTGGTCTTCTGTTAAAATCCAGTCCTAAAAAATTTGTAAAGATTCTTGGGAAACCCATAGAGGAGAAGACCATTGATAATGAAATAGATGGTGGTACAATAAAGTATCTAAAGTTTGAGAATATAGATTTTTATTTTGAAAATGATATGATAACAACTTTCTCAAATCGAGATACTACGCTCTCGGTCGAGCCTTTAAATCTTATAGTAGGTGACCAGGAGGAGAAAGTCAAAAAAAATTACCCTCTTTCTTTCAATAAGCTTTATAAATATAAAAGTGGTGAAGATAGTGTAAAAGCAATTTCAATTCCCTTAATTACACAAGAGCAAAGCTATTCAGGGTACTCAATAGAGGTGCGAATTACAATGTCAGATGCTAAGATTAAAAGTATTAATCTCATTGATGAGTGACCTTAATTACAAGGTATGATAGGAGTCTGCACTAATTTTAACTTCAAGGGTTAGTGTTCTTCCATTCTTCAAAACTAAATTTGATTCAAATGGCAACTTGGCTAACTAGTTTATTCTCATGTTTATTATTCAGCATTGCTTTTGCTCAGGATTTTAACTATTACGGAAATAATATAGATTCCATTTCATATGATGTAATACAAATTGATTCATTAAAGCTTATGGGTTTATCGATAGGCAGTAAGGAAGATAAAAAAGTGACATTGAAATCAATGAAAATAAACGAGGGAATCGATGAACTGACCGGTGAACAGTTTAAAATATATTTTTATGATAAGAATATGACAAATTACACTTCTTTTATATTAAACCCTGAAAGCAATAAATATTTGCTAAAAGAATTTTCCTTATATAAGGACTCTTCACTCTCTCTTGAGATCAATTCTAGAACTATTAGGCTGGGAAGTAATATTGAAATGTTTAAAAGTACATTTAAGAAATCATACGATAGTTATACGGATAATTTAAAAGGTGAAGATTTTTTTAAACTAATCGTCTTTAAGGATAATAAGCGAATTGGATTAGACATAGTATTCAAGACTGAGAATGATGTTATTGTGGGAGTTTTTTCAAGGTATGATGAATAATACCCCACGCTATTCGTAGCTTGTAGCTACGAATAATAACTACCAGCAATCAAGTCTAAATAATTAAATTAGCAATTATGTCTGGAGGCTATAAGATAGACAATCAGCATGGAATGTATTACCTGACATTTCAAGTGGTTTATTGGATAGATATATTTAGTCGTAGCACTTATAGAGATATTATCATAGATAGCTTCAGATATTGTCAAAGAGAAAAAGGGCTGCGAATACATGCCTATGTAATAATGAGCAACCATGTGCACTGTATCTTATCATCAGAAATGACAGATTTAAGCACTTTAATAAAAGAGTTTAAAACGTATACGAGCAAACAAATTATAAAAGCGATAAAAGAGGGAAGAGAGAGTCGAAAAGAGTGGTTATTATTTATGTTTGAAAGGGCAGCAACAAAGCATAAACGTAATACAAAATATCAACTTTGGACACACGAAAATCAACCCAAAGAACTAATTAGTAATGCATTCATAGATCAAAAGTTAGATTATATTCACAACAATCCAATAAGAGCACGTGTTGTTGATAATGATTATGACTATATTTACTCAAGTGCAAGAGCGTATAGTGACATGTTGAGTTTATTGAAAATTGATATCATTGAATAATGTTATGTTTATTCGTAGTTATAAGCTGTGATCAGCAACAGAAAATATATTTACATTCGTAGCTACAAGCTACGAATAGCAATAAGGTTTTTTATATTATGATCAATACCATCCTTCAACCAAGTAACAGTCAGTTTTTTCTCATTGCTGGACCATGTGTTGTCGAAAATGAAGAAACTACTTTTCAAGTCGCTCAATATGTAAAATCAATAACAGAAAAGCTAAACATTCCCTTTGTTTTTAAGGCATCTTACAGAAAAGCCAATAGATCCAAAGCAGATTCTTTTACAGGAATTGGAGATAAAGAATCTCTAGAGATTCTAGCTAGAATTAAAAAAGAGCTAAATGTGCCAATAACGACTGACATTCACTCTCCTGAAGAGGCATCAATGGCTGCGAAGTATGTCGATATCCTACAAATACCAGCTTTTCTATGTCGCCAGACAGATCTTTTAGTTGCAGCTGCAAAAACTGGTAAGGTTGTCAATATTAAAAAAGGTCAATTTTTATCTGGAGCTTCGATGCAGTTTGCAGTTGAGAAAGTCAAAAATGAAGGAAATAATCAAGTGGTTTTAACGGAACGCGGAACAACTTTTGGCTATCAAGATTTAATAGTGGACTTTCGAAATATTCCCATTATGAAAAAGTTTGATGTGCCAGTTGTATTAGACTGTACGCATTCATTACAACAACCCAACCAAAGTTCAGGTGTAACGGGTGGACAGCCAGAAATGATTTCAACTATTGCCAAAGCAGGCATTGCATCGGGTGCTGATGGCATCTTTATTGAAACGCATCCTGATCCTGCCAATGCAAAGTCAGATGGAGCAAATATGCTTCAATTAAATCTGCTAGAAAGATTGTTGGAAGATTTAGTGAAAATTAAGAAGGTTCTTGCTTGATCCACTGATCTATCGCTTTTAATTAGGCGCATTTCTTCAAATAGAGTGTTTTTTATTTTAGAATATCGACCCAAGGGAGGCTCTGCTCTCTTGAGGGAGTTCTTAAACTTAAAAAGCATCTAAAATGCTTATAAAAAAAGAATATTTGTACTTGCGAGAACGCCTATATTAATAGCAGGTCACTTACTCAAGTACATCGACTTTTCACTCTTCAAATGTCTGAAAAATGGATCTTGAAGGTTTTCTATAAAACGAATTGCTTCTCCCGTAGATTTCATTTCAGGGCCTAACTCTTTGTTGACATTCGGGAATTTATTGAATGAGAACACAGGTTCTTTAATCGCGTAACCATTCAGCTTTTTCTCAAACTTAAAATCTTTCAACTTGTGTGTTCCCATCATGATTTTAGTTGCCATATTCAAGAAAGGCACTTGGTAAGCTTTACAAATGAAAGGACTCGTTCGAGAAGCTCTAGGGTTTGCTTCTATTATATATACCTTCTCATCTTTGATGGCAAACTGTATATTCAGCAAACCTTTTACTTTAAGCGCCAATGCAATCTTCTTGGCATATTCCTCCATATCTTTGATCACCTTTTCCGATAAGCTGAAAGGAGGTAGTACTGCGCTGGAGTCACCTGAGTGAATTCCGGCAGGTTCAATATGTTCCATCACACCCATGATCACAACATCTTCTCCATCACATATAGCGTCTATTTCTGCTTCTTCTGCCCTATCTAGGAAGTGATCTATTAATATTCTATTATTCGGAATGTGTTTTAGAATACCGATAACGTGTTTTTCGCATTCTTCGTCGTTGATGACAATACGCATTCTTTGTCCCCCAAGCACGTAAGAAGGCCTTACCAACACAGGGTATCCAACTCTATTAGCAACTTCAAGCGCTTCGTCGGCAGTAGTAGCAGCACCATAATCTGGATATGGAACTTTAAGTTCTTTTAACAAGTCTGAAAACCTGCCTCTGTCTTCAGCTAAATCCATATTTTCAAAAGAAGTTCCAATAATTTTAATGCCCTTTTCTTTTAATCTTTCAGCAAGCTTTAATGCCGTCTGCCCTCCCAACTGAACGATCACTCCTTCTGGTTTTTCGAGCTCAATGATTTCATAAATGTGTTCCCAAAAGATAGGCTCAAAGTATAGCTTATCAGCAATGTCAAAGTCTGTCGAAACTGTTTCAGGGTTGCAATTAATCATGATTGCTTCATACCCTTCCTCTTTAATTGCCTTAATACCATGCACGCAACAGTAATCAAACTCGATACCTTGTCCAATTCTATTTGGCCCTGAACCTAATACAATGATTTTTTTCTTATCAGAGACTGTACTTTCGTTTTCTGTATCAAAGGTTGAGTAATAATAAGGTGTTTGAGCTTCAAACTCAGCAGCACAAGTATCAACTAATTTGTAAACTCTAGATACTTCTAACTTTTTTCGATATTCATATACATCATCTTCCTCAACATCGTTTCTGACTAAATAGGCAATTTGGTAGTCGGAGTACCCAGTTTGCTTTAGCTTTAACATAAACTCTTTTGAGATATCTTCAAGAGCTATGTTTTTTACTTTCTTTTCTATGTCAACTAACTGCTGTATTTGGGCAATAAACCAGTGGTCAATTTTTGTGATTTTTTCTATTGACTTTTGAGGAACACCCAGCATTAATGCGTCCTTGATTCTAAATAATCGATCCCAAGATGGTTTTTCAAGCCCTTCAATAACGCCTTCTAGTTGACGCCATTCTTTTCCATCTGCTCCTAATCCCATTCTATTGTTCTCTAGCGATTGGCAAGCTTTTTGGAGTGCCTCAAGGAAATTTCTTCCAATTCCCATCGCCTCTCCTACGGACTTCATCTGTAGACCAAGTGTGTAGTCACAACCTTTAAACTTATCAAAGTTCCATCGAGGGATTTTAACAATGACATAGTCTAATGCTGGTTCAAAATAAGCAGAGGTTGTTTTTGTAATTTGATTTTTGACTTCATCCAAATGATAGCCAATTGCTAGTTTAGCCGCTATCTTCGCAATTGGGTAACCAGTAGCTTTTGATGCTAATGCTGATGAACGGGATACCCTTGGATTGATTTCTATGGCAATGATATCTTCTGTAACTGGATCAACAGAAAATTGGACATTACAACCGCCTGCAAATGTTCCGATGGAACGCATCATGTGCATTGCCATATTCCTCATTTTCTGATAAGCTGGATCAGAAAGTGTCATGGTTGGTGCTACTGTTATAGAGTCTCCAGTATGAATACCCATCGGATCGAAGTTTTCGATCGCACAAATAATAACAATGTTATCATTGGCATCTCTTAAAAGCTCTAACTCATATTCCTTCCATCCTAGTACAGCTTTTTCAACTAATACTTCATGAGTTGGGGAAGCGGTCAAGCCTCTTTTTAACGCATCATCTAGTTCCGTTTTATCATGTACAAAACCGCCTCCATATCCGCCGAGCGTATAAGATGGTCTAATAACTAAAGGGAATCCTATTTTTTGCGCAATATCTTTCCCCTCAAGAAATGAATTGGCAATTTGAGAGGGAGCTACCCCAATACCAATATCGATCATCAACTTTCTAAATTCTTCTCTATTTTCTGTTTTTTCTATTGCATCAATATCTACACCAATGATACGGACATTATATTTTTCCCAAATGCCCAATTCGTCAGCTTCGATACAGAGGTTTAGGGCTGTTTGTCCACCCATTGTTGGTAGTACGGCATCGATTTGTTGTTCTTCTAAAATTTTTACAAGTGAATCAGTTGTTAGAGGCAGTAAGTAAATGTGATCTGCCGTGACTGGGTCAGTCATAATAGTGGCAGGATTAGAATTAACCAAGGAGACTTCGATTCCTTCTTCCCTTAAAGACCTTGCTGCTTGAGATCCTGAATAGTCAAACTCACATGCCTGTCCAATAATAATCGGGCCACTTCCTATAATTAATACCGACTTTATTGAATTATCTTTAGGCATAGCTTGTATTTTTTTGTGTAGTGCAAAGTTAGATGATTTAACCAAAAACCATAAACTAGAAGTTACTATTTCTTAACAAATAGCGGTATGATTTTCACATTTGTCATAGTATTGGTTATAACTGCTTTATATGCTTATCTGATCATATATTTACTTTTTGGCTGGATCAGAAAATCGAAGTTCGAGCTTAAAACAAATCAAAACTCAACAACATCGGTTTCCGTAATAATTGTAGCTAGGAATGAAGCGGATAATATTGCTGATTGCCTTGAAGCACTTTTACAACAAGACTATCAGAAGAATCTATATGAAATAATTGTCGTGGACGATCATTCAGAAGATAATACTGCAGAGATAATTAGGTCATATGGTCATAAAATAAAGGGAATACCATTATCAGAACATGACTTAGACCCTAATTTGGTTGCGTTTAAGAAAAGGGGAATTGAAATTGCAGTTGATAATGCTGATGGTGAGCTAATTATTACTACAGATGCAGATTGCATGATGGGCAAGTCTTGGGTGTCAACAATCGTATCTTATTATGAAAAATACAAACCTAAAATGATCTGCGGCAGTGTTTTATGCGAAGCAAATCAATCGTTAGTTCAACAGTTTCAAAAACTTGATTTTTTAGTTATGGCTGGAGTATCAGGAGCTTTGATAAACAATAAACAGCCTATTATGTGCAATGGAGCAAACTTAGCTTATGAAAAAAGTGCTTTTAAAGAAGTTGGCGGGTATAAAACATCTAAAAATATTGCCTCAGGAGATGATGTACACTTGTTGAACACCTTTGGCAAAAGATTTCCTAACAAAATACACCTCTTAATCTCAAACAAAGCAACCGTTTATACAAGACCTCTAAAATCTTGGAAAAAACTATTTTACCAAAGAGTCAGATGGGGAGGAAAAGCAAAAAGTAACTCATCAATGCCTAATAGAGCTATCGCCATTGTCACCTTGTCTTTCAATTTAGTTCCCATTTTCTTAATCATCAGCCATTGGCTATCGGCTAATAGCTATCGGCTAATAGCTATCGGCTATTGGCTACTAACCAAGATCCTTCTTGACCTCATTTTCATCAAAACAATCAATCAACACTTCAAACAAAAACTATATTTGTCGACTTTCTTAATCATTGAGATAATTCATATTTTTTATATTGCAGTCATCGGTATTTGTAGTAACTTTGTAAGCCCTAAATGGAAAGGACGAAGTCTCTAGCATAGGTATCTAAGTGAGTAGTGTTCAAGAAAATAAGGACCCTGGAATTGTAAGCCCTTCAATGCGTGCCTGGAAAAGGTTGCTCAAAAACAAACCTGCCGTTCTTGGTATGATTGTAATTGCAATTGCTTTTATAATTGCCATCCTCGGTTATACCATAACGCCAGATCCAACGCCAGATGCTAATAACATGATTTTACAGATTGGAACAAAGCCTCCTGGGTTTTCCATGCAGATGCTTAAGGTTAAAAGGAACAAGAAAGTAGAGAAAGTATCCTTTGTGACAAAAATGTTTAAAGGACAGGAAAGCAGCTATAAGTTTATTCCCTTTAATTCTTACAAATTTGAAGATGAATATATCATTATCGAAGAGTACATGGGCGAACAAACCATGGGTAGCAGTGATAAAATTGCTTTGGTTGATGTAGTTTATGCTAGGTCAATCAATCAACCCATTATAAATGCGGAAGGAGATAATTTGACATTTTATGATTATGCAGATAAGCAGCACTCTAGGTCTATTAGGGACTTGCAAAAAGAGATAGAAGAAAACAATATTGTTATCAATACCTATTTGTTAGGGACGGATAAATTTGGTAGAGATTTGCTAAGTAGGATGATAATAGGCGTCAGAATTTCGCTTTCTGTGGGTTTTATAGCAGTATTAATCTCTCTAGTAATAGGTATCTCAGTAGGTGCGATGGCTGGATATTATAGAGGAAAAGTAGATGATTTTTTGATGTGGATGATCAATGTGATATGGTCTATTCCTACTTTATTGTTAATATTTGCGATTACATTGGTATTAGGGAAGGGATTTATTCAAATATTTATTGCAGTTGGCTTAACTATGTGGGTAGAAGTAGCCAGAATTATTAGGGGGCAAGTGATTAGCATCAGAGAAGTGGAATTTATTGAAGCCTCAAAGTCGCTGGGCTATGGCAATTCCAGAATTATCATTAGGCATATTTTGCCCAATGTACTTGGCCCAGTTATGGTAATTGCTGCCGCTAATTTTGCTTCTGCAATTTTAATAGAAGCAGGACTGAGTTTTCTTGGGTTAGGCGTGCAACCACCCACCCCTTCTTGGGGAATGATGATTAGTGAGCATAGAGCATACCTCATATCTAATCAAATATTTTTGGCCATCGTTCCAGGTTTCGCAATTATGATTTTAGTTCTTGCTTTCTACGTGCTTGGAAATGGTTTTAGAGACGCACTAGACATCAAAACTAAGATTAATTACTAGGATTGGGATGTCAGAAATCAGGTAGAGGGACAAGAAATTAAAGACTCGAAGTCAGAAACGTGAAACTAAAACTTAGAACTAGAGTTACAAATCGTTAGTTGTGTTTCAAGATACCATTATCTATTTCATTGTGGCTATCTCCATTAAAAATTAGAAACTCTAAGCAATTGGCTTTTGCTTAGTGACTACCAATTAAAGGCTAGGGGTTTTACTTAGGTAAAAGTCGTATTTTTTAATTCCCCCCATTTTTGCGTCCTCATATTGCGTATCTTTAGTAAAGCAGGTATTGGAATACAATAACAGTATGATGGATCAGGCAGTACACTTTATCATTAAAATGTTTAATATTTCAGATTGGCCTCCACGATGGATATGCGCTAAATGGTCGGGGCTTCATGGTTGGTTCTACAATATTATTCAGTGGCAATTCTATTTGGCTGGCATATTTTATCATTCCTGCCATCATTATATGATTTACATTGGCAACGCTTCCACTCAAGAATTAAGTAAGGAATGAAGTCGGTCACAATACTATTAATAGAAGCTAATCCTGATGACAGAAATTTGTTTAAGGAATACATACAAGATGTTCCATTGAATTCTAACGTAACCCTTGCCAAAACGTTGCAGGAAGGCATAAAGCAGGTAGAGCAACAAACTCCCGATATATTATTCTTAGACCTTTCCCTTCCTGATAGTATTGAAGGTAGGGGGTTTAGACTTATTGCTAGGAAGTTCCCTGAGCTTCCCATCATAATATTAACGGAATTAGATGATGTAGAAGTGGCTTCAAAATATATAAAACTGGGAGCACAAGACTATCTTACTAAAGGGGAATATGATGAAAAGCTGCTGCACAAGGCAATCGTTTATTCCCTTGAGCGAAAAAAAATGATTCAAGACAAAAAGGAAATGGAATATCAAATGTTGCAGGCGATAGTTTCTATGCAGGAAAAAGAGCGAAAGCGATTTGCACAAGACCTCCATGATAGCTTAGGACAACTTCTAGCAGCTGTAAAAATGAATATTACTGCCTCTACTCACTCTTTATCTAAAAAACAACAAGATGCTAAAAAATTACTACAAACAGCAATAAAGTTAACAGATGAAGCGGTTATAGCAACTCGTAATATATCCCACGGACTGATGCCTCCGGCTTTGATCAAGCACGGAGTTGTGGGTAGCATAAACGATATGATAGAAAAAATAAATGCTACAAATGGTATTAAAATAAAGTTTAATAGTACTATTAAAGAAGGTCGATTTAAAGATGAAGTAGAAATTAATGTTTTCAGAATAATTCAAGAAATGATCAATAATTCCATAAAACATTCAAATGCAAGTGAGATCAAAATCGACCTAAATAAAGAAGGCTCACGCTTGGATTGCTTTTACCAAGATAATGGAGTCGGCTTGAGCAAAGATTTTAATACTGTTTCCGTAGGAATAGGTTTTAAAGGAATAAAAACTAGGGTAGAGTCCTTAAGAGGAAGTTTTGAAGTGGAAGATGCCTTAGGAAAAGGCTTTGTTGCAAAAATCCAAATACCAATACATAATGGATAAAGTTAAAATTTTAGTTGTAGATGATCATAAAATCATTCGAGATGGCATTAAGGCAATGTTGGGAACAGATAGTGAGCTTGAAGTAGTGGGTGAGGCAGAAAACGGACAAATTGCATTAGGGCTGGCTCTAACTAAGAAACTAGATATTGTACTAATGGACATTGATATGCCTGAGATGAACGGTATCGAAGCGACAAAGTTGATAAAAAGAGACAAACCAGAATTAAGGATCATCGCTCTAACCATGCAAAGTGACTATTCCTATATAGAAAAGATGTTAAAGGCTGGAGCGAATAGCTATTTATTAAAAAGTTCAGATCAACAAGAACTGATCAAAGCGATAAAGACTACTTTAGATTCCAAGCCCTATTTTAGCCAGGAGGTTTCTAACACAATGGTTCAAAAGGTTGTTAATGATGATGCAGGCAAGAAGGAATCAGCCTATCAAATTTCAGAAAGAGAACAGGAAGTTTTAGAGCATATTGCACAAGGCCTAACAAATAAAGAGGTCGCAGATGCTTTGTTTCTGAGCGTTAGAACAGTTGATACCCATAGAAGAAACCTGCTTAAAAAACTAGATGCCAAAAACTCTGTTGATATGGTGCATAAGAGTTACAAGTATGGCATTCTAAAGTAGGCTATAATGATATTCCTGTTACGTTATTTTTATTTTAATCGCCTATCGTCAAAAAAATATGTCTTATCGGGCTACCCGAAGTATTGACTAAAAGAAAATATGTCAATACCTTTGCACCAAAGTATTTAACCCAAGTAAACAGATTTTACTTTATTTAATCTAGCGATATGCAAAAAATAATCACATTACTACTAGGACTAATTATTTCAGCAAACACTTTTGGTCAGGAGTGGATTAAACGCGGACCAGATATAGATGGAGCAATTGGTACATCAGAGAATTTAGGAGTATCTATAGATATGACTCCTAATGGCAATACCATGATTGTCGGAGTGCCAAGTGCCGGATTTAGTAAAGGCGCAGCAAGAATCTATGATTGGAGTGGCTCTAGTTGGGTACAAAGAGGAGGAGATCTTTTGGGTACAGAAGACGGTGCGCAATTCGGAGTATCCGTTAGTATTGATACAAGCGGTGATATAATTGCAGTTAGTGCTCCATCAGATTCAGGTGATTTTTATGCATTTGCAAGAGCTGGAATTGTAAATATTTACGCCTGGAATGGAGTAACTTGGATACAAAGAGGTGACACGCTCAAAGGAATGTCACCAGAAGAAAGCTTTGGGGAAGCTGTCTCTCTTTCAGCAAACGGTAGTTTAGTTGCTGTTGGAGCACCCTTTAGTCCTGGAGGCGGGACAGATAAAGGAAATGTTAGAGTCTTTCAATGGAATGACCCCGATTGGACACCCTATGGAGATACTATGAATGGAGAAGAAGATGCAAGTAGTTTTGGAGCTAAGATTAGCTTTAGTGAATCAGGCAATAGACTAGCAGTTGGAGCAGATTTTTATGATGGTGGGAATGGTTTTGCTTCTGGAAAAACATATGTGTATGAATACTCGGCAGGTACCTGGATGAGACAACTGGTAGATTCTGGAAGTACAGAAGACCAGTTTGGCGCCTCAGTTAGTATTTCTAGTGATGGCAATACCTTAGCAGTTGGAGCTCCTAGAGATTTTGGAGGTGGAATTGGTTACGTGAACGTTTATGAATGGGGTGGAAGCAACTGGACGCCAAAGGGAGGAAGTATTGTTTCTCCCGTTAGCAATGATGCTTTTGGCAGGTCGATTAGTTTATCAGGAGAGGGTGATTTTATTGCAATAGGAGCTACGGCTCCAGTTCCAGGAAATGACAGTGGTAGAGTGACCGTTTATGAGTGGAATACCTCATCTTGGGAAAAGAGAGGAGATAGCATTACTGGAGCAAGTAATTTTGATGATTTTGGATTTGCAGTTGCCTTATCAGATAGTGGAAAATATCTAGCTGCTAGTTCACCAACACATAGCATGGGAGATGGACATATCAGAGCTTTTTTCTTTGGCACGTGTAATACCTCTTCCAGCTTATCCGAAACAGCTTGCGATAGCTATACTTGGGCACAAAACAGCCAAACCTACACGACGTCTGGAACACATCATGATACGCTATTTGGAGCAAATGCACTAGGTTGTGATAGTGTTGTGACCTTAGACCTGACGATTAAGAATTCAACGACTTCAAGTATTGCTCCAGTTGCTTGCAATACCTATACCTCTCCTAGTGGTAAAATAAAGACGGTAAGTGAGTTGTTTAATGATACCATTCCCAACGCAGCACTTTGTGATAGTGTCATTACTATTGATCTAACCATTGACGGTGTAACAACACAAAATATATCTCCTTCTGCTTGTGAAACCTATACCTCTCCAAGTGGCAAGGTAAAGACAGTAAGTGAGCTATTTAATGATACATTACGATATGCTTTATCTAGCTGTGATAGTATCGTTTATAGCATTGACTTGACCATCAACCAACCTTCAACCGGTAACATATCGCCTTCTGCTTGCGAAAGCTACACCTCTCCTAGTGGCAAAATAAAAACAGCTAGTGAGACATTTAATGATACAATACCTAATACAAATGGCTGTGATAGTATTATCACGATCAACCTAACTATTTATGAACCTGTTTATGATACCCTAGCTGATACCGCTTGCGAAAGCTATACCTGGGCACAAAATAACATGAATTATACTTCATCTGGCACTTATTATGATACTAGCTTTAATGCCATAGGAGGTGTTTGTGATAGCATCTATCAATTGGAGCTAGTAATTAATTCATCTCCAAATGATGGCATTATAGATCCTGCAAGCACTGAGTTTTGTGACAGTGATTCATTGTTATTGCTGGCTAGTGGAGGAGGTAGTAGTAATACATACGATTGGAGCATAAAAGGAGGAGAATGGGATACGGTAGGTAATGCAGGTTTTTCAAAAGCGAGTGCTGGCTTTACTGATTTGATCGTTAAAAATGGCATTCCATATTTGGCTTTTGCGGAGGGTGTAAGTGGAGGTTCTCAAACAACAGTGATGAAATATGAGGCAGGTATTTGGGATACTGTTGGAAACGCAAGGTTTTCGTCCCTTCAAACTGCATTTCAGCGTCTTTTTATTGATGATAATGATACGATTTACGTGTCATACAAAGATAACATTAATGGTGGCGCAACAATGATGAAGTTTAACGGTGCTTCATGGGTACATGTAGGGACGCCTGCTTTTTCTCCAGGAGACGTCGGGTCTCAAAGTATGTATGTATTAGGAGGAGTGCCTTATTTGGCTTTTCAAGATCATCAGAACGGTTATGGAATTACGGTAATGAAATATGAATCAGGTATGTGGAGTGTTGTTGGAACGACTTCATTCTCTGGGGGAGGTGCAAATCACATAAATCTTGATTTTAATGGAACTGTTCCCTATGTAGCATTTCAAGACAATGCAAACAGTGGAGGGGCTACCGTAATGAAATACGAAGGAGGTACTTGGGATTCTGTTGGCAATAGAGGCTTTTCTCCAGGTTATTCAATCGATCACAGCCTAGCGATTGATAATGGTACTCCTTACGTAGCTTTTCATGATGCGGCAAATGGTGGAAAAGCTACTGTAATGAAATATGAGGGAGGCGTTTGGGATTCTGTTGGCAACACAGGGTTCTCTAAGGGTGTAGTAGGTTATTTGAGTTTAGTAGTCGAGAATGGCGTGCCGTATGTAGCCTACAAAGATAACCTTGAAGGTGATAAAGTAGTGGTAATGAAATATGAGGGAGGCATCTGGACCGTTGTAGGCACTGCTGGCTTTTCTGAGGGATCGACCGAAAGTATAAGTTTAGATTCAGAAAACGGAAAACTATATGTAGGTTATAAAGATAATGCCAATGGAGGTAAGGCAACTGTCATGAGCCTTGAAACGGCTACAGAGTCTGCATCCGATAGCTTATTTGTATACAAATCTGGTATCTACTATGTAGATATTACGAATAATGGCTGTACCACTAGAGACAGTATTGAAGTAACAGAGTTAGAGACTTCATTTTCAGGCATTACTGTAACCCGTTGCGAAGCTTACACTTCTCCAAGTGGTAATTATATCTGGGATAGTACAGATATTTACACCGATACTATTGCCAATGCTGCAGGATGTGACAGTGTCATAACTATTGATCTAACCATTAATCCTGCAACAGATACCATGTTTGCAGATACTGCTGACTTTGTATATAACTCACCTTCGGGTCAAGAATGGTATACTAGCGGTACTTATATGGATACTATAATCAATAGTGTTGGCTGTGATAGCGTTATTACAATTGACCTACACATCAAAGGTACCACCATCTTGATTGATACTTTTGATTGTGCAAGCTATACCTCACCAACTGGTGCTTATACTTGGACAGAAGATGGTGTTTACGGAGATACTATTGACAACCCTGGAGATAACGATACACTTTATTTGGTAACACTTGATATTCTGAGAACGTATCACATAGTGCCAGAAGTAGCTTGTGATAGTTTTTCTTTGCCAAGTGGAAAGGTAGTCTATACTAGCGGTACGTATTACGATACTCTCTCTGTGACCAACCATCATGGTTGTGACAGTATTTGGGTGATTACCCTAAACATCAGTAGTGCAGAAAAAACCAGTGCATTTAATTTCTCTGAGTTTAGTGGCAATAACTTTAAACCCTTAGGCTTCCAAGCGGCAACTGTTGCTGATATCAATAATGATGACAAGCCAGATATTTTATATACTGGAACCATATATGCAGATGATGAGCAATATCCTTTTCATATCTATCAAAATGCTGGAGACGGTAATTTTACAGAGTTGACAGGAACAGGGCTTACAGGATTCTACGAAGGCTCTATTACCGTTGGTGATATCGACAATGACAACTTTGCAGACATTTTAGTGGCTGGCTATGAGGGATATGACTATGTTACTGGAAAAGGTAATGGTAGTGAAGAAACAAGGCTATATAAAAACAATGGCAATGGGACTTTCTCAGTGATGGCGTCTGCTATATTCCCAGCTGTTTCAGAGGGAAGTGGTGCTACAGCTATTGCAGATGTAGATGATGATAACTTGGCAGATATACTGATTTCATGTCGCGTATATGAGAGTAACAGTAGCAATTGGCGTGTAACAAAGCTCTACAAAAATAACGGAGATGGCACCTTTACAGAATTTCCAGGATTAACACTTGATTCTATTGCCCATGGGGATGTCGCAATTGCGGATATAGATGCGGATAATAAGCCAGACATAATGATGTTGGGTAGTAATAACAGCTTTCAAGCGGTTACAAAGCTGTATAAAAACAATGGAGGAGGGAGTTTTACAGATATCACGCCTGCTAGTTTCTTAGACTTTTATACTGGAACCATAGTTGTTCAAGATGTAAATGCAGACAATAAGCCAGATATTTTATTTGTAGGAAGTACTTCGTCTGGCAATGAAATAAAACTATATAGAAATGATGGAGGAGGCAGCTTTACGCCTTTCCCACAATTCGATATTAGCCTTGACTTTTCAGCAAATGGATATAAGCCTATAGCTGCAATAAGCGACTTAGACGGGGATAATCTGCCAGACATTTTAATAACTGTATATGACTATTCTAAAGGTAGAAGTGAGATAAAACTCTATAAAAACTATGGCGGGGGCGTTTTTGAGCAATCAGATGTACCTGGTTGGGATGCAATTGCTCGTTCACCACTATTAGTTAGTGATGTAAATGATGACAATAAACCAGATATTATATCATTTCAATTTCACAGTAATGGATATCAAGGGTCTTATTACGGGTTAAATGCCCCAGTTATTTATGAAAATAAAAGTCGCTTATTTACCAGCTCATGTATGTCTTTAACAGCTTGTAACGAATTTACCTCCCCAAGTGGTAAATATACTTGGACTACCAGTGGAGATTATAGAGATACCGTTACCGCCCCAGGAGGACATGACAGCATTATCACGGTTAATTTAATAATTGATAGTTTGACTGCCGACTTTACAATCGACTACAATCCACCTGCAGGCGAAGATGTAGGAGCAATCATTGTCAACAAAGCCAAAGGAAATAACAAAACCTACCTATGGGATTTTGGTGATGGCAATACTTCTACTTTGAAGTTACCAGAGCATACCTATGCCTCTACAGGTTCCTATGAGCTGTGCTTAATCGTGTCCAATACCAATTGTACAGACACCTTCTGTGCAACATTGAATATAACGGGCAAAACTAACGGACCACTAAGCATCAAAACAATTGACCAAACAGAAGGAAGTGACGATCCATCTGTGGGTATCAAAGAAAGCCCATCTGCTGGAGGACAAACCTTATCATTCAATCTCTTTCCTAACCCAACAACCGATGCGTTAAACATTATCAACAACAACCAAGGACAGTTTGATGTGATCGTTCGTGACCTATCAGGAAGAGAAGTGATGAATATTTACGCTCAAGAAAATAATACTTCACTAGATTTATCCATCCTCAAATCAGGCTTGTATATGATTGAGGTGTGGTCAGCCGGCAAAAAAGGATATTATAAAGTGATGAAAGATTGATTATGAACCTCCCCTCCTCCCGATAGCTATCGGGATAGGAGGGGCCAGGGGTGGTAAAGTAGAACCAAGTGCCATCCTCAAACTAAACAAAACATGAAACACCTATCCATTTTACTTTTTTTAGCGACGACTTTAATAGCGCACCAGGGCAATGCACAATGTATTTCTACTAGCTACCTAGAAACAATTACATTAAACTCTAATGGCCAATCAATAAATGCTACAGGGCTTATAGATAGTTACACAGAGCTTAATATAGAAAGATTGGGAACAATAGATATTCAACTGGGAATATACCATATCACCTTAACCGATACTTTCAATAATGTTTTAACGCACGACTCAACAGATTTTAGCTATGTATTTGCTTCTCCAGGAACATATCGCCTACACTTTTTTGAAGACAAAAACTGTAGCAATAATTTCGACATTTTTAGCTATGATATTACCTTCAACTGCCTGGAAGTAACATACAGTGGCTCTTTTCTGGAAAATAGAGACTTAAATGATGGAACTTTAGTTCCCGACAAAGCCGTTAGCGTATCGCACAGTAGATACGATCAAGAAAAATTTAATGGGTCTAATGGAGAAGACTTTATAGTTTCTAACAAGATTAGTTTGGCTAATCTTCCTACTGGCTTGACGGGAAAGGTCATCAAATCCAATGACTCTACTCTAATATTTAGTTTAGAGGGTAGTGCAACAAATCATAAAAATATAGATGATGTCGATAACATCACCTTAGTCTTTACCGACAGTGCATTTACAAAATATACTGCAGTAGAAAACAGAGCAGATACCATTAGTAACATTGCCATTGAGTTTATTGAAGAACATACCGTTGGATCAACCGGAGATTTTGCTAAGATTGATTCTGCCGTTACAGCAGCGGAAAACTTTGATATCATTCGTATCATGGGTGAAACTTTTGTAGAAAACGATATTTTTATTGACAAAACACTACGTATAATAGGTGCTGGTGCTAGAAATACGGTCATAAAAGCACATGATGACTATGATGCAGCAAGTGGTAGAATCTTCTCTATTAATGGTGGTATTATGGAAGAAATTGAAATTTCTGATTTAACTCTGAAAAATGGAAAAGTGACTTTCTTGGGAGGCGCTGGGATTTTGGCAAATTCTCCAATAAAACTTGTCAACGTTATTTTTGAGGATAACATTGTTGACGGTATGGGTGGTCCTAGTTCGCTGAGCGGTGGCGCATTGTATGTTCATTCGAAAACAACAATTAAAAATTGCCTATTCAACAACAACTTGATAAGAAGTGCATCCGCAGGAAGTCGAGGAGGTGCAGCGTATATAGGTGGTAGCGATGAAAAGCTAATAGAAAATACAACTTTTTATAACAATAGACTCTTAAGTACAGACAATGGCTATAGATATGCAGGGGCATTATATGTTGATGTTGGGGGAGGAAAAACTGGTATAATAAGAAACTGTACGTTTACGAGTAACAGCACAGATACATTTGGGACAGGCGAGAAAAGAGGAGGGGCGGTTGTCCTTAATCCTTATAGTTCAACGAGCACTATTACAATAGAAAATAGCATCATTTATGGAAATAGTGGGATAGAAGGAAAAGATTTTTACAACTATGGTCCAGTTGGTAGTACTTTGAATGTTAGAAATACCATTTATCAAGATGCTGATGCATTTAATGGTGTCAATATAACTGGGTTAGACACCTTAAACTCTAGTTCTGACCCACTTTTAGATTCATTAAGAGATAATGACGGAATCTCTTACACCGTTGCTGTAATGGCTGGAAGCCCAGCGATTGATGCTGGTTATACGGCTAATGCTCCTGAAAATGATCAAAGAGGATTTGAGCGAGATGTATTAACGGATATAGGCGCCTATGAGTTTGGAGCCTGTGATAGGCCCAAAATTTCTGTTGCTAATGATTCTGTTGCTCGTTGTGGCAATGGTGAAATTACATTATTGGCAACATCAAGTGCAGGCAATATCATTTGGTATGATTCATTATCAGGTGGAGATACAATACTAGACGGTGGAAACTATAGTCTAAACGGAGATAGCTTAACGATTAATAATTTGTCGTCAACTACCTCATTTTATGCAGGAGCGGACGATAGTGGTTGTGCTAGTTCTTCTAGAACAGCGATTGTGGCAGAGATAAAATCACTTCCATCAGCACCTATTGCTGATGATTCTGTTTCTCGTTGTGGAGGTGGGTTGATTGTATTTTCTGCTACATCAAGCGAAGGAGATGTTATCTGGTTTGATTCTTTAACAGGCGGAAGTGTTATTACGGATGGCGGAAATTATAGCCTGAGTGGAGATAGCTTAACTATAAATAATTTATTATCAACTACCTCTTTTTATGCTGAAACAGAAGATAATAGTTGCGCTAGTGCTACTAGAACGAAGGTTGTTGCAAACATAAAAGCACTGCCATTGAATACTGTAACGGTCTCCAATGAAGTGTTAAGCTCAGAAGAAACTACAACAGGTGTTGCCTACCAATGGTTAGATTGCGATGATAATTTTTCTGATATCAGTGGAGAAACTAGTCAAAACTACACGGCAACAGTAAGTGGGAATTATGCAGTCGAAGTTGATTTAGATGGTTGTGTTGATACTTCCAATTGCGAAATGGTTACTATTTCAACAAATTTAGAAGAATACGAATTTGACAAGAGTTTGACGTTATTCCCAAATCCAACGACAGATGCGTTAAACATTATCAACAACAATGAAGGACAGTTTGATGTGATCGTTCGCGATCTATCAGGAAGAGAAGTGATGAATGTTTACGCTCAAGAAAATAATACTTCACTAGATTTATCCATCCTCAAATCAGGCTTGTATATGATTGAGGTGTGGTCAGCCGGCAAAAAAGGATATTATAAAGTGATGAAAGACTAGCAGATTATTATCATATCCGTGCTTTATAATGGAAAAAGATTGGGGCAAAGTATTTAGCACAGCAGATCGCTTTAAGGCGGAGATTGTAAAGGGGATTTTAGATCAGAAACACATCAACTGTGTGCTAATCGATAAAAAAGACTCAACCTATGGTACCTTTGGTGAAGTGGAAGTTTATGTACAACGTGACAATGTATTACTAGCAACTAATGTAATAAGCAAAGCAGACTTATGAACTCAACAATTGTAAGGAGTCTTTCAGGAATTGTTTTCATAACCATTATGCTAGCAGGGGTTTTGTATAACGCATATAGTTATCTAGTCTTGTTTGGAGTAATCAATGTGGTTTGCCTTTGGGAGTATTATAAGATAAGTCAACCTGGAATTAGTAAGGCAAATATCGTAAGCCTGGTAATATTGGGGGTAGGCATTTATATCCTATCTTTTTATTTCGGAAATCGAATGTTTGGCAGCTATTCTAGTGTCTTAATATTAATTATCTTTTTGTATTTCTTATACACCCTTTATACCATGGGAAGTGCCGTATATAGATCGTTACCAACAGGGATTATGTACATCACCGTTCCATTGTCTTTATTGAATCAATTGGTTTTATCGGGTGGAACATATAGTTATGTCTTTGTTTTATTTATTTTGATGATTATCTGGACAAGCGATACAATGGCTTATGTCTGTGGTTTGTTGCTTGGAAAAAATAAACTCTTTGAATCCATCTCCCCTAAGAAAACATGGGAAGGGGCTATCGGAGGGATTTTGTTTTCGGGAGGGCTAGGTTTTTTTGTACCCACTTTTTTAGAAATAGGGTTATCACCAATTTCATCTATGCTTTTAGCAGCAGTTATTAGTATTGCAGGTATTTATGGTGATTTGTTTGAATCTAAACTAAAACGATCTTTTGGAGTAAAGGACTCAGGGAATATCATGCCTGGACATGGTGGATTACTTGATCGTTTTGATGCATTTCTTTTTGTGATACCTTTCGTAGTGTTTTATCTACAGTATGTTCGGTTTTAGCCTACGGCAAATAAGTGTAAATTTGTGTAGAATTTACGATTGATGAAAATACAACCCTCTATACCTAAAGGAACAAGAGACTTTTCTCCTGAAATCCTGAGAAAACGAAACTACATTTTTGACACGATACGAAATGTGTTCGAACTATATGGTTTTCAGCCAATTGAGACACCCGTAATGGAAAAATTATCCACATTAACGGGGAAGTATGGAGAGGAAGGGGATCGTCTGATTTTTAAAGTGCTTAATTCGGGAGATTATTTATCTAAAGTAAGTAGGCAAGAAGCAAGTATTAACGATTTAAAAAGCAATGAGTTGGCCAGTGAGCTTTGCGAAAAAGCTTTGCGTTATGATCTAACCATCCCATTTGCTAGATATGTAGTCATGCATCAGAATGAGATCACTTTTCCATTTAAGCGATATCAAATTCAACCGGTTTGGAGGGCAGATCGACCGCAAAAAGGAAGATACCGCGAATTTTACCAATGTGATGTCGATGTGGTGGGAAGTGATTCCCTGCTAAACGAAGTAGAGTTAGTTCAAATATATGATACCGTTTTTGCTAAGCTTAATATTCCGGTAACGATTAAGGTCAATAATAGAAAAATATTAACTGGAATTGCTGAAGTGTTAAATATTAAGGAGCAGTTCCAAAGTTTGGTGATCGCTATTGATAAGCTAGATAAAATTGGCCTAGAGGGTGTTTTAAAAGAGTTAAGAGAAAAAGGCTTTGAAGAAACAACATTAGAAAAATTAAGCCAGTATTTAAAAAATCCCGAACAAGTTAATTGGTCGGAGGAGCTAAAAGCATCAACAATTGGCATGAAGGGGGTAGAGGAGTTGGAGTATATAAAAGAAAACGTTAGCCAGCTAGGTTTGGCAAACGACTTTGTCTTTGACCCTACCTTGGCAAGAGGTTTAGATTACTATACAGGGATGATATTTGAAGTAAAAGCAAATAATGTTTCCATTGGAAGCATAGGAGGAGGAGGAAGGTATGATGATTTGACGGGATTGTTTGGCTTATCAGACATATCCGGTGTTGGTATATCATTTGGTGCAGATAGAATTTATGATGTCATGGAGGAACTGAAATTATTTCCAGAATCAACCAATCAGTCAACAGAGGTTATGTTTGCCAACTTTGATGAAGCGTCAGTTGCTTATAGCTTGCCGATTTTAAAGACACTGAGGGAAGAAAGCATAAAGGCAGAAGTATATCCTGATGCAGACAAGATGAAAAAGCAATTTAAGTATGCCGATAGTAAGGGCATCAAGTTTGTTGTCATGGCAGGTTCAGATGAGATGACTTCGGGAGAAGTAACATTGAAAAATATGGTAACGGGGGATCAGGAAGCTATCAAAAAAGAGGATCTGACTAAGGCAATTTTAAAATAGTTTGAAGCTTTCTAGAGAAAATATATATCATCTTTGCTTACTGACTATACTAGGATTTAGTTTCATCGGTGGATGTATTGTTGTTTTTTTTCACGAACAGACTTTTTTATCCATTTTCGAAGCAAAATTATCTGTAGCTAAGCAGCTTACTTATGGTTTAGCTTATGGCATAGCATCAGCTTTATTGGCGTTGTTAATCATAACAAGACCATTCTTCAAAACCGACCTAAGTTTTTTCTCCGAGATCGTCAAGATAGCTGGGTTGACTTGGTACGACATTCTTTTCTTTTCACTTAGTGCGGGGGTAGGTGAAGAGATTTTATTCAGAGCAGCGATTCAGCCTTGGTTAGGCATCTGGATGACAGCAATTTTATTCGTTGGCCTACACGGTTACTTAAACCCCAATAACTGGCGGATGAGTGTTTATGGTTTTTTTATGGTGATTGTCTCAGCAGGCTTCGGATACTTATTTGTTGAAGTGGGATTACTATCTGCTATGGCTGCCCACTTTATTATTGATGTGGTGTTGTTTTTCTATTTGAAGAATAAGGAATAAGATTTTAAAGTTCTATTCCCACTTTGCGTTCAGAGTTCCGCCCATTACAACATCATCAACTAGCTTTAATAATACCGTTAATTCTTCCTTGTATTGGCTAGTTTGCTCAGCCATTTTTGCTTTAAGTGCTTCTCGTTTTTCTTTAGATTTTTCTGCTTCGGTCGAACTTAACGTTTCAATTCGATCTGCAAATATATTTTCTATCTTTTTAGTGACTTTTAATATTTCAGGAGTCAAGAAGATAAAATATTGAAAAATTATAAATGAAGGCTTGAGTGCTAATTCAGATATTCTTTTGTGGTCATGACTAAATTTAGTATTGAGTGGAGAAAAAAACAAACTCTGAACAAGCCTTAACATAGTCATTTACAAAGTCTTTACATTGAGTCAAAGACAACTCTTGTCTCAAGCTTAATGTCTTTTTTCTTTGAGAACTAACTTCATTCCAAATTGCATATGAAATACTAAAAATAAGAGCAACAAATGCTATTATAAGATCTGCATTTATTTCAAATTGAACATAGTAAGGCACTAGTTATAGAAATTGTCTAAAGTGTGGATAAGAGCTCTCAGGTGCTAACAAAAGAGGATCTAAAAACCTACAACTTAACTACCGTAAATTCCACCCTTCTATTCAACCTTCTTCCTTCTTCTGTTCGGTTGCTTCTCACTGGCTCAGCACTTCCATGACCTTCAGAGCCTAATCTATCGGTATCAATGTCCTTGGTTAGCAAGTAGTCCACTACTGAAAGTGCTCTTTCTCCAGAAAGCTGCTGATTGAACTCTTCACTACCCACGTTATCTGTGTGCCCCGTAATTTTAATGTGTAAAGTAGGGTTTTCATTCAATACCTCTATTAAATGATCCAACTCCTGATAAGATTCTGCCAATAAAATCGACTTCCCTGTTTCAAACAAAATATTATTTAATACAATCTTTTGATCCACTTGTATTTCTTCTACTTTGATATCAGCAAGTGTTACAATTTCAACATCTACAAAATCATCTTCTTCCTCTTCAAGCTTTTTAGGTTGATATATCTCATAATCTTCAAAACTCCCATTTACCACTAGATTTTTTCCTCCATTAACGTTTTTCACAGAAACATCTTCTATAAAGTAGTGCGCGTAGTCTAAGTTAATAGGCTTTGCATCTTTATTAGCTTCTAGTTCACCAAAAGTGCCGAGGTATAAAAACTTTTCTCCACCATTAGCCTTATATGTTCCAGTCACTTTTTTCCAGCGAGTAGAAGTAGATAAAACCTCATGGTCTGTCACGTTAACTTGGGGACTTAAACTATTGTACAAATCATCTTTATTTTCTTTATACTTATTTGCAAGGTGTGCGCCCAAACTTCCCGTCCAGTGATCAGAATACTGAGATAAACAGACATAATAAGTTATTTCATATTCTTGCCCTGGGTCTAGTGCATCGGATAGTTCATTGATCAAATATTCTCTTTGGCCTGTAGTTGGATTGAATACAGTCATTCCAGCGTAAGCACTCCCAGATCTTGGTTGCCTAAATCCAAACTTACTCTCATTGTAAACATTTGCCACTCTTTCGAGGTGATAGCTCATAGTATCGACAGTACTATACCAATCTTTGGGCTGATAAATGATGGTATCCTCAAGATTGTCTTGAGCAAAAAGCCCTAACTGTATTAAAGAAAGACTTAAAAACGCAAAAAATTTACTCATAATTATCTATTTAGGTTATATCAAATATATAAAAAATATGCAATTAGACAATAAAATGTTCCACGTGGAACACAAACCAGATGTCTCGCTATAATGTTCCACGTGGAACGCTATGCTTAATACAGCCTAAAATGCTTAACTTTGGGCTTATAAGAATAGGCATTTTGTTCAAAGAATACGATATAATAGTAGTTGGGGCAGGGCATGCTGGATGCGAAGCTGCCGCAGTGGCGGCTAATATGGGCAAGTCTGTATTGTTGGTCACTATGAATATGCAGACAATCGCTCAAATGTCTTGCAATCCCGCCATGGGTGGTGTGGCAAAAGGACAGATTGTTCGGGAGATTGATGCATTGGGTGGCTATTCAGGCATGGTTAGTGACCAATCCGCTATACAATATAGAATGCTGAACAACTCCAAAGGACCAGCTATGTGGAGTCCGCGTACCCAAAACGATAGGATGTTGTTTGCTCAGATTTGGAGAACTAAACTGGAGCAAACACCTAATTTGGATTTTTGGCAGGACATGGTGAGCGGCCTTTTGGTAAAAGGCGGCAAAGTAGTTGGTGTCAAAACTGGAATGGGCATGGAAATATCTGCCAAGGCAGTAGTCCTTACAAATGGTACTTTCCTAAATGGAATTATTCATATTGGCGAAAAGCAATTTGGAGGAGGAAGAGCAGGCGAAAGAGCAGCAACTGGAATTACAGAACAGTTGGTTGAGCTTGGCTTTGAAAGTGGCCGGATGAAAACTGGAACCCCACCTAGAGTAGATGGACGATCTCTGGATTATTCAAAAATGGAAGAACAGGAAGGAGACCAGACACCAGTGAAATTTTCTTATTTGTCGAACGACCCAATAGCAAAACAAAGGAGTTGTCATATTGCTTATACCAACAATACGGTGCATAATTTGTTGCGTGAGGGCTTTGATCGATCGCCTATGTTTAATGGAAGAATAAGAGGGTTAGGACCTAGGTATTGCCCTTCCATAGAAGATAAGATTGACCGTTTTGCCGATAAAGATCGACATCAATTATTTGTTGAGCCAGAAGGTTGGGATACAGTAGAGATTTATGTAAATGGTTTTTCAACCTCTTTGCCAGAAGAGGTTCAGTATAAAGCCATGACTCAGATTCCAGGATTTGAAAATGTAAAAATGTTTCGACCAGGTTATGCTATAGAATATGATTATTTCCCTCCAACACAGTTAGAACTTTCATTAGAAACAAAACTGGTAAAGAATTTGTTTTTTGCTGGACAGATAAATGGTACAACTGGGTATGAAGAAGCAGCTTGCCAAGGAATGATTGCAGGCATAAATGCTGTTAAAAACATTGATGAAGAAGAGCCATTTATTTTAAAAAGATCGGAAGCCTATATCGGTGTTTTGATTGATGATCTTATAAACAAAGGCACTGAAGAACCTTATCGTATGTTTACCTCAAGGGCAGAGTATAGAATTATGCTACGACAAGATAATGCAGATCAAAGATTGACACCGATTGGAAAAGAATTAGGTTTAATAAGTGAGGATAGAGAACATAGATTGGAAGAAAAAAAATTAGGCATTCAAGAAATCACTAAATTTTTGAACAAAACCAGTATAAGTCCAGAGCAAATTAACCACTTATTGGAAGCTAAGGAAACAAATGTGTTGTCTCAAAAAGTGAAGCTAAACACAATTTTGTCCAGACCACAAATTAATATCTCAGACATTGCTCAACTGGGTGAAGTAAAATCATTTTTTGAAAAATACGACAATGAAGTACTCTCTTGTGCAGAAATTGAACTAAAATACTCGGGCTATATTGAAAAGGAACAGGAAATGGTGGACAAAATGAATCGTCTGGAAAACCTTAAAATAAAAGATGGTTTTAACTACTCTGAGTTGCCCTCTCTTTCTGCAGAAGCAGTAGAAAAACTATCTAAGGTTAAGCCGAGAACGATTGGCCAAGCTAGCAGAATAAGTGGAGTAAGTCCTTCAGATGTTTCTGTGTTAATGCTATATATTAGTAAATGACGAAATACGACTTACGAATGACGATTGTTTTAAGAGTAGTTAAATTCGTAATTCTAACTTCGTATATCGTCACTATTATATCTTGTGCCAATGTAGTTGCCCCTTCAGGAGGCGAAAAAGACACAACACCGCCTCAACTATTAAATGCTAATCCACCGAATAAGTCTATTCATTTCAGCTTGAATAGAATAACACTAGATTTTGATGAGTACATAAAGTTGAACAATATCAATGCACAATCCTATCTTTATCCAAGTGCAGATGGAGATTTAGAATTTAACCTGAAAGGGAAAGCGTTGGAAATCTCGCTAGATAAAGTGGTACTAAATCCTAATACAACATATACGCTTTATTTCGGAAATGGCATACAAGACAACAATGAGGGTAATACGTTAAAGGACTTTTCTTACGTCTTCTCGACAGGTAGCTTTATAGACTCCTTGAGTTTAAGCGGTTCATGTGTAGTGGCAGAAACAAATGAGTCTACAGATGAAGCTATAATTGGGTTATATCTATCAGGAAACGACTCAACTTTTTACAAAATAAAGCCATACTATTATGTGAGAGCGAATAAATCTGGTCAATTTAGGTTTGATAATTTGGCTCCAGGGCACTATAATTTATATGCCTTAAAAGACCAAAACAACAATCTCTATTTTGACTTGCCTAATGAGTCTATTGCTTTTTTGAATGATGCCATTGAGATTTCTGCTGATACAAATTTATCTATCAATTTATCGTTATTTGATGAGGAGTCCTCGATAAAGTTATTGGAGGCAAAGTCTGATCGAATAGGTGAAGTCAAGTTTACTTTTTCAAAAGCCATTTTAAATCCAACTATAAAAGAAATTAATGTCGCTGGAAGAAAGCCATTAGATCTTTTTGAATATGGAATGACAAACGATACCGTTGTGTATTGGACATCTGATGTTTTTGAAAAGGAAAAATTCTTTGAGGTTTATGACGGGAGCAACTTTATAGATTCTGCTGAAGTAAGCATGAAGTACCTTGGAGATACTCAAAGTATAAAAGATATAGATACGCTTATTATTTTTACTAAAAATGCTAACTATATAGAGTTAGGAAAAGAACTAAACATCAATTTTAATCGTCCAGTTGCAGGGAGTATGCTAAATCAAATACTTGTTTTAGAGGATACTACTCAGAATATTATTGAACCTAAATATGTATTTAAAAATGATCTACTAAAGACCAGTTTAAATATACTATACTCATGGAAAGAAGGGATGAAATACGAAATAATCATACCTAAGCAAACTTTTACAGATATATTAGGCTTGCAAAATGATACGACCATTTTCGAGTTGGTTTGTAAAAAACAAGAGAACTATGGAACCTTGTTTGTAGAGTTTAAAATAGATAGCTTGAACGATAAGCCATACTATATTCAATTATTTGATGCGAAAGATAAGATAGTAAGAGAAGAATATATTCCCAACACAAAGAAGCTAACCTATAAATTATTAGATCCTGGTAATTATGATTTAAAAATCATTGAGGACTTGAATGAGAACAAGAAATGGGATACGGGAATATTTTCAGAAAAGAAGCAACCAGAAAAAATAATTAGTTACAAAGGAGAGATCAGCATGAGGGCAGATTGGGATACTGAAATTTCGGTGGAGGTAAAGTAGTTTTCTTTCTTGTAAAGTTAGATGCCTCATACTTCGGCATGACATTCAGGGTTTGTTAAGAAAAATCCTTGATCCACTCAAAAAACGACCTCTATAAATCTCCAATTTTCAACTTTCTGCATTAAGTCCAACACGTTGCTTGAAAAAACAGTAGCCGTTCTTAAAATTGATTTAAATGCGCCAAAACGAAAAACTATTTAAACCATTCCGAATACATCACATATTGATCGGCTGTTCGACCAATTAAAGTTTTGTACTCACTTTCATCCAAATCTTTTACTTTTTTTGCGGGCACTCCAGCATAAATAGAATTTGACTCTACAATTGTGTTTTGTAAAACAACAGCTCCTGCTGCTACAATAGAGTTCTTTTTTACTACTGCGTGATCCATCACAACCGCACCCATCCCAATTAAGACATTGTCTTCTATGGTACAACCGTGAACTACCGCATTGTGTCCAATGGAAACGTTATTGCCAATTTCAGTCTTGGCTTTTTGATACGTGCAATGAATGACGGCACCATCTTGCACATTGACTTTATCTCCCATATTGATAGAATGAACATCACCACGAACGACTGCATTAAACCAAACACTACATTCATCTCCCATTGTGACTTCTCCAACGATAGTCGCATTTTCTGCCAAAAAACAGTTTTCTCCAAAAGTAGGCTCATTGCCTTGTACCGCTTTAATAAGTGCCATTTTTGATTTGTTTTGTTTTAGGATCCTAATATTTTTATTATTTAGCCTTTTTAAAATGCCGTTCCGTAGCTAATTTAAGTAATACATAAGCCAAAAGTCATAAAGTTGAAGTATTTATTACAAGCATTTCTCATTTTATTCATGATGTCAAACATTACAATGGCTCAATGGAATCAATTGAACCTGCCCTCTGGCATTAAGATGAAAAGATCTATCTATTTTATGAATGACACGCTGGGCTATGCAGTTGGAGGTTCACAAAATGGAACAGGCTTTTTATTGGAAACGATTGATTCGGGAAACACGTGGGTAGAAAAAACACTTCCTTCAAACGGAACGGTGCTCAACAAAATCGATTTTGTTGGCAACACTGGATATATATGTGGTCGTTTTGGAGAGTGGCTGAAGTCTGATGATGGCGGACAATCTTGGATACATGATACCGTGGACGGAATATCTGTTGCCTAGTTAAGTCTAGAAGTTGTCAACGACTCTACTGTATTTATGGTCAATGGTTCTGGAGAAATTGCCAAAACAACTAACTCAGGATTTTCTTGGACAATTTCACAACCGACAACAAAACCAATTAATAATGTCGTTTTTATCAATAATGATACAGGCTTTATTGTGGGCAATGGCGGAGAGGTATGGAGAACAGAAGATCAAGGCTTTAATTGGGCATTGCAAAGTTTTCCTACTACAAAAATTTTAAATGATATTGTCTTTACATCAGACTTAAATGGTCACATTGTAGGTAATGATGGGTATTACTATCAGACAACTGATGGAGGACTTTCTTGGGATAGCACTAAACTTTACGATAATGGAGGTGCTGATAATATTATGACCGTATTCTTCGTCAATGAGAATATTGGATATATAGCAGGAGATAATGGTCTGATAATGAAAACATATGATGGGGGCGTTACTTGGAATGGTTTTTCAAAAATGGGCTGTTTAGACTTTTTTAACATGAACATGAGGACACTATTTTTTACAGACCATAAAACAGGATACGTTGGTGGATCTCCACATTGGATATTTAAAACAAATTCTGGATCAGAACTTTGTCCAATAGCAAACTTTAGTTTTCAAGACACGATGTGCCCTGGTGATTTTGGTATTTTTCAAACTATATCCACTTGCGACCAATTGTTTAGCTGGAATTATAAATGGAGGATTGATGGTAATGAGTTTGATACATCTGAGACAGCTACGGTTCAAATTAATAAACAAGGCTTTAATACTATTTATTTAGAGGCTTCATTCCCATCTGTTCCAGATAGTGTTTGTCAAGCCGATACATCTGTCGATTCAATTTATGTGACTGAATTGCATTATCCAACTTGGCCATCAGCTGGAATTTACTGTGACTCTCTATTGCTCAATCCCGACGGGGATTTTATAAGTTATGTTTGGTCAGATAATTCAGTAGACAGTGAATTGGTAATTACAGAGAGTGGCGCTCATTGGGTCATATTAAACTATAAAGGGTGTGAGTTTTTAGATTCTACTGAAGCATATGAAATTTCTGATTTGCAAAGTAATTTGGAAGATGATATTACAACGTGTTCGGAGGCTTTACTGGAAGCAGGAGGTAGCGAAAATAGCTATCTCTGGAGCACGGCAGAAACTTCGAATGCTATTACTGTGATGGCGACGGGAACGTATTCAGTACAAATCACTAAAGGGAATTGTTCTTTATCAGACAGCATTTCGGTAACCATTTTACAAAATAATACAAACGCTTCATTTATTATTACTGATTCAACTCCTTGCCTTGAAAATGGTTTTGCTTCTTTTTCATTTGAGAATACCTCTTCAGGAAATTATGGTTGCTCCAACTGGGAATTTGGAGACAACACGGGATCAATTGATATTGAAGATGCAGAGCATGTTTATTTTTTTCCAGGACAATTTAATGTGAAGCTCAAGATATGCGATACATCAACAGGATGTAAAGATTCAACATTCAAAACAATTAATATCGATTATTGCTCAGGAATTAACAATTATGAAAACGCTGTAGCAAGAGTTTACCCAAGTATTGGATCTGGGATAATCTATTTCGAATTCTCAAAATCTACACAATATAATATGAAAGTAATGAGTCTTAATGGACAGGTACTTATGAACGAATTGATTGATGATAATAGAACAGCAGATCTAACATTTTTGCAATCAGGCGCTTATTTTTTAAAACTAACAAATCAAGAAAAGATAGTTTTTAAGGAGAAGATTCAAATAATTAAGTAATGAGGGCATCAATATTGTACATTTTATTTCTAATTGCTATTTCGACTTCAGCGCAAGAAACACTTTGTGGAGATGGCATTGACAATGATGGAGATGGGTTGGTAGATTGTTTTGACGGAGATTGCATTGACAAAGCAATCTGTAGTGATTTTTATTTAGGAGCTATTCCACCTGTGACAGGTTGTCCAGATATACCTTTCACTATTGAAAAACTTTGGGAAAGCCCTTCACTATTTGATTCACGAGCTACCGTTCCTGCAGGAGATATAGATAATGATGGAATAGTAGAGTTATTAGGATATGAAGCATTTGCAGGCGTTTATAGAGATAATGATACCATTTACATTTTAGATGGTATGACAGGAGCTGTGCAAGATTGTGTAATCTGTCCTTCCATGTGGTACCATAATGGTCCACCGGCTATAGCAGATATTAATAAAGATGGTTATGGAGAGATTTTTTACGTAGATTATTGGAGCATACTAAGATGTTACGAGTACAATAAATCAAGCAAAAAGTGGCAAGAAAGGTGGGCTTGTCAAGACTCTGTTGGTTATATACCGCCACCGCCAAATAATGGTGGCTGGGGAGGTTCTGGAAAATCTTGGTCCGTAGGAGTAGCTGATTTTAATGCTGATGGTATTGTAGAGCTTTATACAGGAAATCAAATATACAATGCTAGCTCAGGAGTGAAAATGATGCAGGGAGGAATGGGTAATAATATTGGTTCAAACTCTAGAAAGCCAAACGGTGAAAAAAGTTATGGCTTTGCTTTTCCTTTTGCTTGTGACATATTAGATGATTCATATTGTGCTGACTGTGCAGGATTAGAACTTATTTGTGGTAATATGGTGTATAGCGTTAACATTACTTCACCTATTTCTGGTAATGTGTCAATAGCCTCTCAATTATTAGATAGCATTGAAGGAAACTATCCAGCTCAAGATGGTTTCACAGCTGTTGCTGACTTTAACAATGATGGAGAGCTGGACATTATAGTAAATTCAGGAATAGACTCATTGACAGGAGACGGTGGTAGGATATATGTTTGGGACCCTAGAACAAAAAAGCAAATAGGCAATACCTTCGTTATGGAGATGAGCAGTAATACACCCAATAATACTTTAACAAGCGGAATACCCTCTGTAGCAGATTTTGATGGAGATGGAGAACTAGAAATAGGAATAGGTGGTGCGAGTGTTCTAATCGTTATTGACAATGACATGACAGAGAAATGGGGACATATCACTAAGGATCAATCATCCGATTTAACAACCTGTTCCGCTTTTGATTTTAATGGGGATGGAGCCGTTGAAGTAGCTTTTAGGGATGAAGATAGTTTGTTTGTATTTGATGGGGCATCAGGAGATGTGCTTTCCTCTTTTGAATGTGGATCGATAACAGTATCTGAATATCCAACAATAGTTGATGTTAATAGTGATGGACATGCAAATATAGTTTGCTACTGTGATGCGACTAGCGGAACAACAATGTCTGCGCCCGATGACAATAGTGCAAAGATTGTTGCTTTTAAAGGGGTAAATAATGACTGGGTTCCTACAAGAAGGGTAATGAATCAACAAATGTATGCTGTCGTAAATATCAATGATGATTTAACGGTGCCAGTGCAACAGCAGAATATTAAAAATGTTTCAGAGTTAAATGCTTTTTTGCAACAAGTACCTATTACCGATCAAAATGGAGATCCAATTCATAGCTATGTAGGAGATGCGATGTTGACAATCGATAGTGTGAGCTTTGATAGTTGTCAGTACAATATCATAGTTTCCATTTGCAATGTAGGATCAGATTCTTTTGCTGCTGGAATGCAAGTAACTTTATTTAATGGTGATCCAACAACTAGTGGATCTCTTTTAGAAATAAAGTCTATATACTCAAAATTGGATAATGGCTTCTGTGAGTCTATGGTTTTTAAACTACCTTTCGGTGATTACGATTTATTTGCTTATGCCAATCAGGATGGTAGTTTAATGCCTAATACACAAACAGGGGGTACCTTTGACGAATATGAGTGTAACTATGATAACAACTGGGATAGTGTAAGTCTTTCTTCTGAAGATTTGACTTTAAATGCTGTTGCTGATCAAGAGGTTTGTAACGATGAAAGTACAGTTATTTTTGCAACAGGAAATAATGTAAACACCTTCCAATGGGCACATTTAAATAATCCCAATAACATTTTTAGCATTGGTCCTGCGTTTATATTTGATGAAAAAAAACAAACTAGCTATATTATTTATGGCAATAAGAAAGGCTGTGTGGTTGAAGATACTTTTACAATTACTCCAGTTAACTGCGATAGCAACTTCTTTGTTCCAAATATTGTAAGCTTAAATGGAGTTCATAACACTTTTAAAATAGAATCTACCGCACTTGATTTTTTGGAAACAAGCATTTATGATCGATTTGGGAAGCTACTATACGTTACTAATGATCTTAATATTAACTGGGGTGCAACTAATCAGAATAACAAAAAAGTTAACGCTGGTGTTTATCTATATGCAATGAGTGGTACGCTAAAAAATGGCGATGACTTTACTACTTCAGGTAATATTACAGTAATAGAGTAATACCACAACCGTTTGGGAAAACCAATCAAAATAAAGACCGTTCTAGTGATATTGAACAAAAGGCTCTGAGTACTTAAGTTATGTTATAACTGGAGAAAGATTAATCTAGCAACAAAACGTTCCCAACATATCTTTCAGTACCATTTAATGTAACATTATAAATGTATATCTGTTGTGTTTCTCCGTTTGAAGCATCCCATTTTTCACTAGGATTATTACTATAAAAAATCTCATTACCATAGCGATCATAGATAATCATATTAAAACTTTGATACGAACCTTTTACTAACGCTGAAAAAAGGCTATTTGTACCATTCAACGCAAAAACATTTGGTATGAAAATATCTAACATGGTCGTTGTATCTATCTTTTCACACATACCAGTTTCGTCTTCAAGCAAACTAAATGCGGAACTATCAATACAGCCTGAACTATCTTCTGTAGTTACGGTAACGGTAGTGTTGCCACTAAATACAATCTGGATAGTTGAACTATTACTACCAGTGCTCCATGTATGATTATCAGTACCAATAGCAGTCAGAGAAATAGTATCTCCTATACAAGCAATACTATCTCCCTCAATAGAGATCATATTGCTTTCTATAATTGAAATATTTACAAATTGTGTATCTGCACATCCAGTAGTCGTATCTGTTATAACAACGCTATAAACCGTGTCTGTCAAGACAAAAACCTCTTCTACACTATCAGTATTACTACTACCCCACTCATACTCGTCACCTCCTGAGGCTAACAATATTAGTGGCTCCTCACCGAAACATACGGAGGTATCATTGCTAACTGTTCCTATGGTATCCTGTTCTAAGAGCTTAAAGGGCAATTGGGTATTACAATTTGCATAAAAAGGGAATATGGATATAACCATACTATCATCAAAGGAAGGAAAATAAGTGCTTGTTAGTCCACTATCTCCATTACTCCACACAAAAAATTCACCCTCCATAGCACTTGCTGATAAAGCGACGGAGTCTCCTTGGCAAACAATCGTATCTCCATTGACATTGGCATCTTCTAGATAAACGGTAATAGGAATTATAATTGTATCAGTACATAAGGCATTAGAAACATAGGCAATTATTGTCGTATCCTCATTGGGATAATATTCTATTGGGTTAGTTAATCCCGAAGTATTCCAATTGATACTTGTAGCATTATTAATTTCCGCAGCAATAGAGTCTTTCCGGCACAAACAAGGGCTAGAGTAAGTAATAGATGGGCAAATTGGAGAAAATTTCACTAAAAACGCATCTCCAGTGGCTCCAGTTGTTGCTTGATAGTATGCCGTGCCGCCAGGATCTTGTAATGCATTAGAGCCAGCTCTTGCCCATGCTCCTATAAAAAACACCTCATTATCTTCATTAAAAGTTATTCCAGTACCGAAATCTCCGAAGCCCATAGGGGAACCCATAAAGGTTGACCACCTCAACTTGTTTTCTGCATCAAACTGGACACATACCACATCGGTAGGACCTGATCTAGTTTCTACTCTCCAATCATTGGGTTTATACTTTACAGGGAAGTCACCGCCTTGAACACCTCCTACTATGTAAGTATTGCCATTGGGCGCAGCTTCTACTCTCCACTCGTTACTAAGGTATAATGTACCAGTTCCTCCCAAAAATGTGGTCCATAGTTGCTCACCTGTGTTTGAAAACTTACCAACGTATAAATTAGTTGGTCCTAAGACTTGATCTTGATAGTACGCATTTCCCGTAGCTAGCAAAGGAAAATTAGTTGTAGTTTGTTCTATTTCCCCAATAACAAATACTTCATTACAGTTTCCGATACTAATATCTATACCCCTATCATCTACATTATCGCCAAAATAAGTAGACCATAGCAACTCGCCATCAGGAGAAAACTTGAACAAGTAACTTTCATTGTCAAGCGTATATGACTTTTGAAAAGACTGTGGTGTTTCTGCTACTAAAGGTATCCCTGCTGCATCTGCATAAGCTATAAAGAACGTATTCCCAAAACCATCTATTGCCGAACCCCTTAGTGTTTCCCCGCCAGAATTTGTTCCAAAATACGTGCCCCATATAGAAGTACCATCTGGTTGGATTTTAACAATAAAAAGGTTGTCAGATGCACCTGTTGTACTTTTGTAAGAGCTTGGTGAAATTATACTATCTAATAAATCATCGGAAGTAGTATAGCCTGAAAAAATAACGTCATTGGTTGTTTTGTCAATTTCTATGCAGTCTATGCGATCAAATACAAATCCGCTTCCTCCAAAATAACTCGCCCAATCTCTTAACCCAGTACTTCCAAGTTTAAATATCACTCCATCTCGCCAGTCATTACGCGTATCTTGATACCAACTTCCTGAGTGAGCTGCTACTGGAAAGTTATTAGACTCTGTTTCTCCTACTACATACACATTGCCACCTGAATCTACTGCACAGCTATAAACAAACTCAAGAGCACTTCCTCCATAATAGGTGCTCCACATAATACCACCCTCATCGTGCAACTTCATCACAACAATATCGCCTCCTCCTGCGTGTACTCCTTGAAATGTATTACCCTCTGATGATTCTATAAAAAAATCGCTAGACCGTCCCACAATATATAAAGCATCTTCCTGTTCATAATACTTAACATCTGAAAAGGACCCACCTGTTTCTTTTCCAAAATATGTTCCCCAGCTCAACTCGGGATCTATTACCAACTGCTGTCCTTTATCATATGAAGCAATATTATATCGCCAAACTTTATTTGACTGAATGTAGCTACTGCCAATCTCTTTCTTAGAGCTTTGCGTATGTTGATATATATATGGCTTTAGTTCTTCTACTTTTCCTAATTTACACTCAAGTACTATGCTTCCATCTGTTGTAGCTGCGCTATTATCAGCGCCTTCATATGTCCATTTAATAAGACTTGGATCTGCATTCGGGTGTACAACAAACTCATACTTGATTTTACTATTCTCGCTGTAGATAACCCAATCTATTCCAGGATATACTGATGCTATCTTTATTTTGGCAAATGATTTCACATTTACAATTCCTTCGGGATGATGTCCTAAATAATAATTGTTAATACTTTCTGAAGGTTGAAATGTGCTAATATTGTACTTTTTAATGTCGGCATTCAATAGTTTCATGTTTACTCTATTCCAATATATTTCTATATCGTCAGTATTGGTTTCATGAATGTGCTTATTAGCATTAGCTGTGGTTTTTGAATCTTCTTTTTCTCTCGTTTCATAAAGTATCCAAGTCAACCCATAGTCTGTTATATAAAAATTAACTTCAGAGGTATGTAATCTATATAAAACTTCTTCATTAGCTTGATGCTGTGCGTCGGTTACTTGACCTTTATTTTCTTCAAAATATAGATCTTTATTGGCAAATAAATAATTAGAGAATATTATTAAATAAACAATGATGTGTATTATACTTTTCATATAGCTCGACTTGATAAAGTAAAAGGCTCTATTAAATCTAATAAAATAAGACCAAAAAGGCAAAAGAGATACTAATAGCAGTCTTTAAAATTCTAAAAACAATCAATCGTGTGATAATCATCGACATAGAAAATAAATATTGTGATAAGTGTGATAAATTTGTAGGTATTTTTTCTGTAAAAAATATAAGTTAATTAATGGCTAGCAACTACCTCTGTTTTTGCAATACCGCTCCATATTTCATCTAGCTGAGTTTTAGCTTTTTCAATATTGTTAATACCATCTTTAGTGAGCATCAAGTATTTATTAGTTTGTTTTAGCTTGCCGATATGATGGTTAAATTGTATATATTTTAAAATTCTTCCAAAAACATCCGACTCATAAAATAGGGAAGATTGATTTTCGATGAAGACACCTCTGAGAACAGTTTTCTTTATTATAATTTTTTCAAAGCCTAACTTTTTACCTACCCACTGCAACTGTATTGCATCTATTAATTCTAAAACCTGATTTGGCAATGGTCCAAATCTGTCAATAAGTTGTTCTTTGAAAGTTTCTAATTCTTCTTCCGTTTTGAGGTTATTAAGTTCCGTGTAGATACTAAGTCGCTCATTGATATTTCTAATGTAGTTATCGGGAATCAATATTTCTAAATCAGTTTCTAGCTGACAATGTTTGACAAATTCTTGTTTGTGTTTTATTTCTTCTTCAAAAAGACTTTTAAACTCAGTTTCCTTGAGTTCAAGCATGGCTTCATCTAAAATTTTCTGATACATATCAAAGCCAATCTCAGAAATAAAACCACTTTGTTCACCCCCTAAAATATTTCCAGCACCTCTAATATCAAGGTCTCGCATGGCAATGTTAAACCCACTGCCTAAGTCGGAATAATCCACTATCGTTTGTAATCGTTTTCGTGCCTCTGGTGTCAGAGTAGATAACGGTGGTCCAAATAAATAACAAAAAGCTTTTTTATTAGATCGTCCAACCCGACCTCTCAGCTGATGTAGGTCGCTCAATCCAAATTGATGTGCATTATTAATGATAATGGTATTTACGTTGGAAATATCTATACCAGACTCTACTATGGTTGTGGATAGCAGTATATCATACTTTCCTTCCACAAATTCTTGTAATATTTTTTCCAGCTTTGCTCCATCCATTTGTCCATGGGCTATTGCCATATCTAAATCAGGACAGAGCTTTTGTAGCATAGCACCAATCTCTTCAATATTTTTCACACGGTCATGAATAAAGAAAACTTGTCCACCTCGATGTACTTCGTAGTAAATGGCATCGCGCATTATTTCATCATTCCAAACATTCATCTCCGTATTGATGGGCTGTCTATTTGGAGGAGGAGTATTGATTACAGAAAGGTCCCTAGAACCCATTAGAGAAAACTGCAATGTTCTCGGAATAGGAGTAGCGGTAAGTGTAAGCGTATCAACATTATGCTTTAGCGTTCTCAACTTTTCTTTAGCAGCAACACCAAACTTTTGTTCTTCATCTATAATGAGTAAACCAAGGTCTTTAAACTTCACATTTTTGCCAATAATGGCATGTGTACCAATCAGAATATCAACTTTACCCTCTTCCAATTTTTGAAGTGTCTCCTTCTTTTGAGCAGAAGATTTGAACCGATTTAGATAATCTACATTACATGGTAAATCTCCAATTCTATCTTTAAACGTCTTATAATGTTGCAATGCTAGAATAGTTGTGGGAACAAGCACGGCTACCTGTTTGCTGTCATTTACTGCTTTAAAAGCTGCTCGAATAGCCACCTCTGTTTTCCCAAAACCTACATCACCACAAACCAGCCTATCCATCGGGTGAGAGGCTTCCATATCTTTTTTGACATCTTGGGTTGCTTTAAACTGGTCGGGGGTATCTTCATAAATGAATGATGCTTCCAAAGCATTTTGAATGTAAGTGTCAGGAGAAAAAGAAAACCCTTTAGATGCTTTTCGCTTGGCGTACAGCTGGATTAAATCTCTTGCAATATCCTTTACTTGTTTCTTGGCCTTTCGTTTAACCTGTTCCCATGCATCCGAACCAATTTTATTTACTCTTGGAGCAGTACCATCCTTTCCGACATATTTTGACACTTTGTGTAAGGAATTAATGGAAACGTATAGCAGATCATTATTAGCGTAAACCAATCGGATGGCTTCTTGCATTTTTCCGTCGACATCTATTTTTTCCAGACCTGAATACTTTCCTACTCCGTGGTCTATATGCGTTACATAATCTCCAGGCTTGAGCTCCTTCAGTGTTTTAATGAGCAAAGACTGGTTTTTGGTAAAGCCTTGCTTGATTTGGTATTTGTGAAACTTGTTAAATATTTGATGCTCGGTATAGCAAGCAATTTTTAAATCCTGATCTACAAACCCTTCGCTTATTGCTTTATTAATGGGGCGAAAGCTGACCTCTGCTTGGCGATCTTCAAAGATGTTATGGAAGCGTTCAAACTGTTTAGGGTTTTCAGCAAAGATGTAGTTTTCATAACCTTTCGCTGAATTCTTCTTAAGATCCTGAATCAGAAAATTAAAATCCTTATTAAAGTGTGGTTGAGGGAAGCCATTAAAGACCATTGCATTACCATCGATTTCTTGATTACCGAAATGTACGTTGTGCTTTTGATGCAACGCTTTCAATAAGTCACTTGATTCAACAAAATGCTGATCAATATTACCGCTAAAATAATCGGCTTCTTCTTCCTCTGTCTTTATGCTAGGCAATACCGTTTCTAGTTTCTCATAATGATTTTTGACAGCATCTTGGAGTAAGGTTTCATTCTTAATCCAAATGGTTGTGTGCTTGGGTAAGAAATCAATTAAAGAAACCTTGTTGTTGACATCGCCTGATTTCGAATTATCAATATTGGGAATAATCGTGACTTTTGTAATTTTCTTCTGTGACAATTGGCTAACAGGGTCAAACGTTCTAATGGATTCTACTTCATCTCCAAAAAGCTCAACTCTGTAAGGAAAATCATTGCCAAAAGAATAAATGTCGATAATATCCCCTCTTATAGAAAACTGACCGGGTTCATAGACAAAATCTGTTCTTTCAAAGTTCAAGTCATTCAGAACTTCGATCATAAAATCTATACCTAACGACTCCCCATTTTTAATAGATAGTGTGTTTTCTAATAAGGTTTTTGGAGGAAATACCTTTTCAAAAATAGCTTCCGGATAGGTAATAATTATCTCTCCTTTGTTTTCGCTGTTGACTAGTCGATTGAGTGTTTCGGTTCTAAGTAAAACGTTATTCCTGTTGATTGCTTCAAAAACTCCTGGCTTTTTAAATGAATCGGGAAAAAAGAAAATATCTTTTTTCCCTGAAAGACTTTTGAGATCGTTTTGGAAATAAGCGGCTTCCTCTTTATCATTTAAAATGGCTAAATGATATCCGTTAATCTGGTTATAAACAGATGATAATACAAAGGTATCTTCAGAGCGTAAAATTCCCTTTAGATAAAACTTTTGAGGATTTTTTTCCTTAAGTCTTTCTTGAATAGTGTTGGTTCTCGGATCTTCTATGAACCGATCTAGTAAATGATCTAAATTCATTAGAGACTACGAAGATACAAAATAGTTCAATTCGCTCCCCTCCTAAAAGGAGGGGATACAGGGGTGGTTTTCTGAACAAGCTAGTGCTAACTATTCAAGAATAATCATATTCCCAGAACGGTGAATGATCTCTCCATCATCTTTGCGGTAAGATGCATGATAGATCAAAACGTGATTATTAGCTCTAAGGTTGTATAGGGCTCCATCCCATGAATTGTTGCCATCTAAAGCAAAAAGCTTTTTACCTTTTTTATTATAAAATTCAAGCGTAAGTAATTCACATTGGTTTTCCTGAAAAAACCAAGCATTATTATTCAAGCTATTTAATGAATAAGCATTAGGTATAAATGGAATTACACATACCATTTCTTCTCCCAAAAGTGGAGGATCTGTAATAAGCGTATCTTGATTACATGTATCAATGAGGTAAATTGTTTTTGAACGAGTTAAAGAGTCTAAAGCGCAACTGCCATCGGTTGTAATTTCTACAGAGAAAATACTAATAGAATCTGTTACTTCAACAGTTATCGATAAAGCAGTATCTCCTGTACTCCAGCTATATGTTTCACCTCCATTAGGAGCAGTTAAGGATACCGAATCACCAGTGCAGTAAACAGAGTCTGGGCTGGCTTGAATTTGTCCCAGTGCTCCAGGCGTGCCATTAGTGTCTAGGCATGAAATTCCAATGCTAGGTGACAATGCATTCACAGTAGGTGTTCTAGAGACAGCTGCTAACGATAAAGTAGTTTCAGACCCTGAAATATCTGTTGCACTAAACGCAATACTTGGATAATTAACCAATGCGACATCTCTTTCTTCACAACCGCAAGAACCGTCGGCATCTGTTTTAACAATATTCATTCCATTATCCCCAGTACCAATTTTAGTTCCTGCAAACATATAACCACCATCATTAGTCTCAATTACACAGTCTGGAACGTCACCTTCTCCATGATCAGATTCTGTTCCATAACTTTTTGACCAAACTACATCACCGTTGTTGTCAAACTTCATCATAAATAAATCTTCATCTTCACTTCCATCTCTATATTCATCGCCAAAAATTACAAAGTGATCGTCGCAAGTTGAAATCATGTTCCAGCCAGCCTCTTGTTCAAAATCCCAATCGTAACCTTTCTCCCATTCAATATTACCATTAGCATCTATTTTTAAAATGGTTCTAACAGAAAGAGACATACCCTCTTTTGTTTGACCGTTTAGAACAAACCCTCCATCAGAAGCTTCGGCCATTCCACCTCCCCAGTTGCTGCCACCTGCGCTGTATGCTTTTGCCCAAAGCTTATTACCGTTGGCATCAACCTTGATGAAGTACAACCCTTGTCCAGAACCTTGGTAGCTACCGCCAACAGCAAAGCTTCCATCAGGAAGAACCTCCAATGAAGTTGGAGTAGCTTGATCATATAAGTTTTGCCAAATGATGTTTCCTGAAACATCTAGCTTTAGCATAATGAGCGATTGGGATTGTGTTCCTACAATGATGTAGTTTCCGTCAATTGTTTGTCTTATAAATCTAAAAAACTTACCAGTGGTATGATCATAACTTTTTGACCATAAAACATTTCCATCTTCGTCGATTTTAAGAATATAACCTTCGTTGTGAATAGGACCTGTTTTGGTATACGTGCCAGCGATAATATAGCCACCATCTTGCCCTGCTATTACTGATGCACCACTTTCATTAACTCCGCCTATTCCATAGGTGTTTATCCAAATCTCGTTCCCATTTTTATCTAATTTGACAATTGATAAATCTCCAGATCCTAAACTAGTGCTGTGCCCAACGATGATATAATCATCACCAATTTGTTGAAGTCCTCCGCCTCTCAATCCAACATATAGTTTTTGCCATTTTGCTTGTCCTAATAAAGGGTTTTTCACTAGCAATAAAATACTAATGAGCATTGTGACTCTGTAAATCGTTTTCATACACCAGTTTGTTTGCACACTCAACATATTAACAAATAATGAATATAACCAACAAACAGTGTTATAAAATAATTAATTGAAAGGCATTAAATTTTTTATAAAAAAAACACTATCAATTGATAGTATTTTATTTAATTACTAGTTGAAATATTTATATAGCTCTTGTTTAAAAGCACTTTTATTAACCTTAGACTTTAAATAAGGTATAATGAGCGTATTATTTAAAATATCTCGATCTAGCTCTTTATCTGGCAACTCTTTTAGTTCATGAATAAGGCTATTGTAATACGCTGCATTCATCTTATACTTTCCAGATAACTTTTTCCCTAAGTATTGCCAAATAATGTTGACAGACTTTGATTCTTGAAATAAATCTCTAATTTGTCGCTTTGATGAACGCAATAGAGATTCTGCTAAAGAGTAGTTCCCAAGTTCTATATGAATAATTATCTGTAGTGTTTTTTGGATGACATCAAGGTTTTTACGATGAGCCATTATCTTGTTGGATATTTTCACAAACCAATTTAAGCAAGCCTCGTTATCTCCATCTGCGAATAGTGCTAAAATGCAAAAAAATGACAGTCTTACAACATTGAAATCGTTAAGATGTCGTTCATGATGACTCAACTCATCGCTTATGCTGCCAATATAAGCATGAATACCCTCAAAATTTCCTGTTCTAAAAAGATACTGCAAGGTCATTGAAGCATGTGCCTCAAAAATTCTGGCTTTTAAATGTCTGTCTAAATGATCATTATTAGAAGCAAGTTTTTCAATTTCATCTAAATTGCCTTTCATATCCTCATAGGCTTTCAGCTCACATTGTCTGTTGGCTAGATTCGCTAGTTGAACAAAGTAATAGCGTTTCCACTTTGTCTCCTTCAGAAACTCTTTGTTTTCTTTGAATAGGTTTACTTTTTCAATGTTCAATTCAATATCTATTTCACGATTGCTTTTTGCGTAATAGCAAATTGTTTTTGTTTCTAAAAAATCTACTTTTGCCGAAAAACTCAATGCATTATTTATATTTTCAAAATCTTTACTATTCAGTATTTGGTTTGCTTTTTCCTTGAATGACTTACTGATATCTCCTGGCCTAAGATATTCCCTATACATAGCAGTATAATGATCAGAATAGATAGTACGATTTTCTATCAGGCGATTTAGATGATTTTTCTCTTCTGTAAGAACATCTAGCTCTTTTGCAGATGTTTTGTTTCCACTACGAGCTTGATATATTTGCTCCATATTGATTATAATCGCTTCATAAAAGTATTCATGCTTTATGGCTATAGACTTGGCTTTTTCCAAATACGTATTGTATTGTTTTTTTAGCCCCTTAGAGAGTAATAACCTAGAAGTATGTGTATATCCATTTATAATTGTTTGAGGGGAGTCTTCGGAGTGAAATGCTTTTAAAGATTCTATAATGGTTTTAGTAAGGTAGTTTTTTGCAGCTGATAAGTGCTTTGCCCTTTCTCCAAGCTGGACTATTATTTCAGTCTCATCATACTTCTTTTGCTTGTTGATTAAATCAAATAGCTCTATATAAACATTGTTGTTGCTAGATGTATGTTTACTAGAATATTTTTTAAAGTATCCCTTTTCATTCTTTGTTAAAGAATGAATAAGGTCATATAGATTTTGAGAGCTTGTCTTAGGCATCTAAATACCTAATTTAACAATAAACCGTGACTTATTGGCTTTGTTTGATGGCAAAACCAATTTATAGCACCTATTGTACTATTATTAGCGCTTTACTGCTGATAGCATTTCCAAGCTTGTCACTTAAAACAATATGATACGTCCCCTGAGGCAAATCGCTTATTCTTGCCTTTCCAGCACTTTTGCTAAAAATTAAAGAATGATGTTTAACACCCAGTATATCAATCACTTCCAAGCTATATATTGGCATAGCTGATTTTTCCATATTGACAACAATGTCTTGTCCTTCCATTCCAGGGTTTGGAAATACTGAAATATCACTGTAGTCATTTTGTGTATGATTGAAATCAGAATATGTAGATCCACCTGAAGAGTCAATCGGAATACCTGTCCAAAAGGATAAACCACTTTGGTTGCCATTGCCTATATATCTGTAAGGTGCATCAAAGTTTAAAAAATCTCCTATGCTCCATATTCCCTTACTATCTGCTACAGATTCTCTTCCATTTCCAGCACTTTTCCATTGAACAAAATCAACCATAGAAGCAGTGTCAGTAAAATTGTTGTCTTTGTATAAGGCTAAATCTGCTCCTATACTATCCATTTCAGACAGCGTTCCACCAAAGCCTGATAATTCTATTATCACAGTATCATTACCCTGTAAGTTAAGGTCTCCGACAACTGTTGTTTGGCTTGTTAAGTTATTGGTATATTCTATTTTAGAGCATAGCCTATAATCTGAAATGTCCACAGAATCTGTACCAAAGTTTTTAATAGTCACTCGGTTTACGGTAGGGTCTACACTAATTATTCTAAGGTTAATATCTAAAGTTACTTCATAGCCTTGCCAAAACGCTACTCCATAATCTGATTTTCCACCAATAAATGAATAGGGTGCTATTCCTGATATAAACGTTCCAGCCTCCCAAATGCCTTTGGTATCTGCCACATCTTCAGATTGATATCCACCACTTCCCCATTGTACGAAATCTACTAAAAAATTAGGATCCGATAACTCATTATCTCCTCCCTCAAAGGGTAAGAATAGCGCTATTTGACCACCTTCAGATACAATAAACTCTTTAATACTCAATTTGACAATACCTCCAGAAGCAGGAATCTCCAAAGAACCCTCTTCAACTGTAAAGCTCATAAGGTCATCATAATTTTTAGTACTTGTTGCTAATCTGTAGGATTTTAAGTTAACTACACTTTCACTAAAATTCTTTACAGTGAAGGATTGATTGGCTGGATCAACCTCCACTAGCTTAACTTGCGACCAAGTATGATTCAGTAAAAATATAAATGCAGAGAATAGTAGAATCTTTTTCATAAAACGCATTTTTAATTAATTAAAGTTACATTTCCAGTTATTAACGAACATACCTCACTTTGAATATGATATATATACACACCACTCGGAAGTAATTCACCATTATTAGCAATGCCGTTCCAGTAATCTTTATCTTCAATGTTGGTTTTATATACTTGTTTTCCAAATCTATCATAAATTGTTATAACACCCGTTGAGATATTGCCATTTGTGCTTAGCTTATTGTTAGTTGGGGAGTTTGTGGCAATAGCATTAGGTAGATAAAAGTCACAAATTTGCTCTTTCGATACTGTTACGGTTACAGAGTCTGTTTTTGAACACCCAATGTAGCTGCTGGTTATATAGTATGTAGTTGTAACCTGAGGAAATGCTTTTGTAATTAAGCAACTATCACAACTTAGACTTTGTTCAGGAGACCAACTGACATTGTTATTCCCAACACCTAGCTCAATTCGAAGTGTAGCTGTATCGCCTTCATAAATAGTAGTGTCCTCTGAAGCATTCACTTCTATTCCTGCTTCAACTAAAATGTTTGATATAGCTGTATCATTAGGCTCACAGTAAGAAGATACAATTAAGAGCACCTGGTAGGAGCCTGAGTCATTATATATATGTGATGGGGTTTTACTGGTAGAAGTTGTTCCATCTCCAAAATGCCAAATAAATGAGTCGGGATAATTTTTACTTACATTGTTAAAAGTAATGCTTTCTCCAGCACAAATCGTATCATCAGCTATTTCAAAAGATGCTTTAATATAGACCTCTTTTGTATAGTTTGGTAACCCAAGATAATTAATTCCAGTCAGTAAATCGATAGCATCCTCTTCATAGCTGTCTAGACCTAGGCCATTGGGATCGGTAATAATCCCCAAAAACTGCGATCCAAACCCAGAAACAACATAAATATTGCTATCTGGTCCGAGTTGCATTGCTCCAAAGCCACCTCCAGGGTGTGTAACGTATTCAGAAAGTTTTATTTGTTCCTCTGTCAAAGGCTCTCCTAGATTATTTAATAAGTCATACTGATATAGCTCTCCTATAGCACCATCGATACTTCCAGCATATAGTCTACTATGGTCTGGAGAAAATTCAACGCCGTACGGTCGAGAAACATCTGGAATGTGCCTAGCATTAGAGACAATCCCAGTTGATGGGTCAAAGTCAAACACTTCTAGATAACCTACTTTAGCAGTATTCGGTGTTGGACCTCCAGTATCATTAACTGCCAGTGCTATTAATCTATTATTGGGGGAAACTTTCATATATCCTGTTATACTGGTATTCATAGATGCATTATCGTGTATGCTACCTACATTAGATATAATGGGTGTGCCCAAACCAGATGCACTAAGTTGCCAAGCATAAAAGTTGGCATCATTACGACCATGAGATATAATCCAATAATCTTCTTTGTTGCAATGCCTAGCTACAGTGGTCTTTTCACCAATATTATCTTGTAGCTGAACATTTTTGGTAGCATTAATGGCACCAAGTCCTCCATCTAAAGACATATCAACAATTGAGTAATGAACATAACCTACTGGATCTCCAATATCTGTCGTGGTAAATATGTAATATAAACTATCACTATTAGGTTGAGGTACAATAAGGGTAGACTGTGTTCCAGATCCTCCAGCCATTCCAGATCCTCCAAGTAACCCATTACCATTTTCCATATCATCGTGGTCTCTGTTCCAAGCGTTATGACCATGGGCGTAAAACAATAAATTACCGTCTTTATCTGAGATGGAGGCAACTCCTTCTGTAGATCTCATTTCGCTATCTGTCAAGGGTGAAGGCTTATTATCTATGTCAAAGCCTATAGCAGCTTTGTTTCCAAAATACCAGTTGTGGTATTCCATCTGTGCCCAAATAGAACTACACCAAAATAAAATGATAAAAAAAGTTGAGAGACCTTTTAACATCATTTCAAGTTAATCTATTATGAGTCAAAAAACAATACTTTATTTTAAAAAAATAATACTTTATTTGTTTATTTTTAATTAATAAATGATTAAAAATCATTTATTTGATTGTTTTAAAATGTATATAATAATTTGGCAAATGCAATTGCATCTTTAATTCAATCTTTATCCGATAAGGAGAAAAGAGGAATTAGAAGTTTTCTACTTCATGAAAAAGATAGAAAGGACTTAAACAGACTGTTTGAAGTTTATGCCTCTCAGCCTGACCCAAAAGTCCAACTAAAACACCTTACACAAAAAAAATTTGAACTCTATAACCTGATTATAGAAAAACTAAGTTTTGATTCTACCAACGAACAACAAAAATTTTTTAAGTCATTATCAAGAATAGAGGTGCTATTTAAGAAGCATCTATACGAGTATGCACTTAAAGAACTGCTTAAGGCAAAGCAAAAACTGCTTCAAATGGAGCGCTATAATGATTTGCTTATTTTTTATGATTGGGAAATTAGAATTAGAATCCAACTTACTCAAAAGACAGGCAAATATGAGGTTTTTGACAAATTGCATGAGGAATATAGTAGCTATCTAAAAGAGTATAAGGAAATTATTGATTATTTCAATTTGTATTTTAAGCTAAATGCAAGTGTTTGGGGCGTTACAAAGAGGAATGAAAGTAAAATTCAATCTTTTATAAGACATCCTCTTATGCAAAAAAAGGTGGAAGGAAAGTCCGCCTACGTTAAGTATTGTTATTATTCTATATTGATGACTTACTCACAGCTACATCCGTTAAGTAAGCAAAAAACAGATATGATTTTAATAGGAATGTTTGACTTAATTAAATCAAGCAGGTTATTCCCATTTGATTTGGGAGCTGAGCTAATCGCTATTTGTAATATTTGTTCATTTTCTTTGAACATTAGCAGATCTGATTACGCTGAAAATCTTTTGAAAATAATTGAGGTAAAGCTTCATGAATGCAAGAATGAGCTACCGACTATTTATAGAAATATGCGACTGAGATGGATAGAGTTAACGTTGATCTATTATAAAAGAACAGATACCTTAGAAAAGGTGGATTCTATTCTTCTAGAGGAGTCTGGCTTTATACAAAAGTCAACTCAAAATGCTAACAAAATGCTTTTATTGTCTGTTAACTTACATATTGTGTCTTTCTATATTTTTTTAAAAAAATACGATGAAGCACATAAATGGTTTAATCAAATTTCTAAAATTCATTTAAAGAAAGTTGTCGTTAATAGGCAAAATATAATCGATATCATAAACTTGGTAATCCACTATGAACTAGGCAACTTAATATTATTAGAAGCTTTAGTAAATAGGTTGATTAGAAATGTTAATCGATTTCAAAAGTTTAGAGTCGAGGAAAGAGCTTTTGTAAAAATGATGAAAGCATTGGTACAATTAAGGTTAAAGGACTCTGGAGATCAAAAAATTAAAGATGCATTAAAAAAAGCAAGCAAGATTATAGATCAAGACTTTTCTTTCGAAAAGTCAGTAGGTTTTTTTAATTATAGAAAGTGGGTAGATAATAAAATCGCATCAACATAACGCTTCTTCAAAAAATTGGTTAATTGGCAAGCTTTTTTCAAACCCTGTAGTTAGCTGTTCTATCAAATCTTCCTTTAAAATGGCTTCTGGCTTTAGTTTAAAAAAATAATAAAAGCTTTTATTATAAATCAATGGTTGCTTTTCAGCAGCATCCACAAATTCTTTATCTATCCTTTTATTCTTTTCTCCTCGTATTTCACCGAACAAACTTTTAAAATCTTTAGCATGAACTATCTTGTCAAATTCTTGTAGGTTTTCAGCAATATGTGATCGAAGTCGATATAATTTTTCTTTTTCCATACTATACATACCAGAGTATACTCTCACATCTTCATGGTTCATTTGTACAAACATTCCTGGTAAGGAATAATTTTTCTTACCATGAGGCATAATCATTGTTCCTGTATGCAATTTGTAGGGTGTCTTATCTTTGCTAAAACGAATGTCTCTATTAATTCGAATGATGGAAGAACTTTCTGCTAGATTTGATTGTGGATAAAACCTTTGCATCTCCTCCACAAGATCTTTAAAAAAAGCCTTGAATGGCTCTTTAACCGTTTTTTCATATCTTTTTCGATTAATGTCAAACCATTCTTTGGTGTTATTTTTTTCTAACTCTTTGAAAAAATTCAGAAAGTCTTTACTAAAGTAAATCATCATTAATGTTGTTTAAAGTTGTCTATTGACAAGTTTATATAAAATTAAATCACTTAGTTCTAATTAATTCAAGTTGCTAGTTAAAAAAAGGGATTAAATAAAATAGGGAAAGCGGCAAGAGATATAGACTTTTGAGGAGTCAAAACCTTAAACTCTATAATCCTATGCAACTTTCCCAAGACAA
>JAUHXS010000020.1 GCA_030426955.1 Bacteroidia bacterium | reverse complement strand
GAGTGCCAATTCTTCGTCCTGAAACTCGGTTAGGACCTCAAGTAATGATGGTGAGTGCAACACAAATGTTTCCGTGGTTTGGAACTTTTGACGCAAAAAAAGAGGTTGTTATACAAATGTCTAAAGTAAAATATGAAGAGCTTTCAGCTATTAAGCTTGATTTGTTCTATCAAATTAAGGTAGCATATTTTAAAATTCAATTTTTATCTCAAAAAGAACACCTCTATGAAGAGGCTATTTCGAATTATAAAACAATCGAGTCTATTGCCTTAGCTAAAGTTGAATCTGGTCAAGCAACATTAGCAGACGTTTTACGAATTCAAACAAAAGTTGAAGAATACACCAATTTATTGAAGCAAATTGAAAATGAGAAGACGGGCTTATATAGTCAAATAAATAATATCACTAATCAACCATTAGATCAGGAGGTGATAATAAAAGATAGTCTTGATTCAGATTTGATTTCTTATGATTTAGAAAGTTATCGGATTAAAATTGAGAATCATCATCCACTACTAAATAAATTGAACTATCAAATTGCTGCTTCTGAAAGTAGAATTATTGAAGATCAGAAAAATAATCTACCTACAATTGGAATTGGGGTTGACTACAGTTTAGTAAATCGAAGAACAGATGCAGACCCACTAAATAATGGTAGAGATATTTTAGTTCCTAAGGTTATGGTCAGTATTCCAATTTATCGTAAAAGTTATAAGAGTTCCGTTAAGCAGGAGCATTTATATCAGGAGTCCATTAATTTTCGAAAAGAGAACCTGACAGACCAAATGATAAGCAATATTATTTCTTATAAGGCTGAATATGACAATGCTAAATTGAACTTTGACCTTACAAAATCGCAGGTAGAAAAAATTTCCAGTGCGCATGAGATTCTATTGGGTAGTTATAGTGCAGATGGTAATAAGATTGAAGAGTTATTATCCACTCAAAACGAATTAATAATTCTCAAATTGAAATCTGATTTCAGTGAATTAAACATGGCTATTTCAAAAGCTAAAATTGAACGATTAACTAATTATTAATCACTAATAAATAAAATAATGAAACATACATATAAAATATCGGGAATGACCTGCGGTGGTTGTAAGAGTCATGTCGAGAAAAAACTCAAATCACATGAATCAATAAAAGAGGTAAATATAGACTTAGATTCAGGTAAAGCTGACATAGAATTTGATAAGCATGTCAATTTTGAAGAGTTAAAGAAGCTTTTTGAAGGGTCAAACTATATGATTCATACAATGGATGAAAAGGTTATACAAAAAAGTAAACCTGACCCCATAAAAGGTTCTAAGTACTATTGTCCAATGCATTGCGAAGGTGATAAGACGTATGACGAACCTAGGGATTGTCCTGTCTGTGGAATGGATTTAGTCCCTGAAGCTAAGCTCAAAACAAGTTCGCAAAAATATACTTGTCCAATGCACCCAGAAGTAGTTAAAGACGAAATGGGATCATGCCCAAAATGTGGAATGGATCTCGTCCCAATGGAAGCTGATGAAAGTGCTGAAGAAAAACAGTACAAGACTTTGCTTAAAAAGTTTTGGATTGCTGTAGCCTTTACATTGCCCATTTTTATCATTGCCATGTCAGAGATGATTCCAAATAATCCTTTATATGACTTGCTAGCTATGAAGTATTGGAATTGGGTTCAGTTAATCTTATCTATACCTGTGGTATTCTATGCTACTTGGATGTTTTTTAGACGAGCATATAGTTCTATTAGAACAATGAATCTGAATATGTTTACCTTAATTGGTATAGGAGCAGGTGCAGCTTGGCTATTTAGTTTGGGAGCAATATTATTTCCATCCATTTTCCCAGAAGATTTTAAAACAGAATCAGGAACCGTTCATGTGTATTTTGAGGCTGCAACTGTAATCTTAACGCTTGTCTTACTAGGACAACTATTAGAGGCAAAAGCTCATAGCAAGACAAATAATGCGGTAAAAGAGTTATTAAAATTAGCTCCTAACAAAGCGATTAAAATTGTTAATGGGGAAGAACAGGAAATTTCCATAGACGATATTAAAGTTGGTGATTTATTAAGGGTTAAACCGGGAGACAAAATTCCTGTGGATGGTAAAATTGAAGATGGGGAAAGCTCTATTGATGAGTCAATGATAACGGGAGAACCAATTCCTGTAGACAAATCAAAAGGAGATAATGTAACATCAGGAACTATTAATGGAAATCAATCCTTTGTGATGAAAGCTGTAAAAATTGGTTCCGACACTTTGCTCTCCCAAATTATTCACATGGTAAATGATGCAAGTAGAAGTAGAG
>JAUHXS010000013.1 GCA_030426955.1 Bacteroidia bacterium | reverse complement strand
TTTCTAATCAATATTCTTGGTGCGTTAACTGCTTACTGCTTTTTTCCTAAAAAACCTTCGCTTAATATTGATTTTATCCCTAATGATAACCAACTTTTAATTGCTGCTTAAACCGAACTCACGTTAACTTAGGGCAGGAATATTGACAAAAGTTCAGAAGCTGTAAATTAATTTTCAGGATACCCATTATCCACCCAACATTGAATGGTATTAATTTGTTCCTGAGTAAGGGTTTGCGAACCTCTGGGCATTCTTTGGTCTATTAAAACTTCTTTTTCGAAATTACCATTATCAAGGTCTGGTTTTAAGCCATCATAAGAAGTAAAATCTCCTCTTTTTGACCCTGAACTATGGCAGGTAGAGCCCATACAATTTGCATTTACAATAGTTTTAAATCACCATCGTAAGTAGGGTTGACCCATCACAACTGGGTGTTAGGGTTTCCTTATTACAAGCCAAAAATAACAACACATTCAAAAAGAAGAAGCTTAGGAACGGCTTAGCTTTCATTTAGTAACTTTCTATTTCTAACAAGTAAAAGGTTCTGTATTCTTTTTATAATTCTCTAAAACTCTAGAATCACAAACTCTGTTCTCCTATTGGCTTGGCGACCATTATCATCATCGTTAGACGCGATCGGTTGGGTTTCACCATACCCTTTTGCCTGGAGTCTGCTAGATTCTATTCCTGCTTTTACTAAAAAGTCTCTCACGGACTTTGCCCTAGCATGCGATAGACTCATGTTCGCTTCGTCAGACCCTACATTATCGGTATGCCCTCCAATCTCAACCGTCATTGTTTTGTTGGTTTTCATTAAGTCGACTGCTTTCGCTAATTCTAGGTAGCTTTCTGTCTTCAAATCTGCCTTTCCAGTTTCGAAGAAAATGTTGTTTAATACTACTTTGGTACCTTTTTCTATCGGCTTCAATGGAATATCTTTTTTAATTTCCTGATACTTAGCTGTATTAGGAACATCAAACTGTTGAGAGTAAAAGAAAAAACCTTCTTTGTTAGCAGATACACTATAGTTTCTACCTGCTGGCAATACAACAAGGTATTCACCAGTTTTAGAATTACTTTTACTTGTAGCGATCAATTCACCACTTGTTAAATCCTCTACTAAAACCCAAGCACCTGTTGGCTCCTTTGTTTTCGCATTTGTCACAACTCCTGAGACGACAACAGTAGGCTGTGGACGCATTGATTCTGGAATATCAATTTGGTATAGATCCTTTACACCAGTAATATCTGAAGCGAAATAGCCAATCTCTCCTGAACCTCCAATGGTAAAATATAAGTCTTCTTTTTCGCTGTTTAAGGGCTTTCCCATATTAACAGGCTTTGACCACTTACCATTTTCAAATATAGATTTAAATAAATCGTTACCCCCAAAACCAGGGTGCCCCTTTGAAGCAAAATACAACGTTTTACCATCTGGACTCAAGTAAGGAGAAGACTCACTAAATGGTGTATTGATCATCGCACCTAGATTCATTGGCGGTCCCCAATCTCCAAATGAATTCTTTTCTATCATATATAAGTCATGGCTTCCATAGCCTCCCCAGCGTTCGGAAGTGAAAATAACTTTGGTACCATCTGATGATAGAGTAGGTTGGGAGTCCCACTTATCGCTATTGACAATATTCCCTAAGTTTTGGGGAGCAGACCACTTATCGCCCTCCAAGTATGAAATATAAAGGTCACAACTTCCAATCCCATCATTCCTTCCACAAGCTGTATAAATCATAGTTTGTCCGTCTGCAGAAAAAGTCTCGGCCCCTTCGTGACTACCAGAATTAATAGGTTCAGGAAGTAAGACTGGGTCGCTCCATGAATTTCCCTGCTTTTCTATATAGTAAAGATCCTCGTCTCCCTCTTTATCGCCTGCTGCCTCTTCATCTGTCCCTCCCTTTCTTTTGCTAGTAAAGTAGATTCTCTTCCCTGTGGGATCAGAACAAGGCATATAATCATCATATTTACTATTCACTTTACTTCCCAGGCTGATCGGCTCATTCATCATTTTAGGCATAGCCATTAGCTCCTTTTGAGCTTCCACATTTGCTAATTTATACCTTGCTTGATGATGGAATAGTTCTTTTTTAGATTCTTTAGGATACTTGTCTAAAAACTTCTGGTACTCTAGTTTAGCCGCGTCAAACTGTTTTAATGTCTCATATGCCTTTCCAGCCTCATAATAAAACCATGCCCAATAATCAGGATTTAAGGTTTCCAACTTCTTAAAAGCATCTATCGCGTCTTGATCGTTTCCCTGATATTTGTTAGATAAACCTAAGTAATACCAAGCGTCCTGATAGGAAGGGTCCTTAGCTGCCGCCTTGCCAAATAGTGGAATAGCTAAACGATATTTAGCATCATCATAGTAAGCTTTTCCCTCATCATAGGCTTTTTTTGCTGCTGGTTTTTGAGCATAACCTTTTGCTAGACACATAAAAGCTAGCAGGCAAGAAATAAGTATTTTTTTCATATTATTTTATCGGGTTATTGATAATAATCTCGCTTATTTGTTAATTGCAATCCAACCCCTACGCCTAAACGAACAGTCCAAGCAAAGGCTTTTCCAGGATTATCAATTGGCAAATAAGTGTCTATTTTATCGTTAAGAGTGATCCATTTAAAGTCGTTGTGTAAAACAAAATACACTCTATCCTGTTCTCCTGGTTTATAAGTTAAGTTAGATGTAAGGTAAAACATTCTTGAATCTAACGCCAAGCCATTATTCGCATTCCAGAGCCAATTGTGCCCGAAAAATGGACTCCAAATTAGCTGCTGATCCATAAACGGATAAACAGCTCCCAATAGAAAGCCTCCACCAATTCCCGAAGCGGATGCTACTGTTTTGTTATCGCTTCTTACACTATCATTTACAACCTCACGCAACACCCACTCTATTTCCGCTCCCAGTGTAATGACGCCCTCACCTATTGGAATGATCTCCAGTCCAAAGCCAGTTCGCATCAATTCAAAATTTGCTAAGTACAAACTATCTGGCTCTCCTTGTACTACCAAACTTTTCCCTTTTAGCCCTCTATATGCCAGGCTAAAAGCTCCGTTTAGCTCAATATGCCAAAAACCACTTTCAAATACATTTAAATAAGCTAGTGCTGGATAGTTGTCTGGAGCTGTAAATTTTAGTCCATTATCTAAAGTGTACTTATCTTTTCTGACCTGATATGTCATTTGTAGAATCTCGTAATCAAAGTCAGCGGAAATGCCTACGAAACCTAAGGCCATTAAGAGAGAGAAAACTAAAACTTTCCTTTTCACGGGCTACTATGCTAAACTTGAAAGCAGAAACCAGAGACTAGAAAATGTTTCTGATTTCATATTTCTAGTTTCTATTTAAACTCTATCCCCTAACTTCTGTTTTAATATTTTCAATAAGAAAATCTGCATATTTATTGAGCGCACCCAAAACAGCTTCCTTATATTTTGCCGCATCCGCTTTGATAACAAAAGTTCCTGTGGTCATATTATCGCCAAACGTGAATCTTTGTTTCATCCTTTCTGGTAATTTTCCTTGATAAGAAGAAACCTCAACGGCGTATTCACCTTTCGTATCATCAAATAGGACGTTTTTCTTCGGAGTTATGATTGTTGCCTCTCCGTACTTTCCAACTGTGGTCATGTTCGTTGTCATGTAGCCCAATCCTGGTGCTCCATTATTCGTCATAACGCTAATCATTGGAAATCCATTAGCACTAGCTGAAGTATTGGTGTAGTATGCGCTATACTTTCGTTTTAAATCAATATCAAAGCTTGCAAAGTCAATAATGATGTCCAAGGCAATAGTGTTTGTTCCTTTGCCTAGTTCTTTACCGATCTTAGCATACGTACCCCAAATCCCTGGGTTACCAACTACTTGTTTCGTATAAGGGCCATTATTTGCTGTATAGATTTCCTCAAAGCCTGTGGTATTACTTTTAAATTCTCTATCAATTTGCTTAGCCTTCATCTTTTCAAAGTTTTCAGTTGCTTTGACCTTATCCCATCCAATCATACTAATTCCTAGCCCTTCTAGTTTTTTTGAAAACGACTGAGCAAATTCATCTGTAATTTCCTGAAACACCTGTTCTTCAACGCCTTCAAGGATAGCATATGCTGTAGCATAGGTTTTATTTTGACCTTTTCCTACCGATTCAGAAGCCTTGCTAATTGTCTTAAAATGCAATGCTAGTTTTGTAATAGCAGCCGTTTCTGATTTTTTTAAGATGGATTTCCCAGCAACATCAAAGTCTTTTGATGTATCAAAAGGCTGAGGGCCAGAATTCTTTTTTCCTGCAAATACTGCAGTAGATATGATTACTGCTAATAAAGTGATTTTAATGTTTTCCATTGTAATTATTGTTTAAATATTTGTTTATTCTCCTCTTATTAAGTTAACTGCTAACCCGCAACCAATATACATAAAAAACGAATTGGTTTTAAATCCAGGTCTCCATCCCATATCCACTCGTGCTGCAAAACTTACACTTTGAACAACAGATAAATTATAAGCATATCCAAACCTAAGACCCAACCTTTTCTTGGCAATACTCTCATCTAGCACAAACGGAGCAGTAGTAGAATCTATATGCTCACTCCATTTGAAATTAACAGATGGTGCAAACATCACATCTGCATACATGTTATGTGAATTTGAATTTTTCTTTATTTTACGATAGCCATCTACCTCAAGTTGTAAATTTTTGATAAATGCATATCCTATCCCACTATATAGGCTCACAGTTGTCATCAATCCGTTTCCCCCAAAGAAACCAGTGTTTATATCGATTAATTCTTTCTCGAACTGAGCATCCATTACATCACTGACTTCAAAAGGAGCTCTCATGTGATGCAGCCCCCCCCCTCGCCATAAGTAATTTTCTAGTTGTTCCATCTACCGTAATAAAAGTGGACTCAGTATATTCATAACCTCCACTTGTCCAAGAGTTAGAAGATAAGGTTACTCTTTGTGGGCCATACTTGTCGTTTTTTGAAAATACAAATGCTGCTCCAGCTTGTCTCACGCTAAATTTATATAAATTTCCATTTTCTTTTTGTACATCATTAGGACCATTCAAGTACCCTTTGTAGTTTAAAAAGTCAAAAATAAACCTATCGTTAAAATTATATTGCGCATCTATGCCCAAACCCATAGAAAAGACAGGTAACAAACCTTGCATGTCAACTGTAGCGGGGTTAAGCGTAATGGAAAATTTTCTGGTCTTTCCTGGATCATCGACGAGCACTTTATAATTTACCTGCTGGGATAAAGCTTTAAAGGCTATGATAACCAACAAAAAAGGCACAAGCTTCTTCATACTATTTAAAATTGTTTGGGCAAAAATACTATATTATTTTGTTTCTTCATATACGGTAAAAGTCGTAGAAGAGTGCTCTTAACAATTTATTAAAAAACAATCAAAAAAAGATGCCATGAAGCTTTAGCTTGTCTACACCATTGTACTCTAATGCAGGAAAAGGAACTTTTATAAACTCGAATGGAATCAATAAAGTCTTTAGTAACTTAGATCGAGTTTTAATCTGAGCTGGATCAATGTCAAGAGATAAGTAGAACTGCCTATATCTTCTTATACCGATTAAAGAATTCCCATCTATACTTTCTGGATTTTCTACTTCACTAAACATATTATTCCCACTATATCCGAACGCTATACTTAGCCATTTGACCTTCTTTTGTATAGGAGAAGTGTTTATTGAAAACCAGTAGGTATGTCCATTATAATTATGAAACCATCTAGTTTTCCAGTCATTCCAAATAAGTTCAGGGGAATGCCCTGCAATTGGCCTTTCATAATACGACCACTTAAACTTTACAATCTGTCTTTTAAAACCCAAAGCTTGTGCTGTAAACATTCCAGCACCAAAAGTATTGGCTAAAATATCTCCATATGATGCCCCCCATTTACTTGAGAAGCCATCTAAAATATCTATCGTTGTTGTACTAAGCCAACCCATTGCGCCACTTAAAACAACTGCTTTTTTCTCAGACATATCACACCATCTAAAAGATTGATTCAAGCATCTAGAAATAGTATATGCTGAATAGGCATGTCCCATCTTATCTACTTGAAGCCAATGATGATTATCATTAACAAAATGAAAAGAGCTTGAAGGGGATGTCGCAAACCATATTTGCCACAAGGCACTCATTGAAGAAACGTATAATACACTTCCTCCAACCGCTACGTAGGCCAGTCTTTTTTTATTAATAGGGTTTATAGTATCTATTGTTTGTTGAGCGTTGATCTTTTGAACAACTAAAATCATCAAAACTAGAAGTAGGTTTTTTGCCTTCATTTACACTAGTTAGATAATGCGATGCCCAACCGAATTGCTTTTAGCCGTTGTACGAAATAAATATTGTAATAATCTTGTCCTACATATACTCGTGCAAAAAAGCCAAGATTTATTTTTTTTAGAAAGTTGGGCTGAAGGAAATACTCTAAGTTTAAGTTATATGTCTCGACGTCAATTACTTTTCCCAAAGTGATGCCTTCAAGTAGCAAATCTAAATCTAATGATACTTGATGCTTTACTTTCTGTCTAGATAGTATCAATTGAAAGTTATTTTCAAGTCGGAAATTATTATATAATGAGTTCTGCTCTTTACTCCATTTTGCGGGGAAGTTGTATCGAAAACCATGACTGTTAAATAATTCTTTACTTCCGTTTATTCTATTTTGATGATAGGCTATTTTAAGTGAGTTTGTTCCAAAACTCCCACTTTCCAGATTTACGATATCCCTCCCGAGGCTATCTTGAATGTAGAAGTCTCCTTTTTGTCCATTAGAAAAGTGCTGCCCCTCAATGGAAAAATAACGAGTTGCCTTTTGACTTTTTGTCTGACATGAATACGGCGCATAATAAACTTTTCCATCTATCGTGTAACTAGGAAAATCTATTGGAAAGCTGTGCTGTTCCTGCTGACGGATTAATAATGAGGGTACGACCTCTAGTGCTAGCAATGAATCTTTAACATTATAAAAAAGGCTTCCGTTCCACCTTGACTCAATAAAAGTTCGTTTGGAGCCGTTATTTAAAGATGGACCGCTTGAGGTTGTATTTGGTTGCAGCAAGGTAGTTGCCCTATGTAGCACAGCATCTTCAAAAGTCAAATATGTTTTCTTATTCGTCTTTTTGACAATTTCTTTTAATGTATGCTGTCCATATGCTTCAAAATAGATCAGCAACGACGATAATATTACTATAACGAGACTCTTAGAGCAATGCTTAACTTTCATGGTAAGATATACTTACAAATATATTGAAACTTGAAGTCTTAATAGATTACAACTTCGTTACCCTCGTACAATTTCCCATTTAATTGGTATTGATAATTTTTTGCTATTCGGCAATCTTTTTTTTGTGTATAGCTTATATTACTAATTGTATCAATGTAGCTACTATCTATCCACACAATATAATCGGTTGACATATTGATATGAAAAACTACATCTTTATCTTCTATACTAATACTTCCTAAGTCAAAGGTATCAATAATCACATTATGATTAGATGGTTCAACAGATAATGCTCTTACATAAGAACTTTTAGATATATTAGGATATTCTATCGACAGAAAAGGAATATGAAGCCTTTTACATAGACAGGCATTACAAATGATAAGCAACACAACGCACCTAGCAATTAATTTTATTCTACTCATGTAAACTGGCTGATATGAAAAAGCCCCTTACATATTTAAACGCAAGAGGCTCTCTGTATTTTTAGTTAAAAGCTATTGAACTGCAGACTGGAAGTCGCTGTCATTCCAAAAAGCTTTAAATTCTAAATCCGTTTTAGCATCCTCTTTATAAGATGCGTTCATAGATGTCGCTTTCTTTAAGTTATCTACCATAGCAGTTTTATCATCTGTGCGAGCCGCTACTACCGCCTTTAAGTAGTGTGTAGTTGCATCCATTTCCTCAGCACAACCAAGCGCTCTATCAGCGTTGTCATTATCTCCAGATAGCAAGTAAGCCAATCCAGGATTTGCGCCACAAGCATCTGAGCCATAGAAAGTTTTGGCTTTCTCGTAATCCGCCATTTTCAAGTGATAGGTTCCAATGTTGTATCCATTGTCTGCTCCTGCAGAACTTGCTTGATTGTGATAATCAATTGCCATTTCTAAGTCTCCCATTCTAGCATATAATGCGCCCAAGTTATTTAACACTACAGCATTATTTTCTTTAAGACCGTTTGCTTTTTCCAACAATGCTTTTGCATCATTATAGTTTTCACCATTCATAATGTGAACATAAGCCTCATTGTTAGGTCCTCTCCAATCATCAGGATAGATTTTAGAATACGATTGGTAAATTTTCAACTGATCTGCTTTATTCTCCGTTAAAGTAGCAGCATATCCTAACTCTTCTTGCTTTAAGGTATCAGGGTTTGCTAATGACCATGCCAATATTACGCTATCAGTTAGCTTCGGCTCTAACACATTTACCGTTACTTCTGTTCTTCTTAGCTTAGGTAAAATTGTATTTCTTAATTTGCCATAAGCACTTGACAAGTTTTTAATCTCTTTCTCTCTTGCAACAGGGTCTGAATAAGAGTTTAAGATTTTCATTACAATCTCTTTGTCTTCCATATCAGATTCACTCAACGCTTTTTGAAATCCTGCCCAGTCTTCACTTGTTGCAGTTTGTTTGTACGTTGAATCGGCAGTAGCTCCATCAAACTTGTACCTCTTTAGCTCTCCTTGAATATAGCTTTGAGCATTTTTTTGCCTCTTATCTGCTAGTCCTTCGTTCAAGTCCAATGGACCATCTGGGGAAGCATATGCAGAAATATTGACACTTTCTCCTTCATATCCTTTTTTCACAAACTCTTTTAAAGCTTTCATTTCTTTACCATACTTTTCAGAACTTCTCACAGAAGCATTTTGAATGTTAAAGTAAAGTGTTGCACTTTGAGATAAAATCGTTTTCTTTTGGTAGTTGTCTTGACCTATTAAAACAGTTTCATCTTTTTTCGCTCTTGTTGAAGTAATGATACAGCCTTCTGCTAACTGCATATCGCCCAACTCTTCAGACTTTGAGCCCATACTTGCAGTCGCTTTGACCATGAACTGAGATTGTTTTAAAGCTGCAGTATAAGGAACTGTATCTGTATAAGAAAAACTCCCTCCGCTAGTATAGCTTATCTTCGTTCCATCTCCCTCAACTGTCTCACCAATTAACTTAGCAGGTTTCATGGCTACTTCCTCTCCATTTGCTCCCTTTAAATATGGAGCGACTTCTACAGTTGCTTTTTTGTGAAAATATTTTTCTGGATAGGTAACATTAACAGATACTGGTATTTTATTACCGTGCACCTCCAATATCTCAGGAGTTACAGTATACTTAACCTCCTCATGTTTTTTGACCATCTTTCCAAGTCCGCACCCAGACAATACTATTATTGCTGACAATACCGTAAAAAGAATGCTATTTTTTGACAACTTGTAGCCTTTGTTTTTCATTGTTTTATAATTTGTTACAATCATTTTTTATCGTTGGAGCAAAGATAGAAAAATATTATAGATTTTTGTATTTGCTTAAGAGAACTTAAAAATGCTTTAATTCACCTTTGCATACTGACTATCAAAATATTAAGCCGTTATACTAAATAAAAGCATTCTACGAACAATACCCTATTCATTTATTTAACCGTATTTTTACGGTCAATGACAAAAACTAAGGAAATAGATGCTGCCACTATTCAGTCTTTGACTAGCAATGGCTCAAAACTGCCTTTAATGGAGCACTTTAATACTATTCAGGGAGAAGGTTTTTTTCAAGGCCACGCAGCTTATTTTATCAGATTAGGAGGTTGTGATGTAGGATGTGTTTGGTGTGATGTAAAAGAATCATGGGAAATTAATGCACACCCCATAGTAGATGTAGACAAAATAGGACAATTGCCGCTAGGACATAAGGGTAATATCGTGGTTGTTACTGGAGGAGAGCCCGCATTATTTAATTTGAGCCCTTTAACACAAGCTTTTCAAAAAAATAACCTTAAGTGCCATATCGAAACATCTGGTGCGTATGAACTAACGGGGCAATGGGACTGGATATGCGTATCTCCAAAGAAATTTAAAAAACCTATTAAAACCGTTGTAGAAAAAGCCAATGAATTGAAAGTTATTGTTTATAACCATTCTGATTTTGAATGGGGAGAACAATACGCTCAACTGACGAATAAAAATTGTAAATTGTTTTTACAACCAGAATGGAGTGTGGCACAGAAATTGATGCCTTTAATTATAGATTACGTGAAAGAAAACCCAAAGTGGCAAATCTCTTTGCAAACGCATAAATACATGAATATACCATGAGATTTTTTATCATCATACTTTGCCTATGCTTTATTTCCTTAGCAGAATCCAGTTCAGATGTTATGAAACGTAAAAACGCCCCTGAAAAGGCGTTGAAGTTTTACGATAAAGCAAAGGGGCAATTATCAGACAGAAACTTCAAAGGTGCTGCAAAAACACTCAATAAGGGCATTGCCAAGTATCCTAATTTTATTGACCTCTATATCAAACTGGGTGATGTGTACAAAGCGCAAAAAGATTATGACAAGTCTTTCGGCTATTATGATCAAGCCCTTGACATGGATCCCATTTATGCAAAACAACTCTTTTTGGACATTGCTAAGCTCAAAGTAGATTTTGAGAAATATGGAGAAGCCATTCCATATCTGGAACGCTACATCGACCTAAAAGGAATTTTATATAATTATCGCTTACAGGCACAACGTTATTTAGAAATGTGTCAATTTGCCGAAAAAGCAATTAAAGAACCTGTTCCTTTTGAACCTCAAAACCTTGGAGATAATATTAATAGCACAACAGCGGAGTACTTACCCGCCATCACGGCAGACGAGCAAACATTAATTTATACCGTACAGGTGTCAGAAAATGGAAGATTTAATGAGGATTTTTATATCAGCCATTTTGATAGCATATGGCAACCAAGAAAAGAACTTGGGAAACCAGTAAATACAAAAGAAAATGAGGGCGCACAAACCATATCCCCCGATGGGCGTTATATCTACTTTACTGCCTGCAATAAAAATGATGGATTAGGAAGCTGTGATATTTATTATACTAAAAGAATTGGTAATCGCTGGCAAGATCCTGTTAACCTAGGCCCACCAATTAATACCATTGCATGGGAGTCTCAACCAACTATCTCCTCTAATGGGAGAGCATTATACTTTTGTAGTAATCGCAGCGGAGGAGTTGGCAAAAAAGACATATGGGTAAGCCATATGTTACCTAATGGAGAATGGGGCGAGCCTAAAAACTTAGGAAAGGTTATTAATACTGTATACGACGACCAATGTCCTTTTATTCACCCTGATAATAAAACACTATATTTTTCGTCTGATGGTCATATTGGAATGGGAGATGCTGACTTATTTCTATCAAGAAAAGTTGCAGGAGAGTGGACGGAACCCCAAAACTTGGGATATCCAATCAATACTAACTTAAACGAAAGTAGTTTAATTGTAAGTGCTACTGGTAAACACGCCTACTTTGCATCTGATAGATATGGCACAAGGGGAAAATTAGATTTATATTCCTTCGATCTTCATGATAAAATCAAGCCACTTGCAGTTACTTATGTTAAAGGGACTGTCAAAGATTTTGCAACAAAAGAATTTTTAGAAGCTAAAGTCAGCCTGATTGATCTAGCAACAGGAGAGATCATGACAGAAATCAACTCTGATATTTTAAACGGAGAGTTTTTAGCTTGTCTTCATTCTGATAGAGATTATGCTTTGAACGTATCAAAACACGGCTATTTATTCCATTCAGAGAATTTTTCACTTAAAAGCAGTAAGGCCAAAGACCCTTATTTAATGGATATTGAGTTACATCCTATTAAAAGAGGTGAGCGAATGACATTAAAGAATATTTTCTTTGAGACAGGAAACTACGAGCTAAAGAAGGAATCTAAAATAGAGTTAAGCCAACTCATTAATTTTCTTAAAGATTACCCAACAGTTAAAATCAAAATCATAGGACACACAGATAACACTGGAACACAAAAGGAAAATTATAGGCTCTCTGTAAATAGAGCGCAGACAGTATATGAATATTTAATAGCATTTAACATTCAAGAAAACAGATTAAGTGTTTTAGGTCATGGAGATGACATTCCAGTAGCTAGTAATGATACTCCAGAGGGCAGAGCATTGAATAGAAGAACTGAATTTGAGATTATTAGTTATTAGTTTTGAGGGAACAGGGATGAGAGTTTATTAGATAATAACACTTCATTCCTAACACCTACAACACACTTATATTCCCGAGTAAATACTTTGTCTCCCCCCCAACACACGTTGCCTCTATGTAGTATAAATAAACCCCTCTATTTAAAACTTCTCCAGTAATTCGATCTATTGCTGACCACGAGGTAGCTCCCGTGGAAAGCCCAGACATGGCAACCTCTGCTCCTTTGGAGTCAAAAACTTTTATTTCATTAATGACATAACCATTGTTTTCGATCGTAAAATTTAATACATAATTAGCAGCAGTTGAACCGCTAATAATAGCATTAGGAATAAATGGCAAGTCACATAATACTGTATCTATTGGAGGTGGAACATTGGTGGTATCTATTAGTGTGTCTAAAACCACAATAATAACGGAGTCTATCGCTATGCATCCTTGAGTATCTGTCGTTTGAATAACATACGTTGTTGTCTGATTTGGGCTTACCAATGGATCTAAACAATCTAAACAGGTAATGATAGAACCATCTTGCTCCCACATTATTGAAGTGTTTGAGCTTGCATTGAGTTGTATTGTATCACCATTCATGATCGTATCATTCCTTCCAGCATCTAGACTATCAGCACTAACTAGAACTGTATATTCAAAGGTATCTGCAGAGCATGTATTTGCATTAACAATTAAAGTATAGGTCATGCTATCTGTAGGAGATATTGTTAGGTTAGGGGTATTATCGCCCGAACTCCAATCATAGGAAGCCCAAGCATCATCTACCTGTATATTGATATCCTCACCTATACATATTATGGTATCAAATTCTTGAGGTAGATTATAGCTCATGCAATTAAACTGTCCTGCCAAGCACAAATCATTCAATACAGAATCTAATAATATGTTTGTCAATAACAAGGTATCTTCCATATCAACAGCTATCTCATTAAAAACTGGAGTGTCAATATCTAATGTATGTGATTGAAAATTGCAACCTACATTGCCTTGGTCATCTGTTTTGTAAATTATATACTCTGAACCTACACCAGTATGATGACTACTATCCGTTCCACCAAGAAATATTAACCCTCCATCCGATGTTCTTTTTAAGCTTTGGGTTACCCCATCGCCAGCTCTTTCATTTCTTGTTGTGCCATAACTTTTTGCCCAATTAAAGTTACCAGAACTGTCTAACGCAAAAACCATATTATCCTCTCCACCTCCTCCAAAAATCAAGGTAGATCCGTGAAATATGTATTGATCTTCATGGTCTGATAATATCCCCCTAGCTCTTCTGAGATCATTTACAGTTCTTGCCCACAATTGATTACCAAGGGTATCTATCTTTAGAATTGCTCCTGTAAAAGGACCCGTAGTGTTTTCTACAAACAACAATACCTTATTATCAAAGGTTTTTGCTATTTGTATAAATGCATTGAAATAGTTTCCCCCATCAGCATAAGATTTTGTCCAATTTAAGTTTCCATCTTTATCTATACTTACCAAGTATATTCTTGCTACACCAGAATGATTAATCCCCGCAATTAAATATCTATTATTGCTTACTTCTATGATATTATAGCCTGCTTCAAAACTTGCTGCCCCTCCATATTTTTTACTCCATTGCAATATGCCATTTTCATCTGTTTTAAATGCGAAAACATCTGGTTGTCCACCAGCAGAGATCTCCCCAACAACGAGATAATCCCCACTTTGGGTCTCAATTACAGACCTAGCACGAACATTTCCTCCCCCTAATTCAAATGTTCGAAACCATAATTTATTGCCATCTGCATCCAACTTTAATAGAAAAGTCTGTCGATTACCGCTCTCGAAAGATTCTCCCACAATCAAAATACTATTATCACTGCATTCAATTACACATTTAGGATTGTCATCATTGCGATGATCTATATGCCTCCCCCACAACAAATGGCCTCCTTTGTCTTTTTTTGCGACATAAATATCGCTCTCACTACCTGGAAATGAATACGTATTACTAGTAAAAAGGTAGTTGCCATCGGATAACGAGATAACCGAATTTATGCTTTCTGCACCAGACCCTCCAAATAGCTTATTCCACGTGATGACTTGGGCGATACTATCGCTAAACATACATGACAACACTATTATTATAAACTGCCTAAACATGCTATTAATTGGGACATTCATGATCGATAGAAATGTTACAATTTTAAAAGATAGAGAATTTTATGCGAATAACAATCACATTTTATTGCTTTTTTAGGCTTCGAAGCATCAATGCTTCCCATATTGTCAATTGATTATCAAATGTTTAAATAAGTTATTTGTCTTTTCTATTAAAACAGCTTTTTATTTACGCAATATCAGATAGATTTATCGTATTTTTACGATAAATGAATATCTCAAATAATTTCAGATCCTATATTGCAGAGTTTATCGGAACGTATCTATTGGTTTTTTCGGGTACTGGAGCCATCGTGGTCAATGAAACAGCAAATGGTATTATTGGGCATTTAGGAATTGCCCTTTCCTTTGGGTTAATTGTCATGGCTGTAATTTACGCCACCGGAGAGATTTCTGGTGCACATATCAACCCTGCTGTGACCATTGCATTTTGGGTTTCCAAAAAATTTAGTAGCCAAGACCTCTTGCCTTACATTTTTGCACAAATTTCTGGCGCAATATTGGCCAGCATAACACTACTCATCCTCTTCCCCAAAGCTACTACTTTGGGCGGAACATTACCAGCCAATAGCATCCTACAGGCCTTTGTATTGGAGTTCATACTCACGTTTATATTGATGTTTGTTATCATCAACGTTTCTACAGGATCTAAAGAAACGGGTATTATGGCAGGCATTGCCATCGGCGGAACAGTCTCACTAGAAGCTATTTTGGGCGGCCCAATATCTGGAGCATCCATGAATCCTGCCCGATCTATCGGTCCTGCGATTGTCTCAGGCAATGTGGACGCTTTATGGCTTTATCTTGTTGCTCCTATACTGGGAGCTATTCTTGCAATTTATAGTTGTCGTTTAATCAAAGGAAAAGACTGCTGTGTTGAATGTTAACAATAATTCGTTAAATTTAGCGTTGAAATAATAATGAACAAGCTATTCTCAACATTTTTAGCATCTCTATACCTTACTCTATCCCTTGGACTAAGTGTGAATGTACATTATTGCCATGGAAAAGTCAGTTCTGTTCAAATATTCAAAGAAATACATAAAAACTGTTGCTCAAAAGATCTTATAAAAAAATCAAGTTGCTGTGACGATCAGTTGGTTGTGTTAGAAATCGATGATGTTGACCAAGAATTAGTTATTCCAATTTTAAAACATATCCCTCATGTTATCAGTAATAAAACCTTTTTGAAAATTTTAAAGCCTAAGAGCTATATTCCTATTGATAAAAAGCTTGCTCGCGCTCCCCCCAAACAACCCCTTTACCTACTTCACTCTAGTTTTACGTTTTACGGATAACTATAACGTCTTTTTTCACTCCGTACTTACTTCATTAACGTAAAATTTTTAAACTATGAAATTTTTAATATTATTTATTTTAGCGGGCTGTCTGTATTTTACCAGCCCTGCCAATGCACAGAGCAAAAAAGTAACCGTAGATACCATTCATGTTCATGGCATTTGTGAAATGTGCAAAGAACGTATAGAAAATGCCGCATACATAAAGGGCGTTAAGAACGCCAAATGGGATGCCCAAACGAGTTCCCTAGAAGTTTTCTACAGAACTGACAAAACCTCAAAAGAGGAGATTTGTAAGAGCATTGCTAATGCAGGACATGACAACGACTTGATCAAAGCAACTGACGAGCAATATGCAAAGGTGCATGCTTGTTGCAAGTATAGAGAGCAACATCAGCACTAAACTAAGCTCAAGCATATTTATTCACTATAAAATCGTCAGAAATGCATCACATAATGTATTCACTAGTACTCATACTAGTGGTAAACTTTGCCATAAGCCAAACATTTTTGGAAGGTGTGGTGGTAGAAGAAAACGCCAAAGGAATTTTAGCTCCCTTAATCGGCGCAAATGTATATTGGTCTGGAACTGTTACTGGAACTACTACTGACACAGTTGGTATATTTAAAATTCCAGATGACCATAACAATCATCAATTGGTGATTAGCTATATCGGTTATCAAAGTGATACCATTCAAATTGAAGACCATGATAAATTAACGATCGTCTTAAAAAGCACTGTTGATTTAAATGAGGTGGAAGTCATTTTTAGAGAAAAGGCAACAAAGATTGATTTTCGAAGTAGTATTAATAAACAAATCATGGGTGAAAAAGAGTTATTCAAGGCAGCTTGTTGCAACTTGTCTGAAAGCTTTGAGACAAATCCCTCCATAGATGTTTCCTTCACAGATGCGGTCACTGGTACTCGTCAGATAGAAATGCTAGGCTTAGCAGGAATTTATACCCAACTAACTCAGGGAAATATGCCTTACGTAAGAGGTCTTGCTTCTAGCTTAGGGTTAACTTATGTTCCAGGAGCATGGGTAGAATCTATTCAAGTGACCAAAGGAATTGGACCAGTCATTAACGGTTATGAAAGTATGGCAGGACAAATTAATGTTGAGCTTAAAAAGCCTGAAGGTGAAGAGAAACTTTTAGTCAACACTTACATAAACCAAAGTGGAAGGTCTGAACTAAACCTTCATAAGACATTCAAATTAAATAAAAATCTAAGCACAAGTCTTTTAGGCCATGGAGCAGTAAGACCATTAAAAACAGATGGAAACAATGATGGTTTTATGGATGTACCACAAATGCAAATATTGAACCTTACTAACCGTTGGAAATTTGATAACCAAAAAGGGCTTATGGGACAATTTGGAATCAAAGCATTGTTAGACGATAAGGTAGGTGGTCAAATGGCATTTGATAAAAGTCTAAATCGTGACTCAACCAACCCATATGGTGTTGGCATAAACACAAAACGTGTCGAAGGTTGGTATAAAACGGGTTATGTATTCTCCGAAAAGCGTTATAAAAGTATGGGCATTCAACTTTATGCCTTAAATCATCAGCAAAATAGCTTTTTCGGATTAAGAAACTATGAGGCCAAGCAAGAAACTTACTATGCCAATTTCATCTATCAATCTATTATTGGAAATACCAATCATCAATTTAAAACAGGATTGAGTTTTCTATCAGATCATTATGACGAGGTTTTTGAAGTAAATTATTTTAGAAGACTCGAACAATCCTCTGGAGCTTTTTTTGAATACACATATGACTATCATGAAAAGTTTAACCTCATTGCTGGAATGCGGGTAGATTATAACAATCTATTCAAGTGGGTTATAACACCTCGATTGCATTTGCGATATGCTGTTTCTGAAAAAACTGTCTTGCGAGCATCTGTTGGGAGAGGTCAAAGAACGGCAAACATTTTTGCTGAGAACATGTCATTACTAGCGAGTTCTAGAAGCTTTGAAATTACTTCTAGCAATGACAAATCAGCTTATGGACTCAATCCAGAAAAATCTTGGAATGGAGGAATTAGTTTATCTCAAGACTTTAGGCTGAACTACAAAGAAGGTGTTTTAGTCGTTGACTTTTATAGAACGGAGTTCATTGATCAAGTTATTATTGATAGAGATAATGATCCTCAAAAAGTCTTGTTTTATAACTTATCTGGTCGCTCTTATTCAAATAGTTTTCAAACAACTATAGATTATGAAATCATGCACCGTTTTGATCTTCGGTTAGCCTACCGATGGTATGATGTTCAAACAGATTATCTAGAAGGCAGATTATCAAAAGCCTTAGTTGCAAATCATAGGGGGTTTGTAAATCTAGCTTATGAAACGAAAAACAAGTGGTTTTTTGACTATACCTTCAATGTTATTGGGCCTAAAAGATTACCAGGGACAGAAAGTAACACTATACCATATCAACTAGAAACAAATTCTCCATCTTTTGTTACGATGAATACACAAGTCAGTAAGTCATGGACAAAAAAATGGAGGGCTTATATTGGGGTAGAAAACCTAACCAACTTTAAACAAAATAATCCGATTTTATCATCGGAGCAACCTTTTGGACGATACTTTGATAGTTCACTCGTTTGGGGACCCATTTTTGGCAGGATGATTTATTTAGGAGCAAGTTTTACAATATAAATTGATTTATATCTTAAAGCAAGCCCTTCTTGGTGGCATATTCCTACGACAATCATAAAGATTACGTCAAGGGTTAATAGAAAAACTCCTAATTTTAATTGCTCATTCTAACCATGACGACCACTTCTAAAACATATTTCGAGAATCTAAATTCGTTAAGGTTTTTAGCTTTTCTATCGGTATTTACCGCACATAGTTTTGCCACTACTCATCCAATAATTAGTAAAAATGAATGGTATACGCTATTCTCAAAGTATACCAACTTGGGTGTATTGGGAGTAAACTTTTTCTTTGTTTTATCAGGCTTTCTTATCACTTATTTGCTACTGAAAGAGAGACAGCACCAAACTAAAATTAGTATCAAGAATTTTTACGCAAGAAGAGTGCTTAGAATATGGCCGTTATATTTTTTAATGTTAATTATTGGGTTCGTAGTATTAGATTGGATAAAAGGATATTTAGGGCAAGAATATGATTTAAATGCAAATCTCATTTATTACTTGACATTCACTGTTAATTTTGACATCATCAAAAACAGTGTTCCTTATTTTCCAGTTTTAGGCATACTTTGGACCATCTCTATCGAAGAACAGTTTTATGTGGCTTGGCCAATATTAACTAAAATAAGCAGATGGAATATTCCAATATTGAGTTTATTGATAGTTATATGTTCAATTGTCTTTAGAGCATTAAATATAGATGACGGACCAACTATTTATTTTCATACGCTGAGTGTAATGTCAGATATTGGGATAGGCTCTTTTATGGGGTATATTGCGTTTAGTAAGACACGTCTATTTGATAAACTTTCTAAAGTGCCTAAGTATTTTATAGCCATAGTTTATGGCTCAATTCCTATAATTATTTTGTTTTACCATCACTTTCCTCATAGCAATTGGGGCAATATTATTGAGCGAACGCTTTGGGGACTTTTGTTCGCCTTTATCATTTTTGAACAATCTTTTTCTAATAACTCGCTTTTTAAACTCGGAAAAGTAAAGTGGATGGATTATTTAGGAAGAATATCTTATGGACTGTATTGCTACCACACGCTTTCTAATCTTATCTTATGGCAATTTGTCAAACAAGGAGTTTTACCCAACGGTTGGCTAGGAACACTATTGATATATCCTTTACTCTCTCTCTTGGTTACAATTATTTTAAGTATGGCTAGTTATCACTACTTCGAACAGCCAATCTTAAAACTAAAGAGACATTTTAAGTAGAGTATTCCCCCTCCAACGAGAGGATTAGGGGTGGTTTTTTGTATTGCCCTTGGACTAATAGGCATTTGAACTACCTGAAAGAACTGGATATTCCACAAAATTTCGCTCTGTTTCATACAGCTTGATTTGTAGGTCGTATTTCTTATCTAATTTCTTCCGTAGTAAGTTCCAAATTACTACTGCAATGTTCTCAACTGTTGGATTAAGGCTTTTGAATTCTTTCGTATCAAGGTTTAGGTTTTTATGGTCAAAGCGCTCAATGATTTCCTCTTGTATAATTTCTTTTAGAAGTTTAATATCAATCACATACCCTGTTTCAGCATCTACTTTACCTACTACCTTTACAATAAGCTCATAATTGTGCCCGTGAAAGCTTGGATTATTGCATAGACCAAATACTTCATTGTTCTTTCCCTCACTCCAATTTGGATTGTATAACCTGTGCGCAGCGTTGAATCTCGTTTTTCTGAAAACAGCAACTTTTGTTGACATATCGGTAAAATTGAACTTAATCTAATCCTTGAAAGTTAATAAAATTATACGTATCATTGGAATAGAGACACTTCTTATGAAAGAAACACCAATAGTTACTTTATTATTATTTTTTTTCTGCTTTTCTATTTTTTCCCAAAATAACAACGGACAATTAGATGACTTTACGGAGTTTTCAACAAAAGAGACCTATTCATTTTACATGGATGATAGTACTATTCTAAAAACAGATGTTTATCTCCCAATAACTCAAGACTGTCTGCTAGTAAGTATTGATGTCCCTTTCTTAGGGGAAAAAACGGTAGAACTTATTCCCAAGGGAACGCAATACATTATTTATGACTCTTTAAATGGTGGTACAAATCCTAATCCATATCAACTACCATTTATTTTCATCAGGACGCCATATGACAAAGGGACAGATGAAGGGCTAAGTAGCTTAATTTCTTTCATGGGCTATGGAATGGCGGTACAAGATATGCGGGGAAGATATGCCTCAGAGGGAGTTTACTTACCAATGTATAGCGATGCATGGGGTAAAAATGCATATCATCCTGATATAAAACACACATTAGATGTAACTGATCTATCAGACGAAAGTAATGGGAATAGGCATAAAGATGGTTATGAGAGCCTGCAGTATTTGGTTAATCAGGCACAACGCAACTACGACATTGATGGTGACGGAGATGAAGAGACATTTACTATTTGTAACGGTTCGGTTGGTATGACAGGACTGTCTGCTTTAGCAAACTCGCAATATCAATTAGCAGCAGCAGGCAAGGTCGATCCTACACAGCCAGGTTTAAAATCTATTATGCCAGTTGTAGGTACTAATGAGCATTACCTATATACTGCCTACAATAATGGCGTTTTTAGAGAATCTCTCGTTAGAGGTTGGCTCATGGGTCAACTGAATGATTTGGATGATGGCTTAAATGCGACAGATACAAACATTCATAACGACTTGCATAGCTCCAGTGATTATAATCAAACTAATAAGCAGACTGTGGGGGAATTATGTGTTGATCATTTTACAACCATTCAGCATGATGGCAACATAACGGCGTCTTACCCAAACTCAATTACCAGATCAGACATGGATGCAAGTTTTGCACCAGTCGATGCTAATGGGGATGGGGATTCATTAGGTACACTTAGTCGTTATTCCAATATGGAAGTTCCTGCTTACCATCTAACTGGATGGTGGGATATTTTTATTGATGGGCAGATTGCCACGTATAATAGTATGATGGACAATTTATCCTCGACCTACAATAACCAATCAAAACAAAAATTGATCATAGGTCCTTGGGCGCATCAAACCATCGGGCAAAACACAACTGGGGATATCACCTATCCAGATAATATTTATGAGTTTATTGGGCTCAATTTTAATGATTTTGATAATTTTTCAATAGCTGATAGCAGTTTGTCATCTATCTTAAGTTCAGAATTCCTAAGTTGGTTCAGATACACTTTGAACTATAATGATGATCTTAATGTGGGAGAACCTAAGGTGATTATCCCTGAAAGCAATAAATGGCAAAACCTAGGTTCTGGTGTTGACGTGAGAGTTCCCTCAAAAGATTATATCATTACTTATACAGACTTTGCCAAGTACTTAACTGCGCAATCGGGCTTAAAATCTTTTCCTTTTGAAGTAGATTTTAATGGAAGTCAAAGCAATGAGGAAATAGATGTAGACCCTTTAGATGAGCCGATCATCTCAACAAGTGGTGATATACCAAGCTCTCTAAATAAAGACTTTACCCAAGTTCCAAATGTTCGTTTGTATATGGTTGGTCCGATCGATGATGGTGTTTCGGGAAGTGAGAGCATAGGAAACTTTTGGCTTGCAACAGATTCATTTCCTTTTAAGACAGACATTCAACATCAAAAGTGGTACCTGCATGGAGATAGTAGTTTTAACAAAACTGTTCCAACTTCAAACGAAGGCAACCATTCATATATTCACGATCCGGATGATCCTGTCATGACCGTTGGGGGAGCAAATATGTTGGTGAATACCCCGTCGAGTAGCCGAAGGAGTCAAGGGCAAATGGATTTATCCGATCCTGAATTATCAGCCGTTTCTTTAGATCATAGTGGATCAATCATTTTTGAAAGCGAGATGTTTACAGAGCCACTAGCCATTGCTGGGTTTCCTAAAGCTACAATATATGCAAGCTCAACTCCCGAGGGATCAGATACATCGTTGACAGATACCGATTTTTTTATCAAAATTTTAGACGAATATCCTGATGGTAGCACCTATTTTGTTGTAGAGGGAGCCGTAAATGCTAGAGCTAGAAATTATGCGAAGCAATTAGCCGTTGATCAGGAGGATCCAAATATTCCTTTTACCAATATTCATTCTGATTCTATTTATGAATACACTTTTAAGATGATGCCAGTGGGGTATGTCTTTGGTACGGGGCACAAAATGAAAATCATGATTTCTAGCGGTAACTACCCAAGGTATCAGTCTAATCCTAATCTCCCAATTGAGGATGGAGAATTTTTCAGGAGACAACCTAACGATGCTCAAACATATATTTTTGGTGGTAATGTTCTTTCTCCAAGAAGGGCAACACAAAGCATTCAGTTTTCTGATATGTATCCTTCAAGTATTGAACTTCCAGTTTACAAGGGAGATATTACAAATAATGTTTATGTGCCAAACTTAAACCTTGATCTAGACTTCAATTTGATACCAAATCCAGCAAAGTATGAAGTTACGCTTGTTGTAAAAGAATACTCTGACTATAAGCTTCATGTCTTTAATAGCATTGGGCAAAAGATATATCAGGCTAATGTGAAAAGTGTTGCAACCATTAATATTGAAGATTGGGAAAGTGGATATTACATATTCCATATAAGGGACAGTAAATCTGATAAACAAACTGTTAAGAAGCTAATTAAGTACTAGTTTTTCACATGAAGTTTAGCGAAGTAATAGGTCAAGGGGAGCTCAAGCAAAAACTGATTCAGTCTGTTATTGATAATAGAATTAGTCATGCTCAGATGTTTTTGGGGAATGAAGGAAATGGAAAGCTAGCCGTAGCTTTAGCCTTTGCTCAGTTCATCATGTGTGAAAATAAACAACAAGATGATTCTTGTGGTGAATGTTCTTCCTGCAAGCGAATTCAGAAACTGATTCACCCCGATTTACATTTTTCTTATCCTATCATTAATGTAAAGTCTGGCTCTGGAAAACCTAAGTGTACTGATTTTATTGAGCCTTGGAGAAATTTTATCAATGAGAGTAAAGGGTATCCCACTTATCAAGGTTGGCTTTCATCAATAGAGGCAGACAATAAACAGGGAAATATACCAATTAGCGAATGTCATGATATTATTCATAAGCTGAATATGAAATCGTATGAGTCAGAATTTAAAATTTTAATCATGTGGTTGCCAGAGTTTTTAGGAAAAGAGGGGAACGCTTTATTAAAGCTGATTGAGGAACCTCCGAACAATACATTGTTTTTATTTGTTGCTGAAGATGCTGATAAAATATTAAATACTATTGTATCTCGAACGCAAATAGTAAAGGTTCCGCGACTAAATGATGAAGACTTGAGCGTTGCTTTGAAAGATCATGGCGTGCAAGATGATGGCCAGATGTCGAGCATTGTAAGGCTTGCTAATGGAAATTGGAATAAAGCAAAAGCACTTCTAAATAAGGAGGTTGCAAAAGCTACTTTTAGCCAATGGTTAGCAAATAGCCTAAACAATAGACCTGATAACATTTTTCAAGATATGGAGACAATATCACATCAACCAAAAGAAGAGCAAAAAGATTTTTTGTTATATGGATTAAGCTTTTTTAGGGAACTATTATTGTTTGTCTCAACGAATAGTCAACATCAGCCCAACTGTACTGATAATGAATTAATATTGATGCAGAAATTACAAAGCAAAGTCACCGTCGATAGCCTCAAAAAAGTATCGAAACTATTTGACCAGTCACATTATCATATTGAACGAAATGCTAATTCCAGGATACTGTTTATGAATTTGGCAATTCAAACCAAACTCACTTTGCTTTAAGCTTTATTGATGCACAACGTAAAAGATTTATGTTTAGTCAAACAATAAACAACTGGTTTTCTAAAGTAAAACAAACATTGTTTAAGTACAAAGATGGCTTTTATGAGTTACCTATTCTTTCTAATTCTCCAGAGTCTACTATAGCAAGTATTAGAAAAATGCCATTCGTTAAATTTTCAAAGAAAAATGAAACGTTTAGCTCTAATAATCCTTTTATCAAGGCCCATGTTTACTACCACGAAATAGAAAAAGGGCTATGGTATATGCATGCTGATGCACTATATAAAGAGAATGTTTCTTACAAGCGAATAAATGAAAAAAAGCTTTCCTCTGAATATTATCTGCTTTTTTTAGAAATTGCTCGTACGGAAATGCAAGACAAAGAAGGGTTAATTGATGGGATGTCTTATAGCAATAGCTCTTGGGTATTATTTAAACCCAAAGCAGGAATTACAAATTGTAGATTTAAGGGAAATAAAACAACTGCCCTGACATTGTATTTCGATCAAGAATGGCTGAACCATAAGCTAAATAAATTTAAAAAATTTGATACTAGCATTTTAAAATCATTTTTTGACTCAAAATCAAAGTTGATAATTGGTCATGAAGAAATTAAAACGGCTAAGACAATATCGAAAATATCTAAAAAATTATTTCAGAAGAAAACCGACAATAGCACTACCGAAAAAGAATGGCAAAATTTTGCTTTTGACTTCATAGGTTTTTTTATAGACAAGTATGAAAAAGACCACACTAGTAACCATCTCATAGAAATTGCTCACTTAGACCGGAAAAAGATGATTCACGCTGAAAAAATATTGCTAGATGGGTTGTATGGGAACTTTGAAGGTATTGAAAAGGTTGCAGCGGAAGTGGGGCTCTCTCCTACAAAGCTGAAAAGCAATTTTAAGCTTGCTTTTGGAGCAACAGTATTCCAATACTTTAGACAAAAGCAAATGGAGGCAGCCAAAATCATTATCCTAAAAAAAGAATTGCCCATTAAAGAAGTAGCATTACTATTTGGGTATAAAAACCCAAGTCGTTTTACTGATGCCTATAAAGAATGTATTGGGATACTCCCGTCAGAGACAGTATAACTACAAACTCAAAGCGAAATATGTGTAGGCATTCCTTGAGCATTTATAAAGACACTTCGCTTTATTGCCTTTAGTTTAACCAACACCACTTACTTCTCGTACTGCTGAAGCTCATCATGAAAATACTCCAAATCTACCCCTGCAGTCTCAAACATTTGCTCAGACTCCACTCCAGCGTGATATTTACGCTCACAAACAACGCGTTTAATACCACAGTTGATAATCAACATAGCACATACTCTACATGGAGTCATTCTACAATAAAGTGTCGCACCATTTAATGAGACACCCTGTTTAGCGGCTTGACAAATAGCATTTTGCTCTGCATGAACTGTTCTTACACAATGCTCGGTAATGGTATCATCTTCGTGAATCATTTTTTTCATTTGATGACCAACATCATCACAATGGGGAAGTCCCACGGGTGAGCCTACATAACCTGTTACTAAAAGTTGGCTGTCTTTTGCTATTACACAACCACTTCTACCCCTGCCACATGTAGCACGCTTGGAAATGGCATCCATTACTTCCATAAAATACTCATCCCAACTTGGGCGTACGTATTTTTCCTGCTTAGTTGCTGTTGAGCTCATTGATTATTTTTTTTACCTTTTGATTAAGATCTTCTAAACTGCCGTTATTCTCGATGGTATAATCAGCAAGGTTTATACAACCTAGTAAATTTTGTTTATTTGGATCATTAGATTCCATTTCGCGAGCTTCATCTGCCCAAAATTTTTCAAAAGAAACATGATCTGTTTCACTAGAACGTTCAATAACTCTTTCATATCGTGTTCTTGGATCTGCATCCACAGCGAATAACCAAAAGCCCCCTTTCCTTTTTAAAGCTTGAACCTCTCCAATAGTTCTAATACTCTCTATGATGCAATCTGCTCCGGATTTAGAAGCTTGCTCAAATAACTGCTCCACAATAAAGCTTGGACTATTTTGTGCTCTTAGCTCATTGCCTAAGGCAACCATGCTATCTCTATTAACAGGTATCCCCCTTTTGTTAATTTCTTCAGTCAGATAACCTCGTACAGAAAAGTGTTCGAACCCTTCATGCTTTACTAAGTAGTCCACGATCGTGCCTTTCCCAGCTCCTAGTGTTCCTGTAATTCCAATAATTCTCATAGTTAAAAATTGTTCTTCCACATCATAGATTCAATAGGCTTTACCGTCCTATTGATGTACTTGGCGTTTTGCTTTTTGTTATAATAATTATCAATATCTCCCTCAACAGCAAAGTAAATGAGCTGTCCAATGGGCATACCAGCGTAAACCTTAACGGGCTGTGCACAAGATATTTCTAAAGTCCAAGTATTGCAATATCCTACATCTCCTTTCCCAGCTGTGGCATGAATATCTATCCCTAACCTACCAATACTGGATTTCCCCTCTAAAAAAGGAACATGGTTGTGTGTCTCTGTATATTCTTCTGTAACACCGAGATATAGTGTATTGGGATACAATACATATCCATCATCTGGAATCTTTATCTCTTCTATTTCATTATGCTTTTTGGCATCCAATACCCGATCTTTGTAAACTGCCAAATACCTTCCTAGGTGAACATCGTAGGAGTTAGTACCAAGACATTCTTGTCTAAAAGGTTCGATTAAGATACTGCCAGATTCAATTTCAGCAAGTATCTTTTTATCCGTTAAAATCATACATCTAAAGTAAACATAACTTACTAGATGATATTTATAACTTATTAACGTGCTGTTAATTTTGCAATATTGCACATCATATTTTCTAAAAATTCACGTTATAATTTATTATATTCAGTATATGCCACTCAGTAAGACGATAGACATTGATGAACAAACAAAGCTAGGTTTGTGGCACATTAAGGAAGATGCAGATTTCTTTTTATCTCGTCTGCAACTTGATGATGAAGAACAGGCAAAAGTAGATCAGCTAAAAAGCCCTAAAAGATATTTACACTGGCTGGCCAGCAGAGTATTAATCAGAACACTTATCAATACAGAAGAGTTTATTGAAATGACTTTTGAAGCCAATGGTAAGCCTAAGTTGCAGAACTTTCCGTATAACGTTTCTATTAGCCATTCTTTAGACTATGCAGGAGTAATACTAAGTGAAAGGCAAGATGTGGGTATTGACATTGAAAAAATAGATCCCAAAATCAACCGAATTGCACATAAGTTTATTCCAGACAACGAGCTAAATAAAATCAATAAAGTTTCAAGAATGGAAACCTACCATGTACATTGGGGCGCAAAAGAAGCCATGTTTAAAGTTTGTGGGCAGCCTGGAGTAAGCTTTAAAGATCATATTCAAGTTGACCCGATTGATTATAATAATTCGGGAAGCTTTAAAGGAGGAATTGCCAATTATGGATTGAGCTGTTCCCTGAATTACGAAAAATTCAATGACTACATGCTAGTATATGCAATCTGTAATTAGTCAACATTGCGATTAATTTGTAATTTTACAATCTTCAAATCTTAAATCAAGCCAATGCCTCATATTAAAGTATCAGAAAATCTGGCAGGAATAGTTAGTCTATTTGATTTTAGCCCTGAGACGGCAGAGCCACTCAACGCAATCGCTGAAGTTTTGCTAAGAGGACATGAAGGGTACTCAGATAGAGACCGGGAAATAGTAGCAACCTATGTTTCGTATCTCAATGAGTGTCAATTCTGCATGAATACACATGCTGCAATGGTAAAATACCTCAACGAGGGAGATGAAGCGATCGTGGACGCAGTAAAAGAAGACTTTGAATCGGCGCCAATTACAGAAAAATTAAAAGCGTTTTTAAATATTGCAGGTAAGGTACAACAAGATGCAAGAAGAGTTTTAACAAAAGATGTAGAAAGGGCAAAAAACGCAGGGGCAACGGATAAAGAGATTCACGATACTGTACTAATTGCTGCGGCTTTTTGTATGTACAACAAATATGTAGACGGCTTAGCAACTGTTGAATGGCCAGAAGGGAAAGACAAATATGATGAGAGAGCAAAACTAACAGCAGAAGGAAGCTACTTCCATCAAAAATTCTCTTAATCGGTTAACCGATTAAGAATTCAAGGTTTTGAATTTATAATTTTAAATTGATCAAAGTGAGTTATTTAGACCTGCCCAACAAAGAAGACCTAACAGGAAAGGCAAGAGAAGTATTTGAAGATACAGAAAAGAGATGGGGCTATATGCCAAATATATCTAGAGCATATTGTTTAGCACCAGAAGCGATGGAAGCAGAAGATTTTTGGAGCAAGGGTGTAATGTATCGGGGTTTTTTACCGAGAACATTGAAAGAAGCAATTGCTACAACGGTGAGTGCAACCAATAGCTGTAACTACTGCGCCTCTAGTCACGCACATGCATATACCATTGCAGGAGGTACTGACGAAGACGGAGCAGCTTGTAAAACTTTAGACTTTAGTCCATTCAGTGAAAAAGAACAAGTCGCTTTACGTTTCGCCAGAAAAGCAACGGTTGATGCTAAATCTATCACGCAAGAAGACATCAACAAACTTAAAGAGCATTACACACAAGGTGAAATTGTAGAGATAGCAGTCGTTATTCAACAATTTATGGGATACAACTGGTTTGTGACTATTTTGGGTCTAGAGCTAGAAGAAGGCAATAAGATGAAGGATATTCCTTTGAAGTTGTAGGTTAAAGATTCATTTCTGCAACTTTTTTCTATTTTTAGCGTTATTGTAATATGTTATGAAGGTAATACTAGACATAAAAGATCATAAATTTTCTTTTGTAATGGAGTTGCTTAAAAATTTTTCCTTTGTAAAAGCAAAGCCTCTTAGCCCATACAAAGCAGAAGTTTTAGAAAGTCTCAGAGAGGGGGTTGAGGAAGTAAAAGCAATTAAAGAAGGTAGGCTAAAAGGTATTCCTGCGAGAGACGTACTTAATGAGCTATAATATAATTGCTACTCCTAGGTTTAAAAAGGAGATAAAGAAGCTTCTTAAAAAGTACTCGTCCTTAGAAAAAGAATATTTACAATTAGTTGATAGCTTAGAGCAGAATCCTAAGCTAGGAGTGCCGATGGGAAAAGGATGCTATAAGATTAGGGTATCTATAGCGTCAAAAGGAAAGGGAAAGTCTGGAGGTGCAAGAGTAATAACTCATCTTGTTGTATTGAAAAAGGAGGTTTACCTATTAACGATATATGATAAGTCTAAACAAGAGGCCATATCTGATAAAGAGTTACTGGAGGTGTTGAAAAACCTGCAATCTTAATCCGTAGTTGTTTGCTCTCTTGCCGTGAAAGTGTTAATATTATTTCCTAAAAAAGGTAAATACTTTGACAACAAAATAAAAATAAAGAAGTTCATAAAATAAGTGTTACCTTACACCAATAATATATAAATATGGGAAAAGGGATAGTAAAGTTTTTTAATGAAACAAAAGGATTCGGTTTTATTAAAGATGATGAATCAGGTAAAGATTACTTCGTCCACGTATCTGGATTAACAGATGAAATTAAAGAAGGTGATGCGGTAGAATATGATTTGCAGGAAGGAAAGAAGGGTTTGAACGCAGTAGATGTAAAGTTGCAGTAGGAAACCTCTGCAAAAGATAAGCTTATTAGAACTACTATCTTTTTTTAGTTACAGATATCAAATTAGTTAGTTACTCCCTGGGTTTATTAATTAAAAAGAACCTGTTTACGTGAGTGATTTACTTATTCATTTTAATAAACAAGATAGGCTAGAGTTTTTTCAAGAGCTCAGGGCTAGAGTGAATAAGTATTTTAAGGATAACCAGATTTCAAAGAGGGCTACTCTTAAAATGAAGATAAAGACCCTCTTTATGTTAGTGCTTTATCTTGCGCCATTTATTCTGATATTAACAGGTCTGATTGCAAATACTTGGTTGTTTATAGGAATGTGGATTTTGATGGGACTAGGTATGTCAGGTATTGGTTTGTCCATTATTCATGATGCTAACCACGGCTCCTATTCTAGAAAGAAGTGGGTCAACCAGATACTGGGAAGCTTATTAAACTATATTGGAGCGTATCATGTTAATTGGAAAATTCAGCATAATGTTTTACACCACTCATTTACAAATATTGAGGGATATGATGAGGATTTGGATATCGGTATGATGCGATTTTCTCCTGGTCAAAAAAGAAAAAAGCTCTATTATTTACAAGCCTTTTATGCCCCCTTTTTATATGGTTTTATGACTATGTATAAAATCTTTTTTAAAGATTTTATACAAATAGCTAGTTATGGAAAAAAGGGATTGTTAAAAAAGCAAGGATTGACAAAGAAAAAAGCAATGATTCAAATGCTCCTGTATAAGACTTTATACTTAGCAGTATTAATAGCTTTGCCGATCTTAATTACAGATTATAGTTGGATGGCTATAATATTAGGCTTTTTTATAATGCAATTCGTAAGCGGTTTACTTTTGGCATTGGTTTTTCAATCAGCACACATAGTTAATGAAACAAGCTTTTATCAACCAGATGAAAATAATAGTGTAGAAAACAATTGGGCGATACATCAAATGCAAACTACCGCTAATTTTGCTAGAAAGAGCATCCTGTTTTCTTGGTTTATAGGAGGTCTAAATTACCAGATTGAACATCATTTATTTCCTAATATTTGTCATGTTCACTATCCTGCGATTTCTAGTATTGTGAAGGAAACAGCATTGGAACATGAAGTCCCATATTATGAACATAAAACCTTTTTAAGAGCACTTAAAAGTCATTTTTCTTTACTGAATGGCCTGGGAACAGGTAAGTATGATAAAACCTTAAAAGTAACAATATAATGGCAAAGTCTAAACAATCTTTTGCGAAGAAGGAGAAAGAGAAAAAGCGTTTAAAAAAGCAAAAGGAGAAGTTGCTAAAAAAAGAAGAGCGTAAAGGAAAAGCAGAACCAGATGACATGATTGCTTATGTAGATGAATTTGGTAACATAACAGATACTCCACCAGATAGAGAAAAAAGGCAAAAGGTAAAGGCTGAAGATATTGAAATTGGTGTTCCTCAAAGAGAAAAACTAAATGAGACTAGAATCGGAAAACTTGATTTCTTTGATACCTCTAAAGGTTTTGGTTTTATTAAGGAGGAGGGATCAGGTGAAAAGTATTTTGTCCATATTAGTAGTTTTGAGGATGAAGTAAATGAATCCGACCAAGTTAGCTTTATGATTGCGAAAGGTCAAAGAGGAATGGATGCAATACTGGTAAAGAAAGCTTAAAAGGATTCCGCTAGTTATTTCTCGTAAAATTTTATACTGTCCTATTTTATGGGAGACTGACAGGTTCTTTGGCACTTTCTTCATAAAAAGCCAGTACTGTATAATCAATTATCGTTTCATCCGTTCTGAAACGTTTCTTGATCTCAACCGTCTCGAAGTCTTCTTTGTCATATACCACGACTTTGGTCAACTTGTCTATCGTTTCTTGTTCGCTGTAAATAGCGGCTGTGTAGACCTTTCCCTCAATATCGAACCTTCCGATATAAATCCCTTTCTCTGCTAAAGACATTTTCTTAATTGTTTCATCTTTCTTAGCATCTTGTATCTTCTTGATTACGTTTGAAACTATTTTGTCTGAGCTAGCGGTTCTTAATTTCCATTGCATTACCCAGTCTTTTTCCAAAGTTTTGTCATAATCTAGTTCAATCGTTTTTCCGCCTTGGGAACTAATTTTATCCAAATAAGTACTATTATCTTCATTATGATTTTCAAATACGTTGTTGAACAACAACAAGTGTCTGTCATCAAACAGTGTTTGTTCATCTCTTTGAGGCCTTTCTTTTAATAAAGGGCTAAGCAGATTGATCAAATCTTTAATCGCATCAGTAGAAGGATACTCTAATTCCTTGCTGTCTTGATAGGTTTTAGATAGATACTTTGTATTAATTTCTTCTAAAAGTTCCTCTTTGGTTGTTTTAGATAAAAAACCTGATACTTGTCCTTGAAAGTCTAGGTCTAGTTTTGTTGAAAAGTCTTTCAATCCATTTTCGGTTCTAGTATAATCAAACATTACCTTGACAACAACCTCCTTTTCTGAAAAGCTTTTAGCCAGCTTTAGAAATGCTGATTTATAACTACAGAGTTTGGGTTCTAATTTAAGATCACTTGTAATATAAAGTTCTAATTTGATATTGGTATTAAAGGTAGAAATATCTTCCTTCAGATTTCCCGCAATAGCATCCAATAACTCATCTGCTTTTTTGCAGTGTTCTGAGTCAAGGAAATTGTCCCAAAAATTGTTTAATTCCTCGTCTTCATCTATCAGCTGCCTTAGTGACTTATCTTCAATGTTTTCCTGCCCAAAAACCATACCAAACTGTATCAGTAGGTAGAAAAAGAGATAATATTTTAAGATGGGTTTAAGCACGGATAAAGGTTTCAACCCATAAAAATACTGAAAAATAATTTGTAACAAATTGATTATTATTTACTTAAGAATAATTGCTAAGTATTTATACTTAGGTAAAATGGATTTCCTATGATATTTGTAGCGAATGAAAAAGGCTTTTAAGTAATCGAGGCAAGCTTTTTAACCCGATCTCCATTAGTAGTATATTATCTTTGGCATTCTATTGTAATAGTCGCGGTTTAAATAAAACTAGACATATAGAAGCACAAACGTGAGATACTAGAAAGCTCGTTTCTGCTTTCATGTTTCTAGTTTAGTTTTCTTCCTTCATATTATAAAAGTTCAATACTTGTTCAATAATTAAGGATACTTTTTCGTTATCTCTTTGTGCGTTGTAAAAAAAGAATCATACCATTTATTAGTTTCCTCTTGATTTGTGTAGCAATTAGAGCTCAAGAGGAAGAAGGACCTTGGCAAGGGAGTTACTTTCCAGTTATACAACTAGATTCGGTAAATGTAGTTGCCTCAAAACAGTTGACAATTGACGATCTCAAAAAGATTATTACAAAGGACAGCTCCCTGATCAAAAGCTTTTGGGATATGCGTAACTATGATTTTGCATCAAATAATCATATTGAAGCTTACGATAAAAAAGGAAGGCTTGCTGGAACAGAGAAAAGAAATATGGAGCATTTCTTCATAGACTCTTTGCTGTATCATAAAACAGTAAGTAGGGATGTACAAGGCAAACTATATGAAAAAGATGGTGAAGCAATCTACAGTGCACTAACCTTGTTCAATAACGTTATGAAAGACGATACCTTTTGGATTAACCAAGTAGAAAGAAGCAAAGCAGCACATCAGGAGATGTTGGATGAGATGTCGGAGAAAAAGTTAAAGAGATATGAGAAGAAAAGAGCAAAACAAAAGGAGAAGTTTATGGGTTTTCCTATAAATAGGGATAGTTCCGATTCTGAGGAAAGCAGGTTTAAAGATTTACCCTTCTTGGATAATAAGTTGGCCATTTTCGAGCCCGAAATGGAGAAGCATTATTTTTTTAAAATGAGGGAAGGATTTTCAAAGTATGGAGATGAAAGTTATATTTTCTTGGCAATACCTAAGAAGCCAAAGCGAGATGCGACTGTAATTAAGCGCTTAGAAGTTTGTATAAAAAAGGAAGACTTAAGTATTATCGGCTATTCATTAGATGCATTATATAACAGCATCTTATGGGATTGTGATCTAAAGCTAGATACAAATCTGAAATTTGTAAAGGAGCATTATGTCCCCATTGACTTGCTCCTAGACTGTGAGTTTGATGTGATCTTAATGCCTCAAGAAAGGTTTGTTTGGAAAGCAAACGCGCATGACTTTAAGATGAATAAAGACGGTCTTAAAGGACTATCAAATTAAGCTTTGCTTAGAAGGGTAAATCATCCGCTACCTCTGGGGTAGAGGCTTGAGGTGCTTCATTAGTTGTATTGGTAGCTTGTTGGGGTGTGGTAGCAGCTTGAGGAGGTCGTGACTCTTCGTCGTTTCCTTTGCCGAGCATAACCATATTGTCAGCCACAACTTTCGTTCTATACCTCGTATTTCCAGATTCTTTATCTTCCCAACTTTCAGTTCTTATCCTGCCCTCAATACAGACTTGTTTGCCTTTTCCTAAATACTTTTCTGCTACTTGAGCTAGTCCTCTCCAAACTTCAACATTATGCCATTCCGTTCTTTCCTGTCTTTCCCCATTTTTGTCTTTGTAATACTCATTAGTAGCGACAGTAAAATTGGCAACACTTGCACCGCTTTCTAAATGTCTTACTTCAGGATCTTTCCCTAATCTTCCTACTAAAATTACTCTGTTGTAGCTCATCTGTATCTAGTTTTGTTCGTGGCTTAAATATATAGGATTATCTTTAATAAAACAATCGATTATCTTCGGAAAAGCATAGCTGTTAATATCTTTTGCATTAGTGGATAAAAATTTTCTGCCCGATAGTTTTGTCTGTTTCAGCTCAATTGTCCAAAAAACAGCATCAATATTTTGGTGTGTTAAAACCTGCTTGTAAACTTTGGACTTGGATAAAAGCTTTGGATTGAATTTATTAAAGATATCCGTCCAGTCTTCTTCACTTTTCAAATTTTCATATTCCACCTCTGTTTTAGTTTCAATTAAAGGAAATTGGTATAAATTTTGCCAAATATCCTTATTGGTTCGTTTTTCTAAATAGGTTTTTTCTTCATTCTGAATGACCAGAAAGTTGAAATAACGCTTGCGCTTTTTGAGCTTTTTTTCTTTTACAGGCAAAGTGTCTAAGGCTTCTTTTTTATAAGCATAGCATGTGTCCTGCATAATACAGTTTTCACATCTAGGTAGCTTAGGTGTGCACCAAGTCGCTCCAAAATCCATGATGGCTTGATTGTATTTATCGGGTTGCTTTCTATCAATGAGCTGGTTGGCAAGAGACTTAAACTCTTTTTTACCTTTCAATGAGTCAATAGGCGTTTTGATGCCAAAATATCTTGAAAGTACACGATAAACGTTTCCATCAACAACAGCCACAGGCTCTTCATAGGCAAAAGAAGCTATTGCAGCGGCTGTATACTCGCCAACGCCCTTTAAATTTAACAGTTTTTCAAAGTTATCTGGGAAAACACCATTCAACTCATTTGTGATGTATTTTGCGGTAAAGTGTAAATTTCTAGCTCTAGAGTAATACCCAAGCCCTTGCCATAGCTTCATTACATCATCTTCTGGAGCATGAGCTAAGTCTTCTACTTTTGGATATTTTTTGGAGAAAGCCATAAAGTATGGCATCCCTTGTTCTACGCGAGTTTGTTGAAGTATGATTTCTGAAAGCCATATTAGGTAAGGATCTTTTACACCTTTCCAAGGCATAGGGCGGGTTTGCCCCTTGTGCCATGTCATAAGATTAGGTGTAAATTTATTTTTCACCTGTAAATATTTAGTTTTTTAAGGTCAGATGGCATTCGCCTGATAAACATTTCGGTCCTACTCCGACAAGGCTTTGTAAGGAGAGCTGGTATGAAGTTGATTTTATGGCTCATTTCATAACTGGTTAAAAATTATACACTTTTGCTTCTTTCTTTTAAATAAAATTTAGAAATTTGCAGTTCGCTTAAAAAGCCCTAGTAATTATTGGATCGGGGCACACCATAAAATTAAATAAAACAGTTTATTATGAGAAAAGTAGATTTAATCAACAGAATTTCTGAGAAAACAGGTATCGCGAAAGTAGACGTACTCGTTAGCTTAGAATCTTTCTTTAAGGAAGTAAAAGATACTTTGGCAGAGGGAGAAAATATCTATGTAAGAGGTTTTGGTTCATTTATACTTAAGAAAAGAGCTAAGAAAATCGGTAGAAACATCAAGAAAAACGTTGCTATTGAAATTCCAGCACATTATATTCCTGCATTTAAACCATCAAAAACATTTGTGAAGATGGTTAAGGATAATAACAAAGCATAATTCTACTTTTCAAGCTTTTGTTGAGTGCGTAGGTTTCAGTTAATAATAATATTGGGTTCGTTAGGACTGCTTTTTTTACTATACTTTGCCGGTAATACAACACCGCCTATAGATATAGAAAAAAATACTTCCAGTGTAAAAGAACAGCATCACGAGCATGGATTTTCTTTTGAGAAATACTTGCAAGATGCTAAGTCACACTTAAGTGATGAGAAGCTAATATTGATTAACCAACTGGAAGCACAATTAGACCAATCAACTGATAAGAGTGATTTATATGATAAACTGATAGCGCAATGGAAGTCTATTGGCGATTCATATTTGGTTGCTTTTTACCTGATGAAGAAGTGTGATAAGGAGTGCTTGGAAGATGATTACACAACAATTGGTGGGGTACTTGAAATGGCCTATCAACAATCAACAGACACACTGCACAAGCATATAATAGCAGATGAAATCATATCTGTCTACTCAAATGCGAGCAACGCATCTCCTAACTCAAATGATCTTAAGACTAGATTGGCATCAGCATATGTCAACTACACTGCTTCTACTATGAAGGGCGTGCAACTTCTATTAGAGGTAACTAGATCAGAGGAGAGTCACTTAGAGGCAAATACTATGTTAGGAAGACTGGCAATAGTATCTGGTCAATATGACAAGGCTATTGACAGACTAGAAAGGATCAAAACAAGTTATCCCAACAGTGTCGAAATACACTTGTATTTAGCCGAGGCATATGAAAAGTCCAATAACTTGACAAAAGCAGTTGAAACGTTAGAATATAGTGCAAATTTGATTAACCAAGAAGATTATAAAAAAGAAGTATTAGATCATATTGATCAATTAAAAAATTTATTAAATAGTTAAGTATGCCGTCTGGAAAAAAGAGAAAGAGACATAAAATTGCTACGCATAAACGTAAGAAAAGGCTAAGAAAAAATAGACATAAGAAAAAATAGTCTAGCTTAATCATTTACTTCTTTAGTATTGTCTTCAAAGACAAGATGAGACATCACTATTTGTGACAGTCTTGCCTTGTTCCTAAAATTATATAGTCGTGAATAAAGAATTAATCATTAATTCTGGTGACAGCGGTGTAGAAGTAGCTTTATTAGAAGATAAAGTGCTTGTAGAGCTTCATCAGGAAAATACAAACAATGCCTTTACGGTAGGTGATATTTTCTTAGGAGAAATAAGAAAAGTAATGCCTGGACTTAATGCAGCTTTTGTAGGCGTTGGATATCAAAAAGATGCCTTTTTGCATTATTCTGATCTAGGAGCCAACATTAAAACTTGCCAAAAGTTTTTGAAGAAAGCCTTAGATGGTGGTCAAAAAACACATATGTTGAACTATGTGCGCTTTGAAAAGGAAATTGTAAAAACAGGTAAAATATCAGATGTATTAGATAAAAAACAAAAAATTCTAGTACAGATATTGAAAGAGCCTATTTCTACTAAAGGGCCAAGGCTCACTAGCGAAGTGACAATACCTGGTAGATATATGGTATTAGTGCCATTTAGCAATACAGTTGGAATTTCTAGAAAAATCATGTCAGGGGATGAGCGAAAAAGACTCAAAAACTTGATGGAGAGTATCATCCCTAAGAACTTTGGAGTGGTTGTTAGGACAGCAGCGGAAGGTAAAAGTGTAGCCCAACTTCATGAAGATTTAAATAATCTAGTGGAAAAATGGGGGGAGGTCGTTAACAACCTGACAGGGCAAGCACCTCCAGCAAAAATTCTCGGAGAATTGGATAAAACATCTGGTCTTTTGAGAGATGTGATGAATGCATCTTTCAATTCCATTGTGGTCAATAATGACCGTATCATGGAAGAGACAAAGGACTTTGTTTCCAATATGTATCCTGAGAAGCTAGAGATTATAAGTAAGCACACCTCTAGAACGCCAATTTTTGACTACTTCAATATTACTAGACAGATAAAGTCTGCTTTTGGAAAGAATGTTTCATTAAAAGGCGGAGGTTATTTGGTAATCGAGCATACTGAGGCGCTTCACGTGGTTGATGTCAATAGTGGACACAATGTAAGCACAGAAGGTTCGCAAGAGGATACAGCCATTAAGGTGAATTTAGAAGCAGTAGAAGAAGTAGCTAGACAATTGCGACTTAGAGACATTGGCGGAATTATCATTATCGATTTCATTGACATGAAAAATCCGGGTAACCGAAAAGATGTTTTTGAGGCAATGAAAAAAGCGATGAAGAATGATGGAGCAAAACATACTATTCTTCCTTTAAGTAAGTTTGGATTGTTGCAAATAACAAGGCAAAGAAGAAGGCCTGAAGTTAAGATTACAACAGCAGAAGTTTGTCCTGCATGCGATGGCACAGGGGAAATTCAGCCAACTATTCTTATAGCTGAACAATTGGAAACAGAGTTGAATTATTTGATGAACGAGATGAACTTAAAAGGCATCAAACTGATGGTACACCCCATTTTAGATGCATTCCTTAAAAGAGGATTCATGTCGATTCAGAGAAAATGGTATATGAAGTATAAAAAGTGGATTCCGATTTATATCAATGAGGATTATCAGCTTACTGAATATCATTTTTTCGATAGGTCAGGAGAAGAGATAGAGTTGAAGTAAGAGATCTAGGCAAGAGCCATCAGTTAAAGAAGCACTTTTTAGAACTTGCAACTTTAAACTTTACACTCGCAACTTATAAATATGAATAGGATTACCAACTTATTTAACATTGAATATCCTATCATTCAAGCTGGAATGGTTTGGTGTTCAGGTTGGGAGTTGGTTTCAGCCGTTAGTAATGCGGGAGGATTAGGGTTGATCGGCTCTGGCTCCATGTATCCTGATATACTTAAGGAGCATATTCAAAAATGCAAGAAGGCAACAGATAGACCATTTGGCGTTAATGTACCATTACTTTATCCCGATATTGATAAGCATATGCAAATCATTATTGAGGAGAAAGTTCCAATTGTTTTTACCTCTGCGGGTAATCCAAAAACTTGGACGAGTCACCTGAAAGAACACGGAATAAAAGTAGTCCATGTTGTTTCGAGTACTAAGTTTGCTTTAAAGTCGCAAGATGCGGGGGTTGATGCAATTGTCGGAGAGGGCTTTGAGGCTGGTGGACATAATGGGCGAGAAGAGACAACAACAATGTGCTTGATTCCATCTCTAAAAGAGCATGTTACTATTCCAATCATCGCAGCAGGTGGAATAGCTTCGGGAAAAGCAATGCTCGCAGCTATGGTATTAGGAGCAGATGCTGTTCAGGTTGGTACAAGATTTGTGGCAAGTATGGAATCTTCAGCTCACGATAATTTTAAAAATCGGGTAATTAACCTAAACGAAGGAGATACTAAACTGGTTATGAAAAATGTAACTCCAGTAAGATTGATCAAAAATGATTTTTACAATGCGATACAAGAAGCAGAAGATAGGGGAGCATCAGTTGATGAGATAAAACAAATCTTAGGAAAGGGAAAGGCAAAAAAAGGTATGTTTGAAGGCGACATGGAAAGTGGAGAATTAGAAATAGGGGAGGTTGCTTCAATGATTAAGGCTATAAAACCAGCGAGAGGTATTGTCCAAGAAATTTGGAATGAATATTTGCTTGCCAAGCGAGAGATAAATAACTTTATGTACTAACTTAAAATCTACTATGGAAAATTTAGAAAAGTACATCAATGTAATAAAAGACTATATGTTTCAATACGCTCCTAAGCTTATTATGGCAATATTAGTCTTGCTAATAGGACTTAAAGTGATCGGTTGGATAATCAAGCTGATTAACAAGGTTTTTGAGAAAAGAAATATTGACTCAACGCTTAGACCATTTTTGTCTAACTTAATAGGATGGACATTGAAGGTAATGCTATTTATAAGTGTTGCTTCTATGGTAGGGATAGAAACAACTTCTTTTGTAGCTGTAATTGGAGCAGCTGGTTTAGCAATAGGATTGGCACTACAGGGTACATTAGCAAACTTTGCAGGAGGGGTTTTGCTACTCATTTTTAAGCCTTATAAAGTTGGAGACCTCATAGAGGCACAAGGGCAATTGGGAGTAGTAAAAGAGATTCAAATATTTACCACTATATTATTGTCCCCTCAAAATAAAACTATCATTATTCCTAATGGTGCAATTTCAAATGGAGATATCACCAACTATACCACTGCAGGAAAAATTCGTGTTGATCTTACAGTTGGAGTTGCCTATGACTCAGATATTAAAAAAGCAAAAGAGGTGTTGATTGCAATGATGGCCAAAGATGAACGAGTATTGAAAGAACCTGCACCATTTGTTGGTGTAAGTGAGTTAGCAGATAGCTCTATCAATCTTGCCGTAAGACCACATACTACTCCAGAAAATTATTGGGGTGTTTACTTCGATATGTTGGAAAACGCAAAAGCAGAATTAGACAAGGCGAATATCACTATTCCATTTCCTCAAGTGGATGTGCATTTAGATAAGGTATAACTCGCATCATGCGCTACGCATTTCTTGGTTTTATTATTATCGTACTTTCATCTTGTGTTGTTCAGCATCCCAAGTATACGATGGTCGAGAATACTTTTAAACTGGAGATCGGGATGAGCAAAACTGAAATTGATTCAGTGCTTGGTATAGCACCACAGTTTATCAAAAAGATGGACACAACGGGAGTGCAAATATATAGTTATAAGTACAGAACAAGAGATATCAAGAGATTTCCTATTATCATGAGGAGAGATAAAGGAATCCCTACAGAAGGAAATTATACGGATCTTTTGGTATCGTATTCTCCTGATAGCATAGCTTTCAATATTGAGACTTGTACAGAGTGCACTGATAATAATGAGAAGAAAACAAAAATTGATGCTAATACGATAATAAACTCTATAACCACCATTATCACCGTGACACTACCTGCATTGTTGGTGTTTTTAAGTATAAGGTAGGCTCACAATGTTATACAATCGAATATAAAGCATTTTAAGGCGAGCTAGAAAATACTTAACCTTTGCTATACTTAAAGAGGAAAGCCTTTTCATCAGCAGAAAGGCTTTCGTATCCAGATTCGGCTATCTTATCTAGTATTTTGTCTACTTTGGCTTGAGCGTCTGTGGAAGGTTTTTCGTTTGAAGATTTTTTAGATCGTTTATGAGCAACTTTGGGTTGAGGGTTAGATTTAAATGCATTTGCAAACCACTCAAAAATTCTATTTGGGAAGATAGACCAGTCATTACCCTGTTGTAGCTGTTTAATGAATATAAAGCCTAAAAAAGCTCCACCAATGTGAGCAATATGTCCTCCCACATTATTTAGATTACCAATGCTCATAATATCAAGCACTAAACTCACCAATGCTAAGTATTTAATTTTTACTGGACCGAAAAAGATAAGATGTATTGTATAATCAGGAGACAGTGTCGCCGCTGCAAAAACTATAGCTAAAACACCCGCGGATGCGCCGATCAGCTGAGCTGATGTGGAATAACCTTGAAGACCAGGAAACAGATTATAGGATAAAATATAAAGCAGACCTCCCGCTAGGCCTCCTAAAATATAGATGGGTAAAACTTTCTTGAATCCAACTAAGTCTTGCAAAATTCTTCCCATCCAATACAACCACAGCATATTAAAGACAATATGAAAGAAGCCTTCATGCACAAACATATAAGTAACTAAAGTCCATGGTCGATACAACAGACTAGATGGATTAGAAGGCAATGCAATCCATTTAAAAAAGTAGTCATAATAATAAGTGGCATAAAGCAATGTGTCTGGTGTAAACAGTGCCAATGAAAATTTAATCAAATTGACGAAAGCCCAAATGGCAACATTTACAATGATCAGCTTTGTAATCATCTCATTAGGCTGACTCATTTGCCTACGTATATCTTCCCAGATAGGGTTGCTCTTCAACATCAATAAAATCTTGTAAAATTTCTATTCCAATGTTTGATCAGAAAATAGCCAAATATCATTCCTCCGAGGTGTGCCCAATGTGCCACATTGTCTCCCGCGGCATTATTAATACCCGCAAACAACTCAAACAACCCATAGGCAATGACAAAATATTTTGCTTTGATTGGAAATAAGAAGTATAAGTATATTTTTGTATTGGGAAACATCATTCCAAAAGCCAATAATACGCCAAACACAGCCCCTGATGCCCCAACGGTTGGAATGTTCTTTTTTAATTCTAAAAGTTCGTTAACATAGCTTATTGAAGCCTTAGCTATTGAACTATCATTAGGATTGGCAGACCACTCATTTAAAACATTATTGAATGCATTAAGAAAAGGATCGGAAACATGACTATCAATAAATGCTCGAAATGTATCTATAGATGGATTACTAATATATGTCTCCACAGCATCTTGTAAATAATAAATACTTCCTGCTGTTACCAGTGAATGCAGTATGGCTGCTCCAAATCCAGTAACAAAATAATAGATCAAAAAGCGTTGTGTTCCCCAGCGGTTCTCTATCACACTACCAAACATCCATAAGGCAAACATATTAGAAAAAATATGCGCCATTCCACCATGCATAAACAAGTGTGTAATAAATTGATAGGGTTTGAAATACTCTGAGCCTACGTAAAACAAGCCCATTCGCTCAGTAAGATCTATTTTGAAAGTCCCTGCAAAAACGTATGTGGCTAAGAAAAACAACCCATTGATGATCAAAAGGTTTTTTACGCCTGGTGGTAAAAAATTATATCCGCCTGGTTGATATCTATCCATGATCTATGATAAAGATAACGACAATTGTGAAGTATTTATTGAAGCATCTTGAATTCTTTCGTTTTATAAATATAATTGTAAATAAAAATATATTTGTATATTTATTTATATGAATAAGCAGATAACATATACTAGTACGATTCCTTCGGCTTTGATGGAGACATTATCTGAATATGCGTCAAAGTTCAAACTCTCAAAAAATAAGCTAATTGAAGATGCGTTGAGAAGATATTTTGATCAGATTGAACGAGCAGAATACATAAGGTCTTATAGGAGAGTAAATACTGATGATGAAATGAAGCGCATGGTAGAAGAGGGCTTGGAGGATTATTTATCAATCCTTGAAAACGAAGATTAAGCAATTGAAGCAAGGAGAAATATATTTTGCGAACTTAAACCCAACAAAGGGAAGAGAGCAGAAAGGGAAGAGACCAGTCGTTATTATAAGTGGGAATGCTTTAAATGACAATACAGATATCTGCATAGTATGTCCTTTGACGTCAAAGATTAAGAATTTCAAGGGATGCCTAGTGCTTTTACCTAATCAATTAAATAAACTAGAATTAAAATCTGAAATATTGACTTTTCAGATAAGAGCCATTTCCAGAAAGCGATTAATCGAAAAAATTGGAAATATTACAAAAGCCGAACTTCAAGAAGTAAAGATGGGGTTGAGCAATATCCTAAAATACTAAACTTTAAACTCAAATAAAGTTATCTTTGTTAATTACAATAATATTGAGAACAGAAAAGTTCTATCAATAAAAGATAATATTTTATGTTGCTGTTTTTAACCAAAGTTTTTCCCGCCATTTTTGGCAACAAGTCTGATAAAGACGTCAAAGAGCTATTCCCATTAGTCGATGAAATCAATGCTGAATTCAATAAACTTTCAGGTCTTTCTAATGATGAATTAAGAGCTAAATCAAAAGGCTTTAGAGAATCTATTCAACAAGGTCTTAAGGAATTTGACGATCAGATAAAATCATTAAAGAAAAAAGCATTATCTGAGGAAAATGTAGATCAAAAAGAGGCTTATTATGACGAAGTTGATGGCATAGAGAAAAAGAAAGATGAGAAGGTGGAGGAAATTTTAAAAGGACTCTTGCCAGAAGCATTTGCGGTAATGAAAGAAACTGCAAAGCGTTTTAAAGAGAATGATAAAGTTGAGGCAACTGCTACGGAGCTAGATAAAGAACTAGCCGCTTCCAGAGATAATATAGAAATACAGGGAGAAAAAGTAATCTATTACAACTCTTGGGACGCTGCAGGAGTGGATGTCCAATGGGACATGGTGCATTATGATGTTCAGTTAATAGGTGGTGCAGTTTTACATCAGGGCAAAATTGCGGAGATGGCAACGGGAGAGGGAAAAACTTTAGTGGCAACTTTACCTGCATACCTAAATGGACTTACTGGACTTGGTGTTCATGTCGTAACAGTTAACGACTACTTAGCAAGAAGGGACTCTGAATGGATGGCTCCTTTATTTCAATTTTTAGGCTTAACTATTGATTGTATTGACAAACACCAACCTAACTCTGCTGAGAGACGCAAAGCTTATGGAGCTGATATCGTTTATGGAACGAACAATGAATTTGGCTTTGACTACCTAAGAGATAACATGTCTCATAGCCCTGATGAGTTGGTACAAGGTAAGTTGCATTATGCGATGATTGATGAGGTGGACTCGGTTTTAGTAGATGATGCGAGGACGCCGTTGATTATCTCTGGTCCAATACCACAAACTAAGAATGACACCAAGGAGTTCTATGAATTAAAACCTCGAATTCAGAAGCTGATTGATGCACAGAAGAAGATTACTAATGTCTTTTTGACAGATGCCAAAAAATTAATTGGCGAGGGGAAATCTGGTGAAAAGGATGGAGGTCTAGCTTTATTGAGAGCATTTAGAGGTTTGCCTAAAAACAATGCTTTAATTAAGTTCTTAAGTGAAACAGGCAATAAAGCAATTCTTCAAAAAACGGAAGGCTATTACTTGCAGGATCAAGCTAAAGAAATGCCAAAGGTTGATGAGGAATTGTACTTCGTCATTGATGAGAAAAATAATAATATTGAACTAGCCGAAAAAGGTATAGAGCTAATTACAGGAGCAAGTGAAGATCCTAACTTATTTGTATTGCCTGATATTGGATCAGAAGTAGCAGAAATTGAGAAGTCTGAATTATCAGATAGTGAAAAACTAGAGCGAAAAGATAAAGCGATTCAAGACTTTAGTATCAAGTCGGAGCGTATTCACTCCATGAACCAGTTGTTGAAGGCATTTGCGCTTTTTGAACGAGATGTCGATTATGTGGTAATGGATGGCAAAGTGAAGATTGTTGATGAGAACACAGGTCGTATCATGGAAGGTCGACGGTGGTCTGACGGCTTGCACCAAGCGGTAGAGGCAAAAGAAAACGTGAAACTGGAAGCATTATCACAAACTTTTGCAACGGTGACTTTGCAAAACTACTTTAGGATGTACCATAAGCTTGCGGGTATGACGGGTACTGCCGAAACAGAAGCTGGAGAGCTATGGGAAATATATAAACTAGATGTAGTTGTGATCCCTACTAATAGACCTATCATTAGAGATGACAGACAAGATTTAATCTATAAAACAAAAAAGGAAAAGTACAACGCCATTATTGAGGAGGTTGCTGAAATGCAAAAAAACGGTAGACCTGTGTTGGTAGGTACCACATCTGTTGAAGTTTCTGAGCTGATCGGTAGAATGCTTAAAATGCGGGGCATCAAACACAATGTATTGAACGCTAAGCAGCACCAAAGAGAGGCAGATATTGTTGCAGAAGCAGGTATTGCTGGAACGGTTACTATCGCAACTAACATGGCGGGTCGTGGTACAGATATCAAATTAAGAGAAGGAGTGAAAGAATCGGGCGGATTGGGCATCATTGGTAGTGAGCGCCATGAGTCTAGACGGGTGGACAGGCAGTTGAGAGGTAGAGCAGGTCGTCAAGGAGATCCGGGTAGTTCTCAATTTTTTGTGTCATTGGAGGATGACTTAATGCGTTTATTCGGCTCAGATCGTATAGCAAAGCTAATGGATAGAATGGGTTATGATGAAGGAGAACCTTTGCAGCACAACATGATTAGCAAGTCAATTGAAAGAGCACAAAAGAAAGTAGAGGAAAACAACTTTGGTATGCGTAAGCGACTCTTAGAGTATGACGATGTAATGAATGCACAAAGAGAGGTGATTTATAAAAAGCGTAAACATGCGTTGTTTGGTGAGCGTTTATCTGTTGACTTATACAATATGTTCTTCGACCTAAGTGAGGAATTAGTTAACGATCATCATGCCGCTCAAGATTATGAGAATTTCAAGCTAGATGTATTGCGTTACTTCTCCATTGATTTAAGTATCACTGAAGCGGAGTTTTCAGATATGAAAGCGAAAGCATTAACTGAAAAGCTTTATCATGAAGTAGAAGATTATTACAAACGAAAGACAACCAGAATTAAGGAAACGGCATTTCCAGTAGTTGAAAATGTTTACAAAAACCGAGGCGCAACCATTGAAAATATTGTTGTACCATTTACAGATGGGAAAAGAGGTGTTCAGGTAGTCGTAAATCTTCAGAATGCTCATGATAGTGAAGGCAAGGCTATTTTAAGTTCATTTGAAAAGTCTATTTCATTAGCATTAATAGATGATGCTTGGAAGGAGCATCTAAGGGAAATGGACGACTTAAAACAATCTGTACAAGCTGCGGTATACGAGCAAAAGGATCCATTGTTAATATACAAGTTTGAAGCATTTAAGCTATTTGAGCAAATGGTAGGCAATGTGAACCGAGAAGTGACCTCATTCTTGTTCAAAGCGGATATCGCTGTGAAAAGTGCTGGCGAAGTAGAAGAGGCAAGAGCTAGGGAAAACGAACAAGCAAGGATGAAAGCTGGAAGAGATGATGTCGGTTTAGTGGCAGGGGCAAATGGTCAACCTCAGCCTCCTGAGCAGAAAGAAGCTAAGTCAGAACCAGTAAGAGTTGGTAAAAAAGTTGGTCGAAATGAACCCTGTCCATGTGGAAGTGGAAAGAAATATAAGCATTGCCACGGAAAGGATTAGTTGATTTAAAGATTAAAGGGCTTGAAAATTAAAAAATTGTAAGATTTGAAAATTTTATCAAAACTGAGTTTTACGGCTATACTCAACCTTTTAATCTTACAATCTTTAAATTTTGTAATCTTCCAATCTCACGCCCAAGAAGATAAAGGGTATGTTCAAGTCAATAAAGATGCCCGGATTGATGAACTAATCAAAAGAGATATCAACGCCAATAAAGATAAAACTTCAGTTTCTGGGTATCGCATACAATTAATGGCAAGTTCTAAAAGAGACGATGTACAAAAGCTTAGGGGACAGTTTTTGGCTCAATACCCAGATGCAAAAGCCTATCTAACCTATCAAAGACCTTATTTTAAGCTCAGAGTTGGAAACTTTACAGAAAAGTTGCAAGCTCAAAAATATTTAGATCAGGTTATAAAGCCCTCATTTGCAGGTGCTTTTATGGTGGCTGATGAAATAGAATTGGAGGAACTAAAGTAATCACGTTCTAGTTTTTCAATGTTACAATTACTAAAGTATCTCTCTCAGCTTGGTATTGATGAAGACACTGCGCTTTATGAAAAAAGAGGTACGTGGTTACTCTATACACTTTCAATTGCTTGTATTATCGTAACGCTCATAGGGCAATCCTATGCGCTTATAGTTATTGGCTTCTTCCTGCCTTAAAAAGTCTTAAAATGGATAGTCAGCCTCAACCCTAATTCGTTACTCCAGACGAAACGCATTGTAGTGAAGTAGTCTCACTAAAAATTATACCAGTTAAACATTTCAATTTTATAATCTTAAAATTTTGCAATCTTTTAACCTCCCACCTCAAAAAAATATGTCTTATCGAGCTATTCGAGTGCTTGACAAATAAAAAATATGTCTATACCTTTACAAAACCTTAAATCGTATAATCTTAAAATGATAATCATGCAACGGTTAATCCAATTAACAACAGTACTATTTTTTCTGATCAACATTAATGCTTTCTCTCAATCACAACCCACATTAGCAGCAGATGTGATTCCAGGTGCAGATGGCTCATCTCCTAATCATCTGACTTCTTTCAACGGGAAGCTATACTTTCAGGCTACAGATGCAAGCTTTGATCAAGAACTTTGGGAATACGACGGAGCCACCGCCACTCAAGTAGCAGACATTAACCCTGTAGGATCATCTATCCCTAGCGACCTGATCGTGTATAACAATAAACTGTATTTCAAAGCAAATAATGATGTCAGTTTTGGAGAACTATGGGAATACGATGGCGTTAATGCACCTGCTATGGTAGAGAATTTATATCCTGGGTTTTCATCAAGCAACCCTGGACACCTCGCGATTTTTAATGATACCCTCTACTTTCAAGCAAATGATAGCACACACGGAATTGAACTATTCAAATATGGTGGCAGTGGCTCCATCGAGTTGGTAGCAGATATCGTGCCAGGTACAGGTCATTCAATCCCTTCTGGATTAACCGTTTTTAATGGCGTATTATACTTTGCCGCAGATAATGGCACCAATGGTATAGAGTTGTGGCAATATACTGGAGCAGAAGCACCGACAATGGTACATGACATACAGGCAGGCATAAATAGCTCATCGCCTGCCAAGCTAACGGTATACAATAATAAACTATACTTTACAGCAAATGATGGCACCAATGGAGTCGAATTGTGGGAATACGATGGCATGAACACTCCAACTATGGTGCATGATATCAATTCTGGTAGTAGCTCCTCATCGCCTGCTCACTTTGCCTTATTTAACAACAAGTTATACTTTGCCGCCGATGATGGTGTCAATGGAGTAGAGTTGTGGGAATACGATGGCATGAATACCCCAACCATGGTACACGATATATATGCAGGTCTCTTCAATGGTTCATTCCCTGAAGCATTAATTGTATATCTAGACACCTTATACTTCAGTGCAAATGATGGTATCAATGGCGCAGAAATATGGAAGTACGATGGTACGAATACACCAGAAATGCTTACCGACCTTTGGGCAGGAATAGATGGCTCTTATATGGCTTCTCCTGCTCTATATAAAAGCAAATTATACTTCAATGCAGATGACGGCAGCGACATAGGACAGGAGTTGTGGTATATTGATAACTTTTGTGGCAAATACAGCAGCTTTAGCGTATCAGTATGTGATGCATACACCTCTCCAAGTGGAAAAATTTGGACTTCGTCAAACACTTATCTAGACACTATCGATGTTGTGGGTATATGCGATACTTTCTTTACCATCAACTTGACTGTTAATCATTCCAACACTGGAATACTTGATGATACCGCTGACTTTGTCTACACCTCTCCCGATGGCCTTGAACAATGGACAACCAGTGGCACTTATATGGATACTGTGTTTAATAGTAAAGGCTGTGATAGTGTTATTACCATTAACCTGCACATCAAAGGTACTACCATCTTGATTGACACATTTGATTGTGCAAGCTATACCTCTCCGACTGGTAATATTACTTGGACAGAGAGTGGTGTATTTGGAGATACCATTGACAATCCAGGAGATAACGATACGCTTTATTTGGTAATACTTGATATCTTAGGAGCTTATCAAGTAATACCTACTGTAGTTTGTGATAGCTTTGTGCTATCTAGTGGAACAGTAGTTTATACCAGTGGTACGTATTACGATACATTACCAACTCCAAACCAATATGGATGTGATAGTATTCTTGTTTACGATCTAAATGTAAGTACTGGAGAAAAAACGTTTTCTCCCATCTTTACTGAAGAGACTTCTGTGCCTTTTGAAGCAATATCATTTGGTTCGGTAGCGATAGCAGACGTAGATGGCGATGATAAGCCCGATGTATTGATTGCGGGCGAATCCAATTCGGAGGAAGAAATAGCAAAACTCTATAAGAATAATGGTGGGAATAACTTTAGTGAAGTACCTACGCCTTTCTCAGGATTGTATGGGGTCTCCGTAGCAATAGCAGATGTAGATGGTGATGATAAGCCTGATGTGTTGATTACTGGCTCCTCTGGTTCAGGCAGAATATCAAAGCTGTATAAAAACAACGGTGGGAATAGTTTTACAGAAGTACCTACGCCTTTCCCAGGAGTGTATTGGGGCTCCGTAGCAATATCGGATGTGGATGGTGATGATAAGCCTGATGTTTTGATTACTGGTGGATCCAACTCAGGCAGAATATCAAAGTTGTATAAAAACAACGGTGGGAATAGTTTTACGGAAGTATCTACGCCTTTTACGGAAGCAGAATATAGCTCCGTAACAATATCGGATGTGGATGGTGATGATAAGCCTGATGTGTTGATTACTGGACGATCCGATTCGTGGGGTCTTTATGCAAAACTCTATAAAAACAATGGGGGGAATAGTTTTACAGAAGTGACGCCTATGCCGTTTACGGGAGTACTATATGGCTCGGTAGCGATAGCAGATGTAGATGGTGATGATAAGCCCGATGTATTGATTACGGGTATGACTAACGGGGGGATTCTTACTGCGAAACTCTATAAAAATAATGGGGGGAATAATTTTAGCGAAGTATCTACACCTTTTGAAGGAGTGTATGTGGGTTCGGTAGCGATAGCAGATGTAGATGGTGATGACAAGCCCGATGTATTGATTACGGGCGAGTCCAACTCAGGAAAAACAACAAAACTTTATAAAAACAATGGTGGCAACAATTTTAGTGAAGTGCTTTCTACTCCTTTTGAGGAAGTGTATTATAGCTCGGTAGCAATATCGGATGTAGATGGTGATGATAAACCAGACGTATTGATTACGGGCTATTCTAGTCCGGGAATAAAGACAAAGCTCTATAAAAATAAAAGTCTCCAGCTTATCGGTGCTTGTATTGCACCTACTGCCTGTAATGAGTATACCTCCCCAAGTGGTAAAATCTGGACCGCCAGCGGTGAATATAGAGATACACTACATATCGGCAGCGGTGTTGATGCGTATGATAGCATCATCACGGTCAATCTGCTTATCGATACTTTAGTGGCAGACTTTACCATCGACTACAATCCACCTGCAGGCGAAGATGTAGGAGCAATCATTGTCAACAAAGCCAAAGGAAATAACAAAACATACCTATGGGATTTTGGCGATGGCAATACTTCTACTTTGAAGTTGCCAGAACATACCTATGCCTCTACAGGTTCCTATGAGTTATGCTTGACTGTCTCAAATTCAAACTGTACAGATACTTTTTGTCAGACATTGAATATAACAGGTAAGACCAACGGACCGTTGAGTATTAAAACAATTGACCAAACAGAAGGAAGTGACGATCCATCCGTGGGCATCAAAGAAAGCCCATCCGCTGGAGGACAGGCCTTATCATTCAATCTCTTCCCAAATCCAACAACCGATGCGTTAAACATTATCAACAACAATGAAGGACAGTTTGATGTGATCGTTCGTGACCTATCAGGAAGAGAAGTGATGAACGTCTATAACCAAGAAAACAATACCTCACTAGATCTATCCACCCTAAAATCAGGCTTATATATGGTTGAGGTATGGTCCGATGGCAAGAAGGGGTATTATAAAGTGATGAAGGATTAACCCTAAGTTGACGTCATTGCAATGACGTGAATGGATCGTCATTTCTGACGTTAGGAGAAATCTGTCTTGCCGGCAGGCAGGTCTAACTTTGTGTATTATATAAAGGTAGATTTTCACTCCGTTCAAAATGACGAAAAGGTTTATTTCTATTGGTTTTAGAAGGTCTTATTTTATTAGTAAATTAGTATAACTTTAAACAACTTTATTTATTACATATTTTTATAAATGCCTTCGAAATTAAATATCTATAATTCTCTAAGTAGAAAAAAAGAGGAGTTTCAACCGCTCAACCCACCTTTTGTTGGTATGTATGTATGTGGTCCGACGGTATATAGTGATGCACATTTAGGGAACTTAAGAACGTTTACGAGCTTTGATATCGTATATAGATATTTAAAATATTTAGGATATAAAGTTCGCTATGTACGGAATATCACGGACGTTGGACATTTAGTAGATGATGCAGATGAGGGAGAAGACAAGATAGGCAAGCAAGCCAAGCTGGAGAAAGTGGAACCCATGGAAATCGTTCAGCGCTATACCAACGGGTTTCATGATATGATGAGTCAGTTTAATTGCTTGAACCCCGATATAGAGCCAACGGCAACGGGACACATTGTCGAGCAAATAGAAACGATTCAAAAAATCATAGATAATGGCTGGGCTTATGAAGTGAATGGATCTATATATTTTGATGTAAAAAAATATTCAGAAAAGCATCATTACGGTAAGCTATCGGGAAGAAATATCGACGAAATTTTGGAAGGAACGCGAACACTGGATGGTCAAGACGAGAAGAAAAACAGTGTTGATTTTGCACTTTGGAAAAAGGCTTCTCCTGAGCATTTGATGCGATGGGATTCTCCTTGGGGAGTGGGATTTCCAGGTTGGCATTTAGAGTGTTCTGTCATGAGTACAAAATACTTGGGTGAGACTTTTGATATTCATGGAGGTGGACTGGACTTAAAGTTTCCGCATCATGAATGTGAGATAGCACAATCGGTCGGAGCAGACGGCAATGAACCCGTAAAGTATTGGATGCATACCAATATGTTGACAGTCAATGGAACTAAAATGAGTAAGTCATTAGGAAACTCTTTTTTGCCTCATGAATTAGTCAATGGTGATCATCCGTTATTGGAGAAGGGGTATAGTCCGATGACCGTTCGATTTTTTATGTTGCAATCACATTATGCAAGCACTTTAGATTTTACAAATGAGGCGTTGAGCGCAGCGGAAAAAGGGTATAAGAGATTGATGAAAGCTTTTAAAGAAGTTCAGAGTTTAGAGTTTGGAGTTGGAGAAGTTAGTAATGAGATAAACGATTTGATTATCAAGTTATGTAAAAAATGTACAGAGGACTTAAATGATGATTTTAATACAGCTTTAGTTCTAGCCAATCTTTTTGAATTGTCTAATAAAGTAAATGCTTTTGCCAATAATCAGCTTCCAATTAGTTCTGTAAGCAGGGAGACATTTGATTTATTGCAAAAAACGTTCAAGGATTTTATTGAAGATATTTTGGGTTTGAAAGCTGATGAAGATAAAGGAGGAGATGGTAAGCTTGATGCAACTTTATCTTTATTAATTGAGTTGAGAAAAAAAGCAAGAGAAGAAAAAGATTTTGCTACTTCTGATCAGATTAGAGATCAATTGGCAACTGCAGGAATTTTGCTTAAAGATTCGAAAGAAGGCACGACGTGGGAGATAAAATAGATTGAAAATTCAAGATTGAAAGATTACAAGATTATTTTTCTGGTCTCTAGTTTCCTGTTTTTTATTTCTTGCAAAGAAGAAATAAAAAAGGAAGAGCAGAAACTATCTTCTAAAAAGGAAAAGCTGGTTGTCAATTTTAATGCAGATTCTGCCTTTGCATATGTTCAAAAACAAGTCGACTTTGGACCAAGAGTTCCTAATACGCCTGAGCACGACTCTTGTGGTAAATGGCTAGAGAAAAAGCTTGCCAAGTTTACGGATAAAGTATATACTCAATCTGATGCCGTAGAAGCATTTGATGGCACAAAGCTCAACTTTACAAATATTATTGGATCATTTAATCCTGAGAGAAGACAAAGAGTAGCGCTTATGGCACACTGGGATACTAGGCCATTTGCGGATCAGGATGATCAAGATACTAAAAAACCAATACTAGGTGCAAGCGATGGAGCAAGTGGAGTAGGCATTTTATTAGAAATAGCAAGGCAATTCAGTCAAATGGATGTAAAGTTAGGAGTAGATATTATTTTATTTGACGTGGAAGACTATGGCTCGCCATCATGGTCCTATTCCTCAAAAGCAAATACCTATTGTTTGGGGTCTCAGTATTGGGCAAAAAACCCTCATGTTGCAAATTACAATGCTCAATATGGAATCCTATTAGATATGGTAGGAGCCAAAGGAGCTATGTTTTGTATGGAAGGGTACTCAATGCAGTTTGCCCCTTCAATTATGAGAGGTGTCTGGAATCAAGGAGTTGAACTAGGATATAGCAATTATTTTTGTTTTGATAAGGTACAGCCAATAACCGATGATCATTATTATGTAAATACGTTATTGGGCATTCCCACGATTGATATCATTCAATTTGATCCTTCTACTACAAGTTATTTCGGACAATATTGGCATACACATGATGATAACATGGGCGTGATTGATAAGAAAACTTTGAAAGCGGTAGGACATACTGTTATCAATTATATTTCTAATTAATGCTTTTCTTCAATACTCATTCCAAATAATGCAAAATCATACTTTACGGGATCTTTTGGGTCGAATGTTCTGAGGGCTTCAGTCAATTCAACAACCGTTTGCCAATCCCGTTGTTTTCTTTTGATTAATCCCAGTTTTCGAGCAACTCGTTCTACATGAACATCAAGCGGGCAATGTAGTTCGCTAGGCTTTATACTATTCCAAATGCCAAAATCAACACCCGAATCATCTTTTCTTACCATCCATCTTAAGAACATACATAGTCTTTTACAAGTAGATTTTCTTATTGGAGTGGCAACGTGTTTTTTAGTTCTTTCTGGAGCATTAGGAAGATTAAAGAAGAGTTGATGGAAATTACTTAATCTGGATACGAACGAACGCTTGCCTTGCCGACTGGCAGGTTCGTTCGTATCTAGATTTAAGCTAAAGGCGCTCTCCAGTGAATTATTTGCAGTATAAAAATGCTTTAAAAAATGAATAAAATATAAAGTATCGGTTGCATTAAAAGTTCGATGTTTGAAATTCAGAAATCGTTTTAAATCAGACTCCTTGTGATTTACAATAAAGTCATGAGGAGTGTTATCCATTAAACCAATTAGTTCATTACTCTTATTGATAATTGTTTTGCGTTGTCCCCAAGCAAAAGTTGCCGCAAAGAAACCAGTTATTTCGATGTCCTGTTTCCTTGAAAATCGATGAGGAACAGATATAGGGTCATTCTCAACAAAGGAATTTCGATTAAAAAGTTGATAGTTCTTTTCCAGTATCTTGAGAAGATCTTGCCTTACCATAAACTTGTAATAAAAATTCTTGATTTTTTTACATTGTAAAGTTAACTAGATCATGCCTTCTTAGACAAGAAAAGATGAAAAAGCTATAGTTGAGATTATGGCCTTGTCAGGTCGGGTATTGACAAAGTCTATAATAACGGAATCAAGAACAGAGATTCCGATAGATACAAATAATGGTTAAGATAACTTCCAAGTTGGGAACAACAACTTTTAAAGTAAACATTCACTAAGAAGAATGTCCTAGTACTTGTTTTAGATTCTCAACAAGTCCAATTATTAATTGCTGCTTTAACCCGCTAAACTATGGCTTAATAGCTAAAATGTTTCCATGGTGCCGAACTTGCACATCACCTTTCGATACTGGAGAAGTAAAGTAATAGGTATATACCCCGTCATTAATATTCAAACTGGAAGGCATCCAAAAGGGATTTAACTCATCAAGTGTTATTATTTTTTTGCCAAATCTATCATAGATGTTAAGTGTCCATTCTGAATATCCTATAATCAGCGGAGTGAAATTATCATTAGCCCCATCTGCGTTGGGGCTAAATACATTTGGTATATAGAATGATTTATCGCAATCATTTTTTAGCCAGAATGTATCAGATATGCTGCAGTTGTTACTGTCTTTAATATATACTTGATAAGACTTCGTATTGAGGTTAAATATATCCTCACTCGTTTCATTGTTACTCCAACTAAATGTAAGTGGTTCAACTCCATTTACTGTTATATCAATAAATCCATCATTGCTATTGCATTGACTGGGCATGACAATAATACTATCCGTTATAACTACATCTGGAAAAGTAGAGACTTCTTGGATAATTGTATCGGCAAATCCATGACGGTATACAAACATTGATACAGCATAGTCTCCTTCATTTTGATAAACGTGAGTTACCTCTCTACCCGTATCGCGATTATAATATCCTGATGAGGGATCTCCAAAGTCCCAAACTAAAGAGTCGTAAAAATAAACTTCTGTTTCAAATTCTGTGACCTCTTCTGGACATACAGTAGTATTTTCAAATTCCCAGCAAGGTTCGGGCAAAAAGTTAGGCAGCCCAGTACCATTTAATCGATCTATAAAAAGCGCTTCGTTTAAGTATCCACAAAAAGGAAATGGCTCATTTGGAAAAGGAATAACATCCATTGTTTTAGTAAACGCATTTCTATTAACTACATAAATCTTTTTATCTGGTCCCATTTGTAAATCTGCCAAACCTCTTTTAACGATTGATATATCAGATTGTGTAAAAATTACTTCTTCGGAGGCTTTGATATCACTAGCAGTTAAGTCGTATTGACGAACATATTGAGTTGAGGAACTGTTGGTCACATACAAAAACCTACTATTGCATGAAAACTCAACCCCTTCAGGAAAGCTCATGTTTTCTAAAACGAGATGGTCTGAAACTTCTCCAGTGACAGGATTGAATTTGCATATGTCTACTACTGAAATCCCATAATGTGCTAATGCTATAAAATTTCCATCTGGAGAGACCTTCATTGCTCCAATATGAGCGCCCAATGTGGAACTTGAGAAGTCTAGCTCCGTTCCTCCTGAACTGATAACTGGAGTTGTGTTAATACCTGCTTCGGTAATTAGGTAGGAATAAAAATCATTAGAACCCATACGACGTGATACCAACCAAATATCTCTGTTGTTAGCGTGCATTACTGCGGTAACTTTTTCAGTCATAGAGTCGATTAAGTTGATATCTTTTTGAGCTGTAATATCGCCTAAGCCGTTGTCTAGACTCATATCTATGACTGAATATAGTAAGCCTGTGTCGGCTTTCGTGAGCGTATCGTTAATTGCAAATAGATAGTAAATATTATCACTATTAGGTATTCGAACGATAAATACTCCTTGATGAGTAGAGTGAGAACTATTTAAGTTATTGCCATTAGGCATGACGTCATGGTTTCGATTCCATACTTTTTCACCATTAGTATAGAACAACAGGCTGCCATTCTTATCGGCAATAGAAGCAGCATTTGCATTATGTTCACTTGCTGACATTTGACCATCTAATAAGGTAAGAGGTGTGCCACTATTAAAGTCTAACCCACCCTTATTAGGGAAGTACCATATGTTTTTCTCTTTTCCTGTTTGGGCAAAGCACAATAAAACCAGTAAAAAAGATAATATTATACAATAAATATATTTCACAATATTATTTAGATGTAATAGTTAAAGGAATCCTGATGTTATTTTTATTTTCAATAATGCTCAATATATATAAGCCGTTTCGCAAACCAGTACTAATGCTTTCTGACTTATTCGGAAGTAATTTATCAAAAACAACCCTGCCTTGAAGGTCTGTTATTTTAATTCTAGAATTTGAGTTTGCTAAAGAGATATTAAATTGCCCATTGTTGGGGTTAGGCCATAGACTTATTTTGTTTGCTCTGGAGAAGTATAGTCCTGTCCCAGGTGTTGGAAGCTCTTCAAATACATCAATGGTTTTTATAGCACTGGTACTATCACAAAAATTATTAAAGGCTTTTAGTCTTACTTCATAAGTACCTTCAAATTCAAAAACAAAGCTAAAATCACTAGAATCTGATAGTTTTACGTCATTTACGTACCATTCAAAAGCATTCGAGTTTGAAGCGATGCTTGAAAAGTCAATTGTACTATCTATCAATATAGTGTCATTAGATAACATAAAGTCAGGAGAGGGCTTTAAGGTGGCGATGTAACTTTGGGTAGTAGAGTCTTTTTTAGCATTAGCCGAATCTACCACTAACTTTACTTCGAATGTTTTAGTAGTTGAGCTTCCAAAGTTTTCCCTAGGAAAGGCATAAATCAAATTTATTTCTGTAGAAACTAGTATATCATCAACATACCATTCAAAGCTGGTTGCACTTTCGGAGGCATTAAAGAAAGTGAATGGTGTTTCTGTGCACACTGTATCGGTAATGCTGGTATTAAATGTTGCTTTGAGGGGTGGAGTTCCTGCACTTCCCTCTAGGTCTATATTTGTAGTATATAAAACGCCTCCATCGCCTATCACAAAACCTGTTGTATCGTCTCTAAATGTAATTGCCTTAAGGTTTGCATTGCCGATGTCAGGGAGTATTTGACTTTGCCAAGATGTCCCTCCATTGAATGTAGCCTGAACCAAGCCAGTATCCCCCACAATGATTCCTGAGAAAGAGTTTCCGAAATATAAATCGCTTAGCTTATTTTTTGTTTGGTGAATAATTGACCAATTAATACCTTGATTATTCGTTTTCCATACAAAACCAGAGTCGTTTTTGATACTAATGGCAAACCCAATAGACATATCAATAAATTGCATTTTAATGAAAGTATGACTTCCACTTCCTGCAGGTGACATATCAGTCCAGGCGTCACCTCCGTTAGTAGTTTTTACGATTCTGCCTTTTGATCCACCTGCAAAACCAGTTTCAGAATCAATAAAATGCACGAAGTGTGCTCTAGCACCTTGAACATTTACCTTAATGGGCAAAATGCTCCATGTTCCACCCCCATCTTCCGTTCTTAAGATTTCCTGAATAGGACAGGTAGCAGTCATGCATATTATTGGATTACCTTGATAAATGCCTGCCGCAAATCCTATTTTATTATCTACAAAATGAATGTCACGTACTTCGCCATTTAACTGAATATTAGATCCTTGTTCCCAGCTAATTCCGCCATTGGATGTTGCAAATGCTTTGTTTGTTTTATTCCCTGGACCGTTAAAAGTACCTTCTCCAGATGTAATCCCATTATCATTTGTGGAAAATTCGATGGCGGAAAAATCTTCACTATGAGATGGAGATACGTCTATCCATGTATTGCCTCCATCAGTACTATTGAGGACTTTGCCACTATCTCCAACAATATGTCCAGTATTATTATCGGAAAAAGTAATATCATTAAGATTAGTGGTTACTCCCGAATTGACTTGGGTCCATTGCCCCTGTACTATTGTTGAGCATAATATTAAAATTAATAAACTAAGGTATTTCATCGTATCATAATTAGGTTATAGTGTATACAATATAGCCATCTGGTAGCAGCAAAAAAAAGAGTAAAAAGGGTAAAATTTTGGCTTCTGATTAAGCCATAAGGCCATAGGTTTAGTTAGAAGTAAGTACGGTAAGGGTGTTACTTATGAGCTGATCGTTTATCATTAGTTTATAGATATACACTCCTGCAGCTACCTTTTCTCCACGTGTACTACCATCCCAAGATTGATTAGGGTTTGTGCTGAAGAATATCCTATTATTGTACCTGTCATAAATACTTAACTCATAGGAATCTATATGGCTTATGGGTGTTACATGGAAATCATTTCCATTAGTTGTCATGGCATTGGGGATAAAGTATTTTGCTGCTAAGCAATTATTATCAGAGGAGACATTAACCTGGTAGCTATTAACCTTTTTGCACTGCTCATTTACTAGTATCTCTAAAGTATAATTGGCGGTGCTTTTGGGATTTACTTTAATAGAACTTGTTGTATCACCAGTATTCCACAAAAAACGTCCAAAGAATTCTGTAGCCAATGCAACATAATCTCCTGCACATATTGTAGTATCTGTTTGAGATGTATCATCAGATATTACTTGAATATTAAATGTTTCCACAACCTCACAACCATTCTTGGAAATGTAATCTAATAAAACCTTGGTTGCTGTATCGGTGGGAATCGTTATTTCTTGACTAGTTTCTCCAGTGCTCCAAGTATAATTGCTACTTACGGGTGACCTTAAAGTAATTGAATCTATCCCACAAACAAGAGTATCTGTAAAAATAGAGTCTGCAGGGACTGAAATATAATATGTGATACTGTCTCTACACGCACCATACAACACGTACAAGCTAGTATCTTTGGTTGACGTTAATTCGATAGACTGGCTGTTTGATCCATTGGACCATTCATATAGTCCAGCAATAGTGTCTTGAGGAGCAGTTAATACGGTAGGTTGGTCTTTGCAAATGGTTGTGTCAACAATAGGGTTAGGGGGGACAAAAGTTTTAAAATTCCAAACTACTGTATTGGTATCATAGCAGTTTTTCATAATATGTAGTGCGATTACGGAATCAGAAACAATATTAATATCGATGGTACTATCTATATCTCCAGTGCTCCATATATATTGCTCTCCCTTGTATGGAGAAGACAGACTAACTGTCTGATTGTAACATATTGTTGAATCATAAATATTACAGATAGCTTGTGTGCCAAGGCTAAAACGTGCGATTAAATTTCCTTGATTAAAAGCGCCTCCAGGCAAAATCGTGTCATTGATTGAGTTAGTGACAAGGTTCGGCTTGAATGGATAGTCACTTTGTACAGCATCGCCGAACATAAAGGACACTTGTGAATGAAATAAATATCCATTGGTAATTTCTGTAGCAGCTCCATCACAATTAGCTGTTTTGTTAAAGAATGTAGACCATGTAGGTTCTCCCAGTTCTGAGAACCTTGCAATTACAGATCCTCCATCAAGAGGTCCTGGATAATTTTGGGTAAAGTTCTCTGTGCAAATTGCGTCTGCTATAACGGGGAATTCCTCTTCATCTGATTGATCATAGGATATAAAATAATTATTACATTGATCAATGTGTAGCACATCATAGTTGTCCCAAAACCCTGTAACGCCACCGCTTTTTCCATACATTGTACTCCATACAAGGGAATCTGCTTCGTCTAGCTTGCCTATAAAAGGTTCACTTCTGCCATCTACGGTTTGATCTTGATAATAAGCTGGAAAAGGAGCTTCAACTGCTGGAAAGAGACTTGTTGCTGCCGTTCGACCTGTTATAATAAGATTATCTTTTAAGTCAATTTTAGAGTCGTGAATTTTATCCGACCATATTCCACCGTAATAGTCTGACCAAAGTAGGTTTGTATTTTCATCAAACTTTATAATCAACCCGTCATCATCATCTGTTCGGCTTCCCCTTATATATCCATTGGGGTTTGGATTTGCATTATAGATACCATTATCTGACCAAGTATAGCCACAAGCGTATATATCACCATTATCATTAATAGAAATTGTGTAGAGTTCATCATTAGATTCTCCCCCAAAGTAACTAGACCAGATATGTTGGCCATTATTGTTTAGCTTCAGTATAAAGCCATCAAGTCCACCATTATTTGTATTGTCAAAGTATCCACCGATATCATTAGCAAATAAGTTTGTTGATGTACTTGCTCCCACAACAAAAACGTTATTTAGTTCATCTATAGTAACATCATACGCTATATCCCTGTCATTGCCACAATGTACTCCTGCCCATATTCTATCTCCATTTTCGTCAAACTTTATAATAGTTGCGGCGGAAATACCAGCTGGTGGTGAGCTGTAAGATCCTCCAGTTATTTCTATTGGGAAGTTCGGAGACTTTGTGACACCTACCACAAATAGATTTCTATTTTTATCAATAGCCATATTGATGGCGGTATCACCCTTATTACCACCATAATAAGTCATCCACTCAGGAACGCCATCTTCTGAGATTTTTGCGATAAACATATCATAGGCTTCAAACCCTGTTAACGGTCCTCCTAGTGTATCTTGAAAATAAGTGCCATTATCAACAGTAGGCCAATTGGTAGACCTGGTAGTGCCACAATAATAAATATCGCCAATATCGTTTGATACTATAGAAAAGTTGTTATCTCTCTCTTTGCCCCCATAAAAAGTACACCAGTCTAAAACAGGGTCAATAACTAAAGGGTATGCAGCATTATATGTACCTACATTTATTTTAATCAATTGTGCCAAATGCTTATTGTTAATGATTTGTCTACTGTGATCTGAGTAAACATTTACTAATTGATCACTCACCTGATAGCTGGCTTGTATGGTGCGACCAGTAGTTTCTTCATACACATAAAGTACGCCTTCTTGTAATTCATTATGAGGTAGTTTTAAGTGAATTCTATTGTCACTTATAGCTCCTTTGCCAGCTCCTTTAAGTAAGAGCTTTATTTGATTAGGATCAGCACCTGGTTGTACAATAAATTGATATTTTAGAATGCCTTTATCGCTAATAGAAAACTCCCAATCAATGCCATCATAAACATTCTTAAGGGTTAGTTCCTTAAAGCTTTTTACTTTTTTTATACCGTCTGGACAATGGGGAAGGAAATACCTCAACTCTCCTGGTTGTGCTCTAGATTTTTGAATGTTTTCTGTAGTAATGTTAGCACCTTCTAAAACGATGTCCATACGTTCCCATCCGTAATTTTGAAGAGGGTTATCATTAGGGCTGACTTTAAAATCATTATTAGAGCCATTACTACTTGGATTCATGAAAGAATGAAAAACGTAGGTAAATCCTGTATTTGTAAGGTATAAGTCTATATTACCCGAAGATGCCTTAAATAGAACAAATGGTACAGGGGAGTCATTGATGTCTTTCATCTGTCCTTTATTTTCAGTAAACGGACTCCAAGTAAGGTTACTGGCATTGATGTTTACCCAGAAGAATAGTAATAAAAATCTAAACATATTTTGTATCGTTTAATCTAATTAATGCTGGAGTTGCTACTTCAGAAAAGTATTTACAGTACACTGATAAATATACCACTTTAGGATGGAGAACGCTCTGCTGCAAGTAACTTATTAATTGAAGTTTATTTTATTGTTACAATATAAAAATCTAAGCAGTATGAAAAGCAGAATAAAATAGATCAAATTTTGGTTTCAGATGTGATATAATGCAATATATTTGTAATGCAAATAATTACACTTGAGCAAACTAGAGGATACCAAGAGCTTAATTCTCTCTTTAAGTCTTTCGGAAAAAAGATACTTTAAGCTATATAGCAATCTTTTCAAAAAAGATCATATAAACAGTTACAACATCTTATTTGATATTATAGAGCATAATATTAAACAGGCAGAATCAAAAATTATCACCTCTTTTGCTAAAAAAACAAACAAAGAACAACGCTTCTCTTACACGCTTAACTATCTATATGACTTAATACTTAAAAGCTTATCTGCATATCGCTTAAACAAGCAAAAAAGCTCAAAGTTGAGGTACTGGGCAGACTATACCGAGATTCTGATAGAAAAATCTTTAGAACAACAAGCTTTAAAAGTCATAAAAAAAGGAATAAAACTTTCTCAAAAGGAAAACATAATTGAGAACCACCTAGAGTTTCTATTTCTTAGAGACGTCGTATGGAATAGATTAAACTTTAAACCTACTAAACTAAAAGAACTTGAAACGTCATACGTCAATAAGCTAAAATTACTAGAAGAATGTAAATTAGTTTGTGAACTTCAATTGCTAGGTCAGAAATTATTCTTATCTCTAAATAATAACGTTGCCGATGCTAAAGAAGATCTTTTTGTGAGATTTAAAAGTTTAATTGCCTCATTTAAGGCAAAAATAAATACCGAAACACCCAACTACATATATCGTCATTTTTTAATTCTCAATTCACAGGTCTATATTTTTACTTGTAGATATAATGAGGCATTGAATAGTATTAATAGTTTATTAGAGCTTCACAAAAAGGGAAAGCAAAAAAACGAATTAGAATTACTTGACCACCTCCATGTTCTAAATTTAAAATTAATTTGCACTGCCCTAACTGGAAGAGATCAGGAGTTCTATAATACACAGCAAAAAATAAAAGATCTAGATATTGCAAACTCTAGATCAATTTCTTTGAAGTTTGCTAGTAAGCTTATCAGTTTAGTTTTTTATTCTATTAATGGCGATCAAGATACGTTTGTCCAAACGCTTATCAATTGTAGGAATGAGCTTGACAGCACTCCTAAGTTAAAAATGAGGTCTTATCAAGAGTATGTGATAAACTATTGGACCGTTTACGAATATCTGATGAGTAGTAAGTTTGAGGAAGGATATGAACTGACATATAAGTTATTACAACAATCTAAAGAACAAGAAGAGTTTTACCAATACCTCAAGATATTTCAGTTGATTTTTGCTTACGAGCTCAATTATGACAAATACATTTATACCACCTTGCCTACAACAAAGAAATACATTGTTGCGAAGGGTTGCTTTTTAGATCAAAAATATGTTCTTTCAGGGATAAATGCCTTGATGAGTGAGCGCAACGTGCAAAATAAGCTTGATAAGCTAATAACAAAAGTAAAGAAGCTTGAGCAAACGAATTTTAGTGTTATAGGTAAGCAGTATTTTGTCACGCAAGCATGGCTGCTGTCCAAGAAAGACAATATACCACTATCAGACGCTGTGAAAATATGGTATCAAGATAATAGTTGTTTTAGGTCTGGCTCTTGAGCTTAAGAGTCAAATAGTACTCATGGCTATCCAAGAGCCTGCTTTAGATCTTCAATCAAGTCATTAGCATCTTCAATGCCGACACTAAGCCTGATTAGAGAGTCTACAATACCTGTCTTTTCTCTTTCTTCTTTTGGAATGGCTGCGTGAGTCATTGAGGCAGGATGACCAATCAAAGACTCTACACCACCAAGAGATTCTGCTAATGAAAAGAGCTTTGTATTTGATAAGACAGCATTAGCCTCATCCCAACTATCACTCTTTAGAGTAAAAGACATCATACCCCCAAAACCGCTCATTTGACTTTTAGCAATATCATGATTTGGATGATCTTCAAATCCAGGCCAATATACTTTACCAACTTTTTCGTGCCCTCTTAGGAAAGTTGCAATAGCTTTGCCATTTTCGCAGTGTTGTTTTACTCTTACATGAAGCGTTTTGATCCCTCGTAGCACTAAGAAAGAATCTTGAGGTCCGCATACACCACCACAAGTATTTTGAATAAAGTAAAGGCGATCCGCTAAATCTTTGTCTTTTACAATAACAGCACCAAGTACCACATCAGAATGACCGCCTAAAAATTTAGTAGCTGAATGCATGACTAAATCTGCACCAAGATCTAAAGGGTTTTGTAGATAAGGGGTGGCAAAAGTATTGTCTACACAAAGCAGAATGTTATGATCTTTTGCGATTCTAGCTGCTCCTTTAATGTCTATTATATTTAATAATGGATTGGTTGGAGTCTCAACCCAGATCAATTTTGTTTTATCATTGATATATTCTTTGATGTTATTAACATCCTCCATGCTGATAAAATGAAACTTAATACCATAGTTGGCAAAAACCTTTGTAAACATTCTATAAGTACCACCATAAAGGTCATTAGTGACAATTACCTCATCTCCTGGGCTTAACAATTTTATAATGCAATCACTAGCTGCCATGCCACTTCCAAAGCATAAACCATAATTCCCATTTTCAATTGCGGCTAAGTTTTTTTCTAATGCAATTCGAGTTGGATTTTGAGTTCTTGAATATTCATAACCTTTGTGAACGCCTGGTTTTTCTTGTACGTAAGTTGAAGTTTGATATATTGGCGTCATAATAGCACCTGTTGCACTATCTGGTTCTACTCCTGCATGAATGGCTTTTGTCCCAAATTTCATAGTTTGTTTTTTGCTTTACAACAAAATTAATAAGTTCATTGACATATAAAGAGATTCTTAAGAAAAAAGCAAATCAGAGACCTAATAATCAACTAAAATATACTTTTTTTATAGCTGTAAAGTTTCTAATTTGATGTGATAAATGAGCGTTTCTAAAATCATATTAAGTTTAATAATAGTATGTCATTCTCTCATAGTCGCTCAAGTTCCTAGTATTCTTTGGCAAAATGCTATTGGTGGAGAGTGGGATGAGGTTTGTCTAGATGGCATTGAAGATGATCAAGGGAATATATATGTAGTCGGATATACCAATTCAGAGCAATTTTATTTTACTGATAATCATGATACGAGCTCCGGTTTTATAAGCACAAACGATTTTTTAGTAGTGAAGCTAAGTCGTAATGGCGATACTATTTGGACAAAGCTAATAGGAGGTTCTCAAAATGATTTTGGCCATTCAATTGACATAGCCAATGATGGAAATATATTGATTTCTGGATATAGCTATTCCAATGACTTTGATGTGCTAACCAATAATGGCAACTCTGATTTGTTGATAGTTAAACTAAGTGTCCAGGATGGCTCTGTTATTTGGAGCAAGTCCTATGGCGGTTCAGATCTGGACGAGACACACATTGCAGTTGCAGTAACTGCAACTAATGATGGAGGTTGTGCTGTTTTAGGAACTGTATTGTCAAATGATTTTGATGTTCATGGGCACAATGGTACTCCTGGATCAGATCAAGATGTGTGGGTCTTAAAGCTAGACATTAATGGCGATACGTTATGGACAAGAGTATTAGGAGGAACTGATAATGAGGAGAGCAGCGACATTATATTGCTAAGTGATGGGAATTTGGTAACCTTAGCTCGATCGAATTCAAATGATGTATATGTACATGGCAATCATTCACCTAGCACTACTGATTACTGGGTAACAAAGCTAAATGTAACCAATGGAGATACCATCTGGTCAAGATGCTATGGTGGTACAGCTGAAGAAATACCCTATTATGCGAAAGCATTAAGTGACGGCAATATAGTTGTTGTTGGGTCTTCTGCTTCTGATGATGGAGATGTACAAGGTATTCATGGGAGCGGTCCTTTTTTCCCTACAGACTATTGGCTGGTTAAAATTAACAGTACCAATGGAGATACCATCTGGACGGCAACACTTGGAGGAAATAGCGATGAGGAAGCACTTAAGGTGGAGGAATTATGTGATGGTGGACTTTTGGTTTCAGGAGTATCCTATACAAATATTGCTGATGGGGATAAGTCCGAGCCGAGTGCACCAGGAAATGCAGGAGCATTGTGGATGATCAAACTAGATGATCAGGGAAATAAAGTTTGGGATAAAACCATAAGTTCTGGAGGAGCGCCTGGACAAAATAGGGGTTTTGTGATGTCAACCATAGATGGGCGTTATTTTGTGGGGTCTTATACCAACTCAGATTCTTTGGGGGATAAAACAAGTAACAGCATATATAATAATTCCAACTTTAATCAAGATTTATGGTTTTTAAAGCTTGAACTGCCAATAAGTGATTCTTTAGGATTCATTGCGAATACTGTTTGCTTGGGAAATGAGACCATGTTTTTAGATACATCACTGATTAGCGTTGATGAATGGAGTTGGGACTTTGGGGATCCTGCTAGTGGAGCATTAAATAATGATAGCGTAATGGATCCGACACATTTGTATACTAATTCAGGAACTTTTGATGTCACTTTAGTAACGACGTATTTTTGTCAAAAAGATACTGTACTAGGAACAGTAGTAGTAGAATCGTTACCAATAATCAATATAACTGACGATACGACGATCAGTATTGGAGATAGTGCTTTGATTGCTGTCAACCAACATGACCAATATTTGTGGACATCACTCGATAATCTCAATTGTGATACCTGTCAAAGTAATTGGGTTTCCCCTTTATCGGATGTGATTTATACAGTACTGGTAACAAGTGTCAATGGATGCACTGATTCTGCCTCAGTGAATATTTTTGTTGAGGTGCCGTTGCCTCCTGATTCGTTTTATTTATATATACCTAATGCTTTTTCTCCAAATGGAGATGGCATGAATGATCAATTTCAAGTTATACATTCAGGCCTTTTAAATGCTAGTATTAAGATATATAATCGTTCAGGAAGATTGGTTTTTGAATCATCCGATGAAAATAACTTGAAGTGGGATGGGAAAGTAAAAGGTAAAATGTCAAAGATCGGGGCTTATACGTATCACTTTACTGCCAATTCAACTGATGGCGATATTCAAAGAAAGGGGAATCTAAATATTATGAGATAAATAATATATAAAAATATTTTTTACCTCAACTGTAACTTTTAAACTTCCTTGTTGTCCTACTAAAAAAACTAGGGAACTATGAATTCTAAAATCTTGATGAACCTGCTTCTTATATTTTCAGCAAATGGATTATTAAACGCTTCAAATTACTCTGATAGCAGCGTCATCGATAAGAGGAGTGTTAGATTAAATGACTGGAATATTGTACAAATAAGCATAAAAGATAATCCCGCAATTACTAGCTCTTTCCAAGTAAAATACCGAATAAGTGTTAATTATTCAACAAAAAACTACAGCCTTTTTAATGAGAAAAGGTTGTTATATGATTTTAGAACTGATACGACAGAGGAGTATAAAATAAGCTCTGCAATCAATGACTTTGACTTAGCATTTGAAGGAAGACTTTTTACTACCCGAAAAAATCAGGTTCTGGCATTTAGCTTTTTGTCGAAATACAATACACAACCTTTTGAGAGAAACTTTACAATAGTATCAAGTTTAAAATATGGTCAGCCAATGTGGGGTGGAGATCTATCTGTTGCCCTTAATGGAGGTTATAAAAGGAGAGACATAAGCAGTACTTTGTTTTTGTTTCCAGATCAATATGATGGAAATTTTAACACAGATGGAGATATTTATGGAACTTATCCATTAGGTACAAGCGTGGATCATCAGTACCTAAATCGTCATATCAATACTCTTGTAAGTGGATTGGGAGCTTTGTACCAGAATGATAAATTTTATGCTGGAATATCAATTCAGGGGTTGATCAGAATCCCTAATAACTATATACCTACTAGCGCAGTTGGGGAAAGGGAGTTTCAAAAACACTATCTAGATGCAGGGTATAATGTTACTGATCATTATGGAGTATTTGCAAAAGCTGAAATAACATATGTTGCCAAAAGCTTTTATATTGGCAATCGATTCTTGTGGCATAATTTATATGCAGACCTGAGCTATCTCAACCAGTCACACAAGAATAGCGTGCGTAATGTCAATAAACTTGCAGCAAATTTAGGATATCAATTTGGCGCTTGGGGGCAACTCAATGGATTTTTTGAATTTCCTTTTAATAAGATTTCGAGAAAGATGGGACCTCAAATAGGGATGTCAACTAGAATACAAATTGGTAAAAATAAATAAAATAGGAGCATGAAAAATATATTAATAGCAGCTATAAGTATTCTTTTACTAGGAGCGAGTTGCAAAAAAGAGTCCTTTACGATAGCAGAACAAGTTTTTGTTCCAACCTCTTTTAGTCCTAATGGAGATGCAATTAATGATGTGTTTGTAGTAGGGATAAGCCATCAAGGAAATAATATAGAAGTTTATAAATATCACATTGAGATTTTTGATAAAAACGATGTGAAGGTTTTTGAAACAAATGATTTGAATCATGCTTGGTCAGGAAAGGGCTATCCTCAAGGAAACTATTACTATTATTTATCGATAGAAACTTCCGAAGGGAATGCTGAGGAATATGGTGTTGTAAAGCTTATAAGATAAAACAGTATTACAGCTTAGCTCCCTTAGGTAAAGAAACAACAGCTACCTTCTGGTTGTCTTTACTAATAGATATTCGGTAGAAAGCGGCTTCTCCAGTAGAGGAGAGGTTAGTGATTTCTTGCCAATCCTTATCTGATTTCGGTTGATAAGCCAACACTTTCGTTTCGTTGCAAAGCAAAATAGTACCGTCTTGAGTATAACAAAAATCTTCTTGTCCTTCAGGAAGTTTCACAATGGGGGTGATTTCTTCGGTATCTAAATTTAATTTTTTAATCCACCAACCTTCTTTCTTGGTTTTGTGAACAAAAGCCACTGCTTGCTCACCAGGAACATTTTGCATACACCTTCCGATGTTCTCTGCATATTGCTTTGTTTTTTGAGTGGTCAAATCTGCGATATGTAATGTATGATCTGGATTACCGAGAATAAATAATGCTAAAGTATTGTCATCTATCCAACAGTGGTAGCCAATGTCTTTTATCTTTTTAGAAATCAAAGTGGGTTGTCCTCCGGTAATTGGGAACTTCCATAGTCTTTGAGTAGCGCCATCTTCTTCTACTCGAACAACCGAAAAGTGTTTTTTATCAGACAAAACAGTAGCTGAATACTCACTTGTTTTGGACGTTTCAGTAATTCTTATCGACTTGCCTGTTTTGAATATATAACGATAAATATCGGCTTGATCATCTTTGTCTATTGAAGTATAATAAACAGATTGATTGTCTTCTGTAAAATGAGGTTGGTTGTCATATCCTTTTCTTTGAGTAATATTAACAGGATTCTCTAATTTATACTGTCCATCCTCTTTTTTGAGATCTAAAACGTAGATATCTGTTACAGGAGGTTGAGCATATAAGAAAGATACAAAAGGCAGTAGACAACAGGCAATAAGTAAGTTTCTCATATTAAAACTTATCCATGATGGCTTGGCTTACGCCCACGTTTGAAAACCCACCGTCGTGATAAAGATTTTGCATGGTGACCATTCTAGTGTAATCCGAGAACATCATCAAGCAATAGTTGGCGCAATCATCAGTAGGTGCATTGCCCAAAGGAGACATTTTATCCGCATAAGCAAAGAATTTATCAAATCCACCAACGCCTGTTCCAGCTGTTGTCATAGTCGGTGACTGAGAAATTGTATTAATTCGTACTTTTTTAGAAACACCATAATGATATCCAAAGCTTCTGGCGATGGATTCTAATAGTGATTTAGCCTCAGCCATATCATTGTACCCTGGAAAGCTTCTTTGTGCTGCAATGTATGAAAGTCCCAAAATAGACCCCCATTCGGTCATGGCATCTAATTTAAAAGCGGTTTGAATGGTTTTATGAAAAGAAACTGCTGAAATGTCCAATGTTTTTTGCAGAAAATCGTAATTAAGATCAGTGTATGCTTTCCCCTTTCTAACGTTTGGAGACATCCCAATGGAGTGTAAAACAAAGTCTAATTTACCACCGAGTGATTCCATTGATTTTGTAAATAGGTTTTCTAAATCTTCTACACTTGTTGCATCAGCGGGTATAACTTCTGTATTGCATTTTTCTGCCAGTTCATTGATTTTTCCCATTCTCAATGCAATGGGTGCATTAGTCAATGTGATTTTTGCACCTTCTTCAACAGCTCTTTCTGCTACACGCCAAGCAATAGATTTTTCGTCTAATGCTCCAAAAATAATACCCCTCTTTCCTTCTAGTAAGTTGTTTGCCATAGTTTTTATTTAAAATGTATAATAGCTGTAAGTAAAGTTAAGTATTATTTCATTACCTGTTAAAAATCTGGCAAAATGTTAAATAAAGTTAAAAATGATTCCTACAGAACTTACATTAGATTGGTATTGTTAAATTAACAGAATAACAATTTTTTGTGAACTCCAGAATCATCATATTAAGTATTGTTTTATTAATATACTTCATTAGCGAGGTTTATATCATTGCTAATCTCAAGCAAGTTATTCCAGGGGCAAAATATAGCTCGATATATTGGGGCATATATGCTTTTTCAATAGTATTATTGATCTTCTCAATCATTTATACATATAACCATTATGGCAATGCTAATGTAGGAATATCTATACCCACTCCAACGAGCAACTTTTGGATCGGTATGATGTTTGCGTTAATCGTTACAAAGCTCATTTTTACTATAATTCTGTTGCTTGTTGATGGCTCGAGATTTATATTTTGGTTAGGAGATCAAGTAGCTAGTTTATTCGGAAGTGATAAAGGAACCATTTCTCTAGAGGGAAGGCGTAACTTTTTAATTAAGGTGGGGTTAGGCCTTGCTGCTATTCCCTTTGCCTCTTTCTTGTATGGAATTACAAAAGGAAAATATCAATATACGGTAAGAAAAACAGCACTAAAGTTTCCAAATTTACCGAAGGTATTTGATGGATACAAAGTTGTCCAGATTAGTGACATACATTCTGGATCTTTTGATAGCAAGGAGCAAGTTTTGAAAGGAGTTCAAATGATCAATGACTTAAATCCGGACTTGATCTTATTTACAGGAGACTTAGTAAATGATCGAGCTAGTGAAATAGAGCCGTTTCTTGATGTATTTAAACAGCTCAAAGCAAAAGATGGGATTTTTTCTATTACTGGGAACCACGATTATGGTGACTATACTGCTTGGCCGTCTTCAGATGCAAAAAAGGAAAACTTTCGTCAATTGATAGAAAGGCACGGAGATATGGGCTTCAAAATTTTGATGAATGAAAATGTAAAAATCAGAAAAGGAGAGGATCATTTTAACTTGGTAGGAATAGAAAATTGGGGATTGCCGCCCTTTCCTCAAAAAGGAGATTTGAATCGTGCCCTTCACGGAGTAGATGAAAAATTTACATTACTGATGTCTCATGACCCGAGTCATTGGGATGCTGAAGTTTTAAAACACAACAACCAGGTTGACTTAACACTTTCTGGTCATACGCATGGTATGCAGTTTGGTATTGAAATTCCTGGATTTAAGTGGAGTCCTGTTAAGTTTAAATATCCAAGATGGGCTGGATTGTATCAGGAGAAAGATAAATACCTATACGTAAATCGTGGTTTTGGATTTATTGGTCTGCCAGGTAGGGTAGGCATTTGGCCTGAAATAACTTTGCTAGAGCTATATTCAGCGTAAATGAAATAGGAATAGGTACTTCACGGAGTTTATAAGTTTATCTTCTTCTACCACCAGAATACTCCATGGCTCCACCCTTTCCAAACCCGTAGCTAAAGCCTAGAGTTATAAAGCGCCCTCTTCTGCTTAAGCTATAGGTGTAAAAGTCCTCTTGAGAGATAGTGTTTAAGTGTCTTCTTGAAGCAAAAATATCTCTTACACTTAGATTGATGACGGCTTTACCTTTTTTGATTTTTTTTCGTAGCCCTAAATCTGCAAATAGGTTTGATCCGCTTTCTCCTTGTACCGTTTGGAACTTAGACTCATACCTTCCTGTAATCTCTAAGTCTATTTTTGAAGGCAGCTTAAATTTAGAAGTTACCTTTGAAGACCATCTATCAGCGCTAAAATCAAATGAAGTAGTTTCAAAAGTTCCTTTTCTAATAAAGTAATTGTAGTTAAAGTCTCCATTCAAGACAAGCCATTTCTTTGGACTGTATTTGGCATTAAACTCTATTCCAGTCGATCTATTGCTACCTATATTGATTGGCTTGAAAGTGTTTACGTTGTCCTCAAAAAATGACACTCGCTCAATAACATCTGTTGTGTAGCGGTGATATACCCCAAGGTTTAGAGATGTTTCTTCTAAAATATAAATACTATTTAGCTCATAGGAATCTGTGAACTCAGGCAATAGGTCTGGATTCCCAGCTCTAATACTGAAGTTATTTCTAATATTAAAGAAAGGATTTAAATCCCAAAGTCTTGGTCGATAAATCCGCTTGGAGTAACCCGCTTGAAGAGATAGTCTTTCTGTCATTTTGTAAGACGTGTGAATACTTGGAAATAAGTTGGTATAGTTTTGATTATTAACTTCATTGGTATTAACAAGCAAAGTATTCAATTCTGTATTCTCTAGTCTAAGCCCTAGCTTAGTCCCCCACTTTTCTCCTTCGTATGCGCCTGTGGTATAAACACCTAACACGTTTTGGCTATATTCAAAGTTATTCGTTAATCCTTGATTGACGACCCATTCCCCATCAACGAAGTCTGTAACACTGTAATCGTTTCCAACATCTTGGATAACATACTGTCCGCCTGTTTCTAGTTTGACCTTTTCCGAAAAAGGTTTGGTGTAGTCTAGCTTAAAAGTGTATTTTACCTCTCCAAAAGATGTGGCTGTTTGCTGGAGAGCATTAGGCAAGTTCCCTGAAGTTGTGGTGTTTTCAAACTCCGACATTTGGTCTTTCCAAAAAAGATTACCCAATGCGCTAAAAAGTAAATCGTGATCTTCATGGTCTTTGAAATCTCTCTTGTATTGAAGCTCATACTGCCATTTTGGGTTTTTCGCGGTAGTTACTTCTTCTCTGTCCCATTCATAATTAGCGGTGTCATTTGTAAGTGTAAAGTTGTTTAATGAAGGTTGACTCTCAATTTCATAAGCAAAATTTCCAGATAAAGTGATCACGTTAGTAGAGTTGATGTAATAATCTGTGCCTAAGATGACATTGTAAAAATTTTCATTTCTGTACTCGGTACCTTCACTTAAAATGGTCGTACCGCTTATAAAGTCCTCATTTATATTCTCGTTATAATGTGGCATAGATCGATAGCCCGCTCCAATCTGACTGAACAAATTAAATTTTTCGGTTCTTCTGTTTAGACTTAAACCAATGCTATGGTTATATGGCCATCCTGTGTTTACCGAGACGGATCCATTCATTCCTTTTCGCTCTTCTTTTTTAATAACGATATTAATAATGCCTGATGTTCCTTCGGCTTCGTACTTTGCAGAAGGGTTGGTAATAACCTCAACCCTGTCAATCATATCGGCGGTGATAGAGCCTAAGGCATTTGCTCCGTCGCTTGCTAGTACAGAAGGTTTACCATTAATGAGTACTTGAACGCCGTTACTACCTCTTAAACTTATTTGCCCTTCAATATTTACATTGACAGATGGAACATTGTTTAGTACTTCTAATGCTCCTGCACCGCTACTACTTAAATCTTGTCCTACATTAAATACACGCTTATCTAACTTGAAAACGGTTTGAGATTTTTCGGCTTCTATAACAACTTCATCTAGTGACTGATCCATTTCTGCTAAAACAATTGTACCTAGGCTTAAAGTATTATTAATAGGCTTTATATCAGTGAATTTTTTGCTTTTAAAGCCCATAAAGCTGATCTCTATGTAGATATTGTCTGTGCCAACTGAGATGTCAAACGTACCGTCTTCAAGCGTAGTGGCACCCATTATTGGTTGATCGCTATTTAAGTCAAAAATGGCAACAGTGGCAAACGGAACGGGCTGTTTACTTTGACCTTCAATAACTTTTCCTGTGATTTTTAGTTGATCTGCCCAGCTATCTTTTGGAAAGGAAAAGTATATGATGATCAATAATAAGTAGCAAAGCTTATTCTTCATTGTTTATATTTATTACAAAGAAATTTCAAATAGTGGGATTAAAAAAATAGTTTCTTTGAACGTCAAGAACTTTCCCTTCAACTGCATCATTTAATTCAAGTTGCTAGTTAAAAAAAGGGATTAAATAAAATAGGGAAAGCGGCAAGAGATATAGACTTTTGAGGAGTCAAAACCTTAAACTCTATAATCCTATGCAACTTTCCCAAGACAAAATTAT
>JAUHXS010000012.1 GCA_030426955.1 Bacteroidia bacterium | reverse complement strand
TAATTTTGTCTCTTAACATCGAGAGTCGTTTTTGATTTTAAAATATTGAGATTCAACACTTTAATATAGTCAAAAACGCTCTCTTTTTATAACTTCTTCCTCTTTTTCTTATCCCGAACTCACGTTATGTTATTAAATACCAATATAAAAAACATGTGATATGTACAATATATACTAAATAGTATATAACATTTTAGGAATAATAACCATCACCTTTGTTATATAATTATTTACTAATCATTCAAACAAAAAAAATGAAAAACACTGATAACAAATCCAATGAAAATTTTAAAATTTCAGGAGATTGGGACAAACAGGCAAAACAATTAAAAGAAAAGTATGTTCAGTTGACAGATGCTGATCTGAAATTTGAGACAGGCAAAGAAAGTGAGCTTCTTAAAAGGGTAGAAACTAAATTAAATAAAAAAAGGGAAGAAGTGATTAATATTATTTCCAAAGTTCAGCCTTTGAATAACTAAACTGTATTACAGCAATAGGAATATTTTATTTAACTCAATACTATTGAGAACGGTAAAGACCTTAAAAAACGGCAACTAAAACGGTTGTCGTTTTTTTCTATTAAGAACAGAAACAAATCCCTCAAACATGTTTATAATAGTTATTATCATAATGGTAGGGATTATATATCTTACCATGGTTTATCCTTTTATGCAGGAAAAGCCTAGAAAAGGTTTTAAAAAGAAAAGATTAGAAATTAAGAAAACTATTTTAAATGTCATAAAAGATAGTTTGAAACAATATTATTTTAAAATCTTTATATTCTTATTTACTATATCGATATTATTTTTTTTTAACTCTTGGGATATCCTTGAGGTAAAAAAACAGGAGCTTTTTCCAAATTTTGATACAACTCGAGGGTATTTATTCCATGAAAGAGTAGACTTTAGAGGAGATAAAGTAGTTTTAGAACCTAGAAGACCTCACATGGCTTCAACGTATATTAAAGTTGAAGCATCTAATCTTCAAGAGATAATTTTATTTGCCGTGTATAAGTATAACTTTATCCCAAATCAAGCCAATGTTGTTTATCAAACAATTAGTCCCCAATTTAAAAAAAACATAATTGACTCTGTCGTTCAAGAAGTCTCGAAAAATATATCAGCAAAGTACGCTGCGGACATACTTATCAATAAAAGACTTATAGTAAGCTCAGAAATAAGTCAATCTCTAGCTACGCAACTACTTTTTCATAATATATACCTTGATACATTTTCAATTATTTCTTGTTGGTATCCGTATAGGCTTACAAGCATTGTTAAATTAAATCAGACCGTAGAAGAACAAAATGCTGAAAAAGTTCAAAGAAACTTTAAAAGAATAAAAGAAGAGGCAAAGATAATTATGGAACGTAATAAACAGGGTCTTTATGATCGTAAAAAATAAATATCTCATCGATCGGGAGGTTATGCCACATTTAGATGAACGCAATAAAAATAGCTAGAGAATCAGTTGACGCTTTTACTTGATCTAGTTAATATCTCACAATAAAGTCCAAACAAGAAATAGAGCAATATCAATTGATTCAGCCTGATCTGGCAAATGCCTCGATAAAATTTATATAAATACGTTCAAGTTCAAACCGATCCTGCTGGGCCCACTTTGATCTTTTCAGACGTCCGTATTTGCGGGCGTTTTTAGTTTATACTAGTTTCCAGTTGACGTTTTTTTAGGTGATGGTATGTTATCCAATTTATCTTTAGCATTTTCAAACACCAATCCACAAGTATATTTATAGAAAGACTCTTTATTCTTAAAGCCTTCTCCGTATAAGCTTTTTGAAGCTTTATTTAATGCAAATGAGTAATAAAAAAAATTATATGGTGCTACAGCTTGTAAAAATGCCTTTCTAACTTTCTCTGAATTAGGTCTAAAATGAAATTCATATTTCGCATTAACTCCTAGTTCCCTCCTTAAAAGTTGTATTCTTTGATCACAAGCTTCGGCATCCTCTGTATCCTCAAAAACAACCATCGATACAATAAAAAATTTACTTGAACCTTGACCAAACTTAAAACCTGAATCCCCTGATTCATCTATAAAAGCTAGCATAATAAGTACATTTTTAAATTTAACTTAGACAAAGTTAAAAATACAACCTTCTAACATTACTAGGCAGTTCACTTAATCTTCCAGTTTTGGAAGATTGTTTTTTTGATATTGCTCAGTGTTCTTGCTCAATAATCCACTAAGCAAAAATGACATTTCCCCTCACCTTAACTTCTCTCGATCCACTTTCTCCTCTAATCCATATTTAGAAATCAAATATACTAAAGCGGTAATTGATGCAGAGCCCAATTCTAGCTCTCTTTTGTTGACCGACTCAAATACATCTGCTGCTGTATGATGGTAATCAAAATATCTCTGCGAATCTGGAATATAGCCTATTAATGTTGTTCCCTGATCATGCAGCTTAGCGACATCAGCACCGCCTCTGCCACCTTCTTCAATCATGTGCAGATAATATGGTTCTAACAGATGCCTCCACTTATCAACTGCTGCATAAGATTGAGATGCTATGTTTTCATTTCCACCAATAGTAAACCCCCTTGGCGTAAAACCACCTCTATCCGACTCTATTGCTGCTATATGTTTCTCCCCATTCATTTTTGCCTGTTTGGCATACTCATCAGCGCCCTTACCTCCATTTTCTTCATTCATAAATAATACACAGCGTATTGTTCTTTCTGGTTTTATATTTAGAACTTTAAACAGATATAATACTTCCATCGCCTGAACCACTCCAGCTCCATCATCATGCGCTCCATGTCCGACATCCCAACTATCTAAGTGGCCTCCAAAGACGATAATTTCGTCTGGATATTTTGTTCCCTTTATTTCTCCAATTACATTATGAGATTTGACATCAGGTAGTGTTTCACAATTCATCTTTAAATAAAACTTCAGCTTGGGGTCTTTCTTTAAGCTCTTGCTAAGTTGTTCAGCATGAATAGTACTTATTGCTGCTCCAGGAATTTTTTTCACGTCATCTTCATACCCCATAGAGCCCGTATGAGGGAATGTATCTAGTTTCATATTCATTGATCTTACGATCATAGCAACAGCGCCATAGGGAGCAGCTTTCATCGCTCCAGCATACCTTTGATTCACACATCCTCCATAGGCCTTGAACGTACTGATTTCTGTGGGATTCATCGGTCGATTAAAAAACACGATCTTACCGTTTATCTTGTCTTCGCCTAACTTTTCTAAATCTTCAAACTGTTTTACTTCAATCACTTCGGCTTCTATGCCTTTCTTACCCGTACCGACTGATCCTCCTAAAGCAAGTAATGGAATAGCTTTCTTTGTGCCATCAGACAAAGTAATCATTGCTTTTTCTTTCCCCCCTCTTACCCAGTATGGCACCATTACCTCTTGTAAATACACACGATCCAAGTTCAGGGATTCCAATTTTTCTTTTGCCCAAACTACTGCTTTTGCTGCCTCAGCAGATCCACTTAAACGATTTCCTACATCATAGCACAGGCTTTTCAAATGACTATGAGACTTTCCTTCTACCAACTCTTGATCAAAAATCGACTTTATTTGTGCCTCATCTTCGCTTATATTCTCCTTTGGGGAAAAAGACATCAAAGCAAAGATGATCAAGGGTGTATATACATATCTCATTTTAAAGCTGGATTTATTTCAGGATTAAAAGTCAACCTACTTTAATGAATTACATTCAAAATCATCGTTTTGTAATTCAACTGGAGGGAAATTAAAATTAATATAATCTAATTCTACATGAACACTTTGTGATGTCCCCTTTCCGTCAAATGTATTATTAATACCAACTGAAAACTTAAAAATAACTGGATCTGGCTGTACATTAGATATAGCAATATTGCCATTATTCATTCCACCCGGGCTAATATCAAATTCAGCAAAAAAATTGCCTGTAGTATCGTTAAACCCCATACCCAATTCACCTGATGTTGGATAGTTATCGTTTTGTGTATAAGCCACCCTGGAGGTTTGATCTGTTTCTCCCTTTGACCCATATTTACCAACCTTCATTGTAGCCACTGGATTATCTGAGTCATACGTGTATGCAAAACTAGCCTTTATCTGCGCATCAAAAGCATTTCCTGAAGCGGAGGTATTTGTAAAGTTTTCAAACATAATCTTAGTGCTAAACCCTTTTCCTGGGTGATATTCACTTCGTTGTTGGCTAATTACAACATCATCCTCACCAGTAGGATTGGGAACATCAATGATCATCTTTCCATTTTCAATTTTAACGGTTGCAGCACTATTGTTCTTTACAACGGTCCACAATTTATCGCACGTTTCTTCTTCCTCTTTCTCTTTTTTGCACGCAAACAAAAAGGCAATGGATAAGAATATGACAAAATAGCATTTATTGAAGTACATAATATGAGACAATATTTGAAGCAATATGAGCGGAAGTATTTCCTTGTGAGGGGATAGCTAGCTTAGGGAAAATTGCAAAGTTACCTGTCACCGCACCCTGAGCCATTACTTTTATTGGGGATACAACTTCACTGCACTTATTAGGACCATTGGGATCATAAACAGTAACAATGCTTCCATCAAAGGTAACGGTCTCTCCATTTTGACTGCTATACATCAGGTTTCCAAACTGAACAAATCCAGGAGCAAAGTTATCTCTGCTAAAATCGATATTGAATGTTACCCAACTATCTGTTGCCACATCATAATAATACCTTCCGACATAGATACGATTTTGGTATGGGAAAATATGTTTGTTGATTACAGTAGTTTCGGGATAAGTAGCTTTTTGCGTCCAAGTATTAGCCCCAGGGTCATACTCATAGAAACGTCCATTTCTTCCAACACCAAAGTAACCTTTGCCATTTACACTTTCTCCAACCACAGGATTGGGGTATTCCGAAGGATCTTGAAGGTCTAACATTGTAGAGACATTTTCGGGAAAAGTTCCGATATTTTCCCAAGCATCTGTTGATACTGTATATTTATAAACACTAGAGTTGTTTCCAATGATATAAGCAAAATCATTTATCACAAAACCACCAAATGCACCAAAATCTACTAAATTGGGTATGGCTGATTTTTCAATCCATGTCCAAGAGGTCGTATCAAATTTGTACCATTCATTAAAGTTTCCAAAACCACTGTAAACATCTCCATTAATCGTCAAAGTGATGGATTGTACAGTAGCATTTCCCGAGAAATCATTAGTCGTTTCTCCCCAAACATTATTGCGTAATACGATGATTTCTCTACAGGCTTTTTCAGAGCTTTGAGATTCCGTCATTAGCTGGGCGCATATGGTACCACTCGTCATAAACTCATAATCAATAAATGAACTAGAGCTATTTGACTGTCCAACCCTATTGTTTTGACCTGTGTATGTCCATTCTGTATTAATAGATGCATTATTACAATCTCCTATAGTATAATATAGTTCCAGGTCCTTTTTTTGCCTAAAAACTGCATATTCACAATAGGTAAAGTTAGCTGAATTGGTTACGATGCTATTATCAGTGATTGGCTGACTGGTAATATCACAATCGTCCTTTTTTTTGATGCAACTTGATAATAGGCTTAGTACTAAAAAAAAAGCAATTATTTGTTTCATAATTATGGTAAACAATTGGTATAAGCATCTCCTCCAGCAAGCATATATCTAAACTGTCCATTGGTGATGTTTGTTTCTGCCGAAGGGTTATTGGGGTTTCTGCTTTTAAGGCTAAAATTGCCAATAATACAGATATTTTGAGTTCCAGAGGCAACAGGAACATCGTAATGGGTTAATATAATTTCGCCTTGGTATATGTCTTCTATTTGAAAATATTTGCCTTCAATAAGGGGATAGGCTGTATTTAAGGCTAACCCTGAAATACCTACTAAAAAACTAGCCTCAATAGAAGCTCCGTCTCCGAAAACAGTACCTGTATAACTCGTCAATTGTAAATAAGCACTATCTGTATTTTGCTCATAATACTCTACACCACAATGCTCAAGGCAAGTTTCTTTGTCATTTATCTTAGAACTGCTCCAATCCTTATCTTCTAGCGTACAAGGTCCTTTTTCTAACTTTTCTTCTTCCTTATCTTTTTTACAAGCGCTTAGAAATACAAAAGACAGCAGAAATATGGCGGAACAAAACCCAATTATATTTATCAATTTCATAGTTCGCTTAGAAAGGTGCTTTACATACCAAAGATACGTTTTCTTTATTTAGAATATGAAGCACACCATGCCACTGCTCCAAAATTCTATACAAATGTATAATTTAGTTTATTGACATAAAGGAGAAAATCAAAGTGATTCATCAGTTTTGATTAAAATTTAGTATTTTTGAAGCGTGATTGTTGTGTTTCATACTCAATAGATTAAAAATGAATAGGATTTTTTTAGCGCGTATATTTTCATTATCATTAATTGTATTGCTTTTCTCTTGTGGCAATAGCAAACGAAATCCATTAAATAAACTAGAAGCTGTTGATGGTGGCGTATTTTATGGGGGGACTTTCAGGTATAATGAAGTAGCATATTTCAGGAGTCTACATCCTTTAAGTATGGACGAAGCTGTTGGGGCAAGGATTGGACAACAAATACATGAAGGTCTTGTTCGTATGTCGCCAAGAGATTTAACAGTTGCCTCAGCTATTGCAGAAGACTGGATTGTTGATAGTACAGCAACCGTTTATACCTTTAAAATCAGAAAAGGTGTACGTTATCATGACGATGCCTGCTTTCCAAACGGTAAAGGAAGAGAGATCAAGGCACAAGATTTTAAATACTGCTTTACAAAATTGTGTGAAGCAAACGCAGATAATAGAGGATTCTTTTTATTTGAAAACAAAGTTGTTGGTGCTACCGCCTACCATGAAGCATCTGCTAAAGGGCAAACTTTAAGTGAAGGTGTAGAAGGGGTACAAGTTTTAGATGATTATACACTAGAAATTAGATTGGAAAAACCATTTCCAGGATTTATGTATTACTTGTCAATGCCATATACCTCTGTTTTTCCGAAGGAAGCTATTGAAGCTTATGGTAAAGAGTTTAGGGTAAAACCTGTTGGATCAGGTCCTTTTAGAGTAAAAGAACTACGGGAAGATGAGGCTCTTATCCTAGTTAAAAACGAAAACTACTGGGGAAAAGATCAACATGGTAATCAATTACCTTATTTAGATGCCATCAAAATTACTTTCATTAAAGAGCAAAAGGCGGAGCTACTTGAGTTTAAGAAAGGAAACTTAGATATGGTGTATAGATTGCCTTTGGAGATGTATGACGAAATAGTGAGCAAAACAGGAGAGCTTACACCTAGTTATAGTGATTTTGAGCTTCAATCTACACCATCCTTATTATTAAATTATTATGGGATGATGAACTTGAAAGCTCCTTTTGACAACAAGAAAGTTCGTCAAGCTTTCAATTATGCGATAGACAAACAAAAGATCGTCAATTTCACTTTAAAAGGAATGGCCATAGCTGCACATTATGGAACTGTGCCTCCTGCTATCGTAGGATACGATGCTAAAGCGGTTAAAGGCTACAAATATGATGCGGACAAAGCAAAGCAGTTGTTAGCTGAAGCAGGCTATAAAAATGGTGAAGGCTTCCCAGAAATAACACTACAAATAAATAGCGGTGGTGGAAGACATGTTCAAATGGCAGAGGCTATTCAAAAAATGTTACAGGATAATTTAAATATCAATGTCAAAATTGAGGCGTTACCATTTCCTCAACATTTAGAAAATGTAGATAATGGCAGATCTTTGTTTTGGAGACTAGGTTGGTCTGCTGATTATCCAGACCCAGAAAGTTTTTTAAACCTATTCTATAGTGTTTATGCTCCTGAGGACCTAAGTCAGAGAGCGTACTTAAATACGTTTAGATACAGGAGCAAGGAGTACGACGAACTCTTTCTTGACGCCATCGCTACTTTAGATAAAGATGACAGAAATCGAAAGTATATAAAGGCTGATCAAAAAATAATGGATGATGCACCAATTATCCCTTTATATTATGAAAAGTCATACAGGTTAGTTCAGCCTTATGTTAAAAGTTTTTACCAAAATCCGATTGAGTACCGTTCTTTAAGAAACGTTTTCTTTGTTCAAAAAGACGAAAACACAGAACCAGCCTCATAAGAATGGCAAAAAAAAAGATGGAAAAGCGTTTCAAATGAAACGCTTTTTTTATCTGTATAGGGCACTAAATAAGGCTTTTTGAGTGTTATATTAGTAGACAGATATTACAAAAGTGAATACTACCCAAAACAATCATAGCCAATTACTTCAAAAGCTTGATAAGTTTATACGAAAGTACTATTTGAATAAACTTATTAAAGGCAGCCTTATATCCATTGGGTTGATACTGGGTTTATTTTTGGCAATTGATTTGTTGGAGTATTATTTTTATTTCAATACACTTACCCGGAAAATTTTGTTCTATGGCTTTATCGGGACAGCCCTATGGTTTTGTTATAATTTAATTGCCATACCGACATTTAAATATTATCAGATTGGACAACACTTATCTTACGCCCAAGCAGCAAAAGTAATCGGCGAACACTTTTCAGAGATAAAAGACAAATTGCTTAATATTCTTCAATTAAAAAACGACCAGGCTATCGGTCAATCCAATGATCTTTTGATCGCTGGTATTGAGCAAAAAACACAAGAAATAGGACATATCAATTTCAGCAGTGCCATTGACCTTGGTGATAATAAAAAGTATCTCAAATATGCCATTCCGCCTCTTTTGACTATTTTATTAATTCTCTTCATTTCTCCTGACATTATCAAGGATGGTACTAATAGAATTATTCAAAATAATACAGCGTTTGAAAAAGCAGCTCCATTTCAATTTAAATTGCTAAACTCATCACTTGATGTGGTGCAATTTGATGATCTTGATATTCTGATAAAACTCGAAGGAACAGCCATTCCGAATAATGCTTCTCTAATCATTGATGGAAAGAAAGTGAAAATGTCAAAATCAGATCTCAGTTCATTTAGTCACAAACTCAAGAATGTTCAAAGTGACTTGAGTTTTCAAGTTGAAGCATTGGGGCACTATTCCAAACGATATCAAATCAACATGTTAAAAAAGCCTCTGATTTCTAGCTTTGAAGTACAGCTAAACTATCCTAGTTATATCAATAAAAAGAATGACGTATTAAAGAATACTGGTGACCTCTACATCCCCGTTGGTACAAAGGTGTCTTGGAATTTTGAAGGAAAGAGTGTCCGTAGCATAAGTCTCAAGTTTGACGACAACAAACGTCTCATTGCCAACAACAAACAAGAAGAAAGATTTGAGATCAACAGAAAAATTCTTTCTAACCAACTTTACACCATCTATACAGAAGGAACAGAGGTGCCTGTAGGCGACTCCATTCAGTATACAATTAATACAATACCTGATTTATATCCATCTATAAAAGTTGATCCTAAGGTTGATTCGACTGACTTAACTTACTTATACTTTTTAGGAGATATCTCTGACGATTATGGTCTGAAGAATCTGTTTTTTAAATATAAAATTGATAAACAAGATCAAACAGAGACAAGCTTTATATCTGAAAAAATTGACATTCAAAAAGGAAGCACTTATCAAATATTTACACATTATAAAAACTTTAAAGACCTTAATATTCAGCCTGGAGATGAAGTTTCATATTACTTTGAAGTGTGGGATAATGATGCTATTAATGGTAGCAAGTACACTCGCTCAGGGTTACTGACTTTATCACTTCCCGACAAAAATGAAATGCAAAGACTAGCAGACCAAAAAGATGATGAGCTAAAAGATGATTTAAGTGAAACAATTGATGAAGCGAAGAAAATGAGGGAGGAAATAAAACAAATTCAAGAAAATCTTCTTCAGAAAAAGAATCTAGATTGGCAAGATAAGAATCAGATAAAAAGTGTCATAGAAAAACAAAAGGATCTGCAAAATATGGTAGAATCCATTCAGGAAAACTTTAAGGAGAATTTATCACAGCAACAAAAGTTTAAACAGTTTGACGAAAAGGTTTTACAGAAATACGATAAGCTACAGAAGTTATTAGAGGAAACTATGTCTGATGAAGTCAAAGAGCTGATGGATAAGCTCTCTGATCTTTTAGAAAAGTTAAATAATGAAAATGCTATTGAAAAACTAGAAGAATTTGAAACGAACAATGAGGAGATGGAGCAGAATTTAGACCAGATGTTGGCATTATTTGAAAAGTTGGAGTTTGAGCAAGACTTGCAGGAGACCATTGATGATCTCAAAGAACTTTCTCAAAAGCAAGAAGAGTTGAGTAAAGAAACCGAAGATAAGCAAGAGTCTCCTGAACAATTACAAGAAAAGCAAGAAGAGATTACTCAACAATTCGATGATTTAGAAAAAAAACTTGACGATCTAAACAAAAAGCAAGAATCGTTGGAGGAGAAAACAGGCAATAAAACAGATCAGTCTATTGATGATACAAAACCCAAAGTAGAAGACATCAAAAAAAGTATGCAAGAATCAAAGGAAAGCTTACAAGATAACAAGTCTAAGAAAGCATCTGAACAACAAAAACAATCTTCCGAAAAAATGGGGGATTTAGCACAGCAATTAGAAGGCATGCAACAGCAGATGCAATCTCAAGAGACTGCTCTAAACCTTGAGGCAGTGAGACAGATTTTAGAAAACTTAATCCAGCTTTCATTCGATCAGGAAGACTTGATAGCAAGACTAAATACCACCAGCCAAAAAAGTCCTGAGTACGTTACACTTATTCAAGATCAATATAAACTTAAAGATGAATCTAATATGGTTAAAGACAGTCTACTTTCACTTGCAAAGAAAGTTTTTCAGATTGAATCTTTTGTAACCAAAGAGGTCAATAAGCTTTCTAAGGAAGTTGAGGAAAGCATCGATTACTTAGAGGCGAGAAATACTAGAAATGCGAGCATAAGGCAACAATACGCAATGACCTCATTAAATAATCTTGCATTAATGATGAGCGAGGTCATGCAATCTATGCAAGAACAAATGGCAAGCAATATGCAGGGAAGCCAAAATTGTCAGAACCCTGGCGGAAGCAAAAGCGGGAAAAGTGGCAAGATGTCGAAGATGGGCGATTTGCAGAAACAACTCAACCAACAAATCGGAGATTTACAAAAAATGATGAAGGAGGGCAAACCTGGGGGCAAATCAGGCATGAGCAGAGAGTTCGCTAAAATGGCACAGCAACAAGCTCAAATACGACAAGCACTAGAAGAGCTGAACAGCAAAAGTGGAAAAGAGGGTAAAGACGCTTACGGCGATTTAGGCAAACTCATCGATGAGATGGAAAAAACAGAAGAGGATTTGGTAAACAAAAGATTATCTAAAGAAATTATGCGTCGTCAAGAAGATATTATGACAAGATTATTGGAAGCTGAAGATGCAGAACGAGAAAGAGAACTGGATCAGGAAAGAAAATCGAATACAGCTCAAGAAATTGAAAAGAAAACACCTCCTGAAATTGAGGAATACCTCAAAAAAAGACAAGCTGAAATAGATTTATATAAAACTTTACCACCAAATTTGAAACCTTTTTACAAAAATTTAGTAGAAGACTATTTTAAGGAAATTACTTTTTAATGTTAAATTAGTGTGATGGGCAGTTTGCTAAAAGATGCTGAACTCGTTTTAAAATCTAATCCTAAAAATATAACTAGGATAGAACCATTGATTGATGAGCTCAAAGATGAGTATGATATTTCTGACGAGATATATAGCAATATGCTGGTTGTAATGACAGAAGCGGTTAATAATGCTATTATGCACGGCAATCAGGCTGATGAAAGCAAACAAGTTAAAATTAGCCACCAAAAGGAAGACAAAGCTTTAACTTTTTTTGTGGAAGATGAAGGCCCAGGTTTTGATTACAACAATTTACCTGATCCAACTAAAGAAGAAAATCTAGACAAACCTAACGGTCGTGGTGTCTTCTTAATGACTCAGCTTTCTGACCTGATCTCTTTCTCTGATAATGGCAGTAAGGTGGAATTGCAGTTTAAGCTGTAAACAATTGTTATTTCAAAAGTACCTTTGGCTTAGCTATTTAATACTTCAAGTGTCATTTATCCCAAAAATTTAGGTTTGACCTAAGATTGAATGTATATTTGCTTTTTCTTATGTAAACCATCCATTTGGTGCACCAATCAAGGTTAGTATTACTCATTTTAATAGTCGTTTCGACGGGACATCTAAAGGCACAAGACTTAGAAAGTGTCGCTAAAGCCGAGCCCTTTAAAATCAATGGATCAATTGGTGGTTCTCTATCTGGATATACCGCTTCTGGAATAGAAGATCGACGTGATCCTTATAACTGGTCTGCTAATGCCAATCTAAATATGAGCTTTTATGGCATTCAAGTGCCTTTTAGCGCTTACTTCACTAATCAAAACACAGATTTTCGCCAACCTTTTAATCAGTTTGGAGCAAGTCCATATTATAAATGGATTAAGGTTCATGCTGGATATCGAAATGTTACTTTTTCCCCACATACCCTTGCAGGGCATACCTTTTTAGGTGCGGGAGTTGAACTAACACCTGAGAAATATCGATTTGCTTTTGTTTACGGTAGATTCAGAAGAGCTGTTGAAGCAAACAACCTTTTAGGAGAGTCGGCCTCTTATAAAAGGCTAGGCTATGGACTAAAACTTGGATATGGAGATGATAACAACTTCATCGATCTTATCCTATTTAAAGCGAAAGACGACGTGAATTCTATAGTAAATGAGGACTCAAGTTTAGGTATTACTCCAGCGGAAAATCTAGTTTTGGGCTTCAATGGAAAGAAAATGCTGACTAAAAAATTGAGCTTTGAGTTAGAATTTGCAAAGAGTGCTTATTCAGATGATATCAATTCTGAGATAACGGAAAACCCGAATGGTATTTATTCAGCCACGAGCGGTTTGTATACTGCTAGAACAACTACCTCCTATAATAATGCTATTCAGTCAGGATTAGGATATCAAGGAGAAGGATATCAATTGAAATTGATGTATAAAAGAGTAGAAGGAGATTATAAAACAATGGGGGCTTATTTCTTCAACAATGATTTGGAGGATATCACATTGAGCGCAGGGTGGCAGATGTTAAAAAAGAAAATGAATATAAACGGTGCTATTGGTTTTCAGCACAATAACTTAAAAAACACTGAGGCTAGTAAAACGACTCGACTAATAGGCTCGGCAAACATTAATTACTTAGTGACTCAACAACTTAACTTAGGATTAGCATTTTCTAACTTTTCTTCCTCCATACAAGCAATTAGAGATGATGTAACAGATTCATTGAATTTTTACCAAGTATCTACAAATGCTAACTTTAATGCAAACTACTCCTTTGGTTCGAAAGAACATAAACAAAGCCTTTCTCTAAATACAGGTTTCCAAGTTGCCAATGCGAGAGATGAGTATCGAATTAGCGAACAAATCACAACTTTTCAAAACACCATTCTGAGTTACCGATACAATATACACCCAATCGGTTTGACGTGGACTTTGGCAGGAAACTATAATAAGATGCAATCAGATGTCTTGGATTTAACCAACATTGGTCCAACAGTAGGAATTGGAAAGGACTTGTTTGAAAAGAAAATTAAAGTAGGTTTGTTTAACTCTTATTTATTAAGAACTACAAGCGGAAATGCTGATGGGTATACCTACACTGCAAGACTATCTGTTGGCTATAAGTTTTACAAAAAACATAATATTAGCTTCAATACTACTTATGTAAATAGAAAAAGTGATACACAAAATTTTAGTGAAGTGAGAGGCACAGTTAACTATCGTTATTCTTTTTGATTAGAAGGTTTGAAAATTAAAAAACATATTGGTTTGAGGTTTGAAGTTAGAAATTTAAGGTTGTTACTGATACTAATAACTTTAAACTTCAAACTAATAACTTTAAACTGTCTGGCACAGACCATTTACCCTGTCACCACCAACTTTTCGATCACACCACCCTATTCGGTATATTTAAGCAATAACGTTGTATCTGGATTTGAAAGGTTTAAAGTAAACCTAGTTTTTAACGATTTTAATGAACCTTCTACCGATGTTCGATTAAAAATCACCATTAGTAACAACCAAGTTTTTCTTGAAACGCCTGAAAACTATCGTCCCAATCCAATCAACTTATTTCCAGGTTCAAATGAAATAGGTGGAAACATTCTAACCCCTTACTTAAACTACAATAACCTAAATGCAAGTGGCATCAACAAGCAAGATTTATTGCAATCAGGTTCATTGCCAGAAGGGTTTTATACGATTTGCATAGAGGCTCTAGATTATAATACAGGGCTTGCGTTAGCAGCTCCAGCCTGTGGATCTGCACTGTTTGTCAAAAACAATCCTCCAATTTCAATTTATCCTGCTTGTGGTTCAACTGTTCCTGCACGCAGTTCTCAAAACATTTTATTTCAATGGCAACCTTATGCTAGCTTAGCTATTCAGACTAATTATGAAATCACATTAGTGCAAGTTCCAGAACAAATTAACCCTAATGATGCTATCAATAGTGCCAATACACCTTTATTAGATGATGAGCTTTCATTAGGTACATCTTTTTACTATGGACCAGAGCAAATTCAGTTAGAAATAGGCGAAACCTATGCTTACAGAATAAAAGCCAGTGATGCAAACGGCGTTTCAATATTTGAGAATGATGGATTAAATGAAGTTTGCTGGTTTAACTACGGAGTAGACTTAAAAGGAGGCAACATTCCATTGGCCAAGCCTAAAGATAAATCGTTTGTTGCAATCGGCACACCAATATTCAAGTGGCAAGGTCCTGACAATGCTCCAATGGGTGAGCCAATTAATTACAGTGTAAAAATAGTAGAGCAACAAGTTAATCAATCAGGTACAGATGCTATTGCATACAATACGCCTTTCTATGAGGAAACCTTTGAAGAAATTCCGCATGCTTTTGGATATGAGTTTGCTTTGGAAAAACCTTTAGAAGAAGGTAAGCAATATGCTTGGGAAGTGAGTGCCATTGTATACGAAACACCTATTGCTAAAAGCGCGGTAAGAACTTTTACTGCTGGAACAGCCAGTATTTATGCGGGAGATCATATTATAGCAATTTCAGACATCACAAATCCAGATTTAAAAAACTATACAGGACAAGGAAAGCTTAAAATATTTGAAGATACCGCTGAATACTTAGTAGATTTTAATGCCTTGAACATTAAAAACGTTGCTGGAAAAATGGTTTTAGAAGGTGGTGAAATTCTTTATCCGTTTAGAAATAAAACCATCAATTTAATAGAGAATGGAAACCCATCTGATTTAAAATTTAGTGTAAAACAAGCCAGATTAAATAAATCGGGGTTAGAACTCCAAGGCTATATCAAGAATGAGTTTTCATTAGATCAAGCTAATGGAGACACTTCATTTGTATTGCAAACAAAAGATCAGTGGGTCGATTTTAATAGCTATAAATTGAATGGGCAAGTATTATTAGGAGAAAACATCGACTTAGATATTGCCGAAAACATCAAGCTAAAAGTTTTAGAAAATGCTGCTTATGTCATTAGCGATAATGAAGTTTCGGTTGAAATGAGTGGTCAAGCAATCACAAAAGATTATATAACAAACTTTACAAAAGCAGATCAGTTTGAATATATAACAGAAAACATTCTTAACACTCCTTATTCAGTGGGATATTATAAATCTATTACCATTGCCCCTAAAAATGCTATTATAGACTTTAGCTCAAAAAAATCTCCTGGGCAATTTGTCACCCAAAATGATTGGAAAGGTGTTTACTTCGAGTCATTTAAGATCAACCATCAAAAGGATGTTGAATTTGGCGGAAAGTTGAGTTATAATAAACTGATTCAACCAGAGTTTAACTCAAATGCAACAGGTTGGATAGATGGGGAGGGATTAAATTGCTCAGCAGAAACAAACTATCAGGGTATTGGGAAATATGATGTCAACTACACCGAATGTCATGGTACGCTTACCAAGTTGAAGTTAGAAATAGTGAAAGATGAAATTAAAGATAGTTATATTTTAGGCTACGCTATTACACAGATAAAAGGAGAAACAATAAAAGAGGAGAACAAGTATACCTTTAAAGTTCCCATTTCAAATAAACAAGAAGATGAAGCGTATCTGGATTTAGAAAGTATCTATTGTAATGGACATGAAGCAAAACTTGATCGAACAACAACTTATATAAAGTTTGAGGATGGTAAATATGTTTTTGATGGAGGTACCGCGAGCGTAAAAGTATTTAAAGAGGGTGATGAGTTATATGTAGGTGAATGTAGAAGTGTTGCTTTAGAAAATCATGATCAAATGAACTCTGGTACTGTGCGAGGGACACTAAAGGAAAAATACATAGAGTTGGATAATGAAGATCAGGGGTACACAGAATTTATTCCAGGTTTCTTTAGACTATATAATGCACGAGGACTAGAATTGCATGGTCGGGTCTGGTGGTCATTCCCAATCGCAATAAAAGATTCTAGTGCGATTGCCAGTTCAAAAACCGTTTGGTTTGACTTTAATAACAAAAAAATAACAGGTAAGGTAGAATGGTACAGCCATATAAACAAAACCTATGAATTGGTTGATCCGCTGGATTATACGGTAAAATTGGATGGCAACTATTGCTATTATGACATAAAGGACAGCAAGGTAAAACTCAACTTTGGAGGTTCCATATTCCTGCCAGAAAAGATAAAAACAGCGGACGGTCGAAGAATGGAATTGCGCTTTAGAAATGCAGACAAAGTCACCTATATCAAAACTGATCAAAGTGTACTCACTGGTTTAAGTAATACTTTTAGACCTGCGGATCAAACAGATATTTCCATTACCCCACAAATTTGCGAAGCTTACTTTGCTGATGATAGCCCTTTAAAAGATAATATAAAAGGGGTTAAACTAACAACATACGCCCTAAATCTTGGAGAAAAATTGGATTCAAAAGGTCGTTTCGTGTTTTCTCATCAAGGTCACGCGATTAATCCTCAATTTCCCTCAGAGGATGAAAAAACAAAGATGGAGTCCACCCTGTACCTGACCGCTTCGGGTTTTCAAGGAAATGTTACTTACAAAAATTTAAAAGAAAGAGAGCTTAATAATCGAAGAATGCGCTTGCACGAATTCCTTACTTGGTTTACCGATTTATCAGTCACTTTTGAAGATAATATTGTTTCCGAGGGAGTTGCCAATGGATATATACCTCTCCGTGTAATGAATAATAAACCTATTCGCTATCAAGTACCTCTAACAAATTATGGATTTCAGCCTGCTTCATTGATTGATTTAGACGATGGCAGTGGTATGATTGTGTATGACGAAGATAAAACCTATAGAAATTCAACGTTAACAATTAAGAAAGGCGAATTTAAATCAACGGATAAGCTTCGCACGACCATCGATTTAGACTTTGACGAATACGGTCTGAAGGTGAGAAACATGCCTGGATTTGATATTTGGAGTGATGGTGAGGTTGGTTTTTATGATCAAAGAGACCAACAAGCCGATTTAGAAGAACCAATTGATGGAAAGCTTTTGGACTTATTTGACTTAACGATTGATCGAATTACAGCTAGTAGAATAAATAATGTGTATCGAATTGGATTTAATGCGATCATTAATATGGCAGAGAATCTTTCTGGATATTATTTGGAAGTTGGTCCTTCAGGAGCCAAGGAAATCAAAAATGGACCTACACGAATTAGTGTGGTGAGTTTAAGTGGCAATGACCCTAAGTTCACTAGTGAAAGAGGCTTTTCCAGAATGGGTGTCAACTTTGACGTTATTCTAGCGCAAGCCGCTGCCGAAGGTCAATTTTACGTAAACGACCCTGAATGGGGAACTTGTTTTAAAGCGTATGGACTCCTGGGAATGATGCTACCCGTAGACTTTTATGCGAATGCGAAATTTATTTTGGGTAAAAAAGATGGTTATTCTTATTGGTTCGCACAAGCTGGGCTAGACGTTGAAACACCAACCGGAACTGCCACAGGGGATATCGGTCCTACCCAGAAAATAAAGAATAAGTATGCCAATAAAATGAATAAAGAGAAGGGGGCCAAACCTGTTAAAAAGGTAAAAGAATTCTTACAAGGCAAAGTGGTCAAAAATGAGCTGACTCGTTTAGGTATTCCATTTGGTCCCATGCGAATTTTAGGAGGTGAAATAAGGGTTTATCACCACATGCGCCATGATTTCGGAAACGCGATAATGAATGAACGATACTCCATTGATCAAAATACCGAAAATGTAGGACCAGACATTACAAATGCCGCTTATATTCCAGATGGAGGTGTTGAAGGAGGCGCCTACCTGCGTCTGACAATGGTAGATGGCTATACCATGGGGTTTGATCACCTAATCGAAGGCGCAATTGAGGTCAACGGTTTACAAGGTGGTATTAATGAAGTGGCCATGGATATTAAGTGGGGAATTAAGAATTACTATTTGCCTGCCTTTGGCTATATCAGTACCTTACGAGGGAAAGGCAAGTTTTACTACAATAGACCCGATCGACGATTTTTCACTTCGCTTCAACTGGAAAGTGGCACACCAAATCTATGTGTCGATGCTATCGGAGTTTTCACTTCTGACCCTTATGGTTTTAGATTGACTTTAGGAAGCTTCGAAAGACGGATATTGGTAAAACCTGGTTGTTTTGGTTTTTCTCCAACAGGTTGGCTCGATGTTACCCAGAACTACTTTGAACTTGGTCTAGGTATCGATTTGGGTGCTTATTTCTATGCTCCATGGATTGACATCGGCATTGTAAAAGTCAAACCTTATGCTTATGCTTATTTAGCGGGCGGTGGAGCTGGGAAGGCGGTATTTAGCCCTGGGTTCAATATTCCAACATTATATTTTTGGGCAGATGCATCAGCCGGAATTAGTTGTAAATACAAATATCCGGATATTCCGTTGCCACCTGTTTGTTGGTTCACTTGTACGCGAAGATCTTGGAAATGTGCGGGTTGCTGTAGCTGGGGTACAGATTGTAACTATCCTAAAATTACAGGTGCCTCTGGTACATGGAGTTTAGCTTCAGCTAGACTGACCGGTAACTTAGGACTAAGGAAACTTGACTCTTCCCCAGAAATGTTTGGCACATTAAATGGATATGTTACTGTTGTGGGGCAGGGCGTGAGTTTTGGATTGGAAGTAGATCAGAAATTATATTAATTAGAGTCAAAAGTGAAGAACCAAAAGGCAAAAGTGGATTTCAAACTAAATATCGATAGTTCATTTCAATGGCTATTGGCTATTGGCTATTGGCTAATTACTATTTCCTATTGCCTAGTCCCTAATACCTCTCAAGCGCAGGTGTACGTCCGTACTTCTACTGAAACCGAACATATCGAACTAAAGTGGTTTTCTGAGCAACTTACTTATCCTGATGGAGTATTTATTTATGAATCATTTGATAAGGGGAAAAGTTTCAAAAAAGTTTACGATACGCCATATCCTAGATATACGAACTTCCCAAGCGTTATTGGTGATACAAGCATGAAATTTGAAGTCGCGACTATTGTTGCCGACTCGGCTTACGGAACGTTACAGGGGATTCCGAAATTAGCCGTTATAATGAAAATGATTACTAATAATGAATTTGCAAAATTTACTGGGTCATACATTGTCAATGATGAAATTGAAAAAGGAACGTCTGTACAGTATAAAATCACCTATATCAAAGATGATAAGGAAATTGAAGTTGGAGTGTCTCCACTAATAACAGCTGGTACTCCTTTAGTTGAAAAACCAGTTTCTGGAATTGACATTAAACAAAGGAAAAAAGAAATTCAAATTAAATGGTTGCCTGAAGATAAACGATTTTATGCAGTGAATATTTATAGATCAGTATTACCAGATTCAAAAGGTGAGCAAATAAATGACTTGCCAATACTTGTTAATGAAGTGATGAATAAAGATGGGAAATATGTCAGCCCAGATTATTATTATGCAGATACAATTCAAGAGGGAAAAACCTACTACTATTCTCTAGTTGGCTTAAACTTCTTTAATAAAGAAGTTACGCCTTCAAAGCCATTTAAAATTTCCACGAAAGATGAAACTGCTCCAGATGCTCCTTACTGGAAAGAACACAGAGTAACAAATAGAATTGTAGAACTGAACTGGGATTACCTTACAAAATATTCAGGAACATTGGATGTTTATAAATCTGAAAAGAGAGGTAGCATTTTTAATAAACTGAATCAATCAGACCTTAATAATCAAAAGACTTTAAAAGATAAAGCAGTAGAAGAAGGTAAAAACTATTATTATTATCTCAAGGCTTCAGACAAATCAGGAAACGCTTCATTTTCAGATACGATAAGTGTGTCAGTTGAGGACAAAACACCTCCAGCCATTCCAACTGGATTAAAAGTTAAAGCAGATACAGGAAGAATGGTTTTATCATGGAATGCAAACTCCGAACCCGATATTGATGGATACTGGATTTATCGAAACGCATTTGAAGATGGAGCAATACACCGACAATTGATTTCACCTGAAGTTATAAAAGAGAATAACTATATAGACATACTTCCAAAGAATGCTAGAAATAAGTTTACTTATGAAATCATCGCGATGGATAAAGTGGGCAATAGAAGTAAGTTTTCATCATCTGCTGGAGATGTCTTACCTGATGTCACGCCTCCAGCTACACCATTTATAAAGGAATCAATCGTTCATTCTAATTCTGTCCTAATAGAATGGCTTCCAGTTTTTGATGCTGATTTAAAACAATTTGATGTATTTAGAAGTATAAAAGGTGCTAATAGTTGGACTAAACTAGCAACACTAGAAAAGATTGTTACAAAATATAATGACAAATCAATTCAGAAAGGTGTAGAATATGAATACAAAGTGCAGTCTATGGATTTGATTGGTAATAAATCTCCATATTCAAACATCTATGAAGTCCAAATACCCAATATCATTTTAGCAAATGCTGTTTCCAATGTAATGGTAGCGTATGATACGGCACAAAAAATAGCGAAAATATCTTGGATTGGAACTGAAGAAGTGATAACGGGTTATGTTGTTTACAGAATGAAAGAAGGTGGGAAAATGTTTCCAGTTTCAACATTAACTAGCTCAAATAGTTATGCAGACAGCACCATTCGGTCAAAAAATTCGTATTATTATCAAGTGAGAACAATTAGTAAAACTGGAGAAGTGGCGAAATCGGAAAAAGTAAAACTGATTATAAATTAAAGATTGAAAAATTTGAAGATTTTAAAAACATTTATGAGTTATTGGTTTAAGGTTTTAATAATTGCACTAATCTTACAATATTCTAATCTTACAATTTTCCAATCATTCTCTCAAATCGGTATCAACAACAACAACCCAGATTCTTCAGCAATATTAGACATTCGTTCGATAAATAAAGGCTTATTAGTTCCTAGGGTTCGAAATGATTCTATGGCTCAAATGGAAGACAATACATTACAAGGGGTTTGGCTGTTTGACTCAACCAATCAAAGGCACAATTTTTATCAAAACCTTTTAGGTGATAGTAATGTTGATTCAAAATGGAAAGTGCTTAATCAAACTAAATACTTTGAGGTAGACGATACAGACCCTTCTACTTATCAAATTACATTAAACGATTTTGTAGATATTCACATTAAGAATGAAGATACTTTGGAAATAATACCCTCGGGAACAATGAGGTATAATCTAAAAATAGATAATGTAGATACCGCCAACACAATAGGCACACCATTTATATTGGATTACTCTTCGGTAACTGAAATCAGTCATTTGCAAATTGCTATTACATTAGATGGAGACGGGGGAAAACCATTTATTAAGTTAGATGCTATTTATGATCCAACAACGGCCATTTTTAGAGGAACCTATACTTTTAGTGAGAAAAAAGGGTTTACATGTATGTAAATAGCTTTACATATAATTCTTTGAATTTGTTTACTAAGAATGTAGCACCCAAGCTATATGCAAGAGAATTTATAACTGCTGTTATACTGATTCTAACCACTAGTGTCTGTTCACTAACTGCTACTGCACAAGTTGGTATCAATGTAGACACACCACATACTTCTGCAGCCCTACAACTTCAATCTACTAATCAAGGCTTATTATTACCTCGAATGACAAGTTTGCAACGCAATGCAATTGCAAGTCCCACCAATAGCTTGATTGTATTTGATACAGATTTACAAACATTTTTTACATATAACACAACATTTAGTCAATGGGAAAGACTTAACCGAAAAACAGACAAATTTGAAATGTCGCTTACAGATAGTGGAAACGTTTTGGTTGATTTACCATGGTTGAAAGTTTACTCAGATACCTTGACTACAATTACAATAGAAAATCCATCGAGTAGCGGTGCATTGATTACTTTTTTTACCGAAATACTTGGAGCTCTTGAGCCTTGTGAGCCAAGTTGCCCGCCTTTTAACGCAGGAGGAGTTTTAATGCCTGGTAATGCTAGAACGATTGGTTATTATAATCTACACTTTGATGCGCAGATGGGATTCAATTTATTAGTAATGGGTAATGACGGCAGAGTTTATAGTTTTAAAGGAATATTATTTAAAGACACTTTGGAAGGACCTAAGTTTTTGTTAACAGGAATAGCGACTTATGATAAGTAGGTTTATAGATTTTAAGATTGAAAGATTGAAAGATTGTAGATTTTGCTTTACAAGCTTAATCATTTTAATCTTACAATTTTCTAATTTTTCAATTTTTCAATCACATGCACAGCTAGGCATCAATACCGAAAGTCCAGACCCTTCAGCGATTTTAGATATTCAAGCACCTAATAAGGGCTTATTACCTCCTGTTATGAGTTCTGCAAATCGATTAGCTATTAACAATCCTGCAAATGCACTATTAGTATATGATTCTACTGTGAAGGATATGATGTTTTATGATTCGATGGCAACAGAATGGGTCAGAATGTCGCCGTATGAAAATGTAAGTCTTGGAACAGATGGTTGTGCCGACACACTTATCAATAACAATTGGCTAGCAATAAATGTTCAAGGAGGACCAGGTTATTTTTTAAATGTCCACAATAAATCATTAACAGATACCATTTCATTTTTTGATGGAGGTAGAATTAGAGAGGGATATGTAGGTCACCTATTGCCAAATTCAACTGGGTTTTGTTGTAGCTTTGATAATAGTATTGCAGACGACGACGAATCCTTTAGAACTTTAAGATTGAGAAATAACACTACCAAGCAGATGCTATTGTTTGAAAGCGTCGGACGAAAAGGGCACTATGTTTTGATTGATTAGAAGGTTAAATAATTTGAAAATTAAAAGATTAAAATATTCTTTTTTATTAGTTGCTTTTGGCTTTAGCCTTTTGCCTCTTGACTCTATCAGTCAATCTGCTTTTTACAACGGCGGTGTTTCTATCACAATGACAGTAGATACCATCAATGTGTTTGGTGATTTAGTGAATCAAACAGATGTAAATGATGGCAATATTGCAGGATGTCCAGGAGCAACCATACAAGTTCATGGTAATATCATCAATAACTCAGATACTGGGCTTTTTTCAGATGGTGATGAAGGATCGGTAATATTTCATGGAGATACATTGGGTGGGTCTGGAAAAATTAACTTTAATAAGGTTTACGTTAATTCAAATGCAAGCACGATTTCGCTTCGAACGAGTATTAGTGCAAAGGATAGTCTTTTTCTATCAGGCACAAATATTGATTTAAATAATCACACTATTGATTTGCAATCTAATGGAGTATTGGTTGGAGAAACAGATTCTTCACGAGTATTTGGGAATGGTTTTTTGCTGGCTAGTCCATTATTAAGCAGTCCATCAGAAGAAATATCAGGCATTGGTTTGCACATTACTTCTGTAGCGAACTTAGGCACTACCGTTATAAAAAGAGGTCATAACGAGCAAACTGCAGGCAAAAAAAGCATATTACGCTATTATGACATTACGCCAGCATTTAATGTCGGATTAGATGCAACAGTTAGGGTTGAATATTTTGATACTGTTGAATTGAATGGTATTTCAGAAGATAGTCTTTCTATTTTGGCCTCTGATAACATGGGCAATACATGGACAACAATTGGCTTTGACTCTATGAATATAGCTGAAAAATTTTTCGAACAGTCTGGTATAGAAAGTTTTGGTCGAGTAACTTTAGCTAACCCCATTTGTCCTAATGGTCCGACAGTCAATTTAGGAAATGATACAAGTTTTTGTTCAAGTGATGGTATAACATTAGATGCTGGAGAACAACATAAATATCTATGGTCTACAGGAGAAACCACGCAATCTATAGAAATCAATAGTAGTGATACAGTTAGTGTATTCGTATTTGATAGTTTAGGATGTTTGGCCAGAGACACCATCATTTTAGACAAAAAGTTTAGCCCTTTTGTTGACTTAGGTAATGATACTTCTATTTGTTTAAATAAGAGTTTACTATTAGATGGAGAAAACACAGGAGACGCAACAGGTGGCACAATCTATGAATGGTCTACTACCGAATCAACTCAGACAATTCAATATATGTCAACGATTGCAACGATTGATACAATATCTGTTAAGGCAACAAATGGATCAAACTGCTCTTATACTGACTCTATAATTATTACAGTAACTGCTTGTGATACAACCGTTCTAAAAGTCACAGCCCAAATTACCAATGCAGGTTGTAAAGATGATGCTTTGGGGGCTATCAATATTACTGTAAATGGTGGAGAAGCACCTTTTACTTATTTATGGTCTAATGGTGATACCACAAAAGATTTGACAAATGTTGCCACTGGTACTTACTCTATAACTGTAACAGATAACTTAGATTCAACAGTAACTGGACAATTTACTATTGCCCCTTCAACGGAGTCTGTAACAGCAAAATTTTTATCTGCGAGTATGGCAACTTCAAATGATACAATTGTATTTCTTAATCTGTCGTTTGTAAATCCAATGACCTATTTCTGGGATTTTGGAGATACTACTTTTAGTACTGAAAAACAGGTTAGTCATGCTTTTGAAAATGTACTTGGCGTGGATACCTCTTATTATAATGTAACGCTTACCGCATCAAATGCCACTTGTACAGATAGTGTAACCAAGCTGATTAAGATAATCAATGGTGGTCCTGGAAAGAAGGAAGATCCGTTTCTCCCTGGAGATACTGTTCCGAATAACCCTTTTAGCGTATTTAAGGCTATCAATATTGCACCAAACCCCACGAGTGATAGGGTTTATATCAATTTAGAAATGAGTGATAAAAATCCTATTACTGTTAAATTGTTTAACATTCATGGTAATGAGATATATCAAAAAACTTATGAAGCAAGCAAAAAATATCAATTTGATCTAAATTTGGAGAACCTAGCAAAAGGATTCTATTTCGTTGAATTTAAGTCAAAAAATGAAACTCAAGGAAAGGTTATCACTTTAAATTAATCAAAGTATTGCCAAGATACTTTCTTTAGAAACATCTAAATGATATACATTTAGTCCAACCTGCCTAGCCCCTTCAATATGTTGAGGGCTATCATCAATGAATAAGGTTTTTTTAGGATTTAATTGATTGCCATTTATTACGAACTCAAATATTTCTGCATCTGGTTTTCTCATTCCTACTTCATTCGAAAAATAACACTGTGAAAAAAGATGATTTAAGTTATTCAAACCATGTTCTTCTTTTAGCATAGCCATCACCTTATTTAAATGAATATCATTTGTATTACTCAATAAAAACAATTGATATTTGTCTTTAATTGAGGCAATTAAATCTAGTCTATCCTTTGGCCACCCTAATAACATAGCGTTCCAAGCTTTATCAAATTCCTTGTCTGAAATATTTATTTCTAGTTGCTTTTTGAGATCAGTCCTAAAATTTTCACTACTTATTTCTCCTTTTTCAAAAGCATCGAACAGTCTATTTTGATCAAGTTTAGTATATACTGTATTGAAATCTATTTTACCGTAATTATTAAAAGCTTTGGCTGTCAGATCATAATCTAAATCAAAAATCACTCCTCCTAAGTCAAATATGATGGTATCTATCTTGTCTAAATATTTAATCATATTGGTACTTTAAATTGAATTAATTTAAAAGAGGAGATATCAAAACCTTCTAAAACAAAGATAAAACAAGAAAATTCGTCATTGCGAAGTACTGAAGCAATCCATACCATATAACAATAAGACTGCTTCGATTCCTCGCAGTGACGAGAAGGGTTTTAGAAGGTTTTGAATTTAATATTAACTGCTTCATTTTCTAATCTTTCAATCTTGTAATCTCTACAGCCCTTTAAATAAACCTGAAATCCTAATTTCATATAAATCACATAAAATTATTAAAGTAATAACGCTCATGTTTTTAGAATAACCTTCACTTTCCAAACGCCCAACATGAATTCCTGTCTCTTTTAACACTTCTGCTTGTGTCAACTTTTTATTCCGTCGAGCCTTTTTTAGCCTTTGTTTTACCCCTTCAATAATTTTAGGATTTATTTTTTCTTGCAGATTTTTTCCCATTTGTTATTTATCATTAGGGTCTAGAGAAATATTTTCATCGCCATCTTGATACAGAAGATAGGTTATAATCAACTGAAACATTTCGTCTGTTGTTTTCATATATCCTTTTGGCTCTCTCAATTCTCTAGGCGGATTGTAGGGATTAAAAGGATTTTGCAATGTGTTATCAAAAGTACCAAAAGCATAGATGTTGGTTCCTTGCTCTAGTTTTAGCATTTTCGGAAAAGTATAGAAATATTGCCATCTAAAATCCCACTCATTAATCCGAATGAGTTTTACGGTGTCCCCATTAGGCCTAATTGCATAAGCAAGAAAATCTTTTCCCAAAAGGTGCATATGCGGATTTACAGTAATTATTGAAATCGGCTCAGGAAGTGTAAATTTTGTTTTAAATTTTTTAATTGTATTAGGTGGTAGAATAAACTCTGGCTCTATCTTAGAAACCCCAGATGTCCCCATTTGAAACTCTCTTACTTTCCTTTTCGGAAGCTCATCTGTAAAAAAAATATTGAAATAAGATTGATCGTATTGCTCCGTAGGCGTAGGGCCGTAATGTATATTTTTAAGCAAAATGATACCCTTTTTCCTCATTCTAAATCCACCAATTCCCTCTGGATACTCATTGGTTACAACACCTGGAAGATAATTTGCAATAGATGGAATGAGTTTAGGATATGTTTTGTCATTATTCCAAAGATCCAATTGCTCAATGGTCGATAAGTTGTCAAAGGCATTGTCTTTAATTAACATTTCACCACCATATAGATCGTCTTTCATATCTTCTTCATAATTAATTAGATGTACATTAGCATGGTGAACCAGTTTTCGGTTATCAGGTACAAATTCTATTGTTTTGACAAACTTTTCTTCAGCTAGTTCAAAGGGTATTTTCACAACAACAAAATGATCTGTATTGTTACCCTCTATTTTATAAGGTTCCATCATTTTCAAGACCAAGTCTGGTTCTCCTAGTTGTGACCCATCAGGAAACTCAGGGGGCTTTACTTTGATGGTAGTATCGCCTATTGGACACTCTTGATCCACCCATTTTGCAATCATATCGATCTCGTCATCTGTCAGCCCACGTTCATTTAAAAAGGTTGAATAACTTTTATCAGCAGGCCAAGGAGGCATATACTTATCTTGCGTAACCTGTTTAATAGTTTTCGCTTTTCGCAAAACATCTTGATAAGTAATTAATGAAAACGGACCAGCCTCTCCAGGTCGATGACATGGAGTACAATTTTTATGAATGATAGGAGCAATATCTTCATTAAACGTAACGGTTTGTTCTTGCTCACAAGCGTAAAAAAACATTAATGGTATGAAGCAAATTGCTATTCTATAAAACATCCAATTGCTTTTATTGATGGTATTTTGGGAGCTCTGCCTTCTAGATAACTGTTAATAGCATCTTCTAGATAAAACTGGGTAGGCGCACTTTTCTTCTTGCCTAAACTGATGATCCAATCGTCAATTTTTCCCCTATAAACTACATTCAAGTTAGAATCTAATAAAAAAACCTCGGGAGTGATAGTTGCGTCAAGATATTTTTTCAATTGGTAATTATCATCCAAAATAGATTCGGGCTTGAGTTGATACGTTTTGACAAAGGAATCAATTTTCGATTCTGAATACAGAGTGCCACTAAAAACATTATAAAATAAAATGCTTTCACTCTGATATTTTATTGAAAGCTCATTGATAGGCAAAGTGTAATTCTCACTAAGTGGACAATCTGGTGAAAAAAAACAAAATACCGTTCCTTTATTCTTTTTAAAAAGCTGTCCTGAAAATTCTTTAGCACCAAGTAGACTAAATGATGCATCTTCTAGCTGTGAACTCATCTCACAGGCATAAAATGTTAAAGTCGTCGTAATTAATAAGGTTAAGAATGTTTTTCTAATGACCAAGCCTCTGCTTTTTGAAGAAAAAGTTTTTTAGTTTTTTGCCAGGTATCTGCAAAAAGCTCTGAATACCTATATTTATCTAGGTTCTTCTCACTATCCCAATAACTATAAGTAAACATGACATTTGAATTGTGTTTATCCCGCAATAACTCTACCCCATCACAACCCTCAAAACCTGCTATTTTATCTTTTACACTTTCAAAAATTGCAAGAAAACTATCTACTTCATCAGGTCTAAAAACCATTTTTACAATCCGTATCATTTATACAAAATCAATTTGAATGGTATCTCCAACATTTAGCCCAAACAAATCTCCTGCACTGCCAAAATTAATTGCAATTTCAAGGTTACCATTATGATTAAAAAAACAAAGCTTTTCCCCTTCTGCTACATCATTATAATTTTGAGAAATCTCACTCAAGCTTTCATTTCGTTTAAAGTAGACCACAAAGCCTCTATCGTTTTTAACTTCATCAAATAATTTCTTTGTAATATTTGAAACTGCATTACCATAATTATCAATATAAATAATGCTGCCTCTAATATTATCTTGTTGAATAGCTGGCTGTAAAACGGCTCCCTGCAATACACTATTAACAGTTCCCCCTATAGCACTTAAAGATTCTCCCTTAGCTAATGAGCAGGCTGCAGGAATTAAGACATCAATGGTTGGAAAAGTTGGTGAAGCGGTATCGCTAATTGTAATCTCGACGATTTGATCAGGTGCCTCAGTCATAACTAATGAAAACAAACCATTATCATGTACCAAAAAATATTGTTTCTGATAATATATCGCTAAAAATTTTTGATGAGATCGATCATAAGTACCAACACTTATAATGTGCACTGAATTTTCTGGAAAGCTGGTAAATGCGTTCTTTACAATATAAGCAGCTTCTGCAATATTAAATGGTTGTATCTCATTACTAATATCCACAACCTGAGCATTAGGAGCTAAGCTTAATATACGCCCTTTTAGCAAACCCAAATTAGGATCTTTGTTTCCTAAATCAGAAGTAATTGTAATGATACTGCTCATAACCCTTCAACAAATATAGCAATCTATTCCCTTTTGAAACTCACAAATCGTTTACTTCTGTAATTAGCATTCCTTAATTCTAAATGTTTGAACTTCTTTATTTATTTTTATATCAAAATCTATTATTTGTCAGAGATAACTATCAACATAAGTGGCGTTGACCCGATTGAATTTTTTGGAGCAGCAAACAAGAAATTCGACTTAGTAAAGAAAAAGTTTTCCGACTTAAAAATCACTTCTAGAGGCGATAACATTAAGGTGTCAGGAAATAAGAGTGAGATTGATCAATTGGTTGAAAAAATTGATTTAATTAAAGAATTCATTTTTAAAAATGGTAAAATATCCATTCAAAGTGTAGAAAACTTACTCTCCGATTCTTCCAGATTTGAAGATGGCATTCCAGAATCAAAAGACGATGTCATTTTATATGGTGCGGACAAACAAAGAATCAGAGCCAAAACCCCTAACCAAAAGCGAATTGTAGCAGAATCGGAAAAAAACGATATTCTATTTGCCATAGGCCCAGCTGGAACGGGAAAAACTTATACTGCTGTGGCTATGGCCGTAAAAGCCCTAAAAGAAAAAGTTATCAAGCGGATCATTTTAACAAGACCTGCTGTTGAGGCAGGAGAAAACCTAGGCTTTTTGCCAGGTGACTTGAAAGAAAAAATTGACCCTTATCTACGTCCATTATACGACGCACTAGATGACATGATTCCTGCTGAAAAGCTCAACTATTATTTAGAAAACAGGATCATTGAAATAGCTCCACTAGCCTTTATGCGTGGACGTACGTTAAATAATGCCTTTATCATTTTAGATGAAGCCCAAAATGCAACTTCTGCTCAGCTCAAAATGTTTTTAACCAGAATTGGTCCTATAGCTAAATGTATTATTACAGGAGACCTGACACAAATAGACTTACCCGACAAACAAGTTTCAGGTCTAGGGTTTGCTCTTGACATCTTAAAGAACGTCGAGGGAATCAGCATTGTCAAGCTAGACGCAAAAGATGTGATTAGACACCGATTGGTAAAAGACATTATCAATGCTTACGATAAAAATAGTGACCAATGAATACTACGTTAGAAACTCAGTTCTCATTTCCAGGACAAAAAAGTTTTTATAAGGGGAAGGTACGAGACGTTTACAATATTGAAGACAAATATTTGGTTGTGGTTACTTCAGATCGGATTTCTGCATTTGATTTTATCCTTCCTAAGCCAATTCCATATAAAGGTCAAGTTTTGAATCAGATCGCTGCAAAGTTCTTAAAAGCTACTGCTGATATTGTTCCCAATTGGTTAATAGATACGCCTCATCCCTCTGTATCAGTAGGATTAAAGTGCGACCCTTATCCTGTTGAAATGGTGATCAGAGGTTATCTTTCTGGTCATGCGTGGAGAGAATATCGCGACGGTAAACGCATATTATGTGGCGTTACCATGCCCGATGGCATGATAGAAAATGACAAGTTTCCTGAGCCTATCATTACACCTGCAACGAAAAATAACGAAGGTCACGATGAAGACATTTCTAGAGAAGAAATTATCGCCCAAGGTATTGTCTCTGAGACTGAATATCTTGAACTTGAAAAGCATACAAGAGCGCTATTTCAAAAAGGCACGGAAATGGCAAATAAGCAAGGTTTAATTTTAGTCGACACAAAATATGAGTTCGGAAAGCATAATGGGAAAATTCATCTTATTGACGAAATCCACACCCCAGATTCATCGAGATATTTTTATCGAGATGGCTATCAGGAGCGACAAGAAAAAGGAGAACCGCAAAAGCAGTTATCCAAAGAGTTTGTAAGACAATGGTTGATTAGTAATGGATTTCAGGGATTGGAAGGACAAACTATGCCAGAAATGCCTGACGAATTTGTTCAAAGTGTTTCTGAACGATATATTGAATTGTTTGAACATATTACGGGAGAAGGGTTCATAAGACAGAACAATTCTCATAACATGGAAACTAGCGTAAAGGATTATTTAGCAGATTTATAATAATCACCTCTTAGACTTCATCGCCTTCACTTTTTTAACAGTATCATCTGCAACTAGCTCTTGATATTTTTTACTTTCCGCACCATAAATGGCAATCTTACCATTTTCATCGCTATGCACCCCCCAGCCATATCTTTTGGTTAGAGGAGAAGCCCTAAAGCAAGGTTGCCCCTTCGAAAAGTAGACCACTCTTTCATCATCATATTCCGATTTTGAAACTTCCTTTCTCTGGGCAAAAACACCAAAAAGCACATCATCAGAAGTGTATTTGTAGGGATTGTCGTACACCATATCAAACTGATAGTTAGCCACTGACTTCTTCTCTCCTTTTAAAGGTGGCATTTCTCCCTCATGAATTGGACAATCTTCTGCAATCTCGATAAGGGTATTGTAATAATTTGTTGAATGCATTTACGTTATCTTTTTTAATTCAAATAAGTCTTTCCTTCTGTCTTTTAGATTCTTTACACTACCAAATTGATTGAGCTCTCTTAATAATGATATATCAACATTAGCTATTAAAATCATTTCTGTATTTGGTGTAGCCTCTGCTTTAATTCCGTTTGTTGGAAACGAAAAATCACATGGCGTAAAAACCATCGATTGAGCAAATTGAATATCCATATTGGCAACTTTAGGTAGATTCCCAACACTTCCTGCAATGGCAACATAACATTCATTTTCAATAGCTCTGGCCTGTGCACAATGCCTTACTCTTGAATAACCATTTTGCGTATCCGTAAGGAATGGAACAAACAATATGTCCATGCCATCATCTGCTAAAAGTCTGCTAAGCTCTGGAAACTCCGAGTCATAGCAGATTAACACCCCTATCTTACCACAATCGGTATCAAAAGTTTTCAACTCACTTCCACCCTGCATTCCCCATACCTTGGCTTCGTCAGGAGTAACATGCAACTTCTCGTATCTTTCCATTGTTCCATCTCGCCGACATAAATAGCCAACATTATATAACAATCCATCTTTCATCTCTGGCATACTTCCAGTAATAATATTGATATTATAAGCTATAGCCAATTCAGAGAATTTTTTGACAATTTTACCTGTGTACTTTGCCAACTCCCTAATCGCATCAGACTCTGAAAGATGATTATGCTCCGCCATCAGAGGCGCATTAAAAAACTCAGGAAACAATGCAAAATCAGCCCGATAGGCTGAAACCGCATCGACAAAATACTCCACCTGCTGCATCAACTCTTCAAAATCTTTATACAAGCGCATCTGCCATTGCACTAGTCCTAGTCGAACAACAGTTTTTGCAATTGCTGTGCTTTGCTTAGGCTTTTCAAAGTATATATTGTCCCATTCCAATAAAACAGCGTATTCATTTGAGTCAGTATCCCCCTCTAAATATCCTTTCAAAACTTTCGATGGGTGAAAGTCATTTGATATCTGGAAAGTGAGTACAGGATCATGAATCTCCTTTCTTTTTACTTTTTCAATATACTTTTGAGGCGTAGTTTCAGATGCATATTTATGATAGTTGGGTATTCTTCCACCAAATGCAATACCCCTCAAGTTAAGCTGCTCACAAAGTTCTTTACGATAATCATACAATCTTCTTCCCAAACGCAGTCCCCTATATTCTGGTTTTATAAATATATCAATGCCGTAAAGCACATCTCCATTTTCAATGTGCGTATCAAAGGTATAATCACCCGTGATTTCTTTATACGTATGATGCTCTTCAAATTTCTGATAATCTACTATTATTGCTAATGCACAGCCCGCTAGCTGATCATTTACTTTAATAACAACTTGCCCATCAGGAAATTTTTCTAGTAATGCCTTGATGTGTTGCTCTTTCCAATAAGCATTTGGCATTCCGGGATAGGACTCAATCATTGTATCTCTTAACTCATTATAATCATTAAAGGTTAAGAGACTCAATTCAATATTTTCAATATCTTGTTTCATTCCACTTCATTTTAACACTCCAAGTTTTCTCGCTAAGCGTTAAGTTACGATTTGCACAATTCAAACGGTAGGTCATACCAATGTCAATTATTATTTAGTCCCCTGCTTACAAAAGACAAGGAAAAGTCAATAATGACTAAATGAAATTGTTACAGAGTATGATGCCAACTCAACAACTTAATAGTTTAAGTATAAATTACAAAATACATTTTTTGAACTATATAATATCTGCATTCGGTATAATCCGCATAAATATAGTAACTTTGCGCTCTGACATGAGTCTAAAAGATTCCATACAAACAGAAAAATTACCCAGTCACATTGCCATTATCATGGATGGTAATGGCAGATGGGCAAAAAAACACAGCAAAGAAAGGACTTTTGGTCACCAAAATGGTGTAACAGCCGTAAGAGAAGTAACAGAAGCTTGTGCTGAACTTGGAGTAAAATACTTAACGCTTTATGCCTTCTCAACTGAAAACTGGGCAAGGCCAACAGAAGAAGTTGGCGCATTGATGGAGCTTTTAGTCTATACCATCAAGCAAGAAACTGAAACACTACTTAAAAACGATGTCAAACTCAATGCAATAGGCGACTTAGAAAGCCTGCCCGAGAAATGTCACGATGAACTAATGGAGGCTATTGAAGCCACTAAACACAATAAACGCACCACACTAACGTTAGCATTAAGTTACAGTTCCCGATGGGAAATCACACAAGCAACCAAACAAATTGCACAAGAAGTAGCAAACGGAAATATGAATCCAAATAATATTAGCGAGGAAACTATTTCAGACCACTTAGCCACTAAAGGGATGCCTGACCCTGAGCTATTGATCAGAACAAGCGGCGAATGTCGTATTAGCAATTATCTTTTGTGGCAAATTGCTTATGCCGAGCTCTATTTCACCGAAATTCTGTGGCCTGATTTCACAAGAGAAAACTTGTACGATGCGCTTGTCAGTTATCAAAATAGAGAGCGCAGATTTGGTAAAGTAAGCGAACAACTGAGTTAGTTTATGCGGTACATTCTTCTCTTATTTATTGCTTTTTTATCGTTAGCCAATGTCAGTTTAGCTCAACGCTTTGATAATATTGAATACAATGCCTCTAGAAAGTATGAGATCGCGGGAGTAACTGTCAAGGGGATTAAATACTTAAACGAAGATATCTTAATTAAGATCTCTGGCTTAGCTGTTGGGAGAATTATTACTGTGCCAGGAGATGATATTTCTACTGCCATCAAAAAACTGTGGAAGCAAGAATTGTTTGCAACAGTAGACATTTATGCTACAAGATTTTTAGGCGACCAGATATTTTTAGAAATAGTGGCAACAGAAAGACCAAGACTATCGAAATTCACTTTCGATGGAGCAAAAAAATCTGAAATAGAGGATATTAGAGATGATATCAAGCTACTAAGGGGTCGGGTCGTTACGGAAAACCTCAAGATACGATCGACAAACAAAATCAAACAATACTATATCGAGAAAGGCTACATTAATGCAAGTGTAATTGTAACAGAAAAGCCAGATTCAGCGATGACCAATAATGTTGTATTAGACTTCAATATCGATAAAGGGCATAAAGCAAGAGTAAATGACGTCAGCTTTACTGGAAACGACAACTTCGATCATTACAGGCTACAAAGATTGATGAAAAACACGAAAGAAAAAACAGAGATCAATCTATTTAAAGATATTCGAAATAAAACAGTTGACTTAAAAACATATAATCCAAAGCATATTACAAGAATCACTCCATTGAACTTGTTTAATTATGCAAGAGATAACTTTAGATTAAGACTGTTCTCTGCTTCCAGATATATCAAAGAGGATTACAAAGAAGATAAGGAAGCGCTGATAGCTTTTTATAATAGCAAAGGTTATCGAGATGCCTATATCATAAGTGATTCCATTTATACCAATGAGAATCACGATTTAAACATTGTGATTAATATTGACGAGGGCAATCAGTTTTATTTTAGAGATATCAAGTGGAAAGGGAATACAAAATATAGTAGTGAATTGCTAAGCAAGATTCTGGGAATCAAGAAAGGTACCATTTACGACCAAACTTTGCTAGATGAAAGGCTGTTCATGAGTCAAACAGGAGGAGATGTTAGCTCTCTTTATATGGATGATGGTTATCTATTTTTTAACATTACTCCTGTAGAAATAGCAGTTGAAAACGATTCAATAGACCTTGAAATACAAGTTTACGAAGGTCCTCAAGCCATCATCAACAATGTTACTATCGTAGGAAATACACAAACCAACGAACGCGTCATTCGAAGAGAACTCAGAACACTTCCTGGAAGCAAATTCAGCCGATCAGACATCATTCGTTCACAACGAGAAATAGCCAATTTAGGCTTTTTCGATCCAGAGCAATTAGGCGTTACTCCTACTCCGCATCCTGAAAATGGAACGGTTGATATAGAATATAAAGTAGCCGAGAAACCATCCAGCCAGGCAGAGATGTCTCTAGGTTGGGGAGGCAATGGAGTGGTAGGAACACTCGGGCTTTCTTTTAATAATTTCTCTACCTATAATATTTTCAAAAAGGGAACTTGGAATCCACTTCCATCAGGAGATGGACAAACATTTTCTATCAGATATCAGGCAAATGGTAGAAACTTCCAGTCACTTAATGCTTCATTTACAGAACCTTGGCTAGGTGGCAAAAAGCCAAATTCATTCACAACAAGTGTTTATAGATCGGTTAATGCCTTTGGAGATAAGGATGCTATAGACTATCAAAAATTTGCCGCAAACGGGTTAACATTAAGCCTCGGTAAACGTTTAAAATTTCCAGACGACTATTTCACCCTACAGTCTGCTATCAATTTCCAGGTTTATGAGTTACAAAATTGGACCAGATTTATTTTTAGTGATGGCATAGCTAACAATATTAGCATTCAAGAAACACTTGCTAGAACTTCGATTGATCAACCTCTTTATCCAAGAACAGGTTCAAGAATATCTCTGTCTATGCAACTAACCCCCTCTTATTCCAATTGGGGACTTTACACAAAAGGAGAAGATGAAGGCGCTACTGATGCACAAAAATATAAATGGGTAGAATATCACAAATGGAGGTTTAATGCAGAATGGTTTACACCACTATCTAAAGATAACAAGCTAGTACTGAGAACAGAAGCAAAATTTGGCTTCCTCGGCTTCTACAATTCCAATGTGGGTCTCTCTCCATTTGAACGCTTTGAGTTAGGTGGAGATGGTATATCAAACTTTAACATTTTTGGAAGGGACATTATTGCTCTTCGAGGATATGAGCCAAATCATGTTACACCAACCAACCCTGTAACAGGCCAAATAGATGGCCAACCCATATTTAATAAATTCACTTTTGAATTGCGCTACCCTCTATCACTCAACCCTTCTTCAACCATTTTCACCACTGCATTTGTTCAAGCTGGAAATACATATGATAACTTCAGCTCTTATAACCCTTTCAAATTGAAAAGATCTGTTGGGGTTGGGCTTAGAGTCTTTCTACCAATGTTTGGACTACTTGGATTTGACTATGGTGTCGGTATTGACAGAAACCTACCTAAACCTGAGAACTTTGGCGACTTATTAGGTAGATTTGGCAAATTCAGCATTGTGCTCGGTTTTGAGCCTGAGTAAATAATGTTGGACCAGAGTTTGGCACGATATTTGCTTTACATTTAACAAGAATCAAATACAAAAGCTATGAAACATATAAATAAAATAATAATTGCATCTGTAATAACAGTCGGAAGTTTTTTTACTACGCAAGCACAAAGATTTTGCTATGTTGATACAGAATATATTTTAGAGAAGTTACCAGAATATGACGGTGCTCAAAAATCCGTAGATGCGTTTGCAAAAGAATGGCAGACACAAATCGATCAAAAGTATGAGAAAATTGAACGTATGTATCGCGATTTTCAAGCAGAGCAAGTATTGTTATCAGAAGACATGAAACGCAAAAGAGAAGATGAGATCATTAATGCTGAAAAGGCAGTTAAAGATTTTCAAAAACAAAAGTTTGGATACGAAGGAGAATTGTTCATCAAACGACAAGAATTAATCAAACCAATTCAAGACAAAGTATATGATGCTATTCAAACAATGGCAACCGAAAGATCGTACAACTTTGTGTTTGACAAAAGCGGAACAGTAACCATGTTATTTACTGATCCTAAGTATGATAAGAGTGATGAAATTCTTGAACGAATCAAGGAAGCATCAAAGTAAAATATGCCATAGAAAAAACATATCTTTGGCAAACTGAAGAATTTAAACGAAAAAGTAAAAACATGAAAAAGTTATTAGGGTTAACAATTGTTGCAATACTTATGGTTGGTTTTGCTAATGCTCAAAAGTTTGGACATATTAACTCTGCTGAATTATTAAGTATAATGCCTGAAATCAAATCAGCGGACACAAAACTTGAAGCATATCAAAAGCAGTTAGAGGAACAGAATACAGCAATGATGACGGAGTACCAAAATAAAATTCAAGAGTACCAGCAAAAAGAAGCTTTAATGGCAGATGCTATAAAAGAAATAAGACAAAAAGAAATTGTTGATCTTGAAAAAAGAATTCAACAATTTCAAATAAGTGCTCAAGATAAGCTGGCCAATAAGAAAGATGAGCTTTACAGCCCTACTTTAAAAAAGGCTGAAGATGCTATAAAAGCAGTTGCTAAAGAAAAAGGTTATGCTTATGTTTTTGATATGAGTTTGGGTGCAGTCATCTATGCACAACCTTCTGATGATATCATGAGCTTCGTAAAAGCAAAGCTTGGGTTATAAGTTTGTAGTTTATAATTTATAGTGAGTAACTCTAAATTAAAAACTATAAACTCAGAACTATCTAACTCGCCCATTGGTATTTTTGACTCAGGTATTGGTGGGTTAACAGTCGCCAAAGCCATTTCAGATGCACTTCCAAACGAATCTTTAGTTTACTTCGGAGATACTGTCCATATGCCTTATGGCGAAAAGTCTACTGAGGCTATTTGCAGATACGCTATTCGAATCGGAGATTTTCTTATAGGCAAAGGGTGCAAGATGATTGTTATGGCCTGTAATACAGCATCTGCCGTTGCATTCAATACGCTGAAAGCACATTGCAAAGGAAAGGTTGAAATTGTAAATGTAATTGGGCCAGTTCTAGATCATATTGTTCATCAGGATAGTATCAAAAAGATTGGTATCATAGGTACACAAACAACCATTAACTCTGATGTATATAAAAAGGCACTTGCCATCAGAAACCCAGAAGTAGAAACGATGTCTTTGGCAACGCCTCTTTTAGCCCCAATGATTGAGGAAGGCTTTGCGAATAGCAACATTAGTCAGGCGGTTCTTCAATCTTATTTATCAGATATCAAACTAAATGATATTAACGCTCTGATTTTAGCATGTACTCATTACCCACTCATAAAGCAAGAAATTGAAGCCTACTATAACAATAAAATATTAATTGTAGATTCACCAGCATTGGTTGCAGAACGAGTTAAGAGATTGCTTCAATATGATGAGTTGCTAAATGAGCAAACGGGTACAAAACATCATTTTTTTGTATCAGACTATACTGAATCTTTCGAAAAAACAACCAGTATGTTCTATGGCACTTCTTTAAAGTTGGAGCAAGTAACGCTACCTATCTAACATTCCAATAGACCTCTTGATCAGTATTCCCATTTATGATAATCTTTAATAGATATACTGCCGAATTAAGCTTGTCCTTGTTTGCGACAAGGTAGTGTTCGTAGTTCCCCGCTTTACGACGACCTTCGATAATAGTAGCGATTTTATTTCCCGACATATTATACAACTCCAAAGAAACCTTACTATCCTGACTAAGAGAATACTTCACAATAGTTCCGATATCTGTTATTGAGGCATTTATGTTAGAAGCAGGCTTTTCTGTACTTGTGTTTTTCTCGCTTTTATTAGCATCCAAGCTAGAACTCGTTGACTTATCTATCAAGCTAGAACTAGTAGATTTATCTATGAGTCCGCTACTAACAGATTTATCTATTAGGCTACTACTTGTTGACTTATCAATTAAGCTGCTAGAAGTAGACTTATCTATCAAAGATCCAACTACACCAGTGGCACCGTTGTCTTTTATATCCTTGATTTTATTTAACTTCTCTCCTAGTTTAAGCTTTTTCTTCTTTTTAGGTTCTGCCGTTTTACTCTTAGACTGTTTTTCTTCTTGGCTTTCTAAATAAACATCAACGGTTTTGTTACTACCATCAAAGGTTAAAAGCTTGTTTACATCTGTAATATCTTGGGGATAAATATTTGATAATAGCTTCGGATAAAGGTCAGGATCGGGAATAGTAATAATGAAATACGTACCCTTTTCAAGTCCTGAAAAGCTAAAAGCTCCTGTTTTTTCAATGTCTACTTTCTTTGTTGATTTTAATACTGGCAGATCGCTTTCGTGCTTTACTAGATAAGCAACCCCAACTTTTAAAGGTGCTTTATTCTCAGGTGTATAAACTGTCCCAGATATAGTCTGGGCATTAACTTTAAAGAAAATTAGCACACTAAATATGAGAATACAATTTTTCAAAAGCAAAAGTTTAACTTATTGGTAAAGTTATATAATATGTTTACCACTTCAAATAAAGTCCAAGCATATTTCTATTGGGTTAGTTTAGGCTCATGAGCTGCTCGATCATCTGTAGTAGCGGGATGCATTGTAATTCTATATTGTTTTTCTCCATCGTTTCGTTCAATTACAATTGGCTCACCAGTTTTATAACTATCTCTCCACTCACTAACTCCCCAGTAAGGATCTAAAACCAACATTAGGTAAGTATCTAATCCATCAAAGCCTGGCTCGCCATAGCTACCACCTGGTCCTCCTGGATTAATCCATACCTCGTAGGTTCCGTAGTAATAATCTGTCGCATTAACAAAGTATTCAAAATCAAATATGCCTGTACCTGTTTGATAATAATGTCCTAATATCGGCTCAAATGGAATACTTGGATTGTTATCCCAATAACTATATGGCGCAAACCTTTCATAATCTACTCCGAAAAAAGCTCTTCCATTTCTTCCTGGAGGCCCTGGAGTGTCCACAACATATACACAGCTAGATAAACCTGTGATTAAAATGATTCCTAGATTGATGATTAACTTTTTCATAACTAAATGCTTTGCCATCGTTAATCCAATTTTGATGCCAATTGCTTATACGCACTCAAAACGAAAAATAAGCCTATTAAAATCAATCAGTTAAAAACAATTCTGGATTTCAGAAGGTATAATAAAAACCGTCCACTATTTTGTTCAATAGTGTCTTTTTTTCTGCAATTCTTCTATTATATTAATATAGCTATTATATCTAGACTGGTGAATACTTCCTTTTTCTAAAGCTTCTTTTACTGCACAATTTGGCTCATTGATATGCAAGCAGTTATTATACTTACAATCATTCTCTAATGCTCTTATTTCCACAAAACCATGTCCAATATGAGCTGTATCGATATTTAGCATCGCTAACTCTTTAATTCCTGGTGAATCAATTACTTGCCCTGAAGACGGAAGGTCATACATACAAGTGTAAGTAGTCGTATGTTGCCCTTTTTGAAACTTTTTTGATATTTCCCTAGTATCGAGGTCTATTTCTGGAATTAATTGGTTGACCAAAGTTGATTTCCCCGAACCAGAATGCCCTGTAATTAAACTAGTCTTATTTTCTAGATATGGTATGATTTTTTCAACGCCATCATTCAAAAACGAGGTTTCCAAACAGTCATACCCTAACCCTTTATATATTTCAACTGCTTCATGTTGTTTTTTGAGGTGTTTAGGAACTTGAATATCTGTTTTATTAAATAGTATAACTGTCTTTATACCTTGAAGCTCATTAATCACTAAGAGTCGGTCTATAAATCCAAGAGATGTTCTTGGCAGAGATATGGTTACCACTAATACTACTTGATCAATATTTGCTGCCAATACATGTCGATCTGATTGCTTTTTCGGAGACTCCCGAACAAAATAATTTTTGCGATCTATGATGTCAGATATAACAACACTATCACCCTCTCCGTCTAATAATACTACATCGCCAACTGCAACAGGATTAGTCAGGTCACTATCATTCAATCTTAACTTGCCTTTGATTCTGCAACTTAAAATTTTCCCGTCCTGAGTTTTCACCTCATACCAACTACCTGTAGATTTTCGAACTATCCCTTTTTTCATCAAGCTGGGATTTCCACGCTATGAACCGCTAGACTTATTTCGCTAATGAGTGATGGTGCTTTTTCTATGGCATTGCCGACAACAATCATATCCGCTCCTGCTTTAACCAGCAACTCTGCCTTATTGCCAGAAGTAATACCTCCTCCAACAATTAATGGAACTTCTATATGTTGACTTACAGCAGTAACCATAGAAGGCGATACTGTTCGCTTGGCTCCACTCCCTGTATCTAAATATATCAGTCCTTGCCCCAACATCTCCCCAGCCATCGCAGTGCACATAGCAATATCTTTTTTGTCATGAGGAATAGGTGTAGTATTACTCATATAACTAGCCGAGGTACTCTTACCTCCATCTACCAAAATATATCCAGTTGGAATAACCTCCAAACCACTTTGCTTTAAATTCGGAGCTGCTAAAACATGCTGACCAATAAGCCATTCAGGATTCCTTCCAGATATAAGTGATAAAAGTAAGATAGCGTCTGCGTCGGAACTTACTTGCATATTGTTTCCTGGAAAAATGATAAGAGGAATATTTGTTTGGGCTTTAATTTGCTCAATACAAGTTTGTAAACTATCGTTAAGCAACAGGCTGCCTCCAACAAAGATAAAATCAACTGCTGCCTCAGAAGCAAGCTCAACTAAGTGTCCAATTTTTTTTGCATCTGTTTTGTCCGGGTCAACTAATACTGCAAAACTTTTATTACGCTTTCTTTTTTTATCAACAATCTCACTGTACACTTTTTTATTCATATATTATTTGTTAATCAATAATTTACAAATTGACAATTTTAACATACTACTGCTCAAAGTCACAGCATTTCTTGCCTTTAATTTCAAAGCTAGTGATAACTTATATTAAAAAGAAATCACATTTCTTTTTCCACAAATTGTGCAAAACTATATTTGCCCAGTCTTCTTTTTGGGCTTAGTTTAGCGCACGCTTTGGACACTTAGACACTAAGTAATTCTCTTAAGCAAATTTAACTACATCTTAAAATTTAAAATTAAAAATGGCCACAAAAAAAAGCAGCCCTAAAAAGTCGTCGGGTTTAAAGATCAATCGCTTTTTCACAAAGGATGGCGTTAGCCCTTTTGATCAGTATGAATATGAAATCAGATCTTCTGTTATCAGAAACCCTGAAGGAGATGCAGTTTTTGAAATGAACAATGTAGAAGTGCCTACCAGTTGGTCACAGGTAGCTACCGATATTTTAGCACAAAAATATTTTAGAAAAGCAGGAGTTCCACAAGAAGATGGTTCTTTGGGTTCAGAAAATTCGATCAAACAAGTTGCACATCGTCTAGCGAACTGTTGGAGGAAATGGGGAGATGAATATGGATATTTTGCAACAAAGAAGGATGCCAATGTATTTTATGATGAGTTAGCGTTTATGCTAACAGGACAATATGCTGCTCCTAACTCACCACAATGGTTTAACACAGGTCTTCATTCTTCTTATGGAATTACAGGAAAACCCCAAGGTCACTATTATGTTGATCCCAAAACTGGAAAATTAGCAAAGTCTACTTCTGCCTACGAAAGACCTCAGCCACATGCTTGCTTCATCCTTTCTGTTGATGACGACTTAGTTAATGAGGGTGGCATCATGGATCTTTGGGTCAGAGAAGCTAGAATTTTCAAATATGGTTCTGGTGTCGGCACTAACTTTTCCAATATCAGAGGAGATGGCGAAACATTATCAGGTGGAGGTAATTCTTCAGGCTTAATGTCATTCTTAAAAATTGGTGATAGGGCTGCAGGTGCTATTAAATCTGGTGGAACAACCAGAAGAGCTGCTAAAATGGTTTGCTTGGATTTAGATCATCCTGAGGCAGTTGAGTTTATTACTTGGAAAGCTGAAGAGGAGAAGAAAGTTGCAGCTTTAATTGATGCAGGCTACCCATCTGATTACGAAGGAGAAGCTTACAAGACTATTGCCGGTCAAAACTCCAACAACTCTGTTCGTATTCCTAATACTTTCTTCAAAGCATTAGAAGAAGGTACTGATTGGAATATGACTGCAAGAACAGACGGAAGAACAATAAAAAGTATTCCTTCTAGTGAACTTTGGGATATCATCGCTGATGCAGCATGGAAAAGTGCTGATCCGGGTGTACAGTACGATACTACTATTAATGAGTGGCATACTTGCCCTGAAGGTGGAAGAATCAATGCTTCTAACCCTTGTTCAGAGTATATGTTCTTAGATAATACTGCTTGTAACTTAGCTTCTATGAACTTGAGAAAGTTCTTCAACGAAGACGATCTTACTTTTGACATCGAAGCTTATGAGCACGCTGCAAGATTGTGGACCATCGTTTTAGAGATTTCTGTTTTGATGGCTCAATTCCCATCAAAAGAAGTTGCTGAGCTTTCTTATGATTATAGAACTTTAGGTCTTGGATTTGCTAATCTTGGTGCGGTCTTAATGATCTCAGGCATCCCTTATGATAGTGATGAAGCGCAAGCAATGGGTGGTGCCATGTCTTCTATTATGACAGGTATTGCTTATAAAACTTCTGCTGAGATTGCGAGCCATTTAGGACCATTTAGAAGGTTTAATGACAATAAGAAGCATATGATGCGTGTAATGCGTAATCACAGATATGCTGCATACAATGCACCTGAAGATGCTTATGAAGGTATTGAGATCAAACCTCAAGGGATCAATCCGAAGTTCTGTCCTGATTACTTATTGAAAGCAGCTTGTAATGCTTGGGATGATGCTGTTAAGCTAGGAGAAGAGCATGGTTACAGAAATGCGCAAACAACAGTTATTGCTCCTACTGGAACTATCGGTTTAGTTATGGATTGCGACACTACTGGTGTTGAGCCTGATTTTGCATTAGTGAAGTTTAAAAAACTTTCAGGAGGTGGATACTTCAAGATCATTAACCACGCTATTCCTGTCGCATTGAGAAACTTAGGTTATTCAAAAGAGGAAATCGCAGATATCGTTAATTATGCTAAGGGAACCGGTTCTTTCAAAGGATGCCCAACCATTAGCTATGACGTATTAAGATCAAAAGGCTTTAATGATAAAGACCTTAAGAAGCTTGATGAAGCAGTTGCTTCCGCATTTGAGATTGGCTTCGCATTCAACGTATTTACGCTTGGTGAGGCTTGTATGAAACGATTAGGCTTTGCTCCTGAGCAGTATAACAACTTAGCGTTCGACGTTATGTCGGCACTTGGATTTTCTGATGCTGATATCAAAGAAGCAAATGATTACGTATGCGGAACAATGACCATTGAAGGCGCACCTCATTTAAAAGAGGAACACTATCCAGTATTTGATTGTGCTAATAAATGTGGTGAGATAGGAAAAAGATATATTCATCCTCATGGGCATATCAGAATGATGGCTGCAGTTCAACCATTTATTTCTGGTGCTATATCTAAGACAATTAACCTTCCGAATGAAGCAACTGTTGAGGAAATTCAAGATTGCTATCAATTATCTTGGGAGCTGGGTTTAAAAGCAAATGCACTTTATAGAGATGGTTGTAAAATGTCTCAGCCACTTTCCAACAAATCTGATAAGAAAGCATCTATCGAAGGTGATGATAGAGTTCATTTAAATGAATTAACTCCTGATCAGGTAATCGAAGCTGCGGCTAAGATCATTCAAGAATCTACTGATACAACGTTTAAAAGACAGCTTTCTAATGTTGTCCAAAGAAAGAAACTACCTTCAAAAAGACGTGGTTTTACTCAGAAAGCAAAAGTAGGTGGACAAACCATTTTCCTGAGAACAGGAGAGTATAATGATGGAATTTTAGGTGAAATCTTTATTGATATGCACAAAGAAGGTGCGTCTTATAGATCACTTGTCAACTGTTTCTCCATAGCTATATCAATTGGGCTTCAGTACGGTGTTCCTTTGGAAGAATATGTAGATAAATTCACTTTCACTAGGTTTGAGCCATCAGGTGTTGTAGATCATCCAAATATCAAATCATCTACTTCTATCATTGATTACATCTTTAGAGTATTAGCATTTGAATATCTAGATAGACAAGACTTGGTACAAATACCGAGAAAGAAAGAAGAAAATCTTATTCCCCAATCGTTAAAAAAGCCTTTGACACAGTCTTCTTCTAATGGGAATGGTCAACCAGTTGTTAAAGAAGTTAAACCTGTTGCTCCAGCGGCTGAGGCCAACGGTGCTGCAACTGCTGTCAAAAAGGATCAGACTCAAGAACACTTGAGTAATATGATGGGGGATGCGCCTGCTTGTAATGTTTGTGGTCATATTACCGTACGATCAGGCACATGCTACAAATGCTTAAACTGCGGAAATAGCATGGGTTGCAGTTAAGCTTTCAACTCGCCTTTGCTACAGTTTAGGTGAGTATTGTTTTAGTTAATTAATAGTTGAAAACGCTCTTCGATGTAACACCGAAGAGCGTTTTTCAATTAGGATCAAGCACAACAGAAAAATCTCTTTCTACTTTGAAATATTACACAATAATGCTTTAATTAAATCAAAATCAATATATTAATCCGGCAATCAAACGGTCAGATTATAAACTATTTAAGAAATATTATATTTAGCATAAAGCAGAAATGTGTTCCTTTAGGGCATTATGTTTTGTTGCTTTAGAAAGGTCTTAATAATTATTCTTACGGCTTCCCATTTACTTACAAGTGCTACAAACTGGTATGTTTCATCTGAAAATGGGAAAGATATACTTACCGAAGAGTATGGCACTCTCTCCAATAAACCTTTTCTCACACTGCAGTTTGCTCATGACCAAACCTTACCTGGAGATACTGTTTTTATAATGGATGGAATCTATAGAAACTTATATTACAATGAAGCAAAAGTACCAGGTACGCCTCCAGATAGTCTTTTTAACCCTCCAATTGTCAAGCTAACTCACTCTGGTAATGCTATTGATGGAGCCATTACTTTTATCAATTTTTCCGGACATCACCCAGTATTGAAATTTGATGGGCAAGGCGGATTTATTGGCGATAGTGTTTCTTATATCAATATTGTAGGACTACACATTCAAGGATCTGCCGACTTAGTGACACAGGAAGAGGCATTAAACTTCAGATTAGATATGCCCAGACCATTCTATTACAACGGCGAAGGAATATGGGTTAGAAAAAGCTCTACACACATTATTGTAGAAAACTGCCTAGTCGAAAAGTGCACGGCATCAGGCATAAAATCATCTGCAGGAGATTATATCTTGTTTAAAAATAATACGGTTCGTCAATGTGCATGGTATTCCAGTAAAGGAACTAAGGGAATAGTAGTTAATCGAGCTGTTGCTATTGATACCTCTACCGCATCAAAAATCATCGTAATGAATAATATAGCCACTCAGTGCTGGAATGAAATACCCTTCTACAATGGGAAAGGAGATAGCGGGTCAGGGTATGGGGAAATTTTTCATACCTCCATTGTAGATGGTCATGGCATCACCATCACACAGTGTAATGATCCTAAATTGTCTACAAGCTACGACTATGGAAGAATTTTAGTATTAAACAATGTCTGCTTTCAAAATGGACTTAACGGCATTTCTTTTAACAAATCTGCTAGAGGGGATATCATTAACAATACTGCTTGGGAAAATAATATGCAACCTGGAAACTCTATTAATGGAGGTATAAAAGCACGTTTATCTGACGACATACTTATGGCTAATAATATTGCTGTAGGCAATACTGGATTAGAAGTTTTGATTCATGATGGAAGTGGTAACACTAATTTTACTGCCACAAATAATTTATACTTTAATGGTAGCACAAATATTGCTGGTCAAACAATGGACGACCCACAGTTTAAAAACATTTCTTCTGACATTGATTCGATAGACCTCTCCTTATCGAGCAACTCTCCTGCCATCAATGCAGGTATTACATTTACACCAAGGACACCTGAGTACTTTCAACATATCTCTTGTGAGACCGATATTGTGGGCAATTCACGTGAGAGTTGGGATATTGGAGCATATGAATATTCATTATCATCTAACATTGATCTTAATTCACCTATCCTCACAAATGTATATCCCAATCCTACCCAAGCTTCTATTTACGTAGAGTATAAATCAAATGGTAACAAAGATGTTGACTTAAGGCTTCTTGATCTCCAAGGTAAAATCATAAAACACATCAATGACATAGGGCTTAGCTTACAAGAAAATCGCACAATTGAAGTTAATTGTTCTAATTTACCAAATGGGATATATTTTTTAAGCACTGAACTTGGCGATTATCAACAAAACCATAAAGTTGTCATCAATAAGTAAGCCACTTTCCCTTTGATCTTAATTTCATAATTGCTATTTAGTCAACATTTTATAAAGATGGGTGTTCAATAAGGCACAAAAGCAAAATTTGCTCCGTCATCTTCTAAAATAAAGAAACAAATAAAGTTATCAGGATTTTTATAAACTTTTCTAAACGCATCTACTCTACCAGGAAAAATTAATTTTTTTGCAACAAACTCTTCCAATGTTGAGATATTGACATTCCAGTTAGCAGAAAACTCTTCATTGCTAAGGATAGGACGACCAATTTCAAGATTAGACTTATGTGCTACAAAAACAGGATAGTTGGATACTTCGTTATTACGAACTTCTTCGGAAACACTTTTAATCGTGTCCTTATAAAATACAAGATCATCTTTAATAGAATCTAATACGGCGCTTTCTTCGGACATATTTTAATTTTAGAGTTGCGAATTTGGAATGACGAATAATTCGTAACTCCAAATTCATCAATCGTAATTACCTTAACGGTTTATATCTTGATTCTGTTAAGATTTTTTGAGCATCATTTTCATTCATCAAATCTTGTAACTTCATTTCAGGATGTATTTCCATAAATTTTTTCACGATTTGCCAACCTACCCATGTCCCAACATTACCAGGGGCATCACTCGGCATTCCAGGAGTATTTGGAGCTTCGCTAATAAACTTTCGGACTTCTCTATTTTCTGTCTCAAATAATAATTCATGTTTCAAGAAAAAAGTCCACATCTCTGTTTCATTGGTCTCTAGCCATTTTAAGTGTTTTGAAGAATAGTTAAGCTTAATAGAATCCTCCACATCGGGTAGTAAAAAATCTACTAGATAAGCAATTTTTCCTCGATAGATCATCTTGTCAATTAGTCTTTTTTGACGGTTGTCTTCTGGAAACATATCTTGAGCTATATTTTGCATCGCATCTCTAGCGATATATTGCTTTTCCAGTCTTCTAATAATAAATTGTGGAAAACCGATAGCAGGATAATACTTGTAATCTTTACCTAGATAAAAGTCTAACCCAATAGCAATCATGTTTTCGTAAGTAATGTTACCATAGGCAAATTCAGATAAAAAGGTAATAACTTTCGGTATTTGTCTTTCAGGAAAATAGTACTTTAAATGCTTGAAGCCATCGGTAAGCTCTGACTCTATTTCAGAAAAGTCGCCATACAGTTTTTGGCTTTCGACATATAAACCTTGAATAGCCTCATTGCCCAGAAAACGCTTTATTTCCCGAATATACTGACTAGAAGAATCGCGCTTATTCTTAAACTCCATAATGTCATTGACATAAAGATCGTAGAAATCAGGGTATTGAGACTTTAGAGCCTCTAATGATGACTTTAAATTAGAAGTATCAATGTTAAAAAAGATCTGCTCAAATCTTATAATATCAAATGAGATGTTGATCTGAGAAACATCTATATGCTTTTTATTATCTAACCCACTGCAAGCAGTAAAAAAGCTAGTAAGCAGAACGATTGTAATGAAAAAAGAAGAGTGGGTCTTTCTAGTTGTTGATTTTTTAGCCATATTTGTTATCTTATGGTTATAAAGTTATAAGTTATAAGATCATTCTTTTACTTTTATCATTGCAAAATTTAAAAGCAGTATAATGAAGGCATTAAGATTATTGATTTTTTTCTCAATTATTACAATCGTAGCTCAAGCTGGTGATTTTCGATTTGGATTGCACTTTGATCCTACTTTGTCTTGGATGAAGCCCATTAATGTTAAAGAGCTATCTTCTACCTCGGTAAAGGCAGGGTTCAACTATGGTTTGCTTTTTGATTATGATTTTGCAGACAACTATGCTTTTGCCACAGCAATTACTATCTCACAAACAGGGGGTGTTGTGAAATATGATAATGGTGGTGTGATCTTGCCCGAAAGCTTTCCAACCGATACATTTCCAAACGGATCGGAGATCAAGTATAAAATTCAGAATTTAGAAATTCCTGTTGGGCTAAAGCTGAAGACAAACCAAATCGGATACATGACTTACTTTGCCCAGATTAGTGGATTGGCTAGGGTGAATCTTAGGGCTACAGGTGATGTTGTTGCTGCAGGAGGAGCAGGAAAAACCGAAGAAAAGATAAAAGATGATGTACGATTTATAAACTTGGGCTGGGAAGCTGGTGCTGGTGTTGAATACGCTTTAGGGGGTAATACTTCTTTTGTGGGTGGACTTTTCTTTAACAATGGCATAACAGATGCTATTAAAACCCAAAAGGCTACGGGGCTAGATGGAAAGGTAGTGGGCAACTACCTGGCTTTAAGGATAGGCATTATCTTCTAAGTTAGAATGAATATTGGTCTTTTTTTCGGGACTTTTAACCCGATTCATGTTGGTCATTTGATTATTGCCAACTATATGGCGGATTTCACAGATCTAGACGAGGTTTGGTTAGTCGTTTCTCCACACAACCCATTAAAGCAAAAGGATAGTTTACTCAATGAGTATGATCGTTTGCATCTAGTAGAACTTGCAATAGAGGGAAATGATCAGTTAAGAGTTTCTAACATTGAGTTTGACTTACCCAAGCCATCTTATACGACACATACATTAGCTTACTTGAATGAAAAATATCCGAATAAAAAGTTTGCTTTGATAATGGGTTCTGATAACTTGAGGACGCTACATAAATGGAAAAACTACGAGCAAATCATAGAAAATCATAAAATATACTTATATAACAGACCTCAGTATGACGATGGACAGTTTGCCAACCACAAAAATGTTCGGTCTTTTGATGTGCCTTTATTAAACATCTCATCCAGTTTCATTCGAGATGCTATTAAAAAGGATAGCTCTATCCAGTATCTAGTGGCTGATAAGGTAAAAGACTATATTGAAAAAGCTGGGTTTTATTTATAGTAATTAGTAGCTCGTTATTAGTGAATAGAAAATAGACCTAGAATGTTCCCTATTTCCTTACCCCTTGTCCCTAATACCTCATCTCCAAATTTTCTAATCTTTTAATCTAAAACTTCTCCTTAATCTTTTCCATCAACCAGTTAGCATCTGCAATATGATGTGTGTTTTTGAGCTCATCTTTTATTCTGTTTAGCTGAGCTTTACCTCGCGTCTTGAAGTAGAGTCTTTTCAGTATGATCATAAAATTGACATAGTTGGTTCTATGGTGCTCAGAAACTAACTTATTTCGATGTAGAAAAATCTTAAATGAACTGAGTAAGCTTGATAATGCCTCAGATTCGCCTAATTCATAATAGGTTTTCAATAGCATGGCTTTGGAGTCGAGGTTATAAAATACATCTTCATAAGTTACATTTTGAAGCTGTTTCATGACCTCATCATAGTTTTTTACATAGAAATTATACCTTGCCCAATTGTAAGTGTAGGCATTTTGCCTAAAGAGTTCAGGAAGTTTGGCTTTATAGTCGGCAATGAAGGATGATACCCAATCGTATTCTTGCAATCGTAAGCCAGTCGAGGTAATGTTTTTATAATCCCAAGGCGATATAGTACCTTTATTTAATATGACTTTTTTATCTAGAACTTCTTTAAAAATGTCAAATAGCTCTTTTAAAAATATTACGTCACCCTTGTTTACCATTCGAATACAATAGTTTTGAGCATAGCCATACATAATCCTTTGTTCAGACAATTCAAATAAGTTGATATGAGCAACAAGAAGCTTTTTTAACAGGTCAAAATGCTTTCTATCATCAGGATCAGTAAGCGTTAATAATATATTATAATAGATTTCGATGGCAGGAATATGCGAGTGGCTAACTTGCTTGAGGTGTAATAGAATTTCATCTATAAGGAAAATATCATACTTTAGGCTGATAACTTTTTGATAATTAATGTATTCACAATAAAGTTTCAATTTATTTAGAATGAAAAAAGTATCTAATGCTCTTGTGGCTTGTTTTAAATTATTGTTGCCAGAACGCTGGCTTTCTTGCTGTAAGTGCTTGTTTATTTCGACTTCTGTATAGTATTGTTCCTGATAGAAGAGGGAGTCCCTATGCGCGTACCGCTCGTATTCCTTTTTCGTATTAGAGATCACTTGCGGAGTCAATTTGTTCAGTGATCGCTCATTATATTCATGCAGCAGGGCACTTTGACCTTTTATAATATGTTGCTTAAAATGGTACGCCTTCATGAATTCTTCTGCAAGCTTATACATATCAGATAATAATCTTCTGAATTTTAGATCGCTAAAGGGCTTTTTGGGGAAAACATACGCCCAAGTTTTTTGCTTAGTGAGGTCGGTGGAGTATTGACTTTGGGAAGTCATGTCTAAAAAAAACTCTAAACACGCAATGTATTCATTCTTTTTGTTGTAAAATGGAGATTGGAAAAATAGTAATAATTGCTTTTTTTCAAAGCTGGATAAACTTAATATCAGTTGAATAAATTTATTATTGATCATAGTCAAAAAATTTATAATGTAAAAATAGAATTATATCCTAAAAATGTACACTTTTAACATTTTTTTACTATAATCAATTGATTTATATCTACTTGTTATTTCATAATGCATTTTAGGTTCGTACATTGATATATTTTTGTACTTGAATAGATCTATAATCGGTGGTATCTTTGGTGTGGTAAAATATTAAAATGGTGTATAGATTTACGGCTATGAGTAAGATAAATAAGGTAATAATAGGCGCTCTCATTATATTTTTATTTGTTTTTAGTGCAAATGCTGATACAGTTAATCCTATAGCCGACTACCCATTTACGGGCAATGCCAATGACATATCTGGCAATAGTAATCACGGCACGGTAAACGGAGCAGTGCTGACGACAGATCGATTGGGAGTTGACAATAGTGCTTATGATTTTGATGGCGTAAATGACTACATAGAACTTGCTAATGGTTTTGACATTCCAGAACAGACAGTAAATATCTGGTTTAGACCAGACAATATAACAAGTACATTGGGGGTTATCTACTCATCCGATAATCCAGGACTTATAAACTATGGTTTAGGTATGTATGTTTTTGAGTCTGGGGGCAATGATAGCCTAGAAATGGGAGGAGGAGGTCAAGCAGGTGTTGTAACTATTACAATACCTATTACAGAAGGCTCTTGGCATATGGCAACAATTTCAGTGAGTGATTCTGCAAGATTTTATTTGGATGGAGAATTAATAGAAACTAAAAATGCACCTTCAGGTAGCTCCTTAGCTGATGGCAATGGTCTAGCCAAAATAGGATGCTCAAGGATGTTAGATCGTTATTTTAATGGAGCAATAGATGACGTTAAGATATTTAGCTGTGCATTAAGTGGAGAAGACATTCAAACATTGTATGGGGAATTCTGTAGTAGTCCAATAGCTGATTACCCATTTACGGGTAATGCAAATGACTCATCGGGTAATGACTATCATGGCATAGTGAATGGAGCTACTTTAACAGCCGATCGTTTTGGCAATATAAATAGTGCCTATAATTTTGATGGTATAAATAATGGTATTGATTTACCGTCAGATTTTGATCTTTCTACAAGAAGTATAAGCATTTGGTTTAATGCTGATACTATCCAATCTACAGCAGGAGTGATTTATGAATCAGATCACGCTAATATTGAAAATGCTCAAACAGATATATTCGTTAGAGAAATTTCTGGACAGAAAAATTTGAGAATTCGCTTGGGAGATGCATCAAATATCAGAGATTATGAAGTGATAGAGAAAACCTGGAATCATTTTGTGATTACAGTAGGAGGCACATCAGCAAAATATTATCTAAATGGAGTGCTGAAAGATTCTACTACTAATTTGAATAATAGTCATTCGGCAAGTGGAAAGAACTATGCTTCAATTGGTTGGGGAAGGAATAATGATTCTCCGTTCAATGGTAAAATAGACGATGTGAAAATATTTGGTTGTGCTTTAAGCGAAGAGGAGGTTCAAGCACTGTATGGTGATTTTTGTAACAATCCAATTGCCAACTTTGATTTTACAATTGAGGATCTTGCTGTTAACTTTAGCAATACATCCATAGATTCCAATGGTAATTATTTATGGGATTTCGGAGACGGCTTTTTATCAACCTTGAAAAATCCCAATCACGTTTTTGACTCATCAGGAAGTTATGATGTCTGTTTAACAGTATCGGATATCTGCGGAGATAGTACAATCTGCAAAATTGTATCGGTAGAGAATTGCACGCTTCCAATTGCCAATTATAATTATCAGGTAGATAATCGTATTGTTACCTTTTCCAATACTTCAACAGGAGATTCTAGCATTGCTTATTTATGGAATCTTGGGGATGGAACATTATCAACCTTAGAAAATCCAGTGCATACTTATGACTCATTAGGAGATTATGCCGTATGCTTGACCGTATCTGATTCTTGTGGGGATAGTACTTTTTGTTCACTTATTAGTATAGACTGCAATCCTCCGGTGGCTAGTTTTACAAATCAGGTAAATAATCGTATCGTTACCTTTTCCAATACTTCAACAGGAGATTCTAGCATTGCTTATTTATGGGATTTTGGAGATGGTACACTATCAACCTTAGAAAATCCAGTGCATACTTATGACTCATTAGAAGATTATACCGCCTGCTTGACCGTATCTGATTCTTGTGGGGATAGTACTTTTTGTTCACTTGTTTCTATCAATTGCAATTTGCCAGTAGCCAATTTTACATATCAGATAAATACTCGTTTAGTAAGCTTTTCCAACATTTCAACAGGAGATGTCGGCATTTCTCATTCATGGGATTTTGGTGACGGGTTTTCTTCACAACTTTTAAATCCGATTCATGAGTATGATTCTGGAGGGGATTATATAGTGTGTTTAACCGTATCAGATTCTTGTGGAGATAGTACGATTTGCAAAACAGTTTCTCCAGTAGATTGTGATTTAGAAGCATGTGTATGGCCTGGAGATGCCAATAATAATGGTGTGGCTAATGTTTGGGACATCTTGCCTATCGGTATTGCTTATGGAAAGACAGGTGCTGCTAGAGTAAATGCCTCTTCAGATTGGGAAGGACAATATGCAGATGATTGGGAAGATACTTTCAGAAATGGGCTAAATTACAAATATGCAGACTGTACTGGTGATAGTATTATAAATGCATTGGATTTGTTGCCTATAGGACTAAACTATGGCAAAACGCATAGCAAAGGAAATAATACGTTCAATGCTTCTGAAGATGATCCCAAATTACAAGTTGTATTTGAGCAAAGCTTATTAGAAACTGGAACCTATGTTGAAGCACATATAAATTTAGGAACAGAAATATTGGAGGCATCAGATGTGTACGGATTGGCATTTTGCTTGAGTTACAATAACAGCTTAATCAAGAGAAATTCTATGGGCTTTGAGTTGTCAGAATCATGGTTGGCAAATGATACCAATGCGATCAGCATATTTGAAGATTTTCATGAAGATGGTCAAATCGAAATAGGCTTAAGTAGAATCAATGGCATGGATGCAAGCGGATATGGAGATATTGGAGTATTAAGTTTCTTCATCACAGACAATCTGGATGGCAAGGTTACTCAGCAAGAGCAGTTGAGTTTTGAATTTTGCAATGTTGAAATGATTGACCATGAAGAGCAACAAAAAGTAGTTGGTGCTTCCTCAGATACGACAACCATTTTTCCTTTAAATATAAACCCTATGCTACTATATGAAGTTACAATACACCCCAATCCAGCGAAAGACTTTCTAGTCGTATCATCTGACAAAGAAGTTGTTAAATCACTTACCGTTAAAGACATTCACGGAAAAGTAATTTTTGAACAAAAAGTTGCTCGCCATAATCAATTGAAATTGGATACAAAAGGTTATACTACAGGGATCTATTTAATTCAAGTTGAGCTTGAATCTGGACATTACATTAACAGCAAGTTTCAAATATTGAATTAATGTGTCAGAACAAAAAGATAGAAGACACACTCCTATGTGAAATGCTAGAACTAGTATCAACTATTAAAGAGTATGGAGAGAGCAATCCAAAGATGACTAACAATATACTGGGACAGTCAATTCTGAATAAAGTAGAGCAATTACATAACAAGATTAATCTAAATTGAGGAGCGTTTATTGCTTAAGAAAAACCTCTCCAAATTTACTAAAAGGCTTTCCGTCTGTGGCTTGACCTTTTATAAGATAGAAATACGTGTCGGTCTCACATTTCCAACCATTATTTTTTCTCCCATCCCACCCATTTTGATAATCACTCGTTGAATAAACCAATTTACCATAGTGATTAAAAATCATCAATTCAGCTGTAAAAATACTGTTCGACCTAAAGTTTAAATGATCATTAATACCATCACCGTCTGGCGAAAATGAGTTTGGAACAAATAGAGAAATTTTGTCCAAGTCGTCTTCTTGAAAATAGCTAGTAGAATCACTTGATGCATAGATTTCTAATGACAAGTATAAAAACACGAAAATCAATAAGTTTCGCATACTATTAATTTACAAAAACTTAGGATAAGATGAAAACTTTGATCAAAAAATATCATAAGAGGCATCGACCTACAGAATATCCTAAAACACTTGTCATTTCAATACCGCCAAAATCTGGATCAAAACCTGACTTAATACTAAACAGAAAAGAGCTTTTTATCTGCCAGTTGACCAATGAAAAATGGCAAATAAATTTAGCTCCCTTTTTAAAAGACTTTAGTGCATCAGCCAGATAATTACAATTCAACCTTAAACACGCTTAGACAGATGTTATCTAATTACCGTAATTGTTCCTGTTAAACTTATATGTTGACCAGTAATTGTAGTGCCATTGAAAGTGTAAAAATGCACGCCGCTAACCTCTTTCCCATTATGAGCCCCATCCCAAGATGAATTCATCTCATTTATTTCAAAAACTTTATCGCCCCATTGGTTAAAAATACTTACCTCATATTGTAAAATATTTTTTTGTATGATATCAAATGATTCATTATTAAAGTCCTGATCAGGGCTAATTGCATTGGGAATAAAGACTAAATAAGTTTGATCTATAGTATCTGCTGCTATATTATTGGTATCACAAGACAAAACATTTAAAGAGATATTTCCCGAATACATACAACTATCAATATCCTTTATAGTTATAATGTAATCTCCAGGCTCATTAATACTGACTGTACTATTGGTATCTCCGTTAGACCAGTAATATTTTACCGCCCAAGTCTTTTCAACTGAGGCTAAATATTCTGTTCCTTCACATATTGTAGTATCTTGATTTAAAGCAAAGCCTCTCCCACCCTCAACTAATATAGTATCAACTATCGTGTCAAATTCACAATCAGCATTAACTATAAGTGTTACCAAGTAACTACCTGTATCTGAGAAACTGTATTGAGGGTGTTTGATTGAAGTTGTTTGATTGCTAGCCTTATCTTGGAATTCCCATTGATACCGAAAGGAAGAATCTAGCCAACTAGGGGCACTCGTATTTATAAGCGTTGTCGGCAACCCAAGACAGACAGTATCAAAAGAAAAACTTGCATCTAGTGAATAGCCAAATTCAGTTTTTATTAACCAAAAGTCATTTGCCCCATACAATGGCGATTTTTTATCATAAATTGTTTTTGCAGACATATTAGTAGTAGCGCCAACCCATAATTCCCCTTCTGGATTAATACAAATGTTGGAATGATCATCCTTTCCACCGGAGCCAAAAGTCTTATCCCAGACTACTTGTCCATCAAGATTTAGCTTTACTATCCAAACACTCATTGTAGCACCACCTGGATTGGGTTCCGTTTTATCTCCATTGCTATAGGAACCGTGAGAGCCCCCAGCGATATAAATAAAAAAGTCATTATTACAATCACTAGGCATGAATGATATGGTGTTTATTTCTTCCTCTTTGAGTTCTGTTCCTAAAGCATTTTGCCATACCAAGTTGCCTAATGTATCCAGTTTTACGAGCCAAAAATCACTACTTCCATGTGTGCTATTACCGTCAGGATCTGTAGATGACATTAAATCTCCATCTGTAGATACGGTAATCCCGCCTATGACAATATGATTGTCAGGTGAATATGCTAATACACGAGCTTCATCAATATGTGTGCCACCAAGTGCATTTTGCCATATCATATTTCCTGATGGGGAAAGAGCCACGACCCATAGATCATAAAATCCATGTTGTCCACTCCCATCAGGATCTGTGAGTGGATTTATATCAAAGTCGCTAGATGCTGTAAAACCAGCAACTACAATGTTACCGTTTGGTTGCTCTATCAAGTCAAATGCCCATTCTTCATTACTTCCACCAAGTGTATTTTGCCATATTAGATTACCTTCTGAATCAAGGCGTACTACCCACCAATCCGTCAAACCACCATGGTATGCTTCTCCATCAGGGTCAGTACTTTGTTTTATATCGCCAGAATTTGGACCCTCGGTCAATCCGCAGGCAATAATGTCGCCATTTTTAGATTCTATAATTGATATGGCTCGATCTCCACCACTTCCACCAAGTGCATTTTGCCATATTAGATTACCTTCTGAGTCTAATCGAATAATCCAAAAATCTAGTGATCCATGTTGTCCACTACTATCTGGATCTGTAGAAGGATCAACATCACCATCAATTGAATTAGTCTTTCCAGCAATAAGGATGTCGCCATTAGACGCTTCTGTAACATCCCATGCTTCATCATAAGAACTTCCTCCAAGAGCGTTTTGCCAAACGATACGCCCCATAGGATTTATACGAATCACCCAAACATCATCATAAAAATTACTACCATGATGCCCACTGCCATCAGGGTCTGTTCCTGAGATGACATGATTATCACTACTCTTTGTAAGACCTACCATTAAAACATCTCCATTTGATGCTGAATGCATATTCCACATTACATCATTATCACCCCCCCCATAGGCGGAATCCCAAACATAGCTGGGCTGACTATATGCATACTCAAAAAAGAAAAGGCTTACAAATAACAATAAGCTTGTTAGAGATATTTTTTTCATTAAATAATAGGTTTATTTTGAAGTTAGTCCTTCATATAAGGCAATATACATGACATCATTAAAAGGGAGAACCTTAATTCAATACAAATACTTGAAATCTAAGAGCAAATGATTTATTAGCAAGAAAAGAGGCTTTAGTTCACTTTCCAATACAAAACCGTCCAAATATAGAGCCTAATAGATCCTCTGTAGTAATCTCTCCAGAAATACTTCCTAGATGATGTAAAGCATGGCGAATATCAATAGCAACTAAATCACTAGATATATTTTGCTCCAATCCATTTAAAACAGATTGTAAAGATTCCTTAGCTTTTTCTAATGCTTCTGTATGCCTGAGGTTAGAGACTATAAAAGCATTCTCTGAAGGATGCTCGTCTTTAATTAATTTTACCAATGTCTTCTTTAGCCTATCAATATGCAGTTTTTCTTTTGCTGATATGGCCAATACTGGCATTCTGTTGAGCTTTGTACTCAAGGCCTCTTCCACATCATAGGCATGACACTCGTGAAAGCTGTCTATTTTGTTAAGGAGAATTATGGAATCTTTCTCATCTCTAATTCCTAATTCCTTGTACCTAGTTTCTATAGCTTCAAAGTCTTCCTCAATCTCGTCCATATAAACAACAATCTTGGCGCTTAATATTTGGTCTTTAGACTTTTGAACACCTATTGATTCTATATGGTCTTGTGTATCTCTAATTCCAGCAGTATCAATAAATCGGAATAACAATCCATCTATTTGTATGGTATCCTCTATAACATCCCTAGTAGTTCCAGGAATATCACTTACTATAGCCTTTTCTTCATTTAGTAACACATTTAGTAGAGTAGATTTTCCTACATTAGGCTTACCTACAATGGCAACGGGAACACCTTCTTTAATGGCATTCCCATAACGAAAGGAATCTAGTAATGTTTGAATTTGCTCTAAGATCTTATTAACTAATTCTGTTAATTTTTTTCGATTTGCAAACTCTACATCTTCCTCGCTAAAGTCGTTCTCCAACTCAATTAGACTGGCAAATTCAATGAGTTGATCCCTAAGTGTTTTAAGAATAGAAGTGAATCCACCACGCATCTGATTAAGTGCAATCTCATGTTGTGACTTAGTAGAGGAAGCAATCAGATCGGCAACTGCCTCTGCTTGAGATAAATCCATGCGACCATTTAAAAAGGCCCTCATAGTAAATTCTCCAGGATTGGCTATTCTCAAACCCTTTGCTATAAATAGATTGATAACCTTTTGCTGAATAAAGTCAGATCCATGACATGAAATTTCGATACTATTTTCTTTGGTATAAGAGTTTGGGGCAATAAAGATGCTAATTAAAACTTCATCAATCATTTTATTCCCATCATAAATGTGTCCAAAATGAATGGTATGGCTTTTTTGTTCCAACAAGTTTTTTTCCTTAAAATATTCATTGCAAATAGCAATCACATCAGGGCCAGATAGCCTAATAACCCCAATTGCTCCTGAAGAACCTGTTGCTAAAGCAATAATATTATCTGTCATAAAACATTATTTGCTAATCGATGGGTAAAAGAGTGGTTGCATGGTTTGAATGTCTTTTACTATAGTATAAAACTCTGCTCCATTAATATAGTATCTTACAAGTGCTTTCCCCTCATAAGAAATAGGAGCTTTCATCTTGGGCGTCTCTTTTGGCAAAGGAGGTTCATTGGTTTCCAATGATGGAAGAATTTCGATAACTGGAGTATTCGGTTTAGGGTTTGCTATCGCTTGTACTGTGATAACTTCTTCAGTGGTAAAAGTATCAAACTTACCATCAAGTTTTACCAATCTATAGACTTTATCATCGATCCAAACGCTATCAAAATTTACTTCTTGTTTTGGACGCTTAAACAAGAAATAGTAATAAAAGCCACTTCCTGAGCCAGGAGCACCACCATGCCACTTTTGAGACTTTGCTTCGATAAGTTTTAGCTGCACGCTTTTCTTGCTCACTTTACTCTTCGCAACGTCCTGAGACTGTTTGCAAGAGAATAGGTTAATAATTAAAAAAAGTCCAATAATATATTTCATACTTCTAATGTAAAATCCTATACACCATTTCTTTTAAGAGCTGCCCTTCAATGGTGCCACCATTATCAATGCCTTTTAGTTTTAAATCATATTCATGCAATAATGTAAAAACACGCTCTGTATGTTTTATATCAAAATTCGTGCCAGCTTGCCTATAATCTTTAATAAAGAAAGGGTTTACTTTCAATACCCCCGCAATTTCTTTATCCGATTTGTGTTTATTTCCATGATATAAATAAACTTTGCTAAAAAAAGAAAACAAAGTGCCTAACAGCATAGCTAAAGGACCTGCTTTAGGGTTAGCCATAAAATAATTTACTATTCTATTTGACTTTAAAACATCTCTTTGTGCAATGGCATTTTGTAATTCAAATGCATTATAATCTTTGCTAATACCAATATTTTTTTCGACTATTTCTGGTGTTATTTCTCCTCCCTCAGGAAGGATGATTTTTAACTTTTTAAGTTCATTGGCAATCTTCGATAGATCATTTCCAAGGTGCTCTGTTATCAAAACCGCAACCCGGGGACTTATCTTAAGCTTCAAACTCACAGCAGTTCTTTCTACCCATTGGGGAACTTGATTATCATATAGCTTTTTGCTATCCAATAAAACACCTTTACCTTGAACTGTTTTCGCAAAGGCGGTTCTCTTATCAAGTTTTTTGTACTTATAGCAGATAACTAACAATGTGCTCGATAGTGGATTTTGAATATAAGCATCTAATTTTTCAACCCCCCTCATGCTCTGAGCTTCCTTAACGATGACTACCTGATGCTCTGACATCATCGGATAGCGCTTTGCCGTATCTATGACACTTTGAGGATCAGTATCCTTTCCATAAAAGATCGTTTGATTAAATCCTCTCTCGGCTTCACCTAATACATTATCTTCAATATAGTCACTAACTAGATCTATAAAATAGGGTTCATCTCCTTGTAAAAAGTATACGGGCTTGTAAGTCTTGCTTTTCAGAGATTGAAGTATACTGTCGTAGGTATCTGCCATATCTTGGATAAAATTAATATTTTGTTACAAGAAAAGTGCTGAAATTGCTAGATTTAGACATGAGTGTATTTGCACCGAAAGTAAAAATAGAAAATGGCAAGCGACTGATATTTGATGATATTAGAAAAAAATATGTGGTAGCAACACCAGAAGAATTGGTAAGACAAAATTTTATACACTTCTTAATCTCAGAAAAAAAATACCCAAAGAGTAAGATTTCAGTTGAAAAGGGAATCCATCTAAATGGACTTTCCAAAAGATTTGATATTGTTGTTTATGATAAAACAATGAAACCTTGGATAATCATTGAATGCAAAGCTCCTAAAGTACCCATAACACAAAAAACCTTTGATCAAGCAGCACAGTATAATATTAAACTACAAGTCAATTATTTAATTACAACAAATGGAGCAGAGACGTTCTGCTGCAAAATTAATGCTCAAGAAAAAAAATATGAATTTTTAAACGAAATACCCGACTATGGAAACTTAAAACAAGAGATCTGAAATAAGAAACAATTAGTTTTTCATATCTCTGATTTCACATTTTAAGTTTTTCCTCTATTTTCATTGAATTAAACAGAAGTTTTCTTAACTTCGCGTCCCTTAAAATTGTATTGCTATGCCTAAGATGAAGACAAACTCAAGCGCAAAAAAGCGTTTTAAAGTAACAGGATCTGGAAAAGTAAAGCGTAATCATGCGTTCAAAAACCATATCCTAACTAAAAAGTCTAAGAAGAGAAAAAGAAAATTAGGAAATAGCACCGTGGTGGATCCTGCTGATGCACCCAATGTAAAAAGAATGTTATTAGCATAATTCCAAAAGAAAAGATTATAAGTCATGCCACGTTCAGTAAACTCAGTTGCTTCAAGAGCAAGAAGAAAAAAGGTATTAAAGCAAGCAAAAGGCTACTACGGTAGAAGAAAGAATGTTTATACAGTAGCTAAGAATGCTGTTGAGAAGGCTTTATTGTATTCTTATGTTGGCAGAAAGCAAAGAAAGAGACAATTCAGAAGTCTTTGGATTCAAAGAATTAATGCCGCATTAAGAGAGGAAGGATTATCATACTCCAAGTTCATGGGAATGATGAAAGCTAAAAATGTTGATCTGAACAGAAAAGTTTTAGCAGATTTAGCGATGAATAATCCTGAAGCGTTTAAAGAGGTTGTCAACTCAGTAAAGTAACCTTTTATCAAATAAAGTTTTATTAAAGCCCGCAAATGCGGGCTTTTTTATTACCGCTAAATCAAGTGATAAAATAGGTAAAAAACCACTCCTAAATCCCCTCCTTCTAGTAGGGGGCTGTTGATGTATTTGATTTTGACATTATGTCAAACTATTTTGATTCAACTATATTAATTGACATATCCTTTAGAGACTAATCTCTTTATAATTCTAGGACGTGAGGGTTCAATTTTTATAGATAGCTTCACAAGCGGCCTATCGAAGGTTTGCAGTAATTTAGGTAAAGATTCACAAGCCCTGTTGGACTGACTCGGCCAAGCAGGCTAGCGCTTACCGCCTGCCACAATAGTTTAAGTTTTGAGACTGACAGGTTTATTTCTTTTTTGGGCAATGCAAAAAAGAAGGGTTATCTAGGGTAATATCAATTGTATACCTATAATCGAAACAATTAGAAGCTACATTTACCCTTATTTTGCTACAAAACAAAGGCAAATTAACCCTTGTTTTATTACAAAAAATAATACTTTTACCCATACTTTATTACAAACAAAAGTATCAAGTCTCCTAAGATGAACCTTAAACGCAACGTATACAAGGAGTTAATCGCTTGGGAAGCGAAAAACAATCGTAAACCATTAATCGTAAGAGGTGCTAGGCAAGTGGGTAAAACTACCTTAGTAAACGAATTTGCTAAAAACTACTCACAAAGCATAATGCTTAATTTAGAGCGAGCTGCTGACATTCGTTATTTTACCGATTTCTCGGATGTAAAAACCATTGTAGATGCCTTATTTATTGCAAACAACATTGCATCTAACCAAAAAGCAAACACCTTATTATTTATTGATGAAATACAAGAATCACCAGCAGCAATAGCTTTACTACGTTATTTTCATGAAGATATTCCCGAATTACATGTAATAGCAGCAGGTTCTTTGTTAGAACACACCATGCGTAAGGTAAAAAGTTTTCCAGTAGGGCGAGTAGAATACTTATATGTACACCCATTAAACTTTATGGAATACCTAACTGCAAAACAACATACAAGAGCATTAGAGGAAGCAGACAAGGTGCCTATACAAAAACATACTCACCCCATATTAAAAGAGTTGTTTCATGAATATGCCATTATTGGCGGAATGCCAGAGGTTGTAAAAACCTATTTGACAACAAATAGTTTAGCTGATTTACCCAATATTTATGAAAGTATTTGGGCGACCTATAAAGATGACATAGAAAAATATGCACAAAATGCCACAGATGCACGAGTGATAAGACATATCATGAATACAGCCCATTTGTATTTAGATCAACGCATTAAATTTCAAAACTTTGGAAATTCCAATTATAAATCTCGCGAAGTAGGAGAAGCCATGCGTAATCTTAACGATGCTCGCATTATTCAATTAGTTTATCCCGCAACAAACATCACCCCACCCATACAGCCCGATTTGAAAAAATCACCTAGGTTACAATTTTTAGATACAGGCTTGGTTAATCATGAATTAAACATACAGACAAATATGTTGGCTTTAGATGATTTGAATACAGCATACAAAGGAGCCGTTATCCCACATTTGATTACACAAGAATTAATATCTTTAAATTCATTACAATATAAAAAACCTAATTTTTGGGTAAGGGAAAAAACACAATCGTCATCAGAAGTAGATCTAATTGTGCAGTTTAATGATAAGATTATTCCCATAGAAATAAAATCAGGGAAAGAAGGCAAGCTAAAGTCACTTCATCAATTTATCGAAAAAGCTGAACATCCTTATGCCATTCGTTTATATGCTGGAGAGTTTAAAGTAGAGCAACATCAAACACCTGTCAATAAAAAATCTTATTTGTTAATGAATCTACCCTATTATTTGGGTTGTAAGATGCCAGAATACTTAGACTATTTTATAAAGCATTACAAATTATGATGGACATAGAATCAACAACAGTCTTTTAGTTACTTTGTATATGTTTCAACTGTATTTAGATGTTAAAAATCTATAATGTAATACCAAGATATAAGATCTTATTACCAAAGGGACTATTTAGACTTATTCTAAATAATTAAAAAGTGCTAAAAACCATAAACAATAAACTTGCAATAAGGCAACAACTTTTTAAATTTACAATCACTTAAGTATAGATTAACACCGTGTTATTATAATGAGCGAGATCACAAAAATAAAGAAAGGAATGACCATAGGTATTTTGGGAGTTCCTGAGAAACATCTGATCACTGAATATCATTCTGAAACTTACGCTATCAAGCCGTCCGATTTTTTTGGAATCGCTCCAATACCTAAATTATCAGTTAATATTGGTGACAAGGTAAAAGCTGGTGACGCTTTATTTTATGATAAATCTCAACCCGATGTTTTATTCACTTCTCCAGTAAGTGGCGAGATGGTAGAGATAAAAAGAGGCAATAAAAGGGCTATTACCGAAATCGTTATAAAATCTGATGGAAAATTTGACCAAAAAGCTTTCAAGAAAGCCGATCCAAATACTTTAGACCGCTCAGCAATTGTGTCCACTCTAAAAGAAAGTGGCTTGTGGCCAATGATCAGACAAAGACCCTACAACGTCTTAGCAAATGCTGAAGCACAGCCTAAAGCTATTTTTGTTTCAGGGTTTGATACTGCCCCTTTGGCACCAAACTATGATTTTGTTTTAGACGGCAAGGACAAAGAATTCCAAGCTGGAATTGACGCATTGTCTAAATTGACAGAAGGTAAGATACATTTGAGTTATGATGCCAAATCAAAAAGATCTAATACGATAAAAAACGCAAAAGGAGTCGAACTACATGGCTTTGATGGGCCACATCCTGCGGGGAACGTTGGTATTCAAATCCATCATATAGATGCCATCAATAAAGGGGATACCGTTTGGACAGTGAATCCGCAAGACGTAATTACTATTGGAAGACTTTTTCTAGAAGGTGTTTATAATGCAGAAAGAATTGTTGCTTTGGGTGGTCCTGAAGTTAAAAAAGCACAATACTATAAAACACATATTGGTGCTTCCATCAAAAATATGATAGAAAGTAACCTGAATGAAAATCATGTTAGGTGCATTAGTGGTAATGTGCTAACAGGTTCTAAAATCGATTTTTATGGACATATCGGTTTCTTCGATCATTGCGTTTCAGTAGTAAGAGAAGGAGACGAACATGAGTTGTTTGGTTGGTTATTGCCTTCGTACCCGCGACCTAGTGCATCAGGAACTTTCTGGACTGGAGTATTGTCTAAAATTGGATATTACAACGACTATCGTGTAAACACAAATACACACGGCGAGAAAAGAGCTTTTGTAGTAACGGGACAGTACGAATCGGTTTTACCAATGGATCTCTATCCAGTACATTTAATAAAGTCCATCATGTATGGCGATTACGATCAAATGGAAGGGTTAGGGATTTATGAATTAGTTGAAGAAGACCTGGCATTATGTGAGTTTGTTTGTACATCTAAGACAGACGTGCAAAAGATTCTTCGCGAGGGATTGGATGATATAAGAGCACAAGGTTAATAAAGGAAAAAAGAATATTAATGAAGCCTTTAAGAAATTTAATGGATAAAATCGGTGAAGCAACCAAAGGCAATAGGTTTGCTCATACGGTTTATGATGGTATTGAAACTTTCTTGTTTGCTCCTAATCACACTACAAGGACATCAGGTGGAGTTCACATCAAAGATGGTATTGACTTAAAAAGGACGATGTTCCATGTTGTAATTGCATTACAACTATGTTTCATTCATGGCTTGGTAAACATTGGTCATCAGCACTATTTAGCACTAGGAATGTTTCCCGACATTGCTGATGGAATTTTGGAAAAAGCAATTTATGGCCTGATTCAGATTTTACCTATTGTCATTATCGTTCACATCGTTGGACTGGGAATCGAGTTCTTCTATGCAGCAAGAAAAGGACACTCCATTGAAGAAGGTTTTCTTGTTTCTGGAATGTTAATTCCATTAATCATGCCGCCAGATGTGCCTTTATGGATGGTATCTGTAGCAACAGCTTTTGCTGTTATCATTGGCAAAGAAGCTTTTGGAGGGACTGGTATGAATATCCTTAATGTTGCATTAACCGCAAGGGTTTTTATATTTTTTGCTTATCCGACTTACATATCAGGAGATACTTGTTGGGTAGCTTATGATTATAGTTTCTTGCATGAAGTTGTCAATTCACTGTTGCCTGGAGACTTTTTACAAATTGGTGCAGGAACAGCAGTTGTTGATGGATTCTCTGGCGCTACACCGCTAGCATTAGCTGCTCAAGGTGGAATGGAAGCAGTCTACACCAAGTACTCATCAGTCGACTTACTGCTTGGCTTTATACCAGGTTCTATTGGTGAGGTAAATAAATTAGGTGTAATCGCAGGTGTTGGTATTTTAATCTTGACTGGAATTGGAAGCTGGAGAATCATGTTATCCATGGTTTTAGGATTGGCTTTTATGTCAGGACTATTTAACATGTTTGCCGCTGATTTCCCTGATGCGCCATTCTTAACGGTTCCTTTCTACAATCATATGATGATGGGAAGTTTCCTATTTGCCATGGCTTTTATGGCAACAGACCCTGTAACAGCAGCGCAAACAAATGTTGGAAAAGTAATTTATGGATTCTTAATTGGAGCAGTTGGCTTAATTGTGAGAGTAGCAAACCCTGCCTATCCTGAAGGCTGGATGTTAGCTATTTTATTATTAAATGTACTAGCACCACTAATTGATCATTACGTAATTGATGCAAACATAAATAGAAGATTAAAACGTGCCGAATCTAAACTCTAATAATTATACGGTAATATATGTTACCATAATGACAGTAATTGTAGCTGTTTGTCTTGCTTTGGCTGCAACAGGACTAAGAGAGAAGCAAGCTTATAATGTAGAATTATCTAACAAAAAAGATATTCTAAAAGCTGTTAATCTGGATGATGCTCCAGATATTGAGGCAACTTTTGATCAATCTATTGAGAAACTAGTCGTAGATGTTAATGGTAACGTTGTAGATGGAGTTGATGCTTTGAAAATAGACTTGAAAAAAGAATCTAAAAAGCCTGTAGAGGAAAGAAATCTTCCGGTGTTTATTTATAACAATGATGGCAATAAAAGCTACATTCTTCCGGTAAGAGGATTTGGTCTTTGGGATGCCATTTGGGGTTATGTTGCCTTGGGCAATGATCTCAATACGGTTCAAGGTGTTGCATTTGATCATACTGCTGAAACACCAGGACTAGGTGCGGAGATTAAAGACAACCCTTCTTTTGGCAAACAGTTTGAAGGAAAGAAAATATTTGATGAAGGTGAATTTGTATCTGTTGAGGTTACAAAAAATGCCATCACAGAACCAGAACATCAAGTAGCCAGTATTTCTGGAGCTACTATGACTAGTGATGGAGTTTCCAATATGTTAAAAAAGGATTTAGGTAGCTATTTAGCTTACATTAAATCTTTAAAGTAGAAAATTATGGCAGAAACAGCTACTAAGCAAGAAGAAAAAGAAGCGTTATTTTCCAAAAATAATAGACGCCTTCTAACCGATCCTTTAGATGATAATAACCCTATTACTGTTCAAGTTTTAGGAATTTGTTCAGCACTAGCTGTAACTGTAGCTATTAAGCCAGCTTTTGTAATGTCGATTGCAGTAGTTGCTGTAACTGCATTTGCAAACCTAGCTATCTCATTGATGCGTAATGGTATTCCTCCAAGAGTAAGAATGATTGTAGAGTTAGTGGTAATTGCTTCTCTAGTGATTTTAGTAGACCAAATTTTAAAAGCTTTCTCCTTTGATATGTGGAAACAACTATCGGTTTATATTGGATTGATCATTACCAATTGTATTGTAATGGGTCGTCTGGAAGCTTATGCAATGGCAAACAAACCGTGGCCGTCATTCTTAGACGGTATTGGAAATGGTTTGGGTTATGGAGCACTTTTGATTATCGTTGCAGCTTGCAGAGAGTTATTTGGTAAAGGTTCTTTAATGGGCTTTCAAATCATGCCGGATAGCTATGTTGGCAATGGGTTAATGCTTTTACCCGCATCAGCTATGTTTTTAATCGGAATTATTATTTGGATTCAAAGATCTAGAAATACAAAGTTAATTGACATTTCTTAATGCTAATGGCTATTAACTAATTACTAATAACTAGAAACATGGAATATTTAAATCTATTTACAAAAGCAGCCTTTGTCGAAAATATGATTTTGGCATTCTTCTTGGGAATGTGTTCATACTTGGCAGTATCCAAAACGGTAAAAACTGCAATGGGACTTGGCTTAGCAGTAATCTTTGTGCTTGGTATTACTATACCGGCCAACTGGATGATTAATGAATATTTTCTTAAACCAGACACCAGCATTTTCGGTGAGGACTTGACCTTCCTTGGTTTTATTGTTTTTATCGCTGTGATTGCATCTATGGTTCAGTTAGTAGAGATGATAGTAGAGAAATTCTTTCCTGCACTTTACACTTCATTAGGTATATTCCTACCGTTGATAACAGTAAACTGTTCTATCCTTGGAGGCTCATTATTCATGGTTGCTCGTGAATATGATTTCTCTCATGCGACAGTTTTCGGATTGGGTTCAGGATTTGGTTGGTGGTTAGCAATCATTGCGTTGGCTGCCATTAGAGAAAAAATCAGATACTCAAATGTACCTGCTCCTCTTAGAGGACTAGGAATGGCATTTATCATCACAGGATTAATGGGAATAGCTTTTATGAGCTTTATGGGTATAAAGCTGGATTAACAAAGTATAAAAAGAGAGAAACATGGTAATTGTTTATAGTATTATCGCCTTTTTAATTGTCTTGCTGGCATTGACAGGTTTATTGCTTTATGCAAAGGCAAAATTAGTACCATCTGGAGATGTAGAAATCGTTCTTAATGGAGATGAAGATAAACCATTAAAAGTTGCTCCTGGGGGCACTTTATTGAATGCCTTATCGAATGAAAACATTTTTTTACCCTCTGCCTGTGGTGGTGGTGGTACTTGTGCTATGTGTAAATGTCAAGTATTAGAAGGAGGTGGAGAAACCTTACCAACTGAATTGAACTACTTAACCAGAAAACAAGCTCAGGATAACTGGAGACTTGGTTGTCAGGTGAAAGTGAGAGAAGATATGAAAGTTAAAGTTCCAGAAGAGATTTTTGGTATTAAAGAATGGGAGGCAACTGTTGTGTCTAATTACAATGTTGCTACATATATTAAGGAGTTTGTAGTGGAAATTCCTGAGGATATGGATTATGAAGCAGGTGGCTATATTCAGATAAAAATACCACCTTGTGAAGTAAAATTCTCTGATATGGATATTGCTGCTCATCCTAAAGATCATCCAGGTGAGCCAAAGAAGTTTGAAGAAGATTGGTCAAATGGTCCTTATGCGATTAGAAACCTTGTCATGAAAAATGATGAAGAGGTTGTAAGAGCATACTCCATGGCTTCCTACCCTGCTGAAGGACGGAACATCATGCTAAACGTAAGGGTCGCAACTCCACCTTGGGATAGATCAAAAAATGGATGGATGGATGTTAACCCTGGCATCGCATCATCGTATATCTTCAACCTTAAGGAAGGAGATAAAGTAACCATATCAGGTCCTTATGGAGAGTTCTTTATAAAAGATACAGGTAAAGAGATGTTATATATTGGAGGAGGAGCAGGTATGGCACCAATGAGATCTCACATTTATGAGTTATTTAGAACATTAAAGACAGGCAGAAAGGTCACTTATTGGTACGGCGGACGATCTAGAGCAGAACTATTCTACATTCACTACTTCAGGGAAATTGAAAAATCATTTCCAAACTTTAAATTTTTCATGGTTTTATCTGAACCCAAAGAAGAAGATAACTGGGTAGAAAAGACAGGTTTGGACGATGAAAAGGGAGATGGGTTTAAAGGATTTGTACACAATGCAGTTATCGAACATTTTTTAGAACCACATCCAGAACCTGAAGAAGTTGAAGTTTACTTCTGTGGTCCTCCGATGATGAATCAGGCCATCTTAAAAATGTGTGATGATTGGGGTATTCCTGATGATCAGGTTTCCTTTGACGATTTTGGTGGGTAACCCCTACACCTACATTAGGTGTGATATGAATCGCACCTAATAAACACTTTGACTCTCTAAAATGAAAAGTATCGTAAAAGTTCTTTTAACAGCACTAGTTGTTGTTTTACTATCTAATGTTCTATCTGGTGTATCCGTTGATGGTTATTGGTCTGCGATTATTGTTGCCTTAGTATTGGGTCTATTACGTTTGCTAGTTAAGCCACTATTAATAATATTGACATTACCTATTACCATTTTGACGCTAGGGCTTTTTCTATTTGTTATCAATGCTATCATCGTTATTCTGGCAGATTACCTCATAGATGGTTTTGCCGTAGCGAGTTTTGGTTGGGCCATCATATTTAGTATTCTTCTGGCACTTTTACAAGCTATCTTATTTTCTGTTTTAGGAGAAGAGTCAGAGAAATCAGAATAGTTAAGTATAAGCATCGCTTAATATAAGCTTGCTTTAGACTCTTGCTATAGCAAGTAGCTAATTCAAAATGACAGAAGGACTTGTTGCTAATTATTTAAAAATGCAGAATACATCCACACTAATTTCTCTTGTTCTCTAATATAGTCACTCATTAAGGCATTTGTGCCTTCGTCATCTGCCTCATCACTTGTTTTTAAAATGTTACGTTGCTTACTAATAACAGTCTTAAAACTTTCCAATATTGAGCCAACAGCTTCATTTCCATCCGATATATTAACAGCTTCCTTTACGGCAGATCCCTTTAGATAAGCGGAATAACTATGCATAGGTGTATGCCCGAGTGTTAAAACCCTTTCCGCAATTTCATCAACTTTTATCACTAGGTTGTCATATAATTCTTCAAACTTAACATGAAGCTCAAAGAACTTATTACCTTTTATATTCCAGTGAAATCCTCTCACATTCATATAGAACAACTGATAATTAGCCAATAAATCATTTAACTCATTAGACAGTTCATTTGTCTTTTCTACATTTAATCCAATTCTATTCATAGTTATTGTTTCAGTTTAGCAATTTATCTTACTTATATTAAAACATATCTCGCCTGAATAGTTTCATTTTTTGGTGAATTTTATCAAATAAAGCCTTGGCATTTCTTCAACAATATAAATCGATAAAAAAAGCCCTTCAAGAGGGCTTTTTTTTAATTGTTTTCTTTTTTATCTGTTTTTGCGCAACATGCCTTTTCGCATCCTGGTTCACATGCTTTCTTTTCTGCGGTTGACTTATCGCATTTTGCTTTCTTTTTACAACACTTTTTTTGCTCTTTAGAACATTTTTCCTTCTTGTCGCAACCTTTATGTGTTGTAGCATAAGATGCTATGCCGAGAATAAATACGAGAGAGAATAATAATGATAACTTTTTCATGATGTTTTATATTTTAACTTGTATTCTTATTAACGATAAACAAGAGCAAAATGTTTCATAAAGGAAAAAAATATTTTACTTAAATGTTGCTAAAACTGTCTTTCCTCCGACTGATTTTTGCTCTAAATAAACTTGCACTTTCGTATCAAGCGGAATAAATACATCCACCCTTGAGCCAAACTTAATAAAACCAAACTCTTCTCCTTGGGTAACTTGATCATTTGGCTTAACATAATTTACAATTCTTCTAGCAGCGGCTCCAGCAATTTGGCGAAATAGTATTTCAACACCATTTTTTTCAATGACTACTGTATTTCGCTCATTTTCAGTAGAAGATTTTGGGTGCCATGCAACTAGATATTTTCCTGCATGGTATTTGACATATTTTACAACTCCGCTAATCGGATTGCGATTGACATGTACATTGAAGGGAGACATGAAGATAGATATTTGCGTTCTCTTATCTTTAAAGTATTCAGTCTCTTCAACCTCCTCAATAACAACTATTTTACCATCAGCTGGAGCGATGATTTCGTTATCATTTACCTCTATCTTTCTAATAGGGTTTCTGAAAAAGTTTAAAAATGAAAGGTAGAGCAAAACAGTGGTTCCTCCAACAATTAAACGTAATATCTGATAGTCTGGAAGCTTGTATTGTAGTAGCAAGTTGATTGCAACAAATACAATGAAAGATACAACCAAGATTTTATATCCTTCTTTGTGAATTGACATTATACCTGTGTTATAGTTTAAACGACACCTTGAGCTAACATAGCATCAGCCACCTTCACGAAGCCCGCTATATTAGCGCCCTTAACGTAATCTACAAATCCTTTGTCATTGCAGCCATACTTAACACACGCTTTGTGTATATCTGCCATAATCTCTTGCAATTTGCTATCTACTTCTTCAGAAGTCCAGGAATACCTCAATGAGTTCTGAGTCATTTCTAAACCTGAAGTGGCAACACCGCCAGCATTAGATGCTTTTCCAGGAGCGAAAAATATTTTAGCTTTATGAAATGCTGCAACAGCTTCTGGTGTACAAGGCATATTAGCACCCTCTGCAACTACAGACGTTCCATTCTTTATCAAAACTTTAGCCTCTTTTTCATTTAGCTCATTTTGAGTGGCACAAGGTAATGCAATATCACATTTAACTCCCCAAGGTCGATCGCCTGCTACATACTTTACGCCATATTTTTTTGCATACTCACTTATTCTTCCACGTTTAACATTCTTTAGTTTCATGATAAATGCTAACTTTTTGGCATCAATTCCTGCCTCATCATAAATGTATCCTCCAGAGTCTGACATAGTAACCACTCTTGCTCCAAGCTCAGTTGCTTTTTCACAAGCATATTGCGCAACATTCCCAGAACCAGAAATAGTAACTATCTTGCCTTCCAGATCCTCACCTCTTGAATCTAGCATTTCTTTTACAAAATAAACACAGCCATAGCCTGTAGCCTCAGGTCGAATTAAGCTACCACCAAAAGAAATTCCTTTTCCCGTCAACACACCTGTAAATTCATTTCGAAGTCTTTTGTATTGCCCAAACATATAACCTATTTCCCTTCCTCCAACGCCAATGTCGCCAGCTGGAACGTCTGTATTTGGACCAATATGTCTTGAAAGCTCAGTCATAAAGCTTTGACAAAATTTCATAATTTCATTATCAGATTTTCCTTTAGGATCAAAATCTGAGCCGCCTTTACCTCCACCCATTGGTAGAGTGGTTAAACTATTTTTAAAGACCTGTTCAAAAGCAAGAAACTTTAACACGCTTAGGTTTACAGTAGGGTGAAACCTAAGTCCACCTTTGTAAGGTCCAATAGCACTATTCATCTCAATCCTGTATCCACGATTGACTTGTGTATTTCCTTTATCATCTAACCATGGAACTCTAAACATGATAACACGTTCAGGCTCTACCATACGTTCTAGCAGGTTTCCCTTTGAATATTCTGGGTTTTCTTGAATAAATGGAATAACGGTTTCTGCAACTTCCTCAACTGCTTGTAAAAACTCTTTTTCTCCTGGATTTTTTTGTTCAACCGTGCTAACAAAATCCTTTGCTTTTGTTGCTATACTTGGTTTTGACTTAGTTGCTGTTGCCATATTGAATAAAATGATTAAGATTTTGAAATATAAATATACTAACGTTTTAAATATTCACAACTGGTTTGGGAGATTATTTGGTCATGAGGAGCAAGGAATTAGGAGTGGAGGATTAGCAGTTCTACCTTATCCCTCATTCTTAAATCCTAATGCCTCTCTCTAGTTTATCTAATGAGCGTCAATGTTCCTTCATAATTAATGACCTCATTATCTAGTCCAACAACTGATGCTTTTACGATATAAACACCTACCTCCTGAGGTTTCCCCCTATGATTCCCATCCCAACTATCGTTTAACGATTGTCCTTCAAAAACCTTTTTTCCCCAACGATTATATATTTCAAAATAATTTATTGATTGCAGGTCATAGTGAAAGAAGCTAAAGTAGTCATTTATGTTTCCAGATCCAGGTGTAAATGCAGTTGGAAGATGGATTTCGGGGCGGACTCTAACTGTTATTACAACGCTATCTATATTCGTACAACCATTAGTATCTGTACCTATTACATGATATGTTTTAGAAAGTTTAGTATCCGATATGGGCATCGTTGAGAAAATGTCATCAATATCTGTATTGGGAGACCACTCATATGTTAACGCTCCCTCAACTTCCATTTGTACTGTTTCACCTCTATTGATAGTGACCGTATCAGGTGCAGCAACTACATTCGGAGCGGCTAAGACTATTATTTCAACAGTATCGCTGTAGATACATCCATGTTGGGATACAGCATCAATAATGTAAGTAATGTCCTGCTGAGGAATGCTGTAGACAATCGGAGAGTCAATATCATATAAATAATCTTCTGGTACCCAAACATGATCGGCATCAGGATCGCTTTTTGGGAAAAAAAGTGTATCAAATTCGCATATAATGGTGTCATCACCTATGTCAACAAATGGTTCTGGATAGACTTCGATAGTATCTCTTGCGGTATCTATACATCCATGATTTGTTGTAACAATCAGACTTAGCTCATACCTGCCAGATGTATCATAAATATAAGGATTGGGATTTTGAAGCGTAGAAGAATCTCCATTTCCATAAAGCCATTTCCAATCAGTTATAAAACCATCTGGTGCATCAGATAGGTCAGTAAGAATGTGTGGAAATTTTGTACAAGTATCATTAAAAGAAAGGCCAGCTGAAACACCAGGTTTTAGAGAAATGCTACCAAAAGCGGTATCTGAACAGGTAGTTCCTTTATTGACAATTAAAATAATATTATAAACCCCTGTATCAGGGTAAGTATATGCTGGTTCTTGAAGATTAGAAGTATCAGCTAGTGTTGTAGTATCGCCAAAGTCCCAAAAGTATGTTGTCGCAGCAATACTACTATCTGGAAATTGCACGGTCAAATCTCCGCAGATTTTCTCAAAAGCAATGGTAGCTGCAGTGGGGTCAATACAGTCTACTACATAAAACTGAAAGTCTCTAAAATGGACGCTAAGTAAGCTATCCCCCCTATATTCCTTTACACAAATTCCGACGACATACAATCCTGTTTGAGTAGGGTGCGCTGTCAACTCTCCTGTAAAAGAATCAATTGCAATTGTTCCATCTAAAGGGTTTTGAGCTGAATACCCTGGACCCCAGTTGACAATTGGAAAAGGTGGATTACTGGCACCTGCAGCAGGAACAGCTACATCTGTATGAGTATCGAAAGGGTCACATAGCTCATATACTAATGAATCACCATCTGGATCAGAGGCTGAATGATCAAAAATAAGATTTTCATTTGCACAAATAGCAATAGGAGGAAAGTTGATATATTCTGGACTTGAATTGCACTTTACCAAAGCTGTATCTGGTATAGAGGCATAAAATGCAGCACCTACTGCTGAGGGGTTTACCAAGTTGGCAATCCCAACATTTCGACTATATCGTTGGTAAGATATCTGATATCCACCTGGTCTTGGTGGCAATGTAACTGTAGTCTCATAGACGGTTCCCTCAACACAAACATTACCAGTCACGATCAGACAAGGGTTATTACCAGTAGGGTCTACAGGGTTAACAGGACCATGCCACACATTGATGGACTGCAATACAGTATCTGCGAAGTCATAAATGTCAATTCTTGCAGGATTATCAAAATCTGCTCCTGTACCTGCACAGTCTCTATACAGTTCTAGCTTGATTCTATATCTGCTATTAGCAGAGTCTATACAGGTATAAGTCAATTCACCCCCTACAATGTGGTTGGCATAGCTGCTGCATATGGTTAATACTAATAAGAAAGAAGATACTATTTTGAAAAGCTCTATCATATGTACTCTTGTCAACAAAGTAACTATAGCAGTAAATGGTTATAATACTTATAATAAATATAATAAAAACCTGAAAAGATTGGGTATACAGTATTCTGTATTTGTGGATTGGCATTAAGCGGAAGAGGATATATTAAAATCTAATCTTCTTATACTTAGGCGCAGACCTATCATGCTTAGGATGAGCCATGTGATCTGGCATTGCCCAATCTCCACTCAAGAAAGTGCTTCTATGTACTGGGGCTCCTGAAAAGCTTCCAAGGTATATAATAGAAACTTCTGGACTCCCAAAATTACCTGGCATACCTCTTAGAGACAGGTTAATATCATAACTTAAACCAAGATGAACATTTTTATAGTCAAATCTTGTTTCTACAACAAGTTCATTCAGGTTTTCCATAATTACACCGTACCAAAAATAAGTCTCTCTCTCCAACAAATGTTTCATAAAAAGTGCTACATCTGCTTCTCCAAATTTATTTTGAAAAGTATACATTAAAGCTGGGTGAATTTCTACTTTTTGGGCAACGCCAAACTCTCCAGCTGTATACACAAGCCCCTTTCTTCCAATTCCAGTATTTGTGCCAATTGCAGACAATTTAGGATTATTCACATGATATGCAGCTGCACCAACTTCAAGAACCGCTTTTCTGCCAAGCTTACCATGCCATGCTCCGCCCAATGACATATCTCCTTGAGATGCCTTGGGTGTCAAATTGTTTTCATTAAGAGGCAGGCTACTATTAAAATTTCCATTAATAAACTGACTGCCCGTTGTCAACTGTGACACATCAATATTTCTTTGTATCATGCCTGCTTGAAAACCAAAAGAAAGGTAATAGTCTTCTGTTATAGAATAATGATATGCTAGCGTTAAGTCTACATTAGTAACACTCAACCCTGCCCTTCCTGACTTATCGTTAAAGAAAGCCAATCCTGCGCCATAATAACTTTTTCTCCTTCTACTCTTTCTAAAGTGCATATCATACGCAAAAGAAACTGTCCTAAATTGGGCACTAGTTGCATTGGCAGGAAATTGATTTTGCAATTTATAATTAAATACTGCTCTATAATCTGCTGAGTAAAATCCAATCAATGCTGGATTTAGATATTGTGGATTAGACTCTAACTGAGAAAAATGAAATTCCTGAGCATTTGACATTTTAAAAATACCAAAGACAAACAACATTCCAATAAGGATTGTTATGTCAAGATTTCTAACGGTATTTCTAATTTCTAATTGCATTATCTTATCTCTTTAGTAGAACATCGGATGATACAGTTCTATCTTTTCCATTTACATCTTTATACCTCATAAATACAAAGTATGTTGCCTGTGGTAACATCCTACCATTCAACGATCCATCCCAACCTTGTGTTTGATCCTTAGAAGTAAAAACCAATCTTCCATTTCGTTCTGTAATGGCAACTTCAAAATCTTCTAATGGTTCTCCTGTATAAACATAGAAAATGTCATTATTCCCATCTCCATCTGGACTAAATGTCGTAGGAATAAATACTTTTGTTACAATTACTTCTATGCTATCCTTAAATGTACAGCTATTAGAGTCGGTAACTTCAACATAATAAGTAGCACTTTCTTCTGGTGTAACAACAGGATCATTTATAGTTGGATTGTCCAATGTATTTTGAGGATACCAAAAATAACTTCCTCCATTTTCTCCACCCGTCGCACTAAGTTGGCCATCATCTCCTTGCATTATAAATAATGTATCTTCAGCTATATCCATTCTTCCAAATGGCACGTTTACATCGACCGTAACGGACATTGTATCGGAGTATAGTGGGCAATTAGAAGATCTTAGAATCACAGTATATGTTGTCATTGAGTCTGGCGTTGCTACTGGATTTGCAATGTCAAAATCACTCAAACTAGTTGTAGCTGTATCCCAGTTAAATATATCTCCTCCTTCAGCCTGCAATACAATTGCATCTCCTTCACAAATGCTCGTATCTGGTGTGATACTAGCTGTGAAAGGGGCTACCACAGTAACTCTTACAGTATCCGATTCTTGACATCCTAAAGTATCTGTGATGATTGCAGTATATGTAATACTTTGAATTGGCTGTATGGTAGGGTTATTGATTGTTGAGTCTGCCATATAAGTGCCTGGAGTCCAGTTATAGTTGTCTGCACCACTAGCTATTAGTTGAATGCTATCCCCATAACAAATAGTGGTATCGGGAGAAACAGATATAATTGGTAATGGAACTACGGTAATCGATATAGTATCCCTATTTATACAATCATTCATATCTGTTACAGTTACATGATAGTCTCCTGTTGCATTCACTGTTATTTGCTGAGTAATCGCTCCTGTAGACCAAGAATAGTTTAATCCTGGGTTCTGCCCATCTAATATTAAGGAGTCTTCAAAACATATCGTAGTATCCGACCCGATAAATATTGCTGGTAATGTATCGATTGACAATTCAATTGTATCTCTTGATGAACACATATTTCCATCTATCACCTCAACTCGATAACTTCCAGCCGTATCAGTTGTAATTGTCTGGCTTGCTTCCCCTGTCGACCATAAGAACATTTGTCCCGCATTTTGTGCATCAAAGGTTATACTATCCAATAAACAAATAGAAGTGTCATTACCAAGCGAGACTAATGGCAAGGTGTCGATTGACAATTCAATTGTATCTCTTGATGAACACATATTTCCATCTATCACCTCAACTCGATAACTTCCAGCCGTATCAGTTGTAATTGTCTGGCTTGCTTCCCCTGTCGACCATAAGAACATTTGTCCCGCATTTTGTGCATCAAAGGTTATGCTATCCAATAAACAGATGGACGTATCGTTACCCAAATTAATAACTGGTAGCGCATCAATCGTTAATATTAAGGTATCTCGACCTACACAGCTATTTCCGTCTGTTACGGCTACACTATACGTATCCGCTGCATAGATATCGATAGTTGGGGTGATCGCTGTCGTGCTCCATAGGTAGACACCTCCTGTTATTGTTGCGTCTAATACTAATGTATCGTTTTGACAAATCGCTGTGTCATTTCCTAGGTCTACTACTGGTAACGTGTCGATCGTCAGGATCATGGTGTCTCGACCAATACAACCATTCGTGTTCGTTACGCGTACGCTGTAGGTATCGGCGGCATAGATATCGAGCGTCTGGCTGATCGCTGTTGTACTCCATAGGTAATCTGAGCCTGCACTTCCGGCATCTAATGTTAGGGTATCGTTCTGACAGATCGCCGTGTCATTACCCAGGTTTACTATTGGTAACGTGTCGATCGTCAGGATCATAGTGTCTCGACCGATACAACCATTCGTGTTCGTTACGCGTACGCTGTAGGTATCGGCTGCATAGATATCAAGTGTCTGGCTGATCGCTGTTGTACTCCATAGGTAATCTGAGCCTGCACTTCCGGCATCTAATGTTAGAGTATCGTTCTGACAGATTGCTGTGTCATTACCCAGGTTTACTATTGGTAACGTGTCGATCGTCAGAATCATGGTGTCTCGACCGATACAACCATTCGTGTTCGTTACGCGTACGCTGTAGGTATCGGCTGCATAGATATCGAGCGTCTGGCTGATCGCTGTTGTACTCCATAGGTAATCTGAGCCTGCACTTCCGGCATCTAATGTTAGGGTATCGTTCTGACAGATCGCCGTGTCATTACCC
>JAUHXS010000011.1 GCA_030426955.1 Bacteroidia bacterium | reverse complement strand
TTGTCTTGGGAAAGTTGCATAGGATTATAGAGTTTAAGGTTTTGACTCCTCAAAAGTCTATATCTCTTGCCGCTTTCCCTATTTTATTTAATCCCTTTTTTTAACTAGCAACTTGAATTAATTAGAAGGAATAGTAGAAAGGTATCCTACTTTCTCTGCTTGGGAAGCGATTGGACCTTTAACCCTTTCCCAATCCTTAAATACTTTATAGCTAGAAGCGTCATCTGCCGTCATAAAGGTATACCCTTCTGCTTTCAGCATATCGGTGTACTTTACATACAAATCATCTGTCATTTTTTGAAAATCTTCAATTTCTACACCATTAAAGCCCACAGTAAGACTTGCACTTGTTGCTCCATGATAGACACCTTCACGCGTTTGCTCTTGATCTACATAAACTAGTTGATAATCTACTCTAAAACTATTAATGAATATTTTTCTTGCTTTTTTATTTACCTTTTTCTCTGTTGTATTACCTGCTGCTCGTCCAGTTTTAAACTCTATATTTTTAGTAACTTCTTGTGCTAATAAAACATTTGACAGTAGCACAAACAGGGCTATATATATTTTTTTTTATTATCATGATTCAGTTTTAGTTTAATGATAAACAAAAGTAAATAAATTACACCTAAAAATATATATAGCCCTGTTTGTGCTTCTTATTGCACTCAAATCTGTAGCTCTCATCCGAACTACTCTCAAACAAAAAAGGAGACAAATGTCTATATTATAAAAATAGATAAACGGCGTTTCGCGGATTACTCATCCATATTTTTCTTCAATGGAATTCGTGGATCTCGCTCCGCTCGATCTCGAACCTGCGGTTCTCATCCGAACCGCTCTAAAACAAAAAAGGAGACAAATGTCTCCTTTTTTGTTTTGAGGCGTTGAGCGGATTCGAACCGCTGTACAAGGTTTTGCAGACCTCTGCCTAGCCACTCGGCCACAACGCCATTAGTCTATTTTGCTAAATTACGTTTTTTCATCAAAATCTTGTGACAATTCATAAGAAACTCTTCCAATATCTCCACCTAAAGGAGGGTTTAGCTTTGACAGCTTCAACTTAATCCCTTCTACACCCTTGCATTGGCTTAAAATATCATCTGCCATTTGATGGGCAATAAACTCCAATAAGTTTGCCTTCTTTTTTGCATATTGCTTAACTATAACATATACCTCTTCGTAATTGACTGTATTTCCCAAGTCATCTTCTCTGCCATCAAACGATGGGGCAATCTTAAGCTGTATATTGACTTCATAATGATTGCCAACGATTTTTTCCTCGTCATAGCATCCTATTTGCCCATGGAACCTGATATTTTCTAAAGAAATAATTGCCATCTACCTAAAGCTATTTTGCTTAAAAATATAATTTTTAGCTAACTTTAATACTTAAATACAACGAATACATGGGACAAGATTTATTTCAAGGACACGATTACTACAACATTGATGAGCTACTTACAGAGGAGCACTTATTAGTGCGAGATACTGCAAGAAACTGGGTAAAGAAAGGAATCTCCCCTATTATTGAAGAGTACGCCCAAAAAGCAGAATTCCCCAATCAAATTATTAGTGGGCTTGGAGAAATTGGTGGTTTTGGTCCTACTATCCCGGCTGAATATGGCGGAGCAGGTTTAGATCAAATCAGTTATGGATTGATTATGCAAGAGATAGAAAGAGGCGACTCTGGTATTCGCTCTACAGCATCTGTGCAAGGTTCTTTAGTTATGTATCCCATTTTTACTTTTGGCTCTGAAGAGCAAAAGAAAAAATACCTACCTAAGCTAGCGACAGGTGAAATGATGGGTTGCTTCGGACTCACAGAGCCAAACCACGGATCAGATCCAGGTAGTATGATTACTAACTTTAAAGATGCAGGAGACCATTATGTGTTAAATGGAGCTAAAATGTGGATATCCAACGCTCCTTTTGCAGATATTGCTGTTGTATGGGCAAAAAATGAGGAAGGTCGTGTAAAGGGGTTAATTGTAGAACGCGACATGGAGGGCTTTACTACCCCTGAAACACATGGCAAGTGGTCTCTAAGAGCTTCGGCGACAGGCGAATTGGTATTTGACAATGTAAAAGTGCCTAAAGAGAACTTGCTACCTGAGGCAGACGGTTTACGAGGTCCTTTATCTTGCCTATCCTCTGCTAGATACGGTATTGCTTGGGGCGTGATTGGTGTTGCAATGGATTGCTATGATACCGCACTAAGGTATGCTCAAGAGAGAATTCAGTTTGGCAAGCCTATTGCAGGCTTTCAATTGACTCAAAAGAAATTGGCAGAGATGATTACAGAAATCACTAAAGCACAATTATTGGCATGGAGATTAGGAACATTAAAAAACGAAAACAAAGCTACTCCTGCCCAAATATCTATGGCAAAGAGAAACAATGTTGATATGGCAATTAATATTGCTAGAGAATCTAGACAAATACTAGGTGCTATGGGCATTACAGATGAATATTCTATCATGAGACACATGATGAACTTGGAATCAGTAATTACCTATGAAGGCACTCATGATATTCACCTACTCATTACGGGACAAGATATCACTGGAATTGCAGCTTTTGAGTAGCAATTAAGTTATCCTCTCAAGCCGATTTACATTAATCAAACTTAATAAATCTAGTGGCTGAAACTTTCTCCAATTGATATGGTCTGCCTCACGATTAAACAAAGTATATTGATTAATTGATACTTCTGTCATTTCATCAATGACATGATCACGAAAGTTCATGAGCCAAATCCAACCATCTTCTAAGTCTTCTTTCCATTCTTCATAATAGGCATCATCGGAGGCATGAAAGTTGAGAACATTTTCACCAATCAAAATAAATTTTTGAATTCCTTGGCCAATCATCACATCAATGATCTCTCTCTTCAAAAACATAATATCATTATTGATGCAATCGTTCCACTCTCCTATCAACTCAATTACAGTGAAACCTTGGTCGTAATCGACAAAAAGTACTTTCAAATACAATGTTTGAGAACCAAAGCCATCCCACTGCGGATGGATAAAATAATTGTAAATCTTATCAGAAAATTCAAACTCACTATGCTCTTTGCCATAAAAGGGTGAATGTTCGTCTTCCTTGGCCTGGTAAAAATGCTCCCAATTGTAAAATGGCTCGATTGTATGCACTTATTAGTTGCGAGTTATAAAGTTTATAGTTTAAAGTTGTTAACTGCAGACCGTACACTCCCACTTTTTAGGAGCAACTCTTTTGCTTCTTCGTAATTCAAATTGGTTTGCTCCATGATCATTTTAGTACCTCGGTCGACTAGCTTCTCATTACTTAACTGCATATCCACCATTTTATTACCTACTACCCGACCTAATTTGATCATCACACTAGTACTAATCATATTTAAAATCAACTTTTGTGCGGTGCCGGCTTTCATTCTGGTGCTACCTGTTACAAACTCTGGACCGACCACTGCTTCTATTTTATGGTCGGCATATTGTGCGACCGGACTACCTTCATTACAAGTAATACACCCCGTTAAGATTTTATTTTCCTGACAATGTTTTAGCGCTCCCACTACATAAGGCGTAGTACCGGAAGCTGCAATCCCAATCACGGTATCATTTGTCGTGACTTTATATTGTTGCAAATCTTTCCAGCCACCATCTACATCATCTTCAGCGAATTCAACTGCTTTTCTGATCGCACTATCTCCTCCTGCTATTAAACCAACAACCAAATCATGATCTACTCCAAAAGTAGGCGGACATTCAGATGCATCTACAACACCTAAGCGACCACTTGTACCGGCTCCTAAATAGAAAAGTCTCCCTCCACTTAGCATTCGATCTACAATATCATCAACCAATTTTTCGATTTTAGGGATCAAGCGACTGACAGTTTCTGCCACCGTTCGATCTTCTCGATTGATGTTTGTCAACAATTCCTTAGTTGACATCTTCTCCAGATGATTGTAATTAGAGTTTTTTTCTGTGGTTTTGTTCATGGAGTTATATTCTACATTTAAAAGTATATTTAATGATTCGGAATAAAAAGTTCTTTGAAAAGAAAACACAGAATATGTAAATTAGCCTATATTGATCTATCATTATTAGACATGACAAATAAACCACTATGGATTAGAAATCCATAGTTTTAACCTAAAGAATGGAATTCTTTTTTCGTTTTATTCTAATATCCAGCTCCCTTTCTCTGTATTGGGCTTATCCTTATGATGATCCAAATATTCCTGAACCATCTCTTCTGTTATCCTACCCGTACTCCATACTCCATATCCAACCGCCCAAAAGTGACGTTCCCAATATTGCTTGCCCAATGCTGGAAACTCCTTTTGTCGAATACGGGAAGAGCGACCCTTCAACTTCTTTAACAAAACGCTTATACTCAAAAATGGAGAATATTCTATGTGCATATGAATATGATTCGCGCTTACTACGCCTTTCAATATACGAACATCTTCTGTGTTACAAATTTACACCAGAAGATCGCGGCAACGATACTGAACATCTCCCTGCAAGACTCTATAACGATACTTCGTCGCCCATACTAAATGGCAACTTAAATTGCTTATTGAATGTGAATTTCGACGATTTGATGACACTTAACAAATCTATAACTTTTATAGAAACTAAAGTAACTGCAATGAAATTGCAGGGTTTTAACCTTTAACTTGATAATAAAAGAATTGCAAGAATTGTGAGCAACGCTATTCTAATGAACTACGATTATTGCCCACTATCATTCAGAACGGTGGATTCAATAGATTACAAAAAGCGATGTTGTTATTTTACGAACAGAACAATGTCTCTGCTTTCAAAGACATTTTTATTGAACAATTTGAATTTGCCATTAAAACATATTTTTAAAATACAGAATCCATAAAAGAGTACAAGACAATCTGAAATTTAGAAATCTTGTTCAGCGACAGCCCAGAACATCGCGCAAAGCGCACCCGCCTTGCCATCGAGGCAGGTAACGATTTATCCCTAAAATTCACTATCTTGCCTTACCTACAACTATAAACAATATAAATCATGAAAAAAACACTACTTATTATTGGTCTAGGATTGGTTACTACATCATCAGTTTTAGCACAAAATTGCATAACCCTTAAAAAGGGACAGCAAATAACTCAAACAACAAGCTCATGGGTAAATACACTTATTGCTGATAAAAAATTTATAAAATCTAGTGAAACAAAGAGAGCTGAAATGGTTGCAGACTACAATAAAGATTGTGCTAGTGGGAAAATAAAAGGTTTTGGAGGAACACCTTATACTTTAACCATGACAGATTATTCAAAAGGGTCTTGGGGTGAATCCATTGCTTTTCAAATGGGACCTTATAAATTTCCTATGGAGTGTAAAAATGACACCTTGTATTTGTTTAGAAACAAGGGAATTATGCGGATGGAAGAAAATGTTTTAGTAAATGTAAATGCACCAAATGCATATATAGATGAAGTTAAATTTGAATTGACAAAAAAAACCATTGGCTTTGGTAGTCAAGGTGCTGCTGTATTTCCAAACTCCCTAGATATTGGAGATAATCTTCCTTTATATGAAGATATTTATTTGTCCGTACCTACATCATGGGACGATAAAATTAGGCACAATGTATTAACAGGATACAAAAAAGTAACATCGACCTCTTATGGCTATAATAGTGGAGTTAACTCAAAAGGACAAGCAGTTAGCGGTATTGGCGTTTGGGAAGAATCGACAATGAAAGCAGTTTATAAAACTATCAAGACAGATGCAAAAGTAACTATCTCTTCTTCTATTTACATTATGCATCATGTATTTGCAACTGTAACCGACAAGGTATCCCTTAAAATAGGAAAGGATTCTTACGATTCTTATGTGATTCAATCACAAAGATGGACAAAAAACAATGAAGTAACTGACTGGGATACTGAAAGCCAAGAACTCAATGCTAATATGGCCCTATGGGAATCAGATTTTAAAGAAAGAATAGCGAAGAAATTTGTTAAAAAGGGAATTACAAATGAATTAGGGTATATAGTTGAACATGTTACTGAATGGTTTGTCCCTGGTATTGGGGTTGTTCAGTTTGAAAGTGTTGATTCCCATGGTGTAATGACATCTAAAATGACTATTGATAAAATTAAATAAACCACTATGGATTAGAAAAGCTTTAATTCATATTTCAACCATTTTTCAAAATCAAAGTTCTTATTAAACTCCAGACTCTCTTTTGATTTGGTGCTTTTCATTAGCAATGATATGCTTTCTTTATTTTTTTTCTCAAATTGCTGCTTGGGTTTTGTAACAAAGTCTATAAGTGTATTACTCAAGGATACTGCGTATTGTTCGCTCTTTTTACTTTTCAATAAAGCTCTTTTCACTTTTCTAGTAAATGACTCCAAAAGCAAAGTATTTCCTAACTTAAAGTGAATGATCATGGATACTAAATTATAAGGCAATGTATATCCATCTCGCTCCTTAAGAGAATTGATAACTTCACTCAGGTTAACACTCCAGTCTAGTGCATTTTTGTAATTCTTTTCATTTACACAAGATTGAATAGCAATGTAATGCAGATTAAGCAACTCCCCGCCCTCATTAAGCGAAAAGATAAATTCTTTTTGACTTTCAAGATACGCTAATAACCCTTGGTGATCATTTTGCATCTCATAGCTAGAACAGCTCCTATGAATCCAAAACAGCTTGGTCATTTGATATGTTTGCGTATTGCCTTTATAATTAACTATAATATGCTCTAATATATCTAAGCACCGTTTTACAGTATCAACAAGTCTAAAGCTTGTACTTACAACAATTATATTACCCCAGTTCGTCAAATGTGATTGAGGAGCTAGTACTATGCTAGACGACAAATGTTCCATATGATCGATGAATAGATTAGCATAAAAACTCACCTCAGCCTTATCTATCTTCTCTCTATTTAGAAAAAAGTAAGCCATCAGACTATTGTAGATAACTATCTCAAGATCTTTTGGCAACCTATTGTGTTTAATATTGTCCTTTTGCTCTGCTATATACTTTTCTATCGGCCTCTCCTCCTTGTTCATTCCCTCTCCGAAAATATTACTTAGTTGTATTATTTTGTCCTGAAACTGAAGATGGTATTTGGTTTCTTTCAAAATTTCCACCTCTTCAAAATACCTAGAATAATACTCCTCTACATTGTAGACAGTCTTATCATTACCACCTCCTCCATAATTATCAAGAATTCCCCATTTTATTTCTCGCTCACTCTCCAAGAGCAACATTTTATAAAGTTGTGTATTCCTGTTTGGCCTAGAAATCATTTTCTTGAGCAATCTTTCTGCGTCAGAATACAATCCCTTCCCCTGCAGAACGCGTATATGGCCTATTCGCTTAAGATATTGAAATGTCTCTCCTTCATTCAAATTAAACACTATATCTAAAATGAAATTGTATAAGTAATTTTTATTTCTTGACAATGACTTCAAAAAATCGGCATCATCTATTTGCCGCTTAACTTCGGCCTCGTCGTAGTCTTTCATGTTTGATAAAATATCAAACAGCTTAACATAGTTTTTATTCCCAGCTCTTATCTTACTAGAAAGTTTTATCTGTCTCTTTTCTGATTTGGTTAAAGACTTGATAAGTAAGAATAACGGCTCTCTTTTCAAAACTGATTATTTTACACTGAGACCTAATATAAAAATGCTTTGTCAATATTGCTAATAAATACGAGAGTTCCTAATTGAGTAATTGTATATTGCCAGAGTATATAATTTCTTTCCCTTCAATATTCTGAAGTACCAAATTAAAAGAAACTACTGATGGGGGAAGAAACTGGTTATTGTAAGCACCATCCCAATACTCGAAAGGATTATTAGCTTGAAACATATGTTTCCCAAATCTATCATAAATATTCAATGAAAAATATTCATACTCTCCTGATATAATTGGTTTTAACCTACTACCAACCCTAAATGCATTTGGTAAGAAAACTGACATGCTTTGTGTCGGTTGTTCGCAAGTATTCTGAATCGTTTTTTGCTTCCAACAGCTATTATGGAACACCCTAACACTTACACTATCCAAATAATCAATCTCACTAATATCTATTTGCTTTGTGCTATCCTCATCAAACCAAACATTATCATATTGGTCTTCTTGAATCTCGATTTTATTGCTATCGCAAGATAGATTTACATTAAAATAAAAGTCTTTGACATCAACTACAATAGGTATTGTATCGGCATAACGATCAGTACACCTATATGTAGGATTTACCTTATAGATAATTTTCAACCCATACGTTCCTGTATTCTGATACCTATGATTAATTTCAAATTTGCCATACCTTTTATAGGCTTCTACTTCACCATCTCCGAAATCAACCTGCATCTCCACCGTATCCATTTTAGCTTCTAGGCTTAAAGAAAACAAGTTATCTTCAAAACATAGTGAGGTAGTATCTAATATCGGCCTATTCACTATTCCCCCTTGTGTCTCTGTAGTTACACAAATACAGGAATCTTGGTAGTCAAGAGTCTCTTCTAAAAATGTTATATCAACATGACTATCTGTTGGATCTTCAACTACAATATTAGCAGTAATATCTACAACAAAGGGAGCTAGTATAGTCTCTCTCATATCATGCTGAAGGTTACATCCAATATCAAAATTATTATAATCAACACGATGTGCTGTGGTTTTAACACCATAAGTAGTGCCATTGAAATAACTAGATTTACCAACAGTAATAATAGAAGAATCATTGATTTTTTCAATGTCATATAATGAAAAAGCCCCTTCAACTATCAAAGCTCCCTTTATACCTCCATCTCTAGAACCCATCTTTATTATACATCCTTTTGCACTCCAACCTGATGACTCCTTTATTTGAGTATTACCGCACAATAGCATATTTTCATCGCCCAACTCAACAATTGCATTCCCTCTATCTGAAAGCGTGCTGTCCGAATCTATACTCTTATTCCATACAACATCTCCCTCTTGATCAATTTTCATTACAAAAATAGAATAGTCAGCAGGTTCATCCGCCCATTGGTTATGTCCTATCATTACATAACTAGAGTCTTTTGTTTGCATAATCTCACTAACTGCCCTTACATATAAGTCCCGATAAAGTTTTGCCCATATCAAGTTGCCAATGGAATCAATTTTTAAAACAATTAATTCATCATTATCATTTCTCCCTGCAACTAAAACTGATTGCTCCTTTAGCAAACAAAGGGATTGTCTATAATAATTATCCCCTCCAGCTTCATAAGCTTTTCTCCACAACAAATTTCCATCAGCATCTACTTTCTCAATAGCTGCTCTTTCAGGCAACGCATTTTCCTGACCTAGCAAAACCAGACTCGAATCATCCAGGATATCCAAATCGTAATACATTTTCAGATTGGATTGTTTTCTCCACAGCATATTTCCAGATAAGTCTACTTTTGATATAACGCTTTTGCCCTGCGAACTCCGTTCCACAAAATGGAATGCTTCCCTATTAGAAATTATTTCAGTTAAATATGCCCATGATGAAGTTGCATTATGAGCAACCCTTTTAGTCCAGTTGGTCTCTAAATATCCGTTAATACTCAACACCCCAGCCCCTGATCTAAAAGCGGAACCAACCTTTTTATTAAAAGAACTTCCTATTAAAAACTCATGGCTATCGACTTTACTAACGTAAGGCAAATAATCCAGTTGAAGGTTATCATATGTTTTATTATTAAAGACCTTAGATATGCTTATCTGGGTGTAGCATACTTTAGAGCATGATACAAATACTAAAAACCCAAAAAATATTTTTATAATTCCCATTTTAATCAATCAAGGGCTAGCTTATTGCAACAGTATGCTTCTGCACACTACTTCTTTTCCCAATGTGTACTTTAACATGTACAAACTAGGTGATAAATCTTTCAGAGAAATAACAACTTCTTTGTCTTTTTTATTTATGCTGATATAGCGATGGGTATAACCTTGAATATCAAATAGCTCAATTACTCCTCTCATATTGCCTCTACTTGTAAAGTTGAGCTCAATGGTAATTTCTGAATTAGCTCTTGCAGGATTAGGGTATAATGTTATTCCATAACCATCCTTGCCATCTAATATACTTGTCGGTGTTGCACAACTATCAATTGGTAAAATATTTACTGTAATACTACTCTCTTTAGTACATTTTTCCTCTGAACTTATTGTATATTCGGTAGGCATCTCCGCAAAACAATCAACTCTTGAAGACGTATCGCTGCTTAATCCTATTGATGGTTCCCAAGTATAATTTTCTCCTCCTGTCACCATTAGCTCCACAGTATCGCCTGAGCATTTATTGATAACCGCCATATCAGGAATAATCTCTGTAGAATCTTTTACAGACACCGTAATACTGAGCTGCTGTGAATAACAGTCATTACTATCGCTTATGGTAACATTGTATATTGTTGTTGTATCTGGATTTGCAATTACAGAGCCTTTGTCTGTATCACTCAAACCATTAGTTGGAAACCATAAATAAGAATGTCCGCTCTCGACTTTAAGCAAAGTGCTATCTTGAATACATATCGTATCATCACCTTTTACTACTTGAGGATTTTGGTAATCACCAAAGGGCCTTATATTAAATGAGTACTCGTCTACTTCACACTCTGGCTCATTGTTAATCAGAACACGATATTCAATGGTATCAGAAATTTTGGCCATTGGGCTCGAAGATGTCGTATCCGAAAGTCCTAAAATCGGAGACCAGGAATAACTATGTCCGCCTCTGCATACTAATTTTACGGAATCATTTCCGAGAGGACATCCTGTGAAGTCCTTTTGCCCCACAAAAGTCTTATACCTTGAATATGCCACGGAAAAATTGCCAATATTTAATCCTGAAAGCCTTCCCGATAGAGAAATTGCATCAGGGTTAAAATTGCTTAGCTCTCCCAACTCATTAGGATTATCAATAATACCGATATACTCTCTTCTGTATCTAGCTACATACAACTTCTGATCAGGCCCCATGATAATGCTTCCACCTCCCGAGGCATATTCTCCCAAAACTAATTCTGAATTAACGACCTTGGCAGAATCATACTGATCACCAAAGATTTCACTTTCTTTTAAATCATACTGGTACAGTTTTGTATTTGATAAAATGGGCGCATGAACTACATATAATTTTGAATAATCAGGAGAAAAGGCGACCCCTTTACAATTGAACTTTTTCATTGAAAAATCTTTTTCGATAGTTCCTGAATAGTTATTAAAACTAAAAAACTCAATTATTCCAAGCTCCTCGTAAAGTGAAGCTAATTTGTTACCTGAAGTATTGGCGACATAGTGACTTTTTGCCCAGCCAGGATTAGGAAACTGCTGATAACCTTCATCATAAAAAGTTGTATCAACTACACCTTGGTCTGTAACTTTAAAAACTGCAAATCTTGAGTCAAGCCCATATTCGTGTGCAATTAACCAGTGGTCTATACCATTACAGTGTCTAATAGCCGTCAACCCTTCTAGGCATCTATCTAGCAATGTATGATTTTTAAGCGTCACCTCTCCCCGACCTTCATTTCTAGACATATCCACGAGGTGTTCCTTTAGACCATTGCTTCCTCCAGCATGATCTGCCGTATAAATGATATATTGATCAGATACATTAGGATATGGCATAATTACAACCCCTTGGGATGATGACTTATTTCCATCTAGATCATAACCATTAACCATTGTATCATGGTCACGATTCCATACCGTTTCACCGTTGGTATAAAAAAGCAAGTTGCCTTCTTGGTCGCTCATTGATGCTACACCTATACTGGTAACATCTACCTTTGACTTTGTCGGCACTACTTCTGCTCCACCACCTTCAGCAAAGGAAATCACTATACTATCACCGAATGCCCAATTAAAGTTTTCGACTTGAGCGTTTGACAACTTCCACAAAAAAACTACTCCTACGAAAAGAAAAAAAGACCTGTTCATTTCAAAAAATATTTACATCCCAAACAATGTTGAGGTTATGTATTGAAATGAATTTATATCAGGGTACTATTCAACGCAAACCAAAAAAACAGAATATTTACCCTTCCAATAAATGTCAAAATAGATTATTACTACTTATCATTATTCTTTTTGAATATTTTTTTTACCTTTTCAAAAATATTTTTTCTTCTAATAGTATCTTTCAAATTTCTTTTCCTACCCCAAACTTCATCCCAGATGCTTTTAAACACGTTCTTATGCTCAATAAAGGCATCACAATCTAACATACCTTGTAGTTCTGCATCCAATTCCTCAAACTCTTCTTTAACATAACTATTCAACTCTTTATCTTTTTGCAACTTATTCATAAACTTTGCCCAAATAGGCAAAGCAGTATGAGCACCCTGTCCTTGTGTGATGTTTCTAAAATGAATAAATGGATATTCACCGCCAACCCAAGCTCCAGCTACTAAGTTAGATGTATACCCTACAAACCATCCATCAGCATGAGACTGTGTTGTACCTGTCTTTCCTGCAATATCAAAGTTAAATCCATAAACACCTCTCAAGCTTCTCGCTGTTCCGCTATCTACAACACTCTGCAACATCGTTGTAATAATCTTTGAAGTTGTATTTTTCATTACAGAGGAATTAACTTCAGGTTCTTTTTGATACAACGACTCGCCGTTTTCAGTTTTAATAGATAGCACATTTGACAACGTTACTTTATTTCCTCCATTTGCAAAGCATGTATAAACGTTCAACATTTCATATAATGATGCTTCAACGCTACCTAAAGCTATTGATGGTTCTTTAGGAATTTCAGACTTTATTCCTGACTTTTCTGCAAAACGAATAACTCTATCAACACCAACTTCCATAATTAACTTAACTGCTATGGTATTGACAGAATGCGTCAAACCTCCTTGCATCGAATAATACCCTTCATAATTATCATCTGCATTTGAAGGGCTCCAGTCTTCATATTCTGTATAAACCACTTTTTCATTGGATATATATTCACATGGATCAATACCCTCCTCTAGTGCCGTTGCATAAACTATTGGCTTAAATATCGAACCTACCTGCCTTTTTGATAAAACATGGTCGTATTGAAAATAATTATAGTCAACCCCTCCTACCCAAGCTAAAACATTACCGCTAAATGGATCTACAACCAAAAAACCTGTTTGAAGAAAAGCATTATAATATTTTATGGAATCTAATGGAGACATCATAACTTCTTTAACTCCTGAGGCAGAATAAATCTCCATTTTAAGCGGCTTATTAAAAACTGTTTCAATTTCACTCTCACTTGCGCCTTTGCTCTTTAGAGCTTTATATCGCGTCGATTGCTTTACAAGCTTATTCAGAGTAGCGCTGTTCTCGTTCCAAATATCTTGTTTGTTCCAATGTCGCCTGAATTCATTTTGTAATGCAGCCATATGCTCTGCCACTGCTTCTTCAGCATAAACCTGCATTTGATAATTAATTGAAGTATAGATTTTCAAGCCATCTGTAAAGAGGTTATATTCTGTTCCTTTACTCTTGTTCTCGCTTTCAAGCCATTCAAGCAATTGCCCTTTTAGGTACTGTTGAAAGTACAAGCCCGAACCTTTTAATGAACTTGGCTTTTGATACTTTAAATCAATTGGCAATTCTAATAAAGAGTCTAATTTATCTTCACTGATATAATTGTATTTTGCCATTTGTGACAAAACAACATTTCTTCTTTTAATTGAATTTCCCGGAAAAAGTCTTGGATTATAAGTGTGATTAGCTTTTAAAAGTCCGATCAAAGTAGCAGCCTCTTGAACTTTTATCTCTTGGGTATTAGTTGAGAAAAAGCGTTTTGCAGCTGTTTCGATTCCGTATATATTTTCTCCAAATGGGATTGTATTTAAGTAAAGTGTTATAATTTCCTCTTTTGAATAGTTTTGTTCCAATTTATGTGCAACAACCGCTTCTTTTATCTTATAAAACAACATCCTTGCAAAAGGATAACGCTCCTTTCTTGGAAATAAATTTTTAGCTAACTGTTGGGTAATTGTGCTTCCGCCACCTGCACTTCGATCCCCCATGAGAATCGTTTTAAATAACACACGCAACAAGCTCTTCTGATCAATCCCCTCATGCTCAAAAAACCTGATATCTTCTGTGCTAATAAGTGCATTTAAGATATGAATGGATATGTCTTCATAAGCTACATTTGTTCTATTCTCAAAATAAAACTTACCAATAAGAACTGAATCTGAAGTATAAACTTCGGATGCAATCGCATTTTTAATATTGGTTAACTCTTTGTCTGAGGGAATATGTCTTATAGCTATGCTGTAAACAACAACAGTAAATAGAATTGTAGCTATTATGAAAAGCGAAATGATATACTTAGCATATTTCAGCATATCATTTTAAAATATTACTCATTGACGATCTCTAGTAAAGACTCTAGCTCGCCTACTTTCTCTTTAGAGCCAATACTTCTGAAAGTATAGATTAGTCCCTTAATAAGAATACATACAACACGAGCGTTGTTGCAAGGCAGATAATACTCTGGCTTAGGTTCGACTTTAAGTTTTTTCAAGAAAAGGTCAATCTCGTTTTTAGTAAAGATCAGCCCTTTGTTAAAAGTGTTGATGTAAAACAAAATGTTATTTCGAACATCTTTATCCTGAGGGTATTCTTCTTTAATATATTTTGTATGTGCTAAAATAAAGTGCTGAGGCAAATTAACACCGTAAATTGGAAGCTCAAGTTGTTGAGCCACTAGCAAATACAATATTCCAAGAGAAACGGGATTTCCTTTTTTCGTATCTAGCAATGTATTAATGTAATAGTACTGAGGATCTTGAATATTTTTTGTATTTCCCTTGAAGCCATATAATGTATAGAAGATATGATTAAAGATATTCACCTGCTCTAATGGCGTAAAGTTGTGGCTTATCTCAAGCCAGATAGAACGCCTTATCTCCTCGATTTTAGACTTGACTTTTGCTATGTCAAGATCAGGATATTGATATTTGCATACAATTAATATGGCATCTAACAAGTTCTCCCGATCACCTTCTTTCCATTCTTGCAATTCCTTTTTTAAGGCATCAAAATTGATCTTGTGAATGATATTTTCAATATCCTGTTGTAGAATAGGATCAAAAGCTTCTTCCCATGCACTTTCTAGTGTTGGAACAATAGCCGGACCAAAAGACAAAAGCTTACTAACTACATGATTGTTGATGTTCTCATCTGGGTCATCTAGCAATGTTATTAAAGCTTTTATTTCCTTTTCGTCGATCATTAATATGCAATATTACTTCTTTTTACCTCGCTTACCTTTTGAAATAGGTGTTTCTTCTATTATTTTTTTTACCTCTTCCAAAGTGAGCTTAGCTGGGTCCTCTATATCCTTAGGCATTTTTACATTACGTTTACCTGCTTTTATATAAGGTCCCCATCGACCTTTTAGAATTTGTATTTCTTCTCCTTCAAAATCTTTAATAAACTTTTCTGCATCAGACTTTTTCTTTGCCTCAACTACTTCCACAGCTTCATCAAACGTGATATCATGGGGATCATAAGCCCCTTTAATGGAGGCAAATTTACCGTCATGCATCACATAAGGGCCAAACCTTCCTATTGCCGCAGTAATTTGTTTACCTTCATATTCTCCTAACTTCCTTGGAAGCTTAAAAAGCTCTATTGCTTCTTCAAATGTAATCGTCTCAATACTTTGTCCTGGTCTCAACTTAGCATAAACAGGTTTTTCTTCATCATCAGGATGCCCTATTTGCGCCATGGGACCATATCTCCCCATCCTTACAATTAAAGGTCTTCCCGATTTCGGATCATCACCTAAGGCTCTCTCTCCTGTAACACGTTCTGCAGTTTCTAAAGTCTTTTCTACATTTTTATGAAAGGGTTTGTAAAACTCATCAATCATTTTACTCCAATCACTACTTCCATTGGCAATTGCATCAAATTGCTCCTCAATATTAGCTGTAAAACTAAAGTCCATCACTTTTTCAAAGTGTTCCAACAAAAAGTCATTTACCAGCTTGCCAATATCCGTTGGTGCTAATTTCCCTTTCTCGACTCCCGTCATTTCTGTTTTGTCTTGTTTTGAAATGCTACCATCTTTTAAAACAAGATATTTGTAAGCTCGCTCTATCCCATCTGTATATTTCTTTTCAACATATCCCCTCTTTTGAATAGTGCTAATTGTAGGAGCATACGTTGAAGGTCTCCCGATACCTAGCTCCTCAAGTTTTTTAACTAAGCTCGCTTCAGTATATCTGGATGGAGGTCTTGAAAAACGCTCTGTTGCAGATAGCTCGTTTAGATCAAGTTGCTGCCCAACAGACAAAGGAGGTAATAACACATCATCTTCATCTTCGGAATTATCATCATCTGTAGATTCCATATATACCTTTAAGAATCCATCAAACTTGATCACTTCTCCTGATGCGGTCAATTGCTCATCTGTGGTTGAGATATTGATTTTAGCAGTAGTTTTTTCTGTTTTAGCTTCACTCATTTGGGAAGCGACGGTTCTTTTCCAAATTAAATCATAAAGCCTCTGCTCATCATGATCTCCGTCAACACTTTGACTTGACATAGAAGTTGGTCTAATCGCTTCGTGTGCCTCCTGTGCATTACTAGACTTGCCCTTATATTGTCGCGGATTTGAATAATCATTTCCATAAAGCTTTTGAATAGTGCTCGCCGCTTCGTTGATAGCCAAGTCAGATAAGTTAACAGAATCCGTTCTCATGTAAGTAATCTTTCCCGCCTCATAAAGTCTTTGTGCAACAACCATTGTTTTTGACACCGAAAAGCCCATTTTACGGCTAGCTTCTTGCTGCAAAGTAGAAGTTGTGAATGGCGCTGAAGGAGATTTTTTACCTGGCTTAACTTGTATATCACCAACTGAAAAGTCTGCCTGCTTGCACTTTTCCAAAAAAGCCTCTGCATCAGATGCACTTCCTAGCTTTTTACTTAGCTCGGCTTTGAATAATCTACGCTTTCCGGATGCTTCTTCCGCCTCAAAAAATGCAACAACCTTAAAGGCTGATTCAGGATTAAAAGCTTCTATATCTCTTTCTCGCTCTACAACGATTCTAACGGCAACAGATTGAACTCTTCCTGCTGAAAGGTTTGTTTTCACTTTTCTCCAAAGTATTGGCGACAACTCAAATCCTACCAGTCTATCTAAGACCCTTCTCGCTTGCTGCGCATTTACCAAATCTTTTCTGATTGTTCTAGGATTAGCTACTGCACTCTCAATGGCTGGCTTGGTAATCTCATGAAAAACGATTCTTTTAACTTTATCTACATCTAATTTTAAGACTTCTGTCAAATGCCATGATATAGCTTCCCCTTCACGGTCTTCATCCGTTGCTAACCAAACCTCTTGGGATTCTTTAGTTAGCTTTTTCAATTCAGAAACTATTTTCTTTTTATCGCTTGGTACTTCATAAACTGGAGTATATTTATTTTCGATATCAATCGCATCATTAGATTTCTTCAGGTCACGAATGTGTCCATAACAAGACCTAACTGTGAAATCTTTTCCTAATATTTTTTCGATCGTTTTTGCCTTTGCTGGTGACTCAACAATCAATAAATTCTTCGCCATAATTACATCTTAGTAAAGTTCGAACACCGAAAATTCAACATCCGCGTTCACAAAGAAAAAAATTTACGGAATATAATCAAAAAAAATTATTGGATGAGGAATGCTTATCTTTGACTATTGTTTGACCATAAGAACTAATTTATGCTAAATACTTTGATGTCCATTTCGCCTATTGACGGTCGTTATCGCAATAAAGTATCGGTGTTAGAAAACTATTTTTCTGAATATGCGCTAATCAAATATAGAGTGCAAGTTGAAGTTGAGTATTTCATAGCACTATGCGAGTTACCACTTCCTCAACTTGGTTCATTTGATTCATTAAAGTTCAGTGCGCTTCGGACAATTTATCAAAACTTCTCCATTGAAGATGCTCAAAAGATAAAAGATATTGAAAAGGTTACCAATCATGATGTAAAGGCAGTTGAGTATTTTCTTAAAGAAAAGTTTGATGAGTTTAATATTGAATCATATAAAGAGTTTATCCATTTTGGATTGACGTCCCAAGATATTAACAATACATCCATTCCCTTATCTCTAAAAGAGGCTTACGAGCAAGCGATAAAGAAAGACTTTGACTCTACTATCTCAACTTTAAAAAGTCTTTCTTCAGAATGGAAAGACATTTCAATGCTCGCTAAAACTCATGGCCAACCGGCATCACCAACTAACCTAGGAAAGGAAATCATGGTTTTTATCGAACGCTTGACAAAACAAATGGAACAACTGGAAAGTGTGCCATATAATGCAAAATTCGGTGGAGCAACTGGCAATTTCAACGCACATAATGCAACTTATCCAGATGTAGATTGGATTACTTTTGCCAACAACTTTGCTAAAGACAAGCTAGGACTAAACAGATCTCAATTTACTACACAGATTGAACATTACGACAATCTAGCTTCACTATTTGATGCTTATAAGAGAATCAACACCATCTTAATTGACCTTTGCAGAGATATTTGGACTTATGTTTCTATGGAATACTTTTCCCAAAAGGTTATAAAAAATGAAGTGGGGTCTTCTGCCATGCCACACAAGGTTAACCCAATTGATTTTGAAAATGCTGAGGGTAACCTAGGTATTGCAAATGCAATCTTTGAGCACTTAAGTGCAAAACTGCCCATCTCTCGATTGCAAAGGGATTTAACAGACTCCACAGTTCTTAGAAACATTGGTGTACCAATCGGTCATACTATAATTGCGTTAAAATCTATACAAAAAGGTTTAGGAAAACTTTTGCTTAACAAGACTTCTATCAAAAAGGACTTGGATAATAATTGGGCTGTTGTAGCTGAAGCAATTCAGAATATACTGAGGCGTGAAGGATATCCAAAACCTTATGAGAAGTTAAAAGAATTGACCAGAAACAATGAAAAGATCACATCAGAATCTATTCATAATTTTATTGATGCGCTTGAGGTAGATAATAACATTAAGAGTGAACTCAAACAGTTTACACCTTCGAATTATACTGGCATATATCCTGCTTTCTAACAAATGGAAAAAACTTTTTCTTACTTAGCAATAGCAACACTTTTTTTTGCTTGCAACAAAAGTAGGTTATGCACGGAAAAACCGACGCTTAAGGTAAAAGACGTTGATCAGTCCAAACACATTTATATCAGGTATAAGAGCGATAATAATTATTTTATAGATATGCCAAGGTATCTTGTTACTTCGGCCGATTCAATCACAAATACATTTCAACCAAGAGCTTTTGGAGGGCTTGAAAATTATAGCTTGGAAATTAAAAACGACTGTAAAGTTTTTTTTAGTACTAATGGCATCAACAATGCGTGGGATGGCACACATGAATCTAAAAAGCTACTTGATGGAGAATACACTTATAAAGTCTCAGTAGATTGGTCTGATGAAACAGATCTGAAATTTGAAGGAGCTTTTACCTTACTAAATGACTAAACCTCTTGCCCTAAATATTGACTACTACATTGACGATTTAGGACGATATGTTTTTACAGAAAAGTATTTAAAAGAACGTGGTTATTGCTGTAAAAATGGCTGCAAACATTGTCCCTATGGATTCAGGAAATAAACAAATCGTTTTGGCACGATTTTTGTTAAACACTTACTAACTAAATCACTTTAAATAATCAAAAATGAAAAAAATAACATTGGGGTTTGTGGCTGTTTTAGGAATATTTTTTGCGGAAGCACAAGAGTATAAAGTTATCACCACAGTTGAATCAATTGTGCCAATGGGCATAGGAAGATCAAGAATTATTGAGCATACGGAGAGTGTCAATGCAGACCAATTCACAACAGAAAGGGAATCAGGCAAAGATACAAAGCAAGGAAGAGTGAGAAGAAGTGATGCTAAAATAGATAACCTAAAGGAAACGAAGTTGCTCAATTTTTATAGCGGTGTTGGAATAAACTTTCAAAATATCGCTTCCAATGATGCTTTAATTACATCAAAGATTAATGAAATGGCCAAGGATGGTTGGCAGTTAGCTTTCGTAACAAGTGGTGTAGAAAGTGATGCTGGTGGTGACGACAATAAAGGTATTTTTATTACCAGATACGTTTTTAAGAGATAAAGCAGCAATACCTGAATTACAGTTCTACTTTAGGTACTTCTAGACAAAGAATACTTTTAATAGCTTTTCTAATTTGTGTCAAATTAGAAAAGCTATTAAACATTAGTTACTTTTGTAACTGTTTCAAATGTAATCAAAATACATGGTGAAAGATTTAAAGATTTATGGCTTTGAGATGTCCAGAATAGCTGAGGTCTATCTCAGCACTTTATCTACACTCATGACTCCACTTGGAATTGAGCGATATTTTTTTCCATTAATCTTTTTATCCAAAAACAGTGGTAAGGTAACACAAAAGGACCTAGCTGAAGCAATACGAAGAGATAAGGTATACACTATGCGAATAGTTGATTATTTATGCGATAAAGGCTTAATCATGAGAAAGCAAGACTGCAACGATAGGAGATGTCAGCTATTAGAAGTCACGGCAAAGGGAAAGGAATTAGTTCCTCTAATAAAAGAGGGAATTGAAAAAACTAATGAGATATTATTTCATGATTTTTCTGGAAGTGAAAAAGAAGCATTCAAAGTAAGCATGAATAAATTATTTACAACAATTAATACAATGCCTGAACCCAAATACATTGTAAAAGCATTTAAAAGAAAATAAATGAAAAACATAATCAAAGGCACAGTGCTAATAATATTGTCTTCTGTTTGGCTTGCTTGCGGAACTAAAGAAAAAGAAAATAACATTAGCAGAAGTATGATTGTAGAGGGATATAAAGTAATTGCAAGCCCTTTTAATAATGAGCTAGTAACAACTGCAAACTTGATGGCGAAAGAACAAGTAAACTTAATGGCGCCGATTTCCGGACAGGTTCTAAGTATTTATTTTTCAGAGGGGCAGAAAATCTCAAAAGGACAAACAGTTGTAAGATTAGACGACAGAAGTTGGCAAGCGGAATTAGTTGGTGTAAATGCTGAACTGGCCTCAGCAGAAAAAGAGCACAGCCGAAAAAAAGAATTACTAAGTGTTGAAGGTAGCAGTCAGGAAGAAGTGGATTTTGCCTTCGCAAAAATGCAAACCCTACAATCCAAGCAACAACAGCTACAAGTCAATATTAACCTCGCCAATGTTAAAGCTCCTTTTAGCGGGCAACTAGGAATGAGAAATTTTAGTGAAGGGGCTTTTTTAAAACAAGGGGATTTAATTACCTCGCTTACTGCCAACCAGCAATTAAAAGTAGATTTTAGCGTTGCACAAGCCTATCAAAGTAGTATCGTATTAAACAAAAAAGTAATGGTAGTTATAGAAACAGATAGCCTAAATGCTACTATTTATGCCATTAGCCCTGCCATAGATGAGCAAACAAGAATGATAAACGTTAGAGCAATGCTAGACCAAAATGACGGGAAAGCCATTTTACCTGGGACTTATGCCGAAATTATATTACCAACCAATACCATCAAAAATGCTTTATTAGTGCCAACCGAAGCAGTTGTACCCTCCATTACAGAGCAAACCGTTTATGTTTATAATAATGGAAAAGCCGAACGAAGAGTAGTAACTCTGGGGAACAGAACTGCCGACAAAGTTCATATTTTATCAGGAATCAAAGAAGGCGATATTGTCTTAACAACTGGCTTGTTAGCGGTTAAGGACGGAATGTCGGTTTCTTTAAGCGATAAGTCAGAAGTAGGAAGTAGAAATTAACAATAGAAGCATAGAAATGGAAAAAGGTTTTAAGTTTGAAAAGCTGATTATATGGCAAAATGCATTTGATCTGATGAACAACTCCCAGCTTTGGACTTCCAACTTCAAACTTAAAATATGAGCTTATCAGACATTAGTATCAAAAGACCTGTTTTAGCAAGTGTGTTTGCTATTACCATTGTTATGCTTGGAGTAGTTGGGTACATTTCTTTGGGCGTAAGAGAATATCCAAGCGTTGATCCTCCAATCGTTACCGTGCAAACTAACTATACAGGAGCTAATGCCGAAATTATTGAATCTCAAATTACAGAACCCTTAGAAGAACAAATTAACAGTATTGATGGGGTTAAAGTCTTAAGCTCCATCAGCACAGATGGCAGAAGTACCATTACGGTAGAGTTTTTGCCACAAATGGATTTAAACAATGCTGCTAATGATGTTCGCGATAAGGTTGCAAAGGCTATTAATAACTTACCACCCGATGCAGACCCTCCATCTGTAAATAAAGCAGATGCTGATGCCGAAACCATACTTTCTATTACTGTCCAAAGTGATAAACGGGGTTTACTAGAGCTTTCACAAATAGGAAATAACATTTTTAAAGAGCGACTGCAGACTATTCCAGGAGTAAGTAGTATTCGAATTTGGGGAGAAAAGAAGTATGCCATGCGACTGGAACTCGATCCAACAAAAATGCGTGAACTAAATATTACCCCTATTGATTTACAAAATGCGCTTAACGTACAGAATATAGAACTACCTTCTGGAAAAGTAGAAGGAACAGCTACAGAACTAACTGTTAGAACTATTGGTCGATTATATACCGTAGAGGAATTTGACAACCTTATCATCAGAGAATCAAACAATACATTAATCCGCTTAAAAGACATAGGAAGGGCTCGTCTAGGAGCAGAGGCAGAAAGAACATTATTACGAGGAAATGGCGTAATCCCAATGGTGGGTATTGCACTACAGCCTCAACCGGGCTCCAACTACATAGAAATTGTCGATGAAGCTTTTAAGAGGTTGGAATTGATGAAAAAAGACCTACCTGAGGACATTCAATTAGATGTTGCTTTAGACAAAACAGAGTCTATCCGTAAGGCAATTAGCGAAGTAAAATCAACCATTGTATTAGCTTTCATTCTTGTATTAATGGTTATCTTTTTCTTCTTAAGAAACTGGCGAACCACCTTAATTCCAGTTGTATTAATACCAATTGCATTAATAGGAAGCTTTGCCATATTATATGCTGCAGGTTTTTCAATTAATATATTGTCTCTTTTAGGGTTGGTACTGGCAACTGGATTGGTAGTAGATGATGCTATCGTCGTAATGGAAAACATATATACCAAGATTGAAGAAGGAGTACATCCTATAAAAGCTGCATTTCAGGGGGCAAGAGAAGTATTCTTTGCTGTTATTGCTACCTCCATCACTTTAGTCTGTGTTTTTATTCCCATCTTTTTCATGCCTGGCTTAACTGGTCAATTATTCCGAGAGTTTGCCATGGTAGTAGTAGGAGCAATTGTAATATCTACCTTTATTACTTTATCACTAACTCCCATGATGAGCTCACGGCTTTTAAGAAAGAGCAAACGTGAAAATGCACTCATGCGAGCCTTTGGAAAGGCTGTAACTACTTCGACCAAGTATTACTCATCTTCATTGCAAAAATTTATGGATAAACGGTGGTTGGCTTTTCCAGTATTTGCAATTATGCTAGCAAGTATATTCTTAGTAGGATCACAACTGCAATCCGAATTGGCTCCTATAGAGGATAAAAGTCAATTAAGAATTATATCTACTGCTCCCGAAGGAACATCATACGAAGCAATGGACAACTATCAGCTTGAGCTCATGCACATGATGGATACTTTACCAGAAAAGGCCTTTTTATTAGGTGTGACCTCTCCTTCTTTCAGAGCTTCTACATCTTTAAATAGTGCTTTCATAAGGACTACTCTTGTCCCACCAAGTGAAAGAGAACGCTCTCAAGATGACATAGCAAAAGATATTAATCAAAAATTAAGTCAACATACTTTTGCAAAATCATTTGTTATTCAAGAACCAACTATCAAGGCAAGTGGTGGTGGGTTTAATAAACTTCCCATACAATTTATATTACAGGCCCCAGACTTAGGAAGATTGAAAGAAGCCTTGCCTGTTTTCATGAACAAGGTTCAGGAAAGCCCCGTATTCAGTGTTTCTCAAGTTGACCTTAAATTTAACAAGCCTGAGGTCACCGTTAACATTAACCGTAACAAGGCTTTATTAATGGGAGTTACTATTGCTGATGTAGCTAAAACCTTACAAACCTTTTTAAGTGAACAGCGGCTAGGTTATTTTATTAAAGACGGAAAACAATATTATGTATTGACTGAAGCCATCAAGTCAAAACGTGATGAACCGCTAGACCTTAACCAAATAAGTGTTAGAAATAAAAACGGTGATATGGTCACACTTGATAACTTGGTAGACATCAACTTTAAAAGCCGTCCGCCTTCTTTACTAAGATATAATCGATATACCTCTGCAACTGTTGAAGCTGATGTTGCATTAGGCTATGCTCTAGGTGATGGCATTTCCGAAATGAGAAAGATTGCAAGTGAAGTTCTAGACGAATCTTTCAGTACGGCATTAGGTGGTAGTGCTTCTGACTTTGCCGAAAGTTCTACAAGTACTAGCTTGATATTTTTATTTGCACTAGCGCTCGTCTACCTCACTTTGGCGGCACAATTCGAAAGTTTTAGAGACCCTTTAACTATTATGTTAACCGTCCCTTTAGCATTAGCAGGAGCATTAATCACTCTTTGGACATTCGGACAGACTTTAAACATTTTTAGTCAGATTGGAATGGTTGTATTAGTTGGTATTGTTACTAAAAATGGAATTTTAATTGTGGAATTTGCCAATCAAAAGCGTGATGCAGGCATATCGTTAAAGCAAGCTGCATATGAGGCTGCATCACAACGTTTTCGCCCAATTTTAATGACGAGCTTATCTACCATACTAGGAGCTTTGCCAATTGCATTAGCACTAGGGGACTCATCAACTAGTAGAATACCAATGGGCCTAACCATAATTGGTGGGCTAATCTTAGCATTAGTTTTAACATTATATGTGATTCCAGCTTTGTACACTTACATTGCCAGTAAAGAGAATAAGATTATAGATGAAGCAGACTTTGAATAATATATTAACGATAGTTTTTTTCCTCCTATTATTTAGCAAAAGTAACGCTCAAAGCTTACAGGAACTGATTAATGCTACATTGGAAAATAATTACCAAATCAGCATTTCTAAAAATGAGGCAAACATTTCGGCAAACAACAATACACTGGGAAATGCTGGTTTTCTACCCTCTTTAGATATAAGTGGTGGATATTCTAATTCCCTCAATAATACCAGACAAGTTTTTGCAGATGCAACTATTAGGGAAGGGATAGGCGCAGAAAATACTAATCTAAATGCCTCTGCCATTCTAAATTGGACAGTTTTTGATGGTTTTAGCGTCCATGCTAAACGCGATCAGCTAAGTCATTTGCAAAATCTAGGTGAGTTTAATTCCAAGTTTTATATTGAACAAACTGTCGCCGATGTTGTTGTAGCGTACTACCAACTGGTTTATGAAACCAAACTACTAAAAAGCTATCAACAAGCATTGGAAATTTCGGCATTTAGACTCAAAATTGCCAAAAAGAAAAGAGAAATAGGAAGCTCAACAATAATAGACTATGGACAAGCTGAGGTGGATTATCAAACGGATAGTATTCGTTTGTTGGCGCAACAAAACACCATCCAATTGCTAGTTATTGAAATAAATCGCATTGCAAATAATGAATTGGAGCAATCTATCGATGTTACGAATACAGATTTCAACACTAATACAATTCCTAATCTTGATACATTGAAAAAACTTATTGTCAATAATAATATTCAACTCACACAACAACGCTTACAAGAACTTATTACGGAAACGGAATTAAGAATAACTATAGCCAATAGATATCCAACAGTGAACTTATACGGAGGTTACCAATATACCAAAACTACTGCAGAGGTTGGTTTTCTTAATGCCAACCAAACTTACGGGCCAACAATTGGGCTTAATATTAGTTTCAATTTATTTAATGGAGGAAATACCAATAGGGAAATTAAAAACCTTATGCTCCAAAATGATAATACTAAGCTTACCAAAGCACAAGTAACTAAAGATATTGATGCGAACTTATTGAGCTCTTATCATCAATATCGATCAATAATGACTCAGATTAGATTAGCAGAAAGCAACGTAGAGCAAATGACAAAAATCTACACAACGGCTCAAGAACAACTAAAAAGAGGAACGATAAATGGTTATGATTTTCGACTAACCCAATTAAACTTATTAGAGAATCAACTCAAATTGACTCAATTGCAATATATTCTAAAAACTATTGAAGTAAACCTCAATAGGCTATCGGGAAGCATCCTTACAAAATTCTTCTAGCAAGAAGAATCTTACACATAAAAAAAGCCAATCGTTTCCGATTGGCTTTTAAAATTGCCGAAATAAAAATTATTTTACTTTGCTAGCAAATTCTTTACCTGGCTTGAATTTAGCAACTGTTCTTGCAGGGATTTTGATTTCTGCACCAGTTTGAGGATTTCTACCAGTTCTAGCAGCTCTCTTAGAAGAAGAGAAAGTACCAAAACCTACTAAAGTAACTTTGTCACCTTTTTTTACAGTATTGATTGTAGTATTTACAAAAGAATCAACAGCTTTAGTAGCTTCTGCTTTTGAAATCCCAGCATCACCAGCGATTTGACTAATTAAATCTCCTTTGTTCATTGTATATAATTTAAATGATTAATGAATGAGCGACTAATTTATAGCTTTATTTGAATTATCGATAACAAAGTTTTCCTCAACATATCCACATTTCAGAGCGTTTCCGACTCCTTACTCTATTAAGTGCTGATTTTTAATTATTTTCGTGTCTCGCTTTCTAGCACACTTTTTTAAGCAATGGCAACAAACAACCTACTATTTACTGTAGAAATCATTAATAAACCCTTCAAAATAACATCAGACACTCAATCTGAGAAAACAGCAAAAGTATGCCATCTAGATGTAAATAGAAATGTTTTGCAAGAGAAAGAGTATGGCTATGTAGAAAAAGAAAACATTTATGAGCTTATTAAAACAGACCAACCAGTAGTTTTAGACAATTGCTACATCAAAAATTTTTCCTTAAGTGAATACCGAGATTTAAATGGCAAAAATGCCAATGAACAAGTAGAGCTATCGGTCTTTTCTGCAACAAACACTTTCTTCGATTCAACTAATACCATTGACTTTTCCAACGCCTCATTTCACGCTGGAACAATTAAGTTTACCAACTCACTTTTTGCAAATGGTAGTCTAAACTTTTCGAAATGTAAATTTAACGACTGCGAAATTGACTTTTCCAATGTGTTTTTTGGAAAAGGGTATATGAATTTTCAGTTTTCTGAATTTGGCAATGGTAACATTTCTTTTGAAAATGCCGAATTTAATGGTGGAAACATCTCGTTTGTAAATACCAACTTTGGAGATGGCAATGTGATTTTTAAAAATGCTTCTTTTGGAACTGGTAATGTTGAGTTTCACTTCGCAAAATTCAAAAATGGGAATAAGTCCTTTGATAGAGCCACTTTTGAAGGAAAGAAGATTGATTTCAGGAAGGTCGAGTTTGGTGACGGCAAAGTAGATTTCAGACGTTGCGAGTTTGGCAATGGAGAAGTTACTTTCGACGAAAGCGACTTTGGTGCATGTAAGATTTCATATAAAAGGACAAAATTTGGTGATGGCGGTGTTTCCTTTAACATGACCAACTTTGGGGATAACGCAGTTACTTTCGAAGAATCGGACTTTGGACAAGGCAACATTTCTTTTTTAGATGCACAAGTAAGGAAACTGACCTTTACAGCTTGTCAATTCAATAAATACGTTGACTTAAGAGTAAAAAAAGCAAACTATATTGACTTATCGAATACAATTGTGAGAGATATATTGGATTTACAGCCTGGCGTTACTGATGTCAAAATTGATCAGATTAACCTATCTGGCATGCGTAACCTTGGTCGAATACTGGTAGAGTGGAAAAAGAACAGAGTTTATGATATAATCATGGAACAAGATGAATCTTCGCTAGATCAAAAGGCAGAACAATTTAGAATTATTAAAGAGGAATTCAGACAATCTGGACAGTATAACGATGAGGATAAAGCTTACATCGAGTTTAAAAGACTAGAATTAAAAGCTTGGAAAGAAGAAAAAATCAAACAAAACAAATGGAATGCACTATGGGTATATCCAAGTATGTGGAGCGAATGGCTTTTATTTGACTTAATGGGATTATATGCAACAGATCCTTTGCGAGTTTTGATAAGCACGTTTGTAGTTTACGTATTTTTCAGCTTACTCTTTTGGATGATGCCCTTTTTTATGGATACTGCAATAGTATCTTCACTTGGCGACCCTGATAAACTATCAAGTTTTGAAGTATCATTTTATCATAGTGCCATAACCTTTTTGACTATTGGCTATGGAGACTACTATCCTTCTGGTTTTTTCAGATGGCTTTCCAACATTGAAGGTTTCGTAGGTGTTTTCTTCATGTCTTATTTTGTGGTTGCTTTTGTGAGGAAGATTTTAAGGTAGTTAGATGCAGAACAAGAAAAAAATATTTAACGACCCTGTCTATGGCTTTATTACTATTCCATATGGGGTCATTTTTGACTTAATCGAGCATCCTTATTTTCAAAGACTCAGAAGAATACAACAGCTTGGATTAACCAATTACGTCTACACTGGAGCAACTCATTCGAGATTTCAACATGCAATGGGTGCAATGCACTTAATGGGTAAAGCACTTAATACGCTTAAATCTAAAGGACATGAGATTACAGATGAAGAGGCCATTGGAGTTACAATAGCTATATTGCTTCACGACATCGGTCATGGACCATTTTCACACACATTAGAAAGAACATTAGTTACAGGCATATCACATGAAGAGCTTTCTGTTTTGTTTATGAACAAACTAAATGAAGAGTTTGATGGACAGCTTTCATTAGCTATAAAAATATTTCAAAACCAATACCACAAGAAATTTTTGCATCAATTGGTTTCCAGTCAGCTTGATATGGATAGGATGGATTATCTCAATAGAGATAGTTTCTTTACAGGTGTTTATGAAGGTGTAATTGGATACGATAGAATAATAGAAATGCTAAATGTTTCAGATGATAATTTGGTCATCGAAGCAAAAGGTATTTATTCAATTGAAAAGTTCATTATCTCACGTAGGTTGATGTACTGGCAAGTATATCTACATAAAACTGTATTAGCAGTTGAGCAAACCTTAGTAAAAATCCTTGAAAGAGCTAAAGAACTAGCGGAAAAAGGAGAAAAGCTTGAGGCCTCAGAAACATTAAATATTTTCCTAAACGATGAGTTTACACTTGATGATTTCAAAAAGGATGGTCAACTATTGAGCTATTTTGCCAATCTAGATGATTACGACATTTTCAGCGGTTTAAAGAGCTGGATAAGCTCCTCTGACAAGGTACTCTCTACTTTATGTCGAAGTGTCATAGATAGACAGCTTTTAAAAATTAAAATTCAAAACGAAGCCTTTAGTCCAAAGCAGATAGACGCCCTCCTAAATAGTACTTCATCTGAGTATGGTATAAGTAAACAAGAGGCATCCTATCTTGTTTTTTCAGATACTACCAGCAATAGCGCTTATAATCCCAAGGCAAATAACATCAATATTTTATATAAAGACGGTAGTACAATGGACATTACCGAAGCATCTGATCAACTAAACATATCGGTTCTATCAGACCCTGTCGTAAAGCATTATTTGTGCTACCCAAAGGGGATTCTATCGCATAGCTAAAATACAGCAGTTGTTGTGAGATACTTGCTCTCCAAGCTATTTTTTAATAAACTTACAGGTTCTACCGTTATCAAACTTAAGGTAGTAAACCCCACAATCTAACCCTTGAATATTCAAAGTCTTATTATTCGTATTTCCCCCTCTCATTACTTCAACACCATTTGTATTTAAAACCACGTAATTCCTAGATTCTCCTATTCCTGAAAACCTAATAAAATTTGAAGTTGGATTAGGATAAACATTGAATAAATTTAGATTAGAAACAGTATTTATAGGTAAAGGGCTTAAAGCAAATTTTGATATTTTACCCTTGGTAGCATCTGTTATGTAAAGATGATCATCGAATATAAGGTGAGTTTTAGGATTTACTAATCCTGTAACAACATCGGTTTTGATAGGATCAGTAAGAATAGAGTCTATCCTTGAAATTTCACCGTTACCATCTGGTCGAGATTCTGCTACGTACAAAACATCCCCATCAAAGTAAAGCCCTTCAGGTCTATCTAAACCCGATATAACGTTAATCGGAGCTGGATTAATTGCTGTAATATCAACCTTAGAAATACTCCCATTATTGTATTCAGCTATATATAAATCATTGTTATAAATAGCAAGTCCTGAAGCTCCCGCCACTTCAGATGCTACATTTATTGGAACTGGGTTAGCTACAGTAATATCTATTTTCACCACTTTATCGCTATCAAATTCTGAAATATATAAGTTATTGCCATTGAGTAAAAGACCATTTGGACTTAACAAACCTGCCACAACAACAGTCGGGATTGGGTTAGTGGACGTTATATCAATTTTTGAAACCCTACCACTATCAAACTCTGCAAAGTATAAATCGTTACCATTTATAACAAGTCCCCAAGGACTACCTATACCCGTTACGACATCCGTTGGCGAAGAGCTAGTCGACGTAAGATCTATTTTTGAAATCTTATCATTGGTAAACTCAGCAAAGTACAAGTCATTTCCATCAAGAACCAGACCAGTAGGATAACCTAAGCCTGTCAAAAAATCTGTTGTTTGGGCAAAAGGTGAATTGCCATAAAGCAGAGCCAGTATTAATATTCCTAAAGTATATTTGTTTTTCAATTGTTTAACGTTTAATTGATTGTAAAATAAAAATCAGAAGCTTTGGCAACTGTTGTTGTGTATAAAACCTCAATTTTTGCTTGACTTCTTTTTATTTTTAATGACCCAGACGCAAATCTATTGCTGAAATAATATACTTGCAAATCGTTCTTCACCAATAATCATTAGTCAAAAGTAATAGCTTTTATCACAAAAAACTGATAACAAAACAAATAACTAAAATCAGGTTGTTACTCGATACCGATAAAATAGTTTATATGTTTAAAAGCTAATAATCCTAACAGCTTCACACGCCCAAATCATAAGTATAATTGTATAAGTGATTCTGAAAATTAATTCCTAAATTCGCGTATGCAATTTTCAGCCTCAGAAATTTGTAATTTCCTTAATGGAAGCCTTCAAGGTGATCCAGATATAAAAATTGCAAGAATATCTAAAATTGAAGAAGCTAAAGAAGGCTCTATAAGCTTTATAGCTAATCCAAAATACGAAAGTTATCTTTATTCTACAGAAGCATCAGCAATTATTGTTAGTAAAAGCTTAGAAGTAAAAGAAGGATTAACAGCAACATTGATTCGTGTTGAAGACCCATATACGAGTTTTTCAAAGCTACTAACCAAGTTTGACACTTCTGAAAAGCTGAAAGGCATTTCTAGTCAAGCATTTATTTCAGGAACAGCTAAAATTGGAGATAATGTTTACATAGCTCCTTTTGTATACATTGGAGACAATGTAACAATAGGAGATAACACGCAGATTTATCCAAATTGCTTTTTAGGAGATAGTGCTAGCGTTGGAGCTAATACTATACTAAATTCAGGAGTTAACATATACCATGATTGCAAGGTAGGTGCTGACTGCATTATCCACTCTGGTGCTGTAATAGGAAGCGATGGATTTGGCTTCGCTCCCCAACAAGATGGTACTTATGAAAAAGTTGCTCAAACAGGAAATGTAATTATTGAAGATAATGTTGAAATTGGTGCTAATACAACGATAGATAGAGCTACACTTGGCTCCACGACTATCAGATCAGGTGTCAAGCTTGACAACTTAGTTCAGATTGCCCATAATGTAGAAATAGATCAAAATACTGTTGTAGCCTCTCAAAGTGGAATTTCTGGAAGTACTAAGCTTGGCAAGAACTGTGCTATTGGCGGACAAGTAGGATTTGCTGGACACCTTTCCATTGCTCCAGGAACAAAAATTGGAGCGCAAAGTGGTATTCCTGCTGATATCAAAGAGCCAAATAAAGTATGGCATGGAACGCCAATTCAGGAATTAAAAAACGAATTAAAGTCTATGGTGATTTACAAAAAATTACCAGAAATGCTTAAAAGGATAGAAGAACTTGAAAAAGCCTTACAACTGGCTGAAAAAGAGCAATAAGTTATGATTAAACAATGTACAATTAAGGAACCCGTATCTGTCAGTGGAATTGGCATTCATACAGGCAAAGAGGTTAAAATGACTTTTCACCCCGCACCCGAAAATCACGGATACAAGTTCCAAAGGACAGATCTTGAAGGCGAACCTATTGTTAACGCTGACATTGATAACGTGGTAGATATATCAAGAGGAACTACAATTAGACAAAATGGTGCATCTATCAATACAGTTGAACATACACTAGCAGCATTAGCCGGGTTAGAAATTGATAATATCTTAATCAAAATTGATGGTCCTGAACCTCCAATCTTAGATGGAAGCTCTAAAAAATATATTGACGCATTACTAAAAGCTGGAATTCAAGAGCAAGATGCAGAGAGAATTTACATAGATCTTCCTGAAAATATTATTTACTCTGAGGCAGATAGGGGCGTTGAGATGATAGCAATTCCTGCTAATGAATATAAAATAAATGTCAAAATAGATTTCAACTCACCTGTACTAGGTGTGCAACATGCATCTGTTGACTCTATCAAAGACTTTAAGGATCAGATCGCTTCTTGCAGAACTTTCTCATTTTTGCATGAATTGGAAGAACTAGTAGAAAATGATTTAATTAAAGGTGGCAACATTGATAATGCGATTGTTGTTGTGGACAAGGTTATAGAGGATAAAAAGCTTCAAAAGATAGCTGATGTCTTTAACCTAACTGATATTGAAGCACCACCAGAGGGAATTTTAAATAATAAAAAGCTTCATTACGAGAATGAACCAGCAAGACATAAGCTGTTGGATGTTGTTGGAGATTTAGCTTTAATTGGACACCCCATTAAAGCACATATCATAGCTACGAGGCCTGGACATAAAGCAAATGTTGAATTCGCAAAAAAAATCAAAGCATCACTGAAGATGAACAAACGTAAAGTACAGGCTCCAAAGTATGATCCGAATGAAGAACCAGTATTTGATATCAATCAGGTTTCTAAGTTCTTACCTCATAAGTATCCTTTCTTACTGGTTGACAAGGTTATTGAATTAAATGATGAATCTGTCGTAGCTGTAAAAAATGTAACCATTAATGAAGAGTTCTTCAACGGCCACTTTCCAGGAAACCCTGTAATGCCTGGCGTATTGCAAACGGAAGCAATGGCTCAAGTTGGCGGTATCTTATTAATGAGATCTGTTCCAGACCCAGAAAACTACATCCCTTACTTCTTAAAGCTAGATAAGGTCAAGTTTAAAAGGAAAGTAGTTCCTGGAGATACTTTACTCATTAAAGTTGAACTTCTAAGTCCAATTAGGAGGGGTATTTTTGAAATTAAAGGAACAGCATTTGTGGGCGATAACATAGCTACAGAAGCTGAGCTAGTAGCTAGGATTACCAGAAAAGAAGACGCATGATTCAGCCTTTAGCATTTATTCATAGCGATGCTAAAATCGCTAATAATGTCGTAATAGATCCTTTTACAACCATCAATAAAAATGTTGAAATTGGTGAAGGCACTTGGATTGGCTCTAATGTAACTATCATGGAGGGCGCTAAAATCGGAAAAAATTGCAGAATATTTCCAGGCTCTGTAATTGCTGCTATTCCTCAAGACCTAAAGTTTGAAGGAGAAAAAACACGAGTTATTATTGGAGACAACGTAACTATAAGAGAATGCGTCACGATTAACAGAGGAACAAAAGACAAGTATAAAACACAAATTGGCAATAACTGTCTATTAATGGCTTATTCCCATATCGCACACGATTGTATCGTTGAAAACAACTGTATTATAGCAAATGGTACCCAGTTAGGAGGACATGTAGAGATTGGTGAATATGCTATCATTGGAGGAAACTCTGGAATTCACCAGTTTGTATCGATTGGAAAACATGCTTTTATATCAGGCTTAAGTTTTGTGAGTAAGGATATTCCTCCATATGCTAAAGCAGCGAGATCTCCTGTAAGCTACGTCGGGATTAATTCAATTGGGCTAAGGCGAAGAGGCTTTTCAACGGAACAGATCAATCACATTCAAGACATATACAGAATCCTTTTCATTAAAGGCTACAATACCACTCAAGCTCTTAAAATCATTGAAGCAAAAATACCAGCAACAGAGGAGAGAGATGAGGTTATCAGCTTCATTAAAAATGCCAAAAGAGGTATCATGAAAGGCTATTACCAGCATAGAAATGAGTAATGAATATTTCGCTGGAAAAAATCGGGAAGCGCTATAATCAAGAGTGGACATTTAAAAATTTCAACTACAAATTTTCCGCAAACAACAGCTACGCTATTATCGGGAGCAACGGATCTGGGAAAAGTACTTTGCTAAAGATTATTTCAGGATACCTATCTCCATCTTCAGGAAAAAGAAGTTTTACAACAATTAAAGGAGACACAATAGACCCGACTAAATTGTATCAATATATCTCTTTTTGTGCACCCTACATAGATATTGTAGAAGAGCTTACCTTAAACGAATTCTTCCAATTCCACTTTAACATAAAGCCCATAAAAGATGACTTTACTGTTTCAAAAGTAATTAGTACTCTACACTTAGAGGATCAAAGCAATGTTCAATTAAAATATTTTTCTTCTGGCATGAAACAAAAAGTAAAATTAGCAAGCGTTTTATATGCTAAACAAGATTTGCTTTTACTAGATGAGCCCACTACCAATTTAGATACTAAAAATATATCTTGGTACGAGGATACGTTGCAATCAATCAAAAAAGGCTGTATTGTTGTTATAGGTTCAAATCAAGAAGCAGAATATTCATTTTGTGACCATGTGATCAATATTGAAGATTATAAAAAATCATGAAGGGTAATACATTTGGCAAAGCCTTTAAGATTAGTACATTCGGAGAATCACACGGAAAGGCTATTGGTGTTGTTATTGATGGATGTCCGGCTGGACTAGAGATTGACACCCAATTCATTCAGGATGAACTGAATAGAAGAAAACCCGGACAATCTAAGATCACTACCTCAAGAAATGAAAGTGATGAAATAGAAATACTCTCTGGAATATCAAATAATACATCGCTCGGAACACCCATTGCGATGATAGTACGAAATAAAGATGCGAAAGCTAAAGATTATGATCATATAAAAGATGCTTATCGTCCTTCCCACGCTGATTATACTTACGATCAGAAATATGGCATCAAAGATCACAGAGGAGGAGGACGCTCTTCTGCAAGAGAGACAATAGCAAGAGTAGCATCTGGAGCGATTGCAAAATTATTACTTCAACACTATGGTATTAAACTATTTGCATATACTTCACAAGTTTATGATGTAAGTTTAAATACTCCTCCTGAGCTAGTTGACAGCTCAGCTGTAGAAGACAATGTGGTTCGCTGTCCAGATAAGGAAACTGCCAGTCAGATGATTCAAGCTATCGAGCAAGCTAAGAAAGAAGGCAATACTTTAGGTGGAAAGATAACTTGTATAATTACCAATTGCCCCGCTGGTATTGGAGAGCCAGTATTTGATAAACTTCAAGCTGACTTAGCAAAGGCCATGCTGAGTATAAACGCTGTCAAAGGATTTGAATATGGATCGGGGTTTAATACAATTGAACTTACTGGAAAAGAACACAACGATGAATTTGAATCAAAGGATGGTCAGGTTAAAACTAAAACGAACCATTCAGGAGGGATTCAAGGAGGAATCTCCAATGGAATGCCTATTTACTTCAATGTAGCCTTTAAGGCAGTTTCTACTTTAATGCAAGATCAGACTACTATAAACAAAGACGGCAAAACAGTTGTCATTGAAGGCAAAGGAAGACACGATCCTTGCGTTGTTCCAAGAGCAGTCCCTATAGTTGAAGCCATGGCAGCTTTGGTCATTGCCGATCATTTACTGCGTCAAAAAACAACAAAATTATAAGTATGAAGCAACTCCCTTTACATTGGAAGATTATAATTGGCATGATTGCAGGTCTTATCACTGGTTTATCAATGGACCAGCTTGGCTTCAACTACATAGTCTCGGATTGGATTGCTCCCTTTGGTAGAATGTTTATTGACCTTTTAAAGCTGATTGCTGTACCTTTAATTTTTGCATCTCTAATCAAAGGAATAACTAGTGTTACAGATATTTCAAGTTTATCCCGAATTGGATCCAAAACCGTTGCAATATACCTTTCAACGACAGTAATTGCCATCATTTCTGCTTTAATATTGTCTAATATCATTAACCCTGGAAAGTCAATTGATCCAAAAGTTAAAGAGGAATTGGCAACTCAATATGGTCCTAAAGCGAAGGACAAATCTTTAGCAACTGAAAAGCTTCAATCAGAAGGTCCACTAAGGTTTCTGGAAGAAATCATTCCCAATAATATTGTGGCCGCTATGCAAGACAATTCAAAAATGCTAAAAGTGATTTTCTTTACCATCTTCTTTGGTATTGCAATTATTCTCATCCCAGCAGAAAAGACCACCATTATTCGTCAGTTTTTTGATCAGTTAAATGAGGTAATTCTCAAGTTAGTTGATCTCATTATGAAGTTTGCACCTTACGGTGTTATGGCTTTAATCGCCTCACTAGTGGTTGAAAATAGTAGTAACATTTTGAGTTTGTTATCCGCACTTGGACTTTATGCACTTACGGTTATCTTGGCACTTACATTTATGGCTATGATCATCTATCCATCTATGATTAAACTATTTACTTCGATAGGGTTTAAAAAGTTTTTTCAAGGAATTGCACCAGCACAGATGCTTGCGTTTTCAACTAGTTCGAGCGCAGCTACTTTACCATTAACGATGGAGTGCTGCGAGGAAAGGCTAGGAGTATCTAATAAAATATCAAGTTTTGTCCTTCCACTAGGAGCAACAGTTAACATGGACGGCACTTCCATTTGGCAAACAGTTACAACCATTTTTTTAGCCCAACTTTATGGCTACGATTTATCTCTTGGGCAACAGTTAACCATTATATTGACTGCTACGCTCTCCTCTATCGGCTCAGTAGGTGTTCCTGGAGGAGGTATTGTGATGCTTATCATTGTCTTACAATCTGTCGGCCTTCCGGCTGAAGGCATTGCTATTATCCTTGGCATTGATAGAATATTAGATATGTGCAGAACAGTCATCAATGTAACTGGCGATTCAGCTGTAGCTGCTGTAGTAGGAAGTTCTGAGAGAGAAATCAGTTAGCTTATCATCAAACTACACCCCCTAACATCACTATTATCTAACCTACCTAAAACTGTAAAGCTTCCATCTGGATAAACCTTTCCTAAATCATCTGTAGCGATAAATGCACACGAATCAATGTTAGCCAAGTCAAGAATATTTAGACAACCTGTCTCCTCCTTGATAAGCTTAAAAGGGTCATTGATCTCTCGAGTTATAACCTTCATCCAAGATGGGACTTCAAAGCGCCCTTGAGATGAGGCATAAGCCTGTGAAAAAAGTTCTGTCATTCCATACTCTGAATGTATGTTATCAACCTTAAACCCTTTTTCTAACTTATCATGCAACTCTTCCCTTGTCAACTCTCTTCTTCTTCCTTTCATTCCTCCAGTTTCCATGATAATAAAGTTATTTAAAGGTGGGAAATCAAATTTCGAACAAAAGTCAAGTAATGCATAAGCCACTCCTATTAACAAAACAGGTTTATTCAATCGGTTTAACTTTATAACTAATTCGAATAAAGAGTTTAAATCATCTTTATAGAAACTACTATTTTCTGAATTGCTTTCAGAAATAAAACCATCCACCATATATACCAACGAAGAATCTCTTTGCTCCAAATAAGAGGGTAGCAAAGCTAAAAAATCAAACTCCGATGGGTGTCCATAAAATTTTTCAAAGATTTCAATCGTGCTTTTCTTATAGAAATGTTCATCTAATACATAATGATTGCTTCGTATGGATTTTGTTGTCCCACTACTTTTGAAAACCTTTTGTTCATCTTCGTCTTTACCACATACGACTCTATGTGTTTTAAAAAATGAGATAGGTAAAAAGGGAATATGCTCATAATGATCTATCGATTGAACATTGATTTTCAGTGCTTCTAGATAATCTTTATATATTTTATTCTCTCTAGCTTGGTATCGAAACAACTCAATAGCAAAGTCATTAAAGTTATCATCTGTAACTTGAAATACATTATATTTAAAGTACGCTGCAGTATTTTTACTATTCAAAATACAATATTATTCGTATTATAGCTGTTATAAAAATAAGGGTTGTTATATATACATAGATAAATAATGTCAACTAGTTTAAGTAAAAAAGTTATTTTCTCCTTCATGGTATTGGCTTTATTGCTTATAAACAATAGTTGTGTCAAGCCCCCAGAATATCCACTTGAGCCTGTAATACAGTTTGTTTCAATGGATAAAAATCTTGTCAAGAGCAACGCTGATTCGGTAACCATTACATTAAGTTTTACAGATGGTGATGGGAACTTAAGTTTTGAAGATGGATATACGGAAACTAATATTTTCGTGCTTGATACAAGCAATAACCCTCACAGAGTTATAGGTCCTTATACTGGAGAGCTTGATACATTACAAACACTCATTAATACTAATGTGCTTTTGACAGATAGTAGAACTGGTTTTATCTATAATTACACACTCCCTTATATAAAGGTAAGGAATGAAGAAACAGGGATATCAGGTGAAATTTATATTGTATTTAAAACGCTAAGCTGCAGACCTTTTATTCCACCAGATCCCACACCGCTGGAGATTGATACATTATCACTAGCAATTCAAATCTTGGATAAAGCTGACAACTTTAGCAATATTGTTCACACGCCTTTGATTACGATTGATTGTAAATAGTCTAAGTTAGTTAGTTTATAATTTTGAGTTTCTAGTTTTAGAATAAAATCACAAATTAAAAACTATGAACTAGCAACTTAAAAGGGTGCATCTTTTTCACGGCTCATTTTCCGATAAACCATAAAGTCCATGAAAGATGGCCAGAGCTTATTGACTAAGACAGAAGCTTTTCCAAGAGGTGTCAAAATCAATGATCTTTTTCTTTTAACAATAGCCTTTAGTATGTGTTCTGCAACTTCCTCTGCGCTCATCAGTTCGTTTTCATCTAACGGTGACTCTGCCTGCGCCTTACCTTTATCATTTAATGCTGTATTTCGAATGTTAGAGTTGGTAAAACCCGGAGCTATTGTCATTACGTTTACTCCTTTTTTATACATCTCTGTTCTTAATGCCTCCATAAAGCCTTGCAAAGCAAACTTAGATGCAGAGTAGCCTGTTCTGCCTGGTAACCCTCTATACCCAGCTACAGATGAGATATTTGCAACCGTACCTTTAGATTCTAAAATATAAGGAAGCGCGTATTTTGTGCAATACACCGCCCCCCAGAAATTTACATCCATCAACTTTCTTAACACATCAAGATCCGCATTTACAAATGCTGCCCGCATAGATATTCCAGCATTATTAATTAAGATATCTACCTTTTTAAAATGATTTACAGCAGCACTAATGACGCTTTTGCAGCTTTGTTCATCTGAAACGTCAGCTTTAACAACGACAACATTTATTCCTTTAGATTTAAGTTCACTGGCAATATTTTCTAGCTTCTCTAAACTTCTCGCTGCTAAAACCAAATGGGCACCACATTGTCCGAAAGCAAAGGCACAAGCTTTTCCAATGCCTGAAGAAGCTCCCGTTATAACAACGACTTTATCTTTTAACTTCTTAGTCATCTTAACTAATTGGATCTTGGAGCCCAATATACTTCATTACCGCCCATTTCTTTTGTCAAGGCTCGTGCTAAAACAAATAAATAATCGGACAACCTGTTAAGATATTTGGTAATGATGCTTTCCTCATCTTGCAATATTTTTACGGAATGTCTTTCTGCCCTCCTACAAACACATCTGGCAATATGACAAAAAGATGCCACAGTTGCTCCGCCAGGCAGGATAAAATTCTTTAACTCCGGTAACGACGTATTCATATCATCCATATAAGTTTCCAATTCAGCAACATCTTTTTCATGAATCTCAGGTAATTTCATCTTGGACTTTTCAGGATCAGCAGCTAACAAAGAGCCTATCGTAAAAAGATTGTTTTGTATATCAATCAATATTTTCTTGTAAGATTCATCAATATCCTGATCAGCAATCAGCCCTACATAAGAATTTAGCTCATCAACAGAACCATAGGCTTCGATTCTATCATGAAACTTATAGACTCTTGTTCCTCCTATCAATGATGTTTTGCCGGCATCGCCTTTTTTAGTGTATATTTTCACTATTATTTAATTGGTTTAAACAAAATTACAAATTGGAAATTCAAAAATCAAAGACTTGTTACTTCCATTGATCAAGAGATATGTACTTCCCTAAACGTGGACTAAAATACTTAACAAAGCCCGTATGTGCATCTACCTGAAACTGCCACATTTGTCTATAATTGAATGGGTTATTCTCGCCAGTCTCTACTATATATACTGGATTATCTTCAGTAGGCTCAGAAATAATTAAAGTTTTCAGATATATTTGATCGTGTCTTAATTCAGCCAGTAAATCTATTTTTTCTTTTACCTGTGGAATCTCCCGAATTATTTCACGCGCGTGCTTTGATGAGACCTCGTATTGGGATACGTTAGGCTCATAAATTGTCTGAGTATTTAAGTCGCTTTTATATGCGCCATACCCAATGGTGTCAAATGAAAAAGTATTTACGGCCGACTCAAATGCACTCAAGTAACTAGCATACTTCGTACTCTCAGCAGAACAGGTAATGATGTAAGCCTTGTGGTTATGAACAGCAAGGTAAACTCGATCTGTTAATTGCACTTCAGCAATGTTGCTAAAAAAGGAATAACTAATCCACCTCATGGGAACACCATTAATATTAGTTTTACCCTTATCTAAAACATCTATATCCTGAATATAATCATGCATCTCCTTTAAAACATACTTATAATAATCCTTTAAGCTCATCTCTCCTTCATAAAACTCCTCAGCAACTATGTTGATATTTTCGTGAAAAGGATCTTCCTTATCATGTAGCTTGTCCAATGCCGCTACAGTCTGACCACCATGTGGCTCAATCTTCCATTTTTCAGGGAAAGTAATCTTGTAAACTTCAGCCGTATTAAAATAAGGATGGTGTTCCGCAGAGGCTTGCGCATACGAAAAAGCAGACATCAAAATGAATCCAAGTAACACCAGCATAACTTAGAATATAGGAAATTTATTTCAGAGAACGGAAACTATTCCCAATTAATTCACGTCTGTCTTCTCCTCTGACTTTTTGGTTTTGCCTGAACTTTTTTTCAAGGCAACCTTCAATTTTTTCTGCTTAGTATCTAAGTCAACTTTTAAGGTATCGCCTTCTTTAGCCTCGCCTTTCAATATTTCTTCCGCTAAAGGATCTTCCATATATTTTTGGATTGCCCTTTGCAATGGTCTCGCACCATACTGAGGATCAAAGCCTTTATCTGCAAGAAAATCTTTTGCCGCAGTAGACAACGATAACGTATACCCAAGCTCCTCCACTCTTTTGAAAACATCTTTCAAAGTAATATCAATAATCTTGTGTATATCCTCTCTCACTAGTGAATTAAAGATGATTACGTCATCAATTCTGTTTAGGAATTCAGGCGAGAATGTCCTCTTCAATGCTTTCTGAATAATACTTTTAGCGGTGTCATCTTCACCATCTTTCTTAGCACTAGTTGAAAAGCCAACTCCTGTTCCAAAATCTTTCAACTGCCTAACACCAATATTGGATGTCATAATAATCAAGGTGTTCTTGAAATCAACTTTTCGACCTAAGCCATCTGTCAATTGACCATCATCCAATACCTGTAGCAAAATGTTATAAATATCTGGGTGTGCTTTCTCAATTTCATCTAATAGGATCACAGAATAAGGCTTTCTCCTTACTTTTTCAGTTAATTGTCCACCTTCTTCATATCCGACGTATCCTGGAGGTGCACCAATTAATCTACTTACAGAGAATTTCTCCATGTATTCACTCATATCCATTCTAATCAAGGAATCTTCTGAATCAAACATATATTCGGCAAGTGCTTTTGCCAATTCAGTTTTACCAACTCCTGTTGGTCCTAAGAATACAAATGATCCAATTGGCTTATCCGGATCTTTTAACCCTACTCTGTTTCTTTGAATTGCTTTCACAATTTTAGCCAGTGCCTCGTCTTGACCAATGATACGACCCTTCATATCTTCAGCCATATTTAATAGTTTAGCACTTTCTTTCTGTGCAATTCTGTTCACAGGAACACCTGTCATCATAGCCACAACCTCAGCTACATCCTCTTCATCAACTGGATACTTTTTAGTTTTCACTTCCTCTTCCCACTCTTCTTTAGCCTCTTCCAGTTGCTCTAGAAGTTTCTTTTCGCTGTCTCTAAGCTTTGCAGCCTCTTCATATCGTTGACTTTTTACAACTTGGTTTTTCTCTAGCTTGATATCCTCAATCTTCTTTTCTAAATCTAAAATTGCTTTTGAGACATGAATATTCTTTAAATGAACACGTGCTCCAACTTCATCTAAAACATCGATTGCCTTATCCGGTAAAAATCGATCTGTAATATATCGCGTACTTAAGCTCACACAGGATTTAAGTGCCTCATCAGAATAGTTTACATTATGATACTCCTCGTACTTAGGCTTGATGTTATTCAAGATAGTCATTGTCTCCTCGGCACTTGGTGGATCAATGATTACTTTTTGAAACCTTCTGTCTAGTGCACCATCTTTTTCAATGAATTGTCTATATTCATCCAAGGTAGAAGCACCGATACATTGTAACTCTCCCCTTGCTAATGCTGGTTTGAATATATTAGATGCATCTAATGAACCCGTTGCTCCACCTGCTCCTACAATAGTATGTATCTCATCTATAAATAAGATAATATCACGATTGGCTTCTAGCTCATTCATGATCGCTTTGATACGCTCTTCAAATTGACCTCGATACTTAGTTCCTGCGACTAATGCGGCTAGATCAAGCATGACCAGCCTCTTATCAAATAATACTCTAGAAACTCTCCTTTGAATGATACGCAATGCAAGCCCTTCTACAATTGCTGTCTTACCTACACCAGGTTCTCCAATTAGAATAGGATTATTCTTTTTTCTCCTGCTTAAGATTTGTGATACTCGCTCTATCTCAACTTCACGACCAACGATGGGGTCTAAATTTCCATCTTCTGCTAATCTTGTAATATCTCGTCCAAAACTATCTAAAACAGGCGTTTTAGATTTGGCCCCTCTCCTAGGAGTTCGTTCCGGCATTTCTTTCTCATCATCATCATCGTCAAAAGTGTCTTCTTCTGAAGATAAATCGCCTCTGACATCATGTTGTAAGTAATCTATTTCTGCCTTGAAGACATCATAATCAACATTGAATTGATTTAATATTCTAGTAGCTATATTATCTCCATTCTTTAAAATGGAAAGTAGTAAATGTTCCGTTCTAATAACATCACTATCTGTCAGCTTTGCCTCCAATAGTGCTATTTTCAATACTTTTTCTGCTTGTTTTGTCAGTGTAACATTTGAAACACTCTCAATAGAAGCCCCTACTTTATCCTTTACTGCATCTTCTAGAGACTTTCTTAATAAAGCAATATCAACATCAAGAGATTGTAAAGATTTAACAGCCAAGCCCTCCCCCTCACGAATAAGTCCTAATAATAAATGTTCGGTGCCTATATAATCGTGCCCTAACCTCAACGCTTCTTCTCTACTGAAAGAAATTACGTCTTTAACCTTTGGTGAAAATTGTCCTTCCATAGTAATAATTTGGTCAAAAACCGTGCCAAAGTATTTAATGAGGCGGTTTCTGACATTTAAGCGAAAAATAGCAAAGTATTTCTAGATAAAAAAGCTTTTAACCAACATATAAACTGTTGACAACTTTGAGTTAGCAATAACTTTAGCTATAATCTTGCTACTTTGTCTAACACCTGATCACTCAAAAAGATTCACCTATTAAATAATTATACGTTAAAGTTTTGAAATTAGATTTGACAAAAAACAAAACTTTCCTGCTGATAATCAACCATTAAAATAAAACTTAGAAGATAGCAGTACCAAAAAGAAATAATAAAAGGTTAATTTTATCCCAGTTTTTAATAATTTAGATTAACATTAAAACAGTAGATGATGAATCTTTCAATTGACAAAAAGGATAAGTATAGTTTATTAACCATTGAAGATGAGAAACTAAACACGCTAAATGCTCCTGATCTGAAGTCTGAGTTTGTACGACTAAATACAGATGGCATCAGAAATTTCATACTAGATCTTGAAAATGTCACTTTTGTCGATTCTTCTGGCTTAAGTGCCATTTTGACAGCTAACCGCTTATGCAAAAACTCTAATGGCACGCTAGTTTTATCTGGTCTTCAAGAAAATGTTCAAAAATTGATTAAAATCTCTCAATTAGAAAATATTCTTAATATTGTTCCTACTGTTCAGGAAGCGATTGACTTCGTTTTAATGGAAGAAGTTGAGAGAGATATGGATGCTGAAGCATAAGTACTTCCCTCAGCTTACTTTTTTTCAAAAATTACAAAAAATTCTCTTCTTTCCCTTGGTTGTATAGAGTTGTACGCTATTTCAAAAGTTTTGATATTAAAATGTGGTTTGAAATAGTTTAAATACTCATCCTTAGTACCACCAAATGGAGGATGTTCAAAACCAAAGTCTTCGTTAAATAATAGACCAACCAATTTCCCACCTTGTTTTAATAGACTTGACATTTTCTTAGCATAATTTGTTCGTAAGGAAGGATCTAATGCACAAAAGAAAGTTTGTTCAATAATTAGGTCATAAGTATTGTCGTGACTAAAAAAGTCTTCACAGACTAACTGCTCATCAGGAAAATTTGGATTTTTTTCTTTAAATGATTGTAAGGGTTGCCTCGCTAAATCTAAAAGAAATACATTCCTAAAACCTTGATCAAACAAGTATTCTGCTTCGTAAGCATTCCCACAACCAGGAATAAGTATTTTTAGCGATTTATTCTGTAGCTGATCTATATATACCTTGATAGGAGTTGAAACGTGACCAATATCCCAGCCAGTTTCACTATTACTATACCTCTTTTCCCAATACGACTTGTCAAATGAATTTGACAACTTAAATCTCCTTTTCAACTAACTGATGCCCCGTTGCCTCATACCCTGTTGCATTTACAGTAGTAATGATATCATCTACCTTGAGTTTTGTTTTATCAAACTCAACAACACTACTCCCTTCCTCGTGTGAAGTTTTTGATGATAAAACACCTTCCATCTTGAGGATATCCCCATTAATATGATTTTCACATCCAGTGCAAACCATACCTTCAATTTCAATCTTTACCATTTGCACATTGGCTGGGTTTACATTTTCTGCATTCACGATCTTTTCTGAAGTTTCTGAATTCGGATTGCAAGACACAAATGAGATTAAGTTTACGACAACAACAATAAGTAAAATATATTTCATTTCTAGTTGGTTTAAATGTGTATGTTAAAATTAAACATAAACTTACAAATATCTATATCAGAGTATTAGGAAAACTTGTAAACTTAGCTCAATAAAAGTATCTTCACGTTTCAGATAATTCTAGATAGGCTAAGATTATGTTTGAAAATTTATCAGATCGGTTAGATAGGGCGTTTAAGACCTTAAAAGGACAGGGCAACATCACAGAAATAAACGTTGCTTCAACTATCAAAGAAATAAGACGTGCTCTTGTTGATGCAGATGTAAACTACAAAATAGCAAAGGATTTTACAGATACGGTAAAAGAAAAAGCGTTAGGGGAGAAAGTTTTAACAGCAGTATCTCCTGGACAATTATTAACCAAGATTGTTCAAGATGAGCTGACTGAGCTCATGGGTCGTAATAGCTCTGAAATCAACACCAAAAGCAACCCAGCTATCATATTAATGTCTGGTTTACAAGGATCTGGAAAAACAACTTTTTCAGGAAAGCTTGCTAAATATTTAAAAGAAAAAAAGAATAAAAAACCATTATTGGTTGCTTGTGATGTATATCGACCGGCAGCGATTGACCAAATCTCTGTCTTAGGAGAGCAGATAGATGTTGAAGTATACAAAGAAGTTGAGAACAAAAACCCAGTAAAGATTGCTTCTAATGCGATTCAGCAAGCAAAGTCTAACGGCAATGACATTGTCATCGTAGATACGGCGGGACGTTTAGCTATAGATGAACAAATGATGACAGAAATTGCTGATGTAAAAAAAGCAATTAACCCTGACGAGATTTTGTTTGTCGTTGATGCAATGACTGGGCAAGATGCTGTCAATACCGCTAAAGCCTTCAACGATGTATTGAATTTTGATGGTGTCATCATGACCAAGTTAGATGGTGATACCAGAGGTGGTGCGGCTTTATCCATCAGCCATGTGGTTGGGAAGCCACTCAAAATGGTTGGAACTGGAGAGAAGCTTGAAGACATTGATGTGTTTCATCCAGACAGGATGGCTCAGAGAATCTTAGGCATGGGTGACATTGTCTCCCTTGTTGAGCGTGCACAAGAACAATATGATGAGGAAGAAGCAAAGAAGATTCAAAAGAAAATTCGTAAGAATCAATTTGACTTTAACGATTTTCTTACTCAGTTGAATCAGATTAAGAAAATGGGTAATTTCAAGGATTTGCTGGGAATGGTTCCGGGTATGGGAAAAGCAATTAAGGATGTGGACATTGATGAAAACTCTTTCAAGAAAATAGAGGCAATGATCTTATCCATGACTCAGGAGGAAAGAACGAATCCTCAACTTTTTAATGGCACAAGAAGAAAGAGAATAGCTGAGGGAAGTGGCAATACGATACAAGAAGTGAATCAATTTGTTAAGCAGTTTGAAGACATGAGAAAAATGATGAAGACATTCTCTAAAATGAATATGTCTGGAAGAGGTATGGATATGTTCAAGGGCATGAAAATGCCGAGATAAATTAGCGAATGAAAGTATTAAAAATCTTAGGAGCTGTATTACTAATATTGGCAATTGCCTTTTTCACAGCAGGGTTAATCAAGCCAGACCTGCACTATGTAACGCAAGTACAACTTGATATTCCTGCCCACAAAGCCTTTGAAAAATACAACGACTTAACCAAAGCTAAAGAATGGATGCCAGGTTTTGTACGTTATGAGATCGTTACAATAAATCCGAATATGGTAGGAACTGAGATAGCATTTACATTCAATGAAGGAGGACAGGAGATAAAGGTTACTGAAACTCTTCTGGAATATGAGTTCAACCAAAAGGTAACTTTAGGGTTTGACATTGACATGATGCAAAAAATAGATACCGTTTATTTTGTACCGATTGACAATCAAAAAAGTGCTATTAGACATTGCACTTACCTCAAAGGAAATAGCTACACTTATCAATGCTTATTTGCCTTTATGCAAGGCGCTTTTAGTGCTGTAGATCAGGAATTGCTAGATCGATTTAAGTCGTTTGCAGAAGGGTAAGGAGAGTTATTAGTTTTTAAACAATACTATTAACTGATGCAACTTATTTTTTAAATCTTTTCGATCTACGATAAAGTCTAAAAACCCTTTCTCTAGAAGAAACTCAGAGCTTTGAAATCCTTCTGGTAAATCTTTTTTGATTGTCTCTTTGATCACTCTTGGACCAGCGAATCCAATCAATGCTTTAGGCTCTGCCATATTAATATCACCCAACATAGCATAAGAAGCAGTCACACCACCTGTTGTTGGGTCCGTCATTAATGAAAAGTATGGCAGTTTAGCATCTGCTAATTGTGTCAACTTTGCTGATGTTTTTGCCATTTGCATTAGAGAGAATGCAGACTCCATCATTCTAGCACCACCTGATTTAGAAATTAACAGAAAAGGCATTTTATTTTTTATAGCAAAGTCAATAGCTCTAGATATTTTCTCTCCTACCACCGAACCCATCGAACCGCCAATAAAAGCAAAGTCCATGCAAGCTACAACTAAATCTTCCTTATTAACTTTACCATGAGCGACTCTCATAGCATCATTAAGATTGGTCTTTTTTCTTGTTTGTTCCAATCTTTCAAAATACGGCTTCAGGTCTTTAAAGTTGAGATGATCTTTGGCAATCAGGTTTGCAAATAGCTCTTCATATTTACCTTTGTCAAATATGATATGAAAATATTCTTCAGAACCTATTCTAAAATGATAGTTTGTCTCATCAGGGGCTACAAAACAATTTTCCTCTAAATCTTTGGTGGGGATAACCTTATTATTGATAGGATTTTTATTCCAAAGCCCATCAGGAGCTTCTTTTTTCTCCTTAGTTGTTGTTGTTACTCCTTCTTTTATTCTCTTAAACCAACTCATAGAATGTGTTTTATGCTAAATCAATTTGTTTTTCCAGATAAACATCCTGAATAGCATTGAGCAGGGCAACTCCTTCGTTCATTGGCTTTTGAAAAGCCTTTCTTCCTGAAATCAATCCGGTTCCTCCAGCTCTTTTATTAATAACAGCTGTTGTAACAGCATCTGCTAAATCTGATGCTCCTTTTGATTCTCCACCTGAATTAATCAACCCAACTCTTCCCATATAACAATTGGCTACTTGATATCGACACAAATCTATCGGGTGATCAGATGTTAGCTGGTCGTAAACAATCGGACTTGTCTTACCAAAATTTATAGCATTATAACCACCATTTGTTGTTGGTAGCTTTTGCTTAATAATGTCTGCCTGAATAGTAACTCCTATATGATTAGCTTGAGCTGTTATGTCCGTAGCGGTATGATAATCTTTACCATCTTTTTTAAAATCGCTATTTCTTAAATAACACCAAAGAATCGTTGCCATTCCTAATTCATGAGCGTACTCAAATGCTTCTGCAATTTCCGTTATCTGTCTATTAGACTCCTCTGAACCAAAGTAAATGGTTGCGCCGATTGCTGCTGCTCCCATATTCCATGCATCTCTGATTGTACCGAAAAGAATTTGATCGAAGTTATTAGGATAGCTAAGTAGTTCATTATGATTGACTTTTACGACAAACGGAATTCTGTGCGCATATTTTCTTGCAACCGATGCCAATACCCCATAAGTTGATGCTATAGCATTGCAACCACCTTCTATTGCCAGTTTTACAATATTTTCCGGATCAAAGTAAATAGGATTGGGAGCAAAGGATGCACCTGCGGAATGCTCAATTCCTTGATCTACTGGAAGAATGGATAAATAACCTGAATTACCCAAACGTCCATTACTATGAATCGCTTGTAAGTTTCTTAAAACATTTATACTTCTATTGGATTGAGACCAAACATTATCAATAAAATCGGCACTAGGTTGGTATATCTGCTCTTTTGCAATTGTTGTGCATTTATGCTCTAGTAAAGATTGAGCAGAATCTCCTAGCAGTCCAGTTATTTTCTCTAATGACATAAAACTTAATTTGCTGTAAATTTAAAACTTTAATTGGTAGTTGGAAAGATAAATGGTTAATAGTTCTTAGTGATTAATGTACAATGAAACTGGAAATGAGAAATAAGAAACTAGAAACAAGGGACAGGGGTAAAATCATAAATTGTGTTTAATGCAATCTTTGTCTACTGCCTAGAGGCTATTGACTATTCTATCTAACTTTTAACTCTAAAAGAAAATATACAAAACCTAGGGTGCAGTAGGATAATAACATAAAAACAATTATGATATTCAGTCAAAGTTGGATAACTTCGATGGCACAACGAAATCAAGCAAATGAAAAAAATACTGGTAACAGGTGGAGCAGGTTTTATTGGTAGCCACTTAGTAAAAAGATTAGTTGAAGAGGGGAATGAAGTTATTGTCTTAGATATACTATTAAGGGGCAACAAGATAGAACGAGATGTCTTTAAATCAATTGAATTCGTAAAAGGCGATGTAAAAAATAGAGACCTTGTTAACAAGCTAGTCAAGGGGTGTGACCAAGTGTACCACTTTGCTGCTGTTTTGGGAGTTGATGTTGTGGCAGACAATCCAGTCGAAACAATGGACACTGAAGTAATCGGTATGCAAAACATTACGGAATCGGCTCTAAGTCACGATGTGGAAAAAGTAATTTATGCCTCAACTAGCGGAATATATGGTCATTCTGCAATGCAACAATCTGTTACGGAAACCATTCAAGTTGACCCTAGAACAAGCTATGCAATAGCTAAAAGATATAACGAAATATACTTGGCTGCTCAAAATGAGGAAAAAGGATTAAATTCAATTTCACTGCGATTCTTCAATGTATATGGCCCTAGCCAAGACAGCAGAATGGTTATTCCAAGATTTTTTGAACAAGCCTTAGCAGACGACGATATTACAGTATTTGGCAATGGAAAACAAACAAGAGACTTTACCTATATTGATGATACTATTAAAGCATGCCTGATGCTGGCAGATAAAGTAAGTGGATCTGAGATATTCAATATTGCTAATGAAAATGAGATGACCATTGATCAATTGGCTCAAGAGATAAAAAAAGTGACTAACTCAAAATCAAAAATAGAATACGTTCAGGCTCCCAAGAAAAGATATGACTATGAAGTTGAACGAAGGTTTGGCAGCTCTGACAAGCTTTTTAATGCTATTGGATACAAACCTAATACGGACTTAAACACCGGCTTAAACGTTATACTGAAGAATTTGAAGCAGAACGCTTAGCAACGATACGTTCAAGTTGATGTGTTAACCTTTTAGCAATGTTGTCCCACGATAACTCTTTTTGAGCTATTTGCAAAGATTTCTGTTTCATAGCATTTATTTGATCACTACTTAGGTTCAGCATCTCATTAATTGTTAACTTAATATTTTTGGGTGTTGACTTATCAATCAAGTATCCATTTTTACCATTTTTGACTAACATTGACATCGCACCAGTATCTGTAGCAATGATGCCTAATCCTCTTGCCATTGCTTCAACCACTGCATTGGGCATTCCTTCTGAGTGGCTTGGACAAAGTAATATATCACAAGAGTCGTATATTTTTTTCAATTGCTCTTCATCAGTAATCTTACCATGATAAATAATATGTTCAGTTTTTAGTTGGTTTTCACTTTCAAACGGACCGACAAAATGAAATTCTTTATCATCTGTTGACAAAGTACTTATTGCTTCATATATTTCTTTAATCCCTTTTACTTTATCATATCGACCAACAAATAAAAACTTAATTTTTTCAGAAGATCCTTTTTCACCAATATTACCTCTCACCCAGTTTTTTGAAATACCAGTTGGCATATCAATAATCTTTTCTTTATTAATGCCTTGATTAACTATAATCCCTGTAATCTTTCCTCCATAGGAAAAGACATAATCAGCCATTCGCATATTGTACTTTGCTGGACTTCTAAACATATAGTTTTCTAACCTTCCCTTAATGCTTGGCGTGTGCTGAAACATATTCATTCCATGAAATTTAACTCCTATTGGTGGACATTTCAATCCTTTTTCTTTTTCGGATAACAACTTCCATGCTGAGAATCCTTTTGCATAGATAAAGTCAAAATCATTAAGCTTGTTCTTACTATCTTCAAAAATAAGTTGGCTATACTGGAATGATTCTCTTAAATAATGCCCTGGCCATTTGTCTAATTGGGGAAAATGAATGCAATTACTAGTAAACTTTTCTCTAGCACTTGTCTTAACTTTAGAAGGAACTTGATCAAAAACGACATTAAAAACTTCCTCGTTAGATAGTAGTTTTTCATCATTATTTACACAATGATAAAGATGCACAGAGTGGCCTTCCAGAACTAAATATCTTGACAAAAAGTATGAATGCCGTTGCATACCTCCCAAAACATATGGGCTGATTCCGTCTGTCAATAAAAGAATTTTCATTCTACCGCATCTAAAATTTTCTTAGCAACCTTCCTCCAAGTATAGTAATTTTCTACCTTGTTCTTAAAACTATTTCCCAACTTTTCTCTAAGCGTTCTATCTTGAATCAATTTTCCTAGTGCCGTTTTCAATTCATCAACATTATCATTTATCAAAATACCATCTTCCTCGTCAACCATTACATCTTTGACCGCATTTGTATTTGGAGCAATAATTGCTTTTCCCATTATTCCGTACTCAAAAATCTTTACAGGTGAATTATACCAACCTATCTTTGGCAATACTGTAATATCCATCAACCCAATGTGATTATAAACATGCTTTGGTGTTATATTACCGGTAAAAATTATCTTATCAACTCCCTTCAATAGTTTTGTCTTGTTTTCAAGCTCTGTCATAGTTTCGCCACTTCCAACTATTAGCAACCACAAATTTTCAAATTCTCCTAATAACTCATCAAATACATTTATTAAAGAATCAACTCCATGATAAGGAAGTATTGATCCGACAAATCCAATTACAATGTCTCCAGCTTTTTTTCCTCTTAATATTTTACTTTCAAGACCTTTTACTTCCTCACTGTTAAAAAGCTCTTTTATCTTAGTAGGATTAACTGCATTAGGAGTAACTATAATTTTTGTGGCACAATTGGGATATTTTTTTTCAAAATAAAATTTAAGTGGAGAGGATACCACTACTATCCTTTCCGCACTGGAAATTACCTCCTCTTCATTTTTTTCGCATTTTTCTTTAAAGAAAGTTGGCCCTTCCATGTCAAGCTTTTCTTCTAAATAGGGTGCATTGATTTCTACAAAATGAACAATATTATTTTTTTTTGCTACTTCTGTTCCTGACTTCATCAGATAAAATCCACGTTCATAAATCAAGTCAGGCTGAAATTTTTCAACTAAGCCCTGAAGCAATTTGTTAGATTTTTTATCAAACAACATTAACTTATAGTCCTTTATACTATGCCAAAGTATTGGAGGTACCAACCGCTTAACTAGCTTCTTTATCGGACTGCTGGAAACTTTGATTTCAAGTTTACCATTATTATATTCTCCACCTCTAATTAAGGTTTTAACCTCATGTCCGTAACACTTAAAGCCCTCTATCACCTCTCTCATATGTGTACCGTAACCCGAAGGGCTGCTTAAGTTAAGATTGGGATGAGACGAGTAGTAAAGTATTTTCAATCAACTAGAATCTGGTCTAATTGCGAAGATATTACTTTAATACTAAAGTCTGTAATGCTTATTTTACCAACATCAGGCAACATATCTAGTTTCCAATCTTTAACAATTTTAGCAAAAGATTCTGCTATGCCACGCTCATCCATAGCGTAACCCACCTTGTTTTGTTCTATATAAGTAGCAGTTTCCCCCTTTTCCCCAAATACTGCAATAGGTTTGCCTAAATTTAGATACTCATAAAACTTAGTGCTTCTGGAATAATTCAAGTCTCGAGTTAAGAAAAGCATACATATATGTGATTCGCTTATTTTCTTGTACACTTCCGACATATCTATCTTACCGCCAATCTTAACAGTTTCTACTCTATTGGCTTTCTGCTCAAAATCTTTAGGCACGTCGCCATAAAACTCAAATATTAGTTGTTTGTATAAGTTTTCATCGTTCTTTTTTAGATGTATTAAATAGTCTAGAAGATTGTTATAAACGTATGCTGTCTTATTATAAAGTGTTCCAGTAAAAATAAATTTTAACTTATCAGAATAATTATCTGTAATATTATTGATCCCATTATCTTCAGGATCAAATCCATTTGCCACAGTTAAACATTTGCTTTGATTATCATCATCTAATAATGCTCTAAAATGATTAGTCATCTGCTCCGATACACTGATAATATAATCATAGCCATCAATAACCTTCTTCTCTTGTTCTTTTTCAAATAAAAACCTTTTAGAGGCCAAAACATCAAAACCAAAAGCAGTTTTATTATTTGTCCATGGATCTCTAAAATCAGCTATCATATTGACTTCAGGGAATTGTTTTTTTATATTAAGTAGCTCGACCAAGTAGCCAAAAGGCGGAGCACTAATTATAATATTTTTTATTTTATGCTTTTTAACCAAAGAAATTGCCTCTTGTAGAATGGCACTTTTAATAAGGGTTCCTCGATCATATGGATTTCCTTTATTAAAAGTTTTTATCCAGAGTAATGTTGCTCTATAAAATATTTTTCTAATTATTGTCCTTGGAGTAGTTTCAATATATTTTACCGCTCCTCTCTTAATTCTAACAACCTTATTCTCATTTTCAAGCTCTAATATGTCCTTATTCCAGGGAGAAACCTTTTCGCTATTGTCTTTTGTAGTTAAAACAAAAACTTCATTATTATCTGATAAATATTTAGCAAACTTAGCCCAACGTCTGCCCCCTATACCTGGGCTGGGCGGGAATGTATAAGAAATAATTAAAACTTTTCTCACCGTTGTAATTGAGATTAATCCCTTATACTACTAAATAACCTTCTTGACTAGTCTTGTAATAGGCTTGATAGCTTTCATAAGACGTTCATGTTTAAGGTACAAACCTGTTTCATAAGATTTAAAGTCTAAGTGACTCCTTACGGGTTGCTTCATAATTTCCTCAAACTCTTTTTCTGTTAAACCTAATTTTTTAATAACATACTCTCGATCCTCTTTGAACTGTTCTGTATTGTAAGGAGATTTACTTAGCTCTCGCTTGGCCTTATCTCTACTTATTTGCCCAGAGTTAATTAAAGTTGACAAATGAGCCTTCCTCTTATCATACCCAAATTTTTCAAGTAAAACATATCCTTGATAAAACCTTGTAAATATTGATTCGTAATGTTTTCCCCCATAATCTCTCCAACCCATTTCTTGTGCTATTATTTTTTTCGCCACATCCTTATCATATTGTACGAAGTTTAAAGGATTAACAATTTCAAAACCTCTTACTTTTTGATAATAAATGTTCTTAAAAAAACCTAAAAGAGGAAAAGTTTTCAATGGAATTGAGCCATATTTTTTATGTATATCTTTTATATTAGCTACATCCAATTTAGACCATCTCATATCTTTGGGCAGTATTCCCTCTGTAACTATGTTATGACCACTTAAAATGTATTTAATATTATGTTTATAAGCTTGGTCATACATCATCGCAAAAAAGCCATGATCTGTTGGAATTTCCCAGTCTAGAACAGAAGCCTTAATATAAGATAGCTGTAAATTTTTAAACTCCTCCCAGTCTACTACATAAGTATATAAGTCAAAGCCAAGTTTATTAATTATGTTTTCAATATTTTTGACTGCTAATTCAGAGTTCCAACCATTATCAAAATGTACAATTAAAGGATTAAGTCCCCATAATTTCGCATTATATGCAAGGTAGGAACTATCAATCCCGCCACTAAGCCCCATAATACAATCATACTTTCTTCCTTTACCTGCATTTTTAATTTCGCTTATCTTCTTATCTAAAAAGGTCTTTTTTGAATCTAAGTCTTTTGGTAAAGAGTCGACTAGTTTTTCATAATTTCTGCAATAAGAACAAACTCCTTCTGAATCAAAGGTTATTTGAGCTGAATCATTTGTGTCCAAAACACATCTAGTGCACTCTTTTACTTTTAACTCTTCAGACATAAAAAAATCAAATATTCTCTGTTAAGATCGAACGAATTGAACTAATGACATAATTTACTTCCCTTTCATTCATTGGCACAAATAATGGTATAACAAGACTATGATCAGAATAAAATTCGGTCTTTGGTAAGTTACTACTACTACTATATGTTTTTTCCCTATGCGCAGTCATCACACCTCTTCGAGTCGAAACTCCCTTCTCTAAAAGCTTTTGCATCAGGTCATTCCTAGAAATTGGGGCATCGTCCTTCAAGAGAATACAATAAGATTGATAATTGGAAAATATTTGCTCATTATCTTTTGGTAGCGATAAATACTTAAAATCACTCAAAGCATCATAATATTTTGAGGCTATTTTTCGTCGCTCAAAAACTATATGATCCAATCTTTTTAATTGCTCAATACCAATACTAGCCTGAATATCTGTCATTCTATAGTTATATCCTAACTCCAAATACTCTTCTTGTATTATAATTTTTGCATTGTGTCTTTCTCTGTCATTGATCGACATACCATGTTGCCTTAAAAGTCGAAGTCGTTTTGCAAATGCTTCATTAGAGGTCGTAATCATACCACCATCACCAGTCGTAACTACTTTTCTAGGATGAAATGAGAAGCAAACTAAATCTGAATGTGCTCCAATTTTTTTTCCTTTATAACTTGATCCAATAGCGCATGCAGCATCTTCTATCAAAGCAATATTATTATCTTGACAAAGTTTTATAAACGCATCTATATCAGCTGGCATGCCAACTTGATGTACTAATATAATTCCTTTTGTTTGGGGGGTAATCAACTGCTCAACATGTTCTATATCAAGGTTAAAAGATGAATTTACTTCTGCGAAAACCACTTTTGCACCTGTGTATTTTATAGCATTTGCTGTTGCAATAAATGACATGGAGGGACAGATTACTTCATCTCCTGGACCTATTTCATTCACCAATAATGATAAATGTAACGCAGTTGTACAATTTGAGACGGCAACTGCATACCTACTGCCTACATATGATGCAAACTGCAACTCAAACTCTTCTACTTTTGGGCCTTGTGTAACCCAACCTGATAAAATAACATTTTGTGCTGCATTAGCTTCTTCTAATCCTAAAAATGGCTTGGCAATAGGTATTTTCACTAAAAATATTTACTCAGAATACGACCAAAGATACTACAAAAACCATAACTAGAAAGAATAGTTAAGATGGGAAGTGCACTAAAAAAATACCTTTTTTCAATCATCACCAATAATACACTATGAGTCAATATATGTGCTAATGGTAAAATTGCAATTAGAAGTAACCAAAGCTGACGCTTTTGAAAAGCTATTATAATACCTACAATAGAAAATGATAAGATGAAATAATATATTGCAAGAAAGAACGCTTTATTTAGTTTGCAAAATAAATTAGCTTTTATAAATGGGCTTCCATACACTTGTTTTAATAAGATAAAATCAAAGGTTAACTTAAAACTAGCTTTTACATGATACCAAAAACCTACTTCATCTTGAAAGCTTTTTATATAAGTTTTGCATTTATTAATAAAGATAGCATCATTACCTCCTTTCCAAAATTGTTGCCTTAGTGATACTAATGAATCAAAATTATAAGCTGAAGTAAACATATCATTATCAAATGGATTTGAATCACTAAACTTTTTATCAAACCCCTCTAAGTTGGTAGGCTTTTGAAACCAAGCTCTCATACTGTAGGGTTCTAAAACGATGTCCCCTCTAAAAGTCATAATTAAAGAAGTGAGTGCTTTTGTAGGCGGATCAGCCCAATATTCCCATGTATTACTTAAAGGAATAAACTTTTGTCTTAACGTGTAGTTTCTATAAGTCCATGCAGAAATAACAATAAATGAAGGCAGTACAAGTAATATAGCCAATTTCAAAAACCTTGGCAATGAGAAATCTTTATTTACAATCAACCACAAAAAGTACAGAAAAGGAATTAATCCAATATAGATTATATGTGCTGGTCTAAATAGCAAAGACCAAGCAATACCGATACCTGCAATGATTATATTTCGTCTATTTTTATAAAAAACATATTGAAAGAAAAAAAAGATTGACCCCACCAAGAAGAAAGTACTGATAGTTTCTGACCTGGCACTATGATTATAAAATGATAAGAAGCTATTGAAGGATAGTATTAAACATGTAATCTGGAAAATCTTATCCAGTTTAATAATTTGTTGAGCCAGCTTTGCGGTCATAATTATTGTTAATGCATCTAAAACAATATTCAAAAAACAAATAAAAGTATGAGCCCAATTGCTACCTAACAACCAATATAATGGCGCATATATCGGTAAAAAACCAGGCATTCTGGCATCCGTTACAAGTCCTTCTTCTCCATTTTCGTACCCATATATACCCACATCAATTAAATTCTCTATTGGTCTAATAAAAGATGTAACATCTTTCATTGGAACATAGAAATAGTTAATATATTCTATACTTGGTTGATATAGGTGATAGATAAATGAAAAGTATAAGAAATAAAGAATTTTAATTGTGAGAACAAACAAAAACCAATTAATGATTTTTCTGTCAAATTTTATTTTTTCCAATTTATCTCTTGTAATTCATTTATTAATGTTCTTCCTTTTGACAGGGTCTTATAATAAGTAATCGTTTCTTGCAGACCCTCATCAAATGAAATTCCATCTTCCACTCTAATATTACTTTTTAGCTTTGATGCATCCACCCATAATCTTGGAACATCTGCTGGTCTATCAGGTAAAAATTTAATACCTGATGTATATTCAGGAATTAGATCAATTAACCGCTCTATCAAATTTTTCATAGTAATCTCAACACCAGTGCCTACGTTAAAAGTTTGTCCCGAGATATTTTCATATTGCATCAAAGAACACAGTAGCTTTGCGGTATCTTTTACAAAGTAAAAATCTCTTGTAATTTGACCATCACCAAAAATAATCGGTTGCTCATCATACAACATTTTTACAATTGAACGTGGTATGATCTCACCACTATCGCCTTCATAATGTGCTCTAGGACCATAGTTATTAAAGATTCTCAATACTGTTGTATTTAAACCATAGCATTCAAAGTAAGAATTTGTGTAATGCTCTCCCGCCAATTTACTTGATCCATAAACGGTTAATGGTATGGTAGGATTGTTTTCTGTAATAGGAAACTCAGTCGTTCTGCCATAAATTTCACTTGTTGAGATGTAATAAAAGTGTTTTACTTTATTTTTAAGTGCTTGCTCTAAAACTTTTAGAGAACCCTCGGCATTTACCTGATGGTTTTCAAACGGAGAATGAATACTATGCCTAACCCCTAAGCAAGCTAAGTGATAAACAATATCAATATCATTAACGAAAGCTTTTTCCAAATCACTATTTTCCAAGATATCTCCCTGAATAAAGAAAAAATTGTTGCTTTCCGTTGCCTTTTGTATATTTTCTAATTTCCCATTTCTTAAGTTATCTAATGCATATACGCTATGCCCTTCCATCAATAATTGATCCACTAAATGCGAACCTATAAATCCTGCACCTCCAGTAACTAAAATATTCATAGCTTATCTATTTGAATCACTTCATCAATCACGAATGCTTTTCTTTGTCTGGAGACATCTAATGTTCTCCAAAGGTATTCAGCGATTATTCCTAAAGAAATATTTGTCACTCCAAAGCCAACTAGCAATACACATAATAAGGCGGGTAGCCCTAGTGGCAAGTCTTCTATAAACTGATCGTAAAATATAATATACGCCATCCATAAGAATCCAGCTAAAGCAAATAACACACCGGCAACCGTGACTAATCTTATTGGAGCATAGGAATATGCAACAAAAGAATCAACTACTAGTTTAAACTTTTTAGCAAAAGACCATTTTGACTTGCCCGCTTTCCGGTCTTTTTTATCATAATAAATATAATCTTGCTTAAATCCTAAATCTAATATTTGCAGAAATATAGAAGAGTTTTTTTCTACATTTTGAATTAGCTCATCTTTTACTTTTTTGTTAAAAAAAGCAATATCGAAGCCATTATTAGGGAAATTACTGACTGCATATTTCCGCATCAAGTTTCCATACATCCTAGAGAAGAATGGATTTTGTTCATTTGCCTTATTTCTACATGCCCAAACAATATCATTTCCTTCTTTGTATTTGCTATACAATTGGGGAAGTAACTCTAAAGGGTCTTGTAAGTCTGCAAACTGAAATGTTACTAAATCTGCAGAGGTATTTTGAATACCAGCGCTTAATGCTAAAATAGATCCATAGTTTTTAGAAAGCTTCACGATTTTGGCACGATAGGAGTTGTGCCCTGATCTTTTTAAAACTTGAATGGAGTCGTCCGTTGACCCATCGTCAACAAATACAACTTCAAAGGATTGCTCTAATGTTTTTAAGTATTCATTTAAAGAATTAACCAAAAGAGGAATACTTTCTTCTTCATTTAAAAACGGAATAACTATGGATATGTCTGGTTTCGAAATCAAAGTTATTTTTTTGAACCTCGAATATTAATATTTGAAGCATTAGAATCAATATAATCAATACCTAAACCATTCTTAATAAACCACAAACTACCTTCTTCCAATGAAGTTTTGTTACAAATTGGATAACTGTACCAATCGTGATTAAACTCTACAGACTTTTCAAATGAAAAATCATCATTCCAAAAACATTTAAAAACCGAAAAGTATAAGAACCTTTGCAAACTCATCTTTTCACCAGCAAGATTACCAAATTCACTAAAACTTTTTGGCACTTCTACGTCTACTTTCATATCAGAAAGTATTTGCCCGATCTCCGTAATCTTTTTTGCTAAGTCAAATTTACGCTCTGAGGATTCTTTCGCTATAGTATCTCTAATTATCGTATCAAATTTTTCTCTAATCGCTGATTTTTTTGCATAAACGGCGAGAATTACCTTCCCATTTCTTGAAAGTGATTTACACAATGACGAAAATATCTTGCCAGGATTGTCTGTATGGTGGATAGCTTGTTCACAGGAGAGTAAATCGATTGACCCATCTGCAAAGGGGTGATATAATGCATCAGCTTTCACTACTACCACCCTTTCATTATTCTTGTATTTTTCTTTAAGGTAATAAACTGAGTCACTTAACTCTAACGCAAAAATAGTTGCATTGCTATATTCTAAAAACCAGTCTACCATCCTCCCTTCTCCTGCTCCTATTTCTGCAATGGTTTTGACATCTTTTAGGAATATTTTGAAAGATTCAATATTATCAAATCCATATCGAAGCAAAAAATCATTAAGCTGGTGCTTAATAAAACCACTATCAGTTTCTAGGCGTTTTGACTTATCCCATCTGAATGATGCCGCCTCTTCTGTAGCTTTGTTTTTTTCATCATGCAAGAAATTAATTAAGTTTCCGTCTGTTTTATAAGTAGCGTTATTTTCAGCAACTAAGGCATTACCATCTGACTTTAGCTTTGAATTACTCCTAGGATCTCTTAGTAAGAGAACGATATTATTCTCAATCATTTTTCTGTATTTCAAAAATAATTAATCCACCATGATTCTTTAGACCTAAGGTATAAAAAATATTATTGGTCAACTTTAAAAAAGAAAAAGCCAATTTATCACCTAACATATTAAATATTATTGGCGGCAGAAAAACAGATGATATCGAACTAACATTGACATTAAGCCCATTATGAAACCCCTCCAACATGTTTTGGTTTACCTCAGGAGTATTTCCTTTTTCATTTTTCCATGGAGCAAATATACCAGCCAGAGCATCAAAAATACCCCTAAACATAGACCGGTTATTTTCCAGTCCAAAATAAATTCCTTTTTTACTTAGAGTCCTATTGATATGTGCACAGGTTTGAGATACATCAGGAAGATTACTTAAAACACCTGAAGTCACGGCATAATCAAATGAGCTATCAATAACTGGAATACCATTTGCATCTGCAACGATAAAAGTCCTCGTCTTATGAAATGGTGTATCACGAACCCTCTTAATGGCTTTTCTCAACATATTTTTGGATACATCTAACCCTAGTAAATTCATATCAGAATCAAAAAAGCGTACACTACTTCTGCCATTTCCGCATCCAACATCCAATACCCATTTATCAGAAGTTATATCCTGCTTACTCCAGCTACTCATTACAATTTTATCACTTGCTTTCCAAAAGGGTAAATTTTCAAAGTCATCATAAGATAGCTTCTCATTATTCGCAAAATCATCATAATGATCCCTTTGTTTTAATTGATCAGGGGAATTGCCCTGATCAGTCTCAGACTTATTGGGGATTTCATATTTATCAAATTCTTTACTAAATCGGCTATGAAATTTTTGGCGATCTTCTTTATACACTAAGTCGCCTACGGTCAACTCAAGCAATTCGCCCTCGATAGGATACCATACCTCGCATTTAGTACATGACAATACTCCATTCTCTATATGGGCATTCAACCCTTCGCTAAAAACAGTTTCTTTTAGTGATTTTGCCGAACGACAGGATGGGCAAATCAACTTTTGGACTGCACTTTTAAGCATAAGCTAATAACGGTTGAGCACATCAATAACCGTTGACACTTGTTCATCGGTCAACTCTGCATACATAGGCATTGAAACACAGTGACTTGCTAAATATTCCGAGTTCGGAAAATCGCCCTTCTTATATCCAAGATCAGCATAAGCATTCTGCAAATGACACGGAACTGGGTAATGAAATGCAGGATTAACTCCATTTGATTTTAAATAGTCACAAAAACCGTCTTTATCTTCAGTTGTTACGACAAATAAATGAAATACTGAGTCTGTATTCTCAGGCTGAAATTGCATTTTTATCTTATCGTTTTTAACCTCAGAAAGGTACCTTTTAGCAATTTCTTTCCTCCTATTATTCCAATCTGAAAGATATTTAAGCTTAATATTCAATGATGCACCTTCTAATCCTCCCATACGCATATTGAAGCCGACCTCGTCATGATAATAACGCTCTTTACAACCATGATTTCTAAGACTCTGGAGATGCTCATAATAACTTTTATTATTTGTTGTGATACCTCCACCTTCTCCACATGCTCCTAGGTTTTTACCAGGATAAAAACTAAAGCAAGCCATCTCACCGAAGCTACCTACAGGAATGTTATTATATGTGGCACCATGTGCCTGAGCTGCATCTTCTAAAAAGTAAATACTGTTCTTTTCACAAATTCCTTTTAAGGTATCAATATCACAAGGTTGTCCATATAAGTGAACTCCTACAACGGCTTTAGTCTTATCTGTGATTTTCTTTTCTACTTCGGTAGGATCTATCTCCCAAGTATCTGCTAAACAATCAACAAAAACTGGAGTTGCCCCTGTGTATGATATCCCCCAAGCTGTAGCTATAAAGGTATTTGCTGGCAAAATTACTTCATCTCCTTGTCCTATTCCAAGTGCTAACATTGCCAAATGAAGCGCTGAAGTGCCACTGTTTACCCCTACTGCATAATCTGTTTTACAAAACCTTGCAAAACTTTCTTCAAACTCAGCGACAAAAGGGCCTCCAGAAAAAGCTGTATTAGCATATACTCTTTCAAAAGCCTCAAAAACTTCTTCTTTAATAGCTTGGTGTTGACCTTTAAGATCTAGACAGTTAATCATTATTTATACGTTTTTAAGAAATTTTGCTGGATTCCCAGCAACTATTGTTCTTGGAGCTACATCCTTAGTAACAACAGAACCAGCGCCTACAATCGCTCCTTCTCCAATAGTTACGCCGCATAAGACTGTGACACTAGAGCCTAAAGAAGCTCCTTTTTTTATGTATGTCTTTTCTAATTCCCAATCATCATCATTTTGAATACTTCCATCTTCGTTTGTGGCACGAGGGAAACGGTCATTTATAAATGTAACATTATGCCCAATAAATACATTATCTTCAATGTGTACTCCTTCGCAAATAAAACTATGACTAGATATCTTGCAGTTCTTTCCTATTGATGCGCCTTTTTGAATCTCAACAAAGGATCCAACTTTACTTCCGTCATCAATAGTACATCCATATGCATTGACAAAGTTGAAGATTTTCACATTTTCCCCTACTTCAACATTTACAAGAGCTTGTTTCGGTGAATCTACATTTAAAACCTGTGACATTAGCTTAGTAGTATTTCTTTCCCTTGATTTTTAATAGATTTATTAGACGCTTCCAGTATTTTAATCACTTCTAGCCCAGACTGCATATCAGCTATTGGTTTATCACCGTTTATTATTGCATTAGTAAAATCACTAGCCATTCCAAAAAGCGCTTCTTTACTTTCAAGCTTAGGGATATAAACATCTCCAGCTCTATAATCTACCAGTATTTTTTGTTTTTCCTCATCTGTCTTGTGACTATATCCAGTATCGTAAATCTTTATTTTTTCGGTTGGCTCTAAATCATTAAATACGACCATCTTCTCATCTCCACCAAGCAACAACATTCTTATTTTCACAGGAGATGTCCACGAACAATTAAAGTGAGCAATAAAACCAGACTCATAATTAACCGTTAAATAAGCAATATTCTCAATTTCATTATTAGTATGTGAAACTCCTGTAGCGTTAATACTATATGGCTTATCATCAATTAAATAGTTAAGAATTGAAATATCATGTGGAGCCAAGTCCCAAAGTACGTTAACATCAGGTTGAAAAAGACCAAGGTTTATTCTCGTTGAATCAAAATATTTAACTTTTCCGATCGTTCCACCGTTGATTAAACTTTTGAGCTTTTGCACTGCACCAGTGTATAAAAAGGTATGATCCACCATTAGCACCTTACTTTTCTGTTCAGCTAAGTTGATCAACTCTTCTGCTTCCGCAACAGTCGAAGTCATTGGTTTTTCTAGCAAAACATGTTTATTTGCCAATAGTGCCTTCTTGGCTAATTCAAAATGTGTAAAAACAGGAGTTGCAATCACTATTGCATCTATTTCATTATTATTGATTAAATCTTCAGGATTATTTGTTGTATTTATTGTAGGGTTATTTTTTTTGATTAAATCAGTCCTCTCTGATCTAAAATCTGCTACGGTGTGTACTTTACAATTTGATAAAGATGAAAAATTCCTCACTAAATTGGGTCCCCAATACCCATAACCAATTATACCAATGCTTAATTTATTCATGATTTGTAAAGTTACATTTTTTAATAATAATAAAGTTGTACTGTTAAGCATTAGTCCACTAGACCACCGTCTATGTAAAGCGTATCTAAGATTATTTTCCCAAGCAAAGGTCTATAATGTGATTGCTCATAATAATAGCCTCTATTTAATGTAAATTGATTTACACCCGAAAAATCATAAAGATTATTTCTTCCAAAAATATTCTCTAATATTTTCAAATCTTTAAAATACATTACTCGTTTATTGAATAGTGGATGAATTAAAACCTTATAGCTCGTATTATTTTCAGATAAAATATTTTTTATTTCTGTTAGCATTAAAGAATCCTCATTACTGATATACGGAGGATACGTTCGCAATGTCGTATCGCTAAATTCATCAAATAAAGCTTTTCTTGTTTCATAATAATATTTAACTGAGTCGGATTTTATCAGACTGTCATAGTCGTTTAAAAAAATATCGTTGGTTAAATTGTCATGCCTAATTGGTCTAAACTGCAGATACTTGTTCATATAATTTTTTTGCTGACCCGAAATCTTAAAATCTATTAATGCTATAAAAAACTTAGGATTCAGAAATGCCTTAAAGTACTTTAAGTAAAAACTAATCCATGAATCACCCGATATTTCAGGGTGCCGAATACATGTTATTATTTCCTTTTGATATATTTCTTTTTTATTAAAAATAGTTGGGGATAAAGTTATAAGTGCATTTTTAATTGGAATTTGTTTGCGTTTTAAAAATTTAAACTTTTTATAAATTCCAAAAAGGTTTTCGCTGCTAGCACTAAATCGAAAAGGAATATCTTCATTACTTAAGTATTTTTGCCAATCACTCATTCTATATGCCAATGTCCTTGAACTACCAAAAACAAAAGAATTATATTTAATTGATTCATTGTTTCGAATTAAATTACAGGTAGCATAAAAGTCGATGCTTCTGCCACCAATAGGAGTTTCTGTGCTGGGCAACGAAAACAGATTAAACGGATCTAGATACAGAAATAGTGACAATGGTATTATTACCGGTGAAATAAATAATAAAAAGCGAAGTGCAATTTTATTGTGCATCTCTAGAATTGAAAATAAATAAATTGTTGTTCCTGTCCGCTAAAGTAGAATATAAATGCAGCTAACAAATAGTAAACTCCCCATCTAATGACAAAAGGTTTACCTTTTAATGCTTCAAGGGGATGAATCATATTTTTACTAATCCATTCAACTAACAAAATGATTAAGACATAAATAACTCCACTTTTACCCAAAGTAGGCAATGAAAAAATTGTATTGTAATCCAAAATGCCATGAATATATTCGAAAGCCGAAGTAATTGATGCACTTCTAAAAAATATCCACGCAAAAGTAACAATGGAAAATGTCATCAAAATTTGTGGAAATTGCTTGATTTGTATCTTTGTTTTTTCATTGCTTTTATTTTTCTTTCTTAAAACGTATGGCAAGTATATCATAAAGTGTATTAGCCCCCAGAATATAAAAGTCCAATTAGCTCCATGCCAAAATCCACTAATTAAAAAGACAATGCCAATATTTAAAACATTTCTTACCCTGCTAACCCTATTACCGCCTAGCGGTATATATACGTAGTCTCTAAACCAACTGGTTAATGAAATATGCCAACGCTTCCAAAACTCTGTAATACTTCTCGAAAAATAAGGCATTTTAAAATTTTCCATTAAATGAAAGCCTAACATTTTAGCAGAGCCTATAGCAATATCTGAATATGCCGAAAAATCACAATAAATTTGAAATGAAAAAAGAACAGCTCCTAATATCAGCGTTGAAGCTGGTTGATTAGTATAATCCTCAAAAATAATATTTGCATGAAAAGCACAGTTATCTGCAATAACCACCTTTTTAAAAATTCCCCAAAGAACTCTTCTCAAGCCATCTTTTATATCATCTATATTAGTCTTTTTTATCACTAAGAATTGAGGCAATAGTTTTTCTGCTCTCTCTATAGGGCCTGCAACCAATTGAGGAAAAAAGCTTACAAACGAGAAAAAGGCCAGGATATCCTTTGTAGGCTTTGTTTTGTTTCTGTAAATATCAATGGTATAACTTAATGTTTGAAAAGTATAAAAGCTAATACCAGGAGGGAGAATAATATTAAGTAAATAAATATTAGAAGGCTTTCCCGTAAACAGCACATATAAATCATTAAATGATTCAATAAAAAAATCACAATACTTAAAATATCCCAGAATACTTAAGTTAACTATAACGCTCGTCCATAAGCCAATTTTTCTGGATAATGAAGATCTGGCACCAGCAATATAAGCTCCTAAAGTAAAATCAACTACACTTGAAAGTAGAATTAAAGATAAAAATCGCCAATCCCAAAAACCGTAGAATGTATAGCTTGCAATTACTATTAAAAGGTTGGTAAGGTTTCTTTTCCCCTTATTATTCAAATACCAAAAGGAAATAAATACCAGTAGGAAAAAAACAAGAAACTGAAGCGAATGAAACTCCATTAATTTATATTAACTAAGATGTTTAAATACTTCTTTGTGCAGCTCCTCCTGACTTGGATAGTTGATGAGAATAGATGCAGTATTATTTGCTTTGTAAGCAAATAAACTTCCTGCTGCCACCGCTGAAGCACCTCCACAAACAATCCCATCTTTTATATTTTCAATAGAGTGGGCACCACCGCAGGCTATCACAGGAATATTGACTGAAGTAGCAATTGAGTTAATCAACTCCATATCTAGTCCTTTAAAAGTCCCATCTCGATCTATATTATTAATTAATATTTCACCTGCTCCTGCTGATTCAACCTTTTGAGCAAAATCAATGGGCTTTATATTACTAGATTTTTTACCACTTCTAAAATGCACTTTGGGAGTACCCCAAATATTTTTTTTAATATCTAAAGCAACTACGGTGCTTTGAGCTCCATAGTGATTGGCTACTTTAGTAATTAAATCTATGTTTGTCTCTAAAACAGAATTAAGTATTACCTTTTCAACGCCAATGGAGAAAAGTTTTTGAATATGATCAAAAGTCTTTACTCCGCCACCATAAGCTAATGGCATAAAGCACTCTCCAGCCATCTCCTCAACTAATTGAAAATTAATATCCTTATTATTTTTTGAAGCTGTAATATCTAGCACAACAACCTCATCAACTTCCTTATCATTAAATATCTTTATAGCATTGATTGGGTCTCCTAAATAGTTAGGTTTTTTGAACTTTACAGTTTTGACTAGTTTGCTTCCGTCAACTGTTAATACTGGAATAATCCTAACTCTTCTCATTTAACAATAATCAATATAATTTTTTAAAAGAGTCATTCCAAACTTATGGCTTTTTTCCGGATGGAACTGAAAACCAATAATATTATCTTTTACAATTCCACAAGCAAAGTCTATTTCATGCTTTGCAGTACACAATACATTTTTTTCTGATTTACACCTAACATAGTACGAATGCACAAAATAGTATCTAATAGTATCCTCAAGACCGGAAAATATAGGGTGCTGCTTTTGATTGATAGAAATATCTGCCCAACCCATATGCGGAACCTTTAATATTTTGGAGCTCAGACGAAACCTTGCAGTCTTTGCATCAATCCAACCCAAACCTTTAACATCTCCCTCTTCGCTATAATTGGTTAAGAGCTGCATTCCTAAACAAATCCCCAGTATTGGCACCCGATCCTCTAGAACTTTTTTATTCAAAATCGACTGCAACCCCATGTTACTTATATTCTCCATGCCTTTATTAAAAGCACCAACACCAGGTAAGATTAACTTTGATGCATTACCTATTTCTTCTAAGTTTGAAGATATCGTAGCTTCTCCTCCTACCTTCTTAATCATGTTTTTGATCGAAGCTAGATTACCCAGACCATAATCAACTATTGTTATCATTTAATTCTTAAAAAATGGATATGTATCGTATTTATAGCCTTCTAATTTATTCTTCTTAAAAAAGCCATCATTGTCAAGCTTTGAGATTTTTTCTACTTGCTCGCTCAATTCAGTAAAGTTACCAAAACAAATATTGTTTAGTGTGCTTTCTGGAATTGGGAACTCACTTTTCCCATAATTACCGATGAGAGTTTTGTACCCGCAAAATAGCCGCTCATAGATAACTGTTGAAAATGCAGCTAAAGCAACATCTACTTGACTAAAAACATCAGATGTTTTTATATTGTCTTTAAACAAAGAAAAGTTTACTCCTTTCAACTGTATTTTATAAAATGATTCCATCTCTTGCTGAAGTTCTTTTCTCTTTTCTTTTGGGTGTAAATATATAGTCAACTGATATTCCTTATTTTTTTGTAAAAATTGACTTAAGTCTAATAGTAATCTTTTTTCCTGACTGTACAAGTCTAGGCCGTCATCTGAATGACCTTCCTCTTTTCTAAGCCAACTTCCGTGAGAATAATAACCTAATGTATTAAGGGGTGCTTTTTTCTCTTCATTTATGTATTTATTAATGTAGGTCATTGCATTTTCCGGTGGCCATTTATTCACTTTTTCAACGAGTATTGACTGATTTTTGAGCTTTTCATATTCTTCAAATTGATAGTGAGCACTTAAAGAAAGTTCATCCGAAAGTAAAATACGATTGTGTGTCATTAAAGGCCCAGGTGAAGGAAACTTAATGACTTTAATTTCATTTTTTTGGAGATACAGATATAGTGCATTACTGTCTTTCTCATAGTTTAAATAATCCACAACTAAGTTTATTTCCAGCTTTTTCAATACCCTTAATAGCAGGTTAGCCTCCAGAGCTTCAGATATAATTAAAGCTATATTTTTCCTTTTTGAGTTAAAAAAACACTTCAATGCTAATGGAGAATAAAAAGCTATGGTGAGAAGCATATTAGTTATTCTTACCATCATGGATCCATTTCCTAAAATATCTTCCTTAGCAATAAACCACCCTGAATATTGAGGGGCAACTTTTGATATATACTCTGTATCAACTTCATAAAACCTAAAACCCCCATCCAATATACAGCAACTGTTTTTCCCGAACTTTCGACAAGCATTAGAACTTTTCAATATTCTTTTCGTAGTTCTATAAAGCACTTTAAAGCCAATCAGCTTGTCATGTTTGGACGATTCTGGAAGTCTATAGGTAGGAAAGTTCAATAAAGACTCCCTAGCAAGCCTTTCTTGTAGTGTAAGATCTCTACCATTCAATAGCTTATGGAAGAAAAAGTAAGAATCAAAGAAATTTGTAGTTGCCAACTTAAAGCACGCTCCTTATCGTTTCAAATTCTTTAGCTGTATTTTTTATTAATGCCAAATCTCTTGTATCCATAGAACCAAGATGTGCTTGTTCTGTTACAAACTGATGTGAATGACGCAGTGTAAAATGCTTTTCTAAATATTTTGCTCCATGTGCTGAAGCATATAATGCACCTGAATTTCCAAGTGTATGATCGGAGATACCTTCAAAACACGAATTGTTAAAATCTGGCATACTGAACTCATCTACCCTGGTTGGATATTTTACTACACAATACAGGTAGGTAGCATGATCAAATTTTTCAACTTCATTAGGATCCTGATCTGAAGGAATTGACACAAAGGTGGGGATGTTTTGGTCCATTATAGCTTGCACTAAATCTGGCATTTCTCTATGCATTCTTGCTGCAACTTTTAGATATGGCAATTTTAATTTCAAACACCAATCCAATCGATCCATTGTAAATGGTGTAGCAAACAAAGGAATATTAAGGTTATCTGCAAACTTCTTTAATCTTTCTAATTGCTCAAAAGGCATGGAGAGATATGCCCTTTCTTCACCAAACTGGGTTTCGGTATATAGTTGTACTTTAATCGCGTCTGCACCAGCCATTTTAGATTGCAAAATCATTTGCTCTGCGACTTCGACTTTTCCGCCGAATTGTGGTGATATTTCTGATATTACGAACATAATATTTATTTTAATTTATAAAAATCTAGTATGGAATTAGCAATATAAGTTGTTTGTTCTAACGTTAAGTCAAAATATAATGGCAACCTTATCAAGCAATCTGAAAAGTGATCGGCACTGGATAAAACTCGACCATCATGCTTATCATTAAAGTAAGGGCTTTTATGTAAACTTTGGTAATGGAAAACAGCGTTAACATTATTTTTTTTCAAATGCTCAATAAGGCTATCTCTAACCGCTCCAGTTGGGGTTATAAGATAAAACATATGTGCATTGTTTGTAGCATATTCAGGGATTCTCGGAAGAACGGCTAATTCTCTCGCTTCTAATCTTTCAAGAACTTCATAATACTTGTCCCACAATTCAATTCTTTTCTTCTGAATAGCTTTTAAATTTTCTAATTGAGCATATAAAAAAGCTGATACTACTTCAGAAGGTAAGAATGAAGAGCCTAGATCCACCCAACCATATTTATCAACTTCTCCTCTGAAAAATGCTGCTCTATTTGTTCCCTTCTCCCAAATAACTTCAGACCTATCTGTAAATTGGTCATCATTGATCGATAATAACCCGCCCTCTCCACAAATAATATTTTTAGTTTCATGAAAGGAAAATGCTCCCAAATGACCAATTGACCCAAGCGCCTTGTTTTTATAGAACGAATCAACGCATTGAGCAGCATCTTCTATAACATATATATTGTTATCTAAGGCAATTTTCATAATTCTATCCATGTCATTAGCAATACCTGCATAATGCACAACCACAATAGCTTTTGTTTTAGGAGTAATTAAATCTTCTAAAGAATTAAGATCCATGTTAGGCATGCTCTGCATACTATCTGCAAATATGATCTTTGCCCCACGCAATATAAATGCATTTGCCGTACTCACAAAGGTATATGAGGGCATAATGACCTCATCACCAGGTTGAATATTCAATAGGATTGCAGACATCTCAAGCGCGTCCGTGCAACTTGAGGTCAGCAAACATTTTTTTAAATTGTAGTGATTAGTAAAATATTGATGGCAGAGTTTTGTATAATGTCCATTACCAGAAATTTTTCCTCTCTCAATTGCATCTTGTATATAGGTAAATTCCTTGCCACATAAATACGGTCGATTAAATGAGATATACAAGTTTAAATAGTTTTATTTAGCTTATTTTCATGCTTCAACTTCATAAAGTTAAAATCATTTTTATTAAAAATAAAAACAATAACTGCTCCAAGAATACCCTGTAAAAGTATTTGTACAAAGAACAAAAAGGAAATGGCTACTGCAGTTTCATCGGAAATCCCTATTTTACTAAAAAGAATAATATGCATTTGCTCTCTTATCCCCATTCCATTAATAGATATTGGAACCATAGTAACAAGCCATATAATGGGCATAAAGGTTAAGTAATAAACAAGTGAGATATCAGCCTCAATAGATAGCCCTATAAATAAGATAGAAATAACTCCAACAATCTGATATAAGATGGATAGCAATAATCCCGATAAAAAAAGACGTTTCTTTGAAAAGAAGTCAAAGATAGCTAAAAGTAAGTCTCTTAATTTCAGCAAAAAGCTCAACTTAAGAGCATTAAGTATATTGACAATAATATGTCTAATCTTAGGATAAAACAAAAATAGAGTAATAAGGAGCAATCCAAAACTTAATACGGTAAACATTCTAATGATTGAAATATCCCATAATTGTTTAAAAAAGATCAAATAAGACAAAGATAAAATACATAGGCTTACTACTCCTAAGAAACGCTCTGTTATTAATGCACTTAGCAGCTCCTTATTCTTAAGACCATACTTTTTTAACTTATAACCTCTGTAGAAATCTCCTCCTATTGCACTGGGCAGAAGATTATTAAAAAAAGCCCCTCCTAGATAATCTTTTGTTAATTGCCAAGTTGATATTGTTTCACTTTCTATTAATATTTTGATTCTAAAAGCTCCTATAAAATTTCTTGAAATATTTAAGGCAAAAGCTAATACAAGAATTCCAAGATGGGAAGATCCAAGCTTATTTAGAAATAATTCAACATCAATATCGCGAACAACCCAATAAATCAATACAATAAATAGGAGTATCTTAAATATGTTAAAGAATACCTTTCTTAAAGTAACTTTCGGAAAAGTCATTTAATAAATGACTTTTCGTCTTTAACTATAATGTCAGACTTAACAAATAGCTGTTTCACATATTCAATATCAGATTTATAATATTCTTCTGCTAACTGCCTATCCTCTTGAGAGTAATGTGTTACTGATTTAGAATTGTTATTAATACTTTTTTTATCATAAGTATTCCTAAGCTTAAGCACAAAATTGCGAGGAACATAGTTTTGTAAAAGCTCAATAAGCCATTTTTTTCGAAGTAAACTATTTATCAACTTATAACTTTTTCTATTTCCTGCATTAATACGTTCATTTTTAAAATTATCTGATTTAAAAAAACAATCAATACCTAAAAAGTTCTCTATTGCATTTAAAAACTTTGTAGGATCTTTTTTTATTAAGTCGAAATTTAAAATCAATATATTATCTCCAAAAAAATTCATAACATCTTCAATCCTATTTTTTATATCGCCTGGCTCAAAATGATACGGAATTTTGGAATCGTCTTCAATTAATGTGTACCCTTCTTTTACATAACTCTCAAAAGAAGGCATATTGAAGGTAAAAGATTTTATTTGTTTATATAAAGACATACTCCAAAATGCTGGATCCCTTACTACTAAAATCACCTTGGATTGTCCATTATAGTTATTCTTGAAACGTTCTAGACTATCATTGTTAAGAAAACTAAGGGTATCAGTATCAAGTCCAACCTGATTGCTCTTTAAGTCTTTAAAATGTTCATAATACCACTGAGAAGGTTTCTCATAGTGAATTGCAAAATAATTTGTTTTTCTTCTAAAAGGGACAAAAATTTGCGGATGTAATTGTAAGTTATGATATAAAAAGGTTGTACCTGCACGGGGCATTCCTAATAAAACATGTATGTTTTGTCCCTGATCTTTCATTTGTTTACATTTTCGCCACTGAGTACTTGAGAAAATTTCTTTTTAGCCTTAATAAACCGCTCTTCGTAGATATGATATGAAAGTGCTGCTAAAAAGGAAGTTAAGGCTATTATAAATATTAAAATGGCTACATAGTTAACTACTAAATTATTCTTAACAAGTAACTTTAGAATTAAGAATATTGCAATGGGATGAAACATATATAAACCATAAGAAATTTTACCTAAATAGTTAAGGATTTTAAATTCCAACTTTAAAATAGATGACGGATTACAAGCTAAATTAAGAATAATTACACCAAAAAGAATAGAGTAGCATTCATAATGTAAAAGAGGAAATTCGTAACCAGTAGCAAAAAGCATAAGTACTATAATATATGCTCCTAACTGAACATGTTTTTTGAATAAAAAATCAGTTATTGCATCCCTATCTTTAAAACCTAAATAAGCAAATATTGCTCCAATTGCCATAGCACTTATCACAAAAGAATTCCAAAAATTGTACACTATTTCAATAAGAAGATTACCATTATTATAACTCATAAAAAAGTATAACATCATTTTTATCGCTAAGTAAACAACTAAGACAACAAAGAAGAGTTGAAGTTTTGGTTTAAATCTTTTTAATACATTAGGCCAAATGATATAAAATTGCTCCTCTACTCCAATCGACCATGTAAGAGAAATGAAAGGTACTTTAATTGACATAGCGAGTGCCAGATTAGGAAATATCAGAAAAAAAAGAATGTACTTTAAGGTACCACTTTGTGCACCTTGGATTGGCAAGTCAAAAAAACTAAAGTTTGGATAAACGAATAATCCCAATATGATTATCAGATAATACAGTGGCCAAATTCTAAGAATCCTCCTAATGTAGAAATTTTTAATAGATACAGCATGTGTGTCTCTCTTTTCTATCAATAACAAGTAGGTGATTAAAAAGCCACTAAGTACAAAAAAAAGTATTACACCAAGTTTTCCAATAATATGAATGAACGGAACACCTGCATAGTTGGACATCCCCAGCAAAGATTTCATATTTTCTGTATGGTGGACTATAACTAAAAATGCTGCTATAAATCGCAACCCATTGATATTAGGAAAATAGACTTTTTTCACTAGAGGTTATTATTGCAAAACAGCTATTCCAAACCCGGTCTTTCCGTAACTATTTCCATTATAAAGCATGTAATATTTTTCATCAAATTTAAAAACATGAGGATAGCAGATCATCTCACTATCCCAACCATTTTGTGAGACCGTAATTCCAACCTCTTGATCCTTTCTATGCCACTCTGTGCCATCTTTTGATTCAGCATACCCGATTCTGTATTTTCCCCCTCTAAAAGAGTACCACATTTTATATATGTCATTATGTTTTATGATACATGGTCTTGAGAACGCATAATCTCTCTCATCCGTATCTATACAAACCTTATCAGTTCTATTCCAATGAATACCATCATTTGATTCAGCATATTTCAGACAATGAATCATATCACTAGTTGTTTTACCCCATTTCTTATGTGAACCATACCACATTTTATATACACCTTCATCAAAGATTACATATGGATATGAAAGTGAAAAAGGATCTATTAAATCTCTATCCATCATTGGTCCTTTTGAGAAACGTTCAAACCCACCCTTATCCGATGCTTGAATAACACCAATACTATTCTTAAAAGGAACATTATTTGCCAGATTCCATCCTAAATAGTACAAATATTTCTTATCCTTTACTTGCATAGTGCATGCCATAGACATTCCATTATCATCAAAGGCACCTATCTCTCCTAAATCAATAAGCGGATCAGATGCCACTTCAATAATCTGAAAGGGGTCTTTCATATCAACTATGAGATATCCAATATATGCTCTATTCTGATTATCTCGACTACTAAAATATATTTTGTACCTACTTCCCTCTATAAGCTCCGCAAATGGATTGGAAGCATGAGAAAAAAGCCAATACGCATTATTATTAGGCTCAAAAATTTTTCCTAACTTTTTCCATGCCATAATATAACTTTATGAAATTGTAATCTCATCACTTTTTTTATTAAACAGCGTACTTCTAGCTGGCAGATATACTCCTTTTTCTTCTGTGTCTTTCATTATAATAGCCCCTGCAGCAATAAGCGTTTCTCTTGCTATTGTAACAGCATCTCGTATAGTTGCATTAACACCAATAAAACAATTTGACTCTATTGTTACAAATCCAGATACAACCACGTGAGATGTGATAAAACAGTGATCTTTTATAACTCCATCGTGTCCTATGTGATTACCACTCCAAAAAACATTATTACTGCCAATCTTAACAAATGGTTGAATGGTATTATCCTCCAGGATCAAATTATTATCACCTATAGATTCTTCTGTTAAAAAACTACATTTTGAACTAATATAGTTAGGTAAGCAATATCCTTTCTCTTTAAGTTCATTATATAACTTTTCTCTTATTTTATTCATCTTATTATAACCCACTGCTACAAAGACGTCAAACTGATCAGCAGGAAAGTCTGTCTCAAGCCTTTCAAATGCAACTACTGGAAGTCCCATGAATTCTTTGTCAGTAATAAATTCCTCATTAACTGAAAAGGCTACTACATCATACTCGCTATCTTTTTCAAAATAATATTGAGCAAGCTTCGCATTGGATGTATTTCCTATAATGATTAACTTTTTATTTGACATATTATTGAAAGCTTTTCATAAAACCATTAGCATTAGGACCTTCATTAAATAGAAGATCTAATATAGAAACTTCATGCGTAAAGTCCCCATTTAGTTGCTTATATTCAGGATAGTTTGAATAATCAAAGTAATGTACTTCAATTTGCTTTTTAGTAAACAAAGATTCATCCATGTAACTTTTAGCTGCTGGTCCTGAGTAATAGTTATTGGCACCTACTTGCAAACATAGGTCAACCAATCGCTCAGTTTTACCCTCGGTCAGTTTAAAATCTCTTGAATCGCGTATTCTAGTCTTTATACTTAAAATTGAGCAAATCCTTTCAAGGAGAGATTTATTAATTTCTGTAAGCATATCAGATACTGGATGCATAAAAAGTGGCTCAAGTTTTTCTGCAGTCTCACTAAAGAAAGGAGCCTTCGAGTAAGACATTTCTATTGATTTCCAATGTTTTTCTCCCCAATTGGCATCCGCAACTCTAGTTTCATTAATTTTTTGTGTGTATTTACCTTTTACTTCAACAGGAATAGTTAGCCATTGCAGGCCATTTGCCGTTTTTATTTTATTTCTATTACGCCAATCTCGCCTTGTATACTGCATGTCATCATATACAATAAATTCATCGGCAATATTTATAGCATCAAAATAGCCTTTCCACGGAATATAGTTGGATTGCGTTATTATTACATTTTTAATCATCATTAACTCTTTTTTCAATAATAAAAAGAGGTCTGTTTTTAGATTGCTTAAAAATTTTTCCTATGTAAATTCCTGCAATACCAATGCTGATCTGAAGCAATCCGCTAGAAAATAAAATCAGAACTACTGTGCTAGCCCATCCTGACTTATAAGCATGTAAAAAATACCTCAGTATAATATATCCACCATAGAAAAAAGCAATCATAGCAAAAGAAAAACCTATATAAATTGACAATCTTAACAGTTTATCTGAATGAAATGTCCACCCTTGAACGGCTATTTTAAATAATTGTGAAATGGTATATGAAGATTCCCCACTGTGTCTTTCATTATGTTCAACCTCTAGATATGCACTTTTGAACCCAACCCATTTTAGGATTTGAATATACAATCTATCCTGATCTGTAACTTTTAAAAATTCCTCTTTAACCTTATGGGTAAATAGTACTAGGCTCCCAGCATTGATATCATATTTTGAATCTGCAAATAACGAAAAAACTGCATTATAAATTCTAGCCGTCAATAGCTTTAAAAAAGAATGTCTCCTTTTTTTTCTTCGAGTAAAAATAATATCATATCCCTCTTTATGTTTATTGATAAGCCGAGCTATATCTTCAGGATCGTCCTGGAGATCACAATCCAATATTGAAATTAATTTACCAGATGCTATATTAAGACCTGCCGTAATGGCATAATGTTGACCAAAGTTTCTACTTAGCTTAACTCCTTTTATACGCTTATCTTTTTTGCAATTCTCCTCGATTTTCTCCCATGAATTGTCGGGGCTACCATCTTCTACTAAAATGATCTCAAATGCATCTGTTACTTTTTGCGCAGCAATAAGTATTTTGTCAACCAATAAATCAACCATTTGCTCCGCTCTATAGACAGGACTGATTATTGATAGTTCAACCATAGATAATTATTTAACATCAACGCAACTTAAAATAAGTATGTTATAAAATGTTAGTTCTTTTATATCAAAAACCTCTAATTTATAATTTGCTGTCTCTTCAAAGATATCTCCCTTTTTAAGATTTTTATAATTTTCCTCATGGTGGAAAAACTTAACCATCTTAAAACGTTTATGCGATTCTAGTTCATCAAAAAATTTTCGCTCAAGTTCTTTAGACTTAGTTTCGTTATTCCGAAAAGCATAATGATTTAAAATTGGTTTAGCCTCGTTATAAAATTGATAGGCATGCCCCCATCCAGATACGATAACGGCATTTTCAAAATCTGACCTCAAACTGATCAAGGTATCTCTCAAATCAAAACGCTTCTCAAAACCTATAGTTTTGACTGATAAATAAACTTGAGGCACAATTAATAAAAAAAATAAATATCTAAACTTGTAAACTTTATTTTCTCCTCTAATTATATAAATCATGAAAAACACGATAAATATGTTAATACATATATTTAGTACATCAAACACTATATCAGTGTTTGAATAATAGCCATAATCAAAACCAGACCAATACATATAGCTTTTATTTACCTTAAAGTTATATAAGCAAATACCAAAACAAACAAGTCCCCAAGTTACTACCCATGGCATTTTTGTCTTTAAAAAACTGAAAACATCATGCTTTAATTGCGAAAAGCAATATAAGATAGACACGATTATTATCGGATATAAGACAATTAACTTTTTAAAAGGATAGCTATTGATAAAAATATTCTGAAGAAAAATAAATGGGATAAACAGTAATAAAAATAACGCCACATTATCTTTTTTATAAATACAGCTATAAAGAAGCTGAGGCAAACACATCAAGTATAGCCATAGTTCGGATAAATTAAATCTAAAAAAATTTGTATTTAATATTTGAGAAATCGAACCTATAAATTTTGAAGGTAATGACGCGAGAAAGGAGCTAGCAGTCATTCCTGATTCTATTTTTTCCATATTACCACTGAAAGCCAAAGTATGATACATTTCTTGTATTGATGATCCAGAAGCATAAATAAGGATTATAAAAACAAATACTGAAATCATCGAACCTAATGTATAAAAAATAACAGGTGTCCAAGATCTTCTTCTTACCGATATTATTAATACAAATATAGAGATAGAGATAAATGCAAATAAGTTAAACAGATATATCATTATTACTGATGATAGCGAAAGGCATCCGAGAAGTAAGAGCTTTGCTTTGTCTTCAACCCCTTTGGTAAGAAAAAACCAAATTATTAAGGTGAGTATAAACAAGGAATAGATTTGAGGAGTTTGAAACCTACTAAACAATAGATAATAGTAATCTGTACTAATCACAAGCATTAATAGCCAGTTAGTCCAAGTTGGAATTTTTAATTTTCTTCCAATATCCAGAAATAGTAATATTATAACAATAGAGAACATAACAGCTGGTAACCTTAAACCCCAATAGTTAAGGCCAAAAAGTTTAAAAGAGATTAATGAGATTGCATTCCTAAATATTCCTAGAGAGTATAACTTGTTCCCATGTTCCATCTCGATTTCTGGATCGTGATCGCTGTATATAAAACTCAATGCTCCATTTGAATAATACGCCTCATCTTCTTGACAAACTCCACTTATAAAATAAGAAGGTGCGTCTTGATCGAGATAAACAAAGCGCATAATTAGCAATATGCCTAAGATAAAATAAAACGTATAGGAGAAACCCTTCATTATTGTTGTTCGAGAAATATTTTGGTACAAATAAAGTTAAACAAAAACTTCTTGAAGCTATTAGAATACTGTTTTTGTCTCAGAAGATTTTCAATTTTTCCCTTATCTATGAATTCAAATATCCTTGATTCGTCTAATATATATTCAATGTGTTTTTTATCGTTAAAATCGATAATTGAGTTTATTGATGCATTAAAACCCTTCTTCTCTCTCGCCAGCCTAACTTTATCATTTAACACTCCTTCCATAGAAGCTCTTAATAAATATTTTGCATAGCCTTCTTTTACCAAATATTCAGAAGGAATAGAATATACAAACTCAAACAAGTTTCTATCTAAGAAAGGGCTCCGATTCTCCAAAGAATACTTCATTGAATTCAAATCATCCTCATGTAAGATAACCCGAACTACCTCATGAAAAAGCTCATTAAGCATTCTATTTCTTAGTAAGGAGTCTGAATACCTTGTCTCAGTAAAGCTTTCTTTGAAGTCCGTCTTCAAGTAACTAGAAAATTCATTGTTATTCAAGTATATGTGATCTCGAATATTGGGATCATTAAAGTATAAGTCTGGCTTTTTGAAATAAGGATGCCTGACAAATTTAGCTGGATACTTTTTCCAGTCAGAAAGAAACTTCTCGTAATCAGGGTGACCTTTAACCTCATATAAATGTAGATTAAAATGATCATAATACCCAGTAAAAATTTCATCTGCGGCAGTTCCTGATATAGATATCTTAAAGCCTTCCTTTGCAATTGTCTCTGAAAGCATCGAATGCACAAAATAGCTAATTGTTGCTACGGGTGCATCGTGATATTCTATCAAAGACTCTAATCTTTCAATATTATTTGCCTTGGGGTCTAGTTTGATTTTATAATTTTTGCACTGGGTATCCAACACTGTTGCCTCTATATTATCATATTCATCATACCTTTCGTCGCTGTCAATAATTGAGAATGCAGTGACATCATATCCCAATATTTTGGTCGCTATAGAAACTAAACTTGCAGAATCTACACCGCCACTCAAGCAAAATGCTAATGGTACATCTGACCTTAGCCTTAGTTTAACACTTTCTGATAAATAATGCCTAATGCCATCTATGGCTTCTTTTTCAGAAATATTTTTTGGAGTATACTCAGGAGTCCAGTAAGTATATTCTTGCTGATCATCATTGGTAAGAATAATATTTGTTGCAAATGGTACCTCCTTAATTTCATCGAAAAATGTTTCATCTGTTTTGTAAAGGGACTTATGTCCATTTACAATATATCTATAAAGATGTTTTTCATTAATAGTCAACTTCTTTCCAAAAAGTTTTTGTATAGCCTTTACCTCAGAGGCAAAGTAAAACCCTTTACTGTTCTTCAAATAATATAAAGGTTTCTCTCCAAAACGATCGCGAGATAGCATTAAAGTTTGCTTCCTCTTATCATATAAGGCAAAACTCCACATTCCTTCAAAGTAATCAACGCAGCGCTCACCATATTTTAAATAATATTCAATCAGTACCTCCGTATCTGAGTCCGTCTTGAACACAATTCCTTCTTTCTTCAACTCTTCTCGAAGTTCAATATAGTTATATATCTCCCCATTAAATACTACAATACATCCATCTCTTTCAAATGGTTGATTTGCTCTCGGATCTAAATCTATAATTGAAAGTCTGGAATGAATTAATGTAACAGAGCTTGTCTCATTTTGCATCGAACAAAAGTCCTGATAATCAGGTCCCCTGTTCTTCATTGCATTTATCGTATTGATAATTTCTTCTCTAGTAGGAGGAATTTGTCCGAAATGTCCAGCTATTCCACACATATTTATCTCAGTCTTTTTTCCAACTCCTTAATATCATCAATTGTGTGTACATCTAAACAGCTTGTAGTAATAAACCCGCAATGTGCGCTAAGAAAGTCATTAAATAGTGCTTGCTTCGTAACAATTCTAAAAGCAGCATTTTGTATTCCATTAGTATCTGCAGACATTACTTCCCATAAATTATTTTCTAATAATAACTTAAAACCAGCATCTATATCTTGAACGTGAATTTCAGGTGAATTTGCTTGAGGTATCACAATAATTTCTGGTTCAAACGACAACTGCTCATAGGCTTCTCTTATTGCTATGATTTTAGGTGTTTTATCATCTGAATTTTTTGAAGATCGCTTCAACGGGATGACTCCAAGCTCCTTTGCAACATTTAGAATTTCATCAGAGTCTGAGCTTACATAAGTCTCTTCAACATATTTAGATAGCTTGCATTGCTCAATAGTATAGGCAATCAAAGGCTTACCATTCAAAGGATATATATTTTTATTCTCCAATCTTTTCGACCCTCCCCTTGCAGGTATTATTGCCACTATCTTTTTCATGCTACTATATTTAGTATATCTTTAGCAATTACCTGAGCGCCATTACATTCAAAAGAATGCTCTTTCATATTCTTAAGTAATTGCTCATAACCTGTATCTATAAAGTGAGGAAGAAAGTTTGCTAAGTCATTGCTAAATTTATCTAAAGGTATAAAAGCACCCAATCCAGATTCTTTTAAATTATCAATATTTTCAGTCATTTCTGGATTCATGGCTTCTCCAAGCAAAAGCATGGGTGTTCTTAAAGCAATACACTCAGAAATTGTATTAAAACCGGCCCTACCAATCACTAAATCCATATCTTGAATATAATCTACAAAAAGATCAGTTTCGGGTATCTTTGTTATATTTTCTGCCTCACCTTTTATTTTATTTGATACAAAAAAGTGAAAATCTTTCATTTTTGATAATTGCTCAATCGATCGTTGCATTGTTTTATGTAAAACGCCTGCACCACTATCAATAATTAGTACTTTGTATTGATCTATTCCAAAGTGTGCTTTATGGTTGACATTTTCACGAACAATCAACGGCACCTCTTTTATTTTGTGTTTATACTTTTTGAGAATTCCTTTAGGGGTAAAAGGAGGAAAGTAAAGTCTTTCTGAGTTTTCCACTAAATCGACGAAGTATTTCTCTAGCTTTTTTTCTATTGGCTTTGGTTGCATCGAACCTAAAAACCAATCCCAGGTAAAATGGGCTATTCCGAATGTAGGAATTTTATTTAGACGTCCAATTTCAAAGGCTTCATATACAAAATCAGAGATTAAAAAGTCTTGTTTACCAAATTTATTTAACTCAGTTTTAATATAATCAATTGATCTCTTTTCATAATCTTTATAATAACTTGTTATTGATTCTAAATCTGGCGAACCATTTGATTTTTTATGCCATTTTATAAGGTTATGCTTTGCTATTATTTCAACATTACGAATAATTCGTGATGCTTGCTCTTGATGAGTTTGTAGTTGTAAAACAAAGTCAATCTTTGGATTTATAGCTCTTAGCTCCTCAATAATAGCATTTTGACGTACAATGGGGCCAAATCCTTCATCTGTAATGTATATTTTACAGTTCATCATTTTTGAGAATGAATTCTATCTCTATAAAGTGAAGTACTCAACCCATGTGACCGGTCAGTATAATATACTTTTGGTACTAGACCTTCACCCGTTATTTCTCTTCCTCGATAGTCATCCCCTAGAAAACGAATATCTATTTTAAAAGCTTTAAGAATATTAACAAGTTCAGCTTCTGAGTTGTATCCAATAACTTCATCTACCAACAAACAATTTTCTAGAATCAATTTCCTTTCTTCAAAAGTAAAGATTGGAGATTTTTTGTTTGGGTTAATTGTGTGATCTATATTTTCCGCCTTATTTAGTCCAATAATTAAATAGTCACAGTGTTCTTTGCATTCTTTCAACATTAGTACATGCCCAGCATGAAAAAGATCAAATACTCCGCAAGCGAAACCAACTATTCTATTATTCTTCACTTATATTGATTAGAACCTACGAAGAATATTTATCTAGCACAATGTGTAGAATGGTATGATGAATACATTCTACTATTCCGTAGCTTTCTTCTTCGACATAAAAATTCACATTTCCCAAGGTTCGCAATTTATTGTCTTTTTTAAATCCAGATAATGTAACTACCTCCCCACCCACACTTTTTGCGTACCTAGTAGCATTTAAAATATTCTCGGAACTTCCTGAACTGCTGATGGATACTAGTAAATCTTCTTTTTTAAAATGGATTTTAAGCCATTCCTCAATTGCTTTCTCATAACCATAGTCATTTGAAAAACAAGTTATTAACGCTGCATCTGAAAAACTAAAGGTCTCAAAACGGGCTATTTTTGCATAATCTTCCATCATATGAGAGCAAATAGCATTTGACCCACCATTTCCAATAAAGAAAACTCTTGTTTTTCCTTTAAGGAGATTTATCATTTGTGAAACACCATTAGAAAGTTCTGTTGATCCTAGATAAGAATTAAAAGCCTCTTTATATATATCTACCTGCATGTTGTATAAGTTTTTCTGGTGTTACAGATTCGGCATTACAAAGCCAAGTGGTTGATAGGCTTGCTGCTATCGATGGGACTAGTAGTTTTTCTTTATTATCAATATCAATTTGTGAGGCCAAAGCTGCAAAGGCAAAAAAGGTATCTCCGGCTCCTATTGTATCAACGATCTCACTTCGGAAAACCTCTTGCGAATGAACTTCATTCCCATCGGTAAAAATAGCTCCGGCTCTTCCTTTGGTTAAAAAAAGATATTCTGCATTCATCTCATAATTATATATTTCTTTTACTTCATCTGATGAATTATATTTATTTTTTTTGTTCATCTGCAAACTTGCTTCCCTTAAATCTAAGCATACGCTCCTTTTTCTAATGTGTTTCCATTTTGACATTCTATTAAAGCCGAAATTGTTGGAATTAGTTTGGCACATTAAATGAAACCCCTCATCAATATTCGTATTATCACAAAAGCCGTGTCCAAAATCTGCAATGATAACTACGTCATATTTCTTACTATCAATATTTAAAGGTTTAAAATTTTTTGTGTCAAACTTATTTACTTCTATATGCTTTTTCTTATCATCATAGTCCACGTATCTTGTCTTTACAATTTCACTATCTTCATTGGTAACAAAGTCAACTGCACCTACAAATTCTTTCAAGTGATTAACAATTGCTCCAGCTCCTCCAATTTGACATGTTTTTGAATCTGTCAGCTTATATACTGGACATATTGACTTCATAGACTGGCCTTCATAGCTTACCTCAATAAATTCATCGATAATAGTCTCTCCAGCCACCAGTACTTTGAGATTTTTGACTTTATCTATAAAGTCTAAAATTTGTTCTTTCATTAATTCTTAGTCTTTTTCTTTGGAGTTAAAAAAAACCATTCCATTATACCACCTCGCTCTTCTAGGCATGTTTTCAACTCAAAATCATTTAGGTCTTTAGTCTCAGCATAATCCTTTGCCTTGGAAAAACAATTTACACTTCTTATAATATTTGTATCATGTGTTGAGGCAAACAATTCTGATATATAAGGAGAAATAAACTCATTTTTTCCATCGTGTAATTCAATGAGCACATCAGTATTTATCAAATTGCTAATATTTTCCTTGGTAAAAAGCTCTATTTCATACCCTTCGCAGTCACATACGATGAGTGACTTTTTCCCAAAATTAAAAGTTGCTAACTCTTGTGGAGTGCATTCATTTCTTAAGACTATCTGCTCTGACACGTTATTTAATTCTGCCATCCGTTTACATATTTTTAGTGCATCATCACTAATATCATAGGCATATACTCTCACATTGGGCATACTCCTGGCCAGTCCGACAGCATAATACCCTTCTGCACAACCTACGTCTACAATATTTTCATATGGCTGCTCCAAAATATGATTAATAATATCAAACAGCTCTGATTCATAACTTCCTAATAGCTTTGGATATATAGAACTGCCGTGTGCCTGAAAATCAGGATATTTCATGTCTTTAAAAGGACCGTGCTTTACCGTCAAATCTTTAAAAAGATCTTTTAAGCGCTGTTGCTTTTTCTCAAATACTTCTTGTTTCTTTTCAATTGCAATTAAATCTTTTTCAAACTTGAATCTATATGAAATCTTAATAAAAAAACTAATAACATACCATGAAATCTTATTTTTCACAAGACCTCTAATGATGGGCTTTAATATTTTTTTTATATGAATCAAACTAATTGCTAATTAGGTATTAATTTGATTTAGATTTCTGACAAATGACCAATTGATTACTTGGTGGAGCCATAGTTTTCAGAGTTACTTTATCAATACAAAACAGTATAAACCCTATTATATAACCAGCCCAATTTTTATACGTTTTACTTTTATACCGATACAAAACTTTACAGATCAATTCCCAAACGAGCTTATTCGTTTTATTATCATTCAACGGTTCATTTAAAAAAATTGTATACGGAACTTTTTTTATCACTCTAAAACCAGCAGAATTAATAAAGTCCATCATTTGCTTATTTGATCTTATAGTATGGACATTATGCCTTCTTTCTTCAGCAGGAAAATTATCAGAAAATATAAAATATCCATCGTCCTGTAATAATTCACTAGCATTCTTCAAGGCCTTTAGAAACTTAGTATCATCAACTATATGAAACAAAACGTCCATGGCAGAAATGATATCAAATTGTTCTCCATCTAGGATTTTCAATTCAGCACCAATGTCTTGTTGAAAAAAACGATGTTCAGGAAAAGTAGACTTTAGGTAACCGACTGAAAAATCGGTTAAGTCTAGACCTGTAATATCTTTAACGCCAAATTTTTTCCAAATTTTCACGTAGAATCCTGTTCCTGGACCAATATCTAAAACTTTTCTTCCAGCAAGTTGAATCTTAAGCGATTTGACATTCTTTTTGAAAATACTTTTTCGTTCTTGGTACATCCAGTAATTAAAACCTTGCCCAAGAGAGTTGTCCCCAACACCTTCTAGATTATACTTTCCACCAATCTTCTGTTCCCAAAGATCCTTATAATTGGTTGCTTGATTTTCTTTCATCTTTAGACGTGGTGTTGTTTAAAGTACTAAGATAAGTACTCAAAGATAAAATTTCACTTATTGCTTAAGATTATAGCTAAAGTACTTTTTATAACTTAATGCATATTTTTCAAGAGTATGGAAAGATATAATAGCAACTCCTAACGTAATGATTACATTATGAGGAAACTGCTGCACCCAAAGCTTCCCCCCAGGTCCTGTAGTTAAGAAGATACCTTGCCATATATATATACCATATGATATTTTTCCTATGTAATTTATAGGGGTAAATTCAAGAGTATTTGTTAAGACAGATTGCTGCCGATGAACAACATATAACAAAACTATGGTTGTGCCTAAAGCATGAACTATCATAAAATAATCTAATAACTGTGATGGCAAGATCAAACTGGAAATACTAAGAACTATACCTATTACAAGCATCCAATTCTTAGAAAAATATTTACTAAAAAGAAGTTCGTGCCTAAAATTAAGGAATCCAGCTAAAGCTCCTAAAAATATGGGAGCACTTGCAGGAATAAACCACTTCATTATTCTAAAGCCAACAAATATATCAGCAATTTGACCTTTATAAGCTATAAAGGCAAGCGACAAGAAAACCATAGCAATACAAAAGCCAATTATTCTTTTTGCGACGTTACCATACTTTATAACCCATGGCCAAATCAAATAAAACTGTTCCTCTATCGCCAAGGACCAGGTATGGGTAATTTCATGAGTCCAAAGTATTCTAGGAGCAAAGTTAAGACAATAAAAACTTGCAAATATTAACCCTAGTTTAGATACTTTAATCCCATCTGGGCCCCAAAACATTATTAATCCGACCGTGATTACAAAAAGTATTAATGGAGGCATAAGCCTTAAAAATCTCCTTGCAAAGAAGTTCTTAATTGAAATATTGCCATTTTTCTCTTTTTCTCTCAGTAAAATTGTGGTTATTAAATATCCACTAATTGCAAAAAAAATATTGACTCCAGAAGTACCGCACACGAATGGCCATACTTTCTCTCTAAAAAAAGGTGACCATAGGTCATATACACCAAGATGCTCAAGTAATACAAAAGAAATAGAAATTGCCCTTAGCCCATTAAAACCCTTGATATAATAATTCATTTAGAATTAAGATAAGTATTTAAACCAATCTTTTGTAGCCTCAGAAATATTCTCAGGATTCCAAACTGGAGCATCTTTCCAGTAATCTATCTGATCAAGCATCGCTTTGACTCCATCTTCCAAGGAAACTTTTGGCTCCCATCCTAATAGCTTCCTAATTTTAGTAATGTCAGCAAAAGTGCAATCTGGTTCGCCTGGCCTTTTAGGAATATAGGTAACTTTACCTCCTAATAACTCTACCAATCTATTTATACTGTAAGTGTTTCCACTTCCGACATTCATAACTTCTCCTATACACGCATCACTATCTGAAGCTGCCAAGCATGCATCTGCTATATCAGTAACAAATGTAAAGTCTCTTGTTTGTGTGCCGTCTCCAACAACTGTGTACGGACTTCCATTTAACTTTTGTGCCAAAAACACTCCAAATACGGCACCATATGTTCCAGAAGTTCTTGACCGAGGCCCATACACATTAAAAAACCTCATACAAGTGGTTGGCAACTTATAAATCTCATTCCAATGAAGCATATATTGCTCTCCTATATTTTTTGTCAAAGCATATGGATATTGAGGCTGTATTGGAGCTTTTTCATTAGTGGGATACTCATCTGGAATTCCATAACAAGATGATGAGGCAGCATAAATGATTCGTTTTACATTATTTTTTTTGGCAGCCTCCAAGATGCTTATAGTGCCATCAACGTTAGATTGATGATACCCAATAGGGTTTTCAATAGAAGGCACAATATCAGCTAATGCAGCAAAGTGAAACACTTTATCAACTCCTTCAAATAGGTGCATTATACCTTTGTTATCACAAATGTCTTTTTCATAAATCGACAAACGCTCATTATCATTATGATGGCTTAAGTTTGACGGTCTTCCAGTAGAAAAATTATCTATAACAACTACGCTATATCCTTTTTCCAATAACAAGTCAACCATATGACTTCCAATGAAACCACACCCTCCCGTTACTAATGCCTTCATTTTACTATTTCTTTTATATTCTTACAGTATTCTATAATTTCCTCATTTGAAAAGGCAAAATCTATTTTGCTACTGGCACGAAGATAATAATTATAGACTAGATTGAAGTAGATACCAACCATTGGCAAATCACCTTTATAAATTACAAGTACCTTGCTATTAGTATATGCTCCTAAGTATTTTGTCCCAGAATGTTGATTAATAATAAGTTTTGAATTGCTGCACTTTTCCAATAACAGTTTATTATTATTGGTAATAAGCACCTCTACATTATCAAAAGCTTTGATATCTAAGCTAAGCGCTGGATGCCCTAAAACATAAACTTTATCGAAAAAGCCCTTAATAGAGTTTATAATTTCAAGATAATCCCAACCTTCTCCAACATTTGGGCTTCCTTTCTTTTTTCTTGGAAAAATAACAACTGAATTTTCTTTTTTTGTACCGTAGTAATTATTTAAAGCATATGTCTCCATTAAATTTTTCTTAACTATCCAGTTTTTATAGACAAACCAATAGAAGAAATCATCGTTTATATTCCAAAAGGGCAACCAGCTTTTTTTAGCTTTACGATTAAAGGATTTAATGGCTTTTTGCTGCAATTGAGGCAATTTATTGGAAATATTTGAATCAGGTTCAACTTCGTGGTAAAAATCTGGAATATATTCTCCTGTCTCTATAATGGACCCTCCCCGATCGTCTATCATAAATGGCTTATACAACTCTAGCCCACAATAATGGACTTTTACTCCTTTCTTATGCAAGTAACACAGAAATGGCAAGACATAAGAAAGAAAGTTTCCAAATTCCCCATTAAAAGAGCCAAAATAACACCTCTTAAAAAGCAAACTAGAATATAATAGTAAGTTAAACCTTACGCTCCCTTTCCATATTCTAAAGCGCCAGATGTATCTTCTAATTCCTTTGTAACCATATTTCTCTTCATATACCTCTGGAGTTAAAAATCGCTGGTCTCCTATGATATCAAGAATACGGTCTTTCTCTTTATATAAAGAAACGATTTGCTCACGAAGTTTACCTTGAAATTGCTTAAAAGACAAAGTTATTATTATTAAACCTTTTTAAGATCCTCTTGTTTTAAAAGGGTGTCGTAGCTAAAAGTACCTATTATGTTTCCTCTTTCCATCTTCATAATTCTTGAGCAATACTTCAAAGAAGTGATTCTATGAGATATTACGATTATCGTAAGATTGCTGTCAGAAAGCGCTTGAATTGATTCGGTAATCTCCTTTTCTGTTTGCATATCTAAGGATGAGGTTGCTTCGTCAAAGAAAAGAATCTCACTACCTTTATACAATGCCCTTGCGATGCCTATTCTTTGTCTTTGCCCCCCTGACAATCGACTTCCTCGCTCCCCGACTAGTGTTTTCTCTTTATCTGGTAATGAACCTATAAAATCTCTTAAACTTGAACGATCAATAACTTTGCTCATCAGTTCTTTATCAAATTTATGAGGTTCTACTCCGAAAGCAATATTTTCCTCTATTGTTCCATCTATTAAATAAACGTCCTGCTGAACATACCCAATTAACTTCTGCCAATTAGGTAAGTTAGATACATTAAGAGATACGTCATCTACAAAAATTTGATTGACACTAGGCAAAAAGCCTAGTAATAAATTCATCAACGTGGACTTACCAGTTCCAGAGGTTCCAACAATGCCTAGAACCTCTCCTTTAGATATTTCAAATGAAATATCTTTAATTACATAGTCATTGGAATTAGGATAAACAAACGAAAGATTTTTGACTTTGATCTTCTGATCAAACCTTAAAGGTTTAATTTGATCTGTTAAATCTATTTCATAATCTTTGATAGGTGCTAGATATTCAAAAGTATATTGATACCCCTTTATACTCAACAACGCCAACATGATTCTATTTATAGATGGAAGAACTCTATATGCAGCCAATGCACAAAGTCCCAACATTGTTATCAACTGTCTTCTATCGTCTAAAAAAATTATTCCATATATAACAAGCGCCACTATGCCGGCAATCAGCGAGGTCTCAATAACTTTTGTTGGAGCAACTTTTAACGTATAGGACTTAACGTTTGCAGTAGCTACCTCATCAATGTTTAGATGATATTTTTTCAAAAAGAATCTTTTTGTATCTGATATAATGACATCAACGTATCCAAATATTGATTGGAATAAATTATTATTAATAATTGGTGTCAACTCGTTAAGCCTCTCATCATACTTTTTTATTTTACGTTTTGCATAGCGGTAGAAAATAAGAAAAGCTGGAGTAATAATTAATGCAAGTATCATGATGGCTTTGGGGTCATACGCAATGAGAGTACTAGCAATCAAAATTAGAATTAATATCTCGTTAAGGAGATTCATTAAAGGAAGTATCATATGATGTGCAAAGTTAGATGGGATAACATTAACATTACGCACTATTTGAGTTGAGTTATTACTTTTAAAATATAAAAACCCTTTCTTATAATAAAAATCTAACGACTTAGCAGCAAAATACTTATATAGCGAAAAGGCGAAAGAGGCAACATAATGAGATATGCTAATAGAGGCTATATTTTTTATGATTGTTAAGAGAAATATCAAACAACATATTGCAAGTGCAAAATGATTGTAATTCTCTAGTCCTGATAGAACAAAAATTTTGTTGAGTAGGGGATACTCTTGAAGTGCATTGTCATGCATTATTAATAAAAACAAAGGTATTAGGCTTCCTAAGCCTATCAAATCAATAAGTGAGTTTAATATCAGCAAAAAAGTAGTCAGGATTCCTTTTCTTTTAAAAGAGAAGGGTAGTAATTGTAAAACATTAAGTATTGAAGAAGAAATAATATTTTTTTTCAGCAATTTTTTCAATGCGTAGTAGTTATTGATAGACTATAGTTTCGGGTGCAAAACTATGAAATATATTGATTCTTTTGTCAAAAAGATAACGGCATAGTTCTCGTTGCAACAAGCACTGCTCTTAATAAAATGGTTTTAAATCAATCACTTAGCCTCAACCAATCTCAACTAAATACCTCAATAGTATTGTCGCTAAGAGAAATTTTCCATTCAGGGCTTAGGTTTTTCTTGGCAAAATTGTAGAATACTGCAGTTCTCTTGCTCGTTTTTAAGTGCTTATCATTTTCTTTATACTCTCCTGAAAACCTATACTTTGCAGCATGTGTATTCTGATTATTATATATTTTAATAATCTCTATTACCGTTTTTAATACCTTAAAAATTTCTCCTCTATTTACAACGCTATATTCCTCAAAGTCCTCATTAATTATATTGAAATTGACAATCCTGCAACGAAAATCATCTGCTACTTTACCAAATCTTATCTCATATTTAAACCCACTGTCTGTATCAAAGTGATATACCTCTCCTGAAGGTATCGATGGACGTTCTATTGGGTAAATCAGACTCATTTATCCAATCGTTTAACCTTTAATAATAATGAGTTCCCCACTACAATCACATCTGAAAATGCCATTGATAAAGCTGCTACCATTGGTCTTAAAAAACCTAATGCAGCTATTGGTATAGCTAATACGTTGTAGAAGAATGCCCAAAACAGGTTCTGCTTTATCGTTTTTAAAGTTTCTTTTGCGATGACTAATGCTTTATATAAATTTAGCATATTTTCATTTAGTATGATTACTTGTGAAGATTCTATGGCAATTTTCGTCGCCTTACTTAATGAAATACCCAAATGTGCTTGCGCAAGTGCCGGAGCATCATTAATACCATCACCTACCATTACAACCGATTTTTTTTCCATTAATTGATTAATTACTCTCAACTTATCTTCTGGGCTTTGCTCAGCATAGTAACTTTTTATTCCCAATTTCTCGGCAATTGCGTTGCATTTACTTTCTTTATCTCCGCTTAGCAAAATTGTTTCAATATCTTGATCATGTAACTTTTTCATCAAGTCACTAACGTTATTCTTAATTTCATCTTGTATATCTATCGTTGCTACTAAGCTTCCATTTTTCAGAACATAAATATCATGGTCCGAATTTTCACCCTGTAATAGCTTTGAAGAGCCAATCTGAAATTCATCGCCACCTTTAGCCCCCCCTTTCACACCAACTCCCTTTATCTCCTCAACATTTTTGAACTCTATTTGCTCTTTCTCGCCAAGTTCTCTTACGATTGATTTTGCAATGGGATGAGATGAATGCAATTCTAAAGAATAAATGATAGATTCGATTTCTTTCTGATTTCCTTTAAGTACATTGAGCGTCTTAATTTTAAATTCACCTGTCGTCAATGTTCCCGTTTTATCAAACACAAAGCAATCTGCCTTAGCAAGCTTTTCAATGGCATCACCACCTTTGAACAAAATTCCTTGTTTTGCTGCTTTACCAACCCCTACCATAACTGCAGTCGGTGTTGCCAATCCCATAGCACAGGGGCAGGAGATCACTAAGACAGCAACAGCTTGTAACATAGCTTGGGATAAAGCTAAATCAAATACAAGATACCCTAATAGAAAGGTAACCATAGAAATCAAAAGCACAATAGGAACGAAATACTCACTAATTCGATCTCCCAACTTTTGAATTTGAGGTTTATTTGTTTGAGCACGTTTTACCAAGTCTATTATTTTAGACAAGACGGATTCTTTAGCTGTAGCAGTTAGTTCTAATCTGATGGTTCCAGATTGTAAAACTGTGCCACCAACCACATAATCTCCAATATTTTTATTTACCGGAATACTTTCTCCTGAAATCATAGACTCATCTACAAGTGCTTCTCCAGAGATTATTGTACCATCCAGAGGAATTTGATCTCCTTCATTAATAAGTAAAGTTTGTCCTACTTTCAAATAATTTACATCAACCTCTATAATTCGTTTTTCACTTCCTGCTTCACTTTCCTGAATAAGCTTAGCTTTATTAGGTTGCAATTGTACTAAAGACTTAATAGCCGAAGTTGTTTTTGCAACCGCTCTATGTTCAATAACGTTCCCCAGCATAACAAGTGTAATGATCGATGCAGCCGTTTCATAAAACAAGAAATCTTCTCCTAAGTTTAAAATGGTTCCAATTAGACTGTATATAAATGCAGCTGTAGCTCCAATAATAATGAGCACATCCATATTTGAACTTCCATTTCTTACTGCACCCCATGCACTTTTACCAAAATGGTGCAGTCCAATTAGAAAAACAGGTAAAGAAAGAGCTAGTTGAACATATTGACTATGAAGTGGTTTCCATGAAACTACCATGTGCAACATCAATGGAATCGTTAAAACTGAACATAAAATGAGCTTATACTCCAAATTGGATAAGAAGTGTTGACTTGAATCCACTTCATCCTTAACTTTAAAACCTAGCTTTTGAATGGATTGCTTAACATTATCCATTCGGCTTTTATCTCCTTTATAACTGACCTCCCCCGTTGAAAAGTCAACCACAACGTTTTCATTGCCATCTCTCTCTAGTACTTTTGAAACACTCCTAGCACAATTGCTGCAAGTCATTCCTTCTACATTTAGTGTGATCGATTCTCTATTCATGCTTAATACCAAAGGTAAGACAAATCTTTACCTCTTTTGATCTAAAAATGATACCTTTATATTATAACTAATCAACAATAAAATAATTATGAAATTGGCATATAAAATTTTACTACCTACCCTTATTTTATTCATCATCTCTTGTGGAGATAACGCTTCTAATGTGAACGAAAACAACACGGAACAAGAAGTTGTAAAAAAAGAAATAGAGGTAGAAAAAACAGTTGAAAAGATCATTCTGAAAAATGATGGATTAACACTAAGTTCGTTGACTCCATCCTCACCTGAATTTCCAGATGCAAAATTAAAGCTAAATACTCCTGCAGACGGAAGCAATTTAGAAGAAGGTATGGTCAATTTTGATTTTGAAGTTAAAAACTATGAGCTAATGACACAAACTTCAGATGTAGCCAATAAGCATTGTGCAAATTCAGGGAAGGGACAGCATATACACCTAATCTTAAACAATGCGCCTTATATGGCTAAGTATGAATCTAAATTTGACGTTCCTCTAGAAACTGGTGCTTACACAGCTTTAGCATTTTTATCTAGATCATATCACGAAAGCATTAAGACTACCAATGCTAGTGTGGTATTTAACTTTACAGTTGGAGATGTAGCATTTGATTCCATTTTCGTTACAAATCCAAAAACAAACGAAGAATCATTAGTTGTTGTTGCACAGCATAGTAATACAGAAAAGGGGCAAATTGTGCAAGATCTATCAAATCCATTATTGTTCTATAGCAGACCGAAAGGAACTTACACAGGAGAAGATACAAAAAAATTATTATTCGACTTTTATCTAGCTAATACCACTTTGTCAGAGGATGGCAATAAAGTAAAATTAACGATTGATGAAACTGTTTTTGAAATACCTAAGTGGGTTCCCTTCTTTGTTGAAGGCCTAACTTATGGAGAGCATACTTTTAAAATCGAACTAATAGATAATGAGGGGAATAACATCAATAGTGATTTTAACGTAATTGAGAGAACTATCTTACTTGAAGAAGCTAAGTCGGCAGAATCATAGTAAAATTTAGTTTTGCATATAAACGTTTTGTTTTTTTCTATCGGGTAAAATTTATATTTTTGCCAACCTGTTTTTAGCAGGTAAAGTTCTTAATGGTGACCGTAGTTCAGTTGGTAGAGCGCCAGATTGTGGTTCTGGTTGTCGCGGGTTCGAGTCCCGTCGGTCACCCCATTTAATCCCTTCATCTCTCCTGCTCCTCTTAATGTTAAGGGAATGTTAAATATTATACGTTAACTTAATATCATATTGCTATTTAGGTTTCTTAACTTTAATTTTACCCAATATGAAGCATAAAATACTTTTAGTTGACGATGAAGCTGACATATTAGAGTTTCTGGAATATAACCTTCATCAGGAAGGTTATGAGACGGCTACTGCTGAAAATGGAAGAGAAGCCATAGAAATAGCAAAGAAGTTCTCACCAGACCTGATATTAATGGATGTCATGATGCCAGAAATGGACGGCATTATGGCCTGCAAAGAAATCAGAGATATTGCCCAGTTAAAAGGCGTTATTATTGCTTTTTTAACCGCACGAAGTGAAGACTACACACAAATTGCTGGCCTTGATGCAGGTGCAGATGACTATATCAATAAACCAATCAAACCCAGAGTATTACTTAGCAAGGTAAAGGCATTACTAAGAAGAAAGGGGCAAAAAAATAATGACGATACATCACAAGTTGATATATTAACTATTGGTGATATTACTATCAATAAGGATGAATATACTGTATCGAGAGGCGATAATGAAGTTAGCCTCGCAAAAAAGGAATTTGAGCTACTTCATTTATTAGCATTAAAGCCTGGAAGGGTTTTTAGAAGGGAGGAAATTATGAGCAGGGTTTGGGGAGAGGAAGTCATTGTTGGTGATAGAACTATTGATGTGCACATTAGAAAACTGAGGGAAAAGCTTGGGGATAACTATATCAAAACGATAAAGGGGATTGGTTATAAGATTGATGTGTAATGCAAAAAAATTCGCTTAAAAGAGTTGCTCTTAATACGGCTTTAGCCTCTGCATGCTTATCCATCATTTGTGCGGCTTTATTATTTGTCTTATTTTCTAAAATTCAAATACTCTTAATATTTCCAACTTTATTTATTAGTATTTTTTTAATAACGTATCTCATTTTCACGAAGGCTTTAGAGAAACATGTGCAAGATAAGGTGCGTATTATTTATAAAACTATAAAAAGCTTCAAGTCTTCTACTTCAGATAAAAGACCCAATTCAATTGACCCATCAAGTAATGTTTTGGAAACAGTAAATCAAGAAGTAATAAATTGGGCAAAAAGTAAGAAAAAAGAAATTGATCAACTGCATCTTAATGCCAAATACAGAAGAGAATTTTTGGCAGATGTTTCTCATGAAATAAAAACGCCTTTATTCAGCATAGAAGGCTATCTACATACATTAATTGACGGAGGGATTGATGATCCAAAAATTAACAAAGAATATCTCATCAAGGCTTCTAGAAACATAGATCGTATATCCTCTATGATTGAAGATCTAGAAACTATCTCTCAACTGGAATCTGGTGAAAGAACTTTGAATTCTCAAGATTTTGATATTAAAGAGCTAACTCAAGAAGTTTTTGAAGAGCAAGAAATATTTGCTGATGCCAATGACATTTCATTAGTTATAAAAGATGATAGCAAAAAGCCAATCATAGTAAATGCAGACAGGCAAAGGATTAGACAAGTAATAACTAACTTAATCAGTAACTCAATAAAGTACAGCAAAGAAGATGGAAGCGGTAATACAACCGTAAAGTTTTTTGATATGGAAGATAACATCCTTGTTGAAGTAACCGATAATGGCATCGGCATTGCAGAAAAAGACCTACCTAGATTATTTGAACGCTTTTTTAGAGTGGATAAAAGTAGATCCCGAATAAAAGGAGGAACAGGTCTTGGCCTATCTATTGTAAAACATATTATTGAAGCACACGATCAATCCATTAATGTCAGAAGCACTGTTGATATTGGGACAACTTTTGGGTTTACGCTTAAGAAAGCTTAAGCATAAAAAGCGTTTTAGTTTATTTTATGGTTGTTTTACCCAAAGTAATGCATTACATTCTGAACGATTATTGGCTCCAGCTCCTTGGCATTGGTAATTGCCTACATTAGAGATTAGCCCCTCTGCATTATAGTCCCAAATGATAAAATAATCATTTCCTGCAGATCCAGTTGCGTTCCAGGTGCTTAGACCAGAAGCATAAGTACTAGAATTGGCATATTGATTTGTTCCAGCAACCGCATCGACATAGGTTGTATGATAATGCCTAATTTGTGAACCATTAGGTGCATCGGCATCAAATACTTTATTTTCCTTGAAAAAAATTGGGCTTCCAGAAGCATTTCCATTGGGTCTTTCCAACCATAGAATTGAGGTAGCATAAGCACCTCTGATCAGATTGATATCCGCATCACTTAACTTTTCAAAAGCAGTACCGATTGTAGTTTCTAGGGGGTTAGCTCCAACGGCCGTAGTAGTATTTGTTGCTGATCCTTTAGGTCCTGTATTTACGACTAAAGTCCACCCTCCACCATTTCTTGTCATATCACAGTAGCACTCATACGCTACATTCCCTCCTGCTCCGTCTGGATCTATGAAATAGTTTCCATCTACTCCTTGAGAAGCTGGATTGTTATCATATATATCTTTACAACTTTGACCTGGGTTCGTTACCAATGTGCCATATGTGACAATACTACTACTCCATTCGTACCAGCTTGCTGCTACATAATATTGCACAGCACTATCTGTTGTATTATAAATAGTTAATCCTTCTGCTGGTGATTCTATATCATCTCTTTCTGCATCTGTCATTCGTGGTATTAACAATCCATTGGCAGAATTCGACCTTATCTCCATTTTTGCTGATGCTTCTATTGTCCCTGTACCTATCAAAATACCTGATGCTATATTTACTCCTCCAGCTCCTGCACTACTAACAGTATATGACAGTTCATTCCAGTCCGATCCATTGTAATATATTATTTCATCTGCTGCTGAATTGTATAAAATCAATCCTTCTGCTGGTGTACTGGGCACTCCCAAAGAAGATCGGGGTAATAAAAATCCTTTTAATGTATCATTTACATGAAGAATTGCTGAGTTATCTGGATCGGAAATACCTACTCCTACTCCGACATCTGTTCCTGCAGTACCTGGATTGGACGCTACAGTTATTAATGTCCTATTTATTTGCTGCCAATTGCTGCCATCATAAACATTATGATAGCCTCCTGTTCTATTAAATATTAATAATCCTGCTGCGGGAGACTTTAAGGCATCTCGTTGTGCTGAGGTCATTATGGGGAAAATCACCCCTTTTGTTGTTGACTGTATATCTAGCTCTGCTGATGCGTCTCCAGACGCATCGTCCTCGTTAATCGTTACTTGTGCGTTTGAATTGAGTAAAGTTATAAGTCCTGTGGACATTATCCAAAAAACTTTTGCATTAAAAAAACTTAATCTTATCATCTCTATTTTATTACAATTTTAGTTAATATTATTATGATTTTTTTATAACCTAAGGCTGCTTAATATATATATAAACACCACATACACTTCGTATTATTAGCTGCACAGTCAGCATGGGGTATATATAAAAGCCTTCTCCTCCATGACTAAAGTCTGCTGATGCGTCTCCAAGCGCGTCGTCCCCATTGATTGTAACCTGTGCACTTGAAGTATGTGCAATGATAATTCCAATAAAAGCCATACATAGCAACTGCTGTATTTTTGAAATATACGTATTTATCTTTTTCATTTTGTATCTCACAACTAATTAATATATAATAAGTTTCTTATCATAAAAGTTTATGCCATCGTATGCGACTAAAGTATAGATTCCCTTTGCAACAGCTTTTCGGAAGTTTAATTCTACAAACGCACCGCCTTTCTTGTCCATTTTCAAGATTCTCTCCATCACCATTTTATCGTTGATATCTTTAATCAAGAATCGAATATCCCCTTCACCCTTAAAACCTGATAAAAGGATAGTAACATTTTCATTACTTGCCGATGGATTAGGGAAAACATCTATATTACCATTCATTTGTGTTTCAATACCAGTCTTAAAATCTACTACTTGTATTTTAGAATAAACGTATGTACCATCATAGTCCGTTTGCTTGAGTCTATAATAGTTTAAACCTACAATTGGCTCTGCATCAATAGTGGAGTAATTAACATTACTATACGTAGTACCTTGTCCATCTACCCTAATGAGTACTTGAAAGTTAACCCCATCCATGCTTCTTTCAACAGTAAAGAAGTCATTATTCACCTCAAAAGATGTCTCCCAAGTTAGTCTAACAAAATCATGAATAGCAGTAGCATCAAAATAAAGCAATTCTATAGGTAACGGTGTACTATATGATCTTCCAATAGCAAAGTTGGAAAAGGATGTAAAGCCAGTTCTCTGAGCATATCCATTTCCTGAATTATATATCCTACCAGGATCATCGGGGGCGGGAATTACAGTTGTTCCTTGATGGGTATCCCAATCGAAATATCTAGTAGACGCTGTTGGTCGTTTTACAACACAAAACTCATTATCCCTACCATTTAAAACTGTTATATTTTTTACATATAAATTAATTCCGTAATCACCTCCAGAAGGTGTTCCCGATGGGCTAATCGTCCATTCAGCAACTTCTTCTATATATCCTAGCTCAGTACCATCTTGAACTGCTTTATCTGCCATATCTAAGCTATCATCAACCTCGGCTCCTGCTTCCGTGATAGAAGCAACAGATACCGTTAGAGCAGTTACCCCTGTTAAATTATTATTTACAAACTCGGCTAAGTGGTAGTCTGTACTTGCAATTCCCTTACCTACGGGCAATGCATATGTGCTTGTATTAGAAGCAACAGACTTACTTAAACTTCCAAAGACAAAACTACTATTTGAATGGCCAATTATATCAGCTGCTGAAGTGCTTATACAAAATAAGGTATCTGTCCCAGTAACGATTATACCATTAGTTAAAGTTAGTACACCTGATACAGTTAAATTATCTGACAAGATTAAGTCCCCTGAACTATTGTTCATTGTTAGGTCTTCTAATAACAAAGGTGAGGTCCCTCCAATTGTATTATTGGCAGTTCCTTCAAACCATAAATCTCCAGACGTTCCACCTGCTAACGCCAAACTAGAAACGCCGTTGTTGATAAAATCAGCGTTGACCGTAAGTTTCCCATCCATTTGAATAGAAGATGTCACTTCGTTAATTATGTCTCCTTCTATTTCAACATCTCCATTAGTTAAGATTTTAAGTATTCCACCATCCTCAATAGTTAAATGCGTATTGGCTCCTTCTGCAAAAAACCTTGAACCCGTTTGGATTTTTATAATATTTCCTTGTATCCTTAAGCTATCATTTATAGGTTCTTGAACAAATGTTGAGTTCATTAAGTAACCAACGATATAGCTAGCTCCTACTAATGGTAAACTCGTTAAAGCATTGCGTTGTGCCAATACTGTTGTTGCACTATATTCTTGTGTTGCATTGGAATGGGTTCCCAGGTCTTGCCATCCACTACCTATATCCGTTATCAAACCATAATTATCTACCGTCCCACCTTTGTCTGTATGCCCCATTGATTGTATGGCCACATTATAATTTATATTACCTGGTAGAGCATCGGGTGTAAATGTCCAATATCCATAGTCTAAAAATTCATCGACATCCACACCGTTTATTTGCAAGCCACCCGGAACAGGGTTTTCATCGCTTACTGTAAAGTTAATGTCTATATAACTCAACCCTGCAACGCTATTGATATACATTCTTGCTAGTTCGTATTGTGTGGCGCTTCCTATTGGAAAGTTATACTCTAATCCTGCTGATACATACCGCCTCAGGTTACCAAAGATATACTTGCCTACTCCATAGCCATTCATCCCATCTGTTGGAGCGGTTACTTCTAAGCGATTTGCTCCTGTTGTAATAATTCCATCTGTGAAGTTTAGACCTGTAGAAACTTCTTG
>JAUHXS010000018.1 GCA_030426955.1 Bacteroidia bacterium | reverse complement strand
GCAAATAAGAGTGGATAATGGTCCAGAGTTTATCTCTTCTACTTTTACTAACTGGTGTAATCATAGAAATATCGAAATCAAATATATACAACCTGGTAAACCTGTACAAAATGCTTTTATTGAAAGGTTTAACGGCTCTTTCAGAAGAGAAATATTAGATGCCTATATCTGAAATACTATAAAAGAAGTACAAGATATGGCGGATCAATGGCTTTATGAATATAATCATAACAGACCTCATGAAGCTTTAAAATCAATCAAATATCCTACAGATACTCTAAAAAATCCCGTAGAACGCAGACCTGGTTCTTCTTGAACAGGAACAGGTAAGTTGACATTATATCCTACTGAAACATCCCATGACTTGGTAATCAGGCTAAATGGAAAGTTAAACTGAGTATTTACAAAGCTAAAATCACTTTCAATTTCCTCCCTTGCCGTGAAAGTGTTAATCCTACTAAAGAAAAAACTAAGCTGAGGTTTGAACCTTAAGAAAAACTTCTCTTTTTTTAACAAGTTTATTTTGCAGGCGCTTCTCGAAACCACTTGAAATGATTGGTCGCTGCCAAACAAGTAAGAACCAGCAATTTTTGAAGTTAGCCATCTACCTTTGTTCCTAAATCCAAATGCAAAGTCTAGAGCATTGTTGAGTTCACTCCAACCATCGCTGTAAAATATTCTTGTGTAGCCAACACCATAATTAAAAAGCTCTCGATCTCCAATGTAATTTAAATATCCAACTGATAGATTGGTAAATGCCCATCGAGGTTCAAAGTCGCTAAAATAAACACCTGAAATACTAGCATTTAATCCCTTTGAGCTGTAATAAGCTATTTGGGATGTAATTGTAAATTGATCAATACCATTATCTCTGCCTAAAAAAAAGGTATTTTCATCATAGGTGACATTGGTATATATTAGATTGTATTTGTTAGCTGATTCTAAGATATCATCGATAAAGCCTTCTTCCTCAAAAATGATCATATCGATTAAAGAGTCTAGCAAAAATAAATCGTCCTCTAAAGTTTCCTGTGCATTTGCCTTAAACTGAGAAGCCCCGATGAACAGGGCAAGAATAAGTGTTTTTAATTGATAGTTTTTAGTTATCACTTAAGTATCTATAATAGTAGGCTTTCAGCCTTCCGCTTAATCAAAAAGCTATCGTCATTCTCCTAAGGCTCAAAACTCAGAAAGACGCTCTTTGTTTTAATACTCTAAATTTACAAAACAAAAACAACTAATGGGTTGGTACCCATTAGTTGCATTACAAGACTATAAACTAATTTTTCTACTGATCTCTTCCCCCTCGATCGTTTTCTTTTATATCTCGATCAGGCTGCCCATCATGACGAGGGTGATCTTTTCTGTCATTGATTCTATCATCTCTCTCAACATCACTCCTTCTATCTTGAGTATAAATATCCCTTCTATCTCTAGAGTCTGTTCTGTGATCTCTTCTTTGGTCTACACTTTCTCTTATCAATCTTCTTTGCTCGTCTGTTAAAGATCTTCTGAATTCATCTCGTGCCCTTTCCAATCTATCTTCATGTCTTCTTAGCATATCTCTTTGAAGATCAGAATAAGTTTCACTTAAAGCTCGTCTTCTAGCACTATGACTCAGAGCCTCATCTCTTAAGATGCTTTTTTGGCGATCTGTTAAAGATCTTCTGAATTCGTCTCTATGTCGAGCAATTATTTCTCTTTCTTCTCTTAACATCTCTCTTTGGCGATCTGTTAAGTGCTCATCAATTGCTCTGATGCGATCGCCATCTCTGTCGTGAGGTCGTCGAACCTCATCTCTAGTTCTGTCATTTTCTCTCTTTACTTCGTCTCTTTCTCCATCTCGGACTTCATCGTTTTGAGCGATTGAAATATTACTGAATAGGACAGTAAACAATACTATAGTTCCTATAGTCCTTTTTAATATTTTATTTCCTGTTTTCATGGCTTTTTGTTTTAGTTTCGGTTGTCTTTATTACTTAGACCTTCAAATTTTGCAATAGTTTGTTTCAGTTTTAAATAATTATGTTTTCGATCATATAGTCGTCGATATAGTCATCTAATTCTTCATCTTCCACTAAAAGTGAATTGATAAAATCTTCTTCTACATCAATAGACTCTTTTTCAATATCCGTAACAATAGCGTCTAACAGATACCCATCAACATAATCGTTTAGCTGATCATCTTCTAAAAAAAGTGCGTTGACAGTAACTTCTCCAGGTTGCCCATCCATATATTCTATATCGGCAAGGATAGCATCTGCTAAATACCCATCAACATAATCATCTAGCTGGTCATCCTCCACCAAAAGTGAATTATAGATTAAATCATCTACTTGGTCTTCATATGCAACGGTTTTGGATCCAGCATTGAATAAACTTTCTTGATAAAGAAAGAATGTGCCGACACCAATAATAATGGCAACGGAGGCAGCAATCTTCAAAAATGCCGACATTTTACGCTTATGAACTACTGTTAATGAAGCTGGCTCTTCTTTAACGGCAGCTAGAATAGCTGACTTAGATTTTTCAAAATATCCTGCTGGGACTTTCATTCCCAATTTTGATTGGTGATGTTCAGCAGTACTTTCACTTAGGTTTTCTCCTAAGAATATTTTTTTTGAACCGTTTGAATTTTTATTTACTTCTTCCATTTTGCAATTTTTTATAAGGATTATTTCCTTGTTGCTATTTATATAGACCCTTAAAGTTTCAAATAGTTTGTTTATTCGGCAACAATTTTTTCTTCTACAATTTTTACAGCACTATAGTATGCTGATTTTAAAGTGTTTTCGCTTACATCTAATATCTCAGAAATTTCTTTAAAACTTAAGTCATCAAAGTATTTCATTTGGAATACACGCTGCTGCTTTTCTGTTAAAGAACTTATTATTTTGTTCAGTTTGATTTGCAAAGCGTCTCCATCAAAATAAGGATCTTGCTTAATGCTTTCAATATGTCCGCCATCAGCGTCGCTTAGATTCAATTTCTTTTCTTTTTCTAGGAGTCTAATAGATTCGTTGTAAGCGATGCGGTACATCCAGGTATGTAGCTTACTATCTTCTTTAAATGATTCAATGCCTCGGTAGATTCTGATACAGGTATTTTGTAAAACATCATTAGCGTTCTCATGCGTATGAACGATCTTTCTAATATGCCAGTACAATCTCTCTTGATACAAGTCAAGCAATTTACTAAATGCCTTGTCTCTGGATTGGATATTTTTTAAATCTCTAACTAGTTGTACTTCTTCAGTTTCTACCATAAAACGTGCTACACGTTTAATAACGTTATTATTATTTGACCCTGATTTTCATAAAAAGTTTGCAACGCTAAATTTAGACTTTTAGATCGGGTTAAAAAGCTTCTCCCAATGAGACATACAGTCCCCTTGTTTGATCATTGGAGAAAGCATAATCTACTCTTATATTAATTCTCTCTTTATTTAGCAGCCTGTACCGTAACCCTATTCCATAACCAACCTTAACTGTGGTTACGTTGTACTTGTTGACTTTAGGAGCAACATCTCCAATGCCACTGAAGATATTAATCCAAAACTTTTTGTAAATCTTTTTTCTATATTCCGTTTGAATATAATAAACTTTGCTATCGATATATTTTGTCAAAGTAATACCTCTTAATCGGTTGCCTCCTCCAATCAGCTCATATTTAAAAAATGGCACATTATCACCCAATGCATTCCCAGTAAAGATATGGGCAGCAATGATATTATTTTTATTGATCTTTTGAAAAAGTCGCGCCTCTATGGAAAAGCTGGCGTAAGTGTAGTCAGTAAATGATGCCTTTACATAATGGAATGACTGAAAGTTAATGAATACTCCTTTATAAGGGAAGAAGATATTATCCCTAGTATCGTACTTCACTGCAGGGCCTATCCCAGCCTGAAATCCTCCATCAATTCCATAAGGATTATCCGTATCGAGCTTGCCCCCGATTGGTATATTATGAATATTGTAATAATCAATGTCCATCCCCAATCCTACAAAAAACTGTTCTGTAACATTTCTCAATAGTGCTGGTTCATATTTAAAATACCTAACCGTATTTATTTCGTAGTCACTTGACACGTTGGTGCCGATTCCAAAATATTGTGTTGGAATATTGACAATCTCCAACTTGTTATACCAATTGTATTTATTTTTGATAAATAGATTGGTTCTAAAGTTGAAGAGAAACTGTTTCCTAAAAGTATAGATTACTGTTGGAGAAAGAGAGGAGGGGCGGTAATACCGAGAGGTGGTATCTCCATTCTGAAAAACGATTGATGCTGCAGCGCCAAGAACTACGCTTGTCTCAGGTGTGTAGGCCAGTATTGGCAAAACACCTGTTTTGATACGTTTTGTAGAATCCTGAGCGTGAACTATAGAAAAACCAAGTATAAGAAGCAGAAGTATTCTAAACCATTGCACAAAGCAAAACTAATCTTATTTTTATACTGATGAAAGGACTTCAAGCAAGTATTTATTTGTTCCTATTAACCTGCTTTACCTTTTTTAATACACTTGCTAATATTGAAATCAATTCTAACTTTGGATTTGAGTACATTGGTAGTCAAGGTGAAATCTATATTGATAGTAGTAGAGCAGAATCTATTCAGCAAGTAATTGGCAAAAAAGAGTTTGTAAAGGCAGACGATCCAACGCTATCATTTGGTTATACTACTACAAGAATTTGGATTCGGTTTACAATTCAAAACCAAACAGAAGAGCATCAATCACTCGTTGTTGAAGTACCACGTCCTCATTTTAACGAATTAGAATTGTTTGAAGTTGCTGAAGACTCCATAAAAAGTTTTGGGCTAACTGGGGTAGATTTTCCTTTTGACCAAAGGCTTAATAAGAGAAGAGTTTTTGTGTATGATATCAACTTGAATCCAAATGAAAGTAAAACATACTACTTAAATATCTGGAATAGACTATCGGCGATTCACCTTCCCGCTAAGGTATGGGACAACAACACGTACAATAACAACGAAAGAAAGTTGTATTTAGGTTGGGGCATCTCTTTTGGCATTCACATGATCATTATTCTATTTAGCTTTTTATTGTATCTCAATATTAGAGATCGACTGTATTTATTTTACACCGTCTATGTTGCAGTAATACTTATTATGCATTTATATCTTGATGGTTTTTTATTTCCATTATTATGGCCCAATACTCCTTACATCAATGATACCATGCGAGTAGCTGTCCCATTGCTATACATGATTAGTCGTACAAAATTCAGCCAACTTTTTATAGGTATTGATAAAATATCAAAACGACTAAACATGGGTATCAATTTCCTCATTTATGAGATGTTGCTATTGCTATTTATATCCTCTTTCGGTTATAGGTTATTACAAAACTTCTCTGAGTTCTACTCTATTATATTTAAAATCAATGTGATTTTATGCTTAGCTGTGTTCTTGGCTTTAATTATTGTTGGAGTTATTAAAAAGAGTGCCCAAATTAAATGGTATATCATTTCTTTTTTACCCTATTTTATATACACACTCTCTATTTCTCCTGTATTTATTAAGTATACATTGGCTGGACTTTCAGATTACTTTACAGCAGATATAGATGTATTATTTTACAGTTTTTCAATGCCGATTTGCTTTGTTTTCGAAATTACTATTTTAACAATTGCCCTTGCATATCGAGTGAAGAAAATAAAAGATGAGAGAGAAACTTTGCTGGTAAAGGTTACACATCAACAAGAAGAGCAAATAACCGCTGTGATTAATGCTCAAGAAAGTGAAAGAAGTCGAATTGCAAAGGAGCTTCACGATGGTGTGGGTCAATTACTAGCAGGCTTGAAGCTCAAGTTTGGTCTACTTAAACAAACAAAAGTAATTCAAGAAAAAGAGCAAAGTATCATAGAAGACTCCAACAAAGTTTTAGATGAGGCCTATAATGAAGTCCGAACAATATCTCACCAAATGATGCCAAGAGCTTTGACAGAACTAGGGTTAGTTACTGCCGTAAATGATTTATTAGAAAGCACTTTTACTAATACCAAAATCAATTTTGAGTTTAGTCATTTTAATATTCAGGAAAGGCTTCCCCAGGATATAGAACTGAGCTTTTATAGAATTATTCAGGAGCTTATGAGCAACATTATAAAGCACGCTAAGGCAAATAAAATTTCAGTACAATTGTTTATTAGCTCAGGTAATTTAGTATTGATTGTAGAAGATAATGGTCTGGGCATGAATGTAGAAAATGCATCAAAAGGCTTGGGATTAAAAAATATTATTAGTAGAATTAAGTCTATAAAAGGAGAAGTAAATTTTGAAAAAGGACCTGAGAAAGGAACTATCGTTACTGCAAGAATTCCAGTTTGATCAATAAAATAAAAATAGCAATTGCTGATGATCACCAGATCATGATTGATGGACTAAAATCGATCATTGGTAAAGAGGAAGAACTAGAACTAGTATTCGAGGCTAATGACGGAAAGATGTTATTAAAGTTGCTTGAAAAAAACAAGCTAGACATGATCATTTTGGATATTGATATGCCAGAAATGAATGGTCTAGAGGCAACCGTGGCAATAAAAAAACAATATCCAGATATAAAGATTCTAATCCTATCTATGTATCAGGAAAAGGCATTAATAGAAAAAGCTTTGCTAAATGGTGTAGATGGGTATGTGCTTAAAAATACTGATCAAGAAAAGCTGGTAAAAGCGATTAGGGATGTAAGCCTAGGAAAAAAATATTTATCTGGAAGAATAAAAGAGATATTAAAGAATGATCATAATGTTGAACCTAAAGCTCCTTTGATTAGAAATGAACTTTTGAATACTTTGACTGAGAGAGAGTTAGAAGTTTTAAAGCAGATTGCACAAGGGTATTCGAACAAAGAGATTGGCACAAGATTAGAGATAAGCCATAGGACTGTTGATACACATAGAACTAATGTCATGCAAAAGCTAAATATTCATAATATTGCTAACTTAATTAAGGTTGCTTTCGAAAACGGCTTGATTCGGTAAGCTCTACGACGTTTACCGTATAGGTTTTTACTTACCCTTTTGTGTATCTTTGTAGCTCTAACCAATTAATTTACTCTAAAATGAATAAAGGCATACTTATTACTTTAGCCCTATTGATTTCTATATATAGTTTTGGCCAAGAAAAAAAGAAATTTAAACTCAAAAAGCCAGAGTTGCGAATCGGAGAAAAACTAGGTCACGTTGCAGGAAATATGATGACTGGTAAAACAGAGGATCTGTCTGTAACTGCACCGATTGTAAGTATTATTTCAGGGATATATAGCCCTGAGACAAAAACTTCTGAGGCCAAATATTTTCCCAAAGGAACCAAGGAAGGAGATCATTTAATGGCCATCACTTTTATGAAAAATGAAGGAATGGGTATGCTGCAAGTGAAGGGAGATGTAAAATGTGAAGGAGATGAAATGGAGTATGTCAGTTTGGGAAGTTATATGTATGTTTTTGATGAACCCATAAAAGGAGATAAAACCATTACTATTGAAACAGAAACAGGAGATAAAGCATCCTATACCTTAAGCCCTGTTCCAGAAATTGAGATTTTATCTATCAATGGAGATCCGACATTTCCTATTGTAGACTTATCAGAGGACATGACTATTGAAGTTTCTCATCCAGAAGGAGCTGAAGGAACGAAAATCAAGGTAGGTCTTTTGGCAATGGCGGCAGGTGCAAAGGCAGTTAATTACTTTGCAGAATTTAAGGCAACTGGTAAAGAGATAAAAATACCCAAAGAAAGTTTTAGCAATCTAGAAATTAGTGGCGCATTAAATACAGGCCAAGTAGACAAAGGATTGACCTATCTTGTTGTGATGAGAGAAAAGGTTTTGGAAGAAGGAGATATCAAGGCCGAACATAAATTAGGCAATGCAAGTGGCATGACGTTTAAGTCAGCTGCTTACGGGACAAAAGAGGTTTTGGTAAAAGGGAAGCAAGAAGATGGCGTTATTACCCAAGTTCGTTTTGCAGGAAAGTATAAAGATAAATTGGCCTACTCCGTATATAAACCTAACGCGAGAACTGGAATACCATTTTCAAGAGGCTCTAAGTTTGGATTAGTTTCTTTAAGCATCTCTGGTAGGACGTATAAAAAAGAGACTGAAAGCGGAAAAGATTATCATAGCGGGTTTGGTGCAAGCTATACCACTACTTGGACCAAAACTACAACTTATCAATTTCCACAACTTCCCGAAAGCTATTGGGAAAATGTGATGGATGCATTTTACAAAAAATTTCAAGCTAGTATGAAAACCAGTTTTTCCATTGGGTTTGAAGATGTAGATAAAGTAACTGCCTCTCCAAACTACAAAGCATTCTTTGCAGGAAATGAATACAATAATGAGAAGGGAGTAAGCAAAAGCTATCGTAATACCTTATTTACCACGCCAACTACCTTTGGTGAAATTTGGAAAAACAGAAGCTCTAGTCAATCTGCAGAAACACCTTCAACCATGATCATGAAAGAGCTTGGATTAGATGGCATTGTAAGTTTGCAAATAAGCTTTGATATTGGCGCGAATAAAGAAGATGAAGTCGTATTACTCCCACAGGTCAATTTTTCAATCAAAGGTGCAGACGAGACAAATGATTACAAAGAGGGAACATATGCAGAAGGTTTTATTACCTACAAAGAAGGTGTGCCATATTCTGAAAGCAAAGTAAAGAGCGATCCAAATTACTTAGTTGAAGTTTTAAACGTAGATCGAATAGTAGAGAATATCGACTTTATGCTGAAAACACTTCAAGCAAAAGAACAAGAACTAGGCTTTGAAAAAATATGGGCAATCGGAGAATAGACTGTCCTTTATAAAATAATATATCCTATTTGGGGAGATAATGATGCTTTCAAGAATTTTATTACTCGCATTTGTATTTATTGCTTCTTGTGTCAAGGCTCAGCTTAACCATAATATACACATCGTTTCTGGTCCAGGGTTTAACTCGGTTTCCTCACTTCAAGTTCTACCTGTTACAGATGGAACGTTGCTGTATGCCCAAGCAGGAACAGAGACGCCCACAAGAGTATACAACAATATCATTAACCTAGACACACTGGGAAATGTACTTTGGCAAAGCCATATCGACGAAATATCGCAAATAGGAGGAATAGTAGAACTAGACAGTCATTATGCCGTAATAGGTGAGGATAATGATGGCTTCTTACCCATGTATATCAAGGTTAAAAAGTACCCCAAGTCAGGTAGCTTGAAGCCACACCAATATTATAACTATAGTTTTACATCAGATTCAATAGACCCCATACAATGTTATATACAAAAAAGTATACTGCTTAAAGATCGTAATTGGTTGGTTGTTGGGTCATCGGCCAATGCTACGGGAGACTTTTTCCCCATTGTCGTAAAGCTTGACTCTAACCTTGTTCCCATTTGGGGCAAAGGCTATCCAGCAGTTCCTGAAATCCCACAAAATGAAGTTGATGATGCATTTTTCCATAGTGTTTTAGAAACAAGTGATTCAGGCTTTATAGTAGTAGGCGAACTGCTTAATTATCTTTCTGGAGTTGGAGGCATCAACGGTATCGTTATAAAATTTGACTCCGATGGCAACCCGGAATGGCAGAAATACTTTGTCCACGATGCCGTATTCACGGCAAGTAATGTTAAGTTTTTTGATATTGCTGATGCGGGTAATGATAATTATATAGTCGTAGGCCAGAAACGCTTACCAGCCACTAGTTCAAGCGGTTGGAATGCTATGTTATTAAAAATAGATATCGATGGAGATGTAAAATGGGTAAAAGGCTACGGAACGCCTGACGAAAAGGAGGGAGATTTAGGGTATAACCAGATCAAAGAAGAATATTTCGGCATTCTTCCTACTAGCAATGATGAATTTATTTTAAATGGAAAAATGACGGCGCCAGATGGCTACTATCCCCTGTATGCAACCATAGATAGTTCAGGAGCAGTTAAAAAAGTAGTGCGTTGGCAAGAGACAAATATGACAGGTACTCAAAACTTAGGTCTATGGCGTGCAGAACGAGCCATTACATATGGTAACACATTTATCCAACCGTTTATATGGATTGATGGGTGGGCTGGATTCATGGAGTTTGACACTACGTTAAGCTCTCCATGTGGTATAGATACAAACTTCACAGCTATCTCAATTGACGATATGGCATGGGTCGATACCACTATTTTCAAACCAGAGCCTTTTACGATAGCAACTGATACTGGTGACACCTCATTTGTTAAAGTGCATTACTTCAATGCCAAGTTTGGCAACTTTTGTGATACCGTGCTTTACGAAGCCCCTGATGATACAAGCACTTATATTTCAAAGGCAAGTAGTAATCGGTTTCAGGTTAGTCCAAATCCTGCTAATGATCTATTGGATATAAATGGGCTGCCTACAGGCACTTTAATGACCATTATGGACATTACAGGCAATATCGTTAGAAAAGAAAGGCTTACTAGTGCTAGAAGCATCAATGTATCTTCAATACCTAATGGGCTTTACATTATACAAAGCATTGGAAGCAATGTTGAGACAAGAAAAATAATAATCCAAAGATGAGGCAATTATTAACTAGACAACTATTGATATTAGCATTGTTTACACTTATTACAGAAGGATGTAAGAAAAAGGAGCATTGTAGCGGGCTAAATGATATCTCTACCTCTGGTATCCTTATAGGAGACCCTTTTTGTACACAAACAGCATACGTAATTGCCGATCGGGAATTTGGAGCAAGCTATGTGCCGTCGGCGGGAAATGATGATACCTACAATTATAATTGGGTCGCGGGAAATGGGTTTGACCCTATTAGTGGTTCTAATCATGCTCATGTACAACACTATAAAGCACCTAAAAATGGAAGTGTTGACATCTGTTTAACCATTGAAGACCTTTGCGGAGATAAAACAGAAACTGCGTGCAGACGGGTTGAAGCATTAAACACCGCTTATATTTATTACTCTTTGGGGGCATATGAACCTATAAATAACCCAGACGTTATTCCTGGTCCAGTTAACACCTTTAATTTCTCTCATAAAAAAGCGTTTGCTTACAATGGAAAGGGATATGTAATTTTAGGAAACGAGAGTGGCAAGAGCTTGTTTGAATATGATCCAAGCCTAGAGAAATGGATTCAAAAGACTTCTTTTGCTGGAACAACTAATAACAATCTCAGACAATATTCTGTTGTTGTAAAAAATGATATGGCATATATATTTGGCTATCATGCCGTCTGGCATTTAAACATGAGCACGTTTGCTTTAACAAAAGCAACAGATTATCCATCAGGTGTAGATGATGGTGTATTGTTTTCAGTAATGTTTGATGATGATATTTACGTCGCTACGTCAAAGGATCCTACCAGCCTCGTAGACCCAAACCGCTTATACCTTTATAATCCTTCGAGTAAAACATTAACACAAAAAGCAGATTTGCCTTATAATGATGACCCTGGAAATTTTGCACATCAAGTGGGATCGCAGATTATCGTAGGGGGAGGAACAACAGACAATGTATTTGAACATGACGAGGGCTATTATGCTTATACACCCAGTTTTGACAGCTGGGCACCCTCAAGCATTGCTAGTGTGGATGTTGCTGTTGTTGATTTTGTTTATAATGATACCATTTTTATCATCACGCATGAATCTGACATGTACTATCTCGATGAATTTCAAAATGCATTTATTGAGGTAGATATAGATCCTGATTCATGGCCGACGTGTCTCAAGCCACAGCCTAGGATGTATCTTTATTACACTACTGAAAACTGGTGTTCAGGTTTTGTGATTGGTGATAAATTACATATTGTTGAAAGTAGAACAGGAATTCAAGATCCAGCTATCACAGTCAGATCTAATTTTAGTAGCGTATTAAGATTAAAACCGTTGTAATGATGAGATTGACGATTGTTTTTTTTATCCTATCCTTTTTATTTCAAAAATCTCAAGCACAGAACTATACTGATTTTTCGCCCAAAGATCATAAGCCCGGGGCTGCCCCGATGATTGGGCAACTGCCTGATGGAAGGTTAATAGGCGTTACAAAACAAACAACGGTCAATTTATTTTCAGCTACTGGAGCTGGGTTGAATAACTTTATATTTTCCACAGGTACTGAGTTTTACCCAAGTAAGATATTTGTAGAAGACGATGGAATACTGATCGTAAATACAACTAATCAAAATGGTGCATATGCTCACGGTTGGCATGCTCCAACACCCGTTTCTTCAAGCAACGATATTTGGATGATGAAAATTGACTTTAACCTCGACACATTATGGACAAAGTGTATCGGAAGTCATCGTCCAGATGCTATGAATAAAATCATTCAATCAAAAGATGGAGGATATATCATGTTTGCTACAGTTGGTGATGGAGGAGGAGACGTTACCGTTGTAGATTCATTGAACCACCCTAATAATATCTATTGGATGTGTAAGCTAGATAGCGCTGCAAATATTGAGTGGGAATATGCTCCAAATGAACAATCATTTGGAAGTATTAGACAAGGATTGGCAGAAAGTGCTAATGGAGACATATACATTTATATGCAGGGTACTTTCAATATACCTTTCTTCTTAAAGGTCGATAAAGATGGCAATGAATTATTGCGTATTGACACCACTAACTATCAAACGAAATTGGATGTGGTTAAAGAAATGTACTTAACCAACGACCATCGCTTAGTTATTTTTGGCATGGGATTTCAAGAAAATAGCTATGCTTATCCAGTTATCGAAGTATATGATACTAATGGAATGTTTATAGAAGAACTTTGGATGACAGAGATTGGCGTTAATAGTAACCTTGTTGATGTCATCATAAAAGAAGATGAAGCCTTATTGCTTATTAGAGCAAGAGATAATCCTGGAACAAGTTCACTACTCAATGATATCGTTTTTGCCAAGGTGGACATCAATGATTTATCAAAGTGGCTTTGGGTTGACAGAATATATGGTGAAGGCGATGATTTGCCCTATAGCTTCGTTCTAAAGCAAGATGGTGGCCTAGTAATTGCTGCCAATAGTAATTCCAAAGAGTTACATTACTTAGACGTTGCTGTTATGCCATTAGAACATCTTATTGTAATGGACTCGTGTGACGTGGAAGCTGGTTTCTCATATATGGTAAGCGACAACACAGTGTCCTTTGCCGATGCATCTATCAATGCAGCAATAGTAGAATATCTCCTAGATACTTTAGGCAATACTACCAATGCGAATCCCACGTACACATTCCCCTCAGCAGGGGATTATGAAGTATGTCAGATAGCCGTAGCACAAAATTTTTGTGAAGCAACATTTTGTGATACTATTACGACAACAGGAACAAGCACCAATATTGAACAACATACTCCTACAGATTGGCAAATTCAAGTAATTGATAAAGACCTTTATATAGACTCAAGAATTAAGCTCAAAAAAGTAACGATCTATACCCTCTTGGGTCAAAAGGTTATTGAGACCAACGCTCATGAAGTTAGTTTAAAACAATGTTCAGGAACTTATTTGTGTAAGCTAGAAGATATAAATGGCATCGTATCGACACATAAGATAATGATATATTAAAAGCCAGTTTTCTATACGAATGATTTTAAACTTTCTATGAGATATATACGGTATTTACCGTATTGCTTTAGCCTAATTGAACTTATATATTTGCATTTGACATTATAAAATATAAATAATGAAGGGATTTCTTACTTCTGTTTGCTTGTTTTTAAGCAGTTTATTAATCGCACAAACACTAACTGTAACTTCTCCTTCAGGAGGAGATACTTTAATAGGTGGACAAACCTACGAGCTAACCTGGACAACAACTGGAGGGAGTATTAGCTTGGTTGATATTTATTATAAGAGGAATGGCGTCTTATATTTAATTGAAGATGACGTAACAAATATTGGTTCTTATATGTGGACTGTTCCTGGCAATATTGCATCTTCAAGCCTTGGCTATATAAGAGTCGTTCAATCTAATTTTACACCAAACTATGATGAAAATGACGCCCCTTTTAGATTTCAAGAAGCACCTAAAACACTCACTGTTACTTATCCCAATGAGCTAGATGATACGTTGCAAGCTGGAGTGTCTAGTATGATTACATGGACAAGCACTGGAATTATTAGTCAGGTAAATATTTGGTACTCACTAAACGATGGTGAATCATATTCGCTTTTAAAATTTGCGAATTCAAATAGTGGCAGTTATAGTTGGACACCTCCTAATGATTTGGAGTCAAATAAATTTAGGATCAAGGTAGTGAATAGGCATTCTCCATACAATGAAGACGCAAGCGATACAGGAGGAGTGTTATTGCCAGGGCTAAATATTACTTCTCCTAGCTCGGGCACTAATCTAGTTATTGGTAATTCATATGACATAATCTGGACTACTGGAGGCTCGGCAGTTACAGACGTGGACTTGACCTATTCCAAAGATTATGGTGCTTGGACAAGCATTACGGATAGTACGCCTAATAACGGAACATACTCTTGGGTCGTACCTAATGATCCGTCTAACAATGTACGTCTTAGAATACGTGACAAAGACAATGCAAGCAATGAATCGCAGATGAGTCAAGGATTTAGTATTTCTAGCACACCCCAAACGATTGAAATTACTTCACCTAATGGAGGTGAAATAATTACCGAAGGTACTCAATACGACTTTACTTGGAATGCATCCAGTAGTTTGGATGGCACACACGTCCTTTTTGACTATTCCATTGATAGTGGTCAAAACTGGATCAATTTCGGAGACCAATTTACAGACAGTGGCCATTACGCTTGGTCTGTGCCCTTGCATGTTGCATCTACAAAGTGCTTGATCAAAATTAATGTGATCGGACTATCTGCTATCGCAGACACTACAGATGCTACATATACTATTGCATTAGGTCCTCCATCCATCAAGGTATTGTCTCCTAATGGCGGGCAGACATATGTGGCAGGTGCATTTGGAAGTATCAATTATCAGACAACGGGAATGCTAGATACCTTGGATATGTACTACTCTATAGATAGTGGAGAGAATTGGGTTTTGCATCAGACAGGAATTGACCCTCTGAATAGTTCCCACAGTGTTAACTGGCCTGATGTGCATTCCACTAATTGTTTGATAAAACTACAAGAATCAGACGCTCCTTCTGTAAAAGATTCATCCGATGCGGTATTTACTATTAAGCAACTAAAACTCAATCAGCCGTATTCTTACACTACTTTTTATCAAGGCACAATGGGAACTATTACATGGAGCAAATCCCCTTCAACTGCTGATTCTGTAACACTATATTACTCACTAAATAGTGGAGAAAACTGGAGTTTAATCAGCAATGCCGTTCCCAATACGGGATCTTATAGTTGGGCAGTACCTAATGATAGCTCAACTACTGCTAGGATTAAAATCGTAGACAATGACAATAGCAATGTAGAAGATGTGAGTGGTGCCGACTTTAGCATATTGCCTTCGCCACTACAGCTAACCGTTCCCAACGGTGGAGAATATTGGGAAAAAGCAGCCTTCAATTTAATTACTTGGAATACTCAAGGTTCTATAAGCAAAGTAAGGCTATATTATAGCCTAGACAATGGAGACAACTGGTTGCCCATTAACACCAACTTAACCAATACCGATAGCTATAACTGGTTTACGCCAAACATCAGCTCCTCTTCAGTAAAAGTAAAAGTGCAAAATTATTACGATGCAAATGCTTACGATGTATCTGATACAACCTTTAACATAGGTATCGATCCGCCTAGCTCCATCACGGTAACTTCGCCCAATGGAGGCGAAACCCTTACCTCTGGAGGTATGCACACCATTACTTGGACAACTACAGGCTTAGTAGATACTGTAGACCTATTCTATTCTTTGGATAATGGAGACAACTGGACAACTATTGCAACAAACGAGGTCAACGATAGTGCTTACACGTGGTCTGTGCCTAGTACCAATTCTACAATGTGCTTAGTGAAGATTGTAGCATCTGATAGCGTTGCTGTAAAAGATTCTAGCGACGCTGTATTTACCATTGGGAAATCTATTACAGTAACTTCTCCTAATGGAGGAGAAAGCTTAACGCCTTCTACAACATATGAAGTAACATGGACAACAACGGGTAGTATCTCAAACGTTGACCTTTACTATTCAACCAATGGAGGGTTTTCATACAATTTCATCACCTCTGGAGAGGCCAATGACGGCAGTTATAACTGGACAGTACCTGTTGTATCTTCTACGGAGTGCCTGTTTAAAATTCAGGAAAACGGCAACCCATCCCTGTTTGATGTAAGCAATGATACTTTTAGTATTGGAGTTGTATCAGGACTTACATTGACTGCACCTAACGGAGGAGAAATGCTAATGGAAACTGATACATTTGATATAACTTGGGATACAACAGGTATTACTTCAACTATTGATTTATACTATTCAACCAATGGTGGAGGTTTATGGAAGGTAATAGATTCTAACTTAGCCAATACTGGTATATTCCCATGGGAAATACCTACAAACTCTTTTTCAGAGAACTGCTTGGTAAGAATAGAAGCAGAAAAAACCTCCATTGGCTTATCAGATGAAAGTGATGCAGTATTTACTATTGATGCTGTGCATAGCATCAATGTTACCAATCCTGACTACCCTGTTCAATTTTGGACGGAAGGCGAAGCAAGAGATATTAAGTGGACGACTACAGGAATTATATCAATGGTAAACATCTATGTCTCTAACAATGATGGCATGAATTATACGTTGATCGATGACTCAGTAATGAATAACATTACAGGTACTAATACGTACGCATGGATAGTGCCACATGGCTTAAACTCTTATGACTGTAAGATCAAAGTCGAAGAAGTAGGCAATGCTAGTGTACACGAAGCTGAAGACGTTCGGATTTCAGATATTAGAACCATCACAATAACATATCCTAACGGAGGAGAAAGTTTTAATGGTCACGATACAATCGATATAACTTGGACAGAAACAGGCTTAATACATACTATTCAGATGGCATATTCATTGGATAGCGGAGAAAATTGGGAAAACTTTCATGTAGTACAACTTTATGATACGGGATATTCTATAGAGTGGGTTGTTCCTAATATTTCAACTACAAAAGCTCTAATAAGGGCTACGGAATATCAAAGTGGTAGCTACTCAGATGAGAGTGATGCACCGTTTACGATCAATGCTATTCCAAGAACGATTACAGTAACAAAGCCTAATGGTGGTGTTTGGGGAATCTATGGATCTCTAGGTATAGACTGGTTAAGTACTGGAGTTGAAAAAGTTAACATTTACTATTCAATCGATAGTGGTGCTAACTGGTACATTATCAATTCAAATCAACCGAGTGATGGGCATCATACTTGGAATGGTCCAGGTGTAAATACCACCAAGGCACTTATTAAGATTGAAGATGCAGATAGCGTTCAAGTTTATGACATTTCAGATACAGCATTTACCATTGAAGGATACAGCGAGCTAGAGGTACTCTCGCCTAATGGAGGAGAGCTATATCACACAGATTCAGTTTACACGATTAGCTGGAAGCACACTCCAGGATATATCAACCCAATGCTGTTGGCAGATGTATACTATTCAATTGACACAGGAAATACATGGAGTTTAATAGAAGAAGACCTATCCGTTACCACTGACAGTACTTATGACTGGACAGTGCCTTCTGGAATTTCTTCGGAATACTGCCTGATAAAAGTAGAGGATCATCACGAAGAACATAATTATGATCTTAGTGACAACTTCTTTACTATAGATGCAGTAAAAGAAATAGAGATTACTTCACCAAATCATAATGAATTGGTCTTTTCAGATTCGGTACATACCATACGATGGGAAAATAGTGGAAATATTGCTCAGATAGACTTGTTTTATTCATTAGATACTGGCAATACGTGGATTCCTATTGATTCTCAAATCAACAATGTAGACAGCTTTGTTTGGAATACCCCTTCGGGAATTCATGCTGACTGCTACATCAAAATTGAAGAAACGGACAACGACTCAGTTTCAGATATCAGCGATCAGTTTGTGATCACAACAAAAGTAACAACATTAAATATTGTTCAACCCAATGGAGGAGAAATGCTGAATGGTGGCCAACAATATGAGATTGTTTGGGATTGGACAGGAAGCTTTGATGACCAGTGGGTTCTATATTACTCTATAGACAGTGGAGCAAACTGGATGTTTATCACAGACGGACAAGAGTTTGAGTCTGCTCAAGCATCTGTTGTTTGGGATGTCCCTAATACTACAGATACTCTTCCTAACTGTTTGGTTCGAATCATTTCATTCCCATATGGCGACACTAGCGACGCTACTTTTACAATCAATGGTTCTGAAAATATCGTGGTAAATGAACCCTCACTGGGCGAAGTATGGGAAGCGGGTAATACCGAAAATATACTATGGACAACAATCGGCACCATTGATACAGTAAATATACACTACTCATTAAATGGTGGCCAAACATGGATAAATATTGCATCTAACATTGTCAATATAGATTCTTTTGAATGGTTAATCCCTAATGAAAGTTCTGTGAATTGCAAAATAAGAATAGAATCTTCCTTAGATACTGCAATTAATGGAGAGTCTTCAATCTTTACCATCACAAACGATACCGTGGTGAACCCAGGAATATTTTCAGAAAACCAGCCTAATCAAGTTTCCATTTATCCTAATCCATCTACTGGAATATTATTTATACAGTGTAATAGTGTAGTAGGGTCTATAACAATATATAATACCCTTGGCTCAGAAGTTTTTACTAGTGCTGGTATTTCTGTTAATCAGAAGATAAATGTCAGCACATTAGATAAGGGTCTATATTTTGTTAAGGTGGAGATGGAAGGTCAGTCAATTATTAAAAGATTAGTTATTAGGTAACTTTTTATAATGCTGTTATTTCTCTCCTGCAAAAGCAGGAGAGAAATAACAGCATGTCGAGGACCCTTGACATTACAGGTCAGTATATTCTTTTCATCTTGAGTTCATTAACTAATTCAAGTTGCTAGTTAATGGTTTTAGAAATTTGGACAGCAAATATGAACAGAATTAGTTTTATAATGAATCCATTCAATGTTACAGCATGAATAGTTCTAGGGAACAATTTCTTGATATCACTA
>JAUHXS010000010.1 GCA_030426955.1 Bacteroidia bacterium | reverse complement strand
AATTTTGTCTCTTAACATCGAGAGTCGTTTTTGATTTTAAAATATTGAGATTCAACACTTTAATATAGTCAAAAACGCTCTCTTTTTATAACTTCTTCCTCTTTTTCTTATCCCGAACTCACGTTAAATATTAAAAAAATATTCGTTCATAACAAGCAAACAGGCTCATTGAGATAATTGCTATTGCAAATGTCATAGTGACCAAAAAGTTTGGTAACTTAGCAAGCCTTATTTGATCATAAGAAAACATCTAAAACATTATGCGTATAATAATTCCGATGGCAGGAATGGGGAAGAGAATGAGGCCGCATACGCTTACAACTCCTAAGCCATTATTATCAGTAGCAGGGAAGCCAATAGTTCAGAGGCTGGTCGAAGATATTGCGGGAACTTTTGAAGATACAATTGAAGAAATCGCTTTCATTATTGGTGATTTTGGAAAAGCTGTTGAGGAAAAATTAATTGGTATAGCTGAAAGCTTAGGGGCTAAAGGTTCGATTTATTATCAAAAAGAGGCATTAGGTACGGCACATGCGATATTATGTGCTGCAGACTCTTTAGAAGGGAATGTCGTTGTTGCTTTTGCAGATACCTTGTTTAAGACCAATTTCAAAATGGATACAAACAAAGACGGAATTATTTGGGTACAAAAGATTGATGATCCATCAGCATTTGGTGTTGTAAAAGTTAATGATGATAATGTTATTACCGATTTTGTAGAAAAGCCAACCGAGTTTGTTTCGGATCTTGCAATCATCGGAGTGTATTATTTTAAAGATGGCGGGTACCTGAAAGATGAGTTGCAGTATTTAATTGATAACAACATTAAAGATAAAGGAGAGTACCAATTGACCAATGCTTTGGAAAACATGAAGCAAAAAGGAAGCCAATTTGCTCCCGGAACAGTAGAGGAGTGGCTTGATTGTGGGAATAAAGATGCTACGGTTTACACAAATCAGCGTATACTAGAACTAAAAAAGGATACTGAGGATTTGGTTGATAAGTCGATGGTTAATCAAAATAGCCAAATCATAGAGCCTTGTTTTATTGGAAAAGGTGTCACTTTAGTGAACTCTGTTGTAGGTCCTCATGTTTCAATAGGAGACAATACGACCGTGGAAAATAGCGTTATAAATAATGTAATTATACAAACAAACACTCATGTAAGAAACGCGGTTTTATCGAATTCCATGTTGGGTAATGATGTTAAACTCAACAAAAATTCATTAGAGCTAAGCATTGGGGACTTTTCTACAATTAATGATTAAAAGAAAGTTTAACTTATTCATTTTATTAGCCTTAATCGGATTTTTTATTGGCTGTAGTTCATCAAAAAAGTCTGAGAAGTCTAGTGTTGCTAGTAATGAAATACAAGTAGATAAGTCGACACTTCTTAAAAATCAAAACGTCTACATAAAGGCAACTACAGCAAAACTTTCAGGTGATGTTCAAAAAGCCTTGTCTCTTTATAATGAATGTATAAGACAAGATCCTTCCAATCATGCAGCAATGTACGAGTTGGCAAAAATCTATCTTGAAAGTGGACAAAATGTTTCTGCTTTAATTTTTGCTCAAAGTGCAGCAAAGCTAAACGAAAAAAATAAGTGGTATCAACAACTTTATGCTGAGGCATTAGCTACAAACAACAATTTTAAAGAGGCTGCAAAGATATATGAAAAACTAAGTGAGCAGCATCCTAACTACCATGAGTATTACTTGGAATGGGCCTATATGCTAGTCAACTCGGGAGAAGTAGATAAGGCGTTGAAAGTATATGATAAACTGGAAGAGGTGATAGGAGTCAATGAGCAAATTGTACTTCAAAAGCAGCAATTTTACTTAAAGCAAGGGAAAATAGAGGAAGCAGCTAATGAGATTCAGAAGCTAATCGATCTGGATCCAGAAGACCCAACATACTATGGGTTAATGGCTGAGCTTTACGATGCCAATGATATGGATGAAAAGGCAGCCAAAATGTACGAAAAGATGCTTAGCCTTGATAGTGACAACCCTCAGTCCAATTTACTGATTGCTGAATACTATAGAAAAAAGGGGGACGACGCTAGGTATCTAAAAGCAATCGAGAAGGTGATTAGCAGTGATGAAGTGGATATCGATACGAAGGTTAAGATATTATACCCTTACATTCAAATTACTGCCAAGCAAGAAGATACAGTTAAAATTGAGCAAGGGATGGAACTTGCCAAAAGGATGGTTGAGGCACATTCTAACGATGCTAAAGCCTATGCCCTTTACGGAGATTTGCTATATCAGAATGATCAGTCCAAAGAAGCATTGATGCAGTATAAGAAGGCTACTAAAACCGATAATAATAATTTTACGGTGTGGCAACAAATCATGTTCATTGATTCTGAGTTGGGATTAAATGATTCCTTGTTAAAGCATAGTAATCAGGTAATAGAATTATTTCCTAATCAGATTTTACCTTATTACTTTAATAGTGTTTCCAATTTATTGTTGAAAAAATATGAAGCTGCTATCATACCAGCTGAAAAAGCACTTGAGATTGGTACAGACAATCCCATTCTGAAAAGCCAATTATACTCCAATCTGGGAGATGTTTATTATAATTTAAAGAATCCTAAAGCATCTGACAGTTGTTTTGATAAGTCATTGGCATTTCAGCCAGATAATGCTTATGTGCTGAATAATTATAGCTACTATCTTTCTGAAAGAGGTGATAACTTAGACAAGGCGGAGAAAATGTCAAAGAAGGCAAATGAGTTAGAACCTAAAAATGCTTCTTTTTTAGATACTTATGGATGGATTCTTTATAAGCAGGGAAACTATAAGGAGGCAGAGGAATGGGTGAAAAAATCTTTAGATAACAGTGAGGATGAAAAGTCTGTTGTATTAGACCACTATGGGGATGTATTGTTTAAGCTGGGTAAAACAGATAGGGCTATAGAATATTGGAAGAAAGCAAAAGAGGCAGGCTTGGACTCTGAAGTTATTGACCAAAAAATTGCAGATAAAAAGCTTTATGAGTAAGTGCCTATCGTACCTAATCATAGTATCACTCCTTATACTTTCTTCGTGTAAAACGTTTAAGAAAAAAAGAGTAGAGACAAAAAAAATATCTCTAGAAGAGGTCAATAAAAAAATTGACCTCCGTCAATTTCAATTTGATGCATTATCTGCAAAATCAAAGGTAAATGCTTCTTTTAATGGTAATGCACAATCGTTTAATGTTAGCTTTAGAATAAAAAAAGATAGTCTTATATGGCTTTCTGCATCGCTTTTAGGAATTGAAGGAGGGAGAGCTTTGATTAGTAAAGATTCTATAAAAATATTAGATAGACTGAATAAAAACTATGTTGTTAAACCTTTTGACTACATTTCAAAAGCGTATGCTTTGCCTGAAATGGACTTCAAAACTCTTCAAGATCTTCTTGTTGGTAATTTAATGTACTATAACCCAGCAGATGCGACTGTTAAAATAGATAGTGGAGTTTATTTAGTTGAGTCTAAAAAAAGTCACTACCAAAACGCAACGAAGATTAATCCTGGAAGCTTTGACATTGTAAGCACTATTATACAAGATGTTGTATATGATCAGGCGGTAACGCTACAGTATCACAATTACCTAGATGTTGATCAGCAAAGATTTTCACATGACAGGATTATAGAAGCATCTAGGGGAAATGCAAAGTCACAAATAAATATCAATTTTACAAAAGTAGAAGTAGATAAAGCATTATCTTTCCCGTTCAATGTTTCTTCGAAGTATAAAGTCATTCGTTAAGTACTTTTTAATAGCAATCCTATTTACGCTATTGTGCCAGGGAGTAGCCATTGCACAGTCTAGGTCGAGTTTGGAAAATAAGCGAAAAAAGCTTTTAAAGGAAATAAAGCTTACTTCTGAATTGCTAAGCAATACCCAAAAAAACAGAAAGTCTTCCGTTATTGCATTACAGACACTCAACAAACAAATAGAAACAAGAGATAAATTAATTCAAAATATTTCTGATCAAATAGACTTTTTGGATGAGCATATCAATAGAAATAATAGCGTAATTGAATCTCTAGAACGTGACTTGCAAAAGTTTAAGGAAGAGTATGCCAAAATGATTTATTATGCCTATAAAACAAGAAATGCATACAGTAAGCTACTCTTCATCTTCTCTTCAGAGACGTTTAATGATGCTTTTAGAAGAATAAAGTATTTACAACGCTATGCTGACCATAGAAAAAGGCAGGTAGAGCTGATTGATCTTACCAAGAAGTCTTTGTCAAAGCAAGTAGAGAAATTGGAAGAGAGAAAGCAAGAAAAGAAAGCTTTACTGGATAGCGAGACCGAACAAAAACAACTTTTAAGCGGTGAAAAGCAAAAAAAGAATGATCTCATAAAAACGCTCAAGAAAAAAGAATCTAGCTTATTAGCTGATATTAAGAAAAAGAAAAGAGATGCGGAGAAACTGAATAAGGCTATAGAAGATATCATTAAAAAGGAAATTGAGTTAGCACGAAAAAAGGCAGAAGCGAGCAAAAACGCTATGACTTTGACACCAGAGGCGGCTAAGCTCTCTAAAGATTTTGTTGCCAATAAAGGGAAATTCCCTTGGCCAGTAGAGCGTGGGGTTATCATCGGGACGTTTGGAGAACATCCACATCCAGTACTGCCGAGTGTTAAAGTCAAGAATAATGGAGTTGATATTAAATCTCCTAAAGGATCTATTGCAAGAGCTGTATTTGATGGGGAGGTTGTAAATATTGTTTATAATCCAGGATTTAACAATGCTATTATTGTAAAACATGGAGAATACTTTTCTGTTTACTCCAATATTGACAAAACCTTTGTAAAAGCTGGAGATAAATTGAGTCCTAAGCAAGATTTAGGAACAGTCTATACAGATGATGATGGATTAACCCAGATCCATTTTGAAATCTGGCAAGGAACTAAGAAGCTAAATCCTGCTTATTGGTTGGCTAGATAGCTTATTAGCCTTTGTAAAAAATCCAACGTCCTACTTCCTTAAAAGTCACTTTTTTACCGTAAAGTAAGATACCAGTGCGATAGATTTTACCTGCCACCCATATAGCAGCAAGAAAGCCTAAAACTAACATGATACAGGAGATGGCGAGTTGCCATCCAGGAACACCAAAAGGAATTCTAGCAGGCATGACTATCGGTGAGCTCAGTGGTATGATAGATGCCCAAACAATCAAGTCGGAGTTCGGATTTTGAGAGATCGTCATCATAATGAATATCGATATGATGATTGGCATTGTGATTGGAAATACAAAAGATTGCTGATCACTTTGCTCATCTATCAAAGAGCCAACAGCTGCAAAAAGGGAAGCATATAAAAAGTATCCACCGATAAAAAAGAAGATAAATGTGCTGCCGAGTTGCAAGAAGTTGATGTTTTGAATGTTATTCATGAGCAATAGTACCTCATCCATGTCTGGTTGACCATTGACTTGCTGTGTTGCTGCCATTTGTTGCATTTCTAAAATTTCTTGCCCCATATAAATGCCCATTGCAAATTGCAAAAGTGTAATCAATATACCCCATAAAATAAATTGGGTAAGTCCAACAGCTGCTAAACCAATAACCTTACCAATCATCAACTGAAACGGTTTGACAGAAGACATCATAATTTCAACAATTCGATTCGTCTTTTCTTCCATTACTCCTTTCATCACAACAGTACCATATATGATCAGCACCATATAAATAATAAAGCCCATGATCATACCAATAACGGTGGCAATACCAGTATTGCTATCTTGCTCTTCTTCCCCTTTGTTGATAATGGTTTGGATATCAATATTGACTTTAAGGTCTTTTAATACCGACTCATCTATTCCGGCTCCTTTTAGCTTTAGTCGTTCTATCTTTTTCTCTAAATGTTTTTCTAGGTGCGACTTTGCCTGAAGACCAATATTTTGTCGAGAATATAACTTGATACCTGTTGGTCGTTGGATATCAATAGGAGGAATATATAGCAATGCATCATACCCCATCTGATCGTAATTCTCTTTTAAATAAGTTAAGCTCGAATCAGAAAACTTGACGTACAATGTTTCTGTATCGGGAATCCTATTTTCGAAAGTATGGCTTTCGTCTAATGCAATAATAAACTGTTCCTCGTTGGAGAATTTAGAAATGTAAATCATTGAGGCAAAGAAGATCACCATTGCCAATGGCACAAGCAAAGTAGTTACGATGAAAGACTTTTTCTTTACTCGCGTTAAGTATTCACGTAATATGATGAGTGATATTTTACGCATGCTTCTCCTTTACTTGCTCAATAAATACTTCATTTAAACTTGGCAACACTTCATTGAAAGATATCAGGTTGATATTTTGTTTTACCAATTCCTTGAGTAAGTCTCTACTGCTTTTTTCTTTTAAGCCAATTAGTAGTTCATTCTCGCTTGAAACTTTGACTTCAAAAGCGGTCTCATCTATTTTAGGCGCATTGCCCTCAAAAACAACTTTAAAAAGGTTCTTTTTAAACTGTTGTTTGATGTCTTTTACCTCTCCTTCCAAAATTTTATTACCCGAATTGATTAAAACGATTCTTTTGCAAATTTCTTCTACCTGCTCCATGCGATGAGTAGAGAAAATGATGGTGGTTCCATTATTGTTGAGTTCAAAAATTTCATTTTTTATCAGCTCAGCGTTTACAGGATCTAGCCCAGAGAATGGTTCATCTAAAATGATTAGTTCTGGTTCATGAACAACAGTTGCGATAAACTGAATCTTCTGTTGCATCCCTTTAGAGAGCTCCTCTATCTTTTTGTCTTTCCAAGTAGTAATCTCAAACTTATCCAGCCAATGTTGGATTTTATTTTTCGCTTCTTTTTTAGAAAGTCCTTTCAGTTGAGCAAGATAGAGCAGTTGTTCCCCTACCTTCATTTTCTTGTATAGCCCTCTTTCTTCGGGAAGATAGCCTATCTTAATGGTATGGTCTTTTGATAGAGGTGTTCCATTGAAAAGAATATCGCCCGAATCAGCACCAATGATGTTAGTGATAATCCTGATCAGGGTTGTTTTGCCTGCACCATTTGGCCCTAAAAGACCGAAAATAGCTTTATTGGGAACCTCAAAGCTGACATCATTAACAGCATTATGAGTAGCGTAGCTTTTTTTAATATTTTGTAGTGAGAGCATACTATCGATCAGTCAAAATAGTCCCTCATTTTTTCAAAGATATTTTTGTCTTCTGCAGTAGGGCTAGGAACAAAATTCTTAGAGTTTCGGAGCTTTTCTAAAATAGCCTTTTCTTCAGATGATAAATCTTTTGGTGTCCATACACGTACATAAATTAACTGATCCCCTTTGTGGTAAGAATTCAGTGAAGGAAAGCCTTTGTTTTTTAGACGAAAAACTTTGCCGCTTTGAGTGCCTGGTGGAATTTTGACTTTTACTTTCCCATCGATAGTAGGGACCTCAACAGACGTGCCTAGTGCAGCATCTGCAAAATTGATGTGCAAATCATAAATAACATTATCTCCATCCCGTTTTAAGTCTTCATTTGCAATTTCTTCAACAGTAATGATTAAATCTCCAGCAGCTCCGCCTCTTATACCGGCATTCCCTTTGCCACTCATAGATAGTTGGATCCCTTCACTCACCCCAGCAGGAATATCTATATTGATAGTTTCCTCATCATACACTCTTCCTTCCCCAGAGCAGCTGCCACATTTAGCGGTGATTATCTTCCCTTCTCCATGGCAAGTGGGACAGGTTGTAGTTGTTTGCATCTGTCCTAATATGGTATTAGTCACTTGTCTTACTTGTCCCGATCCGTTACATGTGCCGCACGTTTGAAAAGAATTGCTATCTTTTGCGCCATTTCCACCACAGGTTTGACAAACTACATATTTTTTTACTTTGATTTTCTTTTTGGCTCCATTGGCCATTTCTTTTAAGCTGAGCTTAATATTTACCTTTAGGTTCGATCCTCTTTGTCCTTGACCTCTCTGCCTTCTGCTTCTTTGACCCCCAAAAAAAGATTCAAATGGATCAAATCCACCACCTCCGGCATTTCCAAAAATGTCACCGAAGTTGGAGAAGATGTCTTCCATATTCATGCCTCCTCCTCCAAAGCCTCCATTGCCTCGCATTCCCGCGTGGCCAAACTGATCATATTGAGCTTTCTTCTGTTCATTGCTCAATACTTCGTAAGCTTCAGCAGCCTCCTTAAACTTCTCTTCAGCTTCTTTATTGTCTTTATTTCTATCTGGATGATATTTTAGGGCCACTTTTCGGTACGCCTTTTTTATCTCATCTTTTGAGGCAGACTTTGAAACACCTAATACTTCGTAATAATCTCTTTTTGACATAATTAGCTAATAGCTACTAGCTGTTGGCTAACAGCTAATTTTTAATCTTTAATTTTCTAATCTCAATCATTTACCAACAACAACCTTTGCGTAGCGAATGATTTTATCATTGAGGTAGTAGCCTTTCTCTATCACATCAATGATCGTGTTTTTTTGCTCTTCACTTGGAGCAGGGATTTCTGTAATAGCTTCGTGTAATTCTGTGTCAAAAGGTTGTCCAACAGCATCCATAGGTTTAAGACCTTTGTTTTCAAGAGTTGTTTTAAGTTTGTTATAGATCAACTCCATTCCTTTGCCATCATCCTCACTTTTCACCTGACCTAAGCCTCTTTCAAAATCATCTAATACAGGAAGCAATTCTACGACAAGTTCTCTTGAAGCATTTTGAATTAATTCAATACGTTCTTTAGCGGTTCTTTTCTTATAGTTATCAAACTCAGCAAACAATCTTAAGTGCTTGTCTTCTGCTTCTTTTAACTCTTCTTTGAGTTGATTTTCTTTATTGTTTCCTTTCTTTTTACCACCTCTAGAGCCCCTTTTGGACTTTTTCTCTTCTTTTTCCTGTTCTTCAACAACATTCTTTTCTTCCATACCGATCGAATAAAATATTACAGATTAAACTCAATAATTGATTATCAAAAACTTTGCCAAATGACTAAGGCAGACAAATTGTCAGTAAATTAGTGGCTTCCCAGTGGCTTTTTAAGACGTTTGTTCAGTTCAAAATCCAAGTCATGGTGACGAAGATTCCTTCCGATTATAAAACCATCCTGATCTACTAAAAATGTCTGAGGGATTGAACGAACGCCATATTTTGCTGCACCTTCAGCACTCCAGCCTTTCAAGTCACTCACATGGTAGTCCCAAACCAAACCATCTTTTAATATAGCTGCTTCCCAGGCTTTTTTGTTACGATCTAGTGAAACACTATAGATCTCAAAGCCTTTCGCATCCTTGAACTTAGCGTCTTTATACTTGTCATAAAGTTTTACTAACGACGGATTGGTTCTTCTGCAAGGTCCACACCAAGATGCCCAAAAATCGATTAACACAATCTTTTTCTTAAGGGAAGATAATTCCATAACCTCACCTTGAGGATTTGGATAGGCTAAATCTATTGCTTTGTCTCCTGCCTTTGGAACAATCTTATAATTATACTGATTGAATATAAAGCTACAGAGGACGACTGAGGTTAAAATGAGAAAAGCATATAGGTATCTTCTTTGCATAAACCAAACTTTACTTGAAATAATAACGTAAAAATAAAGAAAATAGTTTAATTACCCTCTGAAGCGTATTTCTCGCTAAACTTTCTGTAAAGTGCTTTTTGTTTATCATCTAAGTCAACAACTCTTCCTCTGACAAAAGCCTGCTCAATAATACTGGTTCTCATATCTAAAACATCTCCTTTTGATATAATGATAGTTGCATCTTTTCCAACTTCTAAAGAGCCTACCGTTTTATCAATGCCAAGAATTTCGGCTGTATTTAAAGTTATTGCAGATAAAGCTTCTTCTTTTGATAAGCCATATGCAGCAGCAGTTCCAGCATTAAAAGGCAAATTCCGTTGATCCCAACTTCCAGACATTCCAATACAATATTTAACTCCAGCTTTTTGAAGTAAGGCTGGCGTTTTATAGGGTAGATCAATATCATCCTCCTTTAGCTTTGGAAGGTTGTGAGGCTGTATGTAAATAACTGGAACCTCTTTTTGCTTTAAAATGTCAGTTACCATCCAACTATCCCTTCCTCCCGTAATGACAACATCGATATCAAAGCGAGACATTGTATTTACAGCATCTGAAATAGCCCTAGATTGATTTGCTTGTATGTTTAGCTTTTTAGACTTATCAAATAAACCCTTCATTGCTTCGAATCTTAGGTTCTTCTCTTTGTGACTAGTTTGGCTATACGCCTGAGCTTCTTCAAAATAGGCAACAATTTTATTGACTTGTTGTGTATATTGATCATTTTGTTCATCGTCTTGAGGCTCTCCCCACCAACCTTTATTAACGGTAACTGCAGGCCAGTTTAAAAGAACAGCGTCATCAGCTTTGTAAGCAGCATCTTCCCAATTCCACGCGTCAAATTCAACTATGGAGGAAGTTCCTGGTATTGTACCACCTTGTGGAACAATTTGAGCTAAAAGTATACCATTTGAGCGAACTGTTGGAATAACTTTTGAGTCGGTATTGTATGCGATCAAAGATCTTACATGAGGCTTAAAATCGCCCACTTCTCTGAAGTCTCTAGTTGGTCGAACTGCTCCAATCTCCACTAATCCTAGTGTGCTTACAGGTAGTATTAACCCTGGATAGATATGCTTCCCTGAAACGTCAATTACTTTCATACCACTTTTGTCTGTAATTTGTTCAGCGCTTACAACTTTAGTAATTTTTCCTTTTTCAAAGCTAATCGCAGCATTCTCAATGACCTTTCCATTCCCGATATGAGCCGTAGCCCCAATAAGCAGTACTGGTTCAGATTGCTCCTTTCCCGGACTAGGGACTGAGGCTTGGGCTATTGAGTTAATAGCCAATAGCCAATAGCCAATGGCAAGAAAAAAACCAAGTGTATTTATCTTAAACTTTTCAAGTAGCATTATCTAATCTTTTAATTTTCTAACCTTAAAACCTCTTAATCTGCAACCTATTCACACGTACCGCAAATTTCATCTTCCCCGTCATCGCAATGATATAGTTTTTCCTTTTTCTTCTTAGGCTTTTGTGTCGGCTCTCCATTTTCTATAGCTAAAAGCATTTTTTGAACTATTCGATTGCGTTCCTCTTGAATTTGTTTTCTCTTCTCAAGATCTTCTGCTCGATCAAACAGTTTCATGCCATCTATATAAGTTTGCTCTGCTTTAGCATAGATAGATAGTGGATGATCGCTCCAAAGCACAATATCTGCATCTTTGCCAACTTTGATGCTTCCCATATGGTCATCTAAGTGCAACATCTTAGCAGGATTAAGGGTAACAAACTTCCAGGCTTCTTCTTCTGATACACCACCATATTTTACTGCCTTTGCTGCTTCCTGATTCAGCCTTCTTCCCATTTCTGCATCATCTGAGTTAAAACCTGTCAATACACCTTGTTCATGCATGATAGCTCCATTATAAGGAATTGCATCAATCACTTCATATTTATATGCCCACCAGTCTGAGAAGGTAGAGCCCGCAACACCATGTGCTTTCATCTTATCGGCAACTTTATACCCTTCCAAAATGTGTGTAAATGTATTAATTCGAAAGTCGAATTGTTCCGCGATTTTCATCAGCATGTTGATTTCACTTTGAACATAAGAATGACAGGATACAAATCTCTTGGAATTGATAATTTCTAAAAGCACTTCTAGTTCTAAATCTCTTCTTGGGGCACCCTTTTTTGCTTTGTCTTTTTTAGACATTTTATTGTAGGAAGTCCATTCTTGCTCATACTCCCTCGCTCTCGTGAAGGCATCCATGTAAACTTGTTCCACGCCCATTCTTGTTTGAGGAAATCGTTCAACGGCATGATCTCCAAAGTTGGAACGTTTTACATTTTCTCCCAATGCAAACTTGATAAAACCGTCTGCATCTTTGATTTTCATTTCTTCAGGCGTAAAGCCCCAGCGTAATTTTATAATTCCAGATCTTCCTCCTACAGGATTACACGATCCATGTAAAAGTTGAGAAGCAACTACACCACCGGATAGCTGCCTGTAAATGTTAATATCTTCTGAGTTGATAACATCTCCAATGCTTACTTCTGCAGTTACCGCTTGTGTACATTCGTTAACTCCTCTTGAAATAGCAATGTGAGAATGCTCGTCGATGATGCCGCAAGTAATGTGTTTCCCCGTTGCATCAACAGTTATGCCCCCTTCAGCAGAAAGCCCTTTCCCTACTTTCGAAATTTTTCCATTTTTAATCAACACATCTGTTGATTCCAAGATACCGTCCTCTTCATTGGTCCAAACAGTTGCATTTTTAAAAAGTACTGTCTGAGCTTCCGGCTTTGACGTCCAACCATAAGGCAAAAATGGATAAGTAACTTCGCCATAATTAGGCTCTTTATCTTTGTTCTTCTTTTTCTTTTCATCAAACTCATCTGAAACTTTAACTGCATTCCAGGAAATCCAACTCCCATCAACTGCTTGCCCTTTACCCTCAAGCTTACTTTCACCAATGGTTCCACTCAACCTCGTTTGTAAAGTATCCTTTTTGCTTTCTTTATAATTAAGTGTAATTAAGTTGCTCATGATCTTTGCATCTACTTTTATCTTACTGCTATCTTCTAACATTATGTTAAATTTTGGCTTTTCAAGCCCTCCTCCAATTACAAATTTGTATTTTCTACTGTCAACTAGGAGATCATAAGTGCCTCTGAGGTCAGCATCAGCTTTTTCTGTGATGACGTACTGCTCACCATTTACCCAGTTTTCAGCTATCAAGGCTTCGGGTTCAAAAATATCTAAGGTGGAAACAAAGAAGTTGGCAATCTTCCCCTTTTCCAAACTTCCTAATTGATCACTAACACCAGCTATATCTGCAGGAATTTTAGTGAGCGACTTTAATGCTTGCAGTCTGCTCAAGCCGCATAGGTTGGCCTTTCGCAAATTCCCCAAAAAATCTTTTGAACTCATATTTTTTGCAGTAATAGCAAAGTCGATACCATTCTTTTCTAAAATTGCAGGATTAGCAGGAGCCATTTCCCAATGTTTTAATTGTGAAAGATCAACACTCATTGCATCATAAGGATCATGAACATCATAAGCTTTAGGAAAGTCTATCGGAATAATCAACTTGCCGTTTGTACTTTTTATAGCTTCTACTCTTTGGTAATCATCGCCATTTGTCTTGAAGACATATTGCACGCCTAGCTCATCTCCTAATTTGTCAGCCCTTAAAACCTCTAAGCGATCTCTTGTTTCAAATATTTGAGGTAGCTTTTTATTATTGTTCCATGCCTCTAGTGAGAGATTAGTTTCCTCATGAGTTTTGGCATACCAATCTGCATCGTATTGTGTTTGCTTAATTAATGCTATTGCACCCATAAGTGAACCGGGATAAGCTTGAGGTGAGGTGCCTTTGTTGAAAGATAAATGACTACTCGCTATTTCTTTCACTACAACCTCGTGTTCATTTTTATTTGAGAGCGTTGCAACCACTCCTGTTCCTCTAGCAATGCCATCTTTTCGATGAGCAAGTACAGCTCCAAAGCCAATCGTTCGTAACTTTTTTGCTGCCCCATCATTTACGGTAAATTCATTATGTGCGTTAAATTCTGGTGTGATAGCTTCATTCCAGTTATATGCTCCATCTATTTTAGAGATTTGCTGTTGTGCATGCCTGCCTTTAGATCTATTTTGCTTTTTGGGAGAAATACCATAATCTGAATCTAGTTCGATAAACGATGGGTAGATAAATTTCCCTTTGAGGTCTTTGATTATAGTTCCTTTGGGTATGTTTAGGTTTTGACCTATTGCTTCAACTTTGCCATCGTTGATAATAAGTGTGGCATTCTCCAGCTTCGTTTGGTAGTCTTTATATATTGTTGAATTAATAAAAGCGTACTTCCCTTCTCTCTGGTCGTGCGTACCATTGACGGGAAAAGTAGTTTGCGCAAATGGTTGGAAAAACGTTGCGATAAATAATAATGCGATGAGTGCTTTTTTCATAACTAAGGGATAATGCTAAAAAACAAATATACTTGTTATCTTTCGATTAATACAGGGTTGAAATGTTAAAGGATGTTAAATACAATATTACTCAATAGTATAAACACGAAGTGTCTAGATTACTGTATTAGGAGACTTTGAATTTGTCTCAAGACTTGATTTTAAATTCCTTTAATTAGTTGCAATTTGGAATTAAAATCTAATTCCAAATAAGAGAATATCATCAATTTGAGGGCCATCTCCTTGCCACTGTGATAAGTCCTGTTCAAGCAAGTTGTAAATAGCATTCATTTCCTTTTTGCTGTGCTGAACAACTAGATCTCTAATTCTTTTGGGACCGTATTTTAATTCTTCAGATCCTCCAAATTGATCAGGAAGTCCATCAGAGAAAAAGTACAAGGTATCGCCCTTTTGAACTTTGAACTGATGGTTCGTGAATTTTATTTCTTTTTTTATATCTCGTCCACCAATGGATTTACGATCTCCTTTAAACTGTTCCAGCATATCTCCTTTTACCAAATATAGCGGTCTATAAGCCCCTGAGAATTGGACTTCGTTTTCTTTTAGGTTGATTTTGCAAAGTGCGATATCCATTCCATCTGTTGATTGTATATTATCTCCATGCTGTTTTAGAGTATGTATAACCTTGGTATGCAATAAGTCCAAAATTTCATTAGGATTCAAACTATAAGCATGACTATTGATTTCATTTAAAAGGAAACATCCTATGAGGGATAGCATAGCGCCTGGTACGCCATGACCAGTACAGTCTACAGCTGCAATATATATGTCATCTCCTTTTTCAAAAAACCAAGGGAAATCGCCACTTACTACATCCTTGGGTCTGTATAAAATGAAGGACTCGGGCAAGAACTTTTTTATTAGATCACTACTCGGAATGATTGATTGTTGTATCCTCTGGGCATATTGAATGCTCTCAGAAATTTTTTTGTTTTGAGTTTCTATAAGCTTTTTGCTGTCCTGCAACTCTTTTAATGTATTTACCAGCGTTTTTTTCATTTCTCGTTCACGAAATGTTGCTTGGACTAAATGATCTTGAGTTTCAGAAAATTCCTGAATTTGTTGCTTCATTAATGCAAGTTCTTTTTCAAGCGCTTGTACTTTGTTTGAATCTTCTTTGATGATTTTTTTTTCAGACAATTGTATTAAATTTTGTTCAGTAATGTTAAGTTTCTTCTGATATCTTCCTATATATACGTTTGCTTTGATTGTATACTTCAAAGAGGCTCCTTGTTGCAGTGGGAAGCATGTCATAATATCCGACAATTAAATACCCGCCTTTATTTAAACTATCAAAAAATAGCTTTAATACTTTCGTTTTTAGAGGATCATCAAAGTATATCATTACATTTCTGCAAAAAATGACATCGAATTTTTGATTTATATTTTCGGATACAAGGTTATGTTGCTTAAAATGAATGTTTTGCTTTAGGTCGTCAATGATGCTAATTGATTTATCATTGATTTTGAATATATCTTCAAGTTTTGCATTTGAAAAACTAGCCTTGAAAGTTCTAAAATATTTGGTCATTAATATTTTAGAATAGTCTCCTTTAATGGCCTTTGTCAATGCTGATTTACTCAAATCTGTTGCTAAAATATCTGTCTGCTTTAGTCGGTCTAGATTTTTTAATACAAAAGCCATGGTATATGCTTCTTCTCCAGTGGAACAGCCTGCATGCCAAATTTTAAGTTTCTCTTCTTTTGGGAAGGAGGGTAATAAGGTATCTCTTAAAAATATCCAAAGGTCTGGATTCCTGAATATTTCAGTTAGATTAATTAATAATTCATCTATGTTGCTTATTAAAAAATCTCTATCGCGCATTATCTTTGTCCACAGATCTAAGACTGAATCCATGTTGTTTTTTCGAATCAGCCTTGCAAATCCACGTTGTAATGATTTTTTCTCATAATTAGTAAAATCAATACCATACTTTACTTTAATAACATTAGTCAGTGACTCCAGCTCTTCTATCGTTATTATATCCTTGGTAGATGACATTTTTTACTTTATAAGCTTATCAGCCAATGAGCCACTGAACTCTTTGACCTTATCTAAAAAGTGATTGTCTAAAATCCATATAAATTCAGGAGAAATCTTTGATTTTTCAACTCTAAAAGTTGTGCTGATCCGTAAAATGCCCTCTGCATCAAACTCTTTAGCAACGGCTAGTAGATTTTTATCAACTTCGTTGCTATTCCACCTCATCATCTTAGGTACATGCCCATATATTTTTAATTGAAGCAAATTGGAAAACTGAGTTATAACTGATGCGGAAACAATGTTATCAATTTCCAATAATATTTCGTGAGTAATTGAATCGTTTGCCTGAGAGTTGGCCATGGAGTTTGGGATACAGATTTTATTCAACAAAGAAACCTCACTGGGGTCAAATACTAAATAACAGCCTCCTTTCATTTCTCCTTTAAGCAAGGTTTCTAGAATATATAGCTTTTCAGCCTTGGTCCTTGAGAACTTGGGTAAGCTAGAAGGATTCCCGATAGAGATTTTGATGTCTTCTATGAGTACGCGTTCTTTTACAAAAAAGGACAGTGCGTCTGCAGATTTGGATAAACCAATATTTGCAATTTCTCTCAGTACGTCTTGTTCAGTTGAATTAAGCGTTATCATCTAAAATAGTTTACAGTACAACTTTTTCTCTTATCAATTCCTTGCTCAAAATGTTTGAGATGGATGCCACATCCATAACCAGACAAACATTTCCATTTCCCATGATGGTCGCTCCGCTCAGAAGGGGATTGCTATCTAAAGGCTTTTCCAATTTCTTTTCTACAATTTCTTTTTGCTGTAAAAATTTATCGACTACTAGCCCAAACATTTTATTGTTGTGGTTAACTATAAGTGTATCGATCTTCTTGTCTTCAGGCAATTGATCGAAACGTGTATATCGAGTATCGATTTTTTGATCCATTGACTGATCCTCCATTTGAAAGATGTCTCTAATAAAAATCAAGGAGATGGGTTTGTTCAAATAACTTGTTATTAATCCACTACTTGTTTTTCGAATTTGTTCCTTATTATAGGAGACAACTGCTTCGGTATAAGATAGGGCAACTGCAAAAACTTGATCGAACAGATTAAACAATAATGCTCCTTTAACTGCCATTGAGCTGGGTAAGAACATAGTAGTTGTCGTTCCCTTACCTAGTTCTGAAGAAATTTCTACTCTACCACCAATTGATTCGGCAGCACGTTTGACAACATCCATTCCTACGCCTCGCCCAGAAACTGCTGTGACCTCATCTGAGGTTGAAAAGCCAGGTTCAAAAACACAGTTTAATATTTCGTGCTTATTCATTTGCTCGGCAATCTCCTTTGAGATAACGTTCTTTTCTATTGCTTTCTTTTTTATCTTTTCAGCATCAATGCCTGCACCATCGTCACTTACTTCAATAATTACGGTATCCTTTTCATTTTTTGCTCTTAAATAGACCTTTCCTTTTTGTTTTTTATTTGTTTTTGCTCTCTCTTCTTTTGATTCAATCCCATGACTTACCGCATTCCTAACTAAGTGCACCAAAGAGTCACTCATGATTTTTAAGATATTACGATCTATTTCAATGTTAGTTCCTTCTAGTTCTAACTCTACTTCTTTTTGTTCAATTGCCGATACATCTCTAATTACTCTATTAAACTTGTTAAACAGAAAGCCAACTTGTATCAACCTAATATTCATTATTCCATATTGCAAGTCAGATGTGATTCGATGGAGCATACTAAAATTATGACCACTACTCCCATTATTTTTTGCAATAATGCTGTCCTTTTCAATAATGAGTTCTCCAACAAGGTTTAAAAGGCCATCTAATTTGCTGATAGGAATACTAATCTGATCTGAAAATACAATAGTACTTTTTTTATCCTCAGTATCTGCCTCTTCTTTTACTTCACTTTCAGGAGTTGCTTCTTCTGCTGCTGTATCTTCAACTGGAGCTGATGGACTAGGGGGAGCTTCTTCTTTTTCGCCTTCATTACCATTACTGTCTTCTAGCTTTTTTTTAAGCATGACCTCTAGTTTTGTCTTGATGCCTTGATAAGTAACTTTTTTATCATCTTTTAATCCGAAAAGTAACTGCTGTAGCTTATCATTCGCCTTAAAAAGACCATCATACAGTTCTTGATCGACTGTTATATTTTTTTGCTTAATATGACCAAAGATTTCTTCTAAAAGGTGGCTTAGTTTGGCAATGCCATCGTACCCTAAGCCCATAGCATTTCCTTTCATTGTGTGAGTAATCCTGAAGATAGTTTCTATAGTATCTTCATTATCATGATCCTTTTCGAATTGAACAAACAGATTGTTTAGCTCTTCTTGGCTTTCAAAAGCCTCAGCCAAAAACATCTCTTGATATTTTTTTTCTTTTTCTGTCATATTTTAAGATAAACAGCCTACAATGCAGGCACCAACATCATTAATGGGAGCAACTTTATCAACTATTCCAGCTTCTATAGCATGACCAGGCATCCCGAATACAACCGATGACCTTTTGTCTTGAGCAATGGTATATCCTCCAGTTTGTTTTATTGCTTGCATTCCTATGGTGCCATCTTTTCCCATTCCTGTTAGTATTACGCCAATGGTTTTTTCTTTAAAAACTTTTGCTGCTGATACCATCAGCGAATTAACGGAAGGATAATTATACTCTTTATAAGTCTCGTCTGTGAAATCAATGATTACCTTCTTATCACTTCTTTTTCTTATAATCATATTTTGGTCGCCAGGAGAAATGATAACCTGTCCTTGCTTTAGTTCCATTCCTTTTTTTCCTACAACCACTTCCAAAGGTGTTAGGCTAGATAGTCTTTCTGTGAAAGACTTTATAAACCTTTGTGGCATATGCTGGATAATGATAATTGGTATGTTCATATTCACAGGAAGCTTGGACAATACTTTCTCAATAGCTGAAGGGCCTCCTGTAGAAGCTCCAATTGCAACGACCTCATATCTTTGTTCCTCTTCAAAAGTATGGGGATGAAGGTTGACGGTCTTTGAGTCTTCAGTATATAAACCTAAGTTTACATCTGCTGCAACTAATATCTTCTTTACAAGCTCCTGTTTTACATTTCTTACCTCAAGGCTGCTTTTTTGAGGTTTATTGACATAATCTACTGCACCTATTTCAAGAGCTTCTAATATTGGGGACATATCATTATTTCCCATAGAACTCAATATGATAATAGGAGTAGGGGTGAACTTCATAATATTTTTAACAGCATATAAACCGTCATATTCTCCCATGATCATATCCAACACTACCACATCTGGCTTTAAGCTTTGTGTTTTGTCAACAGCTTCCTTACCATTATTTGCCATGCCTACAATTTCAAAATAACCCTCTGACTCTAGTAGATCCTTGATTAATAGTCGCATGACACTTGAGTCATCGGCAATAAGCAGCTTGATTTTTTTTCGTAAGACTGAGTTTTGAGCAAGATTGCTCATGTTGCCATTACTTTATTTATCTCTGAAAGTAAATCTTCCGTTGTAAATGGTTTGGTAATATAACTTTCTGCTCCGAGATCAAGACCTTCCTTAATAATGGATTCTTGACCTACGGCACTAATCATTACTACTTTTGAAGGTAGACCTTCTTGCTTTAAGGTTTTTAAGATATCCAACCCAATCATATCTGGTAAGATATTATCTAATGTTATTAAATCAGGTTGTAGGTCAAATGCCATATCAATTGCCGCTTCACCATTTGCCGCTTCGCCAACAACTTCATAAGACGCATCTTCTGAAAGGGCGTCCTTAATTAAAGTACGCATATACATTGAGTCATCTACTACTAATACCTTTTTTTTCATAAGTTTATTTTTGTGGAATCAGACTATTTGATTCCATATGATCCATCATCTTTACCATATCCAATAATATTATCATACGATCACCATCTTTAACAATGCCAATCATTGAGGTTTTGTCTACATCTGAATATTGAATAATACTTGAAGAGTCATCGATATTAGCTTTATTTACCGTTAATGTGTTCGGTACTTTTTTAACTAAGATGCCCATTTTGTATTTTTCGCTTTCTATTACAAGGGTATATTTACCTTGTTGGCTATCGCTTTTTTGCTCTTCGGAAATGAGACCAAACTTTTCTTCTAAATCAAGAATAGCGATCAAGCTACCTCTAATGTTTGCTATTCCTTTGACATAAGGTTCTGACCTAGGAACTCTTGAAATATTAGGAGTCTGAACAACTTCTTTAATTTGGTCAATGCTCAGTGCATACTCTTCTTTTGCAAGTTTGAATACGATTAACTGAAGCTGGTCGTCTGTCAAGTCTTCAGTGGACCCTCCTCCTCGCTGAGTTTTTGTTAGAATATCTTCCATATTTTAAACGATTAAGTTCTATTCATTAGATACCGCCTTTAGCGTAACTTGTTCTTCTTGGATAGAATTTTTATCTTTCAGCTTAAACTTTGCGGCATCTGTCTGTAGTTGGTAAGCAACGTCAGCAAGGTCTTTGCTCGTTGCAGAGACTTCATCCATTCCTTGACTTAATTGCTTCGCAGAAGTTGAAATTTCCTCTGTTCCCGCAGCTGTTTCTTCAGAAACAACAACTATTTTTTCAATATTTTTCGCAGTTTCATTGATTGATGCTTCTTGTTGGCGCGTAGACTCTCTTACCTCTTGTGATAAGACTAAGGTACTACTACTAGAGTCTTCAATCGTCTTAAATACTTCCTCGGCATTTTTTGATGCAGTATTTCCATTTTTAACACTGCTTTTCATTCCGTCCATCGATTTACTTGCTTCTGCAATATCTTTTTGAACTTCACTAATTACTTTATCAATGTCAGATGCTGAATTTCTTGAATCTTCTGCTAACTTTCTTATTTCTTCTGCAACAACGGCAAACCCTCTACCTGCATCACCTGCCCTTGCAGCCTCTATTGCTGCATTAAGTGCTAAAAGGTTTGTTTGGCCTGCAATATCTGTAATCACATTTAAAGTTCTGGCAATCTCCTCAGATCGTTTCGTTAAAACAACTATGGAGTTATTAGTAGTTTCAGCTGTAGTCTCAATTTCTTTCATTGATTCTACTACTTTTTCTATGCTCGCCACACCTTCTTTTGCACTTGCACTGCCTGATTCTGCTGCCTGATTAATGATATTAGCTTTTTCACCCATTTCCTTAGAATTGTCTAAAACACTTTCAATTAGCTTGGATGATTCGTCTGTTTGTTTCACTTGATCTTGAACTCCTTCGGACATTTGTACTATAGCAGTTGCTACTTCTTGGGTGCTTCCTTTCATCTCTTCTGCTTTTGATAGCATTTCTTCTGAAGAAGCTGCAATAAGATTTGATAAATCTGTGATGTTTCTTAACAGGTCGTTCATATTGCCTATTGCAATATTTAAGTTATCTCCTATATCTTTTAAGTCTCCAGTTGCTTCTAGTTCGAATGATTCACTCATGTCGCCATTTGCCATGGCTTTTAAGACTCGGTTTGTTTCCGTAATAATGGCATCTCTTTCAATTTCTGCATTCTTTTGAGCCGTAATATCACTTGCTATTTTAATGATATTTATAACAGTACCTGAGTCATCTTTAACAGGGGTATAAGCAGCTTGTATCCAGATATCTTCCCCCGCCTTAGTAACACGCTTAAATTGCCCTTCTTTTGTAATCCCTTTACGAAGATCGTTCCAAAAGTCTTTGTATTCCGAAGAGTTTTTGTATTCATGGTCAACAAATATTTCATGATGCTTGCCTACGATTTCTTTTAGAGATCCGTAACCTAGAGCATTGACGAAGTTATCATTAGCATCTTTAATGTTTCCACTAGGCTCAAACATAATTCTAGCAAACGAGCTATCAACAGTGTTTGTCAGGCCTTGCATATTAATCTTTGTATTGACCTCTTCGGTAATGTCCATGGCAATTTTGATAATGTCTGTTACCTTTCCATTTTGATCAACAATAGGGGTGTAAGCAGCTTGTATCCAGATATCTTCCCCCGCCTTGGTAATACGCTTAAATTGTCCTTCTTGTGTAATCCCTTTGCGAAGATCGTTCCAAAAGTCTTTGTATTCCGAAGAATTTTTGTATTCAGGATCAACAAATATTTCATGATGCTTACCTACGATTTCTTTTAGAGATCCGTAACCTAGAGCATTGACGAAGTTATCATTAGCATCTTTAATGTTTCCACTAGGCTCAAACATAATTCTAGCAAAAGACATATCTACCGTCTTTTTTAATGCTTCAAGATATTCAGTATTTCTTACTTCTTCATTCTTTGATTTTTGCGAAGTCATAATGTGTTATTTTGTTGTGGTAATGCGAAAAAAAAGACAAGACATTTATCGTGAAAAAATCTTGTGGGAAGCCAAAGATATGCATTTGTGAGCATTTTCGAAAGGGGGAGTAGGTTGTTAAACGATAGTTTTTATGTAAAAAAATAAACAACTTGCAGAAATATTGTTTTTAGTAAAACATTTACATAATTCTTACATATTTAAGGAATTTATAATACTTAGGTATAAATACTTAGGTATTTTTAAAAAAACTTAAATAAAAGCATTTTTTTGCCTATAAAATGGGAGATATGATAGGATTTCTATTGCTAAATAGCAATGCTTGAAAAATATACTTGTTATCTTTCGATTAAATACAGGGTTGAAATGTTAAAGGATGTTAAATACAAAGGGGTTATTTGCCAATACGAAGATATAGGTGAGGGAATGCCTGTGATTCTGCTCCACGGTTTTTGTTTGGATAACTCTATTTGGGATGAAGTAAAAGGTCAGTTGTCTAAGAGCTGTCGTTTGATGCTGCCCGATCTTCCAGGCTTTGGAAATTCTTTTTCAGATAAGAAAGACTTTACTATTGATTGGTATGTTGATATGCTCAAGGAACTCTTAGAATATAACGAAATAGAGCATTGTGTTTTGCTAGGCCATTCTTTGGGAGGGTATATTGCACTTGCATTTGCAGAGCGATATCCAGGTAAGCTTTTAGGTTTTGGATTGATTAACTCCACCGCTCAATCAGATACAGAGGAAAGAGCAATAGATAGAACAAAAGCAATAAAATTTATTAAGAAACATGGTAGCAAAGGGTATATCAATGAGCTTATCCCAAAAATCTTTTCTAAAAGCTATCAATCGTCTCATTCTAAGACTGTCGAAAAATATAAATTAAGAGCCCTCAAATATGAAGATGAGACAATCACCAGCCTTTTAGCAAGTATGAAAGATCGGCCTGATAAATCGGAGATAATTAAGGCGAGCAAAATGCCGCTTACATTAATTGCTGGCAAATATGATGAAACGTATACCTTAGAGAGTACATTATCTCAAGCAAGTTTAGCCGATATGACACATTTCAATTTGTTAAACTCAGGGCATATGAGCATGATCGAGTCTCCTAGCGATTTTATTTGTTCCATTAATAAGTTCATTGAGCATATCGGTATGATTAATGTTGACTTGCGTTGATATTTGTGTTACTTTTGTTGCAAGATAAAAATCAACCGATGAAGTACAATTCTAAACATTACTTTACAATAATATCAGCGTTCTTACTGATTAGTTTTCAAGGACTTTCAAAAACATTTACTGTTAATAACCAAGGTTGCAATACATGTGCAGGCGGTATCTTGGCTGCTATTGATAGTGCCAATATGCAATCAAGTGCAGATACTATTCTTTTTGATACGACAGGATGGTTTGGAACAGAAATTACTTTCTTTTCTATGGATTCGCTTATTTTAGATGATCCTTTCAATGGAACTTTCATAGATGGAGATATTAATGGGGATCATATTCCAGACATTGGATTCAATTTTTCAGGTACAGCGTCAGATGGTATTGTAATCAACTCAAACTTTAACTGGATTCAACATCTTAGAATATATGGTTGTTACTCAGGGGCAGGAATAAAAATTCAAAATGGAGGCACCGAAAATACCATCATCGGTTGTTATATTGGTGGTTTAGATGCTTTTGCGCAAAGCTTCAACTTTTATTCTAATCAAAATGGAGTAGAAATATTAAATGGTAGCAACAATCATATTGGTGATCCGGGGCTGCCATATGGCAGAAATATTATTTCGAAAAATGGTAATGCCGGAGTAAAAATCCACGGTGGGTCTTCAAATAATGATGTTTTTGGCAATTACATTGGTGTAAACATCAACGGAAACGATACCTTATCTAATGGCTTTGGAATTATTATAGATAATGCTATCAATAATCATATTGGCGATCCTAATGTAGGTGGAGGAAATATCATTTCTGGCAATTTAAATGCAGGTATTCACTTAGGGCTAAGCGCTACAAGCAATAAAATTTATAACAATCTTATTGGACTTGGCCAAAATGGAGATATGTCATTAGCAAACGATAAAGGAATCGTTATTCAAGATAATAATAACAATCAAATTGGAGGAAGCAATGCGTTAGAGGGTAATGTGATTTCAGGGAATACGACGACAGGGATCGAAATATTAAATTCACATCATCAAACTATTCAAGGTAATTATATAGGTACAGACTCTTCGGGAACACTGCCTAGAGGAAATTTAGCAAATGGGATAATGATTTTATCAGGCTCTCATCATGTTGAAATAGGAGGAGATCAGTCTGGAGAAGGCAATTTGATATCAGGCAACAATGGGGTTGGGGTTTTGATAGACTCTTCCTCACAAAACTTCTTAGGAGGTAATATTATAGGTGCTGATGAATCTGGAACATCTAGCATTCCCAATACTAATGAGGGAGTGGTAATTACGAATCACTCAGATACAAATAACATCGGAAATGAAAATATAGGTAGTAGAAACATCATCTCTGGCAATAATGGTAATGGCATCGGTATCTCAGTATTTTCAAGTTACAATTTGATTCGTAATACTTATGTTGGATTAGGATTGACAGGAGACTCTTTAGAGAATATGTCAGGAGGTATTAACATTTCTAATTCATCCAACAATGTCATAGGTGGTACTTTGAAAAACGTTATTTCTTTGAACAATGGTAATGGCATTCATATAACTAGCTCTGATAGTTGCTGGATTGCTGGAAACTATATTGGTACAGATACCACTGGTATGCTATCAAGAGGAAATCAAGGTTATGGAATTTGGGTTCAGGGTTCTGATAACATTCAAATCGGAGAAAACAATAGTGTAGGAAGGAACTTAATATGTGATAATCAACTAGACGGAATCTTTATAGACGATGCTTCTAATAAAATCAATATTGTGAACAACTTTATTGGCATAGGCAGTAATGGTGCCAAAATGTTGGGAAATGCTTATAATGGAGTAAGGCTAGACGATAATTCCGATAGTGTCTCGATTGGAGGAGATCAGCCTGGTGATGGCAATGTCATTTCAAATAATGGGGAAGATGGTATTCACATTAATGATAATGTAAACGAAACCATCATACGTGGCAACCTAATCGGCACTGACTCTGCAGGTATGTTAAAAAGAGGCAACAGCTTTGCAGGTATATACGTGGGTAGCAGTCAGACAAATGACAACTATATTGGAGGTCTTGAAATTGCAGATAGAAATATCATTAGTGGTAATCAATACGGCATAGATATAGATGAGACTAATAATATCTTCATTGCAGGAAACTATATCGGAACAAATATCGATGGCACAGACTCTATCCCTAACGAGGTTGGCGTTAATATTTATAAATCAGACTCTATCTATGTAGGTACTGATTCCTTAAAAGGCTACAATATTATTTCTGGGAATTCTGATAATGCCATTGATGTAAACAAGGGGCGTTTTATAATTATTGAAGGGAACTTAATTGGCTTAAATGCATCAGGAAATGATACCATAGCTAATGGAGAGCATGGTGTTTTTATGGATAGCTCTACAGCTAATAGTTATATCAATAAGAATACCATATCTGGCAATACACTGGGTATTGCTCTTGCAGACTCTTGTAATAGCATATTTATAACAGGAAATTATATAGGTACAGATACTAGTGGGATGATTGGCTTGGGCAATAGGGAAAGCGGTATTGATATAGATAATGGATGTTATGAAATATCCATAGGAGGTGAATTTGTATCAAAAGGAAATCTGATTTCAGGAAATGCAAATAATGGCATTAACATGAATGGTGCTTATGGCGGACATGTATTAGGCAACATTATCGGTCTGAATAAGGAGGGTAATGATAGTATCCCTAATGAAGTTGGGATAGTATTAGGAGGTTCTTCTAGAATTTTAATAGGAGCTGACAGTGCAAAATATAGAAATGTGCTTTCTGGAAACAAGCTAGCTGGTATATTACATGAAGGAAGCTACAAGTGTTTAGTAGTTGGTAATTACATTGGCACTGACTTTACAGGCGAGAATCCAATGCCCAATAATGGTTTTGAGTACGATGTTGAAGGGACTATAATTCCGTTAGCAGGTATTGTTGTGGCCTATGGAACACAAAAAGATACTATATATAAAAATATAATTGCTTTTAATGCAGGGCATGGTATATCAGTTCTTCCAAATGACGGGGATACCACACGTAATAATATTTTTTGGCAAAACTCCATTCACAGCAATGTAAGGGAAGGTATTTTTAGAAAAGATACGACTCAGGAAGATGTCTTGCCTCCTGTGATTACTCAGTTGAAAATCGACTCAATGCTAAAAGGCAAATCCGCTCCACTTGCTTTCATTAATGTATATCAAGACAAAGAAAATGAAGGTGAAATATATCTAGGAAATACTGTAGCAAATGTGAACGGAGATTGGTCTTTGAAAATAGACTACGTCGATTCACTAAATATTACCGCAACACAGGACAGTGCAGGGAATACCTCCGCGTTTAGTGAAGCGTTTGATGGGTACGATATAGAGGGGAACATTTATTTAGGTGATATTAGTACCGACATTACAGAGGGTTTTGTGTATTTATATCCTTTTGACTCATCGTCAACGGCTGCTTTGAAAGTTATCGATTCTGTTGACATCGTTCCAGATGGTAGTTATAAAATAGATAACGTCTTTCCAGGAAAATATATGCTGTTGGCTAAGCCTAATAAAACAAGTTTCCCTAATACATTGCCAACCTACTTTGGAGATAAAGTAAGATGGTTTAATGCCAAACCGTTGTTGGTAGACTCTATTGCGACTGAAAAAAATATTATAGCTCCAGATATCACTCCTCCAACTGGGACAGGAGTTATAAGAGGTAAAGTGCAAGAGGGATTAGGATATACCAAGGTATTAGGTCCTGGAGACCCACTTAATGGTTTGGATGTTTCGTTGATAGATAAGTCTGTTACTAAAACCGTAGCTTTTACTCAAACGGGAGATAATGGCGGAGCATCTGGTGTGTTTGAGTTTACTGGGTTGGAGGATAAAGAATACCTAATTCATATTGACGTGGCAGGTATTCCTATCGATACAAACACAGTTTATACTATTTCTAATGATACTCAGAGCATTACCAATATAATTGTAACGGTGGATTCTAACTTCATTTACTTTGGCAAGGATACAACTGGTGATACAACAACTCCTTTTGTGGAGGAGAATCAAGATTTAAATAACATAGTTATTTCTCCTAATCCATTCAATGATGCATTTAAGGTTCAGTTGTATCTTGAAAAAGGGCTAGCTAAATTTGAGCTTTATGATCTCAACGGGAATGTGGTTCATAGAAGCAGTGATAAGGTAACGAGCTCAGGAGTATATACATACAGGTATAAATATCTGGAACATTTAGCAGATGGTATTTATTTATTAAAAGTTGTGTCTGGAAACAATATTTTAGAACAAAGAATTACTAAGATCAATTAAATTATTTTTATGAAAAAGGTTTTAATATCAGCATTAGCTATTGGATTAGCTACTTGTAGTTTTGCAAAAAAATATGAAGTACAAACTGCTTTAGATGATAATAGCCCTATGTCATTAAGAGCATATATTGATAGTGCAAGTAATCATGCAGGATTTGATACTATTATATTCGACCCCTCTTTACAAGGCGACACTATCATCTTAATGTACAGTTTAAATTTGTCCACTGGAGACTCAACCTTTATTGATGGATATATTGGTACAGCTCAATCTCCTGGCATTATTCTCCTCGATACCAATTCTATTCCTTATATGAATGGAATTAACTTAGAGACCAACCAAAATACTATTCGTGGTATAGTGTTTAATGGTTTTATCAAGGGTATTACAGTTGATGGCTATTATGGAGGAGGGAAACATAATACGATCACTGGATGTTACTTTGGAACGGCATTAGATGGTTTAATTGAAGGGAAGGGCAACCAAACAGGTATTTATGTCAGCGATGCACAGCATAATACAATCCAAAACAATGTTATTTCTGGTAACACCGAAAATGGGATCAGTATTGCCAATAGTTTTAGTAATTGCTCAGATATTAAAATATTAAACAATCACATTGGTGTCAATAAAACTGGGAATGCTAAAATCGGAAATGGTCAAAATGGCATTAAGGTTGAGGGAGATGCTTCGATCAATAATATACAAATTGGTCAATTAACACTTGCACCTAACATTATTGCTGGGAATGACAGTAACGGAGTTTTAGTGATAGGGGATGCTAGTAGTGGGCCTATTGAAGTTAATATTTTAAATAACCACATAGGTATAGGAGCCGATGGGAATAGCCCTCTAGGGAATGGGAAAGATGGTATTGCCTTGATTGATGGTTCTCAAAATGATACCATCGCTCAAAATATTATTGCATACAATGGAAATGCAGGTATCTATGTTTCAGGAAGCCAAACTTTTGGTAATATTTTCAATCAAAACGCTATTTATGAAAACCAAGCAGAGTATGATGCAGCTATTCAGTTTAATTATTCGGCTCAACCTCAAAATGGGGTTTTTGCTCCTTACATTGATAGTGTGGCGATGGATGGTATGATTTTTGGAACAGCAGAAACTGATGCACTTATACAGATTTTTACAGATTCTGCAGAACAAGCTGAAAATTTTATTGGCGAAACGACTGCAGATACGAGTGGTAATTGGAGTTTTCAGATGCCAAATCTGCCTCATGGACTTAAGATAACCGTAATGCAGAATTTTATGGGAAACTCTTCTCCATTATCTGCATACCATGGAAACAATATTTATGGAATGGCTTATTATGTTGATTCAACAGATACAATTAAAAACGGTATTGCGGAGTTGTATTTAAAACAAAGCTCAGGAGTACTTAAGCTATTAAACACTTACAACATAGATGGTAACGCTGGAACAGGTATTGGTGTTTATGATTTTTCTAATCTATATCCTTCGCAATACTTAGTGAAAATTATTGCAGATGAAACGGAATATCCCAATGCTTTAAAAACATGGTATGAAAGTAGCTTGAAATGGCAAAATGCCAGTGTGATTAACTTTGCAGGATATTCAGAGTTTGGTTTTGATGTTGTTGTGAAAGAATTAATTCCCAACCCTGGAACAGGTACTATTACAGGTATCATTCGTGAAGGAGAAGAAGGGCTTGGTTCAGGAAAAATACAAGGGCCAGGAGATCCATTGAATGGTTTGGATGTTTCGTTAATTGATAAGTCAACTTCTAGCCCAGTAGCTTTTGATGAAACACATAACGAGGGAGGACAAGACGGAACTTTCGTGTTTGAAAACATTGGTAATGGAGAATATTGGGTGCACCTAGACTTACCCGGGATTCCTATCGATACCAATACAACATATACCATTTCAGAAGAATCTCAAGAGGTAGATAATATTATTGTACTTGTAGATTCTAGTGGAATTACCTTTGACACAGCTTCACCTCCTTCAGGCATTGGTCTGGCTGAAAATGATTTCTTCCAGATTGTACCCAATCCATTTGTGGATGAAGTGAAGATTCAATATGAATTAATCCGTGAAAGCCAGGTAGCTTTAAGTATTTTAGATATTTCGGGTAGAGAAATTGTTGCTAAGAATGAAAGTCAATCTGCGGGAAGATATGTAGCACGATTTAATGCACAATCATTAGGATTTAGTGAAGGTATCTATTGGGTAGAGTTAAAAGTGAATGGCCAAATATTTACCAAAGAACTGGTTCATATTAATTAATAGCCAAAAGACAGTAGCCAGTAAGCAAAAGTATTATTTAACTACTGCCTTTTGGCTATTGCCTATTTTTGACTGATCAGGCTTTCCCTAAAATTTTATACATTCCCGTGCCACATTCTGGACACTTTCCTTTCATAGCCTTTCTGCCATTTTTCATAGTCACTTCCTCTGCATCACTCATTTCCCTTTTGTCTTTACATTTTACGCAATATCCTTGTGCCATAACTTTAGGTTTTAAGATTAGAAAATTAAAAATTACAAGATTTTTATCTTGATTCTATACTTCTTTTACGTAGAATAGTTGATTTTGTTGCGTTTTAGATATTATTGAACAATATTTACTTCAATTGTATTGAATAATTTATTGATAAAGCTTATTTTTGCATTCCTTATTCTTGAAATAGGGAAGTTCTTTATGTGTTCCCTTTTATTGTTTTCTAGATTGTATCTATGTCATTATGCACGAAGGCACTAGTGAATAGTAAATAGGAATTAGTTTTTAAATAATTTGCAATCTTGTAATTTTACAACCTGCAATCTATTTACATTCCTCCTTAGCTCAGTTGGTTAGAGCGGTTGACTGTTAATCAATAGGTCCCTGGTTCGAGCCCAGGAGGGGGAGCTTTAGAGGACTTGGAGTTTTTTTCGACTTCAAGTCCTCTTTCTATTTTGTCTGTAAGCGCATTATTATTGACTATTAGCTCAAGTGCTTTATTCATTGAACTGGTTCGATAATTGTTTTTGAAATATTCTAAATTATTTGGGAACATCGAACCAATTAATGCTTGTTTTGCTTCAATACTTGATTCTTGATAGTATTTGCCTATATCTTGAAATAGTAATAATCCGAAATCTAAATAGTTTAAAAAACTAGAATCCCCTTCTTTAATACGAGCTAGTTCAGATTCTAATTTCTTATTTTTACCCTCGTATTTATCTCTAAGAGATTTATATTCATCATCCCTTAGAGTGTTTTGTAAAAGTTTAGATTGGGCTTCTTCTATAAAAGATTTGCATTTGTAAATTTCCTCTTCTATTTTTTTTACTTTGTCCGCTTGATTTTCTATCTCACTATTATATATATCTGTTAATACATGGGAATACAAAGAAGCTACCTCCTCGCTAATGTTAAGAGAATTTAAATATGAAATAAAATCTTCATTTGCTTTATCTGCTCTAAATCTTGTAGTGCAGGGTGTTGCACAGTGATGGTATGCGTACTTGCCCCCATTGCCTCCTGATTTGCTTCCAGTTAACTTTTTCCCACAATTGTTGCAAAGTAAGAAACCTCTAAGAACAAGATCTGGGTCAATAGATTTTGTTTTTTGAACCCTTCTTTGTTTGTTATTTAAAATGTTCTGCACGCGTTCAAACAATTCTTCAGAAACAATAGCTTTGTGTTTTCCTTCTATAAGTTCTAACACTCCATCTTTGTCTCGTATAGCAATTTTGCCAATGTACACTGGATTTTTAAGAATATTGTTTATGAAATGATTTTTCGAACAATTAAAGCCCTTCTTATTGAGCGATTGCCTTACGTGATCGATTGGAGAATCGTTATTTGCTACATCCTCAAAAGCTTTTAGAATAAAGTGAGCATCTTCATTTGGTTCAATGACATCGTCTAAACTTCTTTTTCGTGGGTTATATCCTTTTGGTGGTTTTGCTACATAGTTTCCCTCCCTTTTTGAACGCTCCATACCGTTAATTGTATTTCGTGCTCTTATATCGTTGTCTACTTCTGGACCAGTTAAGTAGATGCTTAATAGATACTTTTGCTCTGGAATAGAGTGGTCAATTGGTTGCTCAACAGCATTGGGATCAATGCCAAGAGATAAAATTTCCTCTACCATCATTAAACCCGCAATTTGGTTTCTTGAAAATCGACTCCAATTGGTGAAAAGAACTTTTGAAAGGGTAGATTTATTTTCTTTGCAATATTGCATTAACTTAATAAATCCTGGACGATTAAAATCTTTCGCGGGATATCCATCATCTTCAAAATGTTCCAAAATATTTAAATTCATGATTTCACAATACTTTTTAAGTACTGTTCTTTGATGAGCAAGGCTAAAGCCATGCTTAGCCTGCTCATCAGTACTTACTCGAGTATATATAACAACTCCTTCCATAAGCCTTTTTATTTGTTATTCTTATTCTAAAGTAATAAGCTAAAACTTAAAGTTGTGGGTTGATTTTTGTTTGAATTGCTTTAAGTTTATATTACCCAATTTATATAGAAAGTCTCTAATCTTTTTTATTTCTTCGTCAGTATAATTTTTGTTTTTCGAGTTAAGGACTTGCCTGCATTTTTGTAATGATAGCATAATGCATCATGGTGCGAATAGCGCTCAGTCTTCCTAAGTCACTGTTCCGTTGGCAATGTGTCCTTTTTTCAAGGATCTTAATCATAATCGCTCTGTTTTTTTTCTTTTAATATGAAGTACTTTTCCATTTTTCTGGATGTGTGAAACTTCTTGATATTCCCCTCTTCTAAGTAGTCCATGTATTTGTGACTTAGGGTCATGTAATTCTGTTGTAGAGATGGTTTCGACCTTCCCATTCTTCATTTCAACGCTAATCTCTTTATAATTGCCTGTTTTAATGTAATTCACAATTTTGGCAACATCTTGCTCCAATTTCACCCATAAACTATAATTGGGCTGTAAGTCTAACTCAGGCATAACGCTTTGTAGTATCATGTTTAAACTGAAATTGAAATGGGCTTCAAGACCAATTTTTTCCTTTGAATCCTCTATTTCATAAATTGTTGCTATCTCTGCTGATCCGTCTCTAAATATTAAGATTTCACACGGGACTTTTTGCACAGCCGCCCACGATATGTAAAACTCCAACTCACTAAATTCGCTTATTCCAAATTGTACTTTCAAGCTGGATTTGACTTTCTGAATAAACGGCAGACCCACCTCAAATTCTCTAAGCCCCTTAATTATTGCAATCCATACTAAATCAACCAAACTATAATACCTCCACTTTTGACTTTTAGCTCGACAACTTTCTGGAATCAAGCCTTTCGAATCCCAATGGTTTATTAACCTGTAAGATATTACAGTAGGTTCTATTCTGTAATTTTTTTTATTAAATAAGATCCTAAAGTGGTCATAACTTGGATCCATGTGATATGTCTTGAAATTAGATTCAAATCCTTTTTGCTTTGTTACTCTAAAATATTTCTTTTCTTGCTTGGTCAATGTGTCAAATTTAAACTAATATACAAAAAACTTACCAATTGGTAAGTTTTAAAATATACAATATGGACAATAAGCAGTTTCAGAAAAAAGTAAACGAACTAACTTCAGAAATCACAGAACTTCATAGTTCTATAATTAAAGGAGTATCAAGACTCACTAATCCTGATAAATTAATAAGAGAACTTAAAGTTGATTTAAAACTAAAAAAATCTTCTTTCAGGTATGAAGGCATGATAAGTAGTTCTGCTAGTATTATTGATGTTCTTGTGACACCCAAAAATGTAGGCAGGGCAACTAAGCTGTTAGATGCTTTTGTTAAACTATTAAAAGCAAGGGGACATCAAATAACATTCAAAAATAACCTTACATATCTTATCGTAGCTGAAGAAGAGATTCCAATGGCTCTTAAAGAAAGAAGGAATAGAACTATGGTTCAAGGGAAGTACTATCCACAAGCACAGTACAGCCCATCAAATGTTTTGTACTTCAAGATTGGGACTTCATATTGGGTAAGAGAATTTTCAGATACCACTATACCTCTAGAAGATAAGCTTGCTAAAATAGTCGCTTGGCTTGAAGTCGAAAGTCAAAGAAAAAAAATAGAAAGAGCTGAGATCAGAGCCTACCATGAAAAACGTGAAAGGGAGCGAGAAGCAGAATTAAAAGCACAAAAAATGAAGGAAGATGAGCTATATAAATTCAAGGAACTTCTCAATGGAGCAAACAGATGGCATCAAACAAAAATATTAAGAGAATACGTTAAGACAAAGGCAGAGCATACTTCACAATGCCAAGACATAAAAGATTGGGTTGAATGGGCTAATAAAAAGGCTGATTGGTATGATCCTTTAATTGAAATTAATGACGATTTATTAAACGACTATAATAGAGACGAATTATTTATTAACGCAATAGAATATTAGTAATTTCTTTCCATTCGTCTCCATTTAATTTAGACCCATTTGGTTTAAAGTCCTCCCAAGCATTAAAACTTAAATTATTAATTGACTTTCTTATTTCGTTGTAGGATCTTGGCTTCTTTTCCTTAAACAAATTCGTTGCTATATTGTCAGACAAGGTTCTAGGAACACCAAGCATTCTTAGTGCAATAGCCTCCTTAGTTCTTACTCCATAGTAAACCATAGATGGGATGTAAGAATTTGTATCTTGAATGTTGTCTCCTTTAGCATTAACAATGCCCTCTAATGCGCTTAAGCCCCATGACGACTTAAACGTTGCACTAGTTAAATAACTTACAAAGTCATTGATTCTATCTTCACCTTTATTTCTAAAAGACGGATGAATCTTAGATAAGATAGATATATTATCTCCATTAACCCAATCAACTAATATTTTTGAAACAGTTTCAGGGTTAAATGCTGAATATGTAGAATCTGTTCCTAAGCCAACCTCCCTGAGGTGCGCTATTATGCTTACCTTGTTGGTCATTGAGGAATAGTCTTGCTGACTAAACAAATTATTTGGGTCCCAATTTTCTTTATTAAGAATTTCAGGATTTGAGCTTTTTGCTTTCATTATCTCAAGAACTGATGGAACACTAAAGCCAGTCTTATCGGCATAAGATAAAATTCCACTTGAACTATTTTCTTTTAAGCTGAAATATAGTGTCTGACATATTTGGATAAACCTTGCTTTCTTTTCATCATCTACAATATGATAACCTAAACTATCTTTGAATAAATCTTCAATTTCATCAACAAATGTATCATCATTACTTATATTGAGTAAATGGATAATGTATTGTATTAGAGAGGATAATGCTTGATTGTCTTTAAATAATTCCTTCCGTTCCTCATTGTTTTCTGAATTAGAAAAGGCATTAACTATTTTTTCGGACTTCAAAATTAAATCTAGTAGTGCGCTTGTGATTTCCTCTGAATCAGATTTAAGGTACTCTCTTGCTTTATCTTTATTTGTCTTAGAGTTAAATGGAAATAGGATTTTTCCTACATTGTCTACTAATGTTCTACCAGCTCTGCCGACAATATTTCTGAATTCACTTATGGATAAATTTCCTGAAGAACCTTTTCTGAAATCATCAAAATGTATAGTTGATATTGGGAAATTTATACCTTGAGCAACTGTTGTTGTAGCACAAATATGACTTACTTCTCTTTGTTTAATTAAATGCTCAACAAGTAATTTAATTTCATCTGTCAACCCAGCATGATGTACCGCAATTCCTTTTTTTAAGACCTTTGAAATCGTAGTGGGTTCTCCAACAACTTCCTCGATATAGCGGGAAACTAAGTTAACCTTTTCAGACTTCTTTATTTCTACATCCAAATTTTCATAAAGAAGATTAGCTTTCTTATCTGCTGTTCCTTTCCCCCAACATAGAAATAATATACTCTTATCTTCATTAGAAAAGTGTTTGGCATTAAATTCAAATAGCCTCTCTTTTTTTGCAGTGGAATGTATTTCGGGTTTCCCCAACTTAATATCGGTCTCCTTTATTGTCCAGTCATATAAACTTGGAAGAATTTCGGCTTTAAAATCGTTTTTATGTTCCTTAATGCCGAGAAAAATCTTATCAGAGGGTTTCCAATCAACTAGAATTGGAGGAATTGAAGTTTTGCCAGAAGAAAGCCAATCTCTGATAATTTCACCGTTTTCTTTTTGGGGAATGAATGGTGTTAATAATAAGTATCTTAAATTAGGTTTCTCTCTTTTTAAAATCGAAAGCAGGAGCTCTAGTCGGGCTCCTCTTTGCCCATTGCTAATATTATGCGCCTCGTCTACAATAACTAAAGAAATATCATGCGTTACAGGGTGATCCTTTCTTATTAAGAGGTCAAACTTCTCTGGAGTAGCAATTAGAATATCTATTTTAGAGTTGAGGAATAAATCTTCAGAAGGGTCAAGTTCTATTGCACCACTACATTTTTCAATGTCTATATTTAGTCCCTCAAAATCTTCTCTAAGATCACCCATAACTTGATTAATCAAGGCTCTAGTAGGAACTAGATAAACTATTTTAGCATCAGGAATCAATGCTTTTGTTTGCAAGATTGCAAACTCAGCAAGTAATGTTTTTCCAGCACTTGTGGGCATCTGAAGAATTGTCGCACTTGAAGCAGGATCCAAAAAATTATTTTTTATTGCTTCTTGTTGTGAAGGTAAAAGATCAATGATGTTTTTTTCATTTAATGTCTTACAAAGAGCTTTTATATTAGTACTAAGGGAGCTTGTTTGAGTCCATATACAGTTACTATGAAGCTTTTTACAGATTTGGCTTATAACGTTGGTGCAATTTTGTATTCTAGGTTTATTAATCAGTGACTCAATAGCATATTTTGTATGGCGGGTAATAATATTTATTAAGTTTTCCCCATATCCATATCCTTGCAATAGGTAATTAGAAGTTTCAATGAGAAGTTTGCAAATATGATAATATCCAATTAGGTTAATGGCTTTGTCAACTTTACTCTCACCTGCTTCATTTAAAAAGCTATCTTCATAAGTTTCTTGAATTTGTTTTAGCTCTTCTATTATTGAAAGTCCATCTTTTATGTCAGTTACACCATCTTTTCTTATCAATAGAATGACTGCATTAAATACCTGTGTTATTAGCTTGTCTTCCCAATTAGTAATATCGTTTGATTTATATTTATACTTTTTTAGGTCAACTTGTACCTTGATATCATTATTTGAAAGTAATCCAGTTACAGCTAAATGAAAATAGTATATAACCTTTGTGTCAATGTTATCTATACCCCATACAGTTTCAAATTGCTCTTCAACGGCTGAAATGTCTAGTGAACGCAATAAATAATAGACTTTTTCAAAATCTAACTCAACCTCTTTTTGAGTTGTTTTAATTTCCTTAGTTAGTGCATTGTTATATAGTAGAAAAGCATATCTAAGAACTTTATCTGATCCAATTGTTTCAGTGGAGCTATTTGTTAGTATTTTTTCTACGTAATTGGATTGACTATCCTCGTAAAGTTTTTGAAAGGAAGAGTGACGATTAAGAATTTTATCAATATTTAAAGTCTCACTATCCATTAGCTATATCTATAACTTTTTTATAAAATACGTCTATTGTATCTTCGATTGATCTATCTAGCACAGGAATTATAAAATGAATCTCATTGCTTTCAAATTCATTTTGTTTAGACTTCATTTTTCCAAAATCTTCCTCTCTATAGCAATTAATATCTCGAACTAAGCAACACCCGTGAACTATTTCATAAACATTGTCTAATTTATCTTCAATAGCAAACAAAACCATTGTTAAGATTTTAGAATCTTCAGCAGTTGTCTTTTTTGAATAGTTAGATAATCTTCTTTTTAAATAGGTCTGATCTTGAGCTATATACTTCTTTTGCTCTTTATATATCTCGTTAGAAGACTGAGGAGGACTATTGTTTTCTCCTGATACCTTTCCTTCTCCAAGTAACAACTTAATCTTTCCTGAATCTATCTGATATCCTGTCACGTCAATTCCCCTTCCAGGAAGATCATTATGTTCTCTATCCCAAATATTTTTTATTGGAATAATAAAAGACTCGCCTATACTGTGATATTCTTTGTCAAAGAAAAGAGTTAACAATAATTCTCCAAAATCACTTCTATAAATGTCCCTATGAACTCCTTTATCTCTAGTCCTAATGGGAATGGTATTCGCCTTAAGAATCTTCTTGATTTTATCAGTATTGAATCCGAGATTTTTAAATCTTGGGTCTACATCTATGTCTTCTATATTCTTAAGATGAGACCTTAGTTTTACATATATACTTGCGTATTCTTCTATTTTTTCATCTGAAAAGTCGAAGTCAAGTTTTTCAAATTTATGCATAAGGTCTTTGGCTAGAGTTGTTGATAATCATTTTACATGATTATTTATATACTAACAACTCTTAAAAGTAATCTTAAAGTATATTAAATACAAAATTGCGAAGCAAAATATGATAAACTTTATTCATGCAGATTATTTTCTTCTCTATATCTCAATAATCTCCATAACAGTACAATCTTCCAATCTTACCTTTGTTTTAACTTGATCTAAAATCAAGCACCAAATTTGTTTTTGCCACGAAATTTCATAAGAACAATATCATATATATACATGGCGGAATTTGTTATATGCTTGAAAGCATCCTTAATAAGTATGATTTGTTTTTATTGTATGATTATAAAAATCAATCACTTATTAAACGTTCAATGCAAAGTGCCATGTTCGTTTTTTGGATAATTAGTTTTTAATAAGGTTGGTACTATATCTAATCTTGTTATTTTGATCTATTGTCAATAACTTATATATTCCTGCTGAATAGTTATCAAGCTCTAAAACATTGCTGTTTAAGATTCCAACTTTTACAATTTGCCCTAAAGCGTTAATTAAAGTATAGTTCATTGGGGTAGATAAATTCTTGAAATAAATCTTATCATTTGTTGGATTAGGGTATATGGTAAGTGAGGATTCACTGCTATATCTTGCTATAGTGGTTTCATTACCTACTTCCACAACTAGGGATTCAGAAGTATTCCAACAGTTATTTGTCCCTTGAACTTTTACTTGATAATATCCATTTTCTGTTGCTTGGTGTGATTGTAAATTAGCCCCCGTAATTTCATTACCGTTTAATAACCATTGATACATTGTTACACTTTCCGATACATTGGCAGTCAGTAAGTCATCGGTTTTTACTATAGAAACATCGGGTGGAAATAATACCGTTACAATTGCAGTATCTGTTGTTATACAACCATTATCATCAGTTACTGTTAAAACATACATCCCTGAATCACTAACAGTAATACTTTGAGCATTGCTTCCAGTGTTCCAGGAATAGGAACTATATCCAACACCGCCGTTTAAGATTACATCATCATCCAAGCAAATTGAAACGTTGTCTTGTAATTCGGGAATATTTTCGGGACAAGATTCTTCTATTTCAAAGTCAAAAGTCATCTTCCCTACATTGGAGCAAGCACAAGTGCTATCAGTAGGGTCAATATTGGTTATTTTGATCACTGCAAAACTATCAGTAGAACGAAGCTTTGCTATGAATATGTCCCCATTAGAAGGGTTTGTAACTGTTGATGCAGGGACTCCTGAATTATAACTATTCGTTATTTGTGTGCTAGAAAAAGTGTTAAAGTCAATGGTATTGTCTTTAACAAACATTGTGTTATTGCCTGTTCCTGTTGTCCATGATCCTGTAAAGGAAGTACCAACTAAATCAGTATTTTTTATGTCTTTAATTAATTCTGAAGCAGATGAGAATAGAGGTGTTCGATCAACTAAGTCATAGCTGGCGTGCAAAGTCCCTCCTATATGATATATGTGTCCTGAATACGTTTGTGAAAAAGTGCTTAAACAACCACTTAATAATAATACAATCAATAGTTTTCTCATTGGAATTGAGGTTTGTCATTCACCCCCTCCAATGAATGTGGTTTTTAATCTAAACAACAGCGCCGAAGGGACAACATCATCAGTTCTTCAGGTCACCACAACCCGCTTAACAGAATCCGTTGTGTTCGGCGCATACCGAAACACGAACGGCTATCCCTGTTAAGCTCATAATGTGGTGTTTGAAGAACTAGGATAACGCTAACGCATTAAATCTTTATGTCTTTATTATCTATTCGATATAATATCTTTTTATTACGGGGACAAGTTACAAAATTTCGTTTGATTGGTCTCTCTGGTTTGCAGATTTGTAAACCTACACTTGTTGCAACTATTTGAATAAAATTTACGTACAACGTACCAAAAATGTAATTTGAGACTAAAAGTTTTTACCATAATTTAAACTTTGGATGCATAGGCTGTTTTCTATATTTATCTTATCATTTCTAGTGATTGAACTATTTGCTTATCCAATCACTCCTGTTCCTCTGCAAACTCTCATATTAAGTAGTGATTACATTGTAATAGCAAAAGTAGAGCATATTAAGAGAGAACTAACGATTGCTAGAATAGACTCATTAACTGGAGATACAATTTGGAATGGTTATTTCGATGAGCGTGCAAAACTCCACATCGTTAGTATGCTAAAAGGAAAGAAGGAGTTGCAACAAGCAATTGTCACATATTCTCCTAATATGATTTGTCCTTCACCAGCACGTTATCCAGATGGAGAAACCGTAGTAGCCTTCATCAATAAAGATAAAGAGTCAGACCTATTTTACACGAATGGTTTGTCTTATGGGTCTAAAGTAGTAAGTAGTGAAGAAGAACTAAATCATTACAAGAATAGTATTTTATCCTATTTTAACATACAAAAACAAAGTAACAAGAAAAGAAGGAATGAGCTTATTACAGAATGGCTTGTCCAGCTTTGCACAAGTCGCTTGACTAGGTGGGATGGGGCGTTTGAGCTTACTAATCAGATAAGCCATTACGTTTACAGTAAGAACCCGAAGAGCACGGCATATAACAAATACATTACTAGTGAACAGAAAGCACGGTTGCAAAATATACTTTTCTCCTGTGATAAATTAAGAGACGGTGAATTATTGCTCATTCAGTTTGTCCCTAATGACCAAAGAGAAAAGCTAATCAAGCATCTAGTAGACTGTGCTTCTAGAGCCTCAAAATGGGAGCTTCATGATATCATGTATAAAATAGTTGAAAACAAACCTAATAAAGACTTAGAGCGGCTTCTCCATAAAATCTTTTCTGATTCTAATTATTACCACGATAGGAGAGATGAGCAGAAAATAAAGTTGTTAATTGAAGAATTTAATGATATAGCCTTGAGCAAATGAAAATAATTATAGCATTGTTTTCTCTTAATTCTCTTTGTATTGCACAAAACATTGATTACACAAGTTACAATTACCACAAAGTAGACAGCTTTGCAAAACAACTAGACAGCAAGGGAAACGTAGAAAAACTTGCTAAACAATTAACTGATCGCTTTAATGAAAAGCATGTAAAAGTTAGAGCAATCTTTACGTGGGTTTCACATCATATTTCTTACGATTGTGAGGCATTAAAAAATGAAAGTCTAATAACCACTGATCCCAACAAAATTCTCAAGCAGGAAAAAGCCGTTTGCTCGGGATACTCAAGTTTATTTAAGGAACTTTGTAATTCAATTAATATCAAATGTCAAATTATTGATGGTTTTGCGAGAAATGGCTCTGAGGATATAGGAGTAAAACTCAAGGGGGAGGGAGATCATGCATGGAATGCAGTTTTTACAGAGAATGAATGGCACTTAATAGATGTTACTTGGGCAGCAGGATATTCTTCACCAGGCGATTGTGATTTTGAAAAAAATTTTAACGAATTCTACTTTTATTGTAACCCAGAGCTATTCAAGTATAACCATTACCCATTAGATGAAAACAAACTATTTATATCAACTAATTGGAGTAAGGAAGACTTTTCAAACTACCCATTGATTTATTCTGACGCCCTGGTAAGAGGTATATCTCTTATATCACCTGAATCAGGTACGTTAACTTTCTTTGTTGGAGATACATTAAAATTGTCATTTAGAAGTGAGAAAAGAGTACGTTATATAGAAGTTTCTTATGATAAGGAAGATTATTCAGATGTGATTCGCTTCAACAATGATAATGATATATATACCACTAATTATCGTATTACCAGCGATTACCCGTTTGAAAAGATTGGTAAATCATATTATACGGTATATATAAATCGGGAAGCTGCTCTGACCTACTATATTGAAGTAAAAGCTAGGTAAGACAAGTTTAATATTAGTGGCTATTTCAAAATATCTAAATAAAAGGTAACTCATAAGCATATTGTACCCTAACAACCCTCACCCAATTAGCATAACACATCGCATCAGCCAAGTCGGGACTCTTACCTAGCACTTTTTTAATCGCTTCCTTTCCTATTACCTTAACTGTCTTTTCCGAATTGATTTCATATTGGATAGCTCCTAACTCTAGTTTCAAAGTTTGATCGTTAAGGTTACCAATATAGCCTTCTATTATATCGTTGCGTAATTGATAATACATTTGAGAGCGTAAATTATAAGGCTGAAAAGCATCCTCATTTTGGACGTCAATAGGCTTTGCCCCACCAATCAGTTCCTGTATCTCATAACCCAAACTTTTTAAATTATCAATAACACCAGTTCCTAACCCAACGCCATCAATTCCAACACAGTCATTGGGAATATCATAAGAATCAATTAATTCAATAGCTCTAGTTACTATCTGGTTAATAGATGTTTCTTGATAAGTTTCTGCTAGCTCAATATTACCTCCATTTATTACTATAAAAGCTGTTCTGTCATCTCCATATCTACTAGGGTCTATTCCTAATGAAATTCCCTCACCATCAGTTATGGTTGACTCACATTTTGCAATAGCCATTGATGGAATCAGCTGATTGATGGTATCTATCATAAACCAATCTCCCAATAGATACTTCCTCATCATCTGAGGATTATCTCCAAATGCCTCCTTTAAACTCTGATAGTATTCGCTATTCTCATCATAATTATCAGTTGTTAATGATTGTATATAAACCTGATTGGGGTCTGATGATTGAATAAATGTCGGAATCAACCAACTTTGTTCAGGATTGCTCGTCAATCTACCCTCATATCTCGGTTGTTCCCCATTTGGCAAAGTCCATCGTAATCGGGTCTTTAAAATTTGATAAGCCTCAATAGAAACCTCATTGGCTTCATCTATTCCAAACCATCCAATCTCTAACCCTTTTAGTTTATTTAACAATGGGTCTTTACTAGTATTAGCTTCTAAAAAGGTAAGAACCGATCCATTAATGAAAGTAATAACCAACGAACTTTGGTTATAACTCTTAATAATTTCAGGAGGACAAATAGAAAAAAAAGTAATAAGGATTGTTCTTCTTAACACGGATAGCTCTTTCCTAACTATGACTAACCGATTCCCTTCAAACATCATGGCATTCTTAATAGCTTCACCACATAAAAACCAACTTTTACCACCACCCATTGCCCCTCCAAACAGAAGGTACTTGGCTCTGTTTGAATGGGCTTTGACTTGTTTTGGTTTTGGTCGATAGTATTTGGAGAAATCAATTTTCATTAATCGGGAATATTCGATATAAATTCAATATTGCCCGAATGCTTGATTTCTAGCTTCTGCAACCCTTGAATTGATGATAGTTCTTTATTTATAGATAATGCCAATCTATAATCTTCGACTTCAATGGCTTTTTTATACAATGTTTCATATCGGATTATTGCTTTTGCATAGTCAAACTCTATGTTCTTAGTGATTTCTCTTTGAATTCTGAGCTTGGCTTTTACTATATATTTATCGATTTGTCTTTCTCCAATACCCCAGTTTTTAGAACTATATCGCACTATATCCCCTCTATCTGCACCATTGATTATCATTGATATGATTTCTCCGACTCTTTTCTCTAATCCTGCATTTGTTACTCTTCTCATACCTGGTTCTATTGCTTCTAGGGATATTAAATACTACCAATTCTACGTTTCAGAGACCCTGATTGTTTTGGAGGGTGATAGGGTACAACCTTTAGAATAGGCTTTAGTTCATAGATTTTCTTGAAATCTTCAACTAATTGGTTCGAGAAAATAACTCTAAGGGGAGCCAAAAAAAGAGGTTTTGGACAAATGTTCAAAGCCTCTTTTTGTTTCTGTTGGGCGATAAGTTATGCGTCATAATGCAATGAAGGCTTAGAGTCCAAGATGGTATTCAAAGTCATTGTTTTATACCCTTTTGTTTATGCGCAAAACAATAAAAAAAGAGGTATAAGGAATGTCACCCTATACCTCTCTTGAGTAAGTAATTAAGCTTCGCTTACTCTATAATAAACTTTACACTTTCCCTTTTATTAGATTCTAGCCAGTAAATTCCTGGTAACCAATTTTTTGTATTTATTCTATTAGTATTTCTCAAAGTAACAACCTCTCTTCCAAGTATATTATATACTTTTCCCGAGATTGTTTTATTCATCTTGATAAAGCCAATACTACTAGGGTTAGGCGTAAGTGCTAATGGTGTGGACTCACTAAACTGAATGCCAGTTGAATTTTCGTTACTATCTAAAACAGTTATTGTAAATGATTTTTCAAAATAGCCCCCATTTCCATCGTCCGTTTTGATTCTTATGTTATAACTGGTTTTTGTTTCAAAATCAAATACTTCAGCCGTATTTAACTCGTCTGAGCTAATGGCAAAAGAACTATTATCATCATCACCTATTCCAGCTACTAATGAATAAGTATGTGTATCCATAGCATCGTCATCAACTGATGTTAATGATCCAATAGTTGCTCCAGTAGGTAATAGTTCTTTTACAGAAGAATTGCTAAGCATCAGATCAGTAGGAATACTATTGACATTAATTTCATAAATAGAAACGCTACCGCTCACTTCATGTCCAACAGCCAAAAGGTTCTTACCATTAGGGCTACCACTTGCAGGAATAAAAACAAGTCCTTCTGGGCCTAGCTCTTGTACGGCGAGCGTGTCCCCTCTCATAGAGTCTACTTCTACATCAAAGTTTCGGCTTGTGATATATTGGTTGAAAATCGGAACATTAGGGTCAGTGATATCATATACCATAATACCACCTACTCTTTCTAAACCAATAAAAGCATAGGCTTGACCATTTATGCTTCCTATTGCAATGCCTTCAGGCTCAGGACCCTTGTCATCACTTCTGTTTTTCCAAGAATCGTTGTCGTCATTTGTAGAGTTAAAGTATTCAGGAATTTCTTGAGCTAATATTTGCTCAAAATCATCTCCGCTATCAAATATCAAGTTTCCTGCAGAATCCCAAATAGAAAAAGATCTTGCGCCATACGAGTAAATAATATCATGCAATCCGTCTCCGCTGGTATCTCCACTTGCGATAGTTGAATTTAATCGTCCCAAAACAGAATCTCTTTGAAGAGAGTCAATCAATGATTCTGAAAAAATAACGGTGTCTAGATCAAGATCTTTTACTCTATCTTCTTCGCTAAACCCATCATAATCTTTTGCATCACCTTCATTGGCAGATACAATGTAAGTTTGACCACCAACTGAGTAGCTCGCAATGGCATCTGGTTGATACATACCAAGAACAGGCCAAGTTTTAATTTGAATACTACTGCTTTCGTTACTAGCATCAAATCCATTTCCCTCTATACTATGATCTTTGTTGCCAAGGCCAACAATTTCAATGATAGAATCGATCGTTAAGTCGATAATAGCGAAAGCATTGTTTTCTTGTAATGCCACCCACGCTTTTTTTGAGTTTGAGTCGACTGCAATATATTCTGGTTCGGCATCTTCGGCAAATGTAGCTCCAGGGATAACAATTCGTATTCCATTTTCTAAAGGCATTCCGTTAAACTGTGTAAACCCCATGTTTTTTACATTAGCATTTGTTAATGCACTGAAATTTCCGCCTGAAACATCTATAACACTTACACTTCCCTCAGGATCATGGCCAAGTAAGTTACTCGGTTCACCTTCATTAGCTACTAAAAGCTTATTACCATCAGGAGTAAAAGTTAACATATCTGGAAGTGGCCCCACATCCACATCATTTATAGGCGTTCCGTCTAAAGTGTAGAAAACTACTTTCCCAGGAAGTTGGGTGCTATCGTTTTCTACAGCAACTGCTATAATAGTATCCCATATAGCAATGCTGTTTGCTTCTGCGCCATATCCTGTTACATCAATGTCAAAAACCTTTACAGGAGCAGTAGGTATAGATATATCAACTGCTTCTACTGTAGCGTCATTGGCATTCACAAAATATAGTCTTTGATTGGTAGAATCATACACAACAATTTCTGCTGCTGCTTCATCAAATATACCAGTATGGTATGTGCTTAAGTGTTTGAGTTGTACATTTTCCTGAGCAACTGCCAGAAAAGAGTAAACTAAAATGTTAAAAAGTATAGATACATATCTCATATTGCATAAATTTTATTTGTGTTTAAATTTGATGCAAAAATATGCTTGAGTTATTACCTACTTATTAATGATTTGTTGCTGTAAAATTTAATTATCGTTATGCTTTTGTTAAGTAGTTTAGGTCGGACTCCTCCTTATTATCAGTAAATCTTAACAAATCTAACTCGTATTTGACTAACTGATGTCTAGCCATCAACGCAATAAGAAAAAATCAACTGGAAAGGGTATTGAACAGTGCTTAGTAAGAACTAATTTAATAGTGTCACATTTCCAGAGAGTTGTAAATCTTCATTGATCGGGTCTCCATCTTTAAAGACGACATTAACATACCATACGTAAGTTCCAAGCTCCACTGAGGAGCCTTTATATGTTCCGTCCCATGAGACCTTATCCGTTCCTGAGTTAATCTGCTGGACGAAAATCTTATTGCCTATTTCATCATAGATTCTTAGTTCCAAAGTCTTAAATGAATATATCCCAGACATTACCTGTCCGATAAATAAATCATTTAAGCCATCTCCATCTGGACTAAAAGCGTTAGGAATCCAAAAAATAAATTCTTCGTACTCTTCAACCAGCCTTACTATGGCTTGTCCCTCAGTACTACAGCCATTTGAACTAGTTGCAATTACTTTGTAAGTAGTCGTTTCATTTGGTAAAGCCAAAGGGTTATATATAGAAGAGTCGTTGAGTGTATTCCCTGGAGTCCATAAATAATTCAAACTATCTGGCAATGCAATTAAGTTAACAGCATTTCCTAAAGTGATCGTAGTATCGGCGGGTTGAACAGAAATCATTGGAGCTGGTAATATATTTACGTTGACATACTCCGTATCTGATCCACAAGGATTATTGGCAATCACCTCATAAGTGACGTCAGTTGTGGGAGAAGCAGTAGGGCTATCTATATTAGGGTTGTCCAGACTATTAACAGGAGACCAAGTATAATCTGAACCTGAATTTCCATCGGTTGCCCATAGTTTTATGCTACTTCCAATACATAAGCTAGTATCCTCTATTAATGTAAGATTAGGGTGATCGCTTGTGACAGATATGTAATCAAACTTGACCATAGTATCAGAGCCACAAGGTGTATTTACTATTAGCGTAACGTCGTGTGTCCCCGAGTTGTAATTAATTCCAGTGGGATTTTGAATAGTTGAAACAGATGGTGTAGCTCCTGGGAATAACCATTCCCAAGTAACACCAGATGTATCACAAAGATTAGTCATATCAGTAAAGGCAGCACTATTAGTCCCCGAACTACAATTGAAAACAGTATCACTTGCGGAAAAATTAGGCGTAATTATACTTGGACCACAAGTGTTAGGGCATAGTTGTGCTATTATTAAATCTTTGTCGCCCTTGTCAATAGTTTGATATGCGCCTGGAGTAATAGGAACACCATTAGAAGGACCAGTATGGTATGCTGCAATTCCCATTATGTGAATAAGACCCTGAGTGTTTAAAGCCATGCTATAGTGATTATAGTTTTCTCCTGCTTCGTCATGTCCATTGCCACCTATGTATGAGGAGCAAAGTAAATCTCCATCAGTAGAAACCTTAACAACAAAAAAATCTTCGCCTCCTCTTAAAGAGTCTTCGAAAGAGCATTCTAATGTCGGGAAGCTTTCGCTATAGGTATCTCCCATTAAGTGAATGGCATTATCGCTTCCTAAAATAGTAGGGTTTAGTTCCTCTATCCCAGACCCACCTATAAATGTAGACCATAATAACGTTTGATTTGAAGTGAACTTAGCAATGAATGGATCAGCTCCAGGGGCAGGTGAGAGCGTGGGTTGAAATGCATTTAAGGTAGGGAAGTCAGCAGATGCGGATAGCCCAGAGATAATAATATTATTATTGTCATCTACTGATATCTGAGCATCATTAACCGAGCCCCCATCTGTTGTATTTCCGCCTAAATAGCTTAACCACTTAGGGTTTCCTAGGGAATCAAATTTTCCAAAGAAGATATCCTTTACTCCTCCAAAAGTGCTTTGGAATGCGTTGAATGTTGGAAAATCTGATGCCCATGTTGACCCAGCAATAAGTACATTATTGCTATCGTCAATAGCTAGGTCTGGGAACTCATCAGAGCCGCTACCTCCGAGATAGGTTGACCACAATAGGCTGCCAGAAGACAAAAATTTGCTTATAAACACATCACTTCCTCCAGAAATAGTATCAATGTAAGAGTTTAGGGTGTCAAAATCTGGTGAAAACGTGTTTCCGGCAATAATAATATTATCATTTTTATCTATAACTAATGAATAGGGGTGTTCAAAGCTACTACCTCCTAAGTACGTAGACCATGTAAGGTTTCCATTAGAGGTGAAGCTACTTAAAAAGACATCTCTGCCACCATTATATAAACTTTGATATGCGTTTAAAGTGTCAAAATTAGAGGAAGCAGTTTCTCCTGATAGTACGACATCCTCATTACTGTTTAACGCAATGTGCATACCGCTTTGTACATCTGAGCCAGACCCCCCAAAGTAAGTTGACCATTGTAGAACCCCATTTGTAGAAAATCGACATAAAAAAATATCATTAGACCCTCCGCCAAAAGTATCCTGATAAGCGTTTAGGGTTGGGAAGTCGGCAGGGTTTAAGGAGTGCTTTTGTGTGCTCCCAACTATTATAAGATCATTAAAACTGGTTACTTCCAATCCTTCTGCCTCATCTATATAGCTTCCCCCAAAATAAGTTGACCAAAGTAAATTTCCTTTATTATCAAATTTGCTTATGAATGCATCTAAACTTCCAGCATTTGATGTCTGATGTCCTAGTTTTTCAGGAAAGGCTGTTGAATTTGTCTTTCCAGTTATCAAAACGTTATCCTCATGGTCGACTACGATGGCTTTACCAAAATCCTCTCCTGTTCCTCCCATATAAGTACACCAAGGATCAATAATTAGATCATATTCCAGATTATATTCCCCTATTTGAAAACTGACAAAAAATGACTCAGCACTCGCTCCCTCCTGTAATCTGTAGTTTGCCTCAACGTCAATTTTCTTCCCATCAATATTCTGATAAACCTTAGGCATATACTCCTTTAGTTCATTGAATGCTGTAGTAAGAATTAATTCTCCATCTGAACCAATAAAAGCATCTTCTGCTCCAGTCCACTCAAGTTGTATTTCAGAAGTATTTGCTCCTTTGTGTACGATGATGTCGTATTCAAGCTCACCTCCATTGGTGGAGTAATAGTTTACGTCAATATTGTTATATGCATTTTGCAACATTAGATTAGCATAACTTGGGACATGGACAATATTGTCGGGCAAATAACCTAAATAATAATTATAATACCAGGTTTGTTGGTCTGACGCAATTAAAGATGCTTCATCACTCATGTTTACAAAGCGCATATCTATTCTGTGGATGCCCTTTTTCGAAGAAGTTATGTTTTCTGAATGAGGATCATCTGAAAGGTTGGGTTCAACTATCGCGTAGCTGAAGCCATTTTGTCTAAAGTAAATATCTGCTCCTTTAACCGACGAGGTATATAGAATTTCAGGATGTTGTTTATTGTTGAAGTCTACAACCTGTCCTTTGTTGGCAGTGAAATAAATTGTGTTTTCTGCATTTATCTGAAATATGAAGATGCAAAGCATCAGCGTAAAACTAAGTCTAAAATAAGTGGGCTTCATAATTGCGATAATACAACTCATAGATTGTCTGTATGTAATGTTTAATGTTAAATAATGAATATGTTGTGCCTTTCATTAGGTTAATGATAATTGGAGATTTCTTTTTTTACTAACTTAGATTTTATAATTCGAAGTATTCAGAAGTAGTTTAGTGAGACCATCATCTTATTTATTTGACTTGATTCATTCTCTAGATCGGAATGAAAAAAGATATTTTAAAGTTTACTCTAGTTTGCATGTGAAGGGAAAGAAGAATGTGTATATCAAAATATTTGATACGCTAGATAAACTAAATACTTATGATGAGTCCAAAGTAAAAGAAGTATTCAGAAATGAGCGCTTTATTAATAACTTTCATGTAATAAAAAAATATTTATATGATTTGATATTAAAGTCACTCAGAAATTTTTATACAGATTTTACAATAGAATCACAGATACTTGATTTGCTTAGAAATATAGAAATTCTAGAAAAAAAAAGGCTGCTTAGCCATTGCTCCAAACAAATTAATAAAGCTAAATCTTTGGCCGTAAGGTATGGTCAGTATCATTTGCTTAGCAAGATTCTTGAGTGGGATGAATCGATAAACAAAAATGCTAGAATTCAACTGAAGATTGAGGTTGATGAGATAGATGATATTCACCGTGAAATTAATTTAAATCTAGATAAGCTATACGCCTTGAATAAGCAGCGATCAGCTTTGAATAAGGTCTTTTATTATAAGTATAACGATATGGATATACCTCTTTTGCTAAAATCTATTGAGACAGATATAGCTTCAGTTGGTGACTTTTCGGATGATAGGTATCTTCAAATGATGTATCTCGTAGGTATTGCAAACTATTATTGGACAATAGAGGGTGATATGCGTAAAGCCTTAGAATATAATAAGAAAGCGTATAGTCTTTTGCAAGATGATATTGCCTATATCAATGCATTTACTCAGGCTTATGAAGTTATTATTTTTAGGATATTGGGCTTAAGCGCTGAGTTAAAAGATCAAGAAAGTTTTAAAGAATATCTAGTTAAAGCTAAGGAATTACCTAAGCAATTGTATAAAAAAACAGCAAAGTTCTATTTGCCATACATCCTCTTTAAGACTTTTCAGGTTCAAGTGGCCGATGCGGTGATAAATAAGTCCCACACTAGGGCGTTGCAATATTTAGAAGAAATGAAAGTTAATATAGAGACTTCTGATTATAAACTATCTGCATTCAATACGTTTATTTTTAAATATATGTCCATGGCTGTTTACTTTAATGGTCGAAAGTTTGAAACGTCACTTAATTATTCAGAAAAGATTATTGCATCAGAGTACAGCATATCTCCAAACTATAAAAACCTTGCTCACATAGTGAGCTTGATTATTCACTATGAATTAGGTAATCTAGACTTAATCGGTTATCGAGTGAGAACAACATACAATCTTTTAAGAAAAAAGAATAAGCTCTTCAGGTTTGAGAGATTGATTCTGGATTTTCTGAGATTGAAGGCTTTAAAAGCTAAGACGAAAAAGCAATTGTTAGAAGCATTTATTGAGCTAAAACTGGATATGAGTAATATTCTTGCTAATCCTAATAACCGTGATGATATTACAGAGTGGGTTGATTTTGAAGATTGGTTAGGTTATACAATTCATAAGATATCGTAATTCATTTTTTGTTTTTATGCTCTCTATAGAGCTCGTGTATTAACCCATCTGCCACTCCAATTTTGGGAACATATATCTTTTTGATTTCACTATAGTTCATGATCTCTAGGAATATTTCAGCAGCGGGTATAATCACATCGGCTCTATCTTCATTTAGATGCAATTGAGTGACCCTTTCTTCGTATGTGTAGGTATTTAATTGCTCATAGAGGTTCTCAAGCTTCTTTTTTCCTAATGGCTCCCACTTTTTTTTCATGGCCATTTTGTAGAGCTTATTGATATTTCCGCCAGAACCAATAGCTGCTAGGGATGAGCGATATGGCTTGGTTTTTTGAGAAACCCAGTTTTTCAGTGCTTTCCATTCTTTCTCCTGAACGGTGTCTTTTAAAAGTCTTAGTGTACCTATGTCAAAAGATTTTGAAGCCACACATTTTCTTCTGGCAAATAATGATAGCTCAGTACTTCCACCACCTACATCGATGTATAAATAGGTGGAGTGTTTATGTATTTGCTCTGCTATGTGTGTGGCAAAAATGATTTGAGCTTCTTCTTTACCATCAATAATTTTAATGTCTATGTCTGTAGCTTTTTTGATCTTCTTAATGATGTCTTTACCATTTTTTGCCTCTCTCATGGCGGAGGTTGCACAGGCCTTATATCCGATTACGTCGTGAACTTCCATAAGCGATTTAAAGGCATTCATTGCAGTAATCAGCGCCTTCTCTTTATTTTTACTAATCTTTTGATCAGAAAATGCATCATCGCCAAGTCTTATAGGTACTCTTATAAGATCAATCTTTCTAAATGATGGACGACCACTTCCATTTTCTACAACATTAGAGAATAATAGCCTAATTGCATTAGACCCAATGTCAATAGCTGCAAACTTAAGAATCTTCATTCTGCTTATTTAGATTCGAAAAATACCTGTGAATGAGCACTTGTGAACTTGGTTTTGACGGCTTATCTGGGTTTTTATACTTGTTTTGCTGCTTTGCATCAATAATTCTAGATTTTACAGCGTCATCGAGTTGTAAGTTGATTTGATCCAGGATTTGTTTTTGAATATTGGGATCATAAACGGGGCAAGTTACCTCGACTCTATTATCCATATTTTTATACATTAAGTTGGCAGAAGTGATGTAGTATAAGGGATTACTATTATTGCTAAAAATTAAAATCCTACTATGTTCTAAGTATCGACCAACTATGCTAATAACATTGATGTTTTCACTAAGTCCTTTAACACCTGCTACCAGAGAACACTCTCCTCTAACTAATAACTGAATATTCACTCCAGCCTGGCTTGCGGCATATAATTTCCTTACAATGTCTTGATCTGTTACACTATTTACTTTAATAATGATATAGGCTACCTTACCTGACTTTGCCGTTCGAATTTCTTTATTAATAAGTTGTACTAGTCTATTTCTAAATTGAAATGGAGATAGCATGAGATGCTTAAACTTGTATCTTTTGTAGTTGTTTTTAAAAAACTTAAAGACTTTATCTACTTCCTCGCTTATAGACTGATCTGCTGTAAGTAATAGCTTATCGGTATAAACCTTAGCAGTATCTTCATTAAAGTTTCCAGTGCCAATACACGCATAGTGTCGCTCTTTGTTTCCGAAGCGTCTTGATACCAGGCATATTTTAGAATGAACCTTAAGTCCAGGAACACCGAAAATAACTTTTACACCAGCATCTTCTAGCTGATTGGAAAGTTCAATATTGATTTTTTCATCAAACCTAGCTCTAAGCTCTACAACTGCTGTGACTGATTTTCCATTCTGTGCTGCACTGATTAATGCATTGATCACCTTAGATCTATTTTGAGATACTCTGTACAGCGTAATTTTTAGTGATTTGACTTTAGGGTCAATGGCTACCTCTCGCAAGAAGTCAATAAAGTGCTGAAAAGATTGATAAGGATAGTTGAGCAGTATATCTTGCTGATCTAATGTATCAAAAGTGCTTTTACTTTTTTTAAGTATGGGGTGTTCTTGGGGTGTTAATTTATTGAATTCTAATGAGTTGGATCCTATGTTGGGAAATGACATAAAGTCTTTGAAGTTGTGATAGCGACCGCCTGGGATTAAAGCATCCTTTTTAGTTAGCTTCATTTTCTTCATAATGTATTCCAACAGGTCTTCTGGAATGTCTTTGTCATAAACAAATCGAACGGGGTTACCAACCTTCCTTTTGTCAAGACTACTCGAAACTTTCTCTAATAAGCTTTTAGATATGTCATTATCTATATCCAGTTCTGCATCACGAGTTAGTTTTATAGTATAGGCCTCTATTTTAGTGTATTCAAAAGTTTTGAATATATCATTTAGACAAACTCTGATCACATCATCTAATAAAGTGATACACTTTGCTTTTTCATTGTTGGGCAACACCAAAAAACGCTTGATAACATCTGAGGGCACTTCTATCAAAGCGTATTCAACACTATCATGTTTCTCATTTTTAAGATGTAGCTTAACTGCCAAGTAGATATACTTGTCCTTTAAATAAGGAAACTGCTCCGTTTGAGAAAGCATTATGGGCACTAAGCTTGATCGAATGTGGTCATGAAAGTACTCCTCAACAAAAAGTTTTTGATGTTCAGTCACTTGACTTTCATTGACAATATGAATGTTGTGATTTTTGAGTTCTTTTAATATGAGTTGATAAGTCTTTTCAAAACGCTTTTGAAAAGCAATTACCCTTTCTTGTATTTCCTCTAGCATATCATTAGGTGATCGACCTAATGCTTTTTTAGCATCTCTCTTAATGTTTGATAGTCTTCTGAGGTCAGCAACACGAACTCTAAAATATTCGTCTTGATTGTTGGAGAAAATCCCTAAGAATCTGAGCCTTTCAATTAATGGATTTCTCTCGTCTTCTGCCTCTTGAAGTACACGTTCATTAAAAGACAACCAACTAATTTCTCTCGGAATGTATTCAAGTTTGCCCGCCATTTTAGCTATAGCTTATTGGGGTCATAAAACTCAGCAAGTTTCCCTTTTGCATTACCTACTTCTTTCCAATCACTAATATCGATGTTTAATTTGAGGACTCCTAATGTAGGTAGTTCTTTGATGGTGTCTTTGCAAATGTGGCAAGCTAGGTCATACAAAGAGGGATTATGTCCGAATATAAATAATGTGTTGGAGACTGTTTCTAAAGATTTAATACTATCAATAACTTCTTTGTAGGAAACATCATATAGATTATCATCTAGAATGATGTTTTTGCTTGAAAATTTAAACGTTTTCGAAAAAATCAAAGCCGTATAATTGGCTCTTATAGCGGGGCTTGACAAAATAGAGATGTCTGATAAATCTTCAGCTTTTTTTATCTTTTTTGCCATTAGGTGTGAGTTGTAAATCCCAGTTTTCTTTAAGGGTCTATCGAAATCATTGATTACCTCGTGAGATTTCCAAGGAGACTTAGCATGTCGTACAATAAAGAGTGTTTTCATGATATTAACTCATTAAAAGAGGGAATTTATAGAGTTTCTATGACAAGTTGTGCGCAAGACCAACGTGTTAATAATTTGGTAATAATGGATTAACATTGAAAAAGCACAACTCCTTGTCTTATTTTATTGTTCAAGTAATTTGGAAAGTATTTTTTCCTGATTCTCAATTTTTCTCCTTAAGATGGCCTCGTTTTTTTTAAGCTCTTGTTCATCAGAAAACCTCAACGTTGCCAGCAATCTCGATATTAGTGTGTTGAATGAAGTAATTTTGCCGTTAGCAGTAGTCATCAGTTCCCGATCTTAACTTTTTCATTATCTCTTAGTAGGGTATATGCTATAATGCCAACAGTTGTGATAAATGAAGCCGACAATAAGCCAATATAAACGTAGAGTATTAGTTGCATATAAAACTTTTTACAATGATAGGATCAGTCTTTAAATCAAATATTATAGCAACACTAATTAATTGTTAAATTTTAAAGATTTTGCATATAAAATATACTTCAAGAACCATCTCTTCTATTGATTTGTTTAGTATTTTTGCAGTCCTTTATCATTTAATAAAACAAATCGATGAATAGAGATACCAAGATATTTGAGCTAATTGACCTAGAACTAGAAAGGCAGGAAGAAGGTATAGAATTAATTGCATCTGAAAACTTTACCAGTCAGCAGGTAATGGATGCTATGGGTAGTTGTTTGACCAACAAGTATGCAGAAGGCTATCCTAATAAGCGATATTACGGTGGATGCGAGGTGGTAGACCAAGTAGAACAACTAGCAATTGATCGAGTGAAAGAACTTTTTGGGGCAGAATACGCCAATGTCCAGCCTCATTCAGGAGCTCAGGCAAATGCTGCTGTGATGTTGGCTGTCTTGAAACCCGGTGATAAGATATTGGGAATGGACTTATCGGAAGGAGGGCACTTAACGCATGGCTCGCCTGTAAACTTTTCAGGAAAACTATACCAACCGTCTTTTTATGGTGTAGACAAAACTACCGGGAAGATTGATTATAACTTATTAGAAGAAACTGCAATTAAAGAACAACCCAAGTTGATCATTGCGGGAGCTTCTGCCTATTCAAGAGATTGGGACTACGCTAGATTTAGGGCTATCGCTGACAAAGTAGGAGCATTATTAATGGCCGATATTTCTCATCCGGCAGGACTGATTGCGGCAGGACTTTTAAATGACCCAATGCCTCATTGTCATATTGTTACTTCCACAACTCACAAAACTTTAAGAGGACCAAGAGGGGGAATTATTTTAATGGGTAAGGATTTTGAAAACCCTTGGGGACTGAAAACACCTAAAGGAGAAACAAGAATGATGTCTGCCATTTTAGATAGTGCCATTTTCCCAGGAACACAGGGGGGACCGTTAGAGCATGTAATTGCAGCCAAGGCAGTAGCATTCGGGGAAGCATTGACAGATGAATATAAAAACTATTGCAAACAAGTAATTGCAAATGCACAAGCTATGGCAAAGGCTTTTGTCGAAAAAGACTATAAGTTAATATCCAGCGGAACGGATAACCATCTGATGTTAATTGACCTCCGAAACAAAGATATCTCAGGTAAGAAAGCAGAAAATACTTTGGTAAAAGCTGATATTACTGTCAACAAAAACATGGTGCCAGATGACGATAAATCCCCTTTTGTGACTTCAGGAATCAGAGTGGGGGTAGCAGCAATTACCACAAGAGGGCTGAAAGAAGAACATATGTCAACGGTCGTTGATTGGATAGATACTATTTTGATGAACCCAGATGATGAAGCCAATATCCAAAGCGTAAAGAAAGGGGTTAATGAATTCATGAAGGACTTTCCTTTATATAGTTAATTATGACACACATTTATAAATCTTCTAAAAATCTTTATCGTCATTCTGAACAAAGTGAAGAATCTCCCTTTTTATGTATAGTAGATTCTTCGATACCTCAGAATGACGGTTTTGTTTGATGTTTTTTGATTTTTAGAAGATTCCCAAATGAAAATAAAAAAATGATGATAAATCTAAAATCAACAGATCAGTTTTCGAATAGACACATCGGTCCAAGCGCAAATGAAGTAAATGAGATGCTTAATAAAGTTAATGCTGACTCTTTGGAGCAACTCGTTAGTCAAACTATTCCATCACAGATAAGGCTTGAAAAAGAACTTGATTTACCGCAAGCTTTAAGCGAATACCAATACTTGAGAGAACTTAAAGAAACAGCTAGCAAAAACAAAGTCTATAAATCTTATATAGGGTTAGGTTATAATGACTGTATTACACCTAGTGTGATTCTAAGAAATATATTTGAAAACCCAGGATGGTATACTCAATATACACCTTATCAGGCAGAAATTGCACAAGGTAGATTGGAAGCACTGTTGAACTTTCAAACCATGGTTTCTGATTTAACAGGGTTGGAGATTGCTAATGCTTCTTTATTAGACGAAGGAACAGCAGCGGCTGAGGCGATGATTATGTTGTTTAATGCAAAGAACAAGCGAGAGGTAGCTGCTCCTAAATTCTTCGTATCTGACCAATGCTTTCCTCAAACTATTGATGTTTTAAAAACACGTTCAAAGCCACTAGGAATAGAGCTTATTATAGGAGATTATAACGAAGCAAGTATTGATGGGAATTACTTCGGCGCTTTGTTACAATACCCTTGTGCAGATGGCGCAATTGAAGATTATTCGAGCTTCATTGCTGAAGTACATGATAAAGGTGCGTTTGTCGTGATGGCGGCGGATGTACTAAGTTTAGCATTGCTGAAAAGTCCAGGGCAATTAGGAGCGGATGTTGCTGTAGGGTCAACACAAAGGTTTGGAGTTCCTATGGGATTTGGAGGCCCTCATGCAGCTTACTTTGCTACTAAAGATGATTTTAAGAGACAAATTCCTGGAAGAATCATTGGCGTTTCAGTAGATGCTGATGGCAATAATGCATTGCGAATGGCTTTGCAAACTAGGGAGCAACATATAAAAAGAGAGAAAGCGACTTCAAACATTTGCACAGCACAGGCACTTTTGGCAATCATGGCAGGAATGTATGCTACTTATCATGGTCCTCAAGGAGTGAAAGATATTGCCATAAGAATACATTTATTAGCCAAAAACGTTGTTCAAGGCTTGGAGGCAATTGGACTTAAACAGGAAAACAAAAACTTCTTTGATACTTTAAAAATAAAAGTTGATGGCAAGGCAAAGGATGTTATCAAAGTTGCTGAGTCCAAAGGTGTTAATTTTAGATTAATCGACAATGATCACATTGGAGTTTCTATTTCAGAGAAAACTTTACCCGAAGATGTAAAAGAGATCGTTCAAGTTTTTGGAGAGGCTCTTGGAAAGAGTGCTTCATTTGAAATTAATGATAACTTAAACTTGAGCTTGCCAACCAATCTTCAAAGAGAAACGGAATACCTAACGCATCCTGTTTTCAATCAACACCATTCAGAAACGGAGATGATGCGATATATTAAATCTTTGGAAAATAAAGATTTGTCTCTGACGCATTCTATGATATCCTTAGGTTCCTGCACAATGAAATTGAATGCAGCTACAGAGCTAATTCCTGTAAGTTGGTCGGAGTTTGCCAATATTCATCCGTTTGCACCAGTTAATCAAACAGAAGGATATCTTCATATGATCAAGGAACTAGAAAACTATCTATCAACGATTACCAATTTCGATGCAACATCATTACAACCCAATTCAGGAGCACAAGGGGAGTATGCGGGGTTAATGGTTATTGATGCTTATCATAAAGATAGGGGAGAAGGGCATCGTAATATTGTCTTAATTCCTGCTTCAGCACATGGAACTAATCCTGCTAGTGCAATCATGGCAGGAATGAAGGTCGTGATCGTGAAAAGTGATGAGGACGGCAAGATTGATGTTGTTGATTTAAAAGCAAAGGCAGAAGAACATAAAGACAATCTATCAGCATTGATGGTCACTTATCCTTCGACGCATGGTGTGTATGAAGAGTCTATAAAAGAGATTTGTCAAGTGGTTCATGACCGTGGTGGTCAGGTTTATATGGATGGAGCCAATATGAATGCACAAGTTGGGTTAACTAGTCCGGGATCAATTGGAGCAGATGTTTGCCACTTGAATCTACATAAAACATTTAGCATCCCTCACGGAGGTGGTGGTCCGGGAATAGGATCTATTTCTGTTGCTAAGCAATTAACGCCATACTTACCAGGAAACCCATTGGTCGATATGGGAGGAAAAAAAGCAATTACAGCAATCTCTGCAGCACCATGGGGAAGTGCAAGTATCTTATTAATCTCCTATGCTTATATTAAAATGTTAGGCAAAGAGGGATGTAAAGCTTCCACTATGAATGCTATCTTAAATGCCAACTATATGAAGGCAAAGTTGGAGGAGCATTATCCAATTTTATATGTTGGCGAAAATGGAAGGGTTGCTCATGAGTTTATTATTGACTTCAGACCGTTTAAACAATCATGTGGAGTAGAAGTAGAAGATGTTGCTAAACGTTTGATTGATTATGGCTTTCATGCACCAACTGTGTCTTTTCCAGTTGCTGGAACGATGATGATTGAGCCAACAGAAAGCGAATCAAAAGAAGAATTGGATCGCTTCATTGATACGATGATTAACATAAGGAAAGAAATATCTGAAATAGAAAACGGTTCAGCAGATGCAAATAATAATGTTTTGAAAAATGCACCGCATACCGCTACATCTGTTGTTTCAGATGAATGGAACTACCCTTATTCAAGAGAAAAAGCAGCTTATCCATTGCCATTTGTAAAAGATCATAAATTTTGGCCAGCGGTTAGGCGTGTCAACAATACGCACGGCGATAGAAACTTAATCTGTACTTGCCCTCCAGTTGAAGCATATGCAGAAGAAGCTGTGTTAAGCTAGCAAATTGATAGAAAAACAACATTTCTTTCAAAATAAGATCATTTGGATACTCATCCCATGCATTTTTATATTTAATGCGTTAGTAGTTGGTGCGGTAGATATAACTGTTTCTATAGCTCCGATCTTTTTAATTGTGTTGTTTTCATTTATTAGATTAGTAACTATTATTTCGAAAGAAGGAATAAGCTATCAGTTTTTCCCTTTTCACTTAAAACCTCAATTGATGAAGTGGGAAGATATCAGCAAGGCTTATATTCGGGAATACAAGCCTGTTGCAGAATATGGTGGATGGGGAGTTCGCGGCTTCTTCTCTTCTAGCGGCAGGGCTTACAATGTTTCTGGTAATGTTGGACTTCAAGTAGAATTAAAAAATGGAAAGAAAATTCTAATTGGTACTCAAAAACAAGAAACGATTGAAGAATTATTAGCACGCATCAATAAATCTGTTTCTAAGCAATAAATCCCTACTTTTGTTAATGATGTCACAATCGATAAAACAAATAGAAGCTGATATAGTCGACGAATTTTCCATGTTTGAAGATTGGACAGACAAATATCAGTACATCATCGATCTTGGAAAAGAGCTTGCTCCTTTAGCTGACCAATACAAGACAGATGAAAATAAAGTAAGGGGATGTCAATCACAAGTTTGGCTATATGCTGAGATCAGGAATGATAAGGTGATCTTTGAAGCGGATAGTGACGCGATTATAGTAAAAGGTTTGGTAAGCTTATTGTTAAGAGTCTTGTCTAACCAAACCCCACAGGATATTATGGATACTCAGTTAGGCTTCATAAATGACATTGGTATGAAAGAGCATTTGTCACCTACAAGGTCAAACGGACTAGTCGCGATGATCAAGCAAATGAAATATTATGCGCTAGCTTTTAAAACCAAAGCAGATGCCTGAACAAAAGACGATAATGGAAATCAAGGACGATGTGATCAAAGCTATTGAAACAGTTTTCGATCCAGAAATTCCTGTTAATATATATGAGTTGGGTTTGATTTATGAGGTAAATGTAAATCCAGCAAATGAAGTACATATTATTATGACCTTGACCTCACCCAATTGCCCTGCTGCACAAAGTATGCCTGAGGAGGTAGAAAATAAATCCAAAGCAGTAGAAGGAGTGAAGAGTGTTAAGCTTGAACTGACCTTTGACCCACCTTGGGATCAGGAAATGATGTCGGAAGCTGCCAGGCTAGAGCTGGGTATGCTATAGTTTCAATTTACGATTGACAAATTTAGATTTACGAATTAAACTTGTTTAAGGTGAACTCATTAGAACCTCCTAAAGGTACTGTCATTTTCGATCCCGCCAAAAAGCGGGAGAGAAATCTAACTTTGCACTTGACTCAAGGTAGACCTGCCTTGCCGTCAGGCAGGTTTTTCACTTTGTTCAAAATGACAAGCGAGTTTTATTATTCTTGATTTTAGAAGATTCTTTTATTAAAACAAAAAATTAACCTTAATCAATTGCATTTCATGGGAATTAATTGGTTGTTGATAGATTACTTTTTTTAATATAATAAGTAACACATATTTTTGAATTATGTTGGAGTCTCTTCATAGAAGAATTGCATTATTAAAGGAAGTGATATTTCAGGTCATATTGCACTTGACCGTATTTGTATTTTATGCTATTGATAGGAGAAGCCCTCACGTAGAAGAGTATGAAGTCGTTTATTTTATCAACCTCTCTTTGATTGCTTTTCTTATCAATTATTACTTATTGCCTCGGTTCTTGTATAGAAAGAAATACTTGGCTTTTTTAGTGAGTTTACTGGCAATTATAGTTATTGCTATTTTGATGGAAGAGCTAGTCTTAGAGCAAATATATTTTCCAAATACAAGAGGAGCAAGTTTTCCAGGAGTATTTTATACTTTATTAGGGATTTTGCCAGTAACTGTCATTTTAGTAGGATTTAAGTTTGGTTGGGATGCATTGACAAAGCAAAATGAAGTAGAGCGGTTGCAGGCAGCTATTAATGAAAGTGAATTGGAGTTTCTTAAATCACAGATTAATCCTCATTTTTTATTCAACAACATGAATAACTTATATGCCCATGCGATCGAAAATTCCTCAAAAACACCTGAAATCATTTTGCAGCTTTCTTCGGTTTTGAGGTATATGCTTTATGATTGCAAGGCTAAATACGTACCACTAGATAAGGAGGTTGAACAGCTAAAAAGCTATGTTGACTTGAATGAGTTGCAAATAGAAGAACGAGGAGTAGTTAGTTTTAAATCGGATATCAAGGGCAACTATCAAATAGCTCCTTTAATTCTATCTGTTTTTGTCGAAAACGCATTTAAGCACAGTACTGCTAGTCAATCAGAGAAGATTAAGATAGATGTTAATATAGATGTAACAGATAAAGGAACACTTCGTTTTTCTTGTATCAATTCTTTTAATGAACAATCTAATACTCAAAGCCTTTCCCAAGGTATTGGCCTAGATAATGTGAAGAAACGTTTACAGCTTATTTACTCAGGAAGTCATCAGTTAAATATCCTTAAGCAGGATGATCAATATGAAGTTGTGCTTATAATTCAACTAGGTAATGTCCATGGGTATTAGCTGTATTATTATAGAAGATCAGCCCCCTGCACAACGTGTGCTAAAAAAATATATAGACGATTATGGTAGTTTAGACCTAGTCGGGACTTTTTCAGATTCGATTCAAGCAATGTCTTTTTTAAAAACATCCAGAGTAGACTTGATCTTTTTGGATATTCATTTACCGAAAATATCGGGAATAGATTTTTTAAAAACAATAGCCAATCCGCCTAATATTATTTTGACGACCGCCTTTCCAGATTATGCATTGGAGAGTTATGACCTAAATGTAGTGGACTACCTACTAAAACCATTTTCATTTCAACGTTTTATCCAGGCTGTTAATAAAGTCAATCAAAAAAATATAAAAACTAATGGAAGTAGTGGAGCGCAAGATTCAACTAAAGAAATTTTTATCAAGTCAGGGCATGAATATATTAAAGTGCACATAGACGATATCATATTCATTAAGTCAGATGCAGATTATACAGAATTGATTCTGTCTGATCGGAAACATTTAACGCTTGAATCACTTCGTTACTGGGAGGAAAATCTCTCTCCCGATCAATTCCTTCGGATACATAAATCTTATATTATTAATACTGATAAGATTGAAAAGATATCAGGCGGACAAGTCTTTTTAGCTAGTGACTTTAAAATACCTGTAGGAAGATCGTATAAAGAGAAATTATCTAGTAGGTTGAAATATAAGAGTTAGCCTTAAACTACCTTTCAATAAAAAGCTGCTCTGTGAAATCTAAGTCAGATGCCGATATTCTTATGAAATAAATACCCAATGATAAGTTTGAAACGTCACCAACCTAGGCTCTCACATGCCTAAATTACTTTCCTAAATATCTACACACAAAAAAATTTTTAATTATTCGAATAACAATGGTTTGCCTTTAAAGAAGCAATCTGATAGGGTGCTCCAAACGTTTGTATTATTCCTTCCAAAAAGTCTTTGTTTTGGAACGGTCGTCCAGCCCAATACATTCAACGGAAATATTCTTATTTACTGCTCCTTCCTTAAAATCATCAATAATGTCAAAAATATCAGGGTGTACAAATTTAGCAGCACTACCATCAATTATAACTTTTTCGTTTTTTGGTATATGATCAAGAAATAATAGAATATCTGCTTTATTTAGAAAGGTTGTTTCTTGCGCCAACTTAATTCTTGTTTCATTTTCTTTATCGTGTGATACTTTGTCATGTAGATAAGCATTTTTATAGTTGTCCCTGAGGACAAAAAAGATAGCAATACTGCCCCCAACCATTATGCCGGTAATTAAATCGGTAAACATCACAACCAAAATGGTTGTGATAAAGGGTAGAAATTGTTTTTTTCCTTGCTCAAAAACGCTTTTGTAAATAGAAAAGCTAGTCAATTTAGACCCTACCACAAATAATACGGCAGCCAGGGCAGCAAGCGGGATTTTGTTCAATAATCCAGGAATTAATGCAATGCACAGCAACATGATTATTCCATGAGTAATCGTAGCTGTTTTGGTTCTACCGCCTGCACCAACATTTGCTGAAGTTCTTACAATTACTGCAGTGACAGGCAACCCCCCAATTAATCCTGCAACAATATTTCCGATACCTTGTGCTTTAAGTTCACGATTGGTATTGGTTCTTCTTTTGTATGGATCTAATTTATCTCCAGCCTCAGTACTAAGCAAAGACTCCAAACTTGCAATAAACGTAATGCTTAAAGCAATTCCATATATCTTAGGATTTGCTAGTAAAGAAAAATCTGGAAATGAGAAAAAGCCTAAAAAGTCTGATGCACTTTTAGCTACAGGTAATTCAACCAGGTGTTCTGCTCCTAAAGCTAAAGTAGGAGCAGCTGTCTTAAAAAATTCATTTAGAGCCATGCTAAGAATTACAGCTGCTAGAGCGGAAGGAAAGAATTTAAAAAATGAAAACTTCTTTAGTGCCGGTTTATCCCATATGATGATGAGTGCCATACAAACCAAAGTAATTGTTACTGCTCCCCAATGCACATGTCCGTATATTCTGGCAATTTCGGAAAAGGTATTTTCTCCGTCATTATTCCAAAAAGACTGAATCCCCTCAAAAACACCATCTACGCCAAAAGCATGAGGAATTTGTTTTAGAATAAGGATCAATCCTATAGAAGCCAAAATGCCTTTAATCATAGCATTTGGAAAGAAATATGCTATTGTTCCAGCTTTTAAGAATCCTAATACAATTTGAAAGACTCCTGCCACAACCACAGCAATCAATACAGCATCAAAACTGCCTAATGTTTGAATTGCGGTAAGAATTACTAATGCTACACTTGCTGCAGGACCGCTTACGTTAATACTAGCACCACTTACAAAGCCTACAACAATACCTCCTACTATCCCTGCGATAATTCCTGTAAACAAAGGAGCTCCAGAGGCCATAGAGATTCCTAGGCAAAGAGGTAAAGCAATCAGAAATACCACTATACCAGAAATAATATCGGTAACGAAGTGTTTTTTGAACATATTTTCGTTTAAGCTCATGTGTTTTTAATTATATGTTTTTTGTAAGAGTGATTGTACATTGCTTGCAAATGTAGCTTTTTTTAGACGAACGATTATATTTTGTATTTTGGCTATTTTAAAACGACAATATTAAACCAAACTCAATTAACAAATCTCCCTGTAGGTTTTGTATTTACTGCTAAACTTAGTAAGTTTCAATTTAAATTATCGCTAGGGTGATAAAAAGCATCAATAGCTGGTTTTCTAAGTATAAAAAGTTCTTACTTATTTATAGGGATGGATTTTGGGATATACCTTATTTAGCCAATTCTCCAGAGACCATTGTAAAGAGTACCGCTAAAATGCCTTTTACTAAACACTTCTCTAAAAAACAATTGATTCGGTCCACTACACCCTTAATAAATGGAGAATTGTTCTACGAAAAAATTGAAGAAGGACTTTGGGTTATAGTTAGCAACTTGAAATACAAGGCAAATATCAATTACAAAAAGGTGAATGATGACAGCATACAAACAGATTGGTACCTCTTAGGGTTAACGATATTTGGCATGAAACAGAATTTATCTCTTGTAAATGGAGTATCGTATACCAATTGCTCTTGGTTGCTCTTTAAACCTAATACCTGGATAGACAACTATCACTTCAAGGGTGCCGAAGAAATTGGTTTTTCCTTCTATTTTAATGAAAGCTGGATCAAGAAACACCTTTATTCTAAAGAAGCTTTTAAAACAAGCTCCATAAGACATTTCTTTGAGTCTGACACTAAATATCTAATATGGTATGGGGAAGTGGAAACTTACAAAGCACTTTATGAAAAGATATATGAAAATTTTTACAATAGTACGGTCAGAACTAATGAGGCTCGAGAAGAACTCCAGTCTTATGTTCACCAGATGCTTACAAAATACGTCTCTGAGTTTAAGCAAGAAAAAGTTAATTCCAATTATTTTAATCTGGTAGACAAGGATATAAGAATTATTCACAAGGTTGAAAAAATATTGCTTCAACGTCTAACTAAACCCTTCCCAAGTATAGAAACACTTTCGAAGGAAGCAGGTGTTTCCGAAACAAATCTTAAGGCTAAATTTAAATTGGCATTTGGCAAAACTATTTTTCAATATTTTCAAGAAAAACAAATGCTTCTAGCCAAGGATATATTAGTGCAAGAAAAAAATCCAATTTCAGAATTAGCCAAACTAATTGGTTATAAGAGTGTTGGCAAATTTTCGGCAGCTTTTAAAAAACAGATAGGAACACTACCTTCTGAACTAGTAAATAAAATTGATAATATAAAAGCAAAGCCTCGCTAATCATTTGACTAACAAGGCTTTTCTTTCTTTATAAGCGGTCCGGACGGGTCTGGTTTGAACTTGTTCTAGTTTATATCAAGTATATCAAATGACAACCGTTGGCCAAGCCAACTGCTTGAAAACATTGACTTTTCTTGTTTGAACTTTATTCAGGATAAATAATCAGATAAACAAAAAACGTCAACCGTGGCGTCAACCCCAATATTTAATGACCTTTGAGCATATCTTTCTGCTACAAATATCTTATTTCAATATACACGCGACAGAACCTAATTAATGATATCTAGGGTCGATTTTGGGCTCCACATAAATAATGGGATCTTGAGGATTTCTTGGATCTTGTTTTATCATACAAGTCAATACTTCGTATAACAGTGGGAGACTTTCAGCAAAATCATGTGGGCGCTCAAAGAAAGATTCAATACAAACCGCAAACATCTCATTTAAGTTTGTACCGCCATAATTTCGTAAGAACTTATTTCTCCTTCTCCTTATTAAAAGCATTTTATGATAGGCTAGCTTTTTCCAGTCAGGATAGTAATCATGGAATACCTCATCCATGCCATCAATAAATGTTTGATGTTCTAAAGCATGAGCCAATTCATGCAATCCAACATTCTTGCCATCATCAACTATAGCATACCCCTCTAGAAAGTGCTTCCATGATAAGGCAATTTCTCCCCTTCTCTTTTTTACCTCCCCGATATGCTTTCGATCGGGTGTACTTGAATCAAAACTATCTTCATAGATAATTATCCTTCTAAAGCTTTTTAATTTGTATTTATCTAAACCAAGTGTTAATTGAACAGCTGCTGCTGATATTAGGACTTTCATGTCATCAGAAACACGTGCATCTTTTTTTATAAAATTTCTCGATTTCATGAAAGTTAGCAATCTATAGTTGAACCTTTTTTTATTGGAATCTGACAATTGAGTATAATAATGATGCTTATTCAAAATATAAGAATGCTTTCTACTCAGTTTAACAGGAAAATAATGGTACCAAATTTGTAATACGTTTTCTACGAATGGTGAAATAAATACATCGTAAACCATTCTGAACACCAGAAAGAATATATAGCCAAATAGCCCTAGAAAGATAAATAAGAAAAGAATTACTGGAAGCATCAAGAAATAGCCAAGTGTGCTATTGCGAAGGTTCAGTTCCTCCCTTAGATGGCGGCTTGACTTGTTTTGTCTTAGTCGGATTTTGTGTTTTATTACCTTTCCCTTCTAAAAAACCCGGTAAGTCCATACCCGCCATATCAAAGACTTCTTTTAGTGGTGGTAATGACTTTAACATTCCAGATAAGAAGTTTGCTGTTGCAGGGGTCCCATTTCCATTGCTTCCTCCCATAGAATCCCAAACAGTAACTTTATCAATTTTGATATTTTTAATGGCTTCAACTTGTTTTTCAATCAGCTCTGGTAATTGATCGACTATCATCATCATGGCAGCTTCTTTAGGATTAGCATTAGCAGCTTCAACTAGTTTTTCAAACCCTTCTCCTTGCTTGCTTAGCACCTCCAATAAACCCTGGGCTTCAGCTTTTTTCTTCGCTAAAATAGCATCTGCATCTCCTTTTGCATGTCTTCTTATTTTTTCCGCTTCAGCCTCAGCTTGAATCTCAACCTTTTGCTTGTCTATTTCTGCGGGAACGATAATATCTGCCATCTTCGTTGCTCTTTCGCGCTCTGATCTTTCTCTCTCTGCCATTTCCTCAGCTTTGTATGCTTCCTCTAATGCTTTAGCAGCTTGTATTTTCTCAGCTGAAACGGCTATTTTCGTCGCCTCCGCCTCTTTCTCCCTTCTTGCAGCGTCAGAATCGGCAATCGTAACTTTAGCTAAATTCTCTCCAGTCACAGCTGTCGCATCCGCTTCAGCAACCTGTATCCTTTGATCTCTTAACGCATTTGCCTGACCAATTTCTCCATCTCTATTTTTTTCAGCAACACTCTTCTTAGCATCATTTATCGCTTTAGCTGCTGCTTCTTTTCCTAAAGCTTCAATATAACCTGACTCATCTTTTATATCTGTAAGGTTAACATTAATTAGTCGTAACCCTATTTTCTTCAGCTCTGCTTCCAAACTAGTTGATACGTTTTCTAAGAACTTATCTCTATTAGAATTGATCTCTTCAATATCCATTGTAGCAACTACTAACCTCAATTGTCCGAAGATGATATCTTTTGATAGATCTTGGATTTCTTCTAAACCCAGTTCCAAAAGCCTTTCAGCTGCATTTTGCATTACTCCGGGTTCTGTTGAAATACCAACAGTAAATCGAGAAGGAACATCAATTCTAATGTTTTGTTTACTTAAAGCGCTTGTCAAGTTGATCTCTATTGATAGAGGAGCAAGGTCTAAAAAAGAATAGTTCTGAAATACTGGCCAAATAAAAGCTGCACCACCATGTACACACTTTGCTGATCTAGATTCACCATTTGGGCCTTTTCCTATTTTACCATAAACAACTAGGATTTTGTCTGATGGACATCTCTTGTACCTGCTAATTACTGCTACAATCGTAACAAATATGATTACCGCAAATACCGCTATTAATAAAATAAATTGCCCCATTAATTATTGTTTTTTACTTTCTGAACTAATAAAATCTGATTATTGATAACCTCAATAACTTCCACTGCCGAACCAGTTTTTAAATCTTCTACCTCATCTGTCATTGCTTCTAATTCTTTTAAACTTCCTTGAACGTTAATTTGAATCTTACCTATATTAGACCTTTCTGAGCCTATTGGTAAATACACCTGACCGATCTTGCTTACTGCAAGTTTTATATCAAAATTTCCACTCTCGACCATTCGTGTCATAAAATAGAAAATTCCAGCTACAATGAACATGGCAATTATGCCAAGAATAACGGACACTATGATGGTTGTGGTTTTCTCGAAGTCATTTTGGTACATTGCAATTCCTGACCATCCAAAAACAGTAAAGAATATGATAAAGTTTCTTATCGAAAAGATTGGAAATGACGTATCACCATCAAAATCATTATCAACATCACCGTCCATGTCAGCTCCTCCCCATATTCCAGTCATTGTAAGAAGTGTCTGCAGTAAGAATAGTACTGAAGACGGTATAGCTATATACCAAAACATTTTTTCAAAAGAATCTAAGTTCTCAAACCACTCCATTTATTAATTTTTAGAACCTTAAATATAGTGATATAAGTGGATATATTACCTCTAAGGAAGCAAAAATACAATTATGAGTTTTGAATTATAAAAATTATTTATTTACTTTGTAATTCAAAGTACTTTTAAAACATACAAAATGGATAAAACAAAAGAACATCTAGACAATCTATCGGAGATTAGGTCCATAATGGAACAGTCGTCACGTTTTCTATCTCTAAGTGGTTTGTCAGGTGTTTTTGCTGGCATCTTTGCATTAATTGGTGCAGGGACGGCATACTGGTATTTTGGATACAACTTACATTATAAAAGGTATTATACTCATGTTCTAGATAACTCAGGTTCATTGCGTCTTGAATTTTTGCTATTTCTATTCGGAGTTGCTGCAGCCGTTTTTTTCTTAGCCATAGGGACAGGGTATTTGCTTACAGTAAGAAAGGCAAAAAAGAGTGGAGAAAAAATTTGGACACCAACGGCAAAAAGAATGCTCATTAACCTAGCTATCCCTTTAGCTACGGGTGGAGTATTTTGTATTGCACTTTTGTACAACGGCGATGTTTATCATGTTGCTCCAGCAACTTTAATATTCTACGGACTTGCATTGCTAAACGCCAGTAAATATACATTACCAGACATTCGTTATTTAGGAATCAGTGAAATAATCCTGGGATTACTCAATGCATTCTTTGTCGGTTACGGCTTACTTTTCTGGACCATTGGGTTTGGATTGTTACATATTATCTATGGGATAACGATGTACAATAAGTACGACAAATGAAAGGATTAATATCAGATATAAACAAAGCCTTTGAAAGCAGAGTAAGGCTTGGAATAATGTCATTGCTTATGATAAACGATCAAGTTGACTTTAACACCTTGAAGGAGAACTTAGATATATCAGATGGGAATCTTGCAAGCCATGTCAATGCCTTGGAGAAATTAGAATATGTTTTGGTTACTAAACAATTTATTGGAAAAAAACCAAACACATCATATTCTGCAACAAAGAAAGGAAAGAAAGCATTTAGTGCTCATTTAGACGCATTAGAACAATTAATTAAAAACAAAAGCTAAAAAAATTTATACATAAACTTTGAAATTCAAAGTACTTTTAAAATCAAAAAAATAAAATCATGAAAATACTAGATCAAATAAAAAACAACCAATTATTTATAGTAGGAATCTTATCTAACATAGCTTCATTTTTATTGCTTCTTTTAATAAGCAACAATATTGAATATTCCTCTAGGGATTTGTTCGACGAAGGAGGTCTCTTCTTTATAAACTACCTCATTGCTCTGATCTATGCTTTCATTGTATTGATCAATAGTTTCAAGATTAATAAATGGAAGATTTTTAAGATTGATCTTGCACAGCTAGGTTGCATGATTACTCTCTTTTCCATTAGCTGCTTCAGTCTAAATATTGCAATCCCAATTTTTGCCGACTTAACCGGGTGGTTAATAGCCTATTTAATCATTATGCATTTACCATTGTTAGCAATTCCTATAATAACCTTCCTCCCGAGCTTCTTCAAGCATATTGCATTTTTTATCAATGGTATTGGAAGTATTATGGCCTTATACTTTGCTCTTTACCTATTACCATTCGCTGCAATTGGGATAATTGGTGCAATATTCTTTGGTATATCACTTCACCTGTTTGTCCCAGCATTACTTTTAACCGCTTACATAATTTACACAACGAGAACGGTCAAAAGGTCCTCAGAGATTATTGCATATCTATCTGGCATCCTCATTCCTGTCTTAATACTAGGGATGTTTTTATTGAAGTGGAACTCTACAGCAGACCTCATTCACAAAGTTCATGCAAACATTATTACAAATCCTGATCGCGATCTCCCAACCTGGGTTCAATTATCAAAAAAGGTTTCCAATGACCCATTCACCTCTATGATTTTGAAAGGAGACTTGACATATCAGGCTCCAAATAATGGCAGGGGGATGTGGGACTTACCACGAAGCTCCTTCAGTGAAGTAAAAGAGCATGATCCCTTAGTTTTTATGGGGTTAACTCTTATGGAAGACCTATCCATTGGCACACAGGATAGGATAAAGATTCTAGAATCAAAATACAATGCGAGACACCTAGCACATCGCAAATTATGGGGAGGAAAGGATCTATCTACTTCTAATGTACTAACTAATGTTCAAGTTTTCCCAGAGTACAGGATGGCATACCTAGAGAAGATCATTAATATTAAAAATAACACAGCGTCAAGATGGAATTCAAACCAAGAGGCTCTTTATTCATTTCATTTGCCTGAAGGATCAATAGTGACCTCCTTATCGTTGTGGATTAATGGAGTTGAAGAAAAATCAAGGCTAACTACTAAATCAAAAGCAGATAGCGCGTATGTACAAATTGTTGGTCGAGAGTCACGAGACCCCGCATTGCTACATTGGCAAGAAGGAAACAGGGTTACTGTTACTATTTTTCCATGTATACCTAGTGAAGAAAGAACATTTAAGGTTGGCTTTACAATTCCACTAGAGAATAATGGAGAGAAGCTGGTATTAAGAAATGTTGACTTTGAAGGTCCCGATTTTTCCGATTGCAGGGAAACAGCAATTATTGACTTTAGAGAAAATTTTTCTGAGAAAATAAAGTATTCACCTATTTTCGAAGAAGCAGACTTAGGAAAGCTTTCATATACTGGAGATTATACTCCTTTCTGGGAAATTGAGATGCCAGTCGGAGAGCTATCTAAATCATGTTTTTCATTCAACGATAAGAGCTTTCATTTAGAAAAACTTTCCAAAGAAAGAGCAGGTTTCTCTGCCAAAAGTTATTATTTAGATTTAAACTCTCAGTGGACAAAAAGGGAAGTAGAGGAAGTTCTAAAAGTAACTGGCGAGACTCCTACTTATGTATATTTAGATAAGATAATTCAAGTAAACAGTGAAAATAAGGAAAAGCTAGTCAACGAAATACTTAGCCATAATTTTAGTCTATTTCCAATCCATAAAATTGAAGACATTGGATCGTCCATTGTAATAACTAAGTCTGAAGACAAGTCTCCCAACTTAAATGACTTGAAGAACTCTCAGTTTTACAAAGACCTAAAGCAGTTTGCAAGTAATGATCCTAATCGAATTAGGGTCTTTAATCTAGGAATAGGACTAAATTCTTATCTAAAGACTCTCAAAGAGTTTCAGTTTTTTAATTATGAGCAAGGGAAAATTAAAGACCTAAAAGCATTAATCGAAAACAAAGAATTCTCAAGTAATAAAATTAAACCAAATGTAATCCAACTGGATAATGCAGGAGTAGCCATAGTCATGGATACTCTAAATAAAAGCTCAGGAGCTCCCGATCATTTGATGAGATTGTTTGCCTATGGAAAGATTATGCAAAAAATGGGACGAGCATATTTTAAGGATACAAAATATGTAGATAGCGAGTTAATTAATATGGCCAACGAAGCATATGTCGTATCCCCAGTATCTAGTTTAGTTGTATTGGAAAGTATAAAGGATTATGAACGATTTGATATTGGTGAGAATAAAAATAGCCTAAAAAATGCTTCAACAAAATCATCTGGAGCGGTCCCAGAACCCCATGAATGGGCATTAATAATTCTCTTGTTGACATTAACGGGTTATACTTTTTATAAAAGAAAGTTTTCCCTTAATAAAACCCTATAAAGATGAAGGAACTTCTTAAAAGAAATAGTTGGGTGTTGCCCATATGTCTCATTGCACTCACTTGTGCAATAAGCTACAATGTCCTGTCAATATATTTAGTAAAAAGCTTCAATATGTATGCTGGACTTATGCTAACACCCTTTATAGTATATGTAAGAGAGCCTAGTAAATATTCCAACCGATTTGGGATTTTGGCGTTGTTCTGCCTTGTCGGTTATGCACTTATTGGAATCAAAACTCTTTATTATCTGTGTTTTGCATTCACAGTTCTGTTGATAATTGAAAGTTTCTTTGGCATGATGAATAACATTGTTATTGCATTAGTTGTCCTACTGGGGTCAATTTCTCAATATTTTATTAAGCTATTTAGTTTTCCTATACGTTTAGAATTGACTGAATTGGCAGGAGCAATTCTGTCATTCTTTGGCTTAACAGTTGAAGTTGCTGGAAATATTCTAAATGTAAATGGACTTGATTTTTCAGTAGATCCTGAGTGTATGGGATTAAAAATGGTTACAACTAGTTTACTGGCTATGTTCTTGTTTATTAGCTTAAAGGAGAGAAACAAAAAAAGAAAACTTAGCTTTTTGGGTACTACATATTTAGCTAGCACTACTCTATTCTTTGTTTTGTTCGCAAACCTTTTACGAATACTAGCACTGGTCTTATTTAAATCTTTTCCAGAAACTGCATCTCATGAGCTCATTGGAATTATCAGTCTTTGTGTTTATGCAATACTCCCTATTTGGTGGAATAGTTCCATAGCATATAAAACGCTTAGCAAACCCATTAAAGCAGGTATCAGTATGCGTCACGCTAATTTGAAGTTTTCCTATGCAGTTTTGGCAATTCTAGTTATTGGGCTATCATATTTCAATCTTATATATAATCCTACCACTATTCAATCTTCACCACTTACTATGAATATGAACCTAAAAGGTTATGATATGGATACAACTGCTCATAACGTTGTTCAACTAAAAAGTGATACTTCACTAATTTATATTAAACCACCAATGCCGTTTTACGGTAGCGATCACAATCCCTCAATCTGTTGGCTAGGCAGTGGATACAAATTTGAAAAAGAAACCATTCTTGATATTGGTAATTACAAAGTGTTCTACGGTTTGTTGTCAGGGAAGCATGGGGAGATGCTTCATACAAGCTGGTGGTATGATAACGGCCTCGATAAAACGATTAATCAACTTGATTGGAGGTGGAGCTCCTTAAAAGGTGCCGAGGAATATAGGTTAGTCAATGTAACCTGCTCTAATATGAAAGATCTACAATTGGAAGTGGAAAAATTATTAACTCAAAACATCTTTGAAAAACATGCTACAATTTAAAAGTTTTAATCGTTTCACTTGGATTAATATATTTAGTATTGCCATGGCTTTCTTGGAAAGCGCAGTAGTGGTTTATCTCAGGGAAATATATTATCCGAACGGGTTTGTCTTTCCGTTGCAGCCAATTGAGTTTAACATAGCATTAACTGAAATCCTGAGAGAGTTTGCCACCATACTCATGCTTATCGCGGCCGGTTTCTTTGCAGGAAAAACCAAAGCAGAAAGGTTTGCCTGGTTCTTATATTGCTTTGCTATTTGGGATATATTCTACTATGTATTCCTTAAACTTCTGTTAGATTGGCCCACATCATTACTAACTTGGGATGTTTTATTTCTCATACCTATTACTTGGGTTGGGCCTGTTATAGCTCCAATAATTGTGTCCATTACTATGATTCTTTTGGCTACCATTCTAATTAAGTTCAATCAACAGAAAGGCGCATATTTAGATAAAGCGGAATGGGGTCTTTTAGTCATTGGCTCATGTGTTGTTGTATTCTCATTTATTTTGGACTACTCCAATTTCATACTAGATCATTATTCTTTAAGTGAACTATGGTCCTTACAAAATGACCAAGCGTTGTTTGATCTCTCTAAACAATACATTCCTCAGAAATTTAATTGGTATATCTTTCTATTTGGAGAAGCGATTATCGTTTCAGCAATCTATAAATTTTACCATAGATTTAAAAGTTGATCATGGTAGCATTAAAACGTATGCTCAATATGTGCTTAAAAATATTGGTAAGCGGAATTGCGCTTATTGGTATTGCATTGCTATCTTATTTTAATGCTTCCTTGTATTACAAACCAGAGCAAAAAACAATCGATGATCTAAGTATAAATTGGAGCGCATTATGCCACCTAAGACATTTAAAGTCTGTTAGCCATGAAGGCGCAGCATCTGATATGCAGCACATATATCCCGAAGGGTTTATTTTTTACAACACTTTTTACGGTTTAGCTTGGGCAGACTTCGCTATGAATTTGCCCAAATCAAATAGCTTATATCAGGAAGCTTTGAAGGAAATGGAATGGGCAGTTTCACAAGTTCAATCAAGAGAGGGTAAAAGGATATTTACCAAGAGCTTAGAGCTTGAATATGGAGCCTTTTATTCTGGATGGAGTAATTATTTATTAGGAAAAAAAATACAATTATTAGGGAAAAATGCCTCTAAAGAAGATATAGAACTATTTAAGACTAAATGTCAGGAAATCGATAAAGTGCTAAACAAAAACAAATCGCCTTATATTAAAACCTATCCCAATGGCATTTGGCCTTCTGACGTAATGCTTACAGTTGCCTCGCTTTCGTTGCATGATAGAGTTTTTAATCCGAAGTATGAGTTAACTATAGATAAGTGGATTGACAGAGTAAAAGATAATCTAGATGAAATAGGCCTTATACCACACGCCGTTAATAATGATGGAACTATTAGAATTAGTGCTCGAGGTTCTTCTCAAAGTTTAATGAACATCTTCTTAAAGGAAATTGACCCAGAATTTGGGAAGCAGCAATTTGAAGTATATAAAAAACACTTTCTGGACTATAGACTAGGACTTCCGGGCATATTAGAGTATCCAAAGGGTATTGAAGGAGATGAGGACATTGATTCAGGACCAGTAATTTGGGGTATAGGTGGAGCAGGAACTATTGTCGGTCTCAGAACCATGTCTCTCTATGGAGAAGGCAACATTGCCTATAGTATAAGAGGTTGCATTGAAGGTTTTGGATTACCCTATACTTTCAAAGGTGAGAAAAAGTATCTGTTAGGAATACTACCTATAGCAGACGCATTTATTGCGTGGTCAAGTTTGAAATGTGATACTACCATGCAGATTGCGGATTTTATGCATTTAAAGACTCATATTATTTCATTGTTAGCTGTACTCATTTTTGTACTATTCTTAATCTGGTTTTGGAAATAGCGTGCAAAAAGTAGATTGTTCAATTGTACAGCCCTAGTAAATTGTGATTTTATCACTTTTACTTTATTTTAGAACATTTATTACATGAAGAATATACCTATTGCTCCTAATACAATTAATCACTCTGGCTTCAATAGCACAAAATGAAGTAGAACTTACTTCGGGTATCAATGAAGTAAGTAATTGCATATCATACTGGTGCTATCCTTCAGAAAATGCTCACAGATTTGCCCACATAAAACAAAAAAGCCTTGTCAATCTATTGACTGACAAGACTTTGCTTTTAAAAGATGCGGTCCGGACGGGACTCGAACCCGCGACCCCCTGCGTGACAGGCAGGTATTCTAACCAACTGAACTACCGAACCAAGAACGAGCAACAAAAATATATCTTTTATTCTAATAATTGATAAAAAGTATTGAAAAAAACATTTGTTCTAACCATCTAAAGGTTATTCACGTCATCACAATCGCATTGTGAATCAGCATAACGAGGGTAGTATCCTCGGGGTATTAATGCCCCATAGATTCTATTGCATTGGAACCTCTGTGGGTAAATATTTGTTGACTCAGTCATAGTAATCTCTTATAGAAAATGATGAGAATTATTTGGATAGCTTTAATAGCTGTACTATTTCGATATACAGCTAAAGCGCAGCATGACACATCTAGCTATAAGGCGAGTTTTACACCTTTGCCTGTGGTATTTTACACTCCTGAGACCAGATGGGGTTTTGGCGCAGCAAGCATCTATAATTTTAAATTTAAAGGCGAGCCAGACTCATCAACCGCTTCTCAACTTCAGTTTGGGTTTGCCTACACTCTTAATAAGCAATTGCTTGTTTATCTGCCATTTCGACTATACTATAGTAACGAGAATTACATAGGGTATGGTGAGGTTGGTTATTACAAGTACTTTTTCAGATATTATGGAATTGGTAATAATATAGATGTAAATGATTTTGAAACTTATGATGTCATTTTTCCTAGGCTTCGTCTCAATGTTTTAAAGAAGACCTTTCCAAACCTTTATATTGGAGGTCGTTACATATTTGATGGGTATGATATGGTAGAAGTTGAGCCAGGAGGTAAGCTAGACAATAGCGACGTTTTAGGTCGAGATGGTGGTATTATTTCAGGCCTTGGAGTTGTTTCAAATTTCGATACCAGAGACAATATCTTCTTTCCGAGGAAGGGAGTTTTTTTAGAAACGGTAGTTTTAGCAAACCAGACATTTTTAGGGAGTGATTTTAATTATGTGAACTATGTCGTTGACTTTAGTAAGTACTTTACAATTAATAAAAATCACGTTTTAGCCCTCAATGCGTTTGGTAATTTCAATTCAGGAAATCCGCCTTTTTTTCAGCTAGCATTATTAGGAGGTACAAAAAAGATGCGAGGCTATTTTGAAGGGACTTATCGAGATAAAAATCTACTGTTGAGCCAGATAGAATACCGTCTGCCTCTTTTTTGGAGATTTGGAATGGTTGCCTTTGGCTCTTATGGAGCGGTTGCACCGAGTCTTAGTCAATTTCAAATTAACCAATTTCGATATACTTATGGTGCAGGTATTCGTTTTAGGCTGAATGATGATGGGGTAAATGTGAGATTAGATGCTGCCTTTTCAAAGAATACAAGCGGCTTCTATCTTACATTTTTAGAGGCTTTTTAGCTTTAAATCTTGTTAAACAGTTCTGTCATGCCAATTTTCTAATTATGAAAAATATCCCATAATTGTATTCTTATTATTTTGATTATTAGATATATGTGATTTTAATTTGGCTTTATCAAGTCATAAGTTATAAATGATTATTTTTAATAATAGTTTAACAATATTCGTATTTTATAGTGGTGGATATTTTAAAAGTTATTTTTTCTCTAATCATCTTGCCCCATTTACTATTGGCTCAAAAACAAGCCAATATTTGGTATTTTGGTAATCAGGCGGGGCTTGACTTTAATAGTGGAAACCCTGTAGCACTTACAGATGGTACGTTGACTCAGCTAGAAGGATGTGCAAGTCTTGCAGATACTGGTGGTAATTTGCTTTTCTACACGAATGGATTAGAAATAGTGGATGCCAGCCATATGATGATGCCTAATGGAGATAGTCTATACGGCAATTCAAGTTCTTCTCAATCCTCTATCATTACCCCGGTTTTAAATAATCCGAATCAATATTATGTATTTACTGCCGATGGTTTTTCTTGTGCTGTTGGTGATCCTGGTCCCAAAGGGAGATGGGATGGCTTAAACTATTCCATTGTAGACATGACACTTCCTGGCAATGGAACGATAGCCAATCCACTAGGGGATGTTATACCTGGATTTAAAAATATCAATTTGACAGATTCTATTGCTGAGAAAGTTACTGCAGTAAAGCATGCAAAAGAGGGTAAGTACTGGATTGTTACAAAAAAAGAGGGTAATCAGGATGTATATGCCTATCTCGTTGATTCATCAGGTATAGATACGACACCTATAATATCACAGATTGCTAATTTTGCTTCTAACACAATAGGCACAATGAAATCTGCGCATAATGGAACTGCCCTCGCTATTTGTACCTTTGGTTTTTTTGGCTCTCCAGCTGTGCATTATGCTGACTTTGATAATTGTTCAGGAGTAGTTTCTAATCATCAGATCATACAAAATGTAGGAGCCTATGGGGTATCCTTTTCTCCCAACGACTCTCTTATTTACGTGAGTGGTGGAACAACCTTGAGACAATACAAAAGATTTTCAGCTAATATATCGTCAACACTTAAGACCTATAATGTAAGTGTTCAAAACCTTCAATTGGGTCCAGATAAGAAATTATATCTGGCTAGTCCAGGGCTTCCTAGCCTATCGACTGTCAATAATCCCAATTCATATGATGACCCAGGTATTCAGGTAAATAGTGTCTCATTAGCAGGTAGAACTGTTCAGTATGGTTTGCCAAACTTTTTTAACGCTTATGTAGAAGATGGAGCCAGTATAGAGTTTTTTAATGCTAGTAACTTGTGTCTAGGCGATGAGACAAAGTTTTTAGTAGGTACATCTATTGCCAACCCAAACTGGTTTTGGGACTTTGGAGATGCTGCTACATTATCAGATACTTCTAACTTGAGCAATCCGACATATACCTATGCTGATACTGGAAGTTATTTAGTTACGGCCATAGCAAGTGGAAACTGTGTAGCAGATACTTTTTTAAATACAGTTAGTATTAAAATAGCCCCAGTTGTAGACCTTGGTGCGGATACTTTCATTTGTCCGATTAACGATACGATTAGGCTAGATGCAGAGAATAGTAATTTAGATGTTGTATATACTTGGTCAACTGGAGACACAACACAATTAATAACTGCAACAAGTCCAGGAAAGTATTATGTAACGTTAGAATTAGATGGATCTGACTGTGCCGACTCGGACACCATAACTATTGATTTGATAATGTTTGCCGAATCAATAGAGGATACTTGTATTTTGTTAGGAGGATCAATTGCTTTAACGGCTAACCTTGATTCTAGCCATACTTATAGCTGGACTCCAGGCAATACGCTAGATGATTCATTATCGGGAATGCCAGTAGCAACACCAATGTCAAGTACTCGATATATTATGTTTATAAATGATACGCTCCATAATTGCACTGCTACTGATTCAGTATATATTAATGTAAATGAATTTCAACTGTTGTCTGGGGATAGTATTATTTGTGAAGGAGATAGTGTAATTATAAAAGGTAATATTAATGATGGACTATCTTTTGCCTGGACTCCGACAGATTATTTACAAACCCCAAATGAATTGTTTTCTACCAGCATTCCAGAGCAGTCGGTAACATACTATTTTAGTGCATTGGATACTACATATAGGTGTAATTATATTGACTCGCTTAGATTTTTGGTTGTGGAAAACCCAGTAGTTGACCTAGGTGAGGATACGATGATATGTCATTTTGATAGCCTTGAGTTGGTAGCTCCTTCGGGAATGGATATTTATTCTTGGTCTAATGGGTCATCAAATACATCTATTGTTGTCAAACAAGCAAATAAATATATTTTGATATTGGAAAAGGGTCCGTGTATCGTAAGTGATTCCATAAATCTTTTATTAGATACTTGCCTGCCTTTATTAGATATTCCGTCAGCATTCAGTCCCAATGGTGACGGCATCAATGATCGGTTTGAAATATTTAGTTCATTGATAAAAGAACTCGAATTTTTTAAAATTTATGACAGATGGGGAAAGCTAGTATTTGAAACCAATCAATTAAATCGCTTTTGGGATGGAACCTTTAATAATAAACCACTAGAAGTTGGAGTATACCTTGCATCATTGAGGGCAACAGCCGTAAGTGGCGAACCCCATGAAGTATTAAACCATAAGATTACTTTGATTCGCTAGTCAGCAAGATATTTTTTCAACCCTTCTTAGATGCCTTCCTCCTTCAAAATCAGTATTTAAAAACGCATCAACCATTTCTTTTGCTTTCTCTATAGATACAAATCTAGCAGGAATGCAAATGATGTTGGCATCATTATGTTGACGAGCAAGCTCTGCTAATGATACCTCCCAGCAAAGTGCAGCTCTTATATTTTGATGTTTGTTTGCAGCCATTGCAACACCATTCCCGCTACCACAAATAAGAATACCCAAATCACTTTCTTGTGATTCTACAGCGTTGGCAACTGGGTGAACAAAGTCTGGATAGTCTACAGAGTCTTCACTATCTGTTCCAAAGTTTTTTACCTCAATTCCCTCTTCTTCCATATAAGATTGAAGGAATTTTTTGTATTCAAAACCCGCGTGATCACATCCAATTGCTATCTTTTTATTCATGATTTATTTTAAGTATTATTTTATATGTAATAAAAATAAACCTTTTAATTTTCTAATTTTAAAATATCTTAATCAGTAGACAACAGTGCCTAAAATATCACAAATCTGATTTCGCATCTCCTCTAGCTTTTTGTTGACTTTTAAAATAGTCATGTAGTCATCATCAGGTTTTAATTCTTTAAGTCGGATCCTGTTTTCTGCTATGAGTTTATTGACCTTTTTAAGCTTAAAGCGCATGATCCCCGATTTGATATCTTTTTTGTAATTGCTGTCAGCTTCAGTAATTAAAATTTCATGCATTTTCTCCCAGTTTTCACTCAATTCGTAAGGAGAAGATGCAAATTCAATGGCTAACTTAGCGATATTGTTATTAGGATGGTTTAAAAAATAGCTATTGTCCAATACCTTTTTCTCTTTTTGAAAAGTTGTATTTACCTCAGCTAAAATCTCTTTGTAAAGCTTAGTTTCTAAACCGACTTCCTGTAATTCAGTAAGAATATATTGAGTAACGGTTATTCCCTCTTCAATTTCTTTATCTCCATAAGCTAGCAATAGCCTTAGAATGTCTTTTTCTTGATAATCAACATCAACTTCATTGGCATTTAGTTCTTTTTGACTATGATCTTCCGTTGTGATTCCGTCTATTTTAGGCGTATTAGCTTCATCTATTTTGAGCTTTTTTTGGAGAGTAGTACGTTTAATTTTATTAACCTCATTGATTAACATCTGTTCATTAACATCCATGGAGGTACTGCACTCTTTGGTGTAGAGTGATTGTTTGATTGGTTCTGGAATTTTAGCAATAGTCGTTACAATCTCTTGAATTAGGTTAGCTTTTTTTACTGGATCGTTTTTTGACTCCTGGAATAGTAGTTGTGTTTTAAATAATACGAAGTCTTTAGCCTCTTCGGCAAGAAAGACCTTGAAAGACTCGCTACCTATTTTTCTTAGATATGAGTCAGGATCTTCGCTATCTGGGAAAAGAACTACTTTGACATTTAAGCCTTCTTCTAAAATGAGCTCAATGCCTCTGAATGCTGCTTTGACTCCAGCTTGATCTCCATCAAATAAGACCGTAATATTCTTGGTATATCGTTTGATTAACCTTATTTGATCAGGCGTTAAAGATGTTCCTGAAGAGGCAACAACGTTTTCTATACCACCTTGATGCAAGCTGATGACATCCGTGTAGCCTTCTACCAAATAACATTCATCTTGATTGCGCATTGGCCCCTTTGCCAGAAAGGCGCCATAAAGTACTTTGCTCTTGTTGTAAACGTCAGTTTCAGGAGAATTGAGATACTTTGGTATCTTTTTATCGCTTTTTAGTGTTCTCGCACCAAAGGCAATAACCTTTCCAGAAAGATTTCTAATGGGGAAAATAACACGCTCTCTGAAGAAGTCGTTGCCCTTTTCAGTTACTAAACCCAGTTTTTTTAATAAATCTACTTGGTAACCTTTAGCCTTCGCCTTTTCAAGCAAGTCTGTTGACCTCTGTACGGCGTACCCAAGCTGAAATTTTTCAATGATATCTTGCCTAAACCCTCGTTCCTTAAAATAGCTTAGCCCAATACTCTTGCCTTCTTCATTTTCTATCAGATTATTGGTGTATTGCTTTTGAGCAAACTCATTAATAATGTATAGACTATCTCTTAGCTTTTCTTCTTCTAAGGAGGCTTCATCTCGCTGTTCTTCCTCCACCTCAATATTATACTTGTTTGCTAGAAATCTCAATGCCTCTGGATAAGTATAATGTTCATGTTCCATTAAAAACTTAACCGAATTACCAGCATTGCCACAGCCAAAACACTTGTAGATTCCCTTTGAAGGAGAGACTGTAAAAGAGGGCGTTTTTTCGTTGTGAAATGGACAAAGTCCAATCATGTTAACGCCTCGCTTTTTTAGGGTAATAAATTCACCAATAACCTCGTCAACCTGTGCGGTCTCAATTATTTGATCTATGGTGTTTTGTGGAATCATATTGCAGATAAAGGTAAAAAGAAATCAATTATGATAAATGAGAATGTTGTTGTTAACGCAGTGTTATTTCATCATTCGGATGCTCAATTACAGAAACTAACTTTCTTTTCTCATCAAAATATTGAATTGTTTCGATGCGTCCTTTTTTATCATATCGCCATTTGATGATAGCATGCTTAAATAGTTCATGATTCTTCTTATTTGTAAGCTTATTGTTAATGTTATAATACTTTTCTTCCATTACGTTGCCTTTACCGTCATATCGCCATTTGGTTTTTGAAACACCTATGATGCTGTCTTCTTTAGGCATTTCATCAGCACCATAAACTATTTCTTCCAATAGGTTGCCATTGCGATCAAACTTCCATCGAGTGAGCGCAATTCCAGAGTAGGCAGACTCGACAAGATTGCCACTTTTGTCTAGGTATCGTTCTTCAGTAAGATTGCCCAAATCATCATAAATTTTCTTTACTTTGACGATATTGTCTGATCCAGATAAAATATTGCCTAAACGATCTGAGAAGTATTGATTGACTGCATTTTTGTCTTTCTCATGGTCGTATTTTATTCTATATATTTCTGTATCTAATGGCTTGCCTCTCGCATCGCAGTAAGCCAAACTTTGAATGTCTCCGTCTTTATCTAGTGTTAGCACATAGTTGGTGACGCCGTACTGATCTTTCATATATTCCTCTTTCCCGATATCATGGCATTTCATCGAAATGATACCACGAAGCGTATCATATATGACACTAGTTCCATACACACCATTTATCTTATCTGTAATGGGTTTATTTTTTTTGTTGTAATAACGACGATGCACTGCACCATCTTTGTTATAAGTCAGCTTTATCTTTGATATGCTCAGATACTTATCCATGGCAGGTTTTCCATTTTTGAGATAAGTAATTCTATCTAGCTCCCCATACTTATTGTACCTAAACTCATAACAATTTACCTTTTTAGTAAATCTTTCTGCAACTTCATAGTTTCCGATAAATTTGTACTTAGGACTTATGGTTAATTGCCTGTAATAGGTATAGGTATGTTTGGCAAAGCTGTTGAAGCTTAGTGATAAAACAGTAATTACAAATAAAGTTTGTAACAATCTCAAAATGGCCAAAAATGTTTAGTGTGGAATATTAATACGTAAAATTAAAGATTTTGTTACTAAAAACAAGCCTTTTAAAGAGTCAACGATAAAAGAATCACTTGCTAAAATGAGAAAAATAATATATATTTACGAACGAACGTTCGTTCGTATTGAGATATGAAGACAGTAATAAAAAAAGAAGAGCTTGCCACAGTAGCGCAAAACTTGTTTAAAGACAAGGGCTTTGCAGCTACATCAATGCGTGACTTGGCCAATGAGGCTGATATAGGATTGGCTACAATTTATAATTACGTTAAGTCAAAAGAAGATATTTTGCAAGGCATATGCTTTAAAGTAGCAGATGACTTTTTGAGTATTATGGAGGATAACAAAAAGGGTAGTTTGCAACAACAATTGGATTTTGCAATTAAAAGTCACGTCGCAGTTATGATTGATAATATTGAAGCCTCTGCTGTATTTATGCAAGAATGGAAACATCTCACAGAACCTTATTTATCAGAATTTCTAGCAATGCGAGATACTTACGAGAAGTATTTTATCAAAATAATAAGAAAGGGAGTTAAAGAAGGGGCGTTTCAAAAAATGAAACCTAAGTTTGCTGCTATTACTATACTATCAGCATTAAATGGTATATATGATTGGTATAAACCAAATGGCAAAATGAGTGCCAAAGAAGTTGGGGAAAATTTGAGTGACTTATTGATTAAAGGACTTATAATATGAAAATAGATGCAAGTTTACAAGAAAAGATTAACGATGTGTCGCAGAGGCATGGCTTTGAGGGGCTCATATTGCATGGGTCTATGGTTAATAATTCCGAATTAGCAAATGACATTGATATTTGTTATATAAGAAAAAAGAGTCTTGAGTTTAGAGAACTATTAAATTGTATTAGCGATTTTATAGATATCTTTAATAAAGATAAAATCGATATAGTATATTGGAGTGATGCCAGTCCTTTGTTGAAAAATGAGATGGCACATAAAAATCAAATTATTTTTGGTGATAAAGATTATGTAACCACATTTATTTGTGCAGGACAAAAAATGTATTGGGATTATAAGAAGTATTATGATCAGATGAAGGAAAAAATGATAAAAGAAGCGAGGCAATGAGTACAGAAATCATTTTTCAGAGATTAAAATATATTCAGGTAGATATAGATAAACTACAACTGCTGAATATAAAAGATATTTCTGACCTCAACGACTTTAAGAACTTTCACTTAGTAGAACGACTAATTGAAAAGATTATTGATTGTGCAATAGATATCAATAATTATTTATTAAGAGAGTATTTTAATGAGAGTGTTGTTACAAGTAAAGAGTCTTTTATGTCACTAGGCAAAGAGGGTATGCTAACAGAAGACTTTGCTAATGAGATATCAAAATCAGTAGGGCTTCGAAATACGATTATTCATCAATATCAACAACTAGATGAAAAAATCCTTTTTGATGCAATTCAGCTGACAATAGAGGGATATGGAAAATATTGTAATGAAATAATTAAATGGTTAGAGGATAAAAATATTTAATCTCCAACCATGCAATTTTAAATTAAAAACTACCTATGTACGGAAATGCATATATAGATCCAAATGAAAAAAGACAAAGTGTCGCTGAAGGAGAAGATCCTAAAAAGCTAGAGGAGTTTGAGGCTAGAATTGATCGGGGAGAAAAAATTGAACCAGATGACTGGATGCCACCAGAGTATAGAAAGCAGTTGACTCGAATGATTGAGCAGCATGCCCATTCTGAAATTATCGGTTCTTTACCTGAGGGAACATGGATAACTAGAGCACCTGGGTTTAGAAGAAAATTATCGATCATGGCAAAAGTACAAGATGAGATTGGTCATGGGCAATTGCTGTATGCAGCGGCAGAAACATTAGGAAAATCAAGAGAAGCAATGTTTAATGATTTGTTAAGCGGAAAATCAAAGTATTCTAATGTGTTTAATTATCCAGCAGAAACTTGGGCAGATGTTACGGTTATCGGTTTTCTGATTGATGCTGCTGCGATCATTAATCAAATTACTAATTCGAAAGGATCTTATGGGCCTTATTGTCGTGCTTTGGATAGAATTTGCTTCGAAGAAGCATTTCATTTAAAACAAGGTCACGATGCCTTTGTTGCCTTAGCTATTGGAACTAGTGCACAAAGAACAATGTTGCAAGAAGCTTTGAATAGATGGTGGCAGCCCATTATGCACTTCTTTGGTCCTTCTGATAAGCAGTCAGTTCATTCTGAGAAGCTGATGAAATGGAGGGTGAAATTGGCAAGTAATGATGATATGAGAAACCAGTTCTTAGATACCTATGTCCCCAAAATTTGGGAACTAGGCTTAACACTACCTGATCCAAATTTGAAAAAAGATGAGGAAACAGGTGTTTGGGCTTATACAGAACCCGATTGGGATGAATTTTTTAGAGTCATTAAAGGAGATGGGCCGTGCAATGCAGAAAGGTTAGCGGTAAGAAGATGGGCTGAAGAGAAGGGGAAATGGGTAAGAGAAGCATTGTTTCAGCCGAAAGATAAATACGTCATGCCATTGGCATAACATAGTTTAAAGATTGTAAAATTATAAGATTGCAAGATTGGCAAAAATAGATCGATTTGAGGAGTTAGAAATATGGCAACTGGCTATTAAAATTGCTGTTGATATTTATAAAGTATCTAATATAGGAGCACTAAAGAGTGATTTCGGGGCAAAAGATCAAATTCGAAGAGCAGCTTCATCAATTTCTAATAATATAGCAGAGGGGTTTGAATACAACAACAATAAGGAATTTCTTAGGTTTCTTAAGTACGCCAAAGGTTCTGCTGGAGAACTTAGAAGTCAATTGAAAATCTTGGAAGAAGCTAATCTAATAGAAAGCACATTTTACAATGAAAAATACAATGAGCTTATCTCACTATCCAAACAAATTAGTGGTTTCATTAAATATCTTAGAAGCCTCGAAAAGGAAAATGATAAAAAAATCTTTAAATCTTAAAACCTTCTAATCTTACAATCAATATGAAATCATTAGATCCAAGAATGAACCGATTAGATCTGATCCATGAAAATAGGATTCAGACAGATGAGCATAAACACTGGCCGACATATGAGGTTTTTCACCAAAAGAAAAGAGGTGATCAGGTGAGGCATGAAGGAATTGTGCATGCACCGAGTCCAGAGCTGGCTTTAGTTTTTGCTAAAGAACAATATGGACGAAGGTTTAAAAGTGCTAACATTTGGGTGGTGAAATCATCTGAAATATACACTTTTAGATATGAAGATGAAGATATCTTTGATACAGCTCCAGAAAAAAAATATCGAGATGGAGACTATTATAAAGTGAGAGAAAAAGTAGAAAAATTTCAAAAAGAAAACAACATGAAGAGCGGTGTAAGTACTAATTACTTTGGGATATAAAATGGTTTATAATTCATAGTTTTTAATTGTGAATTATAAACTACAAACTACAAATTAAACAATGGAACACATTAAAGAACTTTTATACAAAATGGCAGATGATGCACTGATCATTGGTCATAGGAATTCAGAGTGGACGGGCTTGGGGCCAACTCTAGAGGAAGACATTTCTTTTTCTTCTATGGCTCAAGATAAAGTAGGGCATGCCTTAAATCTATATCAAATCCTTAATGAGCAACATGGTGAGGCCGATCCTGATGCATTGGGCTTTAAAAGAGAGGAAAAAAACTTTAAATCATGTCACTTAGTAGAATATCCTATACATGGTATTACCAAAACAGAGGATGGAGGGCTTGCCTCGACTTCAGGCGGGTATGATTTTAGTCTAATTAGACAGTTTTTATTTGATCATGCAGAGTATGCCAGATATATGGCACTGACAGAATCTACCTACAGGCCACTAGCTAACTTTGCCAAAAAAGTGAAAGGTGAGATAAAGTATCATATCATTCATGCAGATACATGGATTCAGCAATTGGGAAATGGCTCTGAAGAAAGTCACGCTAGGATGCAAAACGCTTTGAACGAGGTAATGCCTCTAGCACTAGGTATTTTTGAAGAAGGTGACTTTGAGGGACAATTGATTTCCGATAATACATTTATAGGAGAGAAGGCATTAAAAGAGAAATGGTTGGAAGATATTACACCAATCATTGAGCGATCTAACTTGAAAATGCCAAATATTGGCAGTCTAGAGCCTGCTTTAGGAGGCAGAAAAGGCTATCATACAGAGCATCTGAAATTTTTATTAGATGAGATGACGGAGGTGATGGCGTTGGATCCAAGAGCAGAGTGGTAGGTGGATTGAAGATTTCAAATTTCCCCTCCTTGCAGGAGGGGGCAGGGGTGGTATCATGTATCCAAATATGAAAAACCTAGAAAAAAACATTTGGTCGACCCTTGAACAAGTAAAAGACCCTGAGATACCTGCAATTTCAGTAGTAGACCTTGGTATGATTACTAAGGTGGATATTGATGGTAGCAAAAATGTAAAGGTAACTATGACACCCACATTTGCTGCTTGTCCCGCGATTGAAGTATTACAACAATCCATCAAAAAACAGATTCAAGATAATATTCAAAAACTTGGTGTTAATTCTGTGACTGTTGATGTTACTTATGACACCCAGTGGGATAGTAATAGAATCACGCCAAAAGGCAAACAAATTTTAAAAAAATTTGGATTAGCTCCTCCTCCTATTCATCATGGTGATATAGATTCCGAAATTTTACAAAACGTGCCTTGCCCATATTGCGATAGTACTAATACGGTCATGAAGTCTACTTTTGGCAGCACGCTTTGTCGATCTATACATTATTGCAATTCTTGCAATCAGGGCTTTGAACAGTTTAAGCCTGTAGCATAAATCGCCCCTTTGAAACGTAAATTATAGCATTACTTTTTGTTTTTGGTTATAAAAAAACTTCCTTTTTTGCACCAACAATGAAGCAAAGAGTAATGAGAAAAATAATATTTATAGTCCTAATAAGCAGCTTAATATTTAGTGTTAAAATACAAGCCCAACAAACTGGAAGTTTTGAGACAACTATAACGTTTAATAAACAAACTAGAGCAGTGTCATACTATGTTCCAATGGATTATGATGCCAGTCAATCTTACAAATTGGTAGTGGGGTTACATGGGTGTGGAGGCAGTTCTTTTTGGTTTAGAAATGATCTGATAAATCTTTCTGATAGTTTGAATGCCATTATTATGTGCCCTGACAATCAAGGAAATCAGATGAATGGCGCTAATGCTCAAATTATTCCTCAATCAATAGACTCTGCCATGCAATTATATAATATTGATCCTTCTGGGGTCTACTTAACAGGATTTTCATGCAATGGGGCTGTTGCTTTAGCAGAAGGATTAGAAACAACATATGATTTTAGGGGTATCATTCCTTTTAACCCTGTTGTTTTTTTCGGATATACCGCAAATAGCTACGGCTATACATCAGATATGCCGACTTGTATATGTATTGGAACAAGTGATCCTGGTTATAATCAAGCTATTCAAGTGTATGATAGCTTAGAAGCGAATACAGCAATTGCTAAATTAAATGAGATGCCTGGTATAGGTCACACTACTGTTTTTCCAACTTTTGATGCGGAAATGATGGATTGTTTTAAGTTTATCGATTCTGCATATGCAGCAAAGCACACCGATATTCACACATTAAGTAAGACTGATTTAAGGATTTATCCAAACCCTGTTCAAGACTGGCTAATTATCAATTTAAATGTTAAAGAATATGGAATTATCATCAAAAATGTTGAGGGCAAGGTATTAGTAAAAGAACATTCCCGAAGTAATAAGTCAATGATTAATCTAGCTAGTTTAGAAAGAGGAGTTTATTTTGTCGAAACGATTGTAAGTGGGGAAAGAGCTATTAGAAAAATAGTAAAACAATAATTATCGAATTTCACTTCCACTATCAACGGTTTTGTCGGGACTTACAAAAGCTAACTTACCGTCCGTGTTTTCAGCCATTAAGATCATCCCTTGAGATTCGATGCCTCTAATTTTGCGAGGAGCTAGGTTGGTTAATACACTTACTTGGGTGCCGACAATATTTTCAGGTTGATAGTGTTGTGCAATTCCTGAGACAATAGTTCTAGTCTCAGAACCTAAATCAACCTCCAGTTTTAAAAGTTTATCAGCATCAGGGTGCTTTTCTGCTGATTTAATGGTTCCTACTTTAATATTCATTTTCATGAAATCATCAAATGTAATTTCAGATTGCGGATTTACGATTGACGAATTAGCTTCCATATTCTGCTTTTTGGAATTTTGAAGTTTGTCGATTTGCTTTTGAATGTCTTTGTCTTCAATACGTGTAAAAAGATGTTCTGGTTTACCGAGTTGAGTTCCAGGAGCAACATTTTGTAACTGAGGTTCTTCAATTTTTAAGATTGTAGCCAACTTCTTTGAAGTAAAAGGTAAAAATATTTCCATACACTTTTGTAATACACCACAAACCTGGATGCAATCGAATAGTACCTGAGGAATTTTAGGGTCACCTTTTTCTAGTTTCCAAGGCTCAGCATCAGTGAGGTATTTATTTCCCTCTCGTGCAATATTCATGAACTCTTGCAAGGCCGCGCGGAACTGATATGATGAAATATGCTTATCAATCACATTGGTACTTTGTTCAATTTTTAGTCTTAATGTTTCATTAAATTCATAGCCTTCAGGTACAACCCCATCAAAATATTTATGTGTCAATACCACAACACGATTAATGAAATTAGCTAAGATGCCTACTAGCTCGCTGTTATTTTTCTCTTGAAAATCTTTCCAAGTGAATTCGCTATCCTTATTTTCAGGCATATTGCTAATCAGGCAATAGCGTAAAACGTCTTCTTTGTTTGGAAAATCCTCTAAGTATTCATGAAGCCATACTGCCCAATTTCTAGAAGTCGAAATTTTATCCCCTTCCAAGTTCATAAACTCATTAGAAGGAATGTTTTCGGGCAGAATGTAATCACCGTGGGCTTTTAACATAGCTGGAAAAATCAGGCAGTGGAAAACAATATTATCCTTGCCGATAAAATGTAATAGCTTGGTATCCTTATTTTGCCAATAGTCTTTCCAAGAAAACTCTGAATTATGAACTCGAAACTCCGAACCCTCTAATGCCTTGGTAGCAGAAATATAGCCAATAGGTGCATCAAACCAGACATATAAAACTTTGCCATCGGCGCCATCAATTGGAACCGGAACACCCCAATTTAGATCTCTGGTGACGGCACGGGGTTGTAATCCTTGGTCTAGCCATGATTTGCATTGTCCGTAAACGTTAGTTTTCCACTCTTCTGTTTCTTGTTTGTTACCTTTGGGCTTGTGGCTATCTATCCATTCCTCCAACCATTCTTCTTGAATTTTGTCCAAAGGAAGATACCAGTGCTTTGTTTTCTTTTTAATCGGTTGATTCCCACTCAGTGCAGATCTCGGATTTTTTAATTCTTCAGGACTTAAAGTAGAGCCACACTTTTCACATTGATCGCCATAAGCATTTTCATTGCCACACTTTGGACAAGTACCAACAATGTATCGATCGGCTAAAAATTGCTTCTCCTGTTCATCGTAATATTGCTTCGATTCTTTTTCAACAAAAACACCCTTATCATATAAATGTTTAAAAAATGCTGAAGCCGTTTCGTGATGTAATGGATCAGAAGTACGATGGTACATATCAAAACTGATGCCGAAATCTTCAAAAGCTTTTTTATTAATCGTATGGTATTTGTCAACCACTTGTTGTGGCTTAATTCCTTCTTTTTTAGCGCGAAGTGTTACAGGTACGCCGTGCTCATCAGACCCACAAACAAAAGCTACATCTTTGCCTTTTAGCCTCATATACCGAGCATAAATATCCGCTGGAAGATACGCACCCGCTAAATGACCAATATGAATAGGCCCATTGGCATAAGGTAACGCAGAAGTAATCATATATCTTTTAGGCTCACTCATCTCGATAAAGGTGAATTTTGTAACTTGTGCAAAGATAGTATTTGGAGGGAATAAGTTATAATGAGCAACTTGGAAATGATCATACCACCTTACTTAAAATCTGGAGACACAATTGGCATTACTGCTCCTGCTAAGAAGATTTCTTTGGAAGAAATTTCTCCAGCAATTAAGATTTTAGAATCATGGGGTTTGAGTGTGAAGATTGGAAAAACAATTGGAACAGAGTATCATCAGTTCTCTGGTAATGATAAAGCCAGGGCTGAAGACTTTCAGGAGATGTTGGATGATGATAGTGTTAAAGGAGTTATGTGTGCTCGCGGTGGATACGGGTGTGTTCGATTTGTAGATCGATTAGACTTTTCAACCTTCAAACAAAACCCTAAGTGGATTATTGGTTTTAGTGATATAACCGTTTTGCATACGCATATTCATAGTAATTATCAAATTCAAACGCTCCATTCGGATATGCCAATTCAATTTCCTAAAGATGGGAAAGAGAATTTAGCAATAGAAACGATTAAGAGATGTTTATTTGGAGAAAATATTCAGTACCACTTTCGTTCCGATGAACTAAACCGACTTGGGGAAGCAAAAGGGCAACTCATTGGGGGTAATTTGTCTTTACTCTACAATGTTATTGGTTCTAAAAGCGATATCAATACAGAGGGTAAAATTTTATTTATAGAAGACTTAGACGAATATCTCTATCATGTAGATAGAATGATTATTGGATTAAAGCGAGCTGGAAAACTTTCCAAGTTGGCAGGCTTAGTCGTTGGTGGAATGACCGATATGAATGATAATACAGTTCCATTCGGAAAATCAGCGGAGGAAATTATTCAGGAACATACGGCAGAATATGATTATCCTGTTTGTTATCATTTTCCTGCTGGGCATATAAAAGGTAACCATGCTTTGAAAATGGGTGCTGAAATTGAGTTAAACGTATCAGAGAATAATTATCTAAAATTTTTATAAATGCAAATAAGTGTTGATATAAGCCTTTATCCTTTAACAGAAAATTACAAATCTATTATTATATATTTTATAGAACGGCTCAAGCCAATTGATGGTCTGCAAATAGAGGTCAACGGTATGAGCTCACAAATATTTGGAGAATATGATGTAGTGATGAATGCACTTAAAGATCATATTTACAAAATACTCGAGGAGCATAAAGCCATGTTTATGATCAAAATTGGGAAAGGTAATTTAACTAGGGAAGAACTACCTGAGCAGTTGAAGAAGTGAGTTTTTTTAAAAATAAATTATTACTCGTTGAGATTTTCGCAGTAATCTGTTCAGCGCTCTATACGATTTTAATTACTTATGGTAATAGTTGGTGTTGGCTATTTGCGATTTCCGCTTCTGTTGTTTTTCTTTACTTGTGTTATCAAAAGAAGCTAATTGCAGAAACCATTTTGCATGGTTTTTACTTTCTAACTGGCATTTACGGTTGGTATACCTGGGGAAATAGTTCGAGTTTTGTTTCATCTAGTTTAAACGTTGAAACTAATTTGCTACTACTCGGAATGAGTGTCCTGGGAGTATTTTTAATGGCTAGTGCTTTAAAACGCTTTTCGGATGCCAAGCTTCCCTATATTGACTCTTTTACAACTATATTTAGTTTTATCGGGACGTTTTTGATGATTTATATGTACAAGGAAAATTGGTATTATTGGATCGTGATTGACGCAGTGTCCATATATTTATATGCCAAAAGAGGATTATATATTTCGGCGGTATTATACCTTTTCTATACAGGTCTAGCCATTAATGGATTAATGAACTGGTGATGAAGATTGCGATAGTTGGTCCAGAATGTACAGGGAAAACAACCTTGTCAAAAGCGTTAGCTATCCATTACAAATTACCTTTAGTTGAGGAAGTGGCTAGAGAATATCTTGAACAGTTAGGCAGACCATATACTTTTGATGATGTGATAAAAATTGCCAAAGAACAGATTGCGAGGGAAAGGAAAGTACTCCAACAAAATAAACATGTAATCTGTGATACGGATTTATCAGTAATTCAAGTTTGGTTAGAAGATAAGTTTAATGAATGCCCACAATGGATTATCGATGAGTTGAAGCAACAATCTAGTGGAAAATATTTATTACTATCACCGGATTTGCCTTGGCAAGCTGATAGACAAAGAGAAGATGAGCATAAAAGAGAAGCACTATTTAACATGTATAAGCAAAATTTAAATATGCAGGCTTTAGATTATGATATCATTTCTGGCAAAGGGGAGGCTCGCACAAAAAAAGCTATTCAAATCATAGATAATATTTTGGGAAGTTGAATTCCCCTCCTCCCGATAGCTATCGGGATAGGAGGGGTAGGGTCGCTTACGCTTCATAGCTTTAGCGACGAAGCGGGTGGTAAATCAATCTTTTAATCAGGAACTATGCAATTTCAATTTAAAGTTTCTTACATTTGCACCATTCAAACAGGGGTGCTTGTTCACTAGCTGACGAACAGGCTGAGATTATACCCTTATAACCTGATGCGGATAATGCCGACGAAGGGAAAGTGGTCAGATTATTGTTGAGATAATCTCTTGCTCCTGTTAATTAAATAAAACAAGTGTAATGAGAATTATCCTATTCGTAGCCATTTCTTTTTTTTTATCTCTTAATCTCTTTGGGCAATATAGTATTAAGGGCAAAGTCATAGATAATGCTAGTGATCAGCCTTTGCCTGGGGCAAGTGTATTTATTGAGTTTTTGTATCAAGGTAGCTATACTGGCTTGGATGGTCAGTTTTCAATAGAAAATATAAAGCCAGACTTATATGTGGTGCAGGTTACTTATATTGGCTATGAAGTCTATACACTCAAGTTGGATTTAAAGTCTGACACTTTTTTAAATATTGTTTTACCTAGAAGAAATGTATTAACAGATGAGGTAATCGTCGCTGCAACCAGAACTAATGCCAAGTCCCCGATAGCAAATGAGCAGATAAAAAAGGAGACTATTGATGAAATGAACCTTGCGCAGGATGTTCCATACATGTTGCGATACACACCATCAACGGTTGTTACATCAGATGCCGGAGCCGGTGTGGGTTATACTGGTATTCGTATCAGGGGAAGCGATGCTACTCGTGTAAATGTGACAATTAATGGTATTCCATTAAATGATGCAGAGTCTCAGGGCGTTTTTTGGGTCAATATGCCAGATTTATTAGCATCAACAGATAATATCGAAATTCAGAGAGGAGTAGGAACTTCAACGCATGGGGCCGGAGCTTTTGGAGGTTCAATTAGTATGCAAACTACAGGTTTAAATCAATATCCTTACGGAACACTAAGTAGTACCTATGGATCATTTAATACTTTGAAGAACTCTGTTGGTTTTGGAACAGGCTTGATTAATGAAAAATTTACGATTGATGGACGGTTTTCTAAAATCACTTCAGATGGTTACATTGATAGAGCAAGTTCAGATTTAAAGTCCATGTTTTTATCGGCAGGATATTATGGAAAAAAAGATATTCTAAAGTTTAATATTATTTCTGGAAAAGAGATCACGTATCAATCTTGGTGGGGAACGCCAGAAGCAAAATTAGAGAATGATGCGGTAGGAATTGAGGCTGTCATTGCTAATAATTTTTATTCACCTGAACAAGCAGAAAATCTAAGAAATTCGGGGCGTACGTTTAACTACTATTTATATGAAAATGAAGTTGATAATTACCAACAAGATCACTACCAATTAATATACTCTCATTCTTTTAATAATTACTGGTCTGCAAATGGCGCTTTGCATTACACTTATGGCAGAGGGTACTTTGAACAATATCGTCCTCAGGATGATCTCGCTGATTATGGACTAGATCCAGTAACTGTTGGTAGCGATACCATTACAAATTCAGATATTATAAGAAGAAGGTGGTTGGATAATGACTATTATGGGTTTACGTATTCAGCTAATTATAACAATCAAAAAAGAATAAATGTGACACTTGGTGGCGCCTGGAATCAATACCTAGGCGCTCATTTTGGTGAGATCATTTGGGCAGAGTATGCTAGCAATAGCGAAATATATGATCGATACTACGAAAATGATGCAATTAAAACAGACTTTAATACTTTCTTGAAGGCAGATTATCTGCTAAGTGATGACTTAAGTGCATACATAGATTTGCAGTATAGGAATGTAGGGTACAGCTTTCTTGGGTTCGACAATAATTTGAACAATGTACAGCAAACAGATCAATTGAACTTTTTTAATCCGAAAATCGGCTTTAACTATGGTACGCCAAACAAGTATAGAGTGTATGGTTATTACGGTATTGGGAACAAAGAACCCAATAGAAATGACTATACAGAATCAACACCCCAAAGCAGACCTAAGCACGAAACTTTACACAATATTGAGGTCGGTGCAGAGCGATTGCTAAACAATTTCTCAATTTTAGGTAATATCTATTACATGAACTACAAAAATCAGTTGGTCTTGACTGGTCAGGTTAATGATGTTGGTGCGTATACTAGGCAGAATATAGATCAAAGTTACCGAGCTGGTCTTGAGCTAGTTGCTGGATATAGAGTAAGCAAACAACTAGAAGTTTCTGGAAATGCAACCTTGAGCCAAAATAAAATCAAAAACTTTAAAGCTTTTGTAGATAACTACGATGATTTCTCTCAAGAAGAAATTATTTATACCAATACAGATATTGCTTTTTCACCAAGTGTTATTGGAGCAGGTGTTGTTACTTATAAGCCAATCAAAAATGTTGCTTTAACGTGGCAGTCTAAATATGTAGGCAAGCAATTTTTAGATAATACATCTGATGAAAGTAAAACGCTTGATGCATATTGGTTGAATAATGCAAGACTGGACTATGCCTTGAAAAATAAATTATTCAAAGAGCTTAACGTAAGTCTTCAAATAAATAATGTTTTCAACCTAGAGTATGCCTCTAATGGTTACACATTTGCTTATATCGCTGGGGGAGAAACGATATCGGAAAACTATTTGTATCCACAAGCAGGAACAAACTTCTTGCTTAACTTGACGCTTAATTTTTAAGCTGCGTATCCTGCTTCTTGATGGAGCAATGCAAGTTTAATGTTCTTGAATGCACCAATTGGATCTTTGTCTTTCCATATATAGCTTAGTATGGCAACACCATGGAAGCCTATGTTTTTAGCGACAGTTAGATGATCTTTGCTGACACCACCAAGAGCAATAATCTTATAGTTAGTTCGGTAGAGCTTTTCTTGCAGTTCTATCTCGTTAAACGGTTTGCTTTTCTTTCTTTTGGAAGGTCTAAATACTGGACTTATAAAAGTATAGCTGTATTTCTTGATAGTAGGGTTGATCTCTCTGAGCGATCTAATGGTTGCACTGATGGTAAGCTTTTCTCTTCGCCTCAGTTTTAAATATAGAATCTTCAACCAAGTTTGAAAAGGCCTTTTCTTATGTTTTTTAGTAAGATGGATGCCTTTTAGATTGTACTTTAAGCACAAATCGTAGTGAGAGTGAATTATAATGCGGTCATGATATTCTTTAGGAATATTATTAATATATTCCTCTAATAGGTGTTTGGGAAAGTTGGGTTTTCGTAGATGGAAGTACATCAGGCCCTCTTCGAAGAGTTTGGTTACCTGAATATACTCTTCTAGAATACCACTCTCATTAGATATTACAATTAGGTGCATTGATATATCAATCTGTTAAATAAAAATAAACAGATTGTTAAACTAATGTTTTTTTAGGACTTAATTAATGCTTAGAGGTAAAATCACTTCTAAGATTATCGTAAGAGATCAAGTCTACCTTTATAGAGCCTACTATAATTGGAGATTCTACTCTGATGGGAATTTTGTTTGCGTCATCTGTTACCCATACGGTCATGTTTTCTCCACCTTCAAATAAAGTACCGTCTACCAAAAGCGGTTTGAACTTGATACAATCAAACTTACCTAGCTTTGTCTTGATGGTTTCTTTTCCCTTATATCTTATATATATGGGGTATACTTGGTAGTCCAAAAATATATTAATTGGAATCACTTCATCGACCTTGCATTTGCTAAAATCAATATTTCTAGACTTGTAAATTACAGAAACAACATCGTAAGTGCATTCCGCTAAATCTTTGTCCCCCTTATCTGTATGAGCCTTTTTAGCCTTGTGGTCGAAGGTCATATCTCGAAGTATCTCGTAGCTGCCTTCTTTAACATCTCTAATAAATCTATACGGAAGGAGTGTTTCTCTATTGGAATAAGACTCATAGCGATCACGTACTTTAAAGAACCAATCGTAATTAGGGTATGTTTGACCAATTCCAGTAAAATGAAATACGGACTTTTTATCATAGATAGCAGTATTTACTTTAAATGTTACCTCTCCAGCACCAATCCATATCATACCCCAGTTATAGTTTACTTTATAAGTTAGTTCTTCACCAATATTAAACGCAGTATTCTTTATACTGCAGTCACTTTGTGCTTCAGCAGAAATAAAGCCCACAATAATTATTAGACCTAATAAAAAAGCCCGTTTTAATGAAGGGAAAGCCTTAAGGCTAAATGTTTTTGAGAAATTATGCTTCCAGATAAAAAACAAACCAGCTAAAGAAGGTATGACCAAATTAATAATCCATAACAAGGTCGAAGCTAGTAAAATGGCTAAAATATTATCTGTGAGCATTCCTAAAAAGAAAATACTTAAATTCCCTCTTATTCCAAGCTCTGCCAATGCTATTGTGGGAATTATGGTCTGTGCTAAAAATATAATACTGATCATCATTAGTCCTTTTAATATAGGGAATTCACTTCCGAGTAAATATAATAGCAGCAAAAACTGTGCCGTATATATGGTAAATCTAAAAAGTGAAAGTAGAAGGGCAATAAACAAATCTTTAAAACGAATAAGGTTTAATATACTAAGGTGCTTTTGAGCTATTTTCCAAGGTATCCAACTGGTAGGCATTTTGTGGATGTTAAAATAGACAAGAAAAACGATGCCTAGTAAAAATATTATAGCGGGTTGCAAAATATAAACTGGAATATCTATAAATGAATTTAGATCTTTTGGTAAAGCAAAAAATAAAGCGATCAGTCCAGCAATCAAAGTGATCGTAACTTGACTGTAGCTACCAATGGTAGTTAAGATAAAGCCATTTATTTTGTCTTTTTTTAAAAACAAGACCCTACCACCATATTCCCCTATACGATTGGGGGTAAACAACCCTAGTGTGAGCCCGCTTAAAGTTGCCTTTAAAGCATTTAAAAAGGATATGTTTTGCCTTTTTTTTATTAAATATTTCCATTTTGAAGCTTCTAGAGACCAATTAATAACAACAAGCAGTAGGGGGACAACAAGCAACGCTATATTTAATGGGTTTACGTTGCCAAAAAAAGTTTGTAAAAGTTGATTTATGTCGTTGTTAACAAAAAGTTGGTTGTATATTGCGTAGAATAGACCAATTAGAATTAATATTTTTATAACAATATTGAGTCTTGATCTCATTGATTTTGCCTATTCTAAAGTAATAAAACGTTAAAACTGGCTCAAAATAACAAAATAATCTTAGGTATTGATCCTGGAACCAACATTTTTGGATATAGCAATATTCAAGTTTCGGGCAATAAAATTAGCTTAATTAATCTTGGGGTCGTGAAGCTTGACAAGGAAAAAGACCCATATTTAAAGCTAAAGAAGATATTTGAGCGAACTCAAAAGTTGATAGAGGCCTATCACCCAGATGAACTAGCGATAGAAGCGCCTTTTTACGGTAAAAATGTACAGTCTATGCTAAAGTTGGGCAGGGCGCAGGGTGTAGGAATCGCTGCAGGCATAACAAAAGGAATTCCCGTATTTGAATATGCGCCAAAGAAAATAAAGCAGTCTATTACTGGTAATGGTAATGCTTCAAAAGAGCAAGTGGCAGCGATGCTTAAAAATTTATTAAAGTATGAAGAACAGCCATCCTATTTTGATGCTACTGATGCACTATCTGTGGCAGTATGCCATTATTTTCAGTCTTCTAATCCTATTTTGAAAGGAGGTAAGGCCAAAGATTGGAAAACTTTCATTAAGGATAATCCTGATAGGGTAAAAGGGTAAAATATTTTCTGCTTTAAATCTGTTTTGTAGATTTGTATTCTAAAATATCAAATAGTTTATGAAACACATTTTTACTAGCCTAATTTTCTTATTCATTTTAACTGTTTTATTCGCACAAAAACAGGACAAGGGGGTTTACATTGATTACAAGAACGATTATTACAACGAGATTTTAAAAAGTGCAGGCAAAGACCCAAGGGAAAGTAAAAAGACTTTTAAAATGGACTATGAGGGAGTTGTCATCCCCCAGTCTCCTTCAGAATTTACGACAGCTTGGTGTAATGATCCATTGTCACAAGGAAATACAGGCACTTGTTGGTGCTTCTCCACTTCTTCTTTTTTTGAGTCAGAGATTTATAGGCAAACAAAGCAGGAAGTCAAGCTATCAGAGTTGTACACGGTTTATTGGGAGTATATTGGGAAAGCAGAAGAATATATTAAGACAAAAGGGGAGTCTCCCTTTGGCGAGGGATCAGAGACCAACGCAGTGGCTAGAATGATGTCACAATATGGCGTGGTGCCTGCAGAAGCATATGTTGGAAAAGAAAGCGACGACAAATTTCACAATCACGAGGAGATGTTTAAAAAGATGAAGGATCGATTGAAAAAAGCAAAAAAAGAAGATAGTTGGGATAAGGAAGCTATTATGAAAGATATCAGATCTTACCTAGATGAGCATATCGGAAAAGCACCGGAGAAAATTAAAGTTGAGGGTAAGAAAATGACTCCCAAAGAATATCTAGATAATGTTGCCAAGTTAAACCCAAGCGATTACGTCAATTTTATGTCCTTAAAGGTATCTCCATATTATTCAAAAGCTGAATATGATGTCCCAGATAACTGGTGGAATAGTGATGATTACTACAACGTGCCATTAGACGACTTTGTAGCAATTATTAAAAATTCACTCAAAAATGGGTATACGATTTCTATTGGTGGCGATGTTTCAGAGCCTGGTTATAGCCCAACTAATGATGTGGCGATGGTACCAACTTTTGATATACCTTCAGAATATATTAATGAAGATGCCAGACAGCTAAGATTTAACAATGGGGCAACTACTGATGATCATGCGATTCATTTAATTGGCTATAAAGAAAGTGAAGATGGTTGGTGGTTTTTAATTAAGGACTCTGGCAGTGGAGCGCGAAATGGAAAAAACAAAGGATACTATTTTTATCATGAAGATTACATCAAATTAAAAATGATGACGATCACATTGCATAAGAATGGCGTTCCAAAAGAAATCTGGAAGAAGATTAATTAGTTTAAAGCTTTTTATAATACACTCTAAATGTCTTTGAAAAACTCTTGGTGTAAATTATTTACTTGATCAAAAAAAGAGTCCGTTATGGTTTTAGAGGACTTGCTTGCCTCTTTCTTTTTGTCTTGGGGAGTTGCCTGACCTCCTTTTAGGCTAGCCATGTGGTTCTTTGGAAGCTTAGCTTTAAGTCTGTAGATTGTATTTTTCATTTATTATTGTCATAATTTTGACGTTTAAAGTAATTATAAAATTTTAGTTACCTAACCGTTTTATTTTTTAACTTTGAATCTTGAAACTCAAAATTTAAAAACATATTAATATGAAAACCAGATCATTATTGTTTTTTTCATTATTTGTTGTAGTATTGCTTTCATCATGTAGTCGAGAGCAATATACATCATTATTCAAAGAACAACAGCTTTACCCCAAGCATGTTCAGCTAAACAAAAAAGTAGAGCCTGCTCAAAAAGCGTTGGAAGAAGAGCCAGTTTTAATGGTTAGTGCGGAGACTAATGTTGTGAATCCGATGAATAATGTAGTGCTGCCAGAAACGATGCTTATTCCTCAGGAATACGAAGAAATGAGTAAATCGGAGCAAAAAGCTTTTAGAAAAGAGATTAAATCAGAGGTAAAGACAAACCTTAAGACTGCAAAAAAATCAGGTTCTAAAGGCGATGTGGACTTGTTGCTATTAGTAATTATTGCAATATTTATACCACCATTGGCAGTAGCATTGCACCTTGGTATTGGTACTGAGTTTTGGATTGACCTTATTTTAACATTATTATTTTATCTACCTGGATTGATCTACGCATTGATAAAAATTCTGGGATAATCAATTTTTAAATTATTTCAATCCCTTCGTCTATTTCATGAAATAAACGAAGGGATTTTTAATTATATGCCTAGCTCAACGCCAAACAAATTTCTTCAGTTATCTGGAATGGGTATTCAAATGGGGACTACTATATTTTTAGGTGCCTATGCCGGTAAGTGGCTAGATGAGAAGTTCCCCATGGATAAAAAGTGGTTTACTATAGGGTTGACTCTGTTATCGATCATCATTGCCATGTATTTTGTATTGCAACAGCTAAAGAAGATCAATAAAAATGAATAGCAGAGTCTTTAAGGCTATCCTGAATTTCTGTCTTTATTTGTTAGTAATTATAGGAGTTGTTTTTATATTTCATAATAAGCTGACTGGTGGTCAAGATTTAGCAGTGTTATCCTATGGGGTCAATATTGCTTTAGCAATTGCAATTTTTTCCGCCTTGTCAATTTTAAAAGAGAATAAGTCAGAGATTTTGGGTTTTGTATTTATGGTCGGTAGTGGGTTGAAATTTGGAGCTTATTTTCTTCTATTCCATTCAGATTTTAAGGCAGATGGTAGAGTAGATAAAGCAGAATTTGCCTTGTTTTTTATTCCATATGCAGTTTGCCTGATCGTAGAAGTTCTTTTTCTTCTAAAATTGCTCAAAAAGTAATCCACAATAGGGTTTTTAATTTTTAAATTTATTAGCTTTGCAACTCTTAAGAAAGCTATGAATAGAATATTAAGTTTTTGTTTGCTAGTTGCTTTATCAATAGGACTTTCAACTGTTGATGTTCGAGGAGAAGATAATTCTCAAGAGGAAGACTTACACATGGACTTGAAAACTGGTGCTCATGATGAAAATGGCGCAAAGGCTTATATTCAACATCACCTACAAGACTCTTATGACTATACAATCTGGCATGCCATGGGGTGGGAGTTCCCTTTGCCAGTAATCTTATTTGATGATGGGTTGCATATTTTTTCTTCATCAAGATTTCATCATGGAGAATCTGTGGCATCTTGTGATGGGAAGTATTATAAAATATACCATGGAAAAATATATGAAACGGATGAAGCTGGCACAATTACTATGGGCGAACATGGTCACCCATCAAATCCTAAGCCATTAGACTTCTCTATTACAAAGAACGTATTTACTATCATGTTGATGGGCGCTTTTCTTATTTTGGTTTTCTCAAGAATGGCGAAGTCTTATAAAGAGAATCCAATTCCAAAAAAAGGGGGAAAGTTTTTAGAGCCTTTAGTGCTGTTTGTAAGAGACGAAATTGCCATCCCCAATATTGGCGAAAAGCATTACAAGAAGTATATGAGTTATCTTCTAACTGTCTTTTTCTTTATTTGGTTTATAAATCTAGTTGGTTTGACACCACTAGGTATAAATGTAACTGGAAATATTGCAGTTACCTTCGCCCTAGCTTTAATGACCTATCTTATTACTCAATTTACTGCTAATAAACATTATTGGGGGCACATTTTTTGGATGCCAGGAGTACCAGTTCCAATGAGAATTCCATTAGCATTGATAGAATTATTGGGAACTGTAATTAAACCATTTTCATTGATGATTCGACTTTATGCTAATATTTCTGCAGGTCACGTGGTGATTATGAGCTTATTAGCACTACTATACGTATTTACAAATTGGATGGCAAGAGGAGCTTTCTTAGGATTAACCTTGTTTTTATCCGTAATAGAATTATTGGTAGCCTTTTTACAGGCATATATTTTCACAATGCTTACGGCGCTTTATTTTGGAGGTGCAGTAGCAGAACATGATGACCATTAAAGATGCTTATTTATTCATTTAAAACTATAATCAAATGGAAATTCCAGCAATCGTAGGAGCCGGTTTGATTGTTATCGGTGCCGGATTAGGTATTGGTAAGATTGGTAGTTCAGCAATGGAAGCCATTGCTAGACAACCAGAAGCGGCTAATAAAGTTCAAACAGCGATGATCATTGCAGCAGCGCTGATTGAAGGAATTGGATTTGCAGCATTATTTGCAGTTTAATTCAAAAGAAAAGAGAACTGCAACGATTGGTTGCAGTTCTTCTTTAACTACTGGAGGAAATAAATAAAAAGATATGGATAAGTTATTACACGAGTTTTCAGTTGGTTTGTTTTTTTGGCAAACCGTTTTATTTGTTATCATTCTTTTCTTGCTGAGAAAGTTTGCTTGGAAGCCTATTCTAAACGCAGTAAATGAGAGAGAGCAATCTATTGAAGAATCTTTGAAAGCGGCTGAGAAAGCAAAAGAGGAAATGGCCAACTTGCAAGCAGCTAATGAGAAACTTCTTTTGGAAGCGAAAGAAGAGCGGGCAAAAATCATAAAAGAAGCGAAAGATGCTAAGGAAAGTCTTATCTCCGAGGCAAAGGAAGAAGCAAGAGAGGCAGCAGCTAAGATTACAGAAAATGCCAAAAAAGAGATTGAATCTCAAAAAAATGCTGTTATGGCGGATATTAAAAATGAGGTAGGCACGATGGCAGTAGAAGTGGCTAGCAAAATTTTGAGAAAAGAATTAAAAGACAAGAAAGAGCAAGACAAATATCTAAATGAGCTTGTTGCTGATATTAAGTTGAACTAAGGATGAATTCAAAATTAGCTTCTAGATACGCCAAATCACTCTTGCAACTTGCTGAAGAGCAAAAAAAGTTGGAAGCGGTAAATGGAGACATTAGCTTATTCAATAGTATTGTAGAGAGCAATCGCGACTTTGAGTTATTACTAAAAAGCCCAATTGTAAATGCAGATAAAAAATCAGCAGTTATAGATAAAGTATTCACTAAAAAGGTAGATGACTTGACATTGGCTTTCTTCAAGATTGCGATAAAAAAGAAAAGGGAAAATATCTTGCCAGAAATTGGTCTAGCATTTAAAGAATTATACAAAGAGAGCAACGGAATTCTATCTGCTACTTTAACAACAGCTGATAAAGCTGAGGAGGGATTTGAGAAGAAGATCAAGGAAGCACTTTTATCCGCAACAGGCAAAAAAGAAGTTGAGCTAAACAAAGAAGTTGATAAAGATATTATAGGCGGTTTTGTACTAGAGTATGAAGGCAATCTATATGATACTAGCATTGCAAGTAAATTAAGAGAAATAGAACAACAGTTTTAATAAATAAATATAAATATGGCTACTACAGCAATCAAACCAGATGAAATCACATCGATATTAAAACAGGAGTTATCCAATTTTAAATCTACAGCAGAACTAGAAGAGACAGGTTCTGTACTTCAAGTGGGTGATGGTATTGCCAGGGTGTATGGTCTTACTAATGTAAAGCAAGGAGAGCTTGTTGAATTTGAGAACGGTGTCAATGCCATCGCATTAAACTTGGAAGAAGATAATGTTGGGGTGGTATTAATGGGACCATCTGAGGAAATTAAGGAAGGAGATACCGTAAAAAGAACAAATAGAATTGCTTCTATTAAAGTAGGAGAAGGTGTTGTAGGTAGAGTTGTAAATCCATTAGGAGAACCGATTGATGGTAAAGGACCAATTGAAGGAGAAACTTATGAGATGCCATTAGAAAGAAAGGCTCCGGGTGTGATTTACAGAGAACCTGTAAGTGAGCCATTGCAAACAGGTATTAAAGCGATTGATGCGATGATTCCAATTGGACGAGGACAAAGGGAGTTGATCATTGGCGATAGACAAACTGGTAAAACAACAATTGCGATCGATACGATTCTTAACCAAAAAGAATTTTACGACAAAGGAGAGCCCGTATATTGTATCTATGTTGCTTCTGGTCAAAAGTCATCTACGGTTGCTAACGTAGCGAAGATTTTAGAAGATAACGGTGCCATGGCGTATACAACTATAGTGAATGCATCAGCGGCCGATCCTGCTCCATTACAATTCTATTCACCATTTGCTGGCGCTGCAATTGGGGAGTATTTCAGAGATACTGGAAGACCTGCTTTAGTAGTTTATGATGATTTATCTAAGCAAGCAGTAGCCTATAGAGAGGTTTCTCTACTATTAAAAAGACCTCCTGGGCGTGAAGCATATCCTGGAGACGTATTTTACTTGCATTCAAGATTATTGGAGCGTGCGGCAAAAGTGATCAGTGATGATAAAGTAGCACAGGAGATGAACGATGTGCCTGATTCACTAAAGGGAAAAATTAAAGGGGGAGGATCATTAACTGCATTACCGATTATCGAAACACAAGCAGGTGACGTTTCTGCTTATATCCCAACTAACGTGATCTCTATTACAGACGGACAGATATTCCTAGAGAATAACTTATTTAACTCTGGAGTAAGACCAGCAATCAACGTAGGTATATCTGTATCTCGTGTGGGAGGTAATGCACAGATTAAATCCATGAAGAAAGTATCTGGTACATTGAAGCTAGATCAAGCACAATATAGAGAGCTTGAAGCATTTGCTAAGTTTGGTTCTGACTTAGATGCAGCTACTAAATCAGTTCTAGATAAAGGTATGAGAAACGTAGAGATTTTGAAGCAAAATCAATATTCCCCAGTATCTGTTGAAAAGCAAGTTGCAATTATCTATCTTGGAACAAAAGGTCTTTTGAAAAACATACCAGTTAATAAAGTGAAAGCTTTTGAAGAAGACTTCACAGGACAATTGGAAAGCAGACACAAAGATGTATTGGATAACTTTAGAGCTGGAAAGTTAGAAGAAGCTGACTTGAAGAAGTTAGAGGAGTTGGTAAAAGAAATGGAAGGCAGTTATAAGTAATGACGATTGATGAATTTGGAATGACGAATTACTCGTAACTCCAAACTCGTAATTCTAAACTAAAAGAATGTCAGGAAAACTTAAAGAAGTACGGAACAGAATTAGCTCGGTAAAGTCTACTCAACAGATTACCAAGGCTATGAAGATGGTTTCTGCGGCAAAGCTTAGAAAAGCGCAGGAAAAAATCACTCAAATGCGTCCTTATGCTGATAAGTTAAAAGACATTTTAAAAAACATTGCTTCCTCAGAAGAAGGTGGAGCTGATATTGATTTTCTAAAAGATCGAAACCCTGAAAAAGTTTTGGTTATCTCAATTTCTTCAGATAGAGGACTATGTGGTAGTTTTAACTCTAATGTAATCAAGACAACGACAAACAGAGTTCACGGTAGCTATAAGGAACAATACGAAAATGGCAATGTAACATTGCTTTGTATTGGAAAAAAGACCTATGAGCACTTTAGCAAAAGAGGTTATAATGTAATTGATAAGTACGTTAATCTATTTGAAGATTTAACTTTTGAGAAAGCGGCTCAGGTAGCAGAATTTGCTATGAATGAGTTTACGAAGGGCAATTACGATAGAATTGGATTAGTGTATGCTAAGTTCAAGAATGCCGCAACGCAATCATTTGGTTTGGAAAGATTTTTACCCATAGAGAAGAATGAGGAGGAGGAAGAAGTGATGGAAAGTGCAGTGGATTATATCTATGAGCCTTCAAAAGAATATTTAGTTCAGGAACTCATTCCTAAAATTTTAAAAACGCAGGTTTATAAAGCACTGTTAGATTCTAATGCTTCTGAACACGGCGCCAGAATGACCGCAATGGACAAGGCAACAGACAATGCAAATGAGTTACTAAAAGATCTTAAGCTATCTTATAATAGAGCAAGACAAGCGGCAATTACGACAGAGTTAACGGAGATTGTTAGTGGTGCTGCTGCGTTAGAGAACGTATAAGATTTATTTTAGGAGGGTTACATTCTTCAACACTTCAAAAGAATTCCCATTTATAAAATTTCCTTGAACAGTAACTAAAAGCACTCCAGGATTTATAGGTAGGTTTTTGTATGTTCCATCCCACTTATTGTTTAAGCTATTTGAAGTAAAAATTAAAGTTCCAATATTATTGTAGATATTAATTGATATTAAGCCAATGTCATGACCAACTATGTTGAAATAATCATTTAGTTGATCATTGTTTGGAGAAAAGGCATTGGGTATAAATAGTATTGGATTGATAGTATCTTGGTGATTGGATGAGTCGCAAGAGATAACAACTACTTCAATAGTATCTTGATCTTGGCAATTGCCATCAGAAACGGTTAACCAATAGGTTCCAGAGGTGTCTACAATAATAGAGTCGTTAGTTTCTCCAGTAGACCAAACATATGTTGAGCCCGATACATTTGAAGAGATAACAATGGAGTTGTCTTCACAAATTTCCTGATTGGATCCCAAATCAACATTAATATTGGAATCTACAGTCAATGTCATCCTGACAGTATCTGGATTGGCACAGTCATTAAAATAAACAAGTTCCACTAAGTAGTTACCTGCATCTTGGTAAGTATGCTCTGGCATAAGTGCTGTATCCGCATTGCCATCACCAAAATGCCAGATAAAACTATCGGGGATAGCACCTGTAATGCTGAATATTGCTGTGTCGGATATACATGCTAAATCATTAAAGCTTATATCAGTTGTATTAGTATCTGGTGGCATAGTATATGGAATTCCAGCTAATGAATAAGCATATGACTCTTGCACTCCCGCAGCTGAATAAGCATATACATATGCGGCAAATCCATTAGGTGACTCAATAGTATGAATAGCTGGTGTTGTTGGAACGTAAGCAAATGAGTAAGTGTTATCGGCTGCAAATGTCTGGAAAAGATTACCAATTGGGCTTCCGTCAAAATCTATAGTAGGTGTATCGACTGTCTTACAAATGATATGTGTCGTCAGGGTACTAGCATCTATATTGTTGAAAATAAAAGCATCGTATTGAATAAAAGTTTCCATCTGGTTACAGCCATTAATTCTAATCATAGAGGGATCTCCATTAACCGGATTACAAGCATTGCCCTCCATATATTGCATTACATAGATGGGTTTATCAGATTCTAAAATAGATTCAGAAGTGAGTGCATATTCAAAGAAGTCGCCTTTATTTGCTAGCAATATTGGAGGGCCTCCATTATCAGATACAGAAGTATTGTCTTCAGTTGCTATGATTCTGACCATATCCTCATCTCTATCTTTGAAAATGATTAATGGATATATGGTATCTAGAGTGCTAACTGGATACATCTCTTCATAAATACAATCACACGCGTTACAAGATACAGGAACTCTTGTGCATCCAAGTCCAGCAATTAATGCAATTGGCTTTGTTGGATCATTAGATATAACATGACTTCCTGTTAAATCTCCCATGCGAGAGCTGCCCTGATAAACTTCACCCGCATCTAATATAATATCAAAAGGCGTTCCCATAGTTGTTCCATTTTCTATATCGTCTGCAGGAGTAATGGTTATTGAGGTATTGTCAACAGTTGCCACTACTAGGAGGCCGGAGTTATATACTGGGTGATTAACAGATGCAGTATAAGTTACAGCATAATATTCCGTTCCAAGAGCAGGAGTTGGAACAATCGAAAAAGCATCTGCTTGGCCATTGTCTCTCGATAAAAATGTTGCAAATACGGGATGTTCCGTAGTTATATGAATGCCTTTCTCCGATATAGTGTCGGTGCCATTTACCTCAAAAGTATCTGCGTGAAAGTTAAGAATTGTAGGCACACTGGCTGTAACAGTAAAAGATTTACTATAGCCAATTTTAGGTGAAGTGACAGTGCCGCAGGTATTAACATCTGATACAATATACACAGACTGTTTCATTGCGCTACCTACGCCGAGTTGCTCTGGAAATCCTAGCCAAAAATCAGTTCCTTTTAGACTTTGTCCCATCGAGCTAGTATATGTCAAGACACAACATAAGATATAGAATAGACGCATTAAACGTAAAGATATTAAATATAGTGATCGTTTGGTAACTGAATAATTACACGGAGTAGCTCATCTTAATAGGTAGGAATTATACCCTCAAAAGTTTGTCGGTTTAGTGTTTTGTTCAATGCTTTAAAGTTTTAGATATAATAAATTCATTATTAGATGATTGTGGTGCAAAATCATTGTTTTAAAATAGTATTATAGAAAAAAATATTTTTTTTTCTTAAACAATTTATAAGGATTTACCGTAAGATAGTTTTGGGAGTGCTCTATAACTTATATATATTTGTTTATATAGGTTGGGGCTGTTTTTGTTATAAAAATATTTGATAAAGGAATTCGTTTGCTCAGAAGAAAAATAACTTTCTTAGTATTTCTTTTTATGCTAATTATTAGCATGAAGCATTCCTATGCCCAATTAAACGGTACCTATATCATTGGGTCTTTGGGTGGAGACGATTTTCCTGATTTTGATAGTGCTGTTACATATCTTGCAGCTCAAGGTGTAAGTGGTCCAGTAATATTTGATGTTCGTAACGGAACCTATAATGAGCGAATTGTAATACCTGCCATTGCTGGGGCTAGCCCTACAAATACAGTCACATTTCAGTCCCTTTCTGGAGACAGTACAACGGTTGTGCTTACATCATCTTCTACAGCAGGAGGTAACAACTATACGCTCCGGCTAGATGGAGCAAGGCATTTTATTTTCAGACAAATAACCATAGCTAATACAGGTGGTTCCTACTCCAGAGCAATCCATATCAGAAATGGAACAGATTCAATTGCATTTTACAATAATGAGATCGAGGGTATTGGGAATACTAATGGAAATACTAATCGTGAGGTTATTGTAGGTACAAGTGCACAAACTACGCAACTAATATTTGAAAGAAATTACATCCAAGGAGGAAGTTATGGGCTTCGTTTGACAAGTATAAACTCAGGAACACAATCTATAGGACTTGTTGTCAAAAACAATCACTTTTATAGTAATGGCTATGTTGCCATTCATACACAATTTTATTCGAGTTCTATAGTAGATAGTAACTTAATAGATGATGTTCAGGCATATAGTGCTGCAATGGGAATATGGCTTCGAGATGGAAGTGGGGCAGATCTCTCAATAAAGCATAATGAGATTCATAAGCAGAATTATGGAATTTATTTACACAATATGCATGCTACTGTAGCAAACCGAGCAGAGATAAGCCATAATGTGATTACAATTAGAGATGGGTATACAGAAGGATCTACGTTTGCATTAAGACTTTTTAATAGTAATTATTACAATGTCTTCTTTAATAGTGTATTGCAAGTATCTCCATTTGAATATTCATATGCATTTCATACAAATAGTAACGATGGAGATATAAGAAATAATATATTTTACAATATAGGTGGAGGTAATGGATATTATTTGAGTACCATAGGTTCAAATGTTTCAGACCATAACAATGTTTACTCGACAGGAACAGCAAAATATGGTCATGCGGGCAACTATTACACGAATTCGGCAGATTTTTCAACTGCAACAGGCGGGTTAGAAGCAAATAGTACTAATTTAGAACCACAATTTGTGTCTACAACGGCAGGCAGTGAAGACTTGCACCCAAGAGCAACAGGAATAGATGGCACGGGAGTAACAATAGCTGGTTATACGACTGACTTTGATGGTGTAGTTCGAACTAGCCCCCCAGACGTTGGAGCCTATGAATTTACTCCAACAAATGTGTTAGATGCAGCGTTAGTAGCGATAGACTCACCTTATACTTCTCCTGTTTGTCAAACGTCAACACCAATTATTGTAAGACTTCAAAATACAGGCACAACAACATTAACCTCAGTAGATATAGACTGGACGCTTAATGCCGTGCCTCAAGCAACAGTAAACTGGGTAGGATCCTTGGCTTCTGGAAGAGATACCCAAGTAGTTTTGAGTGCATCACAAACATATACATTAGGAACAAATTATGATATTACAGCCACTAGTTCTAATCCCAATGGAATGGCTGACATATATAATTACAACGACGTAGTTTCTAAAACTGGGTTTCAGATAGCTCTGCCAGCAGGTACATATACCATTGGAGGGGCTGGACCTGACTTTGCAACTATCCAGGAACCAATTGATATGATTAATGCAGGAGGTATCTGTGGAGCGGTTACTTTTAATATTAGAGATGGAGACTATAATGAACAACCTTATTTAGAATACATCTTGAGACCTAGATATAACTGGAATGCTGCTAATCAAAGAGTGACGTTTCAATCAGAATCAGGAGATAGTACTGCTGTTAGAGTCTATGCCGATCCATCAGTAGGTGCAAACTATGTGGTAAGATTGAGGCATGCCGATTATGTGACTTGGCGTGATATGACAATCGAAGCGAGAACAGGAGCACCAGATAACTATGGTATAGCATTTCAATATGATGATGTTTCACGTAACTTGATACTTGAGGATAACATTATTAGAACATTTCCCTCAACATATACTACCATTCCCAATCATGCTTCATTAGGTCCTGCTAGCGCAGCTATATACAGTAATGATAATTCCAATTTGAATGATACAATAAGAAGTAATATTATTCATGGAGGTGCTTATGGAATATATAATTCAGGAAATAACAATAGCGGAGGATTATATATAGGGAATAACGTTATAGATAGCTTTTCTTATCAAGGGATATCCTTCTACAATATTCAAGCGCCACATGTTACTAGTAACATCATAGATGGCTCAGTGGCCACTGTATCAAACTCGGTAGGTCTTTACTCTCAAAGATCAAATAGCGGATTTGAATATTCTTACAACAATATTTTTGGAGACCTAAAGAATGGCATGACGTTCTTCAATTGTGATGCTAGTGCTGCTAGTCGAGCTAGGTTGTTTAATAACTTTATTAGTACAGAGCGCGTGTCACCTTTAGGTATTTGGGTACAGGAAGGTACAGGGGCGGCCACCAATTTTACCGAATTTATAGACATATTTCATAACAATATTAATATGCCAAATGCAAATGCAAATTCGTGTGGCTTGATGCTTGGGAATACAGATGAAAATAATAGTTATGACTTAGAAGATATTAGGGTAGCAAATAACGTCGTACATGCAGGAGAGGGGTATGCCATATGCATTGATTCTGGTTCCATGGCTGGGGTAGTATCAGACTACAATGACTTTTATACTGATGGCGAATTTTTGGGATATTATTTCAATGGAGGAGCAGTTAGTGATTTGGCTGGCTGGCAGGCTGCTAGTAGTCTAGATGCGAACTCCTATGACAGAGATCCATACTATTTTAGCAACTCAGACCTACACGTTTTTAGAGCAATTCTAGAAGGTAATGGAACAAATGCGGGCATTGGTGATGACTTTGACAATGAGGTTAGGGGAGCACCGCCAGATATTGGAGCAGATGAATTTGTACCAATACTGTTAGATGCAGGGATTATCGAACTAGATTCACCAACTGCATATCCATTGTGTGATTTAGACCCAGACCTATATGTTAAGTTAGAAAACAATGGAAGAACGACAATGACTAGTGCTACGATTTCATGGACTAAAAACGGTGTAGCACAACCAGATTTTAACTGGGCTGGGTCCCTGACGCAAGCACAGCAGGAGTCTGTAAATATTGGCACAGGAGCACTTTCTCTACTTAAAGCTGATACTTTTAAAGTCTGGGTACATAGTCCTAATGGTGGCACAGACACCTTTGATATAAATGACACCATTACTTTTGTCTTAAATTCTGCAATGTCAGGCGTTTATACAGTAGGTGGAGGCAATTATGACTTTGTAGATTTTAATACAGCGATAGATATAATGGAAGAGAAAGGGATTTGCGGACCAGTAATCTTCAATTGCCGAGATAGCTTGTATGACGAAAGTTTTTCTCTACCAAGAATTACAGGGGCTTCTACGATCAATACGATAACATTTCAGGCAGAGTCTGGAGATAGTTCGAAAGTTATTGTAAGGCATACTGGAGTTACCAATGGAGTTATAAACTTGCTATATAATTCATCAGCGGGTAAGCATTATATATTTAAGAAGATCACTTTTAGATCTAAAGGACATTATGTTATCGGTGCTCCCATTGCATTGCTCTTTGCTGCTACTGCAGAAACAACTCATGACTCTCTTGAATTCCATAATTGTGTGATAGACGTAGATTCTACTGCATCAGTACATAGTGGACTTTACATGAGCGTATTTGGTTGGGCAGGCACCTTAACAGGTAGTAGAGATTTTATCGAGTTTCGAAAGTGCTGGTTTAAAGGAGGAGAGTATGGCATTAATACAACAATGGGGGCGTTTGGTGGTATAGATGTAATAATTAATGGATTAACGATTGATAGTTGTCGCTTTACAGAACAGTCATTACGTGGTATATATATAGGTGCAAATGGAGGTGGAGCACATAAAAATGTTGAGATCAGAAACAACATCATTACTTCAACAGCAATGACTGGTGAAGCGGTATTTTTGATACAAGCAGATACGGTAGAAATTAATCATAATATTATTTACGCTCCTTCAGCAACTCATGGGATGTACTTAAACACTTGTGATGCTAGTGCAGCTTTTCCTAATTATGTTATAAACAATATGATAAGCGTAGGTAGTTCAGCAGCGAGCTATGGTATCCGGCTTTGGGGTGGCACCAATATCAATGTCTATTTTAACAACATTCGTGTGAATGGAAATACTACTTCATCCGCATTTTATTCACAATCTGGAAGCAGTTTTGATGCTCGGAATAACATATTTGCCAATTTTGGAGATGGATATGCTACATGGATAAATAATGCAGGCGTTACATTATCAAATTATAACGATTTGTACTCAGAAGGATCTAATTTAGGAAGATACTTAGCAATAGGCTATCCAAATTTAGCAGGCTTTCAAGGTGCGAGCGGTGGAGATGCCAATTCTATTTCAGTAAATCCATATTACAAAACAGACAGTAACTTGCATGTCTGTAATGCTGACTTAAGAAATGTAGGGTTAGGAGGATTAGGAATAACAACAGATTATGATAGAGAAGTAAGAAGCAATCCTCCTGACATTGGTGCCGATGAAACAGATGATATTTTACCAATTGTCAACTTAGGAAATGATACAGCAATCTGTCATGATGATACATTAACATTAATTGCGGGTCCTAGCTATAACACATTTAGTTGGTCAAACGACTCAATAGATAGTTTTATAGTAGTGGTAGGACCAGGTACATATTCTGTCATTATGACGGACACCTTAGGCTGCTACACTTTTGATACACTTTTGGCTCCAGTACGAGATACATTTGAAGTAAATATTGGCAATGATACAGTCGTTTGCCCTGGGGAGCCTGTAACATTTGATGCAACAAAAGCGATGGCAACTTATTTGTGGTCAACGGGGGAAACAACGCCTACGATTTCTCCTAATACTATAGGTCCTTATGCCGTAGCCGTTACGGCATCTAGTGGCTGTATTGTTTCGGATACAGCACTACTATACAATTTTGGTGTAACAACATGGCAAGATGAGCTCAACATAGATTGGGGGTATAATTTAGGAAGTGCATCTACCGATTTTATTACATCAATGTTGACAGACTTTGATGGCAATGTATACATATTGGGGAATTATGGTAATGCGATGGATCTTGATCCAGGAGTAGGGGTAGCAACAATTACACCAGCTGGAGGGACAGATATCTATTTTGCTAAGTATGATTTTGAAGGGAACTATATATGGGGCAAATCAATAGGAGGATCGGGTTCAGACGTATCGGCACAAATGGTAATGGATGCCTCTGGAAATTTATACATTACGGGTCACTTTGGTAATGCAGATGCTGACTTTGATCCGGGAGCAGGAGTGCAAAATATCTACAGTGGAGCATCGACAGACTTATTTTTTGCCAAATACGATAATAATGGGGATTTAGTATGGGCAAAAGGTTTAGCTGGATCAGGACCAGTAATATATGGTGATATAGAGGTAGATGAGAACGAAAATGTATATGTCGCAGGGAATTTCTTTGGGAGTATGGATGCTAATCCTGATACAGGGGCTACTTTGACAGCGTCTGCTTCTTACGATATTTTTGTTGGAAAATATGATGCAAACGGAGATTACGTATGGGCTTTTAACTTAACGTCAAGTTCGGTAGATTATGTTAGAGATATTGAATTAGATCTATATGGTAACATTGTAATATCTGGTACCTTTTTGGGAGATGTAGATTTTGATCCAGGCAGTGGAGATGCAACATTAACCTCTTATGGCTCTTATGATTTGTATTTTGCCAAATATGATAATGATGGAAATTATCTATGGGCAAAACAACTAGGTACCGCTGGGGTGGAGCATGTAAACAATTATGGAATGGGATTAGAAGTAGATAATGCAAATAATATATATATAGGGGCTAAGCACGCTGGTACGATGGATATGGATCCTGGACCAGGAGTGGTGAATGATGTTGCTAATGGCTCTTTAGGAGCTTTTGTAGCAAAATATAATAATAATGGAAGTTTTCTATCCTATATTAAGCTAGATGGAGCTGGTCTAGAAGAAGTATATGAGGTATCTACAAACGCTAATGGTGAATTGGTAGTAATAGGGCTATTGCCCGTTGATTCTGTTGATTTTGACAATTCTGCATCTAATGCATTACTAGGTAGCCATGGATCAAATGATATTTTTATAGCAAAATATGATCATTTGGGTAATTACAGATGGGCATTTAATATAGGAGGTAGCAGTAATGATATTGGGTATTCTGCAGCGCTTACCGATGAGGGCATTGCATATTTTGCAGGAACAATGCAATCTGCAAAAGTAGACATTGATTTAAGAAACGGAGCTGGAGACACCTCTTTTCTATATAATGTGGGAGTTCTAGATGCCATTTTTGGAAGAATAGCTGCTGATTCAATAACGATTTTACGATCGGATACAACCGTTTGTTTTGGAGACTCTGTACTATTAGATGCAACTCTTGATGATGTTACTTATATATGGTCAACTGGTTCGACAGACTCTGCCATTTATGCAGATACAGCAGATGATTATTGGGTAGATCTTATTGATGTAAATGGTTGTCCAACAAGAGATTCTGTAACAATATCTAATTATACTTTACCAGTTGTCGACTTAGGAAACGATACGGTTATATGTGAAGATGACAGTTTATTATTAATAGGAGGCTTATCAGTAGATACCTTCTTGTGGAGTACAGGAGCAACAGATAGTTCTATTAAAATAGGTACACCAGATACATTTTGGGTGCGTGTCACAGACAGTAATACCTGTGTCAATAGAGATACAATTATTGTTACTTATGACACGGTTACGGTGTCATTGGGTAATGACACGGCGATTTGTCAGAATGATAGTATTACGTTTGATGCGGGTAATCCTGGGCAAACGTTCTTATGGTCTACGGGTGCAGTAAGTCAAACAATAAGAGTAGGAACAGCCGATACATTCTGGGTTCGTGTTACCAATATGAATGGTTGTTCAAAGTATGATACAGTGATCCTGACAATCGACACGTTACCAGTAGTAGACCTAGGAAATGACACAGCAATCTGTCAGAACGATACCCTAACATTAGATGCCGGAAGTGCAGGCTCAGATTACCTATGGAGTACCACCGCGATCAGCCAGACGCTTGATATCTATGCAGCCGATACCTACAGCGTACGCGTAACGAACACGAATGGTTGTATCGGTCGAGACACTATGATCCTGACGATAGACACGTTACCAGTAGTAGACCTAGGAAATGACACAGCGATTTGTCAGAATGATACCCTCACACTCGATGCAACGATAACAGGAGGCGTCTACCTATGGAGCACAACAGCAGTAACACCAACGATCGATG
>JAUHXS010000002.1 GCA_030426955.1 Bacteroidia bacterium | reverse complement strand
ATGGTTCCAATTGTTTCCTTGATCTCTCAACAGGTAAAACATCTTCCAAAATCCGTAGGTAGGATGTTGGTCTGCTAGCAGTTCTAAAGATGCAATGATTGCTTCATCATTCTTTTGTTTATATTTATAGTAATACATGGATTTGGATAACCTTACTGCTTTGCATGCCTGTCGAACACTAAATCCATAATCTATCTTTAAATGCATGGCTAGTTGTTTTCGTTCAACAGGCTTTACAGCTTTTTTTCTATTAAGTCTTTTAAGGCTGAGTTTTCTAAGCTTATATCTGCAAACATTCGCTTGAGCTTAGCATTTTCTTCTTCTAGTTGTTTGAGCTTACTTACGTCTGATAAGCTCATCCCCTCAACTAGCTCCGACTTTTCTTGTACTCCCAAGACTTATATTCAATCAAAATATATTCTTAATTTTAGCTCAAAATACCTATGATAAAGGCCTGTATTGTAACTATTGGAGATGAAATACTTATCGGGCAGACAGTTGACACAAACTCAGCTTTCATCGGTCAGAAACTATCCGATATTGGCGTCCAAGTAGCTCAAATTTTATCTATTGCTGATGAGTCGAATGCTATCAAAAATACTTTAGTCAACACGATTGGGCAATATAGTATTATTATTATCACGGGTGGCTTAGGCCCTACTAGAGATGATATCACAAAGAAAACATTAGCGGATTTTTTTAACGTCGGATTAGTATTTAATTCGTCTGCATTTGAACATATTGAAGCATTATTCAAGCTAAAAAATAGGGAGGTTACTGAAAGCAATCGACAACAGGCGTATTTACCTCAAAATGCTACTGCACTCAAAAACTCATTGGGAACAGCATCAGGAATGTGGATGGAAGAACAAAAAACAGTTTTCATTTCCATGCCTGGCGTGCCTTATGAGATGAAGGGAATTATGACAAATGAAGTCGTCCCTAAACTTCAACAACATTTTACGTTACCAACCATCATTCATAAACACATCTTGACTGTTGGCATCTATGAGTCCGTTTTATCAGAGAAGTTATCTAAATTTGAACAGCAACTTCCGAATCATATCAAGTTGGCTTATCTTCCTAGCCTAGGAAAAGTAAAGTTGAGACTTTCAGGGAATGGAAATGACAAAAAACAGTTAGAAAATGAAATTGGTAAACTAACTTTGAGAATAAAAGAAGTTTTAGGGAATGATATATACGGATATGGCGACCAAACACTGGAAGGTGTAATTGGACAAATACTAATAAAAAGCAACAAAACCATCGGAACTGGAGAAAGTTGTACAGCAGGCTTCATTGCCAACACATTAGTTCGTGTTCCAGGAAGCTCAGCTTATTTCAAAGGTTCTGTTGTGAGTTACTCCAATAATATCAAAAAGAACATCTTACAAGTATCTGAGAACACCTTAAACACACAAGGAGCTGTAAGCGAAAAGGTTGTAAAAGAAATGGTTACAGGAGTACTTAAGAACTTGAATGTAGACTATGCCATTGCAACTTCTGGTATTGCGGGACCAGATGGGGGATCAAAAGATAAACCAGTTGGCACTGTCTGGATTGGCATTGGCAACAAACAATTCACAATAGCAAAGCGATTTAATATTAATACAAAAAACAGACTCCAAAATATAGAGGCCTTTTCCATTGCTGCACTTAATATGCTTAGAAAATTCCTATTAGAATACAACTGAAATTAGTAAAGTGTATTAATATCACTTTTGACTTCAAAGGTAGATTTAGATAATTTGTAAGTACAATCAACTTTAAACTTACATACCATATGTTGAAATCTATACTAACTCTTTTACTGCCATTCCTTGTCACGATTGTTTATGCTCAAGAAATATGCAACAATGGCATTGATGATGATGGAGATGGTTTAATAGATTGCTTTGATGGAGATTGTTCAGAAAGCTACGATTGTATAAAGTGCTACGAGACTCCTGTTATAGATACCATTTATAGTTGTAATCCAGATACATTTAACGCTGTCGGCAAAACAGACCAATTGGACTTCATTAGTTACGAAATGGAAGTTTCTGTAGAAGTCAACTTTGCAGGATTCTCTCCTACTTATGCTAATGTTATAGGTGATATCGACCAAGATACTATGCCAGAAATAGTAACCGTCATTAACAACACGAGCATTGGCAAAACTTCTTTTTTTATGATCAATGGATTAGACGGAACGATAGATACCATTAATACTAACTTCGCCTATAATAATATAAGCAAAGAGATTGCTATCGCGGATATTGACAATGATTGTTTCGGTGAAATCATTTGCCACACAAGAGACAGCATAGGCACCAATTACTATAGATTAACTTGCTTTGAACATGATGGAACAATAAAATGGAGAAATACTAGTGAAGTATTCGACAGCAATGCAGCTTACCTTCCTGCCTATCCCAATATTGCAGATTTTAATTCAGATGGTATTCCAGAAATTTATGTCGACAATCGTATTTATGACGGCTTTAGTGGAACCCTAATTGCAAAAGGTGAGTCCTCAAGAGGTGGGCAAACGGGTCCCGCTCACCCATCTGCTGCATTTAATGATCAATATCGCTTTTCGGTTGCAGCTGATGTATTACCTGATAACTTTTGTCCAGATTGCGAGGGATTAGAACTTATAGGTGGAAATGTTGTTTACTCCGTAAACATCAATACAGCTCAAATAAATATTGCTTCAACCGCAATACCTGATTCATTAACGGATGGATTTACTAGCGTTGCAGATTTTGACGCAGATGGACAACTAGATGTAATCGTCAACATGAACAAAGAAGTATACGTTTGGAATCCAAGAACGGGTAATCAAATTGGCAGTTCAACCATGCTATTGCCTAACCAAAGTGCAAATCAATATGGCAGTGTACCTGCTGTGGGCAATATAGACAATGATCCTGAGCTAGAGGTGTTAGTTGGAAATTTAAAAAGATTTTTTGCCTTTGACCATAATGATACATTACTTTGGAAAACTAAGGTTTTTGATGCGTCAGCAGCATATACACCTTCTGCCGTGTTGTTTGACTTTAATGGTGATGGCATCAATGAAGTTGTATACAGAGATGCAGACAGTTTAAGAATTTATGATGGCAATGGGAACACATTGTCAAAATACTTGTGCATATCTGGCACTTTAATGGAACGCCCAACCATTGCAGATGTTGATCGAGATGGAGAGGCAGAGATTGTTTGTGGTTGCCAAAACACACCCACCTCAGAAAAAGGAATTAGGGTTTTCAATCCTAAATTTGGAGAATGGGCTCCTGCAAGACCAGTTGATAATCAGTTTGCCTTCTCTGGTACAAACATCAATGACGACTTAACTGTGCCTCAAGGTCAACAGAGTACCGCACATGGTTCGCTAAATCTTAACGGCTATTTAATGCATACCATGCTTCAGAACGAAAACGGGAACTCCATTTACAGAGGATTACATGATACTACTTTTATATGCATTAAGGATACTATACCAAACGATACCACTTCATCTGTTGATGATACAAATATGACTTATGACATATTCATTCCTAATGCTTTTAGTCCTAATGGTAATCAGGCTAACAACTTCTTTTATGTTATCAATGGTGATAAAATGGAAGGTTACTATTTAAGTATTTACGATAGAATGGGCTTACTCCTGTTTGAATCTGAGAATCCTCTAGAGTACTGGGATGGTAAGCACAAAGGAAAAATAGTTAGTTCAGGATCATACGTTTATACCCTACAAGGAAGGGATCACATGGGTACAATGTTTACGAAGTATGGCCAGGTAGCAATACTAGAATAAAGGTTTTAAACCACAATATTCACAATCCTACCAGGAACAACTATCACTTTTTTAGGAGATTTACCTTCTAACCACTTTTGAATTTCATCTGTCGACAGCACTTCTTTTTCTACGTCACCAGCTTGCATATCCAAGCTTAACTTCAGCTTGTGTCTCATCTTTCCATTGACAGAAATAGGATATTCAAAAGCAGCTTCTTTGATGTACTTTTCCTCAAATTTAGGAAAAGTAGCTTTTGTAATACTTCCCTCTCCACCAACCGCACTCCAAAGTTCTTCTGAAATATGAGGCGCAAAGGGAGCTAATAGAATCAAAACTTCTTTTAAAATGGTTTTTTTATGGCAATTCAGATCTGTCAACTCATTGGTACAAACCATAAAAGCACTCACACAAGTATTGAAGGAGAGTCTCTCAATATCCTCTTGAATCTTTTTGATCGTCTTGTGAAGCACTTTTAACTCATCGTCATTCGGAGCATCATCAATAACTATACCTTCGTTATTATCATTATAAAATAGTTTCCAGAACTTCTTTAAGAAACGATGCACACCATCAATGCCTTTTGTATCCCAAGGCTTATGTATTTCAATAGGTCCTAAGAACATCTCATACATTCTGAAAGTATCTGCACCGTATCTTTCAATTACATCATCCGGATTGACAACATTCAGCTTTGACTTGGACATTTTTTCTACCTCGCTCCCACAGATGTATTGGTCGTTTTCTAAAATAAATTCTGCGTCTGAGTAATCAGGGCGTGAAGCTTTAAAAGCTTCTATATCCAGAATATTATTATTAACAAGGTTAACGTCAACGTGGATAGCAGTACAGTCATGTTGCCCCTTTAATCCTTTAGAGACAAATTTATTGGAGTCTTTCACTCGATAAACAAAGCTAGACATCCCCTGGATCATTCCTTGATTAACCAGCTTTTTGAATGGTTCTTTTACTAGTGCATATCCTAGATCAAACAAAAAGTGTGTCCACATCCTAGAATACAGCAAATGCCCTGTTGCATGTTCCGTTCCACCGATATACAGATCGACATCTTTCCAATAACCAAGTGCCTCTTTAGAAGCTAACTCATTTGGATTTTGGGCATCCATATATCTAAAGAAGTACCAGCTAGATCCTGCATAACCTGGCATCGTATCGGTAGCTAATGATTGCCCCTCATGCTTCCAATTGTCGACTCTAGCTAAAGGAGGGTCTCCATCTTCAGTTGGTTTATATGAATCAACCGAAGGCAACTCCAATGGTAATTGATCTTCTGGCATAGCATAAGGCATATCATCTTTATAGTAAATAGGAAAAGGCTCTCCCCAATACCTCTGACGGCTATAAGCAGCATCTCTAAGGCGATAATTGATTTGTCTAACACCTAAGCTTTTCGCTTCTATTTTTTCTATTGCTTTTAATATAGCTTCTTGAACTTCTAACCCATCTAAAAAGTCGGAGTTAGTGAGCTTGCCCTCCTTTGCCTCAAATGCATTTTCCAGAATATCACCTCCTTCAACGACTTCTTTAATATCTAAACCAAAGTGCCTTGCAAATGCGTAATCCCTTGAATCGTGCGCAGGTACAGCCATAATGGCTCCTGTTCCATAACCCGCTAAAACATAGTCTGCTACCCATATAGGAATATCTTCTCCAGTAAATGGATGACGAGCATAGGATCCTGTAAAAACACCAGTTACTCTTTTTACCTCCGTCAATCGTTCACGCTCCGATCGAGATTGAACCTCCAATATGTATTGATTGACTTCTTCTCTTTGTCCACTGGTCGTTATTTCTCTTAACAACTTATGCTCTGGTGCCAAGACCATAAAAGTACAGCCAAAGATAGTATCAGGCCTAGTAGTAAATACCGTAATATGCTCCTTGGTATTTCTAACCTTAAACTGAATGCTAGCTCCTTCTGATTTTCCAATCCAGTTGCGCTGCATTTCCTTCATAGAATCTGTCCAATCTAGTTGATCTAATTCACTCAAAAGTCTTTCAGCGTAGGCAGTAATCCTCAAAAACCATTGCCTCATCGACTTCTTAACTACCGGATAGCCTCCTCGCTCTGATACGCCATCTTTGATCTCATCATTGGCAAGCACCGTTCCCAATTCAGGACACCAGTTTACATCAGAATAAGATTGATATGCCAATCTATAATTCATCAGCACTTCTTGTTGCTCTTTCTCAGACATTGCCTTCCAAGCTTCAGCTGAGAATGTCTCTTTTTGAGCAGTTGCTGCTTGCACATTTTCATTTCCTTCTTTTTCAAAAATGGCTACTAAGGTTTCAATGGGTTCTGCTTTATTACTGTCTTCATTAAACCAAGATTGAAAAAGCTTTAAGAAGATCCACTGCGTCCATTTATAATAATCCGGATCTGCTGTAATCACCTCCCGCGACCAATCGTAATCAAAGCCTATCTTCCCTAGTTGTTTTTTGTAAGTTGCGATGTTATCTGCAGTTGTCTTTTCAGGGTGCTGCCCGGTCTCTATGGCATATTGTTCTGCTGGCAATCCAAATGCATCAAAGCCCATCGGGTGCAACACATTATACCCACAAAGTCTTTTGTAACGAGAAAAAATATCCGACGCCACATAGCCCAATGGATGACCAACGTGTAATCCTGCCCCCGAAGGATATGGAAACATATCTAAAACGTAATACTTGGGCTTATTGGAGTCTATTTGAACTTTATAGGTATCGTTGTCTATCCAGTATTGTTGCCATTTAGCTTCAATAGCTTTGAAGTTATAATCCATGAGCTCGTTTAGGTTGATATTTCAAAAGTCATCTAAAAAATTTATGTCAACACCTTCTTGTCATTTTGAGCAACGCGAAAAATCTACCTTTAATTAAACCAAAAAGTTAGATTTCTCCTAACGTCGAAATGACGGTAGTTTTAGATGGCTCTATTCATTTGTACTTTAACTCTTTAATGATTTATTCGTTATTTTGGTTCTGCTTCCTTGAAAAAGGTTTTTTGCCAAATAATCATGATGATCACACCTGTTGTGATAGCTGAATCAGCAATGTTAAATACAGGCCTAAAAAAGATAAAATAATCACCTCCCCAAAGAGGCAGCCAGTTAGGTAAATACCCTTCATAAAGAGGAAAATATAGCATATCTACGACCTTCCCGTGGAACATGCTTTCATAACCTCCCTGCTGTGGCAGAAACTCAGCCATTTGAAAACTACTTTCAGAAAAAATCATGCCATAAAATACACTGTCAATAATATTTCCCAATGCACCTGCAAATATCAACCCCATAGCCAAAAGAAAGCCCCAATGGCTATTTTGCTTCGCAAACCGCACGAATAAATATCCTATAAAAACGACTGCTGTGATTCTAAAAAGGGTTAAAATCAATTTGCCCACTCTTCCGCCAAATGCCATGCCAAATGCCATGCCTTCGTTCTCGGTAAAATGAATTTTAAACCAATTTCCTAAAACATTAAACTCTTGACCAAGGTACATATTGGTTTTAATCCAAAATTTGAAGAATTGATCGCCTAATAGCACAACTAACACTACTCCGACAACCAACCATACTTTTGATTTAATGCTCATTAATATCCATTAAAAACTTTGAAAACTTCCCAAATGTCATCCTGAGCAGAGCGAGGGATCTTACTTTTCAAATAAAGAAAGATTCTTCGATTACCTGCCTTAATGGCAGGCAAACTCAGAATGACGAAGTTGGCGCTTAATAGATTAGTTTTCAAAGACATTATCATATTAAAGTTATGCTTTTTGAATTTTCACCTTAAACTTTACGTCGTTTACTTCAACTTCATCACTCACATCCACTGTTTCTTCTATATTTAATGAAGTAGCCAAAACTTCTTTAGAGATATAATCTTTAAAGCTCAGAATTGATTGCTGTAAATCACTCTTCTCAATATCCAATAGAATTCGATCTGTCACATCAAAACCTTTCTCTTTCCTAAGATTCTGAATTTTATTGACCAATTCACGTGCATCTCCTTCTTGTTTCAATTGATCTGAAATATTAATGTCTAGTGCCACAGTCAAGGAACCCAAGTTTGCCACTAACCAACCTGGTATGTCTTCTGAGGAAATTTCAACATCACCAATTTGTATCTCAATATCCTCCTCTTCGATATTCAGTTTATAAGTTCCGTCTTTTTCCAATTGAGCAATATCATCTTGTGTAAATGAGATAATGGCCTGTGCTACTTGCTTCATTTTACTACCCATTCTTGAGCCCAATGCTTTAAAGTTGGGCTTAATCCTTTTCTTTATAATACCGTTGTCCTCCGTCAAAAACTCTATTTCCTTAATGTTCACTTCAGACTTAATCAAATTAGCTACAGCCTCTATCTGCTTTTGGGTCTGACTATCAAGTACTGGAACTAAAATCTTTTGCAATGGTTGACGAACCTTTATATTCTCCTTCTTTCTCAAGGATAAGACTAGGTAACAAATATCTTGCGCTAGTTGCATTCTCTCCTCCAAAGACTTGTCCACATGGCCTTCTTTATATTCAGGAAAGTCGGTCAAATGAATAGATTTTGCATCTAGCTTTTGGGTAATTCCATTTAAGTTTTGATACAAAAATTCGCTAAAAAATGGTGCAACAGAAGACATCAACTGTGCTACTGTTATTAAGCATTCATACAATGTTTGATAGGCACTGATTTTATCATCTGAGTATTCCCCTTTCCAGTACCTTCTTCGACAAAGTCGAACATACCAATTGCTCAGATGTTCAATTACAAAATGCTGAATGGCTCTTGCTCCTCGAGTCGGATCATAATCATCCATACTATCTTGTACAGATTGGATCAGAGTGTTTAGCTGAGATATTACCCAACGGTCAATTTCTGGTCTTTTTTCTATATCAATAGAAGCCTCATTAAAAGTAAATTCATCAATATTTGCGTAAAGCGAAAAGAAGGAGTAAGTGTTAAACAATGTTCCAAAGAACTTTCGCTGTGTTTCTTTAATACCTTCAATATCAAACTTCAGGTTATCCCAAGGTGGTGCATTCGAAATCATATACCAACGCGTAGCATCTGCTCCATATTTGCTCAATGTCTCAAATGGGTCAACTGCATTACCCAAACGTTTTGACATCTTATTACCATTCTTGTCCAATACCAATCCATTAGCAATCACATTCTTATAAGCAACAGAGTCAAAAAGCATTACAGAAATGGCATGTAAAGTAAAAAACCAACCTCTAGTTTGATCTACTCCTTCCGCAATATAATCTGCTGGGAAGTTATTTTTAAATATTTCTTCATTTTCAAAAGGATAATGCCATTGAGCATAAGGCATTGAACCAGAATCAAACCAAACATCAATCAGGTCAGGCTCACGATACATCTTTTCACCTTTAGAACTAACTAAGATTACATCATCAACATAAGGTCGATGCAAGTCAAAACCATCAGCAATTGGTTTTTGGTCAACTCCCGATTGAATTGCCTTTTCAACTTCACTTTTTAATTCTTCAACAGAGCCGATACATTTTAACTCAGAGCGATCTTCTGTCACCCAAATTGGCAATGGAATGCCCCAATATCTTGAACGAGATAGATTCCAATCTACTAAATTCTCAAGCCAGTTGCCAAAACGCCCCGTTCCTGTAGACTCTGGTTTCCAGTTTATTGTTTTATTGAGCTCTACTAGCTTATCTTTTACTGCTGTTGTTTTTACAAACCATGAATCCAATGGATAATAAAGAATCGGCTTGTCTGTTCTCCAGCAATGAGGGTAAGAGTGTTCATACTTTTCTACCTTGAAAGCACGATTTTCTTCTTTTAACTTGATAGCAATTAAAACATCAATTGATTTATAATCCTTGTCAACAGCCTCCTCATATTCCGCTTTAACATATTGTCCTGCAAAGTCTGTTACCTCATCGACAAACTTTCCTTGCTTATTAACTAAAGGCAACTTTGCACCAGTGCTATCCTCAACGACAATTGGCGGAATACCTGCCTCGTTTGCCACTCTTTGGTCATCCGCTCCAAAAGTAGGCGCGATGTGAACAATACCTGTTCCATCTTCAGTACTTACAAAATCTCCTGGTATTATTCTAAATGCTGTTTTTTCAGGCTGTACATAAGGTAATAATTGTTCATACTCAATTCCTACTAAATCTTTACCTGAAAAAGTCTCAAGCCTCTTCCATGGAATAATCTTATCTCCTTCTTTATAATCCGTTAATTCTATTTCTTCTCCTTCTGGTTTGAAGTATTTACCAACTAAATCAGAAGCTAAAATTACCCGAATAGCTTCAAAAGTATATGGATTAAAGGTTTCAATTAAAACATATTCAATATTATTTCCTACTGCTAGAGCTGCATTGGAAGGCAATGTCCATGGAGTAGTCGTCCAAGCAATAAAGAAAGTATCTACAGAGGAACTCGCTAACCCCTTGCTGATAGGATGATCGGTTGGCTTAATCTTAAATTGAGCTGTTACGGAAGTATCTTTTACATCTCTATATGTCCCTGGTTGGTTTAATTCGTGAGAACTCAACCCCGTTCCAGCTGCTGGAGAATACGGTTGAATCGTATAGCCTTTGTATAAAAAGTCTTTCTCAAAAAGTTTTTTTAATAGATTCCAAACCGATTCAATATAATTATTTTCAAAGGTAATGTAGGGATTATCTAGGTCGACCCAATAACCCATTTTTTGAGTTAAGTCGTCCCAAACATCTTTATACTTCATCACCTCTTTACGGCAAGTATCATTATATTCCTCAATCGATATTTTCTTACCAATATCCTCTTTAGTGATGCCTAATGTTTTTTCAACACCAAGTTCTACAGGCAATCCATGTGTATCCCATCCTCCCTTTCGCTCAACCTTAAAGCCTTTTAATGTCTTATACCTACAGAAAATATCTTTGATGGTACGCGCCATAACATGGTGAATCCCAGGCATACCATTAGCAGAAGGTGGCCCCTCATAGAAAACAAAAGGTTTACCATCTTTCCTATTTTCAATACTTTCGTGAAAGGTATTCTGTTCTTCCCATAACTGAAGTACAGATTGATCTATTTCAGGCAGGTTAAGTGTCTTGACCTCAGAATACTTTTTTTGCATAAACTATTTGATCTCTGTTTTTTTTAAATTCAGTTTTTCTAGCTCTATATCAACCTCCTCATCAAATACTCTTACCAAAGGCTCATCTTTTAATGCTTTTCTATCTAAAAATCGTTTAAAGGAAAGGAGTAAAGCTGGCAATAATACAAGGTTGGTAACCATCGCGATAACTAAGGTGATAGAAGATAACCGACCTAAATTGACTGTTCCATTAAAGTCTGAAGCAGTAAACACGATAAACCCAAAGAATAAAATGAGCGATGTATAGATCATACTATGCCCTGTTTCATGCAGAGAGACAGAAACTGTTTTTTTGATATCCCAACGGTGTCTAAAAAGTTCTTGCTTGTACTTGGCTAAAAAGTGAATCGTATCGTCAATAGAAATACCAAAAGCGATACTAAAAATCAAAACAGTGGAGGGCTTCAATGGAATACTAAAGAAGCCCATCAATCCTGCAGTGCATAGCAGGGGGATCATATTAGGCAAGATGGAAATGATCAACATTCTAAAAGACCTGAAAAGAAAACCCATCAATATGGCAATAACTACAAAAGCGAGCGTAACACTATTTACTAAACCATTTATAAGAAACTTATTTCCTTGCATCACGATCAAGCTGGTTCCAGTATAAGAAACATCATACTTTTCTGGATCTAACACACTATTAACTTTTGCTTTAATCTGAGCCATATACTCCTCTAAACGATGCGCCCCTATATCTGCCATTTGCACACTAATTCTCAAAATTTGTTGATTACTGTCAATAAATGATTCTAGCAATCTTCCATTATCGTTTGTATTTCCCAAGTATGAAAAGATCAGATTCTTCTCCATACTATTCGGCAATCTGTAGTATTTAGGGTTTCCATTAAAGTAAGATTGATTCGCAAACTTGAGCCCTTCTACAACCGAAAGTGGTTTTGAAAAAATATCAAAAGTTTTCAGTGAATCTTGAACCGCATCAATTTTTCTTAAAGTTGAGAGCTGTGTTGCTTTTCCTTTTTTCTTCGTATCAATCAATATTTCAAAAGGAGTTACACCATTAAATGTTTCTTCAAAAAAGGCCAAATCTTTATACGCTTTTGTATCTTTTGGCAAGTCATCAAACATAAAACCTGTTGTTTTGAGCATAGTCAACCCATATATTGCAACAGCAGCCACAATACCTGCAACTATGTAAATGGCTTTTCGATAATGCTGTGACCAGTTATCAAAAGTCGTTAATATCATACTAAAGAACTTACCTTCTAAGTGATCGGTATGCTTCCCACTTGGCTTTGGTAAATAGCTAAATATTAATGGGATGGATATTAGTGATATGATAAACATACTAACAATATTGAGGCTTGCTACTAATCCAAATTCACTTAGAATTTTACTACTTGTAAAATAGAAAACACCAAAACCCGTTGCGGTAGTAAGATTCGTAAACAGAGTCACATAACCAATTCGCTCAATTACATGACTTACAGCTAAATGTTTGTCTCCATGCTTTTTAAACTCGGAATGATATTTATTTATCAAGTAAACACAATTGGGTATACCTATTACGACTATGAGTGATGGTATAAGTCCTGTCAGCAAAGAAATTTTATACCCCAATAGCACAATGATTCCTAAAGACCAAACGACACCAATCATTACTACTAGCAATGGAAATACAACGGCGTAGAAATTTCTAAATAGGATGAATAAAACGAGTGCGGTAAGACATAGTGCCAAAATCACGAAAAGTCTTAACTCTGCAGAAATTAGGTTTACATTTACCGTTCTCATAAAAGGCAATCCCGACTTTTTTACATCATTTTGATTTTGCTCATTAAAGACAGCAATCTCTTTATTGATGTCATCAACTATTCCCAAACGAGCCTTCGAATCCAGCTTTTTCTTATTAAAAGTAACCCCCATCATGGTTACACCTTTTTCACTATTGTAAAGCAAGTTTTTGTAAAAGGATAACTGACTAAAGTAATTCTTTATAGAGTCAAGTTCAGCTTGTGTAGCAATAGGTTTTGTTACCAATTTAGTAACTTCAAACCTTTTCTCTTGCTTGTTCTTTTTAAGATAAAACGAATGTGGAACAGAAAAAACATCCTCTACCCCATCAATTTTTAGTATTCGGTTCCCTAACTCAAACCAATCGTTAAAAACCTTTAATTGAAAAAGGTTATCTGTTTCAATGGCAAGTGCCATTACATTCCCATCTTCTCCAAAGTTTTTTTGAAATTCTAAAAACTGCACATACCTCGGATCATCCTCAGGAATCACTTTGGCAAAATCATACCCCATCTGGATATTACTTCCCACATAACCCATAAAAACGGTAATCGCCCCAAGTGCCAATAGGCACATAAAACGGTACTTAAGTATATATTTGGCTATCGTCTTCCACATATCCTAAAAATCGATTAAAGATAGCAATTATACACAACATTAATATTAAATTGGACGTTGTTATACCGATGCGATACTTATTGACTAAAATAATATATGTAGTCTATTTTCTATCACTATCTTTTCTATCTTTCTCACAATATCCAGAGATAGCAATTGGACAATGGAGGACTCATTTGCCTTACAAAAATGGCGTAGCAATTGTCGAAGGCGATGACGAAATTTTTTGCGCTACACTGAATGCCGTTTTTTCCTATGGATTAAGTGATAATGCGATCAATAGATATGACAAAGGCAACGGTCTATCAGACGTTGGAGTAAGTGCTATCGCGTATTCTCCAAAAGATGATATTCTGGCTATCGCTTATAGTAATAGTAATATAGATTTGCTAATTGGCAATAATGTAGTAAATATTTCGGATTTAAAAAGAGCCAATATTGCTGGGAAAAAAGATGTTAACAACATTCATATTAATGGAGATATCGCCTATATGGCATGTGGGTTTGGCATTCTTGCTATTGATATGAAAAAGCAAGAAGTAAAAGACACCTATTGGATAGGTGACGAGGGTGATGACCTCAACGTCAATGATGTAACGTCTACTTCAGAAATGCTTTTTGCAGCCACAGACCAAGGCGTTAAAAGTGTATCACTTAGCGCCTCCAATTTAGCCGACTTTAATGTATGGCTACAATATGATACGGCTAACGGTATTCCAAACATTGAAGTTCAAAACATTGTCAACTTAGATGAATTTGTTTATGCATTGACTCAGGGTTCTGTTTATAAATTCGATGGAAGCAGTTGGTCTTCCATTTACAACGATACTATAAATGACCTAACGTTCTTACAAAGTAATACCTCTTCTTTATCATTAATAGCATATCAATATGATTCTACAGGAGAAATAGAACGTAGCGCTATCTTATTAATTGACGAATCTGGACAACTGATCAGTGAATATACCGATGGCGCATTAGGCCTACCTCAACAAGTCATCCAACTAAGCAATCAAGATCTTTGGATTGCCGATCTAAGGCAACCGCTTTTAAGACTTAACGATGGTGGAGCAAAGTCGATTACGCCACAAGGTCCAGGTTCAAGCAATGTCAAGGAAATGGTTTCTGTAAATCAAGAATTACTAATTGCTCCAGGCAGTGTTACCAACTCTTGGAATCCTGGACAAAACTATGATGGCTTCTTTAAGTTTGCATTCAGCTACTGGGGTACAAATACTGGTTTTAATATCAAAGCTTTAGACAGTATGTTTAATTTCATAGCTGTAGCAAAAAATCCATCAAACAATCATGTTTTTTGGGGTTCATATGGGGGCGGGCTACTAGAGACACATGAGGATCAAGCAATTAATGTTTACAAATCAAATTCTAGCCTTCAGCCAATGACTGGAGATCCAAACTCTTACAGAGTAGCAGGACTCGCATTTGATGAGGCTAGTAATCTTTGGGTTGCTAACTATGGCGCTCCAGAACCATTGAGCGTCAAAAAACCAGACGACACTTGGATATCTTTCAAGCCTCCCTTTTCATGGACAGAGAATAGTGTTGGACAAATCGTTATTGATGATTTTAATCAAAAATGGGTTTTGCTTGCCAAAAGAGAAGGAATTATGGTTTTTGATCATGGAGATGACTTAGATGACAAATCTGACGATCAATATAAACGAATGGCTTCAGGACTTGGTAGCGGAGGACTGCCCACGGTCAATGTTAATTGCATAGCAAAAGACTTAGATGGAGAAATATGGGCAGGAACAGACGAAGGTATTGCTGTATTTTACTGCCCTGGTGAGGTCTTTTCGGGAGATGGGTGTGATGCTAGCCAGATATTAGTAGAAATAGATGGTGTCAATGTACATCTACTAGAAACAGAGGTCGTTAGAACTATTGCTGTTGATGGAGCAGATCGAAAGTGGATTGGTACAACCAATGGTGTTTGGCTACTATCTAGTGATGGCACAGAAACCATTCAGTATTTCAACGAGGATAATAGCCCCTTACTTTCCAATATTATAACGGATATTGCCATTGATGGAACTACTGGAGAAGTTTACATTGGAACGGATAAGGGCATCATCTCATACAAAGGCACTGCAACAGAGGGAGAATATGGCTATGAAAATGTGATGGTTTACCCCAATCCGGTTCGCGAAGACTATACGGGTACCATAGCCATAAGGGGATTAACTCCCAATGCACCGACTAAGATAACGGACGTCAACGGTACGTTGTTTTATGAAACTATTGCAAATGGTGGTCAAGCCACTTGGGATGGAAACAATTACAACGGCATAAGAGCTAAAACTGGTGTTTATCTTGTCTTTATTACCGATGAAACCGGCAGAGAAAGCTTTGTAACGAAGTTGTTGATTGTAAACTAAATTGTATATCTAAGTTTTATTCAACTTAAAATAGCGATAGGTATATGGCTAAAGGTGTGAGTGAGGCAATATTACTGATTCAAAAATTATAAAATTGAAAGATTAGAAAATTCAAAATGAGAAGAGTTAAAAAACTTCGTTTACTAAATATATCGCCAATTACTTTGAGACATCTACATTTAACTATTAACTTTATACCCTATTCCCTCAGAGTCACTCGCAGAGGACTCTGAGGCTTATTGGTTCATATAAGCTTATTCTAAAAACGGTTCATCTACAATGCTTGTCTACCAGAGTACCCACTCCTGCCTCTTCAGTTGAGGTCCTTTGTTTGGTTCAATAAAGTATTACATAGAGATTTCATTTTTCTATTTAACATAAATTGTATGTAGGTATTTTTCCTAGGTACTATACCGTATTGCTTAAGCCGCCACAAGTTGCTATATTTCAGCATTAATTAATGGTGGATTTCCGTACAATACTCAAAATTTGTAATGCGAAATTTCTCTGGGATCAAATAACTTTAGAACTATCACAAACAAAAATTAAACAACGATGAAAAAAAGTATTTACCTATCAGTTATTATTTGTCTTGGCTTATTTACAAACTTATTTTCACAAAGTCAAAATTACTATGATGTCTCCGCGGGGGATGGAAAAGGCGTCAGGTTTTGGAATGGAAGCAATAATTATAAAATCAGTATGGGAAATGGTGCAGAATATAAGTACGGACCTGTAACAAGCTATAGCATCAACATGAGAATGAATGATGATGCAACAAGAGGATTCACTTGGGGGGTAATTGGAAATGCTCCTAAAGCAGCTTTGAATACAGAGGGCACTCTTCAATTGGCTAAAGATTTGTTTGTAATGGGTAAAATTAGTACTGGAATTACCTCCCCTAAAGCCAAGATTCATATTGCAGGTATTGCTAGTAGTACGGTAGGTGGTGACGGTCTGATGCTTTCTGATGATGATGTACCAACGCGTGCTTTTTTATTTAGACTTGATAATGATAACAAGGACTTACATATAGATAATAAATATGGTGGCACTTGGGAAAATATCATGACTCTGAAACGTGGAACTGGAAACCTGGGTCTAGGCTTAAGTCCAACTGGACGTTTACAAATTAAAGGTGGCGGAGACCCCAATGTCGATAAAAATGGAGTCGCTGTATACAATAGTGTTGCCAATTCAGTCCGAGCCTCTTTATCAGTAACATCATCTGATCATGGCATAATCAATCTTTATAATAGCGCCTCATCATTAAGAGCAACAATTAATAGCAATGGGAATACTTATTTTAATGGCGGGAATGTTGGAATTTCCGTATTATCGCCTCAATCTAAACTTCACATAGCTGGAATTGCTAGTAGCACAATAGGTGGTGATGGACTAATGCTTTCTGACGATGGGACACCGACAAGAGCATTTTTATTCAGAATAGACAACGATAACAAAGATTTTCATATTGACAACAAATACGATGCCACTTGGTCAACCAGTTTGACAATTTTAAGAGGAAGCGGAAGAGTAGGTATTGGCACTTCCAACCCTCAATCTCTACTTGCTGTAAAAGGAAAGATAACTGCTCAGGAAATAGAAGTAACCTTAAGTGGGTGGTCAGATTTTGTTTTTGACAAAAACTACAAACTAGAAACACTAGACGAGGTAGAAAACTACATCATGGAAAATGGACACTTACCGAATGTACCTTCTGAAGAAGAAGTAATAAAAAAGGGTGTTAACCTAGGTGAGATGGATGCAATACTGCTTAGAAAGATTGAGGAGTTGACTTTATACATGATTGATATGAAGAAAGAAAACGAGGAGCTAAAAGCTGAGCTTGGTAAATTGACAAGTAAATAAAACAGAAGTACTATTTAAGTATCGTATTTCATCAAAATATAAAGCATATATATGAAAAAGATTTTTGTTTTATTGCTAAGCTTTAAGCTCGTATTTTCCCAGACTAACTTGGTACCGAATGGTGGGTTTGAAACCGTGTCTTCTTGTCCTCCTCAGAACAATCCTACAGGTAATATAGCTAATAATTCTTTAATTCCTGGGCTAGACGACTGGCAAAGACCTGCGAGACATGTAATATGTGGATTTGCATCTATAGGCACTTCAGACTATCACCATTTATGTAGAACGGGAAATCTTGATTATATAAATGGTCCGAGAACAGGTAGTGGTTATACAGGGGAGTTTTTATATGAGCAATCCGTTAATAATTGTTCAAGCTTTAATAGCTATAGAGAGTATATAGTAAATAAGCTATCTAGTAAAATGATTGTTGGCCATAAGTATTTAGTTGAATTCTATACAGCAAATCGAAATAACAATAACTCAATTGCAGATATTGGTGCTTACTTTTCAAAAGGTAGGCCAAGAAAGTGCTGCGAAGACAACATAAATGAAACGCCTCAAATTTTGAATACTAATGGGCTAGTCACATCTCAGCAAGGATGGACTAAAATATCAGGGATTTTCACACCCTCTAAGGCATATGACTGGATTACAATTGGCAATTTCAATAACAACAATACTACTGCCAGATCAAATAATAATGCAGCCTATTACTACTTTGACGACATAAAAGTCGTTGATCTTGGTACAGATATTTGTGTCAATGAGTTTTTAATAGAAAATACGGAGTATCAGTTTAGCGAACCTCCACTTATAGCAGACAATATTATAAAGGCAGGATATGATGTTGGAGCAACCTATACAAATGGACCTGTCAATGTTCTTTCAGGCGCAGATATAACATACAAGTCTGGCAATACTATCAAACTATTACCAGGCTTCAGTGCTGAATCAGGCTCAAACTTTAGTGCTCGAATAGAACCTTGTGATTGCATTACACCAAATGCAGATGCGGGCAATAGTATTTCCCCTTGTGACGAAACAGGTCCTATTACTTTAACTTGGCCCTATCAACTTGGAACTACTCCTCAAAGCTTTGTCAGCTATTCGTGGTCAGCAAACCCTCCTGAAGGCCTTAACTACCTCAGCAATCCTAATATTGCTAACCCTACTTTTACTCCACCAACAGGTCAGCCACCAGGGGCTTCTGTAATATATACGCTGACAGCTACCGGAAATTGTGGAGACATGGCATTTGATGAAGTGAGAATCCAATATGAGTCGACTACGAGTGCTCCTGAAATTCAGGGAGTTTCTTCTACAAATACAGCAGAGAATCCTATAGTTGCATTTGTAGAAGATGCAACTTATTATAACGTTATAATAAGTGCCAAAGAAGTTGGTTCAAATGGCACAAACGAAGAAAATATTTATGTTTTTGATGGATTTACTTCAGGTGACGAAATAGAATTATGGCCGAAAAATGAGGTAAACACAAACGTAAATATGATAGAAAGTTTACTGATCAAAAATCATGCTTTGAGAGTAAAACTAACTGTATATGGATGTGTTAATCCTAGTGCATATTATGAGGATTTCTTTTCCAATTCAGAAGATCCATATGTTGCAGGCTCTGGAAAGAATAGTTTGTTATCAGATTCAACAAATCAAACAATTAAATTTTCAGATATATTTGGCACAGATATTATAAAATCTGGTTATAACATAATTTCTGATTTTTATGATTTCAAAGTAAAGCTTAATGAGCCTTCAAACGTGAGAGTTTCTGTTCTAGACCATACGGGAAAAGTTAAAATAAAGTTCTTAGATACAGAATTAGATACAGAGTTTCATGAATACTCTATTGAAACTAACAGTCTTGCTAATGGAATATATTATGTACTAGTAAGAGTAAATAACAGCTATCAGAAGGTACTTCCTATAATGAAATACTAATATTTGTTATTATTAAATCTTTGTGAACTCTATTCCCTCAGAGTCACTCGTAGAGGACTCTGAGGCTTATTGGTTTATATATAGCTAAATCATTATAATCTGTCATATTGAACGCAGTGAAACCTGCCTGACGGCAAGGCAGGTATCTAACTTTTTATATGATCAAGATAGATGCTTCGTGCCCCTGCCTTGCCAGAGTGCAACGCAGGCAGGTCAGCATGACTATTTTATTTTAGTTCCATGTCAATTTATATTGATTCATACAACCTTTTAGGTTGTCCTAAAAACGGTTTATCTACAATGCTTGTCCACCAGAGTACCCACTCCTACCTCTTCCGTTGAAGTCCTTTGGTTCTATAAAGTATTATTGTTACGGTTATAAACCCTTAAATGTCCTGCCTGTAATCAGGATGTTGACTAGTATGAATAATATTCAATATTCTAACTTCTGCTTTAGTGACTTTGTAGATGATATTATAATCCCATTGAGTAACGGATCTGAAGTCTCCTTCTAAATATTTTTCTTTAGAGTAACCAGAAAAATCTTTTAAAGATTTGCAACGATTTATTAGCGATATTCTTACTTTTTGTGCTGTTTCTAAACTGTTGCTTTCTCGTTTCACATAGTCAAAAATCTTTTTTATAGATTCTTGAGCCTTCTTGGATATGACAACTTTATCACGCTTCATCTCCACTTAGCAGAATCAGCCTCAAAGGATTCTATGGTTTTATACTCCCCTCTATCAATTTGCGCATCAGCCTCTTTTATACTTTCAATATATTGCTGTAATGTAAGGGATTCCAATTCATCTACAGATTGCTCTTTTCTTAACATTGCCTGAATCTTTAATAATACAGATTCTTTTTTAACATTTAATAATTGGCGTACTAACTCTATTTTGGTAGCTTGAATATCCATATTAGAAGGGTTATTATATAAATTTAACGTTTTCTAGTAAGTTTTGTTTCATTTAGCCTTCAAACTTTAAACTTGTCACTTTAAACTAAAAACTCATTACTATCCTCCTCCTCCCAATCATACCTCTCTCTCTGAGGGCCTTTGTCTTTATACATTATAGCAGCAATAATGCCACATATAAAACCGCTAAGATGATACTCCCAAGAAATATGATCGCTGGATGGCAAAACACCCCAAACTAGACTTCCATATAAAAACACCACTAAAAAGGCAATTGCCATCAGTGGTTTCATTTTTCTTATCAAACCACTCACAAAGAGAAAAGAAACCAAACCATAAATCAGCCCGCTTGCACCGATATGATAAGATGGCCTTCCAATGATCCAAGTCATAAAACCACTCCATATCCAAATCAACAAAACAACCTTATAACCCAATTTTTTATAAAAGTAAAACAAAGCAGCCCCGAGTATCAAAATAGGCATCGAGTTAGAAAGTAAATGATTCAAGTCACCGTGAATAAATGGTGCAAAAATAATCCCTTTTAGTCCCGATATTGTTCTTGGATACAGTCCATAATGCCGACTAGAAAGGTTAAGCATATAATCAGCTCCCCAACTTAGCCAACAAATGGCAAGCAATATAATGGAGGGGAATGAGCTTCGAAAGGTTTCCGTTTTATTATCAGTCAAGAGAGTGATTAGAGATTAGTAAATAGTAATTAGAGAAATTTTGAAATTAGAAGATATAAATATGAAACTAGAGATTAAGATTAGGTTACACAGTACTAATAACTAATCGCTGTTTACTAATTACTGTAACTTTAAATCTAAACTATCGCATTGACTACATTCCCGGATAATTGGCCTCCATGCCAAGATTTTCAAAAACGAATGCCCAAACATCTGCTTTTTCTTCAATTTGCTTGGAAGTAGGCATACCAGCACCGTGCCCAGCCATAGTCTCAATTCTAATCAATACAGGATTATCTCCTTTATGCTTCTCTTGTAATGTAGCTGCAAACTTATGAGAGTGTGCAGGCACTACTCTATCGTCATGGTCTCCTGTTAAAACTAATGTTGCAGGATACTCCACTCCTTCTTTTAAGTTATGCAATGGAGAGTAAGCATATAAGTTATAAAACTGTGCTGAGTCATCGCTAGACCCATACTCAGAAACCCACGCATGTCCGATAGTAAATTTATGAAAACGTAACATATCCATTACACCTACACCAGGCAACGCAACTTTGAACAAATCAGGACGTTGAGTCATTGCCGCTCCTACTAACAAGCCACCATTTGACCTTCCCATAATGCCTATTTTCTCAGAGCTGGTATACTTTTCTGCTATCAAATATTCTGCTGCACCAATAAAGTCATCAAATACATTTTGTTTTTTAAACATCATCCCATCTTTGTGCCATTCTTCACCATATTCACTACCTCCTCTTAGATTAGCAACTGCATAGATGCCTCCATTTTCTAAAAATGGGATATTTGACAGGCTAAACCTTGGCGTTACACTGATATTAAAACCACCATATCCGTACAAAATTGTTGGATTTTGCCCATCTAATTGAAGCCCCTTTTTATGTGTAATAAACATCGGTACTTTTGTCCCATCTTTGCTTTGATAAAATACTTGCTTCGTTTCAAATTCTTCTGGATTGAACTTCACCTCAGACTTTCTAAATAGCTCAGATTTACCTGAAGCTATGTCATATTTAAAAATTGTAGAAGGATAGGTATAAGATGTAAATGAGTAAAACACAAACTCATAGTCTTTTTTCCCTCCAAATCCTCTGGCATTGCCTACTGTTGGCAATTCAACCTTACGCTCAAAATTACCTTCTTGGTCGTATACCTCTATTTGGCTTGTAACATCTTTCATGTAGTTGGCAAAAATCTTTTCTCCTGCAGCATTTGCAGAACTTAAAACTTCTTCTTTTTCAGGAATCACATCTACCCAGTTAGCTTCTGAAGGATCATTAAAATCTATTTTTACTACTTTATATTTGGGCGCATTTCTGTTAGTAAATACGATTAAATTGTCTCCATCGTTGTCAATAACTCCCACACTACTGGTAATATCTGCAACAATGGGTACAAACTCATTGCTTTCTTTTGAAAGGTCTTTAATATATAAGGCATTATCTCGACTAGCTCCTGGGCTGATGTAAAGCTCTAAGAAACGCTCATCTTCCGTAATACCTACTCCACAACCCCATTGGGGATGTTCTGGGTCTTCATAAATCAATTTATCCTCGCTTTGCTCTGTCCCTATTTTATGGTAATAAATTTTAGCATTTTCGTTTGCTGAAGACAACTCACCTCCTTCACTTGGCTCTGGGTACCTTGTATAGAAAAATCCATCTTTATACCACGTCATTCCTGAAAACTTAACATATTTAATATGATCAGATAATTTTTCTTTGGTTTCTAAATCTAGAACAAAAAATTCTTGCCAGTCAGAACCGCCCTCTGATACACTATATCCAAAATACTTGCCATCTTTAGAAGGTCTGGTGCTTCCTAAAGACACCGTGCCATCTTCTGAGAAAGTATTAGGATCAATGAATACTTCTGACTCACCGTCTAAGCCTTTTTGTCTATACAATACACTTTGATTTTGCAATCCGTCATTTTTGAAAAAGAAAAAATAATCTCCACCTCTAAAGGGTGCCGAATATTTAGGATAATCCCAAAGCTCTTCCAATCTCTTTTGAATCTTCTGCTTAGCTGAAATATTGTTTAAATAAGCAAAGGTCACTTCATTTTGAGCCTTTACCCACGCTTTTGTTTCTTCTGCATTATCATCTTCTAACCATCTGTAAGGATCTGCAACCTGTGTTCCAAAATAATTGTCTACCTGATCTATCTTTGTAGTAATAGGATAGTTTATGCTCTCTTTTTTAGTAGCTTCAGGGGTATTGCAAGCTGACATCAAAACAGCAAATAATGCTAAAGAAATTATGATCTTGTTCATGAATATTTATTTTAATGCAATTTAGTTATAAATCAATCAATCCGAAAATTAAAGTTGTAAAGTTAAAATATGAAAACAAATCATAACTCTTGCAAAACCCAAACAAAGTAAGACAAATTCGTCACTTCGAAGTCCTCAGACTATAAAAAGCAGGCGATTTCGAAGTACTAGACTTCGACTAAGCACAAAGTTTGACAAGAGTCATATCCCTGAGCTCTACTAATGATTTACCCATTTTTATATGCATTGTTGTGTACTATCTTTTTATTTATCTGGTTCAATATGTATTAAAATATGTCCTAGATTTGGTATTTTATTTCGCAAATAGTCCTTTAAATCATGTGCAATATCATGTCCTTCCTTAACGGAAATTTCTCCATCAACTATTGCGTGTAAATCAACATGGTATTTCATTCCTGCTTTTCGGATAAAACATTTTTCTGTTCCAATAACACCTTTAACTTTTGTAGATTCTTTTCGAATTTCTTCCAGCAAGTCGTCATAGAGGTGTTCATCCATGATTTCTCCTAAAGCGGGTCTAAAAATCAAGTAGCTGTTGTAAAGAATAAAAACAGAAGCCAATAAAGCAGCCCAATCATCAGCCGTTTCATATCCCTTACCAAAAATCAAAGCAATAGAAATTCCGATAAATGCCATAATGGAAGTTATTACATCACTTCTGTGGTGCCACGCATCTGCTTTTAAAGAAGAACTATTTGTCTCTTTACTTTTTTTAATAACTATTCTAAATGAAATTTCTTTCCATAAAATGATGCTCCCAAGTACAATCAAAGTCCAAGGTTTAGGGACCTTATGAGGTGTTTGAATATTTAGAATGCTTTCATAGGCAATTATGGTTGCAGATGTTACAAGAAATGCGACTACCAAGAATGTTATTAATGGTTCGATTTTTCCGTGTCCGTATGGATGGTTTTTGTCTGCTGGTCGTTTTGCATATTTTAAACCAAATAGAACAAGTAAAGAAGAGAAAATATCTGCAGTTGACTCTATTGCATCAGCAATGAGCGCATATGAGTTACCAAAGAATCCAGCAAACCCCTTAATCAGAGCTAAACTGGTGTTTCCAATTATGCTAAAATATGTCGTTCGTATTGCAGTTTGTTCGTTATCCATTCAGTTTTTAAATTTGTCTACAACGGAATGCAATAAGGTGAAGGCGTCTCGATTAAGATTGTTTCATCCCGCCTTGGACGGAATTCGCAATTATAGAAAACTTATTTTTAACTTTTAAAGGTTTCGGATAAAATTAGATTACAAAAACTAATTCAAAGAGTGAATCATTCGTCCTCCTGATCTTTATTTCTCCGTCTCGAACGCTTTTCATTAGCCTGTTTCTCTTCTATTGTCTCATAATGAATGAGTGCAGGGTCTATTTTGCCAACGATCTTAAACTCGGTTCTCCTATTCAGGCGTCTTCCTTCTTCATTATCCGTGCCATCTTCATTTTCATTAGGCATAATGGGCTGCGTCTCACCATAACCTTTTGCAACCATTCGTTTTTCAGCAATGCCATTTTTTTGCAAATATTTCATAACACTTTCTGCTCTCCTTTGCGATAAACGAAGGTTATACGCATCTGAGCCCTTGTTATCTGTATGAGAGGATATCTCAACTATAATCTCTTGGTTTTCTTTCAGCAAGACTAGTAACGTAGTGTCTAGATATTTTTCGCCTTCATCTTTTAAAACGGCACTATTAAAATCATAGTTTAAGCTTTTCAGCAAAATGGGTTCAACAGGTATTTTTTCTAATTCAAAATCCATCAAAATCGTATCAGACAAAGACATATTTTTGGTAGAAAATTCTGTCACAGAATTGAAGTATTTATCTTTTACTATTTCAAAAATATAATCATGCCCTGGTGATAATTTAGCTACATATTGGCAATTGTCTATTTCTTGACTATTTGCTAAATATTTACCATCCTCACTTTTGATATACACATTTAAAACACCTTCCGTTAAACATTCTGCCGACTCTTTATCTATAATACTTCCTGCAAGTTCCAAGTCAATAAAATCACTAAAAACAAATTCGTAAATATCATCGCAGCAAGTCTCGTTATACAGCGAATGCCCACCTTTTCTATTAGAAGCAAAATAACCAGACTTGCCACTTTCATTCAATACAAATTCTAGATCATCCGCGGATGAATTAATCGGCGCTCCTACATTGCTAGCTTTTTCCCATTTTGACTTTTCACCTTTTATCTTGAAGATATCTAGCCCTCCGATATTCGTTCTTCCATTTGTACTGAAGTATAGTGTTCTAGTTTTGGCATCGTAATATGGCGTTAGCTCATCTCCCACTGTATTAATGCGCGCTCCAACACTTCTCGGCTTTGAATAACGCTCTCTTCTCTCATTAAACTCTGTGTACCAAATATCCGTACCTCCTTTTCCTCCAGGTCTGTCGGAAACAAAATAAATAACCTCTCTATTACGCTTCGACTCTCTACCTATAGATGGATGACTGGATGTATAGTTATGTAAATTGATCTGATCATCTAACTTTTCAGGAGTAGACCAACCTTGATCAGACTTCTCTGAGAAATATATTTCACATTCGATTTTATACTGCCAGTTGTGAAAACACCTGGTAAAATAAAATCGTTTTTTATCTAATGAGAAGGAACCGTTGCCAATATCTAAGCTATCTTCATTAAATGGAACATCCCAAACACCTTTATACATCCATTGATCGGATTCTTTTATCGCCTCATAAAGTTTTCTTTTTGGTAATATTATAGAATCCTTAACATTATAGTGCTTTACTTCCTCCTCTTTTAGCGAACCATAAATGATCTTATTTTCAGAAACAGGGACTGGTGAAAAATCAATATGTGAGCTATTCACCTCACTATTTAAAACATTTACAACAGCTACGGGCGTCGAGTCCTTAATAGATATTCCTAAATCACACCCATCTAATTCCGTACGTTTAAGTGTTTTCAATGTAGGAAACTTAACGTATTTAGGATTCTTGGTAAACAGTTTTAAATTACCTTTAGCCTCTTCATACTTTTTATTTGCCTTTTGCATCGTAGCTAAATAAAAGAATGCATCAGGATGATCTTCAGCATCTTCACTTTCACATACTATTTTATAATTTTTTTCTGCTTCTATGTAATTTCTTGTATACCTGTATAAATGTGCTACGTGCAAATGATCTTTGATTGTAACGTGATGCTTATGACTTAAAACTTGTTCATAATACTCTAATGCGAGGTAAATCTCCCCTTCTCTTTCTGCTTCTTTCGCAGCCCTTTTAAGTTTATTAAATTCAATTGGCTTACTTTTTTGAGCAAATGATAAAAGATTAACAGAAAGTACCAATATGAGTAAGTAGAAAAGTTTATTCATCAACACTACAATTAGTATCTATCACAAGGTATGATCACCTCTTTGGGTTTTGAACTAGAGGCAGTATATATTAAGGATATCTCAAAAACGCCTTTCCTCTCCGAGTCAAAGCTTAAAGAGGAGATATTAGAATCATAACTAACTCCTAAATCAAAGTTTTTGTAACTCCCTCCTACGACAGGTATTATAGCATCGGTTGTTCGAGATACTCCGTATCGGAAATATGCTCCCCCATGTAAACTCACATTGTCCTCAGATGCCAATAGATAACGCACATTCGCTCCTGCAACCATATTGTTTGACTTAGCTGTCCATGTCATTAATAGCTTAGGTTGCACTACAATTCGAGAACTAACGGAATAGTCTAATGCCCCATGTATGACCTTTCTAGAGCGCAATCGTTCCCTAAAAACATCGAAATAAGTGTCTTTGGGTCTATTAATATGGTTTAACGCAATGCCCGCTGTAGGGGTAAAACGACTAAACGTTTTGCTCCACTGAAAGCCTACATTTAAGTCAAAGTTTGTAAACCCGCCAGAGTAAGGTTCCTCATTGGGTATATTTTGATCAAATATTCCTCCTTTATAATACCACTGATTAGGAAATGTTTGCGTGGAAAAATCATTGCTCCTAATGATAACACCTGGCTGAAAACCAAACCGAAACCGATGTCCACTAAGTTTATATTCATAGCTTGCTGCTAACAAGATTTTCTTCGTAACAAAGCCAAAGTAAGAAAGCTTATCATTCACTAGAACGCCACCGATATCAAATTCATGACTATAGTAATAAAAAGCTTTGTCAAAAGATACTACCGCTGTGTTTAAGGGCTCGTTTACCTGCCACCACTGAGATCTGTAATTTGCAATAAGTCGATAATCCCCTTCATAGTCCCCCATGCTAGCAGGGTTTAGAAGATGTGTGGCTGTATAAAATTGAGACAAATGTACATCTTGCGCATTTGCGACCAGTCCAACAATAAAAAGGAATACTATACTTACGATTCGCTTAACCATTACCACATATTAGGACTACTTAGATAAGTATTTGCCATTTTTTGATACTGCCCATCTGTAAAACCACAATCACAAAAATCAGGGTAATACGACATAATATTTCCAACTAGTGCATTGTAAAAATCCCCATTAGCATCTTTTTTAGGAGAAATAAATTCACAGCCTGCATTCACATAATCGCCAACATTATCGCCATCAACAAATGGGTCTGCAGGAGTGTCGCAAACTTTATCTCCATGCGTTGCACAGTTTGAACCATCTACTAACTCAACACCATTTCCTTCAAATGTATGTTCTAATCCAAAAAAGTGCCCCATTTCATGAGGAAGCGTCTTGCTACCTGTGTATCCCCCTGCATTTTTCTTTAATACAATGCCACTTGAGTTTAAGTTGACAATTTGGCCCAACCCTGCATAACCCTCAACTCCTGAGGGAATAATAATCTCGTTTACGTAATAAACGTTTATTCTATTTTTTTCATGATATAGCGTTTGCATTTCTTCCCAATGCAAGTCTTGATTATGTTTATTATATCTAAAGTTGTCGACGTATCGAAACTCGCACACCTTAAAAGAAAGACAGATAGGTGCAAAGTAATCATCTAAAGCTGCAAAAGCCGCAGAAATAGCTGGTGCTGCAATACCTGGATTTCCAAGACTATCTGTTACAATATGTACAACAACGGAAAACTCTTTGTCGATACATGGCAAACGATTTTTTGTCTGACCAATACTAAACTTCACACTTAATACTAGTAGGAAGGCAAGCGGAAATGTTTTCTTAAATGCGAATATTTTATTCATTTTTTCAAGCCAAAAATACTTACATTTGCTTAAAATTCACATAATTATTCATTATTTGTTTACACAATATAATAGTGACAGTATTCTCAGGATTATATAAGATCATCATCCCTTTTTTGCTTCTGGCACTCTTTTGTTTCACTCTAGAAACATCAATCGCACAAACTGCTAATATTACAGAAGGATGCGCACCTCTTGTCGTAAATTTTACTGCACCGGGCGGGGCCTCAACGTACAACTGGGATTTTAAAGATGGCTCTTTTTCTAATTTACCTAATCCTACTAATACTTTTCTAAACCCTAATACTTACGTGGTAGAGTTTAACGAGAATGGTGGCTCTGTAACAACCGTCACCATAGTTGTTCATGCAAAACCTTCACCAACCCTGACTTCAGACTCTTCTACAAAAGGCTGCGTACCCCTTGCGGTAGACATAGAAGCAAATGCCAATGCTTCAGGTGCAATATCGGTAACCAATTACCAGTGGGCTTTTGGAGATGGATCAGGTGGCTCTGGCATTAATGTAAACCATACCTACACAACACCTAATGTTTTTGACGTCTCTCTTGAGCTAACGACTAACTTTTCATCATGTAACGTCACTAAAATATTTCCTGGCTATATATCGACATCTACACCTCCCAATACCAACTTCTCGACGAATCCTAATCCACCTCTGGCATGCCAAGGTCCATTAACAGTTTCTTTCAACAATACTTCTACCTCATCACTACCGCTTACTTACGAGTGGAATTTGGGAAATGGAAATATGAGTACGAGCACCAACCCTTCTGCTCAAACGTACATTACAATTGGAGATTATATCGCTACACTTACGGCAACAGATTCAAATGGATGTTCGAAAGCTTATAACAAAACAATCACCATTGGCAGCCCCACATCTTCCTTTACTATGCCCCCATCTGCATGTGTAAATACGACCATTAACACAGTTAACACATCATCTTCTGGGAATTACCTTTGGAACTTTGGTAGTGGTGCCTCTCCTGCCACTTCTAGCCAATTCCAACCAACGGTATCTTACTCAACCCCAGGGAATAAGACGGTAACACTGAGAACAACTTCTAGCAATGGATTTTGTTCGCATGATACCTCTTTTATAATTAACATTCAAGATCCGGAAGTCAGCTTCACTATTAATCCAACATATAGCTGTGAAGAGCCAGTTTCAGTTAGCTTCAATGGTTCATCACCCAATACAATTGTATCATGGGATTGGGATTTTGGAGACAATACTCCTCCTGGAACTATTCAAAACCCAACCCACATTTACAATATTGTTGACTCTCCCTATTCTGAGAGAGGTGAAAATATATTTGCAATAACTTTAAATGTAATAACTAATGTTGGCTGTATGGCCTCTGCCATAGGGTTTGACACTATCCATTTGCCATGGGCAAGATTTATGCCTGATACTTCTAGTGGGTGTGCCCCTTTAGAAGTAACATTCTTTGACTCTAGCAGATCTAACGAACCTATAACAGATTGGGAATGGATATATGACGATGGGTCTTCTAATCTTTTTAATAGCGATGCACCACATAGTCATACCTTTATCAATGAGGGAGAATACAATGTAACGCTTATTATCACTAATGATGCTGGTTGTAAAGACACATCATATCCGATCCTTATAGAGGTCGGAGCTCCCAAACCACTAGATTTTGATATAGATTCTAATAGTATTTGTGCAGGTGATACAGTCCAATTAATCAACTTGACATCAGATAGCACGCTAATTGACGGATGGCATTACTCCTCTAGTGGAGACTTGCTATCTCACTGTGCTGATGTAAGTAGCCCATTCTTAGTTTTTGACGACGAAGTAGGCATGATAGATGTTACACTTACAGTAGATTATAATGGCTGTGTATTTAGCGAGACAAAACCTAACCTATTAGAAGTTAAAGGTCCTATTGCCGATTTTGAGTTCACCTATGATTGTGCAGATAGTTTTGATATCTTTCTGCAAGACTTAAGTAAAGGATCAACCAGTATTGATTGGAACTTGGGAGACGGCAATAACTCACTCTTGCCTACACTGACTCATACCTATCTATCAAAAGGGGACTATACAATTATACTTACCGCATCAAGTGCAACATCTGGATGTCCACCATCAATAGATTCTTTCACTCTATCCTTAAGAACTCCTAAGGCTGTTTTTTCCACAGACAGTTTGCTATGTGGCTTCGAAGATTATGCATATAATGCCTCTAGCTCTATTGATGTTTATAATTCCTGTCATTCAGGGTATACTTGGTTTTTTAGCGATCCTTCTTTAAGACCTGTAACTACAGAAAATTCAAACAAAACATTTGCTTTTCCAACCTCAGGATTACAAACAATCTCTCTCGTAGTTGAAGATGTGAATGGGTGTAAGGATACCATGACACATGAAATTACAGTTTATAATACGGATGTTGATTATAGCATCAGCGATCAACTTATTTGTCTCCCAGATACTATATTATTCAGCGATTCCAGCTCTTCTGATACAACGATAACGAATTGGAATTGGAACTTTGGTGATGCATCTGGTTCGTCTTCACCTACACCTGGGAATCATATCTATACCTCAGGTAGTGGATCATTTACTACTTCTCTAAGTGTTACCAATGCGATTGGTTGTACTAATATTTTGTATAAAACAATTAATATTTATACTCCTGTCAGTAGTATAAACACGAACCCAGCTCTTCTGCAGGTTTGCCAAGATGCCAACATTTTATTTAGCGCAAGTGACTATACTGCTCAAGGATCTCACTTAAACTTTATTTGGGACTTTGGAGATGGAGATTCATCAATGTTGCAAAATGCAAATCACTCATATGATACAGGAGGCACTTATACCGCCAGACTCTCTTACTGGGAGGTAGGTACTGGCTGCGGAAGCACAATCAATAGGACAGTAAGGGTTCAAGATTATCCCAATGCGGGTTTCTTTTCAGATGTTGATACTCAACCAGTGTTATGCTATCCCCAAATTGTCAATTTTACAGATACGACGCACAGCAACACACCAATCACATTTTCGTTTTGGGACTTAGACAATAATAATCTTATTTATAACAACAACTCACCAACTTTTGTATTCGATAAAGGCACACATCATATCAAGCTACGCGTAAATACAAGTTATGGCTGTGTAGATGAAGCATATGATACACTAGAAGTAATTGGTCCTGAAGGAGACTTCCAAATTGACAAAAATAATATCTGCAAAGATGACTCTATCACTTTTACCATCATTGACACCGTTGATATCACGCGGTTTTCTTGGGACTTTGGAGATGGCACTTTCGCCAATGACGTTAGCCCTGAAAGCCATATTTATACTTTTGTTCCTCCATTTGGACAAACGGTTGCGAAACTAACCATGTATGGCGAAAATGATATTTGTCCAGTATCTAAAGAAACCGATATTTTCATTAGGGAAGTTATCGCTGATTTCATGAGAGATGATGAGACAGATACTGCCATATGCTTAGGGCAGGCTTTGACACTAACCAATACCTCAACAAATGCTAATGTATATAATTGGGATTTAGGAGATAACAATACTTCTACTTCTTCCTCCAACTTCGATCATATTTATCAAACACCAGGAACATATGATATCGAGCTAGGGGTAAGAAACTCAACATGGGGTTGTACAGACACTATTATAAAGACTATTATTATCCAACCACTACCTTTTGTAGATGCTATTGGAGACACAGTTTGCCCAGATGATCCTGCTCAATTGAATGTAACAGCGTTTGATCCATTATTAAGCTATCTTTGGACTCCTCCAGATAACTTTAACAGTGATACGATTCACAATCCGATTGTTGTTCCTCCTAATTCGAAATTTTACTTTGTAACTGTTACAGACAGCAATACTTGCCAATTTAGAGATTCCGCTTTTGTTTATGTCGTTCCCCCTCTAGTTGGTATCAACTTTGATACTTCTGTTGTAGTTGGTGATTCAGCCTGGCTTCCCGCTGACAATCAAGATGGGTTTATCATTTTTACATGGACGCCAGAGGATGGTCTATCTTGCTTAGATTGCTCTGATCCTACTTCATGGAAATTGGAAGATCACCAGTATGAACTTTTCATGGAGGACAAGTTGCAATGTTCAAATGCCACAAGTTATTATGACATTCATGTCATCCCAGAAACGTTTATAGAATTACCGACAACATTTTCTCCTAATAATGATGGAATAAATGACATTGTGTATGTAGAGGGCTGGGGAATCAGAGAGTTGTTATATTTTCAAATATATAACAGATGGGGCGAGTTACTTTTTGAAACGACTAATATTGAGGAGGGATGGAATGGCTACTTTAACGGTGTCCTTCAAAACAATGACATCTACGTTTATAAGGTAAAGGTCTTGACATGGCTAGATGAGGAAATTTTTAAAGAGGGACATATTAATTTGATACGGTAAGTGTTAAACTTTTACTCTCTCTAAAACAAATTCTATAATACTATCTATGGATTCTGGCTTAAACCAATTAACCTCCTCATCTCTCCGAAACCAAGTTAATTGTCTTTTGGCATATCGTCTAGAGTTTTGCTTTATCATTGCGATAGCTTCTTCTAAGCTTGCTTTACCACCAAAATGGTCAAATAACTCCTTGTAGCCAACCGTATTTAAAGCATTTAAATCTTTGAATTTAATTAAAGACTTTACCTCTTCAACTAGCCCATCATGAACCATTTGATCTACTCTCTGATTTATTCGATGATAAAGTACTTCACGATCCATTTCCAAACCAATCTTAATGATTTCAAAGGATCTTTTTACTGTTTTACTATTTTGAAGTGACGAAAATGGTTTGCCAGACACTTCAATAGTCTCCAATGCACGCAGAATTCGCCTAGGATTGCCTAAGTCAATTTGTTCGAAATATTCAGGATCTTTTTCTTTTAGTTGTGCTTGTATATATTCTAGTCCCTCTTTTTCATAAATCCCGTTATACTTTTCCCTTATACTTGAATCAATATCTGGATATTCATCAAAACCATGACAAACCGCGTTGATAAAAAGTCCTGAACCACCAACTAAAATCGCAATATCCTTTTCTTTATAAATATGATTTAATAACTCTAATGCATCTTGTTCGTATTGTCCAGCACTATAATTGCCTTGGATAGATAGGCTTGCAATAAAGTGATGTTTTACCGTATTGAGTTCTTCTGGGCTTGGTCTAGCAACGCCAATATTTAACTCCTTGTAAAACTGTCTGGAATCTGCTGACAAGATTTCAGCATCGAAGTGTTGAGCTACTTTAATAGCAGCGGCAGTTTTACCAACTGCAGTTGGCCCAGCTATAACTATTAAGAATTTACTTTCTTTAAACAAAAATTGCACCTTTACTTAATCAAAGTTAAATAAAAGTGCCAGATGATATAGTGCAAAGGGGAGTTTCTAGTTTACATAAAATTTTCTAGATAACAACGAGTCATCAATATTTACAAGAATAAAGTAAACTCCTTTTGATAAATTATTTACTGGAATGTTATTTATTCCTTTTTCAATACCATATTCAGCTAACTTTCTACCTTGAATATTTACTAAGCTAATAGTCAAATTATCAAGTTTAGATAAAACTTTTAAATTATCAGATGATTGACTTATAGTTAACTGGTCATTGTATCCTGATAAGCCTCCAATGTTTGTTGGGCTGACACCTCCACCTCCTGTTAAAGCAAACTCCGATGAAGGGTCCGAAAGAGTATTTACGCTTGCATTTGTTCCATCGGCAACTGACAATATAAAAACGTTATACGCAACATTCTCTTCAATCAGATCACCATCCTTGTCTTTTGCATCAGCACTTAATACAACAGTTAAATTACTTCCAGTTTTTAATACTGAAGTATAACTACTCATTGGCAATGCTTCGGCATGGCCATGTGCAAACATCCCCATATCTTCCGACCTGACAATAATGACTCGATATTCATCTATAGTAGATTCATCAACTGCCTTATAAAAACTAACACTAATATCAGAGGCGTTGCCATTGTTTGCTATATCAGATACCATTAACTGACTTACTGCCCCTGCTGAATTAATCTGATCAAGACAGTTTTCACTAAAAAAGGCTGGAGTGTCTATATTAGTCCAGTTATCATTGCTAAAATCAACATTATCTACTTGTATGCATTCTAGATAATGATTGTTCGTAGCATCAAAAAGAACAAAATTTGTATTATTCTCGTTTTGCACATTTAAAGACCTAAGGATATTATTACTGCAATCCAGCCGCGTCAATGCAACATTGGAAGTAATATTTAAGTCCATAAGCTGAGTGTAAGAGCAAATCAAACTCTCTAGTAATGCATTTTGGCTAGGATCAATTTGAGTTAAAGGATTACCACCACAATTCAAATATTTCAAGTTCAAATTAGAACCCACATCAATACTAACTAATTGGTTGTTATAACATTCAATTGTATCTAGATTCAAACTGGGTCCCGCATCTAAGCTATCTAATAAGTTATTACTACACAGCAGCTTAACGAGCATTATGCTAGATGTTAAGTCGATATTGGTTAACTGATTATTTTCACACCTAAGTCTCTCGACAGGAATGTTACCTAAGTTTATATGGTCTAATTGATTATCTTGACAAATTAGCGTCTTTAAAGCCATATTTACGCTCACATCAAGTGTATCGATCAAATTGTGATCACATTGAATATCAGTTAAAGCAGTATTTTGGCTTACATCTAATTGCTCGATTTGATTGTAAGGACACCATAAACCTGTTAGATTTGTGTTTGGTCCTAAAACTAGACTCTTTAAATTGTTATCCATGCAGTTCAACTCATTTAGCTGCAAATTGCTACTTAAATCTAGACTATCTATGGGGTTTAAGATTACTATTAAAGTCCTTAGATCACTGAAACCATCTATACCTTCCAAGCTAACAATACCCTTGTTTACCAGTTGCAAATGTGTAAGGGTATCAATATTGGCAGTAGGTACCGAATCATTTAATGGCAGGACGTCAAGCCCCAAATCAATCAGTGCTTGTTCGAAGTTATCATCTGGGATATAGGTGTTTTGCGCCCAAGTATTGGTCATAGACAGTATAAGAAAGTATAGAAAAATTGCTTTTTTCATGCTATAAAGCTTTTGATGTTTTTTGACTTTGATCCTTAAAGTAACATCATCTTTATACTACTGGCAAGAAATAAGCAATTGATAAATTCGCATTCTAAAAACACTACCCTCTTTGTTCCTTGCCTAAAGGAACCAATAATAGGAGGAGAATCGGCAGATTGAACTACATTTCAGAAAGACAAACAATAAATACATCATCTTGATGTAGCCAGCTATTGACAAACCAGTCCTAACTCCCCTCCTTTTTCAATCATAAACTGATAAGCCGCTTCATATTCGTTTGGGATATCACCATCTAAAATGGCTTCCCGAATTGCTTTTTTAATATCGCCAACTTGACGAGATGGTTTTAAGTTAAAAGTTTTCATAATCAACTCTCCTGAAATAGGAGGTTCCCAGTTCCTCAAGCGATCTTTTTCCTCAATCTCTTTCAGCTTAATTCTTACTTTGGCAAAATTCTCCAAGTATTGCTTGACCTTACGTTCGTTCTTAGAAGTAATATCCGCTTCGCATAGATCCATTAGAAGATCAATATCATCTCCAGCATCGAAAAGTAATCTACGAATGGCAGAATCACTTACAATATCTTTTACCAAGGCAATAGGCCGAAGATGAAGTGCCACCATTTTTTGTACGAACTTCATTTTATCATTGGTAGGTAGTCTGAGCCGTTTAAAAATTCTTGGCACCATTTTGGCTCCTACTGGCTCATGTCCGTGAAATGTCCAGCCATGATTGGGTTCAAACTTTTTAGTAGCTGGCTTGCCAATATCATGCATAATAGCTGCCCAACGCAACCATAAATCATCACTCTTTTCTGCTACATTATCTAAGACTTGTAAAGTATGATAAAAATTATCTTTATGTCCAATTCCATTGATAATTTCCGCTCCTTTTAAGTCAACAAACTCAGGAAATATCTTAATCAATAAATCAGTTTCATCTAAAAGTTTAAAACCAATGGAAGGTTTAGCAGATAGTACTATTTTATTCAACTCATCGATAATACGTTCTTGCGACACAATTTTGATTCTTTCACTATTTGATTTTATCGACTCTAATGTATGTTCGGCAATATTGAAATCCAATTGAGTGGCAAATCGAATGCCCCGTATCATTCTCAACGGATCGTCTGAGAAAGTTTTATCAGGTTCTAACGGCGTAACGATACGCTTGTTTTCAATATCTTTTAATCCATTAAATTTGTCAATTAGCTCGCCAACATTCTTATCATTCAGACTAATCGCTAAAGCATTGATCGTAAAATCTCGCCTATTTAAATCATCTTCAAAAGTACCGTTCTCTACTGCAGGTTTTCTAGAAGAAGGATCATAAGATTCCTTTCTCGCACCAACAAATTCTATTTCTAATCCTTGATAATTGATCATTGCTGTACCAAATCGCTTGAAAACAGTAACTTCTTTTTTGAGATTAAGTCTTTTTGCGACAGCGGTTGCCAAATCAATACCACTTCCAATACAGACAATATCAATATCCTTTGACTCTCTTTCTAAAATCAAATCCCGAACATAACCACCAATAATATAGGAGCTGAACCTTAATACATTAGCCTCTTCAGCTATAGCCTTAAATATGGGATATTCCTCTAAAAGATGAGAGAAGTCATTATGAACAACTGAAACATTAGTGTTTTTTGACAAAATACAAGAAAACGGATGTATTACTCAATGAACAACATATCATCATTAGGCTCGTGAATAGTTACCTCGTGCTTTTCACCAATTTCACATACTAACTTAATATGTGTACCCATATCACAAAGATCACTTTCCCACTCAGCTACGATCAGTTTAACTACCTTGTATGTTCCAACATGATTATCTAGCTTTCCAGTATAGCGAAAGTATATAGATGTATTCTTTGAATCTTGCTGCAACTTAATATGATCACTACCAACCATCTCAGTAAATATATGTCCGTCAACAATTATCTTTAAAACTTGACATCTGAAAGGTAGGATTAGTCGATGTCCGATATAAAAGCCTTTTGAGTCAGAGGCTAATGATTGTTTAATTGTCTTTGGCATAATTTTACTATTTATTAATGTTTATTTTTACTCTTACGCTTCCCTTATTTAAAATCTACACTATTTGATTAAGTATAGTTTAAAGTTACAAGTTTTAGTTAATAGTTTAGAGTTTTTTAGTTTGAAGGCGTCCCCTACTGAAATAAGTTGACCGAATTTGGAGTTAAAAATCGACACAAAAATGGCAACAATAGAAGGGTTAAAAGAAAGTATTTACATTTCGCATTGTCTCTCAACTTTTGTAATTTTCGTTCTCAATGTGGAACTACGTTTAGATCCTCATTGTGCACAAGTTGACATAAATCTCATTCAAACGTGATAAATATCATTTTCTATAAAGTCATACGATTGTAATTTTAAATCATTCTAAATTACAATTAAAACTTATAGTAAATGAGACCATCAATTACATTATTCTTAGCAGTCATTCTTTTTAGTACCTCTTGTAAAAAGGAAGAAATCAAACCAGTTGTAGGACCACAAACTCAAAGAGATGAAATTTCTTTTACAGGAACTTGGCAACGGCAATTTGAAGCAGGCTCTGGAAATCTTCACACAGTAGATTATCTCATTTATCAAGATAGCATACGATACACTCTTGCAGGGCCTGTTGGACAAGCAAACTACTTGATGCAGAGAGACACATTCCTTTTAGAAAACAATCGTTTTATCGGTCATACAAGTAGCAATCAACACTATTTTATTTTTGTGAAATATGAAAACACCGACTCTATTACACTATATAAGCAGGAGGTGGCAGATGTAACTAAGGGTATGACCATTGATGTACCTGATGATACAACAACAGCAAACCACGGTTGGGGTGCTTATTACAAACAGCAGTTATGAAATCATTTCAAATTCTCATAGCGATATTGTTTCTAACTTCCTGTACACATAAAAACAGTAAGGAAGAAACCAACAAGTATGCAGACCAATTCAAGAAAGATTTTTTTGAGTACACAGGCGATTATACATGGGCTTTTGACTTAATGGGAGGCGAACAGGTTTCAACCCATATACTTTATCAAGACAGTATTGTCTATACAATGACAGGCAAGGTGTATTCAACCAATTACACAATGAAAAAGCTATCCTATGAAAAGGATAAAGGCAAGTGGATTGGAGAAGACGAAAACGGTATTGTGTATGTACTTTTTTTCAAAGAAAAGACCGACAGCACCTTAACTTTTTACAAGCACAAATGCAAAACCAACGGATTGGAGGAAGCACTAAACTTTGGTGTTCCTCCACCTGATGCTACGGGCGACCACGGCTGGAACAGTTATGCCTTAGATGGCAATGACAATAGAGATATTCTACCAATTTCGGGCAGTTTTGTCAATGCAGAAAGTAAAATTGTAATAAGCGATTCTGTTTTGAGTATTGACGAAAAAGAAGTGCGAAAAATAAGTTACCATTCGGGAGAACGAAGATGGGTAGGAAAGTATCAAGACCAATATTTACAAGTGTTTTTCAAAAATTTGGAGACTAAAGATTCCATAAAATCATCCACCACTTGGTTTACTGATGCTGAAGAAATGTACAATACCAAATACAACACAATAAGCAATTGGGAAATTTATGCAAGGCAATAAACACGACATACAAACCGAAAAAGATATTGAGTTGATGGTGGATTCGTTTTACGCAAAAGTGAACCAAGATGAATTGCTTTCTTATGTGTTTAATGATTTTTCAAAAGTAGATTGGGACACACATTTGCCCAAAATGTACCGTTTTTGGAACACTTTAATTTTTGGCAAACAATCTTACAAAGGCAATCCATTTGCAGCACATTTACCATTGCCCATTGACAAAAAACATTTTCAACAATGGCTTAAACTTTTTGAAGAAAATATGAATGAACTTTTTACAGGCGAAGTAGCAGAACACACCATATTGAGAGCCAAATCAATCGCTCATATTTTTCAGAGTAAATTGGAATTTATAAATCAAGAAAAATGAAAACAGCAAACATATACCAAGACCTAACATACAACAAAAACAAACCTTTGATTACCGTTTTGTTTGAAACCAATTTCACCAAAGAAATCAGAATTGCTATGCAAAAAGGAACGGTAATGAAAGAGCATAAAACTTCTTATCCAATAGTGGTAGAAATTTTGGAAGGCAACATTGATTTTGGCGTAGAACACGAAACACAACATTTGTCAAAAGGAGATTTAATTGCTTTGGACAGCAATGTACCACACGATTTAAAAGCAGAAGAAAACAGCATTATTCGGCTGACTTTAACCAAGTACGACAATACAAATCGAGTAGAGAAAGTTGCAGAGAATTAAACTATAAAAAAATGGGAAATAAAACAATCGATACAAAACAAGGACATTGGATACTTGCCAAAATGGGCAAAAAAGTTCTGCGTCCAGGAGGAAAGGAACTCACCCAAAAACTTATTCAAAACCTAAAAATTAGTTTAGAAGATGATATTGTCGAATTTGCCCCAGGCTTAGGATTTACGGCTTCCATTGCCTTACAATCCAACCCAAAAACCTACACAGGCATTGAACTCAATGAAGAAGCGGCAAGTATTCTTCGCAAAACTATAAACGGAAAAGACCGACAAATAATCATAGGCAATGCAGCGGAATCGACTTTGAATAATAACTCCTACAGCAAAGTATATGGAGAAGCAATGCTTACAATGCAAGCCGACCACAGAAAATTCGAAATCATAAAAGAAGCTCACCGAATTCTCAAAACAGGAGGATTGTACGGCATACACGAATTAGGGTTGCAACCCAACGATATTTCAGAAGAAAAGAAAGCAGAAATACAAAGAGCATTAGCCCAAGTAATAAAAGTAAATGCTAGACCATTGACTATTAGCGAATGGAGTAATTTATTGGAAAAAGAAGGTTTCAAAGTCATAAAAACCGAAACCAATCCAATGCACTTGCTCGAACCAAAAAGAATGATTGATGATGAAGGCTTTTTCAGAACCTTAAAGATTGCCTTCAACATATTGACACACCCAAAAGAACGAAAACGAATTTTGGCAATGCGAAAAGTTTTCCGAAAATATCAATCCCATTTGAATGCGATAAGCATAGTAGCTGAAAAGAAATAACCTGTGCCTAACACGGTGTATAAGCAATGGCGGTTTAAGTGCTTAACTTGAAATTTTTTCACTAAAAATAAGTACATTTCAAACCAAAAAGTAAGTGCATAAAAATCGATATAAAATTGGAAAAGTAAGAAAAACTTTTCAGAAAGTACCGACTCCCTTTGTTAGCAAAACATTCTTGAATTTAGCTCATGAATATATCACGATATGCGAAGAAAGATAAATAGAAACGCACCTATTTTTTTAGAAACTTTTCTGTTCTGCCGTCATAGTTGAGATAGTATACGCCAGCCTCCAACTCTTCAAGATCTATTTTTTCTCCAACGCCTTTTTTCACGATAGAGCCAAAGCTGTCATAAATCTCATATTCAGCTGCATCTGAAAAGAATAGCTCTTTGGATATCCTTCTTGGGTAAAAGGTGATTGGCTCTCTATCATTCATAAATTCTACAGGGAGTGCAAACTTCCAACGACCTGGTTTCAAATCCGCTTGTTTTACTCTATACCTGTTCAAACCTGTATAGTGGCTTACTTCTGTCTCGTAGTTATTAAACCCATCAGGACCTTTTCCCACAATTACATCAATAGGTGTCCATTTGCTATTTTTAAATCGTTCTACTATAAAAGGTTGCTCTGTAGTCTCATTTTTAGTAGTAAACTTCAACTTGTTACCTTCTACTTTGATGGTAACTAACTCAAAAGTAGCCTTAGACCTTAATGCTTCAGCATTCAAAACTCTTGGTCTACAGTTATTATCATACTCAATCTTGATATTAACATACTTGCCAACTTGCATCCCCTCTAAAGGTATGATAAAAGCACTTGTATTTATTAGCTCTTTCTCAAGCTCCTTATTGTTAACAGTCACTTTTTTGATACAAAAAGTATTGGTTGAATTATTTAAAGGGTTTTGAACGTATATTTCATCACCTTGATATGTACCATCCACTTCTAATTCATTTTGGGCAAATGAAACAACCACTAAAGAAATGGCTAAAAAGCTAGTAAAGAATAACTTAAATAGATTTTTCATTAATTTTTTTTTTGTATTTAGCTATTTTGCTTAAAACACAATACACAATATTACTTTGATTATTGTTGTTTTCAAAATTTTACTAGATTTTTTTCTAAGTAAATTCAATGAATAAATATACAAAAATCGTACCAAACATTGTTTACTTTAGTCTAATATTAATTCATTACCACATATAAAAATCACAATATACAAAGACACACTTCGTGCAGACAAATTCACTTTTTTTGACAACTGAAATTAAGTATCTTTGAAAATAAAGCTTCGTAATTGATAAAAAACGCAACTATATATTTCTTCATATGTATTCTAGCTGGGTTTACCCTTGTTAGTTGCAACTTAGATCAACAAGGCTCTAAAACAAAAGCTTATTACCTAGGCAAGGGAGATAAATACTATGGTGGCAAGTTCAGCCTTAATGAACCAGATTTTATTGGTACTTTATATCCTCCTCAAATAACGGATGCAATAACACATAGAATCGCATCCCAAATTTATGAAGGTCTAGTAAAGCTAGATGCTTCTAATATAGACAATGAAGTGCTTAACGCCATAACAGCATCTTACACAATTGACTCATCAGGAACAGTTTATACATTCAATTTGCGTAATGATGTTTATTTCCATGATGATAAATGTTTTAAGAATGGTAAAGGTCGTTTGGTTAATGCAAAAGATTTTGAAAAGTGCTATAGGCGATTATGCACTAAAGAAAATAGACAAGCATTTGAAATTATATTTAAAGATAAAGTGGTTGGTGCAAATGATTTTTTCAACAAAAGCCTACAGCGCAAAAAGCTTGATGAAGTACCTTTAGAGGGGATAAAGGCATTAAGTGAAACGACTTTCCAAATAAGACTAACACAGCCATATCATGATTTTCTATATTTACTTTGTATGCAGTATTGCTATGTCTATCCAGAAGAAGCTTTTCAAGCTTATGGAGAACGTGTGACCGTCGGCACTGGAGCTTTTAAGCTGACTAATATCCAAGAAGATACATCCTTGACATTGATTAAAAATGATAATTATTACATTTTTGATGAGCATAACAACAAGTTGCCATTTCTAGATACGCTAGAAATATTTTTCATCAACGATAAGGCAAAGGAAGTTGACCTATTCTTATCTGAAACTATCGATATGGTCTACCAAATATCTACTAGTGATATTATAGATATTATTGAGGTTGACTTTACCCAAGGAGCAATAGAGCCAAAGGAGTACATACAACAAAGAACTCCAGAAATGATTGCTCAATTTTATGAATTCATGACTGCTGATGGTGTATTTGCTAATAAAAACCTGCGAAAAGCACTCTCTTACGCAATTAATAGACAACTTATCTTAGATATGATTCTAGATGGAGCGGGCTATGCACCTGGAATATATGGCATAACCCCTCCTGTTCTACAAGATTATGACGTCACGCAAATATCTGGATATGAGCTAAATATTGATCAAGCCAAAAAATATTTAAAGAAAGCAGGATATAATGACGGTTCAGATATTGGAACAATAACACTACAAGTCAATAAAGGTGGGGGCATACATATAGCTGTTGCCAACGAAGTAAAAAGACAACTTAAAAAACATTTAAATATTGATTTGAGAATAAATACAATATCCCTTAATGATAAACTTGTAAAGACTAGAAATGGGAATTTTCAACTTGCTCGTTCTGGCTGGGTAGCAGACTTCGCAAGTCCAGAAAACTTCTTAAGCTTATTATACGGTGTAAACGTACCTAAAAGTCTTCATCAACCTTCCTATCCTAATACTTCAAGATACAGAAATGAAAAATTTGATCAGTTCTATGAGTTGGGACTTCGTGCAAAGACAAAAACTTCTAGCAATGAATACTTCTTACAGGCAGAAATTGAAGCAATGGAGGACGCCCCTTTGTTAATATTATGGTATGATGAAAATTATAGAATTCTACAACCTGACATAAGAGGTTTTCCAAATAATCCAATACAGTATAGGGATTTTTCTAGAGTATGGATTGATTTTACAAAAACAGAAGAGGCGGCAAAAAAGAAAGCTATTGAACAGGCAAAAAAATCTTAATTACTGCTGGGTATTTGGTCCTGGAGGCTCAGAAAATGTTTGATCAAATACCTTATCGACAAATCGCCATTTCCCTCTTTTAAACTCAAATGCACTGTAGCTACCATCTGGCACATATGTATTATACTGCCCTTTGGTTAAAGGAGTCTCAGGAATTAAGTGATCAAATAGTATACTCTTTAATTCATCGTCATAATTCAACCCAACACTAACAGACTCCTCATAAGTAATAATTCGCCCCTCTTGATCTTCTACCTGACGTTCTTCTCCATCTTTATATTCAAGAATAAACCTAGTATGAACGCTATCTTTATTATGCACGATTATAGGTTTACCAAAAACGGGTTTGCCTTCTTTAAAGGTCAAAGGCTCTATAATTTTTTTATCACTCTTAGAGTCATTTGCATCCCATCCTAACAGGGTATAGTATGTTTTACCAAAAAACTTTTCTTCAAGCAATTTATAATAAATACAGCCATACCATTCCTTGTAATCTAGCACCTTTTTCTCAACGCTATCTGTAAAATCTGAGGCATCAAAGAAGGGAAACAGTGCTAGGCTATCCTTATTATTCATCTGAATGGCTCCAAAATGTCTTACAGTAGCATTATCTCTTAAAACTTGCCAGGAAAAGACTCTGAATGATTGATCTGAGGCTGTTAAAATGGATATCGTTCCTACTTTATCAAAAGGGTATTCAAAGGAATTAGGCTCTTTTAACGCTTTTACGAGCTTAGGAATGAGTTTATAACAGGCATTGAGCCTTTGGAACTCAGACATACCAATCATCATCGTATCCGCATAAGCCTGAATCTCTTGTTCATATGCTTCCAGGCTTTTTTGAGCTATTAACAATGAAAAATTGCAAGAAAGAAAGATCAATAAGAGCCAACTCTTTGCCATACCTGTAATAAAACGAATTAGAATCAGATATAGTGTATGACTGTTATAAGTTTTCTATGACCATTGCAGAGGCACCACCTCCACCATTACAAATTCCAGTAGCACCGTACTTGGCACTATTTTGCTTTAACACGTTAATCAGAGTAACCACTATTCTTGCTCCAGAACACCCTAGCGGATGACCTAAGGATACGGCGCCGCCATTCACATTTACTTTACTTGCATCTAGTTTCAGTTCCTTATTATTAGCTAATGCTACTACTGAAAATGCTTCATTAATTTCAAAGTAATCAATATCATCAAAAGTAAGATTGGCTTTTGACACAGCCTTTGGTAATGCTTTCGCAGGCGCTGTAGTAAACCATTCTGGAGCTTGTGCTGCATCAGCATAACTTACCACTTTTGCAATTGGTTTCACACCCAAAGCTTCTGCTTTTTCTTTGCTCATTAATACTAATGCAGCCGCACCATCATTTAATGTAGAGGCATTAGCAGCCGTTACCGTACCCTCTTTTTGAAATACAGGTCTTAGTTGAGGGATCTTTTCCATTTTTACATTCTTATACTCCTCATCCTCACTTACAATAATTGGATCTCCTTTCCTTTGCGGAACTTCTACTAATACAATTTCATCTTGAAATTTTCCAGCACTCCATGCTGATGCGGAACGATTGTAAGATTCAATGGCATAAGCATCCTGTTCTTCTCTGGATATATTGCATTCTTTAGAACAAAGTTCAGCAGCATTTCCCATATGATAATTGTTGTACACGTCGGTCAACCCATCACCTACTAAGCCATCTATAAGAGCTCCATTTCCAAGCCTATAACCATTTCTTGCCTTATCCAAATAATATGGAACTGCAGACATATTTTCCATGCCTCCAGCTATAACAACATCGTTATCTCCTGTCATGATGCTTTGTGCAGCAAACATAATGGACTTCATTCCTGAGGCACAAACCTTATTAATGGTTGTACAGGGTACATTATCTCCAATACCAGCATAAATAGCGGCCTGCCTAGCGGGAGCCTGACCTAAATTAGCTTGTAAAACATTGCCCATAAAGACCTCATCTACCTCCTTTGCATCTATCCCAGCTTTTTCTATAGCACCTTTAATTGCTGTTGCTCCCAATTGAGTTGCCTTTACACCAGACAAAGCTCCTCCAAAACTTCCCATTGGCGTTCTTACCGCAGAAATGATATAAACTTCTTGCATAATGTTTCTTTATATTTTTACCTTAGTAACAATTCTTGTCAAAAATAAGTTTTTAACCCGACCTATACATCAGAAAAATAAATATTTTTCCGATGTATAGCGATAGAGAACTTCAACCATTTTGATTATAACCACAATGGTGAATTTCTATATCGGGGTTAACTCGCGTTAATGCAATAGAATATATTATTTTTGACTTCTATTGCATAATCACGGTTCAATACGGTATTTTTGTCTTCGAATCTTTTCAAAAATAGCAACGTTGAAAAAAATTTCTTCTTTTTTTATCAATCGCCATCAAGATATTCTCAGATATCTATTATTGTTGTTAACGGCACTAGTTATTACCAATTGGATACCTAAAGTTGGCGAATTTGAGTACGAATTTAGCCTAGGAAAACCCTGGAAACACAAAAACTTAATTGCACCATTTAACTTTGCTATTCAAAAAACGCCTGAAAATCTGGAAGCTGAAAAAGCTGAAGTACTATCTTCTATTACACCTTACTATTCATATAAAAAAGAGATTGCAGAGGAAAATCAGTTGAAGTTTACTCAATCTTTCAATAACCAGTTTCAGGCATTGCGAGACTCATTGAACTTCAGCCTTGAAGATTCCACGAACCATGTAACAAAAGGTATTGAACTACTTGAGCTTTTATATAATAAAGGTCTCATAAAAGTTGCTCCAATTCATCGTGAAGGAGATAACTTAAAAATCAACCTTTTAAGAAACAACATAGCAGAATCAGTATATCTAAAAAGCTTTTACACGATAAAAGATGCCTATCAAATAGTAATTGACAGTTTAAACAGTTCCAAAGAACTAGATGCTGACTTTCTCATTCCAATTATAGAAAATGCGATAACATACAACATCACTTACGACAAAAAAACGACAGAGGACATTAAAAATGAGGCCATTGACAACATATCAACTACTAGAGGCGTTGTTCAAGAAGGAGAAAGTATTATCTCCAAAGGAGTAATTGTAGATAAGTCAAGGTACGCCATTCTACAATCGTTTAAAGCAGAATACACCAAAAGCATTACAGGAGAAGACACTAATAAAACTATTGCATTCGGCTATTTTATATTGATTGCTCTGGTTATTACATTTTACACCTTGTTTATTTACCTTTTTTATAAAGAGTTATTCTTAAGTGTTAAAGACTTAAGCTTTGTTTTATTACTCATTTTACTGATGTCTTATACTTTTCATTGGGCAGTGGAAGCCAACTTACCGAGTTACTATGTATTACCATTTTGCATTGTACCTATTGTATTGAGAACCTTCTTCGGCGCACGCCTAGCATTGTTTACCCATATTATCATCGTACTAATTGCGGGCTTTATTCTACCTGAAAAATTCAGCTTTTTATTCTTACACCTTATTGCAGGAATGGCTGCACTTTTTGCTAATATTAATGCAAGATATTGGTCTCAATTTTTTGTTTCTGCGGCATTGGTTCTTTTAACATACGTGACTGGATACTTTGCCTTAACATTAATACAAAAAGGCACTTTTGATGCCATTATGTGGGGTGACTATGCTTGGCTAGGAGTAAATGTACTTCTTGTGTTGTTGGCATATCCACTTATTCCCATTTTCGAGAGAGCATTTGGTTTAATTTCTGAAATCACATTAGTTGAGTTGGCAGATTTAAACAAGCCACTTTTAAAGCAACTGTCTATCAAAGCTCCAGGAACATTTCAGCACTCTTTACAAGTTAGTAATTTAGCAGAAGCTGCTGCCAATGAAGTGGGCGCCAACGCTATGCTAGTAAAAGTGGCAGCCCTATATCATGATATAGGCAAAATGAATAATGCCATTTATTTTATAGAGAATCAAAATACAGAGAGTAATCCTCATGATGACTTACAGTTTGAGGAAAGTGCCCAAATAATCATCAAACATGTACGAGATGGCATTGACCTGGCAAAAAAATATCGACTTCCAGGTGCTATCATTGATTTTATCCGTACACATCATGGTACCATGCGTGTTGAATACTTTTACCGATCTCATCTTAAAAACTTTCCAGAAAAGTCAGTTGATGAAGATAGATTTAGATACCCAGGTCCCGCTCCATTTTCTAAGGAAACTGCCATATTAATGATGTCGGATGCCGTAGAAGCAGCTTCTAAAAGTCTAAAAAACCCCGCAGCTGAAGATATTGATAAGCTGATTGAAAATATTATCAATCATCAAATGGAGAGTAATCAGTTTGCCAACTGCGATATAACCTTTAAAGATATTACCATGATTAAAAAGACTTTTAAGCACATGGTTAAAAATATTTATCACGTCAGGATTGCTTATCCTGAACAAACCAAATAAGCATGAACATAGTCCTTATTGGCGATACAAAACGAGCAGAAGAGTTAAAAGCACGGTTTACAGATTTAGATTTGAATTGTCATGAATCGTTAGATGAAAATGCTGCAAGCAATCTCCCTTCAGCAGATATAATATTCGATTTAAACCTTGACGACAACCCGAATCGAATTGAAACATATACAACATTAGAAAATAAAATTATTGTTGGGTGTTCTGTAAAAAGACAATTAGCATCTATGCTATCTGGTTTTGAAATGAAATCTACTTTTGTTGGCATGAATTGCTTACCTACTTTTATCAATAGAAATGCTTTAGAAATAGGGTTATATAATGACAAGGACAAAAGTGCGATTGAAGAAGTTTTTAAATCAATTGATGTAGATATTTTGTTAATAAAAGATAGAGTTGGCATGATTACGCCGAGAGTGGTACTTATGATAATAAATGAGGCTTGTTATACACTACAAGAAGGAACAGCTTCCATAGAAGATATAGATCTTGGCATGAAACTTGGCACAAACTATCCACAAGGACCATTTGAATGGGCAGATAAGATAGGCATAAAAGACGTTTATGAAACGCTATTGGCTCTTTATAACGATACTAGAGATGAGCGCTATAAAATATGCCCTTTATTAAAAACCAAGTACTTAAAAGAAGAATGCTTTTATAAATAATGATCAGCATTTATGTTCCTCAGGTTAACAATCGAATAAGGTATACTTTTGATGTAATTTTTAAAAGTATTTTGCAGTCTGAGTATACCCTTACCTCTGATGAAAAGGGTTTCAAAAAAGAAACGGGTGTAAAAATATCATATGCCAACCAACCCGTAGGAACCGAACTTTTTTTCTTTGCCACACCTCTCCTTTTTGAAAAAAAGGTGAAGGAACAAAGCATTGAAGTATTTGAATCCAAAGAGGGTAAAGCTTTTTTCAAAACAAATGACAAATCAGCACTACCCTACGATCCTTTTGCTACAAGCTTCTACCTCATTACACGATACGAAGAGTACCTACCTCACTATAAAGATCAATTAGGTAGATTTCCTGCTGCAGAAAGTCTGGCGATAAAAAATGATTTTCTACAAACACCGCTTATTGATATTTGGTCGCTTAAGATCAAAGAACTTATTATAAGTACATATCCGCGCTCAAAAGGACTGTTCAAGGATAGAGCTTACTCTTTTTGTCCAACTTATGATATTGATAGTGCTTATGCCTATAGCAGTAAAGGCATTGTAAGGAATATTGGAGGTTATGCCAAGGCACTATTAGATGGAAACGTTACAGAGATATCAGAGCGAACCAAAGTGCTTTTGCACAGTCAAAAAGACCCATTTGACAGTTATGAATACCTACTTAATTTGCAAAACAAATATCAACTCAAGCCCATTTATTTCTTTTTAGTAGGCGACTATGGAGAGTATGATAAAAACATTTCTTACAGAGATCCCCAGTTTCAAGAACTCATTAAGTCAACAGCAGATTATGCAGAAATAGGCATACACCCTTCTTATGCATCAAATTCTGACTTTACAGTTTTGACTAAAGAAATTAAAAGGTTGTCTGAGATATTAAAAAGGGAACCAAAGAAAAGTAGGCAGCACTTTTTGAAATTGGAAATTCCGAAGACTTATCAAAATTTATTACATTCAGATGTTTTAGAAGATTTCTCAATGGGCTATGCTTCCAATATCGGATTTAGAGCAAGTACTGCTACGCCATTTTACTTTTACAACTTAGACTTAGAAATGCCAACCAGCCTAAAAGTAAACCCTTTCTCGATTATGGATGCAACTTTTCAGTTTTACTTAAAAGTGTCCCCAGAGGAAGCTTTAGAACTTACAAAGCCTATAATCGAAACAGTAAAATCGGTTAATGCCACATTCTCTACTTTGTTTCATAACAATACACTAGGCGATACTTCTGCAGGAAAGCGTTGGAGATGGCTATACGAAGAGATCATTAAATTAGCTCTCTAAAATAATGCTTTCTAAAATCACTTTTTTTCAATCATTATTGATATTAAGTGCTTTTATCTTACTCAGTCTTTTTCAACATATCCCACATATTCACAAAGATATACAAGGCATTCACTGTTGGAGGCAATCTCAAACGATGTGGAACGTTAGAAACTTTGTTAGACATGATTATAATATTTTAAATCCAAGAATCAATTCATTTAATGGTGGAAAAGAGAATATTTTACGCTATGAGTTTCCAATTATGCAATGGGCAATTGCCTCTGCTCAAAAAGTCTTTGGAGAAAAAATTGAGGTAGTTCGGCTATTTGTTTTTATTATTGGTATTTTTTCCACTCTAGGAATATTCCTGACCTTAGTACAGATTTTTTCTAATAAAGCAACAGCTTTGCTTACTACAGTCCTATTTCAATACTCTCCTGTCTTTTTTTACTATACCATAAATCCGATACCTGATAACTTAGCCTTATGTTGTAGTATTTGGTACTTATATTTTATACTGACTTTTTTCAAGACTAAAAATAACGCCAGATTATTATTGGCTAGTCTTTTTCTTTTACTTGCAACGCTATCTAAGCTACCATTTTTAATGTTTTCCATTATTAGCATCCAACATTTCATCAAGAGCATCTTTAGAAAGCAAAGGCTAACCTCCCAAAATTTGAAATTTGCATTAACCCAACTTGTAATCTTAACGCCAGCACTCATTTGGTATATATGGGTAATGCCCACTTGGCATGGGAACCCAATATTACAAGGTGTTGTAGCTGAAGAGTTTCATTATAAAAGGTATCTTGGAATACTATGGTATCATGCTACTTATATGTTCCCAATCATATTATTATCAATACCGGCATTACCCTTATTTATCATAGGTATATATAGCTGGGTCAAATCAAAAAATCATAATACAATTTGGCTTGTCAGCTTAGTAGGAATAACTTTTTTATACTTCTTTTTACAACTAAATACTATTGATAAAATACATGACTACTATATGCTTCCCTTTTTACCTTGGCTTTTTATAATAGTTGGTATGGGCATACGTCAGCTTATCAAATATTCACAAAAATCAGTTTATTTATTAGGGTTAATCTGTTTCACAAGTGTTATTTATACCTACTTTTTCACAATCCCAATGTGGAGTATTAAAAAGTCATACTTCAATCCAGATGTATTTATTTATACAGAAGAGTTAAAAAGTGCAGTTCCAGATGGTGAACATTGTATCATTTTAAATGATCTTTCAAGCTACATATTTTCCTACAGAATAGATAAGATGGGATATGTTTTCAACGATGACAATCTTAAAACTGAGTGGATTAATGAAATGGTCAAAAGTCATAATATAAAGTATATGTATTCTGACTCAGAAAAGATCAACTCTAGTGAAGAACTAGCTCCTTATATAGATGATATTATCATGACACGAGGTAGCATCAAAGTTTTTAAACTAAAGGTCTATAATGACAACTAGATTTTTCAACAAAAAAAGGGCTACCTTTTGGCAGCCCTTTTTAAAACTTGAGAAAATTCAAATAATTAGTCTCTTGGTTTAGCCTTTCTAACTACCATATTTCTTCCAAGCAATTCATAATCATGAAGGCTTTCAATTGCAGTATTACCCTCTTCTTCATTAGGCATTTCTACAAATCCAAATCCTTTAGATCTACCAGTAAATTTATCAGTAATAATCTTAGCTGATTCTACTTCACCGTACTTTGCAAATGCATCGTGTAAATGTTGTTCTTCTAGTTTATAGTTTAAGTTTGCTACAAAAATATTCATGAAAAAAATTAATTTAATAAATAATGAGCCATAAAGCTAATCACTTATTTTGAAATACCTAAACTTATATTGATTTGTTTTTGAATTATTTAAACAATGGATTATTATTTCAAACTCTAATTATGCATTAGAATACTTAATCGGTTAAAAGTTTGTAAGTCAATATCATTAGGTATTCTCCAACAAACTTTAAATCGGAGTAACTCCAGATAACACAATAGTTTTGACACTTCGTGTCCTCCTATCGTGCAACTTGGGCTAAACTTTCGTAAATTTGCTTCATGTCCCTCCACAATAAAGTCGACAAAAAAATATTAAAGGATCAGATCCAAAAAGACAGTAGTAAAAGAACGACTATTTCCTTTTATCAATACCATCATATTGTTCAACCAAATACTTTTAGAGATGAACTTTATGAACGTTGGGAAAAGCTAGGCGTGTTGGGTAGAGTGTATCTGGCAAAGGAAGGCATTAACGCACAAGTAAGCGTTTTAACAGAAAAGCTTGAAACATTTAAAGAAAACCTATACGCTATTGGTTTTTTAAATGGTGTTAGGCTAAACCTTGCCGTCGAAGATGATGGAAAATCGTTTTATAAGCTAAAGATAAAAGTCAGAGATAAAATCGTTGCAGATGGCCTCAATGATGATACTTTTGACGCAACAAAAAAGGGCAAACATCTTAGTGCCGAGGCATTTAATGAAATAACAGATCAAGAAGATACTGTTTTAGTGGATATGCGAAATCACTACGAAACGGAAGTTGGTCATTTTGAAAATGCTATTTGTCCTGATGTTGATACTTTTCGTGACTCACTGCCGATCATAGAGGATATGCTAGAAGAAAATAAAGATAAACCTTTGGTAATGTACTGCACAGGAGGCATTAGATGCGAAAAAGCAAGTGCCTACTTTAAACATAAAGGGTTTAAAAATGTCTACCAGTTGGAAGGAGGTATCATTAAATATGCCCACGATATCAAAAAGAAAGGACTAAAAAATAAGTTTATTGGTAAAAATTTTGTTTTTGACGAACGTTTAGGAGAGCGAATAAGCGATGAAGTAATTAGTCAATGTCATCAATGTGGCGCACCTTGCGACACACATACCAATTGCACCAACGAGGCGTGTCATTTATTATTTATTCAATGTGAAGATTGTGCAAAAAAGCATTCTGGTTGTTGCTCTGAAGAATGCCATGACTTCATCAAGTTGCCTATTGAAGAACAGAGAGTGCTTAGAAAAGGAAGGAAGAAAGTTCAAAATATATTTAAAAAAGGGCGATCTGAAAAGTTAAAATTCAAACGCCCTTTTTCAATAAATAATAATTCTTAAAAGCTTACTTGTTATCTGCAAGTTTAGCTTCAATGCTTAATGTTGCATGAGGAACTGCAGCTAAACGTTTTTTATCAATCAACTTGCCTGTTTGTCTACAAATGCCGTAAGTCTTATTTTCAATTCTAACCAAGGCATCTTCTAATCCCTTAATAAATTTAGTTTGCCTTGCGATCATTGAAATCAAATGCTCTTTTTCTGAGTGATCAGTACTATCTTCATAGTTCCAACCTGACTGATTATCAGGATTTTCAGATGAATTCTCTAACGTCTCTTTTAACTCAGCAACATCTTCTCTTGATACTTTCAATTTAGCGTTAATAATCTCTTTAAACTCTTCTAAATCTTTATCGCTATATCTTAAGCTTGTTGAATCTTTCGCCATGGTTAATATTTTAGTGATGCAAATTTAGAGAAAATATTATTATTTACATATATATGAAATAGAAATTAGGTTAAGCTACTTTTAGTTGCTTGAGATTGGATTTACTAAGCTTTTGCTGTGCAACAAGTAATTCCAACTTATATGTTTTAATATCTTTTTTTGATGGAATCTCATACATGGTATCTGTCATAATCGCCTCACAAATCGACCTCAATCCTCTAGCGCCTAATTTTAATGCCATTGCTTGATCTACAATGAATTCAATTACATCTTCATCAAACTCTAAAGCTACTCCCTCCATTTCAAAGAGCTTCTTATACTGCTTTAGAATGGCATTCTTGGGTTCAGTTAAGATCTGCTTCAGAACATCTTTAGTAAGCGGTCGTAGAAAAGTTAATACTGGCAGACGACCAATCAGTTCTGGTATTAGTCCAAAAGAACGTACATCTTGATGACTTACATATTGCAACAAATTTGCTTTGTCAGGCTTCTCACCTGCTGTATTGCTTTCAAAACCTATTACATTAGACTGTACTCTCCTACCTATAATTTTGTCAATTCCTTCAAAAGCACCTCCACAAATGAATAAAATGTTTTGTGTATTTATTTTAACCAGCTTTTGTTCAGGATGCTTTCTACCTCCTTGAGGTGGCACACTTGCTTCCGTTCCCTCTAGCAACTTCAACATAGCCTGCTGCACACCTTCACCAGAGACGTCTCTAGTTATTGATGGGTTGTCTGACTTTCGGGAAACTTTATCGATCTCATCAATATAAACAATACCTCGCTCCGCTTGTTGAACATTATAATTACATGCCTGAAGCAATCTTGACAAGATACTCTCTACATCTTCTCCAACATAGCCCGCTTCAGTAAAAACAGTCGCATCAGCTATTGCAAAAGGAACATTCAAAAACTTTGCAATGGTCTTTGCTAATAATGTTTTTCCAGTACCAGTTTCACCAACTAATAAAATGTTAGATTTTTCAATCTCAACCTCATCGTCACCTTGCTCTTGATTTAACCTTTTATAGTGATTATAAACTGCTACAGATAAAACCTTCTTTGCTTCGTCTTGACCGATGATATATTTATCAAGGTGTGCTTTAATCTCAGCAGGTTTTAGTATTTCATCAGACGAACCAGATTCCGAAAAATCGCCGGAAGAATCTACAGAAGAAACATCCAGTTCTTCATTTATAATCTTCTGCGCCTGCCCTATGCATCGCTCACAAATATGACCTTCTAAGCCAGCAATAAGGATCTCGGTATCCTCCTTAGCTCGTCCACAAAACGAACAATTTTGTTGCGTTTTCTTAGACATTACTAAGCAGACTCAATCTTTTTGCTTTTGTCCAATACCTCATCGATCATTCCATATTCTTTGGCTTGGCCAGAAGTCATCCAATAATCTCTATCTGAATCTTTCTCTACCTTTTTAAAAGGCTGATTAGAATGAGAACTAATAATTTCATAAAGCTCCTTTTTCAACTTCAAGATTTCCCTTGTAGTGATTTCAATATCACTTGCTTGACCTTGAGCTCCTCCCAATGGTTGATGGATCATTACCCTAGAGTGCTTCAACCCTGTTCGCTTCCCAGCCGCTCCTGCACATAGCAATACAGCTCCCATTGAGGCTGCCATTCCTGTACAAATTGTGGCAACATCGGGAGATACATACTGCATGGTATCGTAAATCCCTAAACCAGCATAAACACCTCCTCCTGGGCTATTAATATATAGTTGAATGTCTCTATCTGGATCAGTGGAGTCTAAAAACAATAACTGCGCCTGAACGATATTCGCAACATAATCATCAATTCCTTCTCCTAAAAAGATGATTCTATCCATCATCAAACGCGAAAAAACGTCCATTGTCGCAACATTCATTGGGCGCTCTTCAATGATATACGGTGTTAAATTTTGAAAATTACCAGTATATTGATCATATACATTGCTATTAATGCCTCTATGCTTAGTAGCAAAATTTCTAAACTCGCTTTTGATGTTCATGTTTATACTTTACTTTAAAATAACTTAAACCTACTTTTGGGCTTTTTATGGACATTTTTTGCAATATCCTTAAACTTATCTAAACTTACTTCTTTTTCTTTAATTGTAAAAACGGATTGCATGTGGTTAAACAATTTTTCATCCAATAGCGTATCGTGAGACTTTCTATAATGCTCCTCGTTTTGTGCAAATTGATTAACAATCTCATTCATACGCTCATCTTCGATACCCTGAACGCCCATTCCAAATTGTTCAGCAATCGATTTCCGAATTTGTCCTAATACCTCTTCATGCTCAACTTTGATCTCGTTGTCCTTAGATACTTTATTCGTGATCAACATCCATTTCAAACTCTTAGAAAAATCTTTATAATCCCTTTCTAAATCTTCATCACTAATCTTTTCCTTATTAGTAAGCTTGATCCACTTGTTAAGAAACTCATCAGGTAAAGCGATTTTCGTTTCTTCTATCAGCTTATTAACGATTTCTGTATTTAAAACACGCTCACTTTGGACATCGTAATATTTCTTCAAGTCTTCTTTTAACTTAGACTTAAATTCATCTAGAGACTTTACAGCATCTTTACCGTAGACTTTATCAAAAAGTTCTTGATTAACCTCACATTTTGCAGAGCGACTAACTTCTTTAATTGTCATCGCAAAATCGGCACTATACTTTTTAATATCATCTTCATGAATACCGAGTATCTGTTTCGCGATATCTTCCTTATCTCGATCAAAGGCCTTGTAAATTGGAATGTTTATCGTACTACCTTTCTTTTGTTTTAAGACTTCCTTTTGCCACTTTGTTGTAAACATATCCATGGCAACTGGAGTATCCTTCTTTAGCCCTTCCTCCTTAGGTAAGCTATTGCTATCTAATTCTTGTAGCTCTAGCTGAATAACATCTTTATCTTGAATATCGTCTGGATGGCTAACTTCTCCATACTGCTTTCTGATTCGCTCAATCTCCTCATTCATGAGTTTATCATCTAAACCAATAACGTTCTTGTTAAACTTTGTTTTATTGGACAATAGTTTGATCTCAAACTCAGGAGTCAACCCTAATTCAAAGCTGAATTCATAATCCTTGTTTGCTTTTATATCTAACTGAGGTTGCTCATCTGTTTTAGGAATGGGTTGTCCTAAAATTGCTATTTTATTATCAGTCAGATATTTATTAACCTCACTTTGTACAATCTTATTCAACTCATCAGCCAATATGTCATTACCATACATATTCCTGATCACACCAGAAGGCACCTTCCCTTTTCTAAAGCCTTTGATATGCGCTTTTTTTCCAATGTCTTTAACAACACTCTCCACTTTAGGCTCATAATCTTTGCTAGAAACCTGCACCTTTAGTAGTGCTGTAAGATCACCCGTACTCTCTTTTACTACATTCATTTTGAATCTATTTTAGATAATAAAGGCCACTTGAAGTGGCCCTGATTTTGTGCGGATGAAGGGACTTCCCGATGAATCGGGATAAACCCTGCTTGCAGCAGGCAAGTTCTCGTCCCTTCATTCGGTAAAATCTCTATACCACTTGAGTGCGGATGAAGGGACTCGAACCCCCACGCCGTGAAGCACTAGATCCTAAATCTAGCGTGTCTACCAATTTCACCACATCCGCTTTTTCTCATTCTCTCAACAAAACATGGCTTAATGGTAAGCTTTAACGCTAGATTTTCTAGCGTGCCTGCCTTGGCTGACGCTTCGGCAGACAGGTCTACCAATTTCACCACATCCGCGATTACTCTACGAGCATGCAAAAATATGATTTTTTTATTAAAATGATGAAAAGCTATAGGGCTTTTTTGAACTACTTATAATATTGCTGATATACCTGCGCCAATGGCTTGTTAAGTATTTTGCTTTCCAACCAAAATGTTATTAATTCTTCATCATCATCTTTTTGCGATTTTACTGAAAAAACCTCATCAATTCGCTTTTTTATATTTTTTATATCCGAAAGCTCATACCTATATTTATTTAAAGAGATACTTTTAAACGTACTTAATATAATACCATAAAACTCTCCTTTTACTCCAATATCGGCGTACTCCTTAAGCAAGGAATTAATAAAGTATGGAATGACTCTAAAATGCCCCATTTCAAAGTGAGTCATTATTCTTATAATCTTTGCCATGAATACCATACTTTTTCTAGGCGAGTCTTTAACGGTCAATATTTGGTCGGCAACATCTAATGTCTGCTCATAACTTTTATGGACAAAGTAAAAGATAAGCATAGCATAATTGATGGGAGTGTATGCTTCTGACAAAACCGAAAAACGACCGTCTTGTATCCTAGTAGCTATTTTCGCACACTCTTTTTGCCCCCTCTCTAATTGGTTGGTATATGTACAGAGTCGTATTTTGTGATAAGCAACTCTATAAAATATAAATTCTTTCATTTGCTGACGGAGCTCCCCTTCAAACAACTCCACACTATTTTCCATTTTTTCCAGTATTGAATTAAAGTGACCCATTTTTCTATTAATACTAAGCGCAACTAAAAAATTAGACGTATCATTGATGAAATTTTGTGGATTTGCCCTTATAATGCCTGCTTCAGATATATATATATCATACACCTTTTGACCATACTTAAGCCCTTCCTTATTATTAGCCAGAAACATATGTCCCATAAATAAGCTTGAATATAAAAGCCTTTTAGACTCCGTTGAATTTGCCTTTGAAGTGCTCTTTTCAAGGTGCTTAGTCAATCGCTTTATAGCCTTAACGCCTTCAGCATTTTTTGCAATAGATAGCGGAGAATATATAACCCAATACAAAATCTCATCTTGATATTGCTCAAAACGAGTTTTATTAAATCGCTTGATTAGATATTTATACTGTTTTGTATATACCTCGCGTAAATCATCAATCGCCATTCCTCTGTAGGCTGCTTGACGATAAATAGACTGTTGATAATAGTACACCAATAATTCAAAGTCATATAACTTATTTTCTTCAATAAAATTTCTGGCTTTTAAAATTAGTTTAGCACATTCTTGTAAATGCTTTTTAGAAAAAAGAAAATCGATATCATATAAATACCCATAAAGTTTATTTCTGGGAGACCGCTCCGCATTGTAGTCTCTCATCGCTTTTAAAATGAGTCCATATAAATAGTGCTGAACTCTTGACAAATGCTTTATAAAGCTTGAACCTTTAAAATAAAGCTCAACCTCACTCTTATCATATGACTTACTAGACTCCAGATAGTCAAAAAGCTTTAAATAGTTCTTCTCCCCCTTCTGGCTAGATATGGTAAGCTTGATGTACCGCTTCTCCGATTTGGAAAGCGATGAAATAAGTTCATATAGTTTGTTTTTCACCAAATAGCTTTTCTATCAAAATAAACAACAATATACTGAATACAAATCACTTAACTAGCAAAACAAAATATTTGCCTTGTAATTTTTTTCAAACAGCGCTGTAAATATACAGTAAACTATAAATACCTTAAAGCTTGTCAAAAGTTATTAAGAACATGAAAGCAACAATACTCACATTATCAATAATATGCGGTCTCTATACCCAATCAATAGGAAATTCTTCATGGAAAACAGTCGCATCTGGAACGTTTGCACACCTATTAAGCATTGACTTTTCGAGTGATAGCATAGGGCATGTAGTAGGAACTGCTGGTGTAGTGTTAAGAACAACAGGTATTGGACATAACTGGAATACTGTATTCACACACGATGCCACTCTTAATGCAGTTTATTTCCCAACTGCAGAACAGGGTTATGCTATGGGAGACGCAAAGTTTGTTGGCTTCCAGGCTAAGGCTAAACTAGTATATACAAGCGATTCAGGAAATATGTGGAGTAGCGGATATGAGCTAAATAGTTTCAATGTTAAAAATATATCTTTCCCAACTATAGACACAGGATACCTTATTGGAGAAGGAACTGGTGGAGCAGCTTGCAACACGGCACCTTGCCCATTACAAATCAAACAATCTACTGATGGTGGCCAGACTTGGACTAACAAAAATGTTTTAGTCGGAATAGATTCCACTTCAGGCTCGGCAATTTGGTTTGTCAATAGCAGAATAGGATATGCTGTAGGGCGTTCTGGTGCTATTGCAAGAACCAATGACTATGGCAATACTTGGACAGAGATACATGCTCATGACACACTCGTATCTCACAACCGACAAACCATATATAATGATGTGTTTTTCATCGATAGTTTAAATGGATATGTTATAGGATCAGAAAAAGATAAAGGAGTGATCTTAAAAACAATAGATGGTGGCAACTCTTGGAGCGTCAGCCGTACAAATCAAAAGTTAAATGCGATACAATTAATTGATTCAACAACAGGATATGTAGTTGGAGATTCTGGATTTATAGCACAAACACTGGATGGCGGTATCTCATGGACAGAAGCCACAACAGGCTCAATAATCAAGCTAAATGATATTTATATGCATGATACTTCTTCTGGTGTAATTATTGGCAATGATGGACTTATTTTAATCCTTACTAAGGATACGATTACCAATATTGGTTTTAATATCACATCGGGAGATACCTTCTGTATTGGATATACAATTTTCCTTGAAAACACTTCTAATGGTTTTGATAGCTACCAATGGTTAGTGAATGACTCATCAATATCCAATGTATCAGATACGCTTTCATTTACCTTTAACTCAACTGGTACATTTGAAATAGACTTAATAGGTACCATTGGTGGAATAGTTGATACTGCTAGCCGATCCGTAACTATTATCCCTAAACCAGCATCTAGCTTTATTGCTTCAGATACTTCAGTTTTAATAGGAGACACTGTGTTTTTCACCAATACTTCTACAAATGCAGACGCTTATTTCTGGAGGACCTTAATGCAAAACTTCTCTTATGCAATTGACACCTCCTATGTATATATGGCAGCAGGCAGTTTCAAGATGAACTTGTTTGCACAACATAGAAATTGCTCTTATACTAGCAACAGTAGCATGACTATAACAGTAGATTCTAATGACACAGATACGCCAAACAATATTACTCATTTATTAAAATCCAGCTCAATTAACATCTTCCCTAACCCAGCAAAACAAACCATTTACTTCAACTCAAATGATCACTCACTACAGTCTTATGCTATTTTAAATCAATATGGACAAATAGTAAAAACTGCAATCCCAATCACTCAGGCCACTACGCAAATAGACCTCTCTGACTTACCGAAAGGATTATATTATCTGAAAGTGACTAAGAAATCAGAACAAAATTTGATTCAATACTTTATTTCACAGTAGCATTGTAAAATATTAAATATAAAACAATTATAATACAATATATTAAACATATATATACTAATATAGCCTTGTAATTATATATTTAAAAAGAGCAAAAAAAATATTATTAATTGGCTAATTTAAGTGAAAGATAAAACAGCATATGAAACGATTTTTACTCTTAGCTAGCATTTTTGTTTTTTCTTCTATTATTCACGCTCAATCTAATCGGGCCAATGTATGGTATTTTGGCGAAAATGCAGGTTTAGATTTTAACTCAGGAAGCCCAACTCCACTATTAGATGGCCAAATTGATAAGATTCCCGTTGGAATGTTCAACCTTCCATCTCTGGAGGGTATGGCTACAATTTCTGATACAAATGGAAACCTCTTGTTTTATACAGATGGTATTAGGGTTTGGGACAGATCTCATACCCCAATGCCTAATGCATCAGGCACCAATAGTTTTTCACAGTGGAATTTAATGCTTTCAGGAAACGAAAGTAGCACTCAATCCGCCATTATTACTCCAGTTATCGGAAGCACTGATCGATATTATGTATTTACAACAGATGGCTCTAGTAATGCTGATACCAAAGGTCCTTTGATCAAATGGGATGGCCTGCACTACACAGTCATTGATATGAAACTCAATAACGGACTTGGCGATATTGATACCACATTCATACATTCATTGGGCCCAATAGGAGTAAATAAAATAACCTTAGTGGACTCTACTACTGAAAAGATAGCTATTGCGAAACATGCAAATGGAACTGACTACTGGGTTACTACCCGCTTACACTTTAAAGATGAGATTCACGCCTTTCTTGTAACTTGCAAGGGTATTGCTGATACTGCTATAATTAGCTCATTAAACCATTCTTACAACTTACCGATTGACGGCACCCCTGCATGGAAAGAAGCACAACTGGGACGTGGCTATTTAAAAAGCAGCAAGGATGGCAAAGTTATAGTTGATGCCGATGTGTCAGGATCGTTAATGCTATATAACTTTGATAACGACTCAGGTCATATTATTTCGGAAGACACATTACAATGGCTAGCTGCTCCAACAAGAACACCTCTTACTGGTAATTATTTTTTTGGTGTTGAATTTTCAAAGGACGATAGTACCATATATGCAACTCTTGGAAAAAATCGTAATGACCCTGCAGTAGATAGTGTTATCATATTTTCATTTGATCGCCACACAACAGACATATCTAGCTCAGCACGAATGGTCTTTGGAGATAGTTCTTCAAAATTCAACACTCTAGTTACGGGTATACAACTTGCTCCAGATGGCAACATCTACCATGCAGTCAATGATAAAACTTTTATTAGCGTTATTAAAAATGCTAACAGTCATACAAACTCATTTTACGAATATGGAACTATTGACTTAGGTGGAAGACAGGGAGGAGTTGGCTTACCATCATTTTATTTTTATGAAGATTACAATTATCAAATTCCTAGTGATCAATTGACCATATGCCCTGGAGAGATAAATGATATTGGAATTGAAAATGAATCTCTACTGACCTACAGTTGGTCTCCTGGGTCTACTTTAGGTGACTCTACTATATCAAACCCTCAGGCAAGTCCCAATGAGACAACTACCTACTATTTAAGCATAGGAACTAGTGAAGCATCATGCGTTACAGACTCCATAACGGTTATCCTAAAAGATACGCAAAATGTTTTTGTAGACGTGATCACAGACACCGTAATTTGTGGAGATAGTATATACAACATCGTACCTTTATACAACAATCCTGCCAGCTACCTTTGGTCTACAGGAGATACCTTCCCTAATCTAATTGCAAGGGAAAGTGGGTTTTACAAAATCACTATTCAAGATAGCTCTGAATGCAATGTGGCAAGTGACTCGATTCAAGTACTATTTGAACAAAGTATCAAAGTTATCGAGGCAAATGACTCAATCATTTGCTCAGGAACGTCGATTGCTCTAACTGCTCCGCAATGGGGTAAAGATTTCGCTTGGAATCCTTCGACCTCGTTTGATAATTCAAGTAGCAGAGACCAAATGATGCTTCCTCAAACCTCAACACTCATATCTATCACTATGACAGACAGTTTCGATTGTATTTACAGAGACTCTCTATACATTGATGTTTCTGATTGCAATATATTCATACCCAATGCTATCAATTTGTCTCGTAGTGAAGGGTTCAACATTCAATTTGGTAGTGGTACAGAAGAAGTCTTATGGAACATATATGATATACATGGTGAAGAAATCTTTATTGGCACTAATGTTAATGACCTTTGGGATGGCACATATGGTGGCAAGAAAGTTAATGCAGGTGTGTATGTGTATTATTTAAATATTACATATATTAATGGCGAATTCAGATCGTTTACTGGTAATATTACTATTATAAATTAATCATTTTGAAAAAAACACTATTCCTTTTTATCTTACAATTACCATTTATTTTATTAGCCCAAGAGATTTGCTCTAACGGCATAGATGATGATGGAGATGGACTAATAGACTGCTATGATAACGACTGCGCAGATAGTAGCTATTGTGATGGCTTCTTTCTTAGCAAACCTGAGACTCCTTTGAGTTGTCGCTATTTTCCTGAAAGGGACACTACTTTAGAAATTGAGCAGGTCTGGTCAACTCCATTCATTGATGGAGCTGGATCTATGCAATGTGCAGTAGGCGATATCGACAGTGATGGAGATTTTGAAATGGTCATCGCCACCAACGGAACCATAGAAATTCTTGATGGTCAAACTGGGCTAGTTGATACTTTTTGGTCACTACCCGCCAACTACGCTCCAAGTCACCCAGCAATCGCAGACGTTGATAATGATGGGCTTGCCGATATTTTTACTGTAGCTATTGAGCTTGGCTTCCCTACCTCTAAATTTCATTTAATGCGATACGATATCAATGGAAATATTATATGGGAAACAGAAACTAGCGTGACGCCAAACAACCCCTTTGGAACTGCTGCTCCCTTTGTTGCCAATTTCAACTATGATGACACAGCCGAGATATCTGTATTTGGAGAAATCTTCAACAGTATTACAGGAGAACAAAAAATATTTATTAATGATACGACCTTAATAACTGCCCTAGCATCTTATTTACCAATTGCAATGGACGTATTGCCTGATGACAGTTGTATGGCATGTGGTGGACTGGAGTTTATCACAGGAAATCATGTCTATAGCATTGACCTCGAAAATGATACTGCTATTCTAGAAGCAAAAATTGATATGCCAAGGGGTATGCCAAGTATTGCAGATATTGATAATGACCAGCTATTAGATATTATTGTTGTTGCTCCTAATGTATTACATTTTAATGCTCCTACCTCAGCAGATACGACTTTGGTATACGCATGGAACCCCAGAACTGAGACACTCATAAGAAATAAGTCTATTCCCAATAATGGCAATGGTGGTCGAGCTAATGTGGGCAACTTTGATGATGATATTGAGGTAGAAATTGGATTCGCTGGTGCTTTCAACTACGTGGCACTAGACAATGACTTTTCTATTCTTTGGGAAACGCCAATTGATGATGTGTCATCTTCTGTTACTGGAAGCAGCCTGTTTGACTTTAATTGTGATGGCAAAAAAGAAATTGTTTATAGAGACGAGAGATTTTTACATATCCTAAATGCTGAAAATGGCAACATTATTGAGGCTCAGCCTTGTTTATCCGGAACCAGCATTGAATACCCCATCATAGCAGATATCACTAATGATGGACAAGCCAATATACTTTGCAGTTGTCAGGATGCCCCTGACGTAAACCCTTCAAAATACAAGCTATTTAAAAGTAAAAATGATGATTGGGTAGGCACGCGTTCTGTATGGAATCAGTTTTCGTATTTTGGAGTCAATATCAATGACAACCTTACCGTTCCTAAAGTTCAGCAAAATCAAGCGCACAATTCATTATCAGAGTTAAATACATATCTCAATCAACCAACTTTAGTAGATGAGTTTGGAAATCCAATCTGCTTTGAAGAACTATATGATCTGAGCATTACGATTGACAGTGCTGTAAGTGAATGCGACAGTGTGGTGACTTTTGTTTCTGTTTGCAATCTGACATTAATGGACATTTATCCTAATGATATCCCCATAACTTTTTATATGGATACGATACTTACTTTTTCAGACACAATCACAGATACCTTATTTACCGAAACTTGTACCAATTATGTATTTAAATTTCCCTTAAGCAGCGCTCGACTTTGGGGAACTATCAATAAATCCGCCGAAAAGCATCAACTGATTGCTGAATGTGATAGTGCTAATAATTTAGATTCATTTTTTATTGAGGATTTTGAAATACTTGCCGACATCAAAAGCACCATTCTATTATTAGAGCAGGGAGAGCAAGTTCAAATTGAAACAGATATCATTGGCGATACTTTTTTCTGGACTCCTAGTATTACGCCCAATGCTCCAATGCCGATAGTTTCAGGTGATAGTAGCTTTACGCTGTACTTGATTGTCCAAAATTTAGATGGGTGCGAAGATATGGATACGATAAGAATCAACGTCATTAATAACACTATCGCTTTCCCAAGTATTTTCTCTCCCAATGGCGATGGTATTAATGATCATTTCTACCCACTCAATCCTGATGCAATAAAATCTATTAACGAATTTGTCATCTATAATAGATGGGGAGAGATTATTTACAATGGTGGCACTAGCTGGGATGGCACACATAATAACAAACTTCAAGAGATAGGTGTCTACCGTTACATATTCTCAGGCATTCTGCAAAATGATGAGAATGCGACAGAGCAAGGAAGTGTTGTCTTAATGCGTTAAGTCAGCCTTATTTTTTAATTGAGCATCCTATGGCGACAGTCTCTGTTACATTTGGCTGTTCGCCTTTCAGTAGTGAGCCAATTGCATCTTCAACGTATTTTTTAGTCACATCCTTAGGTGATTTACTATTGTCGTCAATTGCACCGATATAAGCCACTTTATTTCCCTTATCCGTTTTTTCTAAAATGTAAACATGAGGTGTTTTAGTGGCTCCATATTGTGGATATATTTTTTGCCCTTCATCCATTAGATAGGGAAAGGTAAACCCTTTTTCCTTTGCCCTAACTTTCATTTTGTCAAAGCTGTCATCTGCATTTACCTCAGGATTATTAGGATTGATAGCAACTACAGGAAAACCTTGCGCTTTATACTTTTTATCTAAAGCGATTATTCTATCTTCATAAGCTTTTGAAAATGGGCAATGGTTACAAGTAAAAATGACTACGTAGCCTTTTGCATCTTTATAGTCGGCAAGGGAAACCATCTTATCGTCTACATTCTTTAAGCTAAAATCTGTAGCAATATCTCCAATCTTGTAGCCTCCTGCATTACAGTTAAATACAACAAACGCTGATAATAGTAAAATAAAATTCTTCATAATTGTTTGATTTAGTTTTTAAATTTAAGTATTTCTTTTTCTAATTCTTCAAAATTGAATGACCTTTCATAAAAGCTACTTTTGTCTTTATTATAAATTATAGTAGCAGGTATAGCGCCAGTCCAGTTTTTATCAATTTTAGGAATCCAGGTATTTTCATCAGGATCATCTAGCAAAATAACCCTTGACAATAATTTTCGCTCCTCAATAAATGGTATTAAGCTTTTCTTAACAGAAGATTTAAAATCCATACTGACGAGTAATACCTCGACATCATCATATTGAGCATTTAGCTGGTCAAAATAAGGCAACTCCTTGACACAAGGCACACACCAGGTTGCCCAAAAGTTGACCACATGGATTTTGTCGTCTTTTAATTTCAAGAGTTTCTCAAATCCTTTGAAATCATACACATCAAGGCTAATGTTTCCTTCAACAATGGTTTCTTTTGTTTGATAAGTTTGAGCAAAAGAACTATAACTTAGTATTAAAACAAAAAAAAGAATCTGGACCATTTGCTTTGGCATAGTATTTATTTTAAATAAACTCATTCAATGCTGCAAGATTAAAATATTCTCAAACGATGTCATTTCGACGTTAGGAGAAATCCAACTTTATTTTATGACTAAGGTAGATTTTTCACTCCGTTCAAAATGACAATGAAGCTTATAATAGTTTAGTAAAAATACTTAAACTGTACATAGAAACAATTATTCAATCAACTTAGTTTCATTCTAAATATTTATCTTTGCAATGTTCTTTGGCCTCGTAGCATAACTGGATACCTGCCTGCCGGCGAGGCAGGGAGCACCTACAACAAAAATGTTCGTTTACGTTATACAAAGCTTACAAGATGGTAGATTATACAAAGGGATTTCTCGTAACCCTTATGAAAGATTAAAACAACACAACTCTGGAAAAACAAAGTCTACAAAAGGGTTTAGACCTTGGAAGCTAATTTACAAAGAACAGTACGAGACAACTCAAGAAGCAAGAAATAGAGAAAAATATTTGAAAAGTGGAGCAGGAAGAGCATATTTGCATAATATTATTAACAAAAATGGCCTCATAGCTTAACTGGATAGAGCACCGCACTACGGATGCGGAGGTTCGGGGTTCGAATCCCTGTGAGGTCACTATGAGAATCAAGATGCCAATTTTGTGAGGGAGCAAATAATAAGCCTGCTTATATATTTGTGACATTCACAAAATAAATTGTAAAGCAATTTGCAGATTGATTTTGACCTTGGAGTAGATACGGATCATGAAATAATCCTGTGAGGTCACTCGAGAACTATGACACTATTTAGTAAAATACGATCAGCTAACTTCACTATACTTGTAGTATTAGTATTTTACTTATGCTCATTCTTAGGAACTAATGTCTTCCATACACACCTACATCATGAGGATCATGAGCATATACATTCAGAGGAAGCGGAACAAAGTCCATGTCATATATCAATATATCACGCCAATTCAACTTCTGAGAAATGCCAACACAATGAACACTTAAAAGAGGCAGATGATGACTGTTCTCTTTGTGACTTAATCTTAAAAAACAAGGTTGCACTTACCAAACGCCAACCAAAAACGAAACTCTACTTTTTCAATAGAAATATTGGTTTTAAGCATAAATCCTCTCAAAAACCAACTCTTTATTCATACACACTCAGAGGTCCTCCCTTCTATTATACTTTTTCTTAACATCCAATTCTAAAGTTCGATAAGAATTCGAACGTTTATTTTATTATGATACCTTATCTGGCATATTAACTATGCTTGATAAAGGAATATTTAACATTTAAAATTCATTAAAATGAAAACAAGTTTTTTATTGCCATTATTGATGGCTACAATTATTTTGACTATATCATCTTGTAAAAAAGATGATCCGGAAATCCCTCATGAAGAAGAGTTAATTACAACGTTAAAAGTTGAGCTAACAGACTCTTCTGGGACAAAAAAAATGCTGTCTTTTGTTGACCTTGATGGAGATGGTGGACAAAGTCCGACTATTACAAGCGACACATTAGATTCACAAACAGAGTATCAAGCTAAGATAACTTTGTTAAATGAATCAGAGTCGCCTGCTGAGTCGATAGACGAAGAAGTACTGGAAGAAGCAGAAGAGCATCAAATGTTTTTCTTAGCTTCTAGTGGATTAAGCATTGACATTTCCTACAATGATCAAGATGCTAATGGCAATCCACTGGGTTTGGAAAGTATTTTCCAGACCAATGATAGTAGCTCTGGAACACTTACTGTTATCTTGAGACACGAACCAAATAAGTCTGCGCAGGGTGTCGCTATTGGAGATATTAACAATGCTAGCGGTGAAACAGATATTGAAGTCAATTTCAATGTGGTTGTTCAATAAAAAGTCTGCTTTATTAGTTATAGCCTTGAGCCTATTGGGGTCAAAGACCATTATGGCTCAAGGCTGTAATATTGTATTATCGGGCAAAGTAATAGATGAGCATGATGGCTCTCCTCTTAGTTTTGCAGGCATATATGTGGAAGAGTTACAAAAAGGCGTTGTATCCGATACACTGGGATATTTCAATATTAAAAATTTATGTAGAAAAAGCTACCACTTAAAAGTAACACACATTGGTTGTGAATCAAAACCTGTTTTTATTTCTATTAATACAGATACTTTAATTGAAATAAAACTAGAACACCATACACATAATTTAAAAGATGTGAAAGTGGAAGGAAAAGGCAATTATTCAACTCAACATAGCAATATGTTATCTGGTCTTCAATTAAATCAAAACACGGGTAAAAGTTTGGCCAGTATTGCAGATAATATTTCAGGTGTGAGTATGATTAAAAACGGAACAGGTATTTCTAAACCAGTAATACATGGCTTATATGGAAATAGAATTGCCATTCTAAATAATGGCATACCACAAGCTGGACAACAGTGGGGCAACGACCATGCTCCCGAAATAGATCCTTTTACAACTAATCAATTATCCGTAATCAAAGGAGCTGGTAGTGTAGAATATGGCGGAAATCACCTTGGAGGGATTATTATTACCGAGCTAGGGAAAATCAAATACGACCCTCACTTACATGGAAGTGTCAACTATGTATTGGCATCAAACGGTATTACCAATACGCTATCATCCTTATTCGAAAAGAGCGGAAAGTGGTTTAGCTGGCGATTGATCAATACTGCTAAATACGGGGGAGACAGACACACACCTGATTATTTCTTAACAAATACTGGTGTAAGGGAATTTAATAGCGCGATACAGCTAGAGAAACAACTTAACAAAAAGAATTTTACTACGTTTTACTATAGTTTCTTTAATACAAAGTTGGGCATATTGAGAGGGTCACACATTAGTAACCTAACAGACCTAAATGCTGCCATAGATAGAAATACTCCTTTTTTCACTAGTGATACTTTTTCATTTTCCATTGCACCACCACATCAAAAAGTACAACATCATCTATTTAAGTGGAGCTATAAATACTTTTGGACGGAGTATCTTTTACTTAAAGTAGATTGGGGAACCCAACTCAACAGGAGGCAAGAATTTGATGTCAGGCGCTCTGGTAGATCAGAAATGCCAGCATTAGATTTAAAGATGCTATCCAACTATACCAATATTTCTTTAAGTGCTGAAAAAGGAAGTTTTAAATATAAATCAGGCATTCAGTATAGATATATTGATAATGTAAACAACCCTCAAACAGGCATACTTCCATTAGTACCTGATTATCAATTATTCAATCCTTCTGCATTTGGAAACATCTATTATTCAAGAAATAAAGCGAGTTATGAACTTGGCGGCCGATATGACATAAACCACTTTAGAGTCGCGCGAATCTTATCTACCAAAACTATCGAACATATTCAGCATTCTTTCCAAAACTATTCTGTTGTTGCTGGAGCAAGCTATAATCTCACTTCAAACTTTAAGTCCACGCTAAATATTGGACTCACTAAAAGGTCTCCAGAAATCAATGAGCTATATAGTTTTGGACTACATCAAGGTGTTGCCTCTATTGAGGAAGGAAACCGTAGTCTCGTCCCTGAGCTGTCTTTCAAAACAATTTGGACCAATACCCTCTCTCTAAAAGAGAAACTCTGGCTAGAAACATCTCTTTACTATCAGCCTATCTCCAACTATATTTACCTCGAACCTCAATTGGAACCACGACTTACCATCAGGGGAGCATATCCTTTCTTTATTTATAGCCAAAATGATGTTGTTTTAAGAGGATTTGATCTTTCATCAAAATATGAGCTTTCTGAGTCTTTTGATTTATCACTTCAATATTCTATTGTTCGGGGAAATGAGCAAGTTTCTAATAAATTTCTAATTTATATGCCTGCTGACAATATTAGTTCGAAAATCAGTTATAGGTTTAATAGTATTAAAAAATTTAATTACCCAGAAATTGCATTAAAAGGCAAGTATGTATTTAAACAAAATAGATTTAACTCCTCGCAAGATCTACTTCCCCCGCCTGATGCATACTTTTTACTTAATACTTCTTTTGGCACCTCAACTACTATCAGGTCTCATGAGCTTAACCTTTCTGTCGAAATAAACAACCTACTCAATCAAAGATATAGAGACTACCTAAATAGATTAAGATACTATGCTAACGAAGAGGGCATTAATATTGTATTAAGATTAAAATACAATTTCTAATTTGCATTTTATTGATGTCTTTCTCTCAACACATCGATCACATCCTCTAACTCTATGTCTTTTGCCTCAAGTAAAACCAGCAAATGAAAGATTAAATCTGCTACTTCGTTCTTAAAAAGCTCATCGTTGTTATCTTTTGCCTCTATTACGGTTTCGACGGCTTCCTCTCCTACTTTTTGAGCAATTTTGTTAATTCCCTTTTCAAACAGAGATGCAGTATAGGAGCTATCTCCTGTCTTTCGTTTTCGATCTTTTATCACTCTGGTGAGGTAATGGATAAAGTCTGCTTTGCCTGTATTTTCTTCACCAAAACAAGTATCTGCTCCTGTATGACAAACTGGTCCTTCCGGTATTGCTTTTATGAGGATGGTATCTTTGTCACAATCAACTTTGATATCTCTTACTTTCAAGAAATTTCCTGATGTTTCGCCCTTAGTCCATAAACGTTGCTTGGAACGGCTATAAAAAGTTACCTTTTGCTCTTCCTGAGTTTTCTTAAAAGCAGCTTCATTCATATAACCCAGCATTAAAACTTTGCCAGTATCACTATCTTGAATGATAGCAGGTACTAAACCATCTCCTTTACTAAAATCTATTTGCATGTTGCTAATTTACAATCTTACGGGGATATTATTTTTCGAAAGGGCTTCTTTTAACTTTGGAATTGGTATCTCACCAAAGTGAAACACACTAGCAGCCAATGCAGCATCCGCGAGACCTTTTTCAAAAACATCAATAAAATGCTCAACACTGCCAGCACCTCCTGATGCAATGATAGGTATATTTAAAGTATCTGCTACTTTAACTAACATATCATTATCAAAACCTGACTTTGTTCCATCATGGTCCATAGAAGTTAAGAGTATCTCCCCAGCACCTCTTTGCTCTACTTCCCTTAACCACTTAAATGTGTCTAAACCAGTATTGGTTTTCCCAGCATGCACAAAAACAAAATCTTTTTGATCAATACGCTTAGTATCAACAGCAACCACTATACATTGACTTCCAAACTCCAAACTTAATTCATTAATCAGATCAGGAGTTTTAACTGCTGATGAGTTAATAGAAACCTTATCAGCTCCTGCTTTCAAAAGATCACTAACACGTTCTTTGGAATTAATACCTCCTCCAACCGTAAAGGGTATATCTAATTCTTTTGCAACATTTTTGACAAAATCAATAAAGGTTGCTCGTTCCTCTATTGTTGCGGTAATATCTAAGAAAACTAATTCATCAGCACCTTGTTGTGCATATAAGGCTGCAAGTTCAATTGCATCACCAGCATCCCTTAGGTTCTCAAAATTAACCCCTTTAACGGTTCGACCATTTTTGACATCTAAGCAAGGAATAATTCTCTTTTTCAGCATCTACAACATCAATTTAGTCAACTCACTCAACTTAATTTTACCCTCATACAAAGCTTTTCCTATAATTGCACCTCTCAAACCTAGTTCGTCCAGCTTGATGACATCATCAAGTGTAGTAATGCCGCCACTTGCTATTAAACTAATATCATTGAACTGACCCAGTACTTCCTTATACAATTCAAATGATGGCCCTTGGAGCAGTCCATCCTTTGAAATATCGGTACAAATTACGTGCTTAATGCCTTTAGCTACATAGTTTTCTAAAAATCCAATAATGTCTAGCTGAGTACTTTCCTGCCAACCGCTAACTGCTATTTGCTTATTTTTCACATCTGCACCCAAAATTATTTTATCCGCTCCATAGTGTTCAAGAAAAGAAAGAAAAAGGCTTTCGTTCTTCACGGCAATGCTCCCACCTGTAACTTGCTTTGCGCCACACTCAAAGGCAATTCTGATATCATCATCTGATTTAACCCCTCCTCCAAAATCAATAAAAAGATTTGTTTTGCTTGAAATTTGCTCTAAAACCTTCCAGTTAACAATTTTACTCGCTTTTGCACCATCTAAGTCGACTAAATGTAACCTAGATATTCCTGCATCTTGAAATTGCAATGCTACCTCTAATGGATTTTCGTTGTAAACCTTTTTTTGTTCGTAATCTCCTTGAGTCAGACGAACACACTTACCCTCTATGATGTCTATTGCAGGAATAATATCTATCATAATTCAAGAAAATTTTGAAGTAACTGACTCCCTTGTTTGCTACTTTTCTCTGTATGATACTGCACAGCGTAAAAGTTATCTTTTTGCATGGATGCACAGAAATATAAACCATAATGACAACTTGAGGTTTGAAAAGGATTGGTTTCTACAAAATAGCTATGAACAAAATACATATCTGCTCCTACCTCGACATCTTTATACAACTTCCCTTTCAAATTATCAATGTTATTCCATCCCATATGTGGTACTTTCAACGTTGAGTTTATCTCGATATCATTTGGGCTTTTAAATTTTCTAACATTTGCATCAAAGATGCCCAAACAATCCACATTGCCTTCCTCTGAATGTTTACACATTAATTGCATACCAATACAAATTCCGAGAACAGGTTGTTTAAGATTAGGGATAAGCTCATCAAGCTTCCTTTCTTTTAGTCTTTTCATAGTGCTACTCGCTTCTCCTACTCCTGGAAACACAACCTTATCAGCTCCTGATATTACATTATGGTCATCCGTTAAAACAGGATTAATCCCCAATCGTTCCAGAGCAAATATGACCGATTGAACATTCCCAGCATTATATTCTATGATAGCAACTTTCACGAAGCAAATTTAGAATTAAAAGATACATTAACCTAGTAACATTAAAATATATCAAGCCACGTTTCACAGCAATAATCTGTATAGCCGTCAATGTCAAAGTAAACTCCAAAATGCTTATCTTTAGAAAATGAAAACTAAAGATGAAATACAACGTCTTTTATCTAAGCTAAAGAAGGAGCTTCAAAAAAAATACCCAATAGCTTCAATAGCCATTTTCGGTTCATATTCAAGAGGCGAACAAGGCAAAGAGAGCGACATAGACCTTTTAATTGAATTTAATGGTAAGATTGGTTCAAAATTTATTCTATTAGCTGATGAGCTTGAACAAAAGCTTGGGGAGCGAATTGATTTAGTTTCAAGAAATGGAATTAAACCTAAATACTTTAATAGAATAGAATCTGATTTAATATATGTCTAATAGAGATATTTTTTTGCTTCTTGAAGATATGCTCGAATCTGCATTTAAAATACAACGTTATTGTGATGGGCTGAATTTACCTAGTTTCATTGACGACAAAAAACTGTCGATGCAGTAGTTAGAAATTTTGAAATAATTGGAGAAGCCTCGAACAGAGTTGATCCTGACCTTAAAATTCAATTTCCAGAAATTGAATGGAATAAGTTAAAAGGTTTTAGAAACAGGTTAATTCACGAGTATTTTGGCGTAGATCACGAAATACTCTGGGAAGTAATAAAGGAAGATTTAGAACCTTTGGTTAATTTTTTAAAAGCTATTCTTAAAGATTCAAAATAGATAATTAAATACTATTTCATTGAAGTAATTGTTGCACAACCCTCGGCACACCAGTTGTGGCATTTTCTTTGAAGTGGAATACACTTCTATCTACTTCTGATATATCGGTATTAGGGTCTACCAAATAAACTGGAATATTCTTCTCGACATAGTGAATCAACCCCGCAGCTGGATATACAATCATCGAAGTGCCAATTATCATAAATATATCAGCATTTCTAGCTATCATAGCTGCTTCCTCAAATGCTGGAACCATTTCTCCAAACCACACAATATTGGGTCTTAACTGACTGCCTCTCTCACATTTATCTCCCCAATGAATATCTTCTTCTAAGTCGTAAACCAGCTCTTCATGTTGTGAACTTTTAGCCTGTAATATCTCCCCATGAAGATGCATCACATTTCTTGACCCAGCTCTTTCATGTAAATCATCTACATTTTGCGTAATAATGTGAACATCATACTTCGCCTCCAAATCGACTAAAGCTAGATGGCCTGCATTTGGCTTTGACTGTCGTACATTCTTTCGTCGCTGATTATAAAAATCTAAAACCAACTCAGGATTTTTCGCCCAGCCTTCGGGTGAGGCCACTTCCATTACATCATGCCCTTCCCATAAACCATTAGAATCCCTAAAAGTTTTAATGCCACTTTCCGCACTAATACCAGCTCCTGTAAGAACAACAACTTTCTTCATCAACCTTAAGATAATTCACTTCCATCACTTCAACAAATTTGTTGGTTTATTATTCCATTATTACTATTTTTGTATCGTAATGCAATTTTTCAGTATCCATACTAGCCATCTTTTCCATCATTCCTCGTGAGGGGAATAGCATTGCACATATAATCTATCGAGATCATCTCATTTCATTTTTTTTAAATTAATTTTAAAACGTAAAGTTATTTATGGATACCTTATTAAAACTCGCTATACAGAAGTCTGGTCGATTAACAGATGACTCTATAGCATTATTGAAAAAGTGCGGTATAAAATTTAACCGCATCAATGGAAAACTAAAAGCCCAGGCTGACAACTTCCCTATTGAATTGCTCTTTTTAAGGAATAGTGATATACCGGGCTACATAAGAGACGGCGTCGCAGATCTAGGAATTATTGGTGACAATATTATTGTAGAAAAAGGTTCAGACTTGGATGTTGTTGAGAAATTGGGTTTTTCAAAATGTCGAGTTTCTCTGGCCGTTCCTAAATCTTCTAATATTAATAAAGCAGAAGACTTAGTTGACATGAATATTGCAACGTCTTACCCTAATACTCTGCAACAGTATTTTGATCAAAAAGGGGTTTCAATCAATATTCACGAAATCAGTGGGTCAGTGGAAATAGCTCCTAGCATAGGATTAGCAGATGCTATTTGCGACATTGTAAGTTCAGGAAGTACTTTAATGAGCAATGGGTTAAAAGAGATTGAGGTCATTCTCAAATCCGAAGCAGTCTTGGTTGTCAATCCCAAGCTTAGTGATGACAAAAAAGAGATATTGGAACAATTGAGGTTTAGAATTCAATCGGTCAATAAAGCTAAAAACTCTAAATACATCATGCTGAATGCCCCTAACGACTCTATAGATAAGATCACATCCATACTGCCGGGTATCAAAAGTCCAACTGTAATGCCTTTAGCAGAAGATGGTTGGAGTTCATTACATTCTGTCATTGATGAAGATAAGTTTTGGGGGATTATTGAAAAGCTTAAAACGGAAGGCGCAGAAGGGATATTAGTATTACCAATTGAAAAGATGATATCGTGATGACCTTAGTAAAGTATCCCTCTAAAAGTGAGTGGAACGATCTCTGTCGTCGTCCGGTGATCGACCAATCAAGTCTGGAGCCGCTGGTAGCAGGAATCATGCAAAACGTCTCAAAGAATGGTGACAAAGCCATTTTTGAATACAATTTAGAGTTTGACAAAGTCAAACAAAGTGCTCTAGAAGTTACAGATGAAGAATTTCAAGCTGTGGAGCAAATGGTTCCAGTTGAATTACAAGATGCCATAAAGGTAGCTAGAGACAACATCGAAAAGTTTCATAAAAATCAGTTTGTAAAAGAACAAAAGGTAGAAACTACTGATGGGGTTACTTGTTGGAGAAAAAGAGTGCCGATTGATAGTGTAGGGCTTTATATCCCCGGAGGTACAGCTCCACTCTTCTCAACGGTTTTAATGTTAGGTATACCAGCCGTTTTAGCTGGATGCAGGGGCATAATACTTTGCACTCCTCCTAATGGAAACAATGAAATCCATCCGGCAATTTTATATACGGCCAAGCTGATAGGAATTGAAAATATATATAAAGTCGGAGGAGCTCAAGCCATTGCGGCGATGACTTATGGAACAGAAACAATCAATCCTGTCAATAAAATTTTTGGCCCAGGCAACCAGTTTGTCACTATGGCAAAGCAACTAGCAACTAAAGAGGGAATTGCAATAGACATGCCTGCTGGTCCTTCCGAGGTTTTAGTAATTGCAGATAAGCACTGCAAACCTGAGTTTGTGGCAGCAGATTTACTTTCTCAGGCAGAACATGGTTCGGATAGCCAAGTTATATTGTTGTCTGATGATGAAAAGACAATAAAGGATATTCAAGATCAAGTTGGGGAACAATTAAATAACTTACCAAGAAAGTCAATCGCTGAAAGAGCACTAGAAAATAGTCGATTTATTTTACTAGAGAGTTTACAAGAATGTATTGATTTTAGTAATTATTATGCTCCGGAACACCTAATCTTAGCTATTAGTGAAGACGAAGCGTATGCTGAGAAAATAACCAATGCAGGCTCTGTCTTTTTAGGTAATTATACTCCTGAATCTCTAGGAGATTACGCTTCCGGCACAAACCACACCTTGCCAACCAATGGTTATGCAAAAAATTACAGTGGTGTATCATTGGATAGCTTTTTAAAGACCATTACATTTCAAAAAGCTACAGAGAGAGGCATTCAAAACGTCGGCCCGACCGTTGAGATCATGGCAGAACACGAGTCATTAAATGCTCACAAAAAAGCAGTCACTTTAAGATTAGAACAAATAAAACGAGACCATGTTTGACTTGAACAATCTACTTAGAAATAACATCAAAAATATCGTTGCTTATTCTTCTGCCAGAGACGAGTTTTCAGGGAAAGAGGGAATCTTCTTAGATGCCAATGAAAATCCTTTTGACAAAAGTCATGAAAGATTAAATCGCTATCCTGATCCTTACCAAAGAGAACTAAAAAACAAGATGGCGCTTACGAAAAAGGTCAAAGCTGATCAGATTTTCTTAGGGAATGGAAGTGACGAAGCGATAGATCTAGTAATACGGGCATTTTGCAATCCTGGGATAGACAACATAATTATTATGCCTCCCACTTATGGCATGTATGAAGTATCAGCTAAAATCAATGACGTAAAAGTCAAGAAGGTTAACCTTACACAAGATTTTCAGATTAATACAAACGCTTTGATGGAGGCAGTAGATGCTCACACCAAAATCATTTTCATCTGTTCTCCCAACAACCCAACAGGCAATTGTCTTGACACGTTTACGATTAAAAAGATTATCGAAAAATTTAGAGGAATTGTGGTTTTAGACGAAGCTTATATTGACTTTGCTGAAAATAAAAGTTTGCTAAATGAACTAAACAACCACCCGAACTTGGTCATCTTGAGAACCTTTTCTAAGGCCTGGGGGCTTGCCGGTATCAGACTAGGAGTTGCTTATGCTAGTCGCTCCATTATTGAAGTATTCAACAAGATCAAACCTCCATATAACATTAATAGTCTTACCCTAGAAAAAGCTATCGCTTCCGTTGAAAAGAAAAAAGAGGATAAAATCAAGGAAGTAGAGAAAATACTAAATGAAAAGGAAAGGTTATTAAAACAATTAAGTTCAATTGGTTTCGTTCAGCATATTCATAAAAGTGATGCTAATTTTTTCTTAGTAAAAGTAAATGATGCTAAAGAGCTATATCAATCACTAATTCGAAAAGGTATCATTACCAGAAATAGATCGAATGTTGAATTATGTGAAAACTGTTTACGTATCACGGTTGGCACAAAGGATGAAAATAATTTGTTGATCAAAACATTGAAAGAACTAAATATTTAATTGAAGTTGTAAAAAGTCGAATGATTAAATAATGAAAATCTTCTAAAACCTTGGACGTCACTGCGAGCCTGCCTGCCGGCAAGGCAGGGTATCGAAGCAGTCTCAATACTGCAACGTATAGATTGCTTCAAGTTTTCGCAATGACGATTTTGTTCGTTTGTACTTAGTTTTAGAAGATTTTATCAGTAAATTAATTTTAGATTTTACACGCTTGATAACTAAACCGTCATCCTGACGCAGGAAGGATCTATCTTCTATTTAAATTAGATCCCTCGTACCTCGGGATGACAAATCAAAATATATGCAGAAGATTTTATTCATAGACAGAGACGGAACGATCATCAAAGAACCAGAAGATGAACAGATAGACAGTCTAGAGAAGCTAGAGTTTTTACCCAGAGCCATTTCAGCTTTAAAAGAACTTAAAGCATCCAATGAATTTCTGTTTGTCATGGTGACCAACCAAGATGGCTTGGGGACGGAGTCTTTCCCTGAAGATACTTTTTGGCCAGCGCACAATAAAATGCTTACAACATTAGAGGGAGAAGGTATTACTTTTGATGACATCTTAATTGATCGTTCCTTCCAAAAGGATAATGCCCCTACTCGAAAACCTGGCATTGCTCTGTTAACTCAATACTTAAGTGGACAATATGATTTGGAAAACTCTTATGTTATCGGAGACCGTAAAAGCGATGTTCAGTTAGCCGAGAATCTCAACTGCAAAGCTATTTATATCTCGAAAGAATCAGAATCAAAAGCGACACTTACCACTAAAAGTTGGCAAGAAATCGTTGACTTCTTATTAAAATCTCCTAGAAAAACTTCAGTACAAAGGAAAACAAAAGAGACAGACATTAGTATCACCTTAAATCTTGATGGTTCAGGACAAGCAAATATTTCAACCGGATTAAAGTTCTTTGATCACATGCTAGAACAAATAGCAAAGCACTCCAGATGCGATTTAGCTATTGATGTAAAAGGAGACTTAGAAGTTGATGAACACCACACCATTGAAGATACAGCCATTACGTTAGGAGAATGTTTTCTTAAGGCATTAGGAAATAAGAAAGGTATTGAGCGATATGGCTTTTTATTACCGATGGACGACTGTTTGGCACAAGTAGCTATTGACTTTGGCGGAAGAGCATGGCTAGAATGGAACGCAGAATTCAAAAGAGAAAAAGTGGGTGATATGCCTACCGAGATGTTTTATCATTTCTTCAAATCTTTTTCAGATGCAGCGAAGTGTAATTTAAACATCAAAGCAGAAGGTGACAATGAACACCATAAGATTGAGGCTATTTTTAAAGGATTAGCCAGAGCAATTAAAATGGCTTTAAAAAGAGATTTGGAAGATAATACCCTGCCTAGCACTAAAGGAATGCTATAAAGTCGTAGCTTTGCTTCATGAGCGAGAAAAAGCAACGAAAGAGCTTTAAGGAACTCCTACATATCTTTGAGTTTGCATTAGAATACAAAGGTACTTTTGCGATTGGCTTAGTATTTTTATTTCTATCCAGTGCAACAGTTTTGGTCTTTCCTTTTGTGACAGGAAAAATGGTCGACGCAGCCACTGGGGAATCTGATTGGTGGCTAAAAGATATCAATATTATTGCTTTAGGCCTAATAGGCATTCTATTATTGCAAAGTATTTTCAGCTATTTACGTGTCTATCTCTTTAGCCTGGTAAGCGAAAAAACAATGGCTAAGATCAGAACCACATTATATAATAAGCTAATCACATTGCATATTCCCTTTTTTGAAGAAAGAAGAACGGGAGAATTAATTAGTAGAATTACATCCGACACTAGTCAACTTCAAGATGTCCTGAGTACCGGATTGGCAGAATTTTTCAGGCAAATCACCACTATGATTATCGGTATTACAATTATTCTAGTTACTTCCCCTAAATTGACTTTGGTCATGTTATCTACTTTTCCTGCTTTAATCATTGTTGCCTATTTTTTCGGTAAGTTCATCAAAAAGCTATCTAAAGAAACACAAGATAACTTAGCTAACTCTAACGTGATCGTTGAAGAGACCTTGCACGCGATTCAAATTGTAAAAGCATACACTAACGAATGGTTTGAGTCTAAGCGATACGCAAAGTCTCAGGAAGATGTGGTTGATATTGCGATGAAGACAGCAAAATATAGAGGGGCTTTTATTTCTTTCATCATTTTCGGATTATTTGGGGCTATTGTGCTGGTATTATGGTATGGTGCACAACTCATAACCGAAGGAGAAATTACAATTGGGGATTTGACTTCATTTCTAATCTACACTACGTTTATCGGCGGATCTATTGGTGGCTTTGGGGAAATTTACAGCAGGATACAAAAAGCACTGGGCGCATCTGAACGAATACGGGAGATTATAGGAGAAGATCATGAAGTTGACTTAGCTACAATACGAAGTTCTTTTAAGCCAAAAGGTAAAATTCAATTTGATCAAGTTGCTTTTAGCTATCCAAGCAGAAAAGAAACGGAGGTGTTAAAAAGCATTTCACTTCAGATCGCTCCTGGGCAACAAGTTGCTTTTGTTGGTCCTAGCGGCTCAGGTAAATCAACTATTGCCAGATTGCTTTTGCGTTTTTACCACCTGGCTTCAGGCAAAATATTAATTGATGATCAAAATATTGAAGACATTAATATCTCCGATCTGAGAAGTGCTATCAGTATTGTACCTCAAGAGGTCATTTTATTTGGAGGAACGATTAAAGAGAACATAGCCTATGGTAAACCCGATGCAAAAAATGAAGAAATCAGAGCTGCTGCAGAAAAAGCAAATGCACTGGAATTTATCGATCAGCTTTCAGAAGGCATGAAAACTATCATTGGCGAGAAAGGTATCAAATTATCTGGTGGACAGCGGCAAAGAATATCTATTGCGAGGGCAATTTTAAAAGATCCTGCGATTTTAGTTTTAGATGAGGCCACTAGCTCCCTTGATGCTTCTTCTGAAAAATTGGTTCAGGAAGCATTAGACAACCTTATGAAAGGACGAACCAGCATTGTTATTGCACACAGATTAGCGACAATAAAAAACGCCGATAAAATATTTGTGATTCAAGATGGTACTATTGTGGAGCAAGGGCTACATTCAGAATTGATTAATACAAATGACGGATTGTATCAAAGATTATCTAAATTACAGTTTGAATTGAATTAGGATATGTCGATTAGAATTTTTGTAACAGGAGGAACTTTTGACAAGGAGTATAATGAAATTAAAGGAGAACTTTATTTCAAGGACACTCATTTACCAGAGCTTCTAAAGCTAGGAAGATGCACACTAGATGTTAGCATTAGAACGTTAATGATGGTAGACAGTCTGGAAATCACTGATTCAGACAGGCAACTTATCATTGAAAACTGCAAACGCTGTAAAGAAGACCGTATTATCATCACCCATGGAACCGACACGATGACAGAAACAGGAAAGGCACTAGCTGAAACGATTAGCAATAAAACTATTGTTTTAACTGGTGCAATGATTCCTTACAAGTTTGGTAGCTCAGACGGGTTTTTCAATATGGGTAATGCTTTGGCTTTTGCTCAGTCCTTACCGCATGGTGTTTATGTAGCCATGAACGGAAAATATTTTGCTTGGAATAAAGTCAAAAAGAACAGAAAAACAGGATTCTTTGAGGAAGTATGATATGAAATCAACCGAGCAAAAGTCTTCTAAAAGCCCTAACGTCACTGCGAGGTATCGAAGCAGTCTCCTCATTGCAAAGGTTAGATTGCTTCAGTTCTTCGCAATGACGACTTTTACCTTTTCTTGGTATGGCTTTAGAAGACTAGTACCTATAACATTTCTATTATCATTTGTTATGAACTCCTGCAAGAAGGACAATCTTCAAAACTCTATCATTACGCTGGCACTACCCTATTCTAACCCAAGCGAGATAGACTCTATCGGAATGACTTATGTTTTAGATACAAGCAAAGCACCTTGGAAAATTCAACACAGTGGTATCGACTTTCATCCAGATGATAATGTTAGAAGAATTCAGGCTGTAGCACAAGGAACAGTAGAAAATGTAATGATTACTCAAGATATAAATCTCAATTGGTTAGTAGAAGCCAGGATAAAATATAACAGTCGCTTTGCAGTGCTTTATTCATTCAATATGGACTCTCCGTTTCAAAATGACGCGAACACCCAAAGAGATAACGTGTTTTTAGAAATCAATGATGTAGTTGGACAGGGCGACATTATAGGCAACCTGTTTGTTATTGGACAAGATGCACATTTGCAGTTAACACTTATTGTAGATGGTATTTCAGTTTGTCCTGAAAGCTATTTTCTGGAATCTAGCCTATCAACAATAAATGCTTTACTAACTAGTAAATCTCCAGGGATTGAGCTTTGTTATCAATAAGTTTCATTTAAATAAACCGTACCTTTGTGCTCATGGATTTAAAAGCCAAGATAAAAGCTCTCTCAGAACAATATTTCACCGAAGTTGTTTCATGGAGGGCACATTTACATGCTCATCCTGAACTTGCTTTTGAAGAATATCAAACTAGTGAATTTATTTGTAAAAAGCTTGACGAAATAGGCATTCCTTACGAAAAGGGAATAGCCAAAACAGGTATTATTGGACTTATAAAAGGAAAAAATCCAGAAAAAAAAGTGTTTGCATTAAGGGCAGATATGGATGCCTTACCTATTCAAGAGACTAATAATGTACCTTATAAATCACAAAATGAAGGTATCATGCATGCTTGTGGTCACGATGTACATACATCTTGTGTTTTAGGCTCAGCTAAAATCTTAAATGAATTAAAGGATGAACTAGAAGGTACAATAAAACTGATATTCCAGCCTTCTGAAGAAAAACTGCCAGGAGGTGCTTCTGTTATGATTAAGGAAGGAGCCCTTGAAAATCCTAAAGTTGATCATATTATTGGTCAACACGTCTACCCTGAACTAGAAGCAGGCAAAGTTGGCTTTAGACCAGGAGTCTATATGGCTTCATGCGATGAACTACACGTTACCATAAAAGGCAAGGGAGGACATGCGGCATTGCCTCAAAATGTTGTTAATCCACTTATGATAGCAAGTAAAATGCTACTTGAGATCGATCATACCATCAAGGAGCAAAAGGGTGAAGCACCTACTGTTTTATCTTTTGGCAAGATTATGGGAAATGGTGCCACCAACGTCGTACCAGATGTAGTAAAAATAGAAGGTACGTTTAGGACACTTGATGAGACATGGCGCGCAGCAGCTCATAAAATTATGAAAAAAACGGCTATCCAAATAGCAAGTGAGATGGGAGGCGATTGTGATTTTGACATTCATTTAGGATACCCTTTCTTAAAAAACAATGAACCTCTTACGCATAAAATGCAAGACCTAGCAAAGGACTACTTAGGAAGCAATAATGTTATAGATTTAGATATTCGTATGACAGCAGAAGACTTTTCTTATTATTCCCAAGTAGTAGATGCTTGTTTTTACCGATTGGGCGTTCGAAATGAATCGTTAGGCATTACATCTTCTGTACATACGTCTACCTTTGATATTGACATTGAATCGTTAAAGGTTGGGATGGGACTTATGGCGTGGCTAGCCATTAATCAATAACACTATATCTGTAGTACGGCAGCAAAAATAAGGATAGCTGGAAGAAACTATTTCTTAAACCCTAAAACACTTGCACCACATCCTTCTCCTCCAGAAAATTCAAAAGAGATATAGTAAACTCCTGTTGCTGTGCATCGGTAAATTAAAGCAGGATAATTTTTATTAGTACGTTTATCAAAGCTTGTTGCTAATAATCTTCTATTCTTATCATATAGGTTAACTACCATATTCCCTCCTTCTCCATTGCAAACACTCAGCATATAGTTAGTATTTTTACTAAATACATAAGAGTATTCTATTGGCTTTCCTCCTTTAGCTTGTTTTGAATTTACCTTATAAGCTTTTAAAAAAGCAAAACCTTTTAACTTGCCTGTACAAGTATCAATAAATGCCTCACTTGTACAATCGGCATACATATAATAGCTTGATAATCCAATACTCAATAAAACTCCTAGAGTAAAAACGACTTTACGTATCATACTTAAATAATCTTAGATCTGATTTGTTGAACGATTTGATCTATATTTTCAAATTGTTGTGATGTCATTTCAATTTTGCTAGAACTTTTGTCTACTACCATCAAAACCCCATCTACCTCCATCATTTCAGGCTCTTCATAAACATAACTAATTGTAACTTCATCAAAAGCGGCCTTTAGATTACTAAAATCATCCGCTAATTGACCAATACTTGGGTTATCCTGGTATACTTCAACCAACAGCTTAATCTCATTTAATGTTATCTTCTGCTCGCCAACTCTTTCAAAAAGTTCTGGATTATCATTCCTTTTTGCAACTTCAATAGCTATATGCAATGCCTCTAACCAACCTCCTACTAAAATCAGCACGCCAACGTCACCTCGTTTTTGTTCTACCAAATAATGATTCATTTCCTCAAACCCTGTTGTTGTAATATTCAAAAGTGAATCAATATTACTGCTATTAGTTGCTAAACGCTTGATCGTAGAAAAATCAAAAAACTGTCCTACTTTTAAATCATCTGCTAAAGACTTAATGGCTTGAAGGTAACCTATTGAAGTAGTGGTTTTTTCATACATATTAATATAACCCAAGTCAGCACCCAATATTCCTAAGTTTAATGCCCTTGAATAATTTGTGCTATAGTTTTCCAAATTATCCGCTGAATTTAGCATTGATTCCTCATAAGGAACACCACTCTCCTTTATTAATGCCGAAATTTCCAGTGGAGAGGGAATTCCCTTTATAATATCTTTAAAAACTTCCTCTGAAATATCGACCGCTTTCTTTACTTCAGCAGCACTATTCTCCTGTTCGTTCAAAGAATCCTCTAAAGTTTTTTCCTCATTACACGCAATACTAAATAATAGCACAGCTAAACTCAACAATACAACAACCCTATTCATAACTTTCTTATTAAATCAATTCTTGTCTTACCTTATTAGTTTCCACAGCTAAAGATTTAATTGTTTCTTCACTTAAATCACCTTGCTCTTTAGCATAAATCGCCTGAACTGCCTCTAAATTACCCAAAAGGTGCCTCATTTCATCTGTTTTTTCATACGTATTCATAAAGTCCATGGTATGATCTAAAGACTCCGTTAAATCATTAATCTTTTGATATATCAACGCATTAGTTGAATCTTTAGGTTCACCTTTAATAATGTTCGAAGCTATATATAATCCTTCTAGAATTCCTCCCGTAAGAATACAGATAGAAGTATTTTCCTGATGATGTTCATGTAAAAATTTATGAATATTTTTATAAACAGGATATGACAGAGAAACTAAAGAATCTGAATTGCTTAGGTTATTTTGAATTGAAATCATTAAATCAGAGTTAAAAATATCTGCAATATCAATTTCTTCAGTTAGATTTTGAACAGTATATAAATAATCCATTATATCCTCAGTATTCTTGTACACAGCTGCATAGTTCAGATCTACTCCATAAATACCTAAGTTAATTGCCTTTTGAAATTGCGTATTATATTTCGAGATATCTGTTCCATTCATCATCTCTTTTTGATACGGATGGTTGGTCTCTGATAATATCACACAAACCTCTAGTGGTCCAGGCAATTCATTAATAATAGCATCAAAAGTAACTTGATGTGTTTTTTCCTCATCTGAGACACTTTCCTGTTGAATTTGTTCTGCGTTTTTTTCCGATACATCCGATGGGGCTTCTTCTTGACAACTAAATGCTAAACAGGCAAGTATAAATAAAAGGAATCCATTTTTAATTTTGAGCATCAATTTCTTTGTTTAGTAATTCAATTAAACAAAAATAAAAATTCCATTGAGAATAACTAATTCTTTTCAGCACAATAGTTTAACACTGTTGTATTTTATTATCTCGTCAGAACATTTAATATCTATAATGAAGTATATTTGTGCAAACACTTTCAATTAATGGCTGTATTGACTCAAGAAGAGCAGGAAAAGAAAGATATTTTAAATGCCTATCGCAAACTTCTAAGATCCTATAATGTAGGGATAGAGAAGAAAGATAAAATACGGAAGGCTTTTGAAGTAGCCGCAGCAGCCCACAATGGTGTTCGCAGAAAGTCAGGAGAGCCTTACATTCTTCATCCTCTGGCAGTTGCTCAAATAGTTGTCGATGAAATAGGATTGGGAACAACTTCCATTATATGCGGCTTACTACATGATGTGGTTGAAGATTCTGATGTCACAATAGAAGAAATTCATGAGCAATTTGGAGACCGAGTTGGACATATCATTGAAGGGCTGACCAAAATATCTGAAGTCTTTGATGTTAATAGTACCGCCAAAGCAGAAAACATTAGAAAAATACTCCTAACACTTGGTAAAGATATTAGGGTCGTATTAATTAAATTGGCAGACAGACTCCATAATATGCGGACAATGGACTCTATGCCGAGGCATAAGCAACTCAAAATCACATCTGAAACCAAGTACTTGTATATCCCACTAGCCCACAGACTTGGATTATACAACATTAAATCCGAATTAGAAGATTTGTGTATGAAGTACACAGAGCCTAATACATACAAGCGAATTGCAAAAAGGCTTAACGAGACCAAAAGAAGTAGGACACGTTTTATCAATGAATTTATTGAGCCAATTAAAAGAGTACTAAAAAGACGTGGTATTCAATGTGACATAATTGGTCGCCCGAAAACGATTCATTCCATCTGGAATAAGATGAAAACAAAGAATGTTACGTTTGATGAAGTTTACGACAAATTTGCCGTTCGTATTATTATAGATCAAGAAAATTCTGACCTTGAAAAGGCGGATTGCTGGAGGGTATATTCTGTTATAACTGATTTTTACAGACCAAATCCCGATCGGTTAAGAGACTGGATATCAACGCCAAAAGGCAATGGTTATGAATCATTACATACAACGGTAATGGGCCCTGGAGGACGATGGGTAGAAGTTCAAATTAGAAGTCGGAGGATGAATGATATTGCAGAAAAAGGCTATGCCGCACACTGGAAATATAAAGGATCCGAAGAAGAAGACTCTATCGTGGACAAATGGCTACAAAGTGTTCGAGAAGTATTAGAAAATCCACAGCCAAATACATATGACTTTTTGGACGTAGTAAAGCTGGATTTGTTTGCAGATGAGATGTATATTTTTACTCCTAAAGGAGATATAAAAATCTTGCCCACGACTGCAACAGTTTTAGATTTCGCTTATGATATACATACCGATGTTGGAAATAGTTGCATTGGCGCTAAGGTAAACCACCAAATGTTTCCCCCTAGCTATCAATTGAGCAATGGAGATCAGGTAGAAGTATTAACTTCTGCAAAACAAAAACCTCAAGAGAGTTGGCTAAACTTTACAGTCACGGCAAAAGCAAAATCCAAAATCAAAGAGGCATTTAAAGAAGAGCGAAAAGCATACATTAAAAATGGCAAGCAACTCATAATAGACGAACTAAAACAGATAGGCTTAACTGCTAATGATTATAACTTTGACCAACTCACTACATATTACCATCAAGAAGACAAAAACGCACTATTTTACGTATCTGGTACTGGTGAAATAGACTTAAAAAAAATAAAGCGGCTTAAAAGAAAAGAGAAAAAATTGGCTTTTAGGCCTAAAGGCGAAAAGATCATTACGGACAAACCTTTAGAGAAACTCATTCGAGAATCTCTAACTGAAAATACCAACTCTCTGGTTTTCGGAGAAAACTCCGAAGACGTTGACTATCAACTTGCCCCTTGCTGCAACCCAATCCCAGGAGACGATGTATTTGGCTTTGTAAACGTGAATGATGAGATTGAAATACACAGAGCCAGTTGTCCTAAATCAACAAAAATCATTACAAAGTATGATTATAAGATTGTTAAGACAAAATGGACTAAGGAAAAGAAGATTGCTTTCTTGACAGGTCTTATTATTACAGGAAGGGATGACCTGGGTGTAATGGGTAAAATCACAAAAGTAATTTCTAGTGACTTAAACCTAAATATGCAATCTATTACCATTGATGGGATGGATGGTATGTTTAAAGGAAAGATCATGGTTTATGTAGATGATACCGAACACTTAGAACTTCTTATTGAAAAATTGCTGGAAACAGAAGGAATTTTGTCTGTTAAACGTCTTCAAGAATAATGCTTTTAATTAAAAAAGTAATAACTTCAACGCACTATGGCATTTACAGAGTTAACTCCTAGAATAAGCGAAACATTAAAAGAAGTTAATGAGCTTTTCTCTAAGTATTTAGAGAAAAATGGACAAAGGAAGACTCCAGAGCGATTCGCAATCCTAGAGGAAATATACTCTCTAAAGAAACATTTTGATGCTGAAGATCTCTACGATTACATGAAGCAAAAAAATTATCGTGTCAGCCGTGCTACTGTTTACAATACATTAGACCTGCTAGTAACATGTGGCTTAGTGACTAAACATCAGTTTGGTACAAATTTGGCACAATATGAAAAGGCTTATGGTTATAAACAACACGATCACATTATATGTATGCACTGTCAAGAAGTTATAGAATTTTGTGACCCAAGACTTCAATTAATAAAAGATACCATGGGAGAAATAATGGACTTCAGTATTTCTCACCACTCTTTAACACTATACGGTACCTGCCATAACTGCACTAAGAATAGCATCAATAAAAAAGAAAACAGTGAAAAGCACAATATCTCATAAAGGTCAGGCTTGTATTATCGCCATCGATGGTAACTTGACTAATGAGTATAGCGAGACGACTATAATCGATCAAATTCAAAAAGAGCTTGAGTCTGGTATTCAATTTTTTATTTTAGACTTATCGAATGTATCTATAGTGAATAGCAGTGGCTTAAATCTTTTATTATCTACCTTAACCATCATTAGACAAAATCAGGCTTATTTAATACTTTCCAATATCTCTCAGCAGTTATCCAAGCTCATGATCATGACTAAACTTAACTCTATGTTTGATATTGCATCATCAAATGAAGATGCAATATTAAAGCTGGAGCAGGCTGTAAAGTAGCTCTTTTTTGACTTCAATTATTCAATACAAAAGCAGTTCTAGCTTAATTCAAACGCAATTACATATAGCTTTTAGCAAATAGTTGTGCTTAATGCGACAAAAAGTCCCACAATATTTCCATTTGAACTATTTTTTATATTTTTGGTACACATAAAGATTGCATGGGACAAAATACACCATATAAAAAACTTGATAAACTTCCTCCTAGAAAAGAGAAGATTGAAACTTTGGAAATTCTAAAAATGGATTCAAAAGCATCAAGAGCATTAGGAGAATTAAAAGGTATTGCCGAGACAATGCCCAATCAATCAATATTAATCAATGCTGTTGTAATGCAAGAGGCAAAAGACAGTTCAGAAATTGAGAACATAATTACAACTCAAGATGAGCTATACAAAGCTATTTCCTCCAATCAAAAACTACAAAACTCTGCGGTCAAAGAAGTTGTAAATTATAGAAAAGCCATTTTTTATGGCTATGAGCTTGCTAAAAAACAAAACTTTTTAAAACTTAAAGATGTTGAAGAAATTCAGAAAATCATCATCGAAAATAATGCTGGATATAGAAAAACTCCTGGAACGGTTTTAAAAAACGATAGAACAGGCAAAGTTGTTTACACACCACCTCAAGACAAAGACGAAATCCTTGATTTATTGAGCAACTTTTTAGAGCATTTTAATATCGAAAACAAAGAGGTTTCACCGCTTATAAGTTTAGCTATTTTGCATTATCAATTCGAAAGCATTCATCCTTTTTACGACGGAAACGGCAGAACGGGTAGAATCTTGAATATTTTATTCCTAATCCTCAATCATTTGATTGATATTCCGATTTTGTATTTAAGCTCGTTCATCATAGAAAACAAAACAGAATATTACAGACTATTAAATAATGTGAACAAAAAAAACGACTGGGAGCCTTGGATAACTTATATGTTAAAAGCTGTCGAATTCACTTCAAAAAAAACGATAGAAAAAATTAAGTCTATAACGGATTTATTAAACGAGACTATTGAATTGGTAAAAGAAAAAGCCCCTAAAATATACAGAAAGGAATTGATAGAGCTACTTTTTGAGCAGCCTTATTCTAAAATCGAATATGTTGTCGGTAAATTACATGTAGAGAGAAAAGCAGCATCAAGATATTTAAGGAATTTAGAAGAACTAGGTATATTGAAACCTCAAAAAATTGGAAGAGAAACAATATACATCAACGAAAAATTGATAGAAATATTAAAGCACTAAACACAACAATAAAATTTAAATATTGGATATAGATGATATGTTAATTATCAAATTGAATATTCATAATTCACGTTTAACCAAAATTAGTTGATAATAAAAGTCTTAATGTGGATAATTTAATTTATTATCCTTAAAGTTTCTTTCGAATTTAGTGCTCCCAAAAAACACCCATAGATGTCTGTTGATTTAATACTAGGTTTACAATGGGGAGATGAAGGCAAAGGAAAAATAGTTGACTGCCTTGCTCCTAATTATGATGTTATAGCGCGATTTCAAGGAGGTCCTAATGCAGGTCATACGCTGAATTTCAATGGAAATAAATATGTTCTCCATACCATTCCTTCAGGAGTCTTCCACGAAAACATCATCAACTTAATAGGTAACGGAGTTGTTATTGACCCGATTAACTTTAAACAAGAGATTGATAAGCTAATTGAGTTGAATATAGACATTCAAAAAAACCTCTTTATCTCAAAGAAAGCCCATCTTATTCTTCCTACTCACCGAATATTAGACGCTGCTTCTGAGCAAAGTAAAGGCCAATCCAAAATTGGTTCTACATTGAAAGGTATTGGTCCGACATACATGGATAAAACTGGCAGGAATGGCATAAGAGTGGGTGACATTTTATCTAAAGATTTTAAAGATCAATATGAACAACTGAAAGCGAAACACCAAAAGCTTATTGATATTCATGACTATGAGTATGACCTTACAGAGCTGGAGCAAAAATGGTTTGAAGGCATTGAAGTGCTTAAAAGTCTAAACTTAGTAGATGGTACCTACTTTATCAATGACTTAATCAAAAAAGGAAAGAAAGTTTTGGCTGAGGGTGCTCAAGGTTCCATGCTGGATATTGACTTTGGTACTTATCCATTTGTAACCTCTTCCAATACCGTTACCGCTTCTGCTTGTATTGGATTAGGAATTCCTCCTAAATATATCAATGAAGTGATTGGTATTGCAAAAGCTTATTGCACCAGAGTAGGAAGTGGTCCATTCCCTTCGGAGCTAGAAGATGCCACTGGTGAACTATTAAGAAAAGAGGGGCACGAATTTGGAGCCACAACAGGCAGACCAAGAAGGTGTGGCTGGTTGGATGTACCCGCATTGAAGTACACCATTATGATCAATGGCGTTACCCAGCTTGTAATCACCAAAATTGATGTTTTAAACGAGTTTGATCAAATCGAAGTTTGCGATCAATATCGTTTGGAAGATGGCACTATTACTCAGGAGCTTCCTTTCGATATTGCCAAATCAACTATTGAAAGCGTTACAAAAAGTTTTGAAGGATGGAAGACTAACATCAACGATGCGGAATCATTTGATGTACTTCCAGAGTTAACAACCCAATACCTGAACTACCTTGAAGAAGCACTGGAGGTTCCTATCACAATGGTATCTACTGGCCCTGAACGTGAGAAGTTGATTAAGAAGGAAAGCTTGGCACTTTCATGAACACATACACGCTGAATTATGAAGTCTCAACGCTTCACCTCATAAAAAAAAAGCACTTACTTGGGCTAATCAGTTTGATACAGTTTGTTGTTTAGATAACAATCAATATACATCCGACAAATACCATTCTTATGAATTTCTTTTAGCAGTAGCCGATAACAGCACAACTGGAAACTCATTTGACGAAGTCAAAAAACTATACGATAGCTCAAAAGGTAAATGGTTATTTGGATTCTTGTCATACGACTTAAAAAATGACATAGAAAACTTAACGTCAAAAAATACGGACAAAGTCCAAATACCCGATTGGCATTTCTTTTCCCCTACTTACATTATTGCAATATCGGATAAAGAGATCAAAATATCCGCAAAAGAAGGTAATGCTATAGAAATTTGGAATACAATTGATACCCTAGATTACAAACAAACTTTTTCAAACCTTAACAGGATATCTATTAAGAATCGTATTACGAAAGAAGCCTACTTAAAACAAGTAAAAGCAATTCAACAAAATATTGTAGATGGAAATGTTTATGAGCTTAATTATTGTCAAGAGTTTTACGCTGATAATACGTCCATTTCACCATTGGAAGTTTTTTTTGCACTCAATGACTTAGCCCGAGCTCCTTTCTCATGTTACTACAAGCTCAAGCATAAATATCTAATTTCGTCAAGCCCAGAACGATTTCTAAAAAAAATTGGCAATAAGTTAATTTCTCAGCCTATAAAGGGCACTTGCAAAAGGGGTAGTAGTCCTAATGAGGACAATCAATTAAAAGAAATATTGTTAAATAGCGAAAAGGAAAGAGCAGAAAATGTGATGATAGTTGATTTAGTCCGAAATGATCTTGCCAAAACATCAAAACCGGGAACTGTAAAAGTTAATGAGCTATTTGGTCTATATCCATTCCAGAATGTAACACATATGATCTCCACGATTTCATCTGAATTAAAAGAAGGTATTCATCCCATTGATGCTATAAAAAATGCTTTTCCTATGGGATCAATGACGGGGGCACCGAAAATCTCTGCCATGAAGCTTATTGAATCTTTTGAAACAACTAAAAGAGGTTTGTTTTCTGGTTCTGTTGGTTACATCAACCCTGAGGGAGACTTTGATTTCAATGTAGTTATCAGAAGCATCTTATATAATGAAGCTAACAAGTATTTATCCTATCAGGTGGGTGGCGCTATTACTTATGATTCCGACCCTGAAAAGGAATATGAAGAGTGCTTAATTAAAGCAAAGACGATAAGATCCCTTTTTCAAAAAAATAAAAACCCGTAAATCAAATATTCCAATGAAGCACACTCAACTAAACAGTCTTAAGTAACAGTCCCAATCCAATGATAAATAATAGCACGTATATATACTTTTTAAATGTCTCCAAGGCAAGTCTTTTATTCATAATATTGCCCACAGCAATGGCTATAAAAACAACTGGAATAGCATAAATAAATATTGGAAATACCTCCTCATCTAACTTTTTACTAAATAGTAGATGATTTGTAGATAAAACAATACTCATGGGCAAGAAGTATCCTTGTAAAGTAATTTGAAATTTTTTAGGACTCCAGTTTCGAAGCGTACCGTAAATAGCAATAGCCAACCCATTGATATTATACGCTCCTCCTAGAATACCAGCAATACCTCCAAAAAGAAATATCAACCGATCATCTTTCAGCATGAGGAGATTGGGCTTAACTAAATTATATATAGCATATAACACGACTAATATTGATAAAAGCCCTTTTATGATCTTTTCATCAACTGTTTGAGCCAACCAAATTCCAATAGGAATAGTAAGCATGGAAGGTAGAAGTAGTTTAAGCATTACCTTAAACTCAAACTGTTTGAAGTTGATAGTTGAAAAAGTAATAGCAATCAATGACGCGACAAAAGCTACAAGTGGCGTTGCTATGTCTAACCCGACTACAACACTGAGCAAAGGCATTGCAACCAATGCATCTCCAAACCCAAAGGCAGATCGAATGAGGGTAGAAATAAAAAGAATAAATAATACAAGAAAGATAGTTTCCAATATATCAATGAATTGTTTAAAGTTCGAGGATCAAAATTTTCTAAAGCTCTTCCACGATTTCACTCAAACTGACTCATTTTGTCATACAGAAACCACTTTATCTGATAAGCTGTACGTTGCCTCTAATACTTTCTGTATGTCCATCTTCAAAGGTAATATTTAAAGCATATAGATACACACCATCTTGACAAGACTTGCTATTATATACCCCCTCCCAGTATACCTGAGCATCATTGCTGGTAAAGAGCAGTCCCCCCATTCTATTATATACATTCATAGCATAGCTTTGCACTACCCCACCGATGATAGGAGCAAAACGTCCACTTCCATTACTATTTATCGTAAAAGCATTGGGAACAAAAATGCTTTGTGGTTCATCACAGTTTTCAATATTGACAGTTATGGTATCAAGAGTAGTACATTCACTCTCGGCATTTACGATAGTCACAATGTAGGGCGTAGACGCTAGCGGTGTTACAATAGGTTCAGAACTCGTTGTATCATCGATATAGTGATTCGGTTGCCAAGTGTATGTGGCATTTGTTGAGAACGTTATGTTCGATACCATCTGATAACTTTCTCCTTCACAAAGGAGCGCAGAATCTTCATAGTCCGCAACCAAGCTATCTACCATGACTAACTGAAAGCCGGTATCAGAGCAACCAGAAGATGTAATAATGAGCTGGTATAAGGTAGTGGCATCTGGCATAGCATTAGGGTTTGCAATCAATGAATCATCAAGTCCCTGCGACGGAACCCAATGATAGTCTACACTACCAGAAGATGCAAGCCCTATTGGAACTGCTTCTCCATTGCGACAATAGTGCTTTGTTTCAAGCTCTTGATTACCTCCACCCAATATCAAAACATTTTTTTCCACCGAATCCACTAAACAACCGATGGTATATAGAAACTTAATCTCATAATTTCCTGAAGAATCAAATAGATACCTAAAAGTATCACCAATACCAGTAATAATGGTATCATTAGTAATATACCAACTGTAATCATCAAAAATAGATATATCTACAGTAAGTACAAAAGTGGTAGAGTCGCCTATACAAATACCATCTACTGAAAAATCCACTACATTGTTTAGTGTTGTATCTACGAAGTAGCTCTCTACAGTATTGGTCAATGAGCCAAACTGTGATATTCTATAATCATCATTTACCGCTAATGCATGAGGGGTAAAACCACATGCCAAGCCTGGCTGATCAGGACACTCAATGCTAGCATAAGTTCTTACGGCACTAGCACCATACCTTGTATATATTTTTCCATTGGGAGCTATTTGTAGACCATACCTCAGATTTTCGGTGCCTGCACTTTCCGTACCCACTACTGTTCGCGTAGCTGCTACCGTAGTCGAATCACCATGTAACATATCAAATTGTAATAGGGTATCACTAGTTGGAGGACCTTGTTGTGTAACATATAGCTTTGTACTACGGGGCGAAAAAGAAACACCATATGCATTCTCAGAGAATGGGAATCTTCTATGATTGGTAAGTACACCTGATGAATGGTCAAACTCATATAGCTCCAACCTACTGGGCGATCTAACGACATTAGCTAACATGGTACCATCAGGTGAAAATTTCATCTGGCCAACAGCTCCATTATTTGCTGGCCCATGTAACATACCGATGGACGTAACCACCGTATCCTCAATACCATTGGTGGTTAGGAGAAAACATATAAAGTCATCACTGTTCCAAACATGATACATGACCCATATATCATTGCCATTGGCATGATGTACTGCCGATAATTTTTCCGTCATGGTATCTCCCCACAAGAGAATTTGATGAGCACCAGAAACAATATCTCCCATCCCCCCATTGAGATTTTTGTTAATAATAGAATAGCGTGCACCAATATTTGTAATATTGCTAGCTCCAGCAGCATCATTAGAGAAAATATAGTAGAGTGAGTCATTCCCAGGTTGCGGGACTAAAAGCACTCCTTGTGTACTACTCCGTAACCCTGCACCAGCAGCACAATCTAACCCAGCAAACAAGGCCCCATTGGGCAAGGTATCGTGATTTCGTCCATAGACATACCGGCCATCAGAGTAAAACATTAAATTCCCAGCGGTGTCACAAATAGAGGACGCCGGCTCTGAGGTTATCTCTGAGAGCGTTAAACAAGAACTTCCATCATTCACGGGTTCAATAAAGGAGCTTGGGGCCATTCCTGAGCTAAAGTCCAACATAACTATAGTATCTTCTCCCAAACCCGTTTTCCCAATGGGCCAAATATTTACTCTTTTCGTTTGTCCTTTGGTTTCAAGACAAAACACGAAAAGAACTATAAAAAAATAAATACAACTTTTCATTTGAATATAATTTATTTAACCAGCAAAATACTACCCATACTAGCTATCATATAGTCTTTTTTAACATTCTCTGCATAGACTTGATAAAGATAGCTTTCAGTATGTTTATACTCACCATGCCATGTAAAATCAGGATCACTTGTTTGAAATACCAATTTACCCCATCTATTGAACAAAGCAAATTGAAATTTTTCTAAATTAGCTGTTTCCACTCTAAAAACATCATTAATACCATCTCCGTTTGGAGAAAATGCATTTGGTACATAAACAAAAGGCACAATTGTATCACAACCAATCACATCAACTTCAGCGGAGATGGTATCTTGCTTACAGTATGATGCTGCAAAGAGCCTTATGAGGTGCTCTCCGGCAACGTCAAACTGATATTTAAAACTATCTAAACTATGTGCTTGCAGTGAGCCATCAATTTCCCAAGATATATCGAGGTAGTTTTGAGCAGATGTGGTAAAGGTAAACTCGTCTTCCAGGCACTCTCCTTCATGATGAATTGCCATATTACTAACAGCACCGTTAAAATAGCCTGTTATAAAATTAGGCAAGCCTCTTTGTCCAACGCCACCATTGAGGCTGACTGCCCCTGTCATATAATTGCACGAAGTACCTTTTTCATTGGGACGATTGATCAAACCAAGTGATAAGGCTCCTAACTCAGCAACATATATTTTTTGATCAGAGCCGATCTGTAACGATGCATATCTAACACCAGAGTTGTTTTCTATGATCGTCTCTTTAGAACTTTTAATATTAGCTGCCTCAAGGTCAAACTGTTCAATTCTAGAGATATTTCCCGCCTGGCTTGAGGTAACATACAATTTTGTATTATCACATGAAAACTCAATACCGTAAGGATTTTTGATATCCGTTATCGTTAATGGGTTGAATACTTCACCTGATACATTATTAAAGTCATAAATCTCTACCGTATTTCTATCGGATATAGCTGCCGCTAGACGTTCTCCATTGCCAGACAGCTTCATGGCAGATTGCGTCAGTCCGCCATAGGCAATTCCTACATTGCTTATAACAGGTTCTTGTATTCCATTTGAGGTTAGTAAGAATGAATAAAAAAAGTTACTATTCTCTCTATGTGTAACTATCCATATATCTGACTGATTAGCGTGAAAGTTAGCAGTAAGCATCTCTGTTGTACCATTCAATAGCGTGATATTCTTTTCAGTATCTACTACAGCTCCAAGACCGTTATCCAAAGTCATATCTACTAGTGAATAACTCAATCCGTCATTGGTAAATACGGCACTATTTGTAAAGACATAGTATAGATTGCTATTATCTGGAGCTGGAACAATTATACTGGACTGCACTGCTGACCAATGCCCCAAAAGACTATCGCCATTTAACATTTCACTATGATTTCGATTCCATATAGTCTCTCCATTGGTATAGAACAAAAGGTTTCCATTTGCATCTGCAATAGAAGCCGATCCCTCGCGAGCCAACATACTTGAAATACTGGATGTATTTGTATTAAAACTGTACTGTGTATTGGGACCAAAGCACCACTGCGATACATTATTTTTATATGTCTGCGCGAGGACATTCAAGCTCAACGCAACTGAAAATAATGCTGTAATAATCTTATTCATTATTTGAGCTTTAGACATTTTTAATTATTGCTTAATGAATGCCTGCTGCATTAAAAGCTGCTCTCCTTCTATCCTAATGAGATATGTACCACTTGTGAGACCACTGAGATCAATTCTATGATTCGTGCCAAACTTGTCTAATGCTTTTACTATTTGACCTGACATTGTGTAAATAATCACCCTATCAAGTGAAACACTACCTGTATTATTTACATACAAAATATCTTGTACGGGATTAGGATATAAGGTCAAAGCCGCTTGTATATTACTTTGATCTTCTAAATGAGTGTTGACATCACATTTTTTGAAAATTACGGCAACAGCACTATCAAAGCACTGAGCTGAATTTCCTAAGTCTGCAACGTAAGCATAAGTTGCATTTTCAGCTACGACTTTTTTTGAAGTTGATACAGATTGACTTTGTTCTAAGAACATACCGTTTTTATACCATCTATATTTGGGCGTATTCATGATACAACTCCCATTGGGCGTTACTGTCACATCTAAAGAGACTGTTGTTTCATCGCAGTAGAAGAAAGTATCTTTAGCAAAGATAACCTCTGTACTCTGCGCAAAAATGGATAAACTAGAAATAATAATATTGACTAAAAGTATTGATATCTTTTTCATAATTGTGCCTTTTGATTTGATAGCAATATATTTCAAAATCACTCTAGCATGAAACCATTTTAAATAAAAATAATATGTTTTCAAAATTATTATTATATTACAAATAATTAATTATCAATCATAAAAACAACAAAATAATACTTTTTTAATGAGTAAAAATTCATCAGTCTTTGATCTAATAAAATCATTATCTAAAAGCGAAAAAAGACATTTTAAGCTTCAGGCTTCCAGATATAAAGGGGGACAATCTAACTACACCAAAGTTTTTGATGAACTAGACAAACAAAAAGAATATGATGAAAAAGCCATCAAACAAAAATTTAAGAATAAAACGTTTGTCAAGCAATTTAACACAACTAAATTATACTTATACAACCTCATACTAGAAACTCTAGAGCTTTATCATACTGATAAGTCTTCTGGTAATACGATTACAAATCTATTAGGGAAAATAGAAATCTTATATTCAAAAAGCTTGTATGAGCAAGCTCAAAAGTTAATTAGTAAAGCAAAGAAGACAGCTTATACAAATGGGGAATATCAATTAATAAGCGCCATTTTAAGCTGGGAAAAGAAGATCGCCTCTGCTTATCTTTTTCAGAAATCAGGAAAAACAGGAATTAATAATATCATGATAGAGGAGGGCAGGGCAATGAAGATATTAAAAAGCGAAAATAAGGCCTGGTACATCTATGCCAGGGTATTAGAGTATCAAAACAGATTAGGATCAGCAAGGGATCATATTACAAAATACAAAGCATCACTAAAGGACATTACAACCTATGAGGCAAAAGACTTTATCAGCACTCAAGCCAAGGAGTATATTTTGACAGCGAAAGCATTATATTACTCTAATATTGGTGAGAATAAAAAAGCGCTAATCAATCAAAGAGCAAACTATGAGCTTTTAAAGAGTAATCCAGCATATGAGAAAAAGTATCCCAATAAATACCTTGCTTGCTTATCCAATCTTATTATACTTGAACATGACATGGGTGACATGAGACACATCGAACCACTACTAAATTCACTTAAAGCACTAAAAGATCATCTGTCCAAATCAAAAGATACCAACCTAAAGCATAGAAGCATTGTTCTTGAAAACGTTATGACAATAGAGTTTCTGACAAAAAAGGGCACATTAGATGCAGCATGGAAAAAGATGGAAGACTTCTATACGCATTATGAGAAAGCCATCCTCGAAATACCTGGTCCCTATATCAAACATCTATACTACAGACATTTATGCTTAGCATTTTATAATGAAGAATATGATAGAGCATTGAATGTAAGCGAACTAATATTAGACAAAAGGCATAATAACTACTTGGAAGAGTTAACTATTTTCACCCAAATTATTGTTCTATTAACTCATTACGAGAAAGGCAATACCATATTACTCCCTAGTATTATTCGCTCTTTATATAGAAGCCTGATAAAAAAACAAAGAGCGTACAAATTTGAACGATTGCTAATACGCATACTCAGAAGAATAAACAACACGTTTAATAAGCAAGAATTAAATAAAATTCTGGCTAGCTCTCTACCCCAATTAAAAAATCTTAGTAAAAAACCAGAGGAACGGTCAGCTTTTCGGCATTTTGATTTTATATCTTGGATTGAAGCTAAACTTGAGAACAAGCCTGTCCAAATGATATTCACAGAAAAATACAAAAGACTAATGGATAATAATTAGATTTGAAAATGAAAAGCCAACTTATGAGAAAAAAAATAGTTAAAACTTCATCTGCACCAGCTCCCATTGGTCCATATAACCAAGCAACTCTTGCGAATGGAACACTGTATGCCTCAGGACAAATTGCCATCATTCCTGAAACGGGTAAACTATTACAAGGCAACATTCAAGAGGAAACCAAGCAAGTTATGGAGAATCTAAAAGCCGTTTTAAACGCTGAGGAAATGACCTTCGACAACATAGTAAAAGTGAGCATTTTCATATCAAATATGGACAACTTTGTTGCGATTAACGAAATATATGCTCAATATTTCGATGACGAGACTGCTCCTGCAAGAGAAACAGTAGAAGTTGCAAGGCTACCTAAAGACGTGAACGTAGAAATTTCGTTAATCGCAGTCCAATAATAATATTCCCCCTCCTTTTAGGAGGGGAAAGGGGTGGTTTAAAGACTCTTCAATAAAATATAAGATTTAAACTGTGATAACTCATTTATCTCATAGTCAAATAAATAAAAAAAAGTGGGACACCTGTATCCACAATGCTATTAACGGCATCATATACGGATATTCATGGTATCTAGATATCGTCTGCCCAGAATGGAACGCACTTGTTTCAAATGACTACGAAGCAGTATTCCCATTAACAGCCAGAGAAAAGTACGGCATTCACTACTTGTATCAACCTTTTTTCACACAACAGCTTGGTTTGTTTTATAGCAAACAGGAAACAGGTCTAATTGACAGCTTTATCAATACCATACCATCTGGCTATAAGTACATTGACATCAACCTTAATACAAAAAATAGTCTACCTAAGACCAACTTTATTCTTAACGAAAAAGTAACTTATCACCTTGACCTTATTAGTGAATACGATGTTCTTCAAAAAGGGTTTTCCCAAAACTTAAAAAGAAACATTAAGAAAGCTCAAAAAAATAATATACAGGTAGCGCTCAACTCAAAGCCAGAAGCTATAGTTGACTTATTCAAAGCAGAACAAGGGCCTAACATATCTGAGCTTAAAAACAAAGATTATTACAAGCTCTGCCCATTAATATATGAGGCACAACACAGAGGGATGGGGCAAGTTTGGGCAGCTTACAATGTCCAGAATGAACTTATAGCAGGAATATTTTTGATTAAAAGTCATCAAAAGCTAATCAGCTTTTTAATTGCCTCTAACGAAGAGGCAAAACAAACTGGAGCGGTTTCTTTGATATTTGATAAAATCATAAAGCAATACAGTGGCAAGGCGCTTACGCTTGACTTCGAGGGGTCTATAATTGCATCTATCGCAAGGTTTTATGCTAATTTTGGAGCAATTCCTATAAAATATCTAAACATCAAGCAAAATAACCTACCTTGGTATTTAAAAATTTTCAAGAAGTAGCATGGCGTATTTATTTTTGATATTAGGACTAGCTGCTCTTATCATTGGTGGAGAATTATTAGTAAGAGGCGCCGTAGGAATCGCCTTAAAACTAAACATCTCTACTTTGATTGTCGGGCTTACGGTAGTCTCTTTCGGCACATCCATGCCAGAACTTTTAGTAAGCATTCAAGCTGCTTTAGAAGGTCATCCAGATATATCCATGGGTAATGTAATTGGCTCTAACATCTGCAATATCGCTTTGGTGTTGGGCTTAACAACCATCGTATTCCCTATTGATGTTCAAAAAAACTCTATTAGAATAGATTGGCCAGTGATGATGGCAGCAAGCTTGTTATTATTCTTTTTTATTTTGGATGGGGAATTGGTACAATATGAAGGGGTTGTTTTTATTACTTTTTTAATTGCATTTGGTCTACTATTATTTAAATTAACTAAGGGTGGAACTATTGAAGAATCATCAGATGAGATAGATATTACCTCGAAAAAAACACCACTTTGGAAAACAATCGCCTTTATCATTGTTGGATGTGTCGGGCTCGTTTACGGTGCAGATTGGCTAATTGAAGGAGCTATCGAAATTGCTAGATCATTTAAAATTTCTGAACGTGTTATTGGACTAAGCTTAATTGCTTTTGGAACAAGTGTTCCCGAATTGGCTACTTCTGTAATTGCTGCTGTCAGAAGGCAAACAGATATATCTATTGGCAATTTAATTGGTTCTAATATTTTTAATATTCTCAGCATTTTGGGTATTACATCCATCATCAAAGAAATAGCTGTAAGTGAAGCCATCATTCAATCAGATATTTATTGGATGCTCGGCATTGCCTTTTTAGTATTGCCTTTAATGCTCATCAAAAAAAGAATTGGCCGATTGGGAGGCACATTACTTTTATCTGTTTACGTAGTGTACATCTACACACTATTATGATTTTTGCGTCTTTTTAAAAAATTCTCGTCTAACTAATATGAGTACGGAACAAATTTGGCTAGATTTTCACCAAAAGCTATACAATTTCATATTACTGAAAGTAAAAGACCCCAGCATTGCCAAAGATATCAGACAAGACGTTTTTATAAAGATTCACCAAAAGATCAATTCTTTAAGGGATGAAAAAAAAATTGCCAATTGGGTATATCAGATAACTAGAAATACAATAACTGATCATTTTAGAAAAAATAAAGGAATCGTTCAGCTAGATGATACTATGCTAGACTGGACAAATGAAAATGATGACATACAGCTTTGTGAAAAGTGCGTACGTCCTTTTGTAGATAAATTACCATTAAAGTATAAAGAGGCCTTATTACAAACGGAATTAGGCAATCTATCTCAAAAGCAATATGCAGAAAAAATTGGCATTTCTCACTCTGGTGCAAAATCTCGAGTTCAAAGAGCCAAAGATCAGCTTAAAGAATTATTTATAGATTGTTGTTGTACTACTATTAATAAAGATGGCACCGTTGCTTTGTCAAATGACGGCTCGGATTGTGAATGCTAATTTGCATCTTTTTTGTCTCATCAACGTCTATATATTGAATGTTTATTATTTAACCCTAAAAAACAAATCATGAGAAAGTCAAAAGGATGTTGCGAAAACTGCAATTGCTCTTGTAACTGCAATTGTTAAAGACGAAAGCAGGGCACTTGCCCTGCTTTTAATATCGATCTATAGCTTCTTACTTGCTGGTCTAAACGACCAAGATAATATTGTTAGCACTAATAGTAATGTGGAAGGAAGCACTTCCGTAATTGGATCACCCACTAAAATATGTGATACCATAGCTCCTGACATAGCAAAGAAAAAACCTGCATATGCCCATTCCTTTATCAAAACTGATTTAGGCAAAAGAATAGCAATAACTCCTAATATTTTCCATACACCAAGTATCGTCATAAAATAAGAAGGGTAACCTAATCGTACCATCATTTCGGCTTCTTCTTCCATTTGTATCAATTGCACTATGCCACTTGACAGCATACCAAGTGCAAGCCATACAGTTGATATCCAATAAATTATTTTATTCCTTTTGGACATAATTTTGAACTTTTTAGTGACCCCGGCAGGATTATCTATGATGATCCTTACCTTGTTCGAGGTCAAAATCAATTCGCCAACTGCTTACGCAGTTGAATTTTCTTGCACTCACAAAGCAAAAGTAAACTTTTACTTTGCTCGTTTCAGAAAACCATGGCGCCTTGATTCCCTAGTGACCCCGGCAGGATTCAAACCTGCAACCCTCAGAGCCGAAATCTGATGCGCTATTCAGTTGCGCCACGGGGCCAAAATTGATTTCAAATATTCTCTTCCTGATCCAGATTTAAAATACTTCTCTCTTTTTCTAGCTTCGCTAATATCTTCAAAATCCTCTTTATATACTAATTTCCAAGGCAAAAATGCTTTGGTTGATTTATTTTGACCACTATTATGCTCCTTTAATCTTCTATCAAGATTATTTGTCATTCCTATATAAGTTCTCTGCTTGGTTAAACTCTTGATGCAATAAACATAGTACATCTTTAATTTTTATCGTCAGAGCCGAAACCCGCCTACCGGCGAGGCAGGTCTGATGCGCTATTCAGTTGCGCCACGGAGCCAAAACTTTAGTTTAAAAGTTTATAGTTGCAAAGTTACAAGTTTTAAGATTTAAAACTTGAATATTATGATTCTTTTGAGGTAAAGAATGTTAAGTATTTCATCCAGTTTATGCGCCTAAACAAAGTGAAGGAGGATTGAACGACACGGCAAAACTTTAGTTTATAGTTTTAATTTCAATGGAACTTATTCAAGCTAGTAATGTATTACCTGCAAAAATTTTGTTTAAAATAGATTTGAAAATATTTAAAATGCTTATTCATTAAGTTGGTATATTTATCTTAAAATCAAACATGCTAGAAAGTATAAAGGCATTTTTTTCAGAAGCATTGAGCATTTCTCCACTCTCGTGGATAGGAATTACTACTGTTGTATGTTGCTCTGGGGTTATTGGATTTGAGCGCCAATGGTCTGGAAAACCTGCAGGAATTAGAACAAGTATATTGATTTGCTTAGGGGTATACGTCTTTATTGCCGTTTCATCCTCCGTCATTAATGTAAATGGAGATCATACAAGAGTAATAGGACAAGTTGTAACTGGTATAGGATTTTTAGGTGCTGGAGTTATTCTAACAAAAAACGGAATAGTTTTAGGCGTGACCTCTGCAGCTGCAATATGGCTTTTAGCTGCCGTGGGAACACTTATTGGCGTTGGACACGTTAAACAAGCTATTTGGATTACACTAATTTCGACATTTTTACTGATCAGCATTTCTTGGATTGAGCGAAGAACAAAGTATCTTAGAAAAGGTGTACATAAAAATGATCCTGAACTTGATTAATATCAGATTATGAAAGCAAAAAAACCTCAAGAATCTGTAACGATAATGACAGAACTAGTGTTGCCTAATGACACTAACCCACTCCACAACCTCCGAGGAGGAAAAGTTTTACACTGGATGGATATAGCCGCTGCTATTTCAGCTCAAAAACATGCGGAACAAGTAGTTGTAACTGCGGCGGTTGATAATGTTTCTTTCGAAAACCCAATACGAGAGGGAGATGTCGTTACTATTAAGGCTCAAGTGACTAGGGCTTTTAACACTTCTATGGAGACGTTTATTGAAGTGTGGGCAGAAAATATTCCTCAAAAAAGAAAAGTAAAGAGCAATGAAGCATTCTACACCTTTGTAGCCCTAGATTATAATGGCAGGCCCGCTCAAGTTCCAGAGATTAAACCCGAGACAGAAGACGAAAAAACAAGATTTGATGGAGCTAAACGCAGAAGAGAATTAAGATTAGTTTTGGCAGGTAGGATGAAGCCAAACGAAGCCAAAGAGTTAAAATCCCTTTTTACAAGCGAATAAAGATTTCTTAGTAATAAGCGTACAATTTAATCTTCTTGACCAAAACGGTATCGGGTCCATTATTCCAAATACAGACACTAATACGATCTCCTATTTGTGTGCTAGGAAGCGAAACATCATAATTTACGTTATACCATCTGTCTTCAGGAACAAACCTTTGAAATCTGACACCAGTCCACTTTATTGATTCTTCATCTCTACTTACTTGAAAGCATAATCTAGCAATATTAAAAACTCCAAACAAACTACCTTTAACTTTCAGCATACTTTCAGCTCTTACCCACTGCGTATTCCCTTGAAGAAACTCTAGATCTACCTCTAAGGCGATACTTTTACTAAAGGCACTAGGTAATACAGTATCCCAACTAGAAACTTCATCGATAATGTTATTTGACTTATATTCTTGAATAGCTTTCGTGTTTTTATAATGCTGGGGCAATACCTCATCGATGTCTAAATATTTTAAATTGTCTTTGACTACCGAAGTAGCACCAAAAACCTTTAAATAATATGTTTTTGTAACCTCATCCTCAGGTAATATTTTTTCTCTGTATTGCCATGCTTGAAACTGATTTAACAGAATAAAAAAGAGTAGAATTGAAAAAATGAATACTTGTGCTTTTTTAGATTTATTTAATGTAAATGAAAAGAAAGCCCCAAGTGGGAAGGCCAACATTGCATATGACTGAACCATTGCCCTTGCTCCAAAAGAAGATGAGTACCACCAAATATGCCAACTGTAAACAACATAAATATTTACCGTGACAAACAGCACATATGCAAAAAAGTAAGCTCGCTTATTTTTATACACCAAGATAAATCCAATTAGAGCAAAAATCATACTAGGTGTATATATCAACCAACCTTTACGAAAACTAAAGAGACCATCAAAAATGTGAGGAGCAAGAAAGTCAAAATGATGCCCGACATACCCATTATAAATCCAAACGTCAGCGTTTTCTTTCCAATATATCATTTGAGGTAACACGCAAAGCACTCCAGTGATAACAATAATAAATAGCTTTAACTTCTCTCTTTTAAAAAACACTAGACGGTTCTTGACATCTTTAAAGTTTCTGATTTCATAGAACATAAAAAACAAAACTATTACCACTTCAGAGGGCCTCGATAGACATACTAAAGAAATTGATAGACTGACTAAAATAGATGTTAGTATAGAAGGTCTTTTATACCATTTATGAATTAGTAACAGTAATCCTGAATATATGGCAAATATTATGGCATGTGGCATTCCAGCACCCACGCATACGTAATGATAGTAGTTTGTTCCTATTCCCAAGACAAACAAAACTATAGATGTAACGCACTCTGAATAAAAAAGAAGGAGGTATCTCTTCAGCCACCAAAGACCAATTATAGCGTAAAATAAGGTGGCAATAAGAGTAGACAATTGATAAGGAAATGACATCCCATCTCTAGTCCATCTTGTATACCTTACAAACGTATCAGTCAATAAATAAAATGGACTATAAAGTATTGCTAAGCCTGATGTGTAGATTGGAACAAAAATACCGTCATCAATCTTATTTAGCTGATATTTTGTTGCTGAAATTTTATACTTTTCAAAGTGCTCATCAACAAACTCAAACTCTTTTGTGTCGTGATAAGTTATTAGAGCAGGTAAGTATAAATAATATCCATAAATATCATAGGTAATGATATTTGTCTCTTTCTCAAAGACTTTATGATATTTTATAGCTGAAAAAACTAGAATAGCTGATATCAACAACCAAGCAAAAAGTGAAAGTCTTTTTGTCAAGCTAAGAACAATGTGTGATAAAACTGAAGTAATCACAAAATTAAAAATAAGCTTTACGCCTGCTCATTTTATATAATCAACTTAATTTGACTCTCTCGTGGAGAATACCGGATTCGAACCGGTGACCCTCACGCTGCCAGCGTGATGCTCTAGCCAACTGAGCTAATTCCCCAATATCAGTTACGAGTTTAGAGTGACGAATTTATAGTTATTTCGTCATTCATCAATCGTAAATCGTCACTTCTTATTGCTTCCTCCCTTAGGCTTAGCAATAGAATCTCTCATATCTGTATCTGCTTGGATATTTTGAATCTTGTAATAATCCATTACGCCTAGGTTCCCATTTTTGAAGGCATCAGCAATTGCCATAGGTATTTGTGCTTCTGCTTCAATAACTTTTGCACGTGCCTCTTCTGCTTTTGCTTTCATCTCTTGCTCTTGCGCAACTGCAAATGCTCTCCTTTCCTCTGCTTTTGCTTGTGCAATATTTTTATCTGCCTCTGCTTGATCCGTTTGTAGCTCAGCACCAATATTTTTGCCTATATCAATATCTGCAATATCGATAGATAATATTTCAAAAGCTGTTCCTGCATCTAACCCTTTTTCTAATACTAACTTAGATATAGTATCAGGATTTTCCAAAACCTGCTTATGAGAAGCAGCTGAACCTATGGAGGTAACAATCCCCTCTCCTATTCTAGCCAAAATTGTCTCCTCTCCTGCTCCTCCCACTAATCGCTGAATATTTGCTCTTACTGTAACCCTTGCCTTAGCAATTAGCTGGATACCGTCCTTAGCTACTGCTACTACTGGTGGAGACTCAATAACTCTTGGATTAACAGATAATTGTACCGCTTCGAAAACATCTCTACCTGCCAAGTCAATTGCAGCTGCCTTTTGAAAGTCTAATTCAATATTTGCTTTGTCAGCAGAAATAAGTGCATTAACCACTCTTGGAACATTTCCTCCTGCAAGATAATGTGCCTCCAACTCATTACGCGATAGTTTAAGCCCTGCCTTTGTAGCATTAATCAACGCATTTACGATAATACTAGGCGGAACTTTTCTCAATCGCATAAATATCAACTGAAAAAGATTTACATAAACATTGGATGCGATAGCTGATATCCATAAAGGAATAGGAACGAAATATATGAATAAGATGAGCAAGAAAATTAATCCTACTATAAAAATGACCGCTTGTCCCATAATTTAAGCTTTAAGTTGTACTAAAATTTTATTTCTCTGAACTTGAATGACTTCAATATTACTATTTTTCTCGATAAATTTTCCTCCCATTGAGTGTACTTCTATTTTATCATTATTTATCAAAGCCTTGCCTGAAGGTCTAATATCAGATACAGCAACTCCTAAATCTCCAATATTAAATTTTTCGTCTTCTACCAATTTTACTTTTCCCGATATTACTTCTTTGACCGAAGTCTTTTTCCATACTCCTGATTTAAAGCCAGCAGAGATCAATACAACTGTAACTAAAGTAACGCCAGTTAATGAATAATAGCCAACTGCACTATCATAATCTTTAAAAACAAAATAAACACCCGCCAATAATAACAATAAACCTATTACACCTGTAATAGTAGTTCCTGGAAGAAAAAACACTTCCAGAAACAAGAATAAAACACCCAAACAAAAAAGACCAATTATGAAGTATAAGCCCATTGTACAAAGTAAATAAATATTTAGTCACTTAGTATAGTTTTATACTTCTTTAAGCGAATTTTAAATATTAACCAATATATTATAAACGCTTTTTCGACTTTACTTGTTATTGTTTCTAATTAACTTTAGAAAATGAACCTAAATACAATCATTGCCTACGAAAAGCAGTTTGAAGACATATTAAATGGTGATAACACAAATCCTCCTTATGACAATGTGGATTACATAAACTATGTAAAACTAAATCAACAACGTATCAGGCGTTGGGATAAAAGTGGTAAGCTCATTCCTGAATTTGAAAAAACGCTTAACAAGATAGTTCATATTCAACATTGGCTTTTAATTACTGAGCCTTGGTGCGGTGATGCAGCCCACACCCATGCATTTATTAAAAAAGCAGCTTTAACTAATTCAAATATTTTTTTGCAGATTCAAAATCGAGATACTAAAAATAGTGAAATTGATAAATACCTAACTAATGGAGGAAAGAGTATTCCTAAACTCATTGTAAGAGACAAAAACCATAAAGACTTATTTATATGGGGTCCACGGCCAAAAGAAGCTCAGGAGATTGCATTAAGACAAAAAGAAGAAAAAAGCATGAGTTTTGAAAAGAAGAAAATTGAATTACAAAGTTGGTATAATAAAGATAAGGGAATGTCTATTCAAAATGAGTTGAATGCACTCCTAAAATCGTTTCTTTAAGCTTCTAGTAACCATCAATGAAAATCACATTACTAACTATTGGGCAAACCGATAAAGGATACATACAAGAAGGTATAAATACTTATGACAGCCGCCTTAAACATTATTGTAATTTCTCACAGGTAGATATCTCCATCAATAAGTTAAATTTTAAAGAACAGCATACTCAAAAATCTAAAGAAGCAGAGCTCATTTTGAAGCAAATAAAGCCTAACGATATTGTAGTGGTTTTAGATGAGCTAGGAACAGAATATACTTCCATAAAATTCGCCTCATTTCTTAGTCAACAAATGAATCAAAGCACTCAAAACCTAATTTTTATCATTGGAGGAGCTTATGGCTTCGATCAATCTATTTATGATAGAGCAAATTACAAAATTGCATTATCAAAAATGACGTTCCCCCATCAACTCATCAGAGTTATTTTCACAGAGCAGTTGTACAGGGCTTTTACAATTATTAGAAACGAACAGTACCATCACTAAATTGCATTATTAGTATTATCTTTATTTGCAAACTATGAGATACTTTAGGCTCTTAATCGTTTTCTTTGGAATATTTACAGCGTTCAATCTCTTTGCTGATGATTGCGCATCTATTACAGTATATAGACCATCTAAAATAGTTGGTGCAACCGTTGGCGTAAAGCTATATATCAATAACGAAGAAGTTGCTACACTTAAAAACGACTCAAAAATAAAGATCGATGTAAACGCCAGTGGTACATATCTATTAAGTGCACGTTGGGGAACACGTGGAGAAAACTATCGAGAAAGATCAGAACAAGAAATTAATCTCCAATGTGGTGAAGCAAAATTTGCGCTCATTGATGTCAATGCCATTGTTGCAGAAAGTTTCATCCGATTTGAAGATGAAAAAGATAGGGAAAAACATATCGCTTCTATCCCCGAAGAAAAATCTCACCTCACACACTTTGGAGCCAAGCCATCTAATGCAATACCAAACCAATCAAGACAACAAAATACATCAAGTAGTAATGGTTGTACTAAACTAATTGCCTATAGACCAAAAAGGTTTACAGGGAGTTCCTTTGATGTTAGCATTTTTATCAATGATAAAGAGGTTGGACAACTAAAAAACAACGCTACTTTGGAAATCAACTTCAACAGTGCTGGCCTATATAAAATAACGGCAAAATGGGGCTCAAAATCAGAACAATATAGGAAGCGAACAGAAACAATCTTAAGTCTAGAGTGTAAAGAAGAAACCTATTTACTTATTGATTTAGGAGCAGTCATCACAGAAAGCTTTCTTAGAACTGAAAGCGAAAAAGATAGAAATGATAAAATTGCTAAAATCCCTAGTAGTAACACATCAAACATAACATATGATATACCAGAGAAAGTTGTGCAAAACAAGTCTAATAAGGTCGCTATTAATAATAACTCAAAAAAAGAATCACCTGTACAAGGCACAACACAAAAACAAAGATCTGGATCTGATTATATTGCAGGCAATACCGACCAGCTTGAGTTTGGAACAAGCTATGCCCTGATTATAGGAGTTGATGACTATATAGATAACAATATTATTGATCTTGATCAACCCATCGCAGATGCTCAAAAACTATATGACATACTCACTCAAAACTATACTTTCTCAAAGGCAAACATACGTTTTCTAAAAAATCCAACAAGAAATGAAATTACTCAGTCATTAGATTATTTCTATGAAAATACGAACGATAATGATAACCTATTGATATTTTATGCTGGCCATGGCTACTGGGATGAACAATTTCAACAAGGTTATTGGCTAGCAGCAGATGCAGACAAAAACAATAGAGGAACGTGGCTATCCAACGGTACTTTAAGAGATTACATGCGAGCCATTCCTGCAAGACATAGTCTATTAGTTACAGATGCTTGTTTTGGTGGTGGCATTTTTAAAAGTCGAAGTGCTTTTAGCAACTCCTCTGCCGCTATTAACCAAATGTATAAACTACCTAGCAGAAAAGCTATGACAAGTGGTGCGTTGAGTGAAGTTCCAGACAAAAGTGTGTTCATAAAATATCTCGTTAAAAGACTTTCCGAAAATCAAGAAAAGTACTTATCCTCAGAACAACTATTTGCCAGCTTTAAAATAGCGGTCATCAATAATAGTCCTAATGGGCAGGTACCTCAATTTGGAGAAGTACAGGAAACAGGCGACGAAGGCGGAGATTACATCTTCATTAAGAAATGAGCATAACGGTCATTATTATCATTACTACTGCCATCATATCCATCATGGCATTCCGCAATTACTCACTCATGAACAAGTGGATTTTTTCTCCTTACCAAGTCAAAGAAAATAATGAATACCATAGATTTTTGACTTCTGGTTTTCTTCATGCTGATTGGATGCACCTTATCATCAATATGCTCGTACTATTTTTCTTTGGCCCTAATGTAGAAGGTATTTTTAAAGCTTATTGGGGCAGCTTGGGTATATACTATTTTATATTGCTCTATCTTGGAGCAATTGTCATCTCAGAAATATCAACTTTTAAAAAGTACCAAGATCACCCTGGCTATAGAAGCTTAGGAGCATCAGGTGCCACATCTGCAGTGTTATTTGCAAGTGTCTTAATATACCCTATAAATAAAATATGCCTTTGGGGAATATTGTGTCTACCCGGCTTTATTATGGCAATCGGTTATTTATATTACTCTGCTCAAATGTCTAAAAAGACTGTAGACAATATTAATCACGATGCACATTTTTACGGAGCTGCCTTTGGGTTTGTTTACCCTATTGTATTAAAGCCTGTTTTGATTTTACAATTTATCGATCAAATACAACAATGGATAACATCATTGATCTAAGAAGTGATACCGTTACTAAGCCAACTAAAGGGATGTTAGAAGCTATGCTTCAAGCAAAAGTTGGCGATGATGTTTTTAACGAGGATCCTACTGTCATTGCATTAGAAAAAAAGGTATCAGAAATGTTTGAAATGGAAGCCGCTTTATTTTGTCCATCAGGCACCATGACTAATCAGATAGCTATTAAAGCACATACACAGCCTCTAGATGAAGTAATTTGCGACAAGTTATCACATATCTATCAATACGAAACGGGTGGATTTGCTTTTAATTCACAAGTATCCATCAAACTTTTAGATGGAGACAATGGTATTATAAATGCGGCACAAGTTGAAGCCGCTATCCAGCCAGACTATGACTGGCTTCCCAATACAAGCCTAGTCGTCATTGAAAATACTTGCAATAAAGGTGGTGGTGGATATTATTCATTAGATCAGATAGTATCTATCTCTCAAAAGTGCAAAGAGCACAAATTAAAATTCCATTTAGATGGAGCACGTATTTTTAATGCCATCATTGAAGCAGGATATACTACTAAAGATTTAGGTAAACAATTTGATTCCATCTCAATATGCTTATCAAAAGGTTTGGGAGCACCTGTTGGTTCGTTACTAATAGGAAAAAAAGATTTTATCAAAAAAGCGAGGAAAATAAGGAAAGTACTGGGAGGAGGAATGCGTCAAGCAGGTATTTTAGCTGCAGCTGGAGTTTATGCCTTGGAAAATCATATTGAGTTGCTAAGGGCAGATCATCAAAAAGCTAGAAAAATTGGAGCGGTACTAGAGCAACTACCCTATATCGAAAGCGTCATTCCAGTAAGGAGCAATATTGTCATTTTCAAGTTAAATGGTTTAATGAAAGATATTGACTTCCTGAATAAGTTAGAAAAAGCAAGGATAAAAGCAGTTCAGTTTGGTCCGCAAACCATTCGCTTCGTAACCCACTTAGATTTTACGGATGAGATGCTAGAGCAAACCATTAAGATACTGAAAGAAACTAGAAACTAGAAACTAGAAATTGAGCTACCCCTCCTTGCTTTTCTGAAGCACTAGCATAAAAATATTCAATATTTCCTCTTTTTCTTCTAAATCAATCTCTCCTATAGTTCTTAATACGTGATTCCAAGCAGACTCAAAATGTTCTATTTCCTTAACTTCAGTCAATAAAGCATTAAAAGCATTCGCATCATTCTCAAAAAGCTCTTCAATAATTCTAAAACGATCATTTATGCCTAAATTCAAAGTGTTTTCTTGTAGTGGTGCTGGCACAGACTCAATACTTTCCTCCTCTTGATGTTCTATTTGAAACTTTTCTTCTTCAGCCACATTAATATCAACTTCTTGTGCCATCTTTTTATCATGAGAAATTCTGGCATCACCTTTTATCTCCCAACGATATATTGCATTATAAATACCCCTAAGCTTTTCCAATAAATTATCCCTATCTATAGCATCTGTGTCAACTGAATTATTTAGAGATAGTTCTTCAAGCTCATCAAGTTTGGCATAAATCTCATCTAGCATACCTTATATTTAATTATTCCACAAAGTAAAAAAAATGTAAGATTCTATGAACTTGATTTGTCATATATTTACATTTGAGGAAGTATAATTTTGCTTCTTTATTAAAGAAAATAAATTTACCTTTACAATCCTTAAAAAACATAAAGCCACTATTTGTAGATTTATGTTTGGACTAAAATAAACACGAAAACCAATGAAAAAAATTTACATACTTTTTTTAGCTTGTGTTACAAGTCTATCTTTTGCACAAGATATCTCAAAAGACAACAACTCTCTTTCTTCAACAGAAGCTAATGGTGCTCTATTAAAAGCTCCTAAAGATGCGGTCATTAATCCAAGTAATGAGATTGGCAGCAGCAAAACATCTGCTGACATAGCTGACACCTATTGGATTTCCCTACAAAATGCCCTGTTCAATACTTATGGGGGAGGCGGTCCTTTTACATTAAGAGATGTTTGGCCTGACACTTTAGTTAAGTATAGAAGACCTTTCACTAATCCTGTGGATACACTTATAAGGGGTGCTGGATATGGTACTTACAATTCAGGGACTGGAGAAGGTTCTATAAGTGGCTGGACTGGAGTTCATGGAATGGGACAAGTACTTGATCCAACTTCTGATATTTTCAACGATGGATTGCCTAGCTTGAGCACCACTGTAAAGTTTGGTGAAGACAGGCTTGTTAGGGTAGACTCCTTTACATTCCCATTTTTTTATCACAAGTATGTAGACTCTACAAATGGTGCTAAATCTTCTGGCACGATAACTGTTGAGATAACCCCTTTAATGGGAGCAGACACGATATATATCAATGGAATAGCTCTTGTTGAAGGAGTAGATTTTAATGCTGGGAACACCAACTCTGAAACAGCTGACTCTATTGCCAATGTTATTAACAATGGTAGCTTAAATAGCATAATTAGCGCAAGTGTTGCTGACTCTGTTATTACTATTACTGCCCTTAACATTGGTGTAGATGGAGATACTATAACATTAAGCTATGGAGATACTAGTATGTTTGATCCTCCTTCCGTAACATTTTCAGGAGCAACTCTTATAGATGGAGAAGATAAAAGAGCTATAGTTGACACAATGGTAATAAAACTAATAAACAGTGCTGGAATTAGCGTAAGCGCTACAACAGGACAATCTTTTATGCTCTATAACCCAGCAACACACGATGTGACATCAGCTGGCACTATAACAACCATTGAGGTTCCTCTAACTAATGACGACACTAGTGTAGCTTTTAATCAAGTAACTAATCTTAGCGATGCTTCATTTTATACTGGAGCATTTCCAACTCCTGTAGATATTAGACAAGGGCAACTAGCAGGAATAGCTATAAAGTATAAACCTGGGGTACCATATAGCGAAGGAGATACGATGTTTAATATGGATGATTATACAGGAAAACTTAATCCTTTTGCCTTAGCAAACTTTGATGAGACATCAAACGCAGTTGTTTTACAAGATCATGATGACTATGGAACAGGAAATAGTGGCGTTTTTATTAACAAAATCAATCTAGATGGCTTAGATGCAAACTGGGTTCCTGGCATAGCATTTAACCCAGGTGGCGCATTACACCATATAAATGTTGCATGGCGTGCATGTCCTATTGGAGTCTTGTTTACCGAAAGTACTGGCACAGGAGCAGATTGTAGAACCGTTACATTTACAGATCACTCCAACTTTGACCCTACTCAATGGCAGTGGAATTTTGGAGATGGAAGTTCACAATCAACAGAGCAAAACCCTGTTCATACATACGAGGAAGCAGGTGAGTATACTGTAACATTACAAGCTGTAGCATCAGGAATTACGGGCTTAACTTACTCTATGGAAGTAGAAGTGGGATGGTGTGTAAACACTGAAGAAAATGACCTAAAAGCTCAAATCAGTATGTATCCAAACCCAGCTACGGATGTTGTTAAGATTTCTTACACTGCTGGCGCTTCTCAAGACTTAACAATTACAGTTCTTGACTTACAAGGTAGAGCAGTATATAATCAGTTTGTACGAAATACAACTAGCTTTGATAATACTATTGATGTTTCAAACTTAGCATCTGGAACTTACATGGTTAAGTTTGAAAATGCTAACGGTACTCATACTGAATCAATAAACATACAATAAGGGTTTATAAAACTCTAGTCCGAGAAAAGGCAGACATCAATTTGATGTCTGCCTTTTTTATTACTATCATTCATAGGGATTAGGCAATACTTTAAAATAATATGACTAACGTGATGCTGTCTATATTAACTACTTTCTTTATTTACAAGTTTTATTAACGTAAGTTCGATTTAACCCCAATTAAGCATCATACACGCTTAATCGATTAAAAGTTTGTAAGTCAACTCTCATCGTATTTTCTAACAAATTTTAAAATTGCGTTAGTTGGGTTTAATAAATAGCTCGTCGCCTATATCTGACTATTTGAGAGGAAACCTATCACAAGCATATTTTTAATGCTTGCTACCTTACAAATCAGCTTGAGATAAGCAAACTTAATGCTTATGACAACTTTTATAGACTCAGCTAAGATATATCTTACTTGGAAAATGACTTATGGATGCCAAGTATATAATTCACTAGTTTATTTTCCTCCCCTTTGCAACACGGCTATCCTTATCCTGCTTGAGCACTTTTTGATTCTTGATCATTAGATATGCGACACCATAAGGCGTAGAAACGGTATATTCGAGACCATTATACATTGTCTTACTCTTATAGCTTCTCCACTCTTCTGCCCCTAGCAGATAATACTTTCCAGGACTGGGGTTCATATCTCCAAAAGTTAAGTTCTTATCATCACCTTCCTCAAAACTGACACTGATTCGCTTGTCATCTTTAGCTACTTCACAAATTCCAGGAGTATTTTTTCTAATAACGATCTCTTCTATATACTTACCATTTTCGTACTTCACAACACCAGATGCTACTTTTACTTTAGAGGAATCAATTTGCCGCCTTAAAATGATTTCATTTGAATTATAATATTGCAATTGATTCACATTTACACCAACTCTTTCCAGTCGATCTCTGACAGTAGTTGAAAATGGTATCTTCCTTGCACAAGATGATAATACAACTATTCCAACAGCGAACAAGCTTACCTTTTTGATTAATGACATACTCTATTTTTTATAATTATCAAAGTTAAAATTTAAATCCAAATGTTGCTAAAAAGTTACTATTCACAACTTTCTCATTAACACCATTATTTACTGTCCCAGTATTATTTAAAGCATAGAGTTGGAAATAGTTCTCACTTAGCCCCCTGCTATAGGCTACGTCTATAAAAAAGTCATCTTTGGAATACCCGAGTCCTCCTGAAATGATCCGTGTACTATTATTCACTGCTAAGGATTTCTCGAATGAGTTACCGTATAGTGCATAGCCACCTCTTATCCTTATATCCTCAACTTTAACTTCTATTCCTGCTCTAACATTATGAGCACTTGTGTAAATGCTATTCATATTGTTGTTAATGGCTTGCTCAACAACTTGCTCTTCACTATCTCCAGTCGAAAAATTATAGGAGGCAGCTCTGTAATCCACATACTCATAATCGAATGAGAAAAAGCCAAATCGGTTTAAAACAAATGCCAAACCTGTATTTGCTCGCCATGGCGTTGTCATTCTATAGTTATACTCTCCATTAGGTGACTCATAGTAATAGTTAGAAACGCTTCCTGATGTATCCTCAAGGTTTGTATTCATTATGCTAGTGTATTCATCCCTCATTGCATAATAAGTAGGTGAATGAATTGCTCCGCTGACTCTAATTTGTTCATTGAGCTTGTAAATAGCACCCATTTTAAAATTAATACCTCTTCCAGTAGTTATAATTTCTTCATCAAGACTAAAATCACGGAAACCATTGATTTGATCAGTCTCATCATGCTCAAGGTAATATGACTCTTCTCTGTACTTAAGATAAGGGAAGCCTAAACTTGCACCTACATATAGCTTATCATAGTAATTCCCACCTACTGCAAAGAAATAATCATCAATAGCGCCTCTAGTGATTTTTGATCTTGATTGTCTAACATTCCCATTGGGAATCACACTATTGTATTTTTGTGCCGTCTCGGCTCCTAAGGAAGTATCTACTGGATTGATCATAAAATTTTCCCAAGCCAAACTTACTCCAAATAGGTCATACGAAGACATATCTACAGGGGCTACCCCTGCCCCAGCATTAACATCCTCTAGATAGGCATCTAGCAACGAATTATCAAGATTATATCCTGAGTAATAAGTACTTTGGTGAAAGTTATTCAAGCGATTATATCCAAAGCCAAAGTTTACAGCTCTCCACGGACGTCCTTCACTAGTACTAGCATATATTATACCCATATTGCCAAAATTAAAATTAGTCTTCATATCTCGTTCACTATTATCGATATAGACTGAATTGGTATTACTACTCATAACAGAAGGAGTAATAAGAAAGACAGACTCCCTATTTACCCCAATCCCAGCAGGGTTGATAGATAAAGCGCTGAAATCAGCACCTAATGCACTTGTAGCTCCTCCTATGGATGTACTTCTAGCCGTTCCTCCGTAAAAATGTCTACTGTATCTTAGGGCATCACTTTCATTTTGCGCAAACGCGACTACAAATGTTAAAATGATGAATACTGATAATAACTTTGCCTTTTTCATAATATTGATATTTTCTTACAACCCTATCGAATTTGATCTATAAATCTTCTAAAACCTGCTCCGTCACTGCGAGGTATCGAAGCAGTCTCATAATTGCAAAAGATAGATTGCTTCAACATTTCGCAATGACGAAATTGTTCATTTTTTGATAGTTTTAGAAGATTTAGTCTCATTCTTTTAGCTTAACTCTTAAAAGTAATTTTCTACCTAGGAGACATAGATCTTCCGCTACTCCTACTAGGTGAAGCAGATCTTACTCCAGTACTCGATCTACTAGAAGAAGACCGAGAGACACCACTACTTCTAGGGCTCGAACTTCTAGATGTTCCATAGCTTCTTGAAGGTGATGAGCTTCTGCTAGGAGTAATACTACGAGATGGAGAGCTGCTTCTAGCAGGAGCATATGTTTTAGGAGCAGTATTGCTTCTACTAGGAGATACCCTTCTAGAGGGAGTAGTACTTCTACTAGGGCTTGAATAGCTTGGTCGACTCTGTGTATTAGGCGTCGATTGAGTGCCATAATTCCTATTGGGCTGCGATTTTTGCATATTTACTCCTGAGTTACTATTTGGAGTACTCCTCATTGTACCACCAGTATTGGTATTACTCGGACTTTTCTGCAAAGATGTCCCACTTCTGCTCTGAGACGCACCATAGCTTCTATTGCTGATACCTGTATTATTAGGGGCACTATAAACATTGCCACTTCTAGTATTAGGGGCACTCTTCATAGTATTAGAGCTCCTATTACTATTATAAATAGTGCCACTGCTATAGTTATTAGATTTAGAGTACTCTGTACTTCTACTTCCAGAGGTCTTAGAATATACAGGATCACTATATGTCTTACCACTAGAATAATTACTGGATCTATTATTATTCCCTGTAGCATATCCACTACTTCTAGACGATCTGTGTCCATAATAAGTACCAGAATTATTGCTTCTTCCGTGTCCGTAGGAATTTCCATACCATCCGTTATTCCAACGATTGTTCCTATAAGCATAGTTACCATAGTAACCACGGTTCCAGTAACCGTATCCACCCCATCTGTTCCATCCATTCCAATAACTTACACCGTAGTATCCACCATAATATGGTACAGCACGATAGTAGCCAGGGTTCCAAGCATTCCATCCCCAACAAGTTCCAGCACCATAATTCCATCCCCAACCTGAGTTCCACCCCCAATAACCTCCATACCATGGATATCCAACAGAAACACCAACGTTCCACCCTGGTGCATACCAGTAATTATCAACATAACAGTTACTATAATACCCAAATCCGTAATAAGGTCTGTAGAATCTCCTTATTCTTCTGGCATAGTAATAATCATCATAACCATTATCATAATAATTATTAGTAACGTAGGTATTGCCACCGTTATCTGATGAGTATTCATTGTAATCATCCTCATACTGCTCTTTTAGATAACGTTCATCATCGTAAGCGTTATTATTGTTGTTATCATATTGATAATCTCTATCATCAGTAGGGGAATAATAAAAGTCGTCTTGCGCCTGGATGCCTACACTTGTAGACAAAATGAGCATTAATATATATAGTATTGTTTTCATAGCTTGGTTCCTCCTTCGTTTATTGTTATACAATTCATATTCAGAAAGGTTTATTTCCTATCTTTGTCTGGTATAATAATATACAAATACCGTGCCAAAAATGAAAATTGAGCAAAAAAAATAGAAAATGAGCAAAGGTATTACGAGTAAAGAGGTAGATTATTCTCAGTGGTATAACGATATTGTAGTTAAAGCTGGTTTAGCTGACCATTCTTCTGTACGGGGATGTATGGTAATTAAGCCAAATGGGTTTGCTATATGGGAGAAAATACAGCAAACACTAGACAAAATGTTCAAAGATACGGGTCATGTGAATGCGTATTTTCCACTTTTTATACCGAAAAGCTATTTAAGTAAGGAAGCTGCCCACGTAGAAGGCTTTGCTAAGGAATGTGCTGTAGTAACCCATTACCGTCTTAAAAACAGTGCAGATGGCAAAGGTGTAGTGGTTGATCCTGAAGCAAAGCTAGAAGAAGAACTAATAGTGCGACCTACTTCTGAGACTATCATTTGGAATACGTATAAGAATTGGATACAATCATATAGAGATCTACCGATTTTAGTCAACCAATGGGCCAATGTCGTTCGTTGGGAAATGAGAACAAGACTTTTCCTAAGAACGGCTGAGTTTTTGTGGCAAGAGGGGCATACAGCCCATGCAACAGAAAAAGAAGCAAGAGAAGAAGCTTTAAAAATGCATGATGTTTATGCTGATTTTGCAGAAAATTTTTTAGCTATTCCTGTCTTAAAAGGCTACAAAACGGAAAGTGAACGCTTTGCTGGGGCATTAGACACTTACACGATTGAGATGCTCATGCAGGATGGCAAAGCCTTACAGGGAGGCACCTCCCACTTTCTGGGTCAAAACTTTGCTAAAGCATTTGATGTGACTTTTGCAACGGAAAAAGGCGATTCAGATCATGTCTGGGCATCTTCTTGGGGTGTTTCGACTAGATTAGTTGGCGCTTTAATCATGGCACATTCAGATGATAGTGGCCTAGTATTACCACCTAAAATAGCCCCTACTCAGGTTGTAATTGTGCCTATTTTTAAGGGTGAAGATCAGTTAAAACAAATTAAAGAAAAGTTAGATCCAATTATTAAATTTCTTCAAGACAAAAATATTAGTGTCAAGTTTGATGGTAGCGAACATAAAAAACCAGGATGGAAGTTTGCTGAATATGAATTGCAAGGCGTGCCTATAAGGGTTGCCATTGGACCTCGAGACTTGGAAAACAATACAGTAGAAATAGCTAGAAGGGACACTAAAGAGAAACAAATTATAGGAATTGATGAAGTGTCTAGTTTCGTGCCTCAATTATTAGACACGATTCAGAAGGATTTACTTGAAAAGGCAAAAGCTTTCAGAAAAGAACATACTACTGAAGTTGACACGTATGATGACTTCAAAAAAATTTTAGAGAGCAAAGGTGGCTTTGTAATGGCGCATTGGGATGGGACTGCCGAAACAGAAGAAAAGATCAAACAGGAAACCAAAGCTACTATTAGATGCGTATTACTTAATAATGAAAGTGAAGAAGGAAAATGTGTTTATTCAGGGAAATCTTCTAAACAAAGAGTAGTATTTGCAAAAGCCTATTAAGAGATGGAAGAAAAACCTAATATCAAGAACGCTCAAGAACTTATTATTGGTGCTTTAAAAGATAAAGCTTGTAATAAACAAAAGGTTTATAAGCTTACATTTAGTGCTTTTGAGACCTTAAAAAAAGTATTGAGAGAAATCGCGACAGAGTTATCGGAGGAAATGTCTAAAATAGACACCAATGTTGAGATAAAATACGAAAGCACGGGTACTTTTGAAGCCAGATTGAAGTTTTCTGGAGATGTATTAGTCTTTAACATGCATACGAATATCTTCAATTTTCAAGATGATCACTATATTTTTAAAACTTCTTATGTTCAGGAGGATCAGTCACGATCGTATTGCGGTATGATTCAAATATTTAACTTTTTGGCAGATTCATTTAAATACAATAGAATTCAAGATGTTGGATATTTAGTAGGTAGAATCTTTATCAATAAAGACAAGCACTATTTTGTTGAGGGAAAGCGGCAATTAGGCTTTTTATATAACGATTTTGAAGAAAGCCTTTTAGATAAAAGCAAACTGAAAGCAATTGTTGAGTCTGCTATTTTGTACTCTATCGAGTTTGACCTACTTGTTCCTCCTTATGACGAGGTAAAACAGTTGACGCTAGCTGAAAAAATTGAGCAGATCGGTAGCATGGCAATAAAAACTGGGAAACGACTTGGCTTTAGGTTTCAGGCGGATAATGATGGAAAGTAGCATGATTAGATCAACTGCTCTATTGCTAGTATTAGCATTCCCTATTTATTGCTCTTCTCAGAACTGGGCAGATAATCATTCTATATGGCATTACGAACAAATTAATATTACCCCTCCTTATTACGAAGATTACATTAAATTTTCAACCATTGGTGATACTGTAATCTTAGGTGATGTTGCAAAAATAATCAAGGAAGAAAGCTTCTCAGTCAACGGTATAGCTTCTTCTAAAAACATATATATGAAGTCAGATACAAGTAAGGTATATCTTTATGTCCCTTCAATAAACTCATATAAGTTAATTTATGACTTTAGCGCTGCTGTAGGCGATACAATTGATGTATACTGCCGTGATGCACATGAAGATTCGACTATCAGAGTTGTTATCGATTCACTATCTTTTGTTGAAATAGATAGTGTGCAACTCAAAGTTCAATACACACATCAATATAGTCTTACCAATACGGAGTACTATATGGGGGGAGAAATTATAGAAAATATTGGTTGGAAAGATTTTATGTTTCCATTACACTCATTTGCAGATCCACCTTATGGAGGAGCATTACGATGTTACCAAAATGATACTATCGGACTCATTAAGTTTTCAAATATAGATTGTGATTACATTTCTACTAATATTACAGAAACTGTTCATCCTGAATCTGTTCAAATATTTCCAAATCCAACAAAAGGAACCATTAAAATCCAAATAAAAAATATAATTGAGGTTAAAATAACAGATCTTACTAACGGTAGATGTATTTATAACGGCAAAGAGAATTCAATTGATCTATCAAATCAACAATCAGGCATTTATATCATTCAGCTAACAACAGATAAAGGCATCATAATAGACAAAATAATATTGAAATAAAACTTCTATTGCAAATGAAGTTTAAGTTATTGTTGCTTATTTTTTTCTTGTACACCTTCATCTTCCCCCTTTTTTTCCTCTACTTCTAATATCTTCAATTGCCACTCTTTTCCTAAGTTTAATTGCGTTTTCAAGAAAGGCTTCATCGTTGTTTTTGCACCGTACTTAGCTACGTTAAAGCCTAAAACATTCGCACCAATTCCAACTACAACACCTGCCAACATACCTGGAATTGTTCTAAAAACGAAGTATGACTTTGCTACTTTCAGACCTTCAAACAAAATAATAGGTTGATTAAAATAATTCGCAATAGCGTAACCTCCTAAGTATGCTCCAGAACCCATAATAGCTAATCCAGAGCCTACTATAACTGGGCCAATAATAGCTTTTACTATTGAACCTGGCAGCACTACTCCAATCATAGATAATTGTGATGTTTTGTATGTCTTGCCATCAATTTTAATAACACCCTTTTTAAACTCTGTTATTTTACCTTTTTTTAGTTCTTTCTTTTTATCTGTTTTCAATTGGTAAACGACGGACTTACCTACTTTTAACTTTATTTCCTTGGGCTTATTAGTAAAAAAAGAGTGCATTTTATTTTTAAACTGCCTATTCTCTAATACACCAATATACTGGGCATTAGCTATGCTAAATAGCAAAAAAAAGGTAATACATAAGAAGTAAATTCTATTCACAGAAAATGATTGGTATGTAATTAACGAATTTATGGAAATAAAATTTTGTTTTGCAAAATCAATCCTACTCTTTCAGGCTAAAGCTTATGTATTCTTGATATCAAAGCAAAAAAAATATTATCTTTCAGAAAGATATGGAAAAGTACGATTTATGTATTATCGGTGGCGGTCCTGCTGGATACGCAGGTGCCATGAGAGCAATTGACTTTGGAAAAAAAGTTATTCTTATCGAAAAAGATAAAGTTGGCGGAGCTGGTCTATATGACGGTGCTCTCTCGTCAAAAACAATGTGGGAGTTTTCTAATCAAATTGCAAATGTAAAGTCTGTAATTAGCGAAAAAGCTATTGCAAATCTTGATATCAGCTACGAGGACTTAATGAATTCTCATGACACAGCTCTATTTGATAGAAAATTTCAACTTTCGTGCCATATAAAGCTTTTGGAATCAGAATCATACAAAGGTAAGTTTACGTATGCTCGGGGGGAAGGATCTTTAGCCAACAAGCATGAGGTATTAATTAAAAGAGGCAATAAAAAAGATGATGAAATCATTTATGCTGATAATATTTTACTCGCCACAGGAAGTAGCCCAAGGAGATTGCCTAACATTCCAATAGATGAACAAACGATTGTTACTAGTGATGGCATCCACCGTTTCACAGACTTTCCCGAAAGCCTTGTTATATTAGGAGCAGGTGTCATCGGTTGTGAATTTGCGACAATCTTTTCCAATATGGGAAAAACCAAAGTGTCTCTAATTGATAAAGCAGATAGAATATTACCTTTTGAAGATCCAGATATTTCGGAAACCGTTGCCCAAAACTTAGAAAAGAATGGGGTCAAGATTCATAAAAACTCAAGTCTTGAGCGGATGGAAATCATAGATGGAAAGGTCGAATATGAACTATCCTATAAAGACGGACACAATGAAGTATTTCATGTTGAGAAGGCATTAGTTTCTGTTGGCCGTGTGCCTAATACCGCAAAACTAGGCCTAGAAGAACTGAACGTCGCGATTAATCAGCGGGGAATGATTGCCGACATTGACACTTGTACCAACGTGGAGAATATATACGCAGCTGGTGATGTAACTGGACATATTGCTTTGGTAAATGTTGGCGAACTTGAGGCTAGACATGCCGTAGAAAAGATGTTTGGTGGTTCGGCAAAAAAGATGAATTATACCAACGTGTCAACTATCATGTTCTTAAACCCTGAGGTTGCTGCTGTTGGAATCAATGAGCAACAGGCTATGGAACAAAAGATTCCCATACGAGTAGTTAAGATTGATTATTCTTGCATTGCTAGGGCGATTGCTATGCGTAAGACAAATGGGTTTTTCAAAATCATTGTGAGTGATGATGATGAAATGAAGTTACTTGGAATGCGTGCTGTTGGGGAACATGCTTCCAGTGCAATTCAGGCTGTTGCACTACTAATATCAATGAATAAAGGAATAGATGAGCTGGCAGATCTTATCCACCCCCACCCTTCCATTATCGAAGGGATACAGGAGTGTGTCAGAATGTTAAGGGGCAATTCTATTTTTAAATCTGAAGTGTTTGAGGACTTATTAAAATGCTACCGATGTCATAATGGTGTTTGTACCCCTATGGAACATCTTAAAACAGTGATGGCCTAATTTCATCTACTTAATTATCATTTAATTATAATCTTTACGTATATTTATGCGTTATTGGTAATTAATCACTTATGAAAAAGCCGGCAATTTTAGAAGATAAGAGTACAAAGCTATTTGTATTTCTCGGTGCATTCTTTCTTGCCAATGCGTTAATTGCTGAATTTATTGGTGTCAAGATATTTTCACTTGAAAAGGCTTTTGGATTTGACCCTGTAAACTTTAGGCTACTGGGTGAGGAAGTCAGTGGTATTAACCTTACAGCGGGTGTACTACTTTGGCCGGTTGTTTTCATTATGACAGATGTCATCAACGAATATTTTGGCAGAAAAGGGGTTAGGTTATTCTCTTATATCGCTGCAGGTCTTATCGGTTATGCTTTTGTCATGTTCTACTTTGCAATTAATACCTACCCTGCTGACTTTTGGGTTTTCAGACAAACTCCTCATGGAGAATTGGATATGGAGTTGGCTTTTAGAACCATATTTGGTCAAGGCAACTGGATCATCATTGGCTCTTTAGTAGCTTTTTTAATTGGTCAGTTGATTGACGTACATGTTTTTCATTTTATAAAGAAAATAACAGGAGATAAGTTTATTTGGCTAAGAGCTACAGGTTCAACACTCGTTTCCCAATTTATAGACAGTTTTGTAGTGCTTTTTATCGCCTTTTATCTTGGAGCAGGTTGGAGTTTGACATTGGTCATCGCATTAGGAATTGTCAACTACATTTATAAGTTTTTTGCCGCGATTATATTGACTCCATTCATCTACATGGCACACTTTATTATTGATACTTACCTAGGTCATGAAGCAGCTGAAGAGCTCAAACAGCAAGCAATGACAGATAATGTATAGCTTCCCTTTCAATCCTAGAGTATTTCTAAAATTACTTTTACTACTTACTTTCTTTGCTTGTCAGACTGATAGTAAAGATTTCAGCAGGAGGAAACACCACGCTACTAGCCAAATATCACCCCAATATGCTCAATGCTTTAACATCGAAATTTACCCTGATTACAAAAAACTGAATGTATTCTTTCCCAACCATAAAAACAAAGAGAGTAAAAGCTATTATCTAATAGATCAAGAAGATTCTATTCCAAGGCAAATAGCACAGTATGACATTATTAAAACGCCCGTAAAATCAATGGTTTGCTTATCATCAAACTATTTGACTATGTTGGATGAACTAGATATATTAAACACTTTAAGCGGAGTATCTAAAAGGCAACACATTAATAATGTAAAAATCTTAGAACGTATTAAAAAAGCCTCAATATCAGAGGTAGGCGACAACTATAGTATCAATAGAGAAAAAGTATATAAAGCTAATCCTGACATCTTACTAACCTATGCCCAAGGTGAGGACAAATCATTAGCGCAACTACTTCCTGATGTTCAAATTGTTGAAACCATAGAACACCTAGAAACTACGCCACTTGGAAGAGCAGAATGGATTAAGTTTTTAGGAGTATTTCTAAATCAAGAAGAAAAGGCGGACAGTATCTTTAACCAAATAGCACATTCATATAATTCTGCTAAACAGCTTACCCAATCATTAGACAACAAACCCACTGTTTTAACTAATATTATGTATGGAGATGCATGGTATCTACCTGGTGGCAATAGTTTTATTGCCAATTTGATTAAAGATGCAGGAGGAAGTTACATACTTAAAGATGACCCACAAACTGGAAACTTACCACTTGCTTATGAAGTCGTTTTTTCTAAGGCTAACAATGCAGACTACTGGATAAATATAGGAAGCTTTGAAACAATTGGGGAATTAGTTGAGAGCGATACAAGGTACAAATCATTTACTGCTACTCAAATAGGCAATCTGTACAATAACAATCTTAGGATGAATCAGTTCGGAGGCAATGACTATTTTGAATCTGGAACATTATACTGTGATATCGTTCTGAAAGACTTGATTAGGGTTTTCCATCCTGAGTTGCTACCAGACCATGAACTCTATTATTATCAAAAACTGGATTAAGTCAATTTATTTTGAACCTTACGTCATTTCCTACCTCGACGGCAATGCGGGCGGAAATTTTCTACAAGAAAATTATCCGAAATCTCCCAATTAAAAAAAAGAAGCCTAATTTTATTTGATGAAGCGAGGAGCATCTGTATATATTCTTACCAATACTCACAATACTGCTTTAGACGATAGACACTATGTAATGACATTAGAGCCTAAGTAAAATTATTTCAAGCTTTTGAAAAGAACTCCATATACCGTATTACTCATTTTAGCCCTACTACTACTGTTTATTTTAGATATCACAGTTGGGTCAACCAACATAGCGATAGGAGAAGTTTATCAATGGCTCTTTTCAAGCCCATCGTCAGATATAAATCATAAAATTCTTTCGGAGATAAGACTTCCCAAAGCTATGACGGCCTGTTTAGCTGGAAGCTCCTTAGCCGTGAGCGGATTAATGATGCAATCGATTTTCAGAAACCCTTTGGCTGGACCATTTGTATTGGGAATCACCTCTGGTGCTAGCTTGGGTGTGGCTATCTCCATTATGCTTTCAAGTGTACTAGTAAGCTTTAATATCTTCATTGGAGGATTATTGGGGACTACAGTTTCTGCTGTTTTGGGCGCGGTATTGATATTGCTTTTGATCAGCTATTCGGCCAATATTGTTAAAAACAATACGATGCTTCTTATTATCGGCCTAATGTTTAGCTATATCGCTGGAGCTTTAGTGGCGGGTATTCAATTTTATAGCAATGCTAATGATCTTCAGAGTTTTGTAATATGGGGCATGGGAAGCTTTGGCAAGGTAACACTGTCTGAGGTTAAAGTTTTTGCAATAATTACCATAATAACCTTGCTCATTAGTTTTTTTCTGTCCAAACCTTTAGATATTTTGCTTTTTGGAGAAGACTATGCCAAATCATTAGGCCTAAATATTAAAGTTTCGAGACTAATGATAATTCTTGTTTCTGGTTTTCTTGGTGGTTGTACCACTGCCTTTTGTGGACCTATTGCTTTTATCGGAATTGCTGTCCCTCATCTCGTCAAACTGTTATTAAAAAACAGCTCCAATCATAAGTTATTAATTCCACATGTTGCTCTAATGGGAGCATTAGTTGCAGTTTTTTGTGACCTGATTGCTCAGTTACCTAGTTATGCAACAGTTTTACCTATTAATGTTATTACATCCATTCTGGGAGCTCCTATCGTTATTTGGATTATTATTAGACATAAAGCAAAATATCAAAACAGCTAAATTGACCAAAGGCGACAACATACTATTACAAGCAAAAGAGCTTTTTATTGGATATGATAATGCTATTGTAGAAGACATCAATGTTAGCTTACCGAAAGGAGAGCTAGTTTGCTTAGTTGGAGCTAATGGTTCAGGAAAGTCAACGCTTCTAAAGACTCTTATTGGCTTCGAACCACCTTTATCTGGTAAAATACTTTTTCAAGATCAGGAGCTTAGCTTACTACCTTCTAAGCAAAAGGCCAAAACGATTAGTATTGCCTTGACCGGAAATAATTTCAACTCCGATATTACCGTAAAAGAATTTGTTACATTGGGTCGTCACGCGCACACTAACCTGTTAGGAAAATTAAATAAGGAAGATTTAGAAATTATTGATCAGTCTATTCAATCTGTAGGCATTGATGAGTTAAAGAATAAGAGTATTAATCAAATTAGTGATGGAGAAAAGCAGAAAGCAACCATTGCAAGATCATTAGCACAAAAGACGCCTATTATCATTCTCGACGAACCGACTTCATTTCTTGATATTACCAGTAAGTTTGATTTATTGTCTTTATTAAAAACGTTAGCAAAAGAAGAACAAAAATCCATCATCTTAACTACTCACGACCTAGAGTTAGCACTAAAACTTGCAGATGCAGTTTGGCTAATTCACGATAAAAATCTTCAGTCTGGCAGTCCAGAACAAATGGTTCAATCAGGCTTAATTAATAAGGCTTTTGACAGTAAAACGATTACTTTTGATCAAAACTCTACTTCATTTAGACCAAAAGAAACTAACTAAAGAAATAACGCTTGCTACATATACTGCAACAAATAGTCAATTTAGGTACAGACGAAGGTAGTTTTTCTGATAAAAAGACGACAAGGCTGCTTAACGGCATTGCCCTTATTTCAATTTGCATCACGCTTTTCTGTGAACTTTATATTTTAATATTTGTCGAATTTTTTCCTAGTGGCTTTACGTTAGCATTATTTTCGATTCTTACTTTTATCAGCATCTTATTACTTAATCATAAGGGACTATTTTCATTCAGTAGGATTGTATTTGTAACCTACATTAACCTTACTGCTTTGCTTATTCACTTTTTGATGCACTTTTCAACAGGAGCTCATACTATGTTATTAGGAACTTTTGCTTTTTATGTCGCACTATTTCAAGACAAAAAGCTTGTATTCGGTCTTAGCTTACTGACAATAGGTATTATTTTAGGTAGCATTTGCTTACAACTTTCACCAAATTATGAGCCATTCATTAAGTTTGATAATAGTCAAAAAATTCCTATCATCATTGCGTTTTTTGTAACTGCCGTTTTCTTAATTCTATTAATCACATCTTTTCTTAAGTCTAATCTTGAGCATCATCAAAAGTTTTTAGAAAAAGCTTTAGCAGATAAAAATGTGCTATTACAAGAAGTACACCATAGGGTAAAAAACAACCTACAAGTTGTATCTAGCTTGTTTAATATACAAAAAAGAAGGCTTAGTAAAGAGGCTTCTGAAGCAAACCAAGCGATAGCATCTGCCCAAAATAGAATACAATCAATGATATTTATACATGAAGAGTTGTACTCAACAAAGAATGTAAGTCAAATAGAACTATCATCCTATATCATTTCATTGGTCAATAATATAAAACATTTGTATGAGGCATCCATTAAGAATATTGTGATAGAGACAAAACTGACAGAAACTTATCTAAAAATAGACAAAGCCTTATCACTCGGATTAATTATTAATGAAGTCCTCACCAACTCTCTTAAACATGCCTTTCCTGATATGAAAGGACTTATATTGATTAAGCTACAAACAAAACACAGCTTTATAGAGCTTACCATAGCTGATGACGGGATTGGTATGAATCCAGATAATAACACACCTCCTGAAAAAGGATTAGGTATTAACTTAATTAGCAGCTTGGTAAAGCAAATCAATTGCAAACACAAAATATCATATGAGAGTGGTTTAAAGCATCAATTTGTTTTTCAAAATGACTAGCCTGAATAATATCAAAGTTCTTATTCTTGAAGATGAACCCATCATTGCTCAGGATATTAGTGAAATCGCACAGTCTCTCAATTTAAAAACATCTATTGTTCATTCATATAATGATGGAATCGAAATTTTTAAAGATTTTTCTCCTGATCTATTGCTATGTGATGTCAATTTAAATGATAAAAGTTATACAGGCTTAGATTTTGCTACAAAGATTCGAGAAACAAGTAGCATTGATATTATATTTATTACAGCCTATCGGGACAACGAAACGATAGAAAAAGCGAAAGCATTAAACCCTATTAACTTTTTGCTTAAACCATTTAACGAAAATCAAATAAGGATAGCACTTACTTTTGCCATAGATCTCATACAGCAAAAAACAGAGGCAAACCCTAATCTTTTAGCAACTTTAAGTGAAAAGGAGGTCTTCATTTTAAAACTTATTGCTCAACAAAAAACAAGTAAAGAAATATCCGAAGAGCTTTTTGTTTCAGAAAAAACAATTAGAAATCATCGATATAACATTAGTAAAAAGCTGGCATTATCTGGAGAAAATAATAGCTTGCTCAACTGGGCTATGAAAAACATAGGACATAAATGAGGCGCGCGCCTCATTGTTATCGGCTAAATAATGCCTGATCTTTGTAAAAAATATTAACCATACATTATGAAACGTTTTATTTACCTGATTTTCGGAATTACATTTTTTATTAACCAAGTTAATGCACAAATAACCATTACCCCTGCTACACTAGAAGGAGATACTGGTGTTGGTCAATCTCAAGATCTCGACTTTACAATCGAATATACAGGTGCAGGAAATGTAAATTTGCAAAGTATGTCCACCATAGGTCCTGACTCTCTAGAGTTTGTTGCACCATCGATTAATCCAGGCGCCCCTTTATTTCCTTCAAACCCAGTACCTTTTTATATTACATTCACTCCTACTACTACAGGAGTGAAGTCAGCAACATTGGTCATTGTTACTGGAGGAGATGAGGACAGCTCTTACTTCGTTCCACTTAGTGGTCTTGCAGGTGTTAACCCAGAACAAAACATCATCACATCAGCAGATACTATTGACTTTGGGACTGCAAATTTTGGATTTCCATCAATAAAAGAAATCACCATCTATAATGATGGAGCAAGTGATCTTATCATCAATGGTTTTGACTTTAGATACAATATTTCGTTTAACAACCCTTATGTCAATTTAGATTCAAACTATACATTCCCAGCCTCAATTGCATATGGAGATTCATTGGTTTACAGAATTGCCTTTGCAACCGATGAAGTTGGTGCAGATATGCCAACCAATAGCATCATGAAAATACTTAGCAATGACCCTCAAGGAGACTACGACGTGGTTAACTTAGGAATGGGAACTGCTCCTATCATTGAAGTAAATCCGAGTATTGATTATGATACGTTAACAGCAAATATCACAAAAGATACGACCTTAAAAGTAAAAAATAATGCAGCTGCAGATGGAGACATCACTATCTTAGGTCTTGACTTTAGTGGAGATTTTGCTTCTGACTTTTCTAGCAGTACCATTTTCCCAATTACCGTAACTCCTGGAGATAGTACATCAATAGACATCTCTTTTACCCCTACTACTTATGGTCCAATATCTAGCACATTAAGCATTTTCGCAAATGACACTCAAAACATAAGCTTAGATGGAGATGTAACCCAAAACGTTATGTCAATTTCTGATACGTTAAGAGACAGTATTGAGGTAAGTGGCGCAAAATTTATTACTATTTCAACGATTGGAGGTACTGACATTACTATTACAAATGCAATCTTGGGAAATGCTTCTTCCGGATTTGAACAACCTGAATTCACAATTGCAAGCGGTCTATCATTCCCTGCAGTGATAGAAGGAGGAACCGTTTCTAACGATTTGTTTGTAGGGTTTTCAGCAGAACCACTTCCTGGGCTAAAAGAAGCTGAGATCATAGTTTACAGCGATGCGATAAGTAGCCCTGATACCGTTATTTTTCAGGTGCAACAAACTGCAGCAGAATTAAGTGTAAATGTTGATTCTATAGACTTCGGTGATATCTTTAAAGGAAACAATAAAGATAGCATAATTACGATCACCAATACGGGAGATGCGATAATGAGATTGACGTATGTTTATATACAAAATCCACACAGTACACCTTTTACGGTAACCGATGGCGATATTACTTCTGGATTTATCAATATTCAACCAGGCGCGGATTACAATATTACTGTTCGTGCTCTTTCTAATGGAGAAGGCCCCACTAATGGTATTCTTCAGATATATACTAATAATGGAGGTATTGCGAATATTCCTGTACAAGCCAATATTTTAGTACCAGAAATAAGCCTTTCAACAGCTCTTTTAGATTATGGTACAGTTTATAATTTCCAAGATTCTACTAAATCATTTACTATTACGAATACTGGGGCAGCAGACCTTACGATAGATGATTTAGTAGTGATTGGAAGCAGTCAGTTTAGTGTAGTAAATGCTACCCTGCCTATTACCATCCCACCAAGTGCACAAACAACTGTTGAAGTAAAGCTTAGTCCAGTTTATTTAGGAGACCACTACCCAGAGTTGTATATCTGGAACAATACTGTAGAAGGCTTAAAAAAGCTGCCTATGCATGCTCTTGTTGGATGGTCTTACCTCACCTCTAGTCTCGATGATACGATTAATTTAGGATCTGTTGCAGTTGATACATCCGATAGTAAAATTAGTGGATACATCCTTAACCAAGGAGGCGGATCTGCACTTCCGCTTACTATTAGTGGAATAGAGTTTACAGGTCCAGACGCTGATGCTTTCAGCACAGAGGGCATTTCGTTTCCTTTTACCCTACAACCTTCTCAATTAAAGTTTTTAACCCTATCATTCAGACCAACAGAGGCTAAAAGCTACTCAGCTACCATGCAGCTCATTAGCAACCACCCGTCTAGTAACCTCACCGCTACTGTAATAGGAGAAGGTTATGACCCACCGATCATTGAAGTAGACTATGATGAAGTGGTTTTTCCTGACCTCAATATTGGAGAATTTGTTGATCGATACATAAAGGTGAGAAATATCGGAACTCAACCATTAGAGTTGTACAACAAAGTTATAAATGGGAGCACAATAGGCTTTTCCTTGCCTTTGGCGTCTATAAATATGACTATCCCACCAATGACAGAAGATAGCATCAGGATACAACAAGGAGCGTTAGAGGGTGGAGACCTCAATCAGGTCTTGCAAATCGGCTCGAATGATCCTTTCACACCATATACAAATATCAGGCTCATAAGCTCCTTTTATGGACCTAGCATAGAAGTATCTGAGGACACGATCAACTTTCCAGATTCTGTAACCGTTGGTGGAGCAACAGATACGATTGACATTTGGGTTCACAATAGAGGATCAGGAGACCTGAAATTAGAATACCATAAGATAAACTTAGATGCTTCTTTTTACATCCTATATGAGGGATATGCCCCTCCTACCCAAGGAACATCGTATCAATTACTTTTAGCTCCAGGAGATTCTATTAAAACACACGTTGTCTTTGAGCCTAAGTCATTGGGAGCGATTGACACAACAACAGATATAAGCTATAGAGGTAGTTTTAATGCTTTTGCAGAATTACCAATTACCGTAAGTGGTATTGGCAAAGCACCACTAGAATTAGTTGTGGGTGGTATCACGCTAAAAGCAGATAAAATTATCACGACAGGTCCTAACACCAGAACATTACGTGGAAACGTATTTACAGAAGACCTACGATTTACTGGAGATGTATTGGTTGACTTAAGCAACAATACATTTGAAGGAACAGGCGATGTTTTCATGAGAAATATCCCTGAAGTAGGTGAATATGGTGGTCCCGAAGTAGCACTACAAGAAGGAGGCTTTGACTATACCGCACATCCAACCTTGGCAGAAATGGCTGTAACAGCTGGATTTGCAACAACTAATACAGTTTTTAGCTTAATCGGACTTCCTCTTGAAGTAAATAAGTTTAATTTAATTCCAGATGGAGTAATTATAGGTGGAAAACTAAACTTACCTGCCGAACTATTTGGAGAAGGCACAGGAGTCAATATAGATAGTCTAGAAATCACAACAACCAATGGTGTTCGTATTACTGGCTCTGTAAGACTTACAGAATTGAAAGTTCAAAACTTGGTAGAATTAAATGATGTCTATATCTACTTTAATACTTTTGAAAATACTTTCGCAGGTGGCGGACAGATTGGTTTTGAAGTTATGGAAAAAGGGATTAGCATCGCAGCAGAGGTAGTCATTCAAAAAGGAGGGCTAGAATCTGTTGAGATGGAGATAGAGGTAGATCCAGGTATTCCATTGGCCACAACAGGTTGGGAACTATCCGGTGGCAACGGCTTCTTAAAAGGTCTACAGGAACCTCCTATTTCTATGGGACTTGGAGTTGACTTAAGACCTACTGTACCAGTAGAAGTAATCAAACTAGATAACTTAACAATTAGCTACAAGTTTGCTACTTCATTAAATGGATCTGGAACAGTTCAATTGTTTGGAGAAGACTTAGCAGGCGGGGCGATTGAAATTTCTGTAGAGAAAGTAGGAATAGAAGTTTTTCTAAACCTTCTAGAAATCTTTAAAGGAGAAGCTGGTTTAGCAATGACTTTCAAAGACGATAAGATTGGCGTTAATGCAGCGGCAAAACTGGAAGTAACTATTCCAAAACCAGATCCATGCCCTGTGTGTGACTGGTTGCCAGGCATTTTACCAAGAAAAATCGCTACTGCCGATGCTTATTTCCAAGACAATAAACTTGGAGCAAATGTAACGCTTCACTTAGTAGTTGATGTTAGCCTTGGAGTATTGTTAACTTTTGAGAACAACTCAACCAAGGTTGAAGTTGGTCCCAATATAGAACCACTTGCAAGAAGCGGCAAAACGAGTGAGGAAGGTGTTTACTCCTTCACAGTAGACCAAGCATCAAAAAACTTGTTTGTAAAAGTGACGAATGATGACCTAATTCCTGATGCCAACCTTGTGTTGACAACAGGAGTTGAAATCACACCAGAGAACGCAGCAAGTATGGGCATTTACCATGTAGAAAACCCTGAAATCAATGGATCAATGTTTATCCTTGAAAATGCAAAAGCGGGTGAATACCAGATAAAAGTAAACAATGCTGAGTTGTTTGAGGTTGAAGTACTTGCTTCTGGATATAGCCCTGAGATTGAGATTGAGGATGTATCATTAAATACTACTTCTGGTGATTTAACCATTTCATGGAGCGATGACGATCCAGATTCAGATGCGAAAGTATCTTTATTCTATGATATCGATCAGGAAGGTGCTAATGGCATTCCAATTGTTCAAGGTATATCAGAAGATGACGAAACAGATAGCTATGTATGGAATACTGATTCATTGAAAAATGGAGGATATTATGTATACGCAGTAATTGATGATTCATCCAATACACCTATAGTAAATTACTATGGTACTGCTTTTTCAATCAATAGACCAAGTCCTATTACGGTTCCTACCCTATCAGGAACACAAGACGTAGACACAATCAAGTTGTCTTGGACACCTGTTGTTGAAGCAGCTAAGTACTATATCTATTTCGATGAAGATACAGTTACCTTCAATAGTGGTAACCTAAGAGTAGATTCAGCTTTAACGTATAGTATTGTTGACTTTACGAAAGGTAGAGATTATCAGTTTGCCATCAGTGCAGTAACCGATAATAATGTTGAGTCTAACTTATCTAATATCGTAGCACTAGATTTCGTAAGCGGTTCATCTAATAATGCACCTGAGATTACGAATAGCTCTTTTGTAAAAACTGCAAAAGTGGATGAGCAGTATGCTATGACTATTACTTATGTAGACCTTGATGCAGGAGATAGTCCATACCCATGGTTGGTAACTTCACCTGAAGGCATGTCTATGGATGAATTTGGTGCCATCACGTGGACGCCTTCTTCTGACCAAGTGGGACAACATCAGGTAATTGTTGTTGTTGGTGATGACTCCAGTAGCATTGATACCGCTTCTTATACAATTACCGTATTTGATAATGAGAGCGCAACTGGAATACTTTCAACCAATGGGTTTAGCTTCAACGGTAGTGGTCAAGAGGTAATTGTAACCCTTAAAGATGAAGGACTCAATGCCAATACTTCTGTAAAAGATGAAGTATTCGTAACTGTTTACTCATTAGAAGATCCTACCGGTATTCAGTTGAAGCTTACAGAGCAAGCTCCAAACCAAGGTACATTTAAAGGTACGTTCACTTTTGGAGCGACCTCTAATGCAAGCCAACAACAAATTGGTGTTGGTGAATTTGATTCTGTATTTGTTTTATACAACGATATGGATCCAATGACAGATATTGAGAAATACGTACTCTATGAGACATCTGAAACGCCGAATAATTTCCCAACTGCCCTATCTCTTAATAATACATTCATTGCGGAAGGAACGGAAGTTGATGATCTTATTGGCTTACTAAGCACCACAGATGCAGATGTTTCAGACACACATATTTATGATTTTGTAAATGGTGTTGGTGACGGCAATAACGACTTGTTTAGCATCGTCGGAGAAAGTGTTAAACTTGCTCAATCCATTGAAAACATGACAGATTCTGTGTTCTACATAAGAGTTCGTGTATCTGACAACAAAAATGGTTTTTACGAAAACTCTTTTGAACTGCGAAATGGATACGTGAGTGCAGTAAGTGAATCGCACTTACTTTACAGAATGGATATATACCCTAACCCAGCATCTAGAAAACTAATACTAGAACTAGACAATGCAAATGAGGAAGATATCGAAGTATCTGTCGTATCATTATCTGGTCAGAAGTTAATTAGCGATACTTATAGCAAGTCTAAATCACATGCAAAAGTATCTCTGAATGTGAAAGACCTAGAATCTGGTACTTACTTTATCCAAGTAAGACAAGGTGAAGAATTGATTAATAAATCCTTTGTAAAGGAATAAGACTTCCTTGAATTATTGTGAGCTAGTAACTAATCTGTTACTAGCTCACAATTTATATAGTACAGTTCTTTAGGGATATCTAAATTAATAAACTGTACCCCCTCCAATTTTAAGCTTTTCCATTCCGTTGTAGGAAATAGCTGCAAAGGTAGCTCCTGTCCCATTATTGCCTTTATTGGAATACTAAAATCCAACTCATTAACTTTCCAACGATAATATAACTCAACATATTTTTTCTTCTTTTCAACCTTATACTGCAACGTAGGTATCGTTGTGTATTTCAAGTATTCGTTAAAAAAGGCAGTAAAATCTTGACCTGCCTCTTTGCTGATAAATGAGACGATCTCTTCTGTTGAAACAATAGACAGATATTTTTCTTTACTTAGACTTAACACAACATCATTCCACAGAGAATCATTATTGATAACATTTCTCAACGTATGCAACATCCAGGCACCCTTATAATAAACATCCGTCCCTTTCGGTTGTTTATTAGAACCTCTTACGCCTAACATAGGAGCTTTGTTTTGAATCAGTTTCTTTTGCTCTAACAGGTATTTAATCATTTTATCATAACCATATTCACATTCAACAAACAATGCCTCTGAATAGGTGCAAAATGATTCTTGAATCCATAGTTCAGACAAATCAGCCGCAGTAATGCTATTCCCCCACCATTCATGCGCTGTTTCATGCATAATAATTCGATCAAAGGGCAATCCTGCCGTCAATTCTCCCATGTAACCATTTTGATAATTATTGCCATAAGCTATTGCTCCCTGGTGTTCCATCCCTAAGTATGATGTCTCCACTAATGCATACCCATCCCTATAAAAAGGATATTTGCCCAGTCGCTTTTCTAAGCATCCCAAAATATTAGGCACTTGCTGAAAATGCTTTTTTGCTGTATCTAAATTATAAGACAGTACATAATAATCTAACTCTAGGGTATCTTGAGCATATGGAGAATAGTAGTAATCTTTAAAATTCTCATAATCCCCAACATTCAAAGTTACATTATATAAGTTAATAGGATAGCTCACAAACCATTCAAAGGTAGCTAGGCCATTATTTTTTGTAATTGCTCGCAATTGACCATTAGATATACAAAAAAACGCTTCGGGAACAGTTGCTTTTATTCGCACACTATCAGGTTCATCACTCGGATGATCTTTACATGGCCACCAAGTACTTGCACCAATACCTTCACAAGTCACGCCTAACAGGGGGGTTCCAGTTTCATCCTCTGACCAAACAAATCCGCCATTCCAAGGCGGATCAACAGCCTCCTTAGGTTTGCCAGAGTAATGAACCGTAATCTTGTGTTTACTGCCAACCTTTAGGTCATCTTCAAAATCAATGTAAATCGCGCTCTTATCCCTACCATAGCTTAGCGTCCTATCGCTGTAAGAAATTCTATCAATGACTAATCCCTTATCTAAATCTATTTGAATTTTATTACAAGGCTCTACTACTTCAAAGTAAATATCATTTTTGCCTTTGATAGATCGATCATCAAAATCAACTTTAAGCTCAAGATTATAAAACTTCACATCATAGCATATTCTTAAGGAGTTGAGTGTTGTCGATAACGCATCTGCCTTTAATTTGGTATTACCACCAACGAAATAACCGATGAGGCATACTACAAGTAAATGATGTTTGATATATTTCAATTTTAATAGTGATCTCATAAGCATTCAATATCTTTGCAAGAAGATGCATAGCAAATATATGTTTTTTAAGCTGATTCTATTTTCGACCTATCTATTAGACTGGTATTTATATCAGGCAATCAAAGCCATTTCAAAAAATGCTAGCAACAACACGAAACGCCTTATTAAAATCATTTTCTGGAGTCAGACAATCATAGGGATATCATTTATCTCATTCAGCTTTATCGTCGATTTTCCAGACTGGCATAAATTTATGAGAACCTATCCCCTTTCTATGATATTCTTACTTCAACTCTCAAAATTAATTGCAAGCATCTTCTTATTCCTAAACGATATATTTAGAGTGCTTCACTTTACAACAATTAAGTCAATTCAAAAGATAAAACAGACAACTTCAAATAATCAGAATATGATGACCCGGTCTGCATTTATCTCAAAACTAGCTTTAATTTCTGGAGGCATCCCTTTTGCCACATTAATGATGGGCATGGTAAAAAATGCATACAACTATCAGGTAAGAAAGGAAAAGCTTGCTATTAAAAACCTTCCTAAAAATCTTGATGGGCTAAAAATAGTTCAGATTTCAGACATCCACTCTGGAAGCTTTGTATTTCATAGTCCAGTTGAAAAGGCAATTGAATTAATCAACGAACAACAAGCTGACTTTGTCTTTTTTACTGGAGATTTAGTTAATTATATTTCTTCAGAAGCTTATTCAATGATGCCAATACTGAAACAAATTAAATCCAAGCAAGGCATTTATTCTACATTAGGCAATCACGACTATGGGGACTATGTAAAGTGGAATTCCATATCTGAAAAAGAAAAGAACCTACAAGAAATACATCAAATACATCGTGATTTGGGTTGGGATTTACTGTTGAATGAACATAGAAAAGTTAAAATAAAAGATGAGGAAATTGCCGTTATTGGTGTAGAAAACTGGAGTGCTAAAAGAAATTTCAAAAGTTATGGAAATCTCCAAAAAGCATATCAAGGAGCCGAAAAGACTAGCTTAAAACTTTTATTGTCACATGACCCAACCCACTGGGATGGAGAAGTAAACACAAAATACAAAGATATCGACATAACCTTTTCAGGACACACTCATGGTATGCAATTTGGCATTGAGATACCTGGATTTAAATGGAGTCCTTCTCAATACATTTATAAACAGTGGGCAGGGTTATATAAACAAAACGGACAATATCTGTATGTCAATCGGGGGCTAGGTTTTCTTGGATATCCTGGAAGGGTTGGCATTTTACCTGAGATAAGTGTATTTGAGCTACATAGTGATTAATAATGCTTAAACATTAAAAAAAAATTAATTATTTGGGATTTAATGCAACTTTTAATTATTTTCGCTTAGTGTTTTTAAAAAATAGCGTAAAAGAACTATCATGTTAAAATTTAATGTCAAGATTTTTTCTTTTTTATTTGTAGTAAGTATGCTTTCAGCTTCTTTTCAAGGTTGTAATGAAGCTCCACAAGGCGAAGATGGTGACCATGAAGAAGAAATGATGGAGCAAGAGAAAGTAGCGGAAGAAGCGGATGATGAAAAGCTTAAAGGAGTTCATGGCTTGCCTTCTCCAATTCAGATTGCTGCGACAATCAAAAGATCAGGAATCAATTATGATGCAACCGTTTTAAATCCAACTGACAACGCTTCTAACTATTCTAACAATTACAAAAAAAGTTTAAATGTTGGTGTTTATGGTGCGGACTTAGGCTATGCAGCACTTTATGACCAAACTCAGGATGCAATCAACTACCTTAATACAGTTAAGTCTTTAGCAGATGAGCTTGGAATTATTGGAGCTTTTGAGAGAAATACGTTGGATCAGGTACAAGAAAATCTAGGAAATCAAGACAAACTTCTAGAAATTGTTACTAACGCCTTTTTTGAATCGGATAGATATCTTCAACAGCACAAAAGAAATAAAGCATCTGCTTTAATACTTGCAGGAGGTTGGGTAGAAGGACTATACATAGCATGCAACATGATAAAAAATCAAAAGGATGAAAATATAATCACAAGAATTGGTGAGCAAAAAATCACTCTTGGCATCTTAATGACTCTCCTAGGACAGTTTGAAGATGATGCAGAGGTAAGTAGTTTAACCGCTTCTTTAAACGATCTAAAAACTGTGTTTGATCAAGTTGATATCACTTATGAATACAACCCAGGAGGCAACTCTGAAACAGATGCAAAAGATGCTTCTACCACTATTTTAACGAAGAGCATTGTAACAGTCACAGATGATCAGCTAGCTACAATTACTGAAAAAGTTGGTACTATTAGAGCAACCGTTATCAACTAATTTGAATCCACTATAGAACAAAAAAGAGATATGAAAAAGCAAAGTTTAATATTAGGTTTATTTCTAGCATTCGGTTTATTTTTATTACCCACTCTTTCTAATGCGCAATGTGGAGAGTTAGCTAATAAGTGTGCACCAAGTTTAAAACCTTTCAAATCTGATGGTCAGTTCCACAGAGCTTTACTACTAGAAGGTGAGACGGCTGAATTCGAGACTACTTTTTATGCTGGAAACGAGTATAAGATTGTAGCCTGTACAGGACCTCACTCAGACACTTTAGAGTTTAGTGTTTATGATTCTAGATATAACCTTTTATTTTCCAATCTTGACTATGATATGCCTCAAGAGTGGAAATTTAAATTTAATGCTACTGATAAATATATCATCCAAGCAAACCTTACAGAGGGTGCAGGATCTGGTTGTGCGGTAGTACTAATCGGATTCAAAGAAGACTTTACTGAGTAATCAATTGATTAAAATTGAGAAAGCCACTCTTCTTAATAAAAAGAGTGGCTTTTTTTATGCCTAAAAATATCTTATGTCTGATAAAGTATATGATATAACAATTGTTGGAGGAGGAATCGTAGGTGTCGCGACTGCTTACAAGGTGCAAAAACAGTTTCCCAAACTTAACATCTTATTATTAGAAAAGGAAACTCAACTTGCCAATCATCAAACAGGTAGAAATTCAGGAGTAATACATTCTGGACTTTACTACAAGCCAGGGTCATATAAGGCAAAAAACTGTGTTGCTGGAAGAAGAGAACTTGTTCAATTTGCAAAAGACCATAAAGTGGCGCATGATGTATGCGGAAAGGTTGTAGTCGCAACCGACGAAAGTGAACTCCCATTCTTAGAAAAAATTTTCAATAATGGTATTGCAAATGATACAGAAGGAATTGAAAAAATTGATGGAAATAAGGTTAAAGAAATTGAGCCATTTTGCGAAGGGATTGCGGGTATTTGGGTGCCCTGTACTGGAATCATTGACTATGTTGGCACAACCAATAAGCTAGCAGAGTTGACAATAGGGATTCAACCTGAAAGTAAGATCATCAAAGATTGTAAAGTGACGGACTTTCATAAGTCTGATAATCATAATGTAATCGTTACAAATACACATGGAAAGTTTAAAACTAAAAAAATGATTTTCTGTGGAGGTCTATTCTCTGATAGACTTGCAAAAAAAGACAACGTAAAGTTAGATATGCAAATAGTAGGTTTTAGAGGAGACTACTATGACCTTACAGAACAAGGAATGCACAAAGTTAAAAACCTAATTTATCCTGTTCCCAATCCTGCATTTCCATTTTTAGGTGTTCATTTTACCCGAATGATTCATGGCGGTGTAGAGTGTGGGCCAAATGCGGTTTTTACTTTTAAAAGAGAAGGCTACGGCAAAACAGATTTCAAATTGCAAGATAGCATTCAGGCGTTGACATATAAAGGTACTTGGAAGCTATTTTTAAAACATTGGCGTTTTGGCTTGGATGAATACAAAAGGGCATTCTCTAAGAAATTGTTTTTAAATCGATTACAAAAATTAATCCCTTCACTCACCATGGATGACATACAACCGGGAAGAGCTGGTGTTAGAGCTATGGCATTAGGACATGACGGTGAAATGATTGAAGATTTTAAAATAGAATACCAAGACGACTCTATTCACGTCTTGAATGCCCCCTCTCCTGCTGCAACAGCTTGTCTTGCCATCGGCGAACAAGTTAAAGATATGGCTGAAAAGCATTTTAATCTTTAAAGACCTTCATTATCTAAAGCTTCTGGATATCATATAGGTTGATATATATAACTAATTATAATTTGGAGTATTGATAAGAGAGTATGTGTTACTATTTAGTCTATTATTGTAAGACTGAATAATCGCCTGAAGCCTTTTTTTAAGGCCTTTTTTATTACGAAGCAATATAGTATCCTCAATATTTCTTACTAGCATACCATTTGATAGATGACCGAACTCTACTTCACTATCTTGTACATAACGAAGAAAATAGTCTTTATCCGCTATTTGATATATACCATTTCTATATTGATAAGCATATCCTAAATTATTCTTAAATATACTTTGTCCGAATGCAAAAAACGTAGTATCATAATTCACATAGTCTAACACTGAGGGCATTATATCAATTTGCTGGCATATTTTATCACTCATCCCAACTATAGTGTCCCCTGGAGCAAATATCATCAATGGAATATGATAATTATTAAGTACAGATTTTGAAGTGTTATATTTCTTTACACCAACATGATCGGCTGTAATTATAAATAATGTGTTGGAATACCAATTTGATTTTGAAGCTATATCAAAAAATATCTTCAATGCATTATCTGTATACTTGACTGTTCTTAAGAATTTATCTCTTATGTTAGGAAAAGCATCTTTATACTCATCAGGTAAATGATACGGGTGATGTGATGACAACGAAAATAAGACTCCTAAAAAAGGAGTATCTGCCTCATTTATTGTTTTGGCAGTAAATTGAAAAAAAGGTTCGTCATAAATACCCCATGCACCATCATAAAAGCGCTCATCATTAAATTCATTTCTACCGTAATATTTTGAAAATCCTGCAGCCTTTGTAAAAGCATCAAACTTCATAGTACCATTAGTGCCTCCGTGAAAAAACATAGTTTGGTAGTCTTTAGCCCTTAATATTTCCCCCAAACCTTCAAAGCGATTATTTTGATAGATGGAGTTCATAAATGGTGACGACATTAAAGCAGGAATGCCTCCGCAGATTGATACAATTCCTTGATTTGATTGTGTGCCATTTGCATAGCAATTTGAAAACTTCAACGATAGCCTAGATAAAGAGTCTAGAAATGGCGTATACGAATATCCTAGACTATCTTTAGCATTTAAATACTCATAAGAAAAGCTTTCTAAAACAATTAGAAAAACATTTTTTCGATTTAATGGAGTATTTTCTTTTGAGTAGTCTTTGTAAGGATCAAATATGTTTTGTAATTCATCATCCGTAAAATAATTTTTATTAACTAGCTTCTTATGATCCAAAGTATATAAAATGGATAAGGGCGTATTAGTAACCATTGGAGCATATTGCATATCTACATATTCCAAAGCATTAATGGGACCAATTGGAACATATTGCAGCCCACCTCTCATGCCTATGACCGACAATATCATAATACTAAGAAAAAGTAGGGCTCTTTTAAAGTAATCCCAAGAGACTGCCATATAGGAATAATTCATTCTTTTATAAAGCCATATTAAGGCATTTGCAATCGCAAACAGCAACAAAAAAAGGTACCAGAAATCCTTAATATAGCTACTAAGCAGTACCCAAAGATCATCCCCCAATTCAAAAATATCTCCAGTCGTTCGCTTTAATGTATGTTTAAAGTAAACTAAATCGGCTAAGGCAAAAATTAAAGCAAAACAATTAGAAATCACATAAATAAATAATAGCATGGTACGATACCAAACTTTGGCACTAATTGGCAAAGGCAAAACATATAAAACGATAAACACAGAATTGACGTATAATATAGCAGATGTATCAAAACGAATTCCATAACCCAAAATTTTCAAAAAATCTAGCGTTCCTAATCCGTTAAATAGCTCAACGTTTATCCAATAAAAACAAACTCTTAAAAAAGTATATATCAATAATATCACCCCTAGTTTGTGGGCTAAACTTAAGAACGTAATAAAGGGATTATCTTTTTTCAAAGACCAGGATTAGCTCAGTTATCAAGCATTTGGGAAAGGTTTTGACTAACCTGCTTGGGATCAAATTTTCCTCGTGAAGCTTTCATAATCTCTCCCATAAAAAGTCCTAGCAAGTTTTTATTTCCTGCTTTATATGCTTCTACCTTGTCAGGAAATCTATCTAATGCAGCATTGATCAATTCTTTTAATTCATCATCATTTCCAGTTTGGTGAAGTAACCCTAAGCTCTCTGCAAGCAACTCGACATTTGTTTCCTTTTCACTGCTTATAACTTTTGGAAACAATTGCTGTATTGCTATTGAATTACTGATTTTGTTTTCAAAAACAAGGGCAATAATACCAGCGATGGTATGAATTGAAACAGGAAAATCATTGATCTCAATCGCGTTTTCATTGAGATATGATTTTATTGGTCCGATTAGCCAGTTAGCCGCTACTTTATAAGCTTTCTTATCGTTTGGCAACAATCCAATTAAGTCATTATAATATAATGCTAAGTCTTTTTCTGAAGTCAACACACTCGCATCGTAATCCGACAAACCGTATTCGCCTTGAAACTTACTTTTCAGCTCATTAGGCAACTCAGGCATATCTTCTTTTATGCTTTTAAGATATTCCTCCGAAAGATTTACTGGAGGTAAATCTGGCTCAGGAAAGTACCTGTAATCATGTGCCATTTCTTTTGAACGCATGACAAATGTTTTGCCCGATAATGGATCAAAGCCCATTGTTTGTTGCTTTACAGCTCCACCCTCTTCAACAAGTTTTGCCTGCCTACTTACCTCATAATCAATGGCTCTTTTCACATTTCGCATAGAGTTCATATTCTTCACCTCAACTCTAGTACCGAACTTATCGCTGCCCTTTAATCTTATGGATATATTGGCATCGCACCTCAAACTTCCTTCTTCCATATTGCCATCACAGATATCTAAATATCTAACCAATTTTCGAATCTCCGTAAGGTACTGATACGCATCTTCACCACTTCTTAAGTCAGGCTCAGAAACTATTTCAATCAAAGGAACACCAGCTCTATTGAGGTCAATCAATGAATAATATGGATCCTGATCGTGCATACTTTTGCCAGAATCCTCCTCCATATGTATTCGAATAATGCCTATTTTCTTTTCCTGTCCTTCTGAGTTTATTGTTACATGACCGTTGGTACAAATTGGTGTTGTGTCTTGAGTAACTTGATAACCTTTAGGTAAATCGGCATAAAAGTAATTTTTTCTGGCATACGCATTATACTTATTAATCTCACAGTTAAGTGCGTAGCCTGCTTTGACAGCATACTTTATGACTTCTTTATTCACCCTGGGTAAAGTTCCGGGGTGTCCTAATGAAATTGGACTAATATTAACATTAGCACCTGCGCCAAACTCAGCAGAGTCTGATGAATAAGCCTTTGAATTGGTAGATAGTTGAGCATGAACCTCTAAACCAATAATTGCTTCGTATTTATCAGTGACACTCATTACTTGATCTTAATTGCATAATCTTTTGCACGCTCTATTGCCTCCTGCAACCCATCGGGATTTTTTCCTCCTGCTGTTGCGTAGAATGGTTGTCCTCCTCCTCCTCCTTGAATAAGCTTAGATACATCTCTAATAATTGTTCCCGCATTTAGATCTCCTTCCTTTGACAAATCATCTGAGAGGGCTATTGTTATTAACGCTTTGCCATTGACTTTAGCACCTAAAACAAGGTATAAATTATCCAACTCCTTTCTAAGCCGAAAAGCCAAATTCTTAACTGCATCTCCAGAATCCAAATCGATCATCTCACCAATAAAATTGATTCCATCTAACGCCTGAACTTTACTTTTTAATTCATTTGCAAGGTGATTCACCTTACCTGCCTCGAACCTTTCTATTTTCTTTCTATATTTCACACCTTCCTCCTGAAGATCGATAATAGCTTTTATTACATCCTTGGGTTGCTTTAGTTCAGTTTCGACTTTGTTTAAGAGGTTAAGTTTTGAATTTACATACTTTTCAGCTTCTTCAGCAGTTATAGCCTCTATTCTTCTTATTCCAGCTGCAATAGACGATTCAGAAATAATTTTAAAGTACCCAATTTCTCCAGTTGACTTGACATGAGTCCCTCCACAAAGTTCCATGGAAAAACTAGGGTCAAAAGTAATCACCCTTACCGTATCTCCATATTTTTCTCCAAATAATGCTGTCGCGCCCATTTTTTTTGCTTCGTCTATGGCAATATCTCTCTTTTCGTCTAAACTGATATTTGATCTAATCTTTAAATTGACCATTTGTTCAATTTCGCTCAATTCTTCATCTGTTACTTTAGCAAAATGGGAAAAATCAAATCTCAAGTGATTTTCATCTACTAGTGAACCTCTTTGTTCAACGTGATCTCCTAAAACCGATTTCAATGAAGCATGCAGTAAATGAGTAGCAGAATGATTTGCTTCTGTTTTCTTTCTTTTAGCTGCACTCACATGAGCAGTGAGATTACTATCTAAGTTAGTTGGTAGCTTCTTTAAAAAGTGAATAATGAGGTCATTCTCTTTTTTTGTGTTGAGCACCTCCACTTTCTCCTCACCTATTTCAAAGTAACCTCTGTCACCAACTTGTCCTCCACTTTCTGCATAAAATGGTGTTCTATTTAATACGACTTGATAAAGCGTTTTTTCCTTCGCAACCACTTTTCTGTACTTGAGTATTTTTGCTTTTTCTTCTAAGCTATCGTATCCGGTAAACTCAACACCCTCTCCTTGATTTACCTCTACCCAATCTGAGGTATCAGTTTCAGATGCTTTTCTAGCACGCTCTTTCTGCTGTTGCATTGCTTTTTCAAACGCTTCCATATCAACCTGAATGCTTTTTTCCTTAGCAAGCAATTGTGTCAAATCAATAGGAAACCCATAGGTATCATATAATTCAAAGGCAACACCTCCATCAAAGGTTCCAGAATTATTACTTTTTAAAGCATCTTCAAATCGCTTAATACCATTCCCCAAAGTCTTTAGAAATGAGCTCTCCTCCTCTTTAATAACTTTTTCTATTAAGCCTGCTTGACCTTTTAGTTCAGGAAAAGCATCTCCCATTAAGTCTGTTAAAGGCTTAACCAACGTACAAACAAATGGTTTCTCTAATCCTAAAAACTGATATCCATATCTCACAGCCCTTCTCAGAATTCTTCGAATCACATATCCAGCTCCTGTATTGGAAGGTAATTGACCATCAGCAATTGCAAAGGCGACAGCTCTCAGGTGATCAACTACTACACGAATTGCAATATCCTTTTTCTCGTCCGTACCATACTTATAATGAGCTATTTGCTCCAGTTCTTTGATTAAAGGTTGAAATAAATCAGTATCGTAGTTAGATTCTTTGCCTTGCAATGCCATGCAAAGACGCTCTAGCCCCATTCCAGTATCAACATACTTGTCTTGTAACGGTTTTAATGTGCCATCTTTAATGCGGTTATATTGTATAAAAACCAAATTCCAAATCTCAACAACCTTAGGATGGTCTTTATTTACAAGCAATTTGCCATCTTCTTGCTTGCGCTCTTCTTCTGAGCGAATATCTATATGTATTTCAGAACTGGGACCACAAGGACCAACTTCACCCATTTCCCAGAAATTATCTTTCTTGCTAAATTCAAGAATCCTGTTTTCATCAATCCAATTTTTCCAAATATCATAGGACTCTGTGTCTTTTGATAAGCCTTCTGATATATCGCCCTCAAAAATAGACACATACAATCGATCTGTTGGGATTTTATACTTCTTTGTTAGTAGTTCCCAGGCCCATTCAATGGCTTCTTTTTTAAAATACCCTCCCCTTTCTTGACCTATATTCCCGAAAGACCAATTGCCAAGCATTTCAAACATGGTATGATGATAGGTGTCAAAACCAACATCCTCCAAGTCATTGTGTTTTCCAGAAACCCTTAGGCATTTCTGTGTGTCAGCAACCTTTTTATCCGAGGCGACTTTATCACCCAATAGATAATCCTTAAACTGATTCATACCAGCGTTCGTGAACATCAAAGTCGGATCATCTTTAAGCACAATAGGCGCCGATGAAACAATTTTGTGTCCTTTTTCGTAGAAGAAATCTAAGAAGACCTTTCTAATTTCCTTCGATGTCATCGTATGTGAATAATTAAAGCTTCAAGCTGATTTACAATGATTGATATCATTATTTTTTGTTAGCTTTGAATTACGTTTTAAATAAGTTTAAAGCCTAGTGGCAAAGGTAACTAATTAAAACAAATGGCTAAAGTAAAGTATCAATATAATACACAGTCGTTACGATATGAGCGTGTGAGAGTCAGTTTCTGGCAAAAAACGTGGCGAGTAGTTGGCTTTATTAGTTCCGCAATTATGTTTGCAGTTATCATTATCGCCATTGCATACACTTTATTAGACTCACCCAAAGAAAAACAGCTTAAGAGAGAGATCAATCAGTTGACACTCCAATACGACTTGCTAGATCAGCAACTAGATCAAATGACACAGGTCTTAGCCGATTTGCAAGATAGAGATGATAACATTTATAGAGTGATTTTTGAAGCGGAACCTATTCCCAATAGCATTAGAAATGCGGGATATGGAGGAGCAGATTTATACAAACAGCTCAACAACTATGAAAACTCGGAAATTATGATATCGGCTAGTAATAAGTTGGAAAGAATTAGAAGACAACTATATATTCAGTCTAAATCTTATGATGAGGTATATAAAATGGTGAAAAATAAGGAAGAGATGTTGTCTTCAATTCCTGCTATTCAACCCGTATCAAATAAAAACTTAAAGAGAATGGCCTCAGGGTATGGATACCGAATTCACCCAATTTATAAAACAAGAAGAATGCATTGGGGAATGGACTTTACCGCTCCAACAGGTACAGAAATCTATGCTACAGGAGATGGTAAAGTAATCGTAGCAAAAAAAGCGAGAAGGGGTTATGGCAACCACGTCATAGTGGATCATGGATACGGATATCAAACGGTTTATGCTCACATGAGTAAAATTGAGACTAAAAGAGGTCAGAAAGTAAAAAGAGGTGACCTACTAGGTTTCGTAGGAAATACAGGATTATCTACAGCTCCTCATCTGCATTATGAAGTACACAAGGATGGACGCAAAGTTAATCCGATTAATTTTTATTACAATGACCTCTCTCCTGAGGAATATGATAAAATGATAGAACTCTCAGCAATGAGCAATCAATCGTTTGATTAGAAGCTCAGTATAGGTTCCTTACTAACTATGAAAAATTCTTTTGGGAGTCCCTATTTCAACAATACCTTTTGGGTATAAATTTGTTTTCCTTTGTCCTCAATAGCGACAATGACAATTCCTTTAACATCCCTTAATTCAACCTCCGACCTATCTTCAGTAATTCGTGAATTATAAATCTTTTGACCTACTAAATTATAAACGGATATACTCGTTCCTAATGTATTTTCATCAAGGAGATTAACTACGATTCTATCTCCTGCACTGAATAGTTCAACCTTATTTTCCCATCCTTCTGCAATAGAAACATCGCCCATCAGGGTTAGCTCACTAGAAGGAGCGGATAAAGCATTTTCATCTGAAAGAGCAGTATCACCAACACTTAAGATGAATGCTTTATAAGGCACATTTTCTGCAATATCATCTCCATCAGAATCTTTTGCATTAGCATCTAGGGTAAGGATCTTCTGAGTTGCTTCATTTTCTTTTTCCACAACAGTATAGTTACCCATTGGCAATGCCTCAGCAATTGCTAAATTAAATGTACCTGACTGAGATGACTTAACTATAATAACTCTATACTCTTCCAATAATAGAGTATCATTAACTTCTGTAAAAGTCACTTCTAAATCTGAACCATTACCATTATCGCTCACATCGCTAATGCTAACTCCAGTTGTTGCTTCAACAGCAGTTTTTAATGTAATCTGACTAGAAGCATTTGACAAGTTATTAGAATCTGTTACCATTGCATCTCCAACACTCAGCACAAATACCCTATAAGAAATGCTGTTAGCGATAGCATCCCCATCTGTATCTTTTGCATTAGCATCTAAGGCTTGAGTTATCAGGCTACTATTTGCTTGAGGAGCAATTGAGGTATAATTGCCTACCGAAACATTGTTAGCAGAATCTAAGTTAAAACTACTCGCGTTTGCAGACTTAACAACCATTACGCGGTATTCATCTAGTAACGAAGTATCACTCACTTCTGTGAAAGCTACTTCCATATCTGTTCCGTTTCCATTGTTAGATACATCTGTAGCACTGATACCTGTAACAGCTTCTACGACTGTTTTTAGTGTAATTTCTGAAGATTCTGCAGAAAGATTATTTCCATTTGTGACAAATGCCTTCCCAACGCTTAAAACAAATGCCTTGTAAGACACACCATTCACAATATTATCTCCATCAGAATCAGTAGCTCCAGCAGAGAGTGAAATATTCAAGTTACCCCCATTAGATTGAGGAGTCACTGAAGTATAATTTGCAAGTACAACATTATTGGCCGAATCTAAATCAAAAGCAGTAGCCTTAGATGACTTGACAACTATTATGCGGTATTCATCTATTAGAGCGGTATCGCTTACCTCCGTAAAAGCAACTTCTAAGTCACTTCCATTGCCATTATTAGCAATGTCAGCCACTCCAATAGCTGTGACTGAATCTGTAGGGTTTATTAAAATAATTTGACTTGATGAATCAGAAAGCGAATTAACATTTGCTGTCACTCCATTCGCAACACTTAAAACAAATAAGTTATAAGCCTGTCCTAATTCTATATCATCACCATCTACATCTTTGGTCACAGCACTAAGTGATTGTGTTACATTATTTGATGGCATTACTGGCACTATTACATCATAATTTCCCGCACCAACAGCATTGGCAGAAGCTAAATCAAAACTAGATGCAAAGCTATTTTTAACAACCAATACTCTATATTCTGCAATACCAGAAGTATCTGTTGGCTCTACAAAGGATACCTCTATATCACTTGCATCTTTATTATTAGCAATGTCATTAGCAGCTAATGCAGAAACTGTATCGACTTCAGTATTTAATGTGATCGTATCAGACATGGCTGACAAATTATTAACATTTGCAAACATGCCATCTGCAACGCTCAATACAAATACATTATAAGGTACTCCAATAGTCAGCAAATCGCCATCAACATCTGTTGCATTTGAGGCTAAAGTATCTACGTGAATCTGTGAAGGAGCCACTTTTGCTTCTGACGTATAGTTTGTAGGTATAACTGCATTCGCTTGAGCTAAATCAAATGTGCTTGCGGAAGTGGATTTAACAACCATTATACGATATTCATCTATTACAGATGTATCCGCAGGCTCTGTAAACCTAACTTCTAAATCTCGACCATTAGCACTATCAGCTACATCAAGCACTTGAATATTAGCTACACTATCAGTTGCTGTTGTCAAAGTCAACTCATTTGATTCAGCAGAAAGTGCATTTATGTTTGCTTTCATTCCATTAGCTACCGTTAATACAAAAAACTTATACGGCTGGCCAATAATAATACTATCTCCATCTACATCTTTCATGTTAAAATCCAAAGTTTGCTGCACCATAGAAGATGGAGCAACTGGCACAATTGATGTAAACTCTGTTGTTAGCTGATTCGCAGAATCTATATTAAATGAGGTAGCATCTGGTGATTTGACTGCAATAACGCGATATTCGGCAATGCCCGCAGTATCTAATGGCTCTGTAAAGGTAATTTGCACATCACTACCATTGCCATTCTCATCAACATCTGCTGCAGAAAGTGCAGTAACAGGATCAGAAGGGGTAGAAAGCTGTATCGTGTCTGATACTGAAGATAATCTATTTACGTTGGTTTGGACACCATCTGCAATACTTAACACAAAAACATTATAATCAACTCCTAATTGAATAGGGTTTCCATCTACATCATTAGCACTAGCAGGCAGCGTACCAGAATATACATTCGATGGAGCAACCTTAGAAACCACCGTATAACCAGAAGGACCTATCGCATCTGCTGAATCTAAATTAAAAGTTCCTATTTTTGAAGATTTAACAACCATAACGCGATATTCATCAATAATTGATATATCAGCAGGCTCGGTAAAGGCAACCTGAATATCACTTGCATCTGAATTATTCCCTACTTCAGCAACTTGCACATTAGACACACTATCTGTTTGAATGAATCCTGCAATAATTGGCTGATTTATATCACTTTCATATGCCCAGCTTTTAACAGTATATGCAGATGCATTATTATTAACATCAAGGCGAACCCAGCCATAATGATAATTGCCCCCTCCTATGTCTATTCTTAAACCTAAATACTTATCTGTGGCATTTTGCCAATTACCCTCTTGATTTGTAAATGGGCCAGAACTGCTACTCGTAGTAATACTTTGAATATATAACATTCTAGCTGAAGTGCCTGCAGGTCGAAACGCTTGTACAGCATCGATATATGTGCCCTTATCCAAAGCAGATGCCAGATTCGCCATCCCCATTATTTGATTATTATTATAAGGAACCGCACTTAGCGTATTGGTAATAGTAGATGTACTACTTGTAGTATTAAAAAAAGTATTTAATCTAATAAAAAAGTCATTCGTCCCATCACCATCAAGATCAATAGAAGCATTCATCATCCCTCCAATAGGATAAGTAGAATCAGGGTCAACATCGTGAAAAACGATATCTGCATGTGCTGTTTGGTCTATACCGATAAGTGATGCGGCAACTGCTGAATAGGCTTTAAGCTTTGAACGTAAGTCTTTAGTCTTCATATTTCAAAAATATTATAAGTACAAATATATTGATTTTTAAGAGGGATAACTAATCTTTCTTAATTATGCTTTACGCAATTTGTTACGATAAAGTTTCGTATCTACAGCGTCTAACATTTTCTGCTCATCTAGTTGCGCACCCAAAAACTTATTTATATTACTAATTTCAGCTTTAGGATTGGCAATCACACTCGCATAAGGAACGTATAAAATTTCTGCATTATAGTTACGATTTATCCATATTTTTACCTTATCTAAAGTATTATTAAATGCCATCTCTAAGCCTATTGGATAATCTTTTGACTTGGCTTTGCCTTCCCTCTCTAACATCTTTTGCTGGGAAATGATCACTTCGTTTATATCCCTTTCCATAAAAATTATTTTATAGTTAAATCGCGGTGGCAATTGCATCAACAATTGCGCGATTACCTTAACTGCCTTGCCATTGGCATCTTTTAGCCATTTTTTATCTCTTACTAATTTCTTTACTGCTTCATGCTCATAATAACCTTTAGGGTTACTATCATCAGCTTCTCTTACCTTATCAGTAAAAATGGCTACTCCACCTTTATCCAACATTTGCATCATCATCGAGGTGCCAGACCTAGGAAGACCAGAAACAATAATGATTTCCCCTTGACTTTTCTCCTGCAACTTTTCTCTATGCTCCGATGCTCTTTCTGATAATTCTACTTCCTCGTCGCCTTGTGTCTCAAGTTCCTCTTCTTTCTTAACGGCAATAGGTCTGTTCGCAACTTCTTTTGCTTTATCAGATGCACCAAGATGTTCTTCGTAGATTTTAATTAACCAGTTTCTTGCTTTACTGATATTTGGTGCCATTGTTAAACATACTTCAAAAGCCTCAGCGGCACTCTTGTATTCACCAATAGCAACTAAAGCTTCTCCTAAGTGGTAATGAGCAAATGGGAAGTGATATATCAACCCGATTGCTGTCAATGCACTATCAATTGACTCTTCATATCTCTTTTGCCGTAAATAAGCCACCGCTAACCCATGATGCGCATGAGCACTATCCCCATCGAGTGAAAGTGTTTTTTTAAAAGCTCGTTCTGCGTCTACAAACTTTTTAGTCTGCAAATAACACCTTCCTATTTGCAAGTACAAATTAGGTAGGGCTGGAGATGCCTCTTCCGCCTTTTTAAATAGCTCTAAGGCATCTTTGGGCTTATTTTCACTAAGTAATATAGAGCCTTCCATTAAAAATAAATTTGGATATTGCTTCTTTACCCTACTGTTGATATCAGTTCGAATTTTTTCTTTTTCCTCCTTTTTAAGGTCTTTGTTCTTTTCAAGCTCCTCTAAAGCTTTTTGCTTTCGCTCTTCGTAATTTTTATCTAAAATGTCTCTTATGCCTACTAGTAGCTGTTTACACTTTTCGATTTTACTTGTGTTCTGAAAACAAACCGCTAAACGTTGCAAGAATCGAATTTCCTCTGGTTCTTTCTCGATTAATTTTTCTAAAATTGGAATTGCCTCCTCGTATCTGTTAGACCCGATATAAACCCTTGCTAAGTTGTATTGAGATTCTTGAATCGTTTTATCAACCGCCTTTTGTACATTTTCTCCTGGATCTTCAATATAACCTAACTCAATTAATTGATCCATGGCAGCTTTAGCAGCATAAGGATCTTCTTTAATACCTTTTGGATGTGTCCCCGCATTCCCCTCTACCTTTTCCCAAGAAGGAATTCGGCTTACTTCAACCTCTTTATCAAAAGCCTGAATCAATGGCTTACCATCCATATCTTCTCCATATGGCAACCCAAACATAGTGAGCAATGTTGGTGTGATATCTAAAAGAGTAGCTCCATAAATACGCTCATCTTTCCTAACATGAGGGCCTTTCATAGCAAAAATGCCGTAATGACGGTGTTCTAGTGCAGGGGCAGCGGGCTCTTTTGGAAGAGATAATGGCCTTAGGTGATCAGAATGAAAGCCATGGTCTGAAATCAAAATAACAGTTGTATCCTCCCCTGCCATTTTCAGTAAACGCTCTAGCATCATATCATGATACTTATAGCCACCCACTATTACATCTTTGTATTTATCAAAAAGATCATCAGGCAATCCAGGTAATTGAGGGGGATGAAATTTCATAAAACCATGTCCAAAATGGTCAATAGCATCGAAGTACACCGCCATAAAATCCCATTCCGTATTCTCCATTGTCCACGTCGCAGCAGATTGAATACTGGCAGCATCCGCAATAATTTTAGAGATCATGCCAATGCGTTTATCCTGATCTTGATCAACTTGTGCTGCTTTAGGAATAAAAGGCAAAATATGTGCTTCTGTTAATTCATCTGGATGAACCCTTAAATCAGCCAATGTCTCGGCATACTTTTGAGGATGAACTGTTCCTGGTAACATCTTCCAGCCTTTTTCTATTCCTTTATTTGCTCTCTGATAAAAGTTAGATACACATACACCATTAATCGGTTCAGCAGGATGACTTGGCCACCATCCTACAACATTAGTTTTATAACCTTTCTGCGTCAATACATTCCATATTGCCTTTACTTTTCGAGAAGTTCCTGAGACTGGCCTAACACCACCACCTGATGGATCAGGCTCTGTAAAACCTAAAATACCATGTTTGTCAGGTCGCTTACCAGTGGCGATTGAAGACCAAAGCATTGGAGAAAATGGAGGTTCTAACGTTGCTAGGTTTCCCATCACTCCATTATTTACAATACTCTCTAATGCAGGCATCTCTCCAGCATCCATCAATGGGTTGATCACTTTCCAATCAGCAGCATCCCAACCTATCAGTAAAACTTTACTTGCCAGCTTCTTTCCCATCTTTTTCCTCTTTTTCCTTCTTTTCTTTTTCTAAAGTTGCTACCAACTTTTTTTTCTCTGCTACTACATCATAGCCAGCTTCTTTTCTTTTGGCTCGCCACGCATTAATACCATGATGCCCTAAAGCCAACAAACCAATCGATCCCTCTACTGGAATATGAAACTCAGCCCCCCCTTCCTCAAAAATTTTTACTTCTTCTGACATAACCTATATTCTTAAAAATCTTAATAAGATTTGCTCATTTTTTGCTTAAGATACTAAAACCGATTACTTTTGCCTTGTATTTTAAAGCATATGCAAAGAAAAGCTAATATAAGCAATTTAGTGAATTACAAAGGGGTTTCCAAGGATTTAAAGCTGATTGCAGAAAAGGTTCTCAACAAAGAAAGGATTACTTTTGATGAGGGTGTTACCCTTTACCAAAAGGGAGACTTAGGACTTTTAGGAGGTTTAGCAAATTTTGTCAGAGAGCAAAAAAACTACAATAAAGTTTTCTTTAATAGAAACTTTCATGTGGAACCGACCAATCTATGTGTCTTTACTTGTAAATTCTGTTCTTATTCCCGTTTGATCAAACAAAAAGACGAAGGTTGGGTTTATTCCGAAGATGAGATAATAGATATCATCAAATCGTATGAAGGACAACCAGTAACAGAAGTACACATTGTTGGTGGTGTTTTGCCTCAATTAAACCTTGAGTTCTTTATCAGCTTACTAAAAAAGATAAAGTCAATAAGACCTGATTTACATGTTAAGGGGTATACAGCTGTTGAACTAGAATATATGTTCAGAAAAGCCAAAGTATCTTACTCTGAGGGGCTAAGAATCTTAAAAGAAAGTGGTTTGGACTCAATGCCTGGGGGTGGTGCTGAGATATTTGATGAAGATATCAGAAATGTTATTTGTAAAGACAAATGCACTACTGATCAATGGCTTCAAATTCATGAAGAGGCACATAAATTAGGCATTCCTTCAAATGCAACGATGCTTTATGGGCATATTGAAAATTATGAACATCGCATAGATCACATGGAGCGATTGAGGTCTATGCAAGATAGGACAGGAGGTTTCAACACCTTTATTCCGCTAAAGTTTAGAAATCAAAATAACGAGATGTCTCACATAGCTGAAGTGTCTATGATTGAAGACCTTAAAAATTACGCGATTTCCAGAATTTATATGGATAATTTCAATCATATCAAGGCTTACTGGCCGATGATTGGCAAAACCACTGCACAACTATCTTTGGACTTTGGAGTAGATGATATTGATGGCACTATTGATGATTCTACTAAAATATATTCTATGGCAGGTGCAGAAGATCAAAATCCTGCTATGAGTACCGAAGAGTTGGTCGAAATGATTAAACAGGTGAACAGAACACCTATTGAGAGAGATACACTTTACAATACTATAAAAGATTACTCTTTAGAAGCGGTCAATGTAAATTGATATGACTAAGAAACTATATATCATTCGCCATGGAGAGACAGATTACAACAAAAGAGGCATTGTTCAAGGGAAAGGGGTAGATTCTTCCCTTAACGAAACTGGATACAGCCAAGCTCAAGCCTTTTTTAACAAATACCAAAATATTCCTTTCGATCTCGTCTTAACTTCTTCCTTAAAAAGAACACAGCAAACCGTTAACCCTTTTATAGAAAAAGGAATCAAGCATCACATTCATTCAGGACTTGATGAAATTGACTGGGGAATTCATGAAGGCGTCAGCCCAAGCACTGAACATAGAAGAGAATTTCATTCTATTATTTCTCAATGGAATAAAGGTATTGTTAATATTACCGTTCAAAATGGTGAGACTCCTTTGGAAGTGCAAAAGAGACAAATTGAGTTTATCGAATTCCTTAATAATCTTAGCTACAAAAATGCACTAGTTTGCACCCATGGAAGAGCCTTGCGCATCTTACTTTGCACACTCTTAAAAAAAGACTTACATGAGATGGATACATTTCCACATTTGAATACGACCTTATACTCTCTTACTTTAGAGAATAACATATTCAAGTTAGTTGACTTTAATAATACTGACCACCTAGTTTAATAGATGACTATATTCAAGTAAACCAATCAGATTCAGATTGAATATCGGACAAAGATTCTAAAATCTAGCAAATTGCAAACTCATATAAAGAAACCAATAACTATTTCTGCAGTTTCTTATCTAAATACCAAACCGTTTATATATGGTTTGCAACACACTGACATCTCTGAGAAAATCAACCTTCAATTAGATATTCCATCTCAGTGCGCTACAAAATTGATAAATAAAGATGTGGACATTGCACTGGTTCCAATAGCAGCTTTGGTTAAATTAAAAAAATATCACATAATAAGTAATTATTGCATAGGAGCAAATGGTAAAGTAGATACAGTAAGCTTATTTAGCGATGTTCCGTTCAATGAAACAACTAGCATTCTCCTTGATTTTCAATCTATGACATCACAACAACTTTTAAAAATATTGTGCAGGGAATTTTGGAAAGTAAATCCGCAATTTGTTAACACTAAAGAGGGCTATATATCTGACATCAAAGATAAAGTAGCTGGGCTAGTCATTGGAGATCGGGTGTTCAAGCTCAAAGGTAGATTTAAATACGAGTATGATTTATCACAGCTTTGGACCGAATTGACTGGACTACCTTTTGTCTTTGCAGTATGGGTCTCAACTAAAACACTTTCTAGTAGTTTCCTATCAAAATTCAACAGTGCCTTAAAGTATGGCATCGACAATATTAATAAGGTATTACCGCTTATTAACAATCAAAACAACTTTAACGCAGAACAGTATTTAACAAGTTCTATAGACTACTCTTTAGATGAGCCTAAAAGAAAAGCATTGGATTTATTTTTAAATAAGATCACTTAACAAAAACTTAATTATAACAAGTGTTGCGTTTTAATATACACATGATTACCTTTGCGCCAAAACCAAATCACCAAACAAACCATCATGAGCTTAGACATTAATAAAATTCTAGTTCCTACAGACTTCTCAAAAGCTTCGCTTGCAGCGCTTGATCATGCAGCATTTATTGCAAAAAATACTAATGCAGCGGTTGTACTATTGCACGTGATTAAAACAAACGATTACGATAGCATATTGGATAATAAGAAGAAAAAAGGAGATGAAGCTTCAGATTTAGAAAGAAAGATTAAAGCTAAACTGGATGAAATACTAAAGGATCACCCGAAGTTAAAGGGCTTTAAAAAAAGTTCATTAATATTAAAAGGGAAAACTTATAGAGAAATTTTAAATGCCATTGACACAGAGGAAGCAGATTTAGTAATTATGGGTAAACATGGAATGTCTGTGCAAGGAGAAAAATCTAGATTTATAATCGGATCAAATACACAAAAAGTTTTAGAGGGAGCGCCACTACCTGTTATCACAGTAAGATCAAGTGAAAAAGTAGAGTGCGACAACATTCTTTTACCTTTGGACGTAACCAAACAAACTACCAAAAAGGTAAATACAGCAATAGCATGGGCAAAGGCCTTTGGAAGCAAAGTACACATTGTCACCGTAAGTAGCTTTTTAGATGACTTTGTATCTGATGTAACAACGCTTAAGAAAAACTTAAAACTTGTTGCAGATGAAGTAGCAAAAAACGGAGTAAAATGCACCACTAAAGTAATTAAATTTAAAAGTGTTCCGGAATCTGTACTTGACTATGGCAAAGTAGCCAAAGCAGATATGACAATTATTATGAAAAGTGAGGAGATCAATGATAAAAGCTTTGGCTTGAGCTCAAGAGGCAGAAAAGTTGTTGCAGGCTCCTTGGTTCCAGTTATGAGCATCAATCCTCCAAGGAAATAAAATCTATTCCTAAATTACTTCAAGGTCAGTAATCTATATTACTGACCTTTTTTATTGTCTATTTTTCTGTAATAGGATGTTCATTTAATTATACAAAATACCATATTCTTTATATGCAAGGCGTTTTGGCACGGTAGTTGTACTTATATAATCGTATCAAAACGCTCTAAAATGAAAATGACTCCAAACAATCCGCTAGATAATCATAAGACAAGACGGTTTCTGTTTTTTCAAATCGGACTAATCATTGCAATTAGCTTAGCATTGCTGTCTTTTAATATTCCATTTTATTATGACGAGCCAGAAGAAATCGTGACCGAAATGCCTATAATAGATATCATCACAATCAATGAAGCCGTTCCAACAAAGCATAAATCACCGCCTCCTCCACCAATTGTTCAACCTAAAAAGAAAATATTCAAATTCGAACCAGTTGCTAGCATAGAACCTATTCCACTACCAGAGCCTATCACTCCTGATAAGCCTATTGAACTACCCGATGATTTTGAAATCCCCGATGATCACACGGCAGATAATGAGAAGCCTATTCCTGTTGCAATGCTACAAGAAAAACCAGAATTTCCAGGTGGGAAAAAGGCTCTTGATCGTTTTATTCAAAAAAACTTTAAAGTGCCAGAAATAGATCGTGTTGCCAATAATACTGGCACTATTCATACTATGTTTATCATTGGGAAAGATGGTAAAATAAAGGACATACAAGTAAAAGCTTTATCTAAGTCTCTAGAAAAAGAAGCACTACGAGTACTAAAGATGATGCCACAATGGAAGCCAGGAAAACAATTCACAAAAAATGTAAATGTGGCTTTTACTTATCCAATCACCATACGATTATGACTCATCTTGCATGAGTTTCACAAGATGTTTAAGCTTAAGAAAAGTCCCTCTCCTAGCCGTATTACTTAGTATAATAAGTACTTTCTTAGACTGTGGCATACGGATATAATAAGAGCGAAAACCTTTCCACCATCCAGTATGATAAATGATAGGATTTTTCTCGTCACTATTATCTAAACGCCATCCAAGACCATAGTTATCGTTTTTTCTTAAATCTCTATGGAAAGGCAAATAGGCAATTTTCAATAACGAATCTGGCAAAAAACCGCCTAATGTAATGGCCTTATCCAAAGAATAAAGATCTTCGACAGTAGAGTAAATCCCTTTATCTCCTACTACTCCATTAAGATAAGTATCCTCTGCCACCCGACCTCTTTCATCGTATCCAATTGCACGTCTTGGAATATCATTCTTTGACATTTTGCATTTATTGTATACAAAACTCCGACTCATATTCAACGGTCTAAAAATATTCTCACTCATATATTTCGAATAAGTGGTTCCACTAACTCTCTCTATAATTGAAGCGAGAATTGCATAATTGGTATTACTATAATTATACCTCCGATTGGGACGATAATAGGGCTTAGGTTCGTATCTCACCATTAGCTCTAATACATCATCATTTGAAATAGGCACGTCCCAATCTGGCCAATGCTTGTCTCCAAAATACATGTAGTTAGGAAGTCCTGACCTTTGTGCTAACAAAAGCCTTACTGTAATATCAGCATAAGGAAAATCTGGAATAAACTTTTGTACGGTATCGTCTAGGCTTAACTTATTATTCTGATAAAGTTTTAATATACCAATTGCTGTAATGGGCTTTGAAACTGATGCCAACTGGAAAGCATGATCTATTTCAAGCGTATCTTTTTTCTTAAAATCTCTATATCCAAAGGCCTCTTTATAAAGCACTCTACCACTATCTGCGTATAAAACACATCCGTTGAACTTCTTTTTTTGATATCTCTTTTGAAAAAAATCATCTAATTCAATGATTTTTCGCATCTGTCTTTTAGAGTATACTATATGCTCAACACTAGGAGCAGTGTCAACCTCAACTTCTTTTTCATTTACAGATTGACAAGCAAATAAAGCAACAGCTAAAATAAAAAATGTTCGAATACGCCACATAATCTAGATCAGATTATCAAAAATAGCGATAGTACTTACTGATACTTAAAAAATGTATCAACATTGTTGGTAATTAGGCTATGGTAAAAAACAATTAAAGATTTTTCTGGACCGCTTCACCCAAAGTCTTGTTTTCGACTTTAGCTATTGCCCATGATCTTATATCCAAAGACTTAAATATTTCCAGCTGATCACGAACACTTTTATTGTTGTCAATATATTGATTTAAAACACTCAGCATATGCGTTTTCGAATTATCCTTATTTAAATCTTTAAACAGTTTTAATGCATTCTTTTCAAATTGAAAAAGATTAGATTTTGCCTTTATGTAGTACTTTGCTGTTTTGATAGCATATTCTAATAATTCATAATGCTCTAACTCATAATGAAGCATCAAGTTAAGTATTCTTGCAAGTGTATGTATATCCTGTCGATTCTTACTTTCAGAACTATTTAATATTTTATTGACATAATCTAATGCCCTTTCAAAACTACCAAGTCCGAAGTAAAAATATGCGATATTGTATTGCAAGGTCATCTTTAAACTTGTTATAATCATCGACTCGTATCGCTCAAGATTATCTTCTATTTGTGCTACTATTTTTTGGGACTTATTGTCAAATAGTCCACTATCAACTAAGTGCTTCAGTTCAACTGAGGAGTATCTTTGAAAAACCTCAAACTCTATATCTTCCAAAAGATTTCCTTTTATTTCCTGAGGGACTTTTTTAAGTCTATCCAAATAAACCGTCAGTAGTTTATCATCGTGCAGGTAATATACAGAAGTAAGCACATTATTGAGCACTGTAATATAACTCCTGGTATGTTCTTCTTTAAAATGAACATTTGCATCAAACAATTCTAGGTTTTCCTTATCGAGCTTATAAGCTTTTTCTACATTTCCCATAGATATTTGATAATTGCTAGCAACCGTTAAAAAAACATACTTTGCCATAAAAGTATTTATGCTAGCTGTGCTTTTAAGTTTAGAGTTTTCCCAAATAGCTTTCATCTCATATTCTATTTGGGAAGATTTAGATATAGTGGATTTAATATTAGTAAGAGCACTGTTTAAAGTCAAAGCTTTTGCCTGAGCCAACTCTTCAATATTGCAAATCATTCTCTTTGTAGCGTCAATAATATCAGGTGCACCTTCTTTTAGTTGCTTTATGTTTTGTTTTTTTACTAATATTTTAGATTTCCATTCATATATTTTCAACAGATCGTAATGCAATTCATACTTTAACGCCAACTTTTCTGTTCTTTTAATTAATTTCTCTGCAGCACCATACATCGATTTTTTGTATAGAATGAAGATATTGTGGATCATTGCCGCTATCTGAACTTCTACATTTATTTCACTATAATAGCTCCTTAAAGACTTTAAGAGGAGCTCATATAAGTAAGATTTTGTAGCTGCAAAACGTTTTGCAAAAACCTTATCCCGAAACTTTTGCATTAAGGCTTTTTCATCGTAAGCTTTTTGCTGCTCAATGGCATCAAACAATTGAATGTAGTTTGTTGTATTATTTCCCTTATACAACTGAACATACTTCTTGAAGTATCCTTTTTCATTTTTTGTCAAGGATTTTATCAATTCAAATAAGTAATCGGATGCAACCATATTATATACTGATTATCAAATATTAAATATATAAAAAATAAAATATCAAAATGTGATTATGGCCATATTTTAAGTAGATTTTTTAACAAAATTTGAGGAATTTCAGTTTAAAGCCTAAATAAATGATCAAAAACAGAACGTCAATTTGCGCTAGAGTTACTATAATACTAATCATTGTAGCCATACCATCTATCTTGTTATCCCAATATGATAATATTTGGCACTTTGGCGATTATGCTGGGCTAGATTTCTCTAATGGATCACCAACTGTCATAAATGACGGTCGAACAAATACTCAGGAGGGAGTTGCTACTATGTGTGATTCAAAAGGAGAATTATTGTTGTATACTGATGGATCTACTGTTTGGAATAGAAATCATTTCACAATGGCAAACGGTTGGGGGCTAAACAGTAGTTTTTCTACGACACAAACCTTAATTGTCAAACAGCCATGTAGTGATAATATCTTTTACATTTTTAGTTTAGATGCTCAAGGAGGCTCTAAAGGAATTAATTATTCAGTGGCAGATTTATCAAACAACTCCTTAGGAAGTGTAATTCAAAAAAATGTAAAGATTTGGGACAGAGCGCAAGAAAAAATAACGGCTGTCAAACATGAAAATAATAAAGACATTTGGATCATAACCCACGACCATGCAACAATTACAGATCCTAGCGACACTTTTATGGTTTTTTTACTAACTGCTAATGGACTTAACCCTGACCCTGTAATATCAACAGTTGGAAAACGCTTTAGAAGTCAAGGAATGGGCACTTTAACAACTTCTTCCGATGGAAATACGATCGCCATGTCTAATATGTTTAGCGGGTCAGGAACACTTGAATTATTTGATTTTGATAGATTGACTGGTAAACTTTCTAATCCTACGATTGTCTCAAATAACTTTATAACTAGTCAGGGGGAAATTGGATGCTATGGTATAACTTTTTCTCCTGATGATAAAAAATTATATGCGATCACTAATGCATCTACTTTTTATACCCCTACTCCTTATCTATTATTTCAATTCGATATTAGCATAAGAGACTCTGCAACGATTGCAAACTCAAAAGTTACACTTGACACACTCACAAAGCCATCTGCTATTCAGCTCGCTCCAGACGGAAAAGTTTATTTTACTGGGTCAGGCCTTGTCAACTCAGACTCATTATCTGTAATACACAACCCCAATGCAAGTGGCTTTGCTTGTAACTATCAAAAGAATGCTATTTATTTGAACGGGGCAAAAATAAGACTAGGCCTTCCAAACATAACTCACTGGACGTTTAACCAACCCGATATTGATTTTACTTCAAATGATGTCTGCATAGGTGATAGTGTAAATTTTGAGTTTGACCTATGCAGTGTAGAAGATTTTGTAGTTTCTTTAAAATGGGACTTTGGAGATGGATCGATGGATTCAATTGCCTCTCCAGCACATATTTATGCCTACAGCGGCACTTATGATGTCCAGTTATCTGTGATAACAAATGTAAACGACACATTCTCAATAACGAAACAAGTAATCATTTATGATTTACCAGTATCCTTACTGCCAGATAGCATCACTATTAGTGAAAACGAATCTGCCATACTTAATGCTGGAAATGCATCCAATAGCTACCAATGGTTTCCTAGCGATTTTCTAGATGATGCTTCAAGTAATATGCCTGTTACAACACCAAACTCATTTATTGCATATTATGTTACCATAACAAGTTCCGAGGGTTGCTCATCAATAGATTCTATATTTGTAACCGTTGTTGAGGAAGAAGATACTCCTAATACTGAAATAACTGAAGAAGAGGTTATATTTATTCCGAATGCTTATAATACATCGTATGGCAGCTATCATACGACAATAAACACAGATGAAAACTTAACATTTAAGGTATTTGACAGGAATGGAAAGCTAATATTTACAACAAACGATAAAAAGGAATATTGGAATGCGAATTCAGGGAATCGTGAAGTAAACCAAGGTGTTTATTTGTATGAAATCCAATTGCTAGAGAGTAAAAGAAATATTATTGGAACCATTACTGTTTTTAACTAAAGCGGGACTAACCGATAAAGTGTGTAAGTTTTGTTAGAGGGTTGAGTTTTTAAAAACTCAACCCTTTTTTTTAATTTTTAACCTATAAAACTTATACATAATGAAGAAAGAAGAAATTTTATCAGGAGGCTTTCTAAAACAATTTAAGAACTCCGAAGACTTTGGCAACTTTATAGATGAACTTTATAAGCGAGGTGTAGAAAAGATGCTAGAGGGCGAAATAGATGCCCATCTTGGATATGCCAAGCATGAACAAAGTAAATCTGATAATGCACGTAATGGGTTTGGAAAAAAGACAATTAAAACCGAACACGGTAAAGCCGAGATTAATGTTCCAAGAGATAGGAATGCCTCTTTCGAGCCAGTCATTGTACCTAAACGCAGTCAGTTATCCAAAGGTATAGAAAGCCTTGTTGTATCACTTTATGCCAAAGGGCTTAGCAATGCTGATATAGAAGATCAGCTCCTTGAGATTTATGACTTTCAAGTCTCTACGAGCACTATATCGAAGATAACAGACAAAATAACAGCAGATATAGTTGCTTGGCAAAATAGACCCTTAGAATCCGTTTATTTGATTGTTTGGATGGATGGTATTGTCTTTAAGGTCAGAGAAAACTCTAAAGTCATCAACAAAACCATTTATATTGCTGTAGGGCTTAAGCGAGATGGTAAAAAAGAAGTATTAGGGTTATGGTTAGGTAAAAATGAATCTGCCAGCTTTTGGTTGAGTGTATTGACCGATATGAAAGCAAGAGGAGTGGAAGATATTCTTATTACTGCTACGGATAACTTAAATGGATTTACGGATACCATCAGCAATGTTTTTCCTCAATCTAAAACACAAATCTGTATTGTTCATCAAATTAGAAATGCTTGTAGATATGTAGTATGGAAAGATAAGAAAGCTTTTACTAGAGACATGAAAGAAATCTATAATGCACCTACTAAAAAGGCTGCTGAAGCTGCATTAGTTGATTTTGCTTCCAAGTGGGAAGATAAGTATGGATATGCTATTAAAAGCTGGCAAAACAACTGGGAGGAACTAACGGTATTTTTTGAGTTTCCTTTAGAAATCAGGAAAATTATTTACACTACGAATCTGATTGAAAACCTCAATGGTAAAATCAGAAAATACACCAAAAATAAACTTTCATTCCCCACTGATGAGGCGGTAATGAAGTCTGTTTACCTTGCTATGCTGGAGGAAACTAAAAAATGGTCTATGCCAATCCGAAACTGGGGGATTGTTCTAAACCATTTTTTAACTATTTTTGATAATAGAGTTGGATTGTAAAAAAAATCAACACTAACTCAACCATGAAAACTTACACAGTTTTTAGGATAGTGTCCTTTTTCTTTCTTTTTGTGTCAAGACAAAAAGAAAAACCTCTTACATAAATTGAGATTCTCTCACTTCAATATGAAATGGTCTTTGACCATTTCATATTGAAGTTCAGTCCAAAGGACTCCTTTGGAGAATGACGCTAATCTTTCAACTAGTCCTTCTTCAAGACCTTTGCTACTTTAATAAAATCAGAATCTTTATTCGGAGCGTTTTTAAGTGCTTCTTCTTTTGTGATTTCTTGAATGACCTTGTCTTCCCTCAATTTATTTTCTTCCTCTATAATATAAACTAAAGGCTCTACTCCATCTGTATCCACTTCATTGAGCTTATCCATGAACTTTAAAATGTTCTTAAAATCCTTTTTAATAGACTCTTTTGATTCTTTATCAAACTCCAACTTTGCTAGATCTGATAGGCGATCGATCATTTTATCATCTACTTCCATACGCTATTTATTGAGTTTTGAATAACATCTTGTGTTTGTTGTCTTAAACTATCCACATCACTCTCTTTCATCCCTTCTGTAAGAATTGGCTCATGAAAGATTACTCTGGTCTTACCCGGATAACCACGATGTTTTCCATCATTGGGTAACATTTTCCAATTATCCAAAATAGTTACAGGAACAATAGGAACTCCTGTTGCTATCCCTAACTTAAAAGGTCCATTTTTAAATCGCATCAATTTAGGCATGATCTTAGAGGTTGTCCCTTCTGGAAAGATAATGAGATCCCATCCATTTTTTAAGTTTTCTTCTGCTTCTTTTAGCGATAAAGCCGACTTATTGGGATCTGTTCGATCCACTTCAATATCTACTGTTTTAAAAAAGATTTTAAATAAAGGAATTTTAGCTAATTCAGCTTTAGCCATGTAATGGAATTTGGTATTGCCTATTGATAGGCCAATCAATGGGATATCTAAATAAGAAGAGTGATTGGGACAAAAAATATAAGTTGCTTTTTTATCTAAAGGCACCTCATGTGTCACATCATTCCATATGCCTGAAAGAAAGTTGAAAGTTCTTGCCCAAATGATTCGCAATCTGTTTGCGGCACGATACCACTTTGGATTACTTAAAAAGAGTGCAAATAATGGATAACAAACAAGAAACGTTATCGCAAAGACGAGGTAGAAATAAATAGCCCAAATTCTTTTAAAGAGTTTTTTCATTTATTGTGCTTTTCGATACCTCCTCCATTTATCTAATACGCCTTCAAAGTCTTCCGGTATTTCTGACTCAAAATACTTTTTCTCGCCTGTATCCGGATGAACAAATCCTAAAGACCTAGCATGCAGTGCTTGTCGAGGCATCACCTTAAAGCAATTTTCTACAAACTGCTTGTATTTGGAGTAAATCGTTCCTTTCACGATTCGATCTCCTCCGTAAGCTGAATCATTAAATAAAGGATGCCCTATGTGTTGCATATGCACTCTAATCTGATGAGTTCTTCCAGTTTCTAGTTGACATTCTACCAATGTTACATACCCAAATCTTTCTAACACCCTGTAATGAGTAATGGCATGTTTTCCATAATCTTCTTCAGGATACACATCCATAATCTTTCTAAATCGCTGATGGCGCCCAATATTTCCTTCTATTGTACCTTCGTCCTCTTCAAAGTCACCCCACACTAAGGCAACATATTTTCGTTCAATACTATGATCCGCAAACTGTTTGGCTAAATGCGTTAAGGCATATTCTTCTTTTGCAACTACCAGAAGTCCTGAAGTATCTTTGTCGATTCGGTGAATCAACCCTGGACGTTCATCATTCCCCGGTAGGTTATTGAAATGATACATTAAAGCATTTACTAACGTTCCATTGTTATTCCCGTAGCCGGGATGGACGACCATTCCCGCCGGTTTATGAATGACCAATAAAAAATCATCTTCATAAACAATATCCAAAGGAATATTTTCGGGAGTTAACTCAAATTCTACCTCAGGCTTCGTCATCACAACCACCAAGTCATCTTGAGCTTTTATTTTGTAGTTAGCCTTTACCGCCTTATTGTTGACTTTTATACCGCCGGCTTTGGCAATATTCTGAATCTTATTTCTGCTGATATTGCTCAGCTTATTGAACAAATAAACATCAACTCTTAGCGGTTCCTGCCCTTTATCAACCTTAATATTTAAACGTTCATAAAGATCCTCATCCAGTTCCTCTAAAGATATATCCTGATCTAAAGACATATTTATTTGATCATTATGCCTCGCTCATTAAGCACAGGAATTTCAGTAAGGTTTTGTTCTGTTATACTCTCTGTAACGAATACGTACTTTTTGTCTTGTATTTCACCGTCAATAAAGAAACTCAACCAAAACTCATTACTTAGTGCTGTTAGCTTTTTCTGTATTGGTTCAATTTTTACAAAAGAGTTAGGCTCAACCTGTTCAAACATATGCCTCAAAACAGATGTCTCTACTTTCTTTCCATCTATAGTTCCGTACCCTTTCGTACTCACGATCACGTTTTCAAGCTTCTCCTTTTTTAAATTCACAAGATATGAAACCCATACTTCCTCTTCAGGAACCACAGCAATGGCTACATCCTCTACTTTTTCGAAATTGATATCCTTCTTCACGCTTCTAAAAATTTTTCTCGCAATACTCCATCATACTGAATACTTCTTCATAATGAGGACCTACTTTTTTCCCTCGTTTATTGCCTAACTTAACAATAACCATATCCTCTTCTGGCATTACGATGATATACTGGCCCAATATACCTCTTGCATAAAAACGATTATTAGGCAATAGCCACCAAGAGTATCCATAGAAATCGATGATATCGTTTTCCAAATGTATACCACTCAAAGAAGCTTCAACATATTCTGGATCAACAATATGAAACTTACCCCAATGCCCACCATTAAGATATAACTTACCCAAACGAGCAAAATCTCGTGCATTTGAATTAAAACAACAGTAAGCTTTTTCAGTTCCTGCTTTATCATCTAAGCTCCACGTGGCATTTTCTTTTGCACCAATTACTTTCCAAAGGTTTTCCGACGCATATTCACTCAAAGTCATGCCCGTAGCTTTTTCTAAGAGTATGCCAAGGATTTGTGTATCTCCACTCTTATATCTAAACTCTTTACCAGGCGTCTTTTCTACTTTAAGCCTTTTAATCAATCCCTTCAAATCATTGCCGTAATAAGCTTCTGTTGTATGTGATAGTGGGCTTATATAAGTTTCTTGCCAATTAAGACCTGAAGTCATGGTTAGTAAATGTTTGATCGTGACATTCTTTCTCTTTCCTTTCTTGAATTCAGGTAAAAAATCTCCTACCTTTTGATCTAAGCTTTTAATCTTTCCTTCTTTCAAAGCAATTCCTACTAAAATACTGGTAATGGACTTTGCCATTGAAAAAGAGTTGGACTTACTAGTTTGAGAATAGCCATTCCAATATTCCTCATATTCAATCATACCATTTTTTACAACTAAGAAAGCAATAGACTCGGTTTTTTCTAACATACCCCGAAAGTCATCGGAAAGCGTTTTAGAGTTATATGATGGAGAGTTTGTCCAAACTTCAGGATGACCTGCTTCAACCGTTCTGTTGTAAAAAATCTCATGATCATTAATGTCAGCAAAGTTGTAATACAATGCCTTGTAGACATAGGTTTTGCCAAAGACAATTAGCAACAGATTTGCTGCTAATATAAGTCCTAATGATATTTTAAGCCACTTTTTCTTTTTCATCATATTTAGTAACTAATTTAACTTCAAAAAGTTCGCTAAAGTACTTTTTTAATTTCTGTTTTACCTCTTCTATGTCAATAGATTGCCCTAATTCTTTTTCCATAGAGGTAACTGCCTTATCATTTATTCCACAGGGAATAATATGACTAAAATAACTCAAGTCGGGATTCACGTTAAAAGCAAAGCCATGCATCGTTACCCATCGGCTGCAACGAACACCCATCGCAGCAATTTTTCTTGCTCTAGGCGTATTAGGTTCTAACCAAACACCTGTCGCTCCATCCAACCTTCCAGCCTCAATATTATAATCGGCTAATGTTTTTATAATCATCTCTTCTAGATAACGCAAGTATTTATGGATATCTGTAAAGAAATGGTCTAAATCCAAAATAGGATATCCCACTACTTGCCCCGGACCATGATACGTAATATCACCTCCTCTATTAATTTTATAGAAAGTCGCTTTACTTTTTTCCAGTATACGTTCATCTGCCAACAAATGTTGCATTGAACCGCTTTTACCGAGGGTAAAAACGTGAGGATGTTCACAAAATATTAAATGATGTTGTGGGTTTGATTCTATAATGCCCCCTTGATCTCTGTTTTTAATTTTAGCATCAACTAGTTGATCAAATAACTTTTCCTGTTGATCCCAAGATTTATCGTAGGGAGTTTCACCCCAGTCCTGAAATATTACTTGTTGCATGAGGCAACTAGCTTTTGGCTAAAGCACCTTTTAAGTAATCAATTACATCAACTTCTACAGCATCAACTTTTCGCAACTCTGCCAGATAAAAAGAAATCCAATCGCCCAGATGAATATGATAAAACATACGCTGCATTTGAGTTTCCCCTTTTGAGTTCACTTCAGTAATATGGGGGGTGTATTTTTTAAAAACTTCCTTATTGATTTCCATCCTCTGCTGGACTCTCTCATGATCTGTTTTATTTCGCAATAATATTACACAAAGCCTGTCATCATTAATTCGCCACCCTACTAGTTCATTATGATTCATTTCGGGAATAGCATGATGCCAACACAATATTTTAGAGTTTTCGTTTAGTTGTTGCCTAAACCTTACAGCTACCGCTTCCATCTCTGAATCAATATAAATGACAGGGATTTTATTATGTAAATTAGCTGCTACTTCTTTTGCCTCTTTTTGGATTGCACCCTCTTCTCTATCAAGTAAATTAATTGTAGAAAGTAAATCACTTTGGAAATCATAGTCAATAAAACCTAAATGGTGTAGTACAAAAAGTTGCTGAACAAAAGAGTAGCCAAGACATGTTCGAGGTGGCATTCCTCCAGGAACTGTTACATAATCTATATTCCTCTTCTTTGCTACTTCGGTAACTTTACCTCCTGACGTAATACAAAAAATTTGTGCTTCTTGAACAATCGCTTGTTCCATGGCGGAAATTGTTTCTTCGGTATTTCCTGAATAAGAAGATATGATGACTAACGTTTCCCTATTGACATACTTCGGTATGTTGTAGTCTTTAGAAACATCAAAGGGAACAGACAGCTCATTCTTAACCAAACACTTCACTATATTACCTCCTATACCAGACCCACCTAATCCACAAACCAATATATTTTTTATTGGTTGATGAATGTTTTTTATCTCTATTTTTTGCCCGATGGCATAAGCTTCAGATAGTTGCTCAGAAAAGTTCGCAATATATCTATCCATTGTCGCTACTTTCTCCATGATATGAGTATTTTTGAGAAAACTGATTCCTCACAAAAAAACTAAAAATTTATGAGTAAACATAATGTCTTAGGTAAAGAAGGAGAGGTTATTGCAAAGAATTATTTGGAAAAAGATCATTACAAAATTTTAGATACAAATTGGGTTTACGACAAAGCCGAAATAGATATCGTTGCTCAAAAAGCAAACGAGACCATTTTTGTTGAGGTTAAAACTAGAAGCACATCATTTTTTGGCAATCCGGAGGACGCAGTCAGTAAAAAGAAGCAGACACTTCTGAGCAAAGCTGCTGATGAATATTTATATCAAAAAGAGATCTATACGCCAATACGTTTTGATATTATATCAATTATAAAATCTGATAATCAGGAAGAAGTCCATCACATCAAGGATGCATTTTTTAATTATTAGCCCTTAAATGTTTTAACCTTTTTAACCAAACCATCAACTAGTTTTTATTATATTTAGATATGACCACAGACAGTTTAAAATCATTACAAAACAGACTAGACGCCCTACGGGGTTATCTTTGACGTAGATAAACGAATAGCAAAGATTGAAGAAGATGAGGCAACCACAACTGCTTCAAACTTTTGGAGTGATTCAGAAAAAGCGGAAACCATATTAAGAGGTATAAAAGCTAATAAACTTTGGGTCGATGAGTTCAATCAAGTAAAAACTGCTGTTGAAGATTTTGGTGTATTATTAGAATTTCAACAATCAGGAGATGCAACTGAGAGCGAGGCAGAACAATCTTACCAAAAAGCGATAGGCCAAGTTGAGGCCCTTGAGACTAAGTCCACTTTAAGTAATGAAGAAGACAGTCTTAATGCAATTATTAACATCAATAGTGGCGCAGGCGGAACTGAAAGCTGCGATTGGGCAGCTATGCTCATGCGAATGTATATTATGTGGGGCGAAAAGAATGGTTACAAAGTCAAAGAAGTGGATATTCAAAATGATGATGTTGCTGGAATTCGCTCTGTAACGCTAGAGTTTGAGGGGGAATTGGCATACGGTTATTTAAAAGGTGAAAATGGTGTGCACAGGTTGGTAAGGATATCTCCTTTTGATAGTTCTGCAAGAAGACATACTTCTTTTGCTTCTGTTTACGTTTATCCTATGGTGGATGACACAATTACAGTAGATTATAAAGAATCTGATATTGAATGGGATACCTATCGTTCAGGAGGAAAAGGTGGACAGAATGTCAATAAGGTTGAAACGGCAGTAAGGCTAAAGCATATCCCAACGGGCATTGTTATTGAATGCCAACAAGAACGGTCGCAATTACAGAATAAAGATAAGGCGATTAAAATGTTAAAGTCTCAACTGTATGAGCTAGAGCTTAGAAAAAGGAACGAAGAAAGGGCAAAAATAGAGGACTCGAAAATGAAAATTGAGTGGGGCTCTCAGATCAGGTCTTATGTTATGCATCCTTATAAGCTAGTTAAAGATTTAAGAACCAATCATGAGACAGGTAATGTGCAGGCTGTAATGGATGGAGAGCTAAATGACTTTATTAAATCATTTTTAATGCATAAAAACTAGTATTTGAGGCAAATACTCATCTATATTATTCTTTTAACAACTCTTTCTAGTCAAGGACAAAATCGTTTCTCGGACAGCCTTACGAATGAGCTTAAAATAGTGTCTTCTGACAAAGAAAGATTAGAGCTTTTGTTACAGCTAGGTTACAACTTACGCATTGACGATAAACCTAGAGCAGAAAAATACATTCAAGATGCTTATAAGCTGTCATTAAAGCTTGGAGACCTAAAAGCTGAAGGAAGGGCGCTAAGGTATCTAGGTCTTATCAGTAAATATGACGGCAACTATCCAAAAGCCATTCACTTTCATGAACGAGCACTCAAACTACAAACAGAGATAGGGAATGACTTGGAGATCGCTAAAAACTACCACAACTTGAGTGCAGTATACCATAAACAAGGGAACCCACGTAAAGCTATCAGTAATTCCGAATCAGCGATTACAATGGCTAAGGCTGCAAAAGACTCCCCCACCATATTTTTATCCACAAACCAATTGGGCATTGTCCATATGAATATTGGCAACTATAAAAAGGCTATTCAGCTATTTGAATTTGTAAAGTTGTCAAAGAATACTCATACCCAATTAAGTGCGCTAACCAATTTAGGCAACTTATATTATTACCAAAAACAATTCAATGAAGCCATTGCTATATATCAACAAGCATTAAAAGTCGAACTACAATCTGATGCCTTTAGAAAGGATCAATTAGCCCTAATATATAACAACCTTGGTTCTTGCTATGCTAGTATTAATAATGATGACAGCACGTTTATCTATCATGAAAAAGCCCTAAAAATATATGAAAAGATCAATGATAAAGAAGGTATAGCACGAACTTTGTTCAACCTTGGCAGTTACTATAACAACATTGATAGCATAAAGCTTGCCATAGAGTATAATCAAAAAGCTGAGTTTATTGCCAAAACGATCAACCATAAAGATTTGCTTTGCTCAATACTAATTAACTTAGGATCACTTTTCACAGAACAACATTACTACAGTCAAGCTTTAACAAAGTTAGATAGTGCCTATATGATTAGTCAAGGGCTAAAAAGTTTGCCACAAACAGAAGTGATACTCCGTCAAATGGCTAAAACACACTCCATGCTTAACAATTATAAACTTGCATATCAATATTTAAAAGAAGCAGATTCGTTAAGGGACATTCTTCAGAATGAAAGCATATCAGAACTACAAGCCAGTTATAGACAGCGGGAACAACAGCAAGAAATTGAGTTAAAGGAAAAAACCATCAGAAGCCTAGAGAAAGAGAAAGAACTAGAAGAAACAAAAACCAACTTATTGAAACTTGTTATCGCTGCTGGTATTTTAATAATTCTCATAGTAGGTATTTTGATATATAATAATCAATTAATTAGAAAGAGATCTTACAAAAGGCTCATGGAACGAAATCACATTATAAAACAGCGAAATAAAGAGATCACATCTAGCATTAAGTACGCCTCTTATATACAAGGCATGATATTACCAGATAAAAAAATAATAGACACTCTCATTCCTGATTCAATGGGTGTTTTTCTACCCAAAGATGTTGTAAGTGGCGATTTTGGATGGATACATGAACGTGATGGGTATGTACTAGTTGCAGCTGTAGACTGCACTGGACACGGTGTACCAGGAGCTTTTATGTCTATGCTAGGACACTCCATATTGAATAAAATCGTTGATCATACTGACGACTTCTCACCAGGCAATATATTAACATTGCTGAATAAAGAAATAAGACATGCGCTAAAGCAAGACTCACCAGATGCTAAGTCAAGAGATGGTATGGATATTGCCCTTTGCAGAATTTCACCCGATAAAAAAAGAGTAGAGTATGCTGGTGCATATAATTCATTATATATAGTGAACAAAAATCAAGAATTGAGAGAAATAAAGGCAGACAAAGCTCCTGTTGGTGGTAATGATTTGACTTCAGACTACGTTTTTACAAATAATGCTGTCGAAGCAGATCAAGACGATGTCTTTTATATTTTTTTGATGGATTTATGGATCAATTTGGTGGAGAGAGAAACAAAAAATACAGTAGCAAAAGATTCAAACACTTGCTCTCGGAAGTTAGTATTTTAGACAAGGACTCTAAGAGAGAAAAGCTTCTAAAAGAACATAAATCTTGGAAAGGGAATAACGAACAAACAGATGATATTTTAGTAATAAGTTTTAAAGTATAACAGATGAAAATATACCATAATCCACGTTGCAGAAAAAGCAGAGAAACGCTAGCTATAATTCAGGATAAAAAGGAAAATCCAGATATTATTGAATATCTAAAACAACCACCTTCTGAAAAAGAGTTGGCTGATATCATAAAAAAACTTAAACTACCAATAGATAAGATCATTAGAAAAGGAGAATCTCTTTACAAAGAACAGTTTAAAGGGAAAGAACTTTCTGATAAGGAATGGTTAAAGGTTTTGTCAGAAAACCCTATTTTGATCGAACGACCTATTGTAGTAAAAGGAGATAAAGCTGTTTTAGGCAGACCTCCAGAAAATGTGTCAGCATTGCTCTAAGCTTCTAAATCAACAAACCAAAATCCGTTTGTTTTTCCCATTGGTTGATCAAGGGGTTTGTGCACCCTTTCCCCGATTTTGAATTGAATAGGATGATCAAATATAGGCCCATCATAGCAAAAGGTATGAAATTCTCCATTCTCACCACATGGGTCAACATCACTTGACAAAGACGCTATAAATTGACCATCTAAAACTTTTCCAACATCTTTTTCATCAAGAAAACCATCATTCACACAGCAAATGATCGTTTTAAATTGTTTTGATAAAAAATCATTTATGATATCATTCGTATCAAGGTTCCAAATTGGAAAAACTCCGTTCATCTTAACTTTGCTTAAATTATTTTCTCTATACTTTCTTAAGTCTTCTAAGAAAATATCTCCGAAAATAACATCATTTATTCCTTCTTCTTTTAACCTTAACAGTTCTCTTTCCATATTTAGCTCGTACTCCTCATAGGTGCCTTCACTCACATAAACTTTTACTAAAGGAATACCTATCTGATTTGCTTGTTCTTCCAAAAGAGTTTCTCTTACACCATGCATCGAGATACGTTGATGCTCTTTATTGACCGTGGTCAACAAGTAACGAATATCATACTCCTTTTCAGCTAAAACTTTGTATAAGCAATAAGCAGAATCTTTACCTCCACTCCAACAAAAGACTGCTTTTTTCATAAATTCTATTCCTGCAAGTATTTGTTTACTCTAGCTAGCACCTTTTCTGCTGTTGAGTAACCACTAGCAACAACTTCATATTGACCATTGATCTCTAACAACACAGTTGGAAAACTATTAGCGCCAATCGATCTTGCCAACTGAAAATCTTGCGCCACTTTTACCTTATATTCTTCGGATAAAAAATGCTTTTTAAAAGCAGACTTTGACATTCCTAGGTTTTCAGCAATCTGCAAATAAGTCTCTAGCTCATTTGTATTTTTGTTCTCTAAATAAAACGCCTTCTGAACAGCTTTAAAAAACTCAAACTCTTTATTAGAGTCAATATTTCTCACAACGACAACCGCCCTGCAAGGTGGCTCTGTATCATAAACAAAAGAAGTATCTTCTAGTATATCATAGATAAATGGTTGCTTACTTCTCTTATTTACGTCTTCCCAATGATGTTTTAGAAACTCGCCTAAGTCAGACATTGTTTGTGTATTGTATGGTCGCAATCCCCCCATAACCAACTGAAAGTCAACTTGACCTTCCAATGCCTCTTTAACAGCTGTTATTTCCTCTGCAAAACCGTAACACCATGAACACATGGGGTCTCCAACGTAAATCAACTTAGGCTTTTCTTGCCCCATTGCATTAAAACTTAAAATCAAAAAGATAAAAACACTGTTATAAAAACTACTCATCTGGTTTTAAAGTTTCCAATTCCTGTAATTTCTGCTCCCATTCTTTCATGCGTTGACCAACATTTTCCTTTTGCAAAGTATGTCGATCTACTGTTTCTTGAAAAGCTTTTTTGTCTTTATATAATTCAGGGTCTTGCATTTTTTCTTCTAGCTCGGCAATAGAAGTTTCTAGGTCAGAAATTTCTTTTTCCAATTGCGCTACACTTCGCTCAAGCTTCTTCAGCTGCTTATTATATTCTTTGTTTTTTTGATAATCGTTTTTTTGGCTTGAATTTTCCTTTTTATCTGAATTATCTTGTTTTCCTGAGGCTTCAAAATCCCTGAAAGTTTCTGCCTCATACTTTGCCAAAAAGTCATTGATACTGCCTAAATGCTCTCGGATATTTTTATTCTTAAATTCAAAGGTCCTGTCAGTTAGGTCTTGTAAAAATTCTCTGTCATGTGATACGGCAATTAAAGCACCATCATATTTCACCAATGCGTTTTTTAAGACCTCTTTCGCAGAAATGTCTAAGTGATTGGTTGGCTCATCTAGAATAAGCAAATTGATTGGGCTTAACAATAATTTAGCCAAAGCTAGTCTCGATTTCTCTCCTCCTGAAAGCACTTTTACCTTTTTATCAATATCTTCAGCTCCAAATAAAAAGCTACCTAACAGCCCTCTTATTTTGTATTCCTTTACCCAATCCCCAGTAGCGATATCTTCGATAGTCTTATAAACTGTCTTTTCTTCATCTAATGTTTTCTCCTGTAATTGCGCATAATAGCCAACAATTACATTGTGACCAATTTTTAAGGTTCCTGTATATTTTTCTTCTCCGACAATCATTTTAATCATTGTTGTCTTTCCTTCGCCATTTTTCCCAACAAAAGCTACCTTTTCTTTTCGTTTGATATCAAACTTTACATTTTTTAATATCTCTGCTTCACCATAACTTTTATTCAAAGAATCAGCACTAACGACGACATCGCCAGAACGTGGAGCAGGTGGAAAGTGAAAGTTGATCGCACTAGTATCCATCTCATCCACTTCAATCCTATCCAGTTTATCCAACTTTTTCATCATGGATTGTGCCTGCTTCGCCTTAGTAGCCTTTGCTCTAAATCGCTCAATCGTTCGCTCTTGCTGCTCAATAAATTTTTGTTGATTATTAAAGGCGGCCATTTGTTGCTCGTAACGCTCTTCCCTAAGTGTTAGATATTTTGAATAGTTGACGCCGTAATCATAAGTTTTGCCAAAAACAATTTCGATTGTTCTATTCGTAATATTATCCAAAAACATCTTGTCGTGGGATACCATCATAATAGCTCCTGGATAGTTGATTAGAAAATTTTCTAACCATAAAATAGATTCAATATCGAGGTGATTCGTGGGTTCATCCAATAATAAGAGATCTGGTTTTTTCAGCAATAACTTTGATAATTCCACCCGCATCTGCCAACCTCCACTAAACTCTCCAATGGGTCTATCTAAGTCTTCATTTGAAAAGCCTAACCCTTTCAATACCTTTTCCGCATCACCCCTAATGGATTCTCCACCCATGTTATTCAACTGATCATGCTTTTCTGAAAAGGTGTTCAGCAACTCAGCATAATCATCACTGGTATAGTCTGTTCTAGTTTCAATCTCTTTATTTAACTGATCAATCTCCTGCTGTAACTTTAAGACTTCTGCAAAAGCCTCTAAAGCCTCGTTGATGATACTTTTTGATGAGTTGATCTTTATTTCCTGCGGCAAATATCCTATTGTTCGTCCTTCAGATGCGATCACATCACCTTTGTGATTAGTATTTTTTCCGGCAATGATATTTAACAATGTAGACTTCCCCACCCCATTTTTTCCAACCAACCCGATTCTATCCCTGGGATTTATGAGAAAGGATATATCTTTAAATAAGTCTGTTCCTGAAAAGCTGACAGATATATTAGTAATGCTGATCATAATCGATACAAAAATAGATTTTAAGATGAAAGCATACAAAGTTTTGCCACTTTATAATATCTTTAATTAAATGGCAATCCTATCTGTAAAATCTATTTCGTTCATAGGCTCTGGGAATTCAGCCTCACATTTGGCACAAGTATTTCATCAATCAGGGATAAAAATCAACCAAGTTTATAGTCGCTCTTTAAAGAATGCCAAAGATCTTGCCAATAAGATTTCAGCAAGTCCAATTGACCAATTAGATGACTTAAATAATCATTCCGATCTCTACATTATTGCAGTCAATGATGATGTAATCGAAGACATTGCTAATAAACTTAAGTTAATTGACAAGATCGTGGTGCATACCTCAGGAGCAAAAACAATCGGTTGTTTAGCAAAGGTATCGACTAATTTTGGCAGTTTCTATCCATTACAAACATTCAATAAAAATCAACCTGTTGACTTCAAGAACATACCCATATTAATAGATGGTAATTCCGATGCTACTGTTCAAGCGCTAGAAAAGCTAGGCAAGGGTATTAGTGCGAATGTTCAACAAGCAAATGATTCAAAAAGACTCTCATTACATACAGCTGCTGTATTTGCTAATAACTTTACCAACTACTTATGCTCCAAAGCAGAAGAATTATCAGGTAAGGATTTTAAACTCTTATTACCTTTGATTCAGGAAACATTTTCAAGATTACAAACCAATAGTCCTAATCAAGTACAAACAGGACCAGCAAAAAGAGGAGATATCCAAACTATTGCAACGCATATAGATTACCTAAAATCAAATCATCCTGGATTGGTAGATATTTATCAATATTTAACACAACAAATTCAAAAAGAATATGTCTGAATATTTAACAAAGCTCCATGATATTGACACCTTCATTTTTGACGTGGATGGTGTAATGACCGATGGAAACATTTACCTTGTTAATGGCACCATGAGTAGAAAAATGTCTACTAGAGATGGGTATGCGCTAAGAAAAGCAGTTGACAAGGGCTATAAAGTTATTGTGATAACGGGAGGTAGCTCAGAAGATGTTAAGAAAAGACTTAATCTGCTGAAAATAGATTTAGTCTACCTAGGTGTCCAAAACAAACTCGACAGACTAGAAGATTTAGTTATTTCAGAGTCTTTAAATCTAGAAAACTGCTTATACATGGGTGATGACTGGCCAGATTATGAATGTATGAAAGCGGTAGGCTTACCTGTAGCACCTGCAGATGCCATTCATGAACTTAAAGAAATCTCAAAATACATTTCTCCTTTTAGAGGTGGAGAGGGTTGCGTTCGAGATATTATAGAGCAGGTCTTAAAAGTGCAAGGAAACTGGAACTAAATAGCATTCATTACATCCTGAATGGTAATGATATGATCTTGTCCACCTTCATCCTGCACTAATACCGCACTATTTTTCTGTGTCAACATTTTTGATACCTCATCAATTGACTGGTTAGCATTGACTTGCGGAAAAGGTTCTTCCATTATATGCTCTATACTTTTATCTTTTAAATCTCCGTCACTAAGCAATTTGCTGTATAAAACGTTTTCATTAATTGCACCTACATAGCTTCCATTCTCCTTGACAGGAATTTGAGAGATGCCATATTCCTTCATTTTATCAATAGCGACAGAGACCTTATCGCCTTTATTTAAAGTAACTAGTTTCAAATGTCGATGCGGCTCAACTAAATCAATGGCTACTTTTTTATCTAGCCTCTTATTTTCCAGAAAACCTCTCTCCATCATCCATTCATCATTGTAAATCTTTCCGACATAACGGCTTCCGTGATCGTGAAACAATACTACCACGACATCATCAGGTTTTAATTCACCTTTCATTTGTAAAAGCCCTGCAATCGCTGATCCACTAGAGTACCCCAAAAACAATCCCTCTTCTTTTGCTAATCTCCTAGTATAGACGGCGCCATCTTTATCCGTAACTTTTTCAAAATGATCGATCAGGCTGAAATCTACATTCTTAGGAAGAATATCTTCACCAATTCCTTCAGTAATGTATGAGTAGATCTCTTTTTCATCGAATTCACCTGTTTCATGATATTTTTTAAATACAGAGCCATAGGTATCAATTCCCCAAATTTTGATATCAGGATTCTTTTCTTTTAGGTATTTAGCAATTCCTGAAATAGTTCCTCCTGTACCCACTCCAACAACAAAATGTGTTATTTTACCTTCCGTCTGTTCCCAAATCTCAGGTCCTGTAGTCTCATAATGTGCCTGCCTGTTGGAAAGGTTATCATATTGATTAGGATAAAACGAATTAGGTATCTCTTTATTAAGCTTACTTGCCACAGAGTAATATGATCTAGGATCATCAGCTGCCACAGCAGTTGGACAGACAATGACCTCTGCTCCCATCGCTTTCAGAATGTCTACCTTTTCTTTAGACTGCTTATCATTGGTTGTAAATATACATTTGTAACCTTTGGCAATTGCAGCTAATGCCAGTCCCATTCCGGTATTACCAGAAGTTCCCTCAATGATAGTTCCACCCGGTTTTAACTTACCCTCTTTTTCTGCATCTTCCACCATCTTTAAAGCCATTCGGTCTTTCACGGAATGTCCCGGATTGAAATACTCTACCTTAGCCAATATAGTGGCGTCTATGCCTTCTACAATTTTATTTAATTTAACTAATGGTGTGTTACCTATTGTTTCCAGAATGTTATTGTAATACATACCTATTTTTTAACGTAATAATTGATCTCAGCTATGAACCGCTTGTCTAAGACGCCTAAATAATTAGCCGCATCATTTGATAACTTCATTAAAACCTTCTTATTTTCTTCACTATCAGGGAGCTTACCAATTACCTTCACATAGACCTCTTCATCATTCATGAGGTTTCTTACTTTTAAGATGGTACCCTTATCGATAGATTCATGCAATGCATAGTAGCCCTTTGGAGTATTTACACTGCTTTCCAACCAAGTAGATATCCCTTTTTGACGCTGAAATATCATTCCCTCAATCGTATCATTGGCTAAATAGGTTTCCTTATACGGTTTGATGCTCAGCATGATTTTATGTAGCGAATCACTTACTGTTTGCTTGGGTTCTTCAGCAATGGTATCTGTCGGTGCTTCTTTTTTATCTTCTGTATTGGTCTCTTTTTCGCTACCTACTTTTTTATATATTAAAGCTTCGTCTACTTTAATCGTATCCATTATCCACCCGACAATCAGTTCTTGTCCTGGTCTGATAGTGTCTATCTTTTCTTTATTCCAAGCGACAATACTATCCAAGCTACTCAATTTATAATGCTGCTTTATTCGATACAAAGTTTCTCCCGCAGTTACAACGTGTACCAATGTATCTATTCTCACTAGTCTGTAATTTAATATTGGCTGCTCACTTGCTGATACCTTGAACCGAGTAGGGATCTTAAGAATTTCTCCCGGCAAAATAATACTGTCTTTCGCTGATGGGTTTGAACTGATTAACTGATCAATAGTCAAATTATACCTTTTTGAAAGACTATATAAAGTTTGCTTTGGACTCACATGATGCAGTATATAGACCTTTTCACCTATAGGCACAGTACAAAGTGAATCTTGAGCTATTGATAAGCTACTGATTAAGATTCCTAATAGTAAAAGGAGAGAAAACTTCTTTAGCAAAATGTATATTTACGTATATTGGTAAAATTAAATAGTTTCTATCGCTTTATCGTGCAAAAAGGAAAAAACATTCTAGTTTATTATTTATTCGTATTAGTATCAGTATTACTCATACCTGCTAATGCAAACGAAACTCAAGAGAAGACTATTGTTTACCAGTTCAGTATTGATCAGGAAATAATGCCTGCTGCGTGGAGAACCGTCCAAAAAGCTTTTAAAGAGGCTAACGAAAAAAAAGCTGATTATATCTTATTGATTTTAAATACTTATGGGGGACAACTGGATATTGCTGATTCTATCCGAACGAAATTTTTGAAAAGCACTATTCCAACATTTGTTTTTATTAATAACAATGCAGCTTCTGCCGGAGCATTAATTTCTATTGCTTGTGATAGTATTTATATGCATCCGAGTGCGACAATTGGTGCAGCAACGGTCGTCAATCAGACTGGAGAGCAAATGCCTGACAAATACCAGTCTTATATGCGGGGTATCATGAGAGCGACTGCCGAAGCTAAAAACAGAGATCCTAAAATTGCCGAGGCAATGGTTGATGACAGGGTTAAAATAACGGGGATAATAGACTCAGGCAAGGTATTGACCTTCACAACAAGTGAAGCAATAAAAAATAATTTCTGTGACGCAGAAGTGACCAGTGTTGATGAGGCTTTATCTCACGCAGGCATTACTAATTATAATATTGCTGAGTATACACCAAGTAGTATTGATCGATTGATTCAATTATTATTAAATCCTGCTTTAAATGGTATTTTATTATTGATTATCATTGGTGGTATTTATTTTGAATTACAATCCCCTGGAGTCGGCTTTCCAATAATTGCATCGGCTATAGCTGCTATTTTATATTTTGCTCCTCTTTATTTAGAAGGACTTGCAGCTAATTGGGAAATATTAGTCTTTATACTTGGAGTTGGTCTTATTATTGTTGAGTTGTTTGTCATCCCAGGATTTGGCATAGCAGGGATTAGCGGACTCATTTTGGTTTTTGGGGGACTAATGTTAAGCATGATTGGCAATCATTACTTCGATTTTACATTTACTATTCCGAGCAATGTAACTAGCGCATTAGTGAGGCTTTCCATTAGCATTATTGCACTATTTGTATTCCCACTTATCATCAACCAACGCTCTCTAAGTAATTTATTATTTAAAAGAATTGCTCTGGTAGAAACGCTATCCAACACAAGCCAAGAAAAAGAAAATATGAATCATTTAGTGGGCAAAAGTGGCATCGCGATAAATGACTTGAGAACATCTGGAATGGTAAAAGTGGATGATCAGTTTTATGACGCAGTAACCGATGGCGAGTATATAGAAAAAGAAGCATCTGTCTTAGTAACAGGTGCAAGAAACAGTACATTGATTGTAAGTAAGGGTTAGATTTTGAATCACAATTAATACATTATGTATTTGACTTGAATGATATTTTTTCGGATATTGAATACATGAGAAAGCGATTTTTCATCCTATTTACATTAATATCTTTTATCATTAGTAGTTTACCTGCCCAGCAAAAAGATGATGAACGATCAATAAACCCGGGTGTTGGATTAGGCATATTGTTTACATCAGGCACGACTAATATGTATTTACCATCATTGCTGGTTAGTATTCCGTTACACAAAAGAATAATGATCAACGCTAACTACGCTAAGATTTTTCAGGCTCTAAATAGAAATACGGTTACCAGAGGATCTGTCCTTAATTTAAATACAGAAGTAGTTTTTATTGACATTAAGGTTTTAAAGATATTTATGAATTTAGGATTTAATAGACATCGGCAATATAATTACAGCAATGATAACAAATACACCACTTTAAATGGACACTTTTGGGGCTTTGGACTGAGAGTAAACCTAAATGATACGCATACGTTTTATGAAGAACGCCGAATAAGCAACCACATTAGATGGGGAGATGAAGACATAGAGTTATCAAATGCGATGCTGGGTCACTACAGAGAAATTCCAATTCGATGGAATAAAAAGAAAAAGCACCTTAGAACAAAAGATTATAACCCTAAAATATTAAAGCCCAATGTTCAAGTTTGCCCAGACAAATATTAGCTAATTTGTCACTACAATTGGCTTCATAATGACTTTATTGTCAAATGAAAGTACAAATTGATAAAAACCCTCATGCAAACCTGTTAAATCATGATAAAGTGATTCTCCTTTTATGTAGAGTTCTCTATAACTAAAAATTCTGCCATCAATGGCTTGAACATAGATTTGAACGTTCCGTCCCTGAAAAGTATCATCAAGTTTAATTTCTACATTCAAATTATCAGTTTCCAATATATTAGGGTAAATATTTACTCTATCTTCTATTCGTGAAATCTCCCCGAACATGAATGTATTCACCTGTTTTAAAGCTTCATATGCATTTAGTCTTCCATACCCATAGTTTTTGTCTTTTCCAGGAGGATCTTTTTGAGCTGTGCCAACTTCGTCATCTGCTGTATTTCTAATAATATCCATCACTTCACTGGGAGACAACCACGGTTGAATGGATAACATCAGTGAAACGACACCCGAGACATATGGAGCAGCATATGAGGTACCATTCAATACATTATTAAAACGATTGTCTTTCTCATGATCTAATACATATATTTTTACTCCTGGTGCGACAACATCAATAAAATCCCCATATGTATTAGCTGTATATAATTTATCTTGAGGATTTGTGGCTGCAACGGCTATTACTTCATCATAACCCGCAGGATATGTAACTTCCTCAAGTCCTGAATTTCCAGCTCCTGCAACCATTACCACTCCCTGAACATGCGCATTTGCAACAGAGGTTTCTAACTTACTAGAAACTATTGAGGTTCCAGCTAATGACATATTAATAACATGAGCGCCATTTTCAACAGCATAATCTATAGCTTCAGCAATTAAGTCTGGAGTAGTTGCGCCATTAATATCCGTCACTTTAAGAATCATGAGCTTACAATTCCAGTCAACACCTGCAAAACCTAAATCATTATTGGCATTAGCTCCAATAATTCCCGTCACTCTTGTCCCATGTCCTCTATCATCTGTAGGATCGTTATCCCCATTCACAAAGTCCCAACCCTGATAATCATCAATTAATCCATTAAAATCATTATCAATTCCATCATTAGGAATCTCTGTATCATTTTGCCAGATTCGACCTTCCAATTCAGGATGATCTAGCTTAACACCAGAGTCTAATATAGCTACAACAACTGTTGAGCTTCCTTGTGTTATATTCCATGCTTTAGCTATTTGAGCATCTGCTCCTAATTTTGCATTTGATCCAATCTCGGGGTTAGCTGAATTATATATTCCCCACTGTAGATCAAACTCTTTATCGTTGGGTATTATCGGCTCAACATCATCATTTAAGGAAAAAGAAAAGGGAGTAGATAATATATATATAAGGAAAACAAATAACATTAGCCTCATCATGGAATAATTATTTGGCTAAATATATCGCTCGAAAACTTACATTGAAACTATTTTATTTCAGCTTATTTGATTTCTAAAGTTCAACTAATTTAGTTTCATAGAAACACTCTTATTCTCATTAATCACCTTAAACTCTGTCCTTCGGTTAAGTTGTCGCCCCTCAGGATTATCTTTCCCATTTTCCAACTCATTAGGTGCGATAGGTTCACGTTCGCCATAGCCTCTTGCTATTATTCGTGTTTCATTTATACCATTTTCTACCAGATAATCTTTTACCGAGCTAGCACGTTGCTCTGATAAAAAATCATTGTATAAAATTGCTCCTGTATTATCTGTATGAGCAGAAAGCTCTATATCAATATTAGGGTTATCTTTCAATATTTTGAGTAAATCTTTTAATGCAGGAATCGCATCATCCCGAATACCCCATTTCCCAAAATCATAGTATATGTTTTCCAATACGATAGGCTTATTTATTTCTATAATTTTAAGGGATACTCTCTCAATAATTGTATCGGCAAAAGCATCTTGTCTAACCTTTATTGCTTTATTAAAATATCCATCCTTAGCAACTACCAATTGATAGGATGATTCTCTATAAATAGAAAAAGAAGAACTGCTTTCTTTTGAAATAAATTCATCAATAAAATACCTTTTTGCATCTGTCAACTTGATCGATGCGTCTATTAATGATGTCTCATTATCGGCATCTAAAACCTCTACAATTAGAACTTGTGGTGTATATTTCTCAAGATATACTTCTATTGTTTTTTCTGCAGCTCCATCAAAAGAATTCACTTTTATAAAATCTTCAGAAAAACCATCTTTAGCGATTGATAATTCAACTTCTTGATTCCTTAATAACTCAAAGCTGAATTTCCCTATCGAGTCTGAAACAATATTCTCTTTAAATATTGAATTGTCTGTTGCAACAATATTTATATCAGCATCAACTACAGGATAATATATGGAATCAAATACATTAAGATATTTTACAGAGCCATTAACTATGGTTTTATGAACTGTTGGATCAAAAGCTTTTGTATTCCCTAAAAGGCATAATCCATCAATAGCCGTTTCTGTAGAATCTGACGTTATTTTTATAGAATGGTTACCTTCCTCTGTAAACTGATATTGCAAAGTATCTCCTTGTAGCCACATACTATCGATATTCCAAAAGAAGTCATATTTATCACCAAGATCTGTTTCTAAAGAGTGCCACATTATAGCAGTATCTGATAGGAGAACTCTTTGAGGAATATGTATATCTAAGCCTTTAACGAAACTATAATCATCAATATCTTTTTGATGCTCATATACAATCTCTTCTGTATCGCCCCACTTTAATGTTAAATCGACTTGATTATTATCTGCTTCAGAGTAACAATGATGTACCTGCTGACCATATTTTTTAAACTCATAACCAAAATCCCACTCAAAAACAAAATCAAAACCTTGCCAAAATTCACTTAACAATGGGCTTTCAAATGAATAGCATGGTTTATCAGTGCTTTCAATATCATAGCATACCGTTACTAAGTCTTTACTCTCTTTAAACAAACTGCTGGTCTTATAAAATTTGAAAATATCATCATTCCCTTTAGATCGATTACTTACAAAGTAGCCTGTGTGACCTTTATCTTTCGTAATAAATCCATAATCATCATATGAAGTATTTATTGGGTACTTTAAATGATTTAGTGGACTCCCAATAATAGATAAATCAACAGAGTAAACATCTAATCCTCCAAATCCCTCATGTCCATCAGAAGCAAAGTAAAGGATGCCCTCGCTATCTAGATATGAGAACCCCTCATTACCTTCTGAGTTCACATTACCTGTCAGACTAACAGGCTCCTGCCATTCGTCCTCTATACTTTGGCGCTCAGAAATATACAAATCACTACCTCCTACTCCTCCTGGTTTATCACTGGTAAAAATAAGTTTTAATCCATCTTGAGATATAGCAGGGTGTCCTGTAGAATATTCAGAGCTATTATACTTCCATTCTTTTAGCTTAGACCACTTATTCTTGACAGTATCTCTTTTAGTGTAGTATATTTTAAGTAATTTAAAACCTTTATCGTTAGTACCAGAATTGCCAAAAGACAAATTGTTCCTTGTTACAAATATTTCCTGACTTTTCTCACAATAGGCTACCTGTGCATCGTGGTATTTACTATTCAAGTGATCAAATAACTCTAATCGACCTAAGACACCTGATCCATCATCTTCCAAAATATATACATCGAGGAAGGGCTCTTGCATCCATTGAAATTCTCTATTAACGTGAAACTTATTTGATCTTGCTGAAGAAATAAGTAATTGATCTTTAAAAAAACAGGGTCCTAAGTCTGTAAAGTCAGAGTTAAATGTCATAGGAATGACTCTGTAATCAACTGTTAAGTTCATTTCTTTACTGGCATATTTACAAGATTGCAAAAGTTCTTCAGCTCTATGATCTTTGGGTTCAAGCTTTAAGTACTTCAATAAAAAGTTAGAGGCATTTTCATAATCTTGGATCATCATTAATATTTCAGCATAATGTAGCATATGTATAGGGTGAACATATTCTGAATTCACTGCCTTTTCATACCAAAATGCCGACTGCTCCGGTTGACTTGTTAAGCGATAACTATCTGCTAATTTTAACATTGCAACTTCATTATCTTTTCGATATAAAGCCTTCAAGTAAAGCTCAATAGCGGGTTTATATGCTTTATTGTAATAAAATTGATCGGCTTTTCTCAATATCCCTGCCTGTCCCAATAAATCAAATGATACAAAAGAAAGAACCAGTAAGCTTATAAAGCTACTCCTCAACAAAACCTTTTTCATTAATTGCTATTTCAAAGTGACTCATTATATCTAAAAGTATCTTGGCGTTATTATCTTAGATTTTTTAAAATTCCAGTCGTAACTAATAGATATTTCGTGAGCATTATCAGAAAGAGATTCTATCTGACCGAAAGAAGAGTCATGCGCGTATCCTAATCTTAATTGAGGTGTTATTAAATACTCTATAATGATAACAATATCTTGATTGGTTCTGTAAGTTCCTCCTATCCAAAACCTTTCATAAAGCAAACAGTTAAGATTAAAATCTGTTGTAGCAGGAGCTCCCCAAACAAGCCTTGTCAACAGAGACGGCCTAATCTTTAAATTAGCAGCAACGTCAAATAAATATCCTGTTGTAATAAAAGTATGTCTTCTTTCCTTAGCTGTAAATCCAAGCACGTCCTCTTGTGAATAGTTTAATTTAGTATTGATTAGCTTAGGTACAGAAGCACCTAGAAAAAAACGTCGCGTTTTATAATAAATACCGGCCCCTGCATTCGGCTTTACTATTGTTTTTCCTCTCAAAAAAATAGGATCATCTGTATCCTCTAAGTTCAATTCACTAAAATCTGCATTACTAACGCCAAAGCCCGCTTCTAGCCCAAAAGACAAACTACCATTCAATATGTCTCTTAAATGATAAGCATAGCTTCCATATAGTTCTGTTCTTTGGAAAATTCCTATTTTATCATTTTGTAAGATCATGCCCACTCCTACTCTTGAATCTTTAAGTGGTGTATGAAGCAATAATGATTGATTTACCGGAGCTCCTTCAAATTTTCGCCATTGATTTCTATAAGAAATTGTTGCACTTAAAACATTATGCGTTCCTGCATATGCAGGGTTGATTGCCAGCCCATTAAACATATATTGGCTAAAAACCGGCAATTGTTGACCATCTGCATCTTGTGATAAGATTACTAAAATTACTGTTGATAGTAAAAATTTATAGGCAATCCTCATATAAATTATTTTAGCAGTGTTATATTTCCAGTCATAGCCTCCTCATTACTGCCCCGCTCAATAACATAATAATATGTTCCTGATGGCAATAAGTCCTTCCCTCCTATGCCTTTCTGATTAGTTTGTCCATACCAGTCGTTTTGGTAATTTTTTTGTTGAAAAACAAGTGTTCCCCACCTATTAAAGATTGAAATTTCATTGTCTGGATATTTATCGATTCCTTGTACAATAAAAAAATCATTCTTTCCATCATTATTTGGCGAAACGCCATCAAAAACCTGAAACCCATCATCTTCTGGATCAATATCCTTTATTTTAAGGAAAAGCTTACCTTGACCGCACGCACTGTCCTCATCACATACACTATATATGATTTCTTCCTCACCTACGGCATCCTCAAAACTTGTATAAAAAATACTATCACTATTGCTAACTTCAATTATACCAAGTGTAGGGACTTGAACAATTTTTACGAAAAGATCAGAATCTTCTACATCAAAATCATTCTTCAGTAAATCCATGAAGGTTGTTTCATTAGGATTAACGATAATCGTATCATCATTAACAACTGGAGTATCATTAACTGATCGAATTATTACAGAGATATACAGATCACTGCATAAAGGCTCATCATCACAGCCTTCTATCATAAAGCTATCCCTACCAAAATAGTGCTCCTCGGGAACGTATTTATAAACTCCAGCGCCTAGGTTCTGTAACACCCCATTTTCAGGATTCAAAACGACACTAAAGTCTAGTGTATCATTATTCAGGTCAAAAAATAAAGCATCTATATTTAAAGTTGTATCATGATCTTCATCAATTTCTAAGAAAAGCGTATCCTCTATAGTATAAGGTGCCAAGTTGCCAGTATCAACTCTTATAATCACTTTAGCCTGATCGCAGAGAGAGGGGATTCCATCATCACACACATTATAATAAATAGAGTCATATCCAATAAATCCAACACTTGAAGTATATTGAATAACATTATTGATAATATTCGCAGAACCGTTAAAAGGACCATTTGTCAGGCTTATTGTCAATAAGTTGCTGTCTATATCAAAATCATTATCCAAAGGTGCAATATTAGCCAATTCTCCAGATAGCACCGTGACAATATCATTCTCAGCTATTGGTGTATCATTTACTTCCGTTACTTCAACTTGTAGCACTAGTGAATCACAAAGTAAAGTTTGATCACAACCTGATATAGTCGCAAATCCTTTACCTACATAATTCCCATCTGGTTGATAGATTAAGCTATCCAAGTTCAGTATACTAACATTACCATTTAAGCCATTTTGAACAATGGAAAAGGTTAACTCATCTTCATCTGGATCAACGATGTATGTTGGTAAATTCAATTTAAGCTCAGAATCTTCGTCAATAGTAATTTTCAAAGTATCCATAGAGGCTATCGGAGACTGATTCCCAGTATCGACTAATAAGAATAACCAAGCAGTATCGCAAAGTCCACCTGCATCACATATGCGATAGCTCAATGAATCTTGACCAAAATATGCCAGATTAGGTTGATATTGAATACTATCTACATTTAAAATGCTAGCCATTCCATGTTGTGGTAAAACAACGAGATTTGTTATGAGTGTATCATTATCAACGTCGTAATCATTTTCCTGAACATCAATATTTTTAGTAGTATTAGGCTCCACACTCTTATAATCATCTATGGCTACTGGTGCATCATTGATAGGCTGAATAACAAGAGAGATGAATGCTGTATCACAATATCCCAAGTCGTCACACACAGCATAAAGCATTGAATCCATACCGGTAAAATTGCTATTAGGATTGAAAAACAACGTATCTCCATTAACTGAGGCATTACCACTTTGAGGATGATCAACAATTGACATAGTTAAAGTATTACCATCTGGGTCTACATCATTTGACATTGGAAAGGCAAAAGTCAATTCATCTTCACTTAAGATAATAGTATCTTGATTAGCTATTGGAGGACTATTATTTACTAATGTCCAACTAGAGAGAGAATCAACATTATATACAAGCACCTTATTTAGTGTTTTAATGTGATCCTGATCTTTGTATTGGATATTCCAATTATTTGTATTCCACCTCCACGCTTGTATATCACCTTCACCCCCAACAGGCAACTCTGCATCAGCATAGCTAAATTCGATATTCATTATCCCATCACCAGTTTTGTGCAGATGCCAAAAACGTTTTATAGCATTTATACTGTTGTCCTCAGATAGTAAATTATCAAAGTTATGAACCGTATCTAATGCCTTAGGCAAAGGAGACATATCTACAGCAGTTCGATATGATGCAACTGACAATACCCCAAGATCCCCACTTTGAGAGGTTATTTTCAAGGGAATAAAAGTACCATCATTATTTCCTAATGGAAACATATATGTAGCTCTAGTACTATCTACACACCAATTAATTATTCCTCCGTAATTTGTGTCTTCTGATACAATAAATCCACTTTGCCTAAAGATTGCATTAGAGTCAGAATTATTAATATTTAAGCTAAAACCGCTTAATGATAGTCTTGTATCTCCTATATCAAGCCTCCCAGAAACTGAGCTTGTCTTACTACTTATACTCAAAGAACTACCAAGTAATGCAGAGTCACATAATAGCTTAAGGGAGGGGAAAGCGTTAGGCGATATCCCACCTAGTATCTTAGAGCCAGACCCTTTAAGTACTACCGAGCCATATGCCGTATCGCTTATCGACATGGAACTGATATTATTATTTATCCAATCTCCGTCGAAATGCAATGTACCATGATTGACAAATCCTCCGTTTAAGTCAATAACGATATCACCCTTTATACCTACAGGTGTTGATTCCCCAATGTAAACTGATGCTCCATGGTTATACCAACCTATTTGTGAATAAGACACGTCAGAACAGATGAGAAATAAAAAGACTATGATTGGGGTTAATTTCATATAATTATTTTTTGATATGCTTAATAGCGAAGGACCTATTCTTTTACTTAGTTTCAATAACGACTAAACCCAATCCTGCCTGAAGAATAATACCAGCATCAGATTTGCCTGCTATTCTTACTTGTACATCATCTTTAGCAGCTTCATCAAGTGAAACCCAGTCTGTTTTAACTAAGCCATCAACAGTAGTTGATAGCAATGGTCCTCCAAACCCTTCTGAGTTTAAGGGGAACCAATTGACTCCATCTGTAGAATATTGTAATTGGAGCGTCAATTCTGTAGAGAACAAGTCAAAAGTAATGCCAGATACGTTAGCAACTAACCTCACTGAGTCAACATTAGTCAAGTCCATGTATGCACGGTGTTTATATGATGCAATCTGCAGTTCTTGAAGAGAAAGGGAACCTATTGATAACCAGAGTGATGGAGACATATCAGAAATCAAAGTAAAAGAACTGGTCAATGATTTTCTTTCAACGATAGCATTAACAGTGTCTTGCATATTTATTGCATTCATTATAGGCACCCATTTATCTACATTTGATAAATACATGACTATCGTTTTTTGATCAGTATCAAATGCCAATAACCCATTGGCAGGGGTAGATATAGCCTGCAAACTAGCTGTATTCATTCTAGGTATTAACAAGCCTAGGGAATCAGAGTTAATATCAAGTACGGCAGAAGAGTCAGGGGTTAAGGTATTTATTCCAACACATTGAGCTTTTAAGTTATAATGGTACAGACTCAATGTTGCAATAATTGCAAGTGATATTAAATTTAATCTTTTATAAAACTTCATGTTTTCCAATATTTTAGTTTAAATCTAAATTAGCAGCTATGACAATCAAAGTCAATCGAGCAAAACACTCAAAATGCAGACAAGATTAACGCTAGGCAACAATAGTCATTTTGAACTACAGCCAAATAAAAACAACTACTAAAAGCAAAGCTAAAGCACCAGAAACAACCTACTAATAACTTTAATTAGCAAGAAGTAAAACATACATAATAGGGCTTGATAATGAATGGTACTATGATAAGATACCTTTTTGATATGCTTTATTTATCATATCAATAGAATTTTTGGCGTCCAACTTCCTCAACAAGTTGGCACGATGTGAATCTATAGTACTGACACTAAGACATAAATTACTCGCTATTTCCTTATTTGTTAGGCCAGAGGCAATGAGTTCAAGTATTTCTTTTTCACGTGCTGAGATATTGTAATAATTATCTTCTTGCTGTTTTATAACCGAGTTTATCATAACATTAGAACTACTCTGGCACAAATATTGTTTGTTGTCAATTCCCACTGAGATAATCGCGCTCACAAGTTCATCATAACTAGAGTCCTTGGCTAAATAGCCAGATGCCCCTGCCTTTAACATCTTTTCAATATAATAGTAATCATCGTATAATGTTAAAGCGATAATCTTAATTTCGGGTTTTCTTCTTCTTAATTCCATAGATGCATTTATACCATCCATAACTGGCATATTTATATCCATGAGTACAATATCTACTTGTTTTGACAAAGCCAAATCTATAGCCTCCTGACCATTTTCAGCAATTTCTACTACCTCAAAGTCATGCATTTTATTGAGTAAAGCTCCTAAGCTCTCTCTAACTATTCTATGATCATCAACAATCATTAGCTTTAAAGCCGACATACATTCAATCTTGTTGTAAACTTTTGAGATATTGCTAAAAATAAACAATTCTCTTACATAGATGCAAATAAAACTAGACACCGCAGCTCAAAACCCCCTAAAACATCTAGAGCAAACAGAAGTAAATCCCCTAAAACATCTAGAACAGTTTATATTTTTTTAACGATAGTAGAGGAAAATGTATTACTGTTTAACCTACTTATTTTATGAGATTGAATTATCGTCCGTAGATTTCACAAGGCTCTCCTTTAGCACAAATCACCTTAATGATCAAACTTACTTTTTGAGAATTTTATCTCTCCAATAAAAAGTCCCAGCAAAATAATATTTACTGGGACTTTAATTAAGTATGAACTTAGAAGCTATTCTGCAGAAGCAGTGCTTTCAACTGGCTTCTCCAATAAAACTTTTCTAGATAATTTGAACTTACCGCTTTTCTTATCTATACCGATTAGTTTTACATCTATAGTGTCGCCCTCTTTCATGTAATCTTCTACTTTTTCAACACGCTTCCAATCAATTTCCGAAACGTGCAGTAAGCCTTGCTTGCCTGGCATAAACTCTACAAAAGCCCCATAAGGCATAATAGACTTCACTGTTGAACTATAGGTTTCCCCTTCTTCAGGAACTGCTACGATACCTTTAATTCTGCCTTTAGCTGCTTCTAAAGAATCTTTATCTGCTGCAAAAACCAAAACTTCTGCTTGATCAGAACCTTCAATTTCATTGATATTAATAGTAGCTCCTGTCTCTGCTTGTATCTCCTTAATGATTTTTCCACCAGGCCCGATTACGCTTCCTATCATGTCCGCTGGAATCATGATTTTTTCTACTCTAGGCACAGTAGATTTGTAATCTTCTCTCGGCTGAGACATAGTCTTACCCATCTCATTTAAGATGTGTAATCTACCTTCCTTAGCCTGAGTTAAAGCTTGTGTCAAAACTTCATAAGGCAACCCATCTACTTTGATATCCATCTGACAAGCGCAGATACCATTCTCAGTTCCTGTCACCTTAAAGTCCATATCTCCTAAGTGATCTTCATCTCCCAAGATATCAGAAAGTACTGCAAAATCATTACCATCTGTAATTAAGCCCATTGCAATACCCGAGATAGCTGCTTTTGTTTTCACACCTGCATCCATCAATGCTAATGAACTAGCACAAACAGTAGCCATAGAAGATGAACCGTTTGATTCCAAGATATCAGATACTAGTCTAATTGTATATGGATTGTCTTCTTCTTTTGGTAGTACTCTCTTTACAGAACGCATTGCTAAGTTACCATGACCAATCTCTCTTCTACTTGGTCCTCTATTTGGCTTACATTCTCCTGTTGAAAAAGCAGGAAAGTTGTAATGCAAGATAAACTTAGAATACTCTAAACCACTTACCTTATCAATCATTTGCTCGTCTGTTTTTGAGCCTAATGTTGCTGTCGTCAAAGATTGCGTTTCTCCTCTAGTAAATATTGCTGAACCATGTGCAGAAGGCAGGTAGCTTGTTTCTGTCCAAATAGGTCGAATTTCATTTAATGCTCTACCATCTAATCTGATTTTTTCCTTTAGGATTACTTCCCTTACAGACTCTTTCTCTAGTTTTCCTAAATACTCTTTAGCCAATTTTAGAGTTTCCTCTTCAACCTCCTCTCCTAGTGACTCGATGAATTTTTCTTTTACTGCTTTAAAAGCCTCTTTTCGCTCATGCTTATTAGGATTAGCTGATTTAACAACTTTCATAAAATCCTCCTTACATGCAGCTTCGATTTGCTTTTTCAAATCTTCATCAGATGGACCTTCTTCTACCGCTCTTTTTTCAGAAGGAGCGCCGAACTTTTTAGCTAAATCTATTTGTGCTTGACATTGCTTTTTAATGGCTTCATGTCCAATCTTTATTGCTTCAACTAACTCCTCTTCAGAGCATTCTTCTGATTCTCCTTCTACCATCGTAATGTTCTCCATCGTTGCGGCAACAATCACATCAATTGTAGCGTTTTCAAGAGCAGATCTTGTAGGATTAACCACATACTGTCCGTCAATCTTAGCTACTCTCACTTCTGAAACTGGACCAGAGAAAGGAATGTCTGACATCATGATCGCCGAAGATGCAGCCAATGCAGCTAGTGCATCTGGCATTACCTCATCCTCTGATGAAATCAATGAAATCATGATTTGAGTTTCATTAACATAACTGTCTGGGAAAAGTGGTCTTAATGCCCTATCAACTAGTCTACAAATTAATATTTCATGATCTCCTAACTTTGCTTCTCTTTTTAAGTATCCTCCTGGAACTCGCCCTGCAGAAGCATATTTCTCTTGATAATCAACCGATAAAGGGAAAAAGTCCTGATCTGGCTTTGCTTCTTTATTTGACACCACCGTTGCCAAAAGCATGGTATTCCCCTGTTTAACAACAACAGATCCATCAGCCTGCTTGGCTAACTTGCCTGTTTCGATACTAATATTGGTACCATTACCAACATCAAATGTGTGTTCTACACCTATTGAACTCATAATATATATTTATTCAGAACGGAATTGTCCTGACTGTTTTGTAAAATGTAAAAATTAAACTGAAAGTAAATTAAAGCTTACTTTCTAAGCTTTAATTTATCAATGATCTTTCTATATCTCTCAATATCTTTCTGAGCAAGATATTTTAAGAGGCTTTTTCTTTTAGCAACTAATTGTACTAGTGCTCTTGATGAAGCAACATCTTTTTTGTTGTCTTTTAAATGACCAGAGATATGATTAATTCTTTTTGTAAATAACGCAATTTGCGCTTCTGTTGAACCTGTATTCTTCTCAGATCCACCGTGTTCTTTAAAAATCTTCTTTATTGTTTCAGCTGGTAAACTCATTATTTTTTCTTCTTCTTTCTATTATTCCCTGCAAAGATAGGTAATAATCTGTAATGTGTATAACTATTCTTAATTATTATGACATTTTTTAGTAATACTAATAATAATTGAAGCTTTAAGGTACATTCATACCGTCATTCTGAAGTTCTGTCTAGAGATAGTCGCAGACTATCGATATGCAGAACGAAGAATCTCTTCCAGATAGTCTCAAGAGATTCTTCGTTTTGTATTTTAAAATCTTCGATTCAAAAATATCAAAACTCTGAATGACGACTAGGTAGACATTTATTATATCAATAGAATTATATATTATTTTTGACTTCTATTACATAATCACGGCCGAACCTGCTAACTTTGCCCATAGATGAGCACGTTATATGGTCAAATTGGACATTTTTTAGTTTTACTATCTTTCGTTAGTGCCATATTAGCTTCTCTGTCTTTCTTTTTCGCTTCCAAAAGCGAACAAAACAAACAAGAGCAAAAGTCTTGGTATCAAATTGGCAGTGCTTCTTTTTCGTTGCATGGAATAAGCATAATTGCAATTTTCTCGACGCTCTTTTTGATGATTATCAATCATCAGTTTCAATACTATTATGTTTGGCAACACTCTTCAAAAGATTTACCATGGAGGTATCTGCTATCCTGCTTTTGGGAAGGACAAGAAGGTAGTTTTCTGCTTTGGGCATTTTGGCATGTTGTATTGGGTGCTATCATCATGATGAAGAAAAAAGATTATTCTTCACCTGTATTAATGACCATAAGTATTGTTCAGATCTTTTTAACCTCCATGCTATTGGGTCTTTATTTCGGAACTTATAAGATAGGCAGTAGCCCCTTTATCTTAATGAAAGACGCTATGCCTGAGACACCGATCTTTTCTATTAATCCAAATTATGTTCCGGAAGATGGTAGTGGACTCAACCCATTGCTCCAAAACTATTGGATGACGATACATCCACCTACTTTGTTCCTAGGGTTTGCATCAACAGTAGTTCCATTTGCATTTGCGATCGCTTCACTTTGGAAAAAGAAATACAAAGAATGGATTTTACCAGCACTACCTTGGACATTATTCTCGGGAATGATATTGGGTGTAGGTATTTTAATGGGAGGTGCTTGGGCTTACGAAGCACTTAGCTTTGGAGGGTTCTGGGCCTGGGACCCTGTAGAGAATGCCTCATTGGTGCCTTGGTTGACACTAATTGCAGGGTTGCATACTTTGGTTATTTATAAGTCAACCGGACAATCTTTAAGGGCTACTTTTATCTTCTTCATTTTGACTTTCTTTTTAATTCTTTATTCTACTTTTTTAACAAGGAGTGGCATCTTAGGCGACAGCTCCGTGCATTCTTTTACTGATTTAGGAATGTCTGGACAATTGATTATTTATATGGCGGCACTAACTATTCCCTCCATTCTCTTGTTTTTATTAAGATGGAAAAAAGTTCCCACTCCACAAAAAGAGGAAGCCACCTTTAGTAGAGAGTTTTGGATGTTTATTGGCTCTATTGTTTTATGTATTTCAGCGTTGCAAATTACTTTCTCTACTTCTATTCCAGTCATTAACAAAATATTTGGCACAGAATTAGCACCTCCGATAGATGCTATTGCTCACTATAATAAGTGGCAATTGCCGTTGGCTATGATCGTTGCTTTTTTAACAGCCACGATTCAATTTTTTAAGTACAAAAAGACTTCAATTGATTACTTTCTAAAGCAAATAGCTTTATCTGGAGCAATGAGCATGATATTGACTGCAATAATAGTTTGGAGTCAACAACTATACTCTGCACCTCATATCGCATTTACTTTTTCAGCAGTTTATGCCATATTGGGCAATTTTGATTTCATCATAAGAAGTCTTTCAGGAAAAATCAAAATGGCTGGTGGATCGATTTCTCATATTGGTTTTGGATTAATGTTATTAGGTATTCTAATTTCCAATGCCAAGCAGGAAGTTATTTCTACCAACCAAATGGGGATTAGCTATGGTGAAGGGTTTGATGCGCAAAGCAACCGAGAAAATGTACTACTATCCAAAAATGTTCCTACCAAAATAAAAGACTATGAAGCTACTTATTTATCAGATTCAACTGTTGGCGAGAACACTTATTTCAAAGTACTATATAAAAAATTCGACGCTGATGGAAAACTAGAAGAAACATTCACTTTACACCCTAATGTTCAAATAAATGAGAGAATGGGCGATGTAGCCAATCCAGATACGCGACATTATTGGGCAAGAGATATTTATACGCACATTACTGCCATGAAAGCAAAGAGCAATACAAATGAGGAAGAAAGCTTTAAAATTCACAAAATCAATGTAGGTGATACCATTGGCTTGGATGGTGCTTATGCTGTGCTAAAAGGATTGGATGTTAACCCTCAAAACCTTTATGATGCTCAGGAAGGCGATATTGCTATTGGTGCTGTTATATATATTCAAACGATTGATTCGAACTACACAATTGAACCCATTTATTTCATTCGTGAAAATCATGAATATGTCATACCAACAGAAAATGAAAGTCTAGGAATTAAGATGAAATTTGTAAAAGTACACCCTGAAGACAATTCGATTTCACTTGAAATTGCCCAAAAAGATATAACACCTGCATACATCATTATGAAAGCCATCGTATTCCCCTATATCAACCTTCTTTGGATTGGCGTCGTCATTATGACGATAGGTTTTTTGATAAGTATTTATAGAAGAGTTAAAACTTAATCGCTATTTCTTGTTTGACTTTTGCAGAGCATCCCTGAAAGAAATCGATTGATGTTTACTTTGAACCCAAGTGTAAAGATCAAAATCAAATTGCTCAACATACTCTTTATTTGTACTATCTTCTATAGCCGCACTTAACTCCCCTAGTGCCTTTTTCTCCGCTCGTTTGTCCACTTTGAGAATATTTTTTTTAAAGAACTGAAAAATAGCATTATCAAGAGGTGTTAATAGGTTTCTCTGTTTAAAAAATCTTTTAGAATTTCTAATCAAGTGCTCTAAATACAGCCCATTTTCAAGCTCATAATGCGTAATTACCTCTAGCAATCTTGCCGAGTGTTGAATATCCAATCGTATATCTGAAAATTTAACTACTTGATCAATATAGGTTAATGCCTGAGAATAATCTCCTTTATAGAAATTAGCTTTTGCCATTATATACGCCATTATTACAGCACCCGCTTTACTTATCGTACCTTGAAATAAAGAACCGTTTGTCTCTACTACAGAGATCATGTCTTCCAATTCATCAAAAGCACCTTGCCCACAAAGCATATTAACAACCTGAGTATTAATTACTGTTAATGAATAACTTAACTGAAAAGAATTGATTTTTTTAGTGTTTTCAAATTTGTTGTAAAATGTATTAAAGACAGTTGTATGCTTTTTGGCCTCCAATGCTTTGTTCTGAAGCAAGCAAGTAGAAACTAAATTCGTTACAACACTTGCATATAGAAGAGGGAATTCTTTTAAATAAGCTTCATTCTTTTCAAAAAGCATTTTTGCTTGGATGTTTAATTCGTATGCTTTTGATTCTTCATTTAAAAATCTAGTTGCAATGTTTTGTGCATTTAATGAAGCAATCTTTATTCTAAGGGGTAACAGCTCAAACTGACGATGCAACTGCTTCAAGATATGGTTGACATCTTCTTTGCTTTGCTTATTTTTGCTCTGAAATTGCTTGAGAACGATTAAAACGAGCTTGGTTCTTAGCTTTTCATATTCATTTAGCTGTTCAATTTTTTTAATATTTTCAGCTCTTTTATCTGTGGTTTTTAATGTTAGTGCTTCAGGCAAGTATGATGTGACAATGCTCTCCCACCTTAAGATCTCAAGATTTAATTCATATAGCTCGTACTTTTCGGCTTTTGTTTTTAACTTCTTTAAAGATTTTAAACAGGTTTTATAAAAACCTTTATTAAAAAGGATAATGACGTATTGCAACTGCTCATATATCTCCAAATCAATCGATCTTTCGGAATAATAAGACCTCAGGCTTTCTAATAGAGTCTTGTGTAAAAATCCTTTATAGACAGAAAATTTCTTTGCAATGTTGGTTTTTTTAAACTTTTTGACAATGTCCAGCTCATAATATTCCTTCTGATTATCAATAGCATCAAACAAAAGAGCATTATTATTCTTCTCTCCTAAATGCCTCGCACAGTACTTTTTAAAGTATCCTTTTTCATTCCTAGACATGGATTTAATCAAATCGAAAAGTTCAGTAGAGGGGGTCTTCATTATATAAAAAGCACGTTTTGATTCCTTATTTTTAACAAACTACGAAAAAACTTTTAATTGAATATTGGCTATTTTTATAAATAGTTATACTAAATAACATTATTATGAAAAATGGTATTGTCTTAAAAAAGCTTATCCTTCTTAACTTATTAATAGGTATTTACAACATTCTGCCTGCTCAAGTACAATATCTTTGGGATACGACATACGGTGGTACTGGGGGAGAACTTATCAATTCCGTTTTAACTACAAATGATGGTGGTTTTCTACTTGTCGGTTCTACCTCATCAAATGATGGTGATATAAATCCTGCTTCTGACCCAGATGGAAGTGGCATCAACGGTGGGGGCGATATGTGGGTCGTCAAACTCGATTCAACGGGAATGATCGAATGGCAAAATGCATTGGGTGGATCATCTGGTGACGAAGGCTACTTTGCTGTTCAAAATAAAGATAGCAGTTATGTAATATGTGGAAGTTCAAATTCAAACGATGGAGATGTTTTGGTGGGTACAGACCCAGACGGAAACATTGCACATGGCAATTCAGATATGTGGGTCGTTAAATTATTGAAAAATGGAATCATTGACTGGCAAAACACGATTGGTGGACCTGGAGGAGAGTCGGCATTTGGCATAGATAAAACCTTTGACAAAGGCTATATCCTGATTGGAAGCACAGATACCACTGGTGGAGATATCACAACAGGTTCAGACCCAGATGGAAGTGGTTGGCATGAAGGGTATACTGGTGGCGGTGGATTTGGCAGTTTTGCTGCACGAACCTCAGACCTTTGGGTTGTAAAACTAGATTCTAATGGAAATATTGAATGGCAAAATGCACTTGGTGGTGTGGGGCAAGAAGCTGGCTTTACCGTCAAGCAAAGTATAGATAGTGGATATATCTTATCAGGTATTACAGATACAGCAAGTGCAGACGTAGACGCAGGCACAGATGCAGACGGTGACGGATGGCACGTCGGAACGGGAGGTGCATTTAGTAGCTCACTCAAAAACAATGACCTATGGGTAGTAAAACTTAATAAAAATGGAATACTAGAATGGCAAAATGCACTTGGTGGATCTGGATCGGATGGTGGTGTTTTTTTAAACATTTTTGGAGCCGTTGCAACTCATGGATACAACCCCTTTATCGAGGATGAAGATAGTAATATTATCATCGCATGCAACACCTCATCCTCCGACGGTAATGTCTCTATAGCAAATGACTTAGATGGATTCGGATCGCGAGGCAATTCAGATTTTTGGATCATTAAGCTGGATAAAAATGGCGACTGGATATGGGGTAATATTATTGGAGGTGACGGCATAGACGAAACGGTATATTCATTAATTCCCAACACCGCTTGTGGAGGGTATGTATTATCTGGCGATACTTATACAGAAGGTATATCTGGTGATAAAACAGACCCCAGCCCTAATGGCATGTCAGAATGTACTTGGTCTATTTGGCTTGATGAAAATGGAATGATTATTGGTGATAAAACTACAGGATCTGGTGGCATTCCTAGTGATGCTAATGATGAAAATGGATATATCATAAATACAGCTGATGGTAAATATGCACTGGTAATATCCTCCCAAAATGAGGCAGGGTTTAATAAAACGGGACCACTGATAGGCTCTTGGGATTTTTGGTTTTCTATCATTGATCTTAACTTTTCTCCTGCTGCTGAATTCTCTTTGATTGATGAGCAAGGACTTTGCTTTGGTGATTCTACCATGTTTGAAGTAGATATTGAGGCAAATAATGCAACATATTTCTGGAACTTTGGTGATACTTCCACCTTATCAGATACTTCTAACTTAGCTTCTTCAGGATATTTATATCCTCAAGCTGATACTTTTGAGGTTACTTTAATAGTAAGCCAATTTAATGGATCAGGTACTTGTCTTGACTCTTCTACTCAAACTATTATAATTAGAGGCATTCCCAGCATTACACCTATTGCTGATTCTACTATTTGTATGTTTGATACAATATCTCTAGGGGCAAGCGGAGCGGTAAGTTATGAATGGACACCTAGTGTTGGAATCAGTTGTGATGACTGTCCAATACCGCTTATTTTTGCGCTAGACACAACAACTTACATTGTAAAGGGGTATGATACAGATGGTCTCTGCTTTGATATCGATACTTTTGATATTAATGTAATTCCGCTTCCAATAGATTTTTCTCTTCCCAATGATACTTCTATTTGTTCAGATACAGGCACTACACTTCAAACCTTTAATTTAGGGGCATTCTCTGTTGGCTGGTCAAATGGGGCTATTTCTCCGACGATTAAGGTTGATGAGTCTGGACAATATTGGGCAACCGTTACTAATGCATTTTGTGAAATATCTGATTCGGTTAATATTATTATTGATTCTTTTCCTAATGTTTTTATCACTGGTGATTCTAGCTTGTGTGTTGGAGACTCTATAATTTTGGAGGCTGTTAGCTCTGGTAACTTTAACTTATTATGGTCGAATAATGATACAACAACGTCCATTTTTATATCCGATACTGGAGTTTACTGGTTAAGAGGAGAAGGTGATTTAGGTTTCTGTTTTAGCTTTGATTCTTTAAATGTCTCTTTTAAACCATCTCCTAACGTTAACCTTGGCTCTGATACTTTTGTTTGCAAAGATGAGACTGTTTTGCTTGACGCTTCAGTTTCAGGCGCTACCTATCTTTGGCAAGATAATTCTACTGATGCTACTTTCTTGGTAAGTGATTCTGGACTTTACTTTGTTGAAGCAATCTTAGAAAGCTGCAAAAGCAGTGATAGCATAAACATTACAATAAGAGATTGTTCTCCACTACTCGAAGCCCCTAAAGCTTTTAGCCCAGATGGAGACGGAAGAAATGACTTATTTTTGCCTATAATGAGTGATATTGCCACTGTTGAAGTATTTATAGTATATAATAGGTGGGGGCAAGTACTTCATGAAGAATACAATACATCTCCTGACGGCCTCTCAGGCTGGAATGGCTATTATCTAAAAAAACTTCAGGAAATTGGAGCTTATCTTTATCTTGTTAAAGCTACTGGGATAGAGGGGAGCAATTTAGAAAAACAAGGGAATTTTTTACTAATCAAGTAAACCTCCCACATGCTTTCAATTTTTTGTTTTTGAGTTATTTTAGTAGTATTATCTGAATTGTCTTTTTTAATTTAATCTAGAACAAATTGGATAGAATCAAATGAAAAAGCTCTTATTACCACTAATATTGATTATTGTAAACTCTGCAGCGCTATTATCCCAAGAAATCTGCGATAATGGAATCGATGACGATGGAGATGGGTTAATCGATTGTTATGACGATGATTGCTCAGGCAATGCTTCTTGCGATGATTTTTTTGGCTGGAAGTCTCTGATAGACGACTGCGTTAACCCCAAATCGGCTGATGATTTATTTAATGTTCAACAAAAGTGGAAAAACAATAGATGGAACAATTCGAATGCCTCTATTATGGATCGGCAAGTCATAACAGGTGACATTGATAATGATGGTACAGTTGAGGTACTCATCCCTTATAAAAATGTCAATACCACAGCAATTATTATCTTGAATGGAGTGGATGGAAGCTTGAAAGACTCTATAGCTATTGACCATGGCTTGATTGCCAACTCTATGGGAAATCTAGCTATAGCTGATGTAGATAATGACGGGGACGCTGAAATATTTGCTGGGATCAGATTTAACGGTGGTGCTAAAACGATCTACTCTTTTGATCACTTAGGGAACTTATTATGGAGTACAGATCTGGACAAAGGCTCTGTCAATATCTCTCTAGCCGATTTTGACCAAGATGGCATTAGTGAATTATTTGTAAACAAAACCATTTTAAATGCCCTAAATGGAGATACATTAATCTTAGATACCGATTTCCCGAAATATAGTACCCTAGCGGCAGATATATTAAGTGGTTGCATGAGCTGCGATGGCTTGGAGCTTATTGAAGCTAATGCAGTCTATTCAGTTGACTTGATCAACGATACCATTATTGAAGTGGCTAGAATTAATAATGCAGATGAAAATAATACTAGAATGTCTATTGCCGATATGAATTTAGACGGTCAACTAGACATTGTTGCCAGTCATCAAGATAGTGGACTGTATATATGGGATCCCTTAATATCTAAATACTTGGTTAAAGAATCCAACATAAAAACATTTTATCCCAACTTCAGATCTACGGCTTATCCCGTATTGGCAAACTTTGACACAGATAGTTTTCCTGAAATATTTATTATGGGAAGTGATGGCAATTTATCTGGGGATCCTGACTACGGACTATTTATTAATTGCGACGCTGTGAGTTGGGAAAATCCAGATACACTTACAGTCGACTCTATGTTTCCTATTAATGATAATTCATCCTGGACGGGAGCTACTGCCTTTGATTTTGATTGCGATGATATTTCAGAAATTATTATTGTTGGATTAGACTCCCTTTTCATAATTACCCCCACAGGAATCGTTAGCTCTTACCTTTGCACTAGCAATACCGTAGATCAAAGTCCGACAGTAGCAGATATAGATGGAGATGGCCATGCAGAAATTGTTTGTGGTTGTGGAGATCATCCATCAGGAAGCTCAGCAGTGATTGACCCTGGATTTGCTGCCTTCGAACCGATTAATGACAACTGGCCGCTAACACGCAAGGTTTGGAATCAGGAAAGGTATGATGTTGTAAACATTAATGATGATTTAACCATTCCAATCATCAAACAACCCAAACACTTATCGACCAATATACAAATCAATGGAGATCGCAGACAAGTTGCTTATTGGGATGAAAATGGAAACCCTTTTTGTTCTGAATATGGCAATGATGTCAGCTTGCAGATCATTGATATTGACTCTGTAAGCAATAACTGCGAATACTCAACTACCATTGAAATCTGTAACCTATCGAATGTGTTAACATTGTTTGATGATCTTAACCTAACTGTTTATGATCAAAATACGCTTGCAGTAGTAATGGAGACAATCCTACTCTCTCCATTTGCACCAGATAGTTGTTACTTAGTTACACTGAGTTTCGAAAGATCATCTGATGCTACATTACAGCTATTTATTAACGATGATGGAAATGGCTTAAGTGGTGCCCCTAACACTTCTTTTGTGGAATGTGACATAGATAATAATCAAGATTCTATATCAATAAGTAAAAGTACTGAAGTCAAACTTCCTGCGGATACAACTTTTGATTGTGATGTTACTGTCAATATTTCTATCACTCCTCAAACCAACTATTCTGGATATGACATTTTCTGGTTACCTCAAAACGAAACTACCGATACTATTCTAGTTACAGATACTGGAACGTATATAGTCAATGCTATAAGTACAACGGGAAGTTGTGGAAGCAGTGATACGATCATTATTTCTCAAGAATCATGCGATACTCCGGATGTAGTCAGTGAGTTTTTATTTATTCCTAACGTTTTTGCTCCAGGTGGAAATAATAGCCTCTTTAATATCAAGGCAGAGGGAGTTGACTTTTTATCCGTAGAGGTCTTCAATCGATTTGGAGAATTGCTTTTTCAAACAAATAACCAAAATGAGTCATGGGATGGAACTTATTTAGGTGAGCCCACTATAGATGATAATTATGTCTATAAACTCAATGGGCAATTCCTATCTGGCAAAACCATCAATGAAGTTGGAAACGTTCTATTAATTAGGTGATTTTTCAAAATGATTTAACACCTTTACAGTAGCTCAAGTAACTTTATCTTATGCTTACAAAACCCACACTCATTCTAGATGAAAAAAAGTGCAAAAAAAACATACACGATATGTTTTTAAAAGCGCAAGAGTCTAATATTGATTTCAGACCTCACTTTAAAACACATCAATCACTCGAAATTGGAGGCTGGTTTAAAGAGCTCGGTGTAAATAAAATTACCGTCTCTTCTCTTGATATGGCTACTTACTTTTCCAAAGAGTGGGATGACATCACGGTTGCTTTTCCTACTAATATCTTGGAAATAGATACAATTAATGAATTAGCAAGTCGCATTAACCTAAATTTGTTGATAGAGTCACAAGAGTCCATTCAATTCTTGCATGAATGCTTAACAAGTAAAGTAAATTTCTTTATTAAAATCGATGTCGGATACCATCGTACAGGCATCAACCCTTTAAACAGTGATTTGATAGGTGGAATTTTGCAGATTAGTAACAACTGCGACAAAATAGACTTTAAGGGATTTCTTGGTCATGCCGGACATACTTACCAATGTCGAAATAAGAACGACATTATTACTATCCATGAGGAAAGTGTTCAAATCATGACTCAGCTAAAATCAAAATACATTGCAAAACATCCCGATTTCATTATATCGTTAGGAGACACTCCAAGCTGTAGTGTTGCTAAAAGCTTCGAAGATATAGATGAAATCAGACCCGGTAACTTTGTTTTTTATGACTTAACACAAAACCTTATTGGCTCAAATACCATCGAGCAAATTGCAGTTGCCATGGCTTGCCCGATTGTTGCCATCCATGAAGGCAGAGAGGAAATAGTCATTTATGGAGGTGGTGTACATTTTTCAAAAGATAGATTAGATGATCCGAAATATGGCACTATTTATGGCAAGATTGTAAAACAAAATGAAGATACTACCTGGGGTGATTTGATACCAGACATGTATGTAAAAAGTCTATCTCAAGAGCATGGAATAATATCAGTTCCTAAACAATTAATCAAAAACTATAAAGTAGGTGATTTACTATTTATTTTACCTGTTCATTCTTGCATGACAGCTGATCTAATAAAACAATACCTTACTACTGAGGGTAATAAAATCTAAAGCTCTTAAACAGCTTATATTCTGGTCGCAAACAACAGACCTAAATCAGTATACTTCGTATGAAACTTTTCACTTAGATACTGATTGGTCAAACATCCTTTATAGGCGTAAACACCGTGCCTAGTAGGCTCGTTAGTTTTTAAGTATTTATCAAAACCTCCATGTTTATTTGCTTCAATCAAAACTTGAGTTAAAGTATTACTAATGGCATAAGAAGCTGTTCTAGAAACTCTAGAAGGGATGTTGGGCACACAGTAATGAATTACATCGTACTGCTTAAAAGTAGGTTTATCATGGGTAGTAACACTAGATGTTTCAAAGCAACCTCCTTGATCAATACTTACATCTACAATAACTGATCCAGGGTTCATATGAGAGACCATTTCCTCTGTTACAACACATGGTGTCCTGCCTAACTCTGAATGAATAGCTCCAATAGTCACATCAGCTGTTTTTAATTCTTTAGTCAATATCTCAGGGTTAATAACAGAGGTATAGATTCTTGATCCTACATAACCTTGGAGTCGCATTAATTTATATATAGAGTCATCAAATACGCGCACTTCCGCCCCCAATCCCATAGCTGCCTTTGCTGCGTGCTCTCCTACCATGCCTGCACCTAAAATGACTACTTTTGCAGGTGGTACACCTACAATCCCTCCCAATAACAAACCCTTTCCTTTACTGTTATTGCTCAGCAACTCAGCAGCAATTAAGATAGATGCATTACCTGCAATCTCACTCATAGAGCGAACAATCGGAAAAGTATTGGAATCATCTTTAATATATTCTAAAGCAATAGCAGTTACCTTTTTGCTTAACAACTTTTGAATGTAGTTGTGGTCAATTGTTGGTAAATGTAAAGGTGAAATAATAGTTTGATCTGCATGTAACAAGTCAATTTCTTTTAAGGTTGGTGGTGCTACTTTTATAATGATATCAGCGGCATAAACTTCTTTTACATCTCTTGCGATCTGCGCTCCAGCCTCTGAGTAACTTTTATCCTTAAAACTTGATTTTTCACCTGCTTTGGTCTCTACTACTACTTTATGCCCATGATTAGTTAATAAAGAGACTGCTTGAGGCGTCAACCCTACCCTATTATCTTGGAAACTTTTCTCAGCAGGAACTCCTATAAATAGCTTTCCCTTTTTAGGACGTACATCCAACATCGCCTCCTGCGGTTGCAATGAGGCATCTTTTGCAAGTTTAGAAAATTCTGATTCTGGCATAGTTGTGGGTTAAAAACGAATTAGTCGACTATTATCATTCTGCAGTTCAATATACACATTTACGATATCTTTTGGCAATAAAAAACCTGCTTTGTTTGGCCACTCAATAAAACAGTAATATTGACCGTTTACGTAGTCCTCTAGTCCAATATCAAAAACTTCAGCCTCATCCTTTAGACGATATAAATCAAGATGAAATATTTTGTCATTCCCGCCATCATACTCATTCACAATGGCAAAAGTCGGGCTCGAGGTGTCCCCCTCAACACCTAACTGTTCACAAATAGCTTTAATGAAAGTTGTCTTGCCTACCCCCATTTCACCATGAAAAGCAAAAACTTTTTTTTCGCCTGAAAATGAAAGCAGTTTTTCAGCTACCCCAACAAGATCGCTTACAGTTTTAACATTTATCAAATTGCTCATTAAATATTATCAACTATTAACTATAAACTGTTTCTAACTCTTCGAACTGTAAACCGCAAACGGAATAATCACTTCTTCCATTGAAATACCACCATGCTGGAAAGTGTTCTTATAATAGTTAGCATAATGATTATAGTTATTGGCATAAACGAAGTACTTATCATCCTTGGCAAAAATAAATCGTGAACTCACATTTGGCTTGGGTAATTGCGCTTTATACGGATCCATGATGTCAAAAACATCTTTAGGATCATATTGTAAACTTTTTCCTTCCTTATATCTCAGGTTGGTGGTTGTATTTTTATCCCCTATTACTTTGGATGGTTGCTTTACTCTAATTGTGCCGTGATCTGTTGTAATGACAATATTCACATCTTTCTTAGCCAGTTTTTGCAAAACAGACAAAAGCGGAGAATGTTCAAACCAAGATAATGCCACAGAACGATAGGCCGCCTCATCACTTGCCAACTCCTTCAATACTTCCATCTCAGTTCTGGCATGTGAAAGCATATCTACAAAATTGTAAACAATAACATTTAAATCATTATTCATCAAATTCAAAATGCTACCATCTAAATCCTTTCCCGCCTGATGATTTGTAATTTTGGTATAGCTAAAGGAAGCATCCATCCCTAAACGATTCAACTGTGCCTCCATCAATTCTTTCTCAAAGTTGTTCTTGCCTCCTTCATCCGCATCATTCAGCCAATATTCTGGATGTTTCTTTTCTATTTCTCTCGGTGTTAAACCTGAAAAAATAGCATTTCTGCTATATTGAGTAGTAGTTGGCAAAAGACTGAAAAACATTTCTTCATCTTTTAACTCGAATAGCTCATTGACTTTTGGCTGAATTACTTTCCATTGATCATATCGTAGATTGTCAATCAAAATGAAAAAGGTTGGCTTGCCATCAGAAACAACCGGAGCTATTTTCTGTTCGAATATTTGATGAGACATAGTAGGCACATCGCCAACATCTTCATTGATCCAGGCTAAATAATTATTGCTGATAAACTTAAAAAACTGATTATTAGCCTCACTCTTTTGCATATTCAAGACCTCAGACATTTCATTTGTTTGACTATTGGAAAGCTCCAGTTCCCAAAAGACCAACTTTTTATAAATTTCCTTCCAATCCGTGTAAGTCGTTCCTTCATTAATAGAGGAGAAAATTGCCTGAAATTCTCTTTGATAGGAAGAAGTCGTTTTTTCTTTTATTAAACGCTTGTTTTGTGTAATCTTCTTAAGTGTCAGTAAAATTTGATTGGGATTAACTGGCTTAATCAGATAGTCTGATATCTTGCCTCCAATGGCATCCTCCATAATATTTTCCTCCTCACTCTTCGTAATCATCACAACCGGAATGTCGGGATGTTCAGCTTTAATTTGGTCCAAAGCTTCCAAACCGGAGACGCCGGGCATATTTTCATCCAAAAATACAATGTCAGGCTTTTTTTCACGGCATTGCTCTACAGCATCATGTCCATTCGTTACAGGAATGACAGAATAATCTTTGTCTTCTAAAAAAAGGATATGTGATTTTAATAAATCAATTTCATCGTCTGCCCATAAAATACTGATGCTCATAAAGAATTATTTTGCTTGTATTGATAACGTAAAATTATCAATTTAATTTTTCTACGGACAATGTATCTGGACAATCTTCAAGCAAATCACTAATTGATCTGTTTAAAACTGGATGCACAAATTTAGGTACTATTTCATGAAGCGGCTCTAATGTAAATCTCCTTAAATGAAGTTGTGGATGGGGAATAACAAGATTTTCATAATTAATTACTATGCCATCAAAGAAGAGAATATCAATATCAATTATTCGAGGCCCCCACTTTTCATACCTTTCTCTCCCCATTTTAAGTTCTATCGCTTGGGTAATCTCCAATAGTTTTAAAGGATCAAGTTGAGTCTCCAACTCTAGTACTTGGTTAACAAAGCTCTCTTGATCTTCTTTTCCCCATGCTGCCGTTTCATAAATAGAAGATTTCTGCTTAATTTTTCCTGCTTGGGCTTCTATCAAACGAGTACAAATATCGAGATTGGCTATTTTTTGACCAATGTTTGACCCAAGAAGAACAAAAATATGCTTGATCATTAAAAAAATTTAAACGTTAAAAAGATATAACATTTTTTAACACTTTTTGGACTTTAAATATCTTACTTTTGAAATATTATAAAACTTTAAGTCTAGCATGAAACAATTTTTCAAATACGTATTTGCCACAGTTGTCGGAGTCATCATTAGCTTTTTTGTTTGTGTTTTCCTTGGCTTTATTATAATTGCCGGAATTGCATCAAGCTTTAAATCTTCTCTGTCGGAGATGGATGGAAGTTCAAAAATGTCTATCAAGCCCAACTCCGTATTGCAAATGAGGCTAAACTATCCGATTAATGAAAGAAGCCCGGATAACCCCTTTGAAAATTTTGACTTTGCCAACTTTGAACCAGAGTTCAGACTTGGACTAAATGATATTTTAAAAAACATAGAAAAAGCAAAAGAAGACAACAATATCAAAGGTATTTACCTTGATCTATCTTCAATCCCTGCTGGTTTCGCCACAATCAATGAAATCAGAAATGCACTATTGGACTTCAAATCAAGTGGAAAGTTTATCATCACCTATGGCGAAGTTTATACACAAGGAGCCTACTACCTAGCATCAGTTGCGGACAATGTTTATATCAATCCAAATGGAATTTTCTCATTTAAAGGACTAAGTTCAACAAGTGTATTCTTAAAAAAGACGTTAGAAAAGCTAGAGCTTGAACCTCAGATTTTTAAAGTTGGGAAGTTTAAAAGTGCTGTAGAACCACTGATTAGAGAAGACATGAGCGAACCTGCTAAAGAACAACTTCGAACTTTTCTAGGAGACTTTTACGATTTATTTCTAAATTCTATTTCAACCTCAAGAGGTGTTTCAACGGCTATGCTAGATAGTATCGCTGAAAACATTTTAATAAGAAAACCAGAAGATGCAGTAACTTATAAATTAGCTGATGCGACTCAATATGAAGACGAAGTCTTAGACAAGCTTAAAGAGCAAGTTGGAATTGAACTTGAAGATGATTTGGAGCTAGTAAAACTGAGCAAATATAATAGAGTCCCTAAAAGCAACCCACCTGTTGGCATAAAAGATAAGATAGCAGTGATTTATGCCGAGGGAAATATCGTTAGTGGTAAGAGTGATGAAGGGCAAGTAGGCTCTGAAACAATTGTGAAAGCAGTACGAGAGGCAAGAGAAAATGAAAAAGTGAAGGCAATTGTCTTGAGAGTCAATTCTCCAGGAGGGAGTGCCTTAGCTTCAGACGTCATGTGGAGAGAGTTATTATTAGCCAAGAAAGACAAACCTTTAGTAGTGTCTATGGGTGACCTTGCAGCATCGGGTGGATATTACATTTCGTGCATGGCAGATACGATTGTAGCGCAACCTAATACTATTACTGGATCAATTGGCGTATTTGGGGTGCTACTTAATGCAAAAAAGTTCTACAACAATAAATTAGGTTTCACTTTTGATGGTGTTAAAACCAATAAGTATGCCGACTTAGATATGGGATTTCTGGGCACCAGACCACTTAAGGAAGATGAAAAACTAATTATTCAAGGCGAGGTTGACCGTATTTATGATGACTTCCTGCAACGAGTGGCTGAAGGAAGAAAGTCTTCTAAAGAGGATATCCATGAAATTGCTCAAGGACGAGTTTGGTCTGGAGTTCGTGCTAAAGAGATTGGCTTAGTTGATGTTTTAGGAGGTATTAATGAGGCATTAGCTATTGCAGCCAACATGGCAGATTTAGAAGAATTTAAGGTTGATGCTTACCCTAAAAGAAAAGATCCGTTTGAAAAAATCATGTTAAGCTTTGGAGCTTCAATTAAAGACAGAATTATTCAAAGTAGTCTAGGCGAAGACTATAAGCTATACCAGTACACTCAAAAAGTTAAAGACATGACAGGTATTCAAGCACGTATGCCTTTTGATTTAGAAATAAATTAGTTTATTACCACCCCTACCCCCTCCTAAAACAGGAGGGGAATTTTAGCACTATCATCACTCTCACTCTATTTTGCTATCTTTAATATTATGAATAGGCTATTTATATCAGTTGTAATAATCTCCTTAATTGGAGGACTTTCTTGCAAAAAGAAAAATGAAGACCCAGAAAAAAAAGACAAATCTATCAATCTATTCAGTATTGAAGATGACAAGGAACTAGGTATACAAGTTAGTCAACAAATAGAATCTGATCCTGTAACTTACCCTATTTTAGACTCCGCACAATATCCTGATGCTTACGAGCACCTCAACCGTATTAAAAATACCATTCTCAATTCTGGTAAAGTAAAATATGCTGAAGAGTTCAAATGGCAAACCAAAATCATACACAATGATAGCACACTAAATGCTTTTGCAACTCCAGGAGGCTATATTTATGTTTATACGGGAATCATAAAGTTCTTAGACTCAGAAGACCAGTTTGCAGGCGTAATGGGTCATGAAATAGCACATGCGGCAAGAAGGCATTCTACAGATCAGTTGACAAAACAGTACGGTATTGCGACCTTGTTGCAAATTTTAGTCGGGAAGGATGAAAACTTAATTGCAGAGGTAACAAGTTCTTTATTATCACTCTCCTTTAGCCGTTCTGACGAAAGTGAAGCAGATGAATATTCAGTGATCTATCTATACCCTACAGAATACGATGCTAGAGGTGCTGCACGGTTTTTTGAAAAAATTAGTGGTTCCAGCTCTACCCCAACTTTCTTAAGCACACACCCCGATCCGGATAACCGAGTGGAGGAAATCAATAATAAATGGATGGAATTAGGCGGGAAAGTCGGTGGCACTTTTGAAAGTAGGTATCAAGATTTCCAAAATAGCTTACCATAAACTTGAGCTTACCTCAAGTAATATCCAGCGCTGTTGAACAAAGTCTCAGCAAGTACCTTAATACACTTGTCACTATTAAAGAAACACATCCCGTCAGTGGTGGTTGCATTAATCATACAGTCGGACTGACAACCAATCAAGGAAAGTTCTTCCTAAAGTATAATGATGCTAAACTTTATCCAGAAATGTTTTCCAAAGAGGCTAAAGGGCTATCATTACTTAGATCAGAAGATACTATCAACACGCCGGAAGTAATAGATAACCAAGTTTCGGGAAATTACAGTTGGCTCTTATTAGAACATATCGAATCAGGACCTCGAAAACTGAACTTCTGGGAAGACTTCGGGTTTAGATTGAGTGAACTTCATAAAATAACTCATGATAGCTTCGGACTTGATCATGACAATTACATTGGCTCTTTAGTTCAGCATAATGATCATCATAATAACTGGACTGACTTTTTTATACAACAAAGATTAATGCCTCAGATAGAATTAGCCAATAAAAATGGCTTACTGAACTCAGAGATAAACAATCAATTTGAGCATCTTTTTAAGCGCTTGCCGAATATTTTTCCTGAAGAGTCCCCTGCTCTATTGCATGGCGATCTTTGGAGTGGCAACTTTATGGTTAATAATCAAGATGAAGTATGCCTAATAGATCCAGCTGTATATTTCGGACATCGGGAAATGGAACTAGCCTTTACCAAACTATTTGGTGGCTTTGAAAATCATTTTTATGAAGCTTATAATGAAAATAAACCTTTAGAGCCCGGATTTATTGACAGAGTGGATATATACAACCTTTATCCTTTACTGGTTCACGCTAATTTGTTTGGGAAGAGCTATTTAAGGCCAGTTCGTGAAACAATCAACCTGTACTTCTGATTTTTCGTCTTAAAACGAATTTTATTATATTTTTTTTCGTTTCAAAACGAATTTTATTATATTTATATTCTTATGATTAATAGAATGCTTTATGATGATGTTTGCTCGAAACTATTTAAAGGCAAAGCTATACTACTACTTGGACCAAGGCAGGTTGGAAAAACAACTTTGCTAAAACAAATAGCTACAAATAGCAAAAAGGAATATTTATGGTTTAATGCTGATGAAATTGAAGTTAGAGAAATATTATCAAATACAAACTCTGATAAGCTGAGAAGACTAATTGGTAATTATAAATTAATTTTCATTGATGAAGCGCAGAGAATTGATAATATAGGAATAGCTCTAAAAATATTTATTGACACTATTCCAGAAGTACAAGTTATTGCAACAGGCTCATCTGCATTCGAGCTGTCGGATAAAATAAAAGAACCATTGACAGGAAGAAAGTTTGAATTTAACCTTTTTCCAATCTCTGTTGAGGAGATGATACAACATAGTAATACTCTAACGGAGAAAAAGCTACTTGAACACAGATTAATATATGGTTTATACCCTGAAGTAATTACCCATATTGGCAATGAAAAAAATGTATTAATTAACATTTCTGATAGCTTCCTGTATAAAGATCTATTTTCACTAGAAAAAGTCAAAAAGCCAGATTTATTGGAGAAACTAATGAAAGCGCTAGCATTACAGATTGGCCAAGAAGTATCATACAATGAACTTGCCAACTTACTTGGAGTCGACAAAGAAACTGTTGAACGATATATTTTTTTACTAGAGCAAACATTTATAATATTTAGGCTAACCGCCTTAAGTAGAAATGTCAGAAATGAATTAAAGAAATCAAAGAAAATCTATTTTTATGATAATGGAATAAGAAATAGCCTTATTTCTAACTTTTCTCCTTTGGAAATCAGAGCAGACAAAGGCGCGCTGTGGGAAAATTTTTTAATAAGTGAACGTCAAAAACATACCCATTACAATAAAATTCATAAAAATCAATATTTCTGGCGCACAACACAACAACAAGAAATTGACTTTTTAGAAGAGAGAGATGGAGTATTATTTGCTTATGAATTCAAGTTTACGAAAAATAAAGCTAAGCTGCCAAAAACTTTCAGCAACAATTATCCTCAACATGAGTTTGCTGTAATTACAAAGGAAAATTATTTAGATTTCATTACTTAAAATTTGAGCAAGTTTTATAGTTCTTTTTAATCCATAAGTCAAAATCTTGTATTATCTTTGACTTTTAATGGCACCTTCTCGATCAAGGGTAATTCTCAACAAGCAAAAGTTCTCGCTAACCATTGATCGTCTTTGCAATCAACTTATTGAAAATCATGACAACTTCTCGGAAACAGCTATTATTGGCGTGCAGCCAAGAGGCATCTTCTTAGCTCAAAGGATTGAGCAAAGATTAAAGTCTCTTTTCAAGATCAAGGATATAAAAATCGGAAACATCGATGTTTCTTTTTATCGTGACGATTTTAGAAGGAATGATAAAATAATTACCCCTTCTGATACCAATATCGATTTCAGCATTGAGGGTCAAAGAGTAATTTTAGTAGATGACGTTTTATATACTGGAAGAACAATCCGAGCTGCTTTAGATGCTTTATTGGACTTTGGCAGACCTTCAAAAGTAGAGCTTATGGCACTGATTGACCGAAGATTTAGCAGACACCTGCCAATTGAAGCAGACTATGTAGGCAAAACGGTAGACGCCATTGTCTCCGAAAGAGTAAAAGTAGAATGGCAGGAAACAGATAAAGAAGACAAAGTTATATTATTGACAACATGAGCGGACTGAGCACTAAACATCTTCTTGGAATCAAATACATTACAGCTGATGATATCAATTTAATTTTCAAGACTGCTGATAATTTCAAAGATGTTTTAAATCGTCCGATAAAGAAAGTCCCCTCTTTAAGGGATGTTACGATAGCCAACGTCTTCTTCGAAAACTCTACCCGAACTAAAATCTCATTTGAACTAGCGGAAAAACGTTTATCTGCAGATGTTGTCAACTTTTCAGCCTCTTCCTCTTCTGTTAACAAAGGAGAAACGCTAATTGACACCGTCAACAATATCTTGGCCATGAAGGTTGATATGGTCGTCATGCGACACCCTAGCCCTGGGGCTCCCGTATTCTTATCTAAACATATTGATGCAAACATTGTTAATGCTGGAGATGGTACTCACGAACACCCTACTCAGGCATTGTTAGATGCTTATTCAATACGAGAAAGGGTTGGCGACTTAAAAGGCAAGAAAGTACTAATCATCGGCGACATTTTACATTCAAGAGTAGCCCTATCAAACATATTCTGCTTACAAAAGCTTGGTGCTAAAGTAATGGTTTGTGGCCCTCCTACTCTTATACCTAAATACATTAATACGCTGGATGTAAAAGTAGAATACAACCTTAAGAAGGCATTAGAGTGGTGTGATGTGGTCAATATCCTTCGCATACAGCTAGAACGCCAGACAGATGAGGGCATTCCTATTAAATATTTCCCTTCTTTGAGAGAATATGCCATGTTTTATGGCGTCACAAAAGAATTACTTCAATCCCTAAAAAAAGATATTTTGGTTCTTCACCCTGGACCAATGAACAGGGGAGTAGAAATATCAAGTGATGTTGCAGACTCTGATCAAGCTATCATTTTAGATCAAGTTGAGAATGGGGTTGCGGTTAGAATGGCGGTCTTGTATCTTCTTGCTGGCAAGTTGGATTAACTCAAATGTTAAAAAATGTTAAATTGGGGACTTCTCCCTTGACAAAAAAAATTCCAAAAGTTATATTTGTTCAACAACAATTTTGATCATTTTATGGATATAAAAATTGAAAACCTTACTAAGAAATACGGTGCTCAAAAAGCGGTAGACGATATTTCTTTTAATGTAAAGACAGGTGAGATTTTAGGTTTTCTTGGACCCAATGGTGCTGGAAAGACTACTACAATGAAAATGATCACCAACTACATCGGCATTGAAGATGGAAACATCGAAATTGGCGGAAGATCAATTAAAGATAATCCAGATGAATTGAAAAAACACATTGGTTATTTGCCAGAGCACAACCCACTTTACTTGGATATGCCAGTCATTGACTATCTAAAATTTTGTGCTGAACTACAAGACGTAGCTAAAAGCGATATCCCTAGTAGAATCCGTGAAATGGTAAAAATCTGCGGACTTAATGCAGAAAAGCACAAGAAGATTGGAGAGTTGTCTAAAGGATATAGACAAAGAGTCGGATTGGCGCAAGCTATGATTCACGATCCTGAAATTTTGATTTTAGACGAACCAACTACAGGTCTTGATCCAAACCAAATCGTGGAGATTAGAAAGTTGATTAGAGATATAGGAAATCAAAAGACTGTAATTTTAAGCACACACATATTACCTGAAGTAGAGGCAACTTGTGACAGGATTCTAATCATCAATAAAGGAAAAATTGTTGCTGATGGAACTTCAGAAACCTTAAGGAAGCAGTCACAAGGACAAGAAATCATTAAAGTAAAGATTGAAGATGGTTCCAGTAATGACATCATTACTGCACTTCAAAATTTGGCTTCTACAGCTATGGTTGACTTTGTTGATAAAAACCAAAACAAGTTCGAAGTACATAGTCAACCAAACATATCTTCAAAGCGAGACATCTTCAACTTATGTGTTGAGAAAAAATGGGTTTTGACAGAGATGTCGTCTCAAGAGACAAAACTCGAAGATATTTTCCGAAACTTAACAATGAACTAAATTAAATTTTGGTGAACAAAATCTCAGAAATCATCAACCTAATTAACAATAACGTCATTACGAGGCGACGAAGTAATCTTATAGTAACAATATATGGGATTGCTTCAATACTTCGCAATGACGATTTAGGATTTCTAAGATTTTGCTTTGTAAATAAACATTGATAACATGAACGGTATTTGGACAATTGCAAAAAAGGAATTACAGTCATTTTTTGACTCATTAATTGCCTACATCATGCTAGTTGCATTTTTAGGCTTTAGTGGTTTTTTCACTTGGCTTTATGGATCAGATATTTTTCTTGTCGGTCAAGCTAACTTAAGGGTATTTTTCAGTATCGCTTATTGGACATTATTCTTTTTTATTCCGGCTATCACCATGCGACTACTAGCAGAAGAGAAAAAGACAGGAACATTGGAGCTATTATTGACTAAGTCTATTACCGATAGGCAGTTAGTGATTGGCAAATTCTTATCAGCACTGGTTCTAATAGGAATAGCATTAGCGTTCACACTGCCCTACTACATTACATTATCCAACATAGGAAATGTCGATCATGGAGCTATCTTAACCGGATACTTAGGTTTAATATTGATGAGTGCTGCCTACATTAGTATCGGGTTATATACTAGTAGCATCACTAATAACCAAATTGTAGCTTTCCTAGCAGCTTTATTCATTGGCTTATTCTTTCACATCATATTTGATGTATTAGCAAGCAACTTCACAGGAACGTTGGGTGCTATTATAAGCTCATTAAGCCTGTCTGTTCACTTTGAATCTATTACAAGAGGTGTCGTAGACAGCAAAGATCTTGTTTACTTTTTATCCATCATTTTGGGAGGCATTGCTCTTTCTGAGATGACTATTGCAAAAAGAAAATAAATCGAACTAACAATGAAGAAAACAAACGTTACCATATTATTAGTTCTAGGCATTATAGTCGTGTTGAACTTATTGTCTAATGAATTTTTCTTTAGACTAGATCTGACAGAGAATGATCAATATACCTTAAGTAAAGCAACTCATGACATATTAGAAGACTTGGAAGAGCCAGTTACTATTACCGCATATTTTTCGGAGAACCTTCCACCCAATATTGCCAAGACAAAGAAAGACTTCAAAGAGATGCTAGTAGAATATGCCAGTATTTCTGGTGGCATGGTTGTTTATGAATTTATTAATCCTAATGAGGATCAAGAGAAGGAACAACAAGCTATGCAAAATGGAGTTTCTCCTGTTATGATTAATGTTCGAGAAAAGAACGAAATGAAGCAACAAAAAGCATTTCTAGGTGCTGTGATTCAGATGGGAGAACAAACAGATGTCATCCCATTTATGAAACCAGGAGCAGCTATGGAATATGCTTTATCGACAAGCATAAAAAAACTATCAGTCTTAGACAAACCTACAGTAGCTCTAATTCAAGGTCACGGAGAGCCTGGGTTAGATAAACTGCAGCAAGTGGCGGCTTCTCTAAATATATTGTACACTGTTGAGCCATACACGATGAACGATTCCATTCCTATTCCAGATAGGTTTAATACTATTGCTATTGTGGCGCCTACAGATTCTTTTTCGATTGCTGAGCAAAGACATTTAGATAACTTCTTAGCAAGAGGTGGTAATATGTTTATTGCATATAACAGGGTAAAAGGAGATTTCTCTACTGCCAGTGGAACAGAAATAACAACTGGACTAGAAAATTGGTTTTCCTCAAAAGGAATCAATATCGAAGGCAGCTTTGTGACTGACGCCAACTGTGGGTCAGTTACGGTACAGCAACAACAAGGTATGTTTAGGTTTAATAGTCAGGTGCAGTTCCCTTTCTTACCTATTCTAAACAAGTTTCCGGAACATCCAATTGGTGAAGGACTAGAAGCAGTCGTATTACAATTTGCCAGCCCTATTCGATATACAGGAGATAGTAGTTTGAAATTCACTCCTATTGCAACTACTTCCGATAAATCAGGATCCGTTAACGTACCAACTTATTTCAACATCCAAAAGCAATGGACAGAATCAGACTTTCCACTACAGAACATCACGGTAGGTGCAATTTTAGAAGGAAACATAGTTGGTAACACACCTTCTAAAATGGTCTTAATCTCTGATGGTGACTTTCCAGTTGGCGGTGGAAGAGGTCAACAAATTCAACCGGATAATGCAAGTTTAATGGTAAATAGTATCGACTGGTTAAGTGATGATACTGGTCTAATACAGTTGAGAACAAAAGGTGTCAGTTCACGTCCAATTGATGACTTAGAAGATGACACGCAATCCTTATTGAAATACATCAACTTCTTGTTGCCCATTTTGTTGGTCATGGTTTATGGATTTGTAAGATTCCAAATGAAACGAAACATTAGGATTAAACGAATGGAAGAAGATTATGCATAAATTGGTAACTCAAATACTAGTATGATGAAAATGAATAATAAGACATTACTGATTGTATTGGTTGCATTAGCTGCAGTTTGGGGAATTTATAAGATCATTGACTCCAAAAGAGGAGAAAGGACTTTTAAAAAAGATGTCATCTCCATTGATACAGGAGATATACATACCATTTTGTTGTACCCAAAAGCAAATGGTCATCAAGAAATAAAGTTGGCAAAAACCAGCTCTGATGAGTGGCAGCTTTCTTTCGATGGAAAAAATATGGAAGCAGATTTATCATCAGTTAATCAGGTAATTACTAATTTATTGTCCATTAAGCCTTTTAGATTAGCGGCTAAGAAAAAAGACAAGTGGACAAAATATGAAGTAACTGATTCATTGGGTACCAGAGTGAAAGCATTGAACAAGTCTGGAGAGGTTATTGCTGATTTATATGTAGGGAAGTTTTCTGTCAAACAACGTCAAGCGCCACAAGGCATGCAATTCCAACAAAACAATAATATTACAGGCATATCGTATATCAGAATGAATGGAGAAGATGAGGTTTATGCAAGCGAAGGCTTCCTTACCATGGCTTTTAATCAAGAGGCTAAAAGCTTTAGGAATAAACTAGTCACGAAATTCAACAAGGATGATATAACAAGTATTGTCTTAAGTTACCCAGCCGATAGTGGCTTCAGCATAAACAAAGTTGACTCGATTTGGATGATTGATAGTAAGCCTATTGACGAAAAACTATTAACTGGATACTTAAATGGTTTATCCAATATCACCAATAATTCTTTTGACGATAATTTTCAGGAAACGGCTAGCCCTGTTTATGTGGTGACTATAAATGGTAATAATATGCCGCCTATTTCCATAAAGGCATATGCCGGGTTATCCGAAAATGAGCTTATTCTTCATTCTAGCCAAAATCCTAAGGCATATTTCAAGACAGATAAAAAAGGAATTTTCAATAAGATATTCATCCCTAGAAGCAAGTTAGTTCCCAATGAAGAAGTACTAGAAATGTAATATGTATACCAGTTGTTTTTGTATATTTAAGATATGTTGAAGTATCTGATTTCTGGTATCGTCATTTTTGCCCTATTCTCCCTTTATCAAGACCTAAACGTTAGCAGTAGTATTTGTAATTCAAGCAATAATCATAGTGTTAAACTAGTTTACGATAAAGGCTTTGATGTCATTGATAACGGGATTTACTCAGAGTGTGCCTCCAATGCGCCTTATCTTACTTTAGTGATCTCCTCTGACTATATTAATGAAACTATTTACTATACTTCTTTAAAGTCAAAGGCTTTGGCTCAAAGTTTTATTGAATATAAAAGGGATTTGCTATACTCCCTAGCCAATAGGTTTTTGAAAAATTAACGCAACCTTTTTCATTCCTTTTCGTTTAAGTAAAAAACACAAAATGAAATATAATTATCAATTTCTAGGATTCATTCTCACACTTTCATTGCTATTTAATAGTTGTACAGAAGACCTACCACAATTGGAAGAGATTAGTGATGGCGAAATTATTCAAGGTTTAAAAGAAGCTTTAAGAGTAGGTACGGATACTGCGGTAAGCATTGTGTCAGTTACTGATGGTTATTTTAAAGATCAAGCTATTAAGTTATTATTACCAGAGGAGGTTAGCAATGCTATAGCTACCTTTAAATCAAAGCAAGTTACTATCGCGGGGCAAACAATTACTGGAGAGACGCTATACACAACTGGTTTTTCTGCTTTAGGAATAAACATCAACCCACTTCAGAGTAAGGAAGACGATTTAATCTTGGGTATTAATAGAGCTGCTGAAGCTGCTGCTAAAGATGCAGGACCCATTTTCTGGGATGCTATCACAGGCATGTCCATACAAGATGGAAAAGACATATTATTTGGAGGGATAGATACCGCTGCAACTGGATATTTAAATACTAATACAAGGCCTCAGTTATTCAATAAGTTTGAGCCAAAGATAGACACGGCATTAGGTAGTGTGCAGGTAGGAGGAACAAGTGTCGTAGATTTATATGAAGGCTTTGTTGGTGATTATAATGATATTGTTAATACTTCCATCCCATTAAGCTCAGCTACAGTAGGTAGTTTAATGGATATAAACGCTATTGGTGCGACAGATTTATCTGAATATTCCACTAATAAAGGACTAAATGGTCTTTTCCTTAAGGTTGGTGATGAGGAAAAGAAAATACGAGAAAACCCACTTCACAGAGTAACTAGTATTCTAGAGAAAGTCTTTGGGGAATTAGATAAATAGACCTGTTATAAACACACCCTGTTTCATTCAAAATATCAAGTTCTAGTCATTATCTTTGTTTTTATTATCATACATACAAAGACATTGATTAATGTACGTAACTAAAAACCTTTCTTTTAAATCCTTAATGGAATTTAGCGGAGGGCACTTAATATGGATTAGTGCTTGGGCCATTTCAGCCACTTGCTTTACAGAATATTTGCACTATTTGAATATTTATGCATTTAAAGTACCCTGGCTTCCCCTATCCGTAGTTGCAACGGCTGTATCATTTTACATAGGGTTTAAGAATAATAGTGCTTATGGAAGGTTGTGGGAAGCAAGAAAAATATGGGGAGCTATTGTCAATAGCAGTAGAATGTGGGGCTCGAATGTAAGAGCTTATATCAACGATTATTTTACAACAGATACTTATTCAGAGGAAGAGATTAAGGCAATTCATAAAAAACTTATCTATAGACATATTGGGTGGCTTTATGCACTAAGAAGTCAGTTGTTAATACCAACTGCTTGGGAACATATCAACCAAAACAAGATGATACGTAAAGTAACGGAAAGACGGATGAAAACCTTTGGTCTTGGTTTACAATTTGATGGTGTTACGGTAAAAGAACTTAGAGAATTTCTACCTGATGATGAAATAGACGAATTGGTAAAATATAAAAACACCGCCACGCAAATTATTGACAAACAGTCTCAAGAACTAAAAGAGCTGAGATCAAAAGATTTAATAGATGATTTTAGGCATATGGATTTACAAAAAATTTTAAACGATTTTTACATACATCAAGGAAAAGCTGAAAGAATAAAGAAATTCCCACTACCAAGACAATATGGGAGTATGAGTATGATTTTTATTGGCATCTTCATTTTTCTACTACCTTTTGGTTTCGTGACAGAGTTTCATGATTTAGGAGAGTGGGGCGCATGGCTCTCCATTCCCTTCACTATTGTGGTAGCTTGGGTCTTTTTAATGATGGAGTTAGTAGGCGACTATTCTGAAAATCCTTTTGAGGGATTAGGCAATGATATCCCGATGCTGTCTTTGTGCAGAACGATTGAAATTGACCTAAAAGAAATGGTAAAAGATCAAGAGATACCTGCAAATATAGAACCGACAAAAGGTGGGGTGTTGATGTAAATAAAAGCCTTCCGATGTGGAAGGCTTCGTGGTCACCATAGGATTCGAACCTATGACCCTCCCGATATTAATCGGGATGCGCTGAACCAATCAACACTTCAACCTTTTTTCTACTCTTCCATGATTTTATTTCTCGTTCTCTTTTGTATGCTTCTGTTTTTAGATCATGATACTCATTCCAAACGACTTTCCAATCGTTTACCCTGCCTGTGAAACCCTTGTGATTTGTGTTATGTTTATTAAGTCGTTCCTCTAGGTTTGACCTGGTATACCCTGCGTAATACTTATCAATACTGGAAGAATATAAAATGTAAGTATAAGGCATATTAAATAAAAAAGCCTTCCGACGTGGAAGGCTTCGTGGGCACTATAGGATTCGAACCTATGACCCCTTGGGTGTAAACCAAGTGCTCTGAACCAACTGAGCTAAGCGCCCTTTCATTAAGGTGGAGCAAATTTAAATGACTTCTTTTGATTTTACAAGTTATTTCCTAAATAAGTCTACAATTAATATTACCTAACAATATTCTAAATTGATTTCTGAAATTATCTTGAACCTATGCCCCTCCCGATATCAAATCGGGATGCTCTGAACCAATCGGGCTAAAACCCTTTTCAAAGGTGGAGCACTTTTAAACTACTTCTTTTGATTTTACAAGTTATTTCCTAAATAAGTCTACAATTAATATTATTCTAATTACTTCTTACATCCTAGATAGATTGCTCAAATTGTCCCGAACCTATGACCCTCCCGATGTTAATCGGGATGCGCTGAACCAATCGGACTAAAACCCTTTTCAAAGTTGGAGCACTTTTAAACGACTTCTTTTGATTTTACAAGTTATTTCCTAAATAAGTCTACAATTAATATTATTCTAATTACTTCTTACATCGTAGATAGATTGCTTCAATTGTCCCGAACCTATGACCCTCCCGATGTTAATCGGGATGCGCTGAACCAATCGGGCTAAAACCCTTTTCAAAGTTGGAGCACTTTTAAACGACTTCTTTTGATTTTACAAGTTATTTCCTAAATAAGTCTTAAAATAGTCTATTCCTTTTTACTTTTGTTTTGATCAAATCCAAATGAAAAAAACCTATCAAAATATTATTTGGGACTGGAATGGAACTATTGTCAACGATATGTGGCTTTGTGTTGATATTGTTAATGAATTGCTGATATCTAAAAACAAGCCAACCATTACCGCCGATGACTACCACAAACATTTCGACTTTCCGGTTCAAGAGTATTATAGAAAAATTGGTTTTGATTTTACGGTCGATAGTTTTGACGAGCTAACTGACTTTTTCATTGGAAACTATATGAAACGTTTGAAAGAATGTAGCTTGCAAGAAAATGCTGAGTCAACATTGTCACTCTTTCATGAAAAGGGATTGAATCAATATGTGTTGTCAGCTGCTAGTCAAAATGGTCTTGATACCATGTCCAAACATTTTAAAATACAGCATTTCTTTAAAGCTATTGCAGGAAGAGCTGATGAATACGCTGTGAGTAAAGTTGAACATGGTTTATCACTTATTAAAAATCAAAATATTGATCCTCAAACAACCATTATGATTGGCGATACAAGTCATGATTTTGAAGTTGCTAACGAATTGGGAATAGATTGTTTATTAGTTACCATAGGTCATCACCCTGAAGATCGATTACGAAAAAACAACGGACAAGTTAATGTAGTCAAAGATATTCAGTCAGCCGTTGATTTTATTTTATCATGAGACTATACATTTTATCCCTTGCTTACATACTTGTTGCTTCGTCATGTCAAAATTTAAAACAAGAGCAGAAAGCATTAGAGCAAATGCCTCAAACTGCTTATATCTATGTTTTAGGAATTGCTCAAGATGCCGGATACCCACAAGCTAACTGCCAAAAAGAATGTTGTTCGGAAGCTTGGATCAACCTCAAGACCAGAAAACATGCTACTTCTTTGGCATTGGTTGACCCGGCAACAAATCAGTATTGGCTATTTGAAGCCACTCCAGATTTCAAATATCAACTTCGAACAATTCAGGAGGCAGCACAAACGACAGAGCTACCCAATGGTATATTCCTAACACATGGTCATATTGGACATTATTCAGGGTTGATGCATTTGGGAAAAGAAGTAATAGGAGCCAAAGCTGTTAACACCTACGTGATGCCTCGCATGAAAATGTTTCTTACTACAAATGGTCCATGGAGTCAGCTAGTCGCTAAAGAAAACATCAGCCTGATTAGCTTAAGAAATAATGAGCCCTTGGAGCTAAATGCTAAAATTAATGTAACACCATTTACAGTTCCACACAGAGATGAGTTCACCGAAACGGTTGAATTTAAAATAGTAGGACCTCATAAATCTCTACTTTTCATCCCGGATATTGACAAATGGGAAAAATGGGAGAAAAACATCATTGAAGAAACAAAAAAGGTTGACTTAGTACTTATTGATGGTACCTTTTTTGCTGATGGAGAAATACCCGGAAGGGACATGAGTGCCATTCCTCATCCTTTCATTCAAGAGACGATGAGTTTGTTTAAGCAAGAATCAGATCATGAGAAGAATAAGGTCTGGTTTATACATTTCAACCACACAAACCCTACTCTTAAGGATAATAGTAAAGCAAGGAAAGAAATTGAAGAAAACGGATTTAATATCTGCTATGAAGGACAAATTATAAAATTATAATCATGGATATACATCAAGACATTACTAGCTTAATTGGCAATACGCCAATGTTGCAACTCAACAATTTAGTACCAAATGCTAAGGCTAAACTGATCGCAAAATTAGAGTTATTCAACCCATACTCTATTAAAGACAGGCCTGTGATGAATATGATCAATGAGGCCGAGAAAAAAGGGAAATTAAAACCTGGAGGAACGGTAGTGGAGGCTACCAGCGGAAATACTGGTATGGCCACTGCCGCCATTTGTGCAGCAAGAGGATATAAAGCCATTCTTTGTATGAGCGAAAAATATAGTATTGAAAGACGGCAAGTATTACTAGCATTGGGTGCAGAGTTGGTTTTAACACCCGGTGAAAAGGGAACGGCCGGAGCAAAAGAAGCCGCATCAAAAATTGCGGAAGAAACCAGAGCATTTTACTTGTTACAACACCATAACCAAGATAACTGGCCGATACATTATCATACAACTGCTGAGGAAATTTGGGAACAAACGGATGGGAAAGTAGACATTTTTGTAGCAGGTCTTGGTACAGGAGGAACCTTAACAGGTGTTGGAAAAAAACTCAAAGAGTTAAATCCCAATATCAAAGTATATGGCGTTGAACCTGCTGAAGCCCCATTCGTCAAAGAAGGAAAATGGGCTCCTCATATCATGATGGGCACTTCTCCTGGGTTTATACCTGAAGTATTGCAAAAAGATATTTTAGATGATATCATGTTGGTATCAACACCAGACGCATTTAAGCAATGCAAGGCAATAGCTCATAAAGAGGGCCTTTTGACTGGAATTACTTCAGGAGCAGTTACTGAAGCTATGTTGCGCTTATCTGAATTTCCCGAAAATGAAAATAAAATGATCGTAGGGATTTTTTGTGATACTGGTCAGCGATACCTTTCGGTCGAAGGCTTGTTTAATTAATTTATTAAGTTTCAAAACCTTCTAAAATCATATAAAATAATACAAATTCGTCATTGCGAAGAACTGAAGCAATCTATACTTTGCAACCGCAAGACTGCTTCGATACCTCGCAGTGACGACAATGATTTTAGAAGGTTTGACGCATCTCTTTAACTAAAAAACAAATACGCTACAAATATTGCAGTAATTATACCTGCTAGATCTGCGATTAGTCCGCAGGTTATGGCATGTCGCGTTTTTTTGATACCAACTGATCCGAAATAAACTGCAATAATATAAAAGGTTGTATCTGTTGCTCCTTGGAAGGTGGATGCTAATCTTCCAACAAAAGAGTCAGCTCCATATATTTCCATAGCATCTACCATCATACCCCGTGCACCGCTGCCACTCAAAGGCTTCATCAATGCCGTTGGTAATGCGGGCACAAAATCAGTATTTAACCCTAACCCTATCAAAGCACTGCTTAGTCCATTTACAAATATATCTAAGGCACCCGAGGCTCTAAAAACACCTATTGCAACGAGTATTGCAATTAGATATGGAATAATCTTAATGGCAATACCAAACCCTTCTTTAGCTCCATCAATGAAGGATTCATAAACATTTACCTTTCTAATTAATCCTAGGAAAATAAATATCACGATAATAGAAAACAATATGACATTACTTGCTAATGTGGATATTGTATTTGCACTTTCTTGTGGCAAAGTAGAAAAATAAAATGTTGTCAGACTTATAAAGAGTGTCATGCATCCAAGATATCCTAATATCGTCTTATTGATCAAATTGATTTTTTGATAAATAGATGTTGCTATAATCCCCGCCAAGGTAGAGCAAAACGTAGCAATTAAGATTGGAATAAAAACATCTGACGGATCAGCTGCTCCCATTTGAGCTCGGAATACGAGCACACTAACAGGAATTAATGTTAAACCTGATGTATTCAAAACCAGAAACATAATCTGTGCATTGGAAGCCGTATCTTTCTTTGAGTTCACCTCCTGCATTTCCTTCATCGCCTTCAGACCAAGGGGTGTAGCGGCATTGTCTAATCCTAGCATGTTAGCCGCTAAGTTCATTACAATAGATCCTGTCGCTGGATGATCTTTAGGCAGATCTGGAAAGAGCTTGCTAAAAAAGGGGGCTACTAACCGTGAGATGATGGCAATCATGCCGCCATTTTCTCCAATTTTCATAATACCCAACCAAAGTGTCATCACACCAGTAAGTCCGAGAGAAAGTTCAAAACCAAGTTTTGCCATGTCAAATGTACTCGAAACCAATGCAGGGAAAACACTAGTGTCTCCTAAAAAAATCAGCTTAATTAACGCGATCAAAAAAGCAATCAGGAAAAAAACGATCCAAATGTAGTTGAGTACCAATTAAAGAAATTTATCTTTTAATACACCCATTTTACTCCTCCTAAAATATAGGGTTTACCATAGAGCAAAGCGATCTGACCTATCTTAATTGTTTGAATTTCTTCTTTGTGTTTAAACGAAAACTCCATAGAACCATTTGATACATCATAGTTTACAAAAATGGGTTCACCGCTTGCTTTGACGAAGCTAATATTATCCCAAACAATTCCATCTTTGGTTCCATCAACTCTTATGTTTGAAAAATCAATGATAAGATTGTTAATTAAAGATGCTCTGAACTTTGATATCGCCAAATCATCCTGCCCTCGTATTTTAAACAATGTCGGCACATAACTAGACAAATACAATAGTTCTTTTTTATCTGGTACAAATTTCTTGACAATTTCGTCAATTGCATCTAGCTGCAAAGCATATGTAAACTTTTTTCCTAGTACTTCTATTGGTGCATATCCTTCTATATAAAAGCTTGAATTGTGCTTCAGATAAAGGCTTCTCCCATCAACCAACAGATTTTTCACAATCAATTGACGTTGCTTTTTTCTCACTAATAAGTTTATCTTTATATCAGCAACTATATTTCTATCTCCAAGCGTATCAAACTTAATTTTATAATCGTCTAGTTTTGCTTTTTCCCAACTAATCGCAACCTCTTCTTCACCAATTTTATAAGTGTACGCAAATGAATTTTTGAGTAGCGTAATATTGTTATTTCTTATTTTACTGGCCTTATCATTAGTTAAATTAAAATAGTCAATATCTCTCTGTGTCATATTTTTACGTCCATAATTCTCGTAATACTCTTCCTCTTCTATTGCTCTCTGCTTAACAATTGACTCAACTGAAATAACGTATTGCTCAATTTTACTAAAATCATTTTGCCTAAAGCTATTGACAACAGTTTCTGATAATTGCTTAGCTATATCATTAGAATAAGCATCAACAGTAAACATAAGGATAGACGCAATACCTAATTTCAGGTATAACGATACTCGTAGGCTTAAAAAAGTAGAATACAACTTGTATAATCTATTCTTAATAAATACTTTTGAGCTTCGGATATTCATAATTCAAATTTAAGTAAACCATGTTGAAATTTTCTAAGCTTTTTTTAATTATAAGCCTTTTCTCTTTTATAGCCTGCAATAATCATTCCAAAGATGAAGGCAATACTGAAAAAGTAGAACAAAAAGAGGTTAATCTCTATTCAGATAGACATTATGAAGTTGATAATGAAATATTTGAGGAATTCACAAAAGAAACAGGAATTAAGGTTAATATCATTAGAGCTAAAGCAGATGAACTAATCAATAGATTAGAACAAGAGGGTGCTAATTCTCCTGCTGACTTATTAATAACAGTAGATGCTGGAAGACTTTATCGCGCTCAGGAAAAAGGATTGCTTCAGGCAATCAACTCTGAAAAGCTAAATAACAGCATTCCTAATCAATTCAGAAATCCAGAAGGATATTGGTTCGGACTTACTTATCGTGCAAGAATTATTGTTTACAATAGTCAGAAAGTTGATCCAGCAACTGCACCAACTTATGAATCGCTTACAAATCCAGAATGGCAAGGAAAAGTTTTAGTACGATCTTCCGAAAACATCTATAACCAATCTCTCTTAGCATCAATGATTGCGACACAAGGTGCCGACAAAGCAAAAGAATGGGCAACTGGTGTTGTGCGAAATATGGCTAGAAACCCCAAAGGTAATGATAGGGATCAAATGAAAAGTATCATGGCAGGAGTTGGTGATGTAGCTTTGGTCAACTCATACTATGTTGCCAATATGATCAATTCCGATGATTCAGCTCAACAAGCTGTTGGTAAAGCAATGGGGGTTATCTTCCCAAATCAAGATGATAGAGGAACACACGTTAATATAAGTGGAGCAGGCGTTACAAAAAGTTCTCCTAACAAAGATCATGCGGTTCAGCTATTGGAATACTTAACTAGTAAAGATGTTCAAGAGAAATTTGCAGGTGCAAATTATGAGTATCCAGTGGTTGCAGGTGTAAAAAAGTCCATTATTCTGGAATCTTGGGGTGAGTTTAAGATTGACACTGTCAACATGGCTTTGCTTGGTAAGTATAATAGAGATGCGATCATGACTTTTAATGAAGCTGGTTGGCAATAAGCATATTTCTTGACAAGGCAATACAACATTTGGTTTTGGATCAGTGCTTTTATAACTACACTAGTTCTTATTCCAATTGTCACACTATTTGTCAATATATTTTCAGCTGATAGTGAAGTTTGGGATCACTTAGTTGAAACAGTACTCACATCGTATATCACCAATACTTTGCTAGTTGCTTTAGGGACAGTTCTCCTAGCACTTATCTTTGGTATTTCGACTGCATGGTGTGTATCTGTATTTAACTTTCCAGGAAGAAAGTTTTTTAGTTGGGCTTTGATATTGCCACTCTCCATTCCCGGATATGTTGCAGCTTATACGTACGCTGGCATATTTGACTTTACGAGCCCAGTTCAGACCTATACTAGAGATTTATTAGGAATCCAAACGATGAATTTTGATGTAATGACAATGGAAAACATCATCCTTATCTTATCCGTTTGTCTATTCCCTTACGTTTACATTATTTGCAAAAACTCCTTCTCTAAACAATCTTCAGATATGTTGGATGCAGCAAGGATTTTGGGACAGTCTAAATTAAAATCATTTTTCACAATCGCCCTTCCACTTGCAAGACCAGCAATAGTTAGTGGCGCTGTTATCGTTATCATGGAGGTACTTAATGATTATGGTGCAATGAAATACTATGGAATTAATACTTTTACGGTATCCATTTGTCAAGTTTGGTTTTCTTTTAATGACGTGAACTCAGCTATAAAACTATCTATGTACTTAATGTTAATCGTTTTGATATTTATTGTCATAGAATTACTTTTTCGTGGTAGAGCAAAGTATTCCAGTAGTAATAGCTCGAGTAAGCCATTAGAGAGAACTAGACTAAAAGGGTTTCAAGCATTTATTATTTTCCTGATATGCTTCACCCCTCTCCTAATCGGTTTTATCATACCTGTAATTCAATTAACTGCTTGGTCATGCCAGACTGCTCACAAAGTGATCAATAAGGCCTTTTGGCAGTTAGTTCAAAATAGCTTCTTATTGGCTATTTTTGCTTCCGCGTTTACTGTCTTGCTGGGCATCTTGTTAACATTTTCCGTAAGAGCAAGCAAAAATAAGCTTAGCAAACTACTGTCTAAGGTAGCTTCGATTGGATATATTTTACCGGGAGCGGTTGCTGCTGTCGGTGTAATTATTCCCTTTATTTTTATCCATAATAACTTGATTCAATTAATTAAAGGCTATGATATCATGCGCGGATTAATCGTTGGTTCGTTTATTGCACTGGGGTTTGCCTATTTCGTTCGTTTTTTAGTTTTGGCACTAAACCCAATGGATTCAACAATGGAAAAAGTAAGCAGTAACATTGATGATGCGGCTAGAGTTCTTGGGGCTTCAAACCTTAAAACGTTTTTTAAAATTAACCTTCCCATTTTAAAAAACGCCATATTAGGTGCTTTTATACTTATTTTTGTCAACGTGCTAAAAGAAATTCCATTGACCATTATATTAAGACCTTTTAACTTTGATACTTTGGCTATAAAAGGCTTTGAGTTAGCAAAAAACGAGCAAATAGCTGAATCTGCAAATTTGTCTTTAATCATTGTGATCGCTGGATTGATACCAATACTTTTTCTGAATAAACTAATGACAGAGCAAAAAGGATGAGTGTCTTAAGTATACAAAATGTAGCCAAACAATTTTCTAAGCAATCCGATTTTGCTATTGAAAATCTTTCACTAAAAATTGAACAAAAAGGTTCTTTAACAGCTTTGGTAGGCGAAAGTGGAAGTGGTAAAACGACATTATTAAGAATGATAGCTGGGTTAGAAAATCCAGATAGTGGAGAAATTCATCTTGGAGAAAAAATGCTTTTTAACAAAAAAGTAAATCTTGCTCCACATAAGCGAAATATTGGACTGGTTTTTCAGGACTATGCTCTTTTTCCCCATTTAACCGTGGAGAAAAATATTGCTTTTGGACTTAATCATTTAGAAAAGAAAGAACAAGTCGATCAGATCAGTAAATATCTCAATATAGTTGGTCTTGAAGCATTTAGGACTAGATACCCTCATGAGTTATCTGGAGGACAACAACAGAGGGTAGCATTGGCAAGGGCAATGGCTCCAGAACCTCAATTGCTATTGCTGGATGAACCCTTTAGTAATTTAGATGGGATTTTAAAAAAGTCTATTCGAAAAGAGATTAAACATATCATTGAGCAAACTTCCATCACCACAATATTTGTAACTCATGATACTGTTGATGCTTTATCTGTCGCTGACGATATAGTCGTCTTAAAAGATGGTAAAATACTACAACAAGGTAATCCTGAAAAAATATATAATAGCCCTGAAGATATTTATGTTGCAAAGTTATTTGGTGCAGTTAACATAATCCCCGGAGCAATTGAAGGCAAAATAATTAATTGTGCACTGGGTCGCTTTGAAATCAATAGTATTCCAGAAAATATTTCAGGAGAGTGTATAGTTTGTGTCAGACCACAACATATTCTGTTGACCAACAAGCCAAATGAAACGAAAGCACAGATAACTCAAATCAGTTATTTTGGTGGACACCATGAGATGGACTTATCAATCAATAATGATATTTCAATCATTTCATCCGGCACAGACACAAAAGGCTTAAAAAATGATGACACAGCATATATTAGTATAGATAGTCGTCATATTATTTTACTGCAAGGCACGAGATAGAGAACTTTCATCTTTTAAGACATCTTTATAGAAAAATAGATCTTATTAGTTTTATTTAAAAAAAACTCAGATCAATGTATTAGTATAATCGTCCCCCTATCTGATATACTTTCACCACCTTTTTTATATGATATAGAGTAGGTAAGCACAGATGGAGGTACCATTTTATTTTTATATTTCCCATCCCAAGTAAAATCATTATTATCGGAGTAAAATAACAGCTTGCCTTCACGACTATAGATAGCAAACTCTATTAATTCGATATTATTAGATACAATTCGAAAGAAATCATTATGATTATCATTTGAAGGGCTAAAACCGTTGGGAATATAAATAAAAGACGGATTTTTTTCAAATGGACAATTATCCTTTGATAGGATTGAAAATGTGCCAGAATCTGCACAATTATTACTATAAAGTAAAACAGAGTAATTACCTATGGAGTCAATTTCAATGCTTGCGGTATTCGCTCCTATTGACCAACCATAACTTGTATAGCCAAGGTTTTCTGCGGACAACGTTAATGTTGAACCTTCGCACAAATATAACTCTTCATTAATTACATGGGCTCCTTTTTTTATATAAATTGTCTTTTCAAAAGTATCGCTCTCACAGGGAAATTCAACAATCAATTGTACAAGATAAATACCTGTATCGCTAAATAAGTGAAAAGCATTTAATCCAGTATCTACACTTGCAAAATTAGAATTAGGATCATTAAATAGCCATTTCCTAGACAATATATCTGAATCATTTAAGGTATCAGAGAAAATGACGGTATCACCCCAACATAAAGAGGAGGAGGTGGTAACTACATTATGACTAGCTGATTCTACCTTTTGAAAGTAAGCATCAAGAAAATTAGGGAGTCCTCCTTTACTGATCCTTCCTTCGAGTGGTAGTCCGACATCAATATTTTGGTAATTACATAACGTTCCTGGTTTATTAGGAGAATGAATTACTCCGAGCGAATTTTCAAAAATTGCACACATATATAGTTTCCCATCTAAACCTAACTGCAATGCGGAATATATCATACCTGCACTACTATCTATAACTTGTTTAGAGTTAACAATACGTGCAGAGTCCCATATACAAAGATCATATTGAAATAGCTTACCATATATAACAGGAAATTCTTTGACCTCTGTAGTATATAGCTTTTTACTATCAGGGGAAAACGAAGCACCATAATTAGATGTGGTTCCAATGGTGATAGTATTAGAGACAATACCAGTACTCTTATCAAAGTCAAATAACTGATTTCGATAAGTACCAGAAGAGTTTAGCCCATGCATGACAGATACAATTTTAGTACCATCAGGTGAACCTTTTAGATATCCAACCCTTGAATCTGTAACATTATATCTATATCCTATTCGCGATATGACTGGTATTGACATAACACCAGTAGGGGTGACATGAAAGGCAAAAAAACTATCCCCAGATAAACTGTGTGTAAGCACCCAAAAATCGTTATCGTTCTCATGTTCAATAGCAACTAGCTTCTCGTTTAATGAATTGCGAACAAAGGTATTCTTTGTATCTGGAACAATATCACCATTACCGCCATCCATATTCATATTCAAAATGGAGTAATACAAACTGTAATTTAATGTAAAAACGTAGTAAGTTGAATCAGTCTGTGGTAATATAACTGTTGCCTGAGTTGTGCTAGTACTAGGACTACCTATAAGTCCATTGCCATTAGGCATAACTGTATGATTTTTATTCCAAACTTCAAGGCTATTAGTATAAAACAAAAGCTCTCCTGTATTCCTATCACTCATAGTAGCGCATCCCTCAAAAGCCCTTAATCGGCCATCTGTATTAACAAAATTTGAAGTACCTACTTGCAAAAAATCTAATCCGGCTGCATCAAAAGTAGGACTCCCATTTGGTGTAGCACCACCAAAAAACCAAAAGTTAGTTTCAAGCTGAGAATAAGTCAATGCTGGAAAGAAAACAGTAATGAAAAAAATTAAGTAATACATATCAAATTATTACCATTATCAATCTAAATTGTCATTCTTAATATAGTGCATCATAATAAATGGCAAATTTTAAGATCAATGGTAAATAACCATTAATCCTAAAATTGTTTACCATTGCTATTTTTTGATTACTTTTTCATAATACGTGTTCTGCTCTTTACTGATTTCTAATAAGTATATCCCTCTGCTTATTGAAGCAAAGTTCAAGCTCAGATAATCATAAGCAATTTCTTCCAATAAGACTTTTCCTGTAATATCTAGCAACTTTATAGTAAAACCGCCTCTAATAGTAATATTTAGCTTATCACTAACTGGGTTTGGAAACACCTCCCATAATATAGCTGACTCATCCACTAGGTTAGTTGTATTATTGTTAACACAATTTTCTAATTGGTTAGAATACTTCATCACAATATCATCCAATTGCTGTTCTTCAGAACTTATAGTATAAGCAGGTGGATTAGTATTATTAATATTAGGATCATCTGCCCATATGCGATATTCACCCAATGCTAGATTCGAAAACTCAAAATTTCCTTGAGCATCTGTCTGAGTATATTGAACAGGTTGATTGTTATTATTCATTAGTATTATTGATAGCCTAACTACTGGTTCTCCTTCGCAGCTCAATAATTTTCCGGCTCCTTTATTGATGTTTCCACTTATAAAGCCTGAACCACCCGGATTTTGCCCTGCTATTGTTTGAACATCAGCCTCAATAGTATCACAATCTATTGTTGGAATTTCATCTGCGTCTAAAAAAGTTAAAATAGATGTATAATAGGTCGGTATTTCATTAGGATAAGTTTGTGAATCCGGAACAGCTTTGATATAGACTTCTTCTTGGTTATTTGTTTTTACTAAATACTTACCTGATATATCAGTAACTGATGAATCGAGCTTATAAACGCTATCATTATCTGAATCAAATCCGATCAGGTAAACTTTTGAGTTAATAAGAGGGTTTCCTTGACTTGTAGTAATTATACCCGATACATACTCATTGGTATCTTTCATTAATAGATTCACCGTTATTACAGAGTCACATCCTCCAGAACTCATAACGGTATCTAAATAGATGCCAGATGTAATCCATGTGTAACTTCCGCTTGGGGAAATATATTGATCACATGCCTCTATACTAATGTTACCAGTAGGTTGATCAACCATTAAATCAATTGTTATTATACTATCACAACCTTTAGCGTTGAGTATGGTATCTTTATAAATACCACTCTCCATCCACGTATAATTACCACTTGGTGATATATAAAAATCACATACACTTATGGTAATCAATTCAGATGATGCATCAATTGTCAGATTAATTGTAATAATACTATCACAACCATTAGAGTTAATCACGGTATCTGTATAAATACCACTTGTATTCCATATATAATTACCACTCGGTGATGTGTAAGACTCACATTCATTTGCTAAAATCATGCTTGTACTGCTACAAAAGTTCTCCAGAACCATGATCTTACCTCTACCCAAATCATATACTGGGGCTCCTACTGCTACTGTATTAGTATCTGGCATACTTACAGAGCCTCCTAAGTTATCTTGGTAGCCATCAATATCAATACCTCTCTGCACCCAACTCGTTCCATTCCATTGATATATACGCGCATGCCCTGCAGGTCCAAAACCACCAGGGCCTTTGGTTACACTTCCCCCTGCATTTGCTGGAGCACCAATAGCAATAAAATCTGGAGTTGGCATACTCACTGAGTACCCTGATTGATCTCCTTGGCTTTCTCCATCTATATCATTACCTTTTTGTACCCAACTTGTTCCATTCCATTGGAATATTCGAGTATGGCCAGAACCATTACCATTCCCATCATTAAATATTGAACCAACGGCTACTGTATTACTGTCTGGCATACTTATAGATGTACCAAAACCATCATCTGCATGCTCTCCACTAATACTATTACCTTTGAGAACCCAACTTGTTCCATTCCATCTAAATATACGTATACGTCCTGCTCCAGAACCATTAGCATCATTTAACGGATCACCTACTGCTATTGTATTGCTATCTGGCATACTTACTGAATAGCCCGTAAGGTCATCAATATTCTGACCATTGATAACATTACCCTTAAGCGTCCAATTTGCCCCATTCCACTTATATATACTCACATACCCTGCAGACCTTCCATAAGGAATAGAAGGGATCCCCCCCCCTCCAGGTGTGCCAATTGCTAAGGTATTGCTATCTGGCATACTTACAGATGTACCTGAAAAATCATAAGAATCTTGACCTAAAATGGCATTGCCCCTTTGAATCCAATCTACCCCACTCCAGTCATAAACATACACTTTACCGCTCTCTGGCGCATTATCATCGTTCCCATTTGAACTTACCACAATTGTATTATTAGTTGGCATATCTACTTTTGCACCAAAAAAGTCGTCAACATTTTCTCCATTCATACTACTTCCTTTTTGTATCCACATTCCTCCCTGTAAGCCATAGACGCGTACTTGTCCAGAACCTCTTCCATTAGTTGTATTTAATGGGGCTCCTGCAGCTACAGTATTAGCACTTGGCATGCTTACTGAACTTCCAGCCCTTTCATCCATGTTTTCTCCTAAGATTTCTCCCCCTCTTAATTCTTGCGCAAATAGTACTTCTGATGATACCAATGAAAAACAAGAGGCACTTAATAAAATTCTTAATAAGTTAATTTTAAATAATTTCATTTTACTTTATTGTTTAGTTTGAGTGCAATCTTATTTAATTTTAAGGTTTCAGACCGACAAAAAAATACATAAAAAGATATATTCAGAATCACATAAAACAATATCAAAAAAATTAATTACCAATACATTAACAATTAAAAATATATTATTTTTGATCAACAATATTCTAATGTTAATTTATTTAATTGGCTTTAAAATCCCTTAGATCACACCCATCAATTGGATTACTACTGACATAATAACACTATCTTCAATCCAGAGATGCTTGACTCAAAAAACATAGTTTTCTTCGATGGAGTTTGCAATCTATGCAATGGCCTAGTTGATTTTTTGATTAAGCGTGATGAAAGGAACCAACTTCACTTTGCCTCATTACAAGGCAATACATCTGAAAAGCTTTTGGACTCAAAGCTAGCTAGTGATTTAAATACGATTATTTACTATAGATCAGGCAAGCTATACTTTAAGTCAAGCGCCATTTTAAACATATTAATTGATATTGGTGGAGCATGGAAAATGGTTGGTATCTTCAAAATTATTCCTAGTCCTATAAGGGATTGGATATACAACTTAGTTGCAAAAAATAGATATCGTATTTGGGGGCAAAGAAACACATGCAGGGTACCCACCGATTCTGAAGCAGGGAAACTTCTAGATTAATTATTTATTAATAGTAATAGTTGGCGAATTCACAACATTACTCCAATTTCCAGAACGATCCCGTACTTTGATTGAATAGGTTGTTGTCTCACTACTTGCCGAATCATCTAAAATAAAAGTATGCGGCAAAACCACACTCAATTCACCCTGAATTACAATATCTGAGCCTGCTGGTGCTAATAAACCAAGGTGGTATTTTTCTACTAATGCAACTCTATTATCAATCAACTCTAAGGAAGTAGAATCGGCATGCTCATAACCTAAGTCACCATTTCCATCTGTGTACTTGATAGTAAAGACCAATGAATCTTCAAATTCAGTAACAGTTGTCTTATTTGCTTTGACAAATTCTATCTCGGGAGTATTAGATATTTTGGGGTTGGGTGCAGCCTCTTCATCTTTCTTACATGAACTCAAAAACCCCGTAACTAAAACTATAATAATCAATAACCTCATTTACTTAATTTGAAAAGAAAAGTACGTTTTCAAAAATAATTGTGAACCATCTGAAGGAATTTCCGTTGGGTTTTCATGATGCTCATCTTTAAAGTAAATTCGAAAATATACAATGTCATTTAGATTGTAAGCAGATGAATTTAGCTGGTAGTGAAAAAAGTAAGGGACTTGTTGATTATTAAATGCAGGAGCAATATGCGGGCTAGTTACAAAATCCAAGGCAACTTCATTTGCAACACTAAAGTCATTAATAGAAGTGCTGAAGTTAATCTTTCGATATGTCAATTCATTTAAGGGTGTTTCTTCATCATATGCCCCTACCCAAATATCAATAATCGAATCTTTGGGCACCTCAAAAGGATACAGTTCTTGAGGCCTTACAGTATCGAGTCTAATACCATTAGTATCATTTAAGTATACCAACATTCCGTATGGTGTAGGTTGCGGGTTAGCCAACTCAGGAACATTGCCAAAAATATCCCTTGCTCCGTTCATAATCCATTCTGCAATAGCATCAATACTTTCTTGAGGTAATAAATTACCCGTCGTTCCATCTTGTGGCATTCGGTCGCCAACATTAACAAAACAGCAATTTGTAATGCGTTCATGAAACAGAGATCCAGCAGTATCAAAAGGGATTACTCGATAGGTAAACTCTTGAGCAGTATTATTCTTTACAATAGGATGGTATACTAATGTTGAATAGCTACTCTGAATAGTTCGATAATCCGGCTCAAACGCTCCATCGTGACAGCCAGACAAGGCACATCTTGGCGACAGTATATATTTATGAATACCTACAATTGTAGAAGAATCAATATCATCATCTTCTGCACCATTTCCTCCACTTAACAATTCATCAAAAGGGTTTTTAGGCAAGTCAGGCTCAATGACAGTCACTTCCTTTTTGCAAGCATATAGTATCAAGACTAGTAGCGTAAGTACAAATGATATTTTAGCAATAGCTTTTATCATACAAATGCCTCTCCTAAATTTCTTCCAGTTAAAAAACCCTGTGGTATACTATCACCAAAGCCTAAAATGTTTGCTATTGTAGGAACAATGTCAATACATTCAGGAAGCGCAGCACCACTTAAAGGATAATCGTTCTCATCGAACTCCGTTCCTTGATTAACTACTCCGGTTGGCCCAGCAATTAAAGCAAATACGTCTCTTGAATTATCATCGCTATTGTGATCATACGCTCTAAAACCATTTGAATCATAAATGGTATTAGGCTCTAAATTTCTTCCATGTTCTGGCATACAAATCATAATCGTATCATCTTTTAAAACAGGATGATTTTGAATTTTATCCCATAACCACCCAATACCGTAATCTGCTTTGTGCAGAAAATCTATATAACCTGTAAAATCATCATGACAAACATCAAGGTTAGTGGTATTAATCACGGTCAACTCAGGAGCAAAAGTATCAAGCACACGCCAAGATGCTGATATGTTTAACAAATCTCCTGTTAATAAAGCATAATTAGAACCAGGAGTAGCAACTTCTCCTGTTCCTCCGCCAAAGTCTTCCATGGCATCCAGAATGAACTGCTTGATATTTTCTCTATTTTCTTCTGTGTTTTGCACACCTACTCCACCAGCTACATCTTTAAAGTTATTATCTAGAAACCCTTTGATATCATTTATTTTACCTAACTCATCTGGATGGTAATTTTTTGCATTAGAAAGATATGCTGTTGCTTGTGCAGAAAAAAGGTTAGCTGCATTTAAATAGTTTGCTCCATAAGATGAACCATATAATGGATGCTTACTATAATTGAGTGATGGGTATGGCCCTAATCCCTCGCTTAACCACCATGCATTAATCGCACTTTTTGATGGATCGGTATGTTTTCTATAAAATTCAAATAACGTAGGCACATCAGGGTTTACATTGACATTGATCCCTGTTGAGATATAGCTACCTGTCATGGCTACAGCATGTGCATTGTAATGACCAGTATTACCCGTAGAGTATCTCATTTTTTTAAGTAGAGTACCTTGTTGCGCTAATTTTGTTGAAAGGACAGGTGCCCATTGATCGTAGACAATGTTGCTTGACGGGGCAACACCTGATAACATATTTTCCATAATATTACCCTGAGTTACTAAACCTTGATTTGCTAGATACTGTTGTCCTACAGATTCCTGATTACGAATTCCTCCTCCAAAAACAACATAAACTACATGATTAACCAACCTTGCCCCAGTGCTGGCAAACAACCTTCCGGATGGTAAAATATAAGGTGCCGCTACAACACCAGCTGCCACAGCTCCTGCTTTTCTAATAAATGTTCTACGCTTCATTATCTAATAAAACTGGTATTCGTTTGATATCGTAAAAGAATAATAGATCATTTCTGCGGTAACAGAATTGTCATTTTCAATCAGATTTTTAAAGTAATACAACTCTAGTTCAGATGGTTCTCTTTGATAAAACCTTAAGTAAGTATCCTTAATAAAATGCTCAACATCTCCTCTCATTTGAGCATCACTTGGAATAATTACCTGAGCATCATTCATATAATTGCTTACGACTAGCTCATTAAATACCTGTTTATCACCAAAGGCTAAGGACAGATTGGATAAATCACTTAACTGATTATTCGGTATTGTTTTTTTATACAGATCGGAATAAACGATAGAATGGTATTGTGATTCATTTTTTTGTTTATTCTTTTGCGCATTCGTTAGATAAATTGACTTAGGATTTAGCTCATAAATAACATTATCATAAACCACTTCTTGAGTGACTTTCTTTTTGCAACCTATTATCAAGATAAAACAGCAAAACCAAACACTATATTTAAAAACCTGCATATTCTTTTTTAATTAATATTTCTTTTTGCAACTCCTGCAAATCTTTGCTCTGAACAAAGTCAGTGAGCATATCAGATACCTCTGTTGCTGTTGGTTCTCGCTGCAAAAAGATCAGATAATTATCGTTGATGATTCCTTCGTAAAACTCTAAATAACTGGTAATAATATTAATGTAATCCCCTTTATTAGATCCGTCAATTAAAAACAGTGCAGTAGATTCATTTTCAACCATCCGAATGCCTTCTTCTAACTCTGAGGTTGTAGGAAATCGATTGTATAAATCTTCAAAACTTGCCAAAACAAAGTTTTCACTTCCCATATTTATGTCATCATAAATTGCATTATCGATAAATCGCTTGTAATAGTCGTTAACGTCAATATTTCCAGCCCTGAAATCATTTTGAGCACTCAGGATTTCTTCAAAGCGCTCAATTTCTAATGTTAAAAGCAACTTCTCTATAGAATCTGTAGAAGCCTGTTTCACCATATTAAAGAGGGTAATTTGCTCAGCTATATCAGCACTATCAACACCACCAATCATTTCAGTACTTAGTACCTCAAAAAGCCTCTTGTGATATTCATTAGTTGAAATAATGTCCTCCACAATTGTACCTTTAGCAATGTTTGACAAATTATTATCGACTAGATAATCAACATCATCATTCAACTCAAGGCTATCAGGCTCTCGCCCAATTAAATCAATATATAGCTTGTTCACATAGCTTTGAACAGTCAAAACAGAAACACTAGTATCCAAAGGAGGATCATTATCTTTAATGATCTTATTTTCGTGAACAACTTCATTCTTCTTACAGGAAAAAAGCGTCATTAAGATTGTAATAGTGAAAAGGATTCTATAGAAAAAAAGCAAGCTGTCCACATATCTAATTTAACTAATAATATTGAGAAAGATATTGCTATTAAAGCCTAAAAACAGGTTTCAGATATATACTTTCTTTCGCTAAAATATTTGTCTAACTATCTGCTGATACTTATAACGACAATATTTTAGTGGAAATAAACACCCACCCCTTTATCCCCTCCCGTTGGAGGGGAGCTTCGAAATGAAAATTTTTATTTTTTCATTACTACCCTTAAAGAATATTCAAAAATACTCATACTTATTGAATCAAAACATCTTTAATCTTTCCCTCTTCCTGATATTCAGTATCCGTATTAATATTCCATAACTCATCAGGGCTCTCATTGTTCTTGATCTTTTCAGCTGCTAATAACCCCATTAAGATAGAATGATCTTGGTTATTATACTTGAATGCGCCATAGCGACCTATTGGAATTAGATTTTTGATCGTTTTTAAATAATCGGAGATGACATTCACATGCTCCATATAGCCCGTTTCGTATACAGGATAACATTTTGGCACTCTCAAAACATATGCATCTATAATTTCCACGCTTTCGTCAACTAAAGATGTTTTTCGGACTTCTGCCTTTGCTAATTTTATTAATTCCGTATCATCCATTTTCCAAAAATCATCCTGATCAAAGCTCCAATATTCTAGACATAAAATTGATGTTTTTGAGTTTCCATTCATGGTTGGACACCAGTTTCTAAAGTTCGTCACACGACCAAACTTCACATCGTCTGAATGGACATATATCCAATTATCTGGAAATAAATCAAGGGCATCGATATTCAAATATATCAACGTTGTATTTCTGAAATAAAGTTTAGATAAAGCTCTTGTCACAGATTCAGGAACATTATTTAAATTTCTCACTAGAGAAGTCAAAGGCATTGTAGAAATCACCAAATCTGCTTGTTTGCTTTGACCATCTTCAAACATACAATTGAAGCCCTCATTTTCTTGATGAACTTGTTTCACTTTTGTTTCTAAATGAATTGCTCCACCATTATTACGAATATAATCCGCTGCCCTTTCGTATATCGTTCCACTACCATAGTGTGGATATGCGAATTGATCCACCAATGTCTTGTGCTTTTGATTTTTGTCTCCTACCAACGCATTTTTGATCGCTTCGTATAATGACAAAGACTTTATTCTTTGTGCCGCCCAATCCGCATCTATTTTAGAGCATGGAATACCCCAAAGTTTTTCAGAATAATTCTTAAAAAAGATATCAAACAGCTTTTTTCCGAAACGATTGGTTACCCACTCTTTAAAGGTTTTAGGGTCTTTAATTGGGAATAGACGTTGCTTTATATAATAGAAAAGAATTCCACTGATCTCGATAATGCTCAAATTACTCAGCACGTTAGCAATTTTAAGCGGATAATCAAAAAAGCGATTCTTATAATATATTCTTGTGAGTCGATTAACTAATGTATAGTCATCTTTAATTAGCTCCTGAAAAAACTTGTTGATTTGGGGCTGTTTTGAAAAGAAGCGATGTGGTCCGCAGTCCACTCTTTGCCCCCAGAGATCAAAGCTTCTCGCCATTCCTCCCACATAAGGGCTTGCCTCATAAATGTCTACTTTATATCCTGCCTTTACTAGCTCATACCCTGCACTCAATCCCGCTGGTCCTGCACCAATAATGATGACCTTTTTATTATCCAACTTTAGATCTTTTTGCTAAAAAGTGCAACAAGATATCTTCAACACCTTTATTAATATCCGCTTCAACAAAATCTATTTTATACTGACCACATTTCAACATCAATTGTTTTTTATATTCTCCAACTTGTTTCGTGTAAAATGCTTTTGCCTCATCTGCAAACAGTTTCACTTCTTCTCCAGACTCAATATCTATAAAGTGATACGGCTTATTCTCAAACTCAAATTCCAGTTCTTTTTTAGAATCTGTTACATGAAATACAATAACCTCATGCTTATTATGCTTTAAGTGTTGTAAGGATAGCATTAATTCATTTAACCCTTTGCCCTCATCATCATTAGCATCTAATACATTATCAAACATATCGCTAAACAACACAACAAGAGATCTTTTAGGAATACGATCAGCTATTTCATGTAATGAATCAATTACATTACTTCCGACTTTATTAGTATCCGAATCATTTAAAACCTCACTTAATTTTTGAGTAATTAATTTGTGATGAACCGTTGAAGACTTTGCAGAAATGTGAAACTTTACTTTATCGTGGAACAATGACAGTCCCACAGCATCTCGCTGACGCTTCATCAGTTTAGCCAAAGAAGCCGCAGCGACAACGGAAAAGTTCATCTTATTATTGGAGTTGTCTGGATAATACATGGATGGAGAAACATCTAAGACTATTTGACATCTAAGATTTGTTTCTTCCTCAAAATTTTTAACAAACAGCTTATCTGTTCTTGCAAAGACTTTCCAATCTATATTCTTTATTGCTTGTCCTGGGTAATATTGCTTATGCTCTGCAAACTCTATTGAAAACCCATGATATGGACTTTTATGCATTCCAATAATGAAGCCCTCTACTACTTGCTTAGCTAAGAGATCTAAGTTTTCAATATTGGATAATGTTTGGATATCGTTACTCATGTAAGCTTACACAAGATATAACGAAAATATCAAACCAAAGTATATGGAGAGACCTATCAAATAATTCCTTACAGATTCTAATAGTTTTGCTAATCAAATAGTTAACTTTGTATCAATTACAAACTATGCTCTACACTCTCTTTCTTAAGTTCAAAAAAAGCAAGACAGAAACGGATCTTGAACTGGTAGAGCAATACAGAAATTCTCAAAATAAAATTTATTTAGGTGAGTTGTTTCAAAGATACACTCAGATGGTATATGGAATTTGTTTAAAATATCTAGAAGATCCAGACAAGTCCAAAGATGCCGTAATGGAGATATTTGAGCAGCTTATGGTGGACTTAAGATCACATGACATACGCCAATTCAGACCGTGGCTATATCAAGTTTCTAAGAATCATTGCTTGATGAAGATTAGAAAGGGACAATTCGTACTAGAAAAAGAAGAAGCTTACAAAAATTTCAAGAAGAATTTTGTGGAAAATGATGATTTAAGTCATCTATATAAAGAACAGGAAGAAAAGCAGCTTGAATTACTAGAAAAGGCTATAACAGAGCTTAGTGACGAACAAAAAGAATGTGTCAAATTGTTTTACTTAGAAAAGAAAAGTTATAAAACAATCGAAGCAACAACAAAGTATAGCTTAAATGAAATAAAAAGCCATATACAAAACGGCAAAAGAAACTTAAAGAACATTCTGCTAGGACAAAAACTAGATGAATAACGAGCAAAAAAATATCAACAAGAATGTTAGTCTCAAGAATATCTTAAAAAAACAAGATACTCCTGATAAAGCTACCATATTGGCTTATCTAAAAAATGAGCTGACTGATGAGGAAAAAAATCAGGTAGAACAAACTACCATTGGCGACTTGCTGCTTGAGGAGGCTCTCGAAGGGCTGACTTCAGTAAACAGTGTTAAAGTAGAGGAATCTCTCAAGGAACTAGAAAGTAAAATCAATACCAAGGCTGGTTTATCACAACCAGTTGATATTGACTTAACCAAACTTAATATTACTCCTAAAAAAATCCTTTTAGTAGCAGCTAGTATTGCCTTATTGATTAGTGTATTTCCGCTATACAATTGGATACAAAGCAATTCAAACACCCATAACGAAATAGCTGACTCTAAACCTTTAAAGTATAAAAGAAACAAAAAAAGCCAGCCAAATCAATCAAGTAGCTATTACGCAACAGAGAGAGAAAGTATTTTAGATACTAATATTCCAGTAACTACGATAACAGATGGTAGTGTATTAGAAAAAAGAGAAACAACTACAGAAAGCAACGCCAACAATACACCCCAGGAGAAAAAAGAAGTTAAGGAATCCGTAGAGTCTGTCAAAGCCAAAAAGAGCAATAGCTTGGAAGTTGATACTGAAGAAGCAGAAAGCTTGAAAACTTCCGATCCTGTATTAGCGAAAGACGAAGTTGTTAAAGCAGAAAGTATATCAATGGACGTAGCTCCTGTTGAAGAAAAAATCATGGCAGAGCAAGTATCAAGAAAAATGAATGGTCAGGAAAATGATGCTTACCAGTCTATAAAGACAGAGCCTGCAATAAAGTCTGCTCAGTTTCCAGGCGGATCTGCTGCACTTAAAGATTATATCTCTAAAAACCTCAGCTACCCCTCTGATGAAAAAGAAAATGGAGTTGGCGGAATAGTAAAAGTTGGCTTTTTAGTGGATAAAAAAGGTAAAATTAAGGACATTAATATTATTAGTGGTGTTTCAAAACCACTTGATAGTGAGGCTATCAAACTAGTAAAATCTATGCCTCGTTGGGAGCCAGCCACTGAAAATGGGGAAGCCGTTGAACAGAAAAATTCTGTTGATGTTTTGTTTAAGTAGCTTTAATACTTCCCTTTCTTAGCCCGATCCATATCTCGCTTGGCGTCTTTTTCCTTAAGGTTTTCTCTTTTATCAAACTGTTTTTTACCTGTTGCAGTGGCAATTTCCAGTTTTACGAATCCTCTATCTGAAATAAACAATTTCGTTGCGACAATCGTAATTCCCTTGCCTGTAACTTTTCCTTGAATCTTATCCAACTCCCTCTTTGTCAAAAGCAATTTACGGTCTCGTATTGGATCATGATTGTAATGTGTTCCTTGTTTGTACTCTTTAATGTGCATATTTTTCACAAACAATTCTCCTTTTCTTGAGATGAAACAATACGCTTCATTGATATTTGCTTCCCCTGCTCTAATAGACTTAACCTCTGTGCCTGTCAGCATAATGCCAGCAACATACTTATCTAGTAAGTTGTAGTTAAAGCTTGCCTTCCTATTTTTAATGCTGATGCCTGACATCTTCAAATAATTCTTCTATACGTTTCTTTTTCAATACCTTTTGACCTTGTTCACCACTCGCAATTATCCGCCCTCCTACCTCAGCAACATAGCTACAAATGATTTCGTTCTTTTCTACTTTCTTCACCTTGGCTGTAAATACAACTTCTTGTTCCAGCAAAGCCGGAGATTGATGATCAATCGTTAAATAAGTTCCAATACCCTCTTCTCCTTCCTCTTTCATTTCTAAAACAAAAAGGCGACAAGTCCACTCCGCATCTCTAGCTAAAGCAAAGGTAGCATATACTGGATGCACCGTTCCCGTATCAAAAGTTGCTATATCGTCTTTAGTAACTTTCTTTTTATATGTTTTGACATCGCCTGGCTTGAATATGTTTTGCATCTGATATGGTACATCTAGTTGCTGTTCGCACTCACTCTTTTCAACCCAAACTTTTCAATCTTGTTATACAGATGACTACGCTGAATGTCGATCTCTTCTGCTGTTTTAGAAACATTCCAGTCATTCTTCTCCAGCTTATTCTCAATAAACAACCGTTCCATATGGTCTTTAAAATCCTGAAATTTTGCAAATTTTTGGAACACCTCCTCAGAGAAATGCTTTTTATCTGCTATAACAACATTATTAGCTACATCAGATGCCGTAATTTCATTACCACATAAGATTATTAGTCGCTCTATTACGTTTCTTAATTCCCTAATATTACCTGTCCAGTTGACATTTTGCAGAGCTTCTATTGCATCTGGTGCCATCATTTTACGAGGAATGCTGTAATCTTCACATATCTCTTTAACAAAACGTTCTGCTAATAGTGGAATATCCTCCTTACGCTCATTCAATGAAGGCACGTGAATTAAGATAACGCTTAACCTATGGTATAGGTCCATTCTAAAGTTGCCTTCATCAATCTCTTTGATCAAATCTTTATTTGTTGCTGCAATCACCCGGACATTTACATTAATGTCCTTATCTCCGCCAACTCTGGTAATCTTATTTTCCTGCAATGCTCTCAACACCTTGGCTTGTGCAGATAGGCTCATATCTCCGATTTCATCTAAAAAGATGGTTCCACCGTTTGCCTGCTCAAATTTTCCAACACGTTGCTTGATAGCTGAAGTAAAGGCTCCTTTTTCATGACCAAAGAGTTCGCTTTCAATCAGATCAGCGGGAATTGCGGCACAATTGATCTCAATAAATGGTTCCTTTTCACGCATACTTTTTTCGTGAATCCATCTAGCCACAAGTTCCTTTCCAGAACCGTTTGCACCAGTTACGAGCACTCTTGCATCCGTTGGCGCCACCCTATCAATTGTCTCTGTAACTTTGTTAATTGCCGGAGACTCTCCTACAATCTCTCTGGTTTTGCTGACCTTTCTTTTAAGAACTTTGGTCTCTGTAATGAGATGATTTTTATCTAAGGCGTTTCTGATGGTAATCAACAACCTATTTAAATCAGGCGGTTTTGAGATATAGTCAAATGCTCCTTTTTTTACTGCATCTACCGCTGTCTCTTCATTGCCATGACCAGAAATCATGATAACTGGAATATCTTCTTCTAAATTTTTGATATTCTCTAGTACTTCCATGCCATCCATTCTAGGCATCTTTATATCACATAGTATAATGTCAAAAGGCTTCTGCTTAATTAGCTTAAGTCCATCAGGACCATTTTCAGCCTCTTCTATAGTATAATTTTCATACTCAAGAATCTCTCTCAGGCTTTTCCTGATCGGCTTCTCATCATCAATAATTAAAATATTCGGCATAACTTAGTTTGTTTAATGTGTTGTTAAAACCCCACCCCTAACCCCTCCCAAAGGAGGGGAATTTTACTTTATTTGTGTTACAGTTATTTCTTTCCTTTAGCAATACCATCTTTGTATTTAGTCGTATTAATTAGTTTTCCACTTTCATCATACTCTTTCCAAACACCATCTCGCTCATTGTTCACATACATCCCCTCTTCTCTTAACGCTCCGCTCTCAGAGTGGTAAGCTTTGTAGAGGCCGTCTAGGTTTCCATTTTTATAATTAAACTCTCCTACCAGCTTTCCATCTTGACCATACCATTTAGTAACTCCATGACGTTCTCCATCTTTCCAATAACCCTCTTCCTGTGGTGTAGTCTTCTTCGAATAATTTTTTCTCTTATATCCATTTAACTTATCATCTTGATAGGTCTCTACAGATGACAATGCAGCAGGATCTTTCGAATATTTGTCATATGTAAACTTTCTTAATGCACCATCTTTTTTCCCTTCTTTATAGTTTGTCTCAGAGGTTACAAACCCCTTATTATTAATTGCAATAGATGGTCCATCAAGCAGTCCATTCTTATAAGTCGAAATTGACTTAAAGGCGCCTGTGCTATTATATTCTTTCCAAACTCCATCTTTTTTCCCCTTATTATAAGCCCCTTCTTCCAGCACGATTACACCGCTTTTAATTTGCCATAACTCCATTCCGTTTTCCAATTTTGTAACGGTCGTATCTTTCTTTTGAGCAAATAATGAAGTTGATATTAGTAGGCCTAAAAACAGATTCAATTCTCTCATATCATTTTGCTTTTTTATTTTACAGAAATTGACTTTAACAAAAGTAACAAATTAGTCGATATGTCTAAAAAAATATACAGCAAATACCGTACCAATTTTGCAATTTCTGAGTTAATTTAACAATCTTTAACGTCTTGAGTTTAAAGTTGATTTGAAAAACGTTTCAAAAAGCATTTACCTTCTACTGCCGCTATTGGTCATTTATATTTTCTGCAACACGAAAAAAAATGATAAATCAGCTCAGAATACTTATTTAAATCTTAACGATTCGGCAAAATATGTTGGTATTAATACCTGTAAAACTTGTCATGCTAATGTTTATGAGACCTTCAAAAAAACAGGTATGGGGCAATCTTTTCACTATGCAACCAAAGAAAAAAGTGCTGCCACCTTTACCTCAGAAGATATCGTTTATGACTCTTTATTAAACTATTACTATAAGCCCTATTGGCAAAATGACAGTTTCTTTATTGAGGAATATAGATTGCAAAACAATGACACGATTCACTCAAGGGTTGAACATGTTAAATATATCATCGGATCTGGACAACATACAAACTCCCATATCATTGATATCAATGGATACTTGTATCAGGCACCAATAACCTATTACACCCAAGATGGAAAATGGGATTTAGCTCCAGGGTTTGAGAATGGGCAAAACACTAGGTTTACTAGGCTCATTGGAAATGAATGCATAACGTGTCATAATGGATTGCCTGACTTCGAAAAAGGCTCAGAAAATAAATTTCATAAAGTACTAACTGGTATAGATTGTGAACGTTGCCACGGACCAGGAAGTTTACATGTTGCTGAAAAATTAAAAGGCAATATTATTGACACTTCTAAATACATTGACCCCACTATAGTAAACCCTGCTGATTTGTCATTAGACCTACAAATGAGTTTGTGCCAACGTTGCCACCTTCAAGGAATTGCCGTTTTACAGGATAATAAAAGCTATGAAGATTTTCAGCCGGGCATGCAATTATCTAGCATAATGGAGATATTCTTACCAAAGTACAAAAATGATAACCAGTTCATTATGGCTTCTCAAGCAGATCGATTGAGGCAAAGTCAATGTTTTAAACAATCAAAAACAATCAGTTGTATTACTTGTCATAACCCGCACCACAGCGTAAAAGAAGCATCTAAAGACTTTTTCAATAATACTTGCAAAGGCTGCCACTCTTCGAATAATGTTGTTTGTGCTGAGGACCTCAGTACAAGAAATACTTCTAATAACGATAATTGTTTTGGTTGCCATATGCCAAAGTCTGGCAGCATTGACATTCCTCATGTTGCTATTACTGACCATAACATTAAGATTCCAAAGGCAGAGAACAATACTAAAAAGTTAAAAGAATTTGTCCGTTTAGCTTGCATGACCAATAACAATCCAAGTAATTTAATGCGTGCTAAGGGATACATTGCTTTTTATGAAAAGTTTTCTTCCAATGAGGCCTTCTTAGACTCTGCAGAAAAATTTTTGCAATTAGCTAACCCCAAAGAGATTAGTTTCCCTTTAACTAAAATCCACCTATTCTTTTTACAAAATAAATACCAAAAGCTCATTCAATATATTGCTAACATTAACCCCAAAGCTACTTTTGATGGTTGGACGAACTACAGAATTGGAGAGGCTTTTTATAAATCTGGCAAGTTTCCTGAAGCATTGGTCTATTATCAAAAGGCTGTCCAACAAAAACCTTATAATTTAGAATTTCTCAACAAGCTCGGAAGTGTTCATTTAAAGCAAAGACAATTTCAAAATGCTAAGACTACTTTTGAAAAGCTTATTTCAGAAAACCCTAAACATTTTGTAGCGCTTTCCAACCTCGGGTTTACCTATCTTAACCTTGGCGAGCAATCAAAAGCTTTATACTATTACAATAAATCTCTCGATATTAATCCCGATTATGAACAGGCACAATTGAACAAAGTCGGGATACATATTGTTAACAAAGAAATAGACTTGGCAAGGCAACTTTTACTTAACATTATACGTACTAGTAATAGTAACCAAGCCAAACAGATCTTAACACAACTCAATACCTATTACCAATAAAATGGCAAGAAGAAAAAGCAAGAAGAAAGGAGGAGCCATCAAAAAAGTAATTCTATTAGTTATTCTTATCGGAGGGATTTTTGCTGCTTTTTTCGTTTATGACTTGTACAAAAAAGTTTATGCTCCAAATGTTTATGAGCACAATGGCTTTGATTTCTATCTATTTATTCCCACAGATGCATCGTATGAGGATGTTGTTCATATTTTGAAAAATAGACGTATTATAAAAAATGAAGCTTCTTTTAGGTGGGTAGCTGAAAAGATGAACTACCCTAATAATATCAATGCAGGAAAATACATCATAAAACCTTCCATGAACAATCGCTCTTTGATTTCTCTTTTACGTAGCGGAGAGCAAAAACCAGTGAAGCTGGTTATAAGAAAACATAGAACTACTGAAGATTTAGTAAGTCATGTTTCCGGAGAATTAGAGGCTGATTCAACCGTGCTAACCAATTTGTTAAATGACCAAGTTTTTTTAAGACAGTATGGATTAAACCCCAGTAACGTTTTTAGCATTTTTATTGCCAATACCTATGAATTTTATTGGAATACCAATGCAACAGGCTTCTTTGAGAGAATGATTAAAGAATACAAGCGATTCTGGACAGAAGACCGTGTTCATAAGGCAAAGCAGTTAGGACTGTCCCCCTTAGAAGTAATTACTTTAGCGTCTATTGTAGAGGAGGAGACCTATAGAGCAAATGAGAAATCTAGGATAGCAGGCGTTTATCTAAATAGAGTAAAAAAAGGTATGCGTCTAGAAGCTGACCCAACCGTAAAGTATGCAGTAGGAGATTTCACCTTAAAAAGGATTTTAAAAGTACACACTAGGGTTGAATCTCCCTACAATACCTATAGAAATAAAGGGCTTCCTCCAGGTCCCATTTGCATTCCTTCCTTAGAAACAATTGAAGCTGCTCTGAATGCTGAGCAACACAACTATCTCTACTTTTGTGCCAATGCTGATTTTAGTGGTAACCACAATTTTGCAGCAACTTATTCACAGCATCTGGCTAATGCCCGAGCATACCGAGCTGAACTCAATAAACGAAAAATCAGGTAATGTTCGAGTCAACGACCCAAGTAAGAGTCCGATATGGGGAAACTGACAAAATGGGGTATGCCTACTATGGCAACTATATGCTCTATTATGAAATTGCAAGAACGGATGCTCTTAGATCACTTGATTTGACTTATAAAGAATTAGAGGATGATGGGATTTTAATGCCTGTGCTTGATTTACAAAGCAAATACATTAAACCAGCTTTTTACGATGAGCTGCTTACCATTAAAACTACAATTGAGGAACTTCCTGGAGTAAGAATTCACTTCAAATACGAAGTTTTCAATGAGTCAAATGATTTATTGAATATTGGGAATACGACCCTTGTTTTTATTGATGCTAAAAGCAAGAAACCTTGCTCACCTCCTGATTATTTTATGGATAAGATGAAGCCGTTTTTTAGATAACTAACCTTTGTCGCAAGACGAAAGCAAATCTTATCTATTTTCAGACGGATAACCCCACAACAAAACCAATTTTGTAGGATAGTTTTTGTATCTCCTAATTAAAAGGCAAACTAGTATTAAATACCATACTGCTAATCTTAAGCAATAATATTTATTTATTCAAACGTTTAAAAATCAATGTCTAAAATTATCAATAAGTCGGTCTAAAAAGATTTTCAAATTCTAATTTTCGCCTGATTTACAACTTGGATTCACATAAGTTTGAACAAAATTATTTATGAGAAAAAATCAAGATTTACTTAAGATGATAGCGAACTTAATTAAACCTCTATTGGTTTTAACTTTGTTTTTTGTGTGGAGTAGTATGAATGATATTTTTTCCCAAACCTTGGATGAGAATGTTAAAACAGTAGCTTCTGACAGAGGTGCTGAAGATTGGTTTGGCAGTTCGGTATCAATTTCTGGAGACTATGCAATAGTTAGCGCTGCTTTTGAGGATGAAGATGTAGCAGGAGAAAATACTCTTAATGATGCGGGGGCAGCATATATATTTAAAAATAATGCAGGAACTTGGTCCCAGGTGCAAAAAATTGTGGCTTCCGACAGAAGCACTAATGATTGGTTTGGTTTTGGCAATGCAGTATCAATTTCTGGAGATTACGCCATTGTTGGTGCTTACTTAGAAGACGAAGATGAAATGGGAGTAAATACCCTTGCTGATGCAGGGTCAGCATATATATTTAAAAATAATGCAGGAACTTGGTCCCAGGTGCAAAAAATTGTTGCTTCTGATAGAAGTGCTGATGATAACTTTGGTTTTTCAGTATCAATTTCTGAAGATTATGCCATCGTTGGCGCTCACCGGGAAAGTGAAAATGAAGCAGGAGAGGTTACTCTTCATGAAGCGGGCTCCGCATATATATTTAAAAATAATGAAGGGACATGGTCGCAGGTGCAAAAAATTGTGGCTTCCGATAGAAGTGCTAATGATTGGTTTAGCACTTCACTATCAATTTCTGGAGACTATGCAATAATTGGTGCTGAACGGGAAGATGAGAATGCAACGGGAGGAATTACTATTAGCGAAGCAGGGTCAGCATATATATTTAAAAACAACGCAGGAACATGGTCGCAGGTGCAAAAAATTGTTGCCCCTGAAAGAGGGATTAGAGATCGGTTTGGCTTTTCAGTATCGATCTCTGAAAACTATGCTATAGTTGGTGCATACCGCGAAGATGAGGATATAACAGAGGGAAACTACCTTGAGAACGCAGGAGCAGCATATATATTTAAAAATAATGAAGGAACTTGGTCTCAGGCGCAAAAAATTGTGGCTGCTGACAGAGAGGATGAGGATAATTTTGGTTGGTCAGTATCAACTTCTGGAGATTATGCAATTATTGGTGCTCATAATGAAGACCATGATACAACTGGAACAAATTACCTTAATAGGGCAGGAGCAGCATATATATTTAAAGTCAGTGAAGGAACTTGGTATGAGGCACAAAAGGTTGTGGCTTCTGACAGAGGAGCTGATGCTTGGTTTGGTTGGTCAGTTTCAATTTCTGGAAATCATGCGATAGTTGGTGCTGTATTAGAGGATGGAGATGCAACAGGAGAAAATCACCTCAATAATGCGGGGTCAGTATATATATTAAAAAAGAGGTGCCTAGCTAGTGATATAACCACCTCTACTTCCGGAAATACTATTACTGCTACCAATGAAAATGCTACTTATCAATGGCTGGATTGCGACAATGATTTCAATACCATTATTGATGAAACAGAACAAACATTCACACCAACAATTAATGGAAATTATGCTGTTGAGATAACAGAAAATGGATGTGTGGATACCTCTGCTTGTGTTCCTATTACAACTGTTGGAATTATTGAGAATAGCTTAGGGGAGGGACTAAAAATCTACCCTAATCCGACTAATGGATTTTTTTTGGTAGATCTTGGAGCTACATATAAAGAAGTACAGATCTTAATCACAGATATTTCCGGAAAGTTGATTGAATCAAAACATATTACTCAATCACGAGTTCCTAATCTTTTTATAAATGGACCAGCTGGAGTATATTTCCTGACTATTCAAGCAAAAGATAAAAAGGCTACCCTTCGCCTGATAAAAGAATAAATCAGTTTGTCATAATTTTAGGCAACCGCTTTTGTAAATAATACACCCTAGCTATTATTTAACCACCAAACTTATATCCAAGCTTTTATAAGCATGGGTTAAAGCACCGACAGAAATATAGCCTACTCCTGATTCTGCATAAGATCGTATGGTTTCGAGGGTAATCCCTCCAGAGGATTCGGTTTCTACTTTATCGGCAATTAGATCAACTGCTTCTTTAGTTTGTGAAGGAGTAAAGTTATCTAGCATAATTCGATCAACACTCTCAGTTGCTAATATCTCTTTTACCTCATCAATATTTCTGGCTTCCACTTCAATTTTCAGATGCAGATTCTTGTCGCTTAAATACTCTTTCGTAGCATTAATAGCATTCGTTATTCCACCTGCAAAATCTATGTGATTGTCTTTTATCATTATCAAATCAAAAAGTCCAAAACGATGGTTTGTTCCTCCACCAATCTTCACTGCCTCTTTTTCAAACCATCGGAATCCTGGAGTTGTCTTTCTTGTATCTAACACTTTAGCTCCTGTGCCTTCTATTGCCTTCACATATTTTTTTGTTAAAGTAGCTATACCACTCATCCGTTGCATACAGTTCAACAATAATCTTTCGGCCGTTAGAATGTTTTGTGCACTGCCAGAAATATCCATAATCAGGTCTCCATGCTTGAGTGAGTCTCCATCTTGATAAAAACACTCCACCTCAATAGTCTTATCGACATATTGAAGTATCTCCTTCGCTACTTCAACGCCTGCTAAAATGCCATCTTCCTTAAAAATCAACTTTGCCTCTCCCCTATCATGCTCAGTTAAGCAAGCTAAAGAAGTATGATCTCCATCTTTAACATCTTCTTCCAGGGCAGATTTAATAAAGTCTGTAATATTCAAATCGATATTATTCTTCTTCGAAACGAAGTTCCTGTATTTTATATAGTTCCCCGCGCTTTACCAAGTAAACATATACCCTATATGATTCTCCTTTCTCATTGGTTAGCTTACCAATACTATATTGAGAATCGCCATTGGCATCCCCTTTATGTATTATTTTAAAGTCTTTAACCTGATTTTTTTGAAAGAAGCTCTTTATAATCTCATTAGCTTGTGTCTTACTATAGGTCCCTTCTTCATCCACTATGGTAATATCTACAGAAGCATCTAGCAATTCAGTTACTTTTTTCGAGTTTGCCATTTTTATAGCCAACTCCACCTGATCTACAACACCATCCAGAATTGTTGCAAACCCTGATAGAGAAAGAACCAACATAATCAGTATTAATAAGTTTTTCATTATTCTAATTTAAATATTATTAGCTCAAAAATCGTGCCATACTAGTTATAAAGTTAAAGTATTTATGCCGAATATATTTCTGTTTGCAAAACTTATCAAAACAAAGCCTCGGCATAACCGCAAGTACGATTCATTTTTTTCTAAAATTCAGCTACTTTCGGTATATATACCTATTCAAATCAGATTTTGCCTGTCATTTAGCCTTAAACCCAAATTCAGTATTAGAAATACTGAATCGATTAAAACTTTGTAAGTCAGTATCATCAAGATACTTCTTAACAAACTTTAAATCGGCTCGCCTGCTAAAGCTTGTCGAAGCAGGGGTTACCCAAACTAACACAATAGCCTAGACACTTCGTGTCTCTCTATTGAGTAATTTGGGGTAAAAAATAATTACCTTAGAAAATATGAGTTGGGCAATTTATATTAAAGGATTTGAAAATTATTTAAAGTTAGAACGGGCTTTATCTCAAAATACCATCGAAAACTATCTAAGAGATGTAGAGAAACTATCTGCTTTCTCAAAAAATAAGACAGCACTTCAAATTGTTAGAGAGGATTTACAGGAATTTATTGGTGCTATATATGAACTGGGAATTGGCGAAAGGTCTCAAGCAAGAATCATCTCGGGCATCAAGGCTTTTTACAAGTATTTATTACTTGAAAATATTATCGATATAGATCCAACCGAATTATTAGAAGCACCAAAATTATCTAGGAAACTCCCTGAAGTATTGAGTCCTCAAGAAATAAATGATTTAATTGCTGCTATTGACCTAAGTACTCAAGAGGGGACTCGAAACAAGGCCATTATTGAACTACTTTATAGTTGTGGTCTCCGTGTTTCCGAGTTGGTAAACTTAAAGCTGTCTAATCTCTATTTTGATATTGGATATATAAAGATTGTCGGGAAAGGCAATAAGGAAAGACTAGTGCCTATCGGAAGTGACGCAATCAAATACATTGAAATTTATAAAAATCAAATTCGAAGTCAGTTAAATGTTAAACAAGACCATGAAGACTTTCTATTTCTAAACAGGAGAGGCGCCCAATTAACGCGGGTCATGATTTTCACTATCATAAAAAACCTAGCGAAAGAAGTCGACTTAAAGAAGACCATTAGTCCACACACTTTCAGACACTCCTTTGCTACGCACTTAGTTGAAGGGGGCGCAGATTTAAGGGCAGTTCAGGAAATGCTAGGTCACGAGTCTATCACAACAACTGAGATATACACACACTTGGATCGGGAATATCTTAGGGAAACTATTTTGAGTTATCATCCGAGGCATAAAGCATAGAAACTACTACTCTACCACCCCTTACCCCTCCTAGCAGGAGGGGAGCACCTATAACTTATCTATTAAGCACTATATAAACACTTCTCTAGAATCCTTTTTTCTGGATCGAAAGGCTTAATATAATCTAAACGCAATCCCTCAATCGCTGAATCAATCAGAGTTTTCTCCGATAAATTCGTGCTTTGTGCTTTCTTTCTTCTGAAATATCTTCCTGCATTTAAAATTAATTGCTTCGGTATCAACCCTATTGGCTCAGATCCATTAACACCTACATTATGATCCGCAGCTAATTCGCATACTTTATCGAATACTAAGTGAAGCGGAGCTGTATTAATATTCGTTATGTTCATGGAGACTTGAGCCTCTCCATATTCTTTCATATACCATCCAATGGCTTTCAGGCCTTTAAAAATGCCAGACTTTCTTTTAAAACCACTTTCTCTAATCAGTTGAGCAATTGATTTAGCAATTTTAACATCATCAGTATTTAGATTCATATTAAACGCAACCAATAAATCTCTTGCCCCAATTACCGTTGCTCCGCTTTTAACATTCAACTTGCTAGGGCCAAAGTCAGGCCTCCATTTAGGGTCTTTCATTTTTTCAGCCAGCCCTTCGTACTGTCCCTTTCTAATATTTGCTAGATTCCGTCGTTCTGAAGATATTGCAGAATGTTCATATAAATAAACCGGAATTTCAAGCTCCTTACTTACTCTACCTGCAAGCTTTCTTGAATACTCAATCGTTTCTCTCATAGAAACGTTAGCAATAGGAATTAATGGACACACATCCGCAGCTCCAACCCGAGAATGAACTCCAATATGCTTTGACATATCTATGAGTTCACTCGCTACTTTTATTCCCTGAAAAGCACTTTCTATAATTGCATCTGGAAAGCCTGCGAAAGTGACAACCGTTCTATTCGCATCTATTCCTTGATCAACATGTAAGACCTTAACATTAGGAACGTTGCTAATCGCACCTGATATTTGCTGAACAACTTTGGAGTCTTTCCCTTCGCTAAAATTGGTAACGCATTCAACTATCTTATCAGAACGAGAAAACATATTTAACAATTAGGCATTAATCAATAATACCTTCCAAGCCTCATAAACTTCACCCTTACCCAGCAAATCTTTGGCGTATTCGTGAAGGCTATTGCGCAATGCCTCTTTATCAGAAGAATCGAAAGAAAACATAGATAAAATACCTTCTTTTATGGCTTCCACTTCTGATGTTTCTGGAAGTTGTTCTACATTCCCCAATTGACCAAGATTATTACCAGTCAATATATTGCTATTCCTTATTGAATCAGGGATATTATCCACGCCGATGCAGATTTTACCAATCGGTTTTTCAACTTCAAAAACGGCAGCCCCGTATGCACGGCAATAATAGTCTTGTCCCATACGCGCGACCAGATCTATTTTTTGCGGATCAATATGCCCTTCGTTATCAAGTAGTTCCTCATTCACATGTGCTAAAACCACTTGACAAACCACTAAATTTCCAGCCCCACCATTTTCACCAAAAGAGATAATTTCGTTTACTTTGCACTCAAACTGAACAGGTGCTTCTTTAACTCTTGGTGGCTTCACCTTTTCCGATTCAATTGGAGTCAGTCCTGATTTCACAAACTCATTGACATCACTCGAATATTCTGCACTAGCCAAACTCATTTGTTCAACCAATTGATGGTTAACGATATTTATGACAACCTCTTTAGTTTTGCTGACGTTATTCAAAGTATCTTTTGCCGTTCCATCTCTACCCCTTCTTACAGGAGAGAAAACAAGAATAGGTGGCTTTGAACTAAATACATTAAAGAAGCTAAATGGTGAGAGATTCACTGCCCCATTTTCGTCCACTGTACTAGCAAATGCGATAGGCCTTGGAGCGACTGCCTCTGTCATTAAACTATAAAAACCTCTAGTGTCTAAGACCTCAGGATCATACTTCTTCATAGTTAGTACTTTTTTTCAATGCTATAATAGAATGATCAGAAGCTGATCTACTTACGGTGTTTTTGAGTTTACCCAAGCATTCCACCTCTAGCTCGATTATATCGCCATCTTGTAACCACTGCTCTTGATAATTTTCATCACCCCTCTTTCCTGTACCATTTAGTTCCAAGAAACACCCCGTTCCAACTGTTCCTGAACCGATGACATCTCCTGGAAATAGCTCCACACCATAAGATGCTCTTTCAATAATTTCAGCAAATGTCCAATCCATATCTGCTAAATTGCCCTCTGAAACGACTGTATCATTAACCGTGCATTTCATATGAAGATCATATGCTTTTCCTATATGCCCACTTTTTGCAGTTACTACTTTTACCTCTAATTCATCAGTAGTAACCATATAAGGTCCTATTGCAGTAGCAAAGTCCTTCCCTTTTGCAGGACCAAGATTTAGCTTCATCTCCTCCATCTGTAACTGACGTGCACTAAAATCATTCATTATTGTAAAACCAGCAATATAGTCATCTGCATCTTCAGCTAAAATATTCTTTCCTTTTTTACCGATTATAATTGCTACTTCCAATTCAAAGTCTAACTTTTGAAAATGATCAGACATTAATTCAATTTCGCCGCCACCAACAATCGCTTGATGATTAGTAAAATAGAATATCGGAAACTGATCAAACTCTGGTATCATATCAGCGCCCCTGTTTTTTCTGGCTGTTTCTACGTGCTGCCTAAATGCATAAGCATCTCTTACCGATGCTGGATTCGGTAAAGGCGCTAAGACTTCTACATTTTTCAACTCCCGAATTGGCATTCCCGTTAAGTCACCCTTTATGATCTTGTTATTAAAACTCTTGGCAAGCTCCATCAGTTTTTCTTCCCCTCTGAGAAACTCCAACATACTATTGGGAAAACGATTATCTAGTTTCTCCATTGGGTATAAGTGCTCCCCAGATAGTATCGCTACATGTTGCTTACCATCTTTTAAATATGTTGCTAGTCGCATCTTAGTCTATTGTTGCAATTACTTTTAACTCAATTGCTATGGGTGTCGGAAGACAGTTAATTTCTAATGTAGTTCTGCAAGGTAAGTTATCTTTAAAATATTCGGCATAAATTTTATTATAAGTCTTGAAATCATCTTTCATGTTAGTCAAGAATACGGTTACATCTACAATTTTATCCCAGCTTGACCCGCAGTCCTCTAGTATATAGCTAATATTGTTAAACACAGAGTGACATTGTTTTTCAATATCATAAGAAGTAATATTTCCATCATCATCTAACTCAACTCCCGGTATTTTTTTAGTTCCCCTTTCTCTGGGACCAACTCCAGACAAAAACAATAGATTACCCACCTTTCTTGCATGAGGATACAGCCCTACTGGTTCTGGGGCCTTTGATGAGTTTAAAATATCTACATTCGACATATTTTATATTTTATGCTAAAATAAGAATATGATCTGCAATTATGATCTTTATTGCCTGTTTTTATCCTACAGTAGTAGAGAAAGAGGAATTAAAAGAACAAATACCAGAACAATATTTATAGCAATAGGCTAGGTGGTTAAGATATAATAAGAAGGCAGCAAAACAATCAAGCTTTGGAATGAGTCAACCTTCAGTCATTGTCGGTATAAAAAAATGTTCTGTTTTTTATAAATGTTTTCATTATTGAATGAAGCAGTAACAAAAACTAGATAGACCCCTGACTCTACATCCACACCGTTAAAAGTACCGTCCCAAGAACCAATAGGTTCTGATGTGAAAAATATTTTTTGACCTTGACGATTATATATGTCATAGCTTATTTCATCTAACGAAGCATATTTCACAGTAAAAAGATCGTTTATTCCATCATCATTGGGAGAAAAAGCATTAGGAACAAATATAACTGGACTACATCCTGCGTCTGTAACTGTTATAGTATCTGCCTTCATACAGGAGGGGTTAGCAAAAACAGCAACTGAATACTGACCAACTGAGCTGACCTCAATAGCTATTGTGGAATCTCCTGTAGACCATAATATATTATTACCATTAATTGTTGATGCATCAAGTTCAATCTCTATGGTATCACCAAAACAGATTGCTGTATCGCTACCCAATTTTACATCATTGACTGTTACATTTTTCTTAATTAGAACTGCTACATGGTTATTTTCTAAAAAACATTCATTTAGAACAGGTGTAGGAACATTTTCAACATCTGTCCCATCATCATTAGCAAAAATTTCAATCTCCTGACCTGAAATAGGTATCGTAATATTAGTAGAAAAGCACTGTTGTGGTAGTATGATATCCGCAATCAAATTATTCCCTAGCAACATTCTAGTCCTATTACTATCTATTTGGTAAATAGAATAATACAAATTTGCAATGGTACTGTCTGTACTTGTATTACAAAACGTAAAAAGGATAGCAGCACTGTCACAGTTTAAATATATAACGGTATCTATTTGAGCCGCAACATCAAGCTGGCTATTATCAAAGGTACAAGTTTTTCCATTTGAATTGTAGAGTGGTGCTTGGGCAATAAAACGATTTAACTCTTTAGGCAGTTTGTCATCTGTCTTATTTTGACTAAAGCAAGGAATAGTTAAATCATCATTAACTAATGTAGGTGAATACGCAAACTGGTTAAACACTTGTCTTGCTGGCGCCCAACCATTCGTTGCCCCAGACCATGCTTTAATCCCATCTTGACAGGCATAGACAATATCTGCAAAGCCATCGGCATTTACATCCACAACATAAGCTATTTCAATACGCGTAGTTGAGAAACATGCGCTTTGAGCTAAACGGTTACCATTCATACCATTTACAATATCTAAGTTCCCATCCCCTCCTTGATGAATAATTTCATTAATCCCATCGCAATTAAAGTCAAATATAGCATGACACTCAGAAGGTCCAGTTCCATCAAATAAAGATGTATTTGACCACAAAATAGTACTTAGATCATCATCAATAACCATAAAAGAGTCTGTCCCTGCATCTATCGCAATTTCAATACCAGGATCTCTATCAAAGTTTCCAACAGCTGGTTTCCCGCCATTCCCATTGAAGCCAGAATCATAAAAGAAAGGGTTCCCTATTAAAGCACCACTCCTTGGGTTATAAACATAAAGCGCATCCTGTGAATGCACAACAACATCTAAGGCATTATCCCCATCAAAGTCAACACAAGACATTTGTCCATTACCCATAATAGATGGAGCTGTATTTTCTTTAGTAACCCTACCCATATCTATATTAACTGATAAAATATTTCTTCCATTAATTAGCTCTAGCCCTTCACAGTCATCACAATAATTGTCAGGCAAAACATCGGCAGCTATAGCAAAAACTCTTGGCGTTGATGGGTTTGCCATTAGATCACTATGCTCAATGAGGTCATCTCTATCTACAATTAATATACCTGATACTGCATTAAAAATAGTTGCTCCAAAAAAAACCTCTGCGATACCATCTCCATTAAAATCTGCTATGCTAGGATAACTCGGACTTGTTGGATTGTCAACAAACCACGTAGGGGTATTAAAATCATGTTCATACCGTTCTAATCTACCCCCAGGCGTATTAATAAAAATTTCTGCAGTACCATCTCCATCTATATCTCCAATTGCTGGATCCCCTTCTTCACCAATAATTTCAAGGTTACCAGTCGCTCCATCATAAACGTTACCATCTGCAATGACCTCAGGCATTCCATCTCCATCTATATCTCCAATTGCCATGGGTGTGCTTTGTAAATTGCCAGGTATCGTCCATAGGTTATCAGCAAAAAAACTTTCGGTACATTTTCTTAATGAGTCACTTTCATCTATAGCACCTAGGTAAAACTTCTCACAAAACTGATCGTTATTTCTACATTCTTCGTCATAACAGTCAATCAAGCCATCGTTATCATCATCTATACAGTTGTCACAGATTTCTTGTGCAGTAAGAGAAATGTGAATAGAAATAAAAAACAAAAAATAAACCAACTTTCTAAATAACATAATAACCTAAACATTAAATCTGGCAAAGTTCTTTAACACTGAAACGGAGCAACCACTCAACATCTATAGTTGAATTTAGGATATACTATATTTAAAAACAAATATTTTATATTACCATTATTAATCTTTTAAATCATTTAAAAAAGCAATTAATCATTGATATTCACTATATTAATAATTTAATCTTTTAACCTTTTAATCTTTTATGAATAACAATATAGCAGCACTTTATAGACTCATTCATACATTATCATCCGCCGAAAAAAGAACCTTCCAACTTAACCACTCTGTCTTCAAAAGAAAGGGAAACCACAACTATTTAAGGCTATTCTCCTTAATCAACAAAGAAAAAAACTATAATAAAGAAAAATTTAAAGAAATACTGAAGCAATCAGATATAAAAAACCCAAGAATCATTGCTCACCATTTGTTTAATCTAATACTAAGAACACTCCGCTCCACAAGTGAAAAGACAATGTATGAAGGCAAGGTTCTAAACTACTTATTAGAGGCAGATATTTTATACCACAAGGGCTTGAACAAATCATGCCTAAGCAGAACCGACAAGGCTTTAAAGACTGCAAAAAAGGCTAATAATTATGTATTGACTGAGTTATCACTACAATATAAAATAAAGTATCACCGTAAATTAAGACACCTTTCTTCAGCGAAGAAGTGGAAAGACTTATTAAAAGAAAGTGCTGCAAATAGGCTACTTACAAATAACCTAGAGGCATATTACGACATCATGCACTTAGTACGAATCAGAGTAGATAACATGACAGCTAGTCGCACAGACAACCTTAGGTACATCAATCATATTATCAATAATAATAAGTTGCTTTTCCACGAAAAGTATGCATTATCAGATCATGCAAAAATCATCTTTTATCATGTATATACTCTCTTTCATTTATTATCAGGTGACGCAGAAAAAGCTTATGTACATTTTCATAAAATTGCTCTAATAGTATTAAAGTCTTCTCATTTCAAACAAGATCTATTGTTCTACATTAATACTTTAAGCAACTATGCTTATACCGCAATTTTATCAGGTCATACAAAGAAAGCCTTTGAAGTATTTGACCATTTAAGCCATATCAAAGCGAATAGCCTTATGGAGCGCTATGCAAAATTCAAAGCATTGTATGTAAACAAGTTAGATTTGTTCTCTAATATGTCCTACAGAAGGGAGCTTCCGCGTCTACTGCATCAAATAGAGTTAGAACTTAGTAGTTTGCCCAACATACCCAATACCATAGGGTATGTCTTTTTCTATAAAATAGCAATGGCATATTTCCACCTCAACGAGTATGACAAATGCATAATCTGGCTAAATAAATTATTTCAAGAGCTAGGCAAAGAAAAGCGAAGAGATGTCTACATCGGAGGAAAATTATTATATTTATTAGCACAATGGGAACTCCAGAACTTTAAATTAGTAGAACAAAATTCAATATCTATTCAAGCGTATATCAAGAAGCAAAGAGCACTTTATCCATTTGAAAAAGAGTTGCTTAAATTTCTCTCAAAAACTGATAACAATTGGCGTGATACAAAGAGTAGATTAAATATACTTTTACAAGTCTTTAGAGTCGATAATACGAATACAGAAATCAAAAAGGCTTTAGCACATTTTAAATATGATGATTGGATTATCAAAGTACTAAAAAGATACTAAGTCATACAATACTTACCTTTCTGCCTATTTTTCAACAGACCATTAGCAACAAAAACTACCCCCAATTCCCCCAGATCAAAAAAGTCTTAACGCATCCTTTATTTAAAAGAACTCCTTCCTATTCTACTCGTAATATCACTACTAGTCAAATTACTTAAGGATGAGTTTGAAAAGCTTGCTTTATTAATACTCCTTCTTTTGGCCAAGGCTCTCATCGGAATTAGTCGAAGTGTAAGATAATTTTCTTTATACGCTTACCTTCATGAAATAGCTCTGCCATACACGCTTGAGTAGTTGGCACCCGCCCTAAGTCAAACACTGTAGTAACATCAGTCCACTCACAGTCTAATTTAACAGACTCCGTCTTTGTTGGATGTGAATTTTCTCTAATTTTCACCTCAATACTATTCAATACAACAGAGTGTAGAAGTGCAGATAGCCCAAAAGGTCCTGTTAACCCCAAGCCAATTTTTTTAAGATCGGAAATTGCAGGTACAGCGACTGCACTGATTGCAAGTATGATTGTACTCCAATTAATTGACCACTCTTTCCATTCAGGAACTTTTACCACATGCGATAATTTTCCATCTACAGTTGCTTCACAATTACATGGAGCATCACCTGAAATAACGCGAGCCTCTAAAACAATTTTAGATATTTTCTTGCTCTGAATAATCCCTTCTTCAATGATTTTAGGAATTGATTTCAACTCTGTTTCATTATAATGTCGACTTACCGTTACTATCGAGAACCAATCCCATCCTTGATATTCAACTCGCAATCTACATTCTATACATTCAGACTCTGTAACCTCAAGAATAGTTGAATCTGACTCTGCACGAACCTCTAACAATAACTCTGAATCAGGCATATTTACGAAACATTAAATCACATAACTAAGTTATGCAAAATTATTCATTTAGATAAACAGGCAGGTCACAAACCAACTCTCTTAAAAAAGCCTTGTTAAGAAAGGCCTTAAAATTTCAAACTTACTTTATTTGGCTAAGTAACAGTTTAATTTCTTTATCAGATATACTTTCCTGTTCAGATTTATCATGAATAGAAAGTAGAACAACAGTTGTCTTTTCAATATAAAAGTAAGTAATTACTCTTGCTCCTCCTGATTTGCCCTTACCTTCTGATTTAATGGCAAGACGTATTTTGTAACATCCCGAACCAATTGATGTTCCCTGCTTGGGGTCTGTTTCCAAAGAGACAATTAGAGTGTTGATTTCTACTTTAAGAGAAGGGTGTTTTTTGACTAAACGTTTGACTTGCTTTTTACAAAATTCTGCAAGTTCAACATTATAACTCATCCATAAACCCTTTGGCAGATTGTAATTTAACGTTTCCCTCTTTAACGAGGTTAAGTTCCTTAACTGCACCTTCCAACTCTGAAAGAAATTGCTTGTTTGCTTTTGTCAAAGCTTCTTTCTTCCTTCTTGGCAATAAAGATTTTACATATCCTAAGACATCTATCCGTTTCGCTTGCGGTAGTTCGTTTAAATACTTTAAAATTTCACTATTTATAGTATTATCTGCCATAACATTAATTATAACGTAAATCTAGTGAAAAAGTTGCATCCTGACTACTTCCCTATACGGATTGTTTTTCCTGATTCCATTTTTCTGGGGCGATTTTTCGTTGGAGGGATATTTCTTTTGCCCGACCATCCACAATGAGTCTTAAGTATATTGCTGACCTACCTTTCTTATCCTTATTCTTTTGAGGTATATATATTTTGTCAGCGACATTTAGTCGCAAATATTTCCGATAGCTATCGGAAGGCTGGCTTTTGTTTTTCGAAGCTTTAGCGAAGAAAAGCTTTTTTGCGATCTAACTTGAAAAAGCCTTTGCAACAGCGCTTTTAAAAGAAAATATTAAGAATGGTAATTATACACAGCTATTCTCTAATTCTTCTCACTTGGTCTTTAACGTATTTTTCTGAAATATTCTCATATTCAGACTTATCATAGAGGGCTAGTAAATAAACTGTTTCTTTCTCAACATAAAGGTGAGTTATAACCCTGCCTCCACCAGATTTCCCCTTGCCCTTTGACTTTATCGAGATTCTTATTTTATAGCAATCCAAACCAATAGCAGTCCCTAAAGTTGGGTTCTCTTTCAATTGCAAACCCAGCAATTTTATTTCTTGCTTTAGTGAAGGATACTTCTTGGTAAGTTTCTTTAATGATTTTTCAAAATCAGGGGTAACTTCTAATCTAAAGCTCATCCAAAACTTCGTCTAGAGTTCGTAGCTTTCGCTTTCCTGCCTTGGCAAGATTAACCTCATCAACTGATTTTTTAAGATTCGCCATTAGTTGAGCTGTTTCATCAGAAAGAGGTTTAGCCTTCACAAATGAAAAATTCTTAAGTAGTTCAAGAATGAATGCCGCTTTGTTATCTTTTATTTCTAATAGAAGCCTCATAACATTAATTATAACGTAAATCTAGTGAAAAAGTTGCATCCTGACTACTTCCCTATACGGATTGTTTTTCCTGATTCCATTTTTCTGGGGCGATTTTTCGTTGGAGGAATATTTCTTTTGCCCGACCATCAACAATCAGTCTTAAGTAAATCGCTGACCTACCTTTCTTATCCTTATTCTTTTTGAGGTATATATATTTTGTCAGCGACATTGAGTCGCAAATATATTGGCTGGCTTTTTTGCGACCAAACTTGGAAAGGCTTTTGTACCAGCACTTTTAAAAGAAAATACTAATGATAGCGATTATAATAACGGCAAGAAAAAGAAGTCTCCAAATAATCCTAGTTCTTTTCTTAACCTCAATTCTGCGTATTCTCCGTGCTAGAATACTATCATTAATAGCTTTTAAGTCTGGATTACCTATTCTTTTTCCACCTGATTCTAGCTCCCAAGACTTACCCCGTTTTCTCAATAACGCAGTATTCTGTTTAATACTGTGAATCATTGCTGCTACTGAACCTCCGAAACTTAAAATCATGCTTAGAATATACTATCTTTTCACCAAAATTACAATTCCACCATTTTTTGTAATTTCCATTTAGGTATGAACAATGGAAGGGCAAAAATTGAGACAAATTCAAATGGAAGACTTAAAGTCAATATTCCCTCGAGGAAAAATTGGTTCGCACTGATATTTGGAACATTCTGGCTTGGTGGTTGGTTATTTGGCATTATTATGGCCCTAGCAACCCTTGGAAAAAGTGAGAATGGACTTATTGATGGATTCATGCTTTTTTGGATATGTGGATGGCTTGTAGGTGGTCTTGCAATTACATTTTTTTTACTATGGGGCTATTTTGGCCAAGAGGTGCTGGAATTTGACTTTGATGAAGTTCATTTCAAAAGAACGGTATTTAATATCGGAACAAAGAGAGTGTTAAACAAAAGGGATATAAAGGATTTTAACTTTGAAAAAACGACCTCTAATTTTTGGAATGGAGACCGTAGTTGGGCAGTTTGGGGGCTTGGAGAAGGAAAAATAAAATTCGATTATGGATTAAAGACTTATTCATTTGGTTTAAGTTTGGACGATGCCGAAGCAAAATATTTGGTCGAAAAGCTGAACCAGCAACTATGAATACGGTATTATTAAATAAATTAGAAATAGGCATTCCATTAATCAAGACTGGCTTAGTTTTACCTTGGGAAACACCCTTTGAAAGTCTGAAGTCATTTGGGAGTCCAGAGCTAATAGAACATTCAGAACAGCGAACTGACCTAGTCTGGAAAACTGAAGAGGTATTTGAAAACCTCGAACTTGATTTGGTTATAATGCGATGGTCTACTGGATTAAACAAAAGGCTTACAGAAGCATATTCTAATATCAGTGAAGACAAATTCAAATTGCTAAAGTCTCAAATAATTAAAGAACTAGGAAGACACGGCACTTTGAGAAAAAGAAGTAAACTGGAATACGATATAGTTTGGAAACTAAAGAACTGTACAATCAAATTAAGTGAAAAGGATAGGTTTGGAACTTATTGGCAGTTTAGCATTCACTATAATAATTCAACAGGACTTAAGAATTTCTTTAAAACTATTTTCAATTTAAATTAGCTTTTTCCTTTCTTCCTTGCCAAAACATTATCAAAGCAAATAGAACTGTCACCACAATACCTATTAATACCATTATCTTTCCACCTGGCCAATGCATCAATCTATAAAGTTGCCCAACTAAGAAGAGTGCTAATCCAAAGGCAATTGTTCCTGTAAAAAAGTCTTTCTTAATGAAAAGCTTAAGCAATGTCACTAATACCACATACAGAACGTAAAACATGGTTGCTGTGATTAACACGCCCTGGAATAGTATTGTTTCAATCACCTCAAATCTTTCAAGTGCAAACGTTACTAATACTAAAATAACACAAAATATCAGCGGTATAAAGTATCTATTTCCTACTTTCATCATATTATTATCAATATAATATTCTTCAATTACAATCCAATCATTTTTTTGTAAATTACTTTATGTTAAAGAAAACTACACTTCTTTTTGGCATTATCCTATTTGCCTACAAATGTTTTGCGCAATTCGGTGCACCAACAGGCATATCAGTTAGTCCTGGTTATAGGGTGCCCATATATTTCCCAACTAATTATAGTGTGAAATACAATTTTGAGGTTAAATTTCTTAATGGAACTTTAGATACTGTGTATTCTGGTTTTAATATTCTTGGCAAGAAAGACTCTATAAAACTTTACTTACATTCTAAGAAGGATTCAATTTTTCCAAATGAAACCGAATATATAAAACGGCTAAATGTACGGTATAGAGACTATAAGTCAATTTCCGGATTTCCGTATAAAGATAATTCTTGGGTATTTCCCATAGATAGCGGTAAAATTTCTTGGTACAAAAAAGACCCAGACCCAAGATGGACACATATTGATTATTTAGAGAAAGATAGCGGATTACAAGAATTTAAAAATCCTTTATTGTATGAGATGCTTTCGGATAATCAAGAATCCATTAAAATCTTTAATAGAAGAAAAAACTACTACATTATTGGAAGCTGTTTAATGGCTACTGCAATTTCATTTATTCCAATTGCAATTGTAAATGAAGATGACTACTTTTTCTTGGCTCCAATATCAGCACCTCTATTATATCTAGGCTATGCAATATTTGGTAATGGCAAAAAGCGGAAATTTGTTGCCATCAGAAATTACAACAAGGTTAAATAAATTTCGCGCCCCAAATTTAGACATACTATAGGTCACGACACTCACAATAAAACACCTCTGAAACCCGCATAAAATCGTTTTCAAGAAAATGCTCAATAAAAAGCAAAAAATCACGAGAAGGAAAATATAACTTATTGAAAACTAAAAGCCTATAAAAAAGACAAAGCCCATCTTCGCATAAAGCTTCGATGGGCAATGTCGGGGTGGCAGGATTCGAACCTGCGACCACCTGGTCCCAAACCAGGTACGCTAACCGGACTGCGCTACACCCCGTAATTTCAGCCTATCAATTTAATAATACCAAATTATTATTTAAAAGCTTCGTCCGGTTAACCGGACTGCTTGTCAGTCAAAGTGCAACGAAGGCTGACGCTACACCCCGTAAGATTGTTTAGCGGACTTGTCCGCTGAAACTCTCTATGACAGGCTATCAAAATTTCACAATAGTCTACCATCTTCAAAGAACGATACTCCCTTTCGCCAAGGCTACAGAGAGTAAAAGCGGAGAGGGCGGGATTCGAACCCGCGGTGCCTGTTTCCAAGCACGACGATTTAGCAAACCGTTGGTTTCAGCCACTCACCCACCTCTCCAGTAAGTTAAGTTTCTAAATGATTTTTTCTTTCTTTAGCCAAATATAGCCATCAACACTCTTGAAATACTTTTCTCTATTAAATGCTTCTTTTCTAGTATCAAATTTTTCAAAGTATATAATTTCAAAAGGTCTTCTTTGCTTAGTTGACTTGACATACCCTTTGTTATGTTTCTCCAGTCTATTCCGCAAATTGTTAGTGCTACCATAGTAGCATCTCCCATCTTTTAAACTTTTCAATATATATGCAAAGAACATATTTCAACGATTTAGCTCCATAGGAGTCCTTTGGGACAAACCGTTGGTTTCAGCCACTCACCTCCAAGGGAGTCCTTTGGACCACCTCTCCAGTGAGTATGCAAAAGAACTAACAAATTCTTAAATTTCCAAGCGTTTAATCCAACAAGCTTTAATGGTGAAAATAAAAACTTAGAAATTTTACTAAGAGATACTGCTCATCTGAATCTTCTTCTTCAACTCATCTACGCTATCTCTAAACTCTTCATCGGTATCTAAAAGATTTTGTATTGCCTGACAAGAGTGTATCACTGTACTATGGTCTCTACCACCGAAGTGCTTACCAATTAGTTTCAATGAGTTTTTAGTATAACTCTTCGCTAAAAACATAGATAGCTGACGTGCTTGAACGATGGCTCTTTTTCTAGTCTTTTCTTTAACTTTTTCAATGGGTACATGAAAATGCTCACAAACCATTTTTTGGATAAAGTCGATAGATACTTCTCTAGAAATACTTTTTACAAAGTTCTTGATGATCTTCTTCGCAATTTCTAAATCTATCTCTTTTTTATTCAAACTAGATTGTGCTAGCAACGAGATCAAAGCGCCCTCTAGCTCTCTGATGTTGGTATCAATATTGTAAGAAACAAACTCGACAACATCTCTTGGAAGCTCTATACCGTCTGCATGCATTTTCTTTTCTAGGATAGCAATACGCGTTTCAAAGTCAGGCACCTGAAGGTCTGCAGATAACCCCCACTTGAAACGTGATAACAATCTTTCTTCGATGCCCTCTAAGTCTTTTGGAGGTCTGTCAGATGTTAATACTAACTGCTTACCTGATTGATGCAAATGATTAAATATATGGAAGAAGATATCTTGTGTCTTCTCTTTGTTAGCAAAGAACTGAATATCATCAATAATTAACAGATCAATTAACTGGTAAAAATGCACAAAGTCATTGATCGAATTATTCTTTAATGCATCTATAAACTGATTGGTAAACTTCTCTGACGAAACATAAAGAACCGTTTTATTGTTAAAGTTTTGCTTAGCTTGATTTCCAATTGCTTGTGCTAAATGTGTTTTCCCTAAACCAACACCTCCGTAAATCACCAGTGGGTTAAAAGATGTTCCTCCTGGTTTGTTTGCCACTGCAAAACCTGCTGACCTTGCTAATCTATTGCAATCACCTTCTACAAAAGACTCAAAGTTGTAGTTAGGGTTCAACTGAGGATCGATGTTGATCTTTTTTAATCCTGGAATCACAAAAGGGTTCTTAATTGAATTGCCTATATTAATCGGAACAGAAACGTCCGGATTTTTACTAGGCGTATTTCCAAAAGTTGGAATATTAATTGTATAGGGACTTTTAAAACCTGAGCTATTTTCAACAACAATACTGTACTCTAAACGAGCATCTTTGCCCAACTCTCGCTCAATTGTCTTTCTCAGCAAAGTAACATAATGCTCCTCTAACCATTCATAGAAAAATTGACTTGGAACTTCTATTGTTAAAACACTTCCTTCGAGCTTAATTGGTCGAATTGGCTCAAACCACGTCTTGTAGCTTTGGATATTTACATTATCCTTAAAGATTTTCAGGCAATTATCCCAAACGGCTACATGTGGTTCTGTCATCGTTTAATCTTCTATTTTAGTTTTTTCGAAAAGGGCATCTAAGTTGACCATAAAAAAGTTTAAAAAAAAACGAATTTGCTATTGACTTTTTAATTTAATCAACAGTATGATGAAATCGCCATTTTTTTGTTAAAATTATATTAAATGTAAGAAAAAAAACTCAGAAATACTTGATATTATTGAGTTTTAGAAAACATAATTATTAGCGCAAGAAAATCAGCCAGTTGTAAAATCAACCTTTGTATTCGCCAAATTTTTGTCTCAAAATGTCGGCAATTTCTCCAAGTGTTGCTCTATTTTCTACCGCATCAATTACAGTCGACATTAAGTTTTTGTCAGAATCTGCAATTTTCTCTAATTGCTTTAAACAATCGGCTACTTTTTTATTGTCCCTACTGGCTTTTAATCGTTCTATTTTTTCCGCTTGCACCTTTCTAATTGAATCATCTACCTTAAAAGAAGCTTCTTTTACCTCTTCCTCAATTTGATATTTATTTACACCGACAATTACTTCCTTTTCAGTCTCAACCGCTTGTTGATATTTATAAGAGGCGTTAGCTATTTCTCGTTGAACATATCCCTCCTCTATAGCCTTAACTGCTCCTCCCATCGCATCAATCTTATTGATATATTCTATCGCCTTTTCTTCTATTTCATTTGTCAAAGACTCAATAAATGGAGCACCACCCAACGGATCTACTGTGTCTACAACACCACTTTCATTGGCAATCACCTGTTGTGTTCTTAAGGCAATCCTAGCAGCTTCTTCTGTAGGCAAAGAAAGCGCCTCATCATATCCATTGGTATGAAGAGACTGTGTTCCTCCTAATACGGCAGAAAGTGCTTGCAGCGTAACTCTAGAAATATTATTCATTGGTTGTTGTGCTGTCAGTGTAGAGCCTCCAGTCTGTGTATGAAACCTCAACATTTGTGCTCTTGGTTCCGTAGCACCTAGCTTTTTCATAATATCGGCCCACATTCTTCTTGCCGCTCTGAATTTAGCCACCTCTTCAAAGAAATTATTGTGTGCATTAAAGAAAAATGAAAGACGTTTGCCAAACACATTAATATCTAAACCTTTTTCTATTGCAGCCTCTACATAAGCTTTGCCATTAGCTAAGGTAAAGGCCAGTTCTTGTGCAGCCGTAGACCCTGCTTCTCTAATATGATAGCCTGATATGGAGATGGTATTCCACTTCGGAACATTCAAACTGCAATATTCAAAGATGTCTGTAATGATACGCATCGACTGTTTAGGTGGATATATATATGTACCCCTAGCAGCATACTCTTTTAAAATATCATTCTGAATTGTTCCTGAAATATTTTTTATATCTGCTCCTTGCTTTTTAGCCAGTGCTATATACATCGCCAGTAAGATAAAGCCAGTCGCGTTGATCGTCATCGAAGTAGAAATCTTTTCAAGCTCAATACCTTTAAAAAGAATTTCCATATCATCAATCGAGTCGATAGCAACACCTACTTTACCAACCTCTCCCTCTGCAAAATCATGGTCTGAATCATACCCAATCTGTGTTGGCAAATCAAAAGCAACAGACAAGCCCATTGTACCTTGATTGAGTAAGTAATGGTATCTTTTGTTCGATTCTTCAGCCGTTGAAAATCCAGCATATTGACGCATTGTCCATAGCTTGCTACGATACATACTTTCATGGACTCCTCTGGTGTAGGGGAATTGCCCAGCCGAGGGCTCTAGATCATTTACCTTATTATACTCAGGCTTAATCTCTATACCAGATGAAGTTTCAAACTTTTCTTTTCTCTCCTTTTTCATGCTAACTAAAGTCAGAAAATATTTTTCACTTCACTTTTTAAGAATAATAAGGCTTTCTCCGTTGGAACGTCCTCTTCCGTATTACCAAAATATTGTAATAACCTTTGGCTAAAATCCATATTTGTTGCGTTCTTGGGCAAGCTTGCTCCTACTCTATTGACAATGGCAAGTGTTTGTTCTTTCGCCCCTATAATGTACATCCACATTTCAGGAGAGACATATACCTGTTGTGCTACATTGTGATCAAACTCTAAACGAATACTTTGTAACATTGCTAACTGTAAGTCTTGCGCCGACATATTTTTTCGTCTCACTCGATGAATAAGACCTGCCAATGTAATTCGCTCTAGAAACAAAGCCAATCTCTCGTATGCTTGTAACCTTATTGGTAAAGCAACTTTTTGCTTAGCTATTTGCAAATCAACTAGCGTCTTTTCATTTTGAGCTTTGAGAAAATTATTAACGAGATAATAACTTGTCAGGAATACAACAAATGCTGGGATAGCATATTTTAAAAGCTCCAGAAAGATATCCATTCAGCTTAGTTTAAAATGCTTCGAGATATAACTACTCGCTGAATTTCAGAAGTACCTTCATAAATTTGAGTGATCTTTGCATCTCTCATCATCCGTTCTACATGATACTCTTTTACAAAGCCATATCCACCATGAATCTGTACTGCTTCTGTTGCCGTTCTCATGGCAGTCTCTGAAGCATACAGTTTAGCCATTGATCCTGAAAGATCATAGTTCATTTTATTGTCTTTGTGCCATGCTGCTTTCAAACAAAGCAGCCTTGCTGCATCAATTTGAGTGGACATATCAGCCAGCTTAAATTGTATAGCTTGGTGGTTAGCAATCTCTGTCCCAAATGCTTTTCTCTCTTGCGAGTAAGCCAACGCTCTTTCATAAGCTCCTGAAGCTATTCCTAGTGCTTGAGAAGCAATACCAATTCTACCACCTGACAAAGTTTTCATGGCAAATTTAAAACCAAAACCATCTTCTCCTATTCTATTTTCCTTTGGCACTTTTACATCTTGAAACATGATAGAGTGCGTATCGGAGCTTCTAATACCCAATTTATTCTCCTTAGGTCCAACGGTTACACCATCCCACTCTTTCTCAACAATAAAAGCATTAATCCCTCTATGCTTTTTCTCAACATCTGTTTGTGCAATTACTAAATAATAAGATGCAGAATTACCATTCGTAATCCAGTTTTTCGTTCCATTTAACAAGTAATGGTCTCCTTTATCTTCAGCAGTCGTTCTTTGAGAGGTAGCATCCGATCCTGCTTCGGGTTCAGATAGACAAAAGGCACCTATTTTTTGACCAGTCGCGAGTTCTGTTAAGTATTTTTGTTTTTGATCTTCATTTCCAAACGTTTCGAGCCCCCAGCAAACCAATGAATTATTCACCGACATTATCACAGAGCAAGATGCATCTACTTTTGAAATTTCCTCCATAGCTAAAACATATGAAATGGTATCCATTCCACCACCTCCGTATTTAGGGTCGACCATCATTCCCATAAACCCTAGTTCTCCCATTTTTTTGACTTCATCAGTTGGAAACTGTTGTTTATCGTCACGTTCTAAAACAGTATTTAAAATATCATTTTGGGCCAAGTTTCTAGCCGCTTCTTGTATCATTAAATGCTCTTCGGATAATTCAAAATTCATAAGCGTATATACTTTTTAATAATAAGAACGAGTTTGCAAACTTAACTAAAATGCTTGATTTTTTCTTCAATACTTGTCGTAGAAAAACCTGAAACGAGGGGAATACTCTCTACTGATCCACCATAGGACTTAACATGATTTGCCCCGACAATCTTACTTATATCCCAATCACCTCCTTTTACCAAAACATCTGGATTTATACTTTCAATTAAACTCAATGGTGTTTCCTCGCTAAAGATGGTTACAACATCCACAAAATGAATTGCCGCTAATAGCTTTGCTCTGGATTGTTCCGAATTAATTGGTCGACTATCTCCTTTTTCCAAAGACTTAACTGATTCATCTGAATTTAATCCAATAATCAAACGATCTCCTTTATCAGCTGCTTGAGATAGATAAGTAATGTGTCCTTCATGTAATAAATCAAAACATCCATTGGTAAAAACAATTTTTTGCCCCAAGAATTTCCAGCGAACAACCTCTTTTTGAGCTTGTTGCAACGTAATTATCTTATCAGACAGCCTTTGCAGGTGCGTTGCCATTAGGTTTAATTCTTTTAAAAAAAGAAATGGTAATAAAAGACAATAGTCCTAAACAGATGACTAAGATGGTTTGAGATATGTATATAAGCCATGCAAAGACCAGAGCATCTTCTCCACTCACATCGTAAGCCAACAAAGCTTTTTGTACAAAAATATGGTACGTACCTATTCCACCTTGCACAGGTGCTGCCATACCGACACTACCTAGTGCCAAGGTTGTTACCCCTGCCTTTACTTGTAAATGTTCCGTAGCAGGCAAACTCCAAAAACAAAGATATGTCATCAAAAAATACATTATCCAAATAAATATCGAGTGAAATACAAATAGTCCTTTTTGCTTTAAATTAAATATAGATTTAACACCTTCACTAAACCCACTCAACCATTTCACCAACTTATTATATATGATAGTCTGCTTTAGTTTATACCTAACTTTGATAAAAACAAACACCCCTAACACTAATAATGCTAGTATTATTAACAAAATAGTCATGTCTTGTTGCAAGAGGTTATTTAGCTTAGGTTTAATGTATTCAAAAATCAAGTCTGACTGAATAAAGAAAGCAACAACAAAAAGCAATAACAACAATAAAAGATCAACTATTCGCTCTATAACCACTGTTCCAAAAACTTTATCCAAGGGTATTCCATCATACTTGCCTAAAAAACCTCCTCTTACCACTTCTCCCATTCTAGGAAATGCTAAATTAGAAACATAGCCAATCATTACAGAGAAAAAAGCAATCGGCGTCCTTACTTTATACCCTATTGATTCGAGAAGTATTTTCCATCTTATTGCTCTGCTCAAGTGGCTTAGAATGGCAAAAATCAAGGAAAAACCTACCCACCAGTAATTCGCACTCTTTATTTTGCTCCATAAATCGCCAATACTATAGTCTTTCATTATCCACCATAGAATAGCAACGCCTATGGATAAAAAAATCAAAAAACGAAGTGTATTCAGTAAAAGCTTCTTCAAAATTAGCCTTTTAACTGATTTTTCTCATCAGGGAATATAATGGTAGGCTGAAATTTTTTAGCGTCTTCAAACTCCATTGTTGCGTAAGAAATGATGATAATTGTATCTCCAACAACTGCTTTTCTAGCAGCCGGTCCATTCATGCAAATAATCCCAGAGCCCCTTTTTTCCTTAATCACGTACGTTTCTAAACGTTCTCCATTATTCAAGTTTACAACCTGTACTTTTTCATTTGGAATAAGATTAGCAGCTTCTATTAAGGCCTCGTCTATGCCTATACTACCCACATAATGCAAGTCAGCTTGCGTGACAGTAGCTTTATGTATTTTTGATTTTAATAACTGAATTTGCATAAGCCACAAAGTTAACAAACCAATAATTAATTATCATCAAAACGCTAACTATTAATTGGAGTCCCCCTTAAGCGACCTTTACAACAAAATATTATCAATAAGCCTAACACCGTCTATTTTTACTGCAATACACGCCAAGGTATTTCCCTTCTCAATACTCAGCAAAGGGCTCAGTGTGTTTTTATCAACTACCTCAAAGTACTCTAGGTCAGCAATATTACTCTGGGTTATAATTTCTTTAGCCTTTCTTGATACCTCCTCTAATTTTTCACTTTTGTGTTCTTCTAGGTAGGTCAATGCTTTAAAGATATTGTTTGCTTCTAGGTGTGCTTTTGGCGAAAGGCGCACATTTCTAGAACTCATCGCAAGTCCCTTAGCCTCTCTAACGATTGGGCATAAAACAATAGTTACTTTTTTATTTAGTTGCTGGATTAACATTTTAATGATTAAATACTGCTGATAATCTTTCTGACCAAGGTATAACTTGTGTGGTTCGACAGTATTTAAGAGAATAGAGACTATTTGCGCAACTCCTTTAAAGTGATTTTTTCTCATTTTACCCTCTAACACTTGCTCTAAAGTTCCAAAATCGAAATTATCATTATTTAGGTCTTTTTCCTCAGGGTATATCTCTTCTTTAGATGGCATAAATAATATGTCCACCTTAGCTTCTGTCAGCATTTTTATATCTGACTCTACTTTTATCGGATATTTTGTATAATCTTCCGAATTATTAAATTGGGTTGGATTTATAAAAATGCTAACTATTACTAAGTCATTTTCTTTTTTAGCTTGTCTTATCAAGGATAAGTGACCTTCGTGCAACGCACCCATCGTTGGCACAAAGCCTATACCAATCGCTTCAAGGCGCTTTAGGTACACTCTAATATCAGTCTGCTTTTTAAAGATAATCATCGACCGTAATTACTTATGCAATAGTACAAACATCGCATTATAGCAATAAAAGTAAAAGTTTTTTCTTATCTTTGCGTCCCAAAATGTCAAATTCAATTCTTTAACCTACGGACCAACTACATTAAATTCTTATGGAAAAAAAGAGAGTCTTAATTGTAACTCAGGAGATGCAACCATACATCGGACATACTGATATAAGCCAGATAGTAAGAGATTTATCTCAGCACGTTCAAGAAGATGGTATGGATATTCGTGTATTAATGCCAAAATATGGTAATATTAATGAAAGGCGACATAGGTTACATGAGGTTGTGAGACTTTCAGGAATCAATATTAGCGTCAATGATGATGATTACCCTCTAATTATTAAAGTTGGCTCACTACCTGGCACGAGAATGCAAGTCTACTTCTTGGATAATGAAGATCTTTTCAAGAGAAAAGGTGATATTTTGGATGAAAAAAACAAGAAATTTTACGAAGACAATGCAGAGAGAATGGCCTTTTTCTGCAAAGGCGTAATGGAAATCATCAAGAAATTTGGATGGGCACCTGATATTATTCACTGCCATGGCTGGATGACTAGCTTAGTACCGCTTTATGCAAAAACCGCATATAAAGATGAGCCTGTTTTCAAAGATTCTAAAATTGTTTACTCTGTCTACAAGGAAGAATTTTTTGATAAGTTAAATGATGATTTAAATAAAATGGCTTCTATTAACGGAAGTGTTTCAGAAAGTGAATTGGCGAACTTTAATGATGTTTCATTTGATAGCTTAAATAAAGGCGCAGCGACTTTTGCAGACGCACTTATTGATAGAGATGGCAATAAAAACACCATTGACGACGTTTCAATTCCAACTATCGAGCACAGTGATGAGGAAGGCTTTGTAAGCTATAAAGAGCTATACGATACGCTACTCGACTAATGATGGGATAGTATATCTTTTAAAATGCATATGAGGCAAAGCATCTTTTTTGTATTAATTTCTTTATGCTTTGCATGCAAAAAGCGCATTGATCCCGAGGATAGCTTACTTGGTAACAATGCCAAGCCAAACATATCTTATTCAGATAGCTTATTACCTAGTGTATCAAGTGTTAGAGAAGATCCGATACGTACTAGTAATTTATCTTACAACCTTGTTGGAAATATTACTGATCCTGTCTTTGGCCAATCATATGCTGAAACCTATGCTCAATTATTAACCTCATCAAGTAGCATTGATTTTGGAAGAAATCCAACACTAGACTCGGTAGTCTTATATTTAAAAGTTTTAGAATTTTATGGCAATACGTCAACTCCTTTAAACTTTGTTATCAGAGAGCTTGATGAAGCAATGGATTCGGATAAAGAATATTATTCAGACGAAACACTTTCAGTTAAGACAGTTCCTTTAGGCTCAGCAAAGATAGCACCTAAGGAGGCTAATGAAGTAATCCCCATTAAGCTATCCAAGCAATTTGGAGACAGATTGCTTAACGAGTCAGGTAGTAGTAACCTAGCAAATGCAGAAGCTTTTTTAAACTTTTTCAAAGGCATACTGATTACTGTTGATAGTGGATTTACGGCTAACCCAATTGGCGCCCATTATAAAACTGCAGATATATTTACGGAAGTTCCTAGTGAGGGCAGTATTGCATATTTAGATTTACAGTCTTCCTCTTCAAAGCTAACTCTATTTTATTCAACAAGTGATGAGGATAGCTTGTCAACAGATTTCCTAATAACATCTAACTCGGCTCGATTTAGCTATTACAACAACAATCAATCCAATAGCTTATCTCAATCCTACATTAATGGATCCAATGATAGTCTAATCTTCATCGAGTCTATGTCAGGGTTAAAAGGTTTAATTACCTTACCAGATTTATCAAACTTAAGTAATGTCCTTATTAATAAAGCAGAATTAGAGTTTTCTCAAGTACATCTGATGGATCAAGATTCTTTTTTAACTACTCCATCAGAAATGGCGATTATCAAAGTTGGGGAAGATGGTTCCAATAACTTTGAAATACCAGATATTTTTGATGGTGTTGCCTATTATGGTGGAACAAGATCTAATGCAATTAATGTTCAAGGTCAATTAATTGCTACATATCGTTTTAACATTGCTCGATATGTTCAGGAGGTAGTGGATGGCAAATCAGAAGACAATGGTCTTTATTTAGTTTCTGTTCCAAGTGCATTAATTGCCGATAGGTTAGTTCTTGGAGGGAACAATCAAGATCATGAAGGAGTTAAATTTACATTAATCTATACTGAAACAAACTAGTATTCGTTTTATTTTAAACTATTAAGCTTATGTGTGGAATCGTCGCATATATCGGTCAAAAAGAAGCCTACCCAATTTTAATCTCAGGTTTACAAAGGCTAGAGTATAGAGGGTACGATAGTGCAGGAATTGCCTTATTAAATGGCGACTTAAATATCTATAAATGTGCTGGAAAGGTAAGTGACTTGGAAGCTTTTGCTAAAGAAAAAAACAAAAAAGGAAATATTGGCATCGGACACACTAGATGGGCAACCCATGGTGTTCCAAACGATATAAACGCACACCCACATACAACTGAAGCGGGGGATTTAACAATCATTCACAACGGCATTATTGAAAATTACGGCCCACTAAAAAAAGAGCTTTCAGAAAGAGGCCATAAGTTTCAATCCGAGACAGATACCGAGGTTCTAGCAAATCTAATTGAACATATCTATTCACAGGAAAACGTTGACTTGGAAGAGGCAGTAAGAATTGCTCTTAATGAAGTTGTTGGTGCTTATGCAATTGTCGTAATGGCTAAAAGCACTCCTAACAAACTAATTGCAGCAAGAAAGGGAAGTCCATTAGTAATTGGTGTAGGTGATAATGAATTCTTTTTAGCTTCAGATGCAACACCAATAGTAGAGCATACCAAAAATGTTGTTTACTTAAACGATGAAGAAATTGCTGTAGTTGACATTAATGGCGGATTAAACATCAAGACAATTCAAGACAAGGTAAAAACGCCTTACATTCATGAACTAGAATTGAAACTGGAAATGCTGGAGAAAGGTGGCTATGATCACTTCATGTTAAAAGAGATCAACGAACAACCTAACTCTATTAAGGACAGTTTACGAGGAAGGCTAAATGCTCAAGAAGGCCTTGTGGGACTTGGTGGCATTAAAGATTATCATAAAAGACTTGTAAATGCTGACCGTATTATAATGATTGCTTGTGGTACATCTTGGCATGCTTGTTTAGTTGCTGAGTATTTATTTGAAGATTTAGCAAGAGTACCCGTGGAAGTAGAATATGCGTCTGAATTTAGATACAGGAATCCAATAATTTCTGAAAAGGACGTAGTAATTGCTGTCTCTCAATCTGGAGAAACCGCAGATACATTGGCCGCCATTGAATTAGCTAAGTCTAAAGGTGCAACTGTATTGGGCGTTTGCAATGTTGTGGGATCATCTATTGCAAGAAGTACTCATGCTGGATCATACACACATGCAGGGCCAGAGATAGGAGTAGCCTCGACTAAGGCTTTTACAGCTCAGGTTACAGTGTTGACATTAATGGCGTTATCCATAGCACAAGAGAAAGGCGTGCTGCCTAAGTCGGAGTTTCAAAAGATCTTAAGAGAATTAGATTTAATCCCAGAAAAAGTAAAGGAAGCGCTTAAGTGTGATGAACAATCCCAAGAGATTGCAACGACATTTCAAGACGCAACCAACTTCTTATACCTAGGAAGGGGCTATAATTTTCCAGTCGCATTGGAAGGAGCTCTTAAACTCAAAGAAATTTCTTATATCCATGCAGAAGGATATCCCGCTGCGGAAATGAAACATGGACCAATTGCTTTGATCGATGAACATATGCCTGTTGTAGTATTAGCTACTAACAGAAGTGCTTATGATAAGATCATCAGCAACATTCAGGAGGTAAAAGCTCGTGGTGGCAGAATTATAGCTATTGTTTCTAAAGGGGATAAAATCATTCGAGATATAGCTGAATTTACAATCGAAATTCCTGAAACAGAAGAGCCTTTAACCCCTCTTCTGTCTACTATTCCATTGCAATTACTAGCTTATCATATTGCAGTGATGAGAGGTTGCAACGTCGACCAACCACGGAATCTGGCTAAATCAGTCACGGTAGAGTAATTCATTTTCAGTTCACTAGTTGGTGTTCTAGACAATCAACTCTCAATTCATTTGAAGTAAGTGTCTGATCTAGCAAGTGGCAATAATGGTCTTGCTTACCTTGGCCTGCCTTATAAAACCTACAACTTAGGCACATCCTTTGGGTAGAGATTAACCCTGCTCCATGCAAATGCTTTATTATGTCCAATAAACTTGATAGCAAACTTCCTTTATCAGGATCAGGTAGCTTTTCTATAGGAATCTGTAATTGACTTGTAAACAAAGAAGTTTTATGAGCAATATCACGTCCCTTAGAAGTCAAGTGAATCACATAACTTCTAGTATCATGCAGTTCGTACTCTTTTTCTATCAATTGTTTTTGCTCTAATGACTTAATGGCATCACTTATAGTAGCTTTGGTCATATTAAACTCACTTGCCAAGTAGCTTACTTTTCTCTTTTCTTCAGAATGAAATAGTACGAAAATGAGCACTTGCACCTGTATGGGGCTTAAAGCAAACTCCTTGCTTTCTTCCCATAACAAGACTCTAAAGATTTGAGCAATACGCTCTAAGGAAGCAATGATTTTACTGTCAATGCTTAAATTCTGAAAATTTAAATCAAAAGCTGATTTTTTCATATAGACTGAACTTTGTGATGCATTAGTCGAGCTATATTCTCAGCTCTAATTTTTGCCTCATTTGCCTTCTCTCCCTCAAATAAATGATCAATCGTTTCAAAAAATATCTTTACCCATTCGGAAAACTCTTGTTCCCCTAATGCAGTCTTCTTACTCAATGCAATATGCTTTTGCATCGGATTGCCAGAATAACTATGTTCACCTAGTAAAATGCTAGCCCAAAAAGAATACATCTTGGGCAAATGCTCTTCCCAATCAATTTGTGCAACATCATTAAATATATATCCTAATGTTTTATTACTTTTTATCACGTCATAAAAAGTGTCCACCAATAAGATAATGTCTGCTTTGGTTTCTATGTCTCTTTTCATTACCTAGACGCCTTCAGTAAAACAAAATTCGCCCCACAAAGATAGGAATCCTAACAATATGGGGCAAATTTTTTATCCTCTTACATCAGCCATAGACGCTCCAAAGTTGATATGTAATACATTTTTACTTGGTGTAACTAAGGCAGGGACTGATTTAACTCCTATTTGTTCTGCCTCATCAATTCTAGACTTGTCATTTCCAAAATGCACTACCTCAACATTTTCAGCTCCTAATAATTCGATTACTTCATGTTCTGCACTTACGCAAACAGGACAACCTGCGTGATAAAATACTGACTTACTCATTTTTTTATATTTAATAGTTATGACATATTGTCGACACAAATATAGTTAGGACTCCTAACAATAAAAAATTATTTATCATTTTTTCTACTTTTGTTTTATAAAAGAAAGAAAAATGGCTGCTACAAAAATTTTAAAATCACCAACTGGAACGGATATTTCATGCAAAGGGTGGGTTCAAGAAGCCGCACTAAGAATGCTTCATAACAACCTAGATCCAGAAGTTGCGGAACGTCCAGAAGACTTGGTCGTATATGGCGGAACGGGGAAAGCAGCTCGTAATTGGGAATCATTTGAGTTGATCGTTAAAGCCTTGAAAGATATAGATGATGATGAAACACTTTTAGTGCAATCTGGCAAACCAGTTGGCATTCTTCCTACACATAAAGATGCGCCGAGAGTTATCATCGCTAATTCTAACCTTGTACCACACTGGGCTAATTGGGATCACTTTAGAGAGTTGGAACAAAAGGGATTGATGATGTATGGTCAAATGACCGCTGGATCTTGGATATATATAGGCTCACAAGGTATTGTGCAGGGTACTTATGAGACATTTTTATCACTTGCAGATAAGCATTTTGGTGGCACACTGAAAGGCAAACTTAACGTAACAGCAGGTCTTGGAGGAATGGGCGGCGCTCAACCACTAGCCATCACCATGAATGAAGGTGTTTGCCTAGCCGCTGAAATGGAAGAATGGAGAATTGATAAACGTTTAGAGACAAAATATATTGATAAAAAAACACATTCTATTGAAGAAGGTATTCAATGGGCATTAGATGCAAAAGAAAAGAGGGAAGCCATTTCCATTGGAGTAGTTTGCAATGTAGTTGATCTTTTACAAGTCTTGATTGATCAAAATATTACTCCAGATACCTTAACAGATCAAACTTCTGCTCATGATGCACTAGTTGGATACTTTCCAAAGGATTTATCCGTTGAGCAAGCTAAAGTACTTCGCGAGAGTAATCCGAAAGAATATGTTCAAAAGTCTAGTGAGACTATGGCATTGCATGTAAAACAAATGTTGGCATTACAAAACAAGGGGGCCATTACTTTTGATTATGGCAACAACCTAAGAGGACAGGCTTTAGAAATGGGTGTTAAAAATGCTTTTGATTTCCCTGGATTTGTCCCTGCATACATTCGTCCACTATTCTGTGAGGGGAAAGGTCCTTTTAGGTGGGCTGCATTATCTGGTGATCCACAAGATATTTACGAAACAGATAAAGCCCTTTTAGAGCTATTCCCAGAAAACAAAGGCCTTGAACGTTGGATCAAAATGGCACAAGAAAAAATAGCCTTTCAAGGATTACCTTGTAGAATTTGTTGGCTAGGTATGGGAGAAAGGGAAAAGGCAGGCTTACTTTTTAATGATTTAGTCAAAACAGGAAAGGTAAAAGCTCCTATTGTAATCGGGCGAGATCACTTAGACACAGGATCTGTTGCTTCTCCTAATAGAGAGACAGAAGGCATGAAAGACGGCTCGGACGCTGTGGCAGATTGGCCTATTTTAAATGCTTTAATTAATACTGCCGGAGGTGCCAGCTGGGTTTCTTTTCACCATGGAGGTGGCGTTGGTATTGGCTACTCTTTACATGCAGGTATGGTTATCGTAGCTGATGGAACAGAAGATGCAGCTAGAAGACTTAAAAGAGTTTTAAATAATGATCCAGCTATGGGTGTTATTAGACATGCAGATGCTGGATATGATATTGCAAAAGATACGGCTAGAAAGTTTGGGTTAGATATAAAGGAAAGACTAGACTGATTTACAATTTTGGAATGTAGATTTACGAATAAGAGGTCATTCTAAAAATCTAAAATTGTACTTCATAAATTTAAGATCATGTTAACCTTACAAGAAATCCAAAATGCTCACCAACGAATAAAGCCATTCATCCACAAAACCCCCGTTCTCACCAATCAATATCTTAACAAACATTTCAACACTGAGATTTTTTTCAAGTGTGAAAATTTCCAAAAAGCAGGAGCCTTCAAAGCTCGTGGTGCACATCATGCTGTTTTTTCTCTAACTGAATCAGAAGCTCAAAAAGGAGTTGTCACCCACTCTTCCGGAAATCATGCACAAGCATTAGCACTAGCTGCAAAAAACAGAGGGATCAAGGCTTACATTATAATGCCTTCCAATGCCCCAGAGGTAAAGAAAAATGCTGTAAAAGATTATGGTGCTGAAATTATTATTTGTGAGCCTACCTTAAAATCCAGAGAGGAAACTTGCAATCAAGTTGCTCGGGAAACTGGAGCACAAATCATACCACCATACAATGATGTACGCATCATTGCAGGACAGGGTACTGCAGCACTAGAGTTTTTTGAAGTAGTCGACGATTTAGATTATATACTGGTTCCCGTTGGTGGTGGTGGCTTATTAAGCGGAAGTGCAATAGTTGCTAAGTCAGTTTCTCTAAAAACTAAAGTAATTGGAGTTGAACCCAAAGGTGCTGACGATGCCTATCAATCATTCAAATCAGGAAAACTAATACCACAAACGAATCCTCAAACTATTGCAGATGGACTAAGAACTTCTCTGGGAGACATTAATTTTAAATATATCCAACAATATGTTGATGAAATTATAACAGTTGAGGAGAGTACCATTAAAAATGCGATGCAATTAATTTGGGAACGCATGAAAATCGTTATCGAGCCATCTTCAGCCGTTCCGTTGGCTGCTTTATTGGAGGAAAAAATCAATATAGTCAATAAAAAAGCAGGAATTATAGTATCTGGGGGAAATATAGACCTCAAAAATTTTCATTGGTAGAAATAAAAAGTATCTTCAAGCAAAACCAATATCAATAAATTTATGCAAGTAAAAGAAGGGCACGTTGTAAGTGTCTCGTACGAATTATACGCAACTAATAAAGACAATCAGTTAATTGAGAAGACTGACAACAATAACCCTCTTGTCTTTTTATTCGGTCTAGGACATTTACTTAAAGACTTTGAAGACAACCTAAGAGATAAAGCTACAGGAGACTCATTTGATTTTAATATTGAAAGCAAAAATGCTTATGGGGAATTCAATCAGCAAGCAATAGTAGAACTAGCAAGAAACGTTTTTCAAATTGATGGTCAGGAAAAAAGCGATTTGCTAAAAATTGGCAATACAATCGATATGCAAGATCAAGAAGGGAATCCAATGCAAGGAAGGGTTCTTGAGGTAGGAGCAGAAAAAGTAAAAATGGATTTTAATCATCCTTTGGCAGGAGTTGATTTGAATTTTAAAGGCAAGGTATTAAATGTAAGGCTAGCTACCCCAGAAGAGCTGGATCATGGACATGTTCATGGTGAAGGTGGCGTGCATCATTAACAAATGTTTTAATTAGTTTACATAACCACCCTCCAAAGGAGAGTCCTTCGGACCTATCCCCTTCCTTAAAAAAGGAGGGGAGTTTTACAATTTTATTATTTCACTATAGTTCATATCTTTGCATTGTGAGAAAAGTTTTAATACTAGCAATTTCAATTATTCTTCTCAAGATTGTGTCAATGCAACAAATCTTTGCACAATGTGCTATGTGTAAAGGAACGGCTGAAAAGTCATTAGAAGCATCCAGTACTGCTGCCGTTGGGCTTAATATTGGAATTTTATACCTATTGGCAATGCCCTATCTCATTATTATAATTGGTGGTATATACTGGTATAAAAAATTTTATAAGAAACAGTCTATCTAGAGTTAGTCTGAGTTGTTTTTTTCTCATATACTATTGACACAATACTAATCGAGAATTCATCTGCAAAACCTATGTGGTAATCATCATATGGTAAGATAAAGCCTTCGTCCTGCTTATAAGTATATATATCTGCATGGTCAATAATGTCAATTGGTCTATCATATGGTTTCCAACTCCCTGTTAATTGATAAAACAAATCCGGCTTCCATAATGCCATATGCTTCTCTCCAGGACCCAAATTATAATGTATTGCTGCTACAAATTCGTCATTATCTTTATGAACTCCATAAGGAGTATAACCATAATTACCAGCAATAATACTGGAAGACAAGTAGCAATCATCTAAAGAAACTTTTTTCTTGATCTTATCTGTTAATAAACTTATTTCTTCATGCAGCTCCTCATTCCATTTTTGAATCTGAGCTATCTGCATACCAACTTGCTCAGAAGTTGAGATTTTTCGCAACCATTCATAAAGATCATTTTCATCCTTCGGAGAATAATTATATATACGATTTACAATATCCTTATAATTAGATTCTGAGGAGAATAATATAACAGGAAAGTTATCAGGCGAACTTTTTTCTATTATATCGTTAATAAGGGTAAGTATTTTTTTTACGTTGATACTTACCCTTGTTTTTAAATGAAAAAGTTCTGGTCTAATGGTTTTAACTAACATAGTATCAAAACTTCATTAGGGTTGATTTTTCAGATTAGCCTTACTGCCCTTTTTTCTTTATTATCTCAGCAATTAAATCAGACTCTACCATAAATAAAATTCCAGCTTCAGACTCTATACCAGCCCCTAGTAAGTTACATTCGTCATTAGTCATTACTTTGATGGATTTTTCTTGCTTCATTTTTGCTATTACACTCATGTTTATTTTTTTTGGTTAAACAGTTGTATAATAAAGCTAGAAACTTGAAGAATAAAAATCAATTATGAATTAATCATAAATTCATATTCTAACAATAAAACTCAAAACATTCATTTTAGAATAAGCATAGTATTACATCCTTTTATTTACTTATTCAAAGTGGATATTAAAAGAAATTCAAGAATAAGTAGCCATTATTGGTTCTAACATATTCACCTGGCCAGGATAAACTTTCAATGCTTCAGCAAGACATTCCATGGCGTTAGCAAGTTCCTCTTTATTTAAGACATAAGCAATTCGCACTTCATGCCTTCCCGACCCTGGTGTTGCATAAAACCCAGTAGCTGGTGCTAACATAACCGTTTGGCCTTTATATTCAAAAGATTCTAATAACCATTGACAAAAAGCATCTGCATCATCAATGGGTAGTCGTGCTATTGTATAAAATGCACCTCCAGGTGATGGACAAATCACACCATCCATGTTATTCAAAGCTTCTACTACCAAATTGCGTCTTTCAACATATTCCTCCTTAACTGCATCAAAATAATCCTTACCTACTTTGAGTCCAGCCTCAGCTGCAATTTGCGCAAGAGTTGGCGGACTAAGCCTGGCTTGTGCAAATTTTAAAGCAGCACTATAAACGGCTTTATTTTTAGTAACAAGAGCTCCTACCCTAGCTCCACAAGCACTATATCTTTTAGATATCGAATCAATAACTACCGCATGATTCTCCAATCCTTCTAATGTTAAAACTGAAGTGTGTTCTCTGCCATCATAAGCAAACTCCCTATATACTTCATCCGCAAATAAAAATAAATCATGTTTTAGTACAATCTCCCTAAGTTGCTCCAACTCTTCTTTCGAATATAAGTACCCCGTTGGATTATTAGGATTACAGATCATGATGGCCTTTGTCTCCTCCGTAATCATGTTTTCAAAATCACTAATTGGCGGCAATGCAAAAGCCGTTTCAATTGTTGAGTTAATAGGCTTTATATTAATCTTACCAGCGATTGCAAAACCGTTGTAATTGGCATAAAACGGCTCTGGAATGATGATTTCGTCACCATCATCTAAGCAAGACATTAATCCAAACAAAGCAGCCTCTGACCCGCCAGTTGTAATTAAAATTTCCTCATGAGAAACTTCAATGCCAAATTGTTGATAATAACCAACCAATCCTTTCCTGTAAGACTCAAAACCCGCTGAGTGGCTATATTCTAAAACTTTAATATCTGCATCTTTAACCGCTTGGAGCATTTCAGGCGGCGTCTCAATATCTGGTTGACCAATGTTTAAATGATATATCTTTTTCCCCTCGCTTCTCGCTTTTTCTGCAAATGGCACCAATTTACGAATCGGAGAAGCTGGCATATTAAGTCCTCTTTCTGATATAGATGGCATTGTTATTGATTAAATATTTAAAGATTGAAATAACTGATCCTAAATAAAAAACTCCGAAAAATAATTATTCTTCGGAGTTTAAAATATAGTTACCAAATTGATACGGTGCTAATCAGCACTCATCATAGATTTTTCTTTTTCTCCAGGAACAACTGTTGGCGGTTTAATTACTGTTCCATCAATATAAACCACTCTCGTTGGTTGTGTAACATCGTTAGAAGTAATCGTAATAGATTTATTAAATCGACCTGGTCTTCCTTTTGAATTATAAACCGCAGTAACTTTAGCACGTTGTCCTGGCATAATAGGCTCTCTTGGCCACTCTGGAGTTGTACAACCACATGAAGCTTTTACGTTTGTTAAAATCAAAGGCTCTTTTCCATCATTTGTAAAATGGAATTCATGTCTTGCTTTTTCTCCTTCCGTCACTTCGCCAAAGCTATGCTTTGTTTCATCCATTTTCATAACAGGCCCTTTATTTTGAGCATTAACTCCTAAAGTAACAATTGCTAATAGCATAAATAAACTGATAACTCTCTTCATTTTCTTATAATTTAATTTTTCGAATGACTAATATACAAAATATTGCATTATTACTGCAACATACAATTAATTAACAGCAAAATTCGTGCCAAAGTATATCTTAGTTTAGAGTTTTTAGTTACGAATTTAGAGTTTATAAGGCAACTAGTTATTCATATACTTGACGAGATTTCATTAATTACCTCGCCATTTTTAGCTCATTTTTCTGTATTTTTGATACAAAGAAGAATAGTTATGAGTAGAGCAAAGCAAGCAACAAAGTCGGGTCAAAAAGACAGTAAAATGTCATTTAAAGAGTTCCAAAAAGAAGTATTGGCAGATTACAAGCTTGCTTGCGAGAGTAGAGAGGCCAGCTTACTCGGCAGAAAAGAAGTATTGACTGGAAAAGCAAAATTTGGCATTTTTGGCGATGGAAAGGAAGTAGCACAAATTGCTTTAGCAAAGTCTTTTAAGAATGGAGATTTCAGATCTGGTTATTACCGCGACCAAACATTCATATTTGCAACAGGTATGGGTACAATTGAGCAGTTTTTTGCACAGTTATATGCCAACGTAGACATTGAGGCAGAGCCTCATTCTGGAGGAAGACAAATGAATGCACATTTTGCCACTAGAAGTTTAAACGGCGATGGAAGCTGGAAAGATTTAACCAAAATGAACAATACAGCGGCTGACTCCTCTCCTACTGCAAGCCAAATGGCAAGAGGCGTGGGGTTAGCATATGCCTCGAAACTATATAGAGAAGTTAAAGAACTCAAAAATCACAAGGGTTTCTCAAATAAAGGAAATGAAGTTACTTTCTGTACCATTGGTGATGCAAGTACTTCTGAAGGTCCTTTTTGGGAAACGTTGAACGCTATTGGCGTATTAAAAGCTCCAATGGCTGTCTCAATTTGGGATGATGGATACGGTATTTCTGTTCCACAAAAGTATCAAACTACAAAGAGCAACTTGTCTGAAATCGTAAGTGGTTTTGCCGTAAATGAGAAAGGAGAAGGGTATGACATTTATACGGCAAAAGGTTGGGATTATCCCGCTTTATGCGAGATGTATGCCAAAGGTGTTGAGAAAATAAGAGACACACATATTCCAGCTATTTTTCACATTACAGATGTGACACAACCTCAAGGACATAGCACATCGGGGTCTCATGAAAGGTATAAGTCAAAAGAAAGATTACAATGGGAAATTGATTTTGATTGTATAAAGAAAATGCGCGAGTGGATGACTTCGTCTGCTATTGCAACAGACAAGGAATTGGCTAAAATTGAATCAGATGCAAAAAATCATGTCAGAGACTGTCAAAAGAAAGCTTTAAAAGAACTTCAAGATCAAATCAAAAGCCTTTTTAGCGAATTGGATAGCCTTTACAGCGAACTAGCTAAAACCTCTCAGCACAGAGAGTTTATTGAAAAGGAGCAAAAAGACTTAAAAGCTTTAATGGATCCTCTTAGAAAAGATGCTATTAAATCTGTTCGGAAGATATTACGAATAACTAGAAAGGAAAGCTCCGAAGAGAGAACCCAACTTATTAATTGGAAAAACGGTGTTTTAGAACAAGCTAAATCATTTTACAACACTTATCTATTTAGCGAATCTGCTGAGTCAGCAACTAATATATCCCCCATAGCACCAGAATATGATGACTCTTCTAAAACGGTCAATGGGTTTGAAATACTTAATGCTTGTTTTGATGAAGCATTTAAAAAGCACAACCACGTTTTCGCTTTTGGTGAAGATGTAGGTAAAATTGGTGATGTTAATCAAGGATTCGCAGGTCTGCAAGATAAATATGGAGAGTTGAGAATTACAGATACGGGTATAAGGGAAAACACAATTATTGGTCAAGGCATTGGAATGGCTATGCGAGGCCTACGTCCGATTGCTGAAATTCAGTATTTAGACTACCTAATTTATGGACTACAACCTATCGCAGATGACCTAGCTACATTACAATACCGAACTAAAGGTGGTCAGAAAGCTCCACTAATTATTAGAACCAGAGGTCATAGATTAGAGGGTATTTGGCATACAGGCTCTCCAATTGGTATGATTATCAACTCTGTAAGAGGGGTACATGTACTAACTCCTAGAAATATGACGCAAGCAGCAGGTTTTTACAACACGATGCTACAGTCTGATGAACCAGCTATTATAATTGAATGTCTAAATGGTTACCGACTAAAGGAGCAACTCCCTAATAATATTGGTGAGTTTAGAGTACCGCTTGGCGTGCCAGAAGTATTGCAAGAAGGAACAGATATTACTATTGTCACCTACGGCTCTTGTGTTAGAATTGCTCAAGAGGCAATTGATCAATTAGAAGAAGTCGGTATTTCTGTCGAGCTTATTGATGTACAAACATTACTTCCTTTTGACATCAACCACTCTATTGTTGAATCTTTAGCCAAAACTAATAAGGTTCTATTCTTGGATGAGGACGTACCAGGTGGAGCTTCAGCCTATATGATGCAACAGGTTCTAGAAATTCAAAACGGATATGAGCAACTAGATGCTAAACCAGCTACACTTGCGGCACACCCACATCGCAGCCCTTATGGATCAGATGGTGACTATTTTAGCAAACCTAATGCTGAGGATGTATTTGAGGCTATTTACACAATGATGCATGAAAGTGATCCAGAAGGATTTCCTGAGATAGAGTAAATCTAAAATTTTCCCCTAACGCTTTAAGTTAAAGACACCTGTCTTCTCATAAGCTTTACCATCAACCCCCTCTGCATATAAACTATAAGTATATACCCCTGATTGTTGTCGCTTTCCTTTGTATTTTCCATCCCAAGTATCACCTTTATTACCTATAAACAACAACGTTCCTAATCTATTATAAACTCTCAGCGTGAGTGACGTTATACCTTTGTAGGTAGCTTTAAAATCATCATTATCTCCATTCCCATCTGGTGTAAATACATTTGGAACGAAAATATCAGAAAGACAGGATAACTCTACGATTACTGTGTCCCTTGAGATACAACTTTCATTTTTAACGGCCAAAATATATTTGCCTGGGTTGAAAACCTCCAACAAACTTCCAATAAAATCGTTATTCCAGATGTAATCATACAGAGGGTTTGTATTTTTATGCCCTATTACAATTGCTTCATCGATACAAATAGTTGTATCTAGCATATCTTCAATATCTGGATAGCTTTGATTTTCAATCAAAATAGAATCTACCTTTGTACAAGTGCCGTCTGAGATTTCTACTTTGTATATTCCTTCTTGAGCAACATTATAAATATTGCCTGTTGTGCTATCAAACCACGTATAATTATATTTTGGTGGAAGCACTATACTATAAGCCTCTAACTCACAGATAACCGTATCTAAACTCAGAGAAAGCTCTATTGGAGGAGATACTTCTATAAATAAAGAATCGCTCTCACTGCATTTTTTTGTCTCAGAAAAAGCAGTTATGTAAATGTAATCTGACGCATCAAGAAAAACGTTTGTGATATCACACGTGTCGCAAAAAAACGATTCATTAGGTGACCATAAGTGTGTCTGCGTTCCTACTGTTTGAACTTGCAAGCTATCCCCTTCGCAAACTGTAGAATCTGCTATTATGCTAAACTCTGGAATGACTTCTAATATAGAGACAATTATAGTATCAAATTTGAAACAATACTCATTATAAATACGTACATAGTAATAACCAGTATCCTCAATTGTAATCTCTTGAGCAGTTTCACCACTACTCCATAGATAGTGTTGTCCCAAATTTTCAGCATTCAAGGTAATTTCAGAGTTTTTACACATAGCAGTATCATCTGCTAAAACTGAATACGGTTTATCAAGAACCTCAAATATAAATGAGTTTGTATCAGGACAGTTATTATTCTCAGAAAAACCAATTACCTCGTAAACCATGGAATTCAGGGGAAATATTTCTATAGTATCACATGTATCACAACTTATGTATAGCTCAGGCTCCCAACTATAATTCCACGCTCCTTTAAGTATTAGTTGCGTAGAATCGCCTCTACATATTCCATCATCACCCAAAACTTGAATATCTGGTTGTTTATCAATGAGGATTGTTTTTTCTACAGAATCCCACTCACACAACTTGTAGCTTTTTAGCTTAACATGATAAGTTCCAGAATCAGCCATATAAAATGATGGAGCTAGCCCTTGAGATGTATTTAATGTTACAAAATTGTCATTTTTCAACTCCCACAAGTAATTACCATTATATCTAAATGGGGTGTGAAAAAAATTAACAGAATCACCAGCACAAACCTTTGTCGTATCAAATATAAAATCTGTGGTCTCCTCAAAATCTCTGTCTAAAAACATAAAGTTGACATCTGCTGAGCCCTTTAATTGTAAAGAACCATCATGAGTCAATGAGTCAACTCTTGCAACAGCTACGTATTTATCTTCCTCAAAAGCTGGTACTAGTGACAAGAGACTACCCTGCGATATAATATCATCATCAACCACCCAACCATCTTCACTTATCGTAACCAGCCAATTTGAAACAGGAAGCCCTGAAGGATAATGATTCACGATAGATTTATCTCCGGAAATTCCAGAACTACTGTTTATACTTAATACATATCCCGAATCACAGCTTTGATCCTTAACTATTTGCCAAAAATTATCTTGTGCATCACCCCCAATGATATTACTCCATAAAATATTAGCATTAGTATCTATCTTACAAATCCATATATCATCATTTCCTTTCATTCCAACTTGATCTACTTGTAAGCTTGGCTCAAAGAAATCATTTCCTGTAGCGGTTATAGTTACTGCAATGACTATATTGCCGTCATTGCCAATTATCATACCTCCTCTTTCTTCCCTACAGCAGCCTGAAAATAGAGCATCTTCACCATAAGTATTTTGCCAAACAATCTGACCATTCTTATCTAACTTGACGAGCCATAAATCAGTATCGCTCCAAGGCTTCACACCATCTAAATCATTAACTGAATCAACATCGTACTGATAAGATTTTGTTGGGAACCACAAATCATTTACTCCCACAATAAAGTTTCCACTTTCTAATTCTACTGAACTAATAGGGTAATTAAGAGAATAATTGGTAGGAACAAGTGTATTAAGCCACTCAACTCTTCCATTGGAGTCTAGTTTTATGTAAAAGGCATTAGCAAATGCATTAACTGTGTCAATGGGAATACTACCATCTGCATCAGCAAACGCAATAAAATCCCCATCATGGGCAGGATATGGTTGACTATGAGACCTGTGTGCAGAAATAAACAAGCCCTTATCTTTTGTCTGCAATACGAATAAGCCACGGTCATCTCCTGAACCACCAATTACGTTTTGCCAAACTATATTACCTGCAGTATTTAGCTTTACAACCCATAAGTCTTTCCTAGGAAATGGCCCAGTGCTATCTGAAGCTGTAGCTAAGTCTAAATCTCCCTCCAAAGAATCCGAGTAGGTATATCCTACTAAGACATACTCATTCTGATCAGTAACCACAATATCATACCCCCTTTCACTACTAGAGGTTCCAATACAATTTTGCCAGACGATATCTCCATCTTTATCCCATTTTACTACCCATATATCTTCACCTCCATGGGGACCACTTCCATCTGGATCAGTTGTAATCAAGATATCTCCATTTTCAACCTCGGTATTGGTATATCCGACACCAATATAACAACTATCTAGTGTTTGTTTTATGGCATAAATATGTTCGTCTTTGTTTGTACCAAAAATCGTATCAGAAATAATATTGAACTGTCCCCATGAAACATGAGATAAAAAGAGGAACAGTAATATGCTGTAAAATGATCTGCTCATACTAGCTTTTTTAAAGCTAATAGTTAGTAGATATTTTACTCAATCAAAGTATTTCAAAAAAAAGTAGTCGATAAGAGTGGAATAGATCACATCCTCAAAATCTTAAACTCAGTTCTTCTACTTTCTTGGTGTTTTTCAGAGGATTGTATTATAAACGTAATACTTTGACTTAATTACTCAAAAAAACTAGTTGGTGTAGCAGGCTTTCGGTAACGGATAATACCAAGCTTATTAAAAGTCCAAATGATAGGATAGGCCAGATCAAATTCCCACCATTTAGCAAAGCCAAAATTGGGATTATTACCACGTGCATGATGATTATTATGCAACCCCTCTCCAAACATAATTATTTCTATTGGCCACATATTAGTAGAGGTATCTTTGACATCAAAATTTCTATAGCCTACAATATGTGCAAACCAATTGATAATAGCACCATGTAGTGGCCCCATGATAAAGTTTAAAGGAAGGAAAATGTACAAGTACCATTCTTCAGGAAGATCTATAAAATACACATGAAAAGCGATGTAAACCCCAGCCCAAAAAAGTCTAGAAATCCACATATCGCCTAAACGCTCGATAAACTCCCAATTAGGTACATTTTTCTTAAATTTCTCATCTACTCCAGCTTTATCATATAATATAGAGTTGTAAATATTTTTTGTCTTCCACATCATTTTAAAAATATTATGATCATATTTTGGTGAATGGGGATCTTTTTCTGTATCTGCATAAGCATGATGCAATCTATGCATAATACCATAAGCACGAGGGCTTAAGAATGAAGCTCCCTGGAAAATATAAGTGCATATGTAAAAAAATTTCTCCCAACCTTTTGACATAGTAAACATTCTATGAGCAGAATATCTATGATGAAAAAATGTTTGACAAAAAAGAGAAAGATACCAATGTGCAATAAAAAATATAACTACTTCCATAATTTCACTTTAAACTCACTGCGTATCTGAATCAAGGATAAAACCCGCACTATCATTCTACCAAAGCAAGCTATTAAACAGATAACTATTTTAGTTTATCTGTATTAACACAAAGTTAAGACTTATATTTGAACCTTTTCTATAAAAAAGGTATTTAAGGGAAAGATTACCTAGTAAATGGTATGCATATGACTATATCTAAGGAGCGTATAATATTATATCTACTAGCTGCCGCACAATTTACACATATTGTAGATTTTATGATTGTAATGCCTTTAGGTCCGCAACTCATGAGGCTATTTGAGATCAATCCTCAACAGTTTGGAATGATCGTCTCGTCATATACCATTAGCGCAGGAATAGTAGGTTTTTTCGGAGCTTTCTTAATTGACAAGTTTGATAGAAAAAAGGCACTATTGGTTGTCTATATTGGACTTACTTTAGGCACATTAGCTTGTGCTACCGCAAATGATTATTATTTTCTAATCATTACAAGGTGTCTTACTGGAGCTTTTGGTGGCATTCAAAGTGCATTAGTGCTTTCCATTATAGGAGATGTATTCCCAGAAAGCAGAAGAGGAAGCGCAACAGGAATTGTAATGGCATCTTTTTCATTGGCAGCTGTTTTAGGCGTACCGTTAGGATTATTTTTAGCGACGCAATTCACTTGGCATACTCCTTTTTATATGTTAGGGGGATTAGGTATAATCATATCAATACTCATACTGTTGTTAATCCCTAATATGAAGCAGCATATTGAGATAGGCTCTCCAAAACCAAACCCTTTGTCTATTTTAACAAATATCTGGCAGGACAAAAACCAATTAAGAGCACCCATAACGATGTTTTTTTTAATTATTGGTCAATTTTCTGTTATCCCATTCATCAGTCCTTACTATGTATCAAATGTAGGTATAACGGAAATACAACTAACGCTCGTTTATCTATTAGGTGGTGGGGCTACTATGTTCACAGCACCAATAATTGGCAGACTTTCTGATAAGTATGGCAAACCTACCGCTTTTACAATCATTGGTTTATTATCTACTGCCCCCCTACTACTGACAACACACTTAGGTAGTGTCCATATCATCATAGCACTTATTGTCTCAACTTCATTTTTCATATTAATTAGTGGGCGAATGATCCCATTTATGGCAATGATTACCTCTGTGGTCAAGCCAAACCAAAGAGGAGGCTTTATGAGTATTAACTTTTCTGTACAACAGCTCTCCGCTGGTCTAGCCTCATTAGTAAGTGGCGTAATAATTACTGAAGCTAATACTGGAGAATTGCTTAATTATAACTATGTTGGTTATCTTGCTATCGCAACAAGCCTCATTGCTATTTTTCTGGGGAGAAAGATTAAATCTATTCAGTAGGTTTTACAGGCTTGTTTAAGGTATTAAATTCGACTTCTCTTTCTAGGGAACCAAAATTCATTTTATCCACTTCTTCATAATCCCCACCACTTCGCATCAAGGCTATCATCATAATTACATTTGTGGATAGAATTACGAACAACAAGATATTGGAATCAAAATATGGGTCTATCAACTCTTGAGGAATGGCGTAAAACAATAATATTGTTATCAACCCACGAGGTGCAATAAATAGCAATGGCATTACCTTATCTTTTGTTACTATCTTTAAGTTTAGATACCTTATACCATATAAGACAAGAAGAATCAATATTGTAATCGCATAAATGAAAATACCACCCAGACTATCAAAATGAATAGTCAAGCCAAAAAGCACAAAAAAGAATGTCCTGATGACAAATGAACTTTCCTCAATCAAAGTCTTAAAATCTTTAAATATTACTTTAAAATCTTCTGCTTTGATAATTTTTTTCAATACCCCTCTGATAAATAATCTTCTATTATTAAGCACTAAGCCAAAGGTTAGTATGATTAATAAAGAGGATAAATGAAATAGTTTACCGACAGAGTATAATAGCGTTAATACAGCAACCATCAAAAATAGCCTTCCATGCATCTGTTTAATATATTGAAATAAAAAAACGAGCAAGTAACTTAATAAGACAGAAGCAACTATTGTTAATCCTATATTTGAAGTTACGTTTACCGCAATTTGCTTTCCACTTTCAATGCCCTGCGTATCTAATAAGAAGTAAAACAACATAATCCCTAATATATCAGAGAAAGTAGCCTCATATATCATAAATTCTTTATTTTCCTCCGTAAGATTAGCCACACTGGGTATAATAATGGCACTACTCATAATAGATAATGGTACAGCGTATATCATTGCAGTAAATAAATCCATTTGTATAAAAAATTGAAAAATATACGCTATTACTAAAGAAGTAGCTAGTAATAATACCAATGATATAAAAAATGCCTTTAAAATTAATATCGTCTTATCCTTTTTAAGCTTTAAGTCTAATGCTGCTTCTAATACTATCATAATTAATCCCACTACACCTATAATTTCCAACATCTGTTTTAAATCTGGAATTTTCACATCTACTGCACTTAAGCCCTCCTTGATCAAAAAACCCATTAATATCAGCATTAATACACTTGGAATGTTGGTCTTTTTAGATAAAATATTAAACAAAAAAGAGAGAATCACTATCACCGAAAAGGCAATAATCATCCAAAAAGAGTTTAATGCTTGCATACTTATTAATTAGAAACCAAATATACCTAATGAAAAGATAACTTTATCCAAAAGGTCAGAAATACTGACAAAAATATTCTGCTACTTACATGACTGGAAAAATCAACTATTCCAATACCAACTTCTTACTAATATATCCCGAAAAGGTTTTGATTGCAACAAAGTAAATGCCCTTCTTCAGTTTATTTTCAGGATCGACATCAATGATCACAATGCCTTCTTGATCGCTAGGTATTATCTTAGCATAACATAGCCTTCCAGATATGTCTTGCAATGTGTAATTCACATCACCTTCTGATCTATCTAAGTCAATGATAACTTTTGCATTAAGAGAAGTTGCTGGATTGGGCACTATTAACAACTGATTTTCATGTGTTTCAAAATCATTATTAATCACTCTTACTCCAGAATATTCAAATGAAGCATCATTATCCAGCATTTTTAGTCTATAATAACTAACCCCGCTTAATGGGCTTTCATCATGGAATACGTAATCGCTGACCTCAAATCCATTTCCAATGGCCTCGACACTTCCAACAACTTCAAAATTACTAGCATCAGAAGATCTTTGGATAACAAATTGGTTGGCATTAACTTCTAAGGCAGTAGACCAGTTCAATTCAACAACACTTGACAACAATTGAGCCTCAAAACTAATCAGCTCAATAGGCAATGGATTAGCAACCTCTCCAATAGACCCAAAGGTAAATGGACTAAAGTTACTTACTGCTCTTCCAGATGTTATTGAGCCTTGTGCCACAGTTCCTGTTGTAGCGCTTTGCCCCATATTATCCCATTTATAAGCACCATCAAAATGTGCTACTACTAAACTATCTAAGTCATCTATATCACTGAATGAGCCATCTTCCCAGTATAGCGTAACAAATACATCGTCACTACCAGTCACTCTATCTAAATCCCAATATTCTAAACTACTCACTCGAGTCATTACAGAATCTGGCGGCACCCAATAATTACCAGTATTCCCCTCATTATATCTTGCAGCAAAAGCACTGGTAGCCGTTGCAGGAGCAGAAATTCCTATTCTAGCAAATCGATCACTAGAACCTATTGGAAAAGTCCAAGCATCATCCCCCACTTTTTTCATCCAACCAGAAACATAACTAGCTTCCATATTACCACCTATAAGCGTTACATCATCATTTACAATCATAGTATCAGAAGTTGTTGCCATTGAAAAGACTCCATCTGTTAACTTCAAAGAACCACTTGCTAAGATTTCAATATTTCCATTTGTTCTTATTTGTGGCTTCAAAGCATCAACTGCCGTATTGTTTATCTCAAGATCATTAAATATCATGTCATTACCCGATGCATTATTTACATTCTGGATAGAGCTTCCCACAAAGGTGACAGTACTCGTATTAGCATTAAATGATGATCCGAATGCCAAATCCCAATCTCCGTTTAGCGCTAATGTATCTCCTCCTACTCCTCCATCCAAAGTTACTCCTGCTGATTGACCCACATCACCATTGACAATAACCTTTCCTGTTAACGTTTTTGTACCAGTACCTCCAAATGTTAAATCGGTAAATGTTGCTCCATCTATACTTTGATCATTTGTACCATCAAATGTAACTAGAGTGGCGCTATTACTAAAGATTGCATTGTTTATAAAATCTCCTTTTACCGTTAAGGTATGTGCTGCAGAAGACATATTGAATGTACCTTGTAGAATCTGAAGGTCTCCTTCAACACATATGCTACTCGATGATTGCATGATGCCTGTACTATCAATAGTCAAATTATAGAAACAATCCCCTCCTGTTGTGATCACATTTGCTCCAGAAGGTGCTTTTAAGGTAACTGTAGAGGCTCCTCCATTTGTAAATGTTGCTCCGCTGGCCATTGCCCATAGACCGTGTACTTCAATATTAGAAGCAGATCCAGGTTGAACTGTTATTGTACCAAGGTTGGAGAAATCACCCAGTACACTTAGGTCGTTATCATCTCTAATTTCTAATTCAGATGATGCCTGATACATATTGATTTCTAACGCTTCTGCATCTGCTGCATAAATCACAGGGTCTTTAGGTCTATTGGGTATAAAAACACCATATGTCTCATCAGGCACACATCCGCAATCCCAATTTGCTGCATTGTGCCAATTAGAATCTGCTGCACCTAACCAAGCTGCTACTGGATAGTCAAACACCCACCTAATTTCTCCCGTATTGGGTTGATTGGCTGGCACATCATTTTCATACAACCAAGCAAATAGTGTACCTCCTGAGTTCTTAAAGACTGCTTCATTAGCTCCAGTTGTACGCGCTACGTTATATGTAGGTCCAGTATTAAAATCAACTTCCTCAATCGTATCTGTAACCGCAAAGTCTGCATTTAGCAATAAGTATCTACCACCTGTTTGTCCATTTGAGAAAGTGCCATTAGAAAAATTATTAACAGTATTTACGGTAACACCATTGTTAACAACAATACCTGATGTATTGATATAATCAACTGTATAATAATTGGCATGAACTGTAGCGCCAGAACTAATTGTAACACCGTAATTTCCTGTACTTTGCCTAGTCAGTTGAGCTGGGTTCGCATTATTCAACCCTACTAGTCTGAATGTGGCGCCACTGGTTACTGACATGGATGCTCCTGGTGCCATCCTTAGGGATGAGTTTTCATCTACATCAAACGTACCTGTTCCTGATACAGAGATTACATCTGCTCCGTTTCCAAAGTTAAAAATCTGACCATTTGTCGTAAATGTACCACTGACAACATTCAAATTTCCAGTATTAGACAAAGCTCCTGTTAATTGAATAATATTTGAGGCTCCTCCACTAAAACGTAACTGATTATAGGTTGCTCCTCCTGGTTCAAAATCATAAGTTGTTGCATCAGGAGAAGAAAACTGAACGATACCTGAGTTTTGATTTAAGGTTCCATTATTTCTAAAGTTTTTATTAGCATCAAAGTCATAAATATCAAAATCGGCAGTGCCCCCTGGCAAGATATCAAAATCGCCATTAGTAGTTGTACTAGCGAAAAATTGCACAGATCCAGTACCTCCAATAACTAGATTATAGAAAGGTGTAATTCCATTATTCATGAAATTAGGTCCATCAGATAATAGTAAGATTGTACCTGTAGATGGGGTAAACAAACCTGTTTTGAGCCAGTTCCCAGTGACAACAGCTGAATCTGTAGAACTAGACAATGTAAAACTTCCATCTATTTCCATATCTCCACATACCACTAAGTCGGTATCTGAATCAGCAGGTGTGTTTAAAGTTAAGAATGCTCCTGATTCGATTTCTAAATTCCCAGCCCTAGCTCCTGCAGAAGTAATAATAGGATAGTTTGTAGCTCCTGAAGGAATCAAGACATCAATTCCACAATAAGGGAATGTATCTGGTCCACTAGTTGCTGTCCAGTTATTCTCATTATACCAATCGGTATTTGCGGCAGTTGTTTTCCATATTAACTTTGGCGTACTTTCCCAATCTATCAGGTTATTAGGATCATTATCAAAACTTTCACCCTCAAAATTTCCACTAGATGCATAAAACAGGATATTCCCTGTGGATGTAGTGACTTTTGACACATTTGTAGCTCCTCCTCCTGGATTAGATGGGAAAGAGACATTTTCAATACGGTTGGTTCCAGCAGTTCCATCCATATTTTGGTTTGTTTCTACTCTTAAGAAAACACCATTAGCTGCACCATTCGTAAAAGTACAATGACTAAAGTTATCGGTAGTATCTATTTTCGCAGTGGTTGTTAGGTACACTCCTGTTCCCTTCATGTATTCGAACAATGCATACTGTGCCTTAATACGACCATTAATAGTAAGGTTATATCTTCCTACATTTCTTCTCGTAACAGTTGACAAGTTACTAGAGTTGCCTACTATCTCAATGCTACCAGTGGTTCCTATTGTTAAAGAAGCATCATTACCAATACGTATTTCGCCTCCTGCACCAACTTTATGCGTTCCATTTACAGCAGCCACATCTGATCCATTCCCCATATATACAATAAAGCTATTCCCATCAACAGTTCCACTTGTTAACGTATAGTTATTCCCAACGTCTAAATCATCTAGGCACTGATAAGTTGTCGTAGCACCAGCAACAACCGTTAAGTCATTTAGAGTTGAACCATTAGTCTGAATAAATGCTGTTGCAGCAGCGGTTGAATGTGTCAGTCTATAAGTACCACTTGTAGCATAAGTACCATTGGTTGCTAAAAGACTTCTACCAATAGTTATAGTATGACCGTCTGCACTTACAATACCATTCTGAGCGGTTAAATCTCGTAATATCATTTGATCTTCTAAGTCAAATCTTAATGTACCTGCACTTTTATTGACTACAACATTATAAAAATCTTTTGTTCCTGGAAGCACATGATCGACATCTTGATTTCCAGCTACTGAGCCGTCAAATGTAATCGTCCCACTTCTGGCTATAAAATCTGTTCCTCCTGCTGTATAAAATCTTCCTGCACAATTGATAGAATAGTTACTAGCGGAGACATCTAACGATCCGCTATATAACATCATATTCCCCTCTATATCGATATTCCCTTCTAAGGTTTTAGCCGTATTGTATAGTTGAATCGTCCCATAAGTAGCCGCTCCTACCATCTGATCAACAACTCCATCATACCTCACAATACTTGTTGTATCCATAACAAAAGAAGCAAAACCATCTGGGAAGTTGGCTGCGCCAGTAACATCCATTCTCTCTCCAGCTTCAATAGTCAATACCTGACCAGCTCCTGTAGCGGTAATTTGCTCGCTATTTAAGTCAAATACATTAATAGTATTTTTGACCGTTAAGTCTCCCGTCATTGATACCGCACCTAGTAGTTCAACATTAGCCGTACCATTTAAAACTAGTGTAGCAAATTTTGAATCGTATATATCTTTTTCTCTATTCCCAAGAAAGGTTATCGTTCCTGTTCCAGAATAGTTACCTGTACCGATCCAATTTCTGCCATAAAATTCGTGATCTCTATTACCATCATCAAAAGTTCCACTTACATTTATTGTAACACCTGTATTATTCACTCCTGCTGAGGAAAGCTGCATAAATCCAGTTCCTCCTGAGGCTAACGTAGAGTTAACAATAACATCTCTTAATACATCTAATGTATCTGATACTGTCTTGATATTACTTCCACTTATCGTCAAATTATAAAATCTTCCTCGATGTATGCTTTGGGCTACGTTTCCATTGAAAATGGTTGTTCCTGCTGTTGTATTATCGTAAGTACCATTATTTACAAAATCTCCTTCTAAGTTCAAAGTATAATTTCCAGTAGTAGGAGTTACTTGAGAATGGGCAGAAACTATAAAACTATCTTCAACAGTAATTGTATTCCCCACTATGTTTGATTGAGCCGCTCCTGTAAATTCAATTTTATTAAAAGGTGCTCCATTAGGTGTAATATTAACAACTCCTGCTGAAGCACTGAATATTACTTTTGAGTTTCCATGTGTAAATGTCCCACCATTACCTTTTGCCCAACTCCCTCCAACTGAAATCAGTGCTGAATCGTTTGCTACTGCTATCAAACCTGCTGTCGTATTTCCTAGCGAGACATCCCCAAATACCTCAATTGGCAATTCAAGGATTAAGTTTCCATTTGTAATATTTAAGTCTAAGCACTCTGCAGAATCAGCAAATACAGTTGGATCATTAGGAGCACCTGCAGGAATATTAGCGGTAATAGTAGGTGTAGGTACTGTTGCCGGAGACCAGTTATTAGGGTTATGCCAGTTAATGCTCACACCACCTATCCATGTTACTTGATTGACTTGATTCCACCTAATTAACCCTGTTGTGTCTGAGTTATCATCATCTTCATAAACATAACCTGCTAGAATTCCACTGATATCACCTGTAAAAAAAGCGGTGTCTGTTGCTCCAGCGGCACGACCAACATTAAAAGTTGTTCCAGCAGCAGGTGTTCCTCCATAGTCAAAAGTTACATCTCGGATTGAGTCAACTGTAGTTAAGTCTGCATCCAATTGTAGATATTTTCTACTACCTGCACCTCCTGTTCTCATCTGTCCCCAAACACCATTTGAAAAATTTCTTGTATCATGCAGTGTCGCTGCTGAACGCACCCATATACCAGTATCTCCTAAATACTCAAAATTATAATATTGAGCCTCTATTGTACCATTTACAACGTCCACTCTTGTTCTACCATTAGTACCTGCTTCTCGTGTAACAGTTGCTGGGTTACCATCTGTACCTACCAGTCGGAGCATTCCATTAACAATCACATACGGATCTAAGTCTGCATGATTAAAACTCAAAACTGCATCTGCATCTACCTCCAAAGTTGCCCCAGCATCAACAATGATAACTTCGCCAGCAGGAGTACCCCCATCGTTATCTCCAAGAGTCAATGTATTGCCATTAATGTCAAAAGTTGCTCCATTGCTTATCAGTAAACTATCTTCGATCCGAACATCACTCAACAAAGTATATGTTCTAGCATTGGTATTTACTTGATTAAACTTAACTAAGTAAAAATTTGATCCATTGTTATTAATACTTTGAGCTGTTCCGTCTGTACTTTCAAAGGTTGTTATGGAAGCATCTCTATCATTATAAGTACCATTACTTATCCAACTACCTGTCAAGCTAATGTGGTTAGCCCCGATCGCATCTAACGTAACACCTGCATCTATAATAATACTGTCAATCATTACCCAACTTCCCTGCATATCTTTATCATTACTTCCTTGTAACAAGATAGACCTTGCTGTGTCAATACCTGCTATATCTTGTTGCCCATCTCGATCAAATACTAATCGTGAATTTTTTGTAATCCACGTTCCATTATTTACAATGTCATTTGACGAAAGCTTATGAGTAAAGCTTCCCATTTCTACTACCATTCCCGCATCAATAATAAAATCTTCGGGGTCTCCCAAATATTCCTGATCTATACCGTACTCGATAAAAGTAACCGTATCATTTCCACCTCCATCTCCAGAAAATGTTAGCCCTCCTAAAGTATCATGCTCACCAAGCTGAACGATTTGATTCCCATCTCCATCAAAAATTAAAGAGTTGTCAGAGTAAACAATTCTCCCATAATAATTGATTATAGAGTCTCCTGAAAAGAACGTGTTTTGTGCTAACGAAACAACAACGGCACTATCAATTCGCCATGTACCCTGTATATCAATAGTTTCTCCTCCATCAGAAAATGTCTTTACTCCTGCATTAGTAAACCTAACATTATAAAAAAGTTGATCATTAAATCCTCCATCATCATCTACCATCGTCTGATCTCCCCCATCAAATGTGACAGTTGTATTTGCTGAAGGTGTATAATCTACTAAACGAATATCCGAACCTGCTAGGTTCATGTCAAAGCCATTATCGTCGAGCGTTACACGCTCACCTCCATTCGAAATATCAAAATCACCATTAACGTCAATATCGCCTAATAGTCTTAATGTGCCTGTGTTTTGCGCAATAACATTTCCATATGTTGGCACATCATACATTAACTGAAGTCCCCCATTATCTAAAAACCAGGTTAAGGTGTTTTCATCTATATCATATGTGGTAAATCCTGTTGGAAATGCAGTATCAGGACTAGGCGTATAGGTAAGCAATCTAGTACCCGACGCAAGTGTGAAAGTTTTTCCAGCGGCAATACAACGTGCTGTGTATACATCCATATCAAACCTAGAGCCAGCCTGAACGGTTACATCTCCAGTAAAGATCATATCGCTATTCAGTTCTTTGTTCCTGTTGCTACCATCTCCATCAATAAGCACCAAATTATTTATTGTATCGATATCTGCATCTATATCCCAGCCATCACCACTATGAGTCAAGGTACCTGTACCCCAGTCAATCTGCTTTCCTCCTGTTGGTAATTGTAGATCATTACTCTCCCCCCCTGATATACGCGTCAGCTCCATATCAAAGTTATCCATATCTAACCGAGTATCCGTATCTAAAATCCTACCGAAATTCTTAATTGTAATATTTCCTTTAGCTGTCTTTGTTCTAGCCCCTGCACCATTATAGTCAAAGTCAATATTATAATACTCCTGACTAGAAATCATTTGATCACAATCACATCGATAAGTTACATAACCAGCTTGCAAAGCTATTGTGGCAAAGCTATCTGGAAAATTATTGGCACCATAAACCCATAAATTACTACCAGTCATTGTAAAATCATTTCCAGAGAAAGTTGAGTTAATGGTAACTCCAGGCTCAATCTCAACTCTATTTGGCTCATCATTGATCGTCCAATTAGTTGTAACGTTCATGTCTTGCCTAATTTCTTTACGTCCACTATTTTGCATTAATACATTAGCAAAAGTTGTTGCACTACCGCCAGTACCAACAATTTGGGTTGCAGTACCATTAAAGATTACTGTTCCTATCCCATTTTGAATAAAACCTGCTAGCCCTACATTATTTCTCCAATGTCTTAGTACAAAAATGTTATTATTTTGTGCATCCATAACACCTGTCAAAATTTGCACATTATTTTCCACTGTGATGTTAGCATCTAATCTAACAGTATCTGTGCCTGAGCCGTTTATTGTTAAATTATAAAACACTGTAGCTCCTGACACAGTTTGAACGCTATTTGCCCCATCAAATATTACTGCATCAGTTGAGGAGAAAGTAGCTGTCCCTGATTTAGTCCAATTACCTGCCACGTTCATTTGGCTTCCTCCAGTGTTCCATGTTCCATCTATTAAAACAAAGTCTTCATCAATATCTATGTCGCTTTGTAAGTTATACGTTGAAGAAGATGCATTAACAACTAAATGATCAAAGTCATTGTTATTGCCAGTTCCACCAGAAGTAATATTATGCACCCCTCCTGTAGTATCATTAAAAACGACTACTCCAGAGGCTGATACAAATGTCCCATTATTATCCCAAGATCCATATACATTCATCGTATCATTCGCACTAGCCAAGTTTATTCCTGCTCTTCCGTCACTTAAAGTTACATCACCATAAACCTGTAAATCTCGATTTCCTCCAACCCAGTTCAAGTCAATATTATTAGCCCCATTAGTTGTAATCGTAAGATTATTACATACTGCTAACTTAGCTGAATCTATCTCTACTATGATGTCTGAAGCCAAAATAATAGAATGGTCAATCAATACATTATCACTATCTGTCGGCACACCATTAGGATTCCAGTTGTCTGGGTGAAACCAAGAGTTACTTGAACCTCCTCCGTCCCAAGTAATATTTCCTGAAAAATCCCAATGGATTTCTCCATCTGCATCATTCTCATATATTTCTCCTGCAAGTGATCCATTAGGGTTTAAGAATGTAAGCTCCCCTGTCGGTGCTGCGTTGGGTCTATTAATGTTACCAGAAGGTCCACTACTAAAAGTCACTCCTGTTGCCGTATCATCATTTAAGTTAATATCCAAAGTTAAGTAATAACTACCTGCTCCGTTTGCAAAAATCCCATCAGAGAAATTGTTTGTTGCATCGATATTTCCTCCTGTTATGTTCAATCCATTTCCTCGAGTTCTCTCAATGCTATAATTTCTAGCATGAATAGTACCATTTGTCATATCAAAATCAAAACCTCCACCAGCACTAGTTAGGGTTGCAGGAGCATTTTCATGACCGACCAATCTAAAAACCCCTGAACTAAAAATGAAATCATTGTTGTTTGCCATAATAATAGAGGCTCCTGAATCAACTTCTAATGTTCCACCATTTATTACAATGTCACAATTAGCATTTGCTCTTTGTATTTGAAGGTTGTGACCATTTAGATCAAGTATCCCCGAAGAAACGGTTAATGCATAATTGCCTCCAGTTGAATGCACCAAGTCATTCAATAAAGAATATGTTGCTCCTCCAGTAAGTTCAATATTTCTAAAGTTGCTGGCTGCATTACCTGGGTCAAATTCGAAAGAACCAGCAATAGCATCAAAATATAATGTATTAACACCATTACAATTAAACCTATCTGTCTCCCCATAAATATTACCCGAAAAATACATATCATACGCATATGTATACCAAATTCCTGATCCTGGATTAATTGTAAAATCTCCATCAATATCCATATCTCCATCCATCCTATTGTTAGTAGTACTTAATGAATTACTTACGACATTATAAAATCTGTGCCCTGCTCCTGTTCCTCCTGTAAATATTCGGGACTGCGCTCCGTTAAATACTACTGTACCTTCTCTTGCTAAGAAATCCCCACCATTATCATTATCCCACCAGTTTTCAACAGTAATAAAGTAATTGCCTGTATCATTGGCATCTAAGATGGCATTATTATCAATAACAAGATTTCCAGAAAGAGTCTGGTTTCCTAATAACAATACAGTGTCCACAAAGTTACTTATCGTTAGATTATTAAAATCAGATGAAGTAATTGTTTGTCCAGAAACTGACCCATCAAAAGTTACCGTTCTTCCTGTAGGACTGAATGATCCATTGTTTATCCAATTTCCTTCTACTTCAATATCTTCATTATTTGCATCTAATATTGTTCCCACATCTATAGTGATATCTCCACTCACATCAAAAGTATTGATACCGAGTCTTTTTTCTGAGCCACCAGTAAATACAAGATTTCCAAAAGATGCATTTCCATAGTTAAGGATGGTTTGAGTTAATCCAACTCCATTCATCGTTATAGTACTTGCTGTATTTGTAGTATATGTACCTCCTCCTCCAGATGTACCAATATAAAAGTCATCCTCGATTTTAATATTGACGCTCTGACCTGCCATAATTTTGCCATTCTCAATAACCAGATCTTGCTTCACCGCAATATCTGTCAGTATTTGAACCAATCCAGCAGTTGGATTTATTGTTAACCTATAAAAATAACTCGTATCATTAAAGGTCACGTTCATTAAACCAATGCCATCGAATGTTGTTGTATTAGCTGTCTGCTTATAAAAACCATCTCCAAATACTCTTATGTGTCCTCCTACATTAATGTTATTATCTGTGCTAAAAGTCACACCGTCTTTTACTAACAGGCTATCATCTACATCTAAGTTACCAGTTGTTGTTTTTGTTCCAGTTCCAGCAAATTCTACTGTTTCAAAGAAAGAAGCACTAATATTTTGATCCCCACCATTAAAAATCATCTTACCAGTCATCGAAGCTGCAGTAGCGTATGCTTGCCCCATTAACCAGTCTCCTTTTACTTGGTGTGTAAAGCCTGCATCTGCAAATACTGGTGTTGCCCCAACGCGTTCGACAAACCTTTTAACCAGAATATTTCCTTGAGCAGTCTTTGCGCCATTACCATTTAACTCAATTGCTCCATAGGTTAATGCTGGTATATTTTGATCAGTACCATCGAACCTAATCAAACTCAATGAATCCATTGTGACAGTATTAAAAGTAGTAACAGAGTCAAAATTTGATTCACCTGATGAATGGAGATGAACATTTTGACCTAATGAATAGCTACCATCTCCGTCATTTATAATATTACTTCCATCAATGTCAACTATCAAGTAATTTGCAGAACTCCCACCTGTATTTGTAACGATAAAGTCTCCCCCTACGTTTAAGTCAGCATCTATATTTTTAGTTCGTACTGCTGTTGGAGCTGTATTTGTAAATACTATATTTTCTAAATTGTAAGTAATGTTTGCATCAAGGGTTTGATTATTATCTTCACCATCCAATATTAATGAATCTGAGCTATTAATTGTGCATGCAGCACCGCTAACATAATCAACATCATTAGCAACTGTATGAGCATAGCTTCCCAACTCCAAAGTACATCCGTTGTATAGCCTTAATCTGTTATCGACATCTAACGGTCCATCAACTGTTTTTGTATCATTCACAACCTCTAAGTTTCCATAGGTAATATTTCCTCTAACTGTTTGGGGCTGATTGAGATCATATCGAACTCGACTTGCCGTTACTAAGCTGTAAGTTGAAAAATCAACAGGAAAGCCATCAGCAGTTCTAACGTATAATATGGTAGAGACGTCCATACTAAAACTCTTCAATAAGCTATCTTGTTTAAGGTGGGCATCAGCGTTGATAATCAAGTAATTTGAGCTTATTGCAAAGTCTCCTCCTACATGCATTGTATCACCTGCATTCAGTGTTGTATTACCTTCTATATTAATAGTTGCACTTCCTAAGGTAAAACTATTATCAGTTCCATCATCTCTCAATGTTCCCCCAGTAAAAGTTATTGTATCACTAAAACTACACGTACCGTTCAAACGCATATTGGCAATTGAAATATTTACATCTCCCATTACGTGAGAAGTATTCAAAACCCTAAAGTCACTCGCAATGCCAAGACTTCCCGAAAATATCTTGGGCAAAGTATTGTTACCATTATCTGTAAAGACCTGGAATATGTCCACATCCCCGTTACACACTATATTCTGAGTGTCAACACCATAAAACAAAACCCTACCTGCTGCACTTTGGTTGTAAGTTGCACCTACATCTACCTGAAAGTCTCCATTGAGCGTATGACCGTTAATACTAGACGTTACAGTTGTATTATTTGTGACTAAAAAATCTCCGTTTACCGTAATGGCTCCAGCGATGGTAGCTGTTGCAGCAACGCCACCATTAAAAATGAGGTTATTAAATGCAGCTGTTGTAGTAATAGTCTGTGTAAGGGCATTGTCCATTATTATAGTACCGTTGCCAATCATTTGCCCTGTCCCATTTTCGGTCCAATTACCAGCTACTGTATGTGTAGAGTCTCCATCGTCAAAGGTTGCTCCATCTTCAATAACAATGCTCCCTTCTACATCTATTCGTTGAGTTACATCAACAATAGCACTCCCATCAAATGTCAAATTGCTAAATTGCGGTATTATGCCTCCTGAAATTGTTGCAGCACTAGTATTATTAAATTTAGTAGCGACATCCCTCCCCGTACCAGATTTCAAATCAAAAGTTCCATTATTAATAAGGCTTCCTCTTAGCTCTAAGTAATCTGTAACAATAATTGCAGAATGTGATACAGAACCTCCAAGTGCAACTATCATTGCCTTTTGAATTACCATTGAGTCTGCAGTGCCATCATTTCCGAATATTAAACTTCCAGATACACCTTCCCCTATGGTAATAGAATCCAAATCAACATCCAAATCCAAAGTGATATTATCTCCATCTTGAATAACCCACTGGTGTGTACCAGAAACAAAATCGCCAGCAACAGGATCTGCACCACCTCCAATAGGATTAGTGTCCCAATTGGTTGTAGCACTAAAGTTCCCAGTTCCTTGTGAATAGAATTTAGCTGCAAACGAAACGTGTGTAGTTACGAATAACAATAAAACTAAAACCTTAAATCTAACCCTCATTAAACTATGTTACTTTACTTACTATTTATCTATATCATATACGAAAAAATAGGAATAAAGTTTCATCAAATCAAAGTATTTGTTGTATTAATTTAATTAATAGATGAAAGTCACAATAAATCAGACGAATGGATCACTTTCATTAAAACATTTTCTTTTAGTAAGTTTGCATAAAGTCGTTGTATGAAACGTCAAATATTTACATTAGCTCCCTACTTTTTAATAGCTGTTTTGTTATTCCTCCTTGCCAAATCATACGTTCAAACTCATAATTCTAATTCAATTCAAAATATTCAACAAACAATAGACAGCCTACAAGCAATCGAAATATCAATTACGGAATCGATTATGGAATTAAACAACGTACAAAATCAACTAAAACTATTTAGAAAAGAGGTTAATTTAATTACTCAGGAAATCTTAATCATAGATAGCGTCTATAATCCAGCAGCAAATATTAAAACCAATACCATTGATAGCTTGAAAGAAGTACTGGATCAAAAATGGGCTGACTTAGAGCAAATAAAAAATGAAATCAAATCCAATACTAAATGAAGAAACTACTTCTTTATTTATGTTTCAGTTTTTATTTTGGATGCTGCTCATATGCTCAAAAGCATACTTTAACAAAAGAGGAATACGACCTCTATCAAAAAACGAAGTCCTATATTCTTGAACAAAACTCACAAACGGAAAAGACATTGATAAAAAGTTACGAAAACAGAATTAACTTTCTTGATTCAAGCTTCAATGAACTTAAAATTCAATATCTTATTTTAGACTCTGCATCAAAAGAACACTTGATCGATATAGAGACTCAACTTTATAATGTAGCTACGGAACTCAATAGGTCTAAAGCTAACCTAGATCAGACGCAAATAGAATTAACACAAGTTAAAAACGATCTTTCCCAAAAAGATAATAAACAAAAAAGAAATAAACTCATTGCGGGCCTAGGAGGTCTTGGGCTGGGTTTTCTAACTGGATTTATAATAGCAAAATAGTTATCTATCGCAAAAATAAACTAAACGTATCAATCTTTCGTTTATAATAGTAATGTCTAATACAAAAGAAATAGTAAACAGGGTAGCTCAAAGTGGTCTCATCACATTAGATTTAGAGGAACTCTTATCTCCACCTAAAATTATTCCATTTGATGTTAAGCCTTATCTTTTTAAGGAGTTATTATTGAAAGAAAAGGACTTCAGGGATTCCCTAAAAAAACACAATTGGGAGCAATATAGAAACCAACCTTTAACTGTTTTTTGTTCTACCGATGCCATTATTCCTAGATGGGCCTATATGCTGGTAGGTGTTTATGCAAGCAGTATTGTAAAGAAGTTATACTTTGGAACACCCGAAGAAGCCCAAAAGCAATATTATGATGAACAGATCAGTCAGCTTAATGTCAAAGATTACAATGGCAAGCGTGTCATTATCAAAGGGTGTAGCGAAGAAAGCATTCCTCCCTATGTTTATGTTTCAATAACCAGTAAGCTTGTACCCATAGTTAAAAGCCTCATGTATGGAGAAGCATGTTCTAATGTTCCACTATTCAAAAAGAAATCATGAAAAAGAACAATACAGTTATATTTTCTACCTCATTAGTTTTATCAGTTGCCTTAGGCGTTGTGCTTATTTCAAGTCAGTCTTATGAGCAAGATGAAATATTTAAGTTTTCACAAAAAGTCACCCCCGTCACCGTCCCAGAATCAATGTCTTTTGCAGGAGAAGAGGTTCCTCTAGACAACTTCGATGTCAAAGAACGAGTAGAGCGAGAACTATTAAGCAATGTATATTTCCACTCTCAAACTTTTTATTACCTAAAACTTGCTAATAGATGGCTACCCCAAATAGAAGCCATTCTCCAAAAGAACAACATACCTATAGACTTTAAATATCTAGCTGTAGCAGAAAGCGGTTTACAAAATGTAATATCTCCTGCCCGCGCAGAGGGGTTTTGGCAATTCAGGAAGGCTACAGCAATTGAATATGGCTTGGAGGTTAACGATGTTATTGACGAGCGATATCATCTTGAAAAAGCAACTGAGGCTGCCTGCAAATACCTACAAAAGTCCTATGATGATTTTGGCTCTTGGGCAATGGCTGCAGCGTCTTACAATTGTGGTATAAGGCGATTGCAAGATGCTAGTGAAGATCAAGGAATTGATAACTATTATGACTTATACTTAAATACGGAAACAGGAAGATACGTTTATCGCATTTTAGCAATTAAGGCAGTTTTAGAAAATCCTAAGAAATTTGGGTTTTATATAGCTGAAAAGGATTTATATCAGCCAATTCCCTATACAGCCTATAAGGTAGAGAATAATATTGAAGACCTAAATGCTTTTGCAAAAGGAAAGGGAGCCAATTACAAGATGTTGAAGTTATTAAACCCTTGGTTAAGACAACCGTATATTAAAAATATTTCTGGAAAAGATTACGAGATAAAAATTCCTAGCTAAAATAAAAAAGCCGTTAATTTTTAATAAATCAACGGCCTCTTAATAAGTTAAAAAACTATTAAGAATCTTTGCAAGTTGTTTCCACACCTACAGCAGTACCAGCGTTTTCCCATGTTGTTTTAACATCGTCAATTTCTGATTTTTTACCACAGATTTCACCAGAAGTAAATTCTTGACCATTAACTTCATAAGAACAAGTCACACATTTTTTGCAAGAAGCTGCAAAAAAAGCAATACCTAAAACCACTAGAGATAATTTTGCTGTTTTTTTCATTTTACTATTGTTTAATTTAACTAATTATACCACAAGCTACAAAATATATTATATAATTAATAATGCAAGAGTTCTACATTTTCCCTTATTTTGCTTTATGCCACAATACCAATAAGCTTTTCTATGACTCAAAAAAAGTTTCTTCTACTATTTGTAGCTATTCTTACAAACTTAACCATAATTATTTGTTCAGATCATATTAGCAACTTCCTCATAGAATTGGATATAGGTTGGACTCAAAGTCGGCTACTACCAATCATAGCAGTTATCGGATTAACTATTTTTTCAAGCACGTATTTGTTATTCAAAATAAATTTTAGCAAATGGCTAAGAATGATTAGTGCTATCCTATTGTGTCTTACAAGTCTTTTATTTGAGTTTTACTGCAACCCAATATACATAGAAGACTATCGGAGTGAAGGCTTAGAAATAAAGCAAGATGAAAAGTACAATAATCATGAAGTTGCCAAACTAATTGCTAAAACAAACTCCAACTATACTGGATTAATGTGCATTGTAAGTAAAGATTGTGGATTTTGTCACGCATTAGCACCTAAACTAGAAACACTTGTCAATAGATCAAAAGTTGATGTAATTGTTATAATAGCGAGCTCTGAACAAGATGATATTGACTACTTCAAAGGTGAAACTGACGCCTACAGTCCCGATTACTTAATTTCAGGTAGCTTCAAAGGAGTTCTTGAAATATGTGATGGTAGCTTCCCTACTATTTTCTATATGAAACAAGGTAGAATTATTTACAAATGGAATAATAATCAATTTGGTTATCCAGCTTTTGATTGGGTAGAAAATGGTTTGAATTAGAACTATTCTTCAACTATAATGAAAACATCTTCATTATCTCGCTTCATCCAATATTTCTCACGTGCAAATTTTTCAATTGAGCTTTGATCCGTAAATAATTCTTTTTGCGTCTTTTTTACTTCTTCCAGTTGCTCTTTGTAATAAACCATTTTGTCTTCTAATTCCTTTAATTGCATCGTCAACTTATATTGAGATATTAAATCATTTCTGTCGAAGAAAGTCAGCCAAATAGTAAATGCAATTAGTGTTACAGCATACTTATTTTTAAAGACTTTAGGAATTTTTTGATAGTATTCTTTTATTGATTCAACTAACTGCATTATAGATTAGAAGGTTAAAATATTGAAAGGTTTAAAGGCTCTAATTTTAAAAGTTAATACCTACCTAGCACTTGCTTTCCCCAATAGTTTGCCGTGCTTCCAAGCGATTCTTCGATTCTAAGTAATTGATTGTACTTTGCGATTCGATCTGTTCTTGATGCCGATCCAGTTTTTATTTGACCAGTGTTCAAAGCGACTGATAGATCTGCAATAGTCGTATCCTCAGTTTCTCCTGAGCGATGACTCATTACACTTGTATAGCTATTGCGTGTAGCCAAGTTAACTGCATTAATGGTCTCCGTTAATGTTCCTATCTGGTTTACTTTGATTAAGATAGAATTTGCGATTTGTTCATCAATTCCTCTTTGCAGTCTTTTTGAGTTGGTCACAAATAAATCATCTCCGACTAATTGAACTTTATTTCCCAATTTTTCCGTCAATGTTTTCCAGCCGTTCCAGTCATCTTCATCTAATCCATCTTCTATAGATAAAATCGGATATTTCGATACCCAGTTTGCCCAATAATCCACCATTTCGTCAGAGCTGAGTTGCTTTCCTGACGACTTCTTAAAAATATAGGATTTACTCTTTTCATCGTAAAACTCTGAGCTTGCAGCATCCATTGCAATATAAATATCTTCTCCTGGTTTGAAGCCAGCACTTTCGATGGCTTTCAAAACGGTTTCAATGGCCTCTTCGTTAGATTGTATTTCGGGAGCAAAGCCTCCTTCATCCCCCACATTAGTTGAATAGCCTTTGCCTTTGAGTACTTTTTTCAAATGATGAAAGGTTTCTACGCCCATCCTCAATGCCTCATTAAAGGTATCGGCTCCAACAGGCATGATCATAAACTCCTGAAAGTCGATCTTGTTATCGGCATGTGCTCCGCCATTGATAATATTCATCATTGGAACAGGAAGCACATTTGCACTTACCCCTCCGAGGTAACTATATAAATATTGTTCTGTTTCGTCTGCTGCTGCATTAGCAACTGCCATAGAGACCGCTAAAGTTGCATTTGCTCCAAGGTTGGATTTATTTTCTGTTCCGTCTAGTTCTATTAAGGTTTGGTCAATTAAGTTTTGCTCTAAAACGTTAAATCCATTGAGCGCATCATTAATAATTTCATTAACATTCTCAACTGCATTTTGAACACCCTTACCCATGTAGCGATCTCCGCCATCTCTCAGCTCAACCGCCTCGTGTTTCCCAGTTGAGGCTCCCGATGGAACTGCGGCTCTTCCGATAATTCCATTTTCGGTTAACACTTCTGCTTCTATTGTGGGATTTCCTCTTGAGTCTAAAATCTCTCTTCCGTGTATTTCAACTATAAAGCTCATCGTTTGGGTTTAAAGATTTAAAGGTTAAAAAATTAGAAGATTATTAGATTAAATAACATCACCTAAAGATTAAAGACAGCTTTAGCACTACATTATTTTAGTAAACTCTTCAAAGAGGTATCTAGAATCATGTGGACCAGGGAATGCTTCTGGGTGGTATTGAATTGAAAAAGCCTTTTTTCCTTTTACCTTAATTCCTTCTATTGTTTCATCATTTAAGTTCATATGGGTGATTTCAACCTTATCAGAAGATTGAATTGCTTCAGGACTTACACCAAAACCATGATTCTGCGTTGTAATCTCGCTTTTTCCAGTTACTAAGTTCTTGACTGGATGATTTAAGCCTCTATGCCCATTATGCATTTTGTAAGTCTCAATATCTAATGCCCTTGCCAGAATTTGATGTCCAAGACAAATTCCAAAAAGCGGTGCATCTTCATCCAATATTTTTCTAACCACATCTACAGCATAATCCATAGGAGCAGGATCCCCAGGACCATTGGAAATAAAATATCCATCGGGATTCCATGACTTCATTTCATCAAAGGATGTTTTTGCTGGAAAAACTTTCATATAACATCCAACTGCTTCTAAACATTTAAGTATATTTCTTTTAACTCCTAAGTCCAAGACTGCTACTTTATATTTGGCATCTTCTTCGCCCCAAAAGTAAGGCTCCTTAGTCGAAACTTTTGATGCTAGCTCCATACCCGCCATGGAAGGATGTCCTTTAAGTTTTGACATCAAGCTATTTTCATCTAAATCTTCGGAAGAGATGATAGCATTCATCGCACCTTTATGCCTAATATGTCTTACAACAGCTCGTGTATCAATGCCAGATATTCCTACAACTTCCTCTCTCTCAAAATAGGTTTGTATAGATTCATTTGTTCTTGGTCTAGAAAAAGTCTCGGTGAACGTACGACAAACCAACCCAGCGATTTTCACAGAGTCTGACTCCACTTCTTCTTCTATCGTACCATAGTTACCAATATGCACATTGGTCATAATTAAAATCTGACCAAAATATGATGGATCTGTAAACACCTCCTGATAGCCCGTCATGCCGGTACAAAAACAGATTTCACCCATCGTAGTGCCAATCTTTCCTGCAGCTTGACCGTAAAATTTAGTACCGTCTTCTAATAGTAGAATTGCGCTTTTTTCTTCCATCATGATTATTAATTTAAGTCAAAGTTAATCCAAAAACAACATTGCTATAAAACAAAACGGGGATAAGATGTTAACATCTTATCCCCGTTCAAGGTCTTTTCAATTTGAAGGCTATTCGCCATCTTTTTTATCTTCTTTCTTTTCTGACTTAGGCTCTTCTTTTTTAGGAGCTTCCTTCTTTGCTTCAGCAGGCTTTACCTCCGCCTTGGGTTTTGCTTCTTCTTTTGCCTCAGTCTTCGCCGAATCTGCTTGCTTTTCATTAGAAGCATTTCCTTTACCGCTGCCGCCTCTTCTGCTTCTTCTTGTTTTTGGCTTAGCTGCTGCTTTGCTTGTTCCAGTTTTAAGCATTAACTCATTAAAATCAACTAGCTCAATGTAGCACATCTCTGCATTATCGCCTAATCTATTTCCAAGCTTGATAATTCGAGTATAGCCACCAGGTCTATTCGCAATCTTTTGAGACACTTCACTGAAAAGCTCTTTAACACCTTCTTTATCTCTAAGGTATCTAAAAGCCATTCTTCTTGAGTGAGTCGTATCTTCCTTTGCACGGTTAATCACAGGCTCTGCATACTTTCTTAATGCTTTTGCCTTTGCTAAAGTCGTTTTGATTCTTTTATGCAGAATCAAAGAGTTAGCCATATTTGCCAACATAGCTTTTCTGTGACCGCTCTTTCTACTTAAATGGTTAATTCTTTTACCGTGTCTCATTACTTATCTTATTTAAGCTATACCGCTTCACTTCCTTTATTATAGCCTTTTTGTTATGCGGCATAACTCGTTATAAAAAGAATTTATTACAAATTCATTTACAACGAGTATATTTTACTCGTCTCCTAACTTATATTTTGAAATATCCATTCCAAAAGACAAGCCTTTCTCTACTAACAGAGCTTCTATCTCAACTAATGATTTCTTACCGAAGTTTCTAAATTTCAATAACTCAGAAGTATCGTATTTTACCATATCTGCTAAAGTATTAATCTTAGCAGCTTTAAGGCAGTTGTAAGCTCTTACAGAAAGATCCATATCCTCTAGAGAAGTTTTTAATAACTTTCTCATGTGCAATACATGCTCATCAACAATATCTTCTTCGCTATCATCATGCATATCGAATGAAATATTCTCATCAGAAATCAACATTAAATGCTGAATCATGATTTTTGCCGCTTCTTTAACAGCTTCTTCAGGGTGAATAGTTCCGTCAGTTTTGACATCCATGATTAATTTTTCATAGTCTGTCTTTTGCTCTACCCTTGTATTCTCAATATGGAACTTAACATTTTTGATTGGAGTAAAGATCGCATCAATAGGAATAGTTCCAGCAGGTGCATCCTTAGGCTTATTATCTTCAGCAGGGACATAACCTCTTCCTTTCTGTACTGTCAATTCAATGTCAAGGTTTACCCATTTTTCCATATTGCAAATCACTAAATCCTGATTTACGATTTGGTAGTTATTGGTAAAACCTTCAATGTCTCCAGCTTTAAATTCCTCTTTGTCTTTTAATGATAAAAAGATTTTTTCCTCGCTAGAATCTCCATCGCCAATTGACTTAAATCTAACTTGCTTTAGGTTCAAAATGATATCAACAACATCTTGCATCACACCTTTAATTGTTGCAAACTCGTGATCCACTCCTTCAATCTTAACAGCTGTAATTGCAGAACCCTCTAAAGAAGAGAGTAAAATTCTTCTAAGAGCATTACCCACAGTTACCCCAAATCCTGGCTCTAAAGGTCTGAACTCAAAAGACCCTTCAAAGTCTGTAGCTTTCTGTAAGATAATTTTATCCGGCTTATGAAATGTTAATAGTGCCATATCGTTTTTTTAACTTAAGTTTTTTAACGTTTATTTAGAATACAATTCAACTATTAATTGTTCTTTAATGCTCTCTGGGATTGCTTCCCTTTCTGGCATTTGCAAGAACACTCCTTGAAATTTACCTTCATCCCACTCTAACCAAGGAAAGGTTTTACCTTTTCCAGCTAGCGAAGATTGAATAGCTTCTAATTTCTTTGATTTATCTTTTACACTTACCAAGTCTCCCGGCTTTAATGTAAATGATGGGATATTTACAATATCACCATTTACGGTAATATGCTTGTGTGTTACAAACTGTCTTGCAGCCCTTCTTGTAGGAGCAATTCCTAATCTAAACACCGTATTATCCAATCTAGCTTCTAGCAACTGTAATAAGTTCTCACCAGTAATACCTTTTCTTCTATTCGCCTCTTTGAATAAGTTGGAGAATTGTCTTTCTAATATACCGTAAGTGTATTTAGCCTTTTGCTTTTCTTTCAACTGAATACCATATTCAGAAGCAGATTTTCTTCTTCTTGAAGGACCATGTTGCCCTGGAGGATATTTCTTTTTCTCAAATGCTTTATCGAAACCGTAAATCGGTTCTCCGAATGATCTAGCTTTTTTCGATTTTGGACCTGTGTATCTTGCCATTTCTAGATAATGTTGAATTTTAAATTATAAATTTTGAATTGTTGATTTTAACATTCAAAATTCATCATTCATAATTATTTTATACTCTTCTTCTTTTTGGTGGACGGCAACCATTATGTGGTAATGGCGTTACGTCAGTAATTAATGTTACTTCTACTCCTTTTGTGTAGATTGCTCTGATCGCAGACTCTCTTCCAGCACCAGGTCCTTTTACATAAACCTTCACGGATCTTAATCCTGCTTCATAAGCCACTTGAGCTGCTTCTGCTGAAGCCACCTGAGCTGCATAAGGTGTATTTTTCTTTGACCCTCTAAAGCCCATTTTCCCAGCTGATGACCAAGAAATCACATCTCCTGCTTTATTTGTAAAAGTAATAATGATGTTGTTGAAACTGGCTTGTATTCTACAAACTCCTTCTGGATCAACTTTTACCTTTCTCTTTTTCTTAACTACTTTTGCCGTTTTTCCCATATCGACTGTTTATTATCTCCTATTATTTAGGAGCCATCTTTTTGTTAGCAACTGTTTTCTTTCTACCCTTACGAGTTCTTGCATTGGTCTTTGTTTTTTGTCCCCTAACAGGTAGACCTTTTCTGTGACGCACACCACGATAAGAACCGATGTCCATCAACCGTTTAATGTTTTCTTTTACTTCAGATCTTAAAGCACCTTCGACCTTATAAGTATCTCCAATAATTGAACGAATTTTACCTGCTTGATCATCGTTCCAATCTTGGACTTTAATATTTTCATCTACTCCAGCTTCCGCTAAAATTTTTGCAGCAGTTGATCTGCCAATACCAAAAATATAAGTAAGCCCAATGATGCCTCTTTTATTTTTTGGTAAATCTATTCCTGCAATTCTCGCCATTTAGTATTATTATTTTGTGCTTAAGATTGATTATCCTTGACGTTGTTTAAACCTAGGATTCTTTTTATTAATAACGTACAGCTTCCCATTTCTTCTGATAATCTTGCAATCAGTACTCCTCTTTTTTATTGAAGCTCTTACTTTCATCTGTTTAAAATTTCATATTATGGTCAGATGGAATATCCATTTTAATCATATCAGCTGATGTATAGCTCTTTATTAATGGATATTTCATATCTTTTTATTTATACCTATAAGTAATACGTCCTTTAGATAGGTCGTAAGGAGACATCTCCACTTTGACCTTATCGCCAGGTAAAATTCTTATATAGTGCATTCTCATTTTTCCTGAGATGTGACAAACGATTTCATGACCGTTTTCAAGCCTAGTTTTGAACATTGCATTAGACAATGCCTCCACTATTTCGCCATCTTGTTCTATTAAATCTTGTTTTGCCATATCAAAAGGGATGCAAATATACGACTTTTATATTAATTCTTTAATTTCTTTGTTTTGTTTTATTGCTTGCTCTATTATATCAAACGTTGAAAGTACTTCAGGCCCTTCTTTTGTTATTGCCACCGTGTGCTCAAAGTGCGCAGACGGTTGATTATCTGCAGTAACAATTGTCCATCCATCATCGAGTTGGATTACTTCATGTGTTCCGAGATTGATCATTGGTTCGATAGCAATTACTAAACCATTTTTCAACTTGTTACCTTTCCCTCTTCTACCATAATTGGCTACTTCAGGTTTTTCATGTAACTGGCGTCCTACTCCGTGACCTACTAACTCTCTAACAACACCATAACCATGTTGCACTTCAGTATAATCTTGAATAGCAAAGCCAATATCTCCCAATCGGTTTCCGATTCTAGCCTGATCAATTCCCAACTCTAATGATTTTTTTGTTACATCTAATAACTTCATGATTGGCTCTTCAACATCACCAACCATAAATGTATATGCAGAATCTCCAAAGTATTCGTTCATCAGAACACCACAATCGACAGAAACAATATCTCCATCTTTTAACTCACGATCTCCCGGAATACCATGCACTACCTCTTCATTAGTAGATATGCAAAGTGATCCTGAAAATCCGTTGTAACCTTTAAATGCTGGAACTGCCTTATGATCTCGAATGTGTTCTTCGGCAATTTGATCTAATTCTATTGTCTTAATTCCCGGTCTTATAACCTCAGCAACTACTGCCAACGTTTTTGAAACAAGCAAAGAACTTTTTCTAATTAGTTCAATTTCATCGGAAGACTTATAGTAGATCATAGTGCTTTAGATTGCAGCACCTGCACCAGCCGATGCTCTACCTTTAATTCGTCCAGACTTCATTAAACCATCATAATGTCTCATTAACAAGTGACTTTCTACTTGTTGCAAAGTATCCAATACTACACCAACTAAAATCAATAATGATGTTCCACCAAAGAACTGAGCAAATTGACTATTGACGCCTAAAATGGAAGCAAAAGCTGGAAGTATTGCTACAAAAGCAAGGAAAATCGCACCTGGCAATGTTATTCTAGACATAACAGAATCGATAAACTCAGCAGTTTTCTTTCCTGGCTTCACACCTGGTATAAAACCACCGTTTCTTTTCATCTCATCAGCCATTTGAATTGGATTCACAATTAAGGCTGTATAGAAATAAGTAAATAAAAGAACTAATAGTCCAAAAACTAAATTATACCAAAATGAAGTATAATCTGACATTGTATTCACGATACCTTGCCCTGTTTCTGAATCTGGGAAAAACTGAATTATAGTAGCAGGGATAAACATCAATGCCTGAGCAAAGATGATAGGCATTACTCCAGCTGCGTTTACCTTTAATGGAATGTACTGCCTTACTCCACCGTATTGTTTATTACCAACAATTCTTTTAGCATACTGAACAGGAATTCTTCTAGTGCCTTGCACCAACATAATTGTTATGGCAACTATTGCTGCTAAAGCTACCATCTCTATCAAAAAGAAGACCAACGCTCCAGATTCTGATCTAGAAGTAAACTCTGCAAATAAAGCAAAAGGCAAGTTTGCTATAATACCAATCATAATGATTAGTGATATACCGTTACCAATACCTTTATCCGTAATCTTCTCTCCCAACCACATTACAAACATGGTTCCTCCTGTTAATACGACTACAGTTGATAACCAAAATAATGATTGATTAATAATTATAGCACCTTCTGCAATGGCATTTAAGTTGACAACATAAGCCGATGCCTGCGCAGCTGTTATAGCAATAGTAAGGTACCTTGTATATTGATTGATCTTCCTTCTGCCACTTTCTCCTTCTTTTTGTAACTTTTGAAAGTATGGAATGGCCATCCCTAAAAGTTGGATAACAATTGAAGCAGAAATGTAGGGCATAATCCCTAATGCAAAAATAGAAGCTCTAGAAAAAGCTCCTCCTGCAAACATATTTAAGATACCCAAAAGACCAGACTGTCCTTGAGAATTCAAGCTATCTAAAGCAGCTGGATCAATTCCAGGTAATACCACATAAGAGCCTAATCTATAAATCAGTAGAAAACCTAATGTATTAAGAATTCGAATTCTTAAATCATCGATTTTATAAATATTCTTGATTGTCTCGATTAGCCCCTTCATTTGCTCTTATACCTTTTCTATTTTACCTCCAGCTTTTTCAATTGCTTTTTGAGCAGATTCGCTAAATGCGTTTACTTTAATATCTAGTTTTGCTTTTAACTCACCTCTACCTAATACTTTAATTTGATCTGTAGCAGAAGCATTGATTAATTTCTTCAAGCTCTCTACGTCAAAAGATTTAGCTTTAGTTTTGTCAGCAAACTCTTGCAATCTGTCTAAGTTGATTACCTTATAATCAACACGGTTAATGTTTTTGAAACCTCTTTTAGGCAACCTTCTTTGAATAGGCATTTGACCTCCTTCAAATCCAAGCTTAGACTTATAGCCAGATCTTGACTTAGCTCCTTTATGACCTTTCGTAGAAGTTCCCCCTCTACCAGACCCTTCGCCTCGTGCTATTCTCTTTTTATTTTTTACCGAACCTTTTGCGGGTTTTAAGTTACTTAGTTCCATAACTTGACTATTGCTCTACTTTAATTAAATGTCTTACCTTCTCCACCATTCCTAAGATTTGCGGAGTGCCTTCTACCTCAACGGTCTTATTAATTTTTGTCAGTCCTAAAGCTTGCATTGTAGCTTTCTGTCTTTTAGGACGCTTGATTATACTCTTTACTTGAGTTAATTTTAACTTAGCCATTTTCTTAACCGTTAAATACTTTATCTAATTTGACTCTTCTTTGCTTGGATACCGTAATGGGGTCTCTCAATTGAGTCAATGCTTCAATTGTTGCTTTTACAACGTTATGTGGGTTTGACGTACCCAAAGATTTTGCTAGAATATCAGAAATGCCAGCACTTTCACATACCGCTCTCACAGCACCTCCCGCAATTACTCCAGTACCACTTGCTGCTGGCTTTAGAATAACCCATGCAGAACGATACTTAATACTTTGCTGATGAGGAATTGTACCATTTAAAACGGGTACTTTGATCAAATTCTTTTTAGCATCGTCAATACCTTTGGCAATAGCCTCCGTTACCTCTCTAGCCTTTCCAAGACCGTGACCTACGATTCCATCTCCATCACCTACTACAACCACTGCAGAGAAACTAAAAGTTCTACCACCTTTTGTTACTTTGGCAACACGATTTATCGCAACAACCTTTTCTTTTAGGTCTAATTCGCTTGCTTTTACTCTTTGAATACTTTCTGTTGACATAATATTTTTAGAATTTTAGTCCGCCTTCTCTTGCTCCTTCAGCTAATGCTTTTACTCTTCCATGATAAAGGTATCCACCTCTATCAAAAACGATTTCACTAATTTTTAATGCTTTTGCTCTTTCAGCAACAAGTGTACCTACAGATTTTGATTGCTCTACTTTAGGTCCCTTCTTACTAGAAACTTCTTTTGACGACGCTGAAAGCAAAGTATGACCATTTTCATCATCTATCAATTGAGCATAGATATCTTTATTACTTCTAAAGACAGAAAGTCTTGGTCTGCTGGCAGAACCTTTAACTGTTTTTCTAACTCTCTGCTTAATTTTAGTTCTTCTTACTACTTTTCTTGCTAACATGATTTATCTATTTAGCTGCAGCTGATTTACCTGCTTTTCTTCTAATAACTTCGTCACTATATTTAATACCTTTTCCTTTGTATGGCTCAGGCTTTCTAATAGATCTAATTTTCGAAGCAACTAACCCTAACAATTGGTTGTCAGTAGACTCTAATATTACTTTTGGATTTTGACCTTTTTGCATCTCAGTTGTTACTTTTACCTCATCGGGTAATGCAAAAACAATAGGATGCGAATACCCAACAGCAAGATCTAGTAGCTGACCTTGGTTGCTCGCTCTGTATCCAACCCCTACCAACTCTAACTCTTTTTTGTAACCTTCCGATACACCTTTTACCATATTGGCAATCAAAGATCTGTAAAGTCCATGCATAGACTTGTGTCTTTTTTGCTCAGTAGGTCTGCTAATAACTACTTCGTTATCCTTTACTTCTATCTTGATATCTCTATCAATTTGATGTTGCAATTCACCTTTAGCGCCTTTAACTGTTACCAAGTTGGTATCAGAAACCGTAAGCGTAACGCCATCTGCTAAATTTATCGGTGCTTTTCCAATTCTTGACATAATCTATAATTTAATATACAGAGCAAAGAACTTCTCCTCCAACGTTTTCTTTCCTTGCTTCTTTATCAGTCATAATTCCTTTCGATGTAGAAACAATAGCAATTCCCAAGCCGTTTAAAATTCTTGGCAAGCTATCTGCTCCTGAAAACCTTCTCAGACCTGGACGGCTAATTCTTTCTAAACCTCTAATTACAGGTAATCCTGTTTCTCCATCATATTTAAGAGCAACTTTGATAACACCTTGGTTGCCTTTTCCAGCTTTGTCATCAAACTTATACTTCAAAATGTATCCTTTATCATAAAGAATCTCTGTAATTCTCTTTTTAACATTTGAAGCAGGTATCTCTACAATTCTATGTTTAGCTTGTAGACCGTTTCTTACTCTTGTTAAATAATCTGCTATTGGATCTGTTACCATTTCTTTATCCTTAATTTATTACCAACTTGCTTTTGTTACTCCAGGAATCTTACCATCTAAAGCAAACTCTCTGAACTTCATTCTACATAATCCAAAAGTTCTTAGATAACCTCTTGGACGACCTGTAAGCATACATCTGTTTCTTACTCTGATCTTAGAACTATTTCTAGGTAGCTTATCAAGTGCTTTATAGTCACCCGCAGCTTTAAGCTCAGCACGCTTTTCTGCATACTTGTCTACCATTCTTCTTCTCTTTACTTCTCTTGCTTTAAAAGATTTTGAAGCCATAGTCTCTTAGTTTTTCTGATTTTTAAAAGGCAAGCCTATTTCTTTAAGTAAGGCAAAAGCCTCTTTATCTGTCTGTGCCGTTGTTACGAATGTAATGTCCATTCCCTGAATCTTAGGAATTTTATCGATATCAATTTCTGGGAAAATGATTTGCTCAGTAACTCCTAAGGTATAGTTACCTCTTCCGTCAAAGCTTTTATCATTAATACCTTTAAAGTCTCTTACCCTTGGCAATGATACTTTAATAAGACGCTCAAGAAATTCATACATTCTCTCACCTCTTAATGTCACTTTTACTCCAATAGGCATTCCCTCTCTCAACTTAAAGTTAGAGATTGACTTCTTTGCATAAGTTGCAATAGCCTTTTGTCCTGTAATTGCTGTCATTTCATTAACCGCATTATCGATTAATTTTTTATCAGCAACGGCAGCACCTAATCCCTGATTGATAGAGATTTTAGTCAGCTTTGGAACCTGTGATACACTCTTGTATTGGAATTGTTCTTTTAAAGCTGGAACAATATCCTTAACATACCTCTGTTTTACTTCTGGAATGTAACTCATTATTTTATTACCTCTCCGGATTTTTTAGACTTTCTAATTACTTTACCATCTTTTCTCTCTCTGGAAATTCTAGTTGGCTCCCCGGATTTAGGATCAACTAGCATTAAATTAGAAACATGAATAGGTGCTTCTTTTTTAACTATACCTCCATTAGGATTTTTTGCATTAGGCTTAGTGTGTCGTGAAACAATCCTAACACCTTCTACAAAAGCTCTGTTTGATTTTTTCTCAACAGATAAAACTCTTCCTTGCTTACCTTTATCAGCTCCGGCAATAACAATTACGTTATCTCCTTTCTTGATATGTAGCTTGATATTTTTTGTGCTGCTCATAACTTTATATTACTTCAGGAGCTAGTGAAACAATCTTCATATACTGCTTTTCTCTTAACTCTCTAGCGACAGGACCAAAAATCCTAGTTCCTCTTGGCTCGTCATTTGGGTTTAACAATACTGCAGCATTTTCTTCAAAACGGATATAAGAACCGTCTTTTCTTCTGATTTCTTTCTTTACTCTTACGACCACAGCAGGAGAAACAGTTCCTTTCTTTACCTGCCCTGAAGGAGTTGCGTCCTTTACAGAGACAATAATTTTATCGCCTACTGAAGCATACCTTCTCCTAGAACCACCCAATACTTTGATACAAAGTACCTCTTTGGCTCCGCTGTTATCAGCAACTGCTAATCTTGACTCTTGCTGTACCATTTTATTTAGCTTTTTCTATAATTTCAACTAAACGCCATCTTTTGTTCTTACTCAATGGTCTGGTCTCCATAACTTTTACAGTATCACCAATACCACACTCATTTTTTTCATCATGAGCAGTAAACTTGGTCGTTTTCTTTACAAACTTTCCATAAATCGGGTGTTTCACTTTTCGCTCAACTGTAATTGTGATAGACTTATCCATCTTATCACTCACTACTAAACCGATTCTTTGTTTTCTTAAATTTCTTTCAGCCATTACTTACTAGTTTTCAGCGTTTTTTCTAGCGCTTAATTCTGTGCTTAATCTGGCAATATCTTTTCTCATTGACTTTAGCACAAGTGGATTGTCAATTGCAGAAACTGTATGGTTAAACTTCAGTTTCATATAGTGTTGCTTTTGATCTGAGATCTTTTGCACTATCTCTTCTGTTGACAATTCTTTAATATCTTCTTTTTTCATCTTAGCCATCTTGGTTAAGCTTTTTATTCTGCGTAGTCTTTACGTACGACAAATTTTGTTTTAATTGGTAATTTCTGAGAAGCTAATCTTAATGCTTCTTGAGCTACTGCTAATGGAACTCCTTCTGCTTCAAATAAAATTCTTCCTGGTTTTACAACAGCTACCCAGCCTTCAGGAGCGCCTTTACCTTTACCCATCCTTACCTCTGCAGGCTTTGATGTAATAGGTTTGTCAGGAAAAATTCTAATCCAAACGTTACCTTCCCTTTTCATGTATCTTGTTACAGCAATACGAGCAGCCTCTATCTGTCTATTGGTAATCCAAGCAGGCTCTAATGCTTTGATGCCAAATGAACCAAATGATATTTTAGCTCCTCTTCCAGCAGTACCTTTAATACGTCCTTTCTGCTGTTTTCTATATTTCGTCTTCTTAGGTAGTAACATCTCTTCCTAAATTAATTTCTGTTAAAATTCTTATTAAACTTTCTCTTCGGCCCTTTTCCTCCACCGTCTTGAGTACCGATAATTGGAGATAAGTCTCTCTTTCCAAAAACCTCTCCTTTACAAATCCATACTTTGATACCAATCTTTCCATAAACCGTTTGTGCTTCAACTAAAGCGTAATCGATATCTGCTCTAAAGGTATGCAAAGGAGTTCTTCCTTGCTTATACTCTTCAGATCTTGACATCTCAGCACCTCCAAGTCTTCCTGAAGCTCTTACCTTGATCCCCTCAGCTCCCATTCTCATGGTTGAAGCTAAAGCCATCTTGATAACTCTTCTGAAGTTCATTCTATCTTCAATGTTTCTTGCAATGTTTTCTGCAACAATTCTTGCATCAAGGTCTGGTCTTCTTACCTCACCAACGTTGATCTGAACTTCTTTGCTGGTTAGCTTTTTCAACTCTTCTTTAAGACGATCTACCTCACCACCACCTTTACCAATAATAATGCCAGGTTTAGCAGTTTGTACGGTAATGATTAGTCTCTTTAATGTTCTTTCGATTACAATTTTAGATACACCACTTCTTCTAGGAAGTCTAGCAGTTAGATAATTTCTGATCTTGTCATCTTCAATTAGCTTATCTGCATACCTCTCTCCGCCGAACCAGTTGGAATCCCAGCCGCGAATGATACCTAATCTATTACCTATTGGATTTGCCTTTTGACCCATGATTATTTTTTATCGTCTTTCTTTGTTTCTTTTTTCTTAGCAGTTTCCTTTTTAGGCTCTGCTTTTACTTCTACCTTGCTATCTACAACAATCGTAACGTGATTAGATCTTTTTCTAATTCTGTGCGCTCTACCATGAGGAGCAGGTCTGAAACGCTTTAGCATTCTGCCACTGTCTACAGCAATCGTTTTAATGTACAAATCGCTATCCTCTACTCTAGCACCTTCATTTTTAACCTGCCAGTTTGAAATAGCGGAAAGTAATAGTTTCTCTACTCTCTTTGCAGATTCTTTTTGAGTATATTTCAATGTGCTTAAAGCATTCTCAACTTTCATGCCTCTAACCAAATCCGCCACCAATCTCATTTTTCTTGGTGAAGTGGGACAGTTATTTAATTTTGCTATTGCTTCCATAGTTTCTTAAACCTTAAGGCTATTTAATTTTCTTGGATGAATGTCCTTTAAAGTTTCTAGTAGGTGAAAATTCTCCAAATTTGTGACCTACCATGTTTTCTGATACGTACACAGGGATAAATTTATTGCCATTGTGAACAGCAAAAGTATGACCTACGAAATCAGGTAAAATTGTAGATCTTCTTGACCATGTCTTGATAACAGACCTGTCGCCTGATTCATTCATCTTAGCAACTTTATCATCTAAGTTATGATCTACGTATGGTCCTTTTTTTATTGATCTTGCCATAATTTATAAATATCCTTGTTACTTTATTTCTTCTTCTTTCTACTAATAATCAACTTACTTGAAGGATTATTAGGGTTTCTTGTTTTTTGACCTTTAGAGTAAACTCCTGTTCTAGATCTAGGTTGTCCTCCAGAAGATTTACCTTCTCCACCACCCATTGGGTGATCCACAGGATTCATCACGCAACCTCTAACTCTTGGTCGACGTCCTTTCCATCTAGTTCTACCTGCTTTACCTACACTTTGTAGGTTATGATCTGCATTGGATACAACACCTACTGTTGCTTTGCAAGTCAAAAGCACCATTCTAGTCTCTCCAGAGGGAAGTCTTAATATGGCATACTTACCTTCTTTTGCAGAAAGCTGAGCCGATGTACCAGCACTTCTTGCCATCGCAGCACCTTTACCAGGCTTCATTTCAATATTATGAACTGTGGTTCCCAGTGGCATATTTTTAAAGAAAAGTGCATTGCCAACTTCAGGCGCAGCTTTTGTTCCAGACTCTACTTTATCTCCAACCTTTAACCCTTTAGGAGCAATGATATACCTCTTCTCTCCATCTGCATAATTTAGTAAAGCAATATGAGCACTTCTATTCGGATCATATTCGATTGTCTTTACAGTCGCAGGAATTTCATCTTTATTTCTTTTGAAATCAATGATTCTGTATTTCTTCTTATGACCTCCACCTAGGTATCTCATGGTCATCTTACCATCATGATTTCTACCACCACTACGCTTTTTTGTTGCAAGAAGGCTCTTCTCAGGTGTAGCTGTAGTGACCTCGTCATGTGTATTTGCAATTCTGAACCTTAGTCCAGGCGTTGTAGGATTAAATTTCTTTAGTGCCATCTCTTTAATTATATATTGCTATAAAAATCAATGCTATCTCCTTCTACTAAGCTTACTATAGCTTTTTTATAAGCTGACTTAATTCCTTTAGTAACTCCTGACTTAGTATACCTTTGTTTTTCTTTACCTGCAACAACCATTGTATTCACACCTGCTACAGAAACGCCATAAGTTTTTTCTACAGCATTCTTGATCTGAATTTTATTAGCATCTTGATTAACAATAAAACCGAAACGGTTGTATTGCTCGCTAATGTTGGTCATTTTTTCAGTAATCAATGGTTTTAATAATATCTCTGCCATCTCTATTATTTTTTATCAGCTGTTGCTTTGGTTGTTGACGTTTTAGCTGTTTTAGCCTCTGATTCCTTTTTTGAATCTTTTTCAAATGCTTTGATAGAGCTCTCAGTCATGACTAAATGCTTAGCATTCATAATATCATAAGTGCTTAAGCTATTTGATGTCGTAACAGCTACTTTAGGTACATTTCTGCTTGACAAGAAAAGGTTTTTATCATTGCCAGCAGTTACAAATAAAGTTCTACCTTCTGCTTTTAAGTTGTTTAACACATTTAAAAAATCTTTTGTTTTTGGAGCTTTCATTTCAAAATCTTCCAAAACAATAAGGCCTTCTTTTGCCTTATAGGTCAGAGCTGAATTTCTAGCTAATGTTTTAACTTTCTTGTTCAACTTCATATCATAAGTTCTAGGCTTAGGACCAAAAATTCTTGCTCCACCTCTGAATAAAGGGTTTTTGATACTACCCTTTCTAGAACCACCAGTACCTTTTTGCTTGTGCAATTTTCTAGTAGACCCAGATAACTGAGACTTCTCTTTTGTTTGATGTGTCCCTTGCCTTTGGTTTGCCATGTATTGTTTTACCGCAAGGTAAATCGCATGATCGTTAGGCTCAATACCAAAAACATCTGTCGGTAAAGTAACTTGCTTACCTGCTTTCTTGCCTTCTTTATTTAAAATATCAACTTTCATCTTATTACCTAGTTTTGAACAATCACATAAGACCCTTTAGCCCCAGGAACTGCTCCTGTAACTAGCAAAATATTTTTGCTGGGTAAGATTTTCGCAATTTTTAAATTCTTTACGGTAACTCTATCTCCTCCTGTTCTTCCAGCCATTCTCATTCCTTTGAATACTCTCGCTGGGTAAGACGCTCCACCGATTGAACCCGGAGCTCTCTCTCTGTTGTGCTGACCATGTGTTCTGCCGCCCACACCTGCAAACCCGTGTCTTTTTACTACACCTTGAAAGCCTTTACCTTTTGATGTACCAACAACATTTACTATTTCATTCTCCTCAAAAATGTCTAGTGTAACTGTATCACCTAAAGACTTTTCTAGTTCAAAATCCCTAAACTCAACAGACTTTCTCTTTGGTGAAGTTTTTGCTTTTGCAAAATGACCTTGCATAGCTTTAGTCGTATTCTTTTCCTTTTTGTCCTCAAAGCTTAATTGGTGAGCAACATACTTGTCGTCTTCCATGTTTTTTACCTGAGTAACCGTACAAGGTCCAGCCTCAATGATTGTACAAGAGACATTCTTGCCTTTATCATCAAAGATGCTAGTCATACCTATTTTTTTACCGATAATCCCTTTCATTGCTTTCGGTTTTACGCTTTAATTTCAATATCTACTCCACTTGGTAACTCAAGCTTAGATAATGCATCAATAGTCTTAGATGTAGAACTATAGATATCCATCAATCTCTTGTAAGTTGCCAATTGAAATTGCTCTCTTGATCTCTTGTTTACGTGAGGTGAACGCAAGACCGTAAATATTTTCTTTTTTGTTGGCAAAGGAATAGGACCACTAACTACAGCTCCTGAGTTCCTAGCAGTTTTTACGATCTTCTCAGCAGACTTATCTACTAAGTTATGGTCGTAAGATTTTAATTTAATTCTGATTTTCTGCGCCATTATCTTATACTTTAACTTTTCCTTGTGCTTTTGCAATCACCTCCTCAGAAATGTTTCTAGGTGTCTCTGCATAGTTAGAAAATTCCATTGTTGATGTTGCTCTTCCAGACGTTAATGTTCTCAATTGAGTTACATAGCCAAACATCTCAGATAAAGGAACTTTTGCTCTTACTACCTGAACCGTACCTTTCATCTCCATACCTTCCATGATACCTCTTCTCTTGTTCAAATCACCTACTACGTCTCCGGTATATTCTTCAGGTGTTGTTACCTCAACTTTCATAATAGGCTCTAGCAACACCGGACTAGCTTTTGCAGCAGCAGACCTAAACGCAGCTCTTGCACAGATTTCGAAAGATTGCTGATCTGAATCCACGTTGTGGAATGAACCAAAGTGTAATCTTACCTTTAAGCTTTCAACAGGATATCCAGCAAGAACGCCTGTTCCCATAGCTTCTTTAAAGCCTTTTTCAACAGGTCCTATAAATTCTTTTGGAATCACACCACCCTTAATCTCATCTACAAACTGCAATCCTTCAAATTCAGGATCATCAGCTGGGCTCATTTCAAATACGATATCGGCGAATTTACCTCTACCTCCCGATTGTTTTTTCAATACTTCTTGATGATCAATGCTAGCAGTAATTGCCTCTTTGTATGCCACCTGAGGTGCACCTTGGTTACACTCCACCTTAAACTCTCTTTTCAGGCGATCTACAATGATATCTAAGTGCAACTCACCCATTCCACTAATCACTGTTTGACCAGTTTCTTCGTCAGTTTGTACTTTAAAAGTTGGATCTTCCTCCGCAAGTTTTGCCAGACCAACTCCTAGTTTGTCAACATCAGACTGGGTCTTAGCTTCGATAGCAATACTAATCACCGGATCAGGGAATTTCATACTCTCCAATACGATTGGATGTGCTTGCTCACATAAAGTATCTCCAGTTCTAAGATCTTTAAACCCTACTCCTGCAGCAATATCTCCAGCCTCAACTCTGTCTACAGCATTTTGCTTGTTAGAGTGCATTTGGAATAATCTTGAAATTCTTTCTTTGTTTCCTGTTCTTGTATTTAAGATATAAGAACCCGCATCTAATGCTCCAGAGTAAACTCTAAAGAATGCCAATCTTCCTACAAACGGATCTGTAGCAATCTTAAATGCTAATGCACAGAATGGCTCATCGACAGAAGGTTTTCTTTGAACCTCTTCTTCTGTTTTAGGATTTGTTCCTGTTACCGCTTCAATGTCAAGTGGAGAAGGTAAAAAAGCACAAACAGCATCCAATACTGCTTGAACACCTTTGTTTTTAAATGCTGATCCACACATCATTGGAACAAACTTATTATCTAGTACCGCACCTCTTACCGCAGCAATCATCTCTTCTTCTGTAATGCTATCTGGATCGTCAAAAAACTTTTCCATCAACGTATCGTCATATTCAGCAACTGCTTCTAACAACTTCTCTCTCCATTCCATCACAGTATCTTTCAAATCAGCAGGGATTTCAACTTCTTCATAAGTCATACCCATATCTTTCTCATTCCAAACAATTGCCTTGTTTGTAATTAAATCAATTACTCCCTTAAAGTTTTCTTCAGCACCAATTGGTACTTGTAAAGGAATCGCATCTGATCCAAGCTTTTCTTTAACGTCTTTTACAACTTCAAAGAAGTCTGCACCGGAACGATCCATTTTGTTAACAAAACCAATTCTAGGCACATTGTAGTTATCTGCTAACCTCCAGTTTGTCTCAGATTGAGGCTCAACACCACTTACTGCACAAAATAAAAATACAAGACCATCTAATACTCTTAACGAACGATTCACCTCAACTGTAAAGTCAACGTGTCCCGGAGTATCGATGATGTTCATTGGAAAAGTCTGATCTTTCCACTTCCAAGATGTTTTAGTTGCAGCTGAAGTAATGGTAATACCTCTCTCCTGCTCTTGTTCCATCCAGTCCATTGTAGCAGCACCGTCGTGTACCTCCCCAATTTTGTGGCTTAACCCTGTATAAAACAAAACACGCTCAGTAGTTGTTGTCTTACCAGCGTCAATGTGAGCCGCAATACCGATATTCCTCGTAAATTTTAAATCTTTTGTTGCCATTTCTAATTATACTCTATAATGTGAGAATGCTTTGTTTGCCTCAGCCATTCTATGTGTATCTTCTTTCTTCTTAACAGCAGCACCTTCACCTTTCGATGCAGCAATAATTTCGTTTGCTAATTTGTCAGCCATTGACCTTCCTGATCTTTTCTTAGAGAAATCAATCAACCACTTCATACCAATAGCCACCTTTCTCTCAGGTCTTACCTCGGTAGGAATTTGGAAAGTAGAACCACCTATTCTTCTACTCTTTACCTCAACAGAAGGCATAATATTATTCAATGCTTTTTTCCAAACATCATATCCTTTCTCGCTTGTATTTTTCTCTACTAAGTCTAAACAGTCATAAAATACTTTGTAAGAAGTACTCTTATTGCCTCCTTGCATAATACCATTTACAAAACGAGTCACCATAGTATCATTATACTGCGGATCCGGATCTAAAGGATGTTTTTTTGCTCTTGTCTTTCTCATGTTATCTTATGATTTGGCTGCTTTCGGTTTTTTAGCACCATATTTTGATCTACTTTGCAATCTGCCATCTACCCCTGCTGTATCTAATGCTCCTCTAACAATGTGGTATCTTACTCCCGGAAGGTCTTTTACCCTACCTCCTCTAATTAATACAATAGAGTGTTCTTGAAGGTTATGTCCTTCTCCCGGAATGTAGGCGATGATTTCTGTACCATTTGTCAATCTAACCTTTGCTACTTTTCTTAGTGCAGAGTTAGGTTTTTTGGGCGTTGTAGTATAAACCCTAGTACACACACCTCGTCTTTGTGGACAAGCATCCAAAGCTCTTGATTTGCTTTTAGTTTCAAAGACTTTCCTTCCTTTTCTTACCAGTTGTTGTATTGTTGGCATCGCTTTATTTTAAAAAAATGGAACGCAAAATTAGGAAATATTCATTGAACATCCAACTGTTAAAAACTTTTTTTAAAAAATAATTAATTCAAACACAATCAATACCGTCAAGTAAGATCAAAATATCTACTTTTATGTCACTCAAAAATCGATATCTACTATGAAATATACTCCATTAAACAAGTCGCTATATATCAAGAATAGAAAGAAGTTTGCCGAAAAACTGAAGCCAAATTCAGTAGCTATTTTTCATGCTAATGACTTAATGCCTCGAAATGCAGATGCACAATACAAGTTCAAACAAAATTCAGACTTATTTTATTTGTCAGGTATAGATCAGGAAGAGACTATATTAATTATCAACCCAGATCATCCTAATGAAGCAATGAGGGAAATACTTTTTTTGAGACAAACCAACGAGGACATCGCCATTTGGGAAGGACATAAATATACGATGGAAGAGGCCAGAGAAGCTTCTGGCATTCAAACCATATTCTGGAATGATCAATTTGATGCTCAGTTGCAATTGATCATGAATCATACAGAGAACTGCTACATCAGTTTAAATGAGCATGACCGATTTCATACTGAAGTACCCTATAAAAACCTTCGCTTTTCTAATGAAATGAAGGCTCAATACCCGATGCATGCTTTTGAAAGAGCAGCACCCATTATGCATGACTTGAGATCCACAAAAGAACATGAGGAAGTAGACCAAATTCAAGAAGCTTGCAATATCACAGACAAAGCATTTAGGAGAGTGCTTGATTTTGTAAAGCCTGGTGTCACAGAATACGAAATAGAAGCAGAGATCACACATGAGTTTCTAAAAAACCGAGCTACAGGTCATGCTTATGATCCAATCATTGCATCTGGATATAGTGCATGTGTCTTACACTACATTACGAATAATGCCGTTTGTAATGATGGCGAGGTGATTTTATTTGACTTTGGTGCGGAATACGGCAACTATTGTGCGGACCTTTCCAGAGCGATACCAGTTAATGGAAAGTTTACAGATAGACAAAAGGCAGTCTATAATACGGTACTAAAAGTTTTTAGAGAAGCTTGCAAATTATTAACTCCCGGCACTTTACTAGATGATTATCATAAAGAGGTGGGGAATATTATGACTTCTGGCTTGATTGATCTTGGCTTATTAGATAAAGAAGATGTGAAAAACCAAGATCCCCAAAACCCATTGTATAAAAAGTACTTCATGCACGGCACATCACATCACCTTGGCCTAGATGTTCATGATGTAGGGGACAAATACCAGACCATGCGTGTGGGTAATGTATTTACTTGCGAACCGGGTATCTATATAAGAGAAGAAAATTTAGGCATTAGAATAGAGAATGACATTCTCATCACTGATAATGGACAAAAAGACCTGATGGCAAATATCCCTATTGAAGTGGAAGAGGTTGAGGGATTGATGAATTCAAAATGATTACGATACTTATCAGAGTATGAAACCTATTACCATATCGATATCAATACTAATACTCATCTTACTTAGAGTAGTCTATGGACAAGAGGATGAAACTGAAGTCTTTTATACAGTTGATCAACATCCTCAATTTATCGGTGGCATGGACAGCTTGGCAAGCTTGTTAAACAAAGAAATAGCCTATCCTAAAAGCGTATATAGAGAAAAAATCAATAAGCTACTAGTAGTATCTTTTATTATTGATTCGAATGGAAATACTTTGGACAGCTCTGTAGAGATATTAAAGGGCATCAATCATGAATGCAACGAAATGGCTTTGTCTGCCGTTAAGAAAATGCCCAAATGGCAGCCAGGATACAGTAGTGAGATAGGAAAACATGTAGCAATTAGTTTCAATTTACCGATACGCTTTAATTACGAGCTAATCACAAAAGAACAGTGGCTTCAGTTTTACATTGAAGAAGCGCAAAACTATATAAATGAAGGCAACTACAAAAAAGCAGAACGTACAATTCGAAGTGCATTAAGGAATAACAAGTTTAATTCAAAATTATACTTACTAAAAGCCAATGTTGAGTTTCGATCAAAAAAGATTAAAAAGGCTTGTAAATCATATAGACGAGCTAAAGGGCTAGGAGCAGAAAACGTTATAGGTTTTGACAAACTTTGTAACTAACATTTAACTATTTTCATAATTATTAGACTTTGGTTTAAGCCACACATTCATTCTCTTATAATTCGTAAAAGTAAGTACCCGAGGTAATTTACATTAAAACTTTTCGTAACTTTAATCGTATAACCTTTTTAGAATGGACAATTATCTTGATATTATTTTCATAGATCCAAACATTCGTTTTGGAAAGCCTTGTGTAAAAGGAACACGGATCACAGTTTACGATGTTTTAGGCTGGTTGGCTTCAGGCATGACAAAACAAGAGATCATTCAAGATTACCCGGAACTAGATGAAAGTAAAATTAATGCCTGCTTAGGCTATGCAGCAGACCGAGAGCATAAGCTAAGGATAGCTTCATGAAGCTACTATTTGACCAAAATATTTCTTTTAGAATTAGCGAACTTATTCAAGATGACTTTCCAAACTCCTCTCAAGTAAGACTTTCTGGGTTAGAGAACTCTTCGGATAAACAGATATGGGAATTTGCCAAGAAAAACAGTTTTACCATTGTCACTTTTGATTCAGATTTCTATGATTTTAGCATCATATTCAAGTCACCACCAAAAGTTATTTGGTTAAGAATAGGGAATACTAGCACAAAAAATATCGAAAAAATAATTCGCGATAATAAAAACACCATCAAGAACTTCATAGAGGATCTTGAATCTGACTGTTTAGAAATTGTTTAACCACAGTGAACAACCACCCTTACCCCTCCTTCTTTGCTCCGCTGAAGCTTCTCGAAAGCGAGGGAGGAGGGAGTCTTAGTAACATTTTATAGCCGCCTCAACACATCGTTCACCGTCCATTGCGGCAGAGACAATTCCTCCAGCATAGCCTGCTCCTTCACCACAAGGATATAACCCTTCTACCTCGGGATGTTGCAACCTTTCATTTCTAGGTATCGTTACAGGAGAAGATGTTCTAGATTCTACGCCAACTATGTTAGCTTCATTGGTATAATAGCCGTGCATTTTTTGCCCGAACACTTTTAGACCTTTTCTCAATCGACTTCCTATTATTCTAGGCAAAATAGAATGCAAGGGAGAAGATTTTAGTCCTGGTTGATAGGAGGTATCATTTAAAGTATCCGAGAGTCGTCCTTCTACAAAGTCAACTAAACGCTGTGCAGGAGCTGCTTGACTTTTGCCCCCTGCATGATATGCCATTGCTTCCAAATCTTTCTGGAATGCTAACCCCTTAAGCATACCAAACTCATCATATTTTGTCAAATCTTTTTCGACATTTATTTCTACCACAATACCCGAATTAGCATATTGATTGTCTCTTCTAGATGGAGACATGCCATTCACAACAACCTCCCCGGGAGCAGTTGCCGCTGGAACAATAAACCCACCTGGACACATACAGAAAGAATATACCCCTCTTTCATTCACTTGATGCACTAAACTATATGAGGCAGCTGGTAGCAATCCGTTTCTTTTTCCCTTACAATGGTATTGAATGCTATCAATAATTTCCTGTGGGTGCTCTACCCTCACTCCCATTGCAAAAGGCTTCGCTTCTAAGGCTATGCCCTTTTTATTCAATAACTCAAAAACATCTCTTGCAGAGTGTCCTGTTGCTAATATAACTTCACTAACCACCAGCTCTGTATCGTCATGTAATCGGATGGCTTTGACCTTATTGTCCTTTATGACAAAATCGGTCACTCTGGCTTCAAAATGAATTTCGCCACCATTATCCAAAATGGTTTTACGCATATTTTGAATGATCTTTGGCAACTTATTCGTTCCAATATGTGGATGTGCATCTATCAATATTTGCTCTGATGCTCCGTGAAAAACTAGATTCTCAAAAATACGCCTAACATCTCCACGTTTTAAAGACCGAGTATATAGCTTACCATCTGAGTATGTTCCAGCACCTCCTTCTCCAAAACAATAATTAGAATCTTCATTAACAATATGATCTTGGTTAATGGCCTTTAAGTCTCGTCGTCTTGCTTGAACGTCTTTTCCTCTTTCTAGAATAACTGGCTTGCAACCTAACTCTATGCATCTCAAAGCGGCAAACATACCCGCAGGCCCACAACCGATTATGTGTATTTTTTTACTCTTGGAGACATCTTTATATGTAAATTGATACGCTGACTTTTCCAGTATCGATTCATTTATATATACTGCCAACTTATAATTAAAGAAAACTTCTTTTCCCCGAGCATCAATAGACTTACGTAGTACTTTTGTGACGATATTCTCACTTCGATCAAGTCCAAGCTTGGTAATTGCCTTATTTAGCAATACTCCCTCTTTACCTTCCTCTGCAAGGCTTATCCTAACCTGAACTTCTTTGATCATTTGGTAAATATATTAAACTATAGTAAGATCAATATAAAAGGTGTCATAGAAATAAAGCTTACTTGATAATGGTATGTCACCACCCTCCAAAGGCTCAAAGAGCTCCTTTGGAGAGTCCTTTGGACCTTTCCCCTCCTCAAACGTTTCACTTAAAAGTAAATCAAACTAATTTGAACTGATAACAAGATGAACAACTGTTTAGTTAATTCAAGATCAATTTATGACTAAAACCCTTTCTGATTTTCTTATTTCTTGTTCATTCTTAGTACCTTTCAAGTATCAAAACAAATGTAACTCGCATTGTTCAAGTTTATCCCTAATACACTTACTTTAACGAACGTTTTCTTAGCTTGCTTGGCTATTGCTAACATTTTTAATGATAATTTTTTCTTTGCTTCTGTCTTAATATTCATTGCAGCAGTAATAGACTTTTTGGATGGGTTCGTGGCTAGATTGCTTAAAGCTACGTCTGAAATTGGAGCACAGTTGGACTCTCTTTCCGATATGGTTATTTTTGGTGTCGTTCCAGGATTACTGATGTATAAACTCATTATGGTAAGCGATACTGACTTCATATCAAATAATTATTTCTTTCCGTATTTGGGTTTTTTGCTCGCTATCGGAGCAGCCTTAAGGCTTGCAAGGTTTAATGTGCAAAATTCAGGGGGAGGGTTCACAGGGCTTCCAACTCCTGCTAGTGCCATTTTTGTTGCTTCTATTCCTATAATTTTGACCTCAGAAATTTCATGGATGCAAGACATTTTTTTCAATACGCAAGTACTTATTGTTACATCCTTTTTGCTTTCCTTTCTAAATATATCACATATCAAAATGTTCGATTTAAAAGTTAAATCACTGAATTGGAAAGAAAACAGACTACCTTACTTCCTTATTATTGCATCCTTAATCTTGATTGGATTTTTTAAACTCTCCGCTATTCCAATTATTATACTTTTATACTTAATTTTGTCTATCATTAATAATCTTATCAAATCATGAAGTTTAGAGCAGAGATCAATGTAATGCCACTAAAGGAGCTATTAGACCCACAAGGTAAAGCAGTTGCGTCCAGTATTCAAAAAATGGAATTTAAGGAAGTATCTGACGTAAGGATTGGCAAACATATTACACTCCATCTAGAAAGTAATGATAAGAGCGTTGCGGAACAAAAAGTTGATGAAGCATGTAAAAAAGTGCTTAGCAACCCAGTAATGGAATATTACGAATTTGAATTATTTGAGGAAGCTTAAGGCTCAATCGACCAATGGGTAAGTTGTATCTTATTCCTACTCCTATTGGCAACTTAGAAGATATTACTTTTCGTGCGATAAATACACTTAAAAGTGTCGATATTGTTCTGGCTGAAGATACCAGACAAACAAAAAAGCTCTTTGCTCATTACGACGTCCAAACTCCTTTACAGTCTTACCATCAACACAATGAACATCAGTCTCTTAAAAAACTAATCGCACAAATAAAAACTGGAAAGACTTATGCATTGGTATCAGATGCAGGCACTCCAGGTATATCAGATCCAGGTTTTTTACTAGTTCGTGAATGTATTAAAGAAAACGTCTCTGTTGAATGTTTACCTGGAGCCACGGCTTTTGTCCCTGCATTGGTAAACTCAGGTATTCCATGCGATAGATTTATATTTGAAGGCTTTTTACCTCATAAAAAGGGCAGACAAACCAGACTCACTGTACTTGCAGAAGAAGACCGAACAATTGTATTATATGAGTCTCCTCATAGGATAATAAAGACATTGGGACATCTAATTGACTTTCTAGGATCAGATAGACAAGTTTGTGTTTCAAGAGAGCTAACTAAAATTCATGAAGAAAATATTAGAGGAACGTTGAATGATGTTTTAAATCATTTCGAACAAAATAAACCTAAAGGAGAAATAGTTATAATTATCGAGGGAAAGAAAGAAAAGCGAAAATCGAAATATGAAATCACTTAAGTACTTGCTTTTATCTGTACTTTTTGCCATACTATCTTGTGTTGCATGGCCTCCTTTTGACTTTAGCTTCTTCATCTTTTTTGCCTGGATTCCATTATTACAACTACAAAAAGCCACTCAAGCAAAAAGCGAAAAGGCTAAGTTTTGGATGTATAGCTACATAGGTTTATTACTATGGAATATTGGTACGACGTGGTGGGTATGGAATGCCTCTGCTGGTGGTGCAGTCATGGCAATTATATGTAATGCATTATTGATGTCTACACCTCTTTATTTGTTTCACCTTGTTAAGAGTAAACTGGGGAAATCAACTGGGTACTTGGCCTTGATTTGTCTTTGGACTTCTTTTGAATTTATCCATCTAAGATGGGAATTGACATGGCCATGGTTAACACTAGGTAACGTATTTGCAAAAAAAATAGCATGGATTCAATGGTATGAATATACAGGGGTATTAGGGGGAAGCTTATGGATATTATTAGTTAATATTTTGATTTTTGAATCTATTCAATCTCTGATAGGTTATCGCCAATATTGTATATCAAACAACATCAAGCCTCATCCGATAAGGTCTTTTTTGATCAATTTTAAACCATTAACATTTCTGTTAATCCCAATTTTTATATCTGTTTCTATTTTCAATAACTATAAGGAGCAAGAAAACCCCGTTCATGTAACCATTGTACAACCTAATATAGATCCGTATACAGAAAAATTCTCTGGATTAAGCACGCCAGAACAACTAGAGAAAATCATTTCACTGTCCAAACAAGGTTGCGATGCTAATACACAATATTTGGTTTGGCCGGAAACTGCTATTCCTTCTGGAATATGGATATCCAATATAGAACACGATCCGTCCATTCAAATGGTAAAGGAATTTTTGAAAGACTATCCCAAATTGAAATTAGTCACAGGAATATCTGCATATAAAAAATATAATAACGAGCAAGAAGCAACACCCACTGCGAGAAAATTTCATAGAGGAAAAGGTTACTATGATGCTTATAACACAGCTATTCAATTAGGTTTAAGCTCTGACATCGAAATATATCATAAATCTAAACTTGTCCCTGGCGTGGAAAGAATGCCCTACCCTAAATTTTTTAAATTCTTAGATGCACTGGCCATCGATATGGGTGGCATATCAGGTAGTTTAGCTACTCAAGAAGAACGAATTGCATTTAAAGGAGAAGAAATAAATGTTGGACCCGTAATTTGTTATGAATCTGTTTTTGGAGAGTTCGTTGGAGAATATGTGCAGAAAGGAGCAAACTTGCTATTTATTATTACAAACGACGCTTGGTGGGGAAATACACCGGGGCATGTTCAACATATGCATTATGCTTCCTTGCGAGCTATTGAACACCGAAGAAGTTTTGCACGATCTGCAAACACGGGTATTTCTTGCTTTATCAACCAAAAAGGAGAAATTATCAATGCTACTGAATACGAAAAAGATGCTGTTATTAAAAGCACTATCAATCTAAATAACGACGTTACTTTTTATTCAGAGCACGGAGACTTTATTGGTCGAATAGCTGCTTGCTTATCCGTCATTATACTTGTATTACTTTTTGTCAGAACTAAAACGGAAAAAAAGATTCCTCATGCATGACCTAAAGAATATCTGCTTTAAAGCACAAAATCTTATTAAGGAGGTTGGCGACTACATTCAAGAGGAGTCGCAAAAGCTATCTTCGGAATCAGTTATCGTTAAAGGCAAAAATAACTTTGTCACATACATTGATCAAAATGCCGAAAATAAATTAGTTGAAGGATTAAATAAACTACTACCCGAGGCTGGATTCATTACGGAAGAAGAAACAGAAGATCAGGAGGGATATTATCAGTGGATTATTGATCCTTTAGATGGAACAACCAATTTCATTCATCAGATTCCATTTTACGCCATTAGTATTGCGCTTACTCAAAATGATAAACTAGTTTTAGGCATTGTTTATGAAATCAATAGGAAAGAATGTTTTTATGCGTGGGAAGGGAGTCCAGCCTTTTTAAATGACGCTCCAATATGCATTTCAAGCTGTCCTTCTTTATCAGAGGCACTTATTGCAACAGGATTTCCTTATGAATACTTTGAAAAGCTAGATGCGTATATAAGAACATTAAATCGAGTCATAAAAAATTCTAGAGGCGTTAGGCGACTCGGTTCTGCCGCTTTAGATCTCGCATATGTTGCTTGTGGGAGATTTGACGGTTTTTTTGAATACAACTTAAGCCCATGGGATGTTGCTGGCGGAGCATTTATTGTTCAACAGGCTGGTGGAATTGTAACAGATTTTTCCAATGGGAATAATTTTGTATTTGGCAGAGAAATCATTGCTGGCAATAATGCTGTTAATAAAGAGCTTGTTGATATGCTCCAAGAAAATTTCACCACCCCTAACCCATCCTAGCAGGAGGGGAGTTTAGCCCATGAATCAAGTAAATATTCATAAGCTCAGTGCAACTATAATTACGCTTAATGAAGAAAGAAACATTGAAAGATGTATTCAATCACTTCAATCAATAGCCGATGAGATTATAGTGGTTGATTCTTTTTCAACGGACAAGACAAAGGAAATTTGTCAAAAATATAAAGTCAATTTTATCGAGCGAAAATGGGAAGGGTATTCAAAGACAAAAAACTATGCCAACTCCTTAGCTAAACATGATTATATTTTTTCTATCGACGCAGATGAAGCTGTTTCCGAAGAACTAAAACAGTTTATCCTGATAGAGAAGCAAAAAGGTTTTCAAAGCAATGCTTATAGGATGAATCGGCTAACCAACTATTGCGGTCAATGGATTAAGCACTGTGGTTGGTACCCTGATGAAAAAACTAGAATTTGGAATAAAAATCTTGGCAAGTGGGAAGGACAAATTCACGAAACAATTGTTTTTGAAGCCAATACAAGTTTTTCAAAATTGAAAGGAGATCTTTTGCATTATAGCTACCACAATCTCAGCGATCACCTAAGACAGATTAAATTATTTACTGATCTAGCAGCAAAACAAAACATACAAGAAGGGAAAAGGGGGTCTTCACTAAAATTGATTTTTAGTCCAATTGTAAAATTCTTCTCTATGTATTTTCTCAAACTAGGAATTTTAGATGGTTATTATGGTTTTAGAATATCATTACTATCTGGTTATGGAGTCTTCTTGAAACACAAAAAAACCTTGTTCAAGGCTTAGATATGGTTAATGAGCCAAGCAACTTAGCCACTCTCTGTCCTTGTTTAATGCAATCTGATAATCCAACACCATAATAAGAAGCTCCTGTTAAAAGTATATTTGGTGTTTCTTTTATAGATTTTTCAATTTGCTTTACTCTTCTCTGATGCCCAACCAAATATTGAGGCATGGAGTTTTTGAGCTTAAACACCCAATTCTTGTAAACTTCACCATCCCAGTCAATTATTTTCTTTAATTCTTTGGTTGCAAGCTTAGTCAGTTCTTCATCTGTTTTCTCAACTATTTGATCCTCTTTATACCTCCCATAATAACATCTGATTAAAACAAAATCTTTAGGAGCACGGTATTCCCACTTGGAAGAACTCCATGTACAAGATGTCATTTGTAGTCCTTCCCCGTTGGGCACGGCAAAACCTATTCCATCTAGTTTGTGATTAAAATTCTCCTTTTTTATAGCCAAAGTTACTATTGCCATTGAGGCAAATGGAATAGACTGGAGTTTTTTCGCTGCTTTATGATTTAGTCTATTCACGATACTAGAAGTAATGTACGCAGGTGTAGCAAAAATGACATAATCAGTTGTTAAATGCTCTCCATTCGACAATTTCAAAGTGTATTGTTGCCCCAAAGTCTCTATGTCATTGACTAGAATATTGTTTTTCTTATTTACATACCCAAGCTTGTACACGATATATTCAGCTAGCTTGTGCATACCACCTTTGAGGCTTAAAAAAGTACTTTTATCGGCTTTATCACTTTCAGTGTCTATTTTATGCTTTAACGCCTTTTGAATACTACCATATTGACTTTCCATCTTTCTGAAATGATAAAACTTAGATAACATACTTACTTTAGAAGCTTGTGAAGTATGCAAAGAAGCAAAAATTGGATCAACTATATTATCTACATAGGATTTTCCAAATCTCCTCTTGAAAAAGGATGCTGCTGATTCATCTGCCTTTCCTTTTTTTGTGGGGAAATAGGGCTCTAACAAAATTCTCAGCTTACCATAGAGAGAAAATAAACTACTATTAAAAATAGCATTCCACGAGAACGGTTTCATCAATAAAAACTCCTCTGGAACAACTCTTAACTTTCCCTTCAACAATAAATACAAACGGGTTTGCTTTGGCTTAATGATATTATGCCCATATCCCATTTTTTTCAAGAGTCTTTTAGTTTCTTGTTTGTGATTCAAGAACAAGTCTGGGCCTTTCTCAACAATAAAACCAGCTTCATTGATGGTCGCTATTTTCCCACCAAACTTCTCACCTGCTTCAATGAGTGTAATATCAAACTTGTTCAGTTGCTGCAAGAAATAAGCAGAAGACAGACCAGATATGCCACCTCCTACGATTACTACTTTTTTTCTTACTTCTCTTTGTTTCAAGTTCTTATTCAATTATAACCTTTTTTCACCACCCCTTCCCCCTCCTAAAAGGAGGGGAATTATCAAGATATTTTAACCATTCTTACAAAATGTAATTTCTGATTCTCCATAACCTTATATCAGTACAAACCAAGGTGGTTTGGCTCCCCTCCTTTTAGGAGGGGGAAGGGGTGGTCTTTTAATCAAACTTCTCCTTAATATTATGTAATACCAAATCCATATTCTCGAAAACCTCCTTATTTTCGAATCGAATTACTTTAACGCCTTGATCATTTAAGAACTGAGTCCTTTTCATATCATTTTCATCGGCAAAACTATTATTATGTGTTTCTCCATCTAACTCGATTACCAAACTTTCACTAACACAGAAAAAATCTACTATATAATTACCAATACTATGCTGTCGTCTAAACTTTCGCCCCTCTAGTTGTTTGTTTTTTAAAGCATTCCAAAGTGTTGCCTCCGCTGGGGTTGCATTATTTCTAAGATCCTGACGCTTTTCTTTTAAATAACTTTTGTTGTGCAGAGGATCACCACCCCTTACCTCTCCTCGAGGAGGGGAATTATAATCAACCCTATAACTATGAATATACTCTGTTAGTCTCTGCATCGTCTCGACCTTCAGGTTTGGAGTAATGCCATGACCCAGATTAAAGATAAAGCCGTCACGATCTACTTGGTCTAAAATGAATTTTGTCTTTTGCTCAATAACCTCCCAAGGAGCAATCAACGCTCCAGGATCTAGATTACCCTGAATAGCAACCTCATGGTTCAGTCGTTTCCAGCCTTCTGTAATGTTAGTTTTCCAATCAAAGCCAATCACATCTCCTCCTGCTTCTTTCAAATGCTCAATCAGGTGCCCTGTATTTACTCCAAAATGAATTACTGGAACATCTGTGTTTTGCCTCAGCTCATGAAATAACATTTGCATGTGCGGAAATACATATTCCAAGTAATCTTCCTGGCTGAGCGCACCTATCCAACTATCAAAAACCTGTAAAGCTTGTGCTCCCGACTCAACTTGATAAGTCAGATACTTCACCATACCTAAAGCCAACTTACCAATCAACTTATGCCATGATTCAGGATCAGAGTACATGAGCGTTTTTGTATTGACATAATTTTTTGAAGGACCACCCTCAATAATATAACTAGCTAATGTAAATGGGGCACCACAAAACCCAATCAAAGGAACGTTAAGCTTACCCCTCAACATTTTAATAGTTTCGCCAACATATGGGATTGTTTCAGCAAAATCAGGTACAATCAATTTGTCAATATCACTAGCACTTCTTACTGGGTTAGGAATATACGGACCGAAGTTAGGCTTGATTTCATTAGGTACTCCCATTGACTCAATTGGAGTCATAATATCAGAAAACAAGATTGCCGCATCTACATTGAGTTGATGTATCGGCAACAAAGTAACTTCTGTACATACCTCAGGGCGCTTAACAATTTCCATCAAACTGTACTTCTCCCTGATTTTCCTATATTCAGGTTGATATCTACCAGCCTGTCTCATATACCAAACTGGAATATGATCCACAGGCTCTTTTCTGCATGCTCTTAAAAAATTGTCGTTGTATGATTTCAAATGTTTGAGTTTATAATTTCTAGTTTCTAATTCAGATTGTTCAAGCTTAGTTCAAAAGCTGAAATAATTTTTTCGATATCCATATCATCATGAACGGCAGACAAAAACCATGCTTCAAATTGGGATGGCGGTAAAAAGACACCTTCATTTGTCATATTCCAAAAGAATTTTGAGAAAAATTCTGTATTACTAGTTTGTGCTGATTCAAAGTCAACTACATTCTGGTCTGTAAAGAATACATTAATCATCGATCCGAATGAATTGACTTGAATTGGTATACCAGACGCTTGGGCCTTACTATTGAAAGCATTTTTTAAACTGTCTGTTTGATTTTTAAATTGTTGATATGGATCCAATCTTCTTAATTCACGTAAAGTTGCTAAGCCAGCTGTCATTGCAATTGGATTTCCGGAAAGTGTACCTGCCTGATATACTGCTCCGAGAGGAGCCACCATATCCATGATTTCTTTTTTACCACCATAAGCGCCTACTGGAAAACCACCACCAATAACTTTTCCTAAGCAAGTAATGTCAGCCTCTATACCCAATAGTTCTTGAGTACCACCAAAATGAGCTCTAAAGCCCGTCATAACTTCATCAACGATTAGAACAATGCCATTATCCGTAGCCAGTTTTCGTAAATATTTCAGGAAGCCATCTTCTGGAATCACTACCCCCATATTACCTGCAATAGGTTCTATAATTATTGCTCCAATCTCACCAGAAAATTGATCAATTAAAGATTCGACGCTTTCTATGTTATTATATAGCGCAACTAAAGTATCTTTTACAACATCCTCTGGCACACCCTCGCTTCCTGGCAACCCTAGAGTTACTATTCCAGAACCTGCCGCGACCAACAAGTTATCTTCATGCCCATGATAGCAACCTGCAAACTTTATTACTTTATTTTTCTTGGTAAAAGCTCTGGCCAATCTTATAGCACTCATAGTAGCTTCCGTTCCCGAATTCACAAACCGAATTTTGTCCATTCCCGAAAATGCGCCACAGATTAATTCTGCAAGTTCCAGCTCTTTTTCTCCTGTTGCTCCAAAGCTAAATCCTTTTTCGCTTGCTCTCTTTACAGCATCAACCACCACCTCATTTGCATGCCCTAAAATCAGGGGTCCATAGGAACCAACAAGATCAATATATTCATTGTTATCTACATCATGTATTTTAGAACCCTTTCCCTTCTTGATAAAAAGTGGATCTCCTCCAACTGATTTATAAGCCCTAACTGGGCTATTTACTCCACCCACCAAATAGTTCTGAGAAGTCTCATAAAGCTTTTTGGATTGGCTATACTCCTTTTTCACTAGTTGCATTCTAATAATTATTTACTTTGATAACTCTTGCAATTTCAATGTTGTCTTCCAATTTCTCGTAGTAGCTGGTACTTTAAGTTTACTTTCAAAAAAATTATTTGTAAGCTTGGACTTGCTATATTTTTCAGCATACTTTACAAATATGTTTTTGCCTATCACTTCAAACTCATCCCCACCAAAATCACCTTGCAAATTCTCAACACGTTCCTTAGTTGGCGATTCCTTCAAGAAGGTCAAGTATATTTTATCAAGCGAACTTTCAATATCCTTTGAATAAGGGTTATTATCAATTGCTTTATTCAACTCATCTCGTGAAATCACAATGGTTGGCACTTCAAAAGAATATTGTTTTTTAATTCCCCCTTCAATGATACTGGCACATTCCAGATCATCATCAATTTTAGAACTGAAAATGATATTCCCACTTTGAATATAGGTAATCACATTTATAAAGCCCATCTCTTCAAATAGTACTTTGAGATCTGCCATCAATATCTTTTTCTGACCACTTACATTTATACCTCGCAGTATTGCTATCTTCTTTTTCATCTTCAAACTAAATGCTTCTCATTTAACAAAACTTCGCTCAGTATACCATCTGAAGTATGCTCTTTGGACGTAATAATAGACTTAAAATCAAAGCCTCTTGCCTCATTTGTCGTTGTCGGTCCAATGCAGACAATCGTAGAATTTAAATGCCTAACTTTCTCACCTATACTCTCACAAAAGCTTCTCACGGCTGAAGGGCTCATGAAAATAATGTAGTTATATTTATTATCTATTATCTCAGTAATATCCTTTTTATCTATCTCTTTATTATTTGTGTTGTAAACAATAACATTATCTACAACTGCTCCAGCATTAATCAAACTCTCTTTTAATTCTTGCCGAGCGATATTTCCTTGAGGCAATAATATCTTTTGGGTACTAACATCTCCTAGCTCCTGCAAAATTTGATCACTAACAAACTTATCAGGGACGATGTTTACTTTATAGCCAAACTTTTCAATTTTTTCGGCAGTCTTCCTTCCAACAGCAGCAATCTTTGACTTTGAAATAGGAATGGCAAGGTATTGCAAACGCTGTAAAAAATAAAACGCGCTATTAGCACTAGTAAAAATGATCCAATCATATGTATCTAAAACGCTAATCGCTCTGTCAACCAATGTATAGTCATCAACCGGTTTTATTTCTATCGTAGATATATAATCAACCGCTGCGCCTTTTGCTTGAAACAAATCAACTATATACTCAGATTGGTTTTGAGGTCTAGTAACTAAAACATTTTTATTCGAAAGCATCAGCAACTAATCTCTTAATTGTTTGGATAATTGTTCTGCAAGAGCAATGGATTCCTTCTTTTCGCCATTGACATTTGACTTCTTAAGGTTACCATAGCTTTCATCGGCGTACATTCCTTGAATGGATATCTTATCTCCTTCAACTTTTGCATAAGCTGCAATAGGTGCTCTGCAACCTCCTCCCAAACTGCTAAGAATATATCTTTCTGGTAAAACTGCTTCTCTTGTCGGTTGATGATCAACCTTTCCGACTATATCTTTAATTTCACCTTCCCCCTCCCTAATTTGAATGGCTAAAGCTCCCTGACCAACTGCTGGAACCATATCATCAATTGATAGATATTCCGTAACAACGTTTTTCATACTCAGTCTGGACAACCCTGCCGCGGCTAAAACAATAGCATCGTATTCTCCATCTTTCATTTTCTGCAAACGGGAATCTACATTTCCCTGGATATATTTTATATTCAAATCATTGCGCATCTTTTTAAGCTGAGCAATTCTTCTTGGACTTCCTGTTCCAATGACAGCACCCGATGGTAAATCTTTTAAACAAAGATTATCTTTTGAAATAAGCACATCTCTTACATCTTCTCGTTCTGTAATTGCTGCAATAATCAATCCCTCTGGCTCTTCTGTTGGCATATCTTTAAGACTATGAACAGCGATATCAATTTCTTTATTCAATAAAGCCAATTCTATTTCTTTAATAAATGCCCCTACATTGTTAACTTGACCTGCGTCGCCTTTTGTCTTTATAATTTTAATTTCAAAAGACACATCAGGATTAAGCCTCTTGATTTCTTCTAAAATCAGATTAGTTTGCGTTAATGCTAATTTACTGCCCCTTGTTCCAACAATTACTTTTTGGGAATTCATCCTCAACCTCTATTTACCTGAAGTAATATCAAACACCTTTTTAATTGTCTCTGCAGGATGTTCATGAGGTGCATCGTATTGGGCATAGTTACGCATTTGCTCAATCGGTTGTTTAGAAACTTTTCTGATAACCCTATGTAAAAGACGCTCAATTAACTTTTCTTGTTGTTCACCAAGCTCACCCAATTTAGGCAGTGCCCATTTCAACTCTTCTTGTTTTATGTCTTCTAATTGCTGCCAATAAGAAGAAATCAAAGGGCTGGCGTTTTTTCTAATATTCAGCCACGCAATAAACTCTTCTAGCTCTTCATGAATGATGCCCTCTGCTTTAGGAATTTCATTCATTCTCTTTTGAAAGCTTTCTTGTGTGTAGAACTTTATGTCGTCAAGATCTAACAATGTTATTTGATCTATCTCTTTGAGTTTTGTATCAAAATTTCTCGGCAACCCAAGATCTATTAACAAAAGCGTACTTTGCAAAATATCATGGACAGCGTGGTATTCTAGAACTTCCGTATTAACTCCAGATCCACCAAATATAACATCAACCTGATTAAGGTGATCTTCAATTTCATCATAAATGATTGGCTTCCCATTCCACTGATTGGCTAATTCTCCTGCTCTACTCTTATCCCTGCTTGCTACGTATAAATTTCCTACATCAGATTTCCCTATCATCTTCAGCACAAGTTGAGCAATATCTCCTGTACCGATGACCATCATATTTACTTGAGATAGATCTTTAAACTTTTGCTTCATTAAGTCATAAGCCACCGCAGCTAGGGAGGTAGAATATTGCCCTATGGAAGTCTCCCCCCTTACTCTTTTGCCTACATGAATAGCACTGCGAAACAAACCATTAAAAATAGGTCCTGTTGTGCTTTCTTCCTGAGCAATTAAAAAAGACTGCCTAATTTGTCCTAATATTTGATGTTCACCAATGGCCTGTGATTCAATACCTGCAGCAGTTGAGAATAACTTTTTAATAGCAATTTCATTTTTGCAAACTGCCAAATATTCTTTTAGATCTCCGAACTGATTAAACCAATCAATAACCAATTCCGAATTTTGAGCATACACGTAAACGGATAACCGATTACAAGTTCCAATGATTACAACTTCTGAATGTCTCTTTTTAAGAATATGTAATGCAGCGACAATTTGCCCATTATCCAGAGCAACTTTCTCCCTGATTTTTAAAGGAGCGTTTTGATGATTAAGTTCTATGCCAAAGATATGATTCACGCTAAATAAAGATCGTGATTAATTATGGCAATAAAATGATTAATAATGCAACTGGAGGCATATTTTACATTTCTGTGACAAAGGCTCAACTAATGCTATAAGTCATACAAGTTACTCGAGGGATTAGGGCATTTCGCCTTCCTAACATTGTAGGTAATAGACAAGGCTATCACCAGATATTGATCATTTTTTTGTGTATCACCCCTTTGTTTGTCTAGCGTGCCAAAGGAATTTGCTGTATTGTAAACCGCACTTACATCATCAAGATAATCAGTAAAAGTAACTCGATTAGCTATTTCTATCCCAAAATTCCAATGATATTCTATATTCCATTTAAAACCTAGCCCATAAGGGATAGCCCCTTGAAATAGTGAATACCTTTTTTCTGTATGAATAGGAGTAGGATTGTTATAAAACCCAGCTACCCCACCTACTAAATAAGGTGTAAAATGATGATTCTCATCTTTTTTTAAATACTTTAGAAAATGAATCTCCATTAAAAAAGCTCCTTCTATCAATACAGACTTAAAACTCAGGTTTCTTGTCTGCTGATATATTTTATTTGTTCTATTATCAGTTCCTGCTAGACCGCCACCGCCTAAGGTGCCTTTAAATGATATATATGGAGAAACGCTTCTTCTTAACATCAAACCTCCTCCAGGACGAAGCCCCAAAGGATTAAATGATGTGTTTAAATCTCCGAAATAAGTTAATCCGCCTAACCATAAGCCCACCTCAGACTCTTGGGCATATGTAACCTTAAAACTAGAAACAAGCAATGCAACAACAAATAAAAAGTGATAATACCTAATCATCTCTTATTTGAAATAACGGATTAAATATAAAATTTGTTGTGTAAAATCAGATTAGAACTTAGGAGCATGGCTACGACCTGTAGCAAAGGTATATGCCATTTTAATAACGCCAGTAAAGAAATAAGTATCGTTTGATCTTGGGTCACCACGTTGTTCACCAGGTCGTGTAACATATCCAAACGTTCCATCAGGGTCAAGCTCAGTTGACCTTCGAGATAGATCAATAATCATTTGTGCTGTTTCAGGATTATTGGGATACTCTGCTAATATATCCTGAGGGTCTACATATGTTTTGCTTACATCATCTATGTAATCTGTAAATGTTATTCTGTATCCATATTCAAAAGAAAAGCTTATCTCCCTAGTAAAATTATATTTAAAGCCGATACCTAATGGTATGGTTGGTTGTATTTGAGAATAACGCTTTCTATCTGGATAAGCTGCAAAATCCTGTCCTTCTGTTCCTAATTTTCTTAGATTGACCCATTGTCCATTGTATTTAGCCTTAGGCATAAAATGGAATATACCAACCCCTCCAAAAACGTATGGAGTATATCTATACTTCCTCCTACCAAACTCATATCGAAGTAAGTTAAACTCAAACATAGCAGACAACTCTAGAATGTGTGATCGAAAACTTAGGTTTCTATATTTTCGATACCAACCAGCTTCGGCTGTCACAGTTTCTTGTGGTGTCGTAGGAAGATCCACTTTAATGTTAGCATCGCTACCACCTACCATAGCAAAACTTAAGTCTGCTCTAGCAGCAAACCATGGAGTCGAATTAAGTCTATAAAACGCAATTAAAGCAGGTCTAGTCTCTCTAAATTTATAATCAAAGAAGAACCCTTTACCCACTCCTTTTGCACCTCCTAGTTCACCTAAGAAGTTAGCACTACCAATACCGCCTCCTACCTGTTGACCAATATTTCCGTAAATCAGTTTAGATATAAAGCTATACCCAACTTTACTAGATGTTCCTTTTGAAACTTTAAGATGTCTTTTATTATGTGCTTTCCTATTTCCTTTGTTTCTATATTGGGCATTAACCAAGATAGGCAACATTGCAATGAGCATCAAAAATATAAGCTTTCTGAACATACTGATTTCTCTAAGAGATAAAGATAAATAAAATTATGTTACAACTCAAGGTGTTTAAATGCTAATTCAAACTATTTTTTGTCACCCAATATCTATATGCAACTATTAACTGATCAATCTTTGAGAGCTTGGTCAAATCTTTATTGCTGACTTTTGGGAGAAGTACTTTATTAACAATTGCTAATACTTTAAAAAGTTTTTTCATGGACATAAATTTAAAGCTAATTAGTTTAAGAAGTATAAGTTTTTTTCTAACTTAAAGTATCCGCATGGACGTAAAACGTTTGAAAATTTAACATTTATTAATTTGGAGTGAAGCTCGGAAAGACAAGGGCGGGCCTCAATTACGCCTTAGGCGTGACTCTCATTACGAGACAAGGGGATTACCGAATTTTAACGGCAGCTCCAACCATGTCTGTTTAGAAATTTTTCTAAACGTATTGTCTGTGCGGTTTTTTCTTTATCCCTCCTTTTAAATTTAATCTTTAACCCTATTAAAAGCGAGTGATTTCACAATCCAGTTTGGAAGTGATTTCCTTGGGTTTCTTTTTTTAAGATTTAAATACCAACCAAACTTTTTCATTACTGGCACACGATGTGTTTCCACAAATTCTATTAAAGTCCCATCAGGGTCTTCAATATATGAAAAATGCCCACCAGCTTCTCCCATATCAAATGTGTCACTACTATCTACTGTAAAAGGAAATCCTTTTTCTTTGCACTCTTCTCTCAACTCATCCATACCACTAATATCAAAACAAAGATGAATGTAGCCTTGGTCTCCCCAGTATCGATCTTCATACATTTTTTTCGGAGCACCTTCAATTAATTGAAATAGCTCTATTTCACTAGGACCTAATAGCTTCGTAAACGCACCTTGTCTAGGTTGACTATGCTTTAACAATACCCTTCTATACTTATTACCCCTTCTAGGCAGGTCTCTTATATCATCAAAAGAACCCTCTTCATCATAAACCACTGTATCATACCCGAATATATCAGAGTATAGTTTTCTTGATTTTTCGATATCAGAAACACCTAAAACACATCCAAAATTACTTCCAGTGCCTTTGTTTTCATTTTTAAACCAACCGTACCCTTCCACCATTTCAAATACATTACCGTAAGGATCTTTTATGAAGAAATGATCTTGCCCAACAGGATTTTTACTCAACTCGCCCAAAATGTTTAACCCTTCTTGTGAAAAGTATTTAAATGTTTCTTTTACATTTTTACACTTTATTTTCACCGCGTAGATACCATAATCGCCCAACCGTATATCAAATTTTGCTGGTTGAGATTTCCTTGAAGTATATTCCCATATTTCAAAACCACCTCCACTTTGTAAGTTCATTGCAAGAATGGCTAATCTTTTATGAGGTTTACCACCAGTGTATTTCAACATCAGATTAGCTTCTGCCTCATCTGCAAAAATCTGAATATCAGTTCCAAAATACTTTCTATACCATTTAAAAGCTGCTTTTGCATCTGTGACTCCGATGCCAATCTGTTGTATTCCTGCTATTGTTTTTGCCATAATTGTCGCTAAAGTAAGTCTTTAATCATTACTGTCAAACTAATTCTCAGTTCGCTTTTGCCTTGAAAGCTATTTTATAAAACAACCAAGGAAAAAACCTTTTAAACCAAACCATTAATACCTCTTTACCCCCAATATAGATCTCTTTCTTATTCTGTTTTATAGCTCTAATTATCTTTTCGGCACAGACCTCAGCATCCATTCCTTCTCGCAAGGAAGCTTCTTCTTTCCGATTTTCATTACCATCAGCTTTAAGTGCGTGCAATGAAATGTCCGTTTTTATTCTTCCTGGACAGACCAATAATACGTTCACTTTAGAATCATTTAGCTCTAACCTTAGAGATTCAAAAAAGCCATGCAATGCATGTTTTGACGCTGCGTACGCACTTCTCAATTTAAAACCAAATTTTCCAACAACACTACTAATCGCTACAATATGGCCACTCTTTTGTTCAACCATCTTTTTTGCCACGAGCTTAGTTAGCTGAATTGATCCAAAATAATTCACCTCCATTATCCTTTTATCCACCTCCAGGTCTGTTTCTATAGCCAATGACCTTTGACTGATTCCTCCATTATTAATTAATATGTCTATCGTCTTATTATGCTCCTCAAAGATGCTAAAGGCAGTATTAACAGATTCCCTTTTGCTAAGATCTATAGGGATAACAACACAATTAGCACAATATTTAAGGCACTCCTTCTTTACTTTTTCCAACTCATCTTCTCTTCTGGCAGAAATAATTAGACTTGACTTTTTCTTTGCAAATGCAATTGCTAAAGCCTTACCAATTCCAGATGAAGCCCCTGTAATCCAAACTGTCTTGTTATTAAAGTTCATAAATAGTTTATCTTGTTTAATATAAGATTGATTTATACATTTTATGTATTTTTTCTTGTGCAAAACCTAATCGCCACATATTGAAGACAATAAAGTTGGCAAAGTTTACACGCAAATAACTATTCTCCTCATACTTCCTTGCGGAGACACTAGTACTTTTAGGAATTAATTTATATGCTGTGATTTTTCGAGCAGCTTTCATCAAATTATACTCCTCCATGATCTGATCCTGATCATTATACCCACCTAGTTTATCAAACAACTTTCTAGTTATAAATATGGTTTGGTCTCCTCCTCGACAGAAAAGAAAGTTAAACCTTGTCATAAAAGAATTCAGCTTCAACATCATTTTCTCAGATCTAAACTTAAAACGATATCCTCCAATTTGATAGCCTTCATTTATGGCTTTTTTTATGTCGCTAGCATAAGTCTTAGGAGGACGTGAATCTGCATGAACAAAATATAAAATATCCCCGACCGATTGCTTGACTGCAAAATTCATTTGAGTAGCTCGACCTTTTTGAGGAGCCAATAATACTTTAGCCCCTTTTTCCTTAGCAATTTCTGCCGTTCGATCATTACTGAATCCATCAACGACAATAATCTCACAAACATTTTTATTCGCATTAGCATACAAGTAGTCTAAAACCTCTCGTATCTGACTTGCTTCGTTAAAAGTTGGAATAATAATGCTAATTGGCATAGTTTTTGTGAACTATTATCTTGGTATCTCAGTTAAGTTGACAAAGTTAAAATATTTACAATGCAAAAGTTGAAGTTGGTCTTCTCAAACATACTTTTAATTATTTTGTTCTCCTGCTGTGTATCCGTTATAACGGGCAAGGAATATACCTCAAAACCGATAAAACATGATATATGGAATGAGCTTTTGAAAAAATATGTTTCACCCCAAGGAGATGTGAATTACAAAGGCTTTGTAAAGGATAGCACCCACCTGAATGAATACTTAAAACTCATGAGCGATAACCATCCGAATGAAAAATATTGGAGCAAAAATGAACGATTAGCATATTGGATTAATGCCTACAACGCTTTCACAGTTAAGTTAATCGCTAAGAACTATCCAATAAATAGCATCAAAGAGTTAGGCGGATCAATATATAAAGTAAATACCACTTGGGATATCAAGTTTATCCAAATAGAAGACCAAACGTATGATTTAAATAATATTGAGCACGCCAAAATAAGAAGACAGTTTGACGAGCCTCGCATTCACTTTGCGGTGAACTGCGCTTCTGAATCATGTCCAAAGCTCAGAAATGAGGCCTATACTGCTGAAAAACTAAACGCTCAATTAACGGATCAAACAAAGTACTTTATTAATCAAGATAAATATAATAAGATAACTCCAAGCAAAGCGCAACTATCAAAGCTATTTGACTGGTACAAAGGAGATTTCACCGCAGATATGTCTTTGATTGAATTTATTAATCAATACGCCAACACAAAAATGAATGCTGATGTAGCTATTGATTACCTAGATTATAGTTGGAAACTAAATGAAGCAAAGTAAAAGAGCATAAAACTTTAGAAACAAGAAATAGGAGACTAGAAATCGTTTAGCTACAAAAATTACTGCTCACTTAATATTATAGCTAATACAGATCGGAAAATTGCAACAAGCAATCTATTACAAGAGGTAACGGAGATGTTTTAACAAATGCTTAGCTTTTAACTATTCGCAATTTAAGGAAAGGAGCTTAATATAATTAGAATCTGTAATTCACGTTAATCTAAACTCTTTTATCTGATATTTTTATTTTTGCATCAAATTATAAATTAATGAATAATATTGAAGTAGAAGATTTCAGTAAATTTATTGTCATTGGAGATCGCATATTGATCAAACCCAAAACTATTAATTCTAGAACGAAATCAGGACTATATCTCCCCCCTGGAGTTCAAGAAAAAGAAAGGATCCAAAGTGGGTACATCATAAAAATGGGTCCAGGCTACCCGATACCGATTCCTCCAGAAAATGAAGACTTTTGGAAAGACAAGGCAGAAACGACTAAGTACATACCATTGCAAACCGAAGAAGGAGATTTGGCAATATACTTGCAAAATAGTGCACACGAAATTGAGTTTAACAAAGAAAAGTACGTCATAGTACCTCAAGCTGCCATTTTGATGGTCATAAGAGACGAAGGAATGTTCAATTAGTGTAATAGCAACATATCTGTTAAAACAAAGGTTGCAAATACAACACTAGCGATGCCATTTGTCGTAAAGAAAGCTAAATTTACTTTACTTAAATCATTAGGTTTTACCAAAGTATGCTGATAGACTAATAAGCCTATAAATATTATTGCTCCAGCAAGATAGAACCATTGAAAATTACCATAAACTCCTATGAGTAATACAATCACAGCAACAAATAAATGAACAAGCATCGAAAAAACTAATGCTTTTCTCTTTCCTAACCATGACGGAATGGAGAAAAGATTGTGCTGTTTGTCAAAAACTTCATCTTGAAGTGCATAAATAATATCAAAGCCACCTACCCAAAAGAACACGGCACAAGAAAATAGTATTGGCAACAAGTTAAATTCGGCAGACACTGCTAAATAGGCGCCAATAGGCGCCAACGACAATCCCAAGCCTAGTACAAAATGGGCTAGTGAAGTAAATCGCTTAGTATAGCTATAACCTAAAACTACTAGTAAGGCGACTGGTGAAAGAAAAAAACAAATGCGATTGATAAAGTATGCAGTTATACAAAAAGCAATAGAATTAATAATCACAAAAGTTAATACAGAACTTGCCTTTATTTTTCCTGCTGGAATTTCCCTAACCTTAGTTCTTTCATTATCTGCATCTATTTTACGATCGGCATACCGATTGAATGCCATTGCAGCACTTCTCGCAAACACCATACACAGAATAACCAGCACTAACTTAGCCCATTCAAATGTATATCCATGCTTTAGTGTGGCTAAAAAGAAACCTATTAAGGCAAAAGGGAGGGCGAAGATAGTGTGGCTGAACTTTATTAATGATAAATACCGTTTCATACAAATTCAGGATATAAAAAAAGGGTAATTGAGTGGTTGTCAATTACCCTTTCAAAAGTTAATCTTTTAATTTACTTTTCTTCGTCTTTCTTCTTCGGTGCAGCTTTCTTAGCTGGAGCCTTTTTAGCTGCTGGCTTCTTTGCTTCCGCTTTAGGTGATGCTGCTTTCTTTGCAGTTGTAATCTTTTTAGCTGCTGGTTTTTTTTCTGTCTTAGGAGCAGCGTCCTTAGTCTCCGCCTTAGGTGTAGTCTCCTTTTTCGTAGTTGATTTAGCCTCTGGCTTCTTAGCAGTCATATTAGACTTTGCTTTTGACTTATCATCTCCGCCAGCTGCAACTACAGAGATATACGATTTGTTATTTTTCTTTCTTGTAAAAACTACTTCGCCGTCAATCAATGCAAAAATAGTATGGTCCTTCCCCATTCCAACATTCTTGTCAGGATGAAACTTAGTTCCACGTTGCCTTACAATGATGTTTCCAGCATTTGCAACTTGTCCACCATAAATTTTAACACCTAACCGCTTACTCTTGGAATCTCTTCCATTATCAGTACTTCCGGCTCCTTTTTTATGTGCCATAGCTTATTTTTTTTCTTCAGTTTTTTTAGGGGCTGCTTTTTTAGCAGGTGCTTCTTTCTTTGCTTTAGGTTCTTCTGCTTTCTTTGTTGAAGCTTTTGCTGAACCCGCTCCCGAAATGTCGGAAATCTTAATTTCTGTCAAAGCTTGTCTATGACCATTTTTAACTTTATAACCTTTTCTTCTCTTTTTCTTGAAGACGGTTACTTTATCGCCTTTTAGATGCTTAACGATTTCAGCTTTTATTTGAACTCCGCTTACAGTTGGAGTTCCTAAAGACACCTTCCCACCGTTATCAACAAGCATCACTTTATCAAAGCTTACTTTATCTCCTTCTTTACCTTCAAGCCTGTGAACAAACACGTTTGTGTCTTTTGACACTTTCATTTGTTGGCCTGCGATTTCTACTATTGCATACATGGTCAAAAATTTGGATTGCGAAGATACAAATTTATCCAACTCTCACAAAATAAATCATGCTCAATTTATTATCGAGCATGACTTATCTTTATTCAGCTTATTATAAAGCTATAGTCTATCCATAAAGCCTCACTATATCAGGATTTATTACTGGAATAATATTAATAGGCTTCATATCATCTAGATCGAATATAACTTCTATATAAAATTGATATACTTTGTAGAGGGCAATAAGTTTATCTTCAACTTTACTAACTCTACTTTTGATCAAGCATCCATCTTTCTTCAACAGTTGCCATTTCGACTTTAAACTAAATACGCTAAACTCTTCCTTTGTCAGTTCCATGCACCTCTTTTTTACTTTTCTTATTAGTCGACATTGAATTTAGCGCTTCTAAACTAAAGTTATCCTTCACTTGCATATACGTACAAGCATCTGCCTGAGTCGCTCCAAATTTTCTCTTTTCTGTTGTTGCAGCATAACCCAAAGCTACTTTGTCATACCCCGCCTTTTGCGCCCTAGATATCACTCGATACATCGCTTGTCTATATGAATTATGGTCATTATTATACTTATAATCAATCCCTACCAAGAGAAAGCTATATTGGCTTGCTCCTTTATGGCTGAACGTTACCGCAACTGGTTTTCTGTTTTTTCGGCTATCGTAAGCCCCTTTCAATTTAAGGGTAATTATCTCCCAATTAGGATTATTTGCAATGACTTTGAAAAACTTAAACGGTATGGCAAAAGTATTCAAACCATAACTGTTGTTTTTTACATTCATGTATAAATCATAGCAGTGCTTTAGTTCAGCTTCTGACAAATCGCTTCTTACATCAACTTCAAACTTATCTTTGTGCCTTAAAACATCTTGTTTAAAGTGTTTTTTAGATCTTTTTGAAAGCGAAGCCAAGAATTCCTCATCATTGGTCCAGCTAATCTTATTGATGGAGTTATTCTCAGGAGATGGCACTTTAAAGAGACCATTATCGACCATAAAGTTATCCATTACGTCATCTGAATTATCCAAATCTCTAATCATGAGCGTTGTGGCTTGATACTTATCTTGCAACTCAGATATTTTATTTATCAAGATCTGCATCGCTTTTTGCCAGTATTTAGATGTTCGATCTAAATAAAGATGGTAGCCTTCTGTTAAAAAAGATCCTACTGCCAGTGTTTTTGAAGTCAAATAATAAGGGTCTTCTTTTCGCTTTTCCTCGACCTCGATCGAAATATCTTCAGGCATTAACATATCATCTTTAGCAATAGCTGCCGTCAAGAATGTTGCCAATACTGGCTTTCCTGAATCATCTTTTATAACAATGTAATCAAAGTCCCAATTTTGCTCTGGAATATCATTGCCAGTAAAAGAGTTTTCAAGAACATTCAGTCCATTCCAATCATAAGTTCCGCGATCTCCCAGTAAACTATCCCATTCCTCTCTATTCACATCTAAGATTGTTTTGGCGTGAAGCACATCCAGACCATTAGTACTCTTCTCTTCCTCTGGCAAACCAATTGTACCCTCAGGAATTCCTAGTTTAAACGCTTTATATACTTGCTCAAGCGTAAATCCTTCTTCTTCAAGGGCAATTGGATAATGATATGCCATAGCTTTTACCATAGACGCAATTTGTTCAAAGGTATGCAAGCCTGTTATTGTAAACCTCACTCCAGTATTTTTAATTGGCACAGTAGGAAAAATGCCAATATTCAAATAATATCCATCGTTTAACAACCGCTCAATCAAATTATATCCCACTTTTGGAAGACTAACCGCTACAAAGAAAATTGGAGATATTGGCTCCCCCATGTTTGGCAGGCCATATTTCTTCAACAATAAATTAGTATACTTTATATTCTCGTGCAATTTTTCTTGATACTCCTTAATTTCTCCTGAAAGGTGCATATCTGCCATAGCTACTGCAGCACCTAAGGCACTTGGTTGCATTGGACCAGAAGACAGTAACGGCCCTCCACAATTTCTAACCTTTTGAGCTAGCTCCTTAGTAGGAAAAACTAATAAGCCTCCCCCTGTAGCAAATGCTTTGGCAAATGAAGTTGCTAAGATCATTTTCTTGTGAATCTCTCTGTTTCCCAATACATACCCTCTACCATTTTTACCATAGCAGCTCATACCATGTGCATCATCGACGTAGTAGTACAACTCTTTATGTTTGTTCATCAGTTCATACACTTCATCTACAGGGGTAAGGTCTCCATACATAGAATATATCCCATCTGCCATGTACCATATTTTACTGTGTTTCTCTTTAAGCTTTCTAACACGCTCTTCCAACATATCCATTCTATTATGTCGAATCATCTCAACATGAGTTCCCTTAGCTTTCACTAATTGTACTGCTGTTTGCACCGAGTTATGAACTTGATGATCCAAAATAACGGCATCATCTGGAGCAACCAAAACTGGGATTGCTGCAATATGTCCCAATGTTGTTGTTGGAGTAACTATTGTTTTAGCATTAAAAATTTCATCCATCTTTTCCTCCAATTCGTCATAATACTTAGGTGAGATATAAGCCCTAGAAGCTGAAAACTGTGTTCCATAATCATCTATTGCTTTTTTTGCAGCTTTATTAATTTTTGGATGAAACTCTAGCCCCAGATAGCTACACGAACCATAATTAACAACCTCTTTGTTGTCTATCCTAATAATATTCCCATTCAATGCATCATCTTGAGTGCTTAAATGGACGATCCCTTTCTCTTTTGCATAAGTTGCAATTTGATCTACTGTTTCTATTACGGAATTTTTACTCATTTTTAATTTATTTTGGCACAAAAGTCCTATTTAAAAAAACGAGGCACAACCGTAAAAACACCTATTTTATCATTCTACACATAAGTAAAATACCTAGGTATTAACACCTAGGTATCAACCATTTTGTGTCTTTTAATTTATTAGCAAAATAAGAATCATAAAAAAACAATATATTTATATACCCTTATGGAAGTGCCGAGTAGATTTGAGAATGATTTTGTGATCCTGGAAATTGAAAATGGAATCATGAGACTAACCTATAAGGCTGGTGCCACAATCAACCTAGATAATGCAAAAACTATAGTACAGAAAAGGCTGCAACTGACCAATAAAAAAGCAATACCAGTCATAATAGATGATATCGGATTTAAAGGTATCGAAAAAGATGCCCGAGATTACTTATCTTCAGATGAAGGCATAAAAGGTATTTCTGCAGCCGCGCTTGTCTCAAAGTCAGTATTTAGCGCTTACCTTGCAAATTTTTTTTTAAAAATCTCGTTTTACAAACCAAAGATGCCTGCCAGAGTTTTTAAAGATGAGAGTGAGGCCAGAAAGTGGTTGATTGATTTTGTTTGATCATGAAAGAGGAACAAATAAAAGAGATAAACGATCTGCTGCTGGCTTATTCAGCAGGCGATTATACTGTAAAGGGTAAAATTTCCGAAGAGGTTGACGAAATCGATATGATTATATCAGGCATTAATATGCTTGGAGAAGAATTGGAGTCAACAAACGTATCCCGAGATTATTTCAGCAGTATTTACAATGCAGTTACTGACTTAGTTTTTATTGTCGACCTTGATGGCTCTGTCAAGGAAATAAACCAAGCTGTTACAGACTTACTGAAATTTTCCCCTGATGAACTTGTAAAAAACCAACTTTCCATTGTTTTCAAAGACAAGGATATTTTCAAAAAAATAAAAGATAGACTAGATCAGAAAAACCAAAAATCGTATTCTCTTGAAAAAACACTACTAAGCAAAAATAAAGAAGCAATACTAGTGCTAATTACCTCATCCAAGATAATAGATCGCTATGGGAGTTTTAAGGGTTATTTGATTAGTGTAAAGGATATTACCCAGCAAAAGCAAACAGAAAAGCTTATTTTACAGACTGTTGTCTCCACTCAGCAAAAAGAACAAAAAAGAGTTGCTGACGACCTACATGATTCATTAGGACAGGAGTTATCAATGGCTAAGTTGATGATTTCGAACCTTGAGAGTCTCAAAATAGAAAATGAGGATCACATCCACCTTGTAAAAACATGCAAAGACATCTTAGACAGTTCGATAAAACAACTCAGAAGTATTTGCTTTGACCTTATGCCTAGCGTTCTGATTAAAGGAGGACTTTATTTAGCACTAGAAGAATTGATCAATACACTTAACAGACAAAAATTAATTACATTTAATTTTAAAGCAATTGAGAATATACCTAGACTAGATTCAGATATCGAGATAGTCTCATTTCGAGTTATTCAGGAGTTTATTAACAATACTATCAAACATTCAGAAGCGAAAGAAGTTAATATTGAGTTTTTTGAAACTAAAGACAATTACATACGTATACTGATTAAAGATAATGGCAAGGGGTTCGACACCAAGAGCCTTGACCTAAAACATGACGGAAGAGGTCTCAACAACATGAAGTCTAGAATTTTAGCATTTAATGGTAAATTCAAGTTGAGTAGTAAGATAAATGAGGGAACCCGTTTAGATTTGAGATTACCAACAAAAAAACAAATATGAGAAAATTGAAGTTTCTAATTGCAGATGATCATAAACTTGTCCGAGATGGTATAAAATATACACTAACATCTCAATATAAAGACATTGTTAACAAAGTTGACGAAGCAACAAACGGCAGTGAAGCTGTGAGTTTAGCACGTTCTCGTAAATATGATATTATTCTAATGGATATCAATATGCCTGAAACCAATGGCATAGAAGCTACCAAAAAGATCACTTCAAATAATAAAAAAGCAAAGGTCATCGCATTATCTATGTATAACGAAAGCTATGAAATAAAAAACATGGTAAAGGCTGGTGCAAAAGGTTATTTACTAAAGAATACAGGACCTGATGAGTTGCGAACTGCAATTGAAACTATCGTTGATGGTGGAAGATACTTTAGCAACGAGGTGGCTGTAAGGCTAATTGAGTCTTACGAAGAAAGCACTCCATCAACTACTTCATTAAATGCAAGAAAAGAAGCATTGACAAAACGTGAGAAGCAAATTTTAAAACATATTGCACAAGGGCTTACAAATGAAGAAATTGCAGAAAAGTACTTTCTGAGTAAAAGAACTGTCGACGCTCACCGTCAAAATATCATCAATAAATTACAGGTAAAAAATACAGCTGCACTGATCCGATATGCACTAGAACATCCTCTAGATTAGCCATTTAGACTAAATGGTTTCTAAAGACTATATCATCGTCGGCAATGGAATTGCTGGCACTATATTATCATATACTCTTCTTAAAAATAACAAAGACATTATTGTTGTTGCAAATCCCGAAAAAAAGCCAGCATCAAAAGTAGCAGCGGGAATATTCAACCCTATAGTTTTTAAACGACTAGTCAAAAGTTGGAGAGCAGATGAGCTGATTAATTTCAACCTAAAGTTTTACCCAGAGCTAGAGACTTTTTTAGGCAAGAGCACTTTTCACACCTCTCCCATTTACAAGGTACTCAAAAGCGAAAGTGACAGTAAAATTTGGCAACAACGTATTGACGAAAAGTCATGTGCTCCATTTCTAGGTGATCAAAGTGAAGCTCCAGAAAAAATCGTTGGCTATCAAACCGCAAAGGTAAACTATTCAGGATATATTGATTTGACTAAGCTTCTTGATGCACATTCTGATTATTTAAAGAAGAAGCAACTAATTATAAAAGACAATTTCGATTTTAGCAAAATGGTATTTCAAGATGGCAAGATTCAATATCAAAATATATTGGCAGATAAAGTTATTTTTTGCGAAGGCTATCACGTCATCCATAATCCGTACTTCAAATGGCTTCCAATGAAGCTTACAAAAGGTGAGACGATTACAATAGAATCTAAAGATTTAAAACTAAATAACCTTTATTCTAAAGATATTTTTTTACTTCCAAAAGGTAACAACCAATATCTGGTTGGCGCAACTTATGAATGGGAAAAACTTAACGAACAGGCAACAGAAAAAGGGAAACGGACTTTAGCTGAAAAACTTGAAAGGTTAATAAAGTCTTCATATAAAATAATTAAGCAAGATGCTGGCATTAGACCAACCGTTCGAGACAGAAGACCACTTCTTGGCATACACCCGGAACACAAACAACTAGCAGTTTTTAATGGTCTAGGAACTAAGGGTGTTTTTGTAGCTCCATACTTTGCAAATGCTTTATACCATCATTTAGAAAACCAAACACCATTAGACTCGGAGGTAGACATTAATAGATTTGGGTCAAAAGGGGATATTGACATTAATCTGCAAATCATTAAAACTAAGGATGGCTCTCATACAATAAGGGATCATAGTTTAAACGAGACCTACCACTCGATTCATGGGTCGGTCAGAGAAGCTCAACATGTTTTTATAAAATCTGGACTAGAGTATATCAACAAAAAAGAACTAAACATTTTTGAAGTAGGATTCGGAACGGGTTTGAATGCATGTTTAACATTTATTGAATCTCAAAAAAGGCAGCTTAATATTAGATATGATACAATAGAAAAATACCCATTGAACAATTCCATCTTAGATAAGCTAAACTTTTCAAATACCATTTCAAAGAAACTTTTTAATAAAATCCACAAGCTTGTTTGGAATATCGACCATCAAATTCATCCTAACTTTCAACTGAAAAAAATAAGAGATGATCTAATACAATATAAATTTAATCAACCCTACAATTACGATCTCATTTTTTTCGATGCCTTTGCACCTAACAAACAAGCAGAAATGTGGACCGAAAATATTTTTCAAAAAATATTTGATTCAATGCCTAATAACGGAACGTTAGTTACTTATTGTGCTAAAGGTTCTGTTAAAAGAACTCTAAAGTCAGTAGGGTTTATAGTTGAGGCCATACCTGGGCCTCCAGGTAAGAGAGAGATGATAAGGGCAACTAAGTTATTAGAAACCTAATTTTATAGACAATTTGGCTAGTTTTTTTTGAATAAAAAATATACATTAAAAAAACGTTAAAATTATAGTTGTTTAAAGTGGCTAATTTATTCATAAATTAAGACCTTGAAAACTAAGAGAAAAAACCTTTTTGTCATTTTTCATCCGCTAACTAGTGGATGGAAAATCTGCCTGACGGCAAGGCAGGTTAACCCTTAAACAAAACTCAAAGTTAGGTTTCTCTACTATATAAAATTTATGAAAGCAAAAATGTATTCTATAGCAAGATTCAAGTTTTAACGAATACTTCAAAACAACACACAATATGAAAGGTTGGCTAACAATAAAGTTATTATTAGGTCTCATTATTTTTACCATTTTTTCACTATTTGCACAAAAAGAGGCTAATAACTGGTATTTCGGAGGACAATTAGCTCCAGGAGGATTTCCATTAGCTCCAGGAGCAGGCATGACCTTCTCCACAACTCCTCCAACTGCATTGACCGATGGAGCACAAATCACATTTGAGGGAGTAGCAACAATATCAGACACTGCAGGGAATCTTCTTTTTTATACCGATGGAAGAATTGTATACAATGCCATGCATGATACCATGCCTAATGGCGATAGCCTTCAGGGAAGCTTTTCTTCTACACAATCTGGAGTAGCAATGAAATACCCTGGCAGAGACTCTCTATATTTTGTTTTCACTGTTGACGCACAAGCAGGTCTGACTCAACCAGGGTTCCCTGCTTCAGGGGGACATGGTGGCCTATCTTATTCTATTGTTGATATGCGTCTAGATGGAGGACTTGGGGACGTAGTTGATAGCACAAAAAACACCTCCTTGATTACACCAACCACAGAAAAGTTAACATCTGTAAGGCATTGTAATGGAATTGATTTTTGGCTCATTACACACGGTTGGGAAGATGACTCCTTCTACGTATTCCTTATTACAGAGAATGGAATTGAAGATACTTTATATCAAAAGATAGGCATGGTCCATGAAGACCATGATTCGGCATCTGGTGGAGAAGGTGTCGGAACCATAGGCTATTTAAAAGCCTCTCCAGATGGTAGCAAACTCGCACTTGCTATTTATGACAGTATTCACAATAGCGTTGAGATGTTTGATTTTGATAATCAGACTGGAAATATTTCCAATAATAAACTTTTAGACGCTGGCAACTGGAGCTACGGTGTTTCATTCTCAGCTGATAATTCTAAGCTATATGTTACTAGGTATGGAATACCCAATGGCCTTTTCCTTACTCCTATTGATGAGCTCATTCAGTATGACGTTACAAGTGATGATATTAATACGATTATCGCGACCAAAACTATTGTTAATGTACCGAATACTAATTTTGGAAGCACACCTGTTGCTGCACTCCAAAATGGTCCAAATGGCAAGATTTATGTCAACCATGCAAGCACCTTTCTTGGCGCTATCAATAATCCATCTTTATTAGGCACTTGGTGTGATTATGAAAAAGATGCTGTAAACTTATTAGGGAAACCCAGTGGTGTAGGCCTGCCTAACTTTGTTGAAAGTTTTTTCATCCCTGATCCTGACTTTATACAAACAGCAGAAAATATGCCGTCAAAAAGCTCTATTATGACAACACAAGAATGTTTAGGAGATACCATATACTTCTTAGGATTAGATAATACCAATGATAGTGTGACCTATCGTTGGAACTTTGGCGACCCTGGAAGCGGGATGTCCAACGCTGATACAGTAGAAATCACAAAACATTTGTATTCAGATACAGGTAATTTCACAATAACATTCATTGTTGAAGGACCATGTGTAAGTGATACTGTAGTAAAAGATATTTACATACAACCCGCATTGGAGTTCTCTATTGGTAATGATACAACTATCTGTGATTATGACTCCATACAACTATCTAGTAGTTTTTCAGGTGATAAGTACTTATGGTCAAATGGCGATACAAATGCAATAATAACAGTTCAAGATTCAGGTGAATATATCTTGCAAATAACCTATCAAAGCTGTATGGCAAGCGATTCTATGAACCTCAATTTACAATCTATAAATTTGTTTATTGGTAACGATACTGCTATCTGTGTTTACGACAGTATGGTCATTGAAGCGAATCATACTTTTTCTTCATACAACTGGAGCACTGGAGATACTACCCCTAGTATATATACACAATTTGGCAATTATACTTTAAGTGTAAAAGACTCTCTAAATTGTTTTGCAGACGATAGTATTTTTATTAGCTCAATCAATCATAATTTTGACATTGGTCTCGACACATTTATATGTAACATTGATTCAATAACACTTGACGCAGGTAGTATTGGAGATAGCTATCTCTGGTCTGATGGTTCTATGGCTAGACAAATAATTGCATCTGATTCTGGGAACTATATTGTCACAGTATCCCTTATGGGTTGTGATTTTTACGACTCTATTCGAATTTCACTCATTGATTGTGAGCTTATTGTTACGCCAAATACCATTTTCACTCCAAATAACGATGGATTGAATGATGTATTCCTTCCAATATTTGAAGGTAATGGCTCCTTAGACTACTTTAAAATCTTTGATAGATGGGGAAATTTAGTTTTTGAATCTAACGATCGTAATGTCGGATGGAATGGCGAGCAGTCAGGAATCCCTAAGGATATTGGAGTTTACTTATATGAGCTTGAAGCTACTAGCCAAAATGGAGAAAAGATTAATAAACACGGTAACCTAATATTAGCAAGATAAACTACTTAAAACCATTTATCTTATAACCTCAACACTACCAGTTTGCAAAATGTTTTTATTATTTATTACTCCTTGTATTTTGTAAATATAAACTCCTTCAGCTGCAACTTTACCTTTCTTGGTAAGTCCATTCCAAGATAAGCTTGTGCCTTCATCTATAAAAACGAGATTACCTCGTCTATCATAAATAGATACCTCATAAAAACCAGATATATCATTGAGAATCTTAAACTGCTCATTAATTCCTTTCTGGTTTGGTGTAAATGCATTGGGAATAAAAATAGTTACTTTCTGAGTTGTATCTATTCTATAAACGAATATAGAGTCTTTATAGCTACAACCTCCCGAATCTATTATATCAACAAAGACAAAATCATCATCACCAACTGGCAGGAAAGTAGTTACAAAGCAAGTATCACATGAAAAGTCACCATTTCCTGCCCATTGATAGCTTACCCCTTCTTTATCAGCCTCTATTAGAATTGGTTGATTACCAAATGCTATAGAGTCTCCCATTGTAAATATTCCAGGTATCTTATTGGGCACAAATACATCAATAGTATCTTTTACACTTTTACTATTGTAACAGTCTTTTGATAAAGAAAGTGATACATAGTATTCGCCGCTACTTTCGTAAATATGATCTGGGAATTCGAAAAAATCAAAGGTATCTATAGCTCCATCTCCGTAATCCCAAATGGCTAATGTGCTATCTGCAATAAAGTGACATTCATTATCAGAAAAAGTAACTAATCCATTACAAGAATCTATTTCTACAGTCAAGCCTATATTAAAGTTCATAGTATCATACGCAAGCCTAGACATTGGAACTATATTTTGCAGACCAACACGTTCTTCTTTGTAAGGGAATGGCATTCCCCATTCATTGTAATTACAGCTAACTCCTTTCAAATTGGGGTTTTCAATTATATCTAAGCTTGATGTATCATGATGCGTCACATAAATTTTGTCATCTACTCCCAAAGACATGGTATACACCTTTCCAGGAAAGGTTGTAGTTTTTATTCTAACTTTTGAAGCATTTATATCTTCTGCCTGAAGATCATATTGATCAATATAAAACCCTGAACAAGTATATAGGAATCTATTATTAGGAGAAAACTCTAATCCAGTAGCCTGTTCATCTCTATGAATATTTATTACTCTTGGTTTTAATAACTCTCCTGTATTTTTATCAAAATCAAAAACCCTAACTACAGGTGGACCCAATGATACAAACTCACTAATAGCATACAGCTTGCCATTTCGAGAAACCGCAGCTTCCGACCAACAGTTCACTGCTCCATCAATTGCAGAAGGGTGAACAGAAATAATAGGATCATTAATACCGCTTTCATCAATTAGGTATGACCTAAATGAATCTTCGCACGTTGGGATAATTACCCAATATTCTGCCGACTCAATACAAGTACCAGGTGATTTCACTGTACCGCTCATTGCTTCTTGTATTACACTACCTCCCCAAGGAATTGCATCTGGACATACTCCAGTAAATAATGGATGATTTTTGGACGTGACGCTTCCGAGCCCACCGTTTTGACTCATATCAACAATATGATAGTAATAACCTGTTCTAGCTGGTGTACATGCACTCCCAGAAAAACCATTTGCAGTAAAAATATAATACTGATTTAGGTCTCCTGGTTTAGGTACAATCATTGTTCCATGTGCTGCAGACTTATTCCCCATGAGACCACTGCCGTTACTCATAACTGCTCCAGTTGTATCAAAAACCTCAACTCCGTTCGTATAAAACAATACTTCTCCCGTCTCTGGATGCGATACTGTTGATGCAGCTTCCGACGAATGCATTTGCCCTTTGGATGTGCTTGCGGTAGCCTGAAACCCTCCTGAAATTTCCTCAAAGCTAATGGATGAAAAGTTATTTGTATTTGGACAGTCCCCATCCGATGCTCCAAAATACCAATTGGCATCAGCTTTAGAAGCAAAAGTTGTATCCGCATTACAAACATCGATATTAAGATACTTTCGCGCAGAGCAACCTTCGGCATCCTGAGCAGTTAATACTACTGTGAAAGAACCTGGCTCCGAAAAAAAATGTGTAATAGAAGAGCCTGTATGACTTGCTTCTTGATCCCCCATTTCCCATTGCCACTCAATAGCATTGCCACTTGCTTGAAATTCCAACATATTGCAAGGACAGCCTTCAGTCCATTGCATCTCTTGTATTAGATTAGAATTTTGATATATCGTAATTGGTTTAGTAATGGTATCATAGCATTCTAGCCAAGGCCAAGAAGAATTATCTAGCACAGATGCAATAAGTGTTAGATCGTGCCTGCCTGATTGAAGATAGTTATAACTCATGTCGGGGAAAGTGTCTATAGCTCCATCTCCAAAGTGCCAAGCTCGACTATATTGCATACCTAGATCATCTGTTTGATCAGTTACATTCACAAGGTTTCCATTAATATTCCAACATATAGAATCTTGTACGTCTTTTGTAAAGTCGGCACTAAAATCAATTACTGTAATCTGAACTCTTGCTGTATCTGTTATTGGATCGTCGTATGCAATTACTTCAAGCGTAAAGACTCCAGCATCCTCATACGTATGCATGTAAGACATTGGCTCGACAGTATCCAACCATTTATATGGGTCTCCATTTCCCCAAACAATTATGATACTATCATCTCCTACTGTCCCAAAAATATCTAGTTCTACACTACCATTAGGGCAAAGAGTAGTATTGGGCACCCAACCTATATTGGCATTTGGTTGACCATACAAAAACGTAGATATATTAATTAAAGCAAGTAATATAAAAAATCTTATATACTTAAAAACCATATAGTAAGTTAATACTATTTACATTAAGATGCATAATGAAGTTTTTTAAGTAAACGTATCTTTTCTCCCAATATTTAGTGGCTATACATCTAGCAACATCTGCTCCAACTGCTTTACCCCTTGCAATAAGCTTTCTTCTATACTACTTTCAGTATTTGGGGAAGCATTCTGTTTATTTAGCGTTTCTACTGCAAAAACCAAAATGGCCATTGCTAGATAGTCTTGCTTATCTTTACCCTCATATAAATTTTGAAACTCCCTTATCTTTTCATTGATAAGTTTAGCAGCATTTCTCACACCTTCTTCCTCCTCTGGTCTTACTCGAAGTGGATAGGTTCGGTCTGCGATGAGCAGATTAATATTAATTGTATCTTCCATTGAATTATTCTTGGATTATCTCAACACCTTTCCAAAAAGCAACATAGTTTTCAAAGTTTTTAGCCATTTCACTAGCTTTCGGATAATACCATGCAGCATCTTCATTTATTTTACCATCAACATCTAGGTTGTAATAACTTGCTTGTCCCTTCCATGGGCAAATCGTATGTGTATTACTTTCCTTGAAAAACTCCTTTTTAACTGTATTGTGAGGAAAATAATGATTCCCCTCAATTACTATAGTTTCGTCGCTCTCTGCAACAACCTTATCGTTCCATATTGCTTTTGTCATGATATGCGATTATTTATTAACTAACAAACAATAGTTTATCTTATAGCCGAATATACACTATTAAGAGCTATCTGTCAAGTTTCATCAGTATTGATCGGTACTTAGCAAAACTAATGTACAGGCTTCCAAAGTCTCTATACCATTTGCTTCTGCAAGCTGATTCAGCTCCACATTCTCAGTCCCTGGATTAAATATAATTCTCCTAGGTTGCAATTGAAGAATTTTTTCATAGTATTGCTCTTGCCTCTGGGGATTTAAGTACAATGTTATAGTATCTATATTATCATAATTTTTAAAATCTTCTGCTATATTAACCCCCGCTACATTGCCTTTTTTATTACCTATAGCAATTACATTGTGACCTCTTTCTTTCAAAAAAATTATTGCCTTGTAGGAATATCTTTCAGGATTTGTTGATGCTCCAAGAACAAGTGTTTTTTTCATGCAGCCTGCTTTATTGGGTTACTCATATTTCTCGCTCCTAAATAAAAATAGTAGGCACTGACTGCCATTAATAAGTGACTAATATCAAAATGATTAAGCCATTTAGAAATACCAAGCTTATTCATAAAAACAAGTGCTGCAAGACTTGACCACAATACCGCAATTAGCATATTAGCACTTGCTTTACTCTGAACTTTCCAATAAACATAGCCATGAAAACCTGCGACTACAAATAATAGTCCATAAGCACTATGAATTTCAACAAAAAAGAAATTGAGCGTAACAAAGGTTATTATTACAAACACGATCAACTCTATAACGTTTATCCATGAGAATATTTTTTCATACCATGGCGTAATCAAAGGCTTTGCATACTTTATTGAAGCCCTTTCTATTAGGGTAATAGAGAGCATACTTACAACCCATCCTGGCAATTTCCAAGGAGATACTGTTAAACCATGATCATTAAACATATATAAAAAAGCATGCCCAACCAATCCACCTAAGGCAGTCGCTAACCCCATTGATAAAAAATAGCATTGAAGTAAATGGTTAATTTCCCCTGACTCGTTTCGATTTTTCAGTTTTGCAAAAGCATACCAGCATACTGCTGTAATAATTAAATCTGTTAGCGTTGTGATGGGCTCATCAACTCTTAACTGACCAATATAAATAGATGGCTGGTGAGCCATTGCCTTAGATATGTAATGCTCTATTATCCGTTGCAGCTAATGCGGCTTCTTTAAAAGACTCTGTAAATGTTGGATGCGCATGACATATTCGTGCAATATCCTCAGCAGTCGCTTTATATTCCATAGCTACTACCGCCTCCGCAATCATATCTGCAGCTCTTGGACCAATCATATGCACGCCAAGTATCTCATCTGTTTTTTTATCAGCTAACACTTTTATCAAGCCATCCGTGTCCATGCTAGCTCTCGCTCTGCCACTTGCTTTAAATGGAAAGCTGCCAGATTTATATTCCACGCCCTGTTCCTTCAATTGTTGCTCTGTATAGCCTACGGCAGCTACTTCAGGCCATGTATATACCACTCCAGGAATCAAAAGATAATTTAAGTGCGGCTTTTGCCCTGCCATCAACTCGGCAACATAAACGCCTTCTTCTTCTGCTTTGTGGGCTAACATAGCTCCTTTTACCACATCGCCAATGGCATAAATGCCAGGAGTAGAGGTTTCCAAATGATCGCTTACCTCTATTCTTCCTCTATCGTCCACTTTTACGGCTGCTTTATCGGGGTTTAGGCTTTCTGTGTAAGGTCTTCTGCCTACTGAAACCAAGCAATAGTCTGCCTTAAACTCTGCCTTTTTCCCATTTTTGTCCTCTGCTGTAACGGTTACTAGCTTTGTAGTTGCTTTTGCTCCCGTAACTTTATGACTCATGAAAAACTCAAAGCCTAACTCCTTTTTCAAATTACGTTTAAGTTCTTTTCCAAGGTCCTGATCCATCGTAGGAATGATGGCATCTGCGTACTCAATAACCTGTACTTTTGTACCCAGTCTAGCATAAACAGAGCCTAACTCTAACCCAATAACTCCGCCTCCTATTACGATCATCGTTTTAGGAACTTCTTTTAGCGCTAACGCCTCAGTAGAAGTTATAATTCTCTTTTTATCAATCTCAATACCAGGTAATGAAGATGGTTTAGAACCAGTAGCGATAATCACTTTATCAGTTTCAATTTTAGTAGACTTACCCTTAGCTGGTTTAATTTCTATGGTGTTTTTATCAATAAACGAGCCCATTCCATGATGTACATCGATTTTATTCTTTTTCATTAAAAAATCAATTCCATCGCAAGTTTGCTTTACTACATCTGACTTACGTTGAATCATTTGTTTGAAATCAACCTTTAAGTCCTTTAAATTGATACCATGGGTTTGAAACTTCTTTTCTGCATTGTGATAGTGTTCTGAAGAATCCAATAATGCTTTTGATGGAATACAACCAACGTTCAAACAAGTTCCACCAAGTGTATCATACTTCTCTATCAAAGCTGTTTTCATACCTAGTTGTGCACATCTTATTGCGGCTACATACCCTCCTGGACCTGAACCTATAACTGTTACATCGTATTTACTCATCTTTGCTTGTGTTCTCTTTTATAAATCTAATAATATCTTCACTGGGTCTTTTCCAACCAATAGTTGAGCTGGATTCTCTAACTGCTCTTTTACCCTTACCAAGAAAGAGACAGACTCTTTACCATCAATAATGCGGTGATCATAGGATAACGCCAAATACATCATTGGTTTAATAATAACTTGACCATTTACAGCCATCGGACGCTCTTCAATTTTATGCATACCTAATATTGCAGATTGCGGCTGATTAATAATTGGTGTAGACATTAATGATCCAAAAACACCTCCATTGGTAATAGTAAATGTTCCTCCTTCCATTTCTTCTAACTCGATGTTTCCATCACGACCTTTTTTCGCTAACCTAATTACCTCCTGCTCTATACCTGCCATTGTCAAGGACTCTGCATTTCTTATGACAGGAACGACTAATCCCTTGGGAGTGGAGACGGCTATCGATATATCGCAATAGTCATGAGAAATCATGTTATCCCCATCAATAATAGAATTCACGGCAGGAAACTCCATTAAAGCATTACAACAAGCTTTCGTAAAGAAAGACATGAAACCTAGATTCACGCCGTGAGTCTCCTTAAACTTTTCCTTGTACTGTTTTCTCAGCTCCATTACAGGCCCCATATCAACTTCATTAAAAGTCGTCAACATGGCTGTCTCATTCTTCGCTTTTACTAACCTTGAAGCAATAGTCCTTCTCAAACGAGACATTTTTTCAGAGCTAGTGTCTCTGCTAAACGATTTTCTGCTTGCTCCCCCTCCTTCTAGTAAGGCTAAAATGTCCTGCTTTGTAATTCTGCCATCTTTTCCAGTTCCATTTACCTGACTAGATTGAATATTGTTCTCGGCCATCATCTTAGATGCCGCAGGAGAAGCAACATCTTTTTTGCTATTTGTAGCAGGAGCTGAAGTCGCTTCTTTCTCTGCTGTATGTTGCTTACTGTCTACTGCCTTTTCTTTTACTTCCTCTTTTTTCCCTGCCTGTTCGGCAGGCAGATCCTCCTTCGGTGCTTCTTTCTTTTCGGGAGCTTTTGCATCTGTATCTATTTTACAGACCACTTGACCAATCTCCACGTCTTCTCCCTCTTCTACCAAGATTTCTAGCACACCTGCCTTTTCCGCAGGCAACTCCATAGTAGCCTTGTCCGACTCTAGCTCGCAAAGCGATTCGTCTAACTCTACATAATCTCCTGTTTGCTTCAGCCACTTAGATATTGTCGCCTCTGAAACCGATTCTCCTAAACTTGGTATTTTTATTTCTATTGCCATCGTATTAGTTTATAATTTTTAGTTTATAATTATGAATTATAAACTTTACAACTATTAACTAGCTAAAAGCTTTGTTAACAATGTCGTTTTGTTCTTTTTCGTGTACTTTGAAGAACCCAGTTGCTGGAGAAGCAGCCGATCTTCTTGAAATCACATCCATTTGTATTCCTTCTAAATACCTTAAGTAGCTCAATACATAGCTCCATCCACCCATATTTTGGGGTTCTTCTTGCACCCATCTCAATTCTGCACCTTTATAAGTATCAAAAACTTTTTTGAGCTGCTTTAAAGGTAATGGGTATAATTGCTCTAATCTCACAATAACAGTGTCTTTTGACTTTAACTCTTCCTGTTTTGCTAATAAGTCATAATATATCTTTCCACTACAAAACAACACCCTCTTGACCTTTTTTGCATCTTTCTGTCCAAAAGTATCTATATAAATTTCTTTAAACCCTCCTTTTTTAATCTCCTCAATATCCGCAACACATTTAGGATGACGTAGTAAAGATTTTGGCGACATTACAATCAATGGTTTCCTAAAAGGCCTTTCCAACTGTCTTCTCAACGCATGGAAAAAGTTAGCTGGTGATGTGATGTTTGCCACCGTCATATTATAATCTCCACATAATTGCAGGTATCTCTCTAGCCTAGCACTAGAGTGTTCTGGACCTTGGCCTTCATAACCATGTGGCAATAACATTACCAAACCACTATTTCTATTCCACTTACTTTCTGAGCAAGCGATAAACTGGTCGATCATGGTTTGTGCTCCATTAGAAAAATCTCCAAACTGAGCTTCCCAAATGGTTAATGCCGCTGGAGTGGCTATCGAATAGCCAAACTCAAAACCTAAAACGGCAAACTCAGAAAGCAATGAATTATAGATCATAAATCTTCCTTGACCGCTAGACAGATCATTTAAACGGTTGTATTCTTCATTAGTCTTTTCATCATATACCATAGCATGTCTGTGAGAAAAAGTTCCCCTTTTGACATCCTGACCGCTCATCCTTATGTTGTGTCCATCAGTTAAGATTGAACCATATGCCAATAACTCCGCTGATGCCCAATCTAATTTACCTTTATCGAAAAAAGTTTCTTTTCGATTGGCAAGCATTTTAGCAACCTTACGCAATGGTGAAAAGCCATCAGGAATTTTAGTAATTCCATCTACTACTACATCCACCTGCTTCTGCGAAATAGCGGTATGAGGGGACTTCTCAAAGTCTTTTGGCGTAGCTTTTCTCAAAGCCTTCCAAAGTATTTCAGACGATTGTGGCTTATATGGCAATGGCTTTTCTTTTACCATATCTAGCCTATCTTGAAGCAAGTTTCTAAACTCCGACTCCATTTCGTCAGCCAGCTTGTTATCTATAGAACCATTCTCCAATAGCTTGTTGACATATATTTTCCGAGGATTATCATGCTTGCTGATTAGGTCATACAAATGAGGTTGTGTAAACTTAGGATCATCACTTTCGTTATGACCATGCTTACGATAACAAACCATATCAACGAAAATGTCTTTTTTAAACTTATTGCGATATTCTACTGCCAACTCTACTGCAAACACCACTGCTTCAGGGTCATCTCCATTTACATGTAATACTGGAGACTCAGTTGTTGCAGCAACACTTGTGCAATAATTGGAAGATCTCGCATCGTCAAAATCCGTTGTAAACCCAACTTGATTATTGATGACAAAATGAATAATTCCTCCTACATTATAACCAGGCAATTGTCCCATTTGTACCATTTCATAAACAACTCCTTGACCAGCAACTGCTGAATCTCCATGAATTACGATAGGCAATACTTTATTACTATCCGACTTATAGAGCACATCCAACTTTGCCCTTGTATAACCTTGCACTACTGGATCTACCGCCTCAAGATGAGAAGGATTAGGAGCAAGTTGTAAATTAACTTTATTACCAGAAGGAGTATCTACAATTGATGAAAAACCTAAATGATATTTGACGTCTCCATCTCCCATCGTAAAATCCTCAGGAATGGCATTACCTTCAAATTCATTGAAGAGTTGTTCGTATGTTTTGCCGAGAATATTAGCTAATACATTTAGCCTTCCTCTGTGTGCCATCCCAATAACAACTTCTTCTGTACCCAATTCCGCCGCTTTATTAATAATAGCATCTAAAGCTGGAATCGTCGTCTCACCCCCTTCCAAAGAAAATCGCTTTTGACCTACATATTTCTTACTCAAGAACTCCTCTAAAACAACAGTTTCATTGAGTTTGTTCAAGATTCTTATCTTCTTATCCTTTGGAAAGTCTATTTTTTGCCCCTCTTTCTCGATTTTATTCTTAATCCACTCCTTTATATCAGGGTTGTTAATGTAAGTATATTCAGTACCTATAGACTGACAGTAAACTTGCCTAAGATGAGCAATAATGTCTTTTAGCTTCGCTTTTCCAAGTCCTAACTCTTCGCCAGCATGAAACGGCTGCTCAAGGTCAGCTTCTGAAAGGCCTAAATCAGCAAGATTTAATCGAGCATTTCTATCTCTTCTTTGCCTAACTGGATTTGTATCGGCAATTAAGTGTCCCTTCTTTCTGTAATCATAAATTAAATTCCAAACCTTGAGTTCCCTTGGTGATACTGAACTCGCAGAACCGTTCGAAGAATAGTCTTTTAATGCAAATTCAAAGCCATCAAAAAATTTTCGCCACTCTATATCAATGCTGGTAGGTTCTTTTTTATATTCAGTATAAAGAGAATCTATATAGTTGGGGTGCGCATTTGAAATGAAAGAGTAATTGTCCATGAATTTAATTTCAGCTTAGGTTCTTATACAAATATAGTAACCTAATCGAAAACTTGAACTTTATAGCGTTCTGATTTTAGAGAATTATTCAAAAACATCAGATCCCTTCAATATTGCCTTGATTTATTTTCGCTAAAAATTGCTTAAATATTTTTTTAACTGTATATTTGCCTCCCTTTTATTCTAAACTCAGAAAAGGAGAAGAAAAACAAACAATATGGCGAATCACAAGTCTGCTGAAAAGAGAATTAGACAAATAAGAAAAAGAAGGCTTCATAATAGATATTACAAGAAGACAACTAGAAATGCAATTCAAAAATTGCAGGAAGCTGATACAAAAGAGGCTAAGGAGCTTTTCCCAAAAGTTATTGGAATGATTGATAAGTTGGTTAAGAAAAATCAAATTCACAAAAACAATGCAGCTCATTTAAAATCTAAGCTAACCATACTTATAAACGAAAAGACAGCTTCAAAAAGCAAGAAAAACTAAAGAAGTAGCATTTAAAGAAATTTAAGAGCTCGTTTAGCAATAGTTGAACGAGCTTTTTTCGTTTATGGCAAAAGAATACAAAAAAAATATTTCTATCAAACAGTGGTCGGAAGATGACCGCCCAAGGGAGAAGCTTGCTAAACAAGGCTCTAGAATTCTTAGCAATGCTGAGCTGATTGCGATATTAATTGGCTCTGGAAACAAGACAGAAACTGCGGTAGAGCTAAGTAAAAGAATCTTAAATAGCGTCGATAACAATTTAAACGACCTAGGAAAGCTAACTATTCAAGAATTAGAAAAGTTTAATGGCATAGGTACAGCAAAAGCAATAAGTATTATTGCAGCATTGGAGCTTGGAAAAAGAAGACAAAGTTCAGAGCTCAGTAAAAAGATCAAGATCGGAAATAGCAATGATGCTTTTGAAGTATTATATCCAATGCTTTCAGACTTGCCTCATGAAGAATTCTGGATCATTTTATTAAACCAAGCCAATAAGGTAATTGGAACCGAAAGAGTTAGTATTGGCGGCATAACAGGCACTGTAGCAGATATTCGTATAATTACCAAGATAGCTCTAGAAAGACTTGCCACTGGAATTATAATCAGCCACAACCATCCATCAGGAAATCTATCTCCCAGTAAACAAGACTTATTAATAACTCAAAAAATAAAGGAAGCTTGTAGTTTTTTTGATATACACTTGTTAGATCATCTTATTCTCGCAGATCAAAAATTTTATAGTTTTAGCGATCATTCAAAGATTTAAAAACACATTACGAAACAAAAACAAGACATTGGTTTAAAGCATCTTGCAAAAGTAAAAATACAATTAGAAACATTATATTAAAGAAAAAATAAGTTTTATAGTGTGTACTTTTTAGCTTACTTTACATATGGAACAAAGATTGCGTTTTGCTCACAAATCAAATTTAGTGTAAGCGAAATTGAAAATAAATAAAACTATTTTAGATCAATTAACGTTATATATTTACAAAGCACACAAAATATTAAAACAATGAAAAAGCAGTATTTACAAATATTTTCAATCATATTATCAGTCACTTTTTTTCTTGTTTCTTGTAAAAAAGAAGGCTGTATAGATGAAACAGCAAAAAATTATAGTGCTGAAGCAGAAGTTGATGATGGCTCTTGTGTATATCCAGTAAAGGGTTGTAATGATGAGATGGCAACCAACTATGATGCGAATGCTGAAGAAAATGATGGCTCTTGCGAATATTTAGCATCTACGGAAACAAAGAAGAGAAGAGTCGTTATTGAAGATTTGACTGGTGTTAGATGTGGATGGTGTCCTCGAGGGGCGCGTAATGCAGAGAACTATAATACAGCTGTAGGTGGAAAGGCGTATCTTATTGCAATCCAATCTGGAAGCTATGCAGGACCTGGTCCATCAGGAGAGCCTAATACTATGATAACACAGTATGGGCAGACCTTTGTTTCCTATTTTCAGCCTGCTGGATATCCTGCTGCAAGTATTGGTAGGACAACAAACCCTAAAACATATACACTTACAGGAAATTCTTGGAAATCTGTTGCAGATGGTATTTTAAATTCAAACTCACCAATGAACATCGGAAATGAAATCACTTGGGATGAAAGCACAAGAGAGCTTTCAATTAAAGTAGAGCTTTATTACACTAGTACAGAGACCGAATCTAACTACATTAATGTAGCACTACTTGAAAACAATATTACATTCCCTCAACAAGATTATGAGCTAATACCCAACCCCTACTGGGACATTGACTACGTACACGACCATGTCTTAAGAGAGCTCCTTACTGGTCAATGGGGCGATGAGGTAACCTCTGATCTTACCGTTCAAGGAAATAGATTACAAAGAAGCTATACATTAACGGTTGATAATGATTTTGATATTAACAACTGTGATATCTTAGTTTTTACAACAAAGCATAAAGAACATGTGTATACTGCAATTAAGACAGCAGTTATTGAATAATCAATGTGATATTGTATCCTTATTTACTCTAGATAAAAACAAAATTTATGAAAAAGATTATTTTATTTGCCTTTTTAACAGTTCTACTCCATCAGAATACATTCTCACAGCTATCATTTGTTGAGGATACAATGCATATCATTGCACATGTTGGCAAGGATGATGTTGCCCATGGATTTATAGTAAATGACAACGCTTCAGAATTAGGACTAAAATGGAGACGTATGGTAAACGATTTGCAGTCTGGAACATCGGCAATATGTGATCTAAATGTATGCCATAGTGAAACGACTGATTTTGCAGAGTTTAATATAGATGGCGGAGGTACAAATGGCACCATGGATGTGCATTTTTATGCTGATGCCTATAATGAGGACACCTCAAAAATAGAGGTAGCAGTATTTGATCCATCAGACAGTTTACCGAGTGTTGTAACTGCCTACATTACGGCAACACTATCTCCTATCGCATTAACCTTTCCTAGCTTTGCTCAAGCATTTACCAATGAAACGACAAGTAGTAGCGTAAGCACTATTACCAATTATGGTTCTGATACCTTAACACTTCGTTGGACTAGAACAGACTTTGATGCTACTGCGGGTGATCCAGAAATATGTATTGATGGAAATTGTGAAGGAGTTGGCACTACTTCTGGAATACTCACATTAATGCCGATGGATAGTGCAGAAATTTCTGCTCAGTTTACACTAAACTCAGCCAAGGGGCAAAGTTTTATCGAAATAGTAGTAGAAGATACAGGAGCTCCTGAAACGATCAACACTACAAAGACTAGATATAGCCTAGTGACAAATTACCCTACTTCTGTTGGAAGCGTAATACAAAACAATATCTCTATATATCCAAATCCAGCAAGAGGTCAGGTATTTTTAAAAGGAGACGTTGCAACTATATCTAATATTAAAATTACTAACGTATTTGGACAAACGATATATAATTCTAAAGCTGTTGATGTCATCAATATAGATCAAATTGATGCAGGAGCTTATTGGATAATGATTACGGACAAAGAACAAAAAACTGTCGTTAAAAACATTCAAGTATTGTAACACAAAATCCTACCATAAACTAAAAAGCCGAAGTCTTTAACTTCGGCTTTTTAGTTTATGGTAGGAAAAGTCTATTTACTTCCCAGCTTCGTACCTTCTAGCAACTTCTTCCCAATTGACAACATTGAAGAAAGCATTAATGTAATCTGGTCTTCGGTTTTGATAATTTAGGTAATACGCATGTTCCCATACATCTAGGCCTAAGATAGGCGTTCCTCCACAACCAACACCTGACATCAATGGGTTATCTTGATTCGGCGAAGAACAAACTTCTACTTTACCTCCAGAGTGCACACAAAGCCATGCCCAGCCTGATCCAAATCTCGTTGCAGCGGCATTGCTAAATTGCTCTTTAAAGCTAGCGAATGATCCATATGCCTCATTGATCGCATCAGCCATAGCTCCTGTTGGCTCGCCTCCTCCATTTGGAGACATCACTTCCCAAAATAAGCAATGATTATAATATCCTCCGCCGTTGTTTCTAACTGCTGCATTGCTACCAACATTGGCCAATATGTCTTCAATGGATTTGCCCTCCATATCTGTTCCACCAATAGCATCATTCAATTTACTTGTGTATCCAGCATGATGTTTGCCGTGATGTATTTCCATTGTTTTTGCATCTATATGCGGCTCTAACGCATCTTTGGCATAGGGTAAACTTGGTAATTCAAAAGCCATTTTAGTTATCTTTTTTGATTTAAAAATATTTAAGATTAAAGTTAAGAAAAGTAATTTGCAATTAATAAATGCAAGATGTCATCAGCTTTAGCTTAGCTTCTCTTCGACTTAAAAAAATCATTTAATAATTCCTGACACTCTGCCTCCATTATGCCTTGAACAACTGTTGTTTTAGGGTGCAATGCAACTGACCCTTTCTGATATCCATTATTCAGATCTCTTGCTCCAAATATAAGCTTATCTAGTTTTGACCAACCCAAAGCTCCAGCACACATTATACAAGGCTCTAGTGTAACATATAATGAGCACCCATTTAAATACTTAGCTCCAATAGCACTCATTGCTGAAGTAATTGCCACCATCTCCGCATGTGCAGTTGCATCTTTCAACTTCTCTATTCCATTATGCCCTTTGGCTATTATTCGCTTATTTGCTACGACTATCGCTCCTATTGGGACTTCACCCTGATCCAAAGCAACTCTTGCCTCTTTAATGGCCTCTTTCATAAAATACTCGTGTGAAAATATCTCCATACTTAATTTACTATTAAAAACTTACCTTAAACATTTCCTTAATTTATTCCATTATCTTAGGAGTCACTTCTTCGACTTCCTTTCCTCTTCAACCTCTAACTGATTTGAAAGATTTGTACTAAGCCTTTTACATACAAATGCTATCTTTTATTTAAAGATGTATTTACACCTACTGATTTAGCTTATTGCAAAATTCCTTCTCGCATGACTTTCTACTAAGTAAGTGAATTTAAAGAAAAACTATGAAGTGATAGGCATTTACAAATAAAGTACCTATTGAGGGGAATCTATGCGTTATTTGAAGTGGATTTCATAGTGTCAAATTATTCTGTTTTAGCTATACTACTACTTTAATAGTGATACATTTTTTATCTCCCTTAACAAACTACCGTCATTCAAGATTGCTTCATAATGTACCATGTATACCCCAGCACCTACGCTGGAGTTATTAGATATATCATCCCAGCAAGGTGAACGGCCCTCCATAAAATGTATTCTTTTCCCAAATTTGTCATAAACAGTTAATGATGCTGAGTGTACGCAACTATTATTTTCCCCAATACATATTTTATCATTTGTCCCGTCTCCATTAATTGAAATTGCATTAGGAATAAACAATTCTCGTCTACCCGTACTAATTTTTTGATATGAGGTGTCTTGACATCCCAAGTCCGAGGTTACAATTAGTTGTATTGTTGTATCCTCCGTCGGGACAAAACTAATTACATTCATATTAGAACCAGTACTCCATTGATATGTCCCATCTCCTGTTGCATTCAATGAAATACTTGTTCCTATGCATGCCTCACTCTGCATCGTTTCGATTCCAGCAATGACTTGTTTGGGAATAACAACATAATTAATGTTGTTATTCAAATTGCATTCTGAAAATTTCAATTGAGGTGCATTTAGTGCTTCTAATCCGCTATCGTTTACAACTACATACAACTCAAAAGGAAAATCTGCACAATACACGCCTGTATTGTACTTAACGCATGAACCTACTGAATCAAGCAATGATAATAATGTATCTGTTTTTATCAAGACTCCTTCTAACAAAGGATCACCATTATAAATGCTAATATACTTCGTGACTTTTTTACCAGCAGGCTGAATTGGCTTAAGACCATTGTTACATACCTCTATGAACGCATTAATAGAATCACATGATACGTAATTAAAACTATCTATTTTAACTTCTAAATCTGGAAGTGGACATGCAAGGTTCCCAAGAGTGTCCCTAAAACTGCTCTGAATACCCCACGAATTTAATTGCTTTATCCTTCCATGATTTTGTTGTACTCTAGGAATAGTGAGGTCATCATTGACAAAAGCAGGATGGTATCGATATTGATTCCACATAGTTCTAGAGCAAATCCAATTATCAGAGTTACTGCCAATTGCTATAAACGAAAAAGTATTAGAACTATCTTCACAACCACATACTATTTCAGCTTCTGCATCTCCGTCAATATCAGCAATCATCGTAGCACCATCATGAGGGAAGGTGATATTTTTACAGGGCATAGAATCTAAACTTATTCCAGTTTTAGCATCTAAGATGTGCAAGTTCCTACTATTCATCACATTAAACCCTTCACTCCTAAAAATCAATTCTTTATTACCATCATCATTTAAGTCAAAAGATATGGGTGGAGAAAAGTTTACATCTGCAATTCCTTGTCGTAACCACATAAAATCCAAATTACCATTCAAAGCTAATAATATTCTATTTTGCGCCTCATCTGTAGGTGAGCTTACGACAGAAAAAACAATATCGAGATCACCATTACCGTCAAGATCATCAACAGTTGGAGCAACAAAATAAGAATGATCATTATCGGGTATCTGAGGTATACTTGCAAATGAAACAGAATCTAAAATCTCTAATGTTCTTGGATTCCAAATAAAGGCTCTACCTTTTTGAACTGTTGCAATATCAAGTAATCCGTCGTTGTCAAAATCTGCAGCAGAAGAGTATCTTCTTAAATAGTTCTCTGGAAATGACTGTAATATTGGATCATTTTTAAACGAACTATACTCCTTAATGTCTGCTGATAGGACGTTAATATCTACAGTATAAACATCTGTGCCTTCAACTAGCTCTAGACCAGAGCAATCTGCACAAACATAATCTGGCAAGACATCAACGGCTAAGATACTCGGGCCCAAGAAATATCCAGTCGATGGCGGAATGAAGCCCCCCATATAATCTCCACTTTCCGCATTGTATATTGAACTTCCAAATAAAATCTCACTTTTCCCATCTCCATTAAAATCTACTATTGACATCTCCCCCCCTATTGGCTGAGAATAAACTTTATTCCATAAAGTAACTCCCGTAACGTAATCAATACAAATCATACGACTAGTGCCAGACTTCCAATATATTTCACCCGAACCATTACCATCCACATCTGCAATGGCTCCAACATTGAAAAAAGAACCTGGAATATTAAAAGTCTTTTTTACGGTTCCATCCCTTCCATCCAAAACGCTTAGCATAGTGTTTGACGATTGAACAACTACTTCTGAAAATCCATCGTTATCCAGGTCTCCCATTACAGAAAATCTATGTGAGTTCGAAGCAATATTAAACTCCCATTCCTTTTTTATTTTAATGCTTTTTGGTGAATCAATGGGAACTACGGTACAAGTATCTAAGGGCAAACCATAAAAAAAAGTCGAAGACGAAGAACTGCAAAACGAAAAATCAGAACAATCTGGATCAAAACAGTCTACCAAGCCATCACAGTCATCATCGATTCCATTATCACATATTTCAACATTATTAACAATTTCTCCTTTTCCAATTGGACTAGGGTTGGAAGGCACGATGCTCATAGGGGTACCTCCTTGCAAATATGATACATTGGTACATGTAGCATCTAAAAATCTCCCATTAGTTGCACTAGAACTAATATCATATGTTAAATAAAAATAATGAACGCTATTACAGGTACCACTTGGTGTTAAAGTTTTAGCCCCATTGATGCTATATGCCCCACTTGGAGAGAATATTGATCCAAATGGTGTTTCACAAGATGAACTTGGAGAAAATGCTGGTGCATATGCTATTTTAGATTGATCTATATCTGTATTATTTGTAGTTCCACTTGTTGTTAAATCAAAACTGGTGATAGTAACAGGATTAAAAGAGCCGCTAGTATATAACTCTATTTGTAAAATTGGATTGCATAACTCGCCTGGTTGATAGCAAGTAGAAACTTGATTCACTAGAACAGAATCCACAGCCATGTCTTGATCAGTAATGTTGATTTTGTAATCCTCAACATCTCCACCTATAAAAAAACTACCACATTCCGCCCCACCAGTTCCTTTCATTACTCGCACTATTTTATTACCTAAAGTTGCGCTTGATGGTACATCTATAACAAATGTATCTATAGAGCCACTAGCTATAGGATAATAACGTTCTTGAGGCAAGTCAAAAGCACCATTTGTATTCCAGTCAATAGACACCAATCCTCCTCCTCCTCCCGTAACTGTCATCATAAATTGACTACATGCTAATATATCAACAACTATTGCTCCAGAATCATACTCTACTGTAAAACCTTCCGAAATTGGCGTTGTATTATTTAACGCATTCAATGTCACATTTGTAATTCCTTGACCTGATCCAAAGTTTGGCCATGTTGGATTAGCACAAGGTAATGGCTGAGCAAATGTTTTAACAAGAATAAATATAGAACAATATGCAATTAATAATGTAACCTTAGTTTTCATTTTGACTTTTCTTCCTTGTTGTTAACTTTAATATTAAATGGGGCAAGACCAAAAATTTCAGGATTCAGTATAATAGCTATATAAAAAGGATCAATCTAATTTTTTTTAAATGACTATTATAATTTCAATTATAGAAAAACACCAAAAATTCAGGTTATCGACAATATCCACAACAATGAATAACACATATAAAATTATGATTATCAAAATAATAATCACAAAAAACAAAGGCTAGTCAAAAAAGCCTATAATGGGTTTATACTAAATTCAAGACAAGGATTAAGTGAAAACATTCTCATTAAAAAGAGATGTTATTACACTACAAACCTTGCGCATCTCTTCCTTTTTTATCGTATATGGGGGCATCGTGTAAATAAGATTTCTAAATGGCCTTAGCCAAACACCTTGCTCAACTAAAAACCTTTGAACTTTTGCTACGTCAACTGAGGCATTCATTTCGACCACGCCAATTGTACCAATCACTCTAACATCTTTAACGGCATCTAACTTCTTAAGTGGAAATAGTTTTTCAGACAAAATGGATTCAATAGTTTTAATGTTATTTCTCCATTCAGATCTCAACAAAAGCTCAATACTTTTACTGGCCACCGCACATGATAATGGATTTGCCATAAAGGTTGGCCCATGCATTAATACGCCCCCATCCTTAGATATGACCGTTGCTATTTCTAATGTACATATCGTTGCAGCCATAGATAAATATCCTCCTGTTAATGCCTTGCCAATACATATTATATCAGGAATCACATTAGCATGGTTTACCGCGAACAACTCACCTGTTCTACCAAATCCTGTCGCAATCTCATCAGCAATAAGCAACACATCATATTGATCACAAAGAGAACGAATAATTTTGAGGTATTGCGGACTATAAATACGCATTCCTCCTGCCCCCTGCACAATAGGCTCTAAAATGAAAGCAGCGGATTCCTTTGAATGTGTGATAAAGAAATGCTCTAGCTCTTGAACTTGTTCATTTGTCAATTCTCTGTCAAAACCTAGCTCAGGTGAATTTGAAAAAAAGTGTTTAGGCAAAAAGTTAGCAAATAAATGATGCATACCATTTTCAGGATCACATACAGACATGGCTCCAGTCGTATCACCATGATACCCACCTCTAAAGGTCATTAGTTTACTTTTTTTATAATGCCCCCTAGCATATTGATACTGGATAGCCATCTTCATAGCTACTTCTACTGATACAGACCCACTATCACAGTAAAAGATCTTTTCAAGTCCGTTGGGTAATATCTCTAATAACTGCTTACCAAGCGTGATTGCTGGCTCATGTGTAAGTCCTCCAAACATGACATGGGACATCTTATCAATCTGGTCTTTTGCGGCTTTATTTATTTCAGGATGATTATATCCATGAATGACAGACCACCAACTAGACATTCCATCAATGATCTTTTGTCCATTTGATAATTCAAGCTCAACACCTTTTGCAGATAAAACCTTATAATTATTTATTGAGGTTTCAAATGATGCATAAGGATGCCAAAGATGTTCTTTGTCAAATTGAAACGAGTCCATATTATCCAATAATAGCCAATACTATTATTAAATCATGGTCTATACAAGACCTTTTTCAACTAAATATTCTGCAATTTGTACCGCATTCGTTGCTGCACCTTTTCGTAGGTTATCAGAAACGATCCACATATTTAAGCTATTAGGCTGTGAATAGTCACGTCGTAATCTTCCTACAAACACATCATCTTTATTATGTGCATTGATTGGCATTGGATAGAGGTTTTGACTTGGATCGTCTTGAAGGGTTATCCCTGGAGCATTCTGAAGAATATTTTTCACTTCTTCTAAATCAAAATCTTTTTCAAACTCAATATTGACACTCTCCGAATGACCTCCAACTACTGGTACTCTTACAACTGTTGCAGTTGTATTAATACTATTATCTCCTAAAATTTTTCGAGTTTCATTCACCAACTTAATCTCTTCAGTAGTATATCCATCTTCCATAAAATCTCCACCATGAGGCAAACAGTTTTGATCAATCACATGTGGGTATGCCTTCGCCCCTTCAACTCCAGCCCTTTCGTCATTTAACTGTTGTACAGCCGACACTCCTGTCCCTGTTACAGACTGATATGTAGAAATCACAAGCCTTTTGATTTTATATTCTTTATGCAAAGGTGCTAAAGCAACTACCATTTGGATCGTAGAGCAATTAGGATTTGCAATAATCATATCCTCTTTTGTGAGTTCATTGGCATTAATTTCTGGCACTACTAAGTGCTTATCCGAATCCATTCTCCACGCAGAAGAGTTATCTATCACTTTACATCCTACTGAGGCAAATTTTGGCGCCCACTCTTTAGAAGTAGTTCCTCCTGCAGAAAATATGGCAAGGTTGGGCTTTTTATCTAATGCCATTTGCAGTGTAACTACCTCATAGTCATTTCCTTTAAAAGTTATTTTCTTGCCAAGAGATTTTTCTGAAGCAACTGGAATTAATTCCGTGATGTTAAAGTTACGCTCTTCTAAAACTTTCAACATAACACTTCCAACCATACCGGTTGCGCCGACTACTGCTACTTTCATCTATTTATTATTTTGGGTAGGCAAAAATAAAAAGATATTTTATCAATACCATTTATAGTAATAATTCTTTGTGGGGAAAATTCAAAGAATTTCAGCACTTTTATAAGAGCCGCCCCTAAGGATAGGCATTTTGTATTTAAGGATAATCTTGCTTTTTGTCACAAACAAAAAGTTAATATGCTTAATATTCAGATTTTGAAGCAAATATACTATCTTAGCCAGTTGAAAAACTCATCATCAATTGATTAGATGAAAGCAATTCTAAAAGCATTAAATATTGTCGAGGGAGAAGGCTCAAAAGTGAGTCTTTTATTGCTTTATTCTTTTTTTCTAGGAATATTCATTGCAATTTTTGATGTATCTGCAACAACCCTTTTTCTATCCACCTACGGAGAACACGATATTGCAAATGCACTAATGATTTCAGGGCTTTTAGGTATAATCTTAACGACTATCTACTCCCAATTACAACAATGGATCTCTTTTCCTAAACTAGCAACTGGTGCACTCATTATTATCGCAACATTGGTTGGCTTAATCAAACTCTCATATACTTATTACGATAGTGCAACTTTATCTTATATCTTATTCATTGCATTAGGTCCATTTAACGTATTGTGTATTGTAGGTTTTTGGGGCACAATGACCAGGTTATTTACTTTACGTCAAGGCAAAAGGTTATTCGGCTTAATTGATGCAGGTAGAATTTTTGCAGCCGTTTTAGCCTGTTTTACCGTACCCACATTGTTAAAGTTATTTTCATCTACATCAGATATTTTATTCATATGCTCATCAAGCCTTCTGCTCGCAGGCTTTACCCTTGCCTCTATTTTCAAGAAATATTCAAAAGATATCAATGAAACATCGAAAGATGACTCCGATAATAAAGCAACTCAAAAAAGTGTGGGACTTAGCTATTTTTTTAAAAATAGATATGTGCTTTTCATGAGCTTATTCGTCATGTTATCCATGTTTGTAGCATTCTTTGTTCACTACTCTTTTATGATTGCATCTGATGCCCAATACCCCAAAGAAGAAGACTTTGCTGCTTTCTTTGCGCTCTTCTCAGCCGCTATAATGATTTTCAGTTTAGGTATCAAGACATTTGTATACAGTAGGTTGATGGGTATGTATGGCGTTCGTTTCATGCTTTTAGTCACACCAATTCTGTTAGGCTTTTTTACACTAGCTGTTGTCGGCATTGGTTATCTTTTCTCTTACACCCCTGGTACAGAAGAGTTTGGATTATTCTTTTTAGGAATAGCAGTTTGCAAGCTCTTTGCACAGTCATTGAAAGAAGCGTTTGAAGTACCTGCGTTTAAAGTCTTTTATCAACCGCTCCCTATTTCAATCAGATATGATGTACAAACCAAAATTGATGGAGTGGTAAATGAAGTTTCTGCCTCCCTTGCCGGAATTGCCTTAGCTGGATTAAGTGCATTGACTTTCTTTGAAATCATTCATGTTAACACCATACAATTTGGAATTATATCTGTTTGGTTATTAGTAGTTTTCAAATTATATCAACAATATCGAGGTACTTTAAAAAACTCTCTAACCTCTAAAAAAGAAGTTAGTGCTACAGATAATCATGCACTTCTGGCTAAATTATCTCAAAAGATCAACAGCCAAGATATAAAGGAGAATGTTTTAGGTCTTAAGCTTTTAGAATCATTTGACGTAGGTGCCTTAGAGTTATCTCTACTCAAAATGGCTAAAGATGGCTCTGAAAATGCAAAGCAGTATGTTACCCAACGGCTAAATGACCTAAAAATACTTACATATCGAGAAATAGCTAGTAAAAAAGCCGATGATGAAAAACGCTACGACTTATTAAAACAAGCAGAAAAAGCAATTGGAAAAAAAGAAGCTGAGGTAGTCAAGAAAGTTTCTATTCAAAAAATAAATAGCTTGATATCGTCAGAAAAAGAAACGGATAGAATTGATGCTGCAAGAGCAATCATAAAAGAAACATCACTAAAATCGTTAGAGCTATTAGGAAAGCTATTATGTGACAACAGTCTAAAAGTAAGGGTAGCTGCTTATATTACAGCGTCTGAATTAAATGACCCTAGATTATATCCTATTTTAATCAAACAATTATCAGAAAACAAATATACCCATCAACTTACCAAACTTTTATCTGAATATGGGGATAACGTATTAGATGAATTGGAAAAGGCATTTAGGAAATCCAATCAAACATTTATTACACTTAGCAATATCTTGAAAACATATGCGATGATTAATACTGAAAAGTCGACCCACCTAGTGATTGATAAAATTAATCATCCTAGCAGAAAGGTTGTATCAAAAGCATACCAAGAGCTAGGTAAGATAAATACCAAAGCATACCAAGAGCAAATTTTTGATAAAGTAAGTTTACAATTAGAATGGGAAGTAAAAAGCCTCATTGACAATATGGCCATTATAGATGAGCTCGATTCAGATAAGCTTGACAGCACATTGTTAATTGATGCGCTACAGAATGAGACACAGACCGGAGTAGACAGGATATTTATTTTATTATCTCTTATTTATGACAAAAATTCTATTGAACTGGTTGCAGAAAACATTCGAACTGGAACATCTGAGGGAATTGGGTATGCTATTGAATTGCTAGATGTTTTTATGGCTGAAGAGCTAAAACCTATTGTATTTCCAGTACTAGATGACACTTCCATCAATGAGCGCCTGAGCAAACTGGAAAATATTTTCACTAGGAAACGTCTCAATCATAGAGAGGCGCTTAACTATTTAGTAAACCGAGACTTCTTTAGTATTAGTCAATGGACAAGAGCTTGTGCCTTGTATAATTTAACAGTAACGTCAGATGAAGAATTAAATAATGTTTCGTCTCAAGTTTTTAATACAGATCTTATGCTATCCGAAATAGCAGCTTGGCACATTTTAAATTTTGACCAAACAGTTCTTAATACACTTTTAGAACGAGTAGATACTGAGAGAGCAACTCATTTAAAAAATCTTTTTTCAAATGATGATTATGAAAAAAAATTAATCATGTCTAAGTTGACTAACTTATTGAAAGCAAATATCTTCGACAAGATACCTCATGCAAAAACATATGTTATGGGAAAACATATCGAGGTAATCACGCTAGAGCAATCAAAAGAGTTGACTGTACAAAGTTCAAAATTAGTTTATTTCATAATAAATGGAGCGATCATACAAAAGGAAAGCAACTCAGAAAGCTTACTATCAGAAGGCGATATGATCTCAGAATTAACATCAACTAACCATCATATCGGTACCCAGATCATAGCTAAAGAAAAAAGTGAGTTATATACTGTACCCAAAGATATTTTTTATGATATAATTTATGATTGCCCAGATATCATAGACAACTTATCAAAAGCACTTTCTCAGGACATTTCAAAAGAAGCGTTAGTATAATGGCAAAAAAGGTAAGAAATACAACCATATTTAGACAGTTGATGCTCAGCATTATCTTACCTGTAATTGTCGCACTGCTTGCTTTGGCGTTTATAAATTATCATAATAATAAGCAGGCTTTAGTTGAACATCTGAAAGAAAAAAATGAAATAATATCAGATAGAATTAAAGGTATTCTACAGTTTCAAGATTTTGGACTAGAAATTATAGAGTCAAGGCTTGACGAACGTATGCAAGCTTTAAGTAATAAGTTGGCAAACGAATATTTTATCGCTGAGGCTAATGTAAAAAGCATAGATTTAGATCAAGTGAGAAGGGAACTATCAATGGACTCCACACTAGAAGATATTTATGTCATTAATGAGAATGGAATCGTTGTCAATACAACATTTGAGAAAGACTTAAACTTAAACCTTTTTAAGTTTGGAAGTAGCTACGAACAATATTTAAAGGGGATTTTACACGAGGGGAAATTCATTGCAGAGAGATTTTCAATAGAAGACAAGACAAAAAAGCTTAAAAAATATTCTTACCAACCAACCAATGATGAAAAACACATTATTGAGTTAGGCTTATACTCTGAAAAGGCTAATGACATTCTAGATATTATTAAAAAACGATTAAACAATATTTCTGCCAGGCAGGCTAGTATCTTATCAGTAGAACTTTTCATCGGGTCAGGTGCAGAAAATGAGTTTTCTTACAATCAAGATGCACACGTCCCAGAAAGTCATAAGGCTATAATGGCTAAAACTTTTACCGAGAGAAAAAGCAATTATATTGAAGAGATTGAAGATGGTATCAAAAAGCACTATGATTACATCTTTATGGATAGAAATAATTCTCAATTATATGATAGCGCTGTTATTCAAGTAGTATCTGACAGAAGTGAAATAGATGCGCTTTTGAGACAGGAATTAATAAAATTCTCCATCATTTTTGGTGTAACCATATTGGCATTATTAATATTAACTTTTAATAATGCTAAGCTTATCAGCAACCCTATTGAAAAGTTATTAAAAAAAGTAGACCGAATTACTAAAGGAAATCTGAATGAAAGAGCAGAAGTAGAGGGCAATTACGAAATTGCAAAACTAGCTCAGAACTTCAACACAATGATCAATGAATTAGAAAAATCTCATAATGAACTAGAACAAAGGGTTATTGAAAGAACCGCTGAGATTTATAAGCAAAAAGAACAAATAGAAGGTCAAAAGCTAGAATTAGAGCAAAAGAATCAGGATATAACGGATAGTATCAAATATGCAAAAAGAATTCAAGAGGCTATTTTACCTCCAGACCAATTAATAGATAACAGCCTTCCCGAATCATTTGTACTATACGAACCTAAGGATATTGTTAGTGGTGACTTCTATTGGATGGCAAATCGAGGAGAGGACACCTATATAGCTGCCGTAGACTGTACTGGTCATGGCGTACCAGGAGCATTTATGTCTATGATCGGTTATAATTTATTAAACCAAATAGTTAATGAAAAGGGCATCACTGAACCTTCTAAAATACTGGATGAATTGCATTCAGGTGTTCGAAAAGCTTTAAAGCAAGATATGGAAGATTCAGAAAGTAGAGATGGGATGGATTTAGCTCTGTGTAAAATAAACAATAAGAAAAAGCACCTAGAATATTCTGGTGCCTACAGGCCTCTATATCTGGTAAGAGATAATGAAATTGTTGAAACTAAAGGAAATAAATTTGCCATCGGCGGACAGGAAATCACACACTCTAGTGATTTCACAAATCATGAATTGAAAATTAGCAAAGGAGATACGTTCTATATCTTCTCTGATGGCTATGCCGATCAATTTGGTGGGGAGAATAGTAAAAAGTTTATGACCAAAAGATTTAAAAACTTGTTACTAGACATTCAAGAAAAAACGCTTAATGAACAAAAGAAAGTTTTAAAAGAAACCATTAAGAAGTGGAGAGGTTCTATTCGACAAATAGACGATATATTGGTAATAGGAATAAGATTTAATTAAAAACATCCTTATGTCAGATACAAATACCATTACAACAGATAAAAAAGTTTCAAAAGGAAATGTATTAAGTAATCCTTTCCCAGGGTTACGAGCATTTGAATCCCAAGAATCAAAATTATTTTTTGGAAGAGATGGACAAGGAAAAGAGATTATTTCAAAACTAAATACAAATAGATTTGTAGCTGTTCTTGGGGATAACTCTGTTGGAAAATCATCTTTAGTAAATTGTTCCGTTATATCGGAGTATACTTCTGGGTGGTCTATTTTCAAAACACAACCAGGCGGTGATCCACTCAAAAACTTATGCAGTGCAATAGATACAAAGACAGCTGAAAGCAATTATAAAAAACTGCTTAACAAAGAGATTTCTTTAAGTAAACTCTGCTCAGATCAGGTCAGCAATGGTAAAGTTTTAATTTATATTGATCAGTTTGAAGAAGTTTTCAAATATGACATCAATACTAAAGAAAAAGAAGTTTTTGTAGCCTCTTTAATAGAGGTCGTTGCCGATAAATCTAGCAATATTAGCCTCATTATATCAATGAGAGCAGCACATATGGGAGAAGCTGCACAATTTGATGGATTAGCAGGTCTGATTAATAATAGTTTCTACCTCCTTTCTCAAATAAGTAGTGGCATAATTGCATCAACCATAACAGAGCCACTAAAACTTTGTAAAGTTGAACTAGCAACTGACTTAGCCAACTTATTAAAGAAAGAACTAGAACAGAACCCAGAAAAATTACCACTTGCTCAGCACGCTTTGATGCGAACATGGGATTATTGGTCTGATCTAACAGATCAATCAGGGGCTATAGAGTTAAAACATTATGAGGCTGTCGGTGGTATAGAAAAGTCTATTTCTTCGCACGCTGATGAAATTTATGATAGTTTCAACGAAGATCAGCAAGTACTTTGTGAAAAGCTTTTCAAAACGATAGTAGATAAGTCTGGAGCAAAAGGTAGCTCGAGAACCCCCAGAGCATTTGGTGAAATAGTTACACGGCTAGAATGTGAAGCAGAGCAGGTCAAACCAGTTATTGATGTATATAGAAAAAAGGGTAACAACTTTATCAACCCCTCAGAAGAGGTAAGTATAAGTGTAAAAACAGTCATTGACGTCCAAAATGAGATTGTATTAAACAACTGGAATCGCCTGAATGATTGGGCAAATGATGAATTCAGAGCAGTACAATTGTATTTAAGGCTTTCATCTGCCGCTGCATTATACCAGACAGGTGATGCCGAATTGTGGCGACCACCAGATTTACAATTAGCACTCAACTGGAAAGAACAACAAAAGCCAACACTTGGTTGGGCAACCCCTCACAATCCATCATTTGAGAGAGCAATGGTGTTTCTTGATACTAGCTACAAGGAATACACTGCGGAAGAGGAAAAAAGGGTTTTGTTACAAAAACGAGCACTTAGAAGAGCAAGGGTAGTACAGATTATATTGGGAACGGCTGCTATTATTTCTTTAATCATTATGGTATATGCATTTGATTTACAACAAAAAGCAGAAAAGCAAAAGCTACTAGCCGTTGCCAATGCAGAAGAAGCTGAGCGTCAATCGCAAATAGCAAAGGAACAAGAGCAACTTGCCGTAGCAGCAGCCCAAAGAGCTGAAGAAGAAGCTGAAAATGCGAGACAGCAGAAAGAGATTGCAGATGCAGAAGCAGACAGAGCTGAGAGAGAAGCTGCTAATGCATTGGCGCAGCAAAGAATTGCCGAGGAACAGTCTTTTATTGCAAGAAAGAATGCGAAAGAAGCAAACAAACAAAGAGCTATTGCTGTAAATGAACGAGATAAAGCAGAAGCTTTACGAAGGTTGACAATTGCTAAATCAAATGCAATCAAATCATACCAGATCAAAGATGATCCTCAGGTTAAAGCTTTACTGGCAAAGCAAGCACATACTAGTAATACTGAATTTGGCGGTAAAGAATATGATCCAGATGTTTATAATGCGCTGTTTTTTGCCCTAAAAACACTAGAAAAAGAAGGGTATAATAAATTGAAAGGACACGTAGAATCTGTAAGAAGTTTGGTCTTTAGTCCTACGGACAATACACTATATTCTACTGGAGCAAACAGCCAAATTTTAGGCTGGGATATCAATAACACTGAAAATTATACCGTTAAGCTTGCAGAAAACGAATTTATTAATAGAACACTCAGCATCAGCAAAGATGGGAAGTGGCTAGCTTGCGGTGATGAAGGTAGTAATATTGCCTTATACAATCTAGAAACACCAAATGCTGAACCAATATTATTATCTGGACATACTGGAATAGTATGGGCTTTGGTCTTCACTCCAGATAACAAAGAGCTTATTTCAGCAGGTGAAGACAAAAAGGTTCTGGCTTGGGATATCAAAACAAAACAAAACAGAACCATTTATAATTCATCAAACGCGTGGATTAACTCACTATCTATCAACCAGGCTGGCACATTAGTAGCTGGAGGATCATCAGATGGGAAAGTCCTAATATGGGAAAGAGAGAACAATTACGATCAGGAAGTATTTTACGAAGATCCTCAAAATGAGAATATACAAGCAGTTCGATTTAGTAAAGATGGTGGAAAACTCGCCGTCGGAAATGTTGAGGGTAATGTAAAATTAATCGATCTAGAAAACACCAATAATAGTATCAACTTTACGGGGCAGTTAGCTGAGATCATGGAAATCCGTTTTAGTCCAGATGGCAACTTATTAGCATCTGCCAGTAGAGATGGAAGTGTAAGACTTTGGAACATCAATGTACCAGAAGACTTGCCAGTTGTTTTAAAAGATGAAAGCTCTTGGATTTTATCTATGGCATTTAGCAATGATGGCAACTACCTGCTAACAGGAGACAAACAAAGTAATATAGAAATATATCCTATTAAAACAGATTTGATGGCTGATAGAATATGTGAATTTGTCACACGAAATTTTACGCCTAAAGAATGGGAACAGTATATTGCCCCAGACGTTAAATATGAAAAAACTTGCTCCAATCTTCCCGCTGGAGAGACAAACTAGCTGAAAGCAAATATAAAATTATGTTTAGGTCATTAATTCTATCTCTTTTACTGTTTGGCTTATTGCTAGGAACACAGGCTCAAAACTGTGAGGAAAAACTCAAACAAGCTCAACAAAGTTTTGATGAAGGAAGGATAAGGAAAGTAGAACCTATCCTTTCCAAGTGTTTAGAGAATGGTTTTACAAAAGATCAAAAAATCAGGGCTTATAAGCTATTAGCAAAAACATATATTTATCTAGATAGACAGGCCGATGCTGATACCATTGTTTTAAAGATTTTAGGAGAAGACCCGGATCAAAAATCTGATCCAGAAGCTGATCCTAAAGAATATGTTGTAAAGTTTTCCACTTTCAAAACCATTCCTGTTCTATCTCTTGGAGCAAGTGGAGGCTTCAACCGATCTTATTTAAATATTCTATTCTATAACAGCACCGATAATATTTCTACTCAATCATCTAGAGATGAAAAACAGGCGAATTACACCTATCCTCTAGGTTTACAAGGAGGCATCACGGCTGAAATATATCCTTTTGAAAGAGCTAGAATTGGCTTCCAAGGATTAGCGTCGATAAGATTATATAATTATGCTGACGACAACTTACAAGAAACTTTTACTCAAAGCTTTACAGAGTCACAATTTTGGCTAGAGTTACCTATTTATTTCAAGTATTTTTTCAAATCTAATGATTTCAAGCTCCGTCCATATGGTGCGGTGGGAGGAACCGCTAATATATTGCTTACATCAACAATAATCTCGGGAAACTTAAAGTCTGAGTCTGCACAAGAAGTCGAACTAGCATCTGTTGATGTAAAAAGTATTAGGAAGAACTTTTACCCATCACTCCTACTAGAATTAGGAGCCAGATACAAATTGAATACAGCCAATTTTATTTTCGCAGGTATAAGGTATAATATGGGATTTAGCGATATGGCTACAGCAAAAACATTTTATCAAGTACCAGAGCTAGAATCTATTCAATATATAGACAACGATTTTACGATGCAAAATTATTCTTTATCAGTAGGTTATATAAGGGAATTTTACAAAGCTAAAAGAGTAAAATGAACGCAAAGATAAATATTTGTCTTTTTTTGATTCTCACAATTATACTAGGTTGTAAAAAAGACAATCAAGTTGATCACCCTGGGGCATTTATCAAATATTTTGGAGGAGATGGGCAAGAAGATGGATTTGATGTAAAACAAACCGAAGATGGTGGATATGTAATTGTGGGCACAACCATTCCTGATGGCAGTTTTGATCAAAATATATTTGTCATCAAAACGGATAAGAATGGTAATAAAGAATGGGATGAGGTTTACGGCGGGGTAGGTACAGATGATGCAAAAAAGGTTATTCTATCATCTGATGGTAACTTCGTTATCATTGGTTCCATTGAAGAAAGTGATCAAGGCTTTTCTAATATTTATATACTGAAAATAAGCAAGGCTGACGGCAGTATTATTTGGGATCACAAAGATATTGGTGCAACAGGCTATAGGGATTATGGTGTAGATATTAAAGAAAATCTTTCTGGCGATTACATTTTTGTGGGTACAACAGAAAACGTGTCGGTGACAGGAGACATTTTGAACACAACAGATCAGATCTTTGGTAAAATTGGTTCTGATGGTACACTAATCGGACTATCCTCACCTCAGGGTAAACCTGATGCTGCTGATATATCCAATGCCATTGCCATTAGTAATAATGGTGATCTGGTTTACTTGGGTACTATTTTCTTAAACAGTACAAACAACAAAAAGCAAATTCAGCCTTTTGGTTATCATGAATTTGGAGGACAGAACTTTCAGGGAGTAGAAATAAAAGATAACCTATCCAACTTAACTGCTGCAGATATTATTAGCACCAGTACGGGATATACCATAATTGGTACATCAGATGTTTCTGATGAGACAGAAAGCACGACTGGTAATATTTACATTGTAAAACTAGACGAATTTGCAGCGGCACAACAAGGAAAAATAATAGAAACCTCAGCCAACGAAGTCGTACAATCCCTTTCTACAACCTCAAATGGATACGTTGTAGTTGGTGCTCAAAGACCGACGAATCAAGAAGATGATGACATTATTATGGTATTTATTGATGAAAATCTTAACGTCATCGGAGAGCCTCTTCGTTTTGGAGGAGAAGGAGATGATATTGCTAGAGCAGTAGAACAAACTAGCGATGGAGGCTTTGTAGTTGTTGGAACTTCTGAGTTTGGAGGCAATTCACAAATTTGCATTTATAAAGTAGATGCAAATGGAACACTTTTAATAAACAATTAGACTACAAGCACAAAAAATTGACTTGCGTTGCTTTTTGTTATAAATTTGACCAATATTAATTATTGATAATGAGATACTTTTCACTTTTAATATTATCCCTTCTTACCCATTTACTGTACGCAGATTCTGTAGATGTTTTTCCAGCCACTAATGGAACAGGGCTATGTGTAGGTAATGACTTTGTAACGCTAGGAGATATCCAAATTTTTGAAGATGGCACAGCAGCAGGTATAAATGATATCAGAGTCGGTGAAACAACTGACGATACTACAGGAAGTGCTTACATTACATTTAAAGCTCCTGCTCAATTTCAATTCAAGCCAGATTCTAGCTATGGATTAGGAAGCATTGGTCTTTTATTAAATGGTAATTTTGACACCCAAGCAGATTCATCTTATGTATATGTGTATCAAGACTCTATTGTATTAAGGTACAGAATCGAAAATACGAATTCACAGTTTGATTCTATTACGATTAGTGGTCTTCAAATAAAAGCTATCTCAGGACCTGCAACAGGAAATATATTACTAACATCAGGAAATTTTATCATTGGAGATTGGCCTGTAGATATGGTGAGCCATGGAGCATTGTCCTCATTTGATCCTGTTGCAACGATATCTGATAGTATAGATGTGTCTTGTTTTAATGGAAGTGATGGTCAAATTGTAGCCACTCCAACAGGAGGAGACGCACCATATACCTATTCATGGAGTCATAACGGAGGACTCAATAGCGATACGGCTAAAAATTTAACCACAGGAAACTACGAGGTTTACGTAACTGATAATAGCGGATGTAAGGATACCAGTATAATGGTAAATATTTCCCAACCAATAGCTGTTTTAAATATCAGTATGTTGGATAGTACAGATATTGCCTGTAAGGATGATAATACAGGAGCAGCTGAAATTTCAAGTGCTACAGGAGGCACCAATCCATATACCTATTCGTGGAGTCACAACGGAGGTTTAAATAACACTGTAGCGAGTAATCTAGCAGCAGGAAATTATACAGCATACGTAACTGATAATAATGGCTGTATTGATAGTGCTTCTGTTACAATAAATGAGCCCTCAACTAATTTAGTTTTTTTACCAATAGACACTATTGATGTTTCTTGCTTTGGAGTTGGAGATGGACAAGCCATCACGGGTGTTTCAGGTGGAGATGGACCATATACCTACTCATGGAGTCACAATGGTGGGCTCAATAACGATACGGCAAAGAATTTGATCCCTGCTTCATATGAGGCCTATATATTAGATGGAAATGGATGCCGAGATACAGTAGCCTTCCTAATTACCCAACCAACACAGTTAGTGGCAACAATGATTGACAGCACAGATGTCTCTACTTGTAACGCCGATGAAGGTGGTGCTGAGGTAGATGGTACAGGAGGAACATTACCATATACTTACTCATGGAGTCATGATGGTGGGCTGAATGATTCTGTAGCTACAAATCTGTATGCTGGTGATTACACTGCTTATATCACAGATAATAATGGCTGTATCGATAGTGCCTCAGTCAATATCGATGATGGGAACTGTTTAGATCCAGGAAGTGTAGGATATAGTGATACAATTTGTAGTGGAGAGACTCCAGACCCCTTCTTAGAACTAATTTCACCTACAGGGGGTAACGGCTCGTATAATTATAGATGGCAATACTCTGACAATAATGGACTAAACTGGAGCAACATTTCAGGAGGATCTGGTGACGACCCTACCTATACATCCTCAGCAACATTAACTGCAGATAGGTGGTATAGAAGAAGAGTTCAAAGTGCAGGACAAACTCAATATACAGATCCAATTCGGATAGAAATATCAAACTCAACAGCATCTATCACGAGTTCTCCAACACAAGCTTGTATTAATGGCAATAACATTGCCTTGACAGGCTCCTTTTCTCCTGCTGGAGGAACAGCAATTTTTTCAGGAAACCCTGTGTCGGCTGTTACGAATACAGGAAACAATATCAATGGTACCTTTATTCCTAGCAATGCAAATAGTAGTATAGGAGGATCAAGCAATATTATAAGATACACTTACACAGATCTTTCAGGATGTATTGTAAAAGACTCTGCTGAAGTCATTGTATATGATTCTAGTGCGGTAAATATTATTGGACTAAATACTGTTTATAGAGTGGATAATGCACCTGATACCATTCATGGTATCCCTTCAGGAGGAGACTTTTCGTCTAACATTATTTTTGACAGTATTTTTGATCCTGGATTATTCTCACCATCACCTCCTCAAATTAAGGTAACGTATACTTATACTGATGGCAACTCTTGCACATCTAAAGCTACCCAGTTTGTAACTATCACAGATACTACGAGCGGCCAAATCGCTGGGCTTAGTTCAGACTATTGTATAACAGATGGCATTGCCAACCTTGTAGGAGTACCCGATTCAGGACACTTTATTCCGACCGCAGGCTTAACAAATGACAGCATCACGACAGGAAAATTTGATCCATCACTTGCACCTGTGGATGTACCAATTGAAATCAAATATGCCTTTACTGATGGAGGGGGCTTTCCTGATACCGCAGTAGATATTATTGTTGTTCATAGCTTACCAGTAGATTCATTTCAAGTACTAGCTCCTGGGTATTGTGTTGATGATGATACGTTAGCTCTATCTGGAGGACTAGATAATGGTGGTACTGGTACATTTTCTGGTCCTGGTATAATTAATGTAAACTCAACTTTGGGAACTGCTCAGTTTGTACCTACTTTGGCTGGAATCGGCACTTCTAAAAACATCCTTTATTCTAGAGTAGATGCTAATACGTGTGCCAATTCTTTTAATAGACTGGTAGATATCTATGCACTACCTACGATTGCCTTTATGAATTTCACTGATGAGTACTGTGCTGACGAAGAGATAGATACCATTGAAGTGTCAGATAATGGAGGGATATTTTCTGGAAACGGAATTATCACAGATACTATTGGAAACTTTGATCCTGCAAGTGTTACAACAGGAGTACCTCACGCTATTTCATACGAGTATACTGATATGAATGGATGTAAAAATTCCATCGATTCATCTATTACAGTAAATGCATTACCCACACCTAACATTTTCAACTTCAGTCCACGATACTGTATTGATGCGTCCCCAGACTCTCTTACGGGATCGCCTTCTGGAGGAACTTTTGGAGGATCTGGTATAGTAGACATCGTAAATGGTGTATTTTCCCCTTCAGTAGCAGGAGCAGCCTTAGCAAACGATAGCACACATAGAATTTACTATATTTATACAGACCCCTCCACAGCTTGTACAGATACCTCATTTAAGAATTTATTGGTACAAGGACTTCCTGATCCTCAAATAGTACCTTTTGACTCGTCTTATTGCGCTAATGCTTCCAATAGACCACTTAATGGGTTTGGCAACCCGGCACCTGCTAGTAATCAACTATTTTCGGGACCTGGCGTTGTAGGTACAAATTTTAGCCCGACCGCATTTCCTCAGGAGGCATATGGTAAAGATACTTTTATCACTTATACATACACCGATCCTTATGGCTGTGTTAATACAACTACTCACCCTATACGTGTAAACCCATTACCAATTTCTAACTTTAATATCGGTAACAATTGTGCAGATGATTCTGTAAGTTTCCTTGACTCGTCTTATGTTATTTCATTAGACCCAATGGACTCCATAACATCTTACTTATGGAATTTTGGAGATTTAGCGTCGGGTACAGGAAATACTTCTACTTTAAAAGATCCTAAACACAGCTTTTCTAGTGATGGAACATTTATCATTGGGTTAAGTGTAACAACTATTTACGGCTGTCAAGCTTTCTTTAGCAAGCCAGAAAATGTTGACCAACCTCCACAAGCTGCTTTCAGTTGGCAAAATACTTGCTTCGGAGATAGTGTGGTTTTTAAATGGGAAGGAAATCCCAGTGTCTTAGGAGACGATTACATATGGAATTATGGGGATGGGCAGATTGATACCTTTTCAGGAGCTCAAGCCTATCTTATTCAACCCAAACATAGCTATGATACTCTAGGAGAGCGCAACGTTTCTCTAAAAGTTGAAGCATCAGGATGTTTCAATATAGACAGCACAGCGTTAAGCATATTACCACTTATAAATATTATTGAGAGTAATCCGTATGATGAGGACTTTAACTCTGGTCAAGGCGGTTGGTTTATAGACAACACAGAGGTAACAAATAATAGCTGGGAATTTGGCACTCCTTCAGGAAGCTTCATATCAGAGCATGATGGGGATGCTTGGGTTACAAATTTATCTGGACCATATAATACTAATGAGCAATCTTGGGTATACAGTCCTTGTTTTAGATTTGATTCAGTGAACCGACCAGTTATAACAATGGATGTGATCAGTAAAACTACTTTAGCTGATGGGGCAACACTGCAGTATAGGTCCAAGCACTCCGATTCATGGGTTAGCCTTGGAGATAATAATGGCTTATCTGGAGGACTTAATTGGTTTAATAAAAGAGATATTCTGAGCAACCCAGGAAATCAATCACAAAAACAAGTTGGTTGGTCTGATACCTTAGGTAATGCAGGGGAATGGTATACAGCAAAACACGTTTTGGATGAAGTAAAGCAGGCACTAGAAGGTGATCCAGATGCTTATGCAACCCGTTTTAGAATAGCATTTGCATCCTTAGGGTCAGGAGGGCTTGCTGATAGCAGCAGTGAAGGTTTTGGGTTTGATAACATCTATATTGGAGAAAGAAATAAAGTTGTATTGCTAGAACATTTTACTAGTTCTGCAGATGGCGATTGTGCGATACAAGAGGAGTCAATTACAACCAAAACGCCTTTAAATGATTTAGTAGAGACTTTTAATAACGATATGGCTTCTATATATTATCATGTAAGTTTGGCTGGTACCGATCAGATGAATTTAGATAATCGCAATGACCCAGGAGCAAGAGTATTTTTCAATGGGGTCTCTAAAGTTCCTCGCTCTTTTCTAGATGGCAACTATTACGCTGGAGACCCTTCAGGAGTTGATGAAGGTACCATCAACTTCAGGACACTTGACCCTGCAAAGTTTAGTCTAGATATAAACTTCGAGTTTAGTGGAGATTCTTCTGTAATTGATGCTAGTGTAGTCGTAGAAGCTTTGGATAATATTACCACCAATACAGAGTACACCATTCACCTAGCAGTAATTGAGCGAAAAATAACGGATGGAAGTGTCGTGGGAACAAATGGTCAAACAACCTTTGTAAATGTACTTAAGAAAATGCTCCCCGATGCTGCAGGAACGAATATAGTTCGTTCTTGGACACAAGGAGAAATATATACAGTAAACCAATCTTGGTCTATTGCCAATGTTTACAATAAATCTCAATTGGATATTGTCGCCTTCATACAGGATAATAATACGAAAGAAGTCTTCCAAGCGGGGTACGGAAACCCTGAGCCTATTGTAATTGGTATTAAAGATCAATATAGCTTAAGTAATAGTATTGACTTAAAACTATTTCCGAATCCGACTACTGACTTGCTAAACATTACCTTAAACAAGGTGACTTATAAAAATAATTATAGTATAAAAGTTTATGACAGATTAGGTAAAGAGGTCTTAAGAAAAGTGATTCCTATAGGAACAGACTACATATCAATAAACACCGAAGCTCTTTCTGTAGGAACATATGTATTGGCTGTTGAAGATAACAAGTCAAAGGCTCTTATAGGAAACAAACAACTTTTTGTAAAGGTGGATTAAGCTGAACTAAAGTTGCCGAATATACTCGTTCGTTTTCTCAAGTAACATACTAGAGATGGCATTGCTATAGCTTTTCTCTCTAAATTTTCCAACCCAAAGAATCCCTCTAATTGCATTGGTTAAGAAAACCTCGTCAGCATGAGTCAAGTCGTCAGGGCTAAGTTTTGCTTCTTCAACTAATACTCCTAAACTTTTTACAAATTTCAAGATGTGATTTCTCATAATCCCCCTTACACAGCTTTCTGATAAGGGAGGGGTAATAATTCGATTGTTATGAACAATAAAAATATTTGAGGAAATTGTATCCGCCACTCTGCCGTTTGTATTTAATAAAACACAATCGTCTAATCCCTTTTCTTGTTTATATAATGCAGCAAGAATATACGGCAAACTATTACATGTTTTTAAAATAGCAGTTTTGTCAACATTTTTTGTAACATCATAAAAGACATCAATATTTAAACCTTTTTCGTTTAAAATAAAATCTCCCGATCCGAGTGGGTTGATCTCTAACAAAAACTCAACATCGTTGTTGGCAGGGCTATATAATCCTCCTTCTTTTCTAAAAACACTTAAGCGCACTCTTCCATGCTCTTCCACCCCATTCTTCTCCGCTAACTCCATGATGATATCATAAAAGTAATTAGTAGAGTATGTCGTAGGAATATTCATCTTTAAAAGATGCATTCCACTTTGTAAACGAACAATATGATCTTTTAAGAATGGTAACTTACCATGACTCATTCGAATGGACTCAAACAAGCCATCTCCATATCTAAAAGCTCGATTGCTAGCCTTTAATATTGGCTCGCTTGCTTCATGAAAACTACCGTTATAGTTTATATACTCGGTCATACTTATATATTCATTTCTGGAACGTCTCCTTCAATGACTAGTTTTCCCTTGGTCTTTTCCTTTATCTCATCAACACTCACTCCAGGTGCACGTTCAATTAGCTTAAAGCCACTATTTGTAATATCCACCACTGCTAAGTCAGTAACAATTCGATCTACACATTTTAATCCAGTCAAAGGTAGAGTGCATTCATTCAATAGCTTTGATTCTCTTGCTTTATTGGCATGAGTCATCGCTACAATTATCCTCTTTGCTCCTGCAACAAGATCCATTGCTCCCCCCATACCTTTAACCATTTTTCCAGGGATTTTCCAATTGGCAATATCTCCACTTTCTGAAACTTCCATTGCCCCCAAAATGGTTAAATCAATATGCCCTCCTCTTACCATTGCAAAACTCGTGGAAGAATCAAAAAAACTCCCTCCTGGTAAGATTGTTACCGTTTGCTTTCCAGCATTGATCAGATCTGCATCTTCCTCCCCTTCAAATGGGAAAGGTCCCATACCTAACAAACCATTTTCAGACTGTAACGTTATATCCATTCCCTCAGGAATATAGTTGGATACTAACGTTGGAATTCCAATCCCAAGATTAACATAATAGCCATCTTGTAGTTCTTGTGCAATCCTCTTTGCTATTCCATGCTTATCTAGTGCCATTTTATTGTGCTTTTGGAATTACTGTTCGTTGTTCTATCCTTTTCTCATAATTTGTCCCTTTGAATATTTTTTGTACAAATACTCCAGATATGTGTACCTGATTAGGATCAAGCTGACCTATTGGTACCAACTCTTCCACCTCCGCAATAGTAACTTTACCAGCAGTTGCCATAATAGGGTTGAAATTTCTTGCAGCATCTTTAAATATCAAATTCCCACTTTCATCTCCCTTCCATGCTTTTACAATTGCATAATCTGCATGTAGAGCTTTCTCCATTATATACTCTTTCCCATCAAATGATTTTTTTTCTTTACCCTCTGCAACCTCTGTTCCAGCACCTGTCAATGTATAAAATGCAGGGACACCTGCTCCAGCAGCTCGAATACGTTCTGCTAGAGTTCCCTGTGGATTTAGCTCTACTTCTAATTCACCAGCAAGCAATTGCCTTTCAAACTCAGCATTCTCACCAACATATGAAGATACCATCTTCTTAATTTGCCGAGTATTGAGTAAAAGTCCCAATCCAAAATCGTCAACACCACAATTGTTGGAAATGGCTGTAATGTCTTTTATACCTTTATCTACTAATGCAGCAATACAGTTTTCTGGTATTCCACAAAGCCCAAAACCACCAAACATGATGGTTGCATTATCCGTTATATCATGTATTGCCTCCTTGGCATTTCCCACTACTTTGTTCATATATTTATAACGATTTATAAGTAATAAAAGTACAAATTTATGAGCTATTTTGATTTTAGCACTCCCTCTTTCCTACTCAGCTCATCAATGACTTCTTGATAAATTAACTCCATCTGATCTGGTCGGGTTACATAATATTCATGACTGATTAAGAACTGCTCTTTAGTAATTCCATGAATTTCGAAAACCCTTAGATATTTTTGATTCAATAAATTTCTTAATGAGTCTGTTAGCTTCCTTTTTATAACACCTTCATCTAAGATCAATACATCTGCAAGAACAAGTGCCATACTATCTTGACTAAGAATATTTTTAGGCACGGATTCTGGTTTCATTTCTGCACAACCAGAAAACAGCAGAAACATAAAGATTGATATAAGTAATTTGTCCATTTTTTATGAACTTAGCCTCAATAAAGATAGCTAAACAATTCATATGCCCAATACAAAAGTTTATCAAGAGCTTTCAAAGGAACTTTATAGCCAACAAGTATCACTTATTACAGTATCTAAAACAAAGCCCAATAAAGATATTTTAAAGATTTACAATTTAGGGCAACGTGTTTTCGGAGAAAACAAAGTCCAAGAACTTACAACTAAGTATGAGGATTTGCCCAAGGATATTATGTGGCACATGATTGGTCATTTACAACGCAACAAAGTTAAGTATATCGCCCCATTTGTTGATCTAATACATGGTGTAGACTCCTTTCGTTTATTAAAAGAGATTAATAAACAGGCAATAAAGAACAACCGTATTATTAATTGTCTTCTCCAAGTTCATATTGCAAAGGAAAACACAAAATTTGGCTTTTATAATGAAGAGATTAACGAAATGCTCTACTCGGATTCTTTTCAAGAGCTAAGGAATATTCATATTTCTGGTCTAATGGGTATGGCTACAAATACAGATAACGAGAAACAAATCAGAGCCGAATTTAAGGGTTTGAAAATCTTATTTGACCAGTTAAAGCAACAATACTTCTCATCTCAAAAGAATTTTAAGGAGCTATCAATGGGAATGTCGGGAGATTACAAGATAGCAATTGAAGAAGGAAGTACTATGGTCAGAATTGGAAGTACAATTTTTGGAAATCGTTAGGCAAGTGTGTCTACTGCAAGTCGTAGTGCATCCGTAAAAACGTTATTATTTATATTTGTCGTTTCTTTTTGGTTTTGAAAGTATTGAACCATATTTTCAGTAGGCATATTTCCTACCAGTTCATCTTTTGCCATAGGACATCCTCCATATCCCTTAATGGCTCCATCAAACCTTCTACATCCATTTTTATATGCTGCTTCTAAATTGACCAACCAGTTATCAGGACGAGCATGTAAGTGTGCACCAAATTCTATAGATTGAAATTTAGCAGTTACATTGTTAAAAATTGTAGCAATATCCTGGGGTTTTGCAGTACCCACTGTATCAGAAAGAGAGATAATTTTAATATTTAATTTAGCTATTTTCTCAACCCATTCTTCCACTATTTCCAGATTCCATGCATCTCCATAAGGATTTCCAAAGCCCATCGATAGGTATGTAACCAACTCTTTGTTGTGTTTCAAACAGATCTCTTGTATAGCCTTAAGCTCATCATATGAATTGTTTATTGTAGAATTAAGGTTACGCTTTTGAAAGGTCTCTGAAATGGAAAAGGGAAAGCCAAGATAGCTGATAGCCTTGAATTGGCTTGCGTCATTAGCCCCTCTTACATTGCCAATAATGGCAAGAAGTTTTGACCTTGTTTTATCCAACTCCAATTGCCCTAATACTTCTGCGGTATCCTTCATTTGGGGTATTGCCTTAGGAGAAACAAAGCTTCCAAAGTCAATGGTATCAAAGCCAACTTGAAGGAGCTTGTTGATATACTTGACCTTCTGTTCGGTCTCGATAAAAAAAGGGATGCCTTGCATGGCATCCCTAGGACATTCTATTAGCTTAATACCTTTATTCAAGCTTAGTTTATTGTCAACTTTCTAGTTATAGAAAGCTCATTTTTCTCAATTGTAATAAAGTAAATCCCTTGGTTTATTTCAGGCAAGCTAATTACTTGATTTGTTTTCACATACGCTGCAGTAAATACTTGCTCGCCAATAATATTATAAATTATAATTTTAGCGCCGATCAAACCTGAACTCATATTTACACTAAACTTACCATTATTAGGATTAGGGACTATAGTGAAGTTTTCTTTATTCACAATATTTAAACCAGTAATGGTAACATCTATTGAGTCTGAAATAGCAATACAAGTATTGGCATCTTCAATTTCAACTTGATATGCGCCATTTTGAGTTGCTTCATATGACTGGTTTGTTGCACCAGAAATAACAGAACCATTTCTATACCATTGATAACTAGATGCTGAACTAGAGGTCAAAGTATTACCGCTTTGAGTAATAGTTGGCTTCATTGCAGTATTAATCGTCAAGTTAATGGTAATAATGGAGTCACATCCTGGATCAGTCTCCACCGTATCACTATACTTACCACTCATTGTATATACTTTTCCACTAGGCGATGTATAGCTTTCACAAGAGCTCACAGTTATAGAAGAAGAGCCACCACCATTTACCATCAAGTCAATGGTAATTATAGAGTCACACATAACACTATTCGGTATTGTATCTACATATAGATTTGTACTTGTATAAACTTTGCCACTCGGTGATACAAAGCTATCACATACCATCTCTGTCAACATTGATATTGAACTTTCATTAATAGTCAAATTAATAGTGATTACTGAATCACACATAACACTATTTGGAATAGTATCTAAGTGTAGATTTGTTGTTGTAAGCACTTTTCCACTCGGTGCCACAAAGCTATCGCAAGCTGTTTCTGTTACCATGGAAGTTGTACTTTCATTAATCATTACAACAACTGTGTCTATCACGGTACAGTTACTATCTATGATTGTTGCTTCTACAATATACATTCCAGAAGTATCAACCGTCAGCGTAGATTCTACTGATAGATCATTCCAACGCCATGCATCAAAATCACCAACGTTAGCATCAATCGTAAATTCATCACAGGCAATAGTATCATCATAAGCAAAAACGCTCGTATCATCTCCTGAACAACCAGGCAAAACAAACTCTAATGCATCTAATACCAATTCTGTTCCAGGGTTTTTACCTGGGTAAATAAAGATGATGACAGAGTCATGTCCATTTTCGGTTTGAGCACTTAAGTTTAACACAGACACTTCTGTAAAGGAAGCCTGTGCATTAAAAAGGACAGAAGTTGTTCTGCCAACAGATACTCCATTACTCATAAATTGAACATCAACGTAGGCAGTATCAGCTCCTACTGGTGAATATTTATAGAAAAAATGAAATTCCTCTGGTTGTAAATCAAAAGCATAGCCAATATTATCTTCTGGTGCTCCAAATTCATCTGAAAATTCTTGACAAATCAAAAAGCCACGAGTTGTGTCTATCCCCCCATCTCCACTTGGAGAAGTGACCACTTCACACTTTACAGCAAAATTACCATCATATGCATTGGCACCTGATACCATATTTATTAATTGAATGCCACCATGTGCTACAGTAAAGCGATTGAAACTCTCCCAATTATCTGGATCGGTATAAGTAATTTCTGTCCATTCTTCAAAACCTGCATTGGGAACTTGGGTAGTAGATCCAGTAAACTCTAGACTATCAATCCAAATTTCACTTCCTGGAATTCCATCTCCGTCACTTAAGATAGCACTGGAAGTGAAACCGACAAACATTGAATCTCGAACTCCTGAAGTATCTAGAGCAAAAGCAACTCTCTCATATGTTGCTTGTGTGCCTTCTAAAAAAAAGAAGTCTTGTGTTACAGGAGTGCTATTATTATAAGCAACTACTAAGATAAACGCTGAGTCGCCAGGTTGAATATCATATTTTGCATACAATATTAAGGAGTCAGGCTTTTCGGATATAGCAAACCCTGGGCCACCAGGCCCCATTTCGCCTGCTCTCCCAGCAACAGCATATCCCGCCATGGTATCCTCTCCATCATTTGACAAAATCGTTCTAAGGTGCAGTGCATAATCTCCTGAAAAAGCATCTTCTGATCTCAAAATTGTTAAAGAATCTCCTTGCTCTTGAAGCGAGTTGAAATCGTAAATATTAGGATAAAAGCCTAGTGAGTACGTACTCCAATTTTCAAAAGAAGCATTTGGAATACCTTGCGCAAACAAAGCAACCGTGGCAATTATTAAAGCAAATGTTGTAAATATCTTTCTCATAAGGGTGTGATTTAAATTTAGCTACACACAAAAGTAATCTATTTCATAGTAAATCTCTTAAAATAAAGTGGCAAAAGTCTACAATGTAAATTTCTATGACCTAAAAGCTAATCAATAAAATATAAAACTAATGAATTATAGCTGCTATTCCTGGCAATTGCTTTCCCTCAAAATATTCTAGCATCGCACCTCCCCCAGTCGAAACATAACTAACTTCATTAGTTAGGCTAAACTTATTTATAGCAGCTACAGAATCTCCTCCTCCTACCAATGAAAAAGCACCGTTTCTTGTTGCTTCTGCTACCGTTTTTGCAATAGTTTCTGTCCCCTTACTAAATTTTTCCATTTCAAATACACCCATTGGTCCATTCCATAAAATAGTTTGAGAAGTTCTAATAGTCTCTTTATAACTTTCTATCGCTTTAGGTCCTATATCTAATCCCATCCAACCGTCAGGGATATTATTATTAGTTGCAGCATCTGTATTCGCCTCATTTGAAAAGCTATCAGCAATCACTGAGTCTTCTGGCAATAGTATTTTAACTCCTTTTTGCTTGGCTTTGTCTAATAGTGATAAGACCAAATCTAATTTATCTTCTTCAACAAGAGAATTTCCAACTTTACCCCCTTGCGCTTTAAAGAATGTATAACTCATACCACCACCGATAATAATATTATCCGCTATGTCTAATAACTTTTCAATGATCAAAATCTTATCAGAAATCTTCGCTCCACCCATTATTGCTGTAAAAGGCTTTTGAGACTCTTTCAAAACTTTATTAGCATTTTCAATCTCTTTTTCCATTAAAAACCCAAACATTTTGTTTTTCGCATCAAAAAAATCAGCAATAATAGCGGTAGAGGCATGTGCTCTATGGGCCGTTCCAAAAGCATCATTTATATAAACATCTGCATGTTGTGAAAGTTTCTCAGCAAAAGTAGTATCACCCTTTGTCTCCTCTGAGTAAAATCTTAGATTTTCTAACAAAAGAACTTCTTCGGGCTGCAACTGTTGACTCACTTTTAAAGCGTCTTGACCAATGCAATCATTTGAAAATTTTATATCTCGATTGAGATACCTAGATAGATTTGGGACAAGATGTTTTAAGGAAAATTTCTCTTCAGGTCCATTTTTAGGCCTCCCTAAGTGAGACATTAAGATTACCTTACCTCTATCGTGCAATATTTTTTTGATGGTGGGTAATGCCGCTTTTATTCTAGTATCATCTGTTACCTCGAATTTTTCGTTTAACGGAACATTAAAATCTACTCTAACAATTACATGTTTATTCTTAAAATCTACAGAATCTATCTTACTCATTGTCTAATGTCGAAATTCTTTTCACTAAATCTACTAATCTTGATGAATACCCCATCTCATTATCATACCATGCAGTTATTTTGACAAAGTCACCCATTGTATCGGTGAGCTGTGCATCAAAAATGGAAGAATGAGGATTTCCTATAATATCAGAAGACACCAAAGGAGCCTCACTATATTCTAATATACCTTTCATAGAAGAGCTCGCATACTCTTGAAAAGTTTTATTAAGCTCTTCTTTACTTACTGATTGGGAAAGTTGACAATTTAACTCAATTGTAGACCCATCTATGACGGGCACTCGAACAGCAGAAGCTTTAATCTTATCCTTAATTTGGGGTAAGACAAGGCTTACCGCTTTTCCAGCGCCAGTAGTTGTCGGTACAATATTTTGCGTTGCAGCCCTAGCTCTTCTTAGATCACTATGTGATCGATCATGAAGTGATTGGTCTGAGGTATAAGCATGTACGGTTGTCATGAATCCTTTTTCAAACCCCCAAGTTTCATCTAATATTTTTACTATTGGTGCCAAACAATTTGTTGTACAAGAAGCGTTTGAAATAATTTTATCATTATTCGATAGCTCATTCTCATTCACACCTAAAACAATTGTTTTTACTGGTTTCTTTCCTTTTGATGGCGCTGATATAATTACTTTTTTTGCACCTGCATCGATATGTTTTTCCGCATCTTCCTCTCTTCTAAAGAGCCCAGTGCATTCCAATACAATATCTACATCTAATTTACTCCAAGGTAATTGCGTCGGATCTTTTTCAGAAAAGATGCTTATTTCCGAAGTATCTATTATAATCGAACTTTGCCCTGCCTTAACATCTTTATTGTATATGCCGTGTACCGAATCATACTTAAATAAATGTGCTAAGGTATTTGTATCTGCTAAGTCATTTATCGCTACAACATCAATACCTTGTTGTTGCATTAGGTTCCTGAGCGTTATTCGGCCGATCCTTCCAAAACCATTTATTGCAATGCGAGTTTTCATATTTTATAATAATAAGATCAAACAAATTTAGCTGATTAAACCCTATAAACAGAGATTATTTTGGTAAATATTTTTTCATTTTTCTTGTATTTACCCATAAAAATATTTTACTTTTGCACTCTAACTTTTATGGAGGCGTTTCCGCCTCCATCGCTTATTAGTGATTTCGTCGGACAAGCGTCTAAGGTTAGAAACCAAAATCTAAAGCCATAATGGCGTTTGCCAAACGTAGCTTTAGCAAAGTTTGGCCCGTTCGTCTAGGGGTTAGGACGCCAGGTTTTCATCCTGGTAACAGGGGTTCGATTCCCCTACGGGCTGCACAGATACTTTGAAAGTAGTATCATAATCTAGGGAAGCTCCACATTGATGGAGCTTTTTTAGTGTTAACTACTTCATAAGTTCCTTTATATTTTTATCTTATTGGTATATTTTTCAACTATTGAAGCATTTATACTTTTTTCTTTTTCAACTTTTCCAAGACATTTAAGACCTGTATGATTTAGTATAAAATCCTCTGATGAAGCCTCACCAGCGTGATTAAAAATAATTCCTAATATGTTAATTCCTCTTTGCCTTAAAATTTCAACGGACATTAATGTATGATTAATACTACCCAGATAGTTCTTTGAGACTATAACGACTTCTACATCTAAACTTTTTATTAAATCTAAAAATAACTCTTTGGTGTTGAGGGGGACCATTATACCACCCGCTCCTTCAATTACAAGATGGTTAGATGTTTGAGGTACTTTCACATCAGACAATTTAACTTCTATACCTTCTAAACCTGCCGCATGGTGTGGAGAAGCTGGTACTTTCAAGCGAAATTGTTCTCTATGGAAGACGGTTTTATTGTTAGATATTAGACTTCGTACTATATGGGTGTCTGTTTCTTCTAAACCTCCTGCTTGAAGAGGTTTCCAATAATCTGCTTCAAGTTTTTCAACCAATATAGATGAAATCAAAGTTTTACCGATTTCTGTTCCAATGCCAGTCACAAAAATCCTTCTCATATTGATGTTTTGATTATTTGGAATATACTATCCATTTGTTCTTTGGTATTAAAGGCATGGAGAGATAATCTTAATCCTTCTTTTCCTAATTTAACTGTGGGAGACAAGATAGGCAAAACGTTAAACCCATTCTCTTTTAAATGAGTTGAAACCTCTTTTACTGTTTTCACATCACCTACCTCAATGAATTTTATTGGTCCAAATTCAGAATAATTTCCTAGCCCTAACTCAAGCATCTTTTCGTTACAATATTTGCTTATGCTTTGAAGCTGTTCTCGTTGATCATTTAAGCTTGGCAAAACTTCATATGCACTTTCTATAGCTAATAAGCCATCTACAGATAAAGCAGTCGTATAAATAAATTGACGACTAAAGTTTATCAAGTATTTTCTTAATAAATCTGAGCCAAGTATGATTGCCCCATGAACACCTAATGCCTTTCCAAATGTTATGATTCTAGCAAAACAATCTTTTTCTAGCCCTATAGAGCTCACCAGTCCTGTTCCACTCTTCCCTATAACACCAGTCGAATGTGCTTCATCAACAATTAGATTAAAATCAATCTTATCTTTAAGCTCCATTATTTTCTCAAAGGGAGCAATACTACCGCTCATTGAATATATCGACTCTACTACAACAAAATTGTTTTCTCTTGAGTGCTTCTGTAGCTTAGACTTTAGATCCTCAATATTGTTATGTTTAAAAGCATATTTATCGGCAAAGCTTAAGCGTATACCATCCTTAATAGAAGCATGTGACTCTTCATCATAAAAAATAACATCTCCTTTTTGAGGCACAGAAGATAATAGCCCCATGTTAGCTGTATACCCAGAGCCATATATCAAGCCCGACTCTGCATTATGGAATTGGGCAATTTTGACTTCTAAACTTTCTGCAAAATCTGTATTGCCAGTTAGTAGTCTCGAACCAGTTGCCCCTAAACGATGTTTATCATTTTCTAGGTAACTATTTACCTTTTTTAAATATGACTTCTTGTATTCCTTTAACTGGCTAATTCCAAGATAATCATTAGAAGAGAAATCTACGAGTTTAGTATTATACGAGAGCTCTCTTAAGGAGTTACTCTCCGCTCTTTTTGCAAGGCTATTTTGCAAAAATAAATTTATGGAGACCATGCATCTATGCTTCTGCCTTTTCTTTCTTTTCGACTTTTGCTTTTTTGTCTTTAAAAGGCTCTCTTGCTTTAAGTCCTAAGGTATTAAAAAGATTCATATCTTCATCAAAATCAGGATTTGGTGTTGTAAGCAATTTTTCTCCCGCAAATATTGAATTTGCCCCTGCCATAAAGCAAAGCGCTTGTCCCTCTTTGGTCATCTGGGTCCTTCCTGCAGAGAGCCTAACAACCGTTTTGGGCATTACAATTCGTGTTGCTGCAATCATTCTCACCATATCCCATATAGGGACTTCTGGCTGTTCTTCCAAGGGAGTTCCCTCAACAGCAACCAATGCATTAATCGGAACAGATTCAGGATGCTTATCCATGTTAGCGAGGGTTAAAAGCATGCCAATTCGATCTTCTGTACTTTCGCCCATTCCAATAATTCCACCTGAACAAACAGTTATATTAGTTTTACGGACGCTTTTTATGGTATTAAGTCTATCCTCATAAGTTCTTGTTCCAATAATCTCGTCATAATGTTCTTCTGAAGTATCTAAATTATGATTATATGCATAAAGTCCAGCCTCTTCTAGCTTTTTAGCTTGCTCATCTGTCAACATACCCAAAGTGCAACATACTTCCATACCTTTTGCATTAATGCCCTTAACCATCTCTAACACTTTGTCAAAATCTCTATTGTTACGCACTTCTCTCCATGCAGCTCCTAAGCACATTCTTGATGCACCATTTGCTTTGGCATTATTTGCTTTTTCTAATACCTCATCTACTTCCATTAACCTATGCACTTTGACATCTGTATGATATCTAGCTGCTTGTGGGCAATAGGAACAATCTTCAGGACAGCCTCCTGTTTTTATTGACAAAAGCGAACTCACCTGTACTTCAGAAGAGTCATTATACCTTCTATGTACTTCTGCAGCTTGAAAGATTAACTCAAGTAGAGGCTTATTATAAACACCTAAAATCTCTTTTTTTGACCAATTATTCCTTATATCCATAAATTTTCGATTTATATCTTAATCATAGTAGCCATAACCGTTATTGCTATATCCATATCCGTAGCCATATCCATATCCATATCCGTAGCCATATCCGTAACCATATCTAAGCGAAGCATTTCTTACACCATTTAACACAAAGCCAAAGTTTTTAGGATCGTTATTTTCCTTTATATCATTTGCTATTCTTACAAATTCCTTTTTTGCATATGAAGCACGTAAAATAAATAAATTAATATGGGAATATTTCATCAAAGTAAGGGCATCGGTTATGAGCCCTACAGGTGGAGAGTCCATAACAACATAGTCATATCTCTTGTTCAATATCTCTAAAAGGTTTTTAAACTTATCTGAGATCAAAAGCTCTGAGGGATTGGGTGGAACTGGTCCAGCAAGAATTACATCTAAGTTTTCTATCCCAGAATCTTTTATAGCCTCATCTACAGATATTTTATCAATTAAAATAGAACTTACGCCATAGTCATTATTCATCTTCAATGCTAACGGTACTTTAGGCTGATGTAAATCTAGTTCTAAAATCAAGACTTTCTTACCTGTCTTTGCTAAAATTGTAGCCGTATTTACTGCTGTAAAGGTCTTTCCTTCCTTAGCCATGCACGAGGTAACTAGTATGATTTTATTTTTTATTTCGGGGGCTAGATATTCAAAATTTGCCCTAATAGTCCTAAAAGCCTCCGTGATAATAGACTTAGGCTTTTCGTCAACAACCATATAGTGGCTATCTGCACTTTTACTCTTGGGAACAACCCCGATAATAGGCATACTCGTTATGCTCTCAAGGTCTTCTCGGTTCTCTATAGTGCTAAAAAATATTTTTCTAATTAGAACTATTACAAGTGCTATTATTAAACCAATCCCAATGTGAGTATATAGTATTTTATCTTTATTAGGACTAATTATACCCAAAGCAATTGCAGGCTCTAAGATTTTCTTATCTGGTACAATACTAGCCTTTGCGATAATTGCCTCGTTTTTCTTTTCTAAAAGATATAAATAAATTTGCTCATTAACTTTCAGCTTTCTCTCAATATTAAGAAGTTCCCTCTCTACTCTAGGTACTTTTTTTAAAGTTTCATTCTGATTTGCTATTTGGTCATCAAGGATAATAATCTCTTTATCAATATTCTCTTGCAAGCTTTTAATATAGTCAAGTGTACGTACTTTTAACCTTGCCATCTCTTCTTCTAATGATTCGAAAAATATCGTTTTAGGGGTATTGGTTAAATACATCTCATTTCTTTTCTTTTGTAAATCGTATAGATTTTCGAGTAACGCAACTAAATAACCATCATATTTTTCATCTGAAATAGGTGGTGTTAAAACTGCTGTATCTAGGTTCTTATTAATATAGTTTTCTAAATTAGTTAGCGATTTGGCCTGAAGCTTTAATTGTGTCTTGCTATACTCATAGCCTACTAACTCTCCAATATATGTACCTCTTTCACTATTAATGTCAAATGTCAAGTTGTTCTTTTTATAATTTTCAAGTCCAACCTCTATACTATTTAATTCATTCACGACACCACTAAGTTGCTCGTCTATAAATTTTAATGTATTCTCATTAATCAGTTTCTTTGTTTCTACCGAACTCTCTATATAAACCTTTGCTAAGGTGTCTAAAAAATCCCTTCCTCTAGCTTGAATAACATCGTTAACACTTATTTGCACAAGGCTTGTCCAGTCATAATTGTCAAAAGACATAGCACCTTTATACTTAGCCACCAGTTGGGACTTAGTATGTACGGTAAACATATAATCAATATTATTGATGTTTTGATAATAGGACTCTTTTTTAAAATCTATTTTAAGGTCAAAGTCATTTGTAGATATTAATTCTCCAAAGCGATATGTGCTTTCAAACACATTGCCTTCTCCATCAAGATCGTATTTTAACAAGAACTCTTGCTCGTTAATGATATTTACATTCAGTGGGAAGTTATAAAACCTTGGATTCTTAATACTAATATTGACACGAAAGGGAACATCTTGATATTTTTCAGTTGTTTTTATTCTGCCAACTACAAAGTATGAAATTTCAAAATCAAGACGATTAATGACCTTTTCTATTAGTGATAATGAACCCAATACGTACATCTCATTTGCGATATCTTCGTTTCTAGGGCGAACCCCTAATCCTGACAGAATTGCATTTTGCAAATCTTCGTTTTGATTTGCATTGAAGAGCATCCTGATTTTTGAAGCATAAATTGTCGTTGATCTATGAATAACAATATTTGCACTAATTGCGCCTACAACAGAAAAAACAACAAAAAGATACCAGTTTCTTCTAAAAAGCTTCCATAAGCTTCTGATATCTTTTTCGTCTATAATTGAATTACTGGCTACCGGTGTAGGTTTCATGATTCCAGATTCCTAAAAACAGGATTATTAGAATCTCCAAAGATAAAAAATTTGGCTTAGCATTGAGATATCTACAAAAGAAAGTTAAGCTAGAAAGGTCTTAACTATTTTTCTTTCTTCTATTTATTTCATCTCGGTACTTGATGGCCTCTTCATACCTTTCTTTGTCTAAAAAATCTTTCATTTTTTTTGACAAATCTTTTAAGCTTAATTTTGATATATCTTCAGATTTTTCTTGCTTTACCTCTTTACTCAGAGTTTCATCAGATTCATTGAGGTTTTCTTTGGATATATTTACTGGGGGTTCAGCATCAGTGTCTTCTAAGATTATCCCCGCCGTATCCATTATAAATTCATAAGTATAAATTGGACAATTATACCTAACCGCCAGAGCCAAAGCATCAGATGTTCTTGAATCTATTTCTACTTCTTTACCTTCTTTCCCAACGCAAATTAACTTAGCATAAAAGACCCCATCTACCAAGTTATCTATTATTACCTCCTTAACAGAAACAGCAAATGTATCAAAAACATGCTTCATCAGGTCATGTGTAAGGGGTCTACTCGGCATCATTTTTTCAATTGCAACAGCAATTGCTTGTGCTTCGAATCCCCCAATGACAATTGGTAATCGTCTATTGGCATTTTTTTCACCTAAAACAATAGCATAAGAGTGAGATTGCGTTATACTATGTGAAAGCGCAATAATTTCCAGCTCAATCTTGTTCATCTAAAGCCTACTTTGTTTATGAAGCTTTTAGCTCTTTTATAGCTTCTGTCAATTTAGGCACTACCTCGAAAGCATCACCTACAATTCCATAATCAGCCGCTTTAAAGAAAGGTGCTTCTGGATCTTTGTTTATAACAACGATTGTCTTGCTTCCATTTACACCAGCAAGGTGTTGAATTGCTCCAGAAATACCAATAGCTATATACAAATTAGGTCGAATCGCAGTACCTGTTTGCCCAACATGTTCCTCATGTGGACGCCATCCCATATCTGCTACTGGTCTTGAGCTTGCTGTCCCAGCTCCTAAAACTTCTGCTAATTCTTCAACCATACCCCAATTTTCAGGCCCTTTAAGTCCCCGTCCTCCTGAAACAACTAGCTCCGCTTCTGTTAATGGAATTTTTCCAGAAGATTTTTTTACCTCTTTTACTTGAACTCCAAAATCTTGATCGCTTAAATCGATATTACTTTGCACAATTTCAGCAGTTACGTTATTTTCCTCTAATGCAATAGAGTTGGGCATTAATGAAATTATTTTATTCTCGCTCTTAATTTCATAATGGGCAAATGCTTTTCCAGAAAAGACACCTTTCTTCACTTTAAAACTACCATCTGTATTCGGCAGCTCTACCGCTCCAGAAACCAGACCCGCATCTAGCTTTACGGATAGCCTAGGTGCAATTGCCTTTCCATTATAATTGTGAGAAAGCACAATAATATTAGCCCCTTCACTCTTGGCTAGTTCTGCAATTACTTTACTGTAAGCTTTAGAATCAAAGCTGTTTAACCTATCCTCACTTACTTTTAAGACTTTATTCGCACCGTACTTGCCTAACGTATTTAGTTGCTCGTCACTGACATTACCAATAGAAACCGCAATAGTTTCTCCTGAAACTTTCTTTGCCAATTTTGAAGCGTACAATATTGTCTCGTAACTTGACTTTTTAAACTTTCCTTCTGTACTTTCCGCGTAAACTAATACCTTCATTATATCTTTTATTTTAAGTTTATATCACTTTAGCCTCATTGTGAAGCAAATCGACCAACTCTTTAACATTATCCGCATCAACTAACTTGACATCTCCTTTTGGTGCTGGTAATTCATAGGACACTACAGCAGTATGTAGTGACACATCTATTGGAGCCTCTACTTTTAACGGTTTTGTTCTTGCCTGCATAATTCCTCGCATATTCGGAATTCTTTGTTCTGCCATACCTTTTTGAGCACTAGCAACAAACGGAACTTTAGTTTCTACTATCTCTTTACCACCTTCTATTTCTCTTTCAAAAGTGGCTACTTCACCATTCATGTCTAATTTACTAGCCATAGATACATAAGACATATTTAATAATTCGGCAATCATTCCTCCAATTACAGAGCCATTATAATCGATGGTTTCTTTACCAGTTAGAATAATATCAAAGGTTTCCTTTTCTGCATAATTAGCAATTTGCTTTGCCACATAATATGCATCGGATGGTTCAGCATCTATTCTTACTGCTTCGTCTGCCCCTATCGCTAATGCTTTTCTTATTGTCTGTTCATAGCTTGCTGGCCCTACGTTAATAACTGTAACCGTTCCACCTTGAGCTTCCTTGATTTCTAAAGCCCTAACCAATGCGTACCATTCGTCATACGGATTAACTATAAATTGTACTCCATTGGTTTCAAACTTTGTATTGTTGTCGGTAAAAGCAATCTTTGTAGTTGTATCAGGCACTTGGCTTATGCACACTAAAATCTTCATTCCATTATTATTTTATTCGTTAAAAGCCTTGTAAATTTAGATAAATTTCTGACAAATCTTAAGTATGCCTACGGATAGATTGACGCAATTGTTTCAAATAGAAAAAGAAAGTTCGCAAGATCCCTTTGTGCCTTATGCAATCGGTCTTGAATATTTAAATATTGGCAAACCTGAAGCAGCATATTCGTATTTCGAAAAGGCAATAAAAAACCATCCAGACTATCTACCTGCTTATTATCAGATTGGAAAGACTTGCGAAAACCTTCAAAAAGTTGATGCTGCAAAAACTTTTTACTTGAAGGGCATAGAGATAGCAGACAAAGCATCTGATACCAAAACAAAAAACGAGCTTAATGAGGCTCTAGAAGCATTATAAATGAGTTTTACAGAAGATTTTCAAAATTTCATATCTGAACAAAAACTTTTTAATACAGGAGATAAGATACTTTTAGCTACGAGTGGTGGAGTTGATTCAAGTATACTCTGCCACCTCTTCAGTCAGTCAGGTTATAAATTTGGAATTGCTCATTGTAATTTTCAATTAAGAGGTAAAGATTCAAAGGAAGATCAACATTTTGTAAAAGAGCTTAGCACAACTTATGAAGTCGGCTTCTTCACAAAAAATTTTGATACGGATAGTTTTTCTACAGAAAAACAAATCTCCATTCAAATGGCAGCAAGAGAATTAAGATATAATTGGTTAGAAAAAATCAGAAAAGAAAACAACTACCAATTCATTGCGACAGCTCACCATTTAAATGACTCATTAGAAACAGCTTTACTTAACATAACCAAAGGCACTGGAATAGCGGGTCTAAGAGGCATTCTCACCAAGAAAGGCAAAGTAATCAGACCTCTATTATTTGCAAGTCGATCTGAAATTGAATCATATGCTAAAAGAAATAAAGTTGCATATCGAGTTGATGAGTCAAATAAAGAGATAAAGTATTTGAGGAATAAAATAAGACATCAGGTTATTCCAATTTTAAAGGAAATCAATCCTAGTATTGAAAGGACTTATTGGAAGACTTCTCACAAATTATTAGATACTGAAAAGATATACTTTGATGCTATAGAACAGTACAAAAAGAAGTTATTGATTCAAAATGGTGGAGAAATACAGATTTCTATCAGAAAATTATTGAGCACAATATCTCCAAAGCAAATACTATATGAGATTCTGCTTGATTTTGAGTTTAATCAAGAACAAGTACCACAAATATGGGAGTGCCTCGATAGTCAACCAGGCAAGGTATTTTTCAGTTCAACGCATCAACTTTTAAAAGATCGAAATCATTTAATCATAGCAAAAAGGGAAGCAATAAATATTTCAACTTTTCTAGTTGAGGAACTGAGAAAAAAAGTTAACACAGGTGATTTTCAATTATCCATACAAGTTATAAAAAGTGCCAACAGAGTGAAGGTTTCTTCCAAACCTAACATTGCATTTTTAGATATGGACAAACTAGTCTTTCCCTTAACATTGCGATATTGGAAACCAGGTGATTATGTTTACCCATTAGGCACTACAAAGAAGAAAAAGATAAAGCGTTTCCTAACAGATTTAAAACTTTCTCTTTTCGAAAAAGAAAAAACCATGGTATTATTATCAGGAGAAAAGGTTGTTTGGGTGGTTGGGTATAAGATTGATAACCGATTTAAAATAACCACTTCAACAAAGACTGTTTATAAAATGTCTTTAAAATCCAGCAATTTATAACACACAAGTTTTAACTTAGCCTCAAAATAGCCTCATTTTGTCAAATAAGATCATAGAAAATTCATCAGTTTTGGTTACAGGAGGAGCTGGGTTCATTGGTTCCAATCTTTGCGAAAGGCTTATTGAACAAGATAACAAAGTAGTTTGCTTAGACAACTTTTCAACTGGTAAAAAAGAAAACATATCAAAACTTCTATCTAATGGAAATTTCAATCTGATTGAAGGAGATATTAGGGATATTGAAGTCTGTAAAAGAGCAACTCTAAATATAGATTATGTATTGCATCAAGCAGCATTAGGATCTGTGCCAAGATCGATTGATGACCCCATCACTACAAACGAGGTTAATATTTCGGGGTTTCTTAATATGCTAGTTGCCGTTAAAGATTCTGGCATCAAACGATTTGTTTATGCATGTAGCTCTTCTACATATGGAGACCATAAATCATTGCCAAAGATTGAAGAAAACATTGGCAACCCCTTATCTCCATATGCCGTAACAAAATATGTTAACGAGCTTTACGCAAAAGTTTTTTCAGATTTATATGGGATAGAAACTATTGGATTAAGATATTTTAATGTTTTTGGTCCCAGGCAATCTCCTGATGGACAGTATGCCGCAGCTATTCCTAAATTTGCAAATGCATTAATAAACCACTCCTCTCCCAACATACATGGAGACGGTCTCCAGTCAAGAGATTTCACATTCATAGAAAATGTGATTCAAATGAATCAAATTGCTGTTCTCTCAAAACAAAAGGAAGCTTTAGGACAAATATTTAATGTGGCCTACGGCAACTCGACTAGTGTAAATGAACTATTTAACATACTTAGAGAGCTTTTAGGGAAATATGATAATTCCATCCTTAATATACAGCCTACTTATGGTCCAACTAGACAAGGCGATGTAAAACATTCGCTTGCTTCAATAGATAAGGCAAAAACAATATTAGGGTACGTACCTAAATATGATATAAGAATTGGTCTAGAAAAATCCATAGAGTGGTATTGGCAAGAGCTTAGTAACGTAACCGCATAGCAAGGGATTTAAACATACTAATTAAGTGTAGTCTTTAAGTTTATGATTGAAACGTTATTAATCGTTTTTATTTATCTTATTCCCGCATTAATACCTCTATATGTAATCGTTAGCGCAAAACCTACAGGAACTGATCATTACTACCATCAACTGCTTATCGATAGCATTAGGAATAATAATCATAGGTTTGTAAAAGATTTAGACAATTTCATTGTAAATACATACGTTTATTATCCTCAATTACTACATTGGATATTATCTTTTTTTCCACAAGATAAATCAATTAAACTAGGAAAATATTCTATTATCCTCTTTAACCTATCATCATCTTTAGCTCTATTTTTCTTTTCCACTATTTTATTTGATTATCTAAATATTGAGTTATCACAAAAAGAATTTTTATTACTTACTGGAGTGATCTATGCACTAACACCATATAATTATGATCTTGAAAATGCTAAGAATTTAAGTGTTAGTGCAAGGGGGCTTGGACTTTTCTTAGGACAGCTTAACCTATATATACTCTTATTATTTATGCTTAATGATACTGGTATATATTTATATTTAGGATTATCAACAGTTCTTCTTAGCCTAATTATGTTGTCTAGTCAATTTGCTATCCAATATATCCTATTTTCGTTACCCTTATTGGCAATTTATTATCAAAACATTTTTATTCTTCTCCCATTTATATTAGCCCTCATTTTTTTAAAGATTTTCATGCCCAACATAATAGGGCTTTCTTTTAAAGGCCAATTAAATCATAAAAAAATTTATTTCAAGTATTTAGCAAATAGATTTATTCTAAAAGATAGACCAAGCGTATGGAGAGACTTTGTCTATGACTTTTGGAAAACACTTAGAGAAAAAAACAAAAGTATCCCTCAAAAATTAGGTTACATTATCACGAATCCAGTAGTAGTGTTAATTTCTTCAATACCATTTTTTCTTTTTATACTAGCCTTAATACTTATTCAAGTAACATTGGGGAAAAAAATCTCTTTCGATATATATATATTATTGGGTCCCATAATTATATCATTTGGTCTTTTCTTAATCTTTTGTTTCCGAAAACTCAGATTTTTAGGTGAACCTGAAAGATACATAGAATTCTCTATTGGTATTTTATCAATAATAACAATCATTCTATTACATGAAAGCCCTTGGCTTAAGATTATCCTTATCTATTCATTTACATTGATAATTATTCGCTATTATATATATATAAAGACGATTCTTAAAAAAAGAAGTAATAAGCTAAATGGTAAGATAGAGATTTTAAAAAATAAACTTTTATCAAATATTGAAAAAGGAGAGGATATAAGGTTACTATGCAACGGAACCCAAGTTTCTAAGATTTTTTTCCATCCAAAAATCAAGCAGTTTTGGGTAACTCTAAACAATCTTTACACTGGACCATTTCATTTTAACGAACTTTTTAACGAAAGCTACCACTTTATTAACCCTAAGCTTATTTTACCCTTGATAAAAGAGTTTAAGTATAATTATCTATTAATTGACACCAACCTACTACCTGACTATATTAAATATATTACAACTAATGAGTACAGGTTTGACATTGTAGAAGAGATTGACAACTTTAAGCTTTTTAAGATATGCTAAAGAGTCTATTAAAAGATACCATAATTTATGGTGTCGCAAATGGCTTAAGCAAATCATTAATGCTATTTCTTGTTCCTATATATACAACCGTTTTTTCTCCAGATGCTTATGGCATAATAGATATAATAAACTCTACAACAATATTTTTTACCATTTTAGGAATGTTGCAACTTGAATCGTCTATCGGAAGATTTTACTACGAGGCAAAATCCCAACAGGAAACTTGCAATAATACCTCCACAGTTTTTTGGAGTATAATTATTGTCTCGTTACCATTGATTTTATTATTGTATAGTTCCTCCTCTGCTATTTCGATATTACTTTTTGAAACACCCGAGTATTCAAAAGTAATCAAGACAATTGGGTATATCATCCCTTTTGCCAATATATATGCACTACTAATAACCCTGATGAGATACATGAAAAAACCGTTTCTCTTTGGCTTTTTTAGCCTTACCCAAATTACCCTAACTCTATCCTCATCAATATTATTTGTCTTAAAAATGGAGCTAGGTATTATTGGGGTTTTCTATGGTCAACTATGTGGTTTTTTTATATCATCTTGTTTAATATTAGCTTATTTATTTCATTACAGAATTCTCGCATTTGTATTTAAAGTTGAAACTATTAAAAAATATTTAAGTTTTAGCATCCCACTACTCCCAGCTGTATTAATCGGTTGGGGCGTAAATCACATAAATAGATTTTTAATGCTAGGATATATATCATTGAGTGACATCGGTCTATATGCTATCGCATTAAAAATCGCCTCCATGCTTAAGTTAGTTGAAGACGCAATAAGAATGACTTGGGGACCATTCCTATTTGAAAACTTAAGTAAAAGTAATCATAAGTTAATATTTAGATCAGCGCTCAATAATGCTATACTACTAGCATTTTTATTAGTTTGCCTATTATCACTTTTCACTAAAGAGATATACTTATTGTTTATTGACAAAAAGTATCTTGAAGCTCAAAATATAACAATATTGCTTTTAATGGCAATGGGCATTAACATACTAGTTCAGATTGTATTAATTGGTCCTGCCATTACAAAAAAAACTTTTTATAATTCAATCTTAAGTATTGTAGCATTTGGAAGCAATATCATTCTGTTTCTATTACTAGTACCATATTGGGGAATATTAGGAGTTAGCCTAAGTTTACTAGGTTCAATAATCATATATTTTGTTTGCTCGTGGATAGTATCAGAAAGACTATATCTAGTAGGCTTTCAGCCTAGTAAGATATTAATACCTTTTTTCTTTTGCGCTTTAATTGTTGGGTTAATACTTTTTTATGATCCATTATTCATAATGAGAATATTTTTGGGGATTATTGTATTAATTGTTTTCACCTTTCTTTTCTTCCAATATAAAAAGGATGAGTACCAGATTAGTAGTAACTAGTAAAATTATAAGTCATTTTTTTAACAAGTTGCTTAATATCAATATTTCCAACTTATTACTTTTAGCATTAGCAATTTTTCTTACCACCTCATTCAGAAAAGTTATTCCGTTTGGGAATATGCTAATTATTCCTTTTTTCATGATAATATTTAACTTAAGAATATCAGTCAAATCGTTAATTATTGTTCTTTGTATTATGACAGCCACAATATTAGCTATTTACTACAGTAATGAATTCTATCCTATAAATAATATAATTTCAATCTACATAATTCTGCCATGCTCGCTATTTTTTTTATCTAATCCGAAAAATTCTACAAAACTTTATTCCCAAACTCATATAAAGAAATTTTTACTCTATCTGATAATAATGATAGGGATCAACAATTTAATTGGCTTTGCTCAATACTTAGTACAATTATCAGACTATCAAAGCGATGATGCTTTTATTGGCATTTATGGAAGGCATGGAATTGGTGTTCACGGTTTATCAATTTTGAATGGCTATTTGCTAATATTTTTCTTGGGAAGATATATAAAGCAAAAAAAAATATTAAACATCATATTACTTGCTTTCTTTTCTATTTCTTTTATTCTTACTTTTTTTGGTTTTGGTTTTATTTCCTTACTTGCTGCGATAGCCTTTTATTATCTTTTCGTAGATTTCAAGATCATCCGTCTCCTAAGAACAGTAATCATATTTTGCGGAATTTCACTCCTGCTATTCTTTGCCTCTCCAAAAACATTTGAATATTATATAAATAATGTCAAGTTAGCCTATGGATACCTAAATAATTCAGATAAAACATACGAAGCAAATATCCCTAGAAAACTAGCTGCTTTTAAAAATTATTATGAGTTAGTTAAAAAAAACAAGCAAGTTTTATTCTGGGGGACATCACCAGGTACCTTTAATAGCAGAGTTTCCTTTTTATTGAATGGCGAGTATACAAGTGATCATTTTACGGCCAAATTCGCAGGCAACACACGTTCTTCCTATGCCGAAGAATACATATACCCTCTTTGGAATAATACTATTTTAAACTCCACTCTTTACATGGATGGAACAAGAAATCAGCCTTTCTCCTCCTGGCTTGCACTACTATCTGAATATGGGCTCATTTCTTTCTTGATTTTTTTTATTTTAATCTTCTCAAAGATCAGAAAAGTAACAAAGAGATTACAAATAAGCCCAGATGACTCTAGCTATTATTCATTTTTAACCATATCTTCTTTGTACACCTTCTTTTTATGTTTTGGAGAAAATCTATTTGAACATTCTGAATTTTTTGTTTTTTTGATGATATTTAAGTTAATAGATTCTTACTCCTTTGGGGGTTTTAATATTTTCACGAAACAGACAGGTAAGTGTTGAGTAAAAAGAAAAAAATTCTCTTCTTAATTCAACTTCCACCTCCAGTCCATGGTGCTTCCTTACGAAATAAGTTTTTATTAGAGAGCAGGTTGCTAAACCTTAATTTCAATATAAGTCTTCTAGAGATAAAATTTGCAAATGATGTCCATGATATAGGTAAATTATCATTCAAAAAAATAATTAAAACCATTTATTTAGCAATCCGATTATTGCAGCAGTTACTCAAGAATCCCGATTTAGTATACTTCAACTTTGCTGTAAAAGAACCAGCTTTTTATAGAGATGCATTGTTACTTCTTATTATCAGGTTATTTAAGGTAAAACATGCTCTACATATAAGAACCCAAGGGGTCTCAGTAGCATCAAGTAATAATAAGCTTAAAAGATTATTATATAAATATTGCTTCAAAAAAAGTGAAACTATTTGCCTGTCTGAAGCCCTATCTAATGACATCAAAAATGTTTGTAACTCAAGCATCCATATTATGAATAATGGAATTAAAGATTTAGCAGAGTCGTATTTAAAAACTAAAATCGAAATCTCCAATAACACTATAAAAATTCTATTTCTATCCAACCTAATGAGAACAAAAGGAATATTTGATCTACTAGAAGCTGCAAAGAACCTGAGGTTTAACAATAAAGAATTTAACATTCAAATTGTTGGCAAAGAATATGATATCAAAGAGGAAGAGATCAAAAATAAAATAGAGGAATTTGATCTCAAAGAATATGTTAGTATTCTTGGCCCCCTTTATAACAATGATAAACATGAAGCATTTTTAAATGCGGATATATTTGTACTACCTACCTATGATGAGGCGTTTCCTGGTGTAGTATTAGAAGCTATGCAATTTCAATTACCTGTGGTTAGCACAAATGAGGGAGCCATCCCTGAAATTGTAGAAGATAGGGAAACAGGACTAATTATCGAAAAAAGAAATATTGAGCACCTTACCGAGGCCTTATCTTTATTAATCGACAATAAAAATCTTAGGAAAAAAATGGGACAGGCAGGAAGAGTTAAGTTTTTAAATAATTATACTTCCTCTAAGTTCGAAGAAAACATGTGTACATTATTTAACAGAATACTCACGTAATGAACGAAGCTTAATGAATAAGGAATTACTAGGAATTTCAATTACAACAGGTACCTATCAAAGTATCCTCACTCAAATTATTGATCTAACTAAAAAAAGAACCAAAGGTTATATATGTTTTACTAATGTGCATATGACCATAGAGACTCTTAATGACAAATCTTTCAGAAATATTGTTAATGAGGCGACCATGGCTGTACCAGACGGTATGCCTATCGCTAAAGGAATACAAATAAAATATAAACAAAAGCAAGCAAGAATACCAGGAATGGATATTCTACCAGAAATCATAAAACTTGCTGACCAGAATAAGCTATCTATATTCATATTGGGTTCTAGCAATAAAAATTTAGAAGCTGTTAAAAAGAAAATCAAACACCAATTTAAAAATATAAAAGTTGCTGGCACCTTTTCGCCAATGGTAACAGAGGATATGCCTCAGGAAGAGATTGATGAGCATCTAAAAATAATTAATGATTCAAAGCCACACATTGTAGTAGTAGCACTTGGATGTCCCAAACAAGAAAAGTGGATGGCTAGAAATTATAAAAATATAAATGCACTTCTACTTGGATTAGGAGGTGCTGTTGACGTATATGCAGGAGCTCAAAGAAGAGCTCCCCAATTTTTACAAAAAATGGGTTTAGAGTGGACATATCGGCTTTTTCAAGAACCCAAAAGATTATGGAAAAGATATTTATATACAAATACTTACTTTTTGTACAAAGCTATTCCTGAAATTATTCGACACAGGATAATGTTATAGTTAAGTATATTATAAATTTATATTACCCTTGTAAACATTTATAAACATTTATTTTGTTCGGATGCTTTATTTAAGTTCTATATCAAGTTTTATTTTATCCAGTTTGTTCAATAGTGGTTTTACTTTTGTATTTTTGGACAGAACAATAAAAAAGATACATGAAACTAAAGGATTCTAAAGTCCTTGTAATTGGAGGTGCTGGTTTTATAGGTGGATTTGTAGTGTCTGAGCTTTTAAAACACCCTGTTAAGCAAGTCGTAATATATGATAATTTTGCAAGAGGAAAAACAGAAAATATTGAAACCAGCTTAAAAGATAGCCGATGTTCAATTTACCCTTATGGGGGAGATGTAAGAGAAATAGATATTTTGGACAAAGCTATAGCTGACGCAGATTATGTATTTCATTTAGCTGCCATGTGGTTGCTTCATTGCAAAGATTTTCCAAGAACAGCCTTTGATGTTAATATTTCGGGAACCTTTAATGTATTAGAAGCTTGTGTAAAACATAAAGTAAAGAAGTTAATCTACTCTTCATCAGCATCTGTCTATGGAGATGCTATAGAAGTTCCTATGACAGAGAGTCACCCATTTAACAATACTAATTTCTATGGATCTACAAAGATCGCAGGAGAAACAATGTGTACTGCATTTAACGATAGATATGGCCTAGAAATAATTGGACTACGATATATGAATGCCTATGGTCCTGGGCAAGATCAACATGCTGTTTATAGTGGAGTTGTACCAATTATGCTTAATAAAATAGAAGCTAATGAACAACCAGTTATTAATGGTGATGGAAGTCAAGCTTATGACTTTATTTATGTAGAGGATATAGCTAGGGCAAATATAAATGCCTTAGAATCTGATATAAAATTTGGCTTTTATAATGTTGGTACCGAGGTCCAAACTTCAATTAAGCAATTGTGCGATTGTATTTTAGAGTTAAAAAAATCCAATTTAAATGTAAAATATGTCCCTTATGATGAAGAGGATGCAAGACAATTTGTTCAAAATCGAATAGGTTCTGCAAAAAAAGCTAGAGAAGAGATTAACTTTGAGTATAAGTATTCATTAACACAGGGGCTCCAGACATTAATTGACTGGAGAATCAACCAAGGAATAGACAAGACACCTACATTAGTATAATGTCAATAAAAACTAAAAATATACCCATTTCTCTGCCTGTAACGGGAGAAGAAGAGTGGCAAGCAGTAAAGGAACCTTTATTTAATGGCTGGCTCACATCTGGTCCGATGGTGAATGCATTTGAAAAAGAATTTGCACAGATACATGGCGTAAGCCATGCTATTGCTGTAACAAGTGCTACTACGGCATTACACTTATCATTAATCGCACTTAATATAAAGCCTGGAGATGAAGTAATTGTTCCTGCATTCACATGGATTTCAACAGCTAATGTTGTAGAGTATTGTGGAGCAAAAGTTATCTTCTGTGATATTGATATTAATACCTTTAATATTGATATAGATAAACTAGCAAGCTTAATTAATCCAAATACAAAAGCAATCATAGCTGTCCACTTGTTTGGTCTTTGTGCTGACATTGATGCTATAAAAAACATAGCTCCTACGATCCCAATAATTGAAGATGCAGCCTGTGCAGCAGGAGCAACATACAAAGATAGGTATGCTGGTAGTTTAGGAAATTTAGGATGTTTTTCTTTTCACCCTAGAAAATCTATAACAACTGGTGAAGGTGGAATGATTACGACTAATGATGCTAATATAGCAGAACGTATATCTATGTTACGAAATCATGGAGCCTCAATATCTGAAGAGCAAAGACACCATGGTCCCAAACCATTTATATTACCAGATTTCAATATACTTGGTTTTAATTACCGCATGACAGATTTGCAAGGTGCGGTAGGTTTAGTGCAAATTAAAAAACTGAAAAAATTCATAGCGGAGAGAAAAAGATGGGCCGATTATTATATTAATTGTTTATCGAATATTGATTGGATTGAAACACCTCATATAACAAATGATTATGGTCATGGTTGGCAATCATTTGTAACACTTATTGATGAAAAAAAGTCTCCTGGTAGCAGGAATGTTATTATGGAAAATTTACAAGCTAAAGGTATATCTACCAGACCTGGAACTCACGCCGTTCACATGTTAAATTACTACAAAGATAAGTACAACTTAAAAGATAACGACTTTGAAGTAGCCAGACAAGCTAATGACTATTCCATGGCAATTCCCTTACACAATAGGATGGGAAAAGAGGATTTTGAATATGTAATTAATGCAATAAAGAATCTATGAAAGATTTGATAGAAGATTTATTTGAAAACGAAGTTCATATAGAATCAAATTTTTTGATTGTAAAAGAATCTGGCAGCTCTGTCAATCAGACTCAAACTAATGGTATTTTCTCAGAAAAGTGGCTTAAATATGATGATGAGGTTGACAATCCCCAATATCATAAATTTCAGGAGGACTGGTATCTAAAATTATATGGGTTTGATACAAAAGAACATCTAGCAAGCTTTCTTCAAACAAAAAAAGTAATATTAGATGCAGGATGTGGACTCGGTCATAAAACTGCTTGGTTTGCCAAAATGGCACCCAATTCTATTGTCATAGGTATGGACTTCTCAGAAGCCGCATTTAGAGCTGCAAATAGGTTTAAAAACATTCCAAACCTATTTTTTATCAAAGGAGATATTTCCCAAACAGAATTAAAGAATAACTCTATTGATTATATAAGTTGTGACCAAGTAATTCACCACACAGACGATCCTATCAAAACATTTGAACATTTAAGCAACATATCTAAATCAGAATTTTCTTGTTATGTATATGCAAAAAAAGCATTACCAAGAGAGCTAGTAGATGAATATTTTAGAGAATATTCAAAAAAACTTACTAAAGATGAACTTTGGGAAATGTCTGATGGATTAACTAAACTGGGAAAAGCATTGACAGAACTTAATACAAAGTTTGTAGCACCTGATATTCCTATTTTAGGAATAAAGGGCGGAGAATATGATATTCAAAGATTTATTTATTGGAATTTCTTAAAATGTTTCTACAATCCTGACCTTGAATATGGAGATTCATTATGCATTAACTTTGACTGGTACGCCCCCTCAAATGCCTTTCGTTATTCTGAAAAAGAATTCAGAAAAATGATTTCAGATAACAACCTAGACATAATTTATTTCCATCAAGAGGAGGCTTGCTACTCAGGACGTTTTATTAAAAGATCTTAACTTAGTGTGTGGAATTGCAGGCATATTTAATATTAATCAAGAGCCTGTCTCTAATTCTGTATTAGATAGGATTCTTTCAAAATTAGCACATCGAGGACCTGATGGTAGGGATTCTTATATAGATCAAAATATAGGATTAGCACATCATAGGCTAGCTATTATAGATCCGTCTAACAGGTCTGCTCAACCAATGACATCTTATGACAATAATTGGATTGTTGTTTTTAATGGTTGTATTTATAATTATAGAGAATTAAAAATACAGTTAAAGGCTTCAGGTATCTCTTTCCAAACATCTTCAGATACGGAAGTGCTAGTTGAGGGTATTGCGAAGTTTGGGATTGACTTTATAAAAAAGTTGAATGGCATGTTTGCGATTGCAGCATGGAATAGGGAAAAACGCGAACTGTTTTTAAGCAGAGATCGCTACGGCGTAAAACCCTTATATTACTGGAATAGAGATGGAAAATCAGTCGTTTTTGCATCAGAGATAAAGGCTATTATTGAACATCCTGAATATAAAATAGATCTTAATCCTGCCGCACTTAATGAATATTTTACATTTCAAAACGTATTTAGATATCATACTCTTTTTAAAGATATTACAATGTTACCTCCAGCAAATACGGTCAAAATATCTCAAGATTCATATCTAAGACATCATTCTTGGTGGGATTATGACTTTACCCAACCAGATGAAAGTATAAAATTTAACGATGCACAGAGAGAATTAACAAGGTTATTTAAAAATGCTGTTTCAAAACAAATGGTTGCAGATGTTCCTGTTGGGTCTTACTTATCGGGAGGAATGGACTCAGGATCTATTACGGCTATTGCATCCAGCCAAGTGGAAAGATTAGCCACATTTACTTGTGGATTTGATATGTCCGAAGTTACTGGTATTGAGGCTAATTATGATGAACGCAGAGATGCAGAGTTAATGGCCAATCATTTTAAAACTGAACATTATGAACAAATAATGAACGCAGGTGATCTTAGCTGGTCTTTACCCAAGGTTGTATGGCATCTTGAAGACTTGCGTGTCGGTATGAGCTATCCAAATTATTATATTAGTAGACTTGCCTCTAAGTTTGTTAAAGTATGCTTACAAGGAACTGGTGGTGACGAGTTATTTGGTGGATATCCTTGGAGATATTATAGAGTTTTTAAGTCTTTAAATCAGCAAGAGTTCTTTGATAGTTATTATGAATTTTGGAAAAGACTAGTACCTGATGAAAGTAAGTCTCTATTATTTACTTCAGATATACAATCCAAGATTGATATTAATCAACCTAGAAAAGATTTTGAGCACGTTTTCACATTTAATGATCGATTAAAATATGACACTCCTGAACAACATATTCAAAATAGTCTCTATTTTGAGGTGAAAACATTTTTACCTGGGTTGCTATTAGTTGGAGATAAACTGTCTATGGCAAATGGATTAGAAGAAAGATTTCCTTTTTTAGACAACGATTTAGTTGACTTTGCTCAAAAAATTCCAGTTAGATATAAGCTAGGTAACTTAGAAAGCATGAAACGCCTTGATGAAAACACTTATATGAAGAAAAAAAAGGCATATCAGGAGTTTGATGATGGCAAGAATGTTTTAAGAAAAGCTATGAAGGATTTAATACCAGATAAAATAATCAACCGAAAGAAACAAGGTTTTTCAGCACCAGATGAAAGCTGGTACAGAGGCGCAAATGCTACTTACATAAAAGAGCTGCTATTAGACAAACAAACTATTTCTTCCGAGTTCATAGATCGAAAGTATATCAATAATGTTGTTAATGAACATCTTAACCAAAAGGTAAACAATAGGCTTCTCATTTGGTCATTTATGAACTTTGAGTGGTGGTGTAGAATATTTTTAGATAATCAAAAAATATAATAATGTTCGAAAGGCTACTAAGTAGACTTCTACAATTAAAACGAATTAAATCAAAAAAAAAGTTCAACAGATCATTGCCAACCAATGAGTTACTATGGGATCGTTGGGAAAAGGCAAAATTTAATGGATTTGGGAAAGGCACTAGTGTTTATGACTCTTGTTGTATTTATGGAGATGTAAAGGTTGGTGAAGATACTTGGATTGGACCTTTTGTTGTATTAGATGGATCTGGAACATTAGAAATAGGAAATAATTGTTCAATCTCTGCAGGAGTCCAAATATATTCTCACGATTCTGTAGATTGGGCAACTAGCATGGGTAAAGAAAGCTATTCTTACGAAAAAACCAAAATCGGAGATGGATGTTATATTGGTCCTAATACTATAATTTCAAAGGGTATTATATTAGGCAATAGTTGTGTTATTGGAGCTAATAGCTTTGTTAATAGGTCATTCCCCTCAAATTCAAAGCTTGCAGGAAACCCCGCCATTTTAATTGGGGGGAAAAATATTGACTAAAACTTTTTTAAAGGCTTGGGAGGTAAGAACTTATTATTTACTCCTTTCTCAATCTTATAAAGACTAAAATACTTGACAACAGTATAGCTATCCCTAAAATAATTAATAAAAGATTAAATGACCCAAGATTTTTAAAAGTAAAAACCATCAGTATAAAAAAAATATTGACCAAGACTAAAAACAGCGTTGCTTGAATATGAGTCATCCCTTTTCTAAGTAGTATATGATGAATATGTCCTTTGTCTGGATTAAATGGAGACTTCCCTCTCATGACCCTGTTAACAAAAACCTTTAGTAAATCAAACAACGGTACTATTAATATGCCAAAGGCAATTGCTGGAGCAGAAATAATTGCTGGTAAAAGAGTACCATCAACCATTTTATTCGCCTCTATAAATTCGATAGCCAAAACGGAAGATATTATACCTATAAGTAAAGAACCTGTATCTCCCATAAAAATCTTAGCATTTATTAGATTATACCTAAGAAAACCAATTAATGAACCCACAAGTGCAAATGCTATGATTGCCATATTATAGCTTCCCATTTTATAAAAAAATATTCCAAATGTAGTAGCAATTGTCACTCCTATTCCTCCAGAAAGTCCATTTATTCCATCAATAAGATTAAATGAGTTAGTGATAACTAAAATTGTAAATATAGATAATGGATAACTTACTATAATAGGGATATCATTTACTCCTAAGATTCCATATAAACTTGTTAATTTTATATTTCCCCAATGAACTAATATTACGGCTGCGACAATTTGAATTATAAATTTCTTATAAGGATCTATGGCAATTATATCGTCCTTTAATCCTATAAAAAACATAATTAGTGTAGCGGCTATTATATATTGCAAGCTGATAAGCTCATGAATATCCACCCAAAAAGTGGCTGAAAAAATAAACCCAGCAAATATTGCCAATCCTCCCAAAGTAGGAACAGCAGAATTATGTGATTTTCTTGCTCCAGGCTCATCATAAAGATGCTTCAAATCTGCAATTTTTATGATAGAGGGTATCGATATAATTGTTATTAAAAAAGCTACAATTAAAGACCCTAGAATATATAATATATTATTATCGATCATATATCACATTCGCAATAAAAGCAAAAGTTATAGAAAATATTCCAGATAATATCGTTGCTATGAGCATAGCAATGAATTTATTTAATGACTCTGCTATGGTAGGTAACATTGGAGCAGATGCAAAATATAGTTGTGCCTCTTTTAGACTCTTTACTTTAGACAATTCATTGTTCAGCAAGCTGCTTACTCCATCTTTTATTTCTGCATTTTCTAGTTCATCGAGAAAGATCTTTTTCTCACTATCTACAGCTTCAAGATAGTTATCAAATGATTCATTTTTTAAGAACAAACCATTTGAAAAAACTTTCTCAATGAATTTTAATACATTCTCGCCTATAAGAACCCTATGCCTAAATTCATTTATTAAAACATTATTTTCAAACAACTTTAATTTATTATAGGTCAACTGGCTTTGGGGAGAGAGATACTTTTCCGAATATTTATTAATCTCAATCATCAGGTTTTCATTTGCACCTATACTTTTTTCTTCAGACTGAATACTATTTAACAGTACTAACCGTTCGGCTATTTTAGCATTATCATTGTCATATATCCTTATGTCCTTCAAAAGTGCTGCATTTATTCGGACTAATTCACCTTTCAATTGTCTAAGCAAACTGTTAAGTGTTGCATTAATGACACTTGTTTTTATATATTCACCTACAGCCAAAACTTTTTCCTCAGCTAGGGATGAATTCAAATCGGAAAACACTAACTGTATTCCAACAACTCTATTTTCAACTCCTGGCAAATTAGGGTTATCATTGTATCCAAAAATAGGTTTTATATTCTCCTTGAAAACCTGATTAGAAACACTCCAATTGTAATTCCTACTCCTGATGAAAGCAGTTAGGTTATTTATGTCCTCAAAAGAACTGACATATATTTTATATTTGGCATAAGATATTCCAAACATATTTTCAGTAGTCTTATCATTGAAATAGTCTTGACTCATTGGACTAAATAATCTTTCTTGAATCATATTATTATCAAGCTCTCTATTCAATAACAATGTAGCTTTAGCTTCATAACTTGGAGGGAATAGATAACATAATACTCCTAATGAAAATATAAAGAAAGCTACAAAGCTAAAAAAAATAGTCTTTTTTTGTTTTCTAATAATAATAATGATTCTTCTAATATCAATGTCATCATTAGAAACTTTATTATAGTCCATGGTTTACTGCAATAGGAAGTTATAAAGATACAAAACTATATCGCTTCAAAGCTTTTTACGATAAAAAATGGGTTCCTCAATACTTCTTTATTATACTGAAGTTTTTCTCCATTGTCAAGCACCATCCCTCCAGCCTCTTCAACGATAATTTGTCCAGCTGCAGTGTCCCACTCCATCGTTGGTCCTAGCCTTGGGTAAACATCTGCTATTCCTTCTGCAACTAGACAGAACTTTAAAGAACTCCCTGCTGAAACACAATCAACTTTATCATAATGATTACGCTTTTCTTCGATATACTCTTCTACCTCTTTAGATAGATGTGATCTACTGGCAACTATTTTTAAAGACTCCTTTGAATGACCTTTAACCTGAAGCTTACTTTTACCCCCACCACTATCTACCTTAAAAGCACCTTGTCCCTCTATAGCAAAGTAAATTTCGTCAGTTACTGGAACATATATTACTCCTAATACCGAAACCTTATTTCTAACTAAAGCTATATTAACTGTAAACTCACCATTTTTCTTAATAAATTCCTTAGTTCCATCTAACGGATCAATTAACCAAAAATATTCCCAGGACTTTCTTTCGTCATAAGCTGTGGCTTTTTCCTCTTCTGATATAAAAGGAATATTTGGATAAAGTCTTTTCAAAGCTGAGATAATAACATTATTTGAAGCCTTGTCGGCTAAGGTCAAGGGAGAATTATCTTCTTTTTCTACTACATCAAAGTCTTGCTCGTATATATCTAATATGGCATTACCAGCATCATATGCAACTTTTATTATCACATTAATATCAATTTTATCTAACATTTATCAAATTATTAACTTATTTCTTTTAGATGCCTTAAGCATTCTCTCAAGCTATCTTGCCAGTCTGGTATTCTAACATTTAATGCGTTCTTGACTTTTGTTTTATCCAGCACACTATAACTCGGTCTTGTAGCGGAAGTAGGAAATTGTGACGTAGGTATTGGATTCACTTTGCAATTTATATTGGCTTGCTTCATAATTTCACTCGCAAAGTCATACCAACTAGCAATACCATCATTGGAATAATTATAAATACCAAAATCAGCAGAAATTTGATCATCAATTAGTTTTAAAACTATTCCTGCCAAATCCCTAGCATAGGTTGGGCTACCAAATTGGTCATTAACAACATTTAATTCGCTTCTTTCACTACCCAATTTAAGCATAGTCTTTACAAAGTTTTTGCCGAATGAGGAGTATACCCATGAAGTACGAATAACAAACGTGTCTGGATTTATATCCATTGCAATTTTTTCTCCTTGCAATTTGGTTTTACCATAGACACTTAATGGATTCGTTTTAGAGAACTCATCATATGGTTCTTTAGCTTCTCCATCGAAAACGAAATCAGTGGAAAGATGTATCAAGACAACATTATTATCATTACATGCTTTTGCCAAATTAGCTACACCTATGACATTAATGCTCTTTGCTAACATTACCTCGTCCTCTGCCTTATCAACTGCAGTGTATGCAGCAGCATTTATACAGATGTCATATTCTTGTTTAGAAAAATAATGTTCAACAGCAGAGGAATCTGTAATATCTAGAGAGGTTCTATTTTCAAAAAAGAATTCATCATGAGAGGTGGCACTTAAATATTTAAGTTCACTTCCCAATTGACCATCTGAACCAGTAACTACTATTTTTTTCAACTTATTGACTAAAAATTATTTATTGCATCCTGTATAAAAGGTTGATTTAAATCTTTTTCAGATAAGATCATTTTGCTTTTATCAATTTGCCAGTCAATATCCAAAGTTGGATCATCAAAGGCTATACCGCCTTCTGAATCTTTATCATAAAAGTTATCACATTTATAGAAAAACTCTGCCTCATCACTTAGAACGGCAAACCCATGCGCAAATCCTCTAGGAACAAGCAATTGTTTTTTATTATTTGCAGTCAATAAAATACTAAAGTGTTGACCATATGTTGTTGATTGTTTTCGTAGATCAACTGCAACATCTAATATTTTTCCAGAAATCGCTCCTACTAGCTTTGTTTGTGCATTGGGATTGACCTGATAATGCAAGCCTCTAAGCGTCCCATAGCACGATTTAGAACGATTATCTTGTACAAAATCGTAATCTAGACCTTGTTCCTTAAAACGCTTTTGACTATAGCTTTCGTAAAAGTAGCCCCTACTATCTTCAAAAACTGTCGGCTCAATAATAAGCAAATCTTTAATCGGAGTAGTTGTTATCTTCATACTTATAAGAGCGTTTGATTCTGTAGTATTTGCTTTTCTAATAACTTATTTAAATATTTGTCATTCAGATTTGTCCTCATAAATTCTACTTGCCCCATATTATGTAAATCTGAACCTAAAAGATCGACCATATCATTATCTATCAACTTTCTCGCTGCTCGTAATGCTTGCGGACCATATTTGCCTAGTATAGACAAAATATTAACCTGATATTTAACCCCCATGTCTCTTATCTTTTGATACTGAGTTAATGCATCATCAAATAGATAAGGATACCGCTCAGGATGTGCTAAAACAGGTTGATAACCATTAGATACGAGAGCAAATATGGCTTGTTCCAAGTTTACTGGCTTATTCAAATATGATAACTCAAATAATACAAACTTATTTCCAAAGGTTAATAAAGGTTCTGATTCTATTTTTTTTTCAAAAACTTCGTCCAAGTAGTATTCAGCTGCGGCTTCAAACTCAATATCAATCCCTTCTTTATCCAATGCCTTCTTGACATCATCAAGGCCATTAATTATTGTATCCTTATCATTACGATACATATCACTCATGATGTGTGGCGTCGTTATTATTTTCTGATATCCTAATTCTTTCAAAGACTTGATAAGGTTCAATGAATCAGAAATATCTTTTGCCCCATCATCTATACCTGGAATAAGATGTGAATGGCAGTCTACTTTCAACTCACCTAAGTCTACAGGTATATTTTTTTTAAAAAGACTTGCTATCCAACTAAATAGCATATTTAACCGTATTGCTTCTTATAATATTCCTTATAGGCACCTGAGGTAACATTGTTCAACCACTTTTCATTTTCGAGATACCAATCAACTGTTTTTTCTAGTCCTTCCTCAAATGTAACAGACGGTTCCCAACCTAATTTATTCTTTATCTTATTAGCATCGATTGCATAACGCTTGTCATGTCCAGGACGGTCTTTTACATAAGTAATAAGTTGCTCTGATGTTCCTTTAGAACGGCTTAGCTTATGATCCATGATTTTACATAGCAATTTGATTAGGTCTATGTTCATCCACTCATTAAATCCACCAATATTATATGTCTCACCCTTTTCCCCTTTGTGAAAAACCGTATCTATTGCCGTTGCATGGTCATTAACCCAAAGCCAATCACGCGTGTACTTTCCATCACCATAGACAGGCAATGGTTTACTTTCTTTAATATTATTTATAAATAAGGGCAAAAGCTTTTCTGGAAATTGATTTGCACCGTAATTGTTAGAGCAATTCGTTATTACAATTGGCATTCTATAGGTATTTGCATAAGCTCTTACAAAATGATCGGAACTAGCTTTTGATGCAGAATATGGTGATTTAGGGTCATATGATGTATCTTCTGTAAATAGCCCTTCTGCTCCTAATGAACCATAAACTTCATCTGTTGAAACATGATAAAATAGATGCTGTTCGGCATATTTACCATCTTTATTCCATATTGTTTTTGCGGCATTTAATAAGTTTACCGTTCCGAAAACGTTAGTGTTAATAAATGCCATCGGATCTTCTATTGATCGATCAACGTGTGATTCAGCGGCTAGGTGGATCACACTATCAAATTGCTCTTTATCAAATAGGTCATTTATAAAGTCATGATCTACTACATCTCCTTTAATAAACTTATAGTTTGGGAAACTTTCAATATCTTCCAAATTTTCTAAATTCCCAGCATAAGTCAACTTGTCTAAATTGAAAATCTTATACTGATCGTATTTATTGCAAAAAAGACGAACAACATGTGAGCCAATAAAGCCAGCTCCGCCAGTAATCAATATTTTTTTATCCCTCATATTTATCCCATTAAGACTTTCATTACAAATCTAATCAATTGAGTTAATAACCAAATAAGTATTCTCACAAATAAAAAGAGGGTTGCTAGAAAACTAGCAACCCTCTTTTTATAATACTTTCACGTTTTACTCTTCCATCATAACAAGCTCCACTGGAACTTTTACAATACTTTGGTAATCTTCACCTGCTTCTTGCATATCCTCATCATCTTCTTCATAATGCCATTTGATAGTAACATTGCTACCACTTTCATGAAGCTTTTCTAATTTTCTAAATATATCTAAAATACATTTTGATGAGCTTGTATTAAAATACTCCAACTTAAAGTTAAACTCAGTTTCACTATTAGAACTTCCAATATATGCATCTAACCAATCAAAAACTGGCTTGTAAAACTCAGTTGAATTTTCAGGAATAGATCGTCCTTCTATCTCAAAAACACCTTGTGAAGAATCTAAACATACTTTAGGTGTTTTACTACTCGGTTCTATATTTACAGCGTCCATATTTTTCCTATTTAATTTGTGCGGTTTGCGAGATTTTAACTTTCAAACTAAAAAACGAAAATTCATCGTTTATCTTCTGAAATCTATAATCTAATCTTTGTCCAGATTTCCTCAAAATATCAATAAAGCCTAAGCCAGCCCCTCCTTTTTCTGAAAATCCTTTGTTTGCTAGTACATCTTGATATGCTAGCTTTAATTCTTCTTTCGAAAGTTTATTAAGTCTGTCTAACCTATCATTTAAACCTTCTACATTTTTTGCAAAAATCATGTTACCAGTAACGATAAAATAATCATCATCTTTTTTACCAAGCATCAGAATTGCAGAATTTCCTCCCTCAAAACTTTCCCCTTGATCTCTATGATGATAAACGTTTTGCAAGCATTCAACTAAAACGTTAAATACTTTTCTTTTAATCTTAGGTGCTTCATCCATATTTTCTAGCCTAGCTTCTGTCATGTGAAGCAATGAACTGACTAGATCAGATGTAATATTTCCCTTATACAAAAGCAGAATATCGTTCTGCTCCATGGTTTCGTAAAAGTGATAAGTATCGAACATCTACAAAGATTAGCTGACTTTAACACCTATGATCAGAACGTCATCGATCTGCTCATAATTTGCACGCCAAGTTATGAAATTATTTTTAAATATTTCTACTTGCTCTTCCATTTTTTTGGCAGAATTATTGATAATTAACTCTTTAAATCTCTTGGCTAAAAACTTTTTACCTCTCTCTCCTCCAAACTGATCTGCATAGCCATCAGAGAAAATATAAAAAGAATCTCCCTTTTGTAGTTCTATTCGATGATTTTCAAAAGTCCTATCCCCTTCCTCCACCTGAAATCCACCGATGGAGCATCTATCTCCCTTAACCTCTTCTAGCTCTTTAGTATCCTTTTTTAGTAAATAAAGAGGGCGAAAAGCTCCTGCATACTCAAGTACGTTTGTCTTAATATCAAAGGCACATAATGCTATATCCATACCATCTCTTGAGCTTGAGTCTTCTTTGTTTTGCTTCAAGGCTCTTTGAATTGCTAAGTGCAAATGATGCAATATCTCAGCTGGTTGAGTGATATCATTATGATTTACTATATGGTTTAAGGAGTCGTTGCCTATCATGGACATAAAGGCCCCTGGGACACCATGTCCAGTACAATCTACCGCTGCGATAATAGCTTTGTCATCTTTCCTTGCAAACCAATAAAAATCACCACTTACGATATCTTTGGGCAAAAAGAGGATTGCTGCATCTTTAAAAGACTTATAAATAACCTCTTGTACAGGAAGAATTGCATCTTGTATTTGCTTTGCATAATTGATGCTATCGGTAATATCTTTATTCTTTTCTTCAATAATTTCTTTTTGCTCCAATACCTCCTTATTGATTAGTTCAACTTTTTCCTTCTCTTTTACCAACTCTTGTGTTCTCTCTTCAACTTTTGCTTCAAGAATCTTCTTTTCTTTCTCTATTTGAATCGTTCTATACTTAACATAAGCATATATTATTGCAAATAGGGACAATAAGCATAATAACCAAAACCATAAAGCAAGATAGAATGGCGTCCTTATAGTAAATGCATACACACTTGGGTGTTCATTCCAAACATCATTACCATTTCTGGCCTTTACTTTAAAGACATAATTACCATGAGGTAGGTTTGAATAGGTAAAGTCTGTTTTTTCAGTGATGGGGCTCCACTCATCTTCTAGTCCTTCTAGCTTGAATTGATATTTAACTTTTTCAGGTGCCGTTAAGCTAATACCTATCCATTCAAAAGTAAATCGGTTTTGATTGTATTCGAAATGGACACTAGAATCTATATCAATGCTTGCCTTATTTACGGTAATATTTTTTATAAATGTTTGCGGGGGAATTGGATTATAACTATCATAATCGGGATCATACTTAGTAACTCCCTTTATTGTCCCAAACCACAACTTACCTTTCCTATCTTTATATACTGCATTTTGGATACTTTCAATGCCAACAAATCCTTGATTTTTACCATAATGATTGAAGGTCGGTTTCTTTTCATTATAATATCTTTTCAAGTCTAACCTGTCAAGCCCTTTACTATGTCCTACCCATAAATTATTATTATTATCAATGGTCATTAACAATAAGGAAGCATCTTTTAATCCATCTGCAGTATTAAAAACCTTATATGTGCTATCCTGAGAATTATAGTTAATCAACCCTCCTCCGTAACTTGCAAACCACATATTCCCCCAACGATCTTGAATTGTCGCCAGTATATCACTTTTCAAAGAGCTTATTTGCGGAGAACTAAACGTTTTAAAGGATTTTCCGTCATATCTAGAAACACCTTGTCCCGTGCTAAACCAAACATAACCACTGTCATCATTATATATATCCCAAATCCAATTATCGGGCAATCCATCTTCTTTTAAGTATGTATCAAAACTACCATTAGAATACCTAACAGCACCCACTTGGGTTCCTAGCCAAATATTTCTCTTTGAATCTTCTTCAATTGTATATATAACATCATTATAAAATCCATTATCTACACCATAGTTTTCTGTTCGCTTACCATCATATATATACACCCCATCTGTCGTTCCAAACCAAAAATTCCCTTTACTATCTTTAAAGGAACTCCATATCTTTTTGCCCACTATAGCCTTAATTAAAGGATTTTCAGAGACTACGTATTGATCTTCTTTTTTTAAATATTGCAAGCCTGCCTCAGTAGTTCCTAGTATGATATTATTTTGATCCAGCTCTATAATAGAGGCTATTCCATCACTTTTTAAACCATCAAGCTTAGTATAGGTTATGAATTTAAATCCATTAAAGACACTTACTCCATCTCCGTACGTGCCTATCCATGTGTTTTTTTCCCTATCCTGATATATGCTATATACCTCGTCGCTCCCCAATCCACTTTCTCTATTAAACTCAATTGTATTTCCATTTTTCAAATTTAGCTGCACTGCCCCCTTACCCTTAGTTGCCAACCAACAAATGGCGTCAGCATCAAATTCCATATGAATCACTTGAACGTTTTGATAAAATGAATCTATTATTTCGCCATCATTCCCAACAACGTACATCCCTGAGGATGTTGCAACATATAAATTATTAGCATCTAGTTTATGTAAATCATGAATAGTCATATTAGGCTTAATTGATAAGAAACTGTCTGTCGATCCACTTTTAATATCGTGTTTCCATAATCCTCTTTTTTTAGTGCCTATCAGTAATTCGTTCTTACTTACAAATTCAAGAGCATAAATATCAAGTTGAATATTTTTAGAAATGCTAATTTCCCAAGAGGAATCCATCTTATTACTAAGCACAAACAACCCTTTGGGTGTTCCTACCCAAATATTACCCTCAACATCTTCTTTAATATCATTGACAACTCTCTCACCTACACTTTCTACGTAATTAAACCTGTCTTTAGCATATCGGTGTATACCCTTATTTGTCCCTACCCAAAAATCTTTCTTGCTACTTTCCAAAAAAGAGTGAATAAAGATGTCTTTCAGCCCATCATGGATTGTATAGTTTTTCAAGAATTTGCCATCATACCTTGTAATCCCCCCATATGTGCCAAACCAAAGATATCCTCTGTGATCTTGAATTATTTCAGTTACTTGAGATTGGACTAAGCCATCTTCTATAGCAATGTTTTTAAAAAAATATTGCTGGCCATAGCCTAATTTAAACAAAGAGAATAGGAAAATAATCTTTAATAACCTCAACGTCATTATAAGCTTAATTTGACGACTAAAGATAGTGTTTTAATTAATAAAGATTAAATTGGATAACATTAAACCTTAATACCGATAACTAAGATATCATCCACTTGCTTCTTATCCCCCATCCACTTTTCTATGGTTTGGTTTAAGATTTGCTTTTGGTTCTCAGGTGACTCATGGGAAATTCCAACCAATAATTCTCTGAATTGCTTATACCGAAACTTCTTACCCAAAGGTCCTCCAAACTGATCAGCATACCCATCTGAAAATAGATAAATGGCATCTCCTTTTTGCAAATCTATCTCATGATTTGTAAATGGTTTATCATCTTTACTATAATAGGTTCCTATTGGTTGTTTATCTGCTTTTGTTTCTATCAACTCCCCATTTCTGACTAGATACAATGAGTTAAATGCTCCAGCATATTCTACTTTCAACTTTTCTTTGTGAAACACACAAAGAGACATATCCATCCCATCTTTTGACTCTTCACCTCCTTGATTCAAGGACTTTATCACACCATCTCTAAGGTTAAATAAGATATCAGATGGTTTAGGCAAGTCCAACTCATTAACTACTTTATTTAACATAGTATTCCCAATCATACTCATAAAACCACCTGGCACACCATGTCCTGTGCAATCCACTGCAGCAATAATTGCCTTATCTTCTATTTCTTTAAACCAATAAAAGTCGCCACTAACGATATCTTTAGGTCTGAATAATACAAAGGTATCCTTGAGTGATTTTTGTATTATTGACGTGGTAGGAAGAATAGCCTTTTGTATTCTCTGGGCATAATGAATACTATCTGTTATATCTTGATTCTTTTGTTCAATAATTGCTTTCTGGTCTTCTACTTTATTCTTTTCTTTTACCAACTCCTCAGTTCTTTCGGTCACTTTATCCTCTAATATTTTCTTCTCCTTTTCGACCTGCATCATTCTATACTTGAAAAAAGTATATATAATGAGCATTGCAACCATGACATAAAGCAAGTAGGCAAATATTGTTTTATACCAAGGTGTTTTAATCGCAAAATCATAAACAGAAGGTTCTTCATTCCAAAGACCATCACTGTTTGATGACTTGATCATAAAACTATAGTTGCCTGGATCAAGATTGGTATAAGTAAAGTCCGTTTTATCTGATACAGGACGCCAAGCCTCATCTTTTCCTTTTAGCATAAACTGATACAACACTTTCTCAGGAAAAGTATGGCTAATGCCCATCCAATTAAATTTAATCTCATTTGCATAATATGGAAAGAAGTTAATATCAGGGGTAGTAGGCACAACAATACCAATATCTTTTACCTCTACTGACTTTATATTAAGAATTGGCTCATTTTTATTGATTTTGTCATAACGGACATCACATTTTGCAAATCCTTTAATTGTCCCAAACCACATGTTTTTATTTGAATCCTTTAATACTGCATTTACATTTGTCTCGATACCACCAAACCCCTCATTTTTTCCATAAAAATCTATATTACCTTGCGCATCAATCTTGTTCATTCCAGCAGCAGTTCCTACCCAAATATTACCATTGAAGTCTGTCGTGATGATGTATACTTCATCGCTTACTAAACCATCTTCTGTAGTATAGTTTTCAAACTCCTCTCCATTATATTTATATACTCCTTCTCCTCCAGTCCCAATCCAAATACCTCCTTGCCCATCTGCAGCCAAACAGTAAACAGCCTGAGAACCACTAAGAATGCTGTTATCCTTATCATACTGGATCAGCTTCTGACCATCATAACGCATTAGTCCTGATCCGTTGGTTGCAATCCAAACGTTTTCTTTATCGAATAGAATGCTCCTTACAAACTTATTTATACTTTTTCCGTTTACTTCAAAAGGGGTAAAACTATTAGTGCGCGCCTGAAAAACGTCAAGACTATTTGTGTTTGCCACGTATATATTTCCTCTAGTATCTTTCTTAATGTCACTTATGTGCATACCACTTAAGCCATCTTCATGTGTATATGTTTTAATTGTTTTTGTCACAGGGTTATATACATCAATCCCAGTTCCCCATAAACCGATCCAGATATTCCCTCGATTGTCTTCAATAATTGACCTTACCCTATTATTCGACAACCCATTCTCCATTGTAAGGTTAAAAGAGTGGCTTAATAGTCCATTAATCTCATTGTATTTAAATACTGAAATTCCTTTGCCTTGAGTCCCTATCCAAAAATTCTGCTTACTATCTTCGAATATTGTAAAAACACTTTTACCGACTAAACCATCATCTATGGTATAGTTTTCAAAAAGTTCACCACTGTATTTACAAACTCCTCCTCCTTGGGTTCCTATCCAAATATTTCCTTCATTATCCTCCAATAGGCTCCAAGCATTATTATTACTTAAGTTATTTTCAACCATATATGACCTCAAATGATCAATTTCTTGCTCATCTCTATAGTACTTTATTACTCCCGAACCGCTAGTAGTTATCCAAGTGTTTCCCTTTTTATCGCTAAGGATATCTCTAATGACAGTTTTCTCGAACTTCTCACCAAAACTTTTAATCTGATATCTCCCTTTATTAATATTTATGATATCATCATAAATCAGTTTATGAAAACCACTATTACCCGTACCAATCCACAAATCATTATTTTGATCTGTTGATATAACTCTAATCCTGCTATTTAAAAACTCCTCTTTAAAAGCAATAGTTAAGTATGAGGTACTGTCAAGGTAAGCCTCTTTTTCTCTCAGTGCTGATATTCCGCCATTTGTTGCAAATAAGATATGCCCATTTTTATCTTCCTGGATATCAAAAACCATATGGTTTTCGAAGAAACCATTTTTAAAATTTTTTAAAGAGTCTCCTTCTAGTCTATAAACACCATTACCAATTGTAGCAATCCAAATAACCCCTTCACTATCTTGGTAAATCTTATAAACGACCTTAGTATTATCAAATGCCTTATGTTCAAAGATTGTAATACTATCAGACACCCTATTTAGAATAGATATATGCCCAGCGGAGTGTCCAAACCAAATTTTACCTTCATTATCTATCATTCCTGATAGTGTATAATTCTCTGCTAACCCATCTCGCTTGAAATAATGTTTGAAGTTTATCCCATCAAAGCGACTAATGCCACTTGCAGTAGAGAACCACAAATAGCCATCATCGTCTTGGTTAATATCTAAGACATAAGATTGTGCTAGCCCTTGCTCTACACTAAAGTTTTTGAAATTAATGCCTTGACCAAAAACAGACTGACATATTGCCAGAATATATAATTGAGATAAAAAAAACAGTTTAATTCTCATGTAAAAGTAGGTCAATACTCAAAGAGGCATAAATATAACTTATTTCCTACTAAGTTGATCTATTGTTTTTTGAACAGACATTGATATCTTTTGATTGCCTTGTCTTTCATATAAGGCTTTAGCAATAGATAAATTATCTATTGCCAATTGGTTATTTCCAATATCAGCATATAAATTTCCCAGATTATAGTAGGCATTAGCAAAATTTGGATATCCCTTTATTAACAATTTGTAATCATTGATAGCGTTATTATAGTCTTGAAGAAGATAATAGGAGTTTCCTCTCAATAATATTGCATCTTTATCATTTTCATGTTTAAGCACGACCGAAAGGTCTTGTATTGCCTTATCAAATTCCTCCCCTAGGTAGTAGGCATAACCCCTGTTATAATAAGCCTTGATGTAGTTTTCATCCAACATTATAGCCTTGCTACAATCGTCAATGGCTTTATTTTGGGTACCACTTAATGACCACGCTTTGCACCTATTATTATATGCACTTGTGAATTCTGGATCTAGTTTTATAGCCTCAGAATAATTCTGTATTGCCCCTTTATAATCTTTAGCTTTTAATCTTGCATTACCAAGATTGTACTGTGCTTTTATATATTTTGGATTTAAAGATACTGCACTTTCCCAGTCCATAATTGCCTCATTGATTTTGCCAATATCTTCGTAGGCTTTTCCCCTATTCAAGTAAGATGTTAAAACTTTTGAATCATATTCAATAACACTTGTCCAAAGGGTAATACTATCTTTCCAAATGGATATCTGACCTCTGGTTTCGTTGCACAAAAAGATTATGTAGATTGCCGATATTAATAGCACTAAATACTTGCTATTTGAGAACCGCTCTACTAATGCTCCAAGAATAATAAAAATTCCTATTCCCGCTAGGTAAACATTACGATCGGCCATAATAATATTACCGTATGGTATCACTTGAAGTAATAACGCGATATTTAATATAAAGAACGATACCGCAAAAATCACTTTCTTAGAATTTCTAAAATACTTAAAGCATATCCATCCGATTAAAAGTATTACGATTGGGCTCAAATAAAAAAACACCTTTGCCACTCCTCCACTAACTAGCGAGTACCCATAAAAAGCTGATAACTTAATTGGAATGATTAGATTGTATAGATAATTTAAAATTGCGAATGACGGAACAAATAAAAAATCATTCCCTGAAATAATATAACTTTCCCTTATTGCCTCTGCTGATTTTTGAGCATATATGGCAACAATACCAAACAATAAAGCAATACAAAACATGGGAATTTTCTCAATAACTGTCGTTACATTGATTTTTCTATTTTTATAATAATCTACTATCAATAAGACCAAAGGCAATACTACTGAGGTGGCTTTGCTCAATACAGACAATATAAAGAAGCAATAAGTGAATATGAGTTGAATCCTCTTGGTTTTATTTTCTGTATATACAATATATGAGTTGAGTGAAAGCAAAAAGAAGAAAACACTAAGTACATTCTTTCTTTCGGATATCCATACAACGGACTCCACATTAATAGGATGAATGGCAAAAAGCAAACTAACGATCACGGAAATATAAATACTTTTAAATAATTTTTGTATCATGAAGAACACAAGCAATGAAGATAAAACATGCCATAAAAGATTTACAGCATGATATCCTTTAGGGGTTAGATTGAACATTCTATAATCCAGCATAAAAGATATCATGGTAACTGGATGATAATTACCCATCACAAAGTTTGAGAACTGAAACTTGACATTCTCAAAAGAAAAACTCTTGATATTTGAATTTTCTACAACATAATCTACATCATCCCAATTGGTAAAACCATTATTTAAACTTGGCCAATAAACTAGCAAAGTAATCAAAACCAAACATGGGATAATTAGCTTTTTCATTACTTTGCAAGAGTTAACTTTGCTTTTTCCCAATACTCATCCAACTCGGTTAATGTCATTTTATCTAACTTGTTGTTATCCTCTTTTGCAAGCTCTTCCATCTTTTGAAACCTATTAATAAACTTTGTATTTGCTTTTGACAATGCCGCCTCGGGATCTATGTCACAAAACCGTGAATAGTTTACCAAAGAGAAAAGTAAGTCTCCAAACTCTTCTTCCATTTCGGCTGGGCTTTCTTCAGCTTGAGCTTCTTTAAATTCGTTTATTTCCTCATCAACTTTATTCCAAACTTCCTCTTTTTCTGACCAATCAAAACCCACCTGAGCTACTTTCTCTTGTATTCTGTACGATTTTATTATGGCTGGTAAAGAATTGGGCACTCCATCTAAAATGGACTTTTTTCCAGATTTGAGCTTTATTTGCTCCCAATTTTGTTTGACTTCATTTTCGTCAGATACGCTTACATCTCCGTAAATGTGAGGATGTCGTTCTATTAATTTATCACATACTGTATCTATAACACCTTCAATATCAAAAGCTTTCTTTTCACTTCCAATTCTTGCATAAAACACTATATGCAATAGTATGTCACCCAGTTCTTCTTTGATACCTTCTAAATTCCCAATATTAATTTCATCTAGCAACTCATACATCTCCTCAATAGTCAGTTTTTTCAGACTATCCATTGTTTGCTTCTTATCCCATGGGCACTTCTCTCTCAACTCATCCATTATTTTTAACAGTCGCTCGAACGCTTCACCTTTTTTACCCATTATCCAGATTGTTTAATTTAAAGTAAAAGCATAAATTAGAACTAATTTACTATAACTAAGGTTAACTATTTAAGAGATGACAACTATATTATTCACAATTATTTTTCTGGGCAGTGCTATAGCTTTACTGGCTACAAGAATATTACTTGTCAAAGGTGGTGAGTTTAAGGGAACTTGCTCTTCTAATAACCCAATGCTCAAAAATGAATTGGGAGAGTGTACCCTCTGCGGTGCAAAACCCGAGGAAGCCTGCAAAAGTCCAGAACCTGAGTCTTAACCCCCCTTAATACAAACTTATTAATCATGCAACAGGTCATTAACGTGGAAGAACTTCTATCCACTTTAGGAATAACTTCAGAAAACAAAGGAACATCTACCGGAATTGAGTGGCTTGCTAATAATTCTAAAGAAAACGTCACATCTTACTCTCCTGTTGATGGAAAAAAAATTGCATCCGTTGAACTTTGCGATGATAAACTTTATAATAAAACTATTCATGTTGCACAAAGTGCATTTGAAAAATGGCATTTACTTCCTGCTCCTAAGCGTGGTGAGATTGTAAGGCAATTTGGCAATCGACTAAGAGAATTCAAAGAGCCTTTAGGACAGCTTGTTTCATATGAAATGGGAAAAAGCTTGCAAGAAGGATATGGCGAAGTTCAAGAAATGATCGACATTTGTGACTTTGCCGTAGGTCTATCTCGTCAGCTACATGGACTGACCATGCATTCTGAAAGACCTAATCATAGAATGTATGAGCAGTGGCACCCACTTGGTATCGTAGGAATTATAAGTGCTTTTAATTTTCCAGTTGCTGTTTGGGCTTGGAATGCTGCCATTGCATGGGTATGTGGGAATGTTTGCATTTGGAAACCCTCAGAGAAAACGCCCTTAACGGCTATAGCTTGTCAAAAAATTGCCGCTGATGTCTTTAAAGAGAATAACTTACCTGAAGGATTATCCAATCTAGTTATTGGAGATTATAAAGTTGGAGAGCTCATTTCTCATGACAAAAGAATTCCATTAGTTTCAGCAACTGGATCCACTCGAATGGGACAAAAAGTTGGAATGGCTGTTGCAGAAAGATTTGGCAAATCAATCCTAGAACTAGGCGGCAACAATGCAATGATCATTTCAGAAAATGCGGATTTAAATTTAGCTATACCTGGTATTGTCTTTGGAGCTGTTGGGACAGCGGGACAAAGATGCACTTCTACTAGAAGAGTAATTATACATGAATCAATTTATAATGATGTCAAATCGAGACTCATAAATGCTTACCAGCAAATAAAAATTGGCAATCCACTTGATGCCACTAATCATATGGGACCACTGATAGATAAAGATGCAGTTGATACCTATTTATCTGCTTTAAAAGCAATAGAAAGCGAAGGTGGCAAATTTATCGTAGAAGGTGCAGTACTAGACTTCGGATCTGGATGTTATGTCAAACCTTGTATTGCAGAAGTAAAGCCTAATTACCAGATCGTATGCAGCGAAACGTTTGCTCCTATTCTATATATAATGAAATATAAAACGCTAGATGAAGCTATCGCTATTCAGAATAACGTCCCTCAAGGTTTATCTTCAGCTATTATGACAAAAGACATCAGAGAGTCAGAGTTATTCCTATCAACTCAAGGGTCTGACTGTGGTATTGCAAATGTAAACATTGGAACCTCTGGCGCAGAAATTGGTGGTGCTTTTGGAGGAGAAAAGGAGACTGGTGGTGGTCGTGAATCAGGATCAGATGCATGGAAGACTTACATGAGACGTCAAACGAATACCATTAACTGGGGAAAAGACTTACCTTTGGCTCAGGGGATTGAGTTTGGAGTGTAAGCAAAGATTTTAATTATCAAAACAAAATCAACATCAATAAATGACAGATGTTAAACTCAAACTAGAATCTATTAAAACCCTAGTTCTTGATTTTGATGGTGTATTCACTGACAATAAGGTTTACATCAATCAGAAAGGTGAAGAAATGGTTATGTGTGACAGAGGCGATGGAATGGGACTGGAATTGCTAAGAAAAAAGACTAATATTGATATATTGGTCTTATCCAAAGAAACCAATCCTGTAGTTTCAGCAAGATGTAGAAAGCTTAACATAGAATGTTATCAATCTATTGAAAACAAAATAGAACTTCTAAAAAAGATAATCAATAAAAAAGGGCAAAACTTACAAGAAACGTGCTACGTTGGTAATGATATAAACGATTCTGAATGTCTAAAGGCAGTTGGTATTCCTACAGTAGTATCTGATGCCCACAGTTCAGTTATTCCATTAGCCAAGCTCGTTTTGAGAAAAAAAGGTGGACATGGTGCAATTAGGGAGTTATGTGATATGATTTTAGATAATAAAAACATAACTTCACAACAATAAGATGTTATGAGAAAGAATGTAAAAATAGCCAATAGTACTATAGGCAATAATCAACCCGTATACTTTATTGCCGAGATAGGTATTAATCATAATGGAGACATTGATAAGGCAAAAAAACTGATTGACCTTGCAGTAATGGCAGGTTGTAATGCAGTCAAATTTCAAAAAAGAGAACCAGACCTGTGTGTTCCAGAACATCAAAAAAGCAAGATGAGAGAAACACCATGGGGGTATATCTCTTATATAGATTACAAACACAAGATTGAGTTTGGCAAGAAAGAGTACGACGAAATTGACAGGTACTGTAAGGAGAAAAAAATCGATTGGTTCGCTTCATGTTGGGATAAACCATCTGTTGATTTCATCTTAGACTACTCTCCCCCTTGTTTTAAAATCCCATCTGCATCATTAACGGATATAGAGTTAATTCAATATCAAAAAAATGTTGGTATTCCAGTAATTCTATCAACAGGTATGTCTTCTACAGAAGAAATTGACAATACCATATCTAGTATAGGCCTAGATAATCTTATTGTAATGCATTCTACAAGTACATACCCTTGTCCGAGTGAAGAGTTAAACCTCAAAATGATCAATACTTTAATGGAAAAATATGATGTTCCTATTGGCTATTCAGGACACGAAGAAGGTCTACCGACTACAGTAGCGGCTGTCGCTCTTGGTGCGTGTATAATAGAAAGACATATCACATTAGACCGAGCTATGTGGGGGACAGATCAAGCCGCATCTATAGCGCCAATTGGACTAATTCGATTAATGAAACATATTCGAGAAATTGAACTTGCTTTGGGAGATGGGGTTAAGAAGGTATATGAAAGTGAGATTAAGATAAGAGAGAAGCTTAGAAAAGTTTAATTATAATGATTGAATTACCTGATTTTAAAAAAAGATGGGATTATGAAAACAACTTTTACCTGAGTTGTAATACACAAAGGCTAGCTAAGTTTTCAGCCCATTATGAACTTTATAAAAAAATTATAACATTACCTGGGCATATTGTTGAATGCGGAGTATTTAAAGGGTGTTCTTTAGTTAGATGGGCACATTTCAGGGAAATGTTTGGTGGATCATCTACTAAACAAATCATCGGATTCGACATATTTGATAAGTTTCCCGAAACGCACCACGAAGAAGACAAATCCAAATTAGCTTCGTGGATAGAACAGGCTGGTTCCAGCAGTATTAGTAAAGATCAACTTTTAGAAATCCTTTCAAAAAAATCTTTGAGTCAAAAAATTGAACTTATTGAAGGTGATATATTAAAAACCGTTCCTAAATATGTTAAAGATCATCCAGAGCTCAAGATAGCAATGCTCCACCTAGATACTGATGTATATGAGCCCGCTACAGTTATTTTAGAGCATTTATACCCTAAAATTGTAAAGGGAGGGATTTTAATTTTAGACGACTACAGTGTTTTTCCAGGCGAGACAAAAGCTGTCGATGAATTTTTTAAAGATAATAAAATAACGCTACACAAGTTTCCTTTTGCCATGACACCGACTTATGCTGTTGTGGAATAAATCAAGTTATGAAGAATTTAGCTATAATTCCTGCAAGAGGTGGTTCGAAAAGGCTTCCGAGAAAAAATATAAAAAAGCTATGTGGCAAACCTTTAATAGGCTATACCATTGAGGCAGTCATTGAAAGCAACATATTTGACACTATAATTCTTTCTTCTGATGATGATGAGATTCTAGAGGTAGGAACGCATTATGACGAAATTACCATTGAAAAAAGAGAACCTGCTCTAGCCTCAGATACTTCTAAGGTAATAGATTTGATTAAACAGATAGCTGACCGCCCTTCTTATAGCGAACAGTATGATGCCATTGGATTATTTTTACCCACCTGTCCCTTTAGGACTTCTAAGCATATAAAAGAAGGTTTTTCTATGCTTCAAAAGGAAGATTTCTCTGTAGTAAGTATAAACGAGATGCAAGAACCTGTCCAACTTACTTTAACACTAGATGGTCAAAAAGTTATAAATCCAAATGCACTAATAAACCCCTCTCCGCTAATTACTGGAAATACTAGGTCTCAAGACTTCGACAAATACTATCGAGTTAATGGTGGGTTTTATATAGCTTGGTTAGATAAGTTTATAACTAAAGATAATTTCTTTCAAGGAATTGTAAAAGGATACGAGATGCCTCCCGATAACTGTGTCGACATTGATAATGAAAAAGATTTTCTTTTAGCAGAATATCTTTTAAAGAATAATCACATCAAAATATAACTAATTCATGAGCAATTTTTCAAACCTAAAAGACAGAATTAAAGGTCCTGTTTTTTCAATTATTACTCCTTTTAAGCCCGAGGACGACGCCATAAATTGGGACGCACTTGAAAACTATGTAGAGTTAATTTATAATTCTGGCGGTAGAAATTTCTATGTTATGGGATATAACAGTCGCTTTAGTGAGTTGTCTTGGGACGAGATAAAAGCACTAAATAAGTTTGTAGCTCAAAAAGTTAAGTCTTTAAATAAGGATAATATAATGATCGTGGCAGATCCGTTACATTGCCCAACTAAAGTATCCACGGAATTTGCAAACCATGCTAAAGAGAGTGGTGCAGACATAATATCTATCATTTGCCGAGAGAAGTATTATTCTAATGATCAAGTATATAACCACTTTAATTATATTGCTTCCAATTCAGAAATTGGAATTTTGGTTCATGAAATGCCTTTTCTTAGCGGATATGGTGGTCCTCCTGTAAATTACGATATAGATCTCTTAGATAGGCTTGCAGATATCCCCAATATAGTTGCCGTAAAGGAAGATGCGAAGGATGATGAATTTTCAAAGAAAGTAATCGAGAAAATAAGTGATAGAACTGCCATAATCATCTCTGGAGGAGGCAAGAGACAATGGCTTCGGTTTGCCGATATTGGATGTCAAAGTTGGCTGAATGGAATTGGCGTATTTGATCCTAGGTTGGCTGTAAAATTTTGGGAGTGGTATCAAGTGGGAGAAAAGGAAAAATATATGAATATTATAAATAAAATAGAAGTTCCATTTTTCGATCATGGCGTTAAAAAATTCGGATGGCACTTAACCATTAAGGCCGCTCTTGAAAGCTTGTCTATAATGTCAAGACATGAAAGGTTACCAATGTTGGCACTAAATGATAAAGATACACAGGAAGTTAGAACTCTTATGAAGGCACTCCCCTTAGAGCAAGTCTTAGAATAAATGAATTTAGCAATAGTTTTAAGAGAACTATCAACTAAGGAGTTAAAGAATCTACTTTCTACTGAAGATTTGGATATTTTCACATCTATTCAAAGATATTCTCAAACCTATCCAAGATTCAGATATTTTTCTCAACGTACCGAACTTATAACGAAAATAGAAAAGGATGCTTTAGAATATATCAATGAATTAGGGCACTCAATCTTTAACAAAAAAAAGCTAATAGATCACTTAACTTTTGATTCTTTTAATGCGTGGTACTACATTCGCCATAAATTATTCAATCTTTATACATCAAACCTAAGACAGATTAATCTTGTAAACTGCCTACTTGACAGCAATAAGCTCACATACAAACATATCGCCATATACAGTTCTTTTTCTTTTGATAAAAGTTTATTAAATCACTCTAATTGTTCCCTTTACCCACCTAAAGATCAGTGGCAAATATTATCTAAGTTCCGATATTTGGTAAGCTTTATACTTAGGGCCTGCCTTGGATGCTTTCAACTAATTAGGCTCAACCAGTCTGCCAAATATATTGTGTTTACCAATCCATTTAATAGACAAAATGTCATTGACTTTAAAACGGGGAATATCAAAAAAGGAGATCCCTTGATTGAATACCTTTTCGAGAAGGTTGCAAAAAACAAAAAATTTATTTTATTGAGCGAATTGCCATCGCCACCGCCAAAAGGTTCAAGTTCAACTATTAATAAATTCTCGCTACAAAGTATTTTTGATTTTAGGTTTTATAACAGAAAAATGAACTTTGAAGTATTTGTTTTAATGGCATTATTAAACTTCAGGAATATAAATACTAGATCAAAGAAAATAAAAAAATCCTTTCATAGCACCTTACAAAAAATAGAAAAGAATACTTCTAACAAAGAACAAAAGTTTATAATACAGTTGGCCAAACAAGCATCCAACACAGTAAGACTAGCCTACTTACGCGAGCATGCTGCTCATATAATGCTTAGACAGTTCAACGAACTTAAGTCAATTGGCGGAGAAGATGAGCATACTATAAAAAACAGACCCATACTTGAAGCAGCAAAAAGGTTAAGAGTTAATACTTATGGAATTCAACATGGAGGAATTAATAATCTAAATATCAACTATATTTTTTCTAAAAGAGATAGTGTATTTAACCCTATCCCAGATTATACTATTACAAGAGGTACTTATACGAATAGAATGCTATCTAATTGTTCTATTTACAAACCCTCCCAGTTAAAAGCTCTGGGACACTGTCGAACAGACTCAATACCAATGCTACATAAATTAAAAAAGAGCGATGTCATTTCTGCCTTAGATAACACACGTCCAACAATTTTATATGCAGCACAGCCCCCAGTGACATCTGAAAAAGACAATATCTTATTACTAACTAGACTGTTTCTAAAACTATCAAAAGAACTTCCAGAGGTTCAATTCATACTCAAGCCTCATCCAAATGACAAAAAACTAAGCTATTTAAGTCAGATAGCATCAGAATTAGATACGAGTAATTACATACTGTCTTCTACGGAGCTATATAGATTACTAGCTATAAGTGATGTAGTACTCACTTATTACAGCACAGTCGGTACAGAGGCTATATACTTTAAGAAACCATTGCTAGTTTACGACCCTGAAAATAAGGATAGACAAGGCTACATAAAAGATAATGTTGGGATCAAGGTAACAAATTATAAAGACTTATTAGCAAATGCAAGAATGTTAATCGACCAACCCCACATTACAAATAGCTATGAAATTGAAGAGTACGTTAGAAGAAGAAGTTTTAAAATTGATGGAAAAACAACAGATAGATACCTTGAATTTATTACGAGCATATCTTGACAATAAAAGTTAAACCTATACCATGAGTCAAAATGACTACTATATAAATGTATTAGGAGATAGCCATACTAGAAGTTTTTGTTACAATACTTTTTTCTTTCCAATCTGCATTGGAGCAGGGATTGATACATGTTTTCTTACCAAAGAAAAAAAAAACAAAACTTATGCAAAACTATATGAAAGCATTAAGAGACTGGATTTAAGAAAACCCATTATGCTCGTTTTGGGAGAACCTGATATCAGACATCATCTCGAAAATCGTTTTAATACACATCAATTATACAAATCATACTCAAATGAGGAGGTAATCAAGAAAGCTGCACTTAACTACGTTGATGTAATAAAAAAAATAAAATCAGAGTTTGATTTTAAGTTAATTATATACAATTCTGTTCCAACGGAAAGGCTCAACCACAATAAACTAGCAAGGCTTTATAACAATGTTTTAGAACAATATTGCTTAAAAGCACAGGATACTTTTTTCATAAATATTTGGGATGATTTAATTGATAAAAAATCTGGTATTGTTAAAAATTATTACAAAGCAGACTTCGTACACCTTAATGAAAAAGTAGACAAAATTGTTATAGCTAAAATAAAATCTTTACTTAAAGGCGCCTTATTTGAAAGTCACTATTCAAAATACTTTTGGAACTATTTTTATAAATATACCATCAACGGTAATACCATTGGCATATGGGGCGACATTCCAGCGAGGGAACTAATAATTGCAAAGGGCGAAAAGAAAAAACGTTTTGATAAATCTAAGGCTGTTTACTGGAATGTGTTTTACTTTTTACTATACCTCCGAATGCATTACCTGGCAAGCTCTAAAAAAATGATCTACTTAGTAGATAACGCAAGAGAAGGATACATAAATCACATATTAGCAGGTTTTTCAATTACGAATGTAAAAAACATTGAAAAAAATGAAGACAATATACAAGCTAGTAATAGATTAAACTTTTTTTTAAGAAAAAGAAAGATCGAATATTGCAGTAATAGAGAATTTTCTGATGTATCATTTACTACGATAAAATCTATTAATAGTACCCATGAAATAACAAACTTAATGAATAACACAAGGAAGGAGGTGTTTGCAATTATTTCTAAAACAATATTGGATGATGTAGTCTCGTTATTTTTACAAAATGGATATAAAAAAAGAGAACTGCCATTAATGCGTAATTTTTTTGAAGATAATATTGAATATCATTCTCTTGTCTTATCAAAAAAAAACAGCTCAATCAGATGGGCTCTTTATAAGGGTATAAGCTTTTTATTTTTATCTTTATTTAAAGTCCTTAAAGTAGATATCGTAAAAATTTTCTTTCATAGACCCATATTAAATATTAAAAATGAGTGACCTGTTTTCAGATAAGAATGATATAGAGGGGATACTTTTATTATTAAGAGAGAAGGGAATTGCTGTGTTACCCAACTACATAACCAATGTATCCAAGATTGAAAAAGAAGCTAGAGAAGTTTTAAAAAATTTTAAGCAAAATAGTTATTTATTCGGGGAAGCTGTTCAGATAAACAGGTTATCTCTTTTAAAAACATATAAAGAATTATATAACTTATTCGATAACCACTGGGTCAATAATATTATTAGCCAATATACTAATAATCAAAGGAGCAAGGTCGATGGTGCTTACATTACTTATGAATATAAAAAAACAGACACTCCAGAAAGAAATGGTTATTTACATTTTGATCGAGACCGAACCATTAAGTTCATGTTTTACATTACTGATGTATATAAAAACAATGGTGCCTTTAGCTGTATCCCTGGCTCTCACTCACTAGGAAACAAATTGCGAAAAGAGGCTTGGCATAAAACAAAAAAGTATGCTTCTGTAAAGAATAGAATAGAAATAGATTACCCTGACCTTGCAATAGGTCAAAAAGATGTAATTCCAATAGAAGGAACACGAGGAACCATGGTAATTTTTGATAGCGATATTTTTCATTGTGGCGGAAACTTAGAAGATGACAAATCCCAAAGACTTATATTTAGATCGCATACAAGTATCTATGATACTCAACACTCGTACATTAGGAATATAAATAACTTCTTTACAAAACTGATCTCTCGAAATCATCTATACTAAGCTTCAAATACTTTTAATATTTTGGGGGTCATACAAAGACAAGGAGTAAAGTCCACATTAATTTCATATTTGGGAATTGCCTTAGGGGCCGTTAATGTTTTAGCTGTCTATCCTGCAATGCTAGCACCTGAAGAAATTGGACTAATTAGGCTACTAATTGATATCTCTATTTTAATCTCAACTATTGCTCTTTTAGGTATTCCAGGCTCAATTACAAAATACTTTTCGTATTTTTCATCAGATAAGAAAGGATTAACTGAATTTTTATCTTTATGTATTTACGCAAGCCTAATGGTTTTCTCCATTACAGCACTTTTGCTATACCAGTTTAATGATTTAATATTATCCTCATTTAAAGAAAAATCAAGTCTTCTATTTGAATATAAAAATTACTTATATGCATTTATTCTAATATTTATCTTACAAGACATTTTTACTGCCATTTCGAAATCTTATTTTCGGATTACAATACCCAAATTCTTATCAGATGTATTCATTAGAGTAGGTATAGTTATTCTAATTACTACCTATTTTTGGCAGAAATATAGCTTAGATAAATTCATATCTATTTATCTGTGTATTTACTTAGCTTCACTAATAATTTTGATTGTATACACATATCGTTTAAGCACAGAACTAAAGTTAGTTGCTTCATTTTCTTCAATTTACAACAACCCCCTATTACCAGAATCGATTAAGTTTTCTCTATTTCTAGCACTTGGAGCTATTTCAAGTACTATAATAATTAAAATTGACACTTGGATGGTATCATCTATACTGGGGCTGAAGACAACTGGAATTTATGTAATAGCAGCATATATAGGAACTGTTATAGAAATACCTAGAAAGGCGATTAATCTCATTTCTTATCCAGTAATTGCTAAACATTGGCAACAAAATCAAATCAATAAAATAAAAGAGATTTATCAAAAAACTTCAATCACTCCATCAATAACGGGCTTTTTATTCTTTACTTTAATTTGGATAAACATAGATGATCTGTTTAACATGATTCCGAATGGGCACATATACAAAGCAGGAAAGTATGTCGTTTTATTTATAGGGCTTAGCAAGCTTATTGATACCCTTATGGGCGCAAATGCAGAAATTCTGATAACATCTAAATATTACAAATACCATCTTATTTTTGGTTTGTTTTTAGCATCTTTGTCGGTGATTACCAACTACCTATTCATTCCAACATGGGGCATTTCTGGTGCAGCGATTGCTTCATTCATATCAATTCTAATAGTTAATTTTATGAGATACTGGGTTATCAAGCAAAAACTTGGTTTACATCCAATGACATTTAAAACATTACAATTACTACTTATTGCAATACCAATATTTTTCTTATCACTCATTTTACCCAACTTTGAATTCCCGATCGTGAATATTGTATATAAGTCTATATTGGTTGGAATACTATATATATCTTTAGTTTATTTCTTTAAAATCTCGGAAGACGTTAACAGTTTAATTAAAAGAATAATATATTGAGATCATGGTTGCTATAGTAGACTATGGTATGGGAAACCTAAGATCCGTTCAGAAAGCATTGGAACGACTTGGTGTAAATGTAATTATTACTTCTGATCAAGAAGCTATATTAGAAGCTGATAAAATTGTTTTACCAGGTGTCGGTCATTTTAAAAAGGGAATAGAAAGTCTAAAAGAACTAAACTTAATTGAGACTCTTAACAATAAGGTTATTAAACAGGAAACCCCAATCTTAGGTATTTGCCTTGGCATGCAACTAATGACAATACACAGCGAAGAGGGAGATGTAGATGGTTTAAGTTGGATAAATGCTTCAACATATAAGTTCCAATTTCATAATAAAAAGTATACAATTCCGCATATTGGGTGGAATAGGATTACGGTAAATAATCAAAGCCCTATTTTTGATACCTTATCAGAAAAAGACTTTCTGTATTTCGTACACTCTTATTATGTAAAAACAGAGGAAAACTCGATTATAGCTTCTACCACAACTTACGGTGATAATACCTTTGTGTCTGCCTTTCAAAAAAAGAATATTTTTGGCATGCAATTTCATCCAGAAAAGAGCCATGATCAAGGACTCCGATTATTAAACTTTTTTTTAGATTATTAAACCTCAATGTACCGACCAAGAATAATACCATGTTTACTATTAAAAGATAAGGGATTGGTTAAAACAATTCAGTTTAAAGACCCCACATATGTAGGAGACCCAATTAATGCTGTTAAAATATTCAATGATGCAAAGGCAGATGAATTGGTTTTTTTAGACATTACCGCAACTAATGAAAACAGGCCCCCTCCTTTAGACGTTATAAAGAAAATTGGAGATGAAGCTTTTATGCCATTTGCAGTTGGTGGAGGAATTAAAACTATTGAACAAGTACGAGAAATTATAAATGCTGGGGCAGAAAAAGTCGTTTTAAATTCATCAAGCATCGAACATCCTAAATTAATTACAGAAATTGCAAAAATATTTGGGAGTCAATCTGTAATATGTTCGATAGATGCAAAAAAGAACAAAAATGGGAACTATGATGTTTATACCCATAGCGGAACTATTAATAGGAATAAGGAACCGACAGTTTTAGCAAAAGAGCTTGAAGGTTTAGGCGCAGGAGAAATATTAATTAACTCAATAGACCGTGATGGATGTCAAACAGGATATGATATTGAACTGGTCAAGAGTGTCGCAGAAGCAGTTAATATACCAGTAATTGCATGTGGTGGCGCGGGGAAGTTGGAGGACTTTAAAGAGCTCATTGATCAGACTAATTCATCGGCAGTTGCAGCAGGATCAATTTTTGTATTTATAGGTTCAAAGAGAGCTGTATTGATTAATTATCCTGACCAAGAAGAGATAGAAGAAATATTTGACCTTTTATAAAAAAGAATGGGTAGAAGAACATACAAAATATGCACAAGATGCGTGATGGATACAAGCGATACGCAAATCAAGTTTGATAGCAAAGGTGTCTGTAATCATTGTAAAGAGTATGACTTAGTTGCAAATGGCAAAAAATATTCTACAAAGAACAAGACAGTTGCAAAGAATGAAATAATCTCACAGATAAAAAAAGATGGAGAAGGGAGTGAGTATGACTGCATAATAGGATTAAGTGGCGGAGTAGATAGTAGCTACCTATGCTATATTGCTGTTAAAGAATTTGGTCTAAAACCCTTAATTGTTCATTTAGACAATGGCTGGAACTCTAAACTAGCAACAAAAAATATCCAAAAAATAGTCCGCAATCTTGAACTTGACTTATATACCCATGTAATAGACTGGGAAGAGTTTAAGAGTTTGCAACTAGCCTTTCTAAAAGCATCAGTGATCGACATTGAACTGCTTACAGACTATTCAATAAATGCTATTACTTATAAAGTAGCCAAAGAACACAATGTCCAATACATACTTACAGGGAATAACCTTGCTACAGAAAAAATATTGCCCAAAAGTTGGACATTCAATAAAGACGACTTAAAAAACATCATTAGTATCAATAAGAGGTTTGGCTCCCATGAAATCAAGACTTTTCCCACGATAGCAAGAGAAAGCTATAAAGAATATAAAAAACAAATCAAATCTTTTCCAATGCTTAACTATATAGATTATGACAAAGATGAAGCTAAAAGAATTATTATTAATGAGCTAAGGTGGGAAGACTATGGAGGAAAGCACTACGAATCAATTTTCACTAGATTCTATCAAGGGTACATTCTCCCCCAAAAGTTTAATGTAGATAAAAGACGAGCTCATTACTCTACTGAAATATGTTCAGGGTTAATGACAAGAGAAAAGGCAATAGAAAAGCTGAAGCTACCAGTTTATGACGAGCAACTCATGAAGGATGATTATGAATACGTAATTAAAAAACTAGACTTGACAAAAGAAGAATTTGAAGCCATTATGAAGTCTCCAGTCAAATCTCATTTTGATTATGATACAACCCTAGAATCAAAACTCAGAAAGAAACTTATATCTCCTACCAACCCATTGCTAAAACTATATAAAAAGCTATTTTAACCAATTCATATTTTGATTTTCTATCAACCGAAAAGTTAGGTAAGATTGTCTAAAACTTCTACCAACCTGATGGTCAAATCTTTCCTAGTGTATTTTTTCAAATTTTTATTTTCGTGCTTATGAACGGCCTTATTCTTTATCCATAGATCCCAATAGTTAAATATTATACTTTCCAAAAGCTCTTTGTCATAATAATTAATCATTTCATCTCGCCTACAATCTTTTAAAATATTTGCAGCCTCTCCCTCAACTGGTCCAATAGAGACGATTGGCGTTCGGCTTGCCAAGTATTCAAATATCTTACCTGTGACAATAAGCTTATTGTGCTCATTGTCAGGAACAACGAATAATAACAATGATGCATTCTTCATTAACAAAACAGCTTCATTATGAGGCACGAATCCTGAAATTTCTACCATATCCATTATACCAGCATCTTCTATGCTTTTTAATATACTTGGATCAATATTTCCTGTAAGTTTTAATAAAAAAAAATTCCGAAAATCTTTAACCTTTTCAGCAAGCTCGCTAATAACTTTCCACAAGATTGGCACGTCTTGATTAGGCATCATATTACCAACATAAGAAATAACAAACTTACTCTTACTCTGCTTACCTATATATTTCTCCATATTAATATCATCTTCATCAAATCCATTTGGAAGTACTTCTAATTGCTTCTCTTCACAAAGAAGTGCTTCTTTGAATTGAGGACTTACGACAGTTACTGCATTAGCATTCGATATAACCTCTTTTTCTAATAATTGATCTATTCTTATAGTATTTTTTGCCCTTGGCAAGTATTTATTATAATAAATATTCGTCCATGGGTCTCTAAAGTCTGCAAGCCATTTTACATTAAGCTTCTTTTTCAACTCTAATCCTACTAGGTGCGTACTATGTGGAGGTCCCGTGGTAACAACTACGTTAACATCTTCAGTTTTCAATACTTCTTTTGCAGCTTTTAGTGCATACTTATTCCATCCAACTCTGGCATCAGGTATAAAAAAATTAGCTCTTATGTAAGCTGCTAGCTTTTTAAAGATAGATTTTGAGTTTTGTATTCCAATCATCCCCACTGGAGTAGCCTTGCCTTTTTTCCCTTGCAATAAATTATATATCCTAAAAGGGTCTCTGGTTTTAGTTTTAATTACTCTAAGACCTTCAGGAATATCTTCTAATAAGGTATGATCATAATATGGGTAACTGCCATTTTCTGGAGTAATTATAATGGGATCCCAACCAAATTCACACAAATATTTAGCAAACTTCAACCACCGTTGAACTCCTGAACCACCCGCGGGTGGCCAGTAATATGTCATAATAAGTACTTTTTTCAAAATTTTGGCTCAAAAACTAATACAATGATTAATTAGTCGTTTCTTTTTTAATAGCTATAAAAATACTACTGCCCATCAATAAGAATATCAGAATAGACCCAACCATAGATATAGTGCCTCCTACATGATAAGTGACTGGCTCAAATTTAAACTCAACTTGGTGATTACCAGAAGGTAATTGCATACCACGAAGAATGTAATTGACCCTCATATGTGGAACATAAGTTCCATCAATATAAGCTTTCCAGTCTTCATTACCCTTATAAAACACCTCTGAAAAAACAGCAAACTGTTGTTCACTTGATTTATAATCATACGTTAAATGATTAGGTTTATACTCAGTGAGATTAATACTACCATTGGCACTATATTCCGATATTTCTTCATTTAACTCATGCTCATACCTTTTGTCAATGACGACAGTTTGCTTGGGGTCGAACTGGTTTAAGTACTCAATCTCTTCATTAGCATCACTAGCCCAATAAATATCCTTTACAAACCAAGCATTACCAAGTGCATCAGTATTTTGTCTAACAATAGGCTTTTTATCCTTTTTAGAAGGAACTACTAAATATTTCGTATTTAACATATTTAAGACCTTCAAATTGTTTTTACTCAGATGATAATCAATCATATCCTGATACCTAACTAACTTTGCAGCATTATACCCCCCTACTGATTTATGATGATATGACGTCATTGCATCATTAAATGTATTTGTTGTTAGGTTAAAAACCCGGTAATGGGGATCATTATCTTGCAGAATTTGTAAGTCAACTTCACTTGGAATAAAAACATTTTCATAATTCTTAGGTTTGACAAAATTTTCAGCATTTAGGTATTTCTTATCTACTATGAATAAGTCTATTATTATCAACAGTCCTATTAGTATTATCGTATATTGTTTCTTTATTTTCCCTTTAATATAGCCATATAACAACCCTATCGCTATTCCAGCAAAAGCCATTGACTTGAAGGTATCCTGAAAGGCAATTTTTCTCCTTTGTTCTACCATTAACTCTGCCAACCATTTATTTTGCCCAAACTGTGCATCACCTCTAGCAACGAAATCTGATGAAAAAATAACTAACACGATTACCCCAATAATACTAAGAAATGTATAGATCGTATTCTTTATTATTTTCTGTTTGTCCAAATCATTATCGTTAAAAAAAGTATTCAAACCAATAAATGCAAGTACTATGAGACATACAGTTGGTATAATTAGTGTTATTTCTGGAGCTCTAAACTTATTATACATCGGAACATAATAGAAGAAAACATCTGTAAACCATTCCCAATGACGCCCCCATGCTAACATAAAACCTAAAGTACTTACAGAAATTAGCCACCATTTCAGATAGCCTTTAGTCACATAAAACCCTAAGATTATTAATAAACAAACTACTGCTCCAAGATAATGTGGACTTGAAGTAAAAGGTTTATCCCCCCAATATAAGGGAACTCTTGCAACAAAACCTTTAGCTTGATTTTTAGAAACACCTCTTTTTACCATCTCTTCGTACAAATAAGACGCTTTATCAAGATGTTCACTCGAGGAACCTCCATATAATCCAGGTACCATAAATGTCAGTGTTTCTGCTTTGCCTTGGCTCCAGCGCATAGCATAATCTTTGTTTAAGCCCGACGACTTCTTATCTGTATCGCTTTTAAGCTCGGATTTGCCTCCTCGCATTGTATACTTAGCAAAATCATACGAAGTCCACAAGTGCCCCAAGTTGGCTAATCCAGCAAGAAGAGCAGCTATCAAAGCAAAAGTTAACGGTTTCATTAAGTACCTAGTTTTTCCGCTTTTAACTCCCTCATATACTTGAAAGCCTACATAAAAAACAATAATAATTAATAAATAATAAGTTACTTGGATATGGTTTGCCGTCACTTCTAGAGCTGAAGCGAGAGCCGTAAATGTAGTTCCAATCATATACTTTCCATCAAATATTAACTTGAGGCCCGCTAATACCATAGGTAAAAAGGCCAATGCTACAAGCTTAGATGTATGCCCAGCCTCAATTGAACCTATAAAATAAGTTGTAAAGGCATAAGAGATACTTCCTACAACAGCAATTATTGGGTTAACTCTAAAGGTTATAAGCAATATGTACATACCTAACATCAAAATGAAAAATATGTTTACAGTTTGGGGTAAGGAGACTAGTGGATAATATACGTAGTCTCGTATCAAATCTCCTTTATACTTAGTAGAAATCATGAAACCTGGCATTCCACCAAACATATTATTTGTCCATAATGCTTCTTCTCCTGTTTTATCACGATAGTCATTTAGCTCTTTTGCCATTCCTTTGTATTGAATAATATCATTTTGCAAAAGCTTCTTACCTTCTAAAACGGGATGAAAATATATAAAAGCTACTGCGACAAAAATGCCTACTGCAATTAAGTGGGGTTTTAGTTTTTTCAATAAATCTTTCAATACATACTATTTAATACCCTAAAACTTCCAACATACTATCCGCCGACTGTTTAGGAGAAAATTCATTAATCAAGATACTACCTTTTTCATCTTTATCAATAATGATATGCTTTGGAGAAGGTATCAGACAATGTTTTATACCACCATATCCACTCACCGCCTCCTGGTAAGCACCGATGTTAAAGAAGCCAATGTACAAAGGCTCCTTATCATCTAATTTAGGTAAAAAAACTTGATTTAAATGAGCCTCAGCATTATAATAATCTAAACTATCACAGGTCAATCCACCAATATTCACTTTTTGGTATTCTTTATCCCAATGATTAAGTGGCAACATAATAAATCGTTGATCAATACCCCATACATCAGGCAAGGTAGTTATAAAAGAGCTGTTAATCATGTACCAACGCTCCGTATCATTTTGTTGTTTTTCATCTAATACAGAATAAATCATTGCACTGCTCTCTCCTACCGTAAAATTTCCAAATTCAGTAAATATATCTGGCAAAGAGACATTTTCTTCATCGCATGTTTCCTTTATCTTGTTCAAAATTTCTTCTACCATATACTCATAGTTATATTCAAAACCCAACGAATATGGAATGGGAAACCCTCCCCCAATATTTAAAGAATTGAGTGCAGGGTTTATCTTTTTCAACTCACAATAGATTTTAATCGCTTTGTTCAATTCATTCCAATAATATGCAGTATCCTTAATACCTGTATTAATAAAAAAATGAAGCATTTTAAGTTTAAATTTCGAATTTGTAGCAATCTTGGATTTGTAAAACCCTATAATATCCTTATATCTAATTCCCAATCTAGACGTATAAAACTCATGATTGGGCTCTTCATCCGTAGCAATTCGAATACCTATATGACACGTTCCGTTAACTAGGGTTTCATATGCATCAAGCTCTTTCTTATTATCCAAAATGGGAATAACATTCTTGAAACCACTATTAATGAGATTTGACAGTTTTTCTAAATAATCAATAGTTTTATACCCATTTGACAGAACAAACAGCTCTTTATTAACCTTTTGTCTTGAAAGCAACTTATTTATAAGATCTAAATCATATGCAGATGAGGTTTCAATATGAACTTCATTTTTTAACACCTCATCTAAAACATGAGCAAAGTGGGAGCTTTTAGTACAATAACAGTATTTATAGCTAGCATCATAGTTCAGCTTTTTCATTGCATTACCAAATAACAGTTTTGCCTTTTGGATCTGTTCACTTATTCTTGGTAAATAAGTAAGCCTGAGTGGAGACCCTTGCTTAGCAACTATATCATATAGATTTAATTTATTGAAGTATAAATGATTGTCATACACTTCAAACCCTCTCTGGGGAAAATCAAAAGTTTGTTCAATAAGATCAATATACCTGTTATCCACTATCTCTTAATTTATATTGTCAAAGCTGTTCAAAAATAATAACTTTGATTTGACAACTTGTATTGTTATCATAGATTATTTATGTCACAGATTCAATTTATTTCTATTGATTCAGAATTAGGCGCAGGGACTAGAGGTAGCAGCTTAGGAATTGCTGCTCTCAAGATAGCTTCTGTCAATAAAAGTGATATTTTTAAAAAATATCCAATAATCAACATTGACTCAAAAAATGATGCATTGTTAGGTGGGTGGCAATATAAATTTGCAAAGCATATTGAGCATATCATTAAAACTCAAGAAAGCTTATCCAACACAATCAGTAAACAATACAATAAAGCTTTTAACATTATATTGACCGGTGACCACAGTAATGGCGCCGGGACATTGGCAGGAATTAAAGCCGCAAACATTGACAAACGAATTGGCGTTATTTGGATTGATGCTCATGCAGACTTCCACTCTCCATATACAACACCCTCTGGCAACATGCACGGTATGCCCTTGGCAATAGCAAGCGCAATTGATAATAAAGAAATGGCAAGAAATAGTCCCGATAAGAAAGTTCTTGAGTTATGGGATCATCTAAAAAATTCAAATAATATATCACCTAAAATAAAAGCCGAGGACATTGTTTTCATTGGGTTAAGAAATTTAGAAAAACCTGAAGAAGAAATTATAAAAGAAAATGACATTAGTGTATTTACTGTTGATCAATGTCGAAAGTATTCAATAGGTGAAGTAAAAAAGCAAATTGATTTAAAGTTAAAGGAGTGCGATATTGTCCATATTTCTTTCGATATCGATAGTTTAGATAAAAAATGGGTACAGGGAACTGGTACACCCGTAGAAAATGGTTTTGACGAAGACGAAGCAACAAATATTATCATAACGCTATTACAATCTCCAAAGGTTAATTCTTTTGAAATTACTGAAATCAACCCGCTTCTAGATGATTGCAATAAAACAGCAGAAATAGGGTTAAGAATACTAGAAAGTGTTGTGAAAGAAATAGAAAAAAGATGAGTTCAATGTCAATAGAGCAGATTATCGAAAAAGAAACTGTTAGCGCTGTTCAGAAATTATTTAATGCATCTATAACGTCCAGGGAAGTCACATTGCAAGAAACGAGAAAGGAATTTGACGGTGATATTACGATTACCTGTTTTCAGTTCACAAGGCATTCAAAACAATCACCTGAAGAAACAGCTGATCGGATTGGAAACGAGCTAAAAGAGCAAGTTGACTTAATTGATGACTTTAACGTGGTTAAAGGCTTTTTGAATCTTTCCATAAACGATCAATATTGGATTGACTTTCTTAAGGGCAACCAAACCAATCAAGATTTTGGGAAATTACCTTCAACCGATAAGACTGTGATGATTGAGTATTCGTCTCCGAATACCAATAAACCATTACATTTGGGACATATTCGAAATAACTTATTAGGCTTTGCTACTGCAAATATCTTAGAGGCTGCTGGAAATATAGTAAAGAAAGTTCAAATCATTAATGACAGGGGTATCCATATCTGTAAGTCCATGCTCGCATGGCAAAAGTTTGGTAATGACGAAACTCCAGAAACATCAGGACTAAAAGGAGACAAATTAGTAGGTAAATACTATGTCGAATTTGATAAGCACTACAAAACTGAGATTGAAGAACTAATTGAAAAGGGAAAAACAAAGGAACAAGCCGAGCAAGAAGCACCTATAATGCTTGAAGCAAAAGAGATGCTACGAAAATGGGAACAAAAAGATCCTGAGGTGAATCAATTATGGCAAAAAATGAACCAGTGGGTTTACGATGGTTTTGATGTTACTTATAAAACCATGGGTGTCGATTTTGACAAGTTATATTATGAATCTGAGACTTATCTACTAGGAAAAGATGAGGTATTGCGTGGTTTAGATGAAGGTATATTTTATAAAAAAGACGATGGCTCAGTATGGGTTGACTTGACCGAGGAAGGTTTGGATGAGAAGATACTTTTACGATCTGACGGCACGTCAGTTTACATGACTCAGGACATTGGTACTGCAATACTAAGATTCAAAGATTTTCCTGAATTGACCAAGCAGATTTATGTGGTAGGTAGTGAGCAAGAATATCACTTTAAAGTCTTATTTCTAATTCTTAGCAAGCTCGGTTACCAATGGGCAAAAGAATGTTATCACCTATCTTACGGTATGGTTGATCTGCCTTCCGGTAAAATGAAATCCAGAGAAGGAACAGTTGTAGATGCTGATGATCTTTTCCGGGAAATGCACGATACCGCCCAACAACACACAGAGCAGCTTGGGAAGATTGATGAATTTTCTAAAGAAGAAGCCAATACGTTATATAAGACCATTGGAGACGGGGCACTAAAGTTTTTTCTATTAAAGGTAGACCCTAAGAAGAGATTGCTTTTCAACCCAGAAGAATCAATAGACTTTCAAGGCAACACAGGCCCATTCATACAGTATACCTATGCTAGAATTCAGGCCATAAAGAGAAGAAGTGAAACAGAAAAATTAAAACAAGATACTCCTGCCCTAAATGATTCGGAACGAGATCTTATTAAAGTCATTTATAAATATCCCGATATTATTAAGCAAGCTACTGGAGAATATAGCCCTGCTATTATAAGCAACTATGTTTATGAATTGGCCAAAACATATAATAAGTTTTATACGGAATCTCCAATATTCAAAGATGATGCACCCGGTCAATTTAGAGTAGAATTATCTATTTTTACAGGGCATGTTATTCAAACTGGAATGAAGCTCTTAGGCATTGAAGTTCCACAAAGAATGTAAACATCTTGACGTTAGACTAAAAACTTTGTATTTTAGATCAGTATGCATAAGCTTAAATCAATAAAGTTTCTTAAAGGATATAAAATAGACTTGCACTTCGATGATGGGACTCAGGGAGTAGTTGATTTATCACATCTAAAGGGTAAAGGTGTTTTTAAAGCTTGGAACAGTGATATAAAGTTTGAAGATGCTTACATAGATAATGGAGTTCTTGCATGGTCAAATGACCTTGATATTTGTCCAGACAGTCTCTATTATAAGGTTAAAGATATTAATCCTGAAGCATATTTCTTTAGTAAAGCATCGTAAATGCCATTAATTAGTACTTTTTTTGGTATTGCTATTTATATGTATTACGAAGATCATGCCCCACCACATTTTCATGCAAAATATGCAGGAGAAGAGGCCATAATAGGCATTAATGATATAAAGTTAATTTCTGGTCAACTTTCTCCTAGGGCACTAGGCCTAGTAATAGAATGGGCAAGCTTGCATCAAGATGAATTAAAAGAAAACTGGGAAATAGGAGAGCATTACGAATCATTCAAAGAGATAGCTCCTCTAAACTAATATCCTAAATAATAATCAATTTGTAAAATGACTTTAATTAAATCAATTTCGGGAATCAGAGGCACAATAGGTGGTAATGTTGGAGAAGGACTTACCCCAATTGACATTGTAGAATGTACCGCTGCCTTTGGGACATGGCTTAAAAGAAGGAATTCAGAGAACAATAAAGTAGTGTTGGGAAGAGATGCTAGAATCTCTGGAGACATGGTAAGAAATTTGGTGAGTGGAACCTTGCAAAGTGTTGGCTTGTCTGTAATCGACTTAGGGCTATCCACCACTCCCACCGTTGAAATGGCCGTCACTGAACTTGATGCTATTGGTGGTATTATTTTAACTGCTAGCCATAATCCCAAACAATGGAATGCATTGAAACTTTTTAATGAAAAAGGAGAATTCATTTCAGGACAAGATGGCAAAGAAGTATTGGAATTAGTTGAACAAAAATCTTTTGCATTTGTTGATGTAGATCATCTTGGAGATTTCATCAAAGACAAAAATCAACTTAACCTGCATATCGATAAAATCCTTAAACTAAGAGAGGTAGATGTAAAGGCGATTAAAAAGCGAGATTTCAAAGTAGTTATTGATTGTGTTAACTCTACTGGAGGAATTGCAGTACCATTGCTATTAAAAAAACTTGGAGTAAAAGATGTAGTGGAATTATTCTGTGCGCCAAACGGTAGATTTCCTCACAACCCAGAACCATTGCCGGAGCACCTTACTACCATTTCAAATGAAGTTAAAAATCAAAATGCCGACCTAGGAATTGTAGTTGATCCAGATGTAGATAGATTAGCTTTAGTATGTGAGGATGGCAGTATGTTTGGTGAGGAATACACTTTAGTTGCGATCGCTGATTATATTTTACAGTTCTCAAAAGGGCATACTGTTTCCAACCTCTCCTCAACCAGAGCACTCAAAGACGTAACAGAAAAAGCAGGAGGCACCTATTCTGCATCCGCTGTTGGTGAAGTCAATGTTGTAGAGGAAATGAAAAAAACCAATGCCGTTATTGGTGGAGAAGGTAATGGCGGTATTATATACCCAGGACTGCATTATGGCAGAGATGCCCTAGTAGGCATCGCTTTATTCTTATCTCACTTAGCTAAGTTTGGAAAATCGTGCTCACAACTACGCTCTTCTTATCCAAACTATTATATGTCTAAAAGCAAAATTGAATTGACACCAGAGATTGACGTTGACAAAGTACTCGAGGAAATAGAAAAAAAGTATCAAAACCACGATATCAATACTGTTGATGGCTTAAAAATCAACTTTGATTCTGATTGGATACACCTAAGAAAGTCAAATACGGAACCGATCATTAGAATCTATTCGGAAAGTACTAGTGAAACAGCCGCTGAGAATCTAGTTAAAAAAATCAAAGAGGACATCAAAGACTGCATAAATACGCCTGTTTAAGCATTTTTGCATAAATTTGTATTTGTTCAACACAACTTTTGAAAGATATGATATACTTAGATAGCGCTGCCAACACGAAATTAGACGAAGAGGTTTTTGAAGCAATGACTCCTTTCTTAAAGGAAAAGTACGGTAATCCATCTTCCATACATGCTGTTGGAAGAGAAATGCGTACAGCTATTGAAAAAACCAGAAAAACAATAGCAAATAAACTAAACGCTTCTCCTTCGGAAATATTTTTCACTTCCGGTGGCACTGAATCTAATAATACTGCTATCAAATGCTCTGTAAGAGACTTGGGCGTTAAGCACATTATATCTTCAAAAATAGAACACCATTGCGTATTGCATTCAGTGGAAGATATGGCAAAACAAGGAGTCGAAGTCTCTTACGTAGACCTTACAGAGAAGGGACATATCGACTTAAACCATTTGGAGACACTATTAAACACATCTTCTCAAAAGACATTAGTAACCTTAATGCATGCCAATAACGAACTAGGCAACTTATTAGACATTAAAAAGGTTGGAGAACTATGTAAGGAACATGATGCCTATTTCCACTCAGATACTGTTCAAACATTTGCTCACTACCCTATTGATCTTCAAGATATTCATGTTCATTTTATCTCAGGTGCTGCACACAAATTTCATGGTCCTAATGGTATCGGATTCTTATATGTCAATGGAGACATTAATATCAACTGTTACATATCAGGTGGAGCTCAAGAAAGAAATATGAGAGCAGGTACTGAAAACACAATAGGAATAGTAGGGCTGGGTAGAGCAACAGAACTAGCATATGAGCACCTAGAGCATGAAAGTAAAAAGATACAGGAGCTTAAAACTTACATGGCAAATAAGCTTAGTGAAGAAATACAAGATGTTCAATTTAATGGAGATTATAGTGGAGAAAGCTTATACACAGTATTAAACGTATCATTTCCGCCAAATGATAAATCTTCAATGTTGCTTTTCAATTTAGATATTTCGGGCATCTGTGCGTCAGGAGGAAGTGCCTGTACCTCTGGAAGTGATATAGGTTCTCATGTACTCAGAAATATTGGTGCAGATATGAACAGACCAAGTATACGCTTTTCATTTTCGAAATACAACACTAAAGAGGAAATAGATACAGTTGTTGCAAAATTAAAGGAACTCTGTACAACTAAACAGGCGCAAGAAGCCTAACTTCGCGACCTTATAAAGATTGCCAAAATGTCATACTTTACGACTTGGCATGGCTTTTGCCTTATACTTATCCGATTGATTTTTTAACCACGATTAAAGAAAACTGACGAAATGGCAACAAAAACAGCTCAAAAGGGAACAATCAATGTACAGTCGGAAAATATATTTCCTATCATTAAGAAGTTCTTGTATTCTGATCAAGAAATCTTCTTGAGAGAACTAGTATCAAACGCTGTAGACGCAAGTCAAAAATTAAAAGCACTTTCTTCATTAGGAGAATATAAAGGAGAATTGGGAGATCTTTTGGTCGAAGTACTAATTGACAAAAAGAAAAAAACGATTACCATTCGTGATAATGGTATCGGAATGACAGAAGAAGAAGTTGATAAATACATCAACCAAATTGCATTCTCGGGTGCTGAAGAGTTTGTCCAAAAGTATAAAGACAAAACTGATGGCGCTACTATCATTGGGCACTTTGGGTTAGGGTTTTATTCTTCTTTTATGGTCGCAGATAGAGTTGACATTATTACTCAATCACATAAGGAGAAAACTCAAGCTGTAAAATGGTCTTGTGATGGAAGTCCAGAATTCACGTTAGAACCTACCAAAAAAGAAGGAAGAGGAACCGATATCATTCTTAACATTAGCGATGACGCTAAAGACTTTTTAGAAGATTACAAGATTACAGAGTTACTTAATAAATATTGTAAGTTTTTACCTATTAAAATCAAGTTTGGAACAAAGGAGGAAACGATAAAGGATGAAAAGGATAAAGAGAAAAAACTTACAGTAGATAACATCATCAACAATCCCACTCCGGCTTGGACTAAAAAGCCATCTGACTTAAAAGATGAAGATTACAAGTCTTTTTATCGGGAGCTATATCCGATGACATTTGAAGATCCATTATTTCACATCCATTTAAATGTCGACTATCCGTTTAACCTAACTGGGGTATTGTACTTTCCTAAGATTAAACAACAGGTTGAAGTTCAAAAAAACAAAATACAACTATACTGCAATCAGGTATTTGTGACTGACTCTGTGGAGGGAATCGTTCCTGAATTTCTAACCTTACTTCATGGTGTGATTGATTCTCCAGACATTCCGCTGAATGTTTCCAGATCATACTTGCAAAGTGACGGTAACGTAAAAAAGATTTCCGGGCACATCATGAAGAAAGTTGCGGACAAACTGGAAGAATTATTTAAAAAAGATCGAAAAGATTTCGAAGCAAAGTGGGATGATATTAAAATCTTCATGGAGTATGGTATGGTTTCAGAAGAGAAGTTTTACGACAGGGCAAAGAAGTTTACTTTGTTAAAGAATACAGAAAATGAGTATTTCTCTCTAGAAGAATACCAAGCCAAAGTAAAAGATATTCAGGAAAACAAGGATAAGAAAGTTGTTTACTTGTACACCAATAATGCTGAGGAACAGCATGCTTATATTGAAAAGGCCAAAGCCAAGGGTTATGATGTATTGGTGTTAGACACAGCTTTGACAGGTCACTTTATTGGTCATTTGGAGCAAAAGTTGGAAAATGTAACTTTCGCCAGAGTCGACTCTGATTCAATTGAAAAGTTGATAGACAAGGGTGAGGAGATTAAGTCAAAACTAACAGACAAAGACAAGGAATCTTTAAAACCAGTTATTGAAGAGGTTGTTCCTAAAGAGAAGTTCAATGTTATATTTGAAAATCTGTCTAAAGATGAAACACCTTTTACGGTTGTAAAGCCTGAGTTTTCAAGAAGAATGCAAGATATGAGTGCAGTAGGAGGAAATATGTTTGGTGGTGCCATGCCTGAAATACATAATTTGGTGGTCAATACCAACCACCCTTTAGTATCTAAAATACTCAAAGAAAAAGATGAAAAGGCTAAGAAGTCCTTAACCAAACAGGCAACTGATCTAGCATTGCTTTCTCAAAATATGTTAAAGGGAAAAGACCTAACAGAGTTTGTTAGCAGGAGCTTAAAGAGTCTTTAACGGATATTTCATTCAATGCACTTGTAACTCACTATTACGCGTTTTAAACGCGCAATAGTGAGTCCATTAAAACTTTTAGCATGTCCAAGAAAAATAAAAAAGGAGTTGTTTACTCTACTGATCCCGACTATAATTACGAATATGATGGTAATGCAGAAGAAGAGACACTATCACCAAGTGAACAACATTTGAAAATCTATTTAGATAAAAAGCAGCGGAATGGCAAAAAAGTCACCCTAATAGAGGGCTTTATTGGTAGTAAAGATGATTTAAATAGTTTAGCAAAAAATCTTAAAACGTTATGCGGTGTTGGAGGGTCTGCCAAGGATAGTATCATTTTGATACAAGGTGATTTTAGAGACAAAGTATCCACTTACCTCAATAAAGAAGATTATAATACAAAACTAATAGGTTAAGTTCGCTAACTATTGTTAATTTTGATATCAGCTACAAAATAACCTTATGAAGCTCATCTCAATCCTTTCATTTTCGTTACTCTTAATTCAATGTATTGCTGAACCTTTAGACTCTATAGAACTGGCAAAGCAAAAGCCTTTTACCGAGCTTAATAAGGCGATGAAAAAAGGAGACAAGGTTTACAAACTTGTACTAGACGGACAATTTTTGAAAGAAGGTCTACCAGAAGATTTTGGTAAGCTGTCTAACTTACAGGAATTGCATTTAAATGATGTTGGAATCGAAAAACTGCCCACGTCATTTGCAAGCCTTACTAATCTTACTTTTTTGGATCTAGGCAATAACAGAGAAATAGATATAGCACAAGTTTTAAGTATTTTGGGGAAGTTGCCAAACTTAAAAAACCTAATACTCACTTCTAATGACCTTGCCAAGATACCTCAAGAAATTGGAGGACTACAAGCAATTCAAAGTATAGATCTGGGATATAATAATATTCATAGAATCGACCCTGCTATTGGAAAGCTGACTCAATTAAAAAAGCTCAATCTACAATTTAACGACCTGAAAGGATTACCAGCAGAAATAGGTGATTTAGCGTCACTCCACTTTCTCAGATTAAATCATAACAAGCTTTATGTTTTACCCAAAGAGATAGGTCAACTCGAGAACTTACACACTATTATATTAAGCAATATACCCACACTAGATTTGGCAACTTCTTTAACCCACCTTTCTGAAACAACAATTCAAAAGATCGACCTTAGGTACAACCAAATAGAGGAATTGCCAGCATCAATTGGAACTATTCAAAGCTTGACAGAATTAAACTTAAGCTATAACAACATAGCTAGTTTACCTGCAGAGTTTGGCAACTTAAAAAATCTAAAAATACTTTTTTTAGGTCTAAACCCTTTGAAGACAATTCCAGCAACGATAACAAGTTTAAAAGCGCTAGAAGAACTAAGCTTATGGAATACCCAACTAACAAATGTTCCTTCTGACATTTCTAAATTGATGAATCTAGAAAAGTTAACTTTAAGTCAAAATGAGCTAGGTGAATTGCCGACTGAAATGGGACAACTCACCAATCTTAAAGAGTTAGTTTTATCAAATAATTCTAAGCTCTCTAAAGAGACTCTAAACAACATAGAAAAAGCATTAAAAGGCTGTACAATTACCTTTTAAAAACTATTGTTTCTATTTTATTTGATCAATTCGTTTGATATGGTTGCAATTTGTGCCAACCTAGATTCATCGATAGAGTAATAAATGTACTTTCCCTCTCTGTTGGTTTTTACAACTCCTGCTCTCCTTAATATAGCTAAGTGCTGAGATGCAACAGACTGTTCTAACCTCAACTTAACATATATTTCGGTTACCACTAACTGCTTGTGATTTCTTAACAATTCAATAATTGATTGTCTTAGCTTATGGTTTACTGCTCTAAATACAAGCGCCGCTTTTCTAACTTGATCGTAATCCAAATCAGCTTTTTTTGATGATTCAATAGTTTCAGACAAAATTTCAACAACCTCTTCGTTTAATAACATAGGTTTGAGTTTTAGGTTAACTTAATGTTAAACTAACATAAACAAATATCGTGCCAAAAAATCAAACCTTTAATTAACGGCTATTTTGAAAGAGCACATAAAATAAAAAATCTCAAACCGAGACACCAGTATCATTTTGATACCTTGGCTTGATGAACAAAAAAATCTTTTAGATAGGAAGGTTTACTATAAGCAAGATTTTCGAAATCTTTGTTTTGCATCTTCTTATTGGCTATTGGCACTAAATACCGAACAGAGTTAGGTGAGAAAATACAATCTACAGAATTAGATACACCAGCAAAAGCATTTTTATATTTTTCAATATTACCAAATACCACCATGTCAGCAAAGTTATTACTCAAATCAATCGCCCAACCTGACTGACTTAAATCAATAAGCGCTGGACTTAGCACACAAACATCTTCATTATCATAAACCCCTACAAATACCTCTTGTTCCCTAGCTTCAATCACAGAACAATAATATTGGAAACTCTTTTGAGTATTACTCTTATACTTTATCACCTCCGCCAATAACGTATCCACCACAATCAAAGGTGTATCTAGTGCATAGCAAAGTCCTTTTGCAACAGAAAACCCAATTCTTAAACCAGTATATGAACCAGGGCCACTACTTACGGCAATAGCTGATAAATCATTTTTATTAATACCTGCTTCCCTAAAGGCTTGCTCAACTAAAACCGTTGTCATAGAACCATGATTACGCCCTTCCAAGTCTTCTTTAAGCACAATAACATTAGCCTCTTCAGAAATAGCTACAGAGCAAACATCAGTCGTTGTATCAATAGATAGTATTAAAGACATTTAGAAACTATTCTCCAGCAGACGGGGGCTGTATAAATGATGCATACTGTTCAGAATCACCAAGAATCTCAAGCGCCTTAGTGATGTCTTCATCATTTCTGAATGACGTTTCAATTCGACCCTTTTGGTAATAATACCTACTGGCAATCTCTAGCTCTAGCAAATCCACAATCTCATCTTTAAATTTTATTAAATCATTTTTCTTATCATGAATTACATCTTGTTTCAGATTTTCCAAGTCTTTCTTAATTGCCTCATAATACTTTTCTTCCTTAGTACTCTCTTGTAATTCTTCTAACAACTCTTCACTATTTGTCTTATAGTCGTAATCCTTGTCTGCTAAGAACTTAATAAAATCTTGGTAGTCCTCTTCCGAAAAGACAAATTCCTTTGCAGGTTTTATTGTTGGATTTTTATGATGATATAGGGTCGCATAATCAAATATCAGTTCCTTACTTACCAAGCTTGCTGTAATTTGAGCGTACTTTTCTTGCTCAATAGTTAAATCCGGATCAATACCTCCACCATCATAAACAATTCTTCCATTGTTTGTCTTAAAAGCTGTCTTTAGTGAATCAGGCATTTTACCGACACTACCGTCTTCATTTCGATTACTGTAATCAATTGCTTGTATACAACGACCGCTAGGAACATAATACTTAGAAGTTGTCACCTTAAGCTGTGTATTATAACTCAAGACCCTAGTTGTTTGCACTAATCCTTTCCCAAATGTTTTCCTTCCTAGAACAACGCCCCTATCTAAATCTTGAATCACACCTGATACAATTTCTGAAGCCGATGCAGACCCCCTGTCTACCAAAACCACCAAAGGCATTGTCAAATCAATAGGAGAGTTTAATGTCCTATAAGTTTTATCCCAGTCTTTTACCTTTCCTTTAGTACTTACAACTTCTCGTCCTTTATCTATAAAAACATTTGATACATTGATAGCTTCATTTAAAAGCCCTCCGGGGTTTCCCCTTAAGTCAAATATCAATCCAGTCATTTCTGGATTTTTTTCTTTAAGTTCGACAAATGCATCTTTCACATATTTACCTGCTCGCTGTGTAAAGCTGGTCAAAGTTATATAGCCTATTTTTTCATCTATCATCCCATAATAAGGAACACTCTTTACCTTTATTTCCTCTCGCAATAATGTCTTTGTCATTTCCTTATTTTCATGAGGTCTCTTAATCAAAAGCTTAACCTCACTGCCTGGCTGTCCTCTTAAGATTTTACTTACTTCAGTAGTTGACTTACCTTTTGCGGTTTTACCATCTACTTCTAATATAATATCTCCTGCAATAAGCCCTGCTTTATAGGCAGGAAAATCTTCATATGGTTCGGCAATTAAAACATACTCTCCGTTATTTCTTATCAATGCACCAATTCCACCATATTTACCAGTAGTTTGAAATTTGTAGTCTTCTATCTCGGATTCAGAAATAAAAGTGGTGTATGGATCAAGAGATTTCAACATCGCATCAATACCTGTACGCATCAATTTTGCTGGATCAACATCATCTACATAATAATAATTGAGTTCTTTGTATAAGGTTCCAAATACATCGAGATTTTTAGAAATTTCAAAGTATTGGTCTACAAATGCTAATTGAGTCAATGAAATGATGACCACTACAAGTATTAATATCTTTGCTTTAGCACTTTTAATAAAGTTTTTCATACTAGTTTACGTTATAATAGAACTTATTTAAAAAAGTTGGCCTAGTAAAATCCGCCTAAAACTAATGTCTTTTCGACGTTAGGAGAAACCTGCCTGCTGGCAGGCAGGTCTAACTTTATATTCAAAGGTAGATTTTTCACTTCGTTCAAAATGACAAGAAGACTTATTTTATTAATAAAATATATCCAACTACAAACAACTTCATAGTGAAAATAAGGAAAAAACTCAGCCTAACTTATTAATTAAACGATTTATCAGTTCTTTTATTTTATTTTCTACCTCGTGATATTCAGGCAACTTACTTCCTTGATAAATAAATGCAAGTGCTATCTGCTGATCAACTCGTTGAAGTCTTTCATACAACAAATGTTTATTTAATCTGTACACTTCCCTAATCAAACGTTTAATGCGATTTCGATCTACCGCTTTAGAAAACTTTTTTTTAGGAACAGATATTAAAACTTGAGCTGGATATTCAACAGGAAGCTTATGTTTCAAGAATATTATTCGAAACTCCTTATCCGATAGATGCTTGCCTTCTTTAAATACTTTATCTATTAAAATACGACTCTTTAGTCGCTCCGCTTTGGTAAACTTATATGATATAGACAATCAAGAAAGTTAGAATTAAGTAGCGCTTACTTTAGTCTTTTTTCGTCAGAGACAGTAAGCTTCTTTCTTCCTTTTGCCCTTCTTCTTGCAATAACTTGTGCACCGTCTTTAGAACCCATACGTTCTCTAAAACCATGTTTGTTTTTTCTCTTTCTTCTTGACGGCTGAAATGTTCGTTTCATCTTGTTAAATCATTTAAAAGGATTGCAAAGATATAAGTTTTTTATGAACTCACAACAAGTTCGACAATGTTTTCTATCCATTCATGGAAATAAGAAACTCCTCGTTAGACTTAGTCCCCTTCATCTGTTGCAACAAGAATTGCATTGCTTCCTCTGAAGTCATATCTGCAGTATGATTTCTTAGAATCCACATTTTACTCAATACTTCTTTATCTAGTAATAAGTCATCTCTTCTTGTGCTTGAAGCCACAATATCAACAGCAGGAAAAATACGCTTGTTAGAAAGCTTTCTATCCAACTGTAACTCCATGTTTCCAGTACCTTTAAATTCCTCAAAGATCACTTCATCCATTTTAGAGCCAGTATCTATTAGAGCTGTTGCTAATACCGTTAATGAACCTCCATTTTCTATTTTTCTTGCAGCTCCTAAGAATTGCTTTGGCTTGTGTAGTGCATTAGCCTCCACACCTCCGGATAACACCTTACCTGAAGATGGAGCAACTGTATTATGCGCTCTTGCCAACCTAGTAATTGAATCCAAGAGAATGACAACATCGTGACCACACTCTACTAATCGTTTTGCTTTTTGTAAAACAATGTTGGATACTTTTACATGTCTATCCGCGGGTTCGTCAAAAGTTGAAGCAACTACTTCTGCGTTTACACTTCTTTGCATATCTGTAACCTCCTCAGGACGCTCATCAATCAATAGGATAATCAAGTATGCCTCGGGATGATTTTTAGCAATAGAATTTGCAACTTCTTTTAATAAGTTGGTTTTACCCGTTTTAGGTTGTGCAACAATTAGACCTCTTTGCCCCTTTCCAATAGGAGTAAATAAATCAATCACCCTAGTGGAGTAGTTATTACTCTCTCCTATCAAGTTAAACTTCTCATTCGGAAATAATGGTGTCAGATAATCGAATGGTACTCTATCTCTTACTGCCTCTGGAGATTTACCATTTATCTGATCAACCTTTAATAATGCAAAATACTTTTCACCTTCTTTTGGAGGTCTTACCGTTCCCAGAACAGTATCTCCTGTCTTAAGACCAAATAACTTGATTTGAGACGGTGATACATAAACATCATCGGGAGATGATAAATAATTATAATCTGAAGACCTTAAAAAGCCGTATCCATCCGGCATCATTTCTAAAACGCCATCACTCGCTATAGCTCCTTCTAGCTCTACATCGTAAGCAGGAGCTTTAGGTTTTTCTTCTTTTTTCTCAGTAGCCTTCTTTTCGCTAGGTTCAGAACTAGCCTTTTTATCATCATCCTTGCTTGATGTTCTTTTTTTAGGAGCTGGCTTATCATCTTCAGATTTAGCTTTAGGTTTGTCAGGTGCCGTAACCGCTTGTCTATCTAAAATTTGATAAATTAAATCTTGTTTTTCCAGTTTGTCAAAGTCTTTGATCTCTAACTTGCCTGCCAAATCTTGTAATTTCGGCTCAGCCATGTCATTCAACTGAATAATATCGTACATTAAAATTGATTTAGTTTAGGTTGAAATAAAATATAAAATTATCTCTCGATGTGTTTGAAAATAAAATTAAAAAGTAATCTTAGGAAGAATACTGAATGATTAGACCACAATTTTAAATAATTCCTCTTGATTTATCAAATTTATTGAATAAATTTTTTCTCTATCACTATTTATTCTTCAATTAGCGTTAATTTTGAAGCTCAAATACAATAAAGTTAGCTATGCTCCAACTTAGTTTATTAAGAAGCGAAAAAGAAAATGTGATCAAACAGTTAGCAATTAAGAACTTTGACGCATCTCAAGTTATAGATGAGATTTTGGCAAAAGACGATGAGAGAAAGGCTGTTCAACAAAAACTGGATGAGCAATTAGCAACTGTAAATAAAGTTTCTAAAGAAGTAGGTATTCTTTTTAGTCAAAGAAAAACAGAAGAAGCACAAAAACTGCAACAACAGTCTGCCGACTTAAAAGAAAGCAATAAAGCATTAAGTGATCAAATGACCCGGCTGGAACAAGAGGTGCAAACACTTTTAACTACTGTTCCCAATATCCCTTCTCCAGAAGTACTAAATGGGAAATCGGCTGAGGATAACACTGTTATCTCTGAGCATGGCAACTTACCTTCTTTAAAAGACTTAAAAAAACCTCACTGGGAACTAGCCAAGGATTATGATCTTATTGATTTTGAATTAGGCAATAAGATAGCAGGAGCAGGTTTTCCTGTTTACAAAGGTCAGGGAGCAAAACTACAAAGAGCCTTGATATCTTTTTTCTTAGACAAAGCAAGCGAAGCAGGTTATACAGAGGTACAAGCACCTCTTTTGGTTAATGAAGATTCCGGATTTGGAACGGGCCAGTTACCGGATAAGGAGGGACAAATGTATCACATTACTGAAGACAACTTATACTTAATTCCAACCGCTGAAGTTCCCATCACAAACATATTCAGAGATGTAATTTTAAAAGAAGATGAACTCCCTTTACAATATTGTGGCTATACGCCTTGCTTCAGAAGAGAGGCAGGTTCTTATGGAAAGGATGTAAGAGGATTAAACAGACTGCATCAATTTGATAAGGTTGAAATTGTTCAAGTTACCCACCTCGACAAGTCTTATGATGTGCTTGAGGAAATGGTTAACCATGTAAAAAGCCTATTGGAAGATCTCGAATTACCATTTAGAATTGTAAAGCTATGTGGCGGTGATATGAGCTTTACTTCTGCACTTACGTATGATTTTGAAGTATATTCAGCTGCTCAGGAAAAGTGGCTAGAAGTCAGCTCTGTTTCCAATTTCGGAAACTATCAAGCGAATAGACTCAAACTTAGGTTTAAAGATGCAAACAACAAAAAGCATTTGGCACATACTCTGAATGGCAGTGCATTGGCACTTCCAAGGATAGTTGCAGCTCTTTTAGAAAATAATCAAACCAAAGATGGAATTAAGGTTCCTTCAAAACTGCAATCTTACATGGGGGCTGATCTAATAAAATAATGTTTTTTCGGTTTGCAGCATTCATTTATGTAGTTCTTTTTTCTACTAGCATCTTTGGACAGCCTCAATTTGCGGAGCTATATCCGGATACACTTAACAAAAAGAAGCTTGCAACTGTCATTGCAATTGAAACAGGTTCCTATGTTGCCGGACTCTCTTTTCTAAGTTTTATTTGGTACAAAGATCAGGAACGTGTTTCATTTCACTTTTACGATGACTCAGAAGGTTATCTGCAAATTGACAAGGCAGGGCACGCTTACGGCGCTTATAGAGAAAGTTATACGGCATACTATGCTTTACGAAGTGCTGGCGTAAATAAGAAAAAAGCGCTTTTATACGGAGGACCTATTGGATTAATTTTCCAAACACCAATTGAGATATTTGACGGCTTGTATGAGGATTGGGGGTTTTCTTGGTATGATATGATTGCAAATACATTGGGGGCAGGACTGTTTATGACACAAGAGGCTTTATTTAATGAACAAATTGTGCTTATGAAGTTTTCTTACGCACCTAGTGAATTTAGAAACTTGCACAGCGCTTTGGGAGAGAATCACATTGAAAGCTTTTTCCTCGACTACAATGCACATACTTATTGGTTGTCAGCCAACCTAAATAAGATTTCAAGGAGTGACAAAATTCCTAAGTGGCTTAATGTCGCATTTGGGTATAGTGCCAATGGCATGATTTACGAATTCGAAAACCCAACCTATTACAGAGGAAAACCATTCCCACATTTAGATCGGTATAGACAATACCTATTATCTTTTGATATTGACTTTTCACGAATATCATCCAATAAAAAATGGATACGCTTTTTACTTCGATCTGTAAATCTTTTAAAATTTCCTTTTCCTGCCTTGGAATACAATTCTGTTAATGGTATTCGATTTAGACCATTATACTATTAATGCCTTGTTTAATGCAATATTAGATTGAGTTTAATAGTCCTGTAACAGAAAGTAGTCTAAGACTTTAACACTTGTGTAATAGTATTTTATGATATCTACATAATTATAACCCTGCTTACCCATTTCATATCCACCTTCTTGACTAAAACCAACCCCGTGTCCATATCCTCTCCCATAAAAAATCAAATAATCCCCATTAACAGTATCTACATTTTCTTCAACAATAAACAAAGTAGACCTTAAACGAAGATCATACCTTATATCTACTAATGAAATTGGAATTTCATTGCAATAATAGTTTTTCCTTCGATCAAAATTTGTCTCGCAATAATATCCACTAACTGTATCTCTAACTTTTTTTGATAGATAATCCAACCAATCCTTTTTTAGGATTTTATATTCCCACGCATAGCCCCTTCCATTTTGGGAAAAAGAATCTACTTTGGATTTCAAGTAAGAAGCTTCTACATTCCAAACATACTCCACATCAGAAGTAATACCACCACTATTAGCATAAAATACTGCGTCAATTAAGTTGCTATCCCGATCAATAATGACTTCGTTTCCTGTTTCTTCAATGGCTTGAATAATCGCATTTGGAATAAATAAATCACCCTTGTAAACTTGACAATGAACCCCATCACACAAGTCAAACTGATCATTTTTATGCTTGTAGGTATTTTTTAACGCATATGTCCTACTCACTACAGCCATTGCCTTTAAAAATTCCTCTCCATCTAATCCTCCGATTTCCCCTAACATGACTGAGCCTAGGTAATCATTAATATCAACAATATTGGTTAGAATAAAAGTTTTGTCGATGGAGTCATATTCTACTAACAAATCGCCCTTGTATTGATAAATTTCGCTGTTAATTAGCAATGATAGATACTGGCTACTATCTGTCTTGATGATGAAGTTGTCAGCAGATATAACATCGTCAATAATTGCCTTGATGTATCTTTTTTTAAAGCTGAGTTTAACAGGCTTTTCTTTCGTTAACCGAAATACCTCAACACCAAATGCATTGACAGATGCAGAGCCCGAGTCAACTGCTACTTTAAGTTCTGTTATTTTCTGGCTTCTTAATATTCCGATATAAAGGCGATGTTGCGAAAAGCCATTAATGGTGATCACTAAGTTGATGCAAAAAAGCCCTATCCATCTATTCATTCAAATAATCTACAATTACTTTTGCAGCTCTTTCCGAAGCACCCTTACCTCCAAGTTTTGTTTGAAGCGCTTCGTAAGCCCGATACATCTTTTCCTTTTCAAAAGCATTTTTTAGCAAAATTTCGGCTTCTTGTCTTAAATTATTTACGGAAAGATCATTTTGTATCAATTCTTTTACAACTTCCTGATCCATAATTAAGTTGACTAATGAAATATATTTCACCTTAACTAAATGCTTGCCTATATGGTACGATAAAAAACTTCCTTTATAACAGACAACTTGTGGAACGTTAAATAATGCTGTTTCCAATGTGGCAGTACCTGAAGTCACTACTGCAATAGATGCTTTTCTTAAAACATTATGCATTGCATTATATTCAATCTGAGCATTCGAATCTTCAATAAAATCTTGATAAAAACTTTTGTCTATCGAATTAACTCCCGCTATAACTTGTCTGTATCCATCAAACTTTGATGTTGCTTCCAACATAATGGGCAACATTGTTTTGATCTCTTGTTTACGACTTCCAGGTATAAGGGCAATCGTTTTTTCTTCTCTTTTTTCACTCTCACTTATTGCATCCAACAAAGGGTGCCCTACAAAGTCGACTTCATAATTGTACTTTTGGTAAAACTCCTTTTCAAAGGGCAATATCACCAACATTTTATCGACGTAAGCTTTGATCTTTTTTACTCTTGACGCTTTCCATGCCCATACTTGCGGAGATATGTAGTAAATAACTTTTATATTATTCTTTTTTGCAAATTCGGCCACTTTAAGATTGAACCCAGGATAATCAATAAGGATAACAACATCAGGCTGGTACTTTAAAATATCCTCTTTACAGAATTTAAGGTTTTTTAGAATCGTAAAGATGTTCATCAAGACCTCAACAAAGCCCATAAAGGCTAGTTCTTTGTAATGCTTGACAAGCTCTAGACCTTCTTTTCGCATTAAATCTCCTCCCCATCCACGAAAGTCAGCGTTAGGATCTTCTATTTTAAGTTGCTTTACCAAGTTGGCACCATGCAAATCACCAGAAGCTTCTCCTGAAATAATATAATAACGCATTAAGCAAAAAGTAAGATTACGGAAACAACAGCATATAGCAGTGTGATAAAAATCACTCCTCTTATTGCTTTATCATACTTGATGTAATGAAATCCATACATAGAAACTAAGTTTGTAATAACACATAGGCTAATTAACCTCGCAAATATTTCGGTATTGAATATATAGGTATAATATTGCTCCCAAGAGTAGTCTGTAAATTCCAACATTCGATAAATAGCAGACCCTAAAGCGGGAAGGATTGCACCAACCAACGCACCTAAGTAGATAGAATCGTGTATTAAGTATCGTTTACCCATATCAAAATAATACTAAGCCAATAATAAATATAACGCCACCGACCAACATTATTGCCAATGAATAGGGTAAAATATCTTTTGCTTTTAACCCTGTTATACCTAATAATGGTAGCGCCCAAAAAGGTTGTAGCATATTAGTCAATTGATCTCCATACGCCAACGCCATGATACACTTCGATATATCAACTCCCAATTGTTTAGCTGCTTCAACAATAATTGGTCCTTGAACGGCCCATTGTCCACCTCCACTTGGCACAAAAACATTAACTATTCCTGCACTGATGAACGTAAAAATAGGATACGTAAAGTTATTGGATATGCTCATAAAAAAATCTGAGCAAACATTCACCAAACCAGAATAATTCATAATGCCCATGATACCAAAATACAACGGAAATTGTATTAATATCCCCGACGCACTTATTATAGACTTGTCAAGTGACTTCAAAAAATCATTTATGCTTCCTTGAAATAAGATGGCTAATGCTAATAATGACAGATTAATAAAATTGGGATTTAAAAACGATAATATTCTCTCGCCACTAACCAAAGATGAGTATATGTCATTTAAGCATACCAGTAGTAAAATACTGCCAAATGCATAAGCAAACCACTTTGAATGGTCTATCTTTTCTGCTCCTATTAAATTTTCTGTCAATTTATTGGCAACATCTGATTCTGAGGTAATTTCTTCAGGCAACTCACTTCGAGATGTCTTTTTAGCCAAAAAAATCATGAAAGTTGGAATAACAATAAGTAAAAGTAACGATACAACAATATTCATATTAGAGAAAACAGTTTCTGAAAGCAATATTTGACCAATTTGATTCTCCATAAAATGCCCAGCTTCGCTCACTTTTATTGGTGCAGAACCGGATAGTCCTCCGTGCCAAACCATTAGCCCTGAATATCCTGCCGCTCCAACTAAAGGATAATTAATGCTAATATTATTTTGTTTGCCATATTCTCCTACTTTTCTTGTTAATATGGCTCCAAAGATCAAGCCTAGCCCCCAATTGATAAAACTGACTAGCAAAGTAAAGAAACAGACTAAACCAACTGCTCTTGCATTCGTATTACAAAGACCAGTAACTTTAGCAACCAACTTATTTACTGGCTTACTTAATGCTAAGACATAGCCCAATACTAACATCAACATCATTTGAATAGCAAAAACTAGCAGCGAGGGATTCCATAAACCATTTTTCCATGAATCGACAGAACCCTGCAATGTAACCTCTTGCGTGCCAAACAACATGGCCAATACGAGAACTAATGCGGTAAGGATAATGGCTATGGTGAATGGTGATGGAAGAAGTCTTCTGGCAATATTGATATAGCTATCAGCTAAGTTAGGCATGCTTATAAAGCTACAAATATCTCACTAATATCCCCAATCCCACTGAGCGATATTCATGCGAACTGCAAAAGAGGTAAAACTAGTGTTGTTTGTCTTGAGATTATTGGTTCGATACAGATATCTTAAGTCAAGGAAAATATTATGCCTCCATTGATAACTTAGAGTAATATCTGTTAAGAAAGTTTTGGAAAACACCCCTTGTAAAATGTAGTTATCATATTCTCTCTCCCTTGTAATATAACTCGGAAAAACACTACCTCCCCAGTTTGTATTTGCGGTATCTATTCCTTGATTCATGACTAGCTGTCTAGCCGTAATAGTCAACCTAGGAATGGGCTGATATCGAATGATCCCAATAAATTCTTCAAAATTAGCCCCAAGTGGATGTGCCAAAGATTGATTATAGTGAGAATAATTTGCTAAAGAATCTCTAAAGGTATAAGTATAAGGTCTTACTACATTATACTCCAATTGTAAGTCTAAATTACTAATTCCCGCCACATCAATATACTTCAAACCAGCCTGAAAACCGTATTTATTCCCCCACCAACCGGTTGAGTCTCTAAAGTTATTGAAGTTAAATTCATCAACAATAAATTGTCCATAACAAGAGAAGTGCTTTAAGAAATTAACTTTAAAATCTGTTCCCAAAATAGCATTATCGGGGCTACCAAGATCTTGTTCTACTGCCCTATAAAATATAATGGGGTTGAGATAGTTGGCATCTAGCCTACCCGAAACAACACTTTCAAATGCACCAATATTTAACCAATCAGTTACATTCAAACTCAAGTGGTGCAAAGACATATATTTGTTAGGCAACTTCGTATCTACACCTCTTGTGTAATCTGCTACTAAAGAGGTATATAGATTTTGATAATTCAACCTCCAGACTTTTGTATTGAGCTTCAAGAAGAGATAATTGTTAGCATAATCCGATAAAATCAACGAACGATATCCATTGCCAATGAAGTTTTTATCATGTCCAAACTGCACTCCAACATGTTTTGTCACTGGAAAAGTGATGTACCCTCTTGCATTAAAGAAATCAACGCCCTCATCCTTGAACGTTTTGTAAAAGCCCTGCCCTTGAACTGCTTGATCTTGCTCGGTTCTATCTTTTACATATTCAGGAAAAAAAACTTGATTTTCGCTAACAAAAGTGTAAAACCCTATCTTTTCGTCGATCATCCCTCGAAACTCAATTCCTCTTGTATTAATGTACTTAAACTCATCTATTTCTTGCTCCTGACCACCTTGAGCATACAGCACCGGATTGATTTTAAACATAAAATCCTTGGTATTAACGGCATAAAGCACAGAAGGATCTTGATATAAGTATTTCAGTAAAGATTTCTTGCTATCAAGGCTATCATCAACTGATAGAAATTCTCTGCCTTCTAACTTTAAATACCTAGTGTTAAATTGATCTTGCCTAGAGCTTGAAGCATCTGAAGACTCTATCAACCTAGCTATTCCTTTTCTAGAGTAAGGCTTAACAGCACTAAAAAGGTAGGAATTTATTTTACCGGACTTAATTTCCAGTCGATCAATGACATGATACCCATAGGTACCTAAAGGGAGATAAGTACTTTGAGCAATTAGATGAATGCAAAAAAGAACAAAGACTCCTACAATAAGAAAGGCTCTCACCATGAATCAAAAGTAAGATTATTTAAAATACAGTTCAACTTTTTGTTTCTGAAAATATTAGGCTACTTCAAAGAGTACTTTAAGGATATTTTAGCATAAAAGAAAACAACTTATGACTACTAAAACGATTATCAGCTACATTATTATTGCAATTATCAGCCTTGGTTCTTGCAAAAAAGAGCCCCTATCAGAACCCATCAACAATGAATCTGATGGGAACTCCAATAAAGAAGAAAAAAAGCAAGAATATGACTTTAGCCCATTTGGCATATTTCAGGTTTATACTTCAGTAAATTGTGGCGGATGTTACATCTCAGATCATGTACACAATGATTTGTACGAGGCACCTGAAAATTACTTTATCATCTTAAAGCCAATTACCTTTTGGGATTTATACGGACCAGCAAATTATGACCCACAGGGAAATGATAAGTTTCAACAGGAGTGGGAAAACCTTGTGACTCCAATTTCACAAAGAAAGATTTGGCTCTATGGTGTTAACCTGACTAGTCTGTGGACACCGTTAGGTGTTTTTGGAGCACCTAATAGTCTAAGGCTAGCCTATGGTGGTTCATCTGAGGGAGCTGTTGAATTATTGAAAGACTCTGTTGCTAGTCATACACCTACACATGGAATTATTTTAAACATTGAAGAAACTGACAATTCATTAGTAAAGGGAAGTTTCTCTATACGTAATCCATCCATGCAATATGAGCTAAGCGATGTAGCGTTGCATATAGTACTCGTTGAGGACAGCTTAGTATGGACTCCAACTGCAGGAGAAAATGCTCATAAGGAGATTCTTCGCAACAATGTAGCCAGACAATCCATCACTATAGACTTAGATAACCTTAATGGAGAAGGAGAATATAACCTATCTGACATTCCAGAAGATGTGTCTTTTAAAAACAGTCACGTTATTGCTTATGTCGAGGGGAAAAGCTGGGGAAAAATTTATGCAGCAAAGAGAATAGAGATATTCGGCAAGTAGTAGGTCTTAATTACTTTACGTGCAACACTACTAGAAGTAGTAGCTACAACAACTGATCAAGAAGAAAGAAAAACCTAACATTTCTCACAACAAATTTTCGATTTACACGTATAAAGACTAAATTAGAATTAAAACACAATAGTCAATGAGAAAACAAGATCTAAAATTTCTAGCTATTGCTACTTTAGCAACTTTATTTTTATCTGCTTGTGCTTTTACAAAGAAATGCGAAGTGGGTCCTATGCAAGGAACTCAGGCACCAAGTGCTAAGACTATTCAGAACAACGGATAGAATGTCACCCTCAGTATGATCCTTTAGCAGCAAGGTATCTTTCTGCTTCCAAAGCAGCCATACATCCAGTTCCAGCAGCTGTAATGGCTTGCCTATACGTTTTATCAGCAGCATCTCCGCTTACAAAAACTCCAGGCACATTAGTTTTAGCCGTTCCAGGTTGTGCATACTTAATGTAACCAGCGTCGTCAAGGTTAAGGTAATCTTTAAAAATTTCCGTATTCGGATTATGTCCAATAGCTACAAAAAAGCCCGTACATGGGATTTCTTTTGTCTCACCTGTCTTGTTGTCTTTAACCCTAACACCAGTTACCAAATCATTCTCTCCCAGTACTTCCTCTGTCTCTGTATTGTACAATATTTCAATATTAGGTGTATTTTGAACTCTCTCTGCCATAATTTTCGAAGCCCTAAACACATCTCTACGTACGAGCATGGTCACTTTGGTACATATATTAGATAAGTAATGAGCTTCCTCACAAGCTGAGTCCCCAGCTCCTACAATTACCGTCTCTTGATTTTTATAGAAGAAGCCATCACAAACCGCACAAGCTGAGACACCTCCTCCTTTTTCTAAATAGTTTTGCTCAGATGGTAAGCCCAAATATTTAGCAGATGCTCCAGTTGAAATAATTACAGTTTCCGCATGAATCTCGTCTTTATCATTTACCCAAACTTTATGAATATCTCCACTAAAATCTACTTTTGTTATCCATCCATCTCTTACATCTGTATCAAATCTCTTTGCTTGAGCTTCCAATTGAGTCATCATTTCTGGGCCCGTAACCCCTTCTGGATATCCTGGGAAATTTTCTACTTCATTTGTAGTTGTTAGTTGTCCGCCTGGCTGCATCCCTCTGTACAAAACAGGATTCATATTTGCTCTTGCCGCATAAATAGCAGCGGTATATCCTGCTGGACCTGATCCAATGATCAGACATTTTACTTTTTCGATCGCTTCGCTCATCTAGTTATCTTTTTTATTTAGTAACCACAAAAATAGAATAAGCGTTCAAAGATTTAATATGGAGACTGACTTTTTATTTACATCCTATCCACAAACGTTATAAATTCATTATTTTGAGTGAATGAAAATTCTCAACTCCAATCAAGTTAGAGCTGCCGATCAATATACCATCAAGCACGAGCCAATTGCATCCATCGATTTAATGGAACGGGCTGCTGAACGATGCACAGATTGGCTTATTGATCGCTTTGATGTTGACCAAAAGTTTTCCGTTTTTTGTGGAATTGGAAACAATGGTGGCGACGGACTTGCTATTGCTAGAATGTTAAGATCAAAGAGTTACGAAGTCGAATGTTTTGTCGTTGAGTTTTCAAAAAACTATTCATCAGATTGCCTTACTAATAAAAAACGTCTTGAGAAAGTCAAACAAATAAAAGTTATTAATCACAAGAATGAATTACCTACCATCGATCATAACAAAATTGTTATTGATGCTATATTAGGCTCCGGATTGAGTCGTCCTGCGGAAGGAATTGCATTACAAACCATTCAACACATTAACAGCAGCAATGCCAAAGTTATATCTATTGATATTCCTTCGGGCATGTATTGTTCTGACAATTCAAAAAACAAGCATGAAAATGTCATACAAGCTGATTATACGCTTTCGCTTGAGCTTCCTAAGCTGGCTTTTTTACTTCCTATGTATGACAAATTAGCTGGCGAATGGCATATAATTCCGATTGGCTTAGATCGAAGTTTCATTGCCGAGCAAAAAACAAGTTATCATTTGATAACGGAAGAATTAGTAGCCTCATTCTACAAAAAGCGATTAAAGTTTTCCCATAAAGGCACTTATGGTCATGCACTGATCATTGCTGGCAGCAAGGGTAAAATGGGAGCAGCTACTTTAGCCACCAAAGCTTGCTTGCGATCCGGAGTAGGACTCGTAACTGCTTATGTGCCAGAATGTGGATACAATATCATGCAAATTTCTATTCCCGAGGCGATGGTAATTACTGAACCTCAAAGAGACTTTTTGAGTACATCCATTAAATTAGAAAATTATAAAGCGATCGGTATTGGTCCGGGTATCGGAACAAAAAAAGAAACAGCAAAGTTTGTAGAATCAACTCTTAAAAGTCTCACAATACCTATTGTAATTGATGCGGACGCTTTGAATATTATCTCAAAAAATAAAAAGCTACTAAACTATGTTCCTAGAAATAGCATTCTAACTCCACATCCAAAAGAATTTGAACGATTAGCAGGAAAAACAAAAAGTGATGAGAAAAGGTTAAAGAAGCAAATATCCCTTGCAAAAGAACATTCTTTTTTTGTTATTCTAAAAGGTGCACATACGGCAATTGCTTGTCCTGATGGCAAGGTTTACTTTAATAATACGGGCAACCCAGGTATGGCTAGCGGAGGTAGTGGAGATGTGTTGACTGGCATATTAATTGGATTATTAGCACAAGGATATTCTTCTAGGAAATGCTGTTTGCTAGGTGTTTATCTACACGGCTTAGCGGGCGATATCGCGATTCAAGGCAAAAGCGAGGAATCATTAATTGCTGGGGATATAATTGAGAACTTATGTAAGGCTTTTTATCGCTTAGAAAAGTCAGTATGAAAAAGGGTTAGGTTTTTGATTTATCGTGTCATATCGAATAGAGTAAGATATTCACCTTTGATTTACACTAGTTATATAAAAGATAGATGTCTCGTACCTCGACATGACCAATTAAGTATGTTGAACAGAAATCATCCCATTGCTTCCAATATTTGCTCGGTGTGCTCTTTCGTTTTCACTTTAGTAAAGACTTTTTCTATTACACCTTGTTCATCAATAACAAAAGTGACACGATGAATACCATCATAAACCCTACCCATAAATTTTTTCTCTCCCCAAACCTGATAAGCATTTACAATTTTCTTATCGACATCTGCTACCAAATCAAAAGGTAAGTCATATTTATTGACAAACTTTTGATGAGATTGTTCATCATCAATGCTTACTCCTATAATTTCAAAACCTTTATCTTGAAGTGCTTTATAATTATCTCTCAAGTTACACGACTCTGCAGTACAGCCTGGTGTATCATCCTTTGGATAGAAATACAAAACTAACTTCTTACCTTTAAATTGATCTAGTGATACCGTCTTGCCATCTTGGTTAATACCTTCAAAATTTGGTGCTTTATCCCCCTCTTTTAAGCCTGTCATAATTTTATTATTTAGTAAATGGTATATTAATTGTCGTAGTATTTTGCCGATCATCCGTCACTTCAAATTTAAACATATGTTTTCCTTCTGAAACCCTCTCATCAAAATTATAAGTAAACATATGATTTTTTGCATCGTATTCCATCAAAATCCAATTCCCATCAATTTCACTGCGATAGCCAGATATTCCTGACAAATCATCTTTTGCTTTCACCTTAATAAATGCCTCTTCCGTCATTGACTTCTCATTTTCAATATTGATCAAACTAATAGTTGGAGCGACCGTATCTATTGTAACAAAATACTTCCCAAACTCTCTTGATCTAGCAGTAACAAAACCACCTTCCCATGTTCCGCCTTGGGCAATTAAATCATCATCATAATCGTAATAAGCAATTAGTAGCTTAGACCTATCAATGCCCTTTGTAGAGTCTGGTTTTATTGAAATTGTAAAACGGTTATGCACTGGCTCTCCTACTTCATGCAAAATATGAATAGGTGATAACATTTCAGGTTTATCTGCCTTTGCTTGATTATAGGTAAAATCAATATCATGATAGAAAGAATTTTTAGGGAAATCGATTTTAATATCATCATTTTCAAATTCATTTTTCTTCAGGTAAAATAGTGGGTTATTAACGTACAAGTCCAGATTCCCTTTTACCTCACTAGAAGATTTTGCATTGAACTGCAATATAGAAGTATTGCCCTTAGAATCTTTGACAACGAACTTAACTACATGGATTGAATCATCTTCAAAAGCAACAATACCTCCATTATGAACGAACTTGTAATTAGTTAATTTATTCCCGGGTAGCTTAAACATTCGATGATAATTCCTTTTATTTTTCACTCTTTTTTCATAGTCAATATGGGCATGTACATACCTTGTCTTAGCAAAGCTAAACCGATCCATCAGATATTCGTATTTCAATTCATTATCCACATAGAGCTGAATATCATAAACACCATTATGATTAGGACTATTATTCATCATATCATAAGTGTTAATTGAGAACCCTACCTTCCCATGAATGGTTGGAGTCAAATTGCCAAGTGTGTAAATTGAATCTCCGGGAGACTTAACTACTGCAAAATCCTGAGAAGCAAATTTATCATTGATATAAGTTTTGCTGTTCTGAGTATAAATCTTAATTGCTGAAATGATGGGCGGAACATCATCATGTAATTTAAAATTAAACATTTGAGGATCCAGTGTCTCTTGTGTAGCTAAATCTCTAATCTCAAAATGCAAATGTGGACCACTGCTTGAACCAGAGTTTCCTGAAATTCCAATAGTATCTCCTTTTTTTACCTTAAACTTCAATGCATCTGGAAAAAGCTCAATGTTAAAACTTTCTCTTTTGTATTGCTCTTCTTTTACATACCCTTGAATAGCATCTGCATATTTCTCTAAGTGAGCATACACACTCATATAACCATTATAATGGCTTATATAAAGTGCATTTCCATAGCCAGTATGAGACACTTTTATTCTTGAAACGTATCCATCTTCAACGGCTCTTACAATATGGCCACTTTCACTATTGGTTTTGATATCCATTCCGGCATGAAAGTGATTCATCCTAGGCTCACCAAATGTCCCTGCCAATAAAATATCAAGATCTAAAGGTGAAGCAAAATCAATTTGATCTGGTGATATTTTGCTTTTCGCCACCTTTTGAGCTGGAATACTTGATGCTTCCTTGAGCTTACTAGGATGGGCATTGGGATTTAGAGTAGCGAAGAGTTTATGGCAAAAAATATACAGCGAAGAACCAATAGCAAGAATGATTAAAAACTTCTTTAGCATTATTGTTGCTAATATTTTATTCCTAGCTTAAAAGTTAGGACTCAGATTAAATTTTTGGTAGAAATCGTCAATATGTTTGACGGTTTCTTCTGTACTGTCTGTAATCAGCACTAAATCTAAGTCTTCTGGACTAATGTTCGCTTCTTTAGCTAACATAGTTTCCTTTACCCACTCCCATAGACCTTCCCAGTACGACGTACCCACCAATACAATAGGAAATTTGTGAATTTTTTCTGTCTGAATTAACGTTAATGCTTCAAATAGTTCATCCAATGTTCCAAAGCCACCCGGCATTACAACAAAGCCTTGTGCATATTTCATAAACATTACTTTTCGAACAAAAAAGTATCGAAAGTCGAATAGTTTATCTTTATCTATATACTCATTAGCGGTCTGCTCAAAAGGTAAATCAATACACAGCCCAACAGATTTCCCTTCTGCTTCTTTAGCACCTTTATTAGCAGCTTCCATAATTCCTGGACCGCCCCCACTAATAACACCATATCCTGCTTCACTTAATTTTGAAGCTATATCTACTCCTTGTTTGTAGAAGGGATTGTCAGGCTTTGTCCTAGCCGATCCAAAAATAGATACACATGGGCCTATTTCGGCTAGCTTATCGTATCCTTCTACAAACTCTGACATAATCTTAAAAATCTGCCATGATGATCTTGCTTGCATCTCAGTCCAAGGTCTATGTCTTTCAGTTCCTTTTTTATTTTCACTCATAACTTTCCTCTTCTTTTTTATTTCTTGATATTAAAAGTAAGCCCATAAAGGTAATCAAACCATTTAAAATCAGTAATTCAAATCCAAATTGATAGCCCTCAAACCATGTTTTTGAATTTTCATTAAGGATAAGGCAAATTACTGGTGATAGAAATGTAATAATTGGTACTAACTTATCTTTTACCTTTCTTTTGGTAAATATGCCAAAACTATACAAACCTAGTAGAGGACCGTACGTATAAGATACAGCCTTAAATAAAGCAACTATTACGCTTTGCTCATTGATTACATTAAACAAAAGCACTAACAGAAATAAGATCGTAGAAAATGAAAGGTGAACGAGGTACCTTTTTTGAGGTTTTAGCTTTTCTGGCTGATCTGCGTAACCTAAAAAGTCCACACAAAAAGAGGTCGTCAGAGCCGTCAAGGCAGAGTCTGCACTTGAGTATGCAGCGGCAATTAAACCAATAAAAAACACAGAGCCTGCAGCCACACCTAAGTGATTTTTTGCAATTGTTGGATAAAGCAAATCTGTTCTTTCTGGTATGGCTATACCATTTTTATTAGTATATATATACAGCAATGCACCTAAGCAAAGGAATAGTGCGTTTACAAAAAACAATACAATACTGAACCAGTTCATATTCTTTTGTGCATCCCGAATATTCCGACAACTTAAGTTTTTTTGCATTAGGTCCTGATCTAAACCAGTCATAGCGATGGCAATGAAAGCTCCTCCTAAAAAATATTTTACAAAGTGCGTCGGCGAATTAAAATCTTTAAAGAAAAACAATTGAGAATAATTGCTTTCCCTAATGGCTACCAAGGCATCTAAAAAACTATAATCCAGTTCCGTTAGAATTATTTTAATCGTTAGACCTACTGCTAATAACATAAAAAAAGTTTGCAGTGTATCTGTCCAAATCACAGTCTTAATACCACTTTTAAATGTATAAAGCCAAATTAGGAGAATAGATATAATGGTCGTCACCCAAACAGGTATGCCTAATTCATCAAAAACAAATTCTTGCATTACTATAACGACTAAATATAGCCTAAATGCTGCGCCTATCGTTCTAGACAATAGAAAAAAGAAGGCTCCTGTTTTATGGCTAAAAAAACCAAACCTAGTTCTTAGGTATTCATAGATGGAAGTTAGTTTAAGTTTGTAGTAAATAGGCATTAAAATGTAAGCAATTACGAGGTATCCAACAACATAGCCCATTGCCATTTGTAAGTAAGCAAACTGACTACTATTGACCCATCCAGGAATAGATACAAATGTTACTCCAGAGAGCGACACTCCAATCATACCAAAAGCCACTACATACCATGGCGATTGATTATTTCCTAAAAAGAAGGATTGGTTGTCAGATTTTTTTCCTGTTACCCATGAAATTGCTACTAACAGTAAAAAATAGCCAACTAATAAGCTTAAAACAAGTGTTGCAGACATTTATGTTATGCAAAATTAAGCGAATGTAGTGATTATACATACATGAGTTATCGACACTAAAGATGTTGAAGCTTTGAACATAGGTACGAGGAGTGAGGAATTAGAGACTAGGGATGTTCAAGATGATTTTTTCAACTTCGATACTACAACTTTATACTGAAATCATCACCAATCTGGACAATCCCAGTAGTTATATTTTTTAGGCTTTTTCTGCTTGATTGCTGGACCTCTATTTCCACCTCCATAAAACGTAAATTCAATTCCTGCTGCTAACGCAATCTCTCTAAAATTGGTATAGTATCGAACATCTGAAAAGAAACTTACATAATCATTGGTGTAATTTCTTGCTCCAACTCCCAGGTTAAATCCATGATAGGATTGCGGACCAACCAAATAAAAATTTCCAAATGCATCTTGATTCCGACTATTAAACCAATGTTCATAGGAGTACCCTGCCAATGCATAAATGTCGAAATAAGTATTTCCCGTATTGTATTCGTAAAAATACATATTGAAGTTTGCGTCGATGTAGTACTCGTGAAATTTATAATCAATTGGTGTACTGTTCGCCCCTAAGAAATAGTTACCCTGTAAAGAAAATTCAAAATCTTGAAATATAGGCACGTCAATTCTGAGATGAGGGGCAAATTGTGAAATATCAGCGTTATAGGTTCCACCAAGTCCTATATGAAATAACGGACCTTCTGATTGAGCAGACAAGCTATACATTAGTTTAATTAACAAGCAAAGAAGTATCAGCCTTTTCACGAACTACAAAGATAGTAAATAAGGTAACCTAAAGAGGCTATATGACTAGAACGTAAAAAGTGAGCAGCTAGTATGCTAAGTTAGAGCTTAACCAACGCTCCACGTCTTTTACCTCCATCCCTTTTCTATTGGCATAATCTTCTACCTGATCTTTTTTGATTTGTCCGAGCCCAAAGTATCTGGATTCTGGATGTGCAAAATACAATCCACTTACTGATGCAGCGGGCCACATCGCCATGCTTTCTGTTAATTTTACTCCTGTATGCTCTGTCGCATTGAGCAAACTAAACAAAATCGGCTTTTCTGTATGATCAGGACAAGCTGGATAACCAGGCGCAGGTCGAATGCCTTGATACTTTTCACGAATCAGTTGTTCGTTTTCTAATTGCTCCTCCTTCGCATAACTCCAAAACTCTTTTCGAACGCGCTCATGCATCAACTCAGCAAAGGCTTCTGCTAAACGATCAGCTAAAGCCTTAACCATTATTGAGTTATAGTCATCATGGTCAGCTTCAAACTTTTCAAGATGCTTTTTTATTCCATGGCCAGCAGTTACGACAAAACCTCCAATATAATCTTTAACCCCTGAGTCTTTAGGCGCAATAAAATCTGCTAAGGCAAAATTGGCCACATTAGCCGCTTTCTTTTGTTGTTGTCTCAAGGTATGGAAAGTGGTTAATATCTTTTCACGACTATCATCAGCATATACTTCGATATCATCCCCAACACCATTTGCTGGATAAATGCCAATTACTGCTTTTGCTTCTAGCCAATTTTCATCTATTATTCTTTGAAGTAAAGATTGGGCATCATTAAAAAGTTTCTTGGCCTCAACTCCTACTACTTCATCTTCTAATATTGCTGGGTATTTCCCTTTTAACTCCCATGTTGAGAAAAATGGTGTCCAGTCAATATACTTTGAGAGCTCTTTTAAGGAGTAATTGTCAAAATGCTTCGTTCCTATAAATTCAGGTTTATGCACTTCTTGAGGCCCCCAATCAATTTTGAACCTATTGGATCTTGCCTCTTCAATTGAAATTAGATTTTTTTGACCTTGCCTTAGTGCATGATTTTCTCGTAACTTTTGATAATCGTCTTTTATAGTCCTGACAAAATTCTCTTTTTCAGACGATAACAAACTACTTACAACAGGAACGGACTTAGACGCGTCTAGTACATGAACTGTTTGCCCCTTAGTATAGTTTTGATCTATCTTTACCGCCGTATGCACCTTAGAAGTAGTAGCACCACCAATTAATAGTGGGATATTAAATTCTTGTTGTTCCATTTCCTTGGCCACATGCACCATTTCGTCTAGAGAAGGTGTTATTAATCCGCTTAAGCCAATAGCCTGAACATCTTGCTCCTTAGCAGTAGCAAGAATTTTTTCAGCGGACACCATGACACCAAGGTCTATAATTTCGTAGTTATTACAAGCTAAAACAACTCCGACAATATTTTTACCTATATCATGCACGTCACCTTTTACCGTTGCTAACAGAATTTTACCTGCACTCTTTTGCCCTTCTTCTTTTTCCGCTTCTAAAAATGGCAATAAATAAGCCACAGCCTTTTTCATTACTCGGGCACTCTTTACCACTTGAGGCAAAAACATCTTACCTGCTCCAAACAAATCTCCCACCACATTCATACCGTCCATTAAAGGACCTTCAATTACTTTTAATGTTTTGTCAAACTTATGTCGAACTTCTTCTGTATCTTCTTCTATAAAATCAACAATTCCCTTCACTAATGCATGCTCTAATCTCTTTTCAACAGGTTCGTTTCTCCATTCTAATGTTTTTACTTCTTTTGTGCTATCTCCTTTGACTGTTTCGGCAAACTCTAGCAATCGTTCTGTGGCATCATCTCGTCTATCTAGCAAAACATCTTCTACATACTCTAAAAGATCTTTAGGAATATCATCATATACTTCTAGCATAGATGGGTTCACAATACCCATATCCATACCCTCTTTTATTGCATGGTAAAGAAAAGAGGAATGCATTGCCTCCCTTACTTTGTTATTTCCTCTGAAAGAAAAAGAAACGTTACTAACCCCACCGCTAACATGTGCTCCTGGTAGATTTTCTCTGATCCATCTTGTTGCTTGAAAAAAGTCTAAGGCATTTTTACGATGCTCCTCCATGCCAGTAGCTACTGGGAATATGTTTGGATCAAAAATAATATCCTGTGGAGGAAATCCCACTTTATCAACCAAAACATCATAAGATCGTTTACATATTTCAATTCTTCGGTCATAACTGTCTGCTTGTCCAGTTTCATCAAAAGCCATCACAATTACAGCAGCTCCGTAGCGTAAAATGGTTTTGGCTTGTTGGATAAACAACTCCTCTCCTTCTTTTAAACTAATAGAGTTCACAATACATTTCCCCTGAACATTCTTCAAGCCTGCTTCTATGATCTCCCACTTTGAAGAATCAATCATTATTGGAACTCTCGCGATATCAGGTTCAGAAGCAACTAGCTTAAGGAAAGCAACCATGGATTCTTTCCCATCAATCAACCCATCGTCCATATTGATGTCGATGATTTGGGCACCTCCTTCTACTTGCTCTCGCGCAACACTTAATGCCTCTTCAAAGTTTTGCTCTTTTATTAGTCTTAAAAACTTCTTAGACCCTGCAACATTTGTTCGTTCTCCAATATTTACAAAGTTGCTGTCCGGCGTAACGGTTAACGGTTCTAGTCCGCTCAATCTCAGATAAGGTAGATTATTCCACTTGTATTGATAAGGTCTGGTGTAGTTGGGGTGTAAGCTCATTGTTTAGTTAATGGTTTTATAGTCGACAGTCCATAGTTTTATTTAAGAGAATTTCGTAGTGCTTGAATCATTTTAATTACTTCCTCATATTTAGCATACATAGTATCAAATGCTCTTTGATCAATTAACTTTCTTGCTTTTGCAATATATAAACAACCGATAACTTCTATTCCAGATCTTAAAGCTATCCCTAAAAATCTATTAAACTCTTTATTACTTGCTCCCATTGAGCCTTCAACAATGTTTAGGCTTACCGAATCAGCAGCCCTTTTAAATTGACTCGTCAATATGTATAGTTCTTCTTTAGGGAATTTACGTGTTAGCTCATGAACATCAACAGTTAAGTCAAGCGACTTTTGCCACACCTTTAACTTTTCGAATTTCATCATACTCTATAACTATAAACTATGGCCTACTTACTATTGACTATTAACCAATTCAGCAATCGCACGAACATGCTCTGGAGTTGTTCCGCAACAACCTCCCACAATATTCACAAGCCCTTCGTCTAAAAAAACTTTTATTTGCGCAGCCATTTGCTCAGGTGTTTCATCATATTCACCCATTTCGTTGGGCAACCCTGCATTAGGGTGTGCACTGACAAAAGCATTCGATTTATTTTTAATTACTTGCAGGTATGGTCTCAGCGCGGATGCCCCTAAAGCACAGTTCAAGCCGATTGTTAAGGGATTAGAATGTTCAACAGATACAATAAATGCCTCTGTTGTTTGACCTGATAAAGTCCGACCACTGGCATCTGTAATAGTGCCTGAAATCATTACAGGAAGATTTGTGTTTAGCTCCTCTTGAATTTCATCTATTGCAAATAAAGCAGCTTTTGCATTAAGTGTATCAGTAATTGTCTCCACCAAAAGCAAATCTGCTCCCCCTTCAATTAATCCTTTAGCTTGTTCTTTGAAAGCAGCTACCAATTCTTCAAAACTAACATTTCGAAATCCAGGGTCATTAACGTCTGGAGACATAGATGCCAACTTTGTAGTAGGTCCCATAGATCCGGCAACGAATCTCGGTTTTTTAGGATTTTTTTGAGTATACTCAACCGCAGCTTCTTTGGCTATTTTGGCAGAAGCATAGTTCATATCATAAACAACATGAGCAAGATCATAATCATCTTGGGCAATTGAAGTGCTGCCAAAAGAATTGGTCTCTATGATATCACTACCTGCTTCAAAATATTGAGCGTGAATCTCTTTAATTACATCAGGACGAGTAATAGACAACAAGTCATTATTACCCTTGAGTGGAGACTGATGATCCTTAAATCGATCTCCTCGAAAATCATCCTCTTGCAAATTATAACGTTGGATCATGGTACCCATAGCACCATCTAAAACTAAAATGCGCTCTTTTAATATTTCTCTAATATCCATAATATTCAAATCAATAACCTTTAGCATAATTTGATATCAAGAAATTGAAAATAAGTTAGTAAGTGGAGCCGAAGCATCTTTTAACCTTATCTCAATCTTTCCGAATAATATCGAATAGAATAGGAATTGGCACCTTCCTAATTCAAAATTTATAATTAGTAATTTATAATTGAATTGGGGTTGCCAAGGCTTCATAGGGCCATTCCCTCCGCCTTTCTTGATAAGTATTATGATAAAGAACTGTATCAAAGGTAACAATTAAAAAACTCACATACAACAATCGCTAATTCAAAAGATTGCTCAAAAATTACTTTCTTTGCATTCAAATCGGTCCTTGATGAAAATAACAGAGCATTTAGCCAACGCAAAGTCTACGACCATTAGTTTTGAAATACTTCCCCCTCTAAGAGGAAAGGGAATACAGGGCATATTTAATGTGCTAGATCCACTAATGGAATTCAACCCTCCTTTTGTTGATGTAACTTATCATCGAGAAGAGTACATTTATAAAAAGCGTTCGGGTGGCTATTTTGAGAAAGTTTCTACTAAAAAACGTCCAGGTACAGTAAGTATTTGCGCTGCAATTATGAATAAATACAAGGTAGATGCAGTACCTCACTTAACTTGTGGTGGATTTACCAAGTCAGAAACGGAAGATGCACTGATCGACCTTAACTTCTTAGGGGTTGATAATGTACTGACCATACGTGGAGATGCTGCTAAACATGAATCTTCTTTCTCGGCTGAGGATGGTGGTCATGAGTATGCTATTGACTTATTAAAACAGGTCAAAAACATGAACGAAGGCATTTATCTAGAAGAGGAACTAGAAAATGCTGTTAGTACTAATTTTTGTACTGGAGTAGCAGGATATCCTGAAAAACATTTTGCAGCACCTAACATGCAATCGGACTTAAAATATTTGAAACAAAAAGTAGATGCAGGAGCAGATTATATTGTGACACAAATGTTTTTTGATAATCAAAAGTATTTTGACTTCGTTAAGACTTGTCGTGACATGGATATCAATGTCCCCATCATCCCTGGGTTAAAGCCTATTACGAAGAAAAGCCAAGTTAACATTTTGCCAAGTGTATTTCATGTAGACCTACCCAACGACTTAGCCAACGAGATTGACAAATGTAAAGATGATACATCTACACGACAAGTCGGAATTGAATGGTTAACTCAGCAATCTAAAGAGCTGTTAGACTTTGGTGTTCCATGTTTGCATTACTATATTATGTGGGATGCAAAGACCATTAAAGAAGTTGTAAGTAATATTATTTAGGTAAGAGGTAAGAGGATTTAGGGGTTAGGATTTAGGGTTAGAGACTAGGATGTAGTGATGAGTATTTTTTATATTTAGATAATGGTTTCAAAAAGATGGCTAAAGTCTATTTTACTACTTTCTTTATATTGCATACTTAATGTAGCTTTTGCCCAGCCACCAAACATTACAACTCAGCCAACAAATATTTCAGCATGCACAGACTCTGCTGTATGTTTTAGCTTAATAGCTACTGGGGCTGACTTGGAATATCAATGGCAGGAGAACCAAGGAGGAGGTTTTGTTGATCTTGTAAATGGAGGGATTTATAATGATGTAGATAGTGCTATGTTTTGCATATCTAATCTGACTTCTATTATGAACGGATATCAATATCGTTGTATTGTAACTGGTTCTGCCGCTCCTCCGAATGATACAACAGATACTGTTACATTATTTGTATTGACACCTCCACAAATCACCACCCAACCTCCATCTGGCATTGATATTTGTAAAGATCAAGACTCAAGCATTACATTAATTGCAACAGGCTCAAACCTCCAATATCAATGGCAGTTAGATGATGGCAATGGTTTCGTCGATCTGATTAACGGCGGAAACTATAACGATGTCGATTCAGCTACACTTCAAATTAATAGCGTTGCATCATCCATGGGTGGCTATGTTTTTCGCTGTATTGTATCTGGTGCTTGCAACCCTTCCGACACATCTATATTAACGACAATAAACATCTTAGAACCTCCTGTCATAACATTGCAACCAGTAGGTGATAGCATCTGCATAGGCGATAACACTTCTCTGACTATCAATGCTACAGGAACCAATATTTCCTACCAATGGCAGGCCGATCTGGGAGGAGGTTTTACTGATCTTATCAATGGAGCTGAGTACAGTGGTGTAGCTAGTACTACACTATCTATTACTGCTCCAACTACAGGTTATAATAATTACAGATACAGGTGTATTGTTACTGGCACTTGTACTCCTTATGATACCTCTAATATTGTTTCAATCCTAGTACTAGAAACACCAGTAATCACACCAGCTGGTCCATTCGAAATATATGCTGGAGAGGAAATCCAAATAAGCCCCACCGTTTCTAGCGCTACGATCTATAACTGGACTCCAACTACGGGAATAGATAACCCTGAAACTTTAAGCCCAACTTTCTCCCCACTTACTACAAGGACTTACACTTTAGAAGCATCTAACTTTGGTATATGTGATGCTGAAGAAATGTTTACCATTATTGTTTTAGAAATAGAAATACCCACAGCTTTCACACCAAACGGAGATGGAGCAAACGATACTTGGGAGATAAGAGGTATTGACAGATATTCTGGCAACAGATTAGAAATATACAACAATCAAGGACAACTCATGTATACCACTACTGATTATAATAACTCTTGGGCGGGAACTTTCAATGGCGCTAGACTGCCAATGGACGTGTACTATTATGTATTAGATTTAAATGTATCTAATATTGAAATTTTAGAAGGGACAATAAGTTTGATCAAATAATGAGATTGAGAAAGCATATATTATCAGGATTGGCCGTCTTGTTTGGCTTCTCAGAGCTGAGTAATGCTCAAATGCTCAACCTTCAATCATTCAATAGTTATATCAATAATCCTGTATTAGTAAACCCTGCAACGGTAGGTTATAATACCGAAATGAATTTAAGCTTTGCATTTAGAAAGCTTTGGATTGGACATCAGGGCAGTCCCAGATCATTCTATATTACAGGATTTCATGATCTCAATGAGGGAATTAGCTTCACGCCGACAAAGCTGAGAGAAAGTAAAGTCGATCCGTTTATTAAACAATATTTAGACATCAAACATTTTGTTGGTGGAACATTGGCAGCAGAGAAGTTTGGACCAATGTCCAGCTATGAAGGTCAACTGATGTATGCCATTCACATCCCTTTTTATGATCAAATGATTATGTCGTTAGGTGTTGCAGGAGAGTTTTCTTTTCAAAACTATAAGATAGATGAGCTTTCAGTCATTAATCAGACAGATCCAACTTTCAATTCATTTATTCAAACTGGGAAAACAGCTCTTTATGATTTTAATGCAGGGGCTTTTTTCTATGCACCGAAGTTTTTCTTTGGCTATTCCCTATTCAACCCTTTAAGGCAGAGTAGTTACATTAGTAAATTCAAACCTTCTAACTTGCTAAAACTGAAACATACTGGGCTAGTTGGGTGCAAACTAAGGTTTTATCGGTCTTATTCTTATATCATGCCTATGGTTTATATCAGCCGAGACCCATTGTATTCTATGATTTATGATGGTAGTATAAAGTTTGTCCTATATAGACGTTTCTGGGCATCAGCTACTTACAGCTCGGTCAAAAGCATTACGGTTACAACAGGTTTTCACTTTTTACATTACGGAACACAATTAGGATTTGGATATAGCAGGAACTTAGGTTATCTCGGAATGAACAATAATGGTAGTATGGAGATCTTTTACGGGATGCGTTTTTGATTCTATTTGAAATGTTAAAGCAATATAACAAGACTGTATTCTAAGTGGTTGAAAATAAAAATATTGCAATTTAGTCTCATCCTCGGTGCTCTGTTAAAAATATTATTTTAGATGTTTTTTTATCTAAAAAAAGAAAAGAAATTTGGTATTTTAAAGCTTGAGAGATTCTGTATGCTTAGAACTATTATGATGAATAAACACAATATTTATACGCTTTTTTTTAGCTTGATTGGCTCATTACTTTATGCTTCTGCGCCTATCGAAGAGACAAACAATAATAACCTATCTTGGGCTTTTGAGGAAAACAAAGGACAGCTAAATAGCGAGGTTTTATTTTCAGCAGACCTACCAGGAGGTAAGGTTTTCTTGGAGAAAAACACATTTACTTATACATTTTATAATACCACTCAGTGGGGAGAGCAGATGGAATGCAATCACGATCCAAATTGCACACCAAGTATGGTAGATGCTCATGCTTACAAAATGCACTTTATTGGTTCAAATCCGAGTCCAGTAATGACGACTACTGGTAAAAAAACTGCTTATCACAATTACTTCATCGGAAAAAATAAAAGCAAATGGGCCCCGAGAGTGAGACTATTTGATGAAGTGACTTATCATGATCTATATACGAATATTGATCTTAGAGTTTATCGAATTGGAGCTACTTTTAAATATGACTTTATTGTACTACCTGGAGGAGATCCCAATGACATTGCACTAGAATATGAGGGGCTAGATGCCTTGACAAAGCACGGTGATAATTTGAAAATATCTACTTCCGTGACCGAATTGGAAGAATCAATACCCCTAGTTTATCAGCCCATTGGAAATGAACAAACAAAACTAATCTGTCAGTATAGCATCGAAAACAACATGGTGTATTTTGACTTGCAGCAATCTTACAACAGTAGTCTGCCTTTAATTATTGATCCAGTCATGGTTATTTCAACATACTGTGGAACTACTAGTGGAATGGAAGGAGTTGGTGCTACAGACGGAGAGGGTGGAACTATTTATGCTTGTGCTGCTGATGCAAATACAGGCTATCCGACCACACCAGGAGCTTATCAAGTAAGCATAAATGAGGAAAATGACATTGCAATAGGAAAATATGACTCGACAGGAAGCAACTTAATTTATGCTACTTTTATTGGAGGAATAAGACCAGGCTCTTCAGGAGATAGCATAGATAGAGAATACCCATCTGCGATGAGGGTATCGAGAATAGACTCTTCACTATTTGTAGTGGGTCACGTAAACACTCCAGATTTCCCAACTACCGAAAATGTATTTGATACTTCTTACAATGGAAGCTATGATATTGTTGTATTTCGCTTAGGCAAAAATGGCGATACTCTACTAGCCTCTACATATATTGGAGGAAGTAGAGCAGATGGTGAAGATACTTCTACCTCTAGTGGTCACCCTGTTTACGCTGAACGCTTTAAAGAACTAATTGAAGCACCTAGTGGTGGTTTTTATATTAGTGGTACCACCGGATCGTCTGATTTCCCAACAAATAACCCACTACAAGGCTATGGTGGCGGAATTGATGGATGTCTATTCCATATTAGCTATGAACTTGATACGCTTTATTGGAGTACATATATTGGAGGAAGCAATAATGATGTAACGTCACACGTAAATATTGGTCCAGATTCTCTATTATATATTACTGGTATGACTAAGAGCGCGGACTTTAACCATGTGCCTAACTATGCATATAAAACAACATTATCAGCAAATAGTGCAGATGCTTATGTCTTAAAAATCACTCAAGACGGGCAGCAGGTTATACATGGCACTTTGCTAGGCACTAATAGTTTTGAGATTGCTTATTTTACTGATTTCGATGCCGATTCTACACTTTACGTTTTAGGATACAGCTCGGGGGGAAACTACCCAGTGAGCAACTGTAGATACTTTATGAACCAAGGAACAATGTTCATAGAAAAATTAAATGACTCTTTAAGCCACTCATTCTTTAGCACCCGAATCGGAAACAACAGCTCCATTCCAATGGCATTCATGATAGACTCTTGCTCTAGAATTTATACTGCCAGTTGGAACTACATAAGTAGTTTTTCAGCAGGGCTGCCATACACAGATGATGCTTATGATACAATAAAGAGTAGCGTCGCTGCAAGTCAATTCTACGTCTGTGTTTTATCAAATAACGCACGTGGGTTAGATTATGCGACCTACCTTGGTGGAGGCCATAATGAAATATTCAATGGGTTAAACGAGCATACAGATGGTGGAATTAGTCGGTTTAACAAAAAAGATAGGACACTATATCTAACGGGTTGCACTTATTCTAGAGACATACTCACAGACCCCAACGATGTATATCCTACCAGTATTGCTACTGGTTCAGAACTAATAACGTTTAAAATGAAGGTAGATCCATTAGTAAACAGATGGGAACCTAGCCATACCGTATCTGGCCCAACTGTGGGTTGCAAGCCCTTAGACGCTGATTTCATAGGTACCCCCGAGTGCGGATATAACATGACATGGTATTTTGGCATAGACAACGATTCTGCTAAGGGTATAATGCCATCCTATACTTATGATACTTCCGGTAGTTTCTTAGTTACTGTCATCATGGCAGATACACTAGAAGGAGACATTTGTAAATTACCACCAGATACTAGTTATCTAAACATTACAGTCGTTGATGAGTTGATTATATCTGCTTCAGGAGATACTGGACTTTGCTTTCCAGACACGGTAGCATTAACCGCTAGCGGAACAGACTCATTTGCCTGGTCTCCTAGTACGTTTTTAGACCGAACCGATTCATCTGTTGTCATGAGTTTTCCCGATGGAGATATTACTTATCAGATCATTGGTTATGCTCAAGGCTGCACAGATACTGTGGAATTTAGTGTGTCTGTTTATAACGTGGATGGAGATGTTTGTTGCGATACAACAATATTAAAGGGGAAAACAGCCTTACTAAACATATCTCCACCATCGACAGAAAATATTTATAGCTGGACACCTAGCAATGGCTTAAGCTGTACAAGTTGCAGTAGCACAGATGCTAGTCCAGATAGCACAACTACATATTATGTAACTATTACTAGTCCAGAAGGATGCATAAAACAGGATACCGTCATTGTAGAAGTCTATACAGAGCATCTTGCATTTCCATCTATATTTACGCCTAACAGTGATGGCACAAATGACTTATTAGGGTTAATTGAACAAGGATATAAAGATTTAAATCACTTAAGAATTTATAATAGATGGGGACAGGTTGTTTTTGAGGCTAATGATCTCGATGATACTTGGGATGGAACTTATAATGGGGAACTTCAAGAAAACGGTGTTTATACCTATGCTATAGAAGCAGTCAATCAGGAGGATACAGTTGTTGAGCTGAAGGGCGTGGTTGCCTTGGTTAGGTAGTTCATAATTTATAATTATGAGTTTTTAATGACGCATATTATAACCTTTCATAGCCTTTAATATTAATAGCCTTAGCAAAAGTATAAAAGGCAACCCATGCTGAATAGTATCCCACCAATCAATTGGTTGCATGCCTTTTGCTCCTCCCACAATCCACTTCAGCTTACCCCAAATGTGTGGTTCGGGAACAAATGGTGCTAAGCCTAAGGTCAAGCATAATAAAACGACAATACGCCAATCGTTAATTAGGTTCATACAGTAACAAACTTCTATTTAAAACCAATCACTACTCACTTGTGACCCTTGCCTTCTTTATTAAAGAAATCGCTCCTTATCAATATCCAACCATTCCAAAATAGAATTACAAAAGATATCCTCCACAACGGACTCCTCTAATCCCATCTCAGTAATGAACTTACCAATTTCAAGATCACCTAAAGGAAAAGGATAATCTGTACCTAAACAAACTCTCTTTGAACCCTGCACTTTAAGCACATAATCCAACATCAGCGGATCATGGGTAATACAGTCTACCCAAAACTTGCCTAAGTACTCTCTAGGGTTTTTATTATTATCAACTGCAACCAAATCAGGTCGACAATTAAATCCATGCTCAACTCTGCCTATGGTTGGCAAGAACGAGCCTCCCGCGTGGGAAAAACAGACTCTTAACTTCGGGAATTTTTCAAAGATGCCTCCAAAAATCATAGAGCAAACAGCTCGTGAAGTCTCTCCAGGCATACCGACTAACCATGGCAACCAATACTTTTCCATATGCGCTTTCCCCATCATATTCCATGGATGCACCATAATCGCTAACCCCAACCTTTCACATGCTTCATAAATAGGATAAAATTCTGGTTCATTTAAGTTCTTATTGTCAACGTTTGAGCCGATTTGAACACCCACTATCCCTAGTTCATTTTTACAACGCTCCAGCTCCTGCACTGCTAAATCAGGCGCTTGCATGGGAATTGTACCTAAGGCAATATAGTTTTTCGGATGTTTGTTGACAATTTCTGCAATGTGATCATTCAAAAATCTAGATGTTTCTAAGCCATCCTCAGGCTTGGCAAAGTAAGCGAATAAGACAGGAATGGTGCATATCACTTGAACTTGCGTATCAAACTGCTCATATTCTTTTATCCTTACTTCTGGCTCCCAGCAGTTTTCATTGATCTCTCTAAAAAATTTGGTCCCTTGCATCATATTCGCATACCCGGGACGGCTTGGCTCCAAATGTATAAACCCATCATAACCGAACTTATCTGCCCATTTTGGCATTTTCTCTGGCATGATGTGTGTGTGCATATCTATTTTTAACATACTCTAAAATAAAGTTTAAAATGATGAATTTTTAATGTTAAGTAAACTCTTTAATCATTGCAGTGTTTATTAGAGGATTTTGATAGGTTAACTTAAAATTTCATTGTGCAGAAAAACCAATAATATATCTCTGGATAAAATGCTATAAAGACAAAACAGGCCACAACTCCCCTCCTTGTCAGGAGGGGTCAGGGGTGGTAACATCATTCTATTTTGTATTATTCTAGAATGTGCCCATTTACGCTAATTTGACTATTTAATCTGCAAATATCCCAGTTTATCCATCTGACATCCCCGTTCATCTGATATACATTGCTAATCAGGCATCATCCCCCTTTATTTGCTCTATCATTAATCAAAAATAACAATCATGAAAAAAGTATTATTATGCTCAATTTGTTTCTCTATTGTATTTATCAGCTGTAAAAAAGAAGAGCCTTTGCAACCTATAGATCCTGTTGAAAAGAAAAAAGAAAAAAAGGTGGAGACTACCGACTCAACAATTTATGTAGGACAGAAAGCTATTTACGATTTCACAGGCAACTTTGGCAGTGGTATACAAACTATCAATGATGGATTTGAAATATCTGTTGTGGATGAGATAGCGGATGGGAAGTATGCGGTTGTCTCTAATCTTATTTCTTTTGGTATGAAAGATACTCTCACAATGGAGGTGGATGATTATGGTGTTTATGAATGGACTGATGCTAATACTAAAAAGCTTGTTACACCAATGGAGCCAGAACTTGGAAGTGTTTTCCATTATGTTAATGGATCAGATACAACCTTCAGAGAAGTCGTTGCTTTAGATTTAGAAGTTAATGCTCCAGCGGGAAACTTCAATTGTACTGTCATCAAGGAGTATTACTCTAATAGCTCTAGTTATACAATGGAATATATTGATGGAGGATTGATCAAATTTGAATCGTTTGGATCAAATCCCGTAGCATTTGTTTTAACCAGCAGAAACTTTTAATAAAACGTCATTCCAGAATTCCGCTTTTCAGGCGGAATATCTGGAATCTCAGTACGTTTGTTTTGTCTGATGCCTGATAAAATAAGTCAACTTTAAGTTATGGCTTATTTTTCTGGCCCGCCTTCCATAGTTTACGGCGGACAGGCATGACGAGTGATTTCTTATTCTGGACTCATATTAAATTAATAAATTAGTACCAATGGAAGGAAGCTCTTACCTACTTATAATTTCTGCGATAATCGGAATCGGCCTATTAAGCTATTTAGCTTACACTTTAATAACAAACCGTTTGAAGCTTGATAGGATTATTAAAAACGAATGGCTTACTATAAATATCAAGGTGGGTATTATCGCTTTTACCTGTGCTATTATGTTGATAGCTTTTATATTCTACCCTACTGGCAACCTTAGTTTTTATATGGGTTACATAACAATCTCTTTCTCTATGATTGTATCACTCTTTGTGGCTAATGTTTTTCAATTCATCTTACCATGGTTAAAAAAGAAATACACTAAGCTTGGTACTACTTTCTCTGGGGCAATTATTATGTTTATAAGCGTCATTCTAAGTAGTGAATTGGCGATGCTTTTCATTTACTTCACTATTCAGATTAATATGTTTGTTTTGCCGGATCACTTTTACTATTTGGGATTTAACTCCATAATAGGAGGTACTATGGGAATGGGCATATTTATTTTTGAATTAAAAAAGGTTACCCAAAACTTAGCGCTAAAGGAACAAGAGTTAAAAATCATTAACCTGGAAAGGTCCAAAACAAAAGCGGAATTAGAACACTTACAATCCAAGGTAAACCCTCACTTTCTTTACAATTCACTAAATACCATTGCCAGTTTAATTCACGATAGCCCAGATACAGCAGAGCGGATGACTATCCAACTATCTAAATTTTTCAGGTTTAGCTTAAACTATGAAAACAAACATTACACCACTATCAAAGAAGAAATAGAGATCGTCACAACATATTTATCTATAGAAAAGATTCGCTTTGAGGACAAACTGTCCGTATTATTTGATGTTGCTACCGAAACTGAATCTCTATTTATTCCGAAGTTTTTACTACAACCTCTAGTAGAAAATTCTATCAAACACGGGTTTTCTGACCCAACATCAACATATGAGATAAAACTCGGAACTAAGCTTGAAAATGGCAAACTAATAATTTGGGTGGGGGACTCAGGAGAAAGCTTCCCTGATAACATTGAAATGGGCTATGGTATCCAGAGCACCTATGAGAAGCTAGAATTAATGTTTCCCGATCAACACAGTTTATTTTTCAATAATGACCCCAAAAAAATAGTTATAGAAATCACCAATCCAATTAAAAATGAATCGGAAATATTCAACCGTCATAGTTGAAGATGAAGGTGCAGCCAGAAAGAGACTACTTCGATTGCTAACTCCTTTTTCAGAGATAATCGAAGTGATTGGAGAAGCTGATAATGGAATTTCTGGTACAGAGCTAATTGACAACCTAAAGCCGGATCTAATCTTTTTAGATATTCAAATGCCAGGTAAAGATGGTTTTGAATTGCTAAAAGCAACACAACACAAACCTTATATTATATTTACTACTGCTTATGACAACTTTGCCATTAAGGCTTTTGAGCAAAATTCAATAGCCTATCTTTTAAAACCTATTGAGGAGGAAAAGCTCAAGATGGCAATTGACAAGCTCGTTTCTTTTTCTAAGCCCAGTAATATTGACGAAAAAGTTATTGAGCTTTTAAATGATAAACTAGAAACGAAAAAAGCCATCAACTCGATATCCGCAAAAGTTGGAGATCGGATATATCTTATCAAACTAGATGATACACTTTTCTTTGAAGCAAAAGACAAGTATGTTTTTCTATCCAATGCACAAGAAAAAGAGTTTATTTTATCTCAAACACTGAACCAACTTGAAGACGATCTACCAGATAATTTTTTGAGAATCAATAGAAGTGTTATTATTAATACAGACCATATTCAGGAAATCAGGAAATACTTTAAGGGCAGACTGCTTTTCAAAATGGGTTCATCAAGTGAATTTGTATCGGGAGATGCATACAAAGATTCAATAAAGACAAAGCTTAACCTATAGTCACTTCTCTACCTTCTCAGGTACCGGATCATATCCATGGCCGCCCCAGGGATGACATTTTCCAATTCTCTTTACTGACAATATTGATCCTTTTCCAATCCCCCATGTTTTTATAGCCTCTATTGCGTACTCAGAACATGTTGGCGTATACCGACAACTTTGAGGTAAGATCGGCGAAATAACCCACTGATAAAGTTTGATTGGGAAAATGAATATTTTCTTTAACATATTACATAAAACTAAAAAGAAAATAGTTTAATACCTTCACATATAATAAAGATGTATCATCATGAATAACATAACAAGCCTCAACCCTTATGACAATTCAGTGCTTGAGGAGTTTAAACCTTTAACAGCAAATGAGGTTTCGAAAAAAGTAAAAGCAGCAGATATTGCTTTTCAATCTTGGAAAAAGGTCAGCATTTCCAAAAGGGCAAAACTATTAAAAAAGGTTGGCGATATTTTGCTGGAAAACATCGAGACCTATGCAAAGACAATTACGTTAGAAATGGGCAAACCCATTAGTGAGTCCATTGCTGAAATCGAAAAGTGTGCTTGGGTATGTGATTTTTATGCCAAAAATGCTGAAGAGTTTTTAGCCGATGAGATTATTGAAACAGATGCTTCAGAAAGTTTTATCAGCTATGACCCTTTGGGAACCGTATTAGCTGTAATGCCTTGGAACTATCCTTTTTGGCAGGTTTTTCGTTTTGCTGTACCAACAGTTACCGCTGGGAATACAGCGTTACTTAAACATGCCTCTAATGTTAGCAGATGTGCACTCCACATTGAAGAAGTTTTTCAAAAAGCAGGTTATCCGGAGAATGTTTTCCAAACTTTGATCATTTCATCAAAGCAAGTTAAAAGCGTTATTGAAAATGATCTAGTCAAAGCCATATCATTAACGGGAAGCGAAAAGGCCGGAGCATCGGTCGCTTCTATCGCAGGACAACAAATTAAAAAATCTGTTTTAGAGCTTGGTGGTAACAATGCTTTTATCGTTTTAAAAGATGCAGATATTGAATGGGCTGTAAAAACTGCAATTAGAGCTAGATTTCAAAATACGGGTCAAAGTTGTATTGCTGCGAAAAGGTTTATCATCGAAGAATCTGTTTATGATCAGTTCCTAGAACTATTTCAAGAAAAACTAGATAACTTCAGATCAGGAAATCCGAGTGATCAGTCGACTAACTTTGGTGTTATGGCTCGGGAAGATTTAGCTAAGGAACTGGATGAGCAAGTAAAACAATCTGTAAACAAAGGTGCAAAGATCACCTACGGAGGTACAAGAGAAAAAGCTTACTTCCCTCCCACCATTCTCGAAAACGTCAAACCTGGAATGCCTGCTTTTGACGAAGAACTTTTTGGTCCGGTTGCCTCATTCATTGTTGCTAAAGATGAGCAACATGCTTTTGAATTAGCCAATCAATCTACGTTTGGATTAGGTGTTTCTATATTCACAAAAAATATCCAAAAGATAAAAAAGGCAATTGGTCAATTTGAAGATGGTGCTGTATTCATTAATGAATTAGTTAAGTCCGACCCTAGGTTGCCTTTCGGTGGTACTAAAAAATCAGGTTTTGGAAGAGAGCTTTCTAGAGAAGGTATATTGGAGTTTGTAAATACAAAGACTGTTTATATCAAGAAAACTTAACCACTATTGCGCGTTTTAAACGCGTAATAGTGGTTAGTCTACATTAAGAAATAACACACATAACAAAACCTTTCTACCACCCCTACCCCCTCCTGGAGGAGGGGAATCTGGTCATCTGTGTTTCAAAACCCGTACTTTACATCCCTGATTTACCAAACTACTTTACTGCATTTGCAGGATTCAAGAGATCATAAAACTGATCTATCTTCGGTAAGATAATGATCCTCGTCCTTCTGTTTTTTGCTCTTCCTTCCTCTGTATCATTACTTGCTAAAGTATTGTATTCGCCCCTACCAGCCGCTATAAGTTTATTTGGATCAACTTTATACTTATCCTGCAACACTCTAATCACTGCAGTAGACCTTCTTACACTTAAATCCCAATTGTCTCGCACACATTCATTGCTAATTGGCAAATTATCTGTATACCCTTCTACCATCACTTCCACATCAGGCTTTGCTTTGATGATAGTTGCTATTTTCCCCAATACTTCTTCTGCTCTTGGTGTCAAATTTGAACTACCACTTTGATATAACATCTTATCTGAAAGATTAATAAAAACAACAGTTTTGTCCACCTTAATCTCTACATCCTCGTCCGCAATACCTTTCTTCAACGCTCCTTTTAGATTAATAGCTAGCGCCAAATTAATGGAATCTGCTTTCGTTTTAGCTGCTTGAAGCACCTTTATATATTGATCTTTTTTATCTAATTGCTGTAACGTCTCCTTGACGTTCTCATTAGCAGATTGAGAAAGAACTGTCAAGTCGCCGACCTGAGACACCTGTTTGTCCCTAAGGGATTTACAATCCGCTACTTGCTTTTTCAAGTCATCTATCTGCTCAGCTCTCAAGTAAAGTTCTGCCTCTTTTTTTTCTACCTCACTTTGAAGATTAGCTTGCATCAAATCATATTTTTTTGTTGTAACACATGAAGTCAATGCAACAACTAATAGTAAACTTAAATATTGAATCTTTATGAGTTTCATGGTATTTTTGTCCTTTAATTATTTAACGAAAAAAGATATAACAAAGTACAACGTTAACATTTTTTAACATTCACAAAGAAGAGCGGTTTTACTCTGATGCTACCTTCTCTTTAGAAGGCAAGACCTTTTCTTTCTTAGATTGCTTTGCCTTCTTAAACTTAATACCTCCAAAAGAGTTTAAGAGTTTCTTGAGCACGTCAAAGTATAGCGTCAGATAAAGCAACAAAGACATCACCCATATTACAATGATGTTGAAATAAAAGGTATCATAGTACTTGCCTAAAAATTGTTTTTTAGGTGCATAAAAATGTGTTCTAAAATTGAACGCTCCTGATTGCAAAGATGGGTAATTATAAATTGGATCAATCTGTTGTACCAACTTATCTCCCATTCTCAATATTCTGTCTTTTGTTGTTACATTTTTGACTAAATTCTCTAGAGACTCATTATAGTAGTTTTGCTTTGTCCTATTAAATATTTCTACTCTTTCTGGAGTTGATTGTAATTTCGTAACAAGCTTGTCCTTCTCCTCATTTGCATTATTAAACCTATCTCTATAAAACACAGATAAATCCTTCAAGTAGCTTTTCAACTCCTCTCCTGTTCCTGCTGTAAAGTTTTCAACAGTTAACTGGTCTATACTCTCAAATTGCAACTCTTCATGAAGTTGATTCTCCCTGCTTAATTCGTTTCTTAAAAGCTTCAAGTCCCATTTTAGTTGCTTATTACTATTATCTCCAGCCTTTTCCGTACTTCTACTTGCTATTGCTTGAAGAGCTGGAGTGAAATAGACCTTCTTGAAATCAGCCTCACTTTCTTTTTGTTCTAAATCATAGAATATTTTAGTAAACTCATTACCCTTAAATTGGTTTACAGCCAAGGCCTCAAAAGCCCATCTAGATGACATCAACTCTGCAATCATAGGCACTCGATCCCGACTCCCGATATAGTGATTGATTTTATCAAAACTAAAAATAGCTCCACTTAAAATCATTTGAGGAATCAACAGTATTGGAATCAAAATATAAATGGTGACTGCTGAGTTAAAGCTAGCGGAGATGTTAAGCCCCAACATATTTGCAAAACAAGAGACAGTAAATAAGACTAACCAATAGCTCCAATACATACCTTGAATGCCTAATACTAAGTTGCCAATTACAGTGAACATTAGAGCTTGAATGGCAGATAAAAAGAACAAGATGCCCATTTTGGAAAAGAGATAACTCGCCTTACTAAGATTTAAAAACTCTTCTCGTTTTAGAATCTTACGATCTCTAAAAATTTCTTCTGCACTCACAGTAAGCCCCATGAATAGTGCAACAATGATGCTCATAAATATATATGCTGGAATGTTTTCATTAAGTGAGAACTTATAGATTCCACTTGCTGGATCCGCAACGTAGCGAATAATGAATGCTAATGTAAATGCTAGTAATGGTGCCTCAAGAAGATTGATAGCTAGATATTGGGTATTGCCTAGTTTAGCTAAAATATCTCTCGTCCCGAATACGAAAAGCTGCTTTATTTTTGATGGAATATTGAGTGACTTCGGTGGTGCCTCGGTGACTTCTTTTACGGTTTCTTTTTGAAAATGGTCGTAGTAATGTTTGTTCCAATCCTGAGGTAAGTTTTTCCTACGGCCTACTAGCTGACCGTACTCATCTACTATTTGCGCTTCTATAATATTGAAAATAACTTCTGGATTTACATTTCCGCAAGTAGGGCATTCTCCCTCGTCACTCTTCAATTGATGATCAATTCTTTTAAAATACATCACAGCCTCCACTGGATTTCCATAATAAATTGGATAGCCGCCTTCATCTAAAAACATAATCTTATCAAACATCTTGTAGATGTCAGAAGAAGGTTGATGAATCACTACAAAAATAAGTTTCCCTTTTAGAGCCAACTCCCTCAATAAGTCCATCACATTTTCAGAGTCTCTAGAGGACAAACCCGATGTAGGCTCATCGACAAAAAGCACAGAGGGTTCTCTGATTAGCTCTAACGCAATATTGAGACGCTTTCGTTGACCACCACTAATAGTTTTTTGCAATGGATTCCCAACCTTCAGATGCGCACGCTTATCGAGCCCCAAGCTAGATAGAACTTGCATCACCTTATCGGATAGCTCTTGCTCTCCTAAATCTTTGAAACAAAGTTTGGCATTATAGTAAAGGTTTTGAAAAACGGTAAGCTCTTCTATCAGCAAATCATCTTGAGGGATATAGCCAATTACACCCTCCACCTTTTTAGACTCTTGATGAATATTTATTCCATTTATCCTGACTGCTCCATCACTAGGTGTCTCTATTCCAGATAAAACATTGAGTAGTGTTGTCTTACCTGCTCCACTGGCTCCCATCAAACCAATCAACTTCCCTGTATTCTCTGCGATATTGATGTTCCGTAGTCCCAAATTACCATTTGGAAACTTGAAGTAAAGATCATCTGCGACAAAAGAAAGTGGTGTAGCATTTGAATCGCTCATATAATGCGCAACAACATCACTATAGTAAATTGGTTTTGATTTGGAAAATCTAATAGTACTTCCATTGGCAAAAAGGTATATTCTATCTCCTTTTAGATTTCTGCCATTCAGCACCACCTTGTCCTCTCCACTATAGCGCAAAAAGTATAGATCTACGCTAGTTATTTTAAGAATGATAATATCCCCATCTAGCCCTTCTGAGTCAACGTGCTTACAAGTCTCAACTACTTCACTTCCACTATTGACAATCATTACATCCGATGAAGATAGATCGGATGCTTTATCGGCAACTATAAAGTCTTTAATATTATTGTATTCCTCTTTTGAAACATTAAAAACGCTCGAAGCAGTTGTCAATATCTCTAATCTATTAGGTGTAAACTGTCGATCTGCATTAACTAGTTCAAACAACCTCACCAAAACAACCACTTTCTGTGGTTGAGTAAGCGTTTTATTAATTTTTTTACAAATGGAAAGTGTTCTAACAGAGTCTTTCATAGAAGTTCGAGACTCTCTTTGTTTATCTTTTGCCTTTAACGCAGCAATCCTAGGATTCTTATGGACCTTCTCCTCACCATCTTTTTTTTCTTTTTTCTTGTCTACAACCTGCTCGTCATATTGGGCCAAATATTCATTTACAAGGCTTTCTCCCAATTGCTCCTGAAGAAACGCTTTAACGTAATTACGCTTCTGCTCTGTCACGCCTTCATCTTGTTTAGAGATGATAGCAAACAGTGTCATTAACGCTTTTAATATTTCTTCACTCATTCAGGTTATTATTTAATTCAAGTTGCTAGTTAATGGTTTTAGAAATTTGGACAGCAAATATGAACAGAATTAGTTTTATAATGAATCCATTCAATGTTACAGCATGAATAGTTCTAGGGAACAATTTCTTGATATC
>JAUHXS010000009.1 GCA_030426955.1 Bacteroidia bacterium | reverse complement strand
AATTTTGTCTCTTAACATCGAGAGTCGTTTTTGATTTTAAAATATTGAGATTCAACACTTTAATATAGTCAAAAACGCTCTCTTTTTATAACTTCTTCCTCTTTTTCTTATCCCGAACTCACGTTAATTAAGGGTTACTGCTAAGGGCATTGATTCCATAAATTCCTCTTTGTTAACCTCTTTGGTATTATTGCATGAAATTGTATATAGGTATATTCAAAAGTGCATCAGAAACCAAAATTTAGAACATTTTAATACCCTGTATTTTTTTATCAAAACTTTTAACTTGCTAGAATCTATTCAAATGTTTGAATTATGAGATTTAATGAATGAAGCCTTCCAGAATCGAGAAATAAAAGCCTTTATAACTTTGAATTTACCAACTTGTTTTTTAGAGGAGGCAAGAATTTTATGTTTAGTAGATCAGCAGTTTTGATATCTCTTATGATTCAGACGTCTAATTAAATTATAAATATGAAACTACGCTTAAGTTTATTTCTAGTTTGTACAGCTTATATACAACTTCTGTTTTCAGTAAACTATACAGTGACTAATACAAATGATGCAGGTGTAGGTTCTTTACGAGAAGCTATGGCAAATGCTATCAGTAATCCTGGGACAGATAATGTTATTTTTAACATTCCAGGAGCAGCGCCCCATACAATTACGCTAACTTCAGCCTTGCCCGCTCTGGCTGGAATTAATGCAGAAGCTACTAATATTGCTGGCTTTACGCAGCCAGCAAATGGTTATACTGGGCCAGGGGCAAAAATCATTATTAATGGTAATAACCTAATGGAAGATGGTATTGTAATAGAAAGTAATGATTGCCTACTGTATGGATTGGATATAAGAAATTTTAGTAAAAACGGAGTAAATAAAGGGTCGGGAGTTTATATACTGGGACAATCTTCTTCAAATAAAATTCAAAACATCACAGTTAGAAACTGTTTTGTCTCAAGTAATGAAAGACACGGAATTTTTATGTCCAATGCCTTAAATACGGAGATACTTAACAATTTTATTGGAGTTGATTCTGCTGGACTTGTAGATAGAGGAAATGGGGAATACGGTATTTATAATATTAGATCTGACAATTCAGATATAGAAAGAAATTTAGTTTCAGGAAATGGAGAGTCTGGTATTATGATTAGTAGTTCTGATGGTGTTACTATAGTTTCTAACAAAATCGGTACAAATCATGATGCTAGTGCAGCAATCGGAAATGATGAATATGGAATTATTGTCACATCAAGCTCAGATGGCACTGCTATTGGTAATACAAACTCAGGTAAAGGGAATATTATTTCAGGGAATAATGGAGATGGGGTTATCATTTCAAATTTCTCGACAAACACATCTATTATAAATAATTATATAGGAGTAGATAGTACAGGCAGTTTTGCGATATCTAATGCAGATAATGGAGTTAGGGTTTCCAACTTTAGTGAAGATACATACATTGACGCAAACGTAATATCAGGAAATGGATTGAGTGGTATTAGAGCTCAAAACGATGCTTCCAATATTTTAATATTTGGTAATGTTATTGGTACGAACCCAACTGCTACGTTTGCAATCGGAAATGGTGGAAGTGGTATTCTGGTAAACAGTATTGCCTCAGATTTTCAAATTGGTGATGACTTGGTTACTGCAAGAGGAAACATTATCTCAGGAAATGATGGAGATGGTATTTCAGTAACACCTTACAGTGATGATTTGATTTTAGGAAATAAGATTATAAAAGGCAATAAAATTGGTACTGATTATACGGAGACATTAGACTTAGGCAATGGCTGGAACGGCATATCGCTTAGGGGACGGTCAGGTTTTACCATTGGCGGCGTAGATGATGCCGAAAATGTTATTGTTAATAATGTTAATAATGGGATTGAGTTTGGCTCTTATTGTTCTTTTTATAATGTATATGGAAATTACATTGGTACAAATTCCACTACAACTGCTGATATGGGCAATGGTGGATCTGGAATATTTTTTACTAGTAATGGTACTTCTGTAGATTCTAATCATATCGGCAATTCAGATGGAACAGGCATAAATTATATTGCTTTCAATAGTGAGCATGGTATCTATATGGAAGATGTTACAACCGAGCATAATGCTATACGAAGAAATAGTATTTACAACAATGGGATGAAGGGTATTGAACTCAATAATGAGAGCAATGAAGATTATCCATTCCCTAGATTTACTAATGTTACAAGCACTTTAATTGAAGGGAAGGCCAATCCAGGAGATTCTGTTGAACTCTTTTATAATCATTCTGGAAATAACTTTAGTCAGGGCGAAACTTATATTGGCACAGCTATTACTGATGTAAATGGAGATTGGTCGTACATAGGCGTTGTAACGGACTCTTGCAATATTATAGCAACAGCCACTTCCACAGAAAATAATACTTCTGAGTTTTCTCCTGTAATGGTTGATGCGGAATTATTTGTGAGTGATACAATAATTTGCTTAGGCGATTCTGTTATTTTAGATGCTGTTACCGATGCAAGTAATCTTGATTATGCTTGGATTATTGAAGGTAACATAGATTCAATTTTGGGAACAGATTCTACCATAACCGTTTTCCCAAGAGGTTCTGGTATTTATACCTTACTTCCCATCCAAGTATCTTTTTGTACCTTGAATGAAATAGAAATAGAAGTCATTGACTTAGAAGAATTAGACTGGCTAAATGATACTACAATTTGTCAAGACTCAACGATACAACTAGGGAATATGATTTCAGGGGCTAATTACAGTTGGTCTACTGGAGAAAATACGCCATTTATTGAAGTGTCAGAGCCAGGAGATTATACACTCACTATTCAACAAAGTGGATGCGAAGCCTCTAGGTCTTTTAGTATTGATACCACTAATTGTGATACTATACTCATAATACCTACTACACCAACGGATCAAGATCATTTTTTATTTGTGCCCAATGCAATAGCTTTAGGCGCTAGTGTTAATAATACCTTGAGACTTATTTCCTCAGGAATTGAAGAAATTGCTTTTTCACTTTACAATAGAAGAGGAGAGAAAGTTTGGTTTGCCCAGAACATTGGACAAGTCTGGGATCCTGTTAAACAGAATCAAAACTATAATCAAACGTTGACTTACTATATTAGTGGAAGCTTCTTAAATGGAGAGGTAATAGAACAGTCTGGCACTATTCAGGTTCTCAAGTAGTACCAAGTCCTTATAAGTTCGAGTTTTCTGATCTGTTTATAGAGATATTTTCTTTTAATATTAATTTCCTCAGGAGTTTCTGACACATTCCAATCATTCTTGGTTAATTTGTGTTCCACAAATAAACATTCTATGGATCTTATCCTAAAATACTTTCCAGACTTATCCCAAAAGCAGATAAATCAGTTTAGACAGTTATATAATCTATATTCAGACTGGAATACAAAGATTAATGTGATTTCTAGGAAAGACATGGACAATTTTTATGAACGTCATGTCTTACATTCTTTGTCCATAGCAATGTATATGAAGTTTAAGGAAGGAAGTGAGGTGTTAGACTTAGGTGCTGGTGGAGGTTTCCCTGGGATACCGTTAGCGATTATGTTTCCAAATGTATCCTTTCACCTGATAGATGGTACAGCAAAAAAAATTTTAGTAATAAACGAAGTTGGGAAGGCACTTCAACTTAAAAACGTTAAAGGGGAACATATTCGTGTAGAAGATTTAAATAAAAAATACAATTGCATAGTTTCAAGGGCAGTTGCCCCATTAGCAAAGCTTTGTGAATGGACGCAAAACAATTACAAAAAAGAGAATTTAGGTTTAATTTGTCTTAAAGGTGGCGATCTTGCCCAAGAGACCAAAGAGATAAAAAATGAAGTTATTCAGACTTCAATAGGAGAAGACTTTGAAGAAGATTTTTTCAAAGAGAAATATATAATACATGTTAAGGTTTAGTCTAATGTGTTGTTATGTTAATACTTATCATAAATCATAATATATTGGTTTTCATTGATATAGTTGCTTATTTAGAAGGATTCTAAATTCGGTAAAAATTAACGAGATAAAAAGGTTTATAAGTGACAATGTCATATTTTTGTAAAAATCGTGTTAAGTTTTAGATAACAACAATCAAATTCTAAGAGTGAAGCTAAAAACAGGATCTTTCCCCAATGTAGTCATCTTGATGATAATACTTTTGATTGCAGGTTTTTCTGTAAAAGCACAAGATGGCGAAAAGTTGTTTAAAGCTAATTGTGCTAGTTGTCATAAAATAGATAAGAAATTAATTGGTCCCGCACTTCAGGGGATTAGAGATCGTTGGGAGTCAGAAGAGAATTTATATGCGTGGATTAAAAACTCTCCTAAGTATTTAGAGGAGATGAATGATCCTTATGCTACAGCTTTATTTGAGGAGTATAACAAAACTCCAATGACGGCATTTCCTCAATTGGGAGATGCGGATATAGCTGCTGTTTTAGAATATGTGGATAATTATCAGCCCCCAACTGCAAGTGCAGGAGGAGAAGGGGAGACTGGAGGTGCTGCTCAAGGAGGTGGCGTTGATCCATTATGGTTTTTATTGCCTGCTTTATTAGTGCTCATTGTCTTAGCTGTGGCCTTTAGTAAAGCTATTGGAGCGCTGATTAATTCTGCAAAAGAAAAAGATCCTGACTCTGAAAAAGTTTTACCAAAAGTCATAAGCCTTAAGGAACGATTTGGCATTTTCCTGAAGCATAGGTTTACGATTTTGGCAATCGTAATTTTTGTTTTGTGTTGGGTTTTTGGAAGTTTATGGGATGGTGCTACTAGTCTGGGTAGGCAAGAAGGGTATCAGCCTGCGCAGCCCATTAAGTTTTCACACAAACTACATGCTGGAATAAATAAAATTGATTGCAAGTATTGTCACGTTGGAGCCGAGAAAGGTAAGGCTTCTGTTATTCCTTCTTTAAATATTTGTATGAACTGTCATATGGCTGTTTCAGAAGGTCCAGAATATGGTACTACTGAGATTGCAAAAATATATGATGCCGTAGGGTGGGACGCTGAAAAAGGAAAGTATATAGAAGATTATGAGCAAAAGCCAATCGAATGGATTAAAATTCACAACTTGCCAGATCATGTATATTTTAATCATTCACAACACGTGAAGGTGGGTGGGATTGAATGTCAAAAGTGTCATGGTTCTATTGAGGAAATGGATGAAGTTTATCAACATGCTCCATTGTCAATGGGCTGGTGTATAGACTGTCACAGGGAAACCAAGGTAAACTTTGACAACAAGTATTACTCAGATTACGAAGCATTGCATGAAAAATTAAAAAATGGTGAGATTGAAAATGTCACCGTTGAAGGAATTGGAGGAACTGAATGTCAAAAATGCCATTATTAAACCAATAGTTTTATGAATCAAGATAAACATTGGCAAAGTGTAGGAGAAGCAGCAGGAGACCCAGCTGTCGAACAGTTAAAGAAAAACGAGTTTCAAGAGAAGTTACCTTTTGATGCAGGTGTTTTGACTGAAGAAGGTGGGAATGTTAATGCCTCTAGAAGAGACTTCTTGAAAATGTTCGGGTTTAGCGTTTCGGCGGCTACCTTGGCGGCAAGCTGCGAAATCCCTGTTAGAAAAGCAATACCATATGTCATTAAACCAGAAGAGGTTACTCCTGGGAAAGCCCTTCACTATGCATCTACTTTCTCAGATGGATCTGACTATTGTAGTGTTTTGGTGAAAACTAGGGAGGGGCGTCCAATTAAGATTGAGGTAAATGATAAGTCTGGTGCAAATGGGACCAATGCAAGAGTTCAGGCATCAGTATTAAACCTATATGATGCAGAGCGTTTAAGAGGGGCTAAAGCAATGGGCGAAGACATCTCTTGGGAGGAAGTCGATAAAAAGATTGGTGCTGACTTCAAAGCAGTAGTTGAGTCTGGTCAGGAAATTGTGATTTTGACGGCTACAATCTTAAGTCCATCAACAAGAAACATATTTGCAGACTTTCAAGCAAAATACCCAACTGTAAAAGTAGTCACTTACGATGCTGTTTCATATAGTGGTATGTTAGAGGCCAATGAAGCTTGTTTTGGTGTTAGAAATTTATCACAGTATGATTTTTCTAAGGCAAAAACAATCGTAGGTTTTGCGGCAGACTTTTTAGGAACATGGCCTACTGGAGAAGAGAATACTCAAGCTTACATGACAATGAGGAGACCAACTGCTAAGAATCCTAAAATGTCTCGTCATATTCATTTTGAAGCAGGAATGTCTTTGACGGGTAGCAATGCAGATCTTAGAGCAACGATGAAGCCTTCCCAAGAGGGAATGGCTATTATGAATTTGTATAATAATCTTGCTGTCTTAGCTGGCGTAGAGCAGATTCCGAACGTACCTAAAATCGAATTTGCTGGTAATTCCCTAGGAGTGGCTTCAAAAGAACTTTGGGAAAATAAAGGAGAGTCTTTAGTTTTATCAGGCTCTAATGACACTAATATTCAGATTGTTGTTAACGGAATTAATAACCTGCTTGGAAACTATGGCAACAGCATTATGGTTGCGGAGTCTGCACACAGACAAGGAAGTGATAAGGCAGTCAATGAGTTAATTGATTCAATCAATAGCGGGAATGTTGGAGCGTTATTTATTAATAATGTCAACCCATCTTATAGCTTACCCAATGCAGATAAGTTTAATGAGGCAGTTAAAAAAGTTGGATTAACAGTTTCCTTTAATGAAAGAATGGATGAGACAACATCGATGGTTAAATATGCTTGTCCTGATCACAACTACTTAGAAGCTTGGAATGATGCATCTCCAGTTAAAGGGCAGTATAGTATTACACAACCGACTATTCAGCCAATTTTTAAAACTCGTCCAATGCAGGAGAGTTTGTTGAAATGGAGTGATGCAGAAGTAACAAACTACTACGAGTACATCCAGAATTATTGGCAAGCAAATGTTTTTACAAAACAATCTGCTGAAAGTAACTTTCAGAATTTTTGGGATAAGGCAGTTCATGACGGCGTCATGCGTGTAGAAGATGAAATTGAAAGCAGGGAATTCTCAGCAAATATTGTTGAAATAGCAAGCAATGTGAAGTTGTCTAATGGAGATGGATTAGAATTGCTATTGTATGAGAAGATGGGAATGGGAGACGGAAGGTATAGCAATAATCCTTTCTTACAGGAATTACCAGATCCTATTACAAGAGCTACTTGGGATAACTATGCATGTGTTTCTCCTAAGTATGCATCGGAAGTATTAGGTATAAATATTAAAACCGAAGCAGATATTCGTGAAAAAGATGTTATCAAGATTTCTGCAAATGGTTATAGTATTGAATTACCAGTCTTAATTCAACCAGGACAAGCAAATAATACTATTGCAATTGCTTTAGGCTATGGAAGAACACACGCAGGACGAGCTGGAAATGGAGTAGGGCAAAACGCCTATCCTTTTTTATCTATGATAAATGGTACATGGCAGCGCTATGCAACAGGCGTAAAAGTAGAAAAAACAGGTAAAAAGTATAAACTAGCACTTATACAAACTCAGTATATGCTAGACGGTGATTTGCCAGATCGTACTGTGCTAAAAGATATGTCTTTGGCAGCGTATAAAAAGAACCCAAGTGGTGCTGTTGAAAAGATAAAGAAATATACAGAGAGTGATCACTTTGTTGCGATTTATGATAAGCCTGATTATAGAGGCAACGGTCATCATTGGGCAATGGCAGTAGACTTGAATGCTTGTACAGGTTGTAGTGCTTGTGTTGTGGCATGTAATGTCGAAAATAATGTTCCTGTAGTAGGAAAAGAAGAGGTAGCCAGAGCACATGAGATGCATTGGATTCGTATAGACCGATATTACAAAGGTGATGTTATGGATTCAGATTCTATTGAATCAGCATACCAACCCATGATGTGTCAACATTGTGACAATGCGCCTTGTGAAAATGTTTGTCCTGTAGCAGCAACAAACCACAGTTCTGAGGGCTTGAATCAGATGGCTTATAATAGATGTATTGGTACAAGATACTGTGCGAATAACTGCCCTTATAAAGTAAGACGATTTAATTGGTTTGACTACATGGGAGCGGATAGTTTCTACATCTATAACAACGATACGGATAAAACCGATACTTACACAGAATTGGGAAGAATGGTATTGAACCCAGATGTAACCGTTAGGTCTAGAGGAGTAATTGAAAAATGTAGCTTCTGTGTACAAAGAATTCAAGAAGGTAAGTTAAATGCCAAAAAGGAAAATAGAAAATTGGCGGATGGTGATATAAAAACTGCTTGCATGCAAGTTTGTTCTGCAAATGCTATTGTTTTTGGAGATTTAAATGATCCTAAGAGTGAAGTTTCAAAGCTTTACAAAAACGAAAGGACTTATAACGTATTGGAGGAAATGCATACTTTACCATCGGTAGGGTATATGGCCAAAGTGAGAAATAAAAAAGAAAACGCATAACTAAATAAGGAATATGTCTAGTGAAGCAGCTTCCGTAACCGCGCCACCTAAAGGAGAATATCACGCGCATCATGCCGTAGAATCTCCGTTGAGGGAACCGCTTATTCGTGGTGATAAAGATTATCATCAGATTACAGAGGATATCTGTAGTCCTACTGAAAATAAGCCTGGGTTATTGTGGTTTATCGCTATTGGTATTAGTACAACCGTTTTAGGTGTTGGAAGTTTTGCTGTTTTAGCAACGCTTTTTGAAGGCATTGGTATGTGGGGCGTAAATAAATCTATTGATTGGGGTTGGGGTATTACCAATTTCGTTTGGTGGGTTGGAATTGGACACGCTGGTACGCTTATCTCAGCGGTACTTTTGTTATTTAGGCAAGGTTGGAGAACAGGTGTGAATAGGGCAGCAGAGGCAATGACTATATTTGCGGTGCTATGTGCAGCTCAGTTTCCATTATTGCACGCTGGAAGGCCTTGGACAATTTTCTTTGTATTTCCATATCCTAATACAAGAGGACCTTTATGGGTAAACTTCAATTCCCCGTTACTTTGGGATGTATTTGCGATTACTACTTACTTACTTGTTTCTTTACTATTCTGGTACTCAGGCTTACTTCCTGATTTTGCATCAATTAGAGATCGTGCTAAATCAAAGCTGAGAAAAGGTATTTACAATACACTTAGCTTTGGTTGGATTGGATCAGCAAGACATTGGCATCGTTTTGAGATTCTATCACTGATTTTAGCAGGCTTAGCTACTCCACTAGTACTTTCAGTGCATACAATAGTAAGTTTCGACTTTGCTACATCCGTTATCCCTGGATGGCACACCACGATATTCCCACCTTACTTTGTTGCAGGAGCAATTTTTTCAGGATTTGCGATGGTGCAAACATTGATGATTATAACAAGGAAAGTATTAAAATTGGAAGACTATATAACATTGGGTCATATTGATGCTATGAATAGAGTGATCTTGTTAACTGGATCAATAGTAGGTGTTGCTTATATTACTGAGCTTTTTGTCGCTTGGTACTCTGGTAATATTTACGAGCAATATGCATTCCGAAATAGGGCACTTGGACCATATTACTGGGCATATTGGACGATGATGAGTTGCAATGTAATATCGCCACAGATATTTTGGTTTAGAGGAATGAGAAGAAACCTATATGTGACATTCATTATGTCTATATTTATAAATATTGGTATGTGGTTTGAGCGATTTGTAATTATTGTTACATCACTACATAGAGACTTATTGCCATCTAGTTGGAATATGTATTCCCCGACGATTTCTGAACTTGGAATCTATATGTTTACATTCGGATTATTCTTTACGCTGTTTTTACTTTTTGCAAGAGCTTTTCCAGTTATTGCAATTGCAGAGGTCAAGACGGTGCTAAAGTTATCTGGAGAAAATTTTAAGCGAAAAAAAGCAACGCATTAGTTATAAAAAATAACTAAATGGAAAAAGATAAAAAATATTTATTAGGCATTTTCGAAGATGAGGATAAGCTCATGGAGGCGGTTCACTATGTTCGTCAAAATGAATACGAAATGTTTGATGTAAGAACACCATTTCCTGTTCATGGTTTAGATGATGTTATGGGTATGAAAAGGTCTAGAATTCCCGTGGCTGGTTTCCTTTGTGGAATTACAGGAACAGCGGTTGCATTTGGCGGAATGACTTGGATTAATACCGTTAGCTGGTCAATTAACGTAGGCGGTAAGCCTTTCTTTTCAGTGCCAACCTTTATTCCAATTACATTTGAGTTAACAGTATTGTTTGCTGCATTTGGAATGGTTGGTGTATTTTTATATGCAAATGGACTATTTCCCGGAAAAGAGCCATTGATATTAGATGAAAGAACAACAGACGATAAATTCTTAATTGCATTTGATCTTAACAATGAACATATTATTTCAAAGCAAAAGGAGATCACAGACTTGTTGACTAAATATGGTGCAACGGAAATTAATGAGAAAGTTATTGAAGACTAAAACAGATAGTATGCTGAACAGATTATTGACTATTTGTATAATTTTTATCCTAGCGTTTACAATTGCTTGTAATGATCCTAAGCACCCAGGCTTTGAGTATATGCCTGATATGTACCACTCAAAAGCTTACGAAACGTATGCTCCAAATCCAAATTATAAAGATAGTGTAGCAACATTAGAGCCAGTTGAAGGAACAATTCCGAGAGGATTCAAGCCTATACATTACAATAGTTCTCCTGAGGATTATGAAAGAGCAGGAGCGGAATTAACTAATCCAATTGAAAAAACAGATGAGGTCATGGCAGATGCTAAGCATTTATATACCATTTATTGTGCTGTATGCCATGGGGCAAAAGGAAAAGGAGATGGAACAATCGTAGAGAGAGGTGTTTTTCCACCGCCGCCGGATTATGCGGTCAGGTTAGAAGGTATGCCAGATGGAAAAATGTTTCATGCTATTACATTTGGCAAGAATTTAATGGGACCATATAATTCGCAGTTAACTGTAGAAGAAAGATGGAAGGTAATCCATTATATCAAAGAATTAGCATTTGGGAAAGAAAATCCGACAACTGAGGGGGAAGCAGTAGCTGAAGCTTCAACGGAGCAATAATTAATAGTTTAAACACCAAACTATAAATGGACGAAAAATATAATTTTCCTGACAAAATGAAAATGGCATCCTTTGCCTTAATGGGTATTGGTTTGTTGTCGTTAATCATTGGCTTTATTGTGAGCCCCAATCGTACGTGGGCTGATTTATTGGTAAACAATATCTTCTTTTTAGGGATAGCACTTTGTGGTGTTTTCTTTATTGCTGCTAACTACCTAGCCAATGCGGGATGGTATGTCGCTATTAAGAGAATTCCAGAAGCTATGATTAGTTATATCCCTATTCCAGCAGTAATCATGATTTTAATAGGAGTTGGAGCAGGAACACATTTACATCATATCTATCACTGGGCAGACTCTAAAGCAGTAGCAGCAGATGAACTTTTACAAGGGAAAGAACCATATCTTAATATAACTTGGTTTATGATAAGAATGGCAATTTACTTTGCTGGATGGTTGGGTTTTGCTTTTATATTGAGAAAGCTATCTAGACAAGAGGACATAGCACCAGATACCAAATACTACAAACAAAGTTTGATTTATTCAGCTGCATTTATTGTATTTTTTGCTGTGACGAGTTCAATGTGTTCATGGGACTGGATTATGTCTATTGATGCTCATTGGTATAGCACATTATTTGGATGGTATATGTTTGCAAGTATGTTTGTGAGTTCGCTTACAGCAATGGCACTTATTGTTGTTATTTTAAAGAGACAAGGGTATCTTCCTAAAGTTAATTTTGGTCACATCCATGATTTAGGCAAGTATGTATTTGCATTTAGTATTTTTTGGACGTACCTGTGGTTTTCCCAATTTATTCTAATTTGGTATGCCAATATTCCAGAAGAAACTATTTATTATGTACATCGTTTGGAGCACTATAAATTTTGGTTCTTCTTTACCCCATTTTTAAATTTCCTAATGCCGTTTTTAATTTTGATGACAAGGAATGCTAAGAGAAACTATAATACACTCATTTTTGTTGGTGGAGTAGTTCTATTTGGTCACTGGCTAGACTTTTACTTAATGATTTACCCTGGGGTTGCTGGACATCATGATCATTGGAATCCTGGATTACTAGAGCTTGGAACCTTATTAGGGTTCATAGGTGCATTTGCATTTGTAGTATTTACGGCATTAACAAAGGCAAATTTAATGCCTAAAAATCATCCTTATTTAGAGGAAAGTTTACATCATCAAACATAAACAATTGCTTGTATGGCATACTTAATTGGAGGAATCGTTTTTGTATTGGTTTTGGTATTGTTATACCAAATAGGTACTGTATTTGACCTTATTGCAATCAACAAAGGACAAGACGATCTTTATGAGAAGTCAAATAAGTACAATGCCCTGTTTATGTTGGGCTTTATGGTAACTTTCTTAGTAGGGATTGTTTGGTCTTCAGTAGCATATAGCGATACGTTCTTACCAGAGTCATCTTCAGAGCACGGTCGACTGATTGATGAAATGTTCAACATTACTTTGTTTTGGACAGGTATTATATTTTTTATAACTCAGATTTTACTTTTCATATTTGCTTTCAAATATAGAATGCAAAAAGGCTCAAAAAGAAAAGCACTTTTCTTTCCTGAAAATGACACTTTAGAAATAGCATGGACAGTAGTTCCTGCGATTGTTTTGTTAGGTCTTTTAGTAATTGGTGTTAAGAGTTGGAATAAAGTAATGTCTCCACCACCAGCAGGATCTATTGAAATGGAGGCTACCGCGTATCAGTTTGGTTGGATTTTTAGATATCCAGGGGCTGATGGTAAATTTGGAAAGAGAGATTATAAACTGATCGATGGAACAAACAGCATTGGTTTAGACTTAACTGATGAAGCAGCGAAAGATGATATTTATACATCAGATGTCTTTTTACCAGTTGACGTACCTACATTAGTTAAGATTAGAGCAAGAGACGTATTGCATAATTTTTACCTACCTCACTTTAGAGTTAAAATGGATGCTGTACCAGGTATTCCTACTAGGTTTTGGTTTAAGCCAGATGTAACTACTGTAGAAATGAGGGAAAACATGAAAGATGCTGAATTTGAATATGAGTTGGCTTGTGCAGAGATGTGCGGTGCTGGACATTATAATATGAGAAGAACAGTAACAATCGGAACCATGGAAGAGTTTGAGAAATGGCTAAGCGAGCAAGTTACCTTTGCGTCATTAATAGATCCAGACAAATATGCTATGGCTGAAAGTACTGAGTCTGAAATGATGGAAACTGAAATGCCATCAGATAGTATCATGGTGGAAAATCAAGAATTAACAACAGATTCTTTACAAATTAATTAATAATAAAGATGGCTGATACACACGCTCACGGACATCATCACGAAGAGTCTTTTATCTCTAAATACATTTTTAGCCAAGATCATAAAATGATCGCTAAACAGTTCCTTATTACTGGAATCATTTGGGGAGTGATCGGAGGCTTGATGTCTGTATTGTTTAGACTACAATTAGGATGGCCTTTGGAGAAGTTTCCAATATTAGAGACTTTATTAGGTCATTGGGCCGAAGGAGGACAGATTGTACCTGAGTTCTATTATGCATTAGTTACCATGCACGGAACGATTTTAGTATTCTTTGTATTAACGGCTGGTCTAAGTGGTACATTTGCTAACCTGCTTATTCCATATCAAATTGGGGCAAGAGATATGGCATCTCCGTTATTGAATATGCTTTCATTTTGGTTTTTCTTTTTGGCTAGTGCTATCATGTTCTATTCACTATTTTTGCCTCATGGACCTGCCGCAGGTGGGTGGACAATTTATCCTCCGTTGAGTGCATTACCTCAAGCTATCCCAGGATCGGGTGATGGTATGACCTTTTGGTTAATTGCTATGGCACTATTTATTGTTTCTTCGTTAATGGGAGGGCTGAATTATGTTGTGACTATTCTTAATATGAGGACAAAAGGTATGTCGATGACTAGAATGCCATTGACTATTTGGGCTATATTCTTTACTGCTATTATTGGTGTATTATCTTTCCCTGCTTTATTAGCTGCGGCATTATTGTTGATATTTGATAGAAGCTTTGGTACGTCTTTCTATTTGGCTGATATATTTATCGGAGGTGAGGCCTTGCCACAAGTAGGAGGTAGCCCAATATTATTCCAACACTTATTTTGGTTTTTAGGTCACCCTGAGGTGTACATTGTAATACTTCCTGCGATGGGCATTGTATCAGAAGTGTTATCTACCAATGCACGAAAGCCAATATTTGGTTATATGGCGATGATTTATTCCATCTTAGGTATTACCTTCTTGTCATTTATTGTATGGGCGCATCATATGTTTATGTCTGGGTTAAATCCATTCATCGGCTCTATCTTTATGGTATTGACAATTATTATTGCAGTTCCATCAGCTGTAAAAGTATTTAACTGGATTGCGACTATCTGGAAAGGTAATATTCGCTTTACACCAGCAATGCTTTTTGCGATCGGTTTTGTATCAACTTTTATTGCTGGAGGAGTAACGGGAATATTCCTTGGAAACTCTACTATTGATATTCAGTTACACGACACTTATTTTGTAGTAGCTCACTTCCATATTGTGATGGCTCTCTCTGCAATTTTTGGAATGTTTGCAGGGGTATATCATTGGTATCCTAAGTTATTTCACGGCAGAATGATGAACAGCCATATGGGCTATTTGCACTTCTTTGCTACTTTATTAACGGCATATGGTGTTTTTTGGCCAATGCACTATATTGGAATGGCAGGTGTGCCAAGAAGATATTATTCATTTGAGAACTTTACAACGTTTAATCAATTTGATGGGTTAAATGCTTTTATTAGTGCTTGCGCTATCATTGGCTTTGCTGCGCAGTTTATTTTTATTGCTAACTTCTTTTTGAGCATTTTCTGGGGTAGAAAGTCTAAAACACTAAATCCATGGAACTCTAATACATTGGAATGGACTACTCCATTAGAACACTTTCATGGTAACTGGCCAGGAGAAATTCCTGAAGTGCATCGTTGGGCGTATGATTACAGCAAGCCAGGTGCTGAAAATGATTATATTCCTCAAACGACTCCACTAACGGAAGAAGAATTAAAAGAACCTGCTCATCACTAATCAATGATTACTGCTAAAGCACATAGTAAACCATCTTTTTCAGTTGCATTGACTGCTAAGATTACTGATTATGTGCAATTGGTGAAGCTAAGGCTTTCACTATTAGTGGTTTTTTCAAGTATTATTGGCTATATCCTTGGCACACAAGGAGCAATTAATTGGATGACATTGTGGTTATTGGCCATAGGTGGATTTTTCGTTACAGGGGCAGCAAATGCGTTGAACCAGCTTTTTGAAAAAGATTATGATAAGTTAATGGTTAGAACTAGTTCTAGACCTATACCATCAGGTAGAATTTCAACAAAAGAAGTTTCGGTAGCTTCGATTGTGATGGGCATTTTAGGAACGACGATTTTAGCAATATCAACGAATTATATAGCTGCGCTATTAGCAGTAGTCTCTCTAATTCTTTATGCCTTTGTTTACACACCAATGAAACGATACTCAGCGCTTAATGTTATCGTTGGTGCTTTTTCAGGAGCTTTACCGTTAGTAATCGGTTGGGCTGCAGCAGCAGGAACGGTTACTGGAATGGCTATTATTGTATTTGGGATGCAATTTATATGGCAGTTTCCGCATACTTGGTCTTTAGCATGGAAATTGGATGACCAATATAAAATGGCTGGAATGAAAATGTTACCACATGGAGGTAATAAGTCTAAAAGTGTTGCTTTCCAAATAATGATTTATACGCTTTTGTTAATACCGATTAGCCTAGTTCCGTCTAGATTTGGTTTGAATGGTACTGTTTCATCAATAATCATTTTGTCAGTAGGCTTAATCTTTTTATTTCAATCGTACAAACTTTTTAAGTCTTCCTCTGATAAGGATGCCTTAAGGTTAATGATTGCATCAATAATATATTTACCAATTGTACAATTAGCGTTAGTATTTGGCAAGATATAATATGGTAGGAAGCATTAAAATAGAAGATCAAAGTGCTGTAAAAAAGCTACATCCGCATAAATTAATGCTATGGATTGCTATTGGAAGCATGACGATGACTTTCGCTGCATTAACTAGCGCATACTTAGTAAAAAAAGCACATGGTAACTGGATGGATTTTAGGTTGCCAACGGAGTTTCTATATAGTACATTGGTTGTTTTAGCGAGTAGTTTGACCATGCATTTGGCACTTTCTTTTGCAAAGAAGAAAGAGAAGTCCAAGTACTTATCTTTTATGTTTGCTACAATTGCTTTAGGTATCGGTTTTTTGATGTGTCAGTTGGCTGGATATAAAGCTTTAGTTAATATGGGTATATACTTGTCTGACAATACCACGGCTTCTGGGTCATTTTTATACGTTATTTCTTTTGCTCATGCTGCTCACTTGATTGGGGGCGTAGCATTTTTGATTATAATGTTCTTTAAAGGAGTGTTTTCAAAAACATTTTTTGAAAACACTTTAGGTGTTGAGTTGACCTCTATATTCTGGCATTATGTTGGAGTATTGTGGGTTTATTTATTTATATTTTTCTCAATTAACTATTAAAAAGGTTATTGATGTCAGCAGAAGCTATAACACAGAAAGTTGGTAATATTTGGGGAGGAGGAACGCGTCCATTTAACGTCCGTTATGGTAAAATGATGATGTGGTTTTTCTTAATATCAGATGCTTTTACATTTGCCACATTATTAATTGTTTATGGAACACTACGATTTAGTGCGGATTGGTGGCCAGAGCCATTGAATGTATTTAATACAATTCCTGGGGTGCATGGAAACAGCTACCCATTAGTCTTTGTGACAATCATGACGTTTATTCTAATTGTAAGTAGTGTTACAATGGTTTTGGCGGTTTATGACGGGCATCACGGTAATAAAAAAGGTGTTATTAAGTGGATGGTATATACAATTATTGGCGGAGCAGCCTTCTTAGGATGTCAAGCATTAGAGTGGACACACTTAATTCATGAGGGACTTTCATTATACTTTAATCCTTTTGGTCCAGATGGTTTAGTAACTAAAGAAGCTGTAATGGCAGGAACTGCTGTGGCAGGGCCTACTCATTTTGGGCAGTTGTTTTTCTTTATTACTGGTTTTCACGGAACACACGTACTATCGGGAGTAGTAATTAATATTATCATCTTGGTTAATACGGTTAATGGTGTTTATGAAAAAAGTGGCGATTACGAAATGATTGAAAAAGTTGGATTATATTGGCACTTTGTAGACTTAGTATGGGTATTTGTATTCTTATTATTCTACTTAATCTAATATAGACGTAGACGTCACATAAATAAAACATTAGCTTATGTCAGCAGAAGGCGGAATAACTAAACAGATCATAATGAAAACACTGGTAATCTTATCAGTGGTTACCATATTGGAAATAGGCGTAGCATTGATTATTGGTGCTTATTTTCCAACGTTTCCTAAGTGGCTTTTAAACTTATTTTTTGTTGTGCTTAGTTTGCTAAAGGCGTTTTATATCACTGCAGAGTTCATGCATATGAAGTATGAGACCAAAGGATTTGTATTTTGGACACTTATTGGATTAGTGCTTTTGGTTTGGTTTATAATTGCTATGTTATATGAGGGCAACTCGTGGCTGGTTAACAACTCGACATGGGGCTAATACTGCTCTATGAATAATAAAGTAAAACAAGGTTTACTCTTCGGCTTACTTTTTGGAGTGCCAATTGTTTTATTCCTTTTATTAAGATCAGGTCAGCAAGAAGTTCTTCAATTACAAAAATTTCACCCTAGGGCTACAGCATCAGGAGATACAGCTTATCATACCATTAAACCTTTTGTTGGGTTGGTTGATCAGGAAGGAAGAGCGTTTGACCTAAGTCAATTGCAAGGAAAAGTATATATTGCCAACTTTTTTTTTACTCGTTGTCCTGGCATTTGTCCTAAGATGATGAACAACTTAAAGGTCTATCAAAAAGCCTTGAACGAAATAGGAAATATACGTATGATTTCTATGACTATTGATCCAGACAATGATACGGTTGAGGTTTTAAAAAGATACGCAGATGAATACAAGATTGATAGTAATAGGTGGTGGCTATTAACAGGCGATAAAGAGAATATCTACAAGCAAGCAAAAGAGAACTTTATCATTAGTGTTTCTGATGGGGATGGGCAATCTGTTGAAGACTTTACACATAGTGAACGGGTGATGCTTATAGATAAAGAGGGCATTATCAGAGGGTACTACCAGGGTACTGATCCTAAAGAAATTGATAGATTGGTTATTGAAACAAGATTGCTTTTGAAATATTATAGGATTAAGAAATCTACCTAGACATAGGAACTGCAGGTACTAAGTCTGGAGCAAAATTTTTGAATATTTAGGAATAATAATTTTTTTTTATTCGAATGAACATGAGCCAATTCATGTCCATGCTAAAAAAGGAGATAATGAGAGTAAAGCTGAGTTCTTTATTGTTAATGGGGTAATAAAAGAAGTCAAAATTAAGGATATAAGAGGAGCAAAGCCATTGCAGGGAAATGAACTAAAAGATTTTAAAGTTTTTCTCCAAGAATATGGAGATAGAATAGTTGAGAAGTGGATAAACTATTTCATTTACCATAAAGAGGTAAACTTTGAACGAATTACGAAGAAGTTAAAATGAAAATTTCTGTCGATTATAGTGTTAATAATAATCAGCCTATATGGGTTGACTCTGCTGAGCATCTTAGTAGCTATAAAATAAAAATTAAGTTTAATGATGGAATGGAAAGACTTGTAGACTTTGAGCACTTTCTGTCAAAATCTTTACACCCTTCTATCCAAAAATATTTGAATATAGATTACTTTTCGAAATTTGAAGTTACCGATGGAAATCTTAATTGGAATGATCATGATCTGATTTTTCCTATAGGTGATTTATACGATGGAAAAGTTGATGCATAACTAAAAGTATCCATGCAAAAAGTTTTTAATAAAGGTACAATCGTTGTTTTATCTATCCTTATTCCTATTCTCGTTGCTTTACTTTATGTAACACCTACATTAGATATCCAAAGAAATAGTTGGATTAAGCAACTACCAGAATTTAATGCTATGATAAACGCTACAACTGCGTTTATTTTGGTATTGGGCGTTTGGAGTATCAAGAATAGAAAAGTTGAGCTGCATAAATTCTTTATGTTAGGTGCTGTATTTACCTCTGTTTGTTTTCTTGTTTCTTATGTGATCTATCATGGTGCAACAGAGCCAACAAGCTATGGTGGACAGGGAGCAATAAAGATAGTTTACTGGCTGATTCTGTTCTCTCACATTATTTTATCTGCTGCTATTGTGCCTCTGGTATTAATAACACTCTACAATGCCGTAAATAATGATTTAGTAAAGCATAAAAAAATTGCACGATGGACTTTCCCATTGTGGCTTTATGTCGCGATTAGTGGTGTTACAGTGTACTTGATGTTATCGCCTTATTATTAGCCGTCTCTTCTCTATTTAAGTATGAATATTTCTTTTGAAAAGACCTTATGGTTTTGAATATAACCATTTACATAATAAGGTCCTTTAAGCAATCCTAAATCTATTTCAAATCTATTGCCTTTTTTGTAGTAAGTATTTAATAGCTGACCATATTGATTGAACACTTCTAGTTTTACAACAGTATTAGAACCATGACCGCCAACGTTAAAATTTACAATACCCGAGGAAGGGTTAGGATATAAATTGATATCAAAGGCATTAGACTGATTTACATCTATATTGGCATTAAGGGCTTGTGATTTCCAAACACCACGACCAAATGTTGCCGCATATAGTTCCCCAGTAACAGGGCTTATTTGTAAATCATTAACCAAAACATTGGGTAATCCTTCGTTAACAGAAGTCCATTCTTCAGCGTTATCATTTTTAGTATAAATTCCTATATCAGTTCCTATATATATTGTATTGTTAGTGCTTACTTCATAGGTAATGCAATTTATCGGGATGTTGGGTAAGTTATAGCTAATATTATCCCATGTATCTCCGCCATCTATTGACAGAAAGACTTTGTCTTGTGCTGAATATCCTGAAAAGACAACCCAGATTTGATCAGGATCATTTTGACTGATGGCAACTTCTGATACGGCTGCGTTGTTAACTGGAAGTGAGCCTGTAATATTTACCCAGTTGTTACCACCATCAATTGTTTTATGCAAACTATTGATGGTAGATGCAAATACAACATCTCCGTCGCTTGGGCTAACCGAGATGGATAGTATGGGGTTTTGGACAGCGCCAATGCCAAAAGAAACTCTAGACCAAGAATCCCCTTTATCTGATGTTTTGTATACGTCGTCATACCCCGTATACAATATCTCTGGTGTTTGAGTATGAATGGCTAATGGAAGTACCCAAGCTCCTGGTCCTGCTGGAGATGGTGTTATTTCTTTGATAGTTTGCATTCCATCGTCTGACCTATAAATAGCCATGCCTCCTTGAATTGTGCCATATACAATATCATCATTAGTATAGTCAATAATACATGTACCGCCATCTGCACCTAAAACTTGTTTCCAGTTATTACCGTCGTACATAACAGTACCATTATCTTGACCTCCGAGACAAATGAGGTCAGCATTTGAAGAAGAAAGGGCGACACGGTAAGATTGTCTGATACTTAGGTTGTGACTAATATCTAGCCAAGTATCTCCTTCATCATAGCTAGTGTAAATACCGCCATCATTAACAGAGAAAATAGTATCGGATGACCCTGGTAAATAATATATGCCATGGATATCTGCATGAATGACTGGAGAAGAAGAAGGGGGAACCCAATAAGAAATTAATGTCCAGTTTTTGCCGCCATCTGTAGACTTCCAAGTATTAATTCCTCCAGCGATAATTGTATTTGAATCATCGGGCGAGACAGCGATTGCCAGGTCGTAGTAACCTTGACCACCTATATCATTTCCACTAGCATTATAGCCTAGTATATTGGGTGTAGAGGATTGTAATTGCCAAGTTGTTCCAGTATCACTCGATTTGTAAAGACCAAAGAAACCGTTTTGTCCCGATTGTGAACAGAGTAAATAGACTATATTCGGGGCATTTTCAGTTACCCCGATGGCAACTCTATTCACTCCCTGTCCATTGATAGGAAGACCATTTTCAATTTTGTCAAACTTTTTTCCACCATCTATTGACCTAAAAAAAGAACCACCAAAACCTGTTGCATAAACAATTTGACCATTTTCAGGCATGAACTCCATATGACGTATGTTGCCTCCTTTTTCTTTTTTCCATGATACTCCGTAGTCTCCTGTTCTCCATATACCATCTTTTGAGGCAGCTAATAAGATATTTGACGAATCGGGGTGCATGAGTAATCTATTAATCACAATACCTTCAGAAGCATTCCAGTTTAAACCAGTTGTATCCCAAGAATCTCCTCCATCTATACTTTTTAAAACACCTAAGGTATATATTGCAGGTTTTCCTCCTCCAGTATTATAAATTCCCTGAGCATCCCCTGTCGCTAAATACATGACATTAGTATTTTGAGGATCAATTACTAGATCTGTACATCCAATGTTGGGAAGATTGTCCGTAATGACTTCCCAACTTGCCCCACCTGTCTGAGTATGCCATAGCCCGCCAGAAGGTGTTCCAATCCAAAATTCATCTTTATTATACTTACTGAAAGTAATAAAATTTACTCTCCCTATCCCTGGGTGAACATTTGCCACATGACTTTCTGGAACAGATGTAGGACCAACCTGTTCCCATATTAGGTTATGGTTTTTAAGATGCACATTGTTTTGACTAATGGAGGATATCATCTCTTGGTACCCTTGATTAGAATTTTTGATATATCCATTGGGGTAAACCCTTGGTAGGGTCATATGTTCCCAGCGTTTGTATTGCTTCCAGCCATGACCTTGGGTAATTGGTCTACTTTCCCAATAGGTATAAAATTGTTTTTGGATGTTGTAAAAATTCTCTTCTTCTCCTGTAATCCAAGGTTGAGAAAGTACTTCAAGACAGATAAAAAATACCAATAATAAGTTCAGTATTATTCTTTTCATAATTAATCATTTTCTACTACTATGCTAAGTGTTGATTCATTGACTTTTAGAAAATATACTCCGTTGGAAAGAGAACTTAAGTCAACATTCAAGTCTATATTTGCTGGTACAGCTTTTGTAAAAACAACACTAGAAAGCTGATCATAAAGAGTTACGATGATTGTTTTATCACTTAAACCTGAAGTGCTTATTGTAAGCTTTTCGCTATGTGTGTTAATTGGGTTGGGAAAGACCTTAATGTATTTTATGCTTTCTTCTGAATAGGTTTGTAGACAGTATCCAACTTCCTTAAATGTCATGGGGGGATAGGCTGAAATTTCACCAATACCATTTTCATTCCTTATTAAGTCACATACTTCAATAATTGGAGCGCTAACTTCTCGATGTGTTACTCCTGTGCCTACAGAGAAGTGCATAACGTCATCGTTTTTTATAACGTGACCGATCCCAAGAGTGTGAAGTATTTCATGTAATACGGTAGACTCAAAGTCATATTCATTACTTTGGGGTAAAGATGCTGAGTAGTTCCAAGGTACTTCTTTATTAAAAATAAAATCTATTTCATCTATGTATGTAACTTTAGTGCCATGGGAGGAATCCTCTCCCGAATAGTCCGCTTCCACCGTCCTGAATATGCTTCCTCCTAAAACGCCTGCAGGTAACTCCTCTGGGTTCGCATACCTTATAATATTTGTGCCATCATGCTCATTGGAATTAATAATGCTTGGTGTCTCTGATAAGGTATAGGATATTCCTGTGGAACAAGAAACTGTTTCTAAAACGTTGAAAAAAACATTTTTCATCTGATCATTATCAATCTTATCATTGAAGTAAAAAGTGTACCCCCCCTCGTTATTCATATTTACTAATTCAAAGTGTCTTATCTTCTGTTCTGCAATATGCTGATATCTTACAGATTCAATAATAATTTCTTGAGATGACGTGTATTGATTTCCAATGCCATTTGTAACAGTTATTATGCCTGTTCCTGGTGTGGCATTCCGTCTCGCAAATACATTCATTATGATCATGGTGTCCGACCAATGGTTATAAGCAGCTTTTACCTTGATGTCTACCAAGCCATTCCCTCCGTTATCAGCATCAAAAAAGGATACATAACCACCATTTCTATTTTTACCAAACCCACTTCCATATATCGTTAGAAGTTGATTTGTCCCCGCTGACAAAACTTTAGGTGAAAAGTCAATTACTTCTTGACCTTTAAGTCTAGAAGTTTTGCTTACAACATCAAGATTGTCGAGGATAATATAATCTTGGCTTGTTTTTTTGATGATTTGATTGTAGTAGTAAGTATTATTATCAGAGCTATTGAAATCCATGAATCCTTGTTTTGCGCCATAAACTTTAAAATGATTGCCTACTTGTGTTAAAAAGAAGATACCTAAATCTCCTTTTTTAAAGCTTGGGTTGTAGCTTACAGTAAGTATTTCATTAAGATAATTACCACCTAGTTGTTTGATTATTAAATCTCCATCAAGAATATCTCCCCCTTTAAACACTTTGTAAGGATGTATCGTATACTCGGTATAAATATCTGTTTCTGTTTTAAATACAGCGCTTTCGACTATTCTTCCCTCGATTATTATATGACTATTTGTAACCTTTTGGTTCAGCGATAAAGGTTCTATCATACATTGTCCTGTGACAATTTGAAGTTGGAGTGTAAATAAAGTGATTAGTAGTGCTAGTTTTAAAATTGACATAGCATAAAAGTAGGCTATGAATCAAATTAAAACAGACTAATTGAGGAGCGATACTTGATTTCAAACGGTTGAAATTCTGTTTTGAGATGTTGTGGAGATGGGGCTAGGCTTTAGAGGAGTATAGCCTTTATATAATTCCGTATAGCGATTTCCCTTGTACTCCAAGCGCATCTACTTTTTTCTCAACTACTGGGTCTTCTTCTAGCAAAGGAGCGTGGTGTTGCTTTATTCTTGCATCAATAATTAAGCTCCCTTTGCAGCCCCAATGTTTATGTTCTATAAAGCTATTGATGCCATGAATATCGTGAGACGGATTGCTTCTAGTAAAGGTGACCCATACAAAGTTATTCATGTTTTTAGCAGTAAAATCACTATCATCTGCTATTACGAATAAAGGAAGATATTCTAACTCATCTTTATTTCTTTTTTCAAAAAAACTGATTAAACTTTTAATATCTCCACTTTTACTTTCTATAACTAAAACTCCAGGTAGCGCAATTTTAGGATTTGAAAAACCATCTGGAAGGTTGAAGTCTATAGGTAATTCGGTTGATAGTCGTCTTGTAGGTTTTCCAGTAGCAGCAATTACTACCTTCGATCCTGAGTTTATATCTGTGCCACTATAATCTAGTGTGTCAATAGTTGTATTGGTGTGAAAATGCAAGTCTCTTCTCCAGTCAACTCGCTCTAGGATATGTTTGAAGAAAGTTTCAATATCGTGAATGTTCAAATTAGGATTGTCTTCTTTAGCACCAATCCATAGATATTTAGCAAGTGATAGTTGCCCCTTACCAAGAATGTTATTAGCGAGTGTAAGCAGTTCTTGGGGTTTTCTAAGTTCATTGTATGGGGTATATCGTTCGCTTCCAATGGCCAGGAGTAACGGATGCACTCCAGCAGCATCTACGGCATGAACCGAATGAACACCAGGTATTTCTTTGCTGATAATTGGTCCAACAATTTCATGTATTAGCTCTCCGAAGCTGGTATCTTCTTGAGGAGGTCTACCAACAACCGTAAAAGGCCAAATAGCGTTTTTTCTGTGATATACACCTGTGACTTTCATTACTGGAAAGTCATGCTGTAAACTATAATAACCCAAATGATCACCAAAAGGACCTTCTGGTTTATTATCAAAAGGATGAATTTCTCCAGTTATAACAAAATCTGCATCAGAAGAAATACAATATCCGTTGTGATATGAATATCTAAATCTTCGTCCTGCTAAAGCACCACTAAAAGTTAATTCAGATAATCCTTCAGGTAGTGGCATGATTGCTCCTATGGTATGTGCTGGGGGGCCACCAATGAAAATACTAACTTTTAGAGGTTGTCCTTTCTCATTTGCCTTAGATTGATGAACACCAATGCCTCTGTGAATTTGGTAATGTAACCCAACTTCCTTATTTAATTCATATTCGTTTCCAGATAGTTGTACTCTATACATCCCTAGATTCCCGTTCATTACTCCAGGGTTATTAATATCTTCTGAATAGACAATAGGCAATGTGATAAAAGCACCTCCATCTTTAGGCCAACTTTTGATTTGTGGTAATTGATCAATAGTTGTTTTGTTTTGAAGTATAGGATTGTTACTTGTCTTTTTAGGTAAAGCTTTTAATGCGATAAAGGGTAAATCAATATTTTTAAAAGGATGCTTAAGGGCTACGGAGGGATCTCCTTTTAGAGCGGTTAACCGTTGAACATTTTTGAGCGTATCTCTAAATATAAACTTACTTCTTTCTAATGTGCCATATAGGTTTGACACTGCTTTGAAAGATGTGCCCTTAATATTCTCAAAAAGTATTGCTGGGCCTTTAGCTTCAAATACCCGTCGGTGAATAGCTGCCATCTCTAAATATGGGTCAACCTCTTCTTTTATTCTAACAAGGTAGTTATGCCTTTCTAAATCCGAAATACAATCATATGTATTTTTGTATATCAATATTTTTGGTTTTTATCGCGAGGATAATAAATACTAAGGTGTTTACCCTATTTTTTATAATTGATTCTTAAATAGAGTTTACTTTCTTGTTCATTCTTTTTATTTTAGCTTACAAGAAACAACTAAACTATGAAAACTAAATCTACGATATTTTTCTTTTTTCTTACAATTGCGCTATTTGCTCAAGATAATGTTGTAAAAACTAATTTATGGAGTGCAATATTTATGCAAAATTTTAACGTTGGTTATGAGCGTGTTTTAAAAGATAGAATGTCAGGAGTTGTAAATGTAAATTTCATGCCTCCAGGACAACCTTTTGTAGTTCGTAAGATGGCAGAGGTTGTTAGTGATAGTGCTGGAGCTAGTTCTAGTTTGGGCAATTTAGCAGTAAGTGGTTTTTCCATTGCTCCAGAGGTGCGTTTTTATTTAGGTGGTTCAAATGGGGCTCCTAGAGGTTTTTACTTAGCTCCTTTTTTAAAATATTATACCAATAAAGCTACATACAGTTTTGATTTGGAGTACGAAGATCCAGCTGCGGCAAATGCTACACAAATTGCTCTTGTTGAGCTAGAAGGTAAGTTATCTTCATTTGGATTTGGTGGACAAATAGGCTGGCAATGGATTATTAAAGACTTAGTTTGTATAGATTGGTGGCTGCTCGGCCCAACAGTATACTCTAGTAATATGAGCTTAAGCTTTGCTTTCCCAAATAGCGGTTTGTCTCAATCTGAATTGGAAGAAGTAGAAAGAGAGTTAAGTGAAAACCTTGATAGTGCACCTATACCATTGACTTCTGAAGTGGATGGGCCGAAGATTACCATTGCTGGAAAGTCTTTGCTTGCGGGAATTAGAACAGGGTTATCTGTCGGGATTACATTTTAAAATAGGGAAAATCTACTAGCTTAGATTTTAGCCAGTTAGTTTTAGGATGTCGTCAATGTACTTTCTGTCGTTGCACAACTTCGGAACTTTGTGTTGCCCGCCCAGTTTTCCTTTCTTTTTAAGCCAATTATAAAAAGTACCTTCCGGCAAGTTGTGAACTTTTGGCATTTCCAATGCCATATTTTTGAACCGTTTGGCTTCATAATCTGAATTGATAGATTGAAGTGCCTGATCTAATATTTTAGTGAAGAATTCCATGTCAGCAGGTGTCGTTTCAAACTCTATTAACCATTCGTGTCCCCCTTTTTGTTGACCTTCTATATAAATAGGCCCTGCGGTATATTCTTTTATTTTAGTTCCCGTTTGTTTGCAAGCTTCTAATAATGCTTTTGTGGCATTATCTTCTATCACTTCTTCTCCGAAGGCATTGATAAAACTTTTTGTTCTCCCCGTAATGACTATTTTATAAGGTTTTGTGGAAGTGAATTTTACAGTATCTCCAATCATATAACGCCATAGACCAGAATTTGTCGTAATTACAATAGCGTAGTTTTTGTCTACTTCAACTTCGTTTAATGGAATAGCATTGGGGTTATCACTACCTATTTCTTCAAATGGCACAAATTCGTAAAAAATGCCATGATCAGTAAGCAGTAACATATCCTCAGCAGTATTATTCTCTTTAATGCCAAAGAAACCTTCTGAGGCGTTGTAAGTCTCCACATACTTCATTAAATCTGATGGAATGAAAGATTGAAATTGCTCTTTATAAGGTTTGAAGCTCACACCACCATGTGTATAGAGCTCTAGTTCTGGCCAAACTTCCAGTATGTTATTTTTGCCTGTCAATTCTATAATCTTATTAAATAAAACTATAGTCCAAGTGGGCACACCAACTACATTGGTTACATTTTCTTCCATAGTAATGCGAGCCATCTTGTCAATTTTCTTTTCCCAATCAGCTAATAAAGCTGTTTCCAAATCAGGTGTCTTAATCAATTGACTCCAAAATGGTAGATTGTTGATGATAACTGCTGAAACATCACCATAATAGGTGTCTTTGTTTAGTTTGTTGACTTGGTGGCTACCACCCATGACCAGTCCCTTACCTGAAAACATATTGGTCTCAGGATTGTTTTGGCAATAAATGGAAAGAATATCCTTTCCTCCTTTAATATGAGATTCTTTCAGCGCTTCTTTACTTACTGGGATGAATTTACTTTTATCACTTGTTGTTCCTGAAGATTTGGCAAACCAGTTAATTTTTGAGCTCCAAAGTACTTTATGTTCACCCTTCATCACTCTTTCGATGTAGGGCTTTAGGCTATCATAGCTTTGAATGGGAACTTGTTGGGTATATTGTCGATAACCCTTAATGTCCTGATAATGGTGTTCTTTCCCCCAAATAGTTTGACGTCCAGATTTCATTAAACTCTTGAAAATCTGTTCTTGATGCTCAATTGGCCTTTCGATGTAGGGTGATACTTGTTTTTCGTATCTTTTAATAAAATACTTAGCACCTATTTTATTGAATAATCTCATAAGAATTGATCGGCAGGTGCATAAAAATAATAAAAAGAAGATTTATTTGAAATGAGATCAATTAAGGTTCATATAGCTTGACCTTTTTGATAAATTTGAAATCTTTTTTATTTAGTGTATATAAAGGGATGTCATAATAAATGGCACTTGCTGCAATTTGAGCATCGGGAATTGATAGCTTATGACTTAAGGAATAATTGAACATTAATTCTTCAAAGATATTATTGATATATTCATTGATTGGAACGTGTACTATAAGATCAAGTTTATCCTTTATTATATTAAGTTCTTGTTTATTCTTGGCGCCAAAATATAATTCAGCAACTGTAATAGAGCTTATATATACGCTTGCTTCTCCAACTTGCTCAATCGCTTTTACTACCTGAACATTCTTCTTGAAAAACTCAATAATGATGTTTGTGTCACAGAGAATAACTATCTTGTTGGCCATGCTTTGGCTCTTAATGATTCTATCGTAATATCATCTCTGTCTTCCCATATACCAGATAAGGAAGTAAAACTTTCGGACTTTGAAGTTCTTTTAGGCTTTAATGTTAAAAGTTGTTTTTTGCTTCCTTTTTTGAAAAGACCATCAATTAATGTAATTAAATTAACTTCTTCTAAACTCTTTAATATTTTAAGAGCTTTTGAATTGTTTATTCTAATTGTAATGGTTTGCATCGCTTAAACTTTCTTCTGTAAGTATACGAATATTATTAATAAAATGTTGCATAAGCAACTATAGATAGTACTATTCCTCTGTAAAGACCTTTCTTTTTAATTCGAAGTTTTCCCCTAAATAGACTTTACGAACTTGAGGGTCGGCAGCTAATTCTTCTGCTACACCTGATTTTAAAATCTGTCCTTCAAAGAGCAGGTAGGCTCTATCTGTAATCGATAAAGTTTCTTGAACATTATGATCAGTAATAAGAATACCGATATTTTTAAATTTAAGCTTAGCAACGATCTTTTGAATGTCTTCAACCGCAATGGGGTCAATTCCAGCAAATGGTTCATCTAGTAGAATGAACTTTGGATCGGATGCTAGTGCTCGTGCAATCTCGGTTCTTCTTCTTTCTCCTCCTGACAAAACATCCCCTTGGTTTTTTCTGACTTTTTGCAATCCAAACTCATCTAATAATTCTTCTAAGCGCTCTTTTCTTTGGGTTTTATCTTTATAAAACATCTCTAGAATTGCCATAATATTATCTTCGACACTTAACTTCCTGAAAACAGAGGCCTCCTGTGGTAAATAACCAACACCCATTTTAGCTCTTTTGTACATAGGTACTTTGGTAATATTAAGGTCATCCAAAAAAATCTTTCCCTCATCAGGAATTACTAAACCTACTGTCATATAAAACGAAGTTGTTTTACCGGCACCATTCGGACCTAGTAGACCAACAATTTCACCTTGTCCGACTTCAATCGATACACCATTTACAACTCTCCTGCCACTATAAGTTTTTACGATATTTTCTGCTCTCAGTATCATGATGCTTTTATATACTACTCCGCTTTTAGAATATTATAATACGCCGAAGCTAAAACAAATCGACTATTTTAAACTATCATTTTTTATCAATCTAACCCTAAAGCTACGTAGCATATACTTTCGATTTTTTAGCGAAGGTGTATATCTTTAACATTCAACTGAATGCTTTTATTGCCTTGCCATTCGTTTTCCTCCAAAGTATAACAAACATCAAAGTTACCTTTTTTTACTACATCAATATAGTTTGCCATTCCAAAAGCAATACCATTTATAGTTTGAGAACCTTGATGTTTTATTGATAGTTTGAGATGTCTTTCCCCAACTATCTTGGAGTAACCAGAGTCAACAACTTGTGTTGTCCTAAATACGGGCTTCATGTTTTGAGGCCCAAACGGAGCAAACTGCTGTAATAGATTAAAAAATGGGTAGTTGATGTCAGTAAAACTTAGGTTAGCATCAACGGTAATTTCAGGTGTTAAAAGCTTTTTATCAATTGTATTCGATACAATTGCTTCGAATTTTTCAATAAAAGCGTTTAAGTTATTTGAGGATAATGTTAGCCCAGCAGCATACTTGTGACCTCCAAATTGTTCTAATAAGTCTTCACAGGATTTTATTGCATTGTAAATATCAAAACCAACTACAGATCTTGCAGACCCTGTGATTTTACCCTCAGATTCTGTCAAGACAATCGTTGGACGGTAATAAGTCTCAATTAGTCTAGAGGCAACAATACCAATAACACCTTTATGCCAGTGGGGTTGAAATAAAACCGTTGTTTTCTTCTCTTGCAGCATGTTATCATTTGCAATAATGTCCATTGCTTCTTGTGTAATATCTTGGTCAACTTTTTGCCTATCGGTATTGCTTGCATTTAAATTTGAAGCATTATTAGATGCCTCTACCTTTTCTGAGATTAAAAGTCTTACGGCATCCTTTGCATCACCCATCCGACCAGCTGCATTGATTCGTGGTCCAACTTTAAATACTAAATCATCAATTGAAATGTGCTCCTTTTTAAAACCAGCAAGATCTAATAGCTGATGAATACCAGGTCTCGTCTTATTTGATAATTGTTGAAGGCCATAAAAAGCTAAAACTCTATTCTCTCCTGTAATTGGAACGATATCACACGCAATACTGATAGTCACAAAATCCAAATATTGAATAACCTCCTCAAAAGATAAGTCGCTGGCTTGCGCATAAGCTTCGATTAATTTAAAACCAATTCCACAACCACTCAACTCTTTATATGGATATTGACAGTCTTCACGTTTAGGGTCTAATACAGCAATAGCATTTGGCAGTTGATCCCCAGGTCTGTGATGGTCGCAAATAATAAAATCAATTCCTTTTTGATTGGCATATTCAATTTGTTCTATCGCTTTAATGCCACAATCTAAGGCGATAATGAGTGAGGCCTTATTTTTATTAGCGTAGTCAATTCCATCTTTTGAAACTCCATAACCTTCCTTGTACCTGTCAGGTATATAAAAATCGATATTTGAATGAAGTGTTTTGAAAAATGAATAAACCAACGCAACGGATGTCGTTCCGTCAACATCATAATCTCCATATATCAATAACTTCTCATTGTTTTCAATGGCTTCTTTTATCCTTTTGATTGCCTGACCCATATCTTTCATTAAAAACGGATCATGTAAGTGATCTAAAGAGGGGCGAAAAAAACTTTTAGCTTCTGCATAGGTAGTAATTCCTCTAGATACCAAGAGGTTGCAAAAAATCGGATGAATTTTGAGTTCTTGCTGCAAAGATTCAGAAAGATTAGGGTCTACTTTTTGAGCTTTCCATCTTTTGGTGGAGCGTTTTACATTGCTGTTTACCATATTGTAAAGTTAGTCCTTTTAACCCGATCTATGCACTAGAAAAATAAATGTTTTTCAAATGCATAGCGATAGAGAACTTCAACCATTTTGATTAAAACCATAATGGTGAATTTCTATATCGGGCATCGCCTACGGCAAGCCTTTGGCGGCCGATGGGTTAACTCGTGTTAATGCAATAGAAGTATATTATTTTTGATTTCTATTGCATAATCACGGTTTAAATTGCTTCTGATGTTTATAATATAAATTGCTAACCGATAAAATTAATGGTAATTTTATGTCGTATGCAAAACCCTAATTTAAACCCTTTAGAGGAAAACCTTTCCAACGAGGAAAAAGAAATTGAAAAGGTACTCCGTCCGCAAAATTTCGATGATTTTGTAGGCCAGCCAAAACTGGTGGAGAACCTTTGCATTTTTATAGAGGCAGCAAAGGGCAGGGCAGAGGCTTTAGACCATGTGATTTTGCATGGTCCTCCTGGACTGGGTAAGACAACATTAGCGCATATTATCTCAAATGAAATGGGTGTTAGTCTAAAATTGACATCGGGACCTGTTTTGGAAAAGCCAGGAGATCTTGCTGGTTTATTAACTAATCTTGAGCCAAATGATGTGCTCTTTATTGATGAAATCCATCGATTAAATACCGTAGTTGAGGAGTATTTATACTCAGCCATGGAAGACTATAAAATCGATATCATGATTGATAGTGGACCAAGTGCTCGAAGCGTTCAAATTGATCTTAATCCATTTACATTGGTTGGCGCAACAACGCGATCAGGGTTGCTTTCTGCGCCATTGAGATCTCGTTTTGGTATCAATACACGTATAGAGTACTATGATGCAGAAGTCTTGAAAAAGATTATTCTGAGGTCTTCAGAAATATTAAGAACAGATATTGATGAAGATGGTGCTTATGAAATTGCGAGAAGGAGTAGGGGAACGCCAAGAATTGCTAATGCACTATTAAGGCGAATTAGAGATTTTGCGCAAGTAAAAGGAAATGGCAATATTGATATCGAAATAGCACGATTTGGTTTACAAGCATTGAACGTAGATGAGAACGGTTTAGATGAAATGGATAATAGAATCCTGTCTACTATTATTGATAAATTTAATGGTGGTCCAGTAGGATTAAGTACAATTGCGGCGGCGGCGGCGGAAGAGCCAGGAACGATAGAAGAAGTGTATGAGCCTTTTTTAATTCAAGAAGGGTATATTCAGCGGACGCCAAGAGGGCGTGAGGCGACTCAATTGGCATATTCACATCTTGGGAAAACGCCCCCTAGTAAGACTGCTACGCTTTTTTAGTGGTAGTTTTTGTTTTCTATCAAAATACTTAACTTATGTAATTTTATATTTTTGTTGCCACCTGCAATGGTTATGCGTGAAATGAAGAACTACTATGCTTTATATATGTTTGTCTAACCATTTTTTGATATCAAGGTAATAGGTTATTTTCCCTTCTTCAGGATCATTTAATATTGTTTTTAAGTCTTTTTTAAACTGTAAGAACTTTTTATCTATGTCTTGATCTAAGTTTGTTTTGGTAATATCTTTTAAGAACGTTAGTAATTCTTTTTCAAGCTTAAAAAGCTTTTTGCGACTTTTTAGGAACTGAAGGGTTGAATTGATAGCATACGGGAGCAATAAGTCATTATTTAATTCATAGTGTGCAAATAAAGAGAGCAATCTAGCTGCTACTTGAAGGTCATATCGCTCTTGAGCATAATGAGCATTGATAACTTTATCCAACCAATCTAGAGATTTATTATAAGAGTCATTTACAAAATAGATATAGGCTATTTTATAAGACAAAGTAGTTAGCTGTGCCTGTGTAACAGGTTCTTTGTAAAGTTGTGTAATCCTTTTTATATTTTCCTCAACCAGAGTAAGGGCTTCTTGTAATCTTTCAGTGTCTATTAATATGCTGACTCTATAATTGAGTAGCCGAAGTTCAATTTCACTTTTAACCGTTTGGGATAAAGAAGATCGACTGTTTTGAACAAACTTTTCCGTTTTTTGCAAGGCTTGTTCTAATTCTTTAAACTTTTGCAGCCTACGAAGAACGAGAAAGTGGTTGTTAGAGGTTGCAATATAGCGGGTAATGTCATTGTATATCCTTTTGGGGTTGCTTTCTAGTAGTTGCAGCATCTTTAAAATGTATGGATACATATTATTGGCATCTACTCGTATCAAGTGGTACAAGTAATGACACTGATTGTAATAATATTCAGCGTGATATGACATTAAGTCATTTTCATGGTGAGTGATATTACTTAATAACTTTTCTACTTCCTGCAGCACATCATTGCTAATTGTATGGCCTTTCTCTTGATAAATAGTAAAAATAGTATTAGAGGTTTGCCACAATTCTTGCATTTGATGGAGTAAACTTTCGGTATGATGAAATGTTTCAGAAAACTCCTCAATGCTCTTTTTTACCTTAGTAGATAGAGGGGCTGTTCTAAGTAATTTTTTTTCCCAGCTTATAACGGGATATATATAATCATACTCTTCCTCTTCTCTGGCCATTTTGAAGGCTTTAGATAGCGTTTTATGGCATTGTTGGTAAAGCCTTTTTGTATATAGAATTTCTGCAAAATGGATCAACCTTCTAAGTTTGGCTTCCACTGACTGTTGCGAGTGAAAAACTCTCAGACTATCTAGGATAATATGATATAAGTAGTTTTTCTTTGAAGGAAGGTGTTTAATAAATGATTCCCCCTTGAATATATCTTTAATACTAGACTCATCATATTCTTTTTGTTCTTGAATCGCATCAAAAAGCTCGACATAAATATTTTGATCTCCTATAATGTGCTTGGAGGCAAATAGCTTAAAGTATCTTTTTTCGGATTTTGATAATGAATGAATTAGATCATATAATTCTGTAGAGGGAGTCACGGCAAAAAATCTTTATTAACTAAAGATAATTATTTTGTGATTAACCTATAAGGCAACAATTGAGCTGTTTATGAATGTCCGCAAACATTCATAAATGCAAAATTTTCATAGAAGGTTAAAACCCCACCCCTTTACCCCGTTGGAGGGGAGTTTCGGAATGAAAATTTTTGTTTTTGTTCATTATGATAATTTACGGATATTCAAAAGTTATCTTATTACCGTAACATTCCCTTTCAACTGAAAGGTATTTTCAACACTATTTGGACTTGATGCAATAATGTGCCAGACATAAACTCCTGGTGGAAATATTTGGGTTGAAAGTTTTCCGTCCCACCCTTCTTGTGCATTCTCCGTATAGAAAACCATCTCCCCAAATGTATTATAAATTGCTAATTCCATTTCATCAATATTTTCTCCTTGTATTAAAAAAACATCATTTCTACCATCTCCATTGGGAGTAAAAGCATTTGGAGCAAAGAAAGAAGATTCCACGATAGTATCTATAGGCATGCCCATATTACTAGTTGTGTCTATTAAGGAATCTAGCGTGCAGGAGTCTTTTAATGTTACGATCCAGCAATCATCTCCTCCCTTACTGTCTTCAGATTTGTCTCCACTGATATCTGAATCTGAAAACCCACCTAAAAGATAATGGCAGTCCTCTTGTATAATGTTTCTTAAATCATCTTCTCCTGCTCCCCCAATAGTCATATCCCACTCCAATACTCCATTGCTATCTGTTTTTACGAGCCAGTAATCGTTGCCTCCTCTACTGTTTTCAGACTTTTCGTTGCTGATGTCTGAATTGGAAGACCCACCTAATAAAAAGCCTTTATCATTGTCAACGATCAAGCAGTTTCCCGTTCCTGCTTTATCATTTTCTGAACCACCATAAGTTTTATCCCAAAGTTTATTGCCTAATTCATCTGTTTTTATAAGCCAATAATCCCTTACGCCACGACTATTTTCAGACTTTTCATCACCAATGTCAGACCTGGACCATCCAAAAAGAATAAAATCGCCAGATGGTAGCTCTTTTATAGCTACTAAATCATCATCTTTTGTGCCACCATATGTTTTGTCCCAGATAACTTCTCCATCATTATCTGCCTTAATGACCCAATAATCTGATAGTCCTCTACTGTTTTCAGATTTTTCCCAGCCAGCATTAGACCGAGATATTCCTCCCACAATAAACCCTCCATCAGAGGTTACTTCTAGCGATCTTAGGTAATCTGTTTCATCTCCGCCGTATACTTTTTCCCACAGTTTATTACCATTACCGTCTATTTTTATTACCCAGTAATCATTTGGTTCAATACTGCCTCTTACGGGAAGTGTTTTGTTTCCACTAATACCAGAGGATGAGTATCCGCCTAGCAAATAGTTGCCATCAGAAGCAATGGCAATTTGATACAGAGCGTCCCAGCCCGTTCCACCATAGTTTTTATCCCAAAGCATATTTCCTTGCAAGTCTATTTTTACGACCCAGTAATCATAGCCACCGAAGTTAGGAGTAGTTTTATTACCACTTACTCCAGATTGTGAAAGTCCTCCAAGTAGATAGCCATCTCCTGTATGAACAATGGTCCACAAAGCATCACGCTCTATTCCACCATAAATTTTATCCCATTCTTTGTTCCTATCGGCATCTAATTTTATGAGCCAATAGTCTGTCTCACCAAAAGCACCCTCTGTTTTATCACCTCCTGCAGGAGAAGCTGAACTTCCACCGTATAGGTAACCTCCATCTGGCGTTTGTATGGCAATAATGGAGCCATCGTCATCAGTTCCACCTAGAGTAATGTCAGATTCTTGAGTGAGCTGAGCATTTACACAAAAAGTAAGCAGATAAAAATAAATAGAAAGTATGGGCTTCATCTCTTAAAAGTATACAAGTATCAGACTAAATGAAAATGAAATACTGAACCATTCTTGCAAGTCTAAATTTTTCTCTTTATAGCACTTTAGAGGTGCTTTTTTAATTTAGACTTGCAAGAATGTTAGAAAATAACTTTTGTGTTGATTGTAGCTTTATTCTATATTTCATTTATGAAACAACTAATCACAATATACCTCGCAATAGTCAGCTTTTGTCCTCTGTTTGGGCAATTGTCAGGTGTTTATACTATTGACCCTTCCCTTCCTAATAATGGGAATAATTACATCACATTTGCTGAAGCCCTCAAAGATTTGAAGGGTACTACGATAAGAAATGGACCTGGGATTAGTGGAGATGTAATATTTAATATTGCAGATGGAACTCATGGCATAAATATAAAAATAAACGATGGGGCAGATTCAATCCATGGCCTAAATGAAAATCATGGGATTAAGTTTAAATCCTCCTCAGGAAATAGAGAAAAGGTGAATTTAGTTAGTGGCAGTATTCCTGCGATTAATCTAGAAGGCATTAGTGATGTTACTTTTGAAGACGTTTCAATAACCACTAGTACTGGTAATGGCGGAAATATAATACACCTATTTAATACTAGTAAAATAAGTATTATTAATACCGTTATTGAATCATTTGAAGGTTCAAGTCAAAACCTCATAAACTCAGGTACGTATGGACTTGCCGATAATATTACTATTAAAGGAAACCTTTTAAAGTATGGAGAAAATGGTATCATTTTTAGAGGAGGAATCCGAAAAGACAGCATTAAAATCATGGATAACCATTTATTATATCAAAAAACATCAGGAATAAATATTACTGAAACGTCTAGTTTGGAAATTAGTAATAACTATACGGTAAGTGGTGACTCTAGTTTAGATAACTATTATTCTATTTTTTGTGATGATGCTGATTCTAGCTTGAGAATACTAAACAATAAAGTAATAGCTAACGTTGGTACATCCGCTTTGCACATCATCAATTGTAATGGTAGTATAGATAAGAGCTTAATTGCTAATAACTTTTTCTCTTACAAAGGGAGTACGGGTTTTGCTCCTGCAGCCATAAGTATTTGGTCATCTGCTAAGCAAAAGCTTTATAATAATAGTGTATATACTGAAGATTCAATCTCTACTGCATTATTAATAGTTCCTACTACCGGATTATCCATATTTAATAATATCTTTTATAATGCGGGGAAAGGGTATTGTATTATCAGTTATCTAGATGGTATAGATAGTTCGGATAATAATGCCTTCTATACGGAAGGATCCTATCTAGCTTCTTGGAACTCAAATCAATTAGATTCCTTATTAGACTGGCAAATTGCAACAGGACAGGATCAAAATTCTATTTTTACACCACCTTTGTTTACATCTACTACTAACTTACACACTTGTAATACTATTTTGGACAGTTCGGGGATACCTTTATCTGAAATTTTAATAGATATCGATGGTCAGGATAGAGACAATAGTTTTCCAGATATAGGAGCAGATGAGTTTTCTAGTAACCAATTACCAATAGTTGAACTGGAAGATACAATTGGGTTATGTTTAGGTGATTCTATTATAGTCTCTCCTGCTGTTACATACTCTTTTCTTGAATATGCCTGGGATAGAGGAGATAGCACATCCACAATATTGGTAGATACAGCAGGTCTTTATATAATAGAGGCTATCAACGCTTGTTCTTTTAAAGACATTGACTCAATCTTCGTTAAAGAGAAGGAGTTACCGATGTTAGATTTAGGAGATGATGGTACATTTTGCCAAGGGAAGATATTAGACGCTGGAGCTGGAATGATGACTTACAGGTGGTATAAATATGACTTTGCTTTGCCAGGGCTTGTTCAAACAGGAGATACAACACAAACATTCTTGTTAAATGAATTAGGGAATTCTACAATGGTATACAAAGCAGAAGTTATTGGAAGCAATGGTTGTGAGCAAAGTGATACTATTATTATTAATGCCATAAGACCGAATCCATTAACAACATTAGGCAAGGATACTTTTTTCTGTAATAATGGCTCTATAAGTCTAACAGGGGGCACGCTCACTGCAGCAGAAGCCGATTACATTTGGTCTACTGGTGAATCAAATACTCAGTCAATAATAATTGATACACCAGGAACATATAGTGTGAAAATAACCAATATAGTACCTCCCAATTGTACTAGTTTTGATACGATTAACATAAGGATGTTCCCAGAAACATCAATCACTAGTGATCCAAAGACTTGTCCTGATTCCTCTGTTGAGCTTACTGCAACAGGAGGGCTTAATTATTCCTGGTCTCCATCAATTGGTCTAAATGATACAACTGCATCAACAGTGACTTTACACTTGGCAGATACTGGCAACTTTGCTTATGTTGTAACCATTGAAGATACGAATGGGTGTGTTGGTACTGAATCTGTCTCAGTAACTATTATAGACAGTTGTTCTAAAAATACAAATGTCAATTATACCAACAACACTAATCTGTTCTCGACAGCGATTTTTCCCAATCCTAGCAATGGTATTTTTACGATTCAACTGGTAGGAGTAAACAAAGACTATTACTTACAAGTATCGGATTTATATGGTAAGGTTGTCTTTAAAAAGTCATACGTACAGCCTCCAGTTGCTTATTCTCAAAAGTTAGATTTAGAGTACCTTCCATCAGGCATTTATAATATCTTATTGCAAGTAGGGGAGCAAAGGTCATTTCAACAATTTAGTATAGTAGAGTAATGTTTTGTAAAATTAAAAGTATAGTTTTTATCATACTTATTTGTAGTTCATCAGCTATTGTTTGGTCGCAATCCAATAGGGGAAATATCTGGTATTTTGGAGGTCGAAATGATCCAGCATTAGGAATCAATTTTAATAATAAACCAGCAACCATCTTGCCTGCTGGGCAAGGGCAAAACAATTCCTTAGAAGGCGCCGCGGCATTATCTAATACGAATGGACAATTAATGTTTTACTCAGATGGTATTAAGGTCTTTGACAAATCACACACTATGATGCCAAATGGAGGTAGCTTGCAGGGGCATTCCAGCTCAACACAATCTGCATTAATCGCGCCCGTGATTGAGAGTAATACAAAATATTATTTGTTTACGACTGCAGGGCCTAATGCTGCAAACCCAAATTTATTTGGATTTGGATGGCCAACTGGTTTAAGCTATTCAGTGGTGGATATGACCTTGTCAGGAAATGGCACTATAGCGTGTCCTTTGGGTGATATTGTTGACTCTGTTAAAAATATCAATCTTCTTGATTCAACCAGTGAAAAATTAACAGCGGTTACGCATACTAATGGGACAGATTATTGGATCATCACGACAAGGTTTCCCTTTCACAAATATTATGCCTTTTTAGTTACAAAAGATGGTGTTAATAGCACTCCAGTTATAAGTAGTGGAGGACACCTAGGTAGCTATAATGGAGCTCTTAAATCTTCTAATGATGAGAATAATCTGCTGAGTGCTAACTATTATGCGTATGATTCCAATACTAGTTCCTATACTGCTGCAGGACCTTTTGGAAATGCTTATTTATTATCCTTTGATCGTTCAACAGGTCGTATCAACTCCAGTCAAACACAACTTGTTACACCTATGGCAAGAAGCTACTATGGTGCAGAGTTCTCTCCCAACGATTCTATTTTATATGTCAGTGAAAACCAGCGTGAAGTATATCAATATCAGCGGTTCTCAGCCAATATCCCTTCGACCGAAAAAACTTTAAGTAATACTAGTAGGGCAACGGCCTTAGAGCTGGCTCCTGACGGCAAGATTTATTTCGCAAGAAGTAACCGTGATCGAATAGGAGCAATTAACAATCCTAATAACCTTTCAAATCCAGATGCAACAGACAGTGCTTTTTTTTGGGGTGGCAGTAGGAGCGGTCATGGTCTACCTAATACCTTTAAGGCTTTTCAACTAGGTTCTTTTGCTCAGCCCCATTATGCAGCAAATGATACCTTTGTTTGCAATTTTGATGACTCTGTTTTTATAGGAGCGACTGCTCAGCCCATGCATGAATACACTTGGGCACCTGCTTATGGATTAAGCGATTCGTCTATTGCCAACCCCAAAGCATATCCCGACTCTACTGTAACATATACAGTAGAAGTGATTTTTGCCTGTGATACCTTTTTTGATACTATTACCATAACGGTGTATCCTGCCCCCGATAGCTCTGACTTAGTGCCCGATACGATGTGCTTGCTTGCTCAAAGTTCAATAGTTTTGGATAGTGGGTGGCATCAATATTTATGGTCGAATGGAGATACGTCAAGAATTTTTATGCCTGATACTACAGGGTTATATGAGATTGAGGTAAGTAACATATGGGGTTGTTCTAGAAATGATTCTACTCATATTTTTATCAATGGCTTAAATATTACTGATACAATTTTATGTTCAGGGCAAAAGCTATCCATTATGGCTACAGATGATTGGACGGAGTATTTATGGGAAACTACTTCAGAACATGAAATTATTGGAGCGCAACAAAACTTAGAATTAAACATAGAAGAGGATGTAGAGCTATTATTGAAAGCTAAAAATTACTGTAACCTATGGGATTCTATAACAGTAGAGATTTTGGCAGAAGGTTGTAATGTTTTTATTCCTAATGCCTTTTCACCCAATAGCAAAAATAATCTATTTCGACCACAAGGTATTAATCCTGATGCTTTTACATTAAAAGTTTACAATCGTTTAGGAGAGGAAGTTTTTTATACCTCTGATGCAAATTACTTTTGGGATGGATCTCATAAAGGAAAAATGTTAAATAATGATGTCTATACGTATTATCTAGAAAATCGAGATGCAGAAGGAAAGACTAGCATATATCGTGGAAATGTTAGTATAATTAAATAAGGGCTTAGAATGATGATGATTAAGTTTAGGATAGCGTTGAAGATATTGTTCTTTGTACTAATATTGACATCACGTTTATTATCTCAGAATTTGGTACCTAATCCCAGCTTTGAGGAAGATACTCTTTGCCCTAATGGAGAAGGTCAACTTCATTATACCCTGTATTGGTTTGATCCCAGTATAACACTTTCTGGAACCCCAGATTATTTTAATACTTGTTCCTCAAGCTTTCCGCCATCAATTAGCTCTCCTTGGGCGCCACAAAATCCTAAGTCTGGTAATGCCTATGCAGGAATATTCGCTCATGAAGAGACATATCCTAATTTTAGAGAATACGTAGAAGTAGCACTAACCAGTTCCTTAAAACCATGTACCTCTTATAAATTTGAAATGTACATTAGCCTAAATGAAAGATCTAGCTTTGCTATGGATCAGGTGGGGGCGTATTTTACAAAAGGTCCTGTAGCAAACTTAACAGTTGACACCTTCCTTGATTTCTCTCCTCAGGTCTCAAGTAATGTTGGAGAGGCAGTTACTGAAAGCTCTGGCTGGGCTAAAGTAGATGGCGTTTTTGAAGCCAAGGGAGGAGAAGATCATTTAATTATCGGTTTTTTTGGAAATGATGCCTCACATATTATTATGCCAGTTGTTCCAATATCTAGCCCTTTCCCTCCTCCTCGCAAGTATGCCTATTATTATATAGATCAGGTATCATTAACAAAAGAAGAAACCGTTGCAGGTGAAATTACCATAGACTATGACTCTGCAAAATTTTGCTCTGAGGACTTTTTTACCTTGTCTATTGATTATACCAATGAGGGCATTGTTTGGTCAACTGGGGAAGTTGATGTCAATACGATTACTATTAATGAATCTGGTACATATTGGGTTCAGGTTGAGAATGATAGTATTTGTAAGAATACAGATACCGTCAATGTTAAGTGTAATCAGCAGCTTGCATATTACTTTCCTAATGTATTCTCACCAAACAATGATGGCGAAAATGATGTGCTAAAGCTTGAGGGAGAAGGGATAGACGACGCAACTTTAGTCATATACGATCGCTTTGGGAAAAAACTTTTTGAAACAAGTGATATGCATCAAGGCTGGGATGGGTCGTATAAGAACACATTGCTAGCAAACGATATTTATGTATATCATCTTCTAGTAAGATCACAACATGGCACATCAGAATATAAAGGAAATGTAACACTTATAAGATGACTCAACAAATAATTCTGTTTATACGAAATTCTATCTTCATCTTATTAGTTACAACTTTTTGGGTTGCAGCAGTTGCACAAAAGCAAGCGAATATATGGTACTTTCAAAAAAATGCAGGTTTAGATTTTAATTCTGGAGTTCCCATAAGCTTAAGTGATGGTCAAACTAATACCAATGAAGGCTCTGCTTCTATTTGTGATGATAATGGGGCACTTCTTTTTTACACAGATGGGGTGACAGTTTGGGATCGGAGTCATCAACCTATGCCTAATGGAACTGATTTAATGGGGCATCTTTCTTCTGTACAGTCTGCCACCATTGTTCCTCATCCAGCAGAGCCATCTATCTATTACATCTTTACAGTTGATGAGAAGGCTAGTTTAAGTGGATCATCAACACCCAATGGCAAAGGACTACGTTATTCTGTAGTAGATATGTCAATGAACATGGGAATGGGGAATGTCATTCAAAAAAATGAACCACTTTTACCTGCATCTCTTGAGGGAGTAACTGCAGTTCATCATAAAAATGGTAAAGACATCTGGGTGATTGCTCATGGGTGGAACTCAGCTATCTTTTACGCTTTCCGTATTGGAGATATGGGTATTGATATAACTCCTGTGCAAAGTGAAGTTGGATCAACGCATAGCGGTGAAAGAAACAATGCCATTGGCACACTCAAGGCAAGTCCAACAGGATGTAAACTAGCCATTGCCTTGCAAAACTCTAACATTTTTGAAATTTTTGATTTTAATTCTACATCAGGAGCAGTTTCTAATGCGATTTCATTATCTGGTTTTGATCCTTCAGGAGTCGAGTTTTCACCAGATGGGAATCAGTTATATTTTACTCAAAACAACTCGGAGCTTACCATCTCCGAAATATATCAATTGAATATTAGTAACAATGATAGCAATACTATCAAGAATTCGGCTACTATCATTGGAACAACACCTCCATGGGCAGGAGCTTTACAACTAGCACCAGACAAAAAAATATATTGCTCAAAAGTCAACAGTAATATTCTAAGTGTAATTAATAATCCTAATAGTAATGGCATAGACTGTGACTTTATCTTAGATGATGTTGATCTCGGTGGCGGTACTACTATTGTTGGTATGCCTAACTTTATTCAATCTTATTTTAGTACAGAGCTTGACCGTGCTGATTTTTCTTATCAAGGAAATTGTTTGGAGGATTCGATATACTTTATGATCGATGATACTACTTATATTAATCAGATTATGTGGGATTTGGGAGATAATACTACTTCATCTGAAATAACTCCAGTACATAAGTACCTTGATGCTGGGACATATACCGTTAGTCTATTGGTTATCAACTCTTGCCATACAGATACCATTGTACATGATATTTTGATCGAGTCCTGCTATGATTCTTTAATTGGAAATCTATCGTCAGTACTTTATTTGCCAAGCGCAATCACGCCTAATGGAGATGGTCTAAATGATTTCTTTAATGTAATGGGAAGCTTCAATGGATTACAAGAATTTACACTTTTGATATATGATAGATGGGGCAATAATATCTTTGAGTCGCGAAATGTAGATCAAGGCTGGGATGCAACTTATAAAGGAAAAAAATCAGATCAAGGAGTGTTCTTCTATCAACTAGAGGCAACATTTGCGGGATATAAAAGTATCGTCAAACATGGGAGCGTCTCTTTAATACGTTGATTGGAGTGTTATAGTTTTAGACTTGCAAGAATAACGCATAATAGCATTTGAATAGTAGCATATATTTGAAGATATTAAGTGAGCATCGTAGGGTATGAAGTATAGAGAAACTATAATGAATTCTTGTTTAATATTAATAGCACTGTCTATAAATACAGTTCTATTTGCTCAGCTAGAAAGTAGGTACTGGTACTTTGGAGGAGACAATGAATCTGGACCCACTATGGATGCCGCGGGGTTAGACTTTGAAAATGTTTCCTCTACGATGTTTGCGATTACGAATAGCAACCTTAATGCATATGAAGGTTGTGCTGTGATGAGTGATAAAAATACGGGAGACTTACTATTCTACACCAATAGTCTGGATATATGGGATAAAAGTCATAATGTCATGCCCAATGGGACAGGACTTATGGGTGATATAAGTACTACTCAATCATCTTTAGTTCTACCCTCAACAATAGATAGATTCTATGTTTTTACAAGTGATAATACAGGAGTGGATGGATTGTTCTATTCTATGGTGAACATGAATCTTCCTGGTAATGGTACGATTAATGATCCGTTAGGAGATGTGATACCAGGTGATAAAAACATACGATTGTACAATCGTACTGCTGAAAAACTGGTAGCAGTAGAACATAAAAACGAGAATGAATTTTGGGTCTTATCGCACACAATGTTAGGAGATACATTTTTAGCGTTTCATGTAACACCCAGTGGTATTGATCCGATCCCCGTAAAATCAAATGTAGGATATGCATACCCTGCTGGTGTGTCTCAATATGGGTATTTAAAGGCTTCTCCAGATGGGAAGCATTTGGTTGCGGTAATGGGATTGCAGACTATTGGAGCAGAGTATAGATCACAACTGTTTGATTTTGATAATGCAACGGGCATAGTGAAAAATCCGATTACGATAGGGTATACTGCTAATTATGGAGCCTCTTTCTCGCCAGATAGCAAAAAGCTGTATGTTACAGAAACTCAAAGTTGGATATCTCCTTTCTACAGCAAGTTATTTCAATTTGATTTATGTGATTGGGATTCAGCATCAATAGTAAATTCGAGAGTAACAATAGATAGTACTCTAGATGTTTTTCATGCAGCCTTACAACTTGGCATGGATGGTAAAATGTATATGGCCTCACTAAAGGTTAGTACCATGGCTAGTGATTCGTTAGCTGTGATTGATGAGCCCAACAAGAAAGGAGTAGCCTGTAACTATCGAAGACCTGGTAATGGGATTTATCTAAATGGCAGAAAATCTCGTTTTGGATTACCTAATTTTCTTGATGCTTACTTTAAAACGCCAGAAGCAGATAGCTTTACTGTAACCTCCTCCTTTTGTCATACAGATACGGTATATTTCATGGATGAATTTGTTGATTCAACTGTTCTATCAAGGGTTTGGAACTTCGGAGATACATTAGCTGGCTCAGATAATATAGACTCTGGAGACAACAGTTATCATATATTTAGTGACACAGGAACGTATCTGGTAAGACTTTTACTCGAAAGAAGTTGTGAAGTTGATACGTTGGAACAAATGATTACAATCAATCATCAGCCAGTAGGCGAGAAATATGAGATTTTCATTTGTGAAGACTCTACCGTAACATTATCTGTAGAAGATACGATTTACGATAGTTATCTATGGTCAACAGGGGAAATATCATCTTCCATTGAAGTTCAAACAATTGGGGAATACTTTCTTGAGCTTCAGCTAGCCGATTGTTTCGCAGAAAGTCAATTTGATGTTTTGAGAAAAGAAGGTTGCATTTCTATTACTGATAATGATGAAAGCATTTTTACTCCTAATGTATTTTCACCAAATAACAATGATCATAATGATAAATTTTATGTCATGGGTGAAAATATAGAGTTCTTGAAATTGATGATCTATGACCGTTGGGGAAATCAGGTATTTGAGACAAGTGATATAAATCAAGGTTGGGATGGAACAAATGATGGACTAGTTTTGGGCAGTGATGTATACACTTACCATCTAGAGTACAAAAATTTAAAAGAATCTATTAACACTCGTATTGGGAATGTCACGTTACTTCGATAATCAATTTAAAATTTAAACAATGAAAAAAAGTTTTTTCCTTTTAGCCCTGATTGTTGGCTTTTGTAGAATACAAGCACAAATAACAGCTCAGTTTAGTATTGCTAACATTGATGGACTGACAGTAATATTTAAAGATGAGTCTAGCTATGGAGGTTGTACACCCAAAGCTAGTTGGGACTTTGGAGATCCCTCTTCAAGTGAAAATACCTCGGCAGAGCTCAACCCTACACATGTTTTTTCTGAGGCAGGCACTTATAATGTTTGTTTAAATGCTCTAAGTGATTTTGCTTGTTTAGCCACTTCGGATATGGTTTGTATGGATGTAACGGTGGTTGATACTGGCTCAACAATGACTACTAGTCATGAGAGTATCATTGCCAGAGAGGCAACATTTTTAGTTTATCCCAATCCAGTTACTGATATCTTTCAATTATCGGAATATTACCAGTTTGATAATGGTGACATAGAAGTATCGCTATGTTCAATTACTGGAAACTATCAAAATACTTTATATAGAGGGAAAGGTGCTCTAATTCCTTCAACTTTTGATATAGGAAGTGCTGCAAAAGGTTTATACTTTCTTATAATAAAAACGGATCAACATCAATTGGTAAGGAAAGTTATGAAACGTTAAGAAATATTATTTGACTATGCAGCTACACTTTTTTAGTGGTAGCCTTTTTATAGCGCTCTTGAAGTGCTTCTTCAAAAGAGATGTTTTCCGTTTTAGTCATCGTCCAAGCAATAAAATCAAAGCTATTGAAAAATGTACCTTCAGAAGGAGACTTTTCAAATGCTATAAATTTTGATTGTAAGTCTTGAAATAAACGTTTTATTTTTTTCTTATCAGTTTCTTTAGTGATCTTCTGTAAGAATTTTAGCATAATTCTTTCAAAATCAAAGACCTTTCCCTTCTTTTTTAAAAATCTTGCTGTTGATTCTTTGAGGTATGAAATTAGAACATCGTTTTTTAACTCATAATGGGTTAGCAAGGTAAAAAGTCTATGAGAAATCTGTATATAAAGTGTTGCGTCATTTATGAACTCTTCGGCTTGAGCTAAATGATGAAGTGTTTTATCGTAAGAGCCTATTCCAAAATAATATACAGAAAAGTGTAAATGTGTGACAAGGTTTTTGATTGAAATAACTTGGTCTTTATACTTAAGGTGTTCTTGAACCATTTTGTCAACAAAATCCTCTTGCCCCGATAACTTACCATAACGGTTCAGTAACCCCACACCTAAAAAAGCATTGATGAGAAATAGATGGGAAAGGGCTTCTTTCTTTTGATGGACTGGTAGTTGGTCTGAAAATTTAACTAGCTCTTGTTTATAGTAATCCGACTTTTCCTTTTGATCTTTGTATCCAAAGCTTACAGCAAGATTCCATAATGACTCAATATATTGAGAAGCATATTCTAGCTTTTGATGTGGGTGACGATCATAAATTTTAAATCCAGCCTCCTGTGTATCAAGTGACTTTTGCCAGCTTTGCTTTGAAAAGTAATATTGATGTATTATTCTATTAAAGAATATTTCTGATTCAAATGAATTTGGTGGACCTATCTCTTTATCTGGTTGAATAGCACTTTGGTGTAGCTCATCAATAATGCCATCATCTCGATTATTTGAGAATTGTTGGAAAGACATCAGCATTTTTGTATTAATGTTATTGTAGTACTCCTTATTTATGATTTTATTAAAATAATTTTCAAAAGATACACTACTGTCTTTGATTTGGTTCATCTTATCAAAATCGTACAACCTTCTTGCTAAAGTATGTTCAATAGACATTATCTCTAAAACCTGTTCATATTTGTCATACTCTAGAGCGATTTCTTTTGCTTTTTCAATATTGGATAACGCAATAGAGTAAAGCCTTTTCTTAACTAATATTCTGGCATTATGGAGTAGGCTAGAAATTTTTGTACTGGCGGAATCATCTAAGTGGTAATTGCGCAGTACCTTTAGTAGGTTGTTGTATAAATAGTTTTTTTCGTAAGGTAAGCTCTTCAAGAATTTTTCTCTTGAGAGCATTTTTTCTAATGCTCCATTCTTATAAAGCTCTATACCGTTTTCTTTTTTTGTCAGTTTTTCAATGGCATCAAACAAGACTAAAAAGTTTGCTTTGGCATTTTGTATGGACGCAAAAAGCTTAAAAAATCTCTTTTCTGATTTAGAAAGTGACTTGATGATATTGAATAAATCGGTGTGTGCCATATCTGTAATAAACGTGACTATATATACAAAGATATTATTCCTTGTAAATTGACAAAACACAGACTTGGTTCATGCAGGTTGGTGAGTCTATTGAATTTTAGATTAGCGGATCGCTTAAGCTAAAACATAGAGAATTTGCTTAATAGATGTAAGTTGATTCTTTATTCCATAAGATCATAAAAAACATTTAGTTAACAATTCTTTGATTTGATAACCTCCCTGTCCCCAATTAGTAAAAAACGGATAACGAATAATTAATGTTTGGGTCATGTCTGGTGTGTTTATTTACAAATTTTGTTCTGAATATTAACTTACCCTTTTTATCGTAAATATTGAATTCGTAATGTGAAGCTATTTGATTGAATTATAGGTTTTAGGGTATAGTCAGAACCAATAGAGATTGAATTGGGGATAAATAAATAGAGAACACTGATTTCTTTTCTATATTAAACATTGATCTTTAATATGCTACTGTGATATTACCTTTTCTGTGAACGTGGTTACCTGTATGATCGGTTGCTAAAAATAAGTAACTATACACACCTGTTTCTACTAAAGTGCCACTGCGATAAGCCTCCCAACAGTTGTTTTGGGCAATGCTTTGGTAAATTAATTCTCCAATCTTATTGTATATTTTTAGCGTAGTGTTACTTACGCAGTCTACATTAATGCATAATTTATCATTTGCTAAATCTCCATTAGGTGTAATAATATTGGGGATAAAGATTTTTTTTCCATTACAAAGTTCGTCATTTACGTATACTGTAGCACATACAGTAGCTTCGCAACCCAATGTGTCAAGCCCTGTTACGCAATACTGCGTGGTTGTGTTCGGGGCGACCATAATAGTTGAATCCGTAGATTGATCATTCCAAAGATAGGAGTCTGCTCCTCTTGCAGTCAGCTGTATATTGTCGGTACTACCCAATAAGAATGTATCTTTTTCAGGAGAGATAGAAAGTTTCATTGAACTAGGATTAATTATAACCTCAGCAAAGTTATTTTCTTTATTGCATTCATTAAAGTATAGGTTGAGGGTTGAAAAGGAAATAGCACTGTCATTGGCTACTATAAATATGTGATAAGAGGTATCCTCTACTTTGAATTTTCGAGAATGTGTGAGGCAAGTGCCTGGCAGGTACAAACTATCATAAATAATATCTGTGTACAATAAACTTCCTCCTTGTCTAGGATCTTCTTTGTAAAAGCTGACAAAATGTGGAATTATTGAGTCTTCATGAATACGACCATTACCTCTATTACAGATCTTATAGTCTATTTGAATAGAATCACAACTAATATAGTTGGTTGCTTCTAGCTCAGCAGTAGCATCTGGCGAAGTATGGCATGCATAGTTTCCATTTACATCTTTGAAGCTGGCTTGGATTGAGTTTCCATTATACTCTTTTGGAAGCAATGCATAATTTTGAGGAACTCTTGGAATAGATAAATTATCATTTACCAAAGTAGGGTGATAGTTTATTTGATTCCACACTCTCCTGCCACAAACCCAATTCCCTGAATTGCTAGATAGGGCGCATACCTGCATATCTGTGCTAGGATTCAGTTTGCCCGTAACGACTATTTCTACTTCTCCATCTGCATCTACATCTGCAATCACAACTGAGTTATCAGCTGCTGACCTAGTTGAATGTTCCATATATATAGAATCTTTTTTTACGCCATCATTTGCGCTCAAAATGTACAAATATGGATGTCCTGTAGAAGAGGAAGAGTGGTATTGAGTTCGAATAACGATTTCTTTTAGCCCATCACCATCTAAATCAAAAATAACAGGTAGAATAGAAGCTTCAAGTAACAAACTAGATTCACTCCACATATAGGACAAGTCGCTTTCTAGTGCAATTAGAACTCCTATATTGCTATTGGTATCATTTTGGCATCCAATTAAATATTCCATTTCTCCATCATTATCTATATCATTAATTACTGGAGGACTCAGAAATGACATTCTAATGTTCCCTATTGGTAACCTTGATGTTGATATTGAATCTATAATTTCACCCGTTTGAGAATCCCATATATAAAAATAGTCACTTGATTTGGATACAACTTCTAACTGGCCGTCTCCATTTATGTCCGAAACAGATGAGCTTGTATTACGAGGCAATGCTATTTTAAAGTCACTTTTCTGCTCTATGTTAAATAAAGCCGTATCACTAACTTGAACGCTGAAAATATGATCTCCAACTATTAACTCCAATCCTTCGCAATTCGAACAAGAGCTATCTGGTAATACATCAGCTGCTAGAATAGGGTGTTGTTCACTAGTTATAAGGAGGTTAACCCCTAGCAGTTCTCCTGTTTGTGCGTTCCATATACGTTTACGGTCAAAGATTTCGGCTACACCATCACCATTTAAATCTGCAATGTTTATTTGTTCGTCTATAGCATTAAAGCCATTTGGAGGAGATGTCCATAAAATGTTATCTGATGTATAACTGTAGCAGACAAGTGAAGAATTTGAGTTTTTAAATATAATTTCGCCAAACCCATCATTATTAATATCTGCAATAAGTGGAGAGACGTATTTTGAATACCCAAAGTTAATAGCTCTTAATAATGTACCAGTCTGTCCATTGAAAATGGATAATTCCCCTAGGTCAAGTCCTCCTGCCCAACCGCTAGCCAAAACGACTTCGGGAATGCCATCATTGTCTAAGTCGCCAACTAGTGGAGCATTGGCTATGTTTCCAAATGCTCCTATATCGGTGCTCCACTCCGTAATTAAATCCCAACTGCCATCTATTTTTTCAGGCTTAAATGAACATGTATCTGCTGACATTAATCCATAGTAAAATGCATCAACTGTGGAAATGCACTGATCTGTACTGTAGCAATCATTATCATAACAATCTACCAATCCATCTCCATCATCATCAATTGAGTTGTTACAGATTTCTTGCCCATGGCTCGTCAGCCAAAAGATACATAGTAAAATTGGGATCTTGATTCTCAGCATAAAAAGTTATCTCGGATTTTATTTTTGTTTTGATGACTATAATAGTGTAAGCTATATGATTCCTTACGCTCTTAAAAGATGATTTAAGTTACTGACTTAAATAGCGTATTTCTTGGAGGAATATTTATTGAGTTTAGCATTCATATTACATGTTTTATTTTTATTTTTAATGATAATCAATATTATATAGCATATTTTGTTTATCTTTTTGAATGAGTAAGATTGTAGAAATATATGAGTTGGTAAAGGTATTGACTTCAGCAGAGAAGCGATATTTTAAACGCTTTACTTCTTTATATGGTAAAGGAAATGACAATAATTACGTGCTTTTGTTTGATGTGATAGATAAAAGTAAGAATAGCACAGAGCATATTATCAAGAAAAAGTATGAAGATAAGAGCGGAGATAGCCAGCATTTTCCATTCACAAAAAACTACTTATATAAGCATATTTTAAAGAGTCTAGTGGCATATCATTCGGGTAGTGACGTAGAAGATCGTATAGAAGAGATGATTTCAGCGGGTCGTATTTTGTATAAAAAATCATTGGAGAATCAAAGTAAAAGGCTATTTGATAAGGCGCTTCAACTTGCAGGAAAAGAACACAATTTCGTTGGGATATTAAAAATATACCCTTCCCTCTCTAATATGCTGTACAATTCTAATATGCGGAATATTACGGACAAGGACTTGGAAAGATTCACTAGGCAAGAACTAAGTGCCTTGCAGTCCCAGACACTCATCGTTAAAATACGTCATATATTGATGAATGTGATGTTTAATTTAAAAAAGGGGCATTTGACAATTGAGGAGATAAAGTACATCAATGCAAGAATAAATCAGCTAGAAATAGAGATAAAGGCATCTCCTTTCTTTTACCCTAAATTGGCATTTGATGAAATGTGTACCTGGTATTACATAAGTATCTCTGATTATGAAAAAGGCTTTCAATATAGTGAAAGAATGTTGGAACTCACTAAACAGCTTAACCCTGCCACTGAAAAAGGTAAAAGTCGTCGTTTAATGGCGTACCGTAGTTGTATGGTCGCTTGTTTAGATACCTATAGAATGGATAAGTTTCATGAGATTTGGAAAGAAAATAATGCTTGCCCTGCAACTAGTAAGTATATGGAAGCAAGTATCTATAAAAATTCAATAATTATTATAGATGCCTTTATTAAGCAGGGAAAGTTTGATGAGGCACTTCGTCGATCTGATGAGTTTAAACCCGTAATTCGAAAGTATGGATTGAAATCTGATGTGATTTGGTATTCTGCACAGCTCTATTTAAATGCATACATAGCATATGGTCTAGGTCAATATGATGATTGTATGAAAATGACAACAGATTTATTGAATAATCCCAAGAAGAATTTTAGAGAAGATTATTATCAGTATGTAAGGTTATTACAATTAGTTTGTGCTTATGAAATTGGTTATTATGATTTTATAGAGAGTAGCCTTGATTCTGTTCAGAAATATCTCTTAGAACATTCTGTATATAAGACTAATTTGATTTTAATTAAGGGGGTGAAGGTCATATTACAAGCAAAAGATACAACAGATAAAAAGCTTAAAGAGTTAAGGCGTGAGATAGAGGACATCCTATCCGCTAATCCCAAAGAGGTAACAGGTTTGGTTTACATTAATTCGTTAGCTTGGCTTACGTGTAAAATAGAGAAAATTCCCTATTCTACTGCTGTTCAACAGGCTTACCAAAAACTTAAGAAAGAATACTTGTTATCTCATCGTCAGGGTAAATCTAGCTAGAAAGCATCGAAGTTGCTTTTTTTAGCTTGTTAGTGCCTCGGTAAATGTTAGTCTCATAATATTTATGCCGTTTTTAGAAAAAATAACTATAATGATTTAACTGTACCCAAGCTATCAATGATAGTAGAACTACTAAATATTACAATGAGGGGAGGATTAATTTTAAAATTGCTCTTCTTGCGAATATGGTTATATCGTCTTAAAGCTAATATTGCACTTGCCAGAGCAGCTTTTTGAATCAGAGCCAAATTGAACCGTGTAGTTACCAGTAGATTGACATTTGAAAACCATAGCATCATAAAACTTACCAGTCCTTACGTCATGGTTTGTGCCTAGCGTTCTTTTATTATTGTCTTTTATGTTTATTTTAATGGGAGCAGTATGTTGATCTAAAGAAAGCTTATAATAGTTTCCTTTTGTAAAAGTAATGGAATGATTTACCTCTTTATTGCTAAGTTTTAAATCATAACTTTTGAGGTCTATAAAGCTACTTGAACTACTTTCATTTGTGTATGTAGTATTTAAAAGGAAGAGAAAAATCAGAGTAAATATTGATAAAGCTCTAATAAACATATATCGTATATTTGTTTATGCAAATATAAAACCCCTTACTTAAGTATTTATGCTTAGTATGGTTAATTTTTTCAAATGTTGATAATTTTTATAAAATGTTGATTAATCAAATTTTAAAAGGGAAAAATGATTAATCAATACAATTTAACGCTTCCTGCTTATTGCAGAGGATATCATTTAATAACGAACATTATTGAAGGTAAAATAGGAGATAAACTGCCAGATCGAGGGCTGTTACACATTTTTATCAAGCATACATCAGCTGGACTTACCATTAATGAAAATGCAGATTCCAGTGTTCGAGATGATTACGAAACTATTTTTAACAAACTGATACCTGAAGGTGACTCTGATTATACGCATACCGTGGAGGGAGCGGATGATATGCCTGCTCATGTAAAAACTAGCTTAGTTGGATGTGAGCTAACAATACCAATAACCGATGGAAAATTAAATTTGGGAACATGGCAAGGAGTATATTTGTGTGAATTTAGGAATTATGGTGGTCCAAGAGGAATTATTTTAACTATATACCAATAAAATGAATAAAGAAATTGTAGCAATAGTAGGTCGACCAAATGTAGGAAAATCAACTTTATTTAATCGATTGGTAGGATCAAGAAAAGCTATCGAAGACAATGTAAGTGGTGTAACAAGAGATAGAATATACGGCGAGTCTGAGTGGCAAAATAAAACCTTTACGGTAATAGATACTGGTGGGTATGTACCTTCTTCCGATGATGTTTTTGAGTCAGCAATAAGAGAGCAGGTTGACATCGCGATTAACGAGGCAACAAAAATTGTTTTTGTTACGGATGTAACTTGCGGCATTACGGGATTGGATGATGCAGTAGCTAAAATGCTTCGAAAGACGGATAAAGATGTATACTTAATAGTCAATAAGGTCGATAATGGAACGAGATTATTAGAAGCAAGTGAATTTTATAGTTTGGGATTCGAAAATTCCTTTTTTATTTCATCTATCAATGGAAGTGGTACTGGAGAGTTTTTGGAAGAGTTGACAAAAGATATGGAAGTAGTGGAAGAAAGTGATGAAAGAAAGATTCCACACTTGGTTATTCTTGGGCAGCCAAACGTTGGTAAATCAACAATGCTAAATGCATTTGTAGGAGAGCAACGAAATGTGGTGACAGATATTGCAGGAACGACAAGAGATGCGATACATACTCACTATAAGTTATTTAATAAAGAAGTAATACTTGTGGATACCGCGGGAATCAGAAGAAAAACCAAAGTTCATGAGAATTTAGAGTTTTACTCTGTTATAAGAGCTATAAAAGTTGTGGATGAAGCCGATGTATGTATGCTGGTAATTGATGCAACCAAAGGAATAGTAGCACAAGATCTAAATATACTGAGTATAGTAGTGAAAAAGAGAAGGGGGCTTGTCATTATAGTAAACAAGTGGGATTTGGTAGAAAAAGATCATAAATCTTTGAAAAAATATGAGGAAGAGATATCGAACAAGATTGCACCCTTTAGGGATGTGCCAATTATATTTACTTCTGCAATTGACAAAAAAAGAATCTACAAGGCAATGGAAAGTGTTGTAGAAGTTTTTGAAAGGCGAAGCGCAAGAATTGCAACATCAAAGTTGAATACATTTTTGCAAGAAGCAACTGAAAAGTACCCACACCCCGTAATTAAGCGTAAAGCTATAAAAATGAAATATGTCACACAGCTATCGACACCATACCCCTCTTTTGCCTTTTTCTGCAACTATCCTGAGCACGTTAAGCCAGATTACAAGAGATACTTAGAAAATTCAATCAGAGAAACTTTTGACTTTACTGGAGTGCCTATCAATTTGTTTTTCAGGAAAAAGTAAAGTTCATATTCCGAAAAATACTTTGTAGCTTAGTGTAGATTTTAACACAAAACAATAAACTATAATGAAAAAAGTACTAATCGTTTTTTGCTCTGTAGCTATGTTAGCTTTTGTTGCATGTAATAACAATGAGTCAAAAACAGAAGAAATGAAAGAAGAAGTGGAGGAAGTAATGGACGAAGCAGGAGATAAAATGGAAGAAGGAATGGAAGCTGCAGAGGAGACAATGGAAGATATGGGAGATGAGATAGAAGATGCTACAGAGGAAGTGAAAGAAGAAGTTGAAGAGGTAGAAGAGGAAATGTAAATAGTATAACTAGCACGACAAAAACTTGTCGTGCTTCCCTTTCTTAATATCCTAGCTTATCCAATAAGTTTTCGTTTTCTCTCCAGCCTTCCTTTACCCTTACATACAATTCTAAATGAACTTGCTTTTCCAAGAATTTTTCGCAGTCTTTTCTTGATGCAATGCCTAGTTCCTTTATCTTTGATCCTGACTTCCCTATTATGATGGGCTTTTGAGATTTTCTATTCACTAAGATGTCCGCTTTTATCCTTACTATGTCTTTGGAATCTTTAAACTCATGCACAACAATCTCAACAGAATAGGGGATTTCTTGCTTATAAAGTAGTAATATTTTTTCTCGTATGATTTCCGATACAAAAAAGCGTTCTGGTTTATCTGTGAGCTGATCTTTTGGATAATAGGCTGGTGACTCAGGCAATAGTGTTGTAATCCTTTTTAGAAGATCTTCCGTATTAGTCTTTTTTAACGCTGATATTGGGAGTACTTTTGCTTTGGGTAACAGACTAGACCATTCATCTTGTAGTTTTTTAACTTGATCTTCTTCAGTTTGATCAATTTTATTGATTACTACAAAAGTTGAAATGTCGACTTTATTGAGTTTTTCTATAAGCTCTTTAGGATGTTCTTTTTCATATATATCTGTAATGAACAAAATGATATCTGCATCAGCGAAAGAAGAGGTTACAAAATGCATCATAGACTCTTGCATTTTGTAGTTTGGCTGGATGATTCCAGGCGTATCTGAGAATACAATCTGGAAATCATCTCCATTAACCATACCCATTATGCGATGGCGTGTAGTTTGAGCCTTTGAAGTAATGATGGATAGCTTTTCCCCTACCAAAGTGTTCATCAGTGTAGATTTACCTACATTGGGTTTGCCTATGATGTTTACGAAGCCTGCTTTGTGAATCATAAATTGAAAATTAAAGATTGTAAGATTACAAGATTATTCATTCAAAAACCAGTAAATCTGGCTTGAAATTCAAATTTCTTTATTGATTTTAAAAAAATTAATCTCAAAGTATTACCTTTGTTGGTACATCGCGGGGTGGAGTCCGCCAGTTGGCGGATAGCTCGTCGGGCTCATAACCCGAAGGTCGTTCTTAAAAGTACTGAAATGACTTATATAGTTTATGGATTATATTCTGAAAAGTATAATAAAATCTATATCGGTCAGACTTCCAACCTAGAAAAACGGCTCGAATACCATAATGAGTTAAGTGAAAAAGGTTGGACGAAAAAATTTAGACCCTGGCAGGTTATCTACAAAGAAAACCTAGAAACAAGATCCTTAGCTCTAAAAAGAGAAAAGGAACTAAAATCAGCCAAGGGACGTTCCTTTATTAGGAATAAAATTACATCGCGGGGTGGAAGTCCGCCAGTTGGCGGATAGCTCGTCGGACCAACTGTACGACAACCCTAAAGGGTTTATTTTATTCATGAAGGCACGAAGATTATATCGCGGGGTGGAGCAGATGGTAGCTCGTCGGGCTCATAACCCGAAGGTCGTTGGTTCAAGTCCAGCCCCCGCTACATTGCCCTCTGGAGCTTCGGCAAAAGAGGGCTTTTTTTACAACTCCTTTTTTTTGACATATTTTGCTTTGTTAAATTCTATCTAATAGGTTAGAATTACTTGAAACAAAATCTGTAATCTATGACAAAGTTAATTTCCATTTTAGTAAGTGCGATCATTTTTAGTTATTCATTATCTCTTGCAGAGAACGGGGATGGTGCACTTGATGCAATGTATCGATACGATATAGTACCTGCTAGGTTACAATACCAATTTAAAAGTGAATTGCATCAAGTAAGAAAAGCAAATAAAGATGAAAGAGATGAAGGACATTTCAATGTTTACATTTATGGGGAAACGGGTGATGCTACCATATGGTCATATGATGAAAATTCAAAACTGGAGTTTATTGCTAGCTATAAAGGTAATGACGAGTTTGGAAAATTTAACCTCAAGGGGTATCGAATTGATAAAGAGACGGGAGAGCAAACACCATCAGATTGGTGGCACAAAGAGTACTTTACAGTTAGGCATGGCCATTGGAGATACTTTAATGAAGCTGGGGAAATTATAAAGGAAGAGTATTACGTTGACGGTAAATTGATGAAATAATGCAAAAAGCATTACGCGACCTTTTTTAGCAAATCATAGCAAGGACATTTTTTACAGCGTTTCGATGCCGATTTTTTATACTTTTTACAACATTTAGACTTGCACTTGTTTGATATTTTGATATCATGTAATGCAAGTTTGAATGTACGTTGATTTCTACCCTTGTTTTTCTTTTTGCCCATAGCTAACAGGTATAAAATAATTGTTGAAGATAACCATTAGTTGCTTAAAAAGAGTTTTCGTCTCTTGATATACGTAAATAAATTACATTGATATTTAATTGGGTTGTACTATAGAATAAAACGTAAGCAAAACCGTTTTAAGACAAAAAATAAGAATACTTAAAGAGTTAATTCTTAATATTACTTTTGTCATATAAATGAGTTTTTTATTTCCATCATTTCTCTTTGCCCTAGGTCTTGTCACAATTCCTATTGCTATTCATCTTTTTAATTTTAGGAAGTATCAGAAAGTCTATTTTACTAATGTTCGTTTCTTAAAAGAGATTAAGAAAGAAACCAATCGTCAAGCCAAGTTAAAACATCTGCTAGTGCTTTTTGCAAGAATACTTGCATTGATTTTTATTGTGTTAGCTTTTGCCCAGCCTTATATTCCTAATAAAGAAAATAGCCAGATGTCTAGTATTTACGATATAGTTAGCATATACCTAGATAATTCCCTTAGTATGGAAGCTGGAGCAGACAATAGATCGTTGTTAGAACAGGCAAAAGATAGAGCAGTGCAAGTCGTAAATGCACATGACTATAACACAAAATATAATCTTATTACTAATGAGTTTAAAGGCAAACACCAGAAATTTTATAGCAAAGACCAAATGATTAATATGATCGATGAGGTTGCACTATCTCCAACTACAAGAATGTTATCAGAAGTTTATAAAAAGCAAAATAATATAGATAAAGTAGATGATCAGAATATCAAATCTTATTGGATATCTGACTTCCAAAAATCCATAATTGATCTAGACACAGACAATATAGATTCTACATTAAAGGGGTATATGTTGCCGCTAAGCAATCAAGCTATTAACAATATTTATATTGACAGTTGCTGGCTGGAAAAGCCTTATATATTGATAAAAGAGCCTATCAGGTTAATTGTTAGGATGAAGTGTAACCAAGAGGATAATTCGAAAAAAGGCAGAGTTGAGCTTAAAATAAATGGTCAAACGAAAGGTATTGCTGAATATGATTTCAAGGCTATTACAACTTATGTCGACACCTTGACCTTTTCAGTTGATGAAGCAGGTTGGTACAAGGCGATGCTTTCAATAGAAGATTTTCCAGTAACTTTTGACGACCAGTATTTCTTTACTTTTAAGGTAAGTGAAAGCTATAAAGTGCTTGCCATTAAAGGGAGTGAGGAGAGTCCATATTTAAATGCTTTTTATCGAAATAAAAAATATTTTAACTATCAGGAGGTAGATGTAAACCAGCTAGACTTTTCAATTGTTGAGGAACATCAATTGGTCATATTAAATGATCTTAGAAATATTTCCTCGGGGCTGATAGAACGCATCGAAAGTTACATATCCAAGGGAGGAACTGTTCTTTTTATTCCCTCACTAGAGGCAGATATTAATTCTTACAATCAATTCTCAAAGCGCATGTCGATAGGTATGTGGAACGGTTTAAATAACATAAAAAAGAAGGTTTCTCGTATCAATACCAGTGAATATATATACAGTGATGTTTTTGAGGACTTGCAAAAAAATGTAGATATGCCGTATTCATTATATAATTATGCTTTTTCGTATGAAAAATACGGAGGAGAGCCAATTATGCAATATGAAGATGGCAGTGCATTCATAGTGAAAAATAATTATAAAAAAGGTCAGGTCTATATTGTCAATGCCCCCCTAGGTAAAGAGTATTCCAACTTTGCGACACATAGCCTATTTGTTCCATTTCTCTATAAAGTTACTTTGAGTGGCACACGTTCATACTTACAAGCTTATGAAATTGGTATCGGAAGTTTAGTCGAAATTAAGGGAACTACATTAGAAAAGGATCAAGTATACAAGGTTCGTAATAATGAAGTTGAGTTTATTCCGGAATATAAATATGTAGACAACCGTATATTCCTTGATATGAAAACAAATGTCAAAACAGCTGGTTTTTATGAATATTATTTAGATCAAAACAGCATAGATGGAAGTGGCTGGCTGGCATTTAATTACTCAAGAACAGAGTCGGATTTGAATTATTTAGATGAAGTGGAGTTAAAGGAATTAGCTGGTAAAGTTGGTTTTAGCGTACTAAGCGATGCTTCCGGGGAAATTTTAGTAGAGAATATAAAACAACTGAATAAAGGAATCGTGCTATGGAAATGGTGCATCATACTGGCACTCCTTTTTCTTGGAGCAGAAGTTCTATTGCTAAGATTTTGGAAGTAAGAAAGTATTGAGTCTTCTTATATTTTCTTGTAAAAGCCTTTAGCTTTTCCCTTTAAGTATCGCCACTGCATTCTCAAGACGCCAAATACCGCTTCATTAAATATGCCGGAAGACATTTTAGAAACACCTTCAATTCTATCAACAAAAGTAATAGGTACTTCTTTTATTTTGAAGCCTAGCTTCCAAGTAGCAAACTTCATCTCAATTTGAAAGGCATAACCAATACATTTTATATTGTCCAAGTTGATAGCTTCAATTACTTTGCGCTTATAACACACAAACCCTGCAGTCGTATCATTGACGGGAATCCAGGTAATGATTTTTACATATATAGATGCAAAATAGGAAATTAGAATTCGACCCAATGGCCAGTTTTTTACCTTGCCACCCTTGGTATACCTTGATCCAATGGCCAAATCTGCACCTTCTTCACTACAAGCTTTATAGAGTCTTACCAGATCTTTTGGATTATGTGAAAAGTCTGCATCGATCTCAAAAATGTAGTCGTACCCTTTTGCTATCGCCCATTTAAAACCATGTATATAAGCTGTTCCAAGTCCAAGTTTACCTGTTCTTTGCTCTAAAAATAAATCTCCATTACGTTGAGATTGAATACCTTTTACGATATCGGCTGTTCCATCTGGCGAATTGTCATCAATGATGAGAATGTGAAAATTAATAGGTAGGTCAAAAATAGCAGCAATGATCTTTGATATATTTTCCTTTTCGTTATAGGTGGGTAATATGACTAGACAATTGCTCAATAGTGCTTTTCCTTACTTAACGTTAAAGATCGTAATTTATGTTAAGAATACTTTAATTTAAGATTTTTTAACTTTTCCTTCGTATCGTATGGAAATTCGCTTTTCATCATCCAGTCATAATAATGTGGCTCGCGCTTTAGAACTTCTTTAACTAGTCTTCCTTTATATTTGCCAAAGTTAAATACCTCTTCACCATCTTCGTTGTAGACCATTCTTCTTCCAAAATCAACAAACTCTCCATAGCCCGAAAACTCAGCAAGAAAATCAGTATCATTTTTCAACTCACCTTCATATTTACTCAATTGGCCTAACAATACTTCGTAAGTCGCAATGGTGTCTGCCTCTGCACTATGGGCGTTGGTTAAATCTTTGTCGCAATAAAACTTATAGGCAGCCTCCAATGTTCTTTTTTCCATTTTGTGAAAGATGTTTTGAACATCTATAAAACGAACGTTATCAATGTTGAACTTAACCTTTGCTCTATGAAACTCTTCAATAAGAAGAGGAATATCAAATCGGTTGGAATTGTATCCAGCAATATCACAATCTGTTAAAAAATCAACTATCTCCTTGGCGAGATCTTTAAGAGTCGGTTCGTCAACAATATCTCGATCATAAATGCCGTGAACCAATGATGCTTGTAAAGGAATAGGAATAACAGGATTAACACGCTTAGTTTTTGTCAACGTGCTGCCATCGGGTAAAACTTTGTGAATTGATATTTCAACAATTCTATCTGTAGCCACATTTACACCAGTTGTTTCTAAATCAAGAAAAGCCAAAGGTTTTTTTAAATTCAATTTCATACGGTCAATTCTTTTGAAAGTTTCTCCAGATTAACTCCACCAAAGTTTCCTGAACTCATCAATAGAAAAGTACTATCAGGTTTTTTGTGGTTTAATAATGTTTGTTCCAACTCATTTGCATTATTTATAATTTCGAGATTTTCATTGGCAAAAGCCTTTTTTATATCATCAATGTTAAGGTCAGGCAATTGTTTTAATGAAAGTGCATGGTTATCAAAATAAACTATCGCATTATCGGCTATATTCATTGTATTTGCATACTCATCTAAAAATTTTTTATTTAGGCTGCTGTACGTGTGTAACTCTAGGCAGGCTATCAATGATCTGTTACTAAACTGATCTTTTGCAGCGGCAATGCTTGCTTTAACCTTTGAAGGAGCATGGGCAAAATCCTTATAAACAGATATATTATCATTTGAGTTTAGTAATTCCATTCTTTTAGACGCGCCCTTAAAAGATTGAATTGCTTGATAGAAGGAAGCTTGGTCAATACCAATTTCTTCGCATATCAAGCGAGCCGCCTGTAAGTTTTGTAAGTTATGAGATCCAAATATTTGAATGGGAACAGATCCGTTCTGCGTTTTTAAGTGTGTAATGTTACGGTCAATACTGGAATCGTGTTCACGATAAGGAATCTTTTTACAAGGATTTTTAGCTTGTTGAATAATGTGAACCAAATTCTCATCTTCAGCATTGTAAAAGATGGTCCCATTTTCTGATATAGATTCGATAAAAATTTGAAACTGTTCAATATAATTTTCAAACGTGGGAAACACATTGATATGATCCCAAGCTATTCCACTCAACACAGCAATATCGGGTTTGTAAAAATGAAATTTGGGTCTTTTATCAATAGGAGAGGCTAAATACTCGTCTCCTTCCATTATGATAATAGGTGCATCATTAGTCACTTTTACCATGGTCTCATAACCTTCTAGTTGGGCTCCGACCAAGTAGTCATAATTTAAGTTTTGACCATTTAATACATGCATTATCATGGAGGTAATCGTCGTTTTGCCATGACTGCCACCTATAACAATGCGTTTCTTGTTTTTGCTTTGCTCAAAAATAAACTCAGGATAGGAGTAAATCTTAATACCCAGTTTTTGAGCTTTTATTAGTTCAGGATTGTCCTGTTTTGCATGCATTCCTAGTATAACAGCATCAATGCTTTGGTCGATTTTTGATGGATGCCAGCCAATTTCTTCTGGAAGTAAATTGTATTTCTTTAGGTTACTTTTCGCAGGTTCAAAGATTTCATCATCAGAGCCACTTATCTGAAACCCTTTGTTGGAGAGTGCTATAGCTAGATTGTGCATAATACTGCCTCCAATTGCAACAAAATGAATCCTCATCCGTTAAAGGTAGGTAACAAACTTTAAAACATAATTATTTTTTTGTTTTAAAAAGAACTTTTAATTTAGTCGCTGTGTTGTAGTATATATTATAATTGCAACACGTTAAAATAAATGTCATGACAAATAGAAAAAATATATCTAAAGTTTTATTCGTAGCAATCGCATTTAGTGTGGTTTCTTTTGTATTGTCTTCTTGTACTGCTCAACAAAAAACTGGTTGCCCTGGTGCAATTACTTCAGTAGAAGTTTCTGCTGATGCTAACAGCTAGATAATAGTATTTTTATTTTTAGTTTCGCAGGATACCTATGTCTTGGAACAAACTGAATAGTATAGTTCAGGTTGATGGCTTAATTGAATCAAGTCAACAACCTATATTGTTCTTTAAGCATAGCACACGTTGCCCTATAAGCACTATGGCTAAGGGGCGTTTGGAAAGGGACGTTGCCCTAATGAATTCTGGGGCAACTTATTTGTTAGACCTAATTACTTTCAGGGAAATTTCTAATCATATTGCGGATAAGCTAGGTATTCAGCATGAATCTCCTCAAGTAATTGTAGTAAAAGGGGGGAGGGTATTATATCATGCTTCACACAATGCAATTGAAGCAGAAGCAGTCAAAATAGAGCTGGGACTTTAAGTATATTGAAAGCTTACAATCTGGTCAATGTCTGGATGAATGCTTTTGGCAACAGGGCAGTTTAACGCAGCTTCCTCTATCATTTTTTGCTCTTTTCCTGAAAAATTTCTGTCAAACGTAATATCAACTTTGATTTTATCAATTCGTCTGGGATTATCTGCCATTATTTTTTCAACAGTTGCTCTAGGATTACCAATGTCTATTCGGTGTTTGTTGCCTCTTATGCCGATAATAGTCAGCATACAAGATGCTAGAGCAGTAGCCACTAAATCTGTTGGCGAAAACGCTTCTCCTTTGCCATGATTGTCAGTTGGAGCGTCAGTTATAATTTTATTTTGAGACTTTAGGTGTAATGCATTGGTTCTGAGTTCGCCAGAATAGTTAACAGTAGAAAGTGGCATGGTTATGCTTTTTTTTGTAAATTTAGTAAAACTATTTATCTCAATATAGCGTTATATATATCGTGAAGAAGTGTTTGCTACCATTTTTTTTGTTCATAACAGTTCTACTGACTGTAACAGCTCAAGATGCGCCAACACCAGAAAGCGAACTCAATATATTGCGTCTGGAAGACCAAAGTTGGGGGTATCGTTTGCATTCAAGAGGCTGGGGCGTTTTCTATGACTATTCTAAACAGTTGACTTATTACAAGCGGAAGGTGTATCAGTTTGAAATAGCAGAGTACAAGCATCCTAAGCAAAATAAACAGATTGGCTTATTAGACCAAAAAGTAGGGCAAGCCCCTCCAAGACCTTACGTTTATGGTAAACAAAACAATTTTTACCTATTAAGAGCAATGCTTGGGCGAAGAAAGCAGCTTGGCGAGAAAGCAGAAAAAGGAGGAATTGAAATATGGAATACATTTATGATTGGCCCATCTCTAGGAATACTAAAACCTTATTACTTAAATTATGATAATGGTTTAGATGACGGTCCTGCTATCAGCAGAATAAAGTATACAGGAGATAATGAGGATCAGTTTTTAAATGAACATAGTATATATGGAAGTGCAGGCTTTTATCGTGGCTTTTTCGAGTCTAAGATCATACCAGGTATTCATACAAAATATGGCTATTACTTTGATTGGGCTCCATACAAAGATATGATTCGTGCTTTGGAAGTAGGGGCAACAGCAGATGTTTATTTTAGGAATGCTCCTTTGATGGTTTTAGAGGAAAATAGTTTTTTCTTCTTTAGTGTTTATGTAAGTTTGCAGCTTGGTAAACGGTGGTAAGCTAAATTATAAACGAATATGTCTTGCAATTCAGTAGCAGAGAAAGCTAAACAAAGAAGAAAAAAACCCGATTGGCTTCGAGTAAAGTTACCTACGGGAGAAAACTTCAAAAAAGTAAGATCCTTAGTTGACGAATATAAGCTCCACACAATTTGCCAAAGTGGAAACTGCCCTAATATGGGGGAGTGCTGGGGGGCAGGAACTGCGACATTCATGATTTTAGGTAATGTCTGTACAAGAAGTTGCTCTTTTTGTGCAGTAGCAACAGGGCGACCTCCAGAATATGATGAAGATGAGCCTAAACGAGTTGCTGAGGCAATTAAGTTGATGGGGGTAAAACATGCGGTCATAACATCTGTGAATAGAGATGAGCTAAAAGACAGAGGTGCGGCAATATGGCATAATACGGTAAAAGAGACAAAACGACTTGTTCCTGATACAACAATAGAGACGTTAATACCCGATGTGAAGGCCAATTGGGAAGCACTAGAGGTAATGATAAACCCAGGTCAAGAAGTGGTGTCTCACAATATGGAGACCGTAAAAAGTCTGTATCGCAAGGTTCGTCCGCAAGCAAAATATGAAAGAAGTTTAGAGCAAATCAAAAGAACGAAAGAATTTGGTAAGAGGACTAAGTCTGGTATTATGGTAGGATTAGGAGAAACGAAAGAAGAGGTATTTGAAATTATGAATGACTTGTTGGAAGCAGGTTGTGATGTAATGACCATTGGACAATATTTACAGCCAACCAATATGCATTTACAAGTTGACAGCTTTGTTCATCCAGATACATTTGCTGCCTACAAAGAATATGGACTAAGTCTTGGTTTTAAATATGTTGAAAGCTCTCCTTTAGTTCGTTCTTCTTACCATGCAGAAAGGCATGTAAAGTAGTTTTATTGTTAAATAATTTTGTATTTTTGGTTGATAATTTTATATCCACATTGAGGGATAAGTGTATTTTCTATTATGTCTAAATACACCGATCTTAGTGAGATAAGAATAAATTCTATACTATGGTATCTATTAAGCGTTATAAGTTTTTATTGGCAGTTGTTTTATTGGGCGTAGCAGTACACTTTTTTACGAAAAAAGAGAATAACTCTAAAACTTCATTGGGAGAGATGATGGCTGCAAATAAAAGAATGAAAAAAGTGGAGGGCGGAATAAATGGCGCACTACAATATTATGCACAATTACATGGTGTTGACCCTAATACAGGAGAGTTTCCTTTAAATGCGTACTATAAAAGTATAAGCGATGCCAATAATAATACCAGAAAAGCACAGGCTAATAAAACGGGTGCTGAGTTAGGATTACAGTGGGAAAGCTTAGGTCCAGACAATATTGGAGGAAGGACTAGGGGTTTTTTGATTGATAAAGATAACCATGCAAGAATGTATATGGGCGGTGTTAGCGGAGGACTATGGTATACCAATAGTAGTGGAAGTAGCTGGCAGCCTATAAATGATACCTTTAGTAGCTTAGCAGTGACTTGTATTGCACAAAGCAAGGATGGCGATATTTATTTTGGAACAGGAGAAAGCTTTGGAACACTTGGAGGGAATAATCCTTCAGGAGGCACAATGTTTCCTGGGGAAGGCGTTTTTAGAAGTAAGGATGGAGGGAATACCTTCCAAAATGTACTAAGTCCAACAGATGGAAATAATGTTAATGACGATTTAGCCTTTATCAATGATATAATTACAGATCCTAACAACAACAATATTGTTTTTGTTGCGGCCGAGGGGGGTGTTTTTAAGTCTGAAGATGGAGGAGAGAGTTTTACAAAGATGCAGGGTGGTGTTTTGCCAGCAGGGGTTACTGATTTGAAAATATCTGGTGACGGTGGTCTTATTTTGGCTGCATCTGGAGGTGCTGTTAGACGGTCTACCGATGGTGGTGAAAATTTTGAGAATTTAAGTGGCAATCCTGGTTATCCAACTGCTACTGCCGCTAGAACAGAGGTTGCTATTTCACCTCAAGATCCCAACTATATATATATGTATACTAGTAACAATAGTGGTCAGCTAGGTGGTATATATCAGTCAAAAGATATGGGAAATACTTGGGAAGAAATTGGTTCAGGAGCAGAGCCGAGCACATTTAATCCTCCTGGAACTCAGGGGCGGTATAACCTTTGTATTGCCGTTTCCCCACTGGATAAAGGGCGGATATATGTTGGTGGCAATTTTGCAGTATATACGTGGGATTCATTAATGGGTTGGGCGCAAATATCTAGTTGGATTCCATTTTATTATCCTGGGCAAGAAAATACGCCACCTTCTATCTATGTACACGCAGATCATCACAACATATTTTTCCACCCAACTGACGGGAATACAATGTTTGTTGTAACAGATGGAGGCGTTTTTAGAACAAATAATGCACTCAGCGAAGCGCCTGCTTTCAAATATCTAAACAGAAACTATAATGTAACACAGTATTACGGTATGGCTGCGGCTATAACAGGAGAGGTGATTGGTGGTACTCAAGATAATGGTACACATTATATAGATTACAATGGTATCTCTCTAAAGCAAGGTGCTGTTGTCGGATATGGTGATGGGGGATATTGTGCGATCTCTAAACTTAATCCTGATGTTATCATCCTCGAAAGTCAATATGCTGCAATAAGAAGGTCGTCAAACGGTGGAGACGATTTTGAAAACCCAGGAGCGATGTATGACCAGCATATTGATTGTGATTTTAATGCAGCACAAGGTGGTTGTAACCCAGACGGAATTCCTGATCCTGGTGAGACCGCAGTTCCGTTTATAACAAAATACAAACTTTGGGAAGACTTAGACGATTCTTTACACTTGTTTTATATGGGAACAAGAAAATTCTGGGTAGCTAAACATGTATTGTTCTTAAACTCGAATAGCCCAATTTGGTTTCAACTTGATGATTTAGTAGGGAATACTGTTACCGCAATGTCTTTTTCTAAAGATGGAAATGTGGTATACTATGGAACTTCAAACGGTAGGGTGAGTAGAATAGTTGGTATGAGAGATGCTATACTCGATTACGAAGACCCTGCTACATGGAATGCTACGATGGATACTACTAAAGACACTATGGACTTTGCTTTGCCTTATGATTCCATAGATGTTATTGTTGATACGACGTATGATTCTATATGGCATGTAGCGAATGCTGGCATTTATATAGAAAAAAATGTATTTAATGCAGGAGGGTATGTAAGTAGTATATCAGTAGATCAGAACGATGCTTCAAGAGTAGTTGTTACAACGGCTGGTTATACTCCAGGTGCACATGTCTATTTAGCTACAAATGCTGCAGATACCTCCCAAGCACCGAACTTTGCCTCAATACAAGGTAATGTAACTACAGGACTTCCTGCAATGCCAGTTTATAGTTCTGTGATCGATATAGCAGATGGCAATAGAATTATATTGGGTACAGAGTTAGGCATTTGGACAACTGATAACCCTAATGGTCTAGTAGAATGGACAGAAGAAAATAATGGTATGGCAAGAGTCCCAACATATCATGTTATACAAGAGCCTATTATATTTGAAGATAATGATGTAGACCTAAGTGACAATTGCTATTTTGTATATGCCGCAACTCATGGTAGGGGAATGTATAGAACCAAGAGTTTAACAACTGAGTTTTGTAAGACAAACATTACGCTTAATGTTAAACAGGATAGACCTAGCTTAGGGTTTAACTTATATCCGAACCCTGTCAAAAATCAAGGATTTATTGAGTATGATCTTGAAAATTCGGGAGATGTCACACTTAATGTCTTAGATGTTACTGGCAAGTTGGTAAGCTCTAGGAACTTAGGAACACAATCAGTAGGTAGTCAAAAAGCTACTTTTGATGTTTCCAATTTAAACTCAGGAACATATATCATGGTGCTAGTAGCTGGAAATCAGCGAATGGTCGAAAAGGTAATAGTCCAATAGTCCCTAAGTCAAAAATATAGAAGTTAACTGGTAAGTTTTAATATTAGCTTACCAGTTCTAGTTTTCAAACACTCCCTGATTTAGCAAGTTTAATGCTTGCTTTTTGTCTGTAGTATTAATTAGAAGAGAAATATTATTCTCACTTCCGCCATAGGAAATCATACGAATCGGAATTGCTTTCAATGCAACAATGACTCTTTCTATAACTCCAGGCTTGGTTGATAAGAAGTCACCTACGATGCAAATGATGCTCTGATCTGTATCTACAGTAGTGGTAGCATATTGCTGTATTTCTTCTAGTATAGGCTTGATATTTTGATCATTATCAATAGTCAAAGAAATGGCTACTTCAGAGGTCGTGATCATATCGATAGAAGTTTTATATCGCTCAAAAACCTCAAAAACACTCTTCAGAAAGCCGTGTGCCAATAACATTCTACTAGACTTAATATTGATAGCAATAATATTATCCTTCGCCGCTATAGACTTGATATAACTTTTGGGAGCATCTTTCGAAATTAACGTCCCGGGAGCATCAGGGTTCATCGTATTTTTAATCCTTACAGGAACATTGGCTTTTTTAGCTGGTAAAACGGTAGCGGGATGTAAAATTTTTGCCCCAAAATAGGCCAACTCAGCTGCCTCGTCAAATGTTAGTTCAGCAACGGGAAAAGTTTTCTCAACGAATCTTGGATCATTATTATGCATACCATCTATGTCGGTCCAAATTTGTACCTCATCACTTTGAGTGGCAGCACCTATTAATGATGCCGTATAATCACTACCACCTCTTTTCAAATTGTCTATTTCACCATTCGAGTTTAAGCAGATGTATCCTTGCGTAATAAACAACTTGTTTTTCGGGTATTTATTCAATTCTGCTTTTAGTTGCTTTTCAATACTATTTAATACGGGTTCATCATTTTCATCTATACACATGAAATCAAATGCATTCAAGAAAATAGATTCAACATTTTGTTCTGTGAGATAAGTATGGAATAGTTTTGTGGACATTAACTCACCTTGTGCTAAAATTTCTCTTTCCTCTTTTATGGAAAAAGGTTTAGTGCTAAAACTTCTTAATAATGCAAAGTGATCTTCTATTGTCTCAGATGCCTTATTTTTAAAACTATCAATTGAAAAAAGTGCTTCAATGAAAGCAACGTAATGGTCAAATAAGTTTTCAATGATGGTTTTAGCTAATGCTGTGTCTTTTTGCTTGTAAGCTTCTGAAAGCTCAACTAAGGTATTAGTGGTTCCAGAGAGTGCCGATAAAACTATTATCCTTTGTTCTTCTGCTACTACCAGCTCCTTCAAAGAGCGCATCCTTTCAGGAGAGCCTACAGAAGTCCCCCCAAACTTTAAAACCTTCATATAATATAAAATGAAAAGACTAGAGTCCGAAGGCTTGTTTTACTTGATCAACGTAGTCTAGTTTTTCCCAAGTAAAAGTTTCTACTTCCTTCGTCACCTCTTGTCCATTACTATTGAATGTAATAGTCTTTTTCATAGGCGTTCTGCCCATATGCCCATATGCTGCTGTTTCCCAGTATTTGGGTTCTTTTAGCTTTAGCCTATCAATAATAGCAGCAGGTCGCATATCAAAAATATCTTCTACTTTCTTAGCAATTTCACCATCTGAGATATTGACACTAGAAGTACCATAAGTGTTGATATAAATACCCATTGGTTTTGCAACGCCGATAGCATATGCTACTTGAACTAATATTTCGTCAGCAACACCTGCTGCGACAAGGTTCTTCGCAATATGTCTGGTCGCGTAAGCAGCTGAGCGATCAACTTTTGATGGATCTTTTCCTGAAAATGCACCACCACCATGTGCTCCTTTACCACCATAAGTATCTACAATTATTTTTCTTCCAGTAAGCCCAGTATCACCGTGAGGTCCACCAATTACAAATTTCCCTGTAGGATTGACATGGTAAGTAATGTTATCTGTGAAAAGTTTTTGTATTTCCGATCCTAAAAGTGATTTAACTCTTGGTATTAAAATACTGATAACATCATCTTTAATCTTTTGAAGCATACTTTTTTCTGCATCAAAATCATCATGTTGAGTTGATACAACAATGGTATCAATTCTTACAGGCTTATTGTCATCATCGTATTCAATCGTAACTTGACTTTTAGAGTCCGGTCTCAAATAAGTCATTTCTTTACCTTCTCTTCGAATTGCCGCAAGTTCCTGTAATATAATATGAGCTAAAGTTAAAGCGAGAGGCATATAGCTATCGGTCTCATTTGTAGCATAGCCAAACATCATTCCCTGATCACCTGCTCCTTGTTCTGCATGTAACCCTTTTCCAGCTTCTACTCCTTGATTGATATCAGCACTTTGTTCGTGGATAGCAGAAATAACACCACATGAATCTGCATCAAACTGATATTCAGACTTATTGTATCCTATTCTTTTAATTACATCTCTTGCAATCTGCTGTACATCTAAGTAAGCATTAGATTTTACCTCACCACTCAAAACTGTTAAGCCAGTAGTAACCAATGTTTCACAAGCTACTTTCGATTCTGGATCAAAAGCTAAAAAGTGATCAATAAGTGCATCAGATATTTGATCCGCAACTTTATCAGGATGTCCTTCAGAAACAGACTCAGATGTAAATAAATAAGACATATTTTTTGTTTATCATGTTATTATAAGGAGCGTAAAGATACAAATTGGAATAATAAAAGAGGAATTTTGTTGTCTTATCTCATCCATCTATCTTATATAGGTTTGAATACTAATTTTCTCATATTTTTTAGTTGATGCATAAGTTGATGTTTTACTATATTTAATTAAACCCAAATTATTAAGATGAGAGTATTTACTTTTTTTACGCTGTTTTGTTGTGCTTATCTTGGATTAGCTCAATTAAACGCAGATTTTGAATATACTTCAACTGGCTGTGCACCAGATACTGTTCAGTTTACCAATACAAGTACTGGAGCGGTTAGTTTTAGATGGCAGTTTGGGAATAGTGGATTGTTTTCAACTGTAAATAATCCAGTGCATATTTATGAGTTTGGTACTTATGGATATGATTATATTGTATTAACAGCATATGATGGTTTAGGGGATTCAATGGTTACAGTTAAGTTTATTAAGTTACAAGAAAAGCCTTATGCTGATTTTAACGTTTTTAAAGTAGATCAATCTAGCAATCCTAATAGCTGCCTAGGAGAACCTATTTACATTACAAGTGCTTCAAGTGAAGCAGATACCTATGATTGGAGTTTGGGGGATGGAACTAGTATTGATGGATATGCAATAGAGCATATTTATTCAGATACTGGAAATTATAACATTCAATTGATTGTATCTAATCAATGCTTTTCTGACACTATCATAAAATCTCATACAATAGATTTGACAAGTAGACCGTCAGCAGACTTTGCTTTCCAATTTGTGCCACATTGTACAGACAAAATTATAGAATTTAAGACTGGAGCTTCTAATAATAATGATTTTACAACACACCTGTGGGATTTTGGAGATGGAACAATGTCAGATGACATAGTTGGATTACATGCTTATGCTGTAGCTGACTCCTATTCCATAACATTGTACGCTACTAATGCTTGTGGAACGGATACATTCACTCATTGGAAAAAAATAGCAATAGATTCAACGCTCTATGCTAATAGCAACCCACAAATATTGCAAGGTATTTCAAACACCTTTTGCCCAGAATACGAATTAGACTTTTATAATAATACGGAGGGCGCAATAAGCTATTATTGGGAATTGGGAGACGGTAACTTTGCTTCAACAAGAGAGTTTAAACATGCCTACACAACCTCTGGTGATTACACTGTTATGCATGAAATAACTAATACTTGTGGCAACGTAACTCGTGACTCATTGGTGATTAGCATAGATGTTTCTACAAGGCCTACGGCATCTATTGATGCAGGTGCTCTTGAATATTGTCCAAGTGAAAATATATCATTTGTAAATAGCAGTTACTATATAGATACACTTAAAGCTACATACGCTTGGGATTTTGGTGATGGGAATACTGCAAATACTTTTAATGCACAACATAGTTATGCCGATACAGGAGACTATACAGTAGAGCTAATTCTGGAAAATCAATGTGAAAATTCAGATACTGCAACGCTTAATATTGATATAAAAATAGATGTTTACTATGAACTCGTTAAGTTAGGAAATGGTCATTCAGGGGGATTTAGTATGGTGCAAACTAGTTGTATCAATACACCAGTTAAGTTTGAGGTATCGTTACCATTGGTTTCAGGTAGTTTTATATGGGATTTTGGAGATGGTATTACTTCTATAGATCCTGAGCCAACTCATGTTTACGCTGCTGCCGGAAAGTATAATATTGTTTTGATATATACTGATGGTTGCGGACATACATTATACAGATATGCAGAAATAAATATTATTGACAAAATGCCTTTCTTTACATACATTGAAGGTGATGACATCATCTGTACGGGTGAAGCAGTCAACCTTAATGCAATTGCAAACATTTCTGAAAATTCACAGACTTTTTGGGACTTTGGGAATGGAGATACATCAAGCAACAAGTTCCCTGAGTATATTTACGATAGTTCAGGGGTATATACAATAACAGCGATAACTTCTAACGGCTGTAGTTATAAAGATACAGCAACGAAGCAAATAACAGTAAATGGCTTGCAAGTGGACTTTGGTTTTACAAAAACATGTATAGGTTCAAGTACAATATTTTCTGATAGTACCAATGGAATGCCAACTTCATGGTCTTGGGACTTTGGAGATGGTAACCTTGATAGTATTCCAAATACGAATCATACATATGATGATCCTGGAACCTACATAGTATCTTTAGGTGTTTTCGACGGAGGAGAGTGTTATACCACTGTTTCAAAAGAGATCATCGTGGCCGATACAACACCTGTGGTTGCAGCTTTTTCGTATAGTATTGATGATTTGACCGTTGCGTTTACTGATAATTCTCAAAATGCAGATGAATGGATGTGGAATTTTGGTGATGGGAATTCATCAACAGAGCAGTCACCTACACATATATATTCGATGGCAGATGATTACAATGTACAATTAATAGCTTCAAATGCTTGTGGAAATGAGAATAGTTATAGCCAGATCATTAGCTTTACTAGTATTGCTACTATACAGCAAAGTGACATCAAAGTTTTTCCTAATCCTTTTAGCAACTTTATTAGCATAGATATTCCTGAAGAAGCTTTGATGAAAAATCTCAACTTTGAGTTATATGATATTTACGGCAGGTTGATTCATGAAGGAGAGGTAAATGGTCATGATACAAAAATAAACCTTGATAAGGCTTCGGTTGGGACTTACATTCTGGCTGTTAAATACTCAGGAAAATACGAATATATCAAATTGATAAAATCACGCTAATGAGGCTATCCCTCATATTAGCACTCTTTTGGGTAAGCCTATCAAATGTTCTGGGTCAAGTAGAAATCTGCAATGATCAAAAAGATAATGACGGAGATGGGCTGATTGATTGTTATGATGGAGACTGTACAAACAATATGGCTTGTGATGATTTCTATCAAAACTTTTTAGATACAATTTCTGAGTGCAGAAAGGAGCTTGATTTGGATACGAATTTAGTCTTAGCTGAGTTATGGCGAACAGAAAGAGTTGGGGGAGCTATGCAAACCTTTCAGGTTGGTGATATTGATAACGATGGAATCATTGAAGTTTTAGTTGGGGACGATGCAAAGAAACTTATCTATGTCTTAAGTGGCATTAGTGGTAAGGTGAAATATACAATTAACCTGTCTATAAATGGCGACTTTAGTAACGTTGGTGAAGGAATGGCAATAGGAGATATAGATAATGATGGCTTTGCAGAAATATTTTATCATTTTATTGATGCTCCTAATGTGACTAAACTAATGTGCATGAATTATCAAGGCACTATGCTTTGGACATCTGACACTTTGTATGAACAAAACGATTTTATTTCAAGATATTTTCCTGCCTTAGCCAATTTTAATGAAGATGATTCTGTAGAAGTATATATTGGTAATTATATTTTAAATGCACACACCGGAATGATAATAGCTAAGGGAGATAGTTCAGATGGCTTAGGTTTTTCCGTCGCGGCAGATGTTCTGGATAGTTCAGCTACTTGTCCTGATTGTAATGGATTAGAGTTGGTTTCGGGAAATGTGGTCTATGGGGTGAATATAGAAAATAAAATAATGACCAGGCGAGCACATGCTCCTCCAACCTTGACTGATGGATTTACGAGTGTTGCAGACATGGATGGAGATAATAAGCTCGATATAGTTGTAAATCAGAGTTATTATAACTCTCCATCGACAGACTTTACAATTTACAGATGGGATCCAAGAACAGAAAATACAATTGGATCTGTCTTTTCAACCACAAACGGACTAGGTGGACGAGTTAATGTGGGGAATTTTGATGCGGATCCCATGTTGGAAATGGGGGTTGCAGGGAGTCTGTTTTATGTTTTGATTGATGACGACATGACTGAAAAGTGGAGGCTTTCAACCGAGGATGGCTCTTTACACACAACAGGCAGCACAGGATTTGATTTAGATTGTGATGGCAAAAGTGAAATCATTTATAGAGATGAGCGCAACTTATTAATCCTAGATGGAGAAAATGGCACAATACGAAGCCAGACGCCTTGCATGTCGGCTACATGGTTGGAGAGTCCAGTAGTGGCTGATATAAATTTAGATGGGCATGCGGATATCGTATGTGGATGCGGTGATTGGTCTTCTTTGGCAGATGCGGTTGCATTAACGGGAATAAATAACAATTGGGCAGCTTCCAGATCAGTTTACAACCAGTACAGCTATTTTTCTGTTAATGTTAATGATGATTTGACAATTCCAAGCCAACAACAAAATCATGCGCATGACTCTTTAGGTGAGTTGAATAGCTTTTTAAATCAAGCGCCGATCTTAAATACAGAAGGGCAAAAAATGTGCCATACCATTACTGGAGATGTAAGTGTCTCTTTGAGTAATGCAAGGCTTTCTGCCAATTGTCAAACGATAGCGGTTGACATTGAGATCTGTAATATAAGTGAACGGAAGACTTGGATCATGCATGAGGGAACGCCCTATGCGTTTTACGATGGTGATCCTAAACAAGGAGGGAGCTTGATTGCTTCAGGAAACCTTGATCAACCTGTTTATGTTGATTCATGCATCAGTTTTACTTACTTTATTTTACCACAGGGTGATTACGAACTTTTCTTTTACATCAATGATGACGGAACAGATCCTTTAAACGCACCAACTCCTCTTATTGAGGAATGCGATTTTGATAATAATTACGATAGTATCTTGATTTCTTCTGAAATATTGCCGCAAGCCAAAGGCGATACTATTTGTAAAGGAGATACGGCATACATTGAAGCTTATAATGGAGAGCGTTATGATTGGGAGCAAAATAGCTTTATACAAGATACAAGTTTACCTCAGCAAGAGATTGTCAACCTAGAGGAAGAGAAAATTTTTACAATTATAATCCAGGACTCTAACAATTGCATCATTGAGGACACGGTTGCAGTATTATTTAGACAATGTGATTCACTAATATTTATACCCAATATATTTTACGTTAGGGATGGGGCTATTTTGAATAGCCGGTTCCTTGCAAAGTTAGCGTATGAAAATATTGATCAATTTGATATAAGAGTTTACGATCGATGGGGGACATTGATATTTGAAAGCACAGACGCCAAATTCACTTGGGATGGATATTTTAAAGGGCAGAAAGTACAACAAGGAGCGTATGTATATACGCTAGAGGCTCGATTTATTGGCAGTAGTGAACCAATAAGCCAAACCGGTAATATTACGGTTTTGTATTAATAAGTTAGAATCAATACCTAAAACTGACGCAGAAGGCTAACTACCCTCTATTTATAATATGAATATATCTTGCTATCAGGTTTCGTTACTAAATTATTGCAGAAAGGAATTTTGTATCTTGGATATGTTATATGAATAAACAGTTTAACTATTTCTGTCTTCACCATTTAATCATATTGTTTTCCTTATTAATTTCTATTACTTCCTGTCAAAACGAAAAAGAGCTCAATGACGGTGATTTTCATTTTCCGATAATAAAGTATGAGGATGAAAGGAAGGCTCACTTAATTGATACGATTAAGATGATTGAATCAATGCCTTATATCAGGTGTATTAGAGCGTTTGATGCCAGCATTGACTCGGCTTTTTATAAATTTCCTCAATTAAGTTATTTGGATCATAGAGAGAAGGGCAATATAATCAAGCGAGATAGTCTTAAAATATTTGTTGATACTAATACTATAATAAAGAAGACTATTAGAAATTTAATTCCACCTCCTCCACCTCCATTAAGGGAAAGCTACTCTGATGAAAAGAAATATATATGTGATAGCTTGAAAGCACAGCGGCAGATGATGAATTGGCATGAACAAGTGACAGTCGTGCAATCTTTTCCTGTGTACATAGCAAATCCAACAAGTAAAACAAGAGTATTAGAGGTACAAGATAGCAGGCTTATTATGATAGCAGAAGCATTAGATGAAAACTATGAATGGAAGCCCATTGAATATCATATATTTTCATGGTGTGGTAATAGTTATGCCGATGTAAAGATAGAGGGTGAGAGTTTTGTAATGACTGATGTATATAATTATAAAGGAAACTTCAAGACAAGGATGAGATTGAAACTTAAGAATGAGGAAGAGATAATATATTCTAAGCCAATCGTAGCATTTATAAATGAAGGGCAATTTGACAAACCTAAAAATCTTAGACTAAAGGAAAGTAATTTTCTTAATCCAGATACCTTAAAGAACGATATAATTTTAGAAACCTTTTAATACTCCAACAACTGCTGAATAACAACTCCAACTTTTTCAGCAGAAGGTAACATCGTGCTTTCCAAGATGGAGTTTAATGGAATTGCTGGTGTGTTAACGGCACCAATAATTTCAACGGGAGCATCTAAGTGCTCAAAGCACTCATTGGCTATTCTTCCGGCAAGACTTTCCGCAAAAGAGTTATCAATCGTTTCTTCGGTCAATACAATACATTTGTTGTGTTTTTTTACACTAGCATATACTGTTTCTAGATCTAATGGATTTAAAGTTCTCAAGTCAACAACTTCAATAGATCCAGGAAATTGTTTGGCAGCATTCGTTGCCCAGTGCACACCCATGCCATAAGTAATGATGGTTAATGAATTGCCCATTTCTACCTCTGTCTCATTTGCTTCAAGAGCGATTCTTGCTTTGCCTAATGGTATAACATAATCCTCATCGGGCTCAATGGTCATAGCCGCTTTTGTTCCTGGAACCTTAGACCAATACAATCCCTTATGTTCTAAAATTACTACCGGATTGGGATCGTAGAATGCTGCTTTCATCAATCCCTTCATATCTGCAGCATTAGAAGGGTAGACTACTTTGATTCCTTTTATCTGTAAAAAGACAGATTCATCACTGGAAGAATGATATGGGCCACCACTACCATAAGCACCAATTGGTACTCTAATTAGAGTTTGAACTGGCCATTTACCATTAGATAAGTAACAAGATCTGCTGACCTCAGTAAATAATTGATTTAGTCCCGGCCAAATATAATCAGCAAATTGAACCTCTACAATTGGTTTGCAGCCTACTGCAGACATACCTACGGTGCTACCAATGATATAGGCCTCTTGGATTGGTGTATTGAACACTCGCTTATCACCATATTTTTTAGCTAGTAATGCAGCTTCTCTAAAAACACCTCCTAATTCACCTCCAACATCTTGTCCGTACAACAGACTCTCTGGGTGCGTTTTCATGATTTCATCAACTGCGTGTAATGCTGCATCTACCATCACCACTTCCTTGCCACCAGATGGCGTTCTTTCTCCTTTTTCTTCTGTAATTGGTGTAGGTGCAAAAGTGTGGTCAGTAAGTGTATTCGGATCTGGTTCAGGAGCTTCTAATGCCTTTTCATAATCACTAGTTACACTCTCTAGAGCTTGCGCTTCAAGCTTACTCAATTCTGATTTTGTAAAGCCAAAGTCCAAGAGCATTTCTTTAAACAGTGGAAATGGATCTCTTTTTCCATGTGCTTTTAAATCTTCTTCAGAGCGATACCACTCCTTTCTCACGCCAGATGTATGATGGTTAAGCAATGGAACTTTAGCATGAATCAAGTATGGTTTTCTTTGCTTTCTTGCTTTGTTAAAAACCTCTTTTATAGTGGTGTAGCATTCAAAGAAATTGCTTCCATTGATTGTAGAAACAGTTAACCCCTTAAACCCTTTTGCATAATGTGTCACATCCATTGCTCGGAATTCCTTGGCATTAGCAGATATATCCCACTCATTATCCTGAACAACATAGACAATCGGGTAGTTGTGTAATACCGCCATTTGAAACGCCTCAGAAATTTCTCCCTCAGTAATTGCAGCATCACCTATAGAGCAAACAGCGATAGGTTTTTCTCCAGATTTATAGTTGCTGAGCTCCATCTCTTCCAAGTACTTTATGCCCTGTGCAACACCAGTGGTTGGTATGGCTTGCATCCCAGTTGCAGAAGATTGGTGAGGTATCTTTGGTAAATCATCTCTTCTGAGACTAGGGTGTGCATAATACGTGCGTCCTCCGGAAAAAGGGTCATCTCGTTTGGCTAATAGTTGTAGCATTAACTCATAAGGAGTCATCCCCAAACCAAGCAGCATAGCATCGTCTCTATAATAAGGCGCTACAAAATCTTGAGGTAAAAGCTGCATGCCAACGGCAAGTTGAATGGCTTCATGCCCTCTTGAAGTAGCATGAACATATTTGCTAGTAATCTCCTTATTTGCCTCGTAAAGCTCAGCCATTTGTTTGGCAGTGGTCATTAGCTTATATGCCTCTAACAAGGTGTTTTTGCTAATTTGCGTTGCCTTCTTTTTTGTGCTGGTTTTGGTAGTACTCATAAAAGCTGTTTGTCAAAATCTTCTAAAACTCTTGTCATTTCGACACTAGGAGAAATCTAACTTTGGGTTTTGTAGAAGGTAGATTTTTCACTGTGTTCAAAATGACAAAGCGGTTGTTTTCTTGGTTTTAGAAGATTTTATTGTCATAAATATAATATGTTAACTTTCGACAAGTTAGTATTTCAAAAATACTAATATACCCATTCTTATTGGATTTATGAATGTAAAGTCAGTTAGAATGGGTTATGCCTGCCCGACTTTATCATTTAGGCGGGCCTGCTTCGATTAGCTAAGTCAGGCGGGTCGCCACAAAAAATCTCAAACTGAGGTGTGAGCGGCATAAATAGGTGGATTTACTATTTAATTTCCGTTGATAACACTTTGTCGTCATTCAAAAAACCTTCCAATCTATCGTCAATAGCAATTGGTCCGACTCCTTCCGGGGTACCCGTATAGATCAAGTCTCCTACTCGTAATGTGAAAATTTGAGAGATGTAACTAATGATTTTATCAATACTGAATAGCATATCGACTGAGTTGCCGTTTTGGACAATAGTATTATTCTTTTCTAAGCGAAATGAAATATGCTTTTGCTCAAAATTTACCTTTTGGAAGGTCCCAATTACAGCCGAGTGGTCAAAAGCTTTGCCAATTTCCCAGGGAAGTCCTTTATCCTTTTGTTCTTTTTGAATGTCTCTGGCGGTAAAGTCAATGCCTAATGAAATCTCCTCATAATACTTGTGAGCAAATTTTTCTTGAATGTGTTTTCCTTGTTTGGATATTTTAACAACAAGCTCAACTTCGTAATGTATATCCTTTGAAAAATCAGGATAATAAAAAGGTTGGGGGCTTTTTAAAATAGCAGTATCAGGCTTGAGAAATATAACAGGCTTTTCTGGTATTGGATTGTTTAACTCCTTAGCATGGTTGACGTAGTTTCTTCCAACACAGAATATCTTCATTGTTCAATTTTTTGATTAAACTCATTCATTGTTCTGGTAATCCCGATGGTGCCAAAGCTTTTAACAGCCTCACAGGATCTTTGAATAGGCTTGTCCAGTAAGGCGTTTTCCGCATCTGTCCAGTTTCCTAAAACATACCTAACTTGGTCACCACTATGATAATCATTTCCAATGCCGAACCGAAGTCTTGGATATTGGTTGGTACCGAGCTTTTGGTTAATGTCTTTTAATCCGTTATGACCACCATCGCTGCCTTTGTGTTTAATTCTTATCTGTCCAAAGGGTAGCGCCACATCATCTAATATAACTAACAGGTTATCCTTGGGAATTTTTAATTTATCCAACCAATATTTTACGGCTTTACCACTAAGGTTCATAAAAGTGGTAGGTTTGATCAAGTGAAAAGATCTTCCTTTGAACTTAAAATCACTTATAAAAGCATGGCGGTCTAAATCGAAATTTGAATCCATTTCTTTTGCTAACGAGTCAACAATATCGAACCCAATATTATGACGAGTGCCTTGGTACTCCTCACCGATATTTCCTAAGCCAACAATTAGAAACTTCATGATTTTGATCAAATAAAAAAGGGCGCAAAAGCGCCCTTAAAGATAATTATTTTATTGTGGAAACTACTCAGCTGGTGTTTCCGCAGGAGCTTCTGCTTTTGGAGCTTCTCCACCCTCTGCTGCTGCAGGAGCTTCTCCGCCTTCTGCTTCTTCTCCCTCAGCTGCTGCCTCCTCTGCTTCAGCATTCTTAAGTGCTCTAGGAATAGCAACGTTTACAACTGTAATTCTTGGAGGGTCAACAAATTCCATATTTTCTACTTCTACGTCTCCAATTTTCAAAGAGTCGCCTAAGCCTAATGCATCTACATTGACCTCTATTTTTTCCTGAAGATCTTTTGGATAGGCTTGCACTTTTAGCTTCCTTCTTTTAAGCGTTAATACGCCCCCCTCTTTAACACCTTTTGCGTTACCAACTAAGTTGACAGGTAATTCTGCTTTGATTTTTTTACCTGCGACTAATTCTAGAAAGTCGATGTGTAAGATGGCATCCGTTACAGGATCAAACTGAACATCTTGAATAATAGCTTTCAATTCTTTTCCATCAACTTTAATAGTTGCTGTGTGAAACTTATTCGTATATATTAAATCTTTAAATGCATTTTCATGTGCAGCAAAGTGGACATTTCCACTTTCTGTTCCGTAAAAAATACATGGAACTTTACCCTCTTTCCTTAGTGCCTTTGTTTGACTTTTTGAGATTTCAGTTCTTAATTCTGCATCAATGATTATTGATTCCATGATTGAAATTTATTAATTAAACGTATCTATAAATAGTGAACTAATGGATTGGTGTTCGTAAGTGTGTTTTATGGCTGTAGAGAATAACTCTGCAACGGAGATCACCTTTACTTTCTTTGTTTGTCCTTCCTTAATGGGTATCGTATCGCAAACTACCAATTCTTCCATCATTGAATTATGTACATTTTCATACGCTTTACCAGAAAGGATGGGATGTGTACAAAATGCTCTAACACTATTGGCACCTTTTTCAATGAGTAATTTTGCAGCATTACATAATGTATTGGCGGTGTCTACAATATCATCAACAATGACCACATCTTTTCCTGTAACGTCGCCAATAACAGTCATTTCTGCTATTTCATTAGCTTTCTTTCGATGTTTGTCACATATAACGAAGTCACAATTAAAGTTTTGAGCATATGCTCTGGCTCTTTTACTACTACCAACGTCAGGAGCTGCAAAGATCAGGTTTGGTAGGTTCAGGTTTTGAATGTAGGGAATAAAAACAGCAGAGCTATCTAAATGATCTACTGGTATGTCAAAAAAGCCTTGAATCTGTGGAGCATGCAAGTCCATTGTCATGATTCTGTTGGCACCGGCAGCCGAAATTAAGTTAGCTACTAACTTAGACCCAATTGATGTTCTTGGTTTATCTTTTCTATCTTGTCTTGCATATCCATAGTAGGGTAATACTGCTGTGATGTAATCAGCAGAAGCTCTTTTCGCTGCGTCAATCATCAATAGTAACTCCATGATGTTATCAGCAGGGGCAAAGGTCGATTGAATAATAAAAATATACTTACCACGGACTGATTCCGTAATGTTGGGTTGAATTTCACCATCACTGAATTTCTGACAGGAAACTTGACCTAGAGGAGTTCCGTGAAAAGCCGCGATCTTCTTTGTAAGATAAAGAGATTCAGTACCTGATAATATTTTTATTTCCGTTTCCAACGCGCTAAAATGCAATAAGGCTTGCAAAAATAGTAAATATTACTAAGTTTTGATATTATTAAGATTTTTTTTTCCTCATTTATAAAGAGTTTGCTTAAAGGAGAAAGCAATGTTTATAGTCGTAATTGTCCTGGTCTAGTTTCAGAGTAGAAATTAGTTTTCTAGCTCTTTTATCTTTTTGACGATAATATCAAGTGCTAAGTCAATTGTGTTAAGGTGGGCTCTAAAACTGAGCGCTGCCATTCTAATAACAAATTTTTCATTGATAGTGGTAGAAGACATAAATACTCTCCCATCTTCATATATCTTATCTAGCAGTCTTCTGTTAAATTCATTAGGGTCACCCTTTTTAGGGACATAGCGAAAAGTAGCAATCGATAAATCAGGATAGGGGCCTACCTCAATACCATCTATTTCTTGGACTTTTTCATAAAAGTATTTAGCCAGCAATAATTTTTCTTCAAGGGCTGCTTTGAATGGTTTTAAACCATGAAGTTTTAAAGGTAGCCAAAGTCTTAAACCCCTGAAGTGTTTAGTCAATTCGGGAGAGGCATCTGCCGGAGACATGGTTTGATCAATATCGGCATCTTGCAAGTAGCCAGCTTCATAATGATGAGCATTGTATAGCTTCTTTTTATCTCTCACTAAAACGACTCCAGAGCCAAATGGTAAAAATAATCCTTTATGAGGATCCATAACTAATGAATCCGAATCCGACATCCCTTTAAGTTTAGTTTTGCCTTCTTGTGTTAAGACAAAGAAGCCACCATAGGCACCATCTACGTGAAACCACATATTATGATGTTTAGCAATTGAATTGATCTCTTTTAGCGGGTCGACTGCCCCTAAATTGGTAGTACCTGCTGATGCGATTATAAGCCATGGGTTGAGCCCCTTTTTCTTGTCCTCTACGATAAGCTTTTCAAGTGCATTAGCATCCATTCTATGTCCATCATCCATTGGGACGAGCTTCTGTATACACTCTTTTAGCCCTGCAACTCCAATATCTTTGACTGAAGAATGATGCATCTGATCTGTATAGTAAATAACTGTCTTGTGAAAGTCTTTTGCTCTGAGATCATGTGCTTCGCGAGCAGTTACGATACCGATCATGTTGGCAATGCTACCACCAGATGTTAGATTCCCGCCAGTAGTTTTAGGATAGCCAACAATATCAGCCATCCAATCAATGAGCATATTTTCCATGGTAACCGCTCCAGGAGAAGCAAAAGAGATACCAGCATATCTATTGGTAATGGCAGCAATATAATCGCCTAATGCAGAATAGTAAATGCCTCCGCCTGGCACATAACCTAAATGACCATGAGATGCCGTATTGAGCCCAGGAAAATCGACATACTCTGATAAACTCTTGGTTAGGTCATTAATTTTAGCTGGCTCATCTGAAATGGGATTTTCTAAAAGCCCTTTGGCAATATCTTTAGGCGTATTGTAAGCATTTAAGGTATATATATCATTGAGAAATTTCTCAGTGTATTGAATAACTTCTTGTCTCATACTCTCCCTCTGTTCTGGCGAAGGCTCTAGTTGATGAGCTATTTTTTCTAAAGTTTTTATTTTATTAATCACGAAGTGAGAGGTATTACTTCTGTGAAATTAAGGCTTTAATGTGAGATTTAAGACTAGAGAATTTTTTAATAACGATACATCAAATCTTCTCTAGAGAAAGTTGTACCTGAATACATTTTTTCAGGATAGTCAAGCAAAGGGCGAGTCCAAAAATAACAAATAGTAATGCTAGGTTCTTTCATTTGAACATTAAAAGTAGTAACAGGTTGGTTCAAATAAATGCTATCTAAAGTTTTTGAGTTACCAGCGTAATATATATGTAGGGAGTAGCCCTTTTATAGCAATAGATAGAGTCTAGTTGAAAATTCCCATCAAAATCGCTAATCGTTTCTTTCATGATTGTAGAAGCCGAATCCTTTAATGTTACATTTGCAAACGGAATTGGCTCGTTAGTTTCTTTTCCAATTAAGGTTCCTTTAATTGAGGCATATTCTTGACCATGTAAGGCGATATTATAAAGTAAAACGAAACATAAAATAAATACATTATTCATACTCAGAATAAGATAAGAAAATTAAAGTGCTTTTGCAATAGGCAAAGCGATTTGAATGCTTTGTTAAGCTAGCAACTACAAATTAAAAACTAGTAACTATAAACTTCTTACCTTTGCAATACAATATCAAACAAAAAGTTATGCTTAACATTATTTTATTTGGTCCTCCGGGAAGTGGAAAAGGAACTCAGTCTGAAAACTTAATCGAAAAATATGGTTTGAACCACATATCTACAGGAGATATTTTAAGAGCCGAAATCAAAAATGAAACAGAGTTAGGCAAAGAGGCTAAGGGGTACATTGATGCAGGAAAGCTAGTTCCGGATGAGACGGTGATCAATATGTTGGCAAAGAAGGTAGACGAAGGGCTGGGTAATAATGCAAAGGGATTCATTTTTGATGGGTTTCCGCGAACTATACCACAAGCAGAGGCATTGGATGACATGATGGAAACAAAAAACCTTGAAATAGATTGTTTGTTAGCATTAGAGGTAGGTAAAGAAGAGTTGGTAAAAAGAATACTGAACCGGGGAAAAACATCAGGAAGGTCGGACGATACGGATGAAGGCATCATTCAACAAAGGGTAGAAGAGTACGAAAACAAGACTGCTCCTATTGCAGATTATTATGGCAAGCAGGGCAAGCTGAAAACAATAAAAGGAGAAGGAAGTATAGAAGATACCTTTGATTTACTTTGTGACGCTATTAAGCAGGGTGTTTCATCAAATTAAGTTTGAGATTACAATCCTTATAACTCTGAACTCGTAATTCCAAATTCCAAATTCGTAATTTTATATTTTGGCTTCCAGCAATTTTATCGATTATGTAAAAATTTACTGCCGTTCAGGAAATGGTGGTGCTGGCTCAGTGCATTTTTACAGAGATAAAACCACGCCCAAAGGAGGTCCTGATGGCGGAGACGGTGGAAGAGGTGGTCATATCATACTGAAGGGGAATAAGCAATTATGGACCCTACTCCATTTAAAATATAAAAAACATCTGCTCGCAAGCAATGGTGCATCCGGATCAGGAGCAAACAAGACAGGTGCAGATGCAGAAGATATAATTGTTGAAGTGCCGCTGGGAACAGTTGCTAAAGACTTTGAGACGGGTGAAGTTGACTTTGAGATAACGGAAGAAGGACAAACGGAAATCTTATTAAAAGGCGGAAGAGGAGGACTCGGGAATAGCAATTTTGCAACTCCAACAAGGCAAGCGCCAAAATTTGCTCAGCCGGGTGAGGAAGGTGAAGAGAGTATCAAGGTGCTTGAGTTAAAAGTCTTGGCAGATGTTGGCTTGGTTGGCTTTCCTAATGCGGGTAAATCTACCTTATTGTCTAGCATTACTGCTGCTAAGCCCAAGGTAGCAGATTATCCATTCACTACTTTAGTGCCTAACTTAGGAATTGTTTCTTACAGAGATCATCGATCTTTTATCATGGCAGATATTCCGGGAATAATTGAGGGCGCGCATGAAGGAAAAGGGTTGGGTGATCGATTTTTGAAGCACATAGAGCGAAATGCAACACTATTATTTCTAGTGCCAATTGACAGCGATAATATTGTCAACGAATATAAGGTGCTGTTAAACGAATTGAGTCAGTATAATCCTGATTTGTTAGATAAGAATAGAATTTTAGGGATTAGCAAGTCCGACTTGGCAGACGAAGAGCTAAGGTCTTTAATTAAAAGTGAAATAGCAGAAAGTATCAAAGAGTCCAATTTAAAAATAGCCTTTTTCTCATCCGTATCTCAAAAGGGCATTACAGAACTGAAAGACATGGTGTGGAACAGCATAGGGGAGTCAGATGAATAATAAATGGCTGCTTATAGGTATTCTGTCCTTTATTTGGGGTAGCTCATTTATTTTGATGAAGAGAGGGTTAATTGCTTTTAGTGGAACGCAATTGGCATCTATGAGGATTGGAATAAGCTGCTTGGTTTTTTTACCGGTAATTATTTTTCACAGAAAAAGCTTATCGACAAAGAATCTAAAACCAATTATTGCGATGGGGATACTAGGGAATGGTATTCCTCCTTTTATGTTTGCCATTGCTCAACAGCACATCAATAGCTCTTTAGCAGGAGTGCTAAATTCCATGACGGTTATTTTTACTCTAGTGGTAGGTATTTTATTCTTTAAGGAGAGGGGTACAAAAAATAAGATAATCGGTGTGATTTTGGGCTTTGTAGGCACGACTATCCTTACTCTAAGTAAAGAGGCAGGAGGCTTATTACAGGCGTTCAATTGGTTTGCTTCTTTGGTATTGGTAGCGACGATTTGTTATGGATTTAGTGTAAATATTATTAAGAGGTATTTAAACGATGAGGACCCTCTTTTACTTGCTGCGATGACTTTTATGATTATTGGTCCGCCATGTATTGTTTATTTGTTTAGTACTGATTTTATAAAAATTATAACGTACCATCCGGAAGGGCTTACTTCCTTTCTTTACATTGTGATATTGGCTATCATGGGTACAACTTTTACCAAAGTATTGTTTAATCATTTGGTGCAACAAACTAATAGTGTCTTTGCGTCAGGGGTTACCTATCTTATCCCAATTGTGGCCCTTTGCTGGGGTATATGGGATGGTGAAAGCTTGTATTGGACTAGCTTTATCGGCATTGGGCTAATTCTGGGTGGGATTCTTCTTACCAGAATAAATAATTAAAATAACAATTATTTTATTTTTTAATAAACTGATTATTATATACTTATGAATATAATTTTGAATTTGTTCCCACAATAATAATGCTTTATTAATATTGATGTCTCTCGTATGATTAGTTAAATTGTAGATTATATCAAGTAAAGTTGATCTGTATGCTAAGAATAATAGGTGCCATCATACTGCTCATTGGTTCTCAAAACCTTATTGCCGAGGGCGAAAGTATCAATATGTATTTATACCCTCAAGATGATGCTTGCGTAGGACAATCCTTGTCTATTGAAGTAGAGGCCGAGTTCCTAGGTAAAGGCACTACTTATCAATTATATGTTGATAATAATTTATTTGATGAAGGAACAGAAAATGCTTTTTTCTTTCAAATTAATTCCTCCGCAGATATTTTCGTCAAGGCAATTGATGGTGAAAATAGCTACTACTCTGATACCGTTTATAAAAGAATTATTCCTTACCCCTCACCATTATCTATTGACTCTTTAGAGATGTGCCGCGATAGTTGTATTGAGCTTAGTCCATCCTCAGACGCAGCAATTTTTACTTGGACTCCGGGAACATATTTAAGTCAATCATCTGAGCGTATTTACTCTTGTTGTGCAGACCAAAATATTACTTATGAGCTATATATGTCTGATTCAAGTGGTAAGTGCATTATCAGTAGCCCATTAACTGTAACGGTAAACAACTGTCATAAGGCACCTACTAGCACCGACCAAAAGGATATCCAAAAGGAGTTCATAATTAAAGTTGTAGATAATGATTTACTAATCCAAAGTTTAACAAACCAAAGATTTGATGTGTCAGTATTCGATTTGAACGGACAGTTGCTAATCAATGCTTCTGGAGTAAAATCTTCCTATTTGAAGAATAGTTTAAATCATTTTAGTGCAGGTTTGTACCTAGTTTATATTCAAGCAGGAGATAGGGAAATGAGAAAAAAAGTATTCATACAATAATATGATCAAGGGACAGTACATTTTTGTATTACTACTATTTATCAATAGTATTTGTGCGCAAGAAATTTGCAATAATTGTATCGATGATGATGGAGATGGCTTGATAGACTGTTATGATAGTGAGTGTGCGAGTAACGGAGCTTGTGAAGATTTTTTTCTTCAAAGTTTGGAAGAGTCAGGAAAATGTCACAATGACTTTAATGCTGATATTTTATGGGAGAATCCTGATGTCGGTTGGTATCAGTCACCATTGACTGGTGATGTTGACTATGATGGTAATACGGAAGTAATTGCAAAAACGTTTGATAGTGTATGGATACTTAATGGAAGTGACGGAAGCGTGAAATATAAAATAGCGAATAGTTTGGGGTATGAAATGGCAATGGCTGACGTAGATAAAGATGGTGTCGTGGAATTGTTTTCAGCAAGAAGAGAATATTTAGGGAAAAAGGCACCAATATTTCAATCGCAAAGTATCGCAACTGGAAACATTAATTGGACATTATACCATCCAGATACTACCGGAAATCCACCGCCAAGTGGATATGCTACAATCGCACCCTCGATAGCAGATTTTAATGGAGATGGGAGTCCTGAAATTTTTGCCTGTGGTGCGATAGTTGATGCAATTACGGGAAACCTGCTTGTAGATTTCCAAGATGATTATTTAGCTCAAGGACTACCAATAGTAGTAAGATATGTAACCACATTGGCAGCAGATGTTTTACCTGATTCATTTTGTGCACTTTGTGAAGGCTTGGAAGTGGTATCCGGAAATACCGTTTATGCTGTTGACGTTACAACGGGCAATTATGCTATTGCAAGTACTGCTCCGATATTTTTTAAAAATGGTGTTTCTGCGGTTGCGGATATGGATGCAGATGGAGCATTAGATATTGTAGTAGCTGATATAGAAAGGAACTTATACATCTGGAATCCCAGAACGGGACTATTGATTGGAGGAAGTCCTTACGTGATGGCGAGCACAACTACCGGACTTCCACTTTTAATCAACGCTGATGAAGATCCGCAACTTGAAATAGTGGTTTATGAGAGAGTTGGTGGAGGGGGAAGCTCTGGGCATGGATTCATTACTTTGGTTGATGATAATTTAAAAGTAAAATGGAAAAACTTTGATGCGGCAGATAATAATTCTAATTACTCATCAAATACTGCATTTGATTTAAACTGTGATGGTTTTCCAGAGATTGTTAGCAGGGGAGATCAAGGGAGTTTGCATATTGTCGATTCAAGAACAGGGCAAACTTTGATGGAGGATAATAACTGTCTGTCAGCAACTGCCGGAGAGCGACCTATTATAGCCGATGTGAATGATGATGGCTTTACGGATATTCTTTGTGTTTGTCCATCATCGGGGGGTACAAAAGTTTGGAGTGGAGCTGTTAATGGCTGGTCTTCCTCAAGGTCAGTTAATAATCAATTTGGTTATTACAATGCACATATCAATGATGACTTAACTGTTCCCTGTCATATTCCTAATCATGGAGATCCATCTTTACCAAAACAACTAAACTCTTTTTTGCAGCAAGCTCCGAAGCTAAATAGTGAGATAGAGGCTTGTCTTCCCGATTCGTCTGACTTAGACCTTTCATTAACTGTTGATACAGTAATTTACAGAAGTTGCGATAGTGTTAACGTGATTATTAGAATTTGCAACAATAGTGATTTCCCAATCAATAGCAGTTCGCTTCCCTATAGTTATTATTCCATAGATGGAAACAATGATAAATATTTTCAGATGTCTTCAACTTTAGGGTATAATTTGGATGCAAAAGAATGTAGAGTAATCTCTCACCAATTTGAAGCCAACAACGATCAACTCATGTTTTATATCAATGATTCAGGAGCTATAAATACTGCTCCGCCCGTTGTTCATAATTCAGAATGTTATTTGGAAAACAACTATGCTTTCGTTGAGCTCCCATCTGCTGAGGTTTTGCCTAGTTTCGATGTGCAAGACTATGTTGTATGTCCGGATAGTTTAAGTTTAATAACAGTAGATCTAGAAAAACAAGACCCTTTTACATATACCACCTCTGTTAATGCCAGTATTGAGGAGTTTGAAGCTGACGCTTATGGTTTATATTGGATTGAAGCAAAACTATCTGATCAATGTAATTTTAGAGATACCTTTAATATTTATGAGAATACAGATTGTTATTTTCCTCTTTACATACCTAATGCTTTTTATCTGGGCGTCGGTCATGACAATAATTGGAAAGTTCACGGATTACCGGGAGAGCATAAGGAGTGTGAAATATATGATAGAAAAGGCAAGCTGATATTTAATGCAAGTGCTGATGACATAGTGTGGGATGGAACATTTGAAGGCATGCCTGTTTCATCTGGCGTTTATATTTATCAGATTCGTGTTTACGATGCTTACTTAGGTATCATGCTTAATAAGAGAGGTAACATCACACTAACTCGTTACTAATTTCGTCTTACTTAGAAATACGTTATATTAGGTGTTGAGAACCTTATTCTCAATACATGACACCAACTGATGACTTATTTAAGCTAATCAAGTCGCTTTCTGCCAGCGAAAAAAGAGAATTTAAAAAGTTGGCCTCCCTAAGAAAGGGGGACAAAGCTTATGTGTTGCTTTTTGATGCAATAGATAAGCAGGAAGTGTATGATGAACGAAAACTTAAGAAAAAATTTGCACAGGAAGCTTTTGTTAAGCAGTTTACCTGGATGAAAAATTATCTGTACAAGATGATTTTAAAGGCACTACGATATTTACACGATGATATAAGCCATGAGGTCACAATTAAGTCCAGATTAATTGAGATCGAGATATTATACAAAAAAAGGTTATTTGAGCAATGTCAAAAATTGATTAATAAGACCCAAAAGATCATTGAAGAAAACGACCATACTTTATATAAAGCCGAATTTTATTCAAGGTGGAAGTATAATTTATTGATTTCAACGCAGAAGATAGAAGATGAACAAATCTTTGATGATATATTAAGACAGCTTAAGAAGCAACTAGATCTTTTCTATACCGAATATCAATATTATATATATTCTGGGAAGCTCAACCTGATTACAATAAAATATGGAAGTGTTAGGAATGGTGAGGAGGAAAAGAAGATAATGGAACTATATAATAAAGAATTGTTAGAAAAAAAGCTGACTCAATATTCCTTTAAGACTCAGTTTATGCAGTTATTTATTTTATTCAACTTTAGTCGTTTGTTGTGTCAAATAGAAGATGAGTATGAGCTAAGTAAAAAGTTACTTAAACTATATAAGGAAAATAAGTTACGATCTGATAAATCCAAGCTGAACTATATTACAATAAGCTATGCCTATGTAAGTAGTTGTTTGAGAACAAAACGATACGAAGAGTTTCAGGTTGCTTTTAATGAATTGGAAAAAATCGATGAAAAAAGGTACGACCCGATTGAAAAATTTAGACGGACTTCCATACTAGATTTACAATACCATATTGTTAAAAATGAGTTTAATAAGATATATCCTAGAATTAAACCCATTAGTAATAAGCTGGATAAGCATGGTGACTTGGTCTCTTTGGTTTCAAAAACAAGTATTTACTGTTACTTCGGATACATATGTTTTCGACTTGAAAAATATGGAGAGGCAATAGATTGGTTAAATGTTGTTTTAAATAATAAAAAAGCAGAACAATTAGAGGAACAATATACGTATACTAAAATTCTAAATCTTATGGTACACTACGATTTAGGAAATAGTAGTTTAGTTGAGTATGAGGTTGTCTCATTGTATAGATATTTGCTAAAGAAAAAGAGAAACTATGAGTTTGAAACCATTCTGATAAACTTTTTAAGAAAACAAGCGCCTAAACTTTTATCAAAGGAAGAAACGAAAACAGCCTTTAATAAATTAAGTGAGGATATAAAACTATGTTTAGAAAAGAGATATGACAGAGAGGCTTTCCGCTATTTGGATATTGTCGTTTGGTTAGAGTCAAAGTATAAATAGTATTACCAACTTCCGCCTGCTCCACCTCCTCCGAAACTTCCGCCACCAAACCCTCCAAAGGAGCCACCTCCTGAAGAAAAGCTTCCAAAACTTCCCCCACTATGTCCGCCTCTTCTGGAGTTTTGTGACATTAGTAAAAGAAAAGCCCAAAAGCTAAGGTCGCTGTGTGTAGATAAGGAATTGCTTTTATATGATTTATATCTGGCATAGTTGGCTAAAATGATAATTCCTGCAAAAATAACAATGAACAAAAGAGTTAGGAGTGGAGACCCTTTACCTTTCCTCTTAATATCGTCAGCTGTAAATTGTCCGCTTGTTAGTCCCATGAGAATGGTCGTTGCTTGATCTAAACCTTGATAATAATTGGATGCTTTAAAAGCAGGCTTCATGTAATTTTCTACAATGGATTTAGCTGCAGCATCAGTAATAAATTCTTCCACTCCATATCCCGTAGCAATAAACATTTTCCTGTCTTGTAAAGCGACACAAATCAAAACACCATTATCTTTCCCCCTTTGACCAATACCCCATTTTTCAGCTAATTGAAAGGAGTAATCACCTATTTCATATCCATTGGTAGTTTGAATATTGACAATGGCAATTTGTGTTGAGGTTGAATCATTAAACGCTCTAAGTTTTAACTCTAGACTCTGCTCTTGATTAGGGTTTAAAATATCAGCATAGTCATTAACTAAGCGAGGAGGGTTAGGGCGTTCTGGAAAGTCTTGAGCCTGAAGCTGAAAACATAGTACAAGTATGGAGAAAAGTACCTTAATTTTTTCCAAAAGAAATTTCATCTGAAAGTTCATTAACATCGTCACTTTGGTATGGGAAATGCTCTTTCAATGCAACTCCAGAGGCCTTGATGCCCTCTGAAAGCCCTTCTTTGAAAGCTCCAGCCTTAAACTTTGAAAGCATATCGTCTTTGATTTCATCCCAAAAAGTATCTTCTACTTTAGAGTTGATGCCCACATCTCCAATAATGGCAAATTGCCTATCTTCTGTTGCTAAATAAAATAAAACACCATTGCGTAAAGCAGTCTCATGCATTTTAAGCTGCTTAAAAACATCGGCTGCTCTGTCCAAAACGTCATATTTGCATTTACTTTCTATATGAACCCTTATTTCTCCAGAAGTATTGATTTCTGCTTCTTTAATAGCGCTTAGAATAAGGGCTTGATCTTCTTTGGAAAAGAAACTTTTAGACATTAGATTAAAACTTTACTTCCGGCACTTTTTCTGCTCCCTTTTCTGCTTCAAAGTATGCTTTTTGTTCAAAGTTGAACATACCCGCATAAATATTATTCGGAAACTTCTTTATGTAAGTATTATACATTTTGGCTGACTCATTGAACTTTCTTCTTTCTACTGCTATTCTGTTTTCAGTTCCTTCTAACTGTGATTGCAATTCTAAAAAGTTTTGATTCGCTTTAAGATCAGGGTAACGTTCTACTACAAGTAAAAGCTTGGATAAAGCTGACGATAATCCAGCCTGTGCCTGTTGAAATTGATTGATCATTTCTGGATTTAAGTTGTCTGCATTGACATTGACCCCTGTAGCTTTTGCTCTTGCATTAACAACTTCTGTTAACGTTTCTTTCTCAAAATCAGCGTACCCTTTTACTGTATTTACTAGATTGGGAATTAGATCAGATCTTCTCTGATATACGTTTTCGACTTGCGACCAAGCTGATGTTACGTTTTCTCCGTACTCAACCATTGTATTGTATTTTCCTTTAATAGAAGTGTATATGATAATGATAATCAATGCAACTACACCTAATGCTATCCATGTCTTTTTCATTGTTGAAGTTTTATTATAATGCGAATATACTAAGATTCGGTTATATCAAAATGATAATTCTGTATCTTTACCAAATGGATGTCATTGGGTATGTTTTAGCTTTGGTGATCGGTATTGTTATGGGGTTGCTTGGAAGTGGCGGATCAGTATTGTCCATGCCAGTTTTGGTTTACCTGATGGGCATTTCTGCGACAGAAGCCACTGCATATTCTCTTTTTATAGTAGGAACCACTAGTCTATTTGGGTGTGTGAAGTATTTAAAGAGTGGCTTGGTAAGCGTAAAAACAGTTTTTGCTTTTGCGATTCCATCTCTTGTTGCAGTTTACTTTACACGAAAATACTTAATGGACATGATACCTGAGGTTGTGACTGAGGTGGGTGCTATGACAATTACAAAAGACATTTTTTTAATGGGGCTTTTTGCCTTGTTGATGTTGGGAAGTGCTCTTTCCATGATTTTTGTGAAGTTTAAAGAAGAATGTGGCTCAGACGAGGTAACCTTTAACTACGTTACAGTGGCTTTAGAGGGAATTATCGTTGGTATACTTACGGGACTGGTAGGTGCTGGAGGGGGATTTATTATCATTCCAACTTTGGTTTTGCTGATTCGTTTACCAATGAGGCTTGCTGTGGGTACATCGTTACTTATTATAGCGGTCAAATCACCCCTTGGTATGATTGGAGATTTACAAAATGGTATAGCATTTGACTGGGAACTATTGATCATATTTACCAGTTTATCTATAATAGGGATTTTGAGTGGATTTTACATTTCAAAATATATAAAAGAAGAAAGACTGAAGCCTATTTTTGGTTGGTTCGTTTTACTAATGGGCATTTTTATTATTTACAAAGAGTACTTAAATAGTTTAACATAGTATAGTATGGTTATAGAGCAACTTTATACAAACTGTTTAGCTGAAGCAGCGTATTATATTGAATCAAATGGTGAAATTGCTATAATAGACCCTTTGAGAGAAGTAAAACCTTATATAGAAAAGGCAAATAATAACAATGGGAAGATTAAATATGTCTTTGAAACACACTTTCATGCAGACTTTGTTTCAGGTCATATTGACTTAGCTAATGCCACAGGTGCACAAATCGTTTATGGTCCAGGTGCTGATGCAAGTTATGAAGTCTACAACGCAGCAGACGGTGAAGAGTTTAAATTAGGAAGTATAACCATTAAGGCGCTTCACACGCCAGGACATACACCAGAGTCGACATGTTATTTACTATACGATGAAAGTGGAAAGGAGTATGCTCTTTTCAGTGGTGATACCTTATTTATCGGTGCTGTTGGAAGACCAGACTTATTAGATGGTAAAATGAGTAAAGAGGAGTTGGCTGGTATGATGTACGACTCGCTTCGCAATAAAATCATGCCTTTGCCTGATGACGTTATTGTATATCCAGCTCACGGTGCAGGTTCGCAATGCGGAAAAGGCTTGAGTAGTGAGACATCGTCTTCACTTGGGGAGCAGAAGAAAAGTAATTATGCATTACAAGAGATGACAAAAGAAGAGTTTATTAAAGTCTTAACAGATGATATGCCACCACCACCTGCTTACTTCTTTCAAGATGCTAGAATTAATAAAGAGGGTTATGATAATATTGACAATGTTATCAATCAAAATTCTAAACCGTTGAGTATAGATGAGTTTAAGCAAGCTACTAAAGATGCACTGATCTTGGATACTCGTGATCCAAACGACTTTGCAGAGAGATTTGTACCAAACTCTATAAACATAGGCTTGAGTGGAACATTTGCAGTTTGGGTAGGCACTTTGATCGATATTAACCAACCTTTAGTGCTCGTGACTGATTCTGGCAAAGAAGAAGAAACAGTCATGAGGCTAGCAAGAGTGGGGTTTGAAAATGTAGTTGGATACCTAGAAGGTGGAATTAATAAATGGATGGAGGCAGGTGAAGAGATTAAAAGTGTAGGGCAAGTAGATATGGATCAATTGAAGGCAATATACGAAGCTAGAGAAGATGTGATTCTTGATGTAAGAAAGCCTAGTGAAACAGACGAAGCGCATATTAAAGGCGCTCTGATTATTCCACTTAGTGATCTTGAAAAATCTTTAGATAAACTTGACACTGCAAATACTTATACCATTAACTGTAGAAGTGGCTATAGGTCGATGGTTGCAGCATCTATTTTAAAGAAAAATGGTTTTGACAAGGTCAATAACGTTTTAGGAGGATTTAATGCAATAAGGGAAACTAGTATTCCACAAGAAAGTCCAATAGGGGTATAATACTATGTGTGGGATTTTATTTGGTATAAACTTAGTTTTCCCAAATAACCACTATTGATTGCCACTTAAACTTACGTTGAAATTAAATAATCTAGTTTCAGAAATTACATTTCTTTTTTTGGGTAAAGTACAGCTTTGAAGTAATTATCGAAATTAAAATACTTTTGAGTCGTCTCTTGAATTTCTTTGCCAGTCAGTGCTTCAACTTGCTCATTAAACTTTGTCAAGTCTGGCAATCCCTCTTGATGGAAGTAGCTTTCTTTGATCAGTTTTAACCAAAATCTATTTTCGTTTAAGTCGGTCTCCCTGCTCCGGATCATTGTCTGCTTGGCTTTAGTCATGTCGATAGCTTCTGGCTCATTGTTTTGTAACTGCCTAATTTCTTTCTCCGCTGCAGCGATGAGCGCTTCTGTATTTTCTGGATCACAGCCAAAAGATATTGTTAACCTATAGGTTTCCTTTGGATAGTGTGAGAGGATAGGGTAAACACCCACGCCATAGACACCACCCATGTCTTCCCTTAGTGTTTCTCTTAGTTTAATGCTTAATACTTTGACCATGGCATCAATTTTAAACTTGTTTTCGCCATTCCATTCATAGTCGCCAGTAAATATGAGGTTTACTCTGCTCTTAGGCTCAATACCCTTATAAACTGTTTTTTCGATTTTACCTTTTGTATAGTTTAATTTCATGTCTTTCCAGCTTTCAGATCGGTTTGTGCTAGGTAGATTTGCTAAATATTTTTCTACCATCGGCTTTATTGCTTCCAAAGTGAAATTTCCAACAAAGAAGAAGTTGAAGTCACTGGCATCTGCAAACCGATCCTTATAAATGCCATATGTCTTATCTAGGTCAAGTTCACCTAATCTTTCCAAGGACATCGGTAGCCTTCTAGGGTGTTTGTTATACAACACATGATCAATGGTGTCATACAATGTCTTGTCTGGCCAAGCTGTATTGTTCTCAATAAACCCTTTCTGTTCATCTATAAAGGACTTAAAAGCCACTTCATCTTTTCGCGGTTGAGTAAAATATAAGTGAATCAACTGCATTGCCGTATTTAAATCTTCTGTAGAAGTATTGCCTCTAAATCCTTCAAAAGTTTCCCCATTGACAGGATATACATTGACGATCTTTCCAGCTAACTTTTTATCCAATTGTATTCTATTAAATGTGCCAACACCACTTTGGGTCATTATGACTGAGGCATAAGATGCTGAAAGGTCATCTTCTGCTGGGTAAAGAGATGCACCACCATAGCTAAAGGCTTCAATGAGCACTTCATCGTTTTTAAAGTCTGTAGGTTTGAGTAATACCTTGACGCCATTGGACAATTTCCATTCTGTAATACCTAATGCTTCAAATTGAGTCTCCTTAGTAATCGATCCACTTTCTGGAGCCGATGGCAGTAAATCAGCATCATTTGTATTGTCTATATAAGGCTCTATTTTAGTAGTCTTTATGTTATTTGCTAATGTCAGTAATTCCTCCTCTGTTGGTAATTTTAAATCTTCTTTCTCAGGAGCAGTAACTACGATGACATAGTTGCCATCTGTAATCCATTCCGTAGCTAATTGATTGATTTCATTCAAGGTAATACCTGGTAAGTATTTTTCGTGCAATGCTAAATCTTGCTCTACTCCAGCAACGGCATTGCCATTTAAGAAATGATATACGTAGCTGCCAATAATATCCCTAGAGTCCGTTTTTCCTGTTTCTTTGAAACGTTTTTCCATTTTTCTAAGCATAGATTTCTTTTCTCGTTCCAACTCTGTTTGTGTATAACCATGCTGTCGTACTCGTTCATTTTCAGTTAATAATGTATTTATGCTTCTTGCTACCTCATCTTCTTCGATAAAAGCAACTGAAACATAATTATCTTTTGTTCTAGCAAATCCTCCATAATAAGCGTAAGCGAAAGAAAAAGGAGGGTCCTCTTGAAGCTTTAATTCCTTAAGTCTACTCGAAATCATATTAGTATACAATTTCCTTATCAGGGAGCTTCTGTAATCTTCTTCTGTTTTGATTTTCTTTTTGTCTTGTTTGTACATGATTTTAACTAAGGTATAAGAGGCCTCCTTGTCTGTGGCTACCACAGCCTTGGCATCTTTGTGATCAGGTATGTTGTATAGTTCTTTTTCTCTTTTATTTTCTAGACTCTTTAAATGAGAGAAATGTTGAATAATTTTTTTCTCTGTACTATCTATGTTAATATCACCCACCACCAAAACAGCCATTAAGTCAGGTCTATACCAATCCCTGTAATAGCGTTTAAATGCCTCATAGTTAGCGGTGTCTATAACTTCTTTCTTACCTATAGGCATTCTCTCTGCATACCTAGAGTTGTGAAATAGTACTGGCCAGTATTTTCTGCGCATTCTTTCATTTGCACCTAGTCTTAGTCGCCACTCTTCGCCTACAACACCTCTTTCCTTGTCGATCTCTTCATGGTCGAAACTCAAGCCACCAGCCCAATCACTTAGTATTTGGTAGCCTTTGTTTACGATATCAGGTGAATCTGTTGGTATTTTAAACATATACACAGTTTCATCAAAGCTCGTATATGCATTGAGGTGCGCACCAAACTTAGTACCTATTGATTCTAAGTAGTCTATCAATTCATTCTTGCTAAAGTGTTCGGAGCCATTAAAAGCCATGTGCTCTGTAAAATGTGCTAGACCTTGTTGATCCTCATCTTCTTGGTTGGAACCCGCATTTACAGCCAATCTGAATTCAGCTCTGTTCAAAGGTTTAGGGTTATACTTTATATAATAAGTCAATCCGTTTTCTAGTTTTCCAGTCCGGACCGTAGGGTCTAATGGAATGTCAACAGTATTTTGTACTGGTTTATCCTGTTGACAACTTGTTATAAGTAATGAAAATAGAATAATAAATAAATAGGAAACTACTCGCTTTTGCATAATATTTTAGTTAATAGGTTGTTTTAAAAATATAAGTTTTGACATCAAAATGTTAATGCCTGATAGTCTTGAGTTTGATATTTTGATGGGCATATTCAGTGATACTAAATGTAAGGGTTTAACTATCAAATTCAGTATTATTACAAGTAAACTTGTTTAATATTTCTACACAAGAAATTAAAAACACATTTTTTACCAAAAAAGAAAATGTGTGATTTGTTAATGTTAATAGGTAGTAACAATAATTCCAAGTGATTGACTATAAGTATTTTAGGATTTAAAATGTATGCCATTATATCTATTGAATTAAAAAAGAATATCTTCTTTTGTCCCTTACAAGCTTAAATCCCTCAGACTTCTATGACAAATCAGATATTTAGGAGGATTTAATGCAATAAGAGAAACTAATATTCCACAAGAAAGTCCAATAGGGGTATAATACTATGTGTGGGATTTTATTTGGTATAAACTTAGTTTTCCCAAATAACCAAGTTCTTGTCAGCAGAAATGTTTTGGACACTAATCGAGTCAGACTGATCAGTATTGCTGGATAGTGAAGAAATACTAAGTTTTGGTGGTTCGTTGTTTTTGTCAACTGTTAATAAAGCAGACTTAATATCCTCCTCTGTTTCTCTTGTTTTCTTAATACAGTTGAGAAAAGCATTGTCTGCATCTTTGATTGCTTTTGGGCTAGACTCTTTTAAAATAGAAACCCATGGATGCTCAACTTCTTCGTCAATTCTTTTGTTCAGGTTCCCCACAAATAGCATAGAAATTTTATTGTCCATCTCTGAACATATTGCATCAGTAAGGTCAAGGTAATTTTCCCCCTTAACTAAATGTATGTCCTTAAACTGCCCCATTGACACTTCTCTTATCGTAAATATATAAAGAATATTTTATATAAACCTTAAAATTTTATACCTATTAATAGGACATCATCCAGTTGTCTAGTGTCTCCCATCCAGTCATTGAAAGCCCTGAAAATATTAGTTTTGATGTCATTTATATCATTTCCAGCATTGGAAACTGCAAATTCTCTAACTCTCCTAGAGCTAAATTTCTTTCTTTTGGTAGGGCCACCGAATTGATCGACTAATCCATCAGAAAAGAAGTATACAGTATCTCCCTTTTTGATATCAATTTTGTTATTAGTAAAGCTAGACTTGTTGTCGTACTTGCCACCAATGGCTGCTTTGTCCGCTTTTAGTTCTATAAGTTCTTCTTGGCCTTCTCTGGTCATGTATAAAGGTCTATGTGCACCAGAGTGTTCTAATGTTTTCTGTTTTAAATTTATTTTACAAAGCGCAATATCCATTCCATCGCGAGTTTCGGCACCTTCTTGGTCTTGCTTCAATGTTTTCCTAACCCTCATATGTAATTCATCTAATATTTCTGCTGGATTAGGATCTTTGTTAACACTAACAATTTGGTTTAGTAAGAAATAACCAATAATTGATATTAAGGCTCCAGGAACACCATGTCCTGTGCAATCAACAGCTGCAATGTATAAGTCATCTCCCTTTTTTAGAAACCATGGAAAGTCACCACTTACAACATCCTTAGCTTTATAGAATCTAAATGATTGTGGTAAAAACTCTTTAATATAGTCTACACTCGGTAGTATTGCATCTTGAATTCTCTTGGCATAGTTAATACTTTCCGTAACTTTTTTATTAATGATTTCTAACTCTCCTTTTTGTCTCACTACCTCTGCAGTTCTTTCCTTTACTTTCTCCTCCAAGATATGTTCTGCCTCCTTGATGTCATCACGCATCTTTAGCAATACAAATCCTAAAGTGTCTTGCTCACTTAAAGGCTCATACTGAGCTTCAAAATGTCCCGCACCCACTTGTCTGGAAAACTCTACCTGACGTGAGTATGCATCTGTCATTTTTTCAAATGCTTTACTCATTTCTCCAATTTCATCTGACCGTTCGTCCATTTTTTCCTCAGGAACTACTCCAGTTGACATGGTCAGTAGCATATTTTTTAATTTGTCAATGGGTCTTACAATGGTGCGAATGGTAAAAAATGCTATCAATATGCCACCAATGATTAATAGAATGCCAGAGTTTTGTACTACTCTATGTAATAGGCTAAAGGAATTAAGCATTTCAGTATTAACACTTTCTGCATGCTCATTTTGTAATGCAATGATTGCATCCAAATCTTTTAATATTTCATTTGTCTGAGCATCTATTTCGCCGCCTGCTTCTAGCTCTGTTCTAGCAAATGACATGATCATAAAGTCTTCATAGTCAGAAAAACTAACTAATTGATCCATAACATGAGCTTTGTAAGAAGCAAACATATTATCTATTTTTAAGAACAGCGTATCAACCGATTTTGATTCTTCTTCTACCCAGTTTTGGGCTAAAGATTGAATCTTTTCTTTTTGGTTAGGATAATGGACATCAATCAGGCGGTCTAGTTCTAACTTGTCAAAATTATCTGGACCACTTTGAATAAAAACCCAATTATATATTAATAGCTTAGACCTAACGATCATTAGGTTAAGAGTCTTTAATTCTTCTACGGAAGGAGTGTAAATGTTATTTATCTCATCATTGATTCGCTTACTTTTGTTTAAAGTAAGCGTTGTTAAGATAAATACGATAATAGTCAAGATGATTAAACCACCAAAGCCAGCGCCAATTTTTTTCCCAATCGTAAACCTGAAATTCATGCTATGTTTATCTGATACTTTCTGAAACCGTGTTGGTTTACTCTAGTTCTTCCAGCTTTTTTTGCATTTCTATAAATTTCGCCTCCTCTTTCAGTCCATCATATATTCCTGCAAGCCCTTCTATTGTATTTTTGTTCTTTGGATCTACCTCGAAAGCAGTTTCCATATAAGGTAGCGATCTTTTAAAGAGCTCTACGGAGTTGTCTTCCACTTCACCCAAGCTGAATAAGTCTAAATCATAGTCTGTCTCTTTAATGATATTCACCGCTTCATTATAATAGAGTACTCCCATATTATAATTAGCTTTTAGGTTTTTAGGCTCAACTTTCAATACGTCCTCAAAGCTAGATTTTGCTTTTTGCAAATACTTAGCTTTTTCATCTACTTCATTTGCATTATTATATTTATTCGTGAAAGTTGTTCCTAATACCAATTTATATTCGATCTCTTTTGTCTTTACATCATCAGAAATTGATAACTTTTCTGCTATAGATTTATATTCCTCAAAACACTGTTTCGATAATTCAAATTTTTCTTGTTGGAGTGCTATGGCCGCATCGTTATAATATTTTGAAGAAAGAAACTTTAAACTTCCCTTTGCATTTTCTGTATACTTCTCCTCCTTATCAAGTTCTATTGCCTTATAAAAAGCTTGTACAGACTCTGCTCTATACTTTGATTTTGGATCACTAGCTTGATGTTCTTTATATAAACCTTTGTAAATAGCGCCTTTGTAATACCACGTTTTAGCTTCAGTGCTAGTAGTTTCATTTTTGATAGCCTCATCAATCTTGGCTTTTGCAGCCTGAAACTCTTTTGTCTTGAGTTTTGAAATAGCTTCTAACACAGCACTATTTTGGGCAACTAAGCTAGTACTTGCGAAAAGAAAAAGAATTAATATGCTATGTATATATTTCATTTAAATAAATACTATTTAACTACTTCGGCAAATGGAAGCAACTTGCTACTTACTTCCAAATTATACTTTTTTATATTTCCTTGATGAATTTCAAATTTTTGCTTATTACTAGCAGTTACAAAACTAATGCCAGCACCTTTATCAATGATGCCAGGGCCTTCCGTGACAATTAATGTGCTTTTACCTTTGCATTTGCCAGATGCTTTACTTACTGCATCCACTTTGTCTTTAGCAATATATAAAATGTGACAATTAGCTATATCACCAACGTCACTAATGTTTTTAATGACAATGGTTTGTATCCCTGCTTTTTTAAGTTTAGCCATGCTAGTTAGCTCATTTACTAATCCTGGAGCACTTCCTAAAACCTCTATTACAAAGTCTCCTTGTTTATAATCTGATGGCCATTCTACATATTTTGTGAAATTATATATAAAAATGGCTTTGATTTTAGAGTTAGGATCCTCCATGACATAGCCACTAAGCACAAATAGGCTGATCAAGCCTAATAGCATCAATTTATTTGTTAATATGTTACGTGCTCTCTTTAGCATCATTGTTATGTCGATAAAGATAAAAAAAGTTTACGTATTGAGCTCATTAAATATATTCATATTAAACCCTAAAGATTAAACAAAAACCATGCCAAAAACATTTAATAATCATTTTTATATCAACTTGATAAGTTCGCAATAATTATTATTTTTGCAAACTTCTATTTATTCTAAGTAAAGCAATAACAGCAACATGAAATTATCTCAGTTTAAATTTAATCTTCCACAAGAATTAATTGCCTCGCATCCAGCTGAAGAGAGAGATCAGTCAAGATTGATGGTTGTTAATAGAGAAAAGGGTACTATTGAGCATAAAGTATTTAAAGATATCATTGATCATTTTGATGATAAGGATGTAATGATTGTCAATAATACAAAGGTCTTTCCTGCAAGACTATATGGAAAAAAAGAAAAAACTGGTGCTAAGATTGAAGTCTTTTTGCTTAGAGAGCTAAATCATGAAATTAGACTTTGGGATGTTTTAGTAGATCCAGCGAGAAAGATAAGAGTAGGTAACAAACTTTACTTTGGAGATGATGATTTGTTAGTTGCGGAGGTCGTTGATAATACAACTTCTAGAGGAAGAACTATTCGCTTTTTGCATGATGGGTCTGATGAGGAATTTAATAACATTTTGGCAGTGCTTGGTGAGCCACCTATTCCAAAATATTTGAAACGAGCTCCAGAAGAAATTGATAAAGAGAGATATCAAACAGTTTATGCAAAGCATAAAGGTGCTGTTGCTGCACCTACAGCAGGGTTGCATTTTAGTAGAGAACTGTTGAAACGATTAGAAATAAAAGGTGTAAGTGTTGCTGAAACTACCTTGCATGTTGGGCTGGGTACATTCCGACCAATAGAGGTAGAAGACTTATCAAAGCATAAAATGGATGCAGAATATTTTTCTATTTCTGAAGATGCTGCCAAAACAGTCAATACAGCAATCGAGAATAAAAGGAGAGTGTGTGCTATTGGTACTACTTCTGTTAGAACGATTGAATCGGCGGTATCTGCAAATGGTTACTTAAACCCTGAAAGTGGGTGGACGAACTTATTTGTACATCCACCATATGATTTTCATATTGCTAACATGATGGTCACAAACTTTCATTTACCTATGTCTAGTCTGATAATAATGGTTGCCGCTTTTGGGGGATACGACCTAATAATGGAAGCATACGAACAGGCTGTGAAGGAGAAGTATAGATTCTTCTCTTACGGTGATGCAATGCTTATAATATAGAAGAGGTTATGGTCTTACGTGTGTAAGACTAGGCCTTTAATGAAAATTAGTGTTCTTCTTCGTCAAAAAAGAAGTCGTCGTGAGTAGGGTAGTCTGGCCAGATGTCATCAATGCCTTCATAGCTTTCAATATCATCATCTAGCTCTTGTAGATTTTCAATTACCTCTATTGGAGCACCTGATCTAATACCATAGTCGATTAATTCTTCTTTTGTTGCAGGCCATGGCGCTTCAACTAAGTGTGATGCAAGTTCTAATGTCCAATACATGAATATCTATTTAGTAATTTCTGCAAAAATAGTACAATATTTAATATCTCCAAATGAATAAATAGAAAACGCCTAAAATGTACTGTTATTAGTACGTTTTAGTTACTAACATCGCATTCATTTTGAATTTAGAACGTGTTTTATTGATTTTTATAATGAAACTTTTATCTTTGTGCCTCGTCATGATATTTTCATGATTTTGGAGATCGAGTAGCTCAGTAGGTAGAGCATCTCCCTTTTAAGGAGAGGGTCCTGGGTTCGAGCCCCAGCTCGATCACGATGAAAGGAAAGTATATATATGCTTTCCTTTTTTTATGGTTAGTACCCTCCAAACCATTTTCTTAAAAACCACTCGATTGAAAGCAGCCCAATAAGAAGCCAAAATATCCAAGCGACATTAATTAAGGGTGTCGTGCTGATGCTTTCATGAAGTGTTGCTACAATATTTTTGCTATTTATTTGATCTGCCAATTCGTTCACATTATTTTGAGAGTAGAATGCTCCCCCAGATTTTTGAGAAATATTTTTCAGCAATTGGTGATCAGCTCTTAAGTTTATATTCTCCAATTTTAGTTGTTGAACGATAAACCTGCCTTCAGATTTATATTCGGTGCCATTAAAAATAGTTTTAGCTCTAAAGGAGTAACTACCAACTGGGAAATAACCAGCATTTAAGTAATACTTATTTTCCTTTTTTATAGGAGAGAATGGGTATTCCTTATCATCTTCATCGAATACGGTTAAGTCAACATTAGGTGAATTAACTAGCTCATAATTGTCGTTGTATAGTTCAATGTTAAGCTCCACCAAATCATTTTCGTACAGCTTTTCCTTTACCATGGTTGCTTTGAAAGGACGTTTATCTTCTTTTATTGTTAGATATTGAACAACCTTGTTGACTAGGCTGTTCGTTGTAATTTGGTTTTTATTTGTTAAGTAGTCATAAACACGCCACCTCCAGTAGCCTTCTGCTAGTATAATTCCTGTTTTTTGATTGTTGGATTCTCCGACAACAATGAGAGGGTAGTCAGTTTTTACATTGCCTATCTTTTGAAACGCGATAACATTAGCTTTAACTGATACTTTAAACTGGCCATAAGGACTAAATAGAGGAGGTAAGCCATTAATAATATTGGTCTCTCCATCATCAATTGTAAAAGAATTGAATTCATCATTAATGATAGCATTTACCTCATTTAGCGAATTTTGCACTTTAAACTCAATCAAGTTTTGCATACTATTTAATAGAGGGTAGGCATTCTGACTTCCTGTTATATAGAGAGCTGGTATCTTCATCTCTAATAACTTTGACTTGATAGCTGCTATCTTGTTTCGAATGGAAGGTAATTGATAAAAAATGACGAGACTGTAAGATGAGAGGTTGCCTTCAAATTTATCTGCATACTTAACTTCAAGTTTATAGTTTTTATTTGTTTCAATAGCAGATTTATAGGCATTTATGTCGGGGTGAGGTGCATTAGCGAGTAATAAAATTTCTTGTTTGTCTCCTATAACTTCGATAAAAATATCTTGAACGTTATTGTCAACTGTAGCCTCTCCATCAATTGATTTTAGGGTCGCTCTAAGGTGTAAGGTGCCCTTTGTACTAGCATCAAGAATAATTTCTTTCGACCTAAAAAAGTTATCTTCATTTATAATAATAGTAGAATTAGATAACTGTTTATTAGCTTGCTTTCCTTTGATCTCTTCAATGATAAGTTGGGTCTGCTCATTTTTAGCATTTGAGGCTTTTAGTTTGACATTAATTATAAATTTATCATCTAAATAAACAACACTATTGTAATCAATCTCAAGGATACTCAGGTCTCGTTGTATAGAAGTATCTCCAAGTCCTATAGTATAAATTGGGTAAATCGTGTTCGAAGTATACAATGGGTTTATTCCTTGATTATAAATACCATCGGTAGCTATAATGAGTGCTCCTATATTTTGATTTTCATATAATTCGCTTGTTGAACTAATCACATCAGAAAGATTTGTCAGTTGCTGATCCAATCCATATTCACTTGCTCGTTCAAATGCTTTCCCAAAACCATATTTATCTACCTGATATTTCTTAGTAAGTTTATCTAAGCTCTCATTGACCTGCTTAAAATATTCAATAGAATCATTACCTTTCAAATATTGATGCAAAGAGGAAGAGTTGTCTTGTGCAAATACAATGATAGGTTTTTCCTCTTCGATGGTACTTTTTTTGACTAAAGGAGACAGCAAGAAAAAGGTTAGGAGAGATACCAAAAGAAGCCTAAAGAAGCTTAATGTCGCCCTTAGTGGAAACTTTGTTTCTACAGATTTAAATTGATTATTTCTGAAGTATAAGATTCCAGCGTACAATAAGCCAGAAAAGAGGCATAAAGCTATAAACCAAGTTGGGTAGGAAAGTAGAATCCCTAAATTCAAATTAAGCGCTTTGAGTTAGAACGAATGATAAAGCGAAATTATTGCAAACTATCCTCTATGCGCTCCGTCAACTCTTATTACTTGTTTAGAAACATAGCTTGACATATCGGATGCAAGAAATAATGCGATGTCTGCAACTTCAGATGTCTCGCCAAAACGATTCATAGGAATGTCTGCTAAATAATGTTCTTTCACATCATCTGGCAATGCGTCTGTCATATCTGTTCTGATGAAACCTGGAGCAATGGCATTGCACCTAATATTTCTAGAACCTAGCTCGTCTGCTAGTGACTTTGTAAAACCGATAATGCCAGCTTTAGAGGCAGCATAGTTAGCTTGTCCAGCATGTCCACTTATACCGATGATGGAAGTCATATTAATAATTGAACCTTTTCTTTGTTTCATCATTGGCTTTACAACGTGCTTAGTTAGATTAAAAACGGAGTTGAGGTTAGCCACCATAACCTCATTCCACTGTTCTTCAGACATTCTTAATATTAGGTTATCTCTAGTTATACCTGCATTATTAACCAAAGTATCAATGGTTTCAAACTCTTTTAAAACTTCAGCAACTAGAGATTCTGAACTTGAATAAGATGCTGCATCAGATTGATACGCTTTGACTTTGACGCCAAATTCAGAAGCTACTTCATCAGCAATTTTATTAGCTTTTTCAGCAGAGGATAAATAAGTAAAAGCTATATTGGCTCCATGGGATGCAAACTTTTTTACAATTCCTTCGCCTATTCCTCTTGAACCACCAGTAATTAGGGCAACTTTATTTTCTAACAACTTCATGAATTAATCTTTATTAATGTTCGCAAATATAGCCATTTTAAACATAAAGATAAGGAGGATCTTCATACTTCTGCTTTCAGGTATTGACAAATATTTATTACTTTTGATAGGATAATAAAAGCCTATGCTTTTTAACAGAATAAGTATTGTCATTTCTTTAATACTAATTGTATTTAGCTTTTCCTTAACAAAGGCTCAAGGAGGGTTTAATGTTGGGATGAAATTGGGTGGAAATTATACAAGAATTAACAATGCAAATTTTAATTCTGATGAATTAATCGAGCATTTTCCCAATGTTGGTTTTGCAGGGGGAGTAAGTGTAGGTTATAATGCACCATATTATAATATCGGTTTTACTACAGGAGCATATTATAAAACATATAGCCAAACCTTTCAATACATACCAGATTCCACACTAAAGATGTCTTGGAAGAATAACTACAACCTTGCTTATTTAGAGGTGCCATTATTGCTAAGAGTTAGGTCAGCAGGAGATCAACGAACAAAAACTTTTACTTATGGTGGGCCATACTTTGAAATCGGGTTACAAGGTGGAATGTTATTGAGTGCTAACCAAAGTTCCCCAGACTCTTTGCCTCAAAGATATGTTGGTGAAGATATTAGCGATAAATTTGAAAAGTACACTTTGGCGGCAGTTATCGGTGTTGGGGGACATCAAGTGGGAACAGAGCATTGGGCTGTTACACATGGCATTAGGTTAACCATGAGCTTGCTTGATATAAATGCAAATAACGTTGGACAAGGCTATATCCCTGAAGATGGAAGTGGTGCAAAGCCTTATAAACCTTTTAGATTTATTAGCGCTGGCTATATGTTAGCAATTAGCTATAAGTTCTAAGTAATGCGCACGCCAATTAAGCAGATGTCGTCAGTCTGTTCGTTGCCTGATCTCCATTCCTCCAATGTCTTATCAAGTGTTTCTTTCTGTTTGCTCATTGAAAGGTCTTGAATTGACAGCAATAAGTTTTTGAAATTTTTAGACTTGAATTTTTTACGATCCTTTCCTCCAAACTGGTCTATATAGCCATCGGAAAATACATATATAGTATCCCCTTTATTCAGTTCAAATACGTTATTGTTGAAGGCCCTCAGGTTGCCATCTAAAAATCTTCCAATAGGATGTTTATTGGCTTTGATTATATTTAGGCTTCCATCTCTAAAAAGGTATAATGGGTTATGAGCCCCTGCAAATTGCAATTCGTTTTTTGTGGTGTCTAAAACGCATAAGGCAATATCCATACCATCGCTAACTTGCTTTTTATTGTGGCTTTTCACCAATGTCTCATTAACAGTCTTATTTAAATCGTCTAAGATATCTGAAGGTTTTGTTAAGCCCTTTTCTCTTACTGCTTTGTTGAGTCCATTATGTCCTATCATACTCATTATAGCACCAGGTACGCCATGACCTGTGCAGTCTGCTACGCAAAAGATTACCAAATTATGAATACTTTCAACCCAATAAAAGTCGCCACTAACGATATCTTTGGGTTTGTACAAAATAAATGATTCATTGATATATTCTTTAACAAGCTTGCCTGAAGGCAAAATGGCATCTTGGATATACCTTGCATATTTTATGCTATCCAATATTTTTTTATTCTTTCTTTGAATAAGTAGTTTTTGTTTTTCTATATGCTCTTTCTTTTTCTTCGTATTTAGAAATCCTATTACAGCAATAATTCCAAGTAAAGAAACCAGTATGAAGCCAATAATAAAACTATTTCTTTGGTAAACTTGTTGCTTGATTAAGGCTTTGTTTTTTTCTATTTCGGCTTCTTGTAACGCTGTTTTGCTCTCCAGTAATTCTGTTTCATTTTCTAGTAGCTTAGAATAGGCCATTTCATTTCTTAGTGTAGTTGCTTGTTCTAATTGCTCTGCATCAGGGTATTTCAGCACAAAGTCATTAACAGCATCGACAGTGTTTTGTTTTACAGCTAGCTCAAAGGCGAGCTTATCTCTTTTCTCAATAGCAATGTTTTTATATTTTGAGTCGGGATACTGTTCAATAAAATAGGTATAGCTTTCAATCGAATTTTGCTTTTTTGCTGCACCAAATGCTAAGGTATGCATGCTTTCAATAGCTTCGGCAACTAATGATGAGCCAACGCACTTATCAAGAAAGCTCTCGTATGCTTTAATTGTATTTGTTGTTTTTGCACTTTTAAACAGAGTTTTGTCGATTCTTCTACCCAGAGAAGTGTAGTCTTTATTGGAGTAAAAAGAATTGCTTCGTTCATTAACTTGCTTGAAATAGTCTAATGTCAGATCAAAATTGTATTGCTTGGAACTCTCGTTTAAATAGATTTTTGCTAAACCAAATAATGCGTTTTGATCATTAGGATTTTGAGACAGAACATCCTTAAATGTTTCGATACTTTTTTCTGTGTTCCCTTTATCGAGGTATTTATAGGCTTTGTCTAGCTTTTCGGCAATAATTTGTAACGAGAAGACTAAGAACAATAAAATAGGTAAGGCTCTTCTCATGATTGCTTTATGTGCTAGGGCAGACGGTACTTATTGATTAATTCCTCGCTTTAGGAGATCAACAAATCTAAATACATCTTCAAAAGAGTTATAAAAAGGCACAGGAGCTACACGTATTACGTCGGGCTCACGCCAATCGCAAATGACTCCTTGATTAGAAATATATTCATAAAGGCTTTTGTCTGCATTTTTTACTCTGATAGAAAGCTGACAGCCTCTTTCCGATGGATCTTTCGGAGTAATGATCTCTATTCGATCAGTCGGGATTTCATTAATTAAAAAGTCTAGATAGCCTGTTAGTTTTGATGATTTTTGATTGAGTTTTTCCATACCAACTTCCTCAAAAAGTTTGAGTGACTCCACTAGTGGGGCGGAAGAAAAAATAGGTACATTGCTCAATTGCCAGCCTTCAGCTCCCAATATAGGTTCAAATTCAGGTTCCATTAGAAAGCGTCTTTCCTTATTATGTCCCCACCATCCAGCAAACCTTGGCAAATCTGGATCATTTCCATGGCGTTCATGAACAAAACATCCTGCCACAGCACCTGGTCCTGAATTTAGATATTTATAGCTACACCATACTGCAAAATCAATATTCCAATCGTGTAACTTTAGATTTAAGTTACCAACACCATGAGCTAAGTCAAAACCTACCTTGCATCCCTTCTTTTGAGCGAGTTCTGCTATGTGCTTCATATTAAACACTTGTCCGGTATAATAGTTGACACCTGATAGCATAAATAAGGCAACAGAGTTTCCCTCGTCCTCAATAAATTGGTCAATATCTGCTTGGAGAATATAGTTATTTCCCTCTCTGGGTTTTAAAATTACTAAACCATCTTTTGGATCAAAACCATGAAATTTTATTTGTGACTCAACGGCATATTGATCTGAAGGGAAGGCACTTTCTTCAATTACTATTTTAAATCGCTCTTTTGTAGGTCTGTAAAAAGAGGCCATCATTAAGTGTAAGTTTACGCTAAGCGTATTCATGGCAACAACTTCTGATGGCTTCGCACCAACAACATTTGCCAAACCTTCGGTTAACAATTCTTCATAAGATACCCATGGATTTTTAGCGTGCACATGACCTTCTACTCCAAGCTCTTTCCAGTCTGCTAACTCTTGATGCATAATACTGTCAACACCTTTTGGCTGTAGTCCAAGGGAGTTTCCGCATAGGTAAATGGAATCTTGTCCATCTTTATTTTTAGGTATATAGAACTCATTGCGATAGTTTCTGAGTTCGTCACTTTTGTCTAGTGATTTGGCAAATTCCAGAGTGTTCTCAAAAGTAGTTTCAGCAATTGTCTCCATGATTTTCTAAAGTTTAAGAGACGTAAAATTACAAAAAGAATAGTGAACAATGAGCTACTGTTCTAGAAGTGGGTAAATAAATGGTCTGCTAGGAGCTGCATCAGCAGAAAAATTGGGTATATGGATCTGAAGAAGGTATTTGCCGTCTGTTATTGCACCATCAATGTATGCCATCTCTGTGATCGTTTTATAAGAGATGTTATTTTCATCAACAGCATGGCTACCTTGAGGGATATCCCAAAAGATATGGTGATTACTTAGTTTTCCTTCGTCAAACATTCTATCAATTGATGGTAAGTCAAGCACTAAATGTTGAATATCTATTTCTTTTAAATATTGCATGGCATCGTTTGTGAAAAAAGGAGCAGGGTTGCTCATGTATTGTCTGGTGAGTTTGGATTTATCATTAAGCAAGGTTCTGATAATTAATCCTTTGAATAATGTTTGCTCAATGGTATTTAACTTTTGTTGCAATAACCTTTTTGTAATAACTTGATCTTCCTTGTTTAAAGCTGGATCATACTTTTCATCTGTATCTGTGGCATTAATAGGATCAATGGTTATTAAAGCAGAGGGAGTGAATTTATTTTTAAGAATTTGATTGATATAAAATCTTTCATCTGTGATATGTCCTAAACACTCTGTATGTGTTCCATTTAGATGGGTGCATATCTTGTAATTGTCAAAGTTGCAACCACCACCTCTTCGTGTATCACCAACAAACCCATCTCCTTCATAAGCTTTTGCTGTAGCTATTTCTGAATCGTATAAATTTGGTTGAGGACCATTAAAGTACATTGGAATTGAGATGTCATGATATGTTTCTAATGAAAATTTTAAATCCCGTTCAGCAGACTTGTAGTAGGAAATCATTTTTGTCACGACTTACAAGTGGAGATTGGCGAATGACAAAGTTTATTCATGAATCGTAATTCGTCAATCTGAATTTTAAATAAATCTTTTATCTACCTCCATCTCCGTTCCACACTTTGTACAGGTTCTTAATTCCTCTGAGCTATAAAACTCTTTGAATCTTGGAAGAAAATCTTTTTCAATGTTGGTAAGGTCAAAATACGTATCATGTAATTTGTTATTGCAATTTTCGCAATACCATTGTAATCCGTCTTTGTGGTGAGGTTCTCTTTTTTTCTCAATAACCAATCCTACTGAGTTAGCTGGTCTTCTTGGTGAATGTGGTATTTTGCCAGGGAGTAAAAACATTTCCCCAGCTTTAATTTTAACGTCTACAGCTTTGCCATCTTGTTGTGTTCCAACCTCTATATCACCTTCTAGTTGATAAAATAATTCTTCCGTATCATTATAGTGGTAATCTTTTCTTGCATTAGGTCCTCCCACAATCATGACGATATAATCTCCCGATTCAACGTATAAATTCTTATTACCTACCGGAGGTTTTAAAATATCTCTATTCTCTTCAATCCATTTGGAGAGATTAAAAGGTTCTTTGATAGCCATAGTTTGTTCCAATTTGGTATAATATCAAAAATAAAGAATATAATTAATATCTAAAACGAGCCTACTGAAGCACGATTTAAGCTTGATTTAGATAGGTCTTTCTTTTAGTCCGAGTTCCCAACGCCAAGCGGTGTCCATCATTATATTGATGTCTCGATCTGGAGACCAACCCAGTTCTTGCTTTGCATAATCATTGTTAGCATATATAGCTTCAATGTCGCCTGGTCTTCGATCTGTCATGATGTAGTTTAACTTTTCTCTGGATACCTTTTCAAAAGAATTGATAGCTTCTAATACCGTTACCCCTTTACCTGTTCCTAAATTAAACACCTCACAGTTCGTTTTGTTTTTACCATCAATAGAATATTGAAGTGCTTTGGTATGAGCGTTGGCTATATCCATGACGTGTATATAGTCACGAATACATGTACCGTCTCGAGTGTCATAGTCTTTTCCAAAGACTTTCATCTGCTCAATGATGCCTGCAGCGGTTTGGGTAATAACTGGAACTAAGTTATTGGGATTTGCTCTTTGAAGTTCTCCAATCAGGGCTGAATCATGTGCTCCAACAGGATTGAAATATCTTAATAAGATGTTAGTGGAATGAGGGTTTGCCACGGCAAAATCTCTTATCATTTCTTCACCCATTTGCTTTGTGCGTGCATATGGACATTCCGCTTTCCCAAAAGGTGTTTTTTCTGTTACAGGAAGTTGCTCTACATTTCCATAAACGGAACAAGAAGATGAAAAAACAAAGTTTGGGATATCATTTTGCTCAATACATTTTAGGACATTGATCAATGAAACTAAGTTGTTGTGAAAATATAACAACGGCTTTTCTACAGATTCAGGTACTGTTTTGAATGCAGCAAAGTGAATAACACCTATTACATTATCTAAAGAATCAAAAACTTTCTTGGTTGCAGCCAGGTCGCATAAATCAATTTGGTGATTGATGATTTTTTGTCCAGTAATCTCTTCTATTCGATCGATAATTTGGGGTTCAGACCGACTACAATTATCTATTGATACAACCTCGAAATCATGTTCTAAAAGATCAACTATTGTATGAGAACCAATATAACCTGTACCACCAGTTACAACTACCTTACCCATTATTTAATTATATTCATCAGGTATTCTCCATAACCACTTTTTAACAATGGCTCTGCAAGCTTTGATAGTTGTGTTTTGTCTATAAACCCTTTCCTAAAGGCTACTTCTTCAATACAGCCTATTTTAAGTCCTTGTCTTTTTTCGATTACCTGCACAAACTGTGATGCTTGCATTAATGAGTCGAAAGTACCTGTGTCTAGCCAAGCGGTCCCTCTATCTAAAATACCAACCTTAAGCTTTTCTCGTTTCAAGTATTCTTTGTTTACGTCTGTAATCTCATATTCTCCTCTAGCACTTGGTTTTAAGCTTTTAGCGATTTCAACAACACTATTATCATAAAAATAAAGTCCTGGAACGGCAAAATTAGATTTAGGTTGAGCAGGTTTTTCTTCGAGCGATACAGCTTTTAGATTCTTGTCAAACTCCACAACGCCATACCTCTCAGGATCTGATACATGGTAAGCAAAAACAACACCTCCGTTAGGATCATTATTAGCAACCAATAACTCCTCTAAACCAGTTCCATAAAAGATATTATCACCAAGAATTAGGGCAACTTTGTCATTACCTATAAATTCCTCTCCAATTACGAAAGCTTGGGCAAGACCATTCGGCACTTCCTGCACAGCATAACTGAAAGAACAACCATATTGTTTTCCGTCACCAAGTAATCTTTCAAAATTAGGTAGATCATGAGGTGTTGAAATGATTAGGATTTCATTAATGCCAGCATTCATTAAAACCGAGAGTGGGTAATAAATCATGGGCTTGTCATAGATAGGCATTATCTGCTTGCTCAAAGCAAAAGTAATAGGATGAAGCCTTGTTCCAGCACCACCTGCAAGAATAATACCTTTCATACTTATTATTTAAATTAGAGAAGTTGTCTTAAGCAGTCACACCACTCAAAACCTCAGCCATTGTCTGCCCAATAACAGCAGGAGACTCTACAACATGAATGCCATTTTCTCTCATGATCTGCATTTTAGCCTCGGCCGTATCATCTTTTCCACCAACGATTGCTCCGGCATGTCCCATTGTTCTACCTTTAGGTGCTGTTTGTCCAGCGATAAAACCAACTACAGGTTTTTTGTTTCCAGTTGATTTGATGTATTTGGCAGCAAGAGCTTCATAGTTTCCTCCAATCTCACCAATCATTACAATAGCATCTGTCTCAGGATCGTTCATGAGTAATTCAACAGCCTCTTTAGTTGGTGTTCCAATAATAGGGTCTCCTCCGATGCCGATTGCAGTAGAAATTCCTAATCCAGCTTTTACAATTTGATCAGCAGCTTCATAAGTTAAAGTTCCTGATTTTGAGACGATACCAACCCTACCTTGCTTGAAAATAAACCCAGGCATGATGCCAACTTTTGCCTCTCCTGGAGTAATAACACCTGGGCAATTGGGACCAATTAAAGTACAGTTTTTGTCTTTTATGTATTCTTTAGTCTTGACCATATCCTGAACAGGAATTCCTTCAGTAATAGCAATAATAACTTTAATTCCTGCATCCGCAGCTTCCATAATTGCATCTGCAGCAAATGCAGGAGGAACAAAAATGATAGACACATCAGCTCCAGTTTCTTTAACTGCATCAGCAACAGTGTTAAAGACAGGCTTTTCTAAATGTGTTTGACCACCTTTTCCTGGAGTAACACCTCCAACAACGTTAGTGCCATACTCAATCATTTGAGAAGCATGGAATGAACCTTCACTCCCTGTAAAACCTTGAACAATTACTTTGGAATTTTTATTTACTAAAACTGACATATCTTACTTTTTACTTGAACCTCTCAAAACTATAACCTTAATGCCAAAAAGCAAAATCTTACACCTCTTTTTTTGTCTCTACGCTATTAATATCTGTATGTTAAGTTCTGTTAAATTTTTTTAACATTTTTTAACACTTCAAGGCTTGGTTTCATACACTAATTTGTTGTTATTTTGGTTGTAATAGTATAACACTAAAAAGAAGAAAGAATGGAAGTAATAGGATCTCCAACAACAGACATAAAAGCCTTAAACGAAAAGATACAAAAAGAGAGTGCTTTTATTGAACTGTTGAATCTTGAAATTGGCAAAGCGATTGTTGGGCAAAAATACATGATTGAGAGACTTTTAATCGGTATTTTATCTCAAGGTCATGTATTGTTAGAAGGGGTGCCAGGGCTAGCAAAAACATTAGCTATAAAAACACTATCAACTGCTGTTGATACTAAATTCAGTAGAATTCAGTTTACACCTGATCTTTTGCCTGCAGACGTAATTGGTACTTTAATATATAATCAAAAGACCAATGATTTTGTGGTTAAAAAAGGACCTATTTTTGCAAATTTTGTGTTAGCAGATGAGATCAACAGAGCTCCAGCAAAAGTACAAAGTGCTTTATTGGAAGCCATGCAGGAACGTCAGGTGACTATCGGTGACGAAACATTCAAGTTGGAAGAACCTTTCTTAGTATTAGCTACTCAAAACCCAATTGAGCAAGAAGGTACATATCCATTACCAGAGGCACAAGTGGATCGTTTTATGCTCAAAGTAGTCATTACTTATCCTCAAAAGGAAGAGGAAAGGTTGGTTTTGAGAAATAGTGTGAACAATACTTTTGAAAAAGTAAAAGCGGTGATCAAACCGAATGACATTCTTAAGGCAAGAGACTTGGTAAGAGAGGTTTATATGGATGAAAAAATAGAACAATATATTTTAGATATCGTTGGTGCAACAAGAGATCCTAAAGCATATAGCCTAGATAAATTAGAGCATTTGATCAACTATGGAGGCTCACCAAGAGCTAGTATTAGTTTGGCATTAGCATCTAAAGCTTACGCCTTTATTAAGAGAAGGGGTTATGTGATTCCAGAAGATGTACGTGCAGTATGTTTTGATGTGCTTAGACATCGAATAGGATTAACCTACGAAGCCGAAGCCGAAAATATAACTTCAGAAAATATTATTAGTGATATTCTGAATGCGGTAGAAGTACCTTAAAGGGTTTTGAGTTTAGAATTACGAGTTCAGAGTTGTTTAGAAATTATAAACTCTGAACTATTTAAGTATAAACTAAAAGATGGAAACGAGCGAATTATTAAAAAAGGTACGGAAGATTGAGATAAAAACCAGAGGATTATCAAGTCAGATTTTCTCAGGAGAGTATCATAGTGCTTTTAAGGGTAGAGGAATGTCTTTTAGTGAGGTAAGAGAATACCAATATGGAGATGATATTCGAGCAATTGATTGGAACGTAACGGCGCGTTTGAATCATCCTTATATCAAAATATTTGAAGAGGAGAGAGAGTTAACGGTCATGTTATTAGTAGATGTGAGTGCATCATCTTTTTTTGGTACGGGAGAGCAAATGAAAAATGAGATTATTACGGAAATATGTGCTGTGCTGTCGTTTGCTGCAATGCAAAATAACGATAAGGTTGGTGTTATATTTTTTAGTGATCAAGTAGAAAAGTTTATTCCACCGAAAAAAGGGAAGTCACACATTCTTAGAATTATTCGTGAGTTGTTAGATTTTAAAGCGGTGCATAAAAAGACAAACATTGGCGAAGCACTTAAGTTCTTAAACAATGTTACCAAAAAGAGAAGTATTGTTTTTATGATCTCCGATTTTATAGATAAAGACTATAAAGACCCTTTGAATATTGCAGCGAGAAGACATGATATGGTTGGAATCCGTATTTATGATGATCGTGAAAGATCATTGCCCCCGATTGGATTAGTTAGGATGATTGATGCGGAGACTGGGCAAACAAAGTGGGTAGATACTTCTAGCAAGAAAGTAAGACATGATTATGAGCAATCATATGCTTACAATTACCAATATTTTAAAAAGACTTTTTTGCAAACTGGGGCAAGTAAATTAGATATCAATACGAAGGAGTCTTATGTCAATGCATTATTAAAGTTCTTTAAGCGTAGATAGTGGGAATGGGTGTTGTAAGAAAAATATCATTCGTTAATAAAGAGACCCTAAGTGACTTATTTCAGTTTTATGACGGTCAAGAATTAAATTTAGGCGATAAACTCCCCTCCCTGCCTAGCCGGCAGGCTGGGTTGGGGGTGGTGAAAACACTTAACTCTTATTCGAGAATATTATTTACCTTTTTATTATCAATTTCTTTTTTTCTATCTCATGCTCAAACTCATTCTGTCAAAGCTACTTTGGATACCAATCAAATCTTAATCGGAGATTGGATAAAACTTACATTAACGCTTAACACTAGTTCAAAAGAGGTTGTTTGGCCCCAATTACTTGATTCTGTCAGTGCGTTTGAAATTATTGAAAAGTCAAAGATTGACACCATATCCAACAATGGTAATAATGTGTATCAACAAGACCTTACAATTACTTCATTTGATTCTGGTTATTATGTGATCGAACCCATAAAGTTTCAAGTTAAAACAGGTAGTGGACTTGATAGTGTTTTAACCGAGCCTTTATTGGTTACGGTGAATACTGTACCCATAGATACTTCAAAATTTAGCCTTAATCCAATCAAAGAGCCTTTAGAAGTGCCTCTGACTTTTAAAGAAGTATTGCCATATCTAATTGGTGCACTAATAGTTCTAGCAATAGCACTTGGTATTTACCTATGGATGAAAAATAGAGAAAAACCTGAGGTAGTTGAGAAACTAAAGCCAAAAGAACCTGCTCATGTAATTGCTATCAATAAACTAAAATTACTAGAAGAAGAGAAGTTGTGGCAAAAAGGAGATAGCAAAGGGTATTATAGTGGGGTATCTGATATTATTAGAGAATATATTGAGCTAAGATATCATAAGCCAGCGCTTGAATCTACAACAGATGAGATATTGGAAGTAATGAATAGAACTACTGTTGATGTAGAACCATACAACATTTTAAAGGAAATGCTCTTTTTATCAGACTTGGTGAAGTTTGCGAAGGCAAAACCACTTCCAGATGAACATGAAAAAGTCTTGAAAGATGCATATCAGTTTGTGGAGTTGACAAAAGAAATCAATAAACCAAAAGAGGAAAAAGACAAAGAAGGTGAAGGCATTTTGGAATAATATAACATTTGCAAATCCTGAGTTGCTATATCTCTTGCTGATAATACCCTTATTAGCTGGATGGCAATGGTGGCGTTATAAACAACGTTATCCCGAGCTAAAAATATCGACTTTGGGAAATCTAGCAAGTACTGGTACTTCATTACGAGCAAAGTTGAAGATATTGCCAATAGCTTTAAGAGGGATTGCAATAGCAATGATAATATTGGCATTAGCAAGGCCACAATCCAGTTTAAGTGAAGAAAAAATTACTACAGAAGGAATAGATATTGTTATGGCAATGGATGTTTCTAGTAGTATGTTGGCCGAAGACTTACGACCCAATCGATTGGAGGCTTCTAAAAAGGTAGCCGCTACTTTTATTGATGAAAGGCAAAATGATCGTATTGGGTTGATTGTATTTGCGGGTGAAAGCTTTACACAGTGTCCGATCACAACGGACCATGCGGTGATTAAAAACTTATTAAAAGATGTTAAAAGTGGTATAATAGAAGATGGTACAGCGATTGGAATGGGATTGGCAAATGCCGTAAATCGATTAAAAGAAAGCGAAGCCAAGAGTAAAGTGGTGATTCTTCTGACAGACGGAGACAATAACTCGGGTTTTATTGATCCAGTAACTGCAGCGGAAACCGCTATTCAGTTTGACATAAGAGTTTATACGATTGGTTTAGGAAGTCGGGGAGAAGCGCCGTATCCAGTTCAAACACCTTATGGCATTCAATATCAAAATATAGAGGCAAATATAGACGAGCCATTGATGCAGAATATTGCTGAAATGACGAATGGTAAATATTTTAGGGCAACTAGTAACAAGGCATTAACCGATATTTATAGTGAAATTGACCAGTTAGAAAAGACAAAAATTGAAGTTTCTGCCTATAGTAGAAAGTCGGAAAAGTTTTATCCATTTGCGATTATAACTGGATTGCTTTTGGGACTTGAAGCACTATTGTCATACACCATATTTAAAAGTATACCGTAGATGTTGAGGTTTGAAAATACAATATACTTTTATGGTTTGATAGCCATTCCTATCTTCTTGCTGCTTTTTTTATTGATGATGAGATGGCGTAAAAAGAGTCTTAAACTATTTGGGAATTATGACTTGATAAAACAATTATCGCCTTTATTGCCGAAGTACAAACATCAAATCAAATTTTTCTTATTTGTTTTAGCATTCACTTTTTTGATTTTAGGGTTAGCCAACTTGCAGTTAGGATCAAAGTTGGAAAAAGTAAAACGTTCGGGCATCGACATCATTATAGCTTTAGATGTCTCCAAAAGCATGTTGGCAGAGGATGTGAAACCCAATCGTTTGCTAAGAGCTCAGCGCTTTGTATCCAAGATTATTGATGGCATGCAAAATGATAGAGTAGGACTAATTGTTTTTGCGGGAAATGCATATCTACAAATGCCTCTGACAACAGATTATGCAGCTGCTAAGATGTTCTTAAGCACAGTTAACACAGAAATGGTTCCAACGCAGGGAACGGCATTGAGTGATGCGATTGGTCAAGCAATGACAGCATTTAAAGCTGGAGAGCAACAGCATAAGGCGCTAGTCATTATTACAGACGGGGAAGATCACGAGGCCGATGCATTGGAAATGGCAAAATCAGCAGCTTCAGAAGGGGTTTCTATATTCACAGTAGGCGTAGGGTCGGCTCAAGGTGCACCAATTCCAATTTATAGAAGAAATACTCAAGTGGACTTTAAAAGAGACAAGGGTGGGGAGATTGTATTATCAAAACTAAATGAAGTTATTTTACAACAAATATCTGTTGCCGGAAATGGTCAATATATTCATTTGTCAGGAGGAAATAATGATGTGGATTACCTGATCAAAGAGTTAGGATCAATTGAGAAAAAAGATTTTGAAGAACGTGTTTACACGGATTATGATGACAAATTTCAGTACTTTCTTGGAGTAGCTTTATTACTCTTGATCCTGGAGTTTTTGATATCTGAGAGAGCTAGCAGAGTGTTTGATTTTAAATTTTTAAGGGCAAAAGATGTATAAATATCTGTTATACATATTATGTTTTTATTCGGCTGTTGCTTTTGGACAGGCTGAAAGAGGTCTGATTCGTGATGGGAATAGTGAATATGAAAAAGGAAATTATTCAGAAGCAGAAGTTAATTATAAAAAAGCATTAGAAAAAAATGGAAAAAGTGTTGAAGGAGTATTTAATCTAGGCGATGCTTATTTCAAGCAAAAGAAAGCTGATGAAGCAATTGATCAATTTAGAATAGCTGCTGAAACTACTCAGAATAAAGAAATAAGGTCGAAAGCTTATCATAATCTTGGTAACACTTATATGGATCAAAAGAAGTATCAGGAAGCTATCGGTGCATATAAAAATGCATTAAAGAATAATCCTAAAGATATGGAGACACGTCAAAACCTGGCTTATGCTCAAATGATGCTAAAGCAAAATCCTCCACAACAAAATCAGGATCAAAAGAAGGATGATAAAAAGGATGACGAGGACAAAAAAGATCAAAATCAAGATCAGCAGGATCAAAATCAGAAAAATGATCAGAAGGAAAATCAACAAAATAAAGAACAACAGCAAAAGGATCAACAAGATCAGCAGCAGAAACAAGACCAGCAACAACAAGATCAAAATGAACAACAACAGCAAACTCAGCCAAGAGAACAAAGACTTTCTAAGGAAGAAGCCGAGCGTTTGTTAGAAGCACTTAAGAATGAGGAGAAAAAATTACAAGAGAAATTATTACTACAAAAACGAAAAGGTAAAAAAATGAAAAGTGATAAAGATTGGTAGTCCAATTCACCCTTTCATAAAATAAAACGACATCTTTGTATAGGTTTTGAAAACAATTAAAAACATATCATTTTTCTTTCTGCTTGTTTTAGGCGTTTTGACTTTTTCGGTCAGGGCACAAGAAATCGTATTCTCTGCTTCTGTCAACAAAAAGCAAGTAGCATTGAATGACTATGTGCAGTTGACCTATACAATCAAGAACGCAGAGTTGAATCAGTTTCAGCAACCCGATTTTAGTAAATTCAAAATTTTATCAGGGCCTAACCAATCTACGAGTATGCAGATTGTTAATGGACGGATGTCTAGTTCTCTGTCTTTATCTTATCTGCTTCAGCCAAAGCAGGTAGGTAAAATAACAATTGTACCTGCTAAGTTTACTTATAAGGGTAAAAACTTTGAATCAAACAGTGTAACCGTCGAAGCGGTAAAAGCAGCTAATGGAGGAAATAATCAGTCAAGTGGTGGACAACAATCTCAGGGAAATACTATTGCAGATAACGTTTATATCAGGGCATTTGTAGATAAATCAAGTGTGTATCAAGGTGAACAAGTAACGGTGACTTTCAAGCTATATACTCGTTTGCAAATAGTTAACTATGGTGTAGACAAAATGCCTGCTTTTACTGGTTTCTGGAGTAATGATATTGAGTATCCACAACAACTAACAGCAAAAAAGGAAATGGTTGATGGAGTGGCATTCAATGTGGCCACTATAAGAAAAGTAGCTTTGTTTCCACAAAGAGATGGTACATTGAGTATTGATCCACTAGAGATGGAAGCGGCAGTTAGGATAAAGCAACAAAACAACCGTAAGAGAAGAAGTGTGTTTGATGATTTCTTCTTTGATGATTTTTTTGGAGGTTATAAAGATGTAAAGCATAAGATGAGAACCAACAAGATCAATGTCAAAGTAAAACCATTGCCACGAAAAAATAAGCCGAGCAACTTTACAGGTGCGGTTGGGCAGTTTTCTTTCGATACGGAGTTAAGTGAATCTGAAACTAAGGTCAACGAACCACTCAGCTTTAAAATTAAAATATCAGGAACAGGAAATGTTAAGCTAGTAGACGCACCCGAGATTGATTTGCCAAAAGACTTTGAGGCATATGATCCAAAAATTACTGAAAACTTCCCCAAAGGTAGTAATCCAGTAAGGGGAAGTAAAACCTATGAATACTTATTAATACCAAGGCGTCCGGGAGAATATCGCTTGCCATCTGTTTACTTCTCTTATTTTGATACAAAGAAGAAAGATTACGTGCGAGTACAGTCACCAGAGTATACCATAAAAGTGGCGAAAGGAGACGGGGAATATGTTTCTAATAATCAGGTTACGGGTATTAGTAAAGAAAATATTGAGTTATTAGGTCAGGATATACGCTACATAAAAATAAACTCGAAAGGGCTGAAAGAGAAAGGCAAAGTATGCTTTGGATCGCCATTATTTTTCTTATTACTTGGGCTTCCGTTTTTATTATTGGCCGTTTTAGTATTTCTACTAAAGCGTCAAAATAAATTGAGAAGCAATACCACTTTGTTGAAAAGTAAGAAGGCAACAGGTATCGCAAAAAAGAAATTGAAAATAGCTAAAAAATATATGGCTGAAGGGGATAAAAAAGCCTTTTACGATGAAGTGGTTAAAGCACTTTGGGGGTATTTAGGTGATCGCTTTAACATCCCAACTGCCATGCTTTCAAAAGATAAGGTGAGAGATGTACTGGGAGATAAAAAAGTTTCAGAAGAGGACTTGCAAAGGCTCTTTGAAACTATTGACGAATGTGAAATGGCATTATTTGCGCCCTCGTCAAGTAGTGATGCATTAGAGAAAACCTACAGTGGAGCTATCGATTTAATCTCAACAATAGAATCTAAAATATGAGAAGGCATTTAGCAAACATATTATTTCTATTGATAAGCATTACGGTAAGCGGTGGTAATGTTACCGAGTTGTTTAATCTGGGTAACGAAGCATATAAGCAACAAGAATACTCAAAAGCACTATCTATCTATGATTCTATAAATAATATGGGGTATGAGTCAGCAGAATTATATTTCAATATTGGTAATTGCTACTTTAAAACAGGAGATGTTGCTCCTGCTATATTGAATTATGAGAGGGCAAAAAGGTTGTCCCCTGGAGATGAGGATATTGCGTTTAACCTACAATTAGCAAACCTTAGGACGACGGATAAAATAGAACCCATACCAGAATTTATCTTAGCCAAATATTGGAACGTATTTAAGCAAGCATTGTCTTCATGTGGTTGGACAAAAATATTTCTCACTTTCATTTGGATCATTTTTGTATCGATCGCAATGATTTTATACTCTAATAATGTTGTGATGAAAAGGGTTGTCTTTTTGATTACAATCATATCAGTACTGGCATCAGTATTATTTTTAACAACAGCCTGGAGTCAACATAAAAAGGAGCAGTCAAAAAATCACGCCATTATTTTTGATAACAATGCTTATGTGAAATCTTCACCTGATGAGAATAGCACAGACCTATTTATTATTCACGAAGGGCTTAAGGTAAAAGTGATTGATGGACTAGGCGAATGGAGTAAAATTAAGTTAGCTGATGGTAAAGTAGGTTGGGTTAAGAAAAGCATTTATACTTTGATTTAGTCTAGATCACATAATAAACCTTATTGTCATTTTGAACGCAGTGAAAAATCTATCTTTAATTAAAATGCAAAGTTAGTTTTCTCCTAACGTTGAAATGACAGGAATTTAGAAGATTTTAATAGGCTCGCTTTAAACAAGTTTAACCATAACCATTGGGAAAATCATCTTTACTCTTCTTATTTATCATAATCTTTCTTGGTTGCAAAGAGCCAATTAATAAGATCAAAGAAGTTAAGTTACAAGGAAAAACAATGGGTACGACCTATAGCATTATCTATATTGATAGTACTCAAACAAATTATAAAAAAGAAATTGACTCTGTTCTTGTAGACGTTAACAACTCTCTATCCACTTATATTTCAACATCAACTATCTCTCGTTTTAATCAATGTGATAGTACTTCAGAAGTTGATGAGCATTTTGTAACAGTATTTAAAAAAGCGAAGGAAGTTTACAAAACGACCAATGGTGCTTTTAATCCAGCTGTGATGCCGTTGGTTAACTATTGGGGGTTTGGATATGATAAGTCAAATGTCTCAAGGGACTCGTTTAAGGTAGATTCACTGTTGCTGTTGACTTCATTTGGCTCTGTCAAATTGATAGAGAAAGAGGGGATCTTTTTTGCATTAAAACATCTTTCTAAATTTCAACTTGATTTTAGTGCAATTGCTAAAGGATATGGTGTTGATGTAGTTGGAGGCTACCTTGAATCAAAGGATGTCAATAATTATATGGTAGAGATAGGGGGGGAGGTACTATGCAAAGGGAGAAATGAAAATAATCAAGCTTGGAGAATAGGTATCGATCAGCCGAAAGAAAGTAGTTTGAAAAGGAACCTACAAGCTATTGTGGAATTGGAAAATGCAGCGTTGGCAACTTCAGGGAATTATAGAAATTTTTATGAAAAAGATGGGAAGAAATATGTGCACACTATCAATCCAAAAACAGGATATCCTGAAATTTCTAACTTATTGAGCGTTTCTATTCTCTCCGACGATTGCATGACCGCAGATGCCTATGCTACAGCTTTTATGGTAATGGGAGTGGATAGTGCCAAGGCATTTATAAACAGAAGCAAATCAAGTTCAATTGAGTGTTATTTGATTTACAGCAATGATCAAAGTCAATTAGAAGACTTCATGAGTGAGGGGCTAAAACAAATACTAAGTAAACCTGAAACCAATCACTAGCATATCATCAATTTGCTCGTGATCTCCTTTCCATTGATTGATGTTGTCATCCAGCTTGTTTTCTTGGTCTAATATATCAAGGTGAGCCATATCTGTTAATAATGACTTAAATCTTCTCGTCATAAATTTCCTATTGTTTTTTCCACCAAATTGATCTGGATATCCGTCAGAGAACATATAAACCATGTCTCCTTTTTCTAGTATTACCTCTTTATTAGTGAACGTCTTGTTAATCATATCATGTCCACCAATAGAATACTTGTCTCCCTTTTGAATGATGAGTTGTTGTTCTCTGATAACATAAAGCGGTCTATTAGCGCCAGAGAAAGTAACTTTTCCAGTAGCCAAATCAATTTTACAAAGTGACATATCCATACCATCTCTAGTAGTTGTCCGCTCATCTTTTTGCTTCAAAATTTTAGTTACCCTTTTATTCATCTTATCTAATATTTCAGCAGGATCTGTAATCATACTTTCTATGATAATATGGTTTAATGAATCATTGCCAATCATAGACATAAATGCCCCTGGTACTCCATGTCCCGTGCAGTCCATAGCTACCAAAATAAGCTCTTGTGCTCTAGTTTGTGCAAACCAGTAAAAGTCTCCGCTGACAATATCTTTCGGTACGTAATAGATAAAAGATTCAGGCAGGACATCCTTAAGGTTGCTTTTATTGGGCAAGATCGTTTCTTGGATTTTTTGCGCATAATTGATACTGTCTGTAATGTCTTTGTTTTTTGCTTCAATTATCTCCTTTTGCCTTGTAACCTCCAGGGTTCTCTCTTTTACCTTCGTTTCAAGTCTTTTCTTGGTTTCTTTTTGGGATCTTTCCTGACGTTCCTTTAAGATTTTAATACGATCTGCTAATGCAAAGGAGAGTAGTACTACCTGAAAGCCAGAACCAATTTGAATACCATTTTCTGTAAGGATGGTATCAGGTAAAACTCCGAAGTTTTTGAAGATATAAAGAAACACACCTACAATCAAGAAAAAGAATGCAATGATGAAAAACCTTGCTGGTTTAAAGCCTTTCATAAAAGTAACAACGGCTGCTGCAAATACCATGACATTTGATAGAATTGCTAAATAGTGAATCATTTGATATGAAATAGCATACATATCAGGAATAAAAGCAATTACAAAGTTGATGATTGCTATTACAAGTACAATATTGATGAATTTGTTTTGTTTCGGAATGTAAAGCCTTGTGTTTAGAAAGGATTTTGTAAAAATGAGTATGGTAATAATTGCAAAAGAAGCTGCAATTATATTGATATGATTGCCCCAGAAAACACTATCCGTTATCAGGTATTTTAATGTTAAACCATTTAGTGAGAACTGTAAGAGTCCGATCCCAATAATATAAAAGACGTAATATAAATTGTTAACCCCATTTCCTGTGGTATATAAAAATAGGTTGATGAATATAACCATTAACAAGAGACCATAATATAAGCCTAATAGATATTGTATAGTGCCATCTTGTTCACTAAAAGTTTTCATAGGTACAATCCTAAGTGGTAAACTTACATTCTCATGTTTACTAGAGACACGTACATAAAATGTGGTAATTTGTTGATGTTGTAATTCAAGAGGAATTAAGAAAAAAGGATGGCTAATCTCTCTTTGGTCAAATGGATAATGGTCGCCAGTAGTTTTTATTTCAAGTGAGCCATCAGGCTTGTTATAAAAAAGCTTGATAGAATTTAGTTGTGGTTGAGAAATTTCTAACAACCAATTTTTATTTTCATCTAGATCATTTAAAACCTTAAATCTTACCCAATAAGCTGAGTTGCTGAAACCATAGTTGGGTATGCCCGATTCGTTTGCAACAAAGCGATTATCAAGGTCGCCCGAAGAAGCTTGCTGAAAACTGATGCCATTGGATTTATCTTCTAAAACTTCTATAAAAGCATCAAGTGGATAAACGTTATGTGGGTCGTCTAATAATACAATAGACTGATTAGCAAAGGCTAATTGTGTGGTGAGAAATAAACATATTGCTAAAATGCAATTGTTTTGCAACGCTTCTTGAATGTAGCCCTTCATTAATGAGTTTAGAGATGAAGTTTTTCTTTTCTTGCCAATAATACGTCGTCAGACTCTTCAAAATCAGGGTCAGGCACGCAGCAATCAACAGGGCAGACGGCAGCACATTGTGGTTCTTCATGAAACCCCTTGCATTCGGTGCATTTGTCAGTTGTGATATAATAGAAGTCATCAGAAACTGGTTGTTGTTTGGCTTCGGCATCAACCGTTTTGCCATCCAGTAATTCGTAGTTTCCTTTTAATGAAGTTCCATCAGAAATTGCCCATTCTACACCGCCTTCGTAAATGGCATTATTCGGACATTCTGGTTCACATGCACCACAATTAATGCACTCATCTGTAATCATTATTGCCATAATTCCTTAGTTTTGATACTCGCTCAGCCTCTATTAAATATATAAAATTAAGGTCTAACGTTTTAGTTATATGTCAAATATTTCATCCAATATTGAATCCTTTGCAAAGTTAGGGGATTTTCTGATTAGTCAAGACAAAAGCTTGACAGATACTATAAGCAAAGCAGGTATCGCCAATCCTTGGTTCACGGAAGAAAACATTAAAAAATCCATAGATGCTATTGCAAAAAACTACTTATCAAAAGAAAAATTAACGCGATGGGTTGAAGGTTATAAGATAGGTGTTGGGAATAAAAATATAGGGTTGGTTTTGGCTGGGAATATTCCCTTAGTTGGGTTTCATGACTTACTATCTGCGCTAATTACTAATAATAATGCTATTATAAAATTGTCTTCAAAAGATAATGTTTTGCCCCCCTTTTTGTTAAATAAGCTTGTTGAAATGGATAATTCCTTTAAAGGTCGATTTGAAATAGTAGATAAACTATCTGGCTATGATGCTGTAATCGCTACAGGGAGTGATAATTCAGCAAGATATTTCGAATATTATTTTGGTAAAAAACCGAATATTATAAGGAAAAACAGAACATCAGTTGCCATTTTAGATGGAAACGAATCGAAAGAGGAGTTACAACAGCTTGGGGAAGATATGTTTAGCTATTTTGGATTGGGATGCAGAAATGTTTCCAAAATATTTGTTCCCAAAGGGTATGATTTTAAGCAACTTTTTGAAGCACTAGACTCCTTTAAGAGCTTAGCTGATTTTTCCAAGTATAGGAATAATTACGATTACAATCTTGCTTTGCTTTTGCTGAACAAGGAGAAGTTCTTGCAAAATGAATTTATGATTCTTAAAGAAAGTGATAAGCAAGCACCACCTATTTCAGTCATTTACTATGAAGAATATACGAACATGAGTGGTATTAAAATTGATAAATATTCAACACAATGTATCGTGTCAAAGTCTAACATTCCCTTTGGTAAGGCGCAACATCCAGAGCTGAGTGATTATGCAGATAATATAGATGCAATGGACTTTTTGACGAGTTTGTAGATTTCGTTTGCGAATCCTTGAACCTTTTAATGATTTTGATTAATATTGTTTAATTACTATTAAAATTTATTTATGAAGAAGATATCTACTATTGTTTATTTGTTTGTTGTTTTATCGTTTACATTGAAAGCTCAAGAGTTGCCTGAGTTTGTAAGTGGGTTTGCAACTGGTTCTGCTGAGCCTAAGTCAATTATTGCTGATTCGATGGGAAACACCTACGTCTTAGGTATATTTGATAAGGATAGTATTGATATTGATCCTAGTGCTAACGAGTACTGGATTAAACAGAAGGGACATTTAGATGATTGTTTCTTTGCTAAATATACAGCATCAGGGGACTTTGACTGGGGCTTTGCTTTGGGAACTGATGGTGGTGTTGATGATGCAGGTGCTGTAAGGTTTCTTGCCAATGGAGATGTAGCGATATCAGTCTATCTGGCAGGTACGGATTCTGTAGAAATGAATCCTCTTGGGCTTTCGCATAAGATTAGACCAGCAATATCATCTTTGCAACTTGCGAGATACAATCCGATGGGTCAGTTAGTCTGGTCAAGGGGAGTTTTATCAGGGCAGGGTAAGCCAGATGATATGTACATTGATGCTGATGACAATGTTTATTTTGTTGGCAATTATAGGTTTAATATTGACTTTGATCCAGGTGCTGGTCAGATATTAAGCTATAATGTAGGAACAAACTATGGGATATATATAACCAAATATGACTCCTCTAACACTTACAAATGGCATAAAAACTTTGGTCCGGTAGATGGTTCTATTGCATCAGCTGTTAAAAGCATATCAAGTTTTGGAGATGAGGTATATGCAACTGTGAGCTTTGACGATAGAATATATCCTGATGAAACCGATTCTATGATTACAATAGACCCTGATGGTGGACAACGAGACCTTGCTGTTATCAGCTATGATACTTCGGGTGATTACAATTGGCATAAAAATATAAGATGTTCTGGAACAATCGAATTGGGTAATACAGTTACTGACCTGTTTGGTAACCTGTATGTTACAGGTCGATATTCTGGCATGATTAATATGGACTTTGAAGGAGCTGGAACGGATAAAAATACGAATGGCAGCTATGACCTCTTTTTAGCTAGTTATGAACCAAATGGGAATTTGCGTTGGGAAAACACTTTAGGGAGTAAGGCAAATGACTTTAGTAGCTATGTTGGTATTGGTAGAAGCAACAGAATTCACCTAATGGGACGAATCCATGATACTACAGATTTTGATCTTGGAGTTGAAGAATATTTGGTAGTTCCCAATGATGGAGAAGATTACTCTCCATTTTATGCCACATATTCTAACTCAGGTCAAGTAGAATGGGCAGTTAGTTTTGGAGGGTTGGCTACTCAAATTAAAGCATTGGCTTTTAGCCCCAATTCAGATAATATATTTTGTGCTGGTACTACGCCATCAGGTTATGATTTTGGAATAGAGGAAGAGCATATTATTAATGGAACTTCCTTTATGGTGGTTCAATATGAATATCCAGGTTGCGAACCATCTACCAAATCTATTAACTACGAAATCTGCTTTGGAGATAGTATTATGATCTTAGGCGAGTATAGAAAAACACCTGGAACTTTTAAAGATACTGTGCCAGGTATGTTTGCTTGTGATACAATTGTTTCTCATATCCTAGACTATGAAGCTAATCCTACAAAGACGATCAATTATTCAATATGTAGAGGAGATAGTATTATGATTTTAGGGCAGTTTGAAAGCACACCAGGATCATATAAAGATACGATTCCTGCTATTGGTTCTTGTGACACCGTTATTAATCACGTATTGGCATATACGATAGACACAACAATTACAATAGGTGATAGCAGCTTAACTTCTAACACAGTTGGTGCTACCTACCAGTGGTTTGAATGTAATCTAGGTATGACCATGATAGCCGGTGCAACTGATAGAACTTACATGCCTGAAGATTCTGGATATTATCAGGTGACGATTACGAAAGATAGCTGTTCAGCCACCTCAGCTTGTATTGAGTTTGTGCCTAAAAAAATAACTCCGCCAGACACAACTTCAATCTTTGAGGTCAGTCAAAATAACTATTCAATGTTTCCTAACCCAACAAAAGGAGAGTTGATGATTAAGTCAAAAGGAATTATTGATGCGATTACTTTATTTGATGTCGCTGGAAAGAAGTTATATCTAAAAAAAGTGAATGGAGTATCTACGATCATTGACCTAGCCTCTTTTGAAAAAGGAGTCTACTTTGTTGAGCTGTCTTTTAATGACGGTCGAGTGATAGATAAGGTGGTCAGGTATTAATATACCCCACCGTCATTCTGAGTTTTGTTAATTTAAAATCGAAGATTTTAAAATCCAAAACGAAAGAATCTCATATGAGACAAAATCAAGAGATTTCCTGCCTATGATACGGCAGGCTTCTCTTTAATTTGGGATTATTTCAGTATGAATGTCACTTCCCAAGAAGAATGGTGAGATAAAAGCCTAAAGTTTAGACAATCTTATTGTATGTTGAAATGTATTCAACAGACCGTTCAATATCTTCATGTAAAACTCTATCTTCTTCTATAAAAGGAACTGTTTTTCTGTAATCCATCAATGTTTTTTCAAGAACGTTAGAAGAAGCCAGTTTAGATTTATTCTTTCTAATATCCAAAGCTTGAGTAGCTGTTAATAACTCGATAGCTAAGATTCGTTCTATGTTTTTTAACACTTTGTAGCATTTTGTAGCTGCATTGGCACCCATACTGACGTGATCTTCCTGCCCGTTAGATGAAGTAATAGAGTCGACAGATGCAGGTGTACAGAGTTGTTTGTTTTGACTCACTAGTGATGCAGCAGTATATTGAGGGATCATTAACCCTGAATTTAAACCTGGGTTGATGGTTAAAAACTCAGGGAGATTACGTTGCCCAGAGACTAATTGATATGTTCTTCTCTCTGAAATATTGCCTAATTCAGCTAATCCAATAGCTAGATAATCCAATTCAATCGCTAAGTGTTGTCCATGAAAGTTACCTCCTGATATGATTTTATCTTCTTCTGGAAAGATTAAAGGGTTATCTGTAACGGAATTGATCTCTATCTCAAAAACTTCTTTGGCTTTTTCAACAACTCTTTTTGATGCACCATGAACTTGAGGAATACATCTAAAGGCATAAGGGTCCTGGACTTGTTCTTTGGGTTGTTTTGCAATAGAACTGTCTGCTAATAATGATCGAATAACCTTGGCTGTTTCCAATTGTCCTTTATGTGGACGAATTTGGTGAACGAGTTCATCAAAAGGTTCGATTCGACAATCAAAAGCATCCAATGAAATCGCAGAAATGAGGTCTGCTAGATAAAGTAATTTTTCAGTTTGGATCAAAATATACGTTCCATAAGCAGACATAAATTGAGTACCATTCAATAGTGCCAGTCCCTCTTTGGCTTTCAAAGTAAGACTTTCCCAATTATTGTCTTTCAATAATTCAGCACTTTTCTTTTTGACATTCCCACCCCAAAATTCTCCAAGACCAATTAACGGTAGAGATAAATGGGCTAATGGAGCCAAATCACCTGAAGCACCTAGTGACCCCATTTCGTATATCACAGGAAGCGTATTATGGTTATAAAAATCAATTAGCCGATCAATAGTTACTTCTCTTATGCCTGAATGCCCTAGTGAGAGCGATTGTACTTTAAGCAATAGCATCAATCTTACGATTTTCTGAGGAACCGTATCTCCTGTCCCGCAGGCATGAGAAATGACTAAGTTTTCTTGTAGCTTATCAAGTTCACTATTGGATATTTTAACCTTGCAGAGAGATCCAAATCCTGTATTTAAGCCATATATGGAGTTCGAAGAGTTTTGAATCTTTTCCTCCAGAAAGGATCTGCATTTAACAACTTTTGATCGAGCGCTGTGAGAAAGTTCAATGTTTTGATCTGTTTCAAAAAGATTTTTGATATCATCAATAGAAATATTTTCTTTTACCTGGTAAGTCATATTATTGAATCTTTCCGTTTAAAATAACTGTTTCGATGTGGTTGCCTCCAAAGGCATAAGGTATGAAGTTATAGCTGGGCATCGGTTTTGTGATGATCAAATTTGCTTTTTTTCCGATAGTGATACTGCCTAGCTCATCAGCGACCTCCATTGCATAACCTCCATTAATGGTTGCGGCATTGATTGCTTCTTCAGGAGTCATTTTCATTTTAACACATGCCAAAGAAAGTACAAAAGGTATTTTACCTGAAGGTGTAGAGCCAGGATTATAATCAGTTGCTAATGCAATAGGGATGTTTTTAGCGATTAATTTTCTTGCTGGTGGATATGCCTGATTAAGGAAAAAAGGCGCTGTAGGTAAGAGGGTAGCAATCGTATTAGACTGACTTAAATGGTCGATTTCAGTATCATTCATAACCTCTAAGTGATCAACGGAGATGGCATTATGCTTGGTGCTTACTTCAATTCCTCCCATACTGTTAAATTGATTGGTATGGATTTTGGGTTTTAAACCATATCGTAATCCAGCTTCAATGATTAAGTCGGTCTCTTCAGTAGTAAAAGCTACTTTCTCACAGAACACATCAATATACTCCGCTAAACCCTCATCGCCGATTTGAGGTAACATTTGCTCTGTGAGCAGTTTGATATAACTTTCACGATCTTGCTTGTATTTAGTTGGGATGGTATGTGCTCCCAAAAAAGTAGCTTTAATTGTCAAAGGAGATTGCTCTTTTAGTTTTTTGATAACACGAAGCATTTTCAATTCTCCTTCAAGCGTTAGCGCATATCCACTTTTTATCTCTAGTGCACCTGTCCCCATGCTAATAACCTCTTCCGTTCTTTTCAAAGCTTGATCAAGCAGTTCACTTTCAGAAGTCTCATTTACTTTTTTTGCTGAGTTTAAAATACCTCCACCTCTTTCAGCAATCTCTTCATAGCTCAATCCATTGATTCGGTCAACAAATTCTTGTTCTCTGCTCCCTGCAAAAACAATATGGCTATGGGAGTCGCACCAACTTGGAAGAACAAGCTTGCCTGTTGCATCAATCATTTTACCTGCGTTTTTAGGAGCAGAATCCATTATGCCATAGTCTTTGATGCTGCCGTCTTCTACCAAGATGTATCCATTTTCAATGGTTGGAATCGAACCCATGGACTTCCCTTTTAAAATAGAAGGAGAATGCTCATGAACTTGGACAATGGATTTGATATTGGTGATTAGTAAACTCATGTTCAGACAAATTTAACCCAAAAGTTCGCAAATTTATTAAGAACGAGTATACATAACTTCAATAGTAGATACTTTTTTAAAGAAAATTAACTCGGGGACTATCTATCTTCTATGGCATATAGCTTTTAGCAATTAGTCAATGGCTTCTCAACGGTTGCCATTGGCTATGCGCTACTGGCTAAATGCCAAAAGTTAAACATTTGATATAATATGTGTTAATTACCAACTTAAAATATCCATAATTCACGTTACCCATAAAGCCGTTAAGGGTCAAAATTAGGACAGTCATGTGATTTGTTGTGGAAAAGCCAACTAATAACTCTCTCGCTTTGTTACTACTTTTGCTTAATCATGGTCAAGATTGGGTTACTTGGTGTCGGGCACTTAGGAAAAATACATCTCAAACTTTTAAAAGAAATTGAATCTTTTGAGGTAGTTGGTATTTACGATCCGAATGAAGAAAATGCAACATTTGCAGCCAATGAATTTGGAGTAAAAAAATACGACTCAATTTCTGCGCTTATTGCAGATGTCGATGCTTTAGATATCGTCACTCCAACCTTATCTCACTTTGAATGTGCATCAGAAGCTTTAAAAGCTGGTAAACATATCTTCGTTGAAAAACCAGTTACAAGCACGCTACGTGAAGCTGAACAATTGTTAGAGCTAGTGGAAGAGGCAAATGTAAAAGGAATGGTTGGACATATCGAAAGATTTAATCCAGCATTGATGGCTTTGAAAAAGTATGATTTGCAACCTATGTTCATTGAAGCGCATCGGTTGGCACAATTTAACCCTAGGGGAACTGATGTTTCAGTAGTACTTGACTTAATGATCCACGATATAGATGTAGTTTTAAGTCTTGTAAAGGCCAATGTGAAAAAGATAAGTGCCAACGGAGTTTCTATCATTAGTGATACACCAGATATTGCCAATGCAAGAATCGAATTTGATAATGGGTGTGCAGCTAATCTAACCGCTAGTAGAATATCTATGAAAGACATGAGGAAAATGAGAGTCTTTCAAAAAGATGCTTATATAGGGATTGACTTTTTGAAGAAAGAGTCTGAAGTTTTTAGACTTTCAGACCATAAATCCGAAAGTGATGGGATGAGCTTTGAGTTAGACTTAAATGGACAAAAGAAAAATATCATCTTAGAAAAACCTCCACAAGAGTCTATTAATGCTATTAAACATGAATTAGAGATTTTTGCAAATAGCATACTGCAAAACGTAGAGCCTGAAGTCTCCATACTTGATGGGTTTAATGCTTTAAGAGTTGCTTATCAGATAGTTGAGAAGATTGATAAGAATAGGGTAGAAGCATAACGCATTTTTATCAGTACTGAATACAATAATTTTTCTTTTTAAGCATTGTAATAAGTAGATGTTTTATCGAGGTAGTGTACTCTCATTTATAATTATTGTATTATTATCATCTTGTGAGATAATTAACCCCTCAGAGGATATTCCAGCATATCTGCATGTAACATCGATGACACTAAATGTAAAAAATGGGGAAGGGTCAGAATCGCAGAAAATTATTGATGCTTGGGTGGCCATAGATAAAAACCTGATTGGTGTATATGAGCTTCCCGCAACATTTCCAATACTTGAAGAAGGAGAGCACGAAATACAGATAGGAGCAGGAATCCTTGATAATGGTATAACAGGTACACGAGTTGAATATGACTTTTATACGAGCTATAATATAAACTATGAGTTTACTCCTGGAATTACTGATTCTATTTCACCTATTATTGAATATAGTGAATTGGCAGACTTTGTATTTATAGAAAATTTTGATGGAACGGGAGTCAAGTTTGAACGAAAGAGTGGTAATGTAAATATTACGCAAACAAGTTCCAATGGCTTTGAAGATAAATGTGGTCTTATTGAATTAGACGATGCAAATAATTTTATGGAAATTGTGAGTACTGAGAAATTTCAATTGCCTAGTGATGGAAATCCGGTTTACCTAGAGCTTAACTATTATTCATCTAATACTTTCCAAATTGGTTTGCTCAATGAGTTGACACAGGATAGGTTTTATAACTTAGTAGTTTCTCCTAAAAACGAATGGAACAAGATATATGTTAATTTGACAGAGCAAGCAACTACCCTCAAGGCACTTGAGTATAGGTTGTTGTTTCAATCCTATAAAACAGATTCTCTTACTTCTGCTGAAATAAGGTTTGATAACATAAAGCTGATACATTGAACAAAAAAGTAGGTATTTTAATCAATGTACTATTAGACTTTTTTACGGCATCAGTCTCTTGGGGCGTGTTTTTTGTATTTCGAAAACTTTACATTGAAGGGTTTTCTGGAAATTTATGGGATGTTATTATAAATGATCAGAAATTTATTGCTGGAGTAGTCATCTTGCCTTTTTTTTGGTTGCTGTTATATTTACTTTTTGGGAACTACAAAGATGTTTTTAGAAAATCACGGCTAGAGGAGTTTAACAAAACATTGCTAGCAACAATCGTTGGAGTCATCTTCATCTTCTTTGCATTAATACTGGACGATGTTGTTTCTGACTATAGAAAGTATTACAAGTCGTTCTTGTCTTTACTTTCTATCCATGCAATGATAACCATCACATCAAGGATGTTGTTGCTAACATTTGCTAAAAGTGTAATCAAAACAGGTAAGGTTTGGTACAATACATTAATTATTGGAGGGAACCAAAACGCTTTAGAACTGTATCAGGATATATTAAAGCAAAATCTTCCATTAGGATATAAGTTTATGGGTTTCATCGATACCAATGGAAAAAGTACCAATGAGTTAGAAGAGTTTTTGCCCAAGCTAGGAAAAATAAAAGACTTGGAAGGAGTGATAGATAATCAGAATATTGAAGAAGTGATTATCGCAGTTGAATCATCAGAGCATGAGGTTTTAAATAACATTATCAATAAGTTAGCTAATAAAAATATCTTAGTAAAGATAATTCCTGATATGTATGATATAATCGCTGGTTCTGTTAAAGTGAATAATGTATTTGCAGCACCTTTAATTGAGATTTACCCAGATTTGATGGCCACTTGGCAAAGGATAATTAAACGAGTAATTGATGTTGTTTTATCAGGTCTTGTAATGATGTTATTAATACCCATGTATCTTTTTATTGCACTACGAGTTAGACTTTCATCATCAGGCTCTATATTTTATACTCAAGAAAGGGTTGGAAAAAATGGAAAACCTTTTAAAATGTATAAGTTTAGATCGATGTATGTTGATGCAGAAAAAGAGGGTCCGGCATTATCGAGCAAAAATGATAGTAGGATAACGCCTTGGGGGAGGGTAATGAGAAAATGGCGCTTTGATGAATTGCCTCAGTTCTATAATGTCTTGATCGGCAATATGTCATTGGTCGGACCAAGGCCTGAGCGTCAGTTTTTTGCAGATAAGATTATAGATAAAGCACCACATTTTGGACATTTAACAAAAGTTAAGCCTGGCATCACGTCTTTGGGGATGGTTAAATTTGGATATGCAGAAAATGTAGATGAAATGATACAAAGGATGCGATATGACCTGTTATACATTGAGAATATTTCTTTAGCATTGGATTTTAAGGTAATGGTATATACCCTGATAATAATACTTCAAGGCAAAGGAAAATGATTTCCCAAAACTTGAAATCAGAAACAAGAAATCAGAAACACGGACTTGTCTTTCTAATTGTTTCATTGTTTTTGGTTTCATATTTCAATTTTTCTCATGCTCAGACTTATCGGGTAGCCTTTTATAATGTTGAGAATCTTTTTGATACACTTGATGATATAACGAAAAATGACAATGAATTTTTACCACAAAGTGAGAAAAAATGGGATGCCTATAAATACAACAAAAAACTGCAGAACCTTTCTAAGGTAGTCATCGCTATGGGAGAATGGGAATCTGTTTCTATTCTTGGACTGGCAGAAGTAGAAAACAATACGGTTGTGGAAGACTTGCTGAATAAAACTCCATTGGAGAAATTACCTTATGAATATGTTCATTATGAATCACAAGATCAAAGAGGAATAGATGTCGCGCTGATTTATAGATCAGATCATTTTAAACTATTGTCTAGCAAAACTTTTCCAGTTGAAAATTCAAGAGATATATTGTTGGTCAGTGGTATTTTGGGAGACAAAGACACGGTTTCTATTTGGGTAAATCACTGGCCGTCTAGAAGAGGAGGTTCTTTTGAAACAGAGCCAAAGCGAATAAATGCAGCGCAAATTCTTAGAAATGAGATAATCAAACAAGTAAATAATAATAGTAAAACGAAGTTTGTCATAATGGGCGATTTTAATGACGACCCTGATAATAAAAGCATTGAAGAAGTATTGGGTGCAGGGATTGATGGGGAAGCTATTACGTTTAATCCATACTTAGGCTTACACAAAAGAGGATTAGGTACGCTTACTTATAAAGGGCAGTGGAACTTATTTGATCAAATTATTATATGCTCAAACTTGCTAAAGACAAATAAAGGAGTACTTCATTTAAAGCAAGAAGAAGGGCAGATTTTTAAAAAAGATTGGTTGGTCAATTACAATCCCAATACCATGAAAGAAACCATTTGTCGAACTTATCGAGGGCCAATGTATCTAAGCGGTTTTAGTGATCACTTACCAGTATATATCGACCTGACGTTCGACTAGAAAACAAATTCGACTATTTTTCGTTATTAATAAGTAATCCTATTACTAGATAGTGTAACTTTAATATATGTTTCAACGCCTTGCAGGTACAATATTGTGTTTATTATTAAGTGCAGGAATTTTTGCAACACATAATAGAGCAGGTGAGATTACATATCGTCAACTTAACAATTTAACCTACGAAGTAACCGTATATACTTATACAAAGGAATCAAGTCCTGCAGATAGGGATTCTATTGAATTAAGCTGGGGGGATGGAACTGTCGTTACAATACCTAGAGTTCAGGAAACAAGTTTTGGAGGAGATATAAAGCAAAATCTATACAAGGGAACTCATACTTATAGCGGACCATCTACATATATTATCTCAACTATAGACTTAAATAGAATTGCCGATATTGTCAATATAAATGCGGGTAATTCAGTTAATATTGCTTTTTATGTAGAGACTGAGTTGATCGTTTTGGATCCTCAGTTTTTTGGTTTTAATAATACGCCAGTATTATTACAATTTCCAATTGATTATGCCAATATTGATCATGTCTTTAAGCATAATCCTAACGCTTATGATGTAGATGGGGATAGTTTATCATATAGGTTAATACCTCCAAAGCAGGATAAAAATGATGAAGTGCCTAACTACGTTTTACCAGATCAAGTTGAGCCAGGTCCTAATAATAACATTGCAATTGATGCTCTTACAGGAGAGCTGACTTGGGATGCTCCTAAACTAGAAGGTATTTATAACATCGCGATAGAAATTACTGAATATAGAAATGGTTTTAAAATTGGATCAATGGTAAGGGATATGCAAATAATCGTTTTGGATAAAGATAATGACCCACCAGATGTTTTTTCTGTAAATGATACTTGTATTGTAGCAGGAGATACCTTGTTTCTTGAAATTGCGGCAACAGATCCTGATGCTGGCCAGGTGGTCACATTAACAGCGGCAGGAGGACCTTTTGCCGTTCCTTCGAGTCCAGCTATTTTTCCAACGGCACAAGGACAAGGAACGGATACTGTCAGGTCATTCTTCTTCTGGCCAACAAACTGTAGTCACGTGCGTAAATTCTTTTATGAAGTGGTTTTTAAAGCAGAAGACAATTTCACTTTTGCAGGAGATACACTTCCTCTAGTCGATTTGGAAACATGGTTGATTACAGTCATCGCACCACCGCCAGAAAATTTAACGGCAACGGCTGTGACAGGCAAGATTATATTGGAGTGGGACGATCCTTATGAGTGTTTTAGTTCATCAAATTTTCAAGGTTTTACGTTATGGCGTAAACTTGGCCCGTCGGATACAATAGTTGAATCATGTCAAGTTGATCTGACTGACTTTGGCTATCAAAAGATTGTCATTGGTTTAGACGAATATACTTATGAAGATACAGATGTCGAGGCAGGGTTTGAATATTGTTATCGGGTCACTGCAGACTTTGCAGACGGAGGGGGAGAGTTCCCGTATAATAGGGTTGAAAGTAAGCCTTCTAATGAAGCTTGCGAACAACTGAAGCAAGACTTACCTATTATCAAGAATATAGATGTTACGGCAACAGACGCAACAAATGGCAAAATAGACATCAAATGGGTAAAACCTAAGAGAGAAGATTTAGACACAGTTCAAAATCCAGGACCATATGAATATAGGTTATATAGGAAAACTCAAAGTACAAACTATCTGCTAGTGTATGCTTACTCTACTGGAAGTTTCTCTACATTATCAGATACATTATTTACAGATACCTTGCTAAATACAACCGAGGAGCAATACCGATATAAAATGGAGTTTTATGTGAATGACGGAACATTATTAGGAACTACAAAAGAAGCAACCTCGATTTATCTTTCCCTCGAACCAACAGACAATCAATTGACACTAGCTTGGGAAGAAGAAGTGCCTTGGTTTAATCATTCTTATGTCGTTTATAGACAAATTGGCCAAACGGCACTTTTTGATACGCTAGATACAGTTGACGTGCCAATCTATGTAGATAAGGGTTTACGAAATGGCGATACGTACTGTTACTTTGTTAAAAGTATTGGAACATATGGAACGGAGGGGATTGGAGAGTTGTTGAACCGATCTCAAATAGTTTGTGAAATGCCAGTTGACAATATTCCTCCATGTCAGCCCGACTTTTCTGTCTCGAGTAATTGTGATTTAATTGCAGATATTCCTTGGACGGATGCTAATTTTAGAAATATTGTAAAGTGGGTTGACTTAAATGATTCGTGTAGAGAAGACGTGTTTTATTATAATATCTATTTTGCGAAAGATACTGGAAGCGCCCCTCCTATTTTAGTTAATCAGCTATCGGCTGAAACGAAACAATACACGCATAGGGATTTGTTTACTTCCGTTGCAGGATGTTATATTGTTACGTCTGTTGATACGGGAGGAAATGAAAGTGTTAAAGAAAAGAAAATATGTATTGACAATTGTCCGTTGTACAAGCTGCCAAATGTGTTTACACCAGATGGCGATAATGCCAATGATTTATACACACCCTTTAAAACTGAAGATAGGTTTAACTATCGATTTATTGATCATGTTGACTTTAAGGTATTTAATAAATGGGGAGAATTATTATTTGAGACTCAAGATCCACAAATTAATTGGGATGGAAGAGACAAAAACGGAAATGAATTGGTTGAAGCAGTTTATTATTATGGGTGTGATGTCTTTGAAGTCACATTGAACGGTGTTGTGGAAAGAGAAAAGCCTTTAAAAGGATATATTCACATTTTAAGAGGTAATGACTAGTTTATGTTTACGGGAATCATTGAGAAAGTTGGACGTATTAAGCAAATAGATAAAAAAGCCAATAACCTTATTCTGACAATAGAATCTGCTCTATCTCCAGAATTGAAAATAGATCAAAGTGTGTCACACAATGGAATTTGCCTTACTGTTATTAATAAAGATGATCATGCTTATCAAGTTGAGGCAATTGAGGAGACTATAAAAAAATCAAGCTTAGAGTCATTGAGTGTAGGGGATACTGTAAACTTAGAGCGTGCTATGAAGATGGGTGATCGCTTAGATGGTCATATGGTTCAAGGTCATGTTGACACTATAATCCGATGTGTTTCCAGAGATGAGAAGAATGGAAGTAATGAGTTTACATTTTCATATGATAGGCAGTTTGCCTCACTTATTGTTGAGAAAGGTTCAATCTGCATTAATGGAGTTAGTTTAACGGTGTTTAATGTTACAGATGATACATTTACGGTGGCGATAATTCCTTATACCTTGGAGCATACGAACTTTAAAAACATTCAGGTGGAAGGCATATGCAATGTAGAGTTTGATATTATTGGAAAGTACATAAAGCGTAATAATATGTTTACTTGAGGTATATTTTCGTTGATAATATATGGCAAATAGTAAGCATTTTTCTTAAGTATTTTATTGAAAACCTATACCTTTGTTTTACAAATAGTTAAGTATTTGAGACTCGTTTTAATTATACTACCCCTTGCGTTGTTGTTTAACAAGAGCCTATATTCCTCGGAAGAACTAAAGGTAAAGGGTTCAAGCATCATATTTAAGGTTTCCCCTAATGATACGGTTATTATTTCAGGCAGTATGACAACGATCAACAATAGTAACAGTGGTACGATTAAAATAGAAGCAGGAGGAGTAATAATAGCCGAAGGCGATGTGACGAACGCAAGTAGTGCAAACTATGAGATAGAAGGTCTATTGCAAGTGGCAGGCGATTGGACGAATGACGGAACAGCAAGTGTTGCCTTAGCAGGAGGCGCAAATGGAACCGTAGAATTTAACGGCAGTACCAATCAAGATATAGGCGGATCCGTTACAACGATATTTGAACATCTAACCATCAATAACAACTCAGGCATTACCTTGACGAATACGCAAGAAGTTTCTACAGGTCTAAACTTCACAGATGGAATTATTACAACAGGAGCAAATCGCTTAGAAGTAACCGCTCCAACAGATGGGATGAATGGCTATGGAGTAGGCAAGTATATCTTTGGTAACC
>JAUHXS010000008.1 GCA_030426955.1 Bacteroidia bacterium | reverse complement strand
ATTTTGTCTTGGGAAAGTTGCATAGGATTATAGAGTTTAAGGTTTTGACTCCTCAAAAGTCTATATCTCTTGCCGCTTTCCCTATTTTATTTAATCCCTTTTTTTAACTAGCAACTTGAATTATTTACTAAAGCAAAATTTATAATTAGGCCTTAATTTTGGCAATCTTGGTCCTCAATATAAAAAAGGAGTTTGCATCATCTACAGGAACAAAATAAAACTCTAACTTCTCCCCAGTCTTTTTTGCTATATCAATAAATCCAAGTCCAGCACCACCTTTGGCTGAGAGTCTTGACTCCTTTAATTTCTCCTTGTATAATTCTTTGACACCATCTTTATCCAGCTTATTGATATTTTCCAACATATTCTTAAGCGACGAAACATTTTCGTTTTTAATTGTATTGCCAGTAGTAATAATATATTCATCTTGATGAGTACCAATAATAAATATTCCGGAACCAGTTATGCCCTCCTCTAGAGTATTATCTCCTGTATGTTTCGTAATATTTTGTAAACACTCTACCATAACATGGAAAACCTTTTTCCGAACGTTTCTATCTTCATCAGCATTTTCTAGACTTTTTTGTGCTAATGAGGCAAAAGCTTTTGTGATTTCTTGGGTGACTTCCCCCTCGTATACTAGGGAAAAGTTTCTTTCTGCCATGTTTTTATGAAAACGTTTTGCAAAGTCTATATATCCCCTTGCATTGCTGCCTTCTTTTGCATTTGATATTTGCAACATATGACTTGTTTACGTGTCTTTAAATATAAGACTTAAGAATTTCAATTAAGAATTATTTAAGAGATTAGTTGCTTAAGCCTGATATATCTTGTTGCGCTCTTCTGCGTAGCTCGTCTCGTTTACTCTTGCATTGGCCCATGACAATAGATCAAAATACTCCTGCGCAGAATGCTCAAAGGGGTGTTTAAGTGTTTCTGAAATCTCGTCCCTAAAAGCCTTCCAATCATTATGTGAAGGTTGCTGCTTTACAGCTTTTGATAAAAAGTTGAACAGCTTCCTTTCACTTTCAAATACCCTTTGTTTGTTTTTTAAATACACCTTACTAGACGAAATAAGATACTCCAGATGCTCTAAATGATTGAGCTCAAAATGAATGATAATATTTAATATTCTAGTAGAAGTATAAAAATGGTCAATTGCTTTAAATGCGTTTTCATTTAAAATAGGAAAGAGATAATCGAGTGCTCGCTCTAAATCGCCATTCCCATAAAGCACAAAAGCAAACATATATTGAAATATAACTTGATCATTGACAGGCAATTTGTTTTTTTGACTTTCAAGCCACGATTCGACCTCAGGCATTAAGTCATCAGCCTCCTTAAACTGTCCTGTGTACAGCATGAAATTTAACTTGGAAGAATAATAGGTTCGATTCTTTAAATCTTTATGTTGAATGGTGTTTACTGGATAGTCATTTAGTAATTTTAAATAATGTTTGTGTTTATCCCACTTTCCTGTTCTTAAGCATGCAAAAATGTGATTGGATAGACTCAATATGATATGAGCCTCCCTAAACATTTGTTTTGAACTATTTTTCAACAAAAACTCTACTAACTCTTCGCTTAAAGCATAATATCGCTTCAAATCTCTAATCAAATAATAAAAAGTTGTTTTTATCATCAATACAGCATCTCTCTCTTTAAGAGATGCTATTGCTGACTCATACTTTGCTATTTCCTTTTCAATATCTTCTATATCAAATAAATCAGTTTCACTATGCACATTACCTTTTACCTCAGCTAACGCAATAACTTTTTTATAAAGAAAGGTAAGATTTGACATTCTTGATTCTGAACTCAAATACCTATTATACCTATCCTGTTGCTCAGCCCAATATTCATGAGCCTTCTTGAGCGACTTAAAATCTATAGAGTACTGTCTCTTCCATTTGCTCACACTCAATAGTGTTTCAAAGTCTTCCTTTTTTTCTGCTCTTTTCTCAATTTTATCCAAATAATGCAATGCCTGACTCTTTAAGCCCTTTTTCACAAGTATACTCACCTTGTAAGAAGTGCTAAGGTGTTCATAGCTCTCTAGGTCTTTGTAAATTAAAGCCTTTAATATAAAGTCATACAGATACCCTTTTACGGCCGAAAACCTATTAATGAATTTAGTATTTTGAAATTTCCTTTTTAGCTTCTCTTCATCATATTGCTTTTGCTCATCTATTGCTTCAAAAAGCTTTAAGTGAATCTTATCTCCCGAATAAAGCCCTGAAAGCAACTTGACTTGTCGCTTCTCAGATTTATCTAATGACTTTATAAGCTGAAATAGTTCTGTTGATGGTTTCATTTAGCAAAGAAATTATTAATTACAAACTAAATATACACGATTTTGTCGAGAATAAAATTAGTAAAATGCAAATTGATTTATTAGTATCTATAATTAGGCATATATATATTCATTACCGACAATCAAATTAAATCCATAATGAAAGCTTTTTTACAATATTTCCTCCTAACTTTTCTGCCATTGCTTGCAACAGCTTTCACAAATCAACAAGGTAGTCCATTGAAAGCACCTGAAAGGTTATTTATTCAAAATAAAGGTCAGTGGAATAGGGATATACTTTTTCAAGGTAATATACAGGGTAATAAAATCAATTTTCTCAATGACCAATTGAGCTTTTCTAAGATTAACTCCTATAAAGAGATTTCAAGATATAGCAACAATCCCTTATCGGATGGCTTTTTCGATTCAACAGAGATATGTGTTTGGAATGTTAGTTTTCTGAATAAAAATCCAGCTAGCTACATTGATCCATTAGATTTAAAAGCATCTAACATCAATTACCTTATTGGCGACAAATCTAAATGGAGCACCAATACTCCCACTTGCTCTAAAATCAAATACAAATCTATATACAGGCATATAGATATTGAATATTATCATCACCAAAACCAACTCAAGTATGACATAATTGTTTTTCCAGAAGGCAGTCCCGATGATGTAAAGTTGGTCTACAATGGCATAAAGCAATTAAAGATCCTGAAAAATGGAGATCTAGAGGTCACGACACCTATCGGAAAGTATATAGAAAAAGCTCCTTTTACATATCAAGAAGAAAACGCTAGTTACAAAATGATTGCTAGTCAATATAAGTTACTAAATGATAGTACCCTTGGGTTTTCTATCGACGAAAACTATGATAAAAACAAGGCACTAATTATTGACCCATTTTGTCTGGAATGGGCAACATACGTCAGCAAGGTATATGATGAGACTGGGCACCCTTACGCCATAAGTGCCACCGACAATGAGGGGAACGGCTATATATCAGGTTATGCAAATGGTTTTTTACTCACAACTCCCGGAGTATACAAAACCTCTACTCCAGGTGCCTCTGATACATATATTACCAAAATTTCAAACGATGGAAGCGATGCAGACTTTATAACTTATTTTGGAGGCAGCCAACTAGATTGGAACTTCGACATTCAAGTCGACAACAATCAAAATGTATATCTAACAGGCGTTTCACACTCCGATGATTTCCCATTTGTTAATTCATCAGGCTTTGGCACAATCCCCGCTAATGATGGAGATGTATATTTGACAGTACTTAACGATGAAGGGACGGATATTGTTTATTCAACTTTGGTAGGAGGAGATGCTTATGAAGTAGGTGAGGAAATTGCAATACAAGGAGATAATGTATATGTAGGAGGCAAGGTGCAATCCAACATTGGATTTCCAGTAACATCAGGCGTTTCCCAAACCGTTTACGGAGGTGGTAATGAGGACGGTTTTGTATTTAGTATAAACATTAATACAGATGCGCTTAATTATTGCACCTACTTAGGAGGATCCTTAAGGGATGAAGTCTTTACGCTTGACGTTGATAACAATGGTGACGTTTATGCTGCAGGATTTAGCACTTCTACAGACTACCCAGGTATATCTTCAGGTGCTCAAACCACATATGCTGGGGGACAAAAGCTACCTAACTCTCTTTACAGTTATGGTCATGGTGATGGAACTATTGTAAAGCTCAACAGCTCTGGGGCTATAGTTAGCGGGACCTATTTAGGCGGCTCTGATAGGGAAGCAATAAGAGATATCGAAATAATAAACGGCAAAGAGGTTGTTGTTACGGGCTATACCCAATCTACTGATTTCCCCATTACAGCAAATGTCCTTATGAATACTTTCACTGGAGACATTCCTCCCATTTACTTAAATGGCATTATACCCTCTCATGTGGGTGGGGATAATTTTCTTACTGCCCTTACTTTAGAATTAGATGAAATTTTAAAATCAACATACTTCGGAACCGATATGGTTGAAGAACCTTGGAGTCTTCAGATTGGACCAAATGAGTCTTACATAATTGCTGGGCAAACGATGGGGAATGATTTAGTAAAAAACACCAATGGAGTAGACCCAATATGTCCTTTAGAATTTAAAAAAGCCGTAGGATCTCAACAAAATCATTTCTTAATTCATATCAATAGTGAAATGAATGCATTAGATCTTGGCGGATCAACCTATGTAAGAGGGGAATCTGCTAGTGACTATGTTACCTCAATAGGCTATTCTGAAAGCACGGAAGAAATAATCATGACTGGTATCATAAGATATGATGCAAGCACAGGACAAACATTTCCAACAACAGCAGGCTCTTTTCAACAACAGGTTCCAGCTAATGCTCAACAGAGTTTCCCGTATATGGCAAAATTTAAGATTGATAGCTTTTGCAATACACCACTCATTACTTATCTATGGGACACACAAGTTTGCGCGAATACAATGTTAAATATTAGCCCTAGCCAAAGTGCTGATCATTACCAATGGACACCTACAAGTCAAGTTGACTGCAAAACGTGCAGTAATGTAACTGTTTCCCCAAAAAAGACAACTGATTTTAGAGTTTACCTAAAAGATTCACTGGGGTGCGCAGAAACGGCAGAACGATATTTAGTTATTATTGACAGCATACGGTCAGAACTGACACCTGCTATTGACAGCATCTCAAAAGGAGAGTCTGCCCTAATTACTATTGAAAATGGGGATAAAGACGTTCTCTGGCATCCTGTAAATCTAGTTGACTGCGAGGTATGTCATTCGATAAATGCATTTCCTGACAGTAGCCAATATTTTTATGTTACAACATATGATGCTGTTGGCTGTAGCAAAACAGATTCCATTTACATATTTGTAGACGACAGAAAGCAGCCTTTCATTTCGAATGTTGTTCAAGGGTCAAACAATGAATTATTCACAATAGGTTATTTCGACTTATTTAGAATATATGATCGGCATGGAAAGTTAGTTTTTGAAACCAGAGACCCAAGGCCTATTTGGATTCCCCAAAGCGGAAGCAAGGTTTATACCTACTATGCAGAGTATACTTTAGAAAATAATGTTCAATCAACAACAGGAACAATTACCGTTTTAAATAACATCAGATAATCAATAAAAATGAAACGCTACTTACTTTTCCATCTGTTCACGCTGTGCTTAGCTTTACATAGCATTTCTCAAACTGAAACAAGTCCATATTTTGAACTAAATAGTGGCACAGGAAGCTTATTGAGAACATCATATTTCACAAACGATAGTAGTGGCTTCATAGGTGCCTTTGATGGAAGTTTATTGACCACCAATGATTATGGCACAACATGGAATAGCTTGGATATAGGGCTCAGTGGATCAAGGATTAGAGATATTGAATTTATAGATGAAGACACAGGATTCATAGCAGCTTTTGATGGAAAAGTTCTAAGAACTACAAATGGAGGTAGCAGTTGGACATTAGATACAGTCATCGACAACTCGTATCATTGGAGAGATGTTTTTATACTTACCAATTCAACCGTTTACCTGACAGGTGCAAAAGGCGACTCAGGAGTACTAGCAAAACAAACAATAGGCGAGACCTCTTGGGATATATCACTTATTGATACCTTTCCAATTAATGCATGCCATTTTATAAATGAAGATACTGGGTATCTAGCCTGTGATAAAGGACGCTTATACATAACAACTAATGGTGGTGGAAATTGGTCACACGAAGACTTTGTTGGTGTAAAACTACTCCACTCGGGAGCAATTGCCCAGCCTATAAACCTATACTCGATAGACGTTTCTCAGCTAAATAAAGTATATGTAACTGCTGACTTCAATTATTACATCAAAAGCGCTGACCTCACCTCAGGATGGGAGAGAAAAGCTTTATTTAAGAACGGTGTTGACTTTGAAAAAGTTATGGATGTTCAATTTATTGGAGATAGCGTTGGATTTATGATCTCACAAAAAGGTGGCGGCCCCATGTCAATTGGAGATAATCAAATATTTTACACCACTAATAAAGGGAAGAAGTGGCACGCTGGAGCAGAATTTAGTGAAAAACTTTGGAATATACACATGACAGATTATCAAACAGGTTATATTGTTGGCAATAATGGAACGGTATACAAAACGCTGAGCGGATGGCAAAACTGTGAAACATCAAGATTTTACTATGGAGATACCATTTGCACAGAGGAAGTCATCAGTGCCTGGACAGACTTAGATGCATTAGCCTATCGCTGGGAACTAGACAATGTAATTGTATCTGAATCGAAGCAAGTAAGTGTGGAAGTTGTTAATCCTGGTAATCATGTTTTAGAGCTAACACTAATTGACTTGGATACCTTTTGGTGCAGCTACTTCATAGATGGATCCGAAGTCGTTCCAGACTCTTTCTATGCGAAACTTCCTAGCTTACCGCTAGACTTTGTTACAGATACAGTTGTATGTGATAAACTAATTCTATCTGTGGATGAAAATTATACGATATCAATCTGGAAAGATTTTATCACCGATGACTTACTTAGTTCTGAAGACTCTATCGAGATCACTAAAACTGGTAATTACCAAATAACCGTTAGAGACCCAGCTCCCTCAAACTGCATACAAAGAAGAGTTTTTTATGCAGAGATCATACTCCCTGAATTTCTAGAAGATACCGTAGTGAGTTGTAAGTCCCCAGTTATCGGGTTGGCGGATGATTTGTTGAATAGCAATACTGATTATCAATTTACATGGTCCACTGGAGAAACAGAAAATACAATTAAAGCTATGGAAAGTGGTCAATACATAGTTTCTGTTGATGCGGAAGGTCAGTGTGAGTACAATGACACTACATGGGTGACTATACTTGACCCAGAGACTAAAATTTTTACCATCTCGGATAGCGCAGGTTGTTTAAACTCCTTGGGGATATTTGACATAACCACATACAATAGTCAAGGCTACACAGATAGCATTATCTGGAAATTTCATGATAATGGAGATGTTTTTGCTATGTTTTCAGATACAGCACAATATATATATGCGTCTTCTGATAGCTTCATGGTAGAACTTATAGTTATTGATACAAGCAACTCTTGTTTTGACACCGCTCAAAAAACAGTTGTAGTCAACGCATGTAACAGCCTATCTTTAGCAACAGATGAAGCTTTCCAAATATACCCCAATCCAAGTAGTGGAGTATTTACAATAAACACTCATCGACTTCTTAAAGCAACGGATGAGATTGTTGTAAGGGATATTTTGGGTAATATTATTCACAAACAAAAATTTGAAACTTCATCAAATTCAAATCTTGTAAGCATAGATACCCCTGAAGGAATCTACTTTATCGAGCTACATTCAAAAAATAACACAATTACCAAATCTCTAATGATACAATAGCTCACAATAGACTACTAGATAAGCTACCCATCCATGTTCTTCGATGTATATTATTAAGTACAATGCAATTTTGTTGTTCTTAATTCTGATATAAATAAAGTTTTTATTTGTATTTTAATAGTTAAATTAGCGCGTAACACATCTGTGCATGGACTTAAAGGAGGTAGATATTTCTTGTTTAAAGAATAACAAAATATGTTATTCATTTTTTCTTTTGATATGTTCAATTAGTCTTATTCAGGCACAAGAAGGGGAAAAGGAATTTGACATTCCCCAAATGCGAGAAACAGCTCGTCACCTATATGAAACAGATAATTTTTTGCACGCATTGCACAAATATGAAGTGCTTGACTCTTTAGTTCCAAATGATACAGCCATACAATATGCTCTTGCAGTATGCTACATAGACGTATTTATAAAGATGGAAAAGGCAATAGACTTGCTGCATAAAGTAAAAGATGCCAAGCCTAAAAATGGCAATGTGTTACTAAAACTAGCAAAAGCATATAATTATACCAATCAACTAGACAAAGCAAAACAATATTATACAGAAGCTATTGATGCCCCCATACCTCCAACCTTAGAGAGTATAGAACATATTCAGAGAAGAGTGGAAATGTGTGATAACGCTACATTTTACCTAGCCAATCCCTTGGATCCGGAAAAGACCAAAGTCCAAAATATTGGAGATGTAATCAATACACAATACAATGAATATGTACCTGTTGTATCTGAAGATCAGTCTACATTGATCTTTACATACAGAGGCCCAGGGTGTACTGGCGGACTACAAAATACAGAGGGAAAAGAAGACGAACTGGGTTTTTATTTTGAAGATGTATTTATTTCCTATGGATTTGATGGACTCTGGACCATTCCAGTAAGCATTAGCGAAAATGTAAATACAAACACTCATGATGCCGTTACCAGTATCACAAAAGATGAAAAAACGATGCTCATCTATCATAGTGATGGTATTCACAGCGACATACTAGTTACAGAACTGGATACCGTTGCAGGTGATTGGGCAAAACCATATAAACTCAGCCCTGTCATTAATACAAAGTATTTTGAAAGCCATGCCACATTTACAGGAGATGGTAGTATTATATACTTTTCAACCGAAAAGCCAGGGGGATATGGAGGACTAGATATATATAAAACAACTAAAGCGGCAGATGGTTTTTGGTCTGACCCAGTAAACTTGGGAGAAAATATTAATACTCCTTACGATGATGATGGGCCTTTTATTCACCAAAAAAGCCATGTCCTCTACTTTTCTTCAGAAGGTCATACCAGTATGGGAGGATATGATATATTCAGATCAATAGATTTTGATGGAGAGTGGACTAAACCTCAAAATATGGCCTATCCAATTAACACAACTAATGATGACCTTTATTTTTCCGTTTCACCCGACGGACTAACAGGTTATTTTGGTTCCAAAAGAAAAGAGGGTTATGGTTTATTAGACATTTATACAGTAAACCTTGACAACTTATCACTTCCTTTCTTCTCTGGAGAGGTCGATAAGAACATAAAGGATCAGTTAGATCAAGCCGCAGAGGAACAAAAAGCTATCGATAAAGCCAAAGCAGATAGTATTGCAAATGAATATTCTGATGCGAAGCTTAACAGTATGTCAAAAGATGACCTTTACAATATGGTTTTAGAAAAGTTTGGAAATGAGACCAAGGATGGCCTAATCTACAAAGTGCAGGTAGGAGCTTATAGAAATGCCAAACAATTTCAAAGTATGGTCAAACGAATCGTGCCAGACTCTGAGTTTAAAAGATACGAAGATGGGATCACGCGATTTTATTCTGGCAATTTTGACACCATGAATTCTGCCGAAGAAAAGAGAAACTACATCAAAAAAGAACATGATATACGCGATGCTTTTGTCTCTGCCATATATAAAGGTAAAATCATTTCTATGAAAGAAGTGATTAAGCTCTTTACCCAATAACAGACACCGTCCCATATTCAGGACATCACTTCTAAATAGAGTGCTAAAAATGTCTTAATTTGATGTAACTTTTTAGCTATGTTTACGTACGATATATTGGTGCATTGTGACTTGGTATCAACAAAGACTAAACATGAAAAGGTTAGAGAAGTATATGACATATGTGTTGAAGGGCACAAACCTTAAGCAGAGCAATAATAAAAGTTTTTTCCTCTTCTTAATTAGCATCTTAATGCTTAACAGTTTTCTTTTTGCAGATCAAAGAAAGAACTGCTCTAACGCTTTCCTGTTATGTGATACAAGTTCATATACAGAAGCTCCTGGCGGATATGGTGCTGATTTCAATGACTTTTTAGGAGGAGGGCCTTCTTGCTCCAACATTTCCTTCGAGGTACTCCCCTTCTGGTATAAATTCCAGGCAGCCAACAGCGGTAATTTTGAATTTGGAATTTTCCCAAATGACAGTTCTCATAACTGGGACTTCTCACTATATGACATAACCGGAGGTTGTGGTGCGGCCAATTGGATAGAGTTAGCCTGTAACGATTCTGCTCCCAATTGTGGCCCTACTGGTATTTCTTCCATAGAGCAAGCTCGAGATACTTGCAACCCTACTGGAGAAACAAACTGGCAACCTACCCTAAGCTTAGTAAAAGATCATATTTACGTAATTTATGTTGGAGGAAATCAATCTAGTACCCCTCCCCCAACAGCATTCTTCACATTAAAATTTCATATGAACGGATTACCCAATCCTGTTTTATTCAAACCATTAGCCAATGCAAATCCACCAGGCCCCGTTTCGATATGTAGCACAGATAGTATAGAAATCTTGTCAGATGAAGCAGATATTTATCAATGGTATAGAAATGGATCAACCATTGCTGGCGCTACCGATTCAAACTATTTTGCCAAACTCGATGGGGATTACACGATCAAAGTAAGCAATACTCTAGGTTGTTCAGATAGTCTAACAAATGCTGTCACAGCAAACGTCATAACACCAATGGCTAATATAACACCAGCAGGCCCAATTACTATTTGCGACAATGATAGTACAACACTCACCTCAGACCCCGCAGATACCTATCAATGGTACAGAGATGGAATAGCTATACCAGGTGCTACTGACCAAACTTATAATGCCAAAATTGCGGGAGACTATACAATTAAAATCACACAATCTGGCTGTAGCGACAGCCTAACAACGGCTGTTACACTTAATGTAAACCCAGCTCCAACCGCAAATATTTTGCCAGCTGGTCCAATTAATATATGTGATGGTGATAGCGTGGAACTTACTGCTGATCCTACTTCATTTTACCAATGGTATAGAAATGGTAGCACAATTGTTGGTGCAACAGATCAAAGCTATTTCGCAGAAACAGCAGGCAGTTACACCGTAAAAGTTACGGATGCTATAGGGTGCTTCGACAGTTTAATAATTCCTGTGGTTGCTACTGTTACCACACCAACAGCAAATGTCACTCCTGTGGGTCCTGTATCTGCATGCGCTGGGGATAGCATTGAACTAGTTGCTGACGCTGAGAATAGCTATCAATGGTATAGAAATGGATCAACCATTGCTGGCGCTACCGATTCAAACTATTTTGTAAAACTTGATGGAAACTACACCATAAAAATATTTAACAATGGATGCCCAGATAGCTTGACGACAGCTATAAATGCCACCTTTAATTCAAATCCTATTGCAAATGTCACACTTAATTCAAATGACACGGTCTGCTTAGGCGATAGTGCAGAGCTGACCTCAGATCCTGCCACCACTTATCAATGGTATAGAGATGGCGCAATAATCGCAGGTGCGACTGATCAAAAGTATTTTCCTAAAGTAAGTGGCACTTATACCATTGTTGTTACTAATGGTTTCGGATGTGAAGACAGCCTAGCAATAGGTCAGTCTATTGATGTTTTACCGTCACCACCATCAGGTATTACACCTCCTGGACCAGTGAGCATTTGTAATGGAGATAGCATCGAATTAGTTTCAAATAATGCATCAACTTACCAATGGTATAGAAATGGAACTTCAATTGCTGGAGCTACAGATTCAAATTACTTTGCTAAACTTGATGGAAATTATACCATTGTTGTTAGTAGCTCAGGTTGCTTCGATAGCCTTACCACTCCTATTAGTGTTTCTACTGTAACTATTCCTATTGCCAATGTTAATCCAAGTGGTAGTATCAATGTATGCAACGGCGATAGCGTTGAGCTGGTTGCCGACCCTGCTGATTTGTACCAATGGTATCAAAACGGAATGGCTATTGCTGGAGCCACAAGTCAGAGTTTCTTTGCAAAGAGTAATGGCAGCTATACCGTTAAGGTAACAAATGGAGGAATTTGTTTCGATAGCCTCATGGTATCTGTTGACATTACAATAGTTAATACCCCTACTGCTAGTATAACTCCTGCGGGACCTCTTAACATATGCAACGGAGACAGTATTGAACTAGTTAGCAACTCCGCTGATAGCTATCAATGGTATAGAGATGGTAGTACAATTATAGGAGCTACTGACTCGAACTATTTTGCAAAAGTTGCAGGAAACTATACATTGAAAGTTACGAACAGTGGGCTTTGCTCCGATAGCACCATCATGCCAGTTTTAGTCTCTGTTACTGCAGTTCCTGTTGCAAGTGTCACGCCAGCTGGTCCTTTTACTATATGCAGTAATGATAGTGTAGAGCTGGTGTCTGATCCTGCAGGATCATATCAATGGTACCGAAATGGAACTATTATAGCAGGAGCTACCGACTCAAACTACTTTGCTAAACTTGATGGAAATTACACCATAAAAGTAATCAATGGTGGGATTTGCTCTGATAGCTTAAGTACCGCTGTTAATGTTTCAACGATAGCTACAACTACTGCTAATATTACACCTAATGGTACAAATAACATCTGTTCTGGAGATAGTATTGAACTAGTCGCAGATGCTGCCAATTCCTACGAATGGTATAGAGATGGTGGTATTATTCCAGGGGCTACTGATTCTAATTTTTTCGCTAAAACAGCAGGCAACTATACACTCAAAGTAACTAATGGTGGTATCTGCGCTGATAGCACAACAGTACCAACTGTAGTTAATATATTTAATACTCCTGTTGCAAGCATCACTCAAAATGGACTAGATACCATTTGTCTCGGAGATTCAACAGAACTCGTTTCTGATAATATTGCTGATAATTATGAATGGTATCGAAATGGCAGCTTAATTGGCGGAGCTTCAGACTCTAATTTTTTTGTTCAAGCTTCTGGTAGCTATACTTTAAAATTGATTAATGGCGGTGTTTGTTCAGATAGTTTAAATATCGCCATTGATATCAGAGTAATGGGTATTCCCAATGCAAGTGTTAGTCCGCTAGGACCGTTCAATATTTGTGGAAGTGACTCAGTTTTATTAACCTCAACTGGAGCAACAGGATACCAATGGTATCAGGATGGCATGATAATTCCTGGAGCTATGGACACCTTTTATTATGCCAGTGCGGCTGGGAATTATACTATAGTAGTTGACTCTTTCGGATGTAGTGATAGCCTATCTACTCCCGTTGTAGTAAATCTCTTTACAGGATCTCTAGCTACAGTAAGTCCTTCAGGGAGCTTAAATATCTGCTCAGGTGATAGTATTGAACTAACGGCATCTGATGCGGATACTTTCCAATGGTATCGCGACGGCATACTCATTGCAGGTGCGACTGATTCTAACTTTTTTGCCAAAACTAACGGAGATTATACTGTCGTCGTAAAAACGACTACGGGCTGCAGAGATAGCCTTGCAACTCCCGTGCAAGTTTCGGTAAACTTAATGCCTACTGCCAATATTGTTGATACTAATGGATCAGTAATTATTTGTGATGGACAAGAGACCGTAGAGCTAGTATCAGAGAGTGAAATAGCGTACCAATGGCTTTTAAATGGCGGTCCAATTGCTGGAGAGACAGATTCAAACCTATTGACCAATTTGAGTGGAAGCTATCAAGTTGTTGCCATTTCTGGAATTAATTGTTCCGATACCTCTTTCGCAGTTGTTATTTCAGCTAACCCAACGCCTACTGCAAGCCTTACGACTATTGGATTAACCACCTTGTGCAACGACGATAGTGTGACATTCCTATCTGATTCCATAGGTACATCTTATGAGTGGTATAAAGACAACATATTAATAGCGGGTGCAACGGACTCATTCTTAACCGTTGATACGAGCGGAAGCTACAATCTAGTTATTAAAAATGCATTAGGTTGTGCAGATACTTCTGCACCAATTAATGTAACCTATGGGCCTGCTCCAACTATTGCACCAATAGCAAATACAGATATTGTAACCATTTGTGAAGATGAATCTATCATTGCTGACTTAGTAAATAATGATAACAATATAGATGCAAATACAGTTATCAATATCATTACAGGTCCGAAGTTAGGCGGTACAAATATCTTGAGCTTAGACAGCATTAGCTATACCCCTGATCTGGGCACTTCAGGCACTGACACCATTGTATACCAAGTATGCAATCCTCCTAGTGCCTGCGACACAAGTGGAATCACTGTTTGTGATCTAGGCATATTTATAGTAAATATCAGCCCCATCAATTCTCCACCTGAGGCTATCAATGATACCATCAATGTTTGTATAAATAATTCAATAATTATCGCCCCCCTTGATAATGATAATAATAGCGATGGGGATCATCTAGATATTTTGCCTATAACAGGTCCGAACAATGGAACTGTTAGTATCAAAAACGATACTTTCACTTATACACCAGGAAATAATTTCTCAGGAGTTGACTCTTTCTTCTATAGCATTACAGATAGTGTTGAGTTAACTGCATGTAATACAAATGGAAGCTTTACCGACACTGGTCTTATTTATATCATCATAAACCCTGAAAATCAACAACCATTTGTAATTGATACAGTAGTAAAGACTTGTATCAATGAAGCAGTAGTTTTAAATGTAAATTCTTTAGTAGTTGATCCGGACAATGATGCCTTGATACTCTCGGATATCTTAGCCAGTAATTCAAAAGGCTTAATTGGAGAGGTAAATGAAGACAGTATTATATACGAGCCTTTAGAAGAATATACTGGAACTGACACGATTTGGGTTCAGGCATGTGATATTAGTTACAGTAATTGTGGTCAAATGTCTTTATGTGATACATTCATGGTAATTGCCAACATTAGTGCCATAGGAGAATGTGATACCTCTAAAGGAACTGAACTTACTGAAATAACCATTCCGAATGGATTTTCGCCAAACGGAGATAATGTAAATGATCTATTTGAAATAACAGGGATAGAAGATTACCCTAACGCCGAAATTGTCATTTTTAACCGTTGGGGAAATAAAGTATTTGAATCCGCAACATACAAAGGTGACTGGAATGGCTTATCAAGAAATGGCACCAACGTTCCTGATGGAACATATTTTTATATTTTAAAATTAGATGAGATTCAAAAAGCATATGAAGGTTATGTTGAAATTCATAGGTAAATCAGTTTGGAGTTTATAATTGATAATTATGAATTCCAAATTCTAAACTATATGAAATGAAAAAATTTATATCAATTATTTTAAGTTTAATTGGGTTACAGTTTTGCCAAAGTGATCTAATTTACGCTCAACAAGATGCAGTTTACAGTCAGTATATGTTCAACAAGCTATTGATCAATCCTGGCTATACTGGTCACCCCGAAGCCATTAGCTCAACTGTTGCTTTCAGGAGACAATGGGTCGGCTTAGATGGCTCACCAACAAGCTTCTCAGCAAATGCCCATATGCCATTCAAGGGTGATGAACTTAATCTTGGCTTAATCCTTTCTAATGATATGATTGGCATCACTCAACAGACAGGAGTGTTTGCAACATATGCTTACAGGCTGAACTTAGATATTGGAAAGCTTGGTATTGGCATGAATGCTGGATTTAATGTACATCGCAGAAAGTGGGAAGACATTAATCCTATTGATGCAAATGATGCGGTTTTTTTGCAAGAAACCAGATCATTATTCTTACCTAATGCTGGAATCGGTGTTTACCTAGAAAACGATTTATACTATGCGGGAATTTCTATCCCAAGACTACTGAATAATAAAATTGATTATACTAAGAATAATGTCAGTACATCTAAACTGTTGAGACACTATTATTTGACAGGAGGCGTTAAATATGAAATCAATAGAGATATAGAGTTTCAACCTTCTATGTTGTTGAGATATGTTTCAGGAGCTCCAGTAGAGCTTGACTTAACAGCAGGGGCTCTGTTTCATAAGACCGTCTGGATTGGTACTACTTTCAGAAGCGGTGATGCTTTTGCATTACTAGTAAATTATACTATTGCAAAACAAATTACCATTGGCTATTCAGCAGACTTTACATATACTGGCTTAAGCAAATATTCAGAAGGCACTCATGAGATTTTACTCAGCTACAATTATGCTAGAGCTAAAACGTTTCGATCTAAATATTAAAGTTTAGTTGAGTTTGCTTCCTGAAAATATGTATTGAATAATATTAGCGCCCATTTCTAGAGCTCTTTGTCTTATTTCTTCTGAGTCTTTATGTACATCTTGATCTTCCCAACCATCTCCTAAATCGCTCTCATAAGAATAAAAGCAAACTAACCGACCTTCATAGATTAAGCCAAACCCTTGTGGTGGATTTCCATCGTGTTCATGCACCTTGGGTAAGCCTCTAACAAAATTATATCGTTGATGATAGATCGGATGTGAGAATGGCAACTCTATAAAGTCTAGTTCAGGAAATACTTTTTTCATAGCAACTCTAACATAAGGATCCATTCCATAATTATCATCTATATGTAAAAAGCCTCCTGCTATTAAATACGTTCTTAAATTTTCAGCCTCTTGGTCTGAAAAAACGACATTACCGTGTCCCGTCATATGTAGCAAAGGATAGTCAAATAACTTTAAACCACTTACCTCAACGGTAACTGGATCTGGATCAATATCGGTATTGAGATTTTTATTACAAAACTCAATAAGATTTGGAAGTGACGTAGGGTTAGCATACCAATCTCCCCCACCATTATATTTCAATAAGCTTATTTTAACTGGGGAGATAGCCTTAGTAGTTAAGCTAATGAGCAATAAAATAAAAAAAGCGAATCTATTCATTGATCAAATTAATGGTATTACAAGCTACTATTCCAGCCGTCTCTGTTCTTAGCCTGCTCCCACCTAATAAAACGGATTTAAAACCATTTTTATTGGCTAGTTCAATCTCTTTTTCAGAGAAATCTCCTTCTGGTCCAATTAATAGAACAACGTCCTTACCTCGCATATACTCTTCTTTCAGCATCTTCTTATTATCAAAATCACAATGGGCGATGAATTTTTGCTCGGTACTGTTGCTATCCAAAAAATCGTTACAATTCACTGGATTGTTCAACTTTGGCAAGTATGCTCTTAAGGATTGCTTCATCGCTGAAATCAAGACTTTCTCTAAACGCTCTATTTTGATAACTTTACGCTCAGATCTTTCACAAATGATTGGTGTAACCTCGTCTATTCCAATTTCACAAGATTTTTCTAAAAACCATTCTAGTCTTGAGATATTTTTTGTAGGTGCTATAGCAATATGCAAGTAATTTGCTCTTTTGTTATAGTCCTCAATATGAGAAAGTATTCTAACCTCACATTTCTTTGGATTCGAAAGAGCAATTTCACCTTGGTAAAGTCCACCTTTCCCATCTACAAGTTCGACTTTATCTCCTTGAGATAACCTTAAAACCTTTACACAATGCTTAGAATCGGTTGTGTCTAGAAAAGCAATGCCATTGGCTATATTATTCGTGTAGAATAATTGCAACGCAAAAACTTTTATACCGTAGCCATTGCCTTTGGAGCCGCTGCCATAATATCAGCACTAGCTTTGCTTGCAAACTGGTCAAAATTATCAATAAAAGCTTGTGCTAATTCTTTAGCTTTTGTATCATAAGCCTGTTTATCAGCCCATGTATTTCTTGGATAGAGAATTTCAGCAGGGACTCCTTCACAGGCTTCTGGCATTTTCAGACCAAATACGCTATGCTCTTTGTAGTTCACATTATTAAGCTTTCCTTCTAAAGCAGCTTTAATCATTGCCCTAGTGAGAGACAACTTCATCCTTTTCCCAACACCATATGCACCGCCTGATAATCCTGTATTGATTAACCAAACGTTCACATTATGTTTTTCCATTTTTTCTCCTAACATTTCAGCATACTGAGTAGGATGTAAAGGCATGAATGGAGCACCAAAACAAGCTGAGAAAGTAGGACTTGGTTCCGTAACGCCAGTCTCTGTTCCCGCTACTTTTGAGGTATACCCAGAAATAAAGTGATACATTGCCTGACCTTTATTCAGTTTTGATATCGGAGGCAGGACACCAAAAGCATCATAAGTTAAGAAAAAAATATTTTTAGGGTTATATCCTATTGAGGGCTCAGCAATATTATCAATATGATAAATTGGATACGCAGCTCTTGTATTCTCCGTAATTGAAACATTTTCATAATCGACTACATCTGAGCCGTTTACAAACTTAACGTTTTCTAATAGCGCACCACTTTTAATTGCGTTGAATATTTGTGGTTCTTTTTCTGCACTTAAATCTATACACTTTGCATAGCAACCTCCCTCAAAGTTAAACACAGCATCTCCAGACCAGCCGTGTTCGTCATCACCGATTAACTTTCTGTTTGGGTCTGCAGATAAAGTTGTTTTTCCAGTTCCTGACAAACCAAAAAATATGGCTGTATCTCCATCTTTACCAATGTTAGCAGAGCAGTGCATAGACAGTACGTTTCTTTCTTGCGGAAGAATATAGTTGAGCACTGAAAAAATGCCTTTCTTGATTTCACCAGTATAGCCAGTACCACCAACTAAAATCACTTTTTTAGTAAAGTTGATTACCGCAAAATTATGTTGTCTAGTATGGTCAGCTTTAGGGTCGGCCATAAACTCTGGTGCATTAATGATGGTCCACTCGGGAGACATCTCCGCTATCTCATCATCAGAAGGACGCAAAAACATATTATTGGCAAATAAATTCTGCCAAGGATACTGTGTAATGACTCTTATATTAAGCTGGTACTCAGGGTCTGCACATGCATAAGCATCCCTTACATATAGCTCCTTATCGTTCAAGAAGTCAATTACTTTATTATAAAGCGCATCAAAATGATTTGCCTCAAATGGGATATTAATATTGCCCCAATCAACCGTACTGTTGGTTTTTGAGTCTTTTACAATAAACCTGTCTTTAGGAGATCTGCCAGTAAATTCACCAGTCTTAATAACAAGTGCACCAGTACTGGATAAACTACCTTGGTTTAATTCTAATGTTCTATTTGTAAGTTCTTCTGCAGTTAAATTCCAATGGATTGTATTGGAGTTGTTAAATCCTAGATATGTTAAATTCTTCTTCTCGTTTTTCTTATCAGCATCTACCATAATGGTTTATTTTAATGATCCATCCCTACAAAACGGCGTAAAATCAAAGGTATAGATTTTTTCTATACATAAATCCAGCACGGAATTTGTTTTTATCCACAAAAAATGTGGTTTTTAAACATTCTCAATAGCTAATGTTATCTTATTTATCAAAGTATATAATAGGTAATGAATAATTTATATATTTAATGGTGGATATTATGAACTATGCCCATTAAAGCCCCTCAAAAAGGAGATTTTTTAATCTCAGAACCGTTTTTGCCTGACCCAAATTTTAAAAGGACGGTCATTCTCCTAACTGAACACAATCACGAGGGATCTGTTGGATTTGTTTTGAATAAAAATATGCATCTTTCCATTGAGGATACACTAGAGGGCTTTCCTGAGTTTGATGTTCCAGTTTATAATGGAGGACCTGTTCAACCAGAAACATTGCATTTTATTCATAAGCTTGAAAACTTAGAAGGTTGTCTTCATGTAATTGGAGACATTTATTGGGGAGGAGATTTTGACGCGCTTAAAGTCCTCATTGATCTAGGAAAAGTAAATAAAAATGAGATCCTCTTTTTTATTGGTTACTCGGGTTGGTCTGCAGGACAACTGGATATGGAAATCAAAGAGAAGTCATGGATCGTCAGTCCTGCAAAAGAGGAGTTTATTTTCAGTAATAATACAGAAACACTTTGGCAAGACATTCTAAAAACTATGGATCAGAAGTACGCTATTATGGCTAATTTCCCAGAAGACCCATCTTTAAACTAGGCTTGAGTTTAATCTAGTTTAATTAGTGTAATATTTCCTACCCTTCTTATCTCTTCTCCATAAAGATCAATTCCTTCAAATTTGTAGGTCAAAACAGCGTTCTCCAAATTATCCATATTAATTTTCACACTACTATTATTCATTGAATTATATATTACGGATCCCCATCTATCATATATTGAAATGGAATATTTAGAGAATCTATCAACTCGAATATTCCAAAATGTTTCTGAGTCGGAATCTCTTATTCTAACAGCATTCGGAATAAATAATAAATATTGACAGTTTTCTTCTTCTACAAAAGTTGTATCATAATAAGAGCAACCATTATCCATTATATATTCTAAAGAGTAAACTCCTGCTTGAGTAACTTCAATCGTCTCTGTTGTTTCCTCTGTTGACCATATGTATTCCTCAGCATTTCCAGATAAAGCAAGAGTTATCCTCCCTTTTATATCACATATGGTATCTGATGGCACAAAATATTCGGGATCATCATATAAACCAATGCTCATAGTATCTAGAATAGTGTCTGACCAAATGCCACATTTATCCTCTATCACCAATGATATATAGTAAGTTCCTTCTTCCAATAAAAACTTTGTACTAATGGCACTGTCTTCATAAACAAGATTATTTAGTGAATCTTTTATTTCCCAGCGTTGCTTGTAAACGCGGGAATTAATTGAAGCTTCAATAGTTAAGGAATCTACTTCGCAAAGCATTGTATCAGGAACTGTATAATTTGCCTCTAAAAAACCGTTTGCACTGATATATTGTTCGGAAAAATAGCTTTGAATAAAATTAGATGAAGTTGCCGCGCCACTTCCTGGAGGGCCTAAAACGATTTGCTGGCCTATATAGTTACAGCCAAATCCTGCTTGATTCGGATTATGTATTACGCTTATTCTCCTTGACTGAAGCCCGCTTCCACTACCAAAGCTATGAATATAAATTTTCCCATTTGGCCCCAGAGCAATGTCCGTAAACTTTGCTCCTTTAAAATTTGCAACAACCGTATCTAAGTCAACTTTGGAAGCAACAATTGTCACGGTATTTGTTAATGATAAATCGAATTGTGTAATAAAAGTAGTATCGCCTGCTACCATTATCTCATGTGAATAGTAGACTTTTGAAGCATCTTGTGAAAAGTTAGTTCCATACCCCCTTTTTCTACTTCCTAGTTGTAATGGATTAGAGACCTCTCCAGTTACATCATCAAAATCGTACACCTGTTGTAAATCATGCACATTCATAGAAACTTTTGATCCGTTAGGAGAAATTTTTATTTGCCCTCTTCTTTTATTTGCTGGCAATCCTGATATATCGTCTACCGTAGAAACTTTTGTAGCAGTTGCATCAAGACCATTTTTTGTTACTAAAAAAGAGTAAAACTTATCCTCATCATCTCTAAAAAGTACCCATATATCAGATCTATTTGCATGATGAACAGCTGTCACACTTTCTAAGTAGTTTCTTGAATCATCCAAAAGGCTGTCTTTAAAGACAACTTCCCCTAGACCACCATTAGCATTTATATTTACCATTGAATAAGATATACCTGTATAAGGGTTGGGGTCGCCACAACAGTCATCTGCTATAAAAATGTAATACAAAGAGTCATTTCCTGGAAGTGGTACGATAATTACTCCATCTGATGAACTACTACTCCCCGACAAAGAATTTCCACCTTGCATGATTGAAGCTACGGAGTCTCTCACTTCTAAACCATTAGTCCAAAATAAGGACTCTCCTGTACACGCATCACATATATTGGCATTGTTTTCAAATCCGTTTGGATAGCCAGTATTACTTATTGGCGTAGGGTTTACTAATGATGTGTCATTAAAAATAAAGCCAAAGCCATTGCCAAAATACCACTGCTGAGCTTCTTTTTGAGCATATACAGTCAATGAAAAGATTAAAGAGATTGACAGAAATATTATTTTGTACCTCATAATATTGAATTAATTGAGATAATAATATCTAAAAAAAGAAACTACGCTTCAAGTAGAAAAAATAACAAATTAATTCACGGAAGGCTACGAATATCGATATAACCATTTCGTAATAAACACTCTATGTTTTTTATACTCAGATAGAATAAAGACAAGGCATATAAAAAAGAGTATGCAACTTTAGAAATAGCTTAAACCGCAACACCAAAATCTCTCAACGCATCATTAAGAGAAGTCTTTTTATTGGTAGATTCTTTTCGTTTACCAATAATCAAGGCGCAAGAAACACTATACTCTCCAGCAGGAAATTGCTTTTTATAACTCCCTGGAATAACCACTGATCCTGAAGGGACTCGGCCTTTGTATTCAATTGGCTCATCTCCACTCACATCTATAATTTTAGTTGACATAGTCAATGTAACATTAGCCCCTAGAACGGCCTCTTTCTCCACATGAACGCCTTCCACAACAATACATCTCGAACCGATAAAACAATCATCTTCTATAATAACAGGAGCCGCTTGTATTGGCTCTAAAACCCCTCCAATACCGACTCCACCGCTTAAATGTACGTTTTTGCCAATCTGAGCACACGAACCAACTGTTGCCCAAGTATCTACCATTGTTCCTGCATCTACATAAGCACCAATATTCACATAAGAAGGCATCATCACAACACCAGCAGAAATATACGCTCCATACCTTGCAACAGCATGAGGAACTACTCTTACGCCTAGCTCTTTATAGTTTGACTTCAACGCCATTTTATCGTGGAACTCAAATGGCCCAACCTCAATCGTTTCCATTTGTTGGATCGGAAAATACAAAATCACCGCTTTTTTAACCCACTCATTTACCTTCCATTCACTATCTCCTAAAGGTTCTGCAGTTCTTAACCTACCTTTGTCGATTTCTTCAATCACATCTCGAATAGCTTGTTGTGTGCCACTTTCTTTTAATAAATCACGGTTTTCCCAAGCTGATTCTATGATAGTTTGATGGTTTGATGACATATTTTGTTTGTTTTAGATAAAATATTCCTTTTATCGTTAATTTTATGTCATGCAAAGTAAAATAGAATTTATGAGAAAGTACAGCTTATTACTCATCTGTATCGTATTAATTTACTCTTGTCAACAGAAAGAGCAACAACTCAAACTTGTCAAAGAATGGTATGATTCAAGCAAGACGATACTCAAGGAAAAGTATTTCGTTTTAAAAACAAAAGATAGTGTGATTAGAGAAGGTCCAGATACCATGTATTTTGAAGACGGCACCTTAATGTCTGTATACAATTTTCAAAATAATAAAATGAGTGGGAAGCAGCAGGTTTTCTCCAGTCAAGGTAAGCTCGTCGAGGAAGCTATTTTTCAAAATGGGCAACCTCATGGCTACCGTAAATTATACTATCCTGATGGTCAATTAGAAATTGAAGAAATATATGAAAATGGTAAATTTCACGGTAGCTACAAGGCCTACCACGAAAATGGAAAGCTTAAGATTGAGGGAAATTATGTTGATGAAACCATGAAGGGTCTTTGGAAAAGCTATTACGAAAATGGGCAATTGAAGGATGAAACACATTTCGATAATAATAGAGAAAACGGCCCTTACAAAGCATATTACGAAAATGGAACCCTTGAAGCAGAAGGCTTTTATAAGGACGGAAAAGAATATGGTAAGTTCATTTATTATTATGACAATGGCCAGATCAACTGCGAGGGAGAATACACCAATAATCTAGATGATATGCAGGAAGTGTGCTATTATCCTGATGGAAAAAAACGAAAAGAAGTGATCAGGCAAGGAGGCGAAACAATCAAGTACGAAGAATACAATTAGCCTTACTAAACAGCTACCGCAGCTTTTATATGTGGATGGGGATCGTAATTGACTAACTCAAAATCCTCATATACGAAGTCAAAAATTGACTTTACATCAGGATTGATTTTCATTTGTGGCAAAGACCTTGGTGACCTTGTCAACTGCAATTCTGTTTGCTCCAAGTGGTTGAGATAAAGATGTGCATCTCCAAAAGTATGCACAAATTCTCCTACTTCTAAATCACAGACCTGTGCCAACATTATAGTCAATAACGCATATGAAGCAATATTGAAAGGGACTCCTAAAAATACATCTGCACTTCTTTGATAAAGCTGACAAGACAGCTTTCCGTTAGCGACATAGAATTGAAACAAACAATGACAAGGTGGCAATGCCATATGTTCAATATCTGCAACATTCCAAGCACTCACAATCAACCTTCTTGAATCAGGATTATTCTTTATTTGATTAACTAAATTAGTTACCTGGTCTACCGTTTCTCCGTTTGGTGTTGGCCAAGATCGCCACTGATGACCGTATACTGGGCCCAAATCTCCATTTTCATCCGCCCACTCATCCCATATTGAAACCTTATTTTCCTTTAAGTATTTAATGTTAGTATCTCCTTTTAAGAACCAAAGTAACTCATGGATAATTGACCTTAAATGCAATTTCTTAGTGGTAAGGCAAGGGAATCCTTCCGAGAGATCAAAGCGCATTTGGTAACCAAAAACACTTTTAGTTCCTGTACCTGTTCGGTCTTCTTTTACAGTTCCGTTATCGACAATGTGTTGAAGTAAGTCTAGATATGCTTGCATAAAACAAATTTATAAGTTTTGAGTTTAGAGTTCATAGTTGATGACCTATAAGTTATAAACACAACAAGAGGATTAGTGATTAGTGATTAGTGAAAAAATATTTGGTCAGATTTTGTCCAATTGAAAAAATTAATTACTTTTGGACAAAATAAGTCCTGATAAATTTTGTCCAAAAAAATCACAACATTCGGAGAGCAACTTAGACGCTTGAGACAAGAAAAAGAACTTCCATTAAGAAAGGTGGCTGCACATTTAGATATCGACCCATCTTTGTTAGCAAAATTTGAGCGAAATGAAAGGCAACCAAGCAAAGAGTTAATTGAAACCATGGCCAAGTTTTTTAAAACTGATTCAAAAGAACTCTTACAACAACTTATTAGTGATAATATTGCTTATCAAATCATCGAAGAAAATGATATAAACATTCTAAAACTGGCTGAAGAAAAAGTCAATTACTATAAAAAGAAAACATAAAGATGTTAGCTATTATCAATGAACCTAAACAGCCATACTATTCTCCCCCTAGTAATAAAGTTGCTCATATTATTGAGATCATTAAAGAGTATGTTATTTCCGCGGGAAAAGCAGAGAGCATTGTTTTATATGGTTCAATAGTTGTATGTATAAAAGAGAAAAAAGCACTTCCACCAACTGTCAATGTACTAGTTGTCACTAGAGATCGTCTCTCTGCCAAAGCATTCAGCAATGAGATTAAAAGTCATATAAAATTTTTGAACATCAACTTGAACATTATTGCTCATCCAATTAGTATAGTTAATAGCAAATTAGAAGATGTTTGTTATCTGTTTAGTGATATAAAAAAACAAGGGATTGAGATATACAATAGTGGTAGATATACACTCAATGATTCGATGAAAATCAATGCTCACAAACGAGTATATTATGCTATTCGTGATTATAGAGTGTGGTTTAATCGTGCAAAGTTATTCTTTCAATTATCGATTACCTCTAAACAAAAAAACCATTGGGGGTTGACTGCCTTTAATTTACATCAATGTAGTGAAATGTGTTATACCTGTATTGAAATGGTATACAAACATCATAGAACAAGAGAGCATCAACTTAGTATTCTTCGAAAAAAAATTAAAAAATTAGACGCAAGAGTAGCGCTTGCCTTTCCTACAACGTCGAAAAAAGAAAAAGATTTTTTTGCCTATCTAGACCTTGCCTACGCAAGTGGAAGGTATTTAAATGTTGAAGAATTTCCAATTATTGAAGAACAACTTGAATACTGGTTCAAAGAAACCGCCCAGCTAATAAGCTTAACTCAAATAATCTGTAGAGAGCACATTTCAATTCTGAAAACAATTCGTAATTAATCCTTAGACATTTTTTCTTCTTTTAAGCTCTTTATGAATCAGCTGCAACTCACGTCCTACTTGCCCAGCAACAGAAGTGTTTTCTTGTGCTCTTCTATTTAAGTACGGTATTACCTCTTCAACTGGACCGTATGGAATGTACTTCGTCACATAATATCCTTGATGTGCCAGATTGAAAGAAATATGATCGCTCATACCATACAGTTGCGCAAAAAATAATCGTTTGTTGTTTCTTTCAAGTCCTTTTTCATCAATTAATTTTGCTAGTAGCTTACAACTTTCCTCATTGTGAGATGCAACGCAAAGTGCTAACTGGTTATAGTTATCTAAGCAAAATTCTACAGCCAAGTTATAATCACGATCTGATGCCGATTTATCAGGTTGTATCGGTGATTCATATTCCATTCGTTTTGCCCTATCCCGTTCTTTTTCCATATATGCTCCTCTAACAATTTTAACTGCTAGTAAGTAATTATTTGCTCTGGCATGCTCAAAAGATTTTTTTAAAAATTCCAAACGATCATGTCGATAGAGCTGAATCGTATTATAGACGACCGCCTCGTTTTTGTTATATCGTTGCATCATTTCCGTCGTTAGATCATCAACAGCTTGTTGAATCCAACTTTCTTCTGCATCTACAAATACTCCTGTATTATTTTCTACTCCAGCCAAACAAATCGCATCTAGCCTCTCTTGTATTTTTTGAAACTCAACTTGTTCTTGCTGATCTAACTTTTTGCCTGCACTTACCTTTTCTAATAAGGTAAATCTACCTAGCCCTGTAAGTTTCAAACTAACTAGTGGAACGCTTTTTTTAACTTTTGCATACTCAATTGACTTAATAATATTATCTCTTGTCGTATCAAAATCAGCTTCTGTTTCTTTTGCTTCCAAAGCATAATCTAGAATGGTGCCTATATTGTATTTTTCTAATTGGTCAACCGTTTGTTTACATTTTGAGAGTGACTCACCTCCACAAAATTGCTCATAAATTGTTTTTTTTATTAAGAGCTTTGCGCCTGGAATACGCAATCTAACAGATACCCCCGCCAAACGCGTTCCAATGAAAGTGAGTAATGGACTACCAATAACTTTAAAAAGCAATCGAGCCTTTCGTAATGCAGCATCAGACTTATGTTCAAATGTTATGGCTGTATCTTCAAAATTTACCTGATCGACTATTGTATTTCCCATTGATAAATTTTAGCAAAGATAGTTTTTAGTTCAGAATTAGAAGTTTAATATTTATTTTTAAATTCTAAAGTAGCAATATGAGTAAAGACATAGTTTTAATAACAGGTTCTTGCGGTCAAATTGGAACAGAACTTGCCGTAAAATTAAGAGAAAGCTTAGGAGTAGATAATGTTATTGCCTCTGATATAAGAGAACCAAATGAAATATTAAAAGCATCAGGCCCTTTTGAATCTATTGATATTTTAGATAAAGCTTCATTGCATGATGTTGTGGCAAAATACGGGGTTAATCAAATTTATCACCTAGCATCTTTACTATCTGCAACGGGAGAAAAGAATCCGAAGCTCGCTTGGGAGGTAAACATGGGAGGATTACTCAACATTTTAGATTTAGCAAAAGAGCAAAAACTAAACAAGGTATTTTGGCCTAGTTCTATCGCTGTCTTTGGTCCAAATACTCCTAAGGTAAATACTCCTCAAGAAGTAATAACAGAGCCCAGCACGGTTTACGGCATTAGTAAGCTTGCGGGGGAGCGGTGGTGTGACTACTATTTTCAAAAGTATGGCCTTGATGTTAGAAGTATTAGATATCCAGGCTTAATAAGTTATAAGACTCTGCCTGGTGGTGGAACGACAGATTATGCCGTGGACATTTACTTTAAAGCAATCAAGGATAAAAAATATGAATGCTTCTTGAAAGAAGATACTAGAATGCCTATGATGTATATGGATGATGCCATTCGAGGCACAATCGACCTAATGGATGCTCCATCTGAAAAAATTTCGATAAGATCTAGTTACAATTTTACGGCGATGAGCTTTACTCCAGAAGAAGTTTATGCTGCAATAAAAGCAGAGATACCTGAGTTTAGGATTTCCTACAAACCTGATTTTAGACAAGCCATTGCAGATTCCTGGCCACAGAGCATTGATGATTCAGTTGCTAGAGCAGATTGGAATTGGCAGCACGAATTTGATCTAGCAAAGATGACCAAAGATATGCTTTCCAATATTCCCCAAAGTATTCTTATCTAAATGTTTATTGCACTTTTCAATCTCTAAGAATGAAAATACTTCAAGAATTTAAAGAGTTTGCCGTAAAAGGTAATATGATAGACATTGCTATTGGGGTCATTATTGGAAGTGCTTTTAATAAAGTCATAAATGTAATTGTAAAGGAGATTTTTCTACCTCCATTATCTCTCATTACTGATGGAATAAACTTTGAAAACAAACGACTGATCTTAAAAGAAGCGTCAACAAATACAGAGGGCGTTGTACATGAAGAAATAGCAATAGGCTATGGAAAACTATTTGAAGCAAGTTTAGATTTTTTAATAATAGGTTTTACCGTGTTTTTTGTGGTAAAACTTATGAATGGCATTAGAAATAAAGCGCAAAACCCTAAAAACAAAACAGTTTCGACTCCAAAGGATATTGAGCTACTTAATAATATCGCCGAACTAATGGAAAAGCAAGTTTCCTTGCTTGAGGATCAGAAAAATAAAGATGATGAGCAATAAACTTATGCTTGTGCTGTAGGCCCACCAAAATTCATTGGAATCCCTTGAGCACCGTCTGACTCCTCTACTTCACCATGAAGTGACTCGTACTTATCCATGTTATCAGAAAGTGCTTTGAGCAATCTTTTAGCATGCTGAGGGGTCAATAAAATTCTGGATTTCACCTTAGCTTTGGGCATTCCTGGCATAATCCTAATAAAATCTATCACGAACTCCGCATTGGAATGTGTTATGATGGCAAGGTTGGAGTATATTCCGTCTGCAATTTCATCAGTCAACTCAATGTTGATTTTATTTTGTCCTTCTTTAGGATTATTATCTTCCATAGGTAAAATGATTAATTAGAATGGCTAGTTTCCTAACCATTCTAATATTTTTTACTGTTGTACAGAAGTTTGCTCTTCAACAGTTTCTTCTGAGCTACTACTAGACTCTAATTGGTCTAACTCGTCTTGAGAGCCTACAATCATATTTTCGAACTCTCTCATTCCAGTTCCTGCAGGAATTCTATGTCCAACAATTACATTTTCTTTAAGTCCTAGCAAATTATCTTGCTTAGCACCGATAGATGCTGAACTTAACACTTTAGTTGTCTCTTGGAACGATGCTGCAGAAATCCAACTGCTTGTACCAAGTGATGCTCTAGTAATACCTTGTAATAAAGGACTAGAAGTAGCAGCAACTGCATCTTTATAATCTACTGGCTTCTGATCATTACGTTTTAGTGAAGAGTTCTCTTCTCTTATTTGACGTAATGTTACCAATTGACCTAGTCTTAGGTTTGTTGAGTCTCCAACCTCTGTTATAACCTTCTTATCGTAGATTCTATCATTCTCTTCGATGAATTCAAACTTATCAACTGCTTCTCCTTCTAAGAAACTAGTATCACCAGCATCTTCAATCTTCACTTTACGCATCATTTGTCTAACGATCACTTCGATGTGTTTATCATTGATACCCACACCTTGCAATCTATAAACCTCCTGAATTTCATTTACAATATACTCTTGAACAGCAAATGGTCCTTTGATATGCAAAATATCTCTAGGGGTAGTTGCTCCATCAGATAACGGCGTTCCAGCATATACAAAATCCCCTTCTTGAACCAAGATATGCTTGGTCAAAGAAACCATATATGTTTTTTGCTCTCCATCTTTGGACTCAATCATGATTTCCCTATTACCACGCTTGATACTACCATAGCTTACAACTCCATCAATTTCTGATACTACCGCTGGATTTGAAGGATTTCTAGCTTCAAAAAGCTCGGTAACCCTTGGAAGACCTCCAGTAATGTCACGTAACTTACCTAATGTTCTAGGAATTTTAACCAATACTTTACCAGGCTGAATCTCTTCTTTATCATCAATCGCAATGTGCGCACCTACTGGAATATTATACGATCTTAGGCTATTCCCTTTTTTATCAACAATCTCAATTCCAGGAATTTTAGTTTTGTCCCTAGACTCAATTACTACTTTTTCTCTGTGACCTGTTTGTTCATCAGATTCTTCACGATAAGTAGCTCCTTCTATGATGTTATCAAACTTAACCTTACCAGCAAAGTCGGATATAATAACCGCATTATAAGGGTCCCAAGAGCAAATCACGTCTCCTTTAGAAACTTTTTGTCCTTTTTTAACCATCAAATGAGAACCATAAGGAACGTGATTAGCAATTAGCATTCTGTTATTGTCAGAATCCATAATTTTCACCTCACCAGTTCTGCCTAATACAACATTGACTTTATCGCCATTCTCATCTTTGTATTCAGTAGTCTTGACACCATCAAACTCAAGTACTCCGTCAAATTTGGCGGTTAACTGAGACTCAGCAGCCACACTAGAAGCTGTACCCCCCACGTGAAAAGTACGAAGCGTCAACTGTGTTCCAGGCTCTCCAATGGACTGCGCTGCGATAATGCCTACAGCATCTCCCATTTGAGCCATTCTGCCGTTTGCTAGGTTTTTACCGTAACATTTAACACAAACGCCACGTTTTGTTTCGCAAGTTAATACAGAACGAATTTCTACTGTCTCAATAGATGTTTCACTGATTTTCTTAGCGATATCTTCCGTTATTTCAGCACCTGCTTCAACTAAAAGATCTTCTTTGTTTAATGGATCATAAACATCATACAAACTTGTTCTACCAAGAATTCTATCATAAAGTGGTTCTACTATCTCTTCATTATCTTTTAGAGCAGAGATTGATATACCTCTTAGCGTCTCGCAATCTTCTTCTCTAATTACAACATCTTGTGCAACGTCTACCAGTCTTCTAGTTAAGTATCCTGCATCTGCCGTTTTCAAGGCAGTATCCGCAAGACCTTTTCTCGCACCGTGAGTAGAGATAAAGTATTCCAGAATAGATAAACCCTCTTTAAAGTTTGTCAAGATCGGGTTTTCGATAATCTCAGCACCCGTACTTCCAGACTTTCTAGGTTTTGCCATTAATCCCCTAATACCACCCAGCTGTCTAATCTGTTCTTTTGATCCCCTTGCACCTGAGTCAAGCATCATATAAACAGAGTTGAAACCTTGTTTATCAGTTGACAGATCATCCATCAAACTATTGGTGATCTTATTGTTGGCTCTTGTCCAGATATCAATTATTTGGTTATAACGCTCGTTATTCGTTATAAGACCCATGTTGTAGTTTTCCCAAACATCGTTGATCTCATCTTGAGCTTTATCCAAGATTTCTTGCTTTGTATCTGGAATTCTAACGTCAGAAAGATTAAATGAAAGTCCGCCTTTATAAGCCATTGTAAATCCTAAATGTTTAATCTCATCTAAGAATTTAGCAGCTCCAGGTACGTCTGTATACTTTATTACATCACTAATAATAACTTTTAATGCTTTCTTAGTAAGTAGTGCATTGATAAATCCAACTTCTTCAGGAACGACTTCATTAAATAACGTTCTTCCGACTGTTGTCTCAATAATCTGAGAAGCTAGCTCACCATTTTCATTTCTAGCAATAGTTCTTACTTTAATAAAAGCATGTAATGCAACTTGCCCTTCATTATGTGCTATTATTACCTCTTCTGCAGAATAAAAAGTTCTTCCTTCGCCTTTTACAGGCTCTTCTTTAGTGGACTTTTTACCTTTAGTCATGTAATATAGTCCTAGAACCATATCCTGAGAAGGAATAGTAATTGGAGCACCATTCTGAGGATTCAAAATATTATGAGAAGCTAACATCAACATTTGTGCTTCTAGAATGGCTGCATTGCTCAACGGAACATGTACTGCCATTTGGTCACCATCAAAATCCGCGTTGAATGCCGTACAAACTAATGGATGCAATTGGATCGCTTTTCCTTCAATTAGTTTTGGCTGAAATGCTTGGATACTCAGTCTGTGTAGTGTTGGAGCTCTGTTTAGTAATACAGGATGTCCTTTTAAAACATTCTCTAAAATATCCCAAATCACAGGCTCTTTTTTGTCTACCAACTTCTTAGCAGACTTAACTGTTTTCACAACACCTCTCTCTATTAGTTTCCTTATAACAAAAGGCTTAAATAACTCAGCAGCCATATCCTTAGGGATACCACACTCATGAAGTTGTAATTCTGGTCCTACCACAATTACAGAACGACCCGAGTAGTCTACCCTTTTTCCAAGTAAGTTTTGACGGAAACGTCCTTGCTTACCTTTTAAAACATCACTAAGAGATTTAAGTGCTCTTCCTCCTTCCGCTTTTACAGCATTAGATTTTCTAGAGTTATCGAATAATGAATCAACAGATTCCTGAAGCATCCTCTTCTCATTTCTCAAAATAACTTCAGGTGCTTTAATCTCTATTAATCTCTTCAGACGATTGTTTCTAATGATTACCCTTCTATATAAGTCGTTCAAATCAGAACTAGCAAATCTTCCTCCATCTAATGGAACTAGCGGTCTCAATTCTGGTGGAATAACTGGTAAGTAATCAACTACCATCCACTTAGGGTCATTTTGAATTCTGAGGTTAGCATCTCTAAATTTCTCCACAACGCTCAACCTCTTAAGTGCATCTGCCTTTCTCTGTTGTGAAGTTTCATTAGCCGCTTGGTATCTTAAACTGTAAGAAAGTTCATCCAAGTCTAATCTTCCAAGTAAATCTCTAATCGCCTCTGCTCCCATCTTAGCGATGAATTTGTTGGGATCATCCTCCTCAAGCTGAAGATTTTCTTTTGGAAGCGTCTCCATGATATCTAAGTACTCCTCCTCCGTCAAAAGATCTAGGTGCTGAATCTCATCAGAAGCCTTAATGCCTGGTTGAATAACGACATATCTTTCATAGTAGATAATTGTCTCTAGCTTTTTAGACGGTATTCCTAATAAATAAGCTGCTTTATTTGGTAAAGATTTAAAGTACCAAATATGCATAACAGGAACAACTAACTTGATATGTCCCATTCGCTCTCTCCTTACTTTTTTCTCGGTTACTTCAACACCACATCTATCACAGATAATTCCCTTATATCTGATTCTTTTATACTTACCACAGTAGCACTCATAATCCTTTGTTGGACCAAAAATACGCTCACAGAATAAACCTTCCATCTCAGGCTTAAATGTTCGGTAATTAATGGTTTCAGGTTTCTTGATTTCTCCATGAGAACGCCCTAAGATGTCATCAGGTGAAGCAAGTGTGATACTGATTGTTGAAAAATCAGAATTTATTTTGTTTTTATCCTTTGCGTAAGGCATATATGATTGAATTTATAAATTAATCAAATTTTAAATCTAAAGCTAGTCCTCTCAATTCATGTACCAATACATTGAATGATTCAGGAATGTTAGCTGAAGGTAAATTATCTCCTTTCACGATAGTTTCGTATGCTTTGGCTCTACCCTGAATATCATCGGACTTTATCGTCAATAATTCTTGTAGAATGTTTGATGCTCCGAATGCCTCTAGTGCCCAAACCTCCATCTCTCCAAGACGCTGACCTCCAAACTGTGCTTTACCACCAAGAGGTTGCTGTGTAATCAATGAGTATGGACCTATAGATCTAGCATGCATTTTATCATCCACCATGTGAGAAAGCTTCAACATGTAAATAACACCTACTGTTGCTTTTTGGTCAAACCTTTGACCAGTTTCTCCATCGTAAAGATACGTTTGCCCTAAGGAAGGAAGTTCTGCTTCTTGAATTTGATCTTCAATGTTATCAATAGAAGCACCATCAAAGATTGGCGTAGCATATTTTCTATCCAATTTTTTACCTGCCCAACCAAGCACAGTTTCATAAATCTGTCCCAAGTTCATCCTAGAAGGTACGCCTAATGGATTTAATACAATATCCATTGGGGTTCCATCTTCTAAGAAAGGCATATCTTCATCTCTAACAATTCTAGCAACAATACCTTTGTTACCATGCCTTCCTGCTAGCTTATCACCTACTTTTAGTTTACGTTTCTTAGCCACATAAACCTTAGCAAGTTTTAGCACACCAGCTGGTAATTCGTCTCCAACACTGATATTAAAACGCTCCCTATTATATCTACCTGTCTCTTCACTAGACTTGATATTGTGATTGTGCAATAATGTTTTTACTTGCTCATTTACAGTATCATCATTGGTCCACTCTTGAGGGTTGATTGCGTCAAAATCTAGTCCTGATAAAGCTTTTTGCGTAAACTTAGCTCCTTTAGGAATTAATTCCTCATTATAGACATTAGTGATTGACTTAGCTGTTTTGTCCTTGATTAAAGTATATAGTTTTTCAATTAATATACCTTTGATCTCCTCAAGCTTAGCCTTATGGTCTTTTTCTAGTTTTTCAAGAACGACTTTCTCTTTTGCTTTTCCAGTTTTGTCTTTCTTGATCTTAGCAAAAAGTTTTTTGTCAATAACGACACCTTTTGTTGATGGAGGTGCTTTTAATGAAGCATCTTTAACATCTCCAGCTTTGTCACCAAAAATTGCTCTTAATAGTTTTTCTTCTGGAGTAGGATCAGACTCTCCTTTTGGTGTTATTTTACCAATAAGAATATCTCCTTCCTTTATTTCTGCACCAACCCTGATAATTCCATGTTCATCAAGGTCTTTGATTGCTTCTTCACTAACGTTTGGAATATCAGAAGTCAATTCTTCTTCTCCTAACTTAGTATCTCTAACTTCCATTTGGTATTCCTCTACGTGAATAGACGTAAAGACATCTTCTCTAACGACTCTTTCAGAAAGCACAATAGCATCCTCAAAGTTATACCCTTTCCAAGGCATAAATGCGACTGTCAGATTTCTGCCTAAGGCTAATTCGCCACCTTGTGTTGCATAACCTTCACAAAGAATCTGACCCTTTTTAACCTTATCTCCTTTCTTAACAATTGGCTTTAAGTTTACAGTAGTGCTCTGATTTGTCTTTCTAAACTTAGTGAGCTTATACGTTACTTCATCAGTATCAAAACTAACTATACGATCACTTTCACTTCGATCGTACTTGATAATGATTTCATTTGCATCAACATATTGAACAACACCGTTCCCTTCTGCATTGATTAAAACGTGTGAATCACGCGCTACCTTTGCCTCTAAGCCTGTTCCTACAATTGGAGATTCAGGATTAATCAAAGGTACTGCCTGACGTTGCATATTCGACCCCATCAAGGCACGGTTTGCATCGTCATTTTCAAGGAAAGGAATCAATGATGCTGAAACCCCTACAATCTGGTTAGGAGCAACATCCATGTATTCAATTTCTTTTGGCTCTAAAATTGGGAAGTCACCGTGATGACGCCCTTTGATTCTATCTCCAACAAAGTTTCCTTTCTCATCAATTACTGCATTAGATTGTGCAATTGTTTTGTTGTCCTCATCAGCAGCAGACAAATATTTTACTTTATCCTCTATTTTTACTCTTCCATCTTTAACATCACGATAAGGTGTCTCGATGAAGCCCATCTTATTGATCTTAGCGTGTACGCAAAGGGTCGAAATCAGACCAATATTGGGTCCCTCAGGAGTTTCAATTGTACATAAACGTCCATAGTGCGAATAGTGTACGTCTCTTACTTCGAAACCTGCTCTCTCTCTGGATAAACCACCAGGGCCTAAAGCTGAAATTCTTCTTTTATGAGTGATCTCTGCAAGCGAGTTGGTTTGATCACCAAATTGAGACAATTGACTTGTTCCGAAGAATGAATTGATAACAGATGATAATGTTCTTGCATTGATCAAGTCAACTGGTGCAAAAACCTCGTTATCTCTAACATTCATCCTATCACGGATAGTTCTTGCCATTCTTGCCAAACCAACACCAAACTGAGCATATAATTGCTCTCCAACCGTTCTAACTCTTCTGTTACTTAAATGGTCAATATCGTCAAACTCAGCTTTACCGTTACTTAGCTGTACCAAATATTTAACGATTTCAATAATATCGTCTTTTGTAAGTACTCTATTTTCGACATCGATATCAAGCTTAAGCTTTCTATTGATTTTGTATCGACCAACTTCTCCTAGATCATATCTTTTATCAGAAAAGAATAGTTTTTCAATAATACCTCTTGCTGTCTCTTCATCAGGTGCATCGGTACCTCTTAACTGACGATAAACCAACTGCACTGCCTCAAGCTCTGAGTTTGAAGAGTCTTTCTGAAGTGTGTTGTAAATTATTGAGAAATCTGAATTAACATCTTCCTTTTGCAGGATAATAGACTTAACTCCTGTGTCTATAATTTCCTTAATGTTATCTTCGTCAAGCTCTATATCCCTTTCTAAGATCACCTCGTTTCTCTCAATAGAAACAACTTCTCCTGTATCTTCATCTACAAAATCCTCGATCCAGCTTTTCAATACTCTAGCTGCAAGTCGTCTGCCGATAGCTTTCTTTAAATTGGCCTTTGTAGCAGAAACTTCGTCTGCCAACCCGAACAACTCTAAGATATCTTTATCGTATTCGTAACCGATTGCTCTTAATAATGTTGTAACAGGGAATTTTTTCTTTCTATCAATGTAAGCATACATGACATTGTTAATGTCAGTTGCAAATTCCATCCATGCTCCTTTGAATGGAATTACTCTTGCTGAGTAAATTTTAGTTCCATTAGGGTGTACACTTTGTCCAAAGAAAACACCAGGAGATCTGTGCAATTGAGATACAATTACTCTTTCTGCTCCATTAACCACAAATGTCCCCTTAGGGGTCATGTATGGCAAATTGCCCAAGAAAACATCCTGAACTATAGTCTGAAAATCAATATGTTCCTCATCATTACATGACAGACGTAATTTTGCTTTTAAAGGAACGCTATATGTCAAACCACGCTCGATACACTCATCTATACTATACCTAGGCGGATCGACAAAATAGTCCAAGAACTCTAGTACAAAGATGTTTCTAGCATCTGTAATTGGAAAATTCTCCTGAAATACTTTAAACAATCCCTCATTAGAACGATTTTCAGGAGTCGTTTCTAATTGGAAAAAGTCTTGAAATGATTGTATTTGTATGTCTAAAAGACCCGGCGTTTCATGAGTTGCTTTTATTTTTCCGAAATTGATTCTTTCAGATTGATTAACTTTTTGATTTGCCATATTATGGTTAAGAGCTTTAAATTATATAAACAAGTGCACAACAAAGTCGCATAGGCACACTTATCCTATCGACTTAAATTAAATGGAAGTAGAATTAATTAGCTTAATTCTACTTCAGCACCAGCTTCTTCTAGTTTTGCTTTGATAGACTCTGCTTCGTCTTTAGCAACACCTTCTTTAACTGGTTTAGGCGCTCCGTCTACTAATTCTTTAGCTTCTTTAAGACCTAGACCTGTAATTTCTTTTACCAACTTAACAACTGAAAGTTTTTGACCTCCACCTGATTTTAATACTACATTAAATTCAGTTTTTTCTTCACCTCCTGCATCACCACCTCCTGCTGCTCCACCTGCAACCATTACTGGAGCCGCCGCTGCCGCTGGTTCGATGTTATAGTCATTTTTAAGCACTTCTGTTAATTCGTTAACTTCTTTTACTGTTAATCCAACTAACTGCTCTGCTATTGCTTTTACGTCTGCCATTTTTGTTTAATTTATAAAATTTAAAAATTTACTGTTATCCTTATTCCGCTCTTTCTGATAAAGTTTTCAAGACACCAGTAATGTTGTTTTGACCCGATTGAAGGGCAGAAACAACGTTCTTGATTGGAGATTGGAGTAATCCAATAACCTCTCCAATAAGTTCTTCTTTTGACTTAAGTTCAGATAATGGTGTTACCTGATCATCGCCAATATAAACCTCAGAGTCTATATATGCTCCTTTTAAAATAGGTTTATCAAATTTCTTTCTAAAGTCTTTAATAACTTTTGCTGGAGTATTTGCTCTCTCAGCAAACATTAAAGACGTAGATCCTTTTAAGGTATCGTATAACTCAGAAAAATCTTTTTCATGAGCTTCCATTGCTTTTATTGCAAGTGTATTTTTCGTAACCCTCATCTTCACACCTTCTTTATGGCACTTTCTCCTTAACTGAGAAACCTCCTCAACTGTTAACTCCGAGGAATCGGTTACGTATACAGCATCATATGAATCTAACTGACTCGTTAGAAATGCAATTTCTTTCTTTTTATCTTCTCTTGTCATGACTTTTCAGCTTTAGATACCGTCTATTGATTTTGTATCAATTGAAATAGATGGCGACATAGTTGTTGCCATATTTATGCTCTTAAAATATGCTCCTTTAGATGAGGATGGCTTCATTTTCGCTAAAGTTTGTATTAACTCTAATGCATTCTCCCAATTCTTTTTAGGCTCAAAAGAAACTCGGCCAATCGAAGAATGAATGATTCCGAACTTATCCACTTTAAACGCTATTTTACCACCTTTTACTGCATTAACTGCTTCTGCAACATCATCACTAACAGTTCCTGATTTAGGGTTCGGCATCAAGTTTCTTGGTCCTAATACTTTACCTAGTCTAGCAATTTGAGGCATCACATTTGGTGTTGCAATTACTACATCAATATCAGTCCAACCTTTCTCGATTTTTTCGACATAATCCTTTAAACCTACATGGTCTGCACCTGCATCCTTAGCTTCTTTCTCCTTGTCAGGATTACATAAAACCAATACAGTTTTAGACTTACCAGTACCATGTGGCAAAACCACTGTACCTCTGATTGCTTGATCAGCTTTAGTTGGATCAACTCCTAAATTGACATGTAAATCAATAGAAGCATCAAACTTAGTGGCATTAATTTCCTTCAACAACTTGGTAGCCTCTTCTAGAGAATACAACTTATCCTTTTCGATTTTCTCTAGTGCTTTTTTTCTGTTTTTAGTCAGTTTCACTTCTTAACGTTGTTTGGTTTCTTATATAAATTACGCTTCAGCGGGTTTTGTTTCTTTCCATGGAGGAGTACCAGTAACATTTAATCCCATACTGCGAGCTGTTCCTGCAACCATTTTCATTCCAGATTCTACTGTAAATGCATTTAAATCTGGCATTTTTTCTTCAGCAATTGCTTTTACCTGATCCCAAGTAACAGAACCTATTTTAATACGGTTAGACTCTGCTGATCCTTTTTTCTTTTTAGATGCCTCCATTAACAAAACAGCCGCAGGAGGAGTCTTAATCACAAAGTCAAAAGACTTATCTTGGTACACTGTAATAACAACAGGCAATACTTTGCCAGGTTTGTCTTGAGTTCTAGCATTAAATTGCTTACAAAACTCTGCAATATTTACACCTTTTGCACCTAATGCTGGTCCAATAGGAGGAGCTGGATTGGCTGCCCCACCTCTGATTTGTAGTTTTACGAAACCGCTAACTTGTTTTGCCATTGCTACTTATATTATACCTTTTCTACCTGCATGAAGTTTAACTCTACTGGAGTTCTTCTGCCGAAAATTTTAACAATTACTCTTAATTTCTTTTTGTCTTCAAAGACCTCTTCTACTACTCCGTTGAAGTCGTTGAAAGGACCATCGATAATTTTAACCGTTTCATCCACGATGAATGGCTCATTTATCGTTTCGCCCATTTCTTGCATTTCATCAACTTTTCCTAGAATTCTGTTTACTTCAGATTTTCTCAAAGGAACTGGTTGCCCCTCTCCTAAAAAGTTGATTACATTATTGATATTTCTAATTCCTTGGATTAATTCACCGCTCAATTTACCCGCAGCGGATTCGATTAATATATAACCTGGAAAAAAGTTTCTTTCTTTCGTTACTTTTTTCCCCTTCTGAATTTTAAATACCTTCTCTGTTGGAACCAATACTTGAGAAATAGTCGTATCCCAGCCAGAACGGTTCACTTCAGACTCAATATACTCTTTCGTCTTACGCTCCTTTCCGCTGATCACTCTCAGTACAAACCAATATTTACCGTTCTCGGACATTATTATTGTGTTCCTAGTTTTTAAAATAAATGATAGTAAGTGCTCAAAATTGTATTAAAGCTTTTATCCATAAGAAAAACGATAATACCAATTAAAAGCGATGCTACCATAACGATTATAGTACTATTTTGAAGTTCTTGCCAACTTGGCCAAGACACCTTGTATAGAAGCTCATTTATTGTTTCCTTCAAATATCCGCCCATAATCTAATTTTTTCAAGGGGAATGTGGTCTTCAAAACCGCAGGGGAGACAGGGATCGAACCTGCGACCTTCGGTTTTGGAGACCGACGCTCTACCAGTTGAGCTACTCCCCTAAGCTTTTAAAGCTTAATTTTACTTTATAACTTCAGTAACCTGACCTGCACCTACTGTTCTTCCACCCTCTCTGATTGCGAATCTTAGTCCTTTTTCAAGAGCAACAGGGTTGATTAATTTAACAGTTAAAGTTACATTATCACCAGGCATTACCATCTCCACATTATCTGGTAAACTTACTTCACCAGTTACATCAGTTGTTCTGAAGTAAAACTGAGGTCTGTAGTTTTTGAAGAAAGGAGTATGTCTTCCACCTTCTTCTTTTTTCAACACATATACCTCACATTTAAACTCAGTATGAGGAGTAACACTACCAGGCTTACAGATAACCATACCTCTAGCGATATCAGTTTTCTCAATACCTCTTAATAATAGACCTACGTTGTCACCAGCTTCCCCTCTGTCTAGAATTTTTCTAAACATCTCTACTCCAGTAACTGTAGACTTTAAGTCTTCAGCGCCCATACCAATAATGTCAACAGGATCGTTTGAGTTGATAACACCTCTCTCAATTCTACCAGTAGCAACAGTTCCTCTACCAGTAATAGAGAATACGTCCTCAACTGGCATTAAGAAATCTTTGTCAACTAGTCTTTCTGGCATTGGAATAGTCTCATCAACTGCAGCCATTAATTTATCAATAGCTTCAACACCATCAGCTTCTGCGTTTAATGCTTTCAATGCAGAACCAGAGATAATCGGAATATTGTCACCATCAAACTCATAGAAGCTTAATAGCTCTCTTACTTCCATCTCTACTAGCTCTAGTAACTCAGCGTCATCTACTAGGTCAACTTTGTTCAAGAAAACAACAATTTGAGGTACACCTACCTGACGAGCAAGAAGGATATGCTCTCTAGTTTGAGGCATTGGTCCGTCCGTAGCAGCTACTACCAAAATAGCACCGTCCATCTGGGCAGCACCAGTTACCATGTTCTTAACGTAGTCAGCGTGACCTGGACAGTCAACGTGAGCATAGTGTCTATTATCAGTTTCGTATTCTACGTGAGCCGTATTGATCGTGATACCCCTTTCTTTTTCTTCAGGAGCATTATCAATAGAATCATATTCTTTTTTCTCAGCGTATCCTTTACTTGCTAATACATTTGTAATGGCAGCAGTCAATGTAGTTTTTCCGTGATCTACGTGACCGATAGTACCAATGTTTACGTGAGGTTTATTTCTTACAAAATTTTCTTTTGCCATGATTTACAGTTTTTTTGTTTAAATCAGTTTTAGTTAATTAATTATAATTTTTTTCGAGCCGATGACGGGAATTGAACCCGTGACCTCTTCCTTACCAAGGAAGTGCTCTACCTCTGAGCTACATCGGCTTCTTATGAATAACTATAAAGTCATCAATAGAAGCAGTGTATCCCAATAAATGCAGACGAGAACAAAAATTTGTTCTAAATCTTCATTTTAAACTTTATGAGCGGGAAACGGGATTCGAACCCGCGACCCTCAGCTTGGAAGGCTGATGCTCTAGCCAGCTGAGCTACTCCCGCAAAAGTTTTGGCTATTATTTAAGTGCTGATAAAATTGGTGGGGAGAGGAGGATTCGAACCTCCGAAGGCATACGCCAACAGATTTACAGTCTGCCCCATTTGGCCGCTCTGGAATCTCCCCACTATTAAGCTTGTAAATTAAGCGAGCCAGTAGAGGGATTCGAACCCCCGACCGGCTGATTACAAATCAGCTGCTCTGGCCAACTGAGCTATACTGGCATAAAACGTTTTAATACGATTAAAATCGCACTAAATCAGCAGGAAGTTTTTCATTAAACTCCTTGTCCCACAAGCCTTATCAGCTTAAATAATTTTTCAATATTTCAAAAGAACTATTTCACCCAATTAAAAAATTGGCTTGCAAAATTAGTCTTTTTGTAAATAAAACCAAAACTATTGTGGGATTTTTTATCTATTTTTTTCTTTATGCTTTTGCAACTGCTTCCTAACTGACTCCACAGACATATCTACTGATTCTTCAAATGATTTGCTTTCTCCAGAAGCAAAGAGCGTCTTACCTGGAATATTAAGCTTTAATTCGGCAATTTTATCTTTGACCTGTGCACTTCCCTGAATAGTTTTCAAAAAAACCTCGGCATCTACAATCTTGTCATAAAAGGTTTCTAATTTCCCTACCTTCTTGTCTATAAAATCTAATAATTTTTGATCTGCATCGAAGTTTACTGCTTGTTTCTTTACGTTCATGATATTATGCTTTTGGATGTGCTTGTTTATATGCTTGTTTTAATTTCTCAATATTATTGTGAGTATACACCTGAGTAGCTGCCAAGCTACTATGCCCCAATAACTCTTTAATCGCATTAAGTGGGGCACCATTATTTGACAAATGGGTAGCAAAAGTATGCCGCAATACATGTGGGCTCTTCTTATTCATTGTTGTAATCAGACTCAAGTACTTTTTTACAATTTGATAAACTAATTTAGGATAAATTTTTTTTCCTTTTGAAGTAAGAAACAAAAAATCTTGTTCGCCTAAATTATTTCTTTCTCTCTCTTTAATGTAGTTTAGGATGGTCGACCTAAGATCGTTCCCAAACGGTATCACTCGCTCTTTCTTGCCTTTTCCGAATATTTTTACTTGATTATTAGGAAAGTCAAATGACTTTTCTCTTAGATCAATCAATTCCGACTGTCTTATTCCAGTTGCGTAGAAGATTTCTAAAATCGTCTTGTCACGTAGCCCCTCAAAAGAGTCTTCAAATAATTCTGGATCAAATAGTTTATCTATTTTGTTTTCTTCTACAAAATGGGGCAATCGTTTCGGTGTTTTAAGGGCGGTAATTTTGGCAACAGGACTAATTTTTATTTTGCCCTCTCGAATAAGGAACTTATAGAAAGACCTTAAGGATGATAATTTTCTATTGATAGAAGTTTCCTTATTACTCAACTCCATTAAATTAACCACCCACGACCTAACATGTTCATGTTCGACTTCAACAAAATGCTCAATTTCAAAAGTAGATTTCAGAAAGCCTCCAAAACCTATAATGTCATTTTGATAATTCATAACAGTATGCTCAGAATATCTTTTCTGAAAACGCAAGTACTTTATAAAAGTCTGAATTAGCACATCCATACAGATATACTAAATATACGAAAAAGGAACTTTAAATAAGAAGGGAGGACTAAATTAGAAGTCCATTTGCTCAACGTAAATCGCTTTCAGCACTTCTTGTCTTCTTTTTACAGAAGGTTTTGTAAACTGCTTGCGATTTCTCAATTCCCTCAATACTTTAGTTTTTTCAAACTTCTTCTTGTATTGCTTTAAAGCTCTATCAAGGGAATCAGCATTTTTTACATCAATAATCAACATATATTTGTCGCTTTGTATATTTTAAGGATTGCAAAGATAAACAACTTATTTTTTAATCCAAATTCATGGATTGGAATATTTTTATACCTCTATTATGAAAGTCTATCTTTATAACTATCAAACCCAAATTTTCGGATCAATTTAAACATATTATCCTCCGTCCAAATACCAATAGCAGGCAACCCAACTCCGTTAAAAGTTGTTGTCTTAACCATCGTATAATGTATCATATCGTCAAAAATGATCTTATCACCAATTGATAGAGGCTGATCAAAAGAATAATCACCGATAAAGTCGCCGGATAAACAGGTCATTCCTCCAAATCGATAAGTGGGCTTTCCCTTAACTGGATCTGAGGCACACAGAACTTTAGGTTTGTAGGGCATTTCTAAACAGTCGGGCATGTGCGCCGCTACTGAAACGTCTAACATAGCAATTTGCACACCGTCATTTTCAAAGATATCTTGAACAGAAGATACCAAATAACCAGTTTGCCAACCTACTGCTTCTCCTGGCTCTAATATTACGTTGAGGTCATACTTGTCTGAAATATTTTTAATAAGCTCTATCAACAGCTCAATATTGTAATCCTTTCTGGTAATATGATGACCACCGCCCATATTGAGCCATTTTGCTTGGTGTAAGTATTTTCCAAATTTTTCCTCAACTGCCTTCAGCGTGTTTTGCAACGTTTCAGCAGAATCTTCACACAGGGCATGAAAATGCAAACCCTCAATTCCTTCGGGAAGTTGATTATCTAGTTTATTGGCAGTAATCCCTAGTCTTGATCCAGGCATACATGGATTATATAGGTCTGTTTCTACTTCACTGTATTCTGGATTGATTCTCAGTGCACAAGAGAGTCCAGCGTTTCGCGCGCTTTGTTTAAAACGATCCCATTGTCCTAATGAATTAAACGTAATATGACTGGTATATTTTGTTAATTCATCAAATTCATGCTCTAAGTAAACAGGTGCACACAAATGTGCTTTTTCACCAAATTCTTCAAAACACAACCTTGCCTCATTTAAAGAACTAGCGGTGCAAGTAGGCAAATATTCTTTCACCATGGGAAAAGTGCTATACATCGCAAAACCCTTTAGGGCACAAAGAATCTGTGCTCCAGTCTCTTTTTGAACTGAGTCTAATATTTCAAGATTGCGCCTAAGCAGACCCTCTTCCAAAACAAAGCAAGGAGAGGGTATTTTATCAAAATCAATCATTGACACGCATAATTGAACTCATTTCAAAGAAATTCTAAATTCACAACTCTAAACTGACACAGGATATTCGTGTGGTAGCTCAACATTCACTTTTTCATGCCAAGGTAAGCCATGTTTATTCAGCTCATCCATGAAAGGATCTGGGTTAAACTCTTCCATATTAAACACCCCTGGTTTCATCCATTGACTGGTCAGCATCATTTTAGCTCCAATCATTGCAGGAACTCCTGTAGTATATGAAACTGCCTGTGCTCCAACTTCTTTATAAGTCTCTGCATGATTACAGTTATTGTAGACAAAATAGGTCTTTTCTTTTCCATCTTTAATTCCTTTTATTTGACAGCCAATAGACGTTTGACCAGTATAGTTTTCACCCAAACTACCAGGTTCGGGCAAGACTGCTTTTAAAAATTGCAAAGGTACTATTTCCTTGCCTTCATAATTAATAGTGTCAATTCTAGTCATACCTACTTCCTGTAATACATTGAGGAAGTTAATGTACTGTGGAGAAAAGGTCATCCAAAACCTTGCTCGCTTAATAGTAGGTATATTTTTAACAAGTGACTCCAGTTCTTCATGATATAGAAGATATGATTCTTTCGGGCCAACCTCAGGATAATCAATAGGCTTATGTATTGACATTGGATCTATTTCTACCCATTTACCATCTTCCCAATATTTACCTTTTTGTGTGATTTCTCTAATATTGATTTCAGGATTAAAGTTAGTAGCGAATGACTTACCATGATCTCCTGCGTTGCAATCAACAATATCTAAATAATGAATTTCATCGAAATGATGTTTTAAGGCATATGCAGTAAATACTTGTGTTACCCCTGGATCAAAACCACAACCCAATAATGCCATCAACCCTTTTTCTTTAAATCTATCTTGATAAGCCCATTGCCATTTATATTCAAATTTAGCTTCATCTTTAGGTTCATAGTTAGCGGTATCCATATAATGCACACCGCACTCTAAACAAGCATCCATGATAGTTAAGTCTTGATATGGTAATGCCACATTGATGACTAACTTAGGCTTGAATTCATTGATCAACGAAACAAGCTCTGGCACATTATCTGCGTCTACTTGAGCCGTTTTAACAACCATGTTTTTAACCTCTGATGCAATCTGATCACATTTTTCCTTTGTCCTGCTTGCCAACATAATTTCACTAAAAACATCACTATTCATAGCACATTTTTTAACCACAACATTCCCAACTCCTCCTGCTCCAATTATCAAAACTTTGCTCATTATCAATCTAGTTTAAATATTAAAGTTCAAAGATATTCAATATCTAAATACATAAGTAATGATATTTTTTATAAATTGCTTTCTGTTCGGCAGTTTTCAATTAACAATGATTTCTTTTATCAATAAGCTTTTACTTTGCCTTTTATTTGCATCATCTATCTGCTATGGTCAACAAGTATCTTTAACGGGCAAGGTCTTAGACAAATCGACAGAAGAGCCTGTTCCTTTCGCTAACGTATTTGTCAAAAGTAAAGCTGGAAGTAATAAAACTGGAACGACTACAGACTTTGATGGCAACTTTGCTTTTTCATGTAATTCTATTCAATCTGGAGATAGCATTTTCACATCGGCAATAGGATACAAACCGAGTGGAAAAATTCTCACACAAAATGTCAATCAAGCTTTTATCTTCAAAGTAAATCGAACGACCTTCGACTTAGAAGAAGTAACAATTATAGCTGGCGAGAACCCCGCTCATATATTGCTACGTAAAATCGTTGAAAACAAGGAGAACAACAACCCTGAAAAACTAAATAATTTTCATTATGAAGTGTATAATAAGATTGAGATCGACATACATGAAATAAGCAGGAAGTTACAAAACAATCGTTTCTTAAAACCATTTGACTTCATCTTTGATAATATAGATAGCACCTCCGAGGATAAGCCCTTTTTGCCGCTTTTTCTAACAGAAAGCATTTCCGATTATTACTATAAAAGTGCGCCTAAAAAAGAAAAAGAGGTTATCAGAGCTACCAAAGTTTCTGGAATCAATAACGAAAGTATTAATCAGTTTTTAGGAAAAATGTACCTTGATATGAATATCTATGATAATTGGATATCCATTCTTGGGCAAAATTTTGTTAGCCCCGTTTCTGACCATGGCTTGATGTATTACAAATACGATCTACAAGATAGTGCTTTGATAAACGATCAACTATGCTATAAAATGCTTTTCAAACCCAAACGAAAAACTGAAAACACTTTCATTGGAGAAATTTGGATTGGGAAAAACACTTATGCCGTTGCACAAGTCAGTATGCAAATAGCAGAGCACTGCAATGTAAACTTCGTAAACCGTGTTAGCGCTTTTCAATCTTACCACTTTATCGACAATAAATTTTGGATGATGTCCAAAGATAAATTGATTATTGAGTTTACCGCTCCTGTAGATGCTCCTGGTTTAATTGGCAGAAGAAATATTTCCTATGACAAATTCCAACTAGAAACAGAGGAACTAGATCCAATATTTGATACGAAAGTCGATGTTCAAGTAAAAACTGGGGCAGAAGAAAAAGGTGATGATTTTTGGACACATGCGAGACACGATTCACTTTCAGGTAATGAGGTTGCCATTTACAAGTTAGTCGACCAGATACAAAATGTCCCTATTTACAAAACATATGTTGATATAGCCCAGCTTTTATTTACAGGGTATAAAGTTTGGGGGAATATAGAAGTTGGCCCTTATTTCTCTTTTATTGGCAAGGATGATGTCGAAGGGTGGAGGCTGAAAGGAGGGTTTAGAACAAGCAATCAGTTCAGTACCAATTGGATGTTTGGAGGATACCTCGCATATGGACTGAAAGATAAAGATTTTAAGTATGCTCTAGAAACATTAGTATTTATAGATAAAAAGCCGCGCCAAGCAATAGGTGCTCAATACAAAGACGACTTGAATCTAGCATATGCCCATATCAATGAATTCAGCAGGAATAGTCAGTTTTCAGGTCTTTTCAGAAGAAATATCCCTATGCGTTTGGTTAGAATTGAAGAATACCGACTTTACCATTTTAAGGAGTGGCGAACAGGGTTTTCTATAGAAACTTCGGTAAACAAAAGATCCATTTCACCTCATATTCACAACGAATTTTTGTTTGACTTTCCTTCTGACTACAATGGATTTGCTAATATAAATGACCGCTTCTCTACAGCAGAGGTAGGGTTAAAGCTTAGATATGCTTATCAGGAAAAATTTGTATCTGGCGAATTTGAACGAATAAGCTTGGGCAGCAAATATCCGATTCCAGAGCTTAATTTCATCTTTGGTGTTCAGGACTTATTTCAAGGTGACTTTAATTATCAAAAGCTAGAACTTGGATTGCGGGACAAGATAATAATCAATCCCATTGGGAACTTGCGCTATCACTTTAAAGCAGGTAAGATATTTGGCACCTTGCCTTATCTTATTTTAGAAACACATAGGGCTAATGAAACATATTATTATATCCCAAGCGCATTCAACAATATGCGACGTTATGAATTTATTAGCGACGTATATGCTCAGTTAATGATCGATCACCACTTTAGAGGATTCTTACTAGATAAAATCCCATTGATGAAAAAACTAAAATGGCGTTCTTTATTAACTGCTAAGTCTGCAATTGGCTCTTTAAGCAGAGCTAACCAAAAGGCCAATGAGCTGAATAACCTCAATACCCTTTCCAGAAAGCCATATGTTGAGGCAGGGGTTGGTATTGAAAATATATTAAAATTTATCAGAATAGACGGAGTGTGGCGTCTTACTTACTTAGACTTACCGAATGCTAACAAATTTGGCATTCGAGGTAGTATTCAATTTGACTTTTAACTCCTGATTTAGTTCAGCAAGAAACTAAGCCATTCATATGATCTGATGGTCTGTGCAATATCCTCGTTTTGCACACCAAATATAAGTGTGAATATAAACAGCAGAAGATTAGGTGTGACTGTAATGAACACTATTCCTATTATGATTTCCTTAACAGGATATTTCTTTTTCCAAGACGGCATATATTCCTCGGTTACAGCAGCTCCTCTCGATTGATAATTGTATGATCTTGAATCACTCCACGCCTTAGTGCGCTTCATGCTCAACCCCAGCTCATAGCTACTCAGTAAATAGTCATACTTTAACCTAGAATTTTGATTTTTTAATACCTCGTATGCTCTGTTGATTTGAATAAACTCCTCGTGAGCACGTGGAGATTTATTATGATCGGGGTGGCAGGTTAACACTTTCTTTCTGTAAGATCGCTTTACCTGATTTATGTCGCATTCCCGAGGAACACCTAGTACGCTATAATAGTTTTCCACCTAAAGTAATATATAGAAAAAACACAACATTTTCAAGGCTAATATTAGCTATAATAAGATTATCTAAATTACTATCTTTCGAGAAATGCATCTCAGATATTTCATTTCTGTCTTCCTGACCATTTTAACCATTTCATTATTTGGTCAGGAAAATTTGTTACAAGATATTGAGCTTAATCTAATCATAGAGCCTGCTAGAAATAGCATTCAAATATCCGCCAAAGCAGATAATGGCTCAGAAATAAATGAAAAAACTCGCTTTAAGATCAATTCCAAAAACCATGATATTGAGTTAAGAAATGGTAAGGGTTACCTAACCCATGTCGAGCCTAAATCCTCTTTGATTTCGGTATCACATAAAGAAAGCAAGCTGTTTAAATTATACTTTTTCAGGTATGATAAAAAAGATCCAAGACTTATACATCTTCCACTATGGCTCTCCATTCTCCCACCTCTTTTAACTATACTTTTGGCACTCCTATTCAAGGAAGTAATTATTGCGCTTTTTCTTGGCATATTATTAGGCTCCTTTATCTCCAGAGGACTATTAATAACATCTATATGGGAAAGTTTTACAGCTATTGTAGATCATTATATTATCAATGCGGTTTATGACTCAGGCCATATATCAATAATGGTTTTTTCGACTATTATAGGAGGCACTGTAGCTATTATTTCAAAAAATGGTGGTATGCAGGGCATTATAAACCACCTTTCAACCTTTGCAAACTCTGCAAAAAATACCCAACTAGTAACTTGGCTTATGGGAATTGTCATATTCTTCGATGATTATGCAAATACTTTGGTTGTGGGTAATACCATGCGACCGATAATGGATAAATACAACGTATCGAGAGAAAAGCTGGCTTACATTGCAGATAGCACGGCGGCCCCTATAGCATGCATAGCCTTTATTACCACGTGGATTGGTGCTGAGCTTTCTTATATTCAAGATGCAACTCAAGGCATCAGCATAAATCAAGGGGCATATCAAATATTTTTTAACTCTTTAAAATATATGTTTTATCCAATTTTAACGTTGATTTTTGTTCTCATGCTCATTTTAAAGCAAAAAGACTTTGGCCCAATGCTAAAAGCTGAGAGAAGTTCTTCAAAGAAATCTCTGAACAACCAACTACCATTATTTGATACACAACAAACTATACCAAATTCTAAAAAAAGTCGATGGTATAACGCCATGATTCCAATACTATCTATTATACTTATTACATTTGCTGGACTCATATCAACAGGCTACAGTAAATCTACTTGGGCATCAGATAATACATTTTTCAGTAAGCTTTCTCAAACTATTGGAAATGCAGACTCCTATAAGGCTCTACTTTGGGGCTCATCTGTTAGTTTATTGATTGCTTTCTTATTGACGACAACTCAAAAAATAATGACACTCAAAGAGACTTCAGAGGAAATGATTAAAGGATTTAAGTCGATGCTTTTACCTATCATTATCTTGATTCTAGCATGGTCCTTAGCCCAAACGGTAAAAGAACTTCATACTGCTGAGTTCTTTTTGTCTTTATTGCAAGGAGAAATTTCTGCTATATATTTCCCATTGCTTATCTTCATCATAAGCGCGAGCATATCTTTTGCAACTGGTTCGAGTTGGGGTACAATGGCTATCTTATACCCGTTTGTAATTCCTGTTTGCTGGCAACTATCCCAAAGCCAAGCTATTTCTAATGCGGAAAGCTTAGAAATACTCTATCATACGGTCTCCGTTGTTATTGCAGGATCTGTTTTTGGTGATCACTGCTCCCCTATATCCGATACTAGTATTTTAAGCTCCTTATCTAGTAAATGTGATCATATATCTCATGTTAAAACACAAATGCCTTATGCCATAACAGTAGCTGTTGTTAGTTTAATAGTTGCTACTATTACCGTTTTAGGTGGACATTGGCTAATCAGCATCTTTGTTGGTATTATAATGCTTTACGCAACGATTCATTTTGTGGGCAAGCAAAGTTATAAACAAGTCTAGTAAGGGCTAGAATGGGAAACCTATAGCCAAGTTATAAACGATATCGTTTCTTAAGTCTACTTTATTAATATATAGTCTATCGCCTTCTGGGTACGAGGGGTCTATAAATGGAACACTCATATCCAACCTCAGAACTAAAAAATCAAAGTCAAACCTCAATCCAAACCCAGTTCCTATGGCAAATTCTCTTAAAAAATCATTTACTTCAAACTGAGCTCCAGGTCTTATGGTATCCTCACGAAGCGTCCAAATATTCCCAGCATCAACAAATGCTGCACCTTTTAATACACCTGCGATAGGAAATCGGTATTCCATATTCGCCTCGATTATTATATCTCCTGTTTGATCAAGAAAACCATTATTATTCGCATCAGCTGGTGGTGCATAAGCTCCTGGACCAAGACTTCTAACACGCCATGCCCTAATACTATTGGGACCGCCTGCAAAAAACTGCTTTATATAAGGCATTACAACAGAATTGCCATAAGGAACACCTATACCACCAAGTAGCCTATAAACCATTGTCTTTTCCTTGCTTAGAATTTGATAATACCTGAGGTCACTTTTAATTCTAACAAATTGGGAGAAAGCAACATCTAAAAAGGTATAGCTAATGTCATCTGGATTTACATCATACAATAGATTATTAGCAAGCCTCAATAGATTTCCAGCAATTTGAATATCATTTTGAAAGTTGATAAAATTCTTCCGCTTAGAAGCGTTTTGATTATTGAACAAGAAAGTATATCCACTACCAATAATCAATTGATTACGAAAACTATTTCTTAACACATTATCTCCTTGCAACCTTTGTTGAAATTCAAATGTTGTATTTGCCAACTTTGTAAAAGTTGCCGTCAATGGTGTGACAACATGTCTTTTCTGAACATCTTCTTTCCAGTCATAGTTGATACTAAAACTGGTATTATTCATAGTATAAAAACCAGTCCTTGTATAGAAGTTATAATTTGTGCTAAAGTGTGTTGTTGGATTAAAATATTTGGACAATCCTTTTAGCTTTATTGGTGTGACAAATTTGGGCACATACCAATCTCCGCTCAAACTTACATTAGACGAAAACAGCCCAGACTCTCCATTGGCAAATAGAAATTCTACTCCACCTCTAATATTAAGCGTTAAGAGATCTGCTAGTTTTAATAAATTTCGTCTATTATATGAGAGTTTAGCTGCTGACCCTAAGGTTTGCTGCAAATCTGTATTGCTCGCCTCTATCTCAAACTGAATGTCATTAAGCTTTTCAGGTGTTAAATACAAAGAGCCTCTTAAGGTTTGCTGCAAATCATCAGGCTCAAACTTCATTGATACGTATTTGAAAGCATATAAATTTGATAAAGTACTAATTGTATATAAATGCTTCCTTAAACTGTAGTTATCATCTTTTTCCAAATAAATATTATCTATTAGAATTTCAGGTTTGTATCTTAAACCTGATCGAACAATTTTGTAGAAAGAGTCTACAACCAAAGTATCTAATGTCGACAAGACGGTATCATTATCGGAATAAATAAAAATGTCTTTCACGGTATAAACTTTATGTTTAGCTTCTTGTCCCGGATTCTTGACAACAACATCCAAGGACAGGTCATAATGAGAGTCTAGGGTATCTACTTCAAATACGACAAACTCTCTATTGAACCTGTAATAACCAGCATTTTTCAAGGTTGTTGTTATACGGTCTCTTTCCTTTTTTATTTTGTCAACATTATAGCATTCATTGATTTTCAGGTAACTATTTGCTTTATTTTTATCCAACACGGATGCAATGGCATTATCATCAATGCTATAAGAAACTTGTTTGATCAAAAAAGGTTTTCCAAGATCAACTTGATATTCAATGATTACCTTTTTCTTTTTTTTCTTGATTAATGAATGGCTTGCTTGGCTTTCAAAGTAACCAACATTAGTCAAGTATTTTTCAATATTAGTGATCGTTTTGTTGGCTGATAGTGAATCATATAGAACAGGGGGTTCTCCTACCTGCTTTTCTGGAACGCTCTTGCCCATTTCAATCTTTTTCTTTACTCTATTGTAGTTCCAAAGTTTATACCTCCCTATACCAAATAGTTTGTGATTTGGTTTTTGAATAATTACACTCTTAGTATCTTCTTTAAGGTCATTTTTATTTTTAACTTCACTTTGAGATATATTTATTTTATTGTTTATGAGCAAATACTCTCCCTCCGACATATACTTTGTATTACTACAACTAAATAGTATAATGCTTGATAAAAATAAGAATGGAACTATCCTTTTAATCACAAAAAATATGGTCTGATGCTTTCTAATAGTGAAATTAAGCATATAAAATCACTTCAGTTAAAAAAGTACAGAACTAAACTTCAACAGTTTGTTATCGAGGGAAGCAAAAATGTACTGGAAATATTACAATCTGACTATACGGTTATTCAAATTTTTGCTCTTAGCTCTTGGATTGAGGATCATCAAGATTCCCTTGATGCGCATATTAACAAGGTAAACCACATCTCTGAAAAAGAGCTAAATAGAATATCTACTCAAAAAACGCCTAGTGGGACAATTGCTTTAATATCCATTCCTGAAGTTAAAGAGGATAAAAGCACTATCCAAAACAGCCTATCACTTGTATTAGATAACATTCAAGATCCTGGAAATTTAGGCAGTATTGTCAGAACAGCAGATTGGTTTGGCATACCATATATTTTTTGCTCGCCAGATACCGTTGATCTTTATAATCCTAAAACTGTTAATGCAACAATGGGAAGCATTACCAGAGTGAAAGTAATTTATACAGATATATTGTCATTGCTTGATCATTATCAGCAACTTACCTCATTTGCGACTACCCTAGACGGAAATGATATTTTCGAAAGCAGATTAAAATCCAATGGATTTATAGTTCTTGGAAACGAGTCAAAGGGAATAAGCGAAAATGTATTAAAAAAAGTGAATCAAAAAGTGAAGATTCCATCGTATTCTTCTAAAGCTGATTCCCTCAATGTAGCTATAGCAACAGGCATTATTTGTGCTGCATTTAAGTCCAAGAAAGTATAACTTAAAAATCATTATAAATTTTATCGAAATCTAGCTAAATTGCAGCCCCATTCAAACACTTGAAAAGAACTACTTATGAACTATGATGTAATTGTACTAGGAAGCGGACCAGGAGGATATGTTGCGGCTATTAGAGCAGCACAACTGGGTTTAAAGACAGCAGTTGTAGAACGAGAGTCTCTCGGAGGAATTTGTCTCAACTGGGGATGTATACCAACAAAAGCTTTATTAAAAAGTGCTCAAGTTTTTGAATACATCAACCACGCTAGTGATTACGGCATTACAGTAAAAGGTGCTACTGCAGATTTTAAAAATATCGTTAAAAGAAGCAGAGGCGTGGCAGAAGGCATGAGCAAAGGAATTCAGTTTCTGATGAAGAAGAATAAAATTGATGTCATCATGGGAACTGGGAAGTTAAAAGTTGGGAAAAAGCTTGAAGTAACAGATGATAAAGGCAAAAAAACAGATTATACTGCCAAGAGCATTATCCTAGCAACAGGTGCTAGATCTAAAGAGCTTCCTAGCTTGAAGCAAGATGGAAAGAAAATTATTGGCTATAGAGAAGCGATGAATTTAGACAAAAAACCAGATAGCATAGCGGTTGTGGGAGCAGGTGCCATTGGAGTTGAATTTGCCTACTTTTACAATGCTCTTGGAACTAAAGTTACCATCATTGAGTACTTGCCAAATCTAGTTCCTGTTGAAGATGAAGATGTATCAAAAGAGCTCACAAAATCTTTCAAAAAAGCTGGTATTGACGTTATGACAGGAGCATCTGTCGAGTCTGTTGACACAAAGGGTAAAAAATGCAAAGTTGCCATCAAAACATCAAAAGGATCAGAAAGCTTAGATGTTGACGTAGTGCTTTCTGCTGTAGGCGTAACTTCCAATATTGAAAATATTGGATTAGAAAGCCTTGGTATTAAAACAGAAAAAGGTAAAGTTGTTGTAGACGACTACTACAAAACAAATGTAGAAGGAATTTATGCTATTGGTGATATTGTACACGGACCAGCGCTTGCTCATGTAGCTTCTGCGGAAGGTATAATATGCGTTGAGAAAATTGCTGGAGAAAATCCAGAGCCATTAGATTATAATAACATTCCAGGATGTACTTATTGTTCCCCTGAAGTTGCGTCAGTTGGCTACACAGAAAAGGCTGCAAAAGAGGCAGGTTACGAGATAAAGGTTGGGAAGTTTCCTTTTAGTGCTTCTGGAAAAGCTAGTGCAGCAGGTAGTAAAGAAGGCTTTGTAAAAGTAATCTTTGACGCAAAGTATGGTGAATTTCTAGGCGCTCATATGATTGGTGCAAACGTAACAGAAATGATTGCTGAAGTAGTTGCTGCAAGAAAACTGGAAACAACTGGACATGAGATCATTAAGTCCGTTCACCCACACCCAACTATGTCTGAAGCCGTTATGGAAGCTGCTGCTGCTGCTTATGGGGAAGTGATACACTTATAATTCAAACTAGAAATTAGAGACTTGAAAGCAGAGACTAGAAAGGACTTATTTCCTATCTGCGCTTAATTTGCCTGATTCTATAGCTACCTTCTGCTAATTCGTATCTATTAGATGTAAGTACCTTTAAAAGGTTTTGACGAGCAGTATCAATATAAAACTGATCTAAGTCTGAAATCTCTGTAGTCTCTATACTATCGATTTGTTTGATTGCTCTTGCTAATGCTTTAAGAACATCTTTACTCGTTCTCATAAATTGTCATAAATTTGGCATCTTCAAGTTAACAAATTATTTTTAGTCTTAATAATCTTATGGTCTCTAAAATCAATATATACTGAGCGGCTGATGTCAAAAAATCATATTTATAAAAAAGAAGGTTGGCCTGAGATTAATACGCTGAGCCCTAATCAGCAATTTTTTTACAAGATAAGCGAACCCCAAGAGGTTCAGTGGGGAATATGGATTTGTAAGGTAGCTTTGTTTACCACTCAGAATAAGTCACTATATTATAGACAGGGCTACTTTGCAAACTTAATGCCCAATACGAATATTGTTAAGTGGTCTTCTGATGGACGATTTGCTTTATTTAATGAATTTTTACTCAACAAGCTATGTGATTACGTAATCATTGACTTATCATTAGAGATTTGTTATCGTGTGCGCTGGACAAAACAAACAGAAGCTTTTTGGAATGGCTTAGAAGATAGAAAGTATAATAGTACAGAAGTGTTAAGTCATCTTTATAAAGAAAAAATCTTTCCAGAATCAACGTTTAAAGACAAGTTGCAATTGACCCAATTTGCTGGTTTAGTAAAAAATAAAATGTGGCTCCCCTGATATGAGATATTTACATATAGCGCTTACCTCTCTCGTTATCTGGGGATGCAATGTAGATCAGCCAAAAGAAAAGATATTTGGAACTTGGAGGGCTTCATTAAAACTAGATGACAAGCATTTTTTACCCTTTATATTTGAGATTAAAGACGACTCAACTATTCTTATTTTAAACGCAGAAGAAAAGATTCAAGTAGAGGAAGTCGCTATTTTGAGTGATTCCATTAGAATTAAACTCCCCGTGTTTGACTCAGAAATACGTGCAAAAGTCTTTAATGACAAAATGCAAGGCTTTTGGTTGAATAACGCGAGAAAGAATGATAAAAAGATTTCTTTTAGTGCCCAAAAGAATATAACCGAGCGATTTTCAATAAATAAAAAACCAAGTAATTCTATATCGGGTAAATGGGAAGCGCATTTTAGCCTTAATTCTCCAAATCACTATCCAGCCATTGGATTATTCGCACAACAAGGTGGACAAGTGAATGGTACTTTTTTAACACCAACTGGAGACTATCGCTACCTAGAAGGAGTTGTAAATGGAGATTCCCTTTTTCTATCTTGCTTTGATGGAGCACATGCCTTTTTATTCAAGGCCCGAATATTTAATAATGATTCTATACAAGGCATATTTCTTGCTGGTAATCACTGGAAAGAAAGCTGGTATGCAGTTAGAAATGGAGGCTTTCAACTTCCTGATGCGGATACGCTGACTTACCTAAAGTCTGGTTATTCATCATTGAGCTTTGCCTTTCCAAATCTTGACAGCAACATTGTAAGCTTGAATGATAGCATTTATAAGAATAAAGCTGTTATCATTCAAATAATGGGATCCTGGTGTCCCAACTGTAAAGATGAAACCGAATTTTTATCTAGTTTTTATAATCAATATAAAAAGAAGGATAGCTTAGCATTGATTGCAATAGCTTACGAGAATGCCCCCAATTTTTCTAAAGCAAAGCAAATACTTACCAAACTAATACGTGAGTATGACATTAACTATGAAGTTTTAATAGGTCAAATTGGTACTACCAATAAACAGCAAGCGGGTAAAACCTTACCTATGCTAAATCATATTTTATCGTACCCAACGACTATTTTCTTAAACAAAAATCATGACGTAGAGCATATCCATACTGGATTTACAGGGCCTGCAACAGGAAATCATTATGATGACTTTGTAGAAAAATTTCATGTTTTAGTTGAAAGGATAACTAAATGAATATAGCGAGAAATACACCATTAAAAGAGTTGAATACATTTGGCATCCATGCAAATGCGAAGTATTTCTGTGAAATATCCCAACTAGAGGAGTTGAAGTCCCTTATCCAAACCGATGAGTTTAAGACAAATGAAAGGCTGATACTTGGCGGAGGTAGCAATATTCTATTCACAAAAGACTTTAATGGTATTGTCATTAAAAACAACATCAAAGGCATTGAGAAAATAAAGGAAGACCAAGAACACTTTTATATTAAGGCTTATGCAGGAGAAGTATGGCATGAAGTAGTGCTTTATTGCATTAAAAATAATTATGCGGGCATAGAAAATTTATCTCTAATTCCTGGTAACATTGGTGCAGCACCGATGCAAAATATTGGGGCCTACGGTGTGGAGCTAAAAGACGTTTTTAAATCATTAGAAGCTGTAAATCTAGAAAATGGAAATATTGAAACCTTTACAAATGAGGGTTGCCAGTTTGGTTACCGAACGAGTGTTTTCAAAAATGAACTTAAAGGTCAATATTTTATATACTCGGTTACTTTAAGATTAAACAAGACACCAAAGTTTAATACTTCTTATGGCGCGATTCAAGATGTTTTAAAAGAGCAAAACACCCCTCTAAGTATAAAGACCATTAGTGATGCCGTTATTAAAATAAGGTCTAGCAAGCTACCCAATCCTAAGAATATAGGCAATGCTGGAAGCTTTTTCAAGAATCCGACCATACCTCAAACACAATTTGAAAACTTAAAGAAAGATTATTCCAATATTGTTGGCTATCCTCTTGAAGATGGAAATATGAAAGTAGCTGCTGGATGGCTAATTGAGCAATGTGGATGGAAAGGTAAAATAGTAGGGAACACAGGGGCGCATAAAGATCAAGCTTTGGTTTTAGTCAATTATGGCAATGCAAGTGGACTAGAGATTGAACAATTGGCATATGAAATTCAAAACTCTGTAGATAAAAAATTTGGAATTGAGATTACCCCTGAAGTAAATATTATATGATGCATATTGATGAACTAATTTCAAAAAGACGATCTATTTACCCTATTCAGTATAATGGCAAAAAGATAGACGACAATATCATTCTACAGATATTAGAAAATGCCAACTGGGCACCTACTCACCATTATACTGAGCCCTGGCGTTTTAAAATTTTTAAAAATGAGAGTATTCAAACTTTAGTAGACTTTATTATTAGCCAATACCAACAAAACACCCCTGAAGAAAAGTTTAATCCTAAGAAGATTGAAAAATATCAATCCTTACCTCAGCAAACATCTCACATCATTGCAATTTACATGAAAAGAGATCAGACTTCGGATACCCCAGAGATAGAAGATGTACTTTCCATCGGATGCACAATTCAGAATATCTATTTAACCATTACAGAATATGGTTTAGGTGGCTATCTCAGTACTGGGCTGGGAACATATTCTAAAGAAATGCACTCTTTTCTAAATTTAAACGATGATGAAAGGTTGATCGGATTCTTTTTTCTCGGTCAGTTTGACGGTAAAGTTCCCAGAGGCAGGAAAAGGGGAGATATCGGTGCCAAAATAGAATGGGCTTCATAACAAAAAATGAAAAACTTGAATATCAAACAGCTTTTTTTAAAACATTTAGCTCAAACAAGTGAATATCCACTAATGTTGGAAGCTGAGAGTGCCGATGGTATTTACATATATGATCAATCAAGGAAGTCCTACATTGACTTAATATCAGGAATTGCAGTTGCTAACCTCGGCCATAATCATCCTGAAATCAAATCTGCCATAAAAAAGCAAGTGGACAAGTATACTCACCTCATGGTATACGGAGAATATATTCAGTCCATTCAAGTTGAATTTGCCAAGCTACTTACCGACCATCTTCCCAAAATGCTTAACACCGTGTATTTCACCAATTCTGGTTCTGAAGCTACTGAAGGTGCTATGAAGTTAGCAAAAAGAGTAACAGGTAGAAAAGAAATTATAGCTTGTAAAAATGCCTATCATGGAAATACACAAGGTGCTATGAGCTTAATGACGGGAAACGATTATATCGACCAATATGGTCCATTATTACCTAATATCAAACTGATTGAGTTTAATAACCTTGAACATATTAAACAAATTAGTAAAAGCACTGCTTGTATAATCATTGAGCCTATTCAGGGAGAAGCTGGAGTAGTTCTTCCACAAGAGGGATACCTTGAAGCACTAAGGAAAAGGTGTAATCAAACAGGCACTTTACTTATTTTCGATGAAGCGCAAACTGGTTTTGGGCGAACAGGGAGTTTATTCGCATTTGAGCAATTTGGGATAGTCCCAGATATCTTGTTATTGGCAAAAGCATTAGGTGGTGGCATGCCATTGGGTGCTTTTATAGCATCCAATGAAATGATGCAATCACTTTCTAATCATCCTGCTCTGGGACATATTACCACTTTTGGGGGGCATCCCGTTTCTTGTGCAGCTGGATTAGCCCACCTTAAGCTATTGCTTAAAAATGATAAAAAGATCATTCAAGAGGTTCAACCAAAAGCAGATCTCTTTAAGAAACTATTAACCTCAAATACTATTGTGGATTTGAGACAAAAGGGTTTAATGATGGCACTAGAACTTGAAAATGCGGAGAAAAATCATCAGGTCATCCAAAGATGTTACGAAGAAGGTATCTTAACAGACTGGTTCTTATATGCAGATGATTGTCTAAGAATTGCACCTCCTCTTACAATATCGGAAGAGCAAATTGAGCAAGTTTGCAAAACGCTAAATGCTGTGTCTTCGTAAACACACAGTCGGTTTAAACTAACCGTAGCTTATTTTAAGCCTCTGTGCGACTTCTTTATTGCGTAAGCCTTTGGTCAGTAATTTAATCTAATCCTCACAGCACTACTATCTCCATGCTGTTTTCCTTTATTTGCTTTTGTTGCATCCGCGGTGATAAAGAGGCTCATCTCTACATTTGTATTTAGTGAATCATCTATTATTATGACCCTCATTTTCGTTATTATAATTAATAACGTATTAGGCTACCTCTAAGCGTTGGTTGTTATTCAACTCTATCTTAAATTTAATTTTAGCTTTTAATGCCTTAAATACTTTTAGAATCGTTGATAAGGTAACGTTATTGGCATTGCGTTCTAGCTTTGATATTTGGGCTTTTTGAACGCCTATCAATTCGCCTAGTTGTTCTTGGGTTAAGTTTCTCTCCAACCTTGTGCTTTTTATCATTTCTCCTAAGACATCTAGCTTTAAGTCGTACTCAAATTGTTCCCTTTCTAGTGTACCTTTCTTGCCAATGATTTCATCGGTTACTTGGTCTAATGAGTATGTATTGATTTTCTTGTTTTTCATAAAATCCTCCTATTTAAATATTCGTCCCTCCTCTCTCGCAAGCGTCCGCTTGTGATTGAATAATCTGATCATTTACTCTAAACTTGTAAACCCTACTCATGTATTAAAGATAAATATTTCTATATCATTGTTCCAAGCGGACGCTTGAAACAGAATTCTATATGCTTGGAACAGAGAGGGGAACAAGTTACGCTAATGCTTTCGAGAGAGAAGGGATGCAATAACGTTAAACATCATTTTTTTAACTCAATATAAGTTCTGGTGCTATATTTAACTTTTTATACAAAGCTTTGGCTACGTCCATTGTTATTTGCCGTTTACCTTTTAAGTATTCGCTCACCCTTGTTGCTGATGTACCTAGCAATTCTGCTAAATCCTTTTGTTTTAGATTCATTTCAAACATTCTTAGCCTAATAACCTCAATAAGTGTAGGCACGTCAACAGGATAATGCTCCTCCTCATAGTTCGCTACTATGTCGGACAATTCATCTAACTCGATGAAATATTTATTAGTCTTAGGTGTATTATTATCAACAATTAATAATAACTCTTCAATACGTACAATTGCCTTTTGATAAGCTGCTTCGTTTTGTATTGCTTTCATTATTCTAAATTTTATTAGCTTTTATTTTATCATATTCTTTATGGCTACCTATAAATCGTATGTAAACCTTTTGTGAGGCAAAAACTATTATGGCTACTAGCCTATAATGATTGCCTTTTATATTAAATACATATCTATCATTTCCAACATAATCAACACTATTAAAGTCTCTTTTTATATCCATAAGGCTATGCCAGTCTGCACGCTTTGTCCTACTATACCAATCACCTAGTGCTACTCTAGTATTGGCATTTTCTTTTACATAATCTTTAATCGCCTTAAATGGTATTATTCTCAATCACTTTCTTTTTATAACGCAAAAATACTTCAAAAAGTTACACTTTTAAAATAATAATTACATATAGTGTTATTATCTATCACAGCTTAAATAATATTGCACCTATTCAATACTTAAAAAAACATGAATTTGTGTAATTTTATACTGTCCTATTTTATGGGAGACTGACAATGTGGCTTATAGCGTTCAACTATAAGCTTATTTTGAAACCTGTTAAACAATTCGTTTTCATTGACATATCGCTTGCCAATAAGGTTTTTAAACACTGCATAATGGTCATCTGGCAAGTTATTTACATTGAGAACTCTTTTCCATTGCTGATGCAATAACCAGTGATCCAAGTTATCAAAAAAGGAAGTCACGTCAGCAACGATTATTGAAAGCTTTCTATCCTTATTATTTTCTATAAAATCTAAAGCCTCAAAAGCAAATTCGACGTTAGATTTATTTCCGCTGCGACCATTTTCAATAGGTATCTTTCTATATGCTACAGCTACAGAACCATACGGTTTTTCATTTAGATATTCTTCATATTTTTCGATTAATAGATGACTGTAGTAAGCATAAATAACAGAATCCAAGTGTGAGGGATAATAAATATGTCGCTTTTTCTTATCACTCACGGAGCGTTGTCTTTTCCCACTTATATTTTTAGGTGCATCTTTTGCAGGTCTGTACTTTCTTTGACTTATACTTCTATGAAGTAGTGGAACGAACTTGTGATTGGCAATTTTATCTGGATTTGCAACAAAGCGCTTAACCCATCCACTGTCTTTTTTCTTTGTCAGTGGCTTTCCAATATGGGGGTATTTTTTGAATTTAAGCCATTCGTTTTCCATAATGAAAAAAATTAAAGTCGGTCGTGGCTAACCTATTGATGGGTACAATCTTGAAGTTGCTTCTTGTTTTTACAATACACAACGCCACTCATTGATAGAATAAAGTTTGTAACTTTGCTTATGCCATCAATTATAACAGCATCAACAGAAACCGAACTTAAGTTAGTTCCTATTATACTTCTAGCCATACAGGTTGTAAACATATGGTTCCAGATTTGTATAATTGGAATCTCTCTTCACACGTCAGCCAAAATCTGCGCGTGGGACACTAATGTGTACTTTACATAAAACGTATCCACCAGTCTTGACCCGACTTTAATTTGTTTAACATATACATAAATCGTGCCAAAGGTAATTGTTAAGACAAAAACTGTTTTTTAGATCCAAAAAGCCGACAAATTGACATACTAAATCTGATATTTAACTTTGCGACTGCTAGTTTGTTTTCATATTTAGGCCATCTGAACCATTATGTTTTCACTTAGGTGCCTCTTTGTCAATCAGCCATGAAATCGGTCACGGTTTTGTACACTTACTCAAGCGTGTCAGTGATTACGAGCTTTAAAAAAGGTGCGAAAAAGGGGTATAGAGGGTTACTGAAACGTGCAGAAGTACATACTAAAGTGGGCCCAGCAGGACTTGAACCTGCGACCAATGGATTATGAGTCCACTGCTCTAACCAACTGAGCTATGGGCCCTAAAGGGATCACGAATTTAATAAGTTTTCGATATATTTTCTGCTTTTCTTCGATTTAATCTCTTTTTCTCTTCTGTAGGCGTCAGATCTCGTTTCGTATTCCTCATGGTAAACTAGTACCCAAGGAATACCCTCCTTGGTTGATTTATTTTGACCAGAATTATGTTTAATGATTCGAGCCTTCAGGTTTTGTGTGCTTCCTATATAGAATTGCCCTCTATATGTACTTTTTAAGATATAAGTAAAGTATTTCATGAAAACTGCTCTAACCAATTCCGAAGTTTCCAAAATTTTCAATTTTGAAAAAACTCCGAGAACTCTCGATACGATTAAAATTAGAAATTTTGTCGTATCGGAGCTGAGCTATGGGCCCTAAAGGGATCACTTATTTAATAAGTTTTCGATATATTTTCTGCTTTTCTTTGATTTTATCTCCATTTCTCTGCTATTAGGTCAATCTCACTTCATATTCCTCATGATAAACTACCTCCCAAGGAATGCCTTTACTTGTTGATATATTTCTATTTTTCATATGCTTTGTATTCCTTTAATCGGAAAAGCCAAAGCAGGTAGATTCATTTTATGATCCCTTAAATACCTATGCATAAAACCTTCTATTTGATTTTCTTTTCATAAGTCGGGGTAGGCAGATTATTTCATGATCTTTTACTCTGCAAATTCCGAAAAGGAAACCTCTTATTGATTTACCTTTTGTATGCTCCTTCATTCTCACAAGCTTCGCTTGGATCATTTCATCGCATCAAAAGGTGGCAACTTCGTTGCAGGTTCCCTTTTCTTGGTCGGGGTAGGCAGATTCGAACTGCCGACCCCACGCCCCCCAGACGTGTACTCTAACCGGACTGAGCTATACCCCGAGCAAGTTACAAATTTAGAATTTTTGAATAGCAATCTGATAAAACAAGACAGATATTACCTACCAATAATTAAAAAATTTTATCTTTGCCACTCTCCAAAAGTTGGGAATGTAGCTCAGTTGGTAGAGCACAGGACTGAAAATCCTGGTGTCGGCGGTTCAATCCCGCCCGTTCCCACTTTCCTTAACCATGTTTTAGAGAGCCTTTCTGCAAAGAAACGATATGTGGGATATTTTCTGAGGATATAGATCGTCGACTTAAAGAACATAACTCTGGAAAAAGCAAATTTACCAAAGCTTTTATTCCTTGGAAAGTCATCTATCAGGAAGAAACAACTTCCAGACAAGAAGTTAGAAAGTTAGAAAAGTACTACAAGTCTGCTGTAGGTAGAAGAAAAATAAATAAGATTGTCAGCGGTTCCCCGCCTGACCGCTGACGCTAGACAGTCGGGCAGGAATCCGCCCGTTCCCACTTTTTACAATCTACTTTTCTGCAATACAAAAAAGATCATAACACTCATCAGTTGCAGTATCAAGATAGTAATCCTCTATAGATATCTCATTTACCAACTCTGCATTATCCTTCGACAATTTATTCCTATTTATCCTATTGAGTATATCATAAGGAATTTGAAGCAATTGCCTTGGCAATCTGTATTGAAGATTAAGAATATCAAACTTTGTAATGCTTTGTACGGATTTTTTGTTGTTCTCATAATACATTTTTGCATTCTCACTACCAAACACACCCAATAAATCTATTTTTTTGAACTTCTGAGTGACAAGATACGTCAATCCCTCTTTTGTATATTCTCTGCAATGCCAAGGGTTTCTTGTTAATGACATTTTTATATTTGGCGTGGTCATTATCAATTTACCTCCAGGTTTTAGCACCCTATAAAGCTCTTCAATAAAAAACGTATCATCCTCTATATGCTCAATTAACTGAAAACAAACAATCGTATCCAAGCTATTACTATTAAAGCTTTTTATAGGTGGCACTTTCTCTTTGATAAAAACCAAATGGGGATAACCTAAGTGTTCTATCACAGGGCTCTTATGTTTATCTAATGCATAATATGTTTGACAATTAGGGGATAGGATTTTAATACCATAGCCTTCTCCACAGCCTATCTCTAGCACTTGCCCAGAAACATATTTCTTTGCTACTTCATAAGCAAACTTAGATCGTTGGAATATTACATTATCAGATTTCAAAGATGGGGATACTCTCTCCGCTGTTTGTACCATTTTTTTCTTCAAATAAAAGAAGTGACAACAACAAATCTGCTAACAATTAAACGACATATTATACGGCTTAAATAACATCTATTTTGAATCAAAAAATAATAAAAAACACACAACTATCTGGATATCAAATCATCTAACCACAAACCGTATTTGATAAATCTGTACTCATTTAAATGATCAGATGCTTCTAGAGCTGAAAAATTCTTTATTTTAATTAAAGTCTTACCCCAGTATTTTGTCTGTTTATATTTAACAATGGCGCTTAAAAGGTTCAAAAATTGATTATCATACTCAAAAGATTCATGCTTCAATACAGCACGAAACTTTCTTTTTACATATAAAATCTTGTTCGACAAAAATTCAAAATCATTAAGCTCATAACGAACAATAAGTTCACTAATATTTAGTCGCAGCTTAAAACTTTCCTCTAGACCATTGTATATATTTGAATTATACATATCTATTACTGCATCTAATGAGCCTTTATAGTCTTTGGTTTTAAACGATAAGCTCAGCAAATTTGAATTATAAAATATATCGTATTGAGGAGACTGTATCAGCTGTTTGTTCTTCTCCAGTTCAGACAACTTCTCTAATGCAACAGCGAGATCAACCTCAGAGTAATTAATAATAAGAGAGTTGTAATAATACAAAAGGTATTTATAAAAATACAACCTACCACTTTGTTCTAAAAGGTACTTAAGACGCTCTGTATACTTTAGGGATTTCTTAAATTTTCCATTTTTAAACAATGCGTTAATCAATGTAATGTATGCTTTTATTCTTTGTTCCAATACAGTCGGATCATTATCATCTTCAAAACTTGGCATATTATCTATCAAGTACTTTTCAAGGCCCTTATAATCATGTTTATGTATCAATATTTTACATACACCTTCTATCAGTGCGAATTTCAACTTTAAGTTATTGTCTAACTTCTCAGAAGAATGATATCTCTTTATATTTTGTTCTAGCCAACTAATAAGATCATCTGTAGTTTCCGATACATTATAGCTCTTCCTAAGCCTAATATTGACAATACTCAAAATATCTTCAATAGTTCTTAGATCATTTATTTTTTCAAGATTACTCCTTCTCAATTCTAAATATTTTTCCGAGTCCAATTCAATCAAATGATTAGATAGTTTTAACATTGTAGAATAGATGATATCAAGCACCTCAAAAAAAGATCCTTGCAGTGCCTTTTTCTCAGCCTTTTTTAAGAAAAAAAAGGCCACCTCGTATTGATGCTGAATTGAAAAGTATTTGGAAATTGAAAGGTGCATATGTACTTCGCTTTCACTATAAGAAGAGCAGACCGTTCCTATATAATTATACAGACTTTCTAACAACCGACCTTCTAGCCTATAAAGCGCATTCTTATTATTCTCGGAGTACAACTTTTGCAAAATATACTCTTCGTCCGATTCCGCCCCTAACTTTCTTATGTAGTCAAAAAGTTCTACATCTCGCCTATTGCTGGCAATATTTACTCGAGAGATAAAAAGCTTAAAACTTCTCACATCTTCCCTGTTCATTCCTCCAATTATCTTTATCAAGATCTCAAAAGTTCTTGAACGTGTAAGAATTCCGTTTTTTTTGTCACCTAATTTCCCCTTCATCTAATATATCTTTATCCAAAGTCGCACATAAGTCTGCTTATTTATTAATGCTTAAATGCGCTTGTAGTGCATATTATCCTTATTATCTAATATAAGTTATGAAAGGAACTACTATCAGTATAAAAAACTTTTTCTTCATCATTGCAGTAGTTGTTGAACTAGTAGGGTTTAATGCTTTTTTGAAAGCTCAACCTAACATTGAAATAAGTTTTTCCTCCTCTAATGTATTACCAGATAGTGTCTATTTGCATTCAGTTGATACATTTGGGTTAAGGGTTAAAAACAACGGAGATGCTCTTTACAGCGGCTTACTAGAACTGTCTTATAATGTTTTTCCTGATACGCTTCCTTTATTTTTAGATACCATTGGACTAATGTTAGCTCCTGGAGAAGAAAAGGTCTATCATAATCGCTTTATATTAAACTTCGCTTCTAGCCCATTTGTAATTGGAAATAATGTTTTGGTAATTTGGCCGACTGAGTTTAAAGACAATAAAATCTACGATTCATTATTTATAGACTCTACTTGTAAAAGTTCTTTTGAGGTTACTATTGATGAGGAAGAACATCGCCTTAAAACTTCAAATCAGTCTTATGGAGCAGGAAGTTTATATTATGAATGGCATATTAATGAAGAAATGCTAAGTCATGATCAAACAATAATAAAGTCTATAGATTCTATAAATACTTCAATAAACATAAGTTTGATAATTCAAGATACCAATGGCTGTGCTGATGTAGAGACAAAGAATATATTAATCGAGAAATCCGAATCGGCTAGTCCGTCAAATTATAAATTTTCAATCAGTCCTAATCCTTCGCAAGGCATAATGACAATCATCAATTCACTTGATAATGAAATTATTAAAATCACACTAGTTGACATTTTAGGAAAATCCTTTGAACTCAATATATCTCCAGATGACAAAATTGATATTAGTGCATTTCCTAAAGGACTTTACTTTGTAGATGTATTCTTAGACAAAATAGGTATTATCAGAAAGTCTGTGGTCAAGATTTGAAAAAGATTAAGGGCTTAACCTGTTTACTCTCCAACTACCCTTTTCAAGAATATAGCGAAATCGATCATGCAATCGATTAGCCCTTCCTTGCCAAAATTCAATCATTGAGGGTTTTACGACATAGCCTCCCCAGTGAGCCGGTCTTTGAATAGGTTCGTTTTGGTATCTCTTGTTAAGCTGCTTAACCTTTTCTTCTAGAACATCTCTATTAGCCATTTCTTTGCTTTGTCCTGAAGCAATAGCTGCTATTTGACTATCAATAGGTCTCGACATAAAATATTCATCAGATTTACCAGGTGATACCTTCTCTGCCTTTCCTTCAATTCGTACCTGACGCTCCAGCTCAAGCCAAAAAAAGTTGAGTGCCACTTTAGAGTTTGACTCTATCTGTTCCCCTTTATCGCTGTTATAATTGGTATAAAAAATAAAACCCTCCTTACTAAACTCCTTAAGCAAGACAATTCGAGAAGAAGGCATTCCATTTTTACTTACAGTTGACAGTGTCATCGCATTAGCATCATGCACGATCATCTTTTCTGCTGCTCCATACCATAGGCCAAACAGGTCAACTGGGTGTTCGGTTAAATCTGCCTCTCCAAGTGTATATTTCACATAGTCTTTTCTCCTATTTCCCAAATCTTGGTTCATAGTGTAAATTTAGTATTTTTACTTTTAGTATGAAGCTTTCCATTGACATCAAGGTTCCCTCACCATCAGGCTGGATAGAAACTGTTATGAGTGATTTTGATGCGTTCCTTCAAGATCATGCCGATTGCGAACGCAAAGCTTCCTCCATGGCAATGAGCTTTGTCGCCAAATATCCCGATCGCACAGAAATCATTCCTGAACTAATTGAAACCGCCCTTGAAGAACTAGAACATTTTCAGCAAGTCTATGAGATCATGGAGAAACGAGGTGTGCAGCTCAAAAAAGAAATGAGCCAAGATATTTACATTCACCAATTACTAAACTTATGCCGAACAGGAAGAGAAGAAAGATTTATGGATAGGATGTTATTAGCATCTGTTGTGGAGTGTAGAGGGGCAGAACGGTTTAGGCTGGTTTACGAAGCCCAACAAGATCAAGAACTCAAAAAGTTTTATCACAATCTTTGGGCGTCAGAGGCAAAACACGGCAATCTTTTTGTAAAGTTATTAATGCACTACTTTGATGAACAGGAACTGTATGACAGATTAGAATATTTAATGGAGGAGGAAGGAAAGATCATACTCAACTTACCTTTAAAAGCTGCTTTACACTAATGACAATTCAAGAAGCTCAAAAATTAGTTGACGACTGGATCAATACCACTGGTATCCGTTACTTTAATGAGTTAACCAATATGGCAATGCTTACCGAAGAGGTCGGTGAGGTTGCTCGAATTATCTCTAGAAAATATGGTGAGCAATCTTTTAAAGAATCTGACAAAGACAAGAAGCTAGATGATGAATTGGCAGATGTTTTGTTTGTTTTAATCTGCCTAGCCAATCAAACAGGTATAGATTTGACACAAGCGTTGGAGGAAAACTTGGCTAAAAAGATAAAAAGAGATGCACAAAGGCATTTAGATAATGAAAAAATAAAGTGAGTGAGTACTCACTCACTTATTGATTTACATGAAACAGTATTTAAAAGTCATTATTTTATTCTTAACCCTATCAAGTCAAGCTCAAGACCTTGAGGAAATAGGCAAAAGCAAGCCAATTACTGTATCTGGAGGAATATCTGCTGATGCCACACTATACGATGTAAATGGCATCGAAAATAGAAGAGACCCTTTTTTTTGGATGCTTAATGCCAATCTCAACTTTGATATCTATGGAATTGCTGTTCCTTTCTCTGCTACCTTTACACAGCAAGATAGAAGCTTTACACAACCTTTTAATCAATACGGCCTGAGTCCCACATATAAGGCAATTACACTGCATGTGGGTTATCGCAATATGCCATTCTCAAACTATACGCAGTCTGGAAACACTTTCTTGGGTGCAGGAATTGAAATCATTCCACAAAATTCTCTTTTTAAGGTAAGTGCCTTATACGGCAGGTTTTCTAGAGCGGTAGCAGAAGCTGATACTATTGGTAATATCATTGGTATACCAGCTTACGAAAGGTGGGGATATGGAAGTAAAGTAACCATCGGAAGTCCTCAGCACAATGTTGATTTAATTTTCTTTAAAGCCAAAGACATTGTCAACTCTATCTCTGGAGATCCAGATTCTTTGGGCATCGAACCACCTGCAGAAAACCTTGTACTGGGTATCAATACCAAACAGCAACTCTCTCGTAACATTCACTTTAATTTAGAATACGCCTTTAGCGCATATAATACAGATATAAGGAGTAGCTCAGCAGAACTAAATAATTACCAATATATGTATTTAGGGTCTTTATTTACGCCAAATTCTTCTGCACAATTTAACAAAGCAATCTTATCTGATGTGACTTATAATGCAAAAAAGTATAATTTAAAACTAGCCTACCGAAGGATTGATCCACAATATAAAACTTTGGGCTCACCTTTTTTAAATAATGATCTGGAAGATATATCAGCGAACATATCTTGGAATATGTTTCAGAATAAACTAAACATAGCGACTTCTGGGGGAATTCAAAAAAACAACCTCGATAAATCTCAACTCGCTAGTATGATTCGCCTGATAGGCTCAGTAAATATGTCTTATCAATTTTCTGAGCAATTTAACGTAAATGCTAGTTATGCCAACTTTAATACTTCAACATTCCAAGTCAGATTGAATGAACTAGATTCCTTAAATTACTATCAGGTAACACAAAGTGCAGGCTTGGGAGCAAACTATAACTTCGGAACTAAGCAGTTAAAACAAAACATTTTCATTAACGCAAACTATCAAATTGCAGATGATATTCAAGATAACAAATCTAAGTTTTACAATTTTGTAACTGGTTACCAATACAGTATTACACCTATTGGACTTTCACTCAATACTTCATTCAATACAGTCGTTAGTAGTTTTGCCAATACTCAAAACCTGATACTAGGTCCATCTATAGGGTGTTCGAAGTCTTTTTTGGATAAAAAGCTACGTACAAATCTTTCTATAACTTCTGTAAAAACACTTAGCGAATCTAAGAATATCAATAATATCCTAAATCTTCGCACTTCTGCGTCATATACCCTTGACGAGCATAACAGTATTAGTGGGAATATAGGATACATTCAAAGAAATAACCTAATGCCCAACGTTGGCTCTTTTAGAGAAGTTCGACTAAGCGTACGATATGGATATACTTTTTAATTAATCATAATAACAATGCCACACATCAAACTTCCCGAAGGATATTATGGAATCAGTAGTTTGTTTCAGTATAGTCCTGAAACAGCCTTACCCATGAGGTTATTAGCGGAACGAATTCTAAGAAAGGAATCTCTACTGAGCAACTTCGAGAGAGAGACCATTGCCGCGTTTGTCTCGTCTCTTAATGAATGTGAATATTGTACCAACTCTCATACGGCTATTGCAAAAGCAGCCAATGAAGCTGAACAGGAAATAGTAGATGCAGTAATTAAAGACTATAAAAGTGCGCCAATTAATGATTTAATGAAGGCGTTATTGACAATTGCAAAGAAAGTACAACAAGATGCTAAAAAAGTTTTACAGAAAGACATTGAACTTGCTCTATCAAATGGTGCAACGGATGAAATGATACATGACACAGTGTTAATTGCAGCAGCGTTTTGTATGTATAATAAATATGTTGATGGTTTGGCAACTGTTCCTATTCAGGATGTATCGCTTTATAACGAAGAGGCACAAATCATAAAAGAAAGAGGCTATGACAAGAAGGAAACATTTTAACGAATTAATGCAAAGCTCCCACTTCCACTAATTTTTTGATCGTCAAAAGTAATCGCTTCAAAATAATAAAAATACATCCCCATAGGTTGCTCTTCGTGTTTGTATTTCCCATCCCAGTTAGCACTTATATCATCGTAAATGATATCTCCCCAACGATTTCTAATGATAAAACGTTGCCACTTATTTATGCCAAGTGCAATAGGATAAAAATTTGAATTTCTACCTTCGGGAACAAAGGCATTTGGAAAATCAACTGTGTGCTCTGATATTACAATTATCAAAACAGAATCATTGATTGTGCAACTACCGTCATCTATCGTTACATAGTACAACGTTGTTTGTCTTGGACAAGCCAATGGACTACCAGAACTCTCGTCATCCAACCCTGTTATTGGGCGCCAAATGTAGTTATAATTATCCGTCTTACCTGATAACAAAACACATTCGTCAAGAAAGATAATTGTATCTTCAATAAGTTGAGAAATCGGTCTTTCCAAAACTATAATTGTAGCCGAGTCTCTTTTCACACAATTGTACTGATTGGAAACAAGAAGGTGATAAGTAGTAGTAGAATCTGGAAATGCGATCGGTTCAGCAGATAGAGTATCTCCCAAGCTTGAGCTTGGTGTCCAAACATAGGCATAATTGTGTGGAGCATTATTTTGAATCATTACAGATTCTCCTAAACAAATACTATCATCAAAGAGGTTAGCTTTAGGCAATGGGAATATTTTCAAGAAATTATCAACAGAGCTATCTACACAACCATACTGGGTTTGTATCGTGAGCCGGACATTATAACCTCCCGAGTCGCTATATAGATGCGTTGGGTTTTGAATAGTATCGATAAAACCATCACCCCAGTCCCAATTCCAAGATACTACGCTATCATTTTGAACTGATGAGATATCTATTAACCTTGAACTATCTTTTAAACAAGTATCACCAAAAAGGAATTGCACCGAATCTATGTCTCCGACATCTATATATTTAAATGCTTTTGCAGTATCGGCATCGCAGTTTCCTACTGTTATAACATAAGCATTGACTAAGAATTGCCCAGTGTCTGAATAAACATGAGTTGGACTAGAAACACTATCAAATACACCATCACCAAAATCCCAATAATATTCGCTAACGTTTGCTGATGTTTCTATGCTAAAATAGAAGGTATCTTCCAGACAACCTGAATTAGGTAATGCAAACTCATTGAAGTTAGCAATATCAATATTGACATTGATTTTGTTGAAATTTGAACCTGCAGAATAAGCATAGGACTCCAAATTGTGACCAAGCCCATAAACCACAGCATTAAATCCGCAACCACTATCCACAGAAAGATTATGAACGCCCTGACTAACAGATTGTTGCAGATATGCATAAGTAGGTTCTGCAGGTAATACACTAAATCGATCACCTATTTTCATAGAATCCAATCTAATAAATGAGGTATCAGCCGTTCGAATTATGATATTAACAAAACTTGAATCTATGTTTTGAAAGGAAGAATTAAAAAACGTTATACTATCTATAGTTTGTTCTATTGGGCTTAACAAAACCATTGCAGGGTCACCAATATTGCCACTACATGAATTACCAGTAATGTATTGAGCAACCATAATGCTTTTATTAGAGAATATAAAAGAAGGCTTTGAAATGGTATCCTCATAAAATGTTCCTGCATTTAAATTAGAGACGATGTTACCGTTAATATTAATTTGTGTATTATCTTCTGATGCAATAATTCTAATCACATCATATGCCTTAAGCTTAATCGGAACATATACAAATCTCTTCCCCCAACTCTCAATAGGGTACATTTGTTCAAATAAATTGTCTTGTGCAAAACAATTTCCTGGATTTGCAGGGACACGCGACTTTGCAGAACCTGCAAATAAAGCAAAAGGTTTGTTGCCAGAAACCTTAGTTCCAGTCAAATCATCAGGTGTGACAAAATTGGTTGATGATATTGCTGATTGAACTTGATATACTTGACCTGAATCAAGCAAGATCGAGAATTCAGTTCCTTTCAATCTGCCTGACATAGTTGTATTCGTTAAGCTTATTTTAATACTTGTACTATCTTCTACAGCTACCGCCAAAAATTCTGAAGGAGCACTTTCTGAACCATCTGCATTGTAAGACATTACATAATAGCCTTTGTCGAGTGCTTCCTCAGGAAGAATCAAGGTTGCCTCTGAACGTTGACTTTGATATTGATGTGCATATACCGCTATTGGTTTTTCTGAAGAAATATGCAATGCTTTCTCTTCAATAATCTCCGAGCCCAATACCTCCACTGTATTAGGCATGGCAATTAGTGTAATTTCGTTTGCATTAACTGTAAAAAAAGTATCGATACCTAAAGAAGAGCATCTAATGTTACCAGAGGTAGAATCCTTAGAGGTAATCATTAAAATTTTATTATTGTTGTTTGCATCAGTATGCTCCATAAATGCCATCCAAAAATTTGTGCCAAAATTATTTTGAGAATGGCTTACTAAAGAGAAAAAAAAGAAACAGAAAAATAGATTTTTTACCACAATGCTATTCTTGATGAAACTCAGAACGTTATAATATAGTAAATAAACCAGAATTATCTAGATAAACTTGAACAGTATACTTAAAATCAAACAACTAGAGTAAACTACTCAGCTCGTTCTATTGAAGTACCTTTCTCAGGTAACAAACATTCTTACTTTTCTCCCTTATAAACCTGACCTCATCCATTACTGAATGCATCAGTTTTAAGCCCATACCGCCCTTTTCTTTATTTTTCACAAGCTCTTCAATATCTTTTGACAGGTGTTTTGCTATATCAAAATCATTACTTCCGTCATCCGATATTTTAATTTCAAGATGCTCCGTATCAACTGACATTTCAATATCGATAGACTTACTTTTATTGCCCTGATTACCATGCACCATGGCGTTGGCACAGGCCTCATCGATTGCAAGTACTATTTGACTTTTGTCAACATTACCCAAATTAATATCCTCTAACTGCTGCCGAACAAATTTTCGAACTTCAGTTAAGTGTTTTTTTACTGATGGGACGGTAAGCTTAGTTTTAGACAAAAAGCGCTTTGGCATCATTTTCTTCTTTAACAATAGTAACTATCTTGTCCAACCCTAGTACTTGAAAGACAGATAGTATTTCTTCATTGACATCACAAAAAACCAATGAGCCATTTTTGCTCTTTATATCTTCTATATTGGACACAAAAACGCCTAAGCCTGCTGAAGATATATACTCTAGACCAGAGCAATCGATCAACATTTGCACATCCCCATCTTCTAATGCTTGTTTTAAAGCATCATCCATTTGAATAGATGAGCTCGCATCTAACTCTCCTATTATACTAAACTTAGTATACCCTTCATTTTGATTTTTTTTCACCTGCATATTCGGCACACGTTTACGGTTAAACAAAGAAAAAGTTGCACAAAACTTATTTAAATCTCACCACAACTAAAGTATTGTCATCAAAGCTCCCAACATCCTTCTGATATTCATTAACGTCATCTATTAAAGCGTTTTTAATCTCTAAAGCAGAGAGATGAAGAGTTTTTGCCACTACCTCTTTGAGTTTATCATATCCATATTGATCTATTTCTTTTGTATTGTTACTCTTACTAGAGCGTGCTTCAATAAAACCATCTGTGTACATCACAATAATATCTCCTTCGGCAAATGTCATTTTGTAGACTTCAATATGAGGTTCATACAATGCATTACTCAATATTCCCAACCCCATACCTTCATCCTTTAAATACCCCAATGTTTTATCCGCATTACTATAATGTAAAATAGGACAATGACCAGCTCTGGAATACAAAACTTCTTTTTTTCTAGTATCAATCAACAAATAAACTAAAGTGATGAATACTCCTTTTTCAAAACATTTATGAATGGCACTGTTCGCTTTTGCAATAAAGGACTTTGGATCTGGATCTAATTGCACCAAAGCTTGAAAAATTCCTTTCATCTCAGCCATATGAAATGCTGCTGAAGTTCCTTTACCTGATACATCACCAATCACTACAGCATATTGATGATCGTTAATTTGATAGTAATCGTAATAATCTCCTCCTACTTCAGATGCAGGCTCACTATGCGCTGCAATTTCAAAAGATTCAGTCAGTGGCATCTGCTCAGGTAAAAGTTTCTTCTGAACATTCCGAGCAATATCAAGCTCCTCCCTCATCTTAGCAGAATCGATGGCTGTTTGGATCAATTCAACCTTGCTAAGTGCTAATACAGTTTGTTCAATATAGGTTTTCACCAATCTGATCATATACTCATCAAATCCATTAACCGAATTTTTTAACAATACCATTTTCCCAATCAGTTTATTTTGATAGACAATGGGAAAGAATACAAATGACTTGTATTGCTCATCTACATGCATAAAAGAATCATCTTTTTGAATATTGGGCACATATATTTGATCATAATATTTAGATGTTGATGTCAAAACATTGATAATACCATCAATAGGAAATAATGTATCATCGGTAATGTTTCTCTTGTTGAAGAATTTTATATTCTTCTCTTTTCTACTATTGGCAACCCAACCCGCAATTGATTTGGTATTATTCAAGCTGATATTCAATAACTTCTCAAAAATTTCCTTTTTGTTAATATCATCACCAATAATTTCCTGCATTTGTTGAATGCTATTAAACTCTGTCTCTCTATCATCCAAAACTTTTGCAATAGGAATATTAAATAAGATACCGAAGAAAGAAGTAGAGGCATAGATGGCTACAAAAACCCCTGAGAAGATAATAGCACTTTCATACACAAACGAACTTACTTTAAAGGCATTTACATGATCTATTTTAAATAGATAATAGGCATTCAATATCAGTAACAACTTAAGTGCCAGAAAGAGCGCTAGGCAGATCCACTTTGATTTATAATTAAGAAATGCTATCCACTTAATATTATAAGAGAGTAATGCTGATAGAATAGTAATAATTATATAAACTATCGTAACGATTAACGTTGGAATATTAAATAAGCTATTTAAACTAAATAAAGCCGATAATACGAGTCCACCTATAAAGATTCTCCAAATCAATTTGGCTGAAGGTTCTTTTTTAAAGAGGATTAACTTCTTGAATAATGACAAAGTCACTATAAAACTAATTGTCATGATGACATGAAACAATGAATCTAAAAACACTTCTAACCACCCGGAATGACTTGGACTAATTAAAAACTTAAATACAGTGCCAATTATGGCTGGTAATAATTGCAGAACTAGTGCATACTTGATCAACTGCTCTACATTATACATTTCAATCTTATCCGCGAGATTTTGGAAATAGAAAAGATATCCTACAAAGAAGATGGCATAAAGCAATCCCATAATGGGGTAGGCAAATGCTTGATCACTTCCTGAAAACGAAAGCATCTGAAGTATAGCAAAGATGATATAGCTAATTGAACCTGCACCAAGGCATAAGTAATTAAATCTCGGAGTTTTTAACGCGTCAATCAAGTTAACTATTAATTAGACTAAAATCGTTGAAGAATGCTAAATTTACGACTTAGTTGCTAATATAAGTTGAATTAATGGGAAGAAAGAAAGTTTTTGAACAGGTAGCGATATCTGATATTGCACCTGAGGGCAAGGGCTTCACAAGAATTGATGGCAAGGCTACATTTGTAGAAAAGACAGTACCAGGAGATATTGTAGATGTACTTGTTACTCGAAAAAAGAAAGACTTTCTGATTGGTAGGCCTCTAAAATTCCATCAATATTCTGATCATAGAGATAAGGCGGACTGTGAGCATTTTGGTCATTGTGGTGGCTGTAAATGGCAAGACATTCAGTACGAGCAGCAACTACTATACAAACAGAGCATAGTGGAACAGGCTATGTCTCGAATAGGAAAAATACAACACCCTATTAATAAAATTATCGGTTGCAAAAAAATTTTCAGGTACAGAAACAAATTAGAATACACTTTTTCCAACAAAAGATGGCTGACTAATGAAGAGATAAAAAGCGATAAAGTTTATGATAACAAAAACGCACTTGGTTTTCATATTGCAGGTCATTTTGATAAAGTGTTAGATATTAATGAATGTCATTTACAAGATGATATTTCTAATGAGGTACGATTAGCAACAAGAAAATACGCTATTGAAAATGGTTTAACCTTTTTTGATATCATCAATCAGACTGGGCTATTACGAAATTTGACGGTTAGGACTTCATCCCTTGGAGAAGCGATGCTTATATTTTCATTTTTTGAAAATGACAACAAAAATATTGGTGGATTATTAGATCATATTATTCAATTATTTCCCCAAATCAACTCGATTAATTATGTGATCAATAGCAAGAAAAATGACTCCATTTATGATTTAGAAATCATCAATTATCATGGATCGGCCTATATTGAGGAAAAGTTAGAAGGTATCACATTTCGCATTAGACCCAAGTCTTTTTTTCAGACAAACACAACTCAGACCTTAGAACTATACGGCATTGTAAGAGAAATGGCTACTCTTAAAGGGGATGAAATTGTTTACGATCTTTATACCGGATTAGGAAGCATTGCACTATTCATAGCTAACAGTTGCAAAAAAGTGGTCGGAATTGAGCAAATAGAAATGGCTATTAAAGATGCCAAAGAAAACACTTCACTTAATAATATCGATCATGCATACTTTTATGCAGGCGATACAAAAGACTTATTAACTGACGAATTTGTTGAAAAAAATGGAAATCCGGATATTTTAATCGTTGATCCTCCCAGAGCAGGGCTACATGCAGATGTTGTTCAGCAAATTGTCCATATGGCTCCGAAAAAAGTGATTTATGTCAGCTGTAACCCAAGTACGCAGGCTCGGGATATTAACTTAATGCTAGCTAAATATACAGTTAAAGAGCTCCAGCCAGTTGATATGTTTCCGCATACACACCATGTAGAAAATGTTGCGTTGATGGAGCTTCGATGAGAACATCCATCCAATCGGGATAAGAACATTCTTAAAAAAAGAATTTTTAACTACTGGTATCGTATACTATATTCAGTATCTACTCAAATATCATAAGAAAGATATAACAATCAACTGAATTAAATACCATGCAAAAAAATATAATTTTAGCACTAATAACATTGCTTAGCACGATTTATACTCGCGCTGGTGAAATTGCATTCATCGACTTGGGTCCTAATAGGACTCTTTGTTCTGGTGGCGAGCTTGAATATGACATTACAAAATTTGAAGAAGACGATCAAACTGTACTTTGGTATATCAACAGCCAAGAGTCAAGAGAAAATGAAAACACATATACTGGCACGATATCCCTTGAAGGCCCTGTAGACACCGTTCGTGTTTTCATCTACAAAAAAGGTGTCGATCCAAAGAAAGGAGATCCCCTCGCACAAGGTCAAGTCATACTGACTACCATAGCACCTCTTGGCAAACCAAACGTCGACTCTATTACTATGTGCAACGATACCTGCATGACCATTTCTGGCCCAATTGGTGGCAATAGCTATCAATGGGCGAATCATACTACGTTAAACGATCTGCAAGTGCAAAGCCCTATGGTTTGCAATCCAGATATAGATCATGTTTATAGTGTTACAACATTCTATGGCCCTATAAACGATCAATGTATACAGGTTGATGAAATCAATGTATTTGTAGCAATATGTGATACCAGCAATGATAGCACTTCTAATCAGGATAACAATACACACAAACAGTGTTACAAATATTCAAGTAATGGACATTAACATTTTTCCAAACCCAGCTACTGAATATTTCAATATTCAATCGGATAAAATGATTCAAAGAGTCACATTACATGATGTAACTGGTCGACTTGTATTGAAAAAGTCAATCAATTTCCTTGGCAATAAAACTAGTATTAATACAGACCTGTTACCTGAAGGTATTTATTGGTTAAGCATTTACTCTGATGAAAAGGTTGCAACTGATCAATTAACGATCATTAAGTAAAGTTGGGGAGGGAAGTGCTAAGCAATATTAGTAAAGACAGCCTGAATATCATCGTCCTCTTCAATCTTATCGAGCATTTTTTCAATTTCCTCTAACTGCTCCTCTGTAAACTCTACGGGAGTATTAGGAATGCGCTGAAGGTTACTTTTGTTGACATCAATAGAGGCTTCTTCTAATGCCTGTGACAAAGAGCCAAAATTGGTATAGTCTCCATAAACATAAACCGTGCCTTCATTCTCGTCAATTTCCTCCAGCCCCGCATCAATCAGGTTAAGCTCCAATTCCTCTAAATCTAAATTTTCAGGCTTTTCAAACTCGAAGACTGCTTTTCTTGAAAACATAAACTCAAGAGAACCAGTCGGTACAACACTACCTCCTGCCTTATTAAAATAAGACTTTACATTAGCTACAGTCCTAGTTGAGTTGTCTGTTGCACATTCTACAAAAACCAACACACCATGAGGTCCTTTGCCTTCATAGTTTACTTCTGTAAATGTTTCTGCGTCTTTTCCCGAAGCTCTTTTGATTGCAGAGTCGATATTATCCTTAGGCATATTTTGAGCCTTAGCATTTTGAATAGCTGCTCTGAGTGCTGCATTCATCTCGGGATCCGCTCCACCCTCTTTGGCTGCTACTGTAATTGCTTTAGCCAACTTTGGAAACAAACGAGACATCTTATCCCATCTTTTTTCTTTAGCTGCTCTACGATATTCAAAGGCTCGACCCATAAATTAAGTATTTTGAGTTTGGGTGTGAGCATGGGTGTGATCTATCTAAAAAAACAATCCACCAACTTCACACTATTCTTTAAATTACAAATGTATTTTATCTTTGCCATTATGGCAAACGAAAACAATACTTTTAAAAATATTATTGCACACTGTAAAGAATATGGCTACATTTTCCCTTCGAGTGAAATCTATGATGGACTTGGAGCAGTATATGACTATGGTCAGAACGGTGTAGAGCTTAAAAATAATATTAAACAGTATTGGTGGAAAGCAATGGTGCAGATGCACGAAAACATTGTAGGTATTGACTCTGCCATTTTCATGCACCCTACCACATGGAAGGCATCTGGACATGTAGATGCGTTCAATGATCCCTTGATAGATAATAAAGATTCAAAAAAAAGGTATCGAGCTGATGTTTTAATTGAAGAGTATACAGAAAAGATAAGGGGAAAGATCAACAAGGAAGTTGACAAAGCTGCCAAGCGATTTGGAGACCAGTTTGACAAAGAGCAATTCCTAGCTACTAATCAAAGAGTGCTTGATAACAAAAAAAAGATTGATGCAATTAATGAAAGGTTCAAAAATGCCATGGAAAAGAATGACCTCAACGAGGTCAGACAAATCATAATTGATTGCGACATTGCTGATCCCGTTAGTGGATCAAAAAATTGGACGGAAGTAAGACAGTTCAATTTAATGTTTAGCACCGAAGTCGGTTCTACTGTAGATAATGCTAACACCATTTTTCTTCGCCCTGAAACAGCTCAAGGCATTTTTGTCAACTTCCTCAACGTTCAAAAAACTGGCAGGATGAAAATTCCTTTTGGCATCGCTCAAATTGGAAAAGCTTTTAGAAACGAAATCATTGCCCGTCAATTTATATTTAGAATGAGAGAATTTGAACAGATGGAGATGCAATTTTTTGTTAAGCCTGGAGAAGAACTAAAATGGTATGAATACTGGAAAGAACATCGAATAAAATGGCACAAGTCGTTAGGTATAGCTGACAACAAATATCGTTTCCATGATCATATTAAATTGGCACATTATGCTAATGCTGCTTGCGATATTGAATTTAACTTTCCCATGGGATTCAAAGAGCTAGAAGGCATACACTCCAGAACAGACTTTGATTTAAAAAGTCATGAAGAGCATTCTGGCAAGAAGCTTCAATATTTTGATAATGAAACCAATTCAAGCTATGTCCCTTATGTCATTGAAACGTCGATTGGGCTAGATCGAATGTTTTTGGCTATTGTTTCCAATGCCTACCAAGAGGAAAAATTGGACGACGGCTCAGAACGAGTCGTTATGAAAATACCAGCCCCTTTAGCACCTACAAAAGCAGCCATCTTACCGCTTACCAAGAAAGACGGACTACCTGAAAAGGCTAGGGAAATCATCAATCAATTAAAATTAGACATCACAGTTCAGTATGATGAAAAAGACTCAATTGGTAAACGTTACAGAAGGCAAGATGCTATTGGCACCCCTTATTGCATTACCATTGACCACCAAAGCTTAGAGGACAATACTGTTACGATAAGAGATAGAGATACCTTAGAACAAAAGCGAGTTGCTATTAATGTGCTACTTGAAATGCTAACAAGCCGAGTTAGCATGACAAGACTATTAAATCTTAATTAATCTCATTTTCATGAAGATAAATATTGTCAACCAGTCTAAGCATGATCTTCCTTCTTATGAAACAATCGGCTCTGCAGGCCTAGACCTTAAAGCAAACATTGATGAGCCAATTGCATTGGCCTCCATGGAGAGAAAAGTCATTCCAACAGGACTGTTCATAGAACTTCCTATTGGATATGAGGCTCAAATACGTCCTAGAAGCGGGTTATCTTTGAAAAAAGGATTATCTCTACCTAACTCTCCAGGAACAATAGACTCAGACTATCGGGGAGAGATAGGTGTCATCATGATCAATTTATCAAATGAGGTTCAAACAATTAATGATGGTGATCGAATTGCACAAATGGTCATATCAAAATATGAACGAATTGAATGGAGTGAAGTCACTTCATTAAACCAAACAGAAAGAGGATCGGGTGGCTTTGGCCACACAGGAGAAAGCTAAAACTCCCCAAATATTAAAAAATAGACAAAACCTGTATCTCTAGTCCTCAGAATTTTCTGGAACTAATATGTAAATTGTCTTGATCAGGTTAGGTATTTGAAATCTTAGAGACAAACGACCTTCCTCCAGCGATTCCACTTTCATCCAATTTACCTTAAACTCCGAATCTTTACTCGCTGTCACGTGCGTTTTCCCTTCTTTTTCAGACCAGTTACCCTTAATTTCTTTTCCTTCAAAAGAGCCAATAAAAGTCTTATCTTCATTAAAGGTAATCCAATCGTTTGTCTGTTCAGGCTTGGGTTGATACTCCTCCCCAAACTCCTCAACTGCCTTTATATTCCACTTGTTTACAATGTTCTCTTGTGCAAGAAGGCTAATTATTAACCCTATCACAAAAAAACAGCCTAAAAAAATTGTTTTCACATTCATATTAAAGCTTTTTACTTGTATTTATTTTCAACAAAAATCATACCAAACTAATGTATGCCGTGCATTTTTTTCTTGATCATAGGCGTTAATAACACCAAGATTAATCCAGCAAAAATTGGAATAGCGGTAAAAATCAAAAAGAAAATAGACAAAGAGTATTCCTCACTTATCTTATCAATATAGCTAGCTGTAATACCACCAAAGAAATTAGCAATAGCTGTCGCTGTAAACCATAATCCAAACATCATGCCGACAATCTTATCCGTTGCCAACTTACTCACATAAGAAAGCCCTACTGGAGAAAGCACCAATTCGCCAAGTGTATGTAAAAGGTAAGCCAATATCAACCAAATCATACTCACTCTAACTGCACCTGCTTCAGCTCCAGATGGTATTGCGGAGGCTCCAAATGCCAATACGCCAAAACCAATTCCGAGTAATATCAACCCTATAGCAAACTTTATCGAAGCAGACGGATTGTACTTACTTTCCCAAAGCTTAGAAAACATAGGCGCAAAAAGTATGATAAATAGAGAGTTTAAAATCCCAAACCAAGAGGCAGGCACCTCAGAAGAGTCAGCACCAAACTCACGAACTAACATCCAAATGGCGATACCCCAGATAGCTGCAAAACTCGCTGCTAAAGAGAGTACAGATATAGGATATGCTTTAACGGTTTTCTTAAACAGCATGGTAAGCACCCACGTGATGATTGCTAAAGGAACAATTGTTAATATTGTATTAACCCATTTAAAAATTACCGCACCTCCGCCAGACAGCGTCCTTTGTGTAAAGTTTTTAGAAAAAATAGTCATACTACTTCCTGCTTGCTCGAATGCCCACCAAAAGAAAATGGTAAAGAATGCTAATATGCCAATTACTATCAACCTATCTTTAACGACTTCTGGCGCATCCTCCTCTTTTTTTACCACGCCATCTTCGTTGGTATCTCCCATTGCTGCAGTCTCATGCACAGCGACATTCAAGTTTCTTTTTTGTTTCGGACTCAAGCCTACATTACCAAAAATCCCTTGTCCGAACCAGAATTGAATCATACCGACGAACATGAATATGCCTGCTAATCCAAAACCATAACTCCATCCGACCTTCTCTCCGATATATCCACAAAGTAAAATTCCTAAAAATGCACCTGCATTAATACCCATATAAAAAATAGTGTATGCTCCATCTTTTTTATCGCTTCCAGCAGGATATAGCCCCCCAACTATAGAGGAAACATTTGGCTTAAATGCTCCATTCCCTAATATTAATAATGTAAGTCCTAAATAAAAGAAAAAAGGTGTTTCTGCGGCCATTGAGGCATGTCCCGCAGTCATCAAAACAGCACCTAAAACAACAGCTTTCCTATAACCCATTAGTTTATCTGCTAATAGCCCCCCGAAAATGGGTGTGACATAAACTAGCCCAGTATAAAGTGCATAAAGTTTTGCCGCCTCTGCATTGCTCCATTCCCATCCGCCTTTGGCAATATCACTTACCAAAAACAAAACCAGCAAAGCACGCATTCCATAATAACTAAATCGCTCCCACATTTCTGTAAAGAATAGCGTAAATAAGCCTGGATGATGTCCTAGAATATCACCACCAGGAAAGTTATTGTTTGCTTGTGCTGTAGATTGATTCATCAAATTAGTTTTTGTAAATGAATAAGTTTCAAAAGTAATAAAAACTTTTTATTAGCCTTAAAGGCTTTAATAAACCACTGGGTTAACTAAAGAAACAGGCTACTTCTTACGCTTAAAATCACCTCGTTTCCAAGCCTGAAAAAACTGAGCCCAGGCAATTGGGTTAAATATGTTCATAGGAGGCGCCTGCCCTGCATAATAGAAACTTGCAGCTTGCTGCCTTAGGTAATAGTCCTTTGCCTCATTTGCATCCATCGCCATGGCATCGCCAAGTTCTTTTAACCTTTCTCTCTCAAGATTTTTTCTAGCTCTTTCCAAATCATCGTCTGGTATATTCAAACTTAAAAACGCTTTTTTAAACTGTTCAGGCGTAGGCCAAGGATATACCATCGTTTCAGGAAGATGAATAGTATCCCTTGTCAATAATTGAATCACAGAGTATTTTGTTTCTTTTAAATCACTTGGAATAACATATTCTTCATCAGAATATCCAATACTTGAAAACAAAATAGTATCTCCAGCAGTAACAACAATCGAAAAGAAGCCTCGATAGTCACTAATGGTACCTCGACCAACATTTTTAATTAATACACTAGAGTAAGATACGGATTGGAGACTATCACTAGTCATTACTAAACCTGAAAGCTGTATGAGCTTTTCTTCTTGAGCAAACAAAAAGAGGGCAAAAATTAAGTTTAAAATGATTAATTGATTTCTCACAACTTAGAAACGAATATTAATAGCTCTTATTACTTATCAAATTTAACTGATTCAATCAACATACTCAATATACCATAATACGTCAATACAAGTACAATAAAAATCAATAACTTATAGCATTAAAAAGCAAGATGAACTTAACTAAATAATAAAAAAATATGTTCCTCTAGCTCCTTACAAATTGCTATATTTTTTTGGATTAAAGGCAATAAATTATGAGACTACTGATTTTAACCCTATCTATGTTTTTGACGACACTTACTCTTATGGGGCAAAAACAAGCTGATAATTGGTATTTTGGTCGATACGCTGGAATAGAATTCAGTTCAGGAGAGCCAAACTCTATCCTAGACGGTCAACTTTTTACAGCAGAGGGTTGTGCCACGCTATCTGATAGCCTTGGAAATTTGTTGTTATATACTGATGGGATAACCGTGTGGAATGGAGATCATTTCATTGTAGACAATGGCACAGATTTATTAGGAAATCCTTCCAGCACACATTCAGGAATTATTGTTCCTCATCCTTGTAATCAAGATCAATACTATGTTTTTACTTCTGCCATTGGTACAAGCAATGAAGGCATCAATTATTCAATTGTTGATTTAACTGAAAACTCAGGAACAGGAAAAGTAATAGAAAAAAACACTAACCTAATACCAGCTGCCACTGAAAAGTTAACTGCAGTTGGACATTGTAATGGAACAGATTACTGGATTATAGCACACGGATGGAATAACAATCGATTTCATGCCTTTCAGCTAACCTGTAATGGTATAGAAAACGAGGTTATATCAAATATAGGAAGCACGCATCCCATCATAAGCGGCCAATCTATTGGCCAAATGAAAATTTCTCCAAATGGAAGATATTTGGCTGTAGCGACAAGAACGACTAATGGCATAGCAGAATTGTTCAAATTTAATAATGCTACTGGCGCTATATCCGATCTCATAGCTTTGCCTACCATAGGCAGCGAATACGGGGTAGAGTTTTCAGCCGATAATAAAAAGCTGTATTATGCCTCACATTTAGGAAATATTCAAAAAATATTTCAATACGACTTAACTAATGACAATGCTTCCAACATTATTGCATCCAGAATTTTAATCAACCCCGATGATACTTTGGGATTTGTTTATGGCATACAAGGTGGATTACAACTGGCTAATAATGGGAAAATATATAGCTCCTACTCTAGTCGACCTTATTTGAGCAGCATTGAAAACCCAACTCAAGAAGGAGTTGCCAGCAATTACCAACATGAATCTGTAGATCTACTTGGAAGAAATGCAGCATGGGGCTTACCTACTTTAGTTCAATCTTTTTTATTCGATCCAGCTTCATCAAACTTTTCATTAGACAAAACGTGTGAAGGGGACTCTACTCAATTTTATGCTGCAACTTCCTCCAGTTATGCTTCATGGAATTGGAACTTTGACGATCCTGCTTCAGGAAATAATACTTCTAGTATAGAAAATCCAAAACACTTATTTTCTGATACAGGTACATTTACAGTTATCCTTATTGCAGAAACGTATTGCCAAATAGATACTATTGTGCAAGAAATTTATATTACTGAAAAGCCTACTGCAAATGCTGGAAATGATACTAGCATCTGTTTTGGGGATAGCTTGCAATTAGGCATAGGGTCTACAAATATTAATTTTACTTACCTTTGGACACCCAGTTCAGGACTTTCAGACAATTCAACTCTCCAGCCTTTTGCCAAGCCTAGTCAATCACAGTCTTATATTCTATCTATTAATTCGGGTAATCAATGCTTTGACTACGATACGATCAATTTAGGAATAGGCCCTGTCATAGACGCAGGAGCAGATATCTGGATGTGTGCTGGCGATACAGCAACTTTAGGAGGAAGCCCCACAGGAGATCACAACGCCTCCTTTCTCTGGACGCCTGCAGACAGTTTATCAGATGACACGATTGCTAATCCGCTAGCATTTCCTGATACCAGTACAGTTTATACTTTGACGGTTACTGATAGCATCGGATGTAGTCGACAGGATACGATTGAAGTAATAATAGGAACTAAGAAAGGAGATAATGGCTTCACTCATTTAGGAGCATGTGAAGAAATTCAACAATTTACAGATACGTCACATACACCATTTACAAATTGGTCGTGGGATTTAGGTTTTAGCAATATGTCTATCTTACAGAATCCGTCACATGCCTATCTTTTTGAGACTGGTACTATTCCTATTACCCTGATAGCTTGGGATTCGCTGAATGCATGTGTAAGAGATACAATGCATGATACCTTAACGCTATTCTCTCTTCAGGTAGATTTGGGAGGCGACAGAGCAATTTGTCAAGGTGACTCTGTGACCCTAGGAAGCGACCCTACAGCCTCCGGAAGCAGTGACATAACTTATGAATGGACACCAGCCTCTATTTTAGATGATCCGTCTTCATCAAACCCCAAAGCTTCCCCATCATCATCTTTATATTGCTATCTAAATACCTATCCCACTCAATACCCAGCGTGCAGTGTATATGTAAGGCACGTAATCTCCGTTTCGCCACAAATTAATGTAGATGCTGGAGATGATACTACTATATGCCTAGGAGAATCTGTAACTATAGGTCCTTCATTGGTCGATACCAGTATTCAATATCAATGGTCCCCTAATACCTACCTTGACAACGATGATATCCCAAACCCTACAACTACTCCAGACGCCTCCATAACCTACTTTGTGGATGTTAGTAGAGGGTTATGCTCATCAAGTGATTCCATTAATATTAATGTTTTGCCTATCCCAGAAGTTTCTGCACTTGTTGACAATGAAAAATCCGTTACAATTCTAGCAGATGAAAGCATCGAGATTACAGGAAGTATATCCAATGCCGATAGCTTTGCTTGGACTCCTTCATCCTGGCTTTCTGACAATAGTATCTTAAATCCAATAGCTACTCCTGAAGACGATATCACTTATTTCCTAACAGGTTTTAATGGGGCTTGCACAGCAGTAGACTCCGTATATATCTCTATTATAAAAGAAATACTAGTCACTCTGCCCTCCTCTTTTACGCCCAATCAAGATGGACAAAACGATCTTTTAACACTTATTACAGAAGGGATTGATCATTTAAACTATTTTAACATCTATGATAGATGGGGTAATATGCTGTTTTCTAGCAACAGCCTAACTCAAGGCTGGGATGGCACTAACGTAAATATAGAATCACAAAATATAGGCACTTACTATTACGAATATGAAGTGGTTGGCCTGGATAACAACTTATATCAAAAAAGTGGGAGTATTGTTTTAATTAAATGATTCAATCAAACACTACGCCGCTGACTATATTATGCTTTGAAAATTCTAAATAAAGTGTAATTTTGTGATCCATTAATATTGGTGCGCGTCCTCCTTCCCCACTAAGGTGGATTCGGCGGACAAGTAGCTCAGCTGGATACCTGCCTGCCGGCAGGCAGGGAGCATCTGCAACCAAAGGGATAAAAGTTCTTTTAAGTAATGAGTTTTTTTGTTTATTCTATAAGGAGTTTGAAAGATGGTCGTTTTTATGTAGGAATGACTGAATCTTTGGAGCGAAGAATCAAAGAACATAATAACGGTAGAACAAAGTCAACGAAGGGCTATACGCCATGGATTTTAGTTTTCTTCGAAAAATTCAAAACCCGAGAAGAAGCTAGAAAAAGAGAGAAATATTTAAAAAGTGGAATAGGCAAAGAGTTCATTAAAAGATATTGGTCGCGTAGCTCAGCTGGATAGAGCATCTGCCTTCTAAGCAGACGGTCAAAGGTTCGAATCCTTTCGCGATCACAAGAGAATCAAAACATGATTCATTTTCAAAAGCGAGCAAAATGAAAGCTCGCTTTTGTTTTTGCGAGTTATTGAAAATGCATTCCGTTGAAACGGAATGATGTTTTGATTTTGACCTTAGAGCGCTTAAGGATCACGCAGTAATCCTTTTCTTTTCAGAGTTCTCATTAAGTATCTCTGATTTGTCGCTTTGCTTTCAGAATTTAGATTGAGAAAGGATCCCGAACGAAGTGAGGTAATCCTCCTTTGCTCCATATTTCGCCCCCAAAAGAGCCCCCAGTTTTATATTCATCTTACAATACTATTTTTAAATTATCACCAAACCAATTGAGATAATGGAGTTTTCGTACTACTCATTTCGCAACTTTATCGTAAATTGTTCGTACAATAGGTGGAATTTGTAGTTGCTAACAACCTGTGTTATGTCGTATATTTCGAATATGAAATACCTTTATATAGTCATTCATATTATCACCTTTTCACTTATACAAAATATAAACAATATTAATGCACAAGTAACATTGATCCCAGATACTGCATTTGAGCAGGCACTAATAAGCAATGGATATGATGTGGGAGTTCCTGACGGGAAGATATTTACAGCAAATATTAGTAGTATTAAGTATCTGCGTGTAGAAAACAGAATGATCACTAGTTTGGAAGGAATAGAGGATTTTGCTTCCTTAAGCAGGCTATATTGTTCAAAAAATTTGTTAACGAATTTAAATGTTACTCAAAATATCCATTTGGAATACTTGGAGTGCGCTGAAAATCAACTAGATAGTTTAGAGCTATCACTAAATAAAAAATTGAAATTTTTAGACTGTTCATATAATCGATTAGCTAAGTTGAACGTTTCTCTAAACGATAGTTTATCTAACCTACATTGCCGAGGTAATAAGTTAACAAGTTTAGATCTGCATAAAAATATAAATTTATATTCACTAATATGTGATTATAATGAGTTGTCCGAATTATATATTGCAAATAACGTCAATCTATATTTATTATGGATTTCATCCAATAAGTTGGATAGTTTAGATCTTACTCAAAATGATAGCTTACATTCACTCGATTGTACAGGCAATAAGTTGACAAGCTTGGATATATCTCAAAACATCAATTTATCTAAGTTATATTGTTCCTATAATGAGTTATCTAATTTAGATATTTCAAATAATGAAAAACTAATACAAGTAATCTGTTCAAGCAATCAATTAACTAGTTTAAATATTGGTCAGAATGATAGCTTAGAAATTCTATCTTGTCATAAGAACGAATTGGCTAGCTTGGATGTCTCACATTGTATTAATTTATCATTTTTGGGATGTTCTGACAATAAACTATCTAACTTGGATATTTCAAAAAATGACAATTTAGTTACGCTATCGTGTACAGATAATCAATTAACTAATTTGGATATTGTAAAAAATACTAATATCGTTAATTTAACTTGTTCAAACAATTTTCTTAAAAGCATTGACCTTAAAAGCAATCCTGATTTAAAAATATTAGAATGTGACTCCAATAAACTTCAATTCTTATCTATTAAAAATGGCAGCAATACATATATTACTAGCTTTGACGCAACAGGAAACCCTAACCTAGAATGTATTGAAGTAGATGATAAAAGTTACTCAACCGCTAATTGGTTTAATATTGATTCTGAAGCTATATTTAATACTTTTTGTACCAGTACTAACGTTATAGTTTGGGAACGGGTACAAAATATTTCCTTCTTCCCCAACCCAACTAAAGAAAAAATAACTATTACTCTTAACAACAATCAATCTTTCGACATAAAACTATTAGAACTTACGGGGCGTTTAGTTGAGCAGCAAGATCATAACACTAGTTCAACACAGTTTTCTATGAAAGGACTAAATCAAGGAATATACCTATTAGAAGTTACTGTAGGAGATCAGAAGTATTATCGGAAGGTAGTTAAGGAATAGGATAAAGTTTCGATTAAATAACCTCTAACTATACCATCTTCTGAGGAGGGACTACCCACTAATAGAAAAATGCATTCCGTTGAAACGGAATGATGTTTTGATTTTGACCTTAGAGTGTATAAGGATCATGAAATAATCCTTTCACCATTACAAAAACACTATCCTTTCTTCTTCTCTTTTAACATCGTAATAAAGGGTCTTTGCTCCACTTTACTTTTAACCCACGTATTTAGTTCAAAGAATTGATTTATTTCATATATCTCTTGTGCTGAACATTCTTGTAATATACGCTCATTTAAATCTTGAAACATCTTCAATAGTTCTTTCTTCGTAAAGACTTTCGGAAGCTCTTTTCGGAATGAATTTAAGAGAACGCGCTCAAACTTATGTAGCTTTTCTAGCTTCTTTAACCTGTCTATCTTAGACTTGATGATACCATTTATTAATTGATAGTTTTCCAATTCATAATGATTAACTATGAGTAAAACTTCCGAAAAAGAAAGAATATCATTTCGTATATCGCTAATGTGCTGATTAATAATTGCATTCAGCCAATCAATTGAATTTTTATAATCCCCCTTGTAGAACGAAAGCTTAGCTACATTTATCCTCAAGGCAAGCACATCTATCGCTTTAATCCTAGGCAAGTGCTTTGTCAGATGAGCTTTTACCGCATCTATTAGCTGATCACTTTCTTCAAAATGCAAACGTTCTGCACTATCTATCAACTTAAATCTCAGCACATAGTTTTCTACATAAATATGATTGTGCTTTGAAATAAGCTTACTTGACAGTAACCCTTCCATTTTTAAGAGATATTCCTCATACTTTGAATCTTTTAAAATCATCGTGGCAGAAATCAGTTTTGACAAGCATACGATATACTTGGTATTATTCTGCTGAATCATATGCGGATATTCATCCCAAAGCTCACAAGACTTAAGAGACCAATGGTAATAATCTTTAATATCTTTCCTAAAGAATGCAAATTTGGATTTCAAAAAGAAATAAAATTCCTTTTCATAAAATGAGTCCAATTCTGTTGATTCTAAAACTTCATCATCTGCTAGTTCGCTAACCCATGCTAACTCCTGATCTGTTCTGGGCTCCCCAATTTTGTTGCTTTTCCATGCTGTTTCATCTTCAATAAACCTCAACCTAGATAGATTTTTTAACCTGGTTGCAAATTCACCAGTTAATAGATGAATTCTCTTAGAACTTTCCTCATTGCGTTTATTTGTGATGCCAATTATTCTTCTTTCCCATCTACACAGTATATTACACACTTCATAGTATTCATACTTCAATGCAGTTGCAAATGCTTTTTGAGTCGTTTTTATGCACTTATTATATAAACCTTTATTAAATAATATTCTTAAATCAATTAACGTATTATATAATTCAATTTCTATATTGTTATTGTAATTATAATTACGAAGATTCCGAAGTATGAGATTATATAAGTAGTGCTTAGCAAACCGAAAGTGTTTAGAGAAAGAAGCATTTGGATAATCTTTTAGTAGCCTTGACTCATCATAGTCTTTAGCATTGTCAATTGCATCAAAAAGAGCAATGTAATTTTTTTTGTCTCCTTTAACCTGCAAAGACGCCTGTATTTTTATATACCTTTTTTCGGCCTGTGTTAAAGACTTAATAAGACTATACAGCTCCGTAGGCTTATTCATATTAAGGTAAAATTATATCTATATAAATAGAAAAGCTAATGGTACAAATTAATATAGAATAACTAAAAACAATAAACTAGTCAGAGGTTAGTTATCAACGTTTGGCATTGTCAAGACGCCTTGGGGTCTGAATCTATTTAAAATCATTTAGTTGTCGAGCTCAAAACAACTGATATATTTAGATAACCTTTCATCCCATATCGGTTATTAGTATTATATCTAACATTAGATAGCAAAGGAGTACTTATTCTATTGCTAGAATACTCCCAATTTTTTCAATTTTTTGCTTTGAAAAAGCGGATATACCCTCAAAGTGATATATGTATGATCCCTTATTTAAGTTTTGTTTATACTTCGGTAAGTCTCCTACTGTTGACTGTAATACAAGCTTACCTGACCTATTATAAATACTAACTTGTGCCTCTAATATATTTTGCTCAATAACATTAAACACATCATTAAAATTATCCCCATTTAGTGAGATCGCATTGGGGATAAACAGATTGGGAAGTCCAATAACTTCTACTAAGATAGAATCTAATGCAGAACACCCATTACTATCCGTCACCTTGACAGTATAGTATGTACTAGACTCTGGACTCGCATCAAGATAGTTATCTCCATCGTTTAATCCATTTAAAGGCATCCATTCGTAAAATACTCCCCCGCTAGCATATAGATCAGCAGATGTGCCCAGCAAGATAGTAGTATCTGGAGATGTTTCTACTACGGGCAAAGGCACAACGTTAACGGTTACAGAAGCATTATCAATGCAGTTTGAACTACTATCAATTGATGTCACGCTATAGGTTGTAGTTTGTTTAGGAGCGGCAATCGTATAAGAAGAATCCAACTTGGATAGTGTTGCTCCTGGAGACCAGATATAATTCAGCCCACCAAAAGCTTCTAAAGGAGCGCTAGAATTTATACATATGGTTGTGTCTCCGATTGCTTCTAGAAAAGTTCCTGTGACATTAACCACAAGCTGAAAGGTATCTTCTGGAATGTAAAAGCAAGCTAAATCCGTAGGAACAACCCTCAAAGTAACAGTATACTGCCCTTTTTCCAAATACGTATGTTTTGCACCAGGCATATTCAAAGTATCTTTTGTACCATCTCCAAAATCCCAAATCCACTCTTTGATGTAGCCCGAGCTCATATCGTCAAATTTAATGGTATACGACGGGCAGATACTATCAACTGTCTGAAAGGTTGTACTTACACTATTACAAGGAAAGCATGCCATATCTTTTTCTGCCACCGAGCCAGTAGCAGGAGTAACTTTAACAACTGACTGCGCTGAAAAGGTTGACATATTAAAACGTATTAAATCACCATCATTTTGCATACCATATAAATTACCGTCTTCCCCTACTGCTATTCCTCCATAATTAAAATTATCACTGAGACCTCCAAACCCAGGGGTATAGACATTTAATACATTTCCAAACGTATCTATTTGCATCACACTACTATCATTGCCAGTATAAAAGGTACAGTCAGAAAAATTAAACGCAAGGTCATTGGTTCTCTTTGAGTTAAATCCTGGCAATGCAAAATTTTTGCCTGGAACAGGACTACAAGTATTAATGTTATAACATCTAAGCCTATACACCTTAGGAGCAAAAAAGCTTTCTGTAATTACCCAATATCTTCCTTGATTATCAAAGGTGCCCCTTTGCGATGCCCCATTAACCAATCCTGGACATATATTAGTTTGATTGCACGTCACTGGATTTAGTCTGATTAAGTTCCCGCTAACTTGATTTGTAAAATATAAAAAACCTGTAACAGGGTCAGCTCCTAGTGCATTTTTGACACCTCCACCTAGTGGACATGCATTGGCAATGTTCACAGCTTCTCCTTCTTTGTAGCCAGTAATAAATGATAAAAATCCCTGTGGATTCACCCCTGTTGGGTCTTCACTAAAATACCATAATCTTCCATCACAGGGCATAGGTCCTTGCCCTTGGACAAAATAAAAACACAAGCTAATTATTGATAAACTAAGTATAGATCGGCACATAAAATAAAATTTTAGTATTGGTTATGTACCTATTAAGGTAATTGAAAAGAAATGTCTATCTAATAATATATTTTAAAAATGTTAGCATTCTTATTGTTTTAAAAATATACTCACACAAAAGGTATAATTTTTTGATTATTAATAAACTATATAAAAAATAATACTGCAAATCGCCTTTCAATAGTTATTGCCTTAACAAGGCACTTTAATTTTCGATGAATGGTTAGAGATTTGTATTCAATCAAAATCAATGAATCTCCTTCTAGTCGATCTCAAACCCTCTACTCGAGTTCAAGTCACAGATACAAAATAAAAACGCCTCCTATTAGGAGGCGTTTTTATTTTTGTGGAGTTGGAGGGATTCGAACCCTCGTCCAGACAAAGCTTTCATAAGCTTTCTACATGTTTAGCCAGCCATTAATTTTCGAGATAAGCAAGGTAGACTGACAACCAGAACTTATCCTTATCCTCTAAGTTTCGCTGACACATAGAGACATTTGTGCCAACTAACCCATTTTTTTAATGTCTCAGAAAAAGCCAATAGGTAAAACTTTTAAGAGACAATAGCTATCTAATTACCTAGAATTAGGCAGCCATAGCGTAGTTATACTCGCCATTTAAAATAAAAGTTGCAAGTTTGTTTTAACGAGCTAGCTTGAAACCCTCGACATGCTTACTTACCAAAGAACGATGCTGTCAATTCCAGTCAACCCCATTCTTAATTTTGAATTACGAATGTTGAATTCTGAATTGCAAAATTATGAATTAAAAACTATAAACTAACTGTAATTCAATAATATTAACAATCTAAGTAGTAAATTAGTTTCAAGTTAAACCTTTTCAAATGAAGATAGGACTAATTAGAGAAGAAAAAACGCCACACGATTTAAGAGTAGCTTTTACTCCTAAGCAGTGCAAAAAAATTGTCAATGACAATCCTAACATTTCTTTTGTCATACAACCCTCTCCTCATAGATGCTACAGCGAGCAAGAATATATAGATCAAGCTTTCGAGATAGAAGAGAATTTGAGTAATCGCGATGTTCTTTTTGGCATTAAAGAAATCCCTATTGATTCACTTATCGCTAATAAGACCTACTTTACTTTTTCTCATACTTTTAAAAAGCAACCCTATAATCAGGCTATGCTACAAGCCATTATCAAAAAAAACATACGGCTAATTGATTATGAATGTCTACGAAATCACAAGGGACAAAGGCTAGTAGGCTTCGGAAAGTTTGCAGGTATCGTCGGCACACATAATGGGCTACTTATATATGGTAAAAAGACCAATGCTTTTAGTATCAAAAGGGCTATTGAGTGCGTTGATTATAAGGAATTAAAAGGTTTGTATAGCAATATAACTATTCCTCCAATGAAAATTGTTGTTACTGGCAGTGGTAGAGTGGCTACTGGTGTGCTAGAGTTTTTGTCTATTGTTGGAATAAAAGAGGTGTCTGCTCAAGATTTTCTTTCAAACAACTACGACAAGCCTGTTTACACACAATTATTACCAGCAGATCTTTATCGGCATAAAGATACCAATGTGTTTGTAAGAAAAGACTTTCATCAAAACCCTCAAAATTATATTTGTGATTTTAACGCCTTTACCAAAAAGGCAGACTTAATGATTAATGCCATTTATTGGTCACCATTAGCTCCTAGGTTTTTCTCTAAAGAGAATATGAAAAGTAGTGATTTTAACTTAAAGGTTATTGCAGATATTTCTTGTGATGTGAACGGCTCAGTTCCGGCAACAATAAAAACTACTGATAAAAACACATTAGTATTTGGATATGATGTTCAAAATATGAAGGAGACGGAACCATATCAAAGTAACACAGTCGATATTATGGCGGTGCATAATCTACCAACGGAACTACCTAAAGATGCCTCAGAACTATTTGGCAACCAGCTTCAAAAGCAAATTATCCCCGAGCTTTTAAAAGAGCAAAGCAATATTATTGACAATGCGACTATTTGTAAAAATGGGGATTTGACTGAACCGTTTGAATATTTGAGAGATTATGTGGAGAAATAAGGCTTCTAATTAGCCTCAACATTCCGATATACATTCATTAATTGATTTATATTATCTTTTAAATCATATTGCCGCTCTACCTTCTTTCTTCCCTCAGTCCCCATCTTCTTTCTCAACTGTCTATCTTGTATTAAAACTTCTATTTTTTTTGCAGCTTCATCACTATTTTGAGGAGGAACCAAGAAACCAGTTACCCTATCTTCTACAACTTCTTTGATTCCTCCAATATTTGATGCAACTACAGGCAAGCCACAAGATGCAGCTTCTAATGCAGACACTCCAAAGCTTTCCCAATTAGAAAGCATTACAAAGATATCCATTGTATAATACAATTTGGCAAGCTCAGATTGCTCTATTTTACCTAAAAATTTAACATCATGATCTACTTTTAATTCTGCTGCCAAAGTCTTTAATTTACCTAGTTGACTTCCTGCTCCGCCAATAATGAGCTGTACATTTTCATACTTTTTTTTGACCATTGCATAGGCCTTTATTAAAGTATCAATGCCATAAATTGGTTCTAGAGATTTTATAGTACCTATGACTATTTTATCTTCCGAAGCTTTTATAGCATCCTGGATTTCAAATTGTTTTAGGTCAACTCCAAAGGGAATTACCAAGACTGTCTTATCTGTATATCTCTGTAACTCTTTTTTCATGATATGACTAGTCGATAGTATCTGAGATGCCCCTTTGAGATTAAACTTCAAGATGGCTTTATGTAAGAAGCTCTTACGAGGAAAGTCAAAAACATCTGATCCCCATGCAGAAATAATCAATCTTACTTTTGGTTTTACTAATGCTCCTAATAAGCCATAACTTGTGGCATAATGTGCATGTATAATGTCAGGATTAAAGTGTTGAACTTTTTGCTTTAGTATTCTTAAAACTGTCAGGTATTTTAACTTATTAACTAACGTATTACTGTGATTGTCTGATGTATTATGCTCGCTGACAAGCCGAACATTAGATAATTGATCAAACCACTTATTTGAAGGTCGTGATAAACTAAAAATAGCAATCTCAGTCATATAAGGGGATAATGCCTGAACCCATTTTTGGCTATGAGCAGAGTTAATATCAGCCAAGACCATCAACTTCATGCCTCAATCTTTTTATTTTTTAAGAACCTATATGATTTAATAAAAGAGAGGGGGAAATTGACGATAAAATTAGAAAAAGGAAAAGCCATCAAGGCGAAAAAGAGTATTGCTATTCTTACATTTAGCAAGGCAAAATTGGTCACAGCAATAAGCATAAAGCCAATTGGTAAGAGCACAGCGATGCCTGAAAAGGCGGTTTTTTTTCGTTGCACGAACATACTTAAAGCTGGATAAATTAGTGTTCCGATATAACAAGCAAAGCCTAATATTCCCCCTATTGCTAGTGCAAAGAGATATTCACTGTCCGCTGCAAATCTAAAAATACTGAAGTCTTTGATATATCCTACCCCAAGGATCGGATGTTCCTTCCATAAATTAATAAGAACATTCCAGTCGTAATAACGCGCTTTGAACTCTCCAATTTCCCAGATTTTTTTTTCAAAAAGTTGTTGCAAATACTGCATTTTCAGCAGAAAAACCCCCGCTACTGCTAAAGCAATTGCCCCTAATGTAAACATCAATGTTTTTCGATTAAAACTGAGTAAAACAACATAGCCCATTATCATGGCAACCATGGCCAACAAAGCAGTTCTTGACTGAGCTAAAACCAACAACACAATTGTTAATATGATCCATAGTAGGTCAAGTGGTCTTTTATGTTGATGCAAAATACTTAGGAAAAAGCTGACGAAACATAGTAAAACTACACCGTTATCATTGGGATTCATCATCGTTCCGATATACCTAGTACTTCCATGTCTAAAGAACTTTGAACTAGAGTGATGTGTAAAAAAGCTAAATGTAACATCTCCAAGTCCCATAGGGTTGAAGAATTGCAACATGGTGATTACAAAAATGATCGAAAAGACGACTTTAAATAATTGGACCATTTTCTTCTGATAAGTATGATCTAACATCAAGTTAGATGCCAGTAAAAAGAGCAATAGGTACTTTATGATTCTGAAACTTACCAGAAAGTACTTTAGCCCTAAACCATTGATGAATATGGAAATGGATGATATTAAAAAAAATAAAACTAGAATAGCCGTATAACGAATGTCTAATACAATCTCTTTTCTTAATATTATTGCCAATCCAATTAGTGGAATCAATAAATTTTCTAGCCTAGTAAATAAGAAGCCGTTGGGCAAAAAGCAAGCAGAAAAAATTGACAATGCTATTAGCAGAAAAGAAATATTATCTATCAACCTTTTATTCATTGACGTAGTAATTTGATAAGTTTTACCAATCCCGCTTTTCTTGAATATTGTTCTCGTTCCTTGAATTCAAGACTAGACCAAATTTCCCTTTCCTTTTTTATTTTATTAAGCGTTTGACTTATACTACTCTCATTATTTTCAGTCCAATAAACATTTGGATAATGCTCTGTTATCTTATGTAAAGAGCCTGACTTCAAATTAGACTGCGTAATAATTAGAATTGGTTTCTGCAAACCAATATAATCAAATACTTTTGTCGTTGATTCAAATTCTTTTCCAGAAGTAAATATAACTCCCACATCAAGTTCTGACACAATCTTCAATGCATCTGCATAATTCATCGTTCCATGTGTAAATATGAAGCCTTTATTATCTAGAAGATTATCATTATGTTGATTTTTGCCAATATGATGAAAGCTAAATTCGCCTAGTTCGGTTGCTTTTAAAGCATTTAAAAATGGAATCGGATTTCTATCCCAAAGAATGGTTCCTAAATAAAAGAAACTAATCTGATCTGTATGTTTCCTATTCTGGATTAGACTATCTATAATTTCTTCATCATATCCATTGTTAATGATTTTGATTTGATCCTTACTGCCAGATAATAAATCAGCACATTGATCATTTACGGTTAAGACCAGATCGGCATTTGCAATAAAACGTTTTTCAAAAAAATTTTTAATCACTTTAACAATAGATCGGTTATTAAATCTCGGATTATTAGCAAAAGGATCCCTAAAGTCTAGAATTATCTTGGCATTAGTTTTCTTCCTCAGCCAACCGTTTATACCAAAATGCATAAACGGACTTCCAGAAAGCAAGACGATATCGTAACTTCCTAGATTTTTATTTTTTTCTAGAAAATATAATAAACTATTTTTCCAATTAACGCCCTCATCTTTTATAAAAACCGATAACCAAGAGTTTCCATCACTGGGCGCATAAAACACTTCATTTATACCCTGATCATCAGACAGGCAAGTATCTTTTGTTGCTGTAATCACATCACATGTAATGGTAGAATCAAGTTTATTGATATTACTAGCCCAGTAAGTCACTCGCTTTGCTGCAACCGTATCAATATTTCCAAAATGATATGCGATAAATAGTACTCTCATATATTATACTGAAAGTATCTTTTTAAAAGTATTGACCTGTTTTTCCAGAACCAATGGTTTTGCATATGTTTCCCTTACAAACTTTATACCAAGCTCATTGCGCATCAAACTTCCTTCTCTTTGCTTTTTTTGGAGTTCACTAACATATTTAAAAAGACTTGTAGTATCTGATACGTTATGAACCCCAGGATAGCCATATATCCAACCAATATATAATCCTAGTGAAAGTGCTTCTAAAATTGTATTTGGTAGACCATCATGCTCAGTAAGTCTTAAAAACAAGGTATGTTTTTTGAGTTCATTGGGCAAGTCGCTTACCCATCCTAATAGTCTAATGTTATCAGGAATTGGAATATCATACTTGTCTATCCCCACAATATTTATCTCAATTTCCTGAAATCGTTTTGCAAACTCAATAATCCTTGACATCCCATAAAACTCCTCTCTTCCCTTTCCAATATAAGAGACTACCGAGAACTTACTGAATGTTTTTTCCAACACTTCAGTTTGGGGTAGTAACATACCACACAACGGCAAAATATTACTCGTTATATTTATATTTTTTAACTCCTCTTGTAACCAAGGAGCTTCTGTAAAGTGGATGGCATGATCAATCAGTTTTCTACCCATTCCTATTTTTAACTTCTTAGTTACCTTTAAAACATCTGTTCCAACCCATTGTAATATCACTTTTTTCCCAAGCCTTCTAGCTAAAGACAGAGAACCACTATCATCTGCAGCACCGTTAATAGAGTAAACCAAATCAGCCGTCAGAAGATGTAGTACATATTTTATTTTACCCCAGCGTGAATAGTATGTATCACATGAAACATATGAGTTTTCATGATCAAAAGAAGCAAGATCTTTCTGTATGATTCTTGAAAAATATGGCAATCCGACTATGAGTACTTTCAAGGCTTTCTAGATATTTTGTAAAACCATATTAAAATAATTATTGAATGCATCGTAGCTAATATGCTATACCATAATAATACTTCTTCTATATTTATATGATTGGTTTTTCCCCAATAAATGCAAGATAAAGTTAGGATATGCCCTATTATACTGATAAGAAAAAAAGGCTTTTGTTTATTCACAATAATGGGTAAGTTGGATATTGGAGAAACTAAAAAACTAAAGAAAAGCCATGGGCATAATAAAACAGCATACTCTCCTGCTTTACGCCATTTTTCAGAAAAGAAGAAAACAAATAAGTCATCTCCCCAGATAAATAAAATAACAAAGATGGGTAACCCAATGGCAAACAACGTTGATATTACTTTTCCTACTTGTGAGTGAATTGGTTTTCCCTCAGCATATAGACTAGAAATCTTTTGTAAAAAAACCTGACTAATTGAACTCCCAACTAGCCCTAGTGGTGTTTTGAGATAACGTATTGCAAAAGTGTAAAAGCCAACTACTGCCAGTCCATAATAATCAGTCAAAAACATAATGACTAGTACTCCATGAAGCACATCAGCAAATGCATGAAATGTATTGATTCTGAGCAAATCAATATATTTTCGCCCTTGATCTATTACATTTCTATTTATCTTAAAAGGAATTGATTTAAGGTTTTTTGCTAACAACAAAATTGCTCCAACCCGACCAACCAAGTTTCCAATAATCAGTCCATTCCCTGAAATCGAATAATATCCAAGCAATACTTTTGAAGATGCATTTGTCAAAGAATCAGCAACTTTTGTTATCCCAATCCATTTAATTTTCTTAAACCTCAAATTCCAATACATTAGTATCTGATACAACGCAAAAGCTATTACGCTTACAGGAATTAAGTAAAGCCATGATGCTATCTCTGGGGCATCGTACCATTGAATAATTTGTTGTTTAAACATATGTACAATTCCTAAAGAAAGTAATCCGCAGAAAAGCGTAATCAAGAATGCCAACGTAAAAATTGACTTGGCATCTGAATCTTTTTCAGGTAAATTGATGGCTAATTCATATCTACCAGTAGCAACAATGGAAAAAAAAGAGGTCAATGAGGTATAAACTGCCAATACACCAAATTGATCAGCGGAATAAATTCGAGATAAAACTAATGCAGATAGAAAAACTACTAATTGGGCAGTTCCTGTTGCACCAATAAGTGTTGCACTATTTTTAATGAAATCAGATCGAAAGGAAAGCACTTGCTTTTAATTGATTCTAGATATTCAAAGGTAGCAATTTTGATTTCAACCATATATGAATTATGGAAGAGTGATTTAATAAATGTTAGGGCTTGACTAGTTAAGGGTTTTTAAACTTTATAAATATATACAAAACAGCTTTTAGCTTAAATACTGTCTAGCAAGGATCTAAGCTGATTAAACACTCTTTCTAATAGCCTTAAGTCTTTTGTGATAACTTCTGCATTGCCTTGCATATCTTGTCGAAATGGTAATTCCTTTTTATAGCTTGTTTTAAGTCTTTTCGGAAACGAAATATTAACTAAATATTGATTTTCTCTGGGTATTAAAGATATCGAGCTGATAAATCCTGTAATTTGCCCATATTCATGATGAGGGTAATCATCTAACTTTACTCTCACTTTCTGACCTTCTTCAACTTTACCTGCTCCTGCGCCTTGTAAATAAACAATTCCTTTTACTTCAATAGTTGCTGTATCGAAAGATTTTGAAGGCACTACAGCCATAACTTCATCTCCAGCACTGACAAACTGGTTTTGACTCCAATATTTAAAAAAAGAAACGTAACCATTGATAGGTGATTGAAATAAATAGTTTTGCTTCCAAAGTTTTAGTTGACCTATCAATTGTTTGTGATTACTCTCTAATGAAAGTATCAATTGCGCTTTTTCTTGTCGAAATTGCCTATCTAAATCGAGTAAAGCTTTACGATATTCAGCCACTTGCACCTCATGATTTAGTACAGAAATATTAGTATTTTCTAGAATATATTTTTTTTGTAAATAATTTGACTTGCTCGTATTCAGTTCTACTTGTGAAACAACACCCTGACTATAGAGTGCTTTGTCCTTATCATATCGTATTTTGAATAAATCTAACTCACTTTGCAATATCGCTTTTTGACCAACTAAACTATTCCGAAGCTTTGTATAGGAATCGATTTGATCTTTTAACGATTCCATCTTTAATGGGTAATAATTGACTTCCGTAAACAATTTATAATCATTGTAACTTTTTTGAAAGGTCATATAGGGTTGCTGTAACTCGCCTAACGCTAAATTAATACTAGGCTTAAATTCCACATCTTCTTTGATGTATGATACCTCGTCTGCTGGCTTATCTGATTGTGTGTCGTCTGTTAATTTATTCAATTGCCTTTCTAACTCTATTACGTCTGATGCTCTTGCTGGATTTTCGATTACTCCCAGTACCTCGCCTTTTTCAACCAATTGCCCATCTTCAATAAAAAGTTGTTGCAACCGACCTGATGTTCTAGCCACAAACCTTGTCGTTGGATCATTAGACGTAATGGTAATACGAGCTGTAATAACCTCAGGATACTTAATAAACCAACTCAAAATCAATACCATCATCAAAATGACAAAGAAAAGCGTTATGCCCCACCTAATGATCCAAGGTGGAATGTAGGTCAATATCTCTTGAACTTCTTCACTCCGGAGTTCAAGTTTGCTTAAATCTTGGTCTATATGTTCTTTTTCCTCGCTCATATGAGTTTTAACTCATTAATTACCCAATTCAAGTTGATTTTTCACTAAGTTATAATAGGCTCCTTTCTTTTCTGTTAATTCCGCATGATTCCCTGTTTCTACAATTTCTCCTTTTTCAATCACAACAATTTGATCAGCTTTCTTTACTGTGCTGAGTCTATGGGCTACCACAATGACTGTTCTCCCTTCAAAGAATTGTTCCAAATTTTGCATGATCGTTTTCTCATTATTGGCATCTAATGCATTTGTTGCCTCGTCTAAGAATATATATTCTGGATCCTTATACACAGCTCTTGCCAATAATATTCTTTGCTTTTGTCCCTGACTCAAACCATGCCCATCTTGACCAATCTTAGTATTGTATGCCAATGGTAATGTCTCGATAAACTCTTGTATGTTCGCAATTTTTACTGCCTGAATCAATTTTTTCTTATCAACCACATCGTCTACTAATGCTATATTGTTTGCTATGCTATCATCAAAAATGTAGCCATCTTGCATGACAACACCACACTTTCTCCTCCATGAGTCCGCATGAAAATTTTTAAGTTGAATATCACCTAATTTGATTTCACCCTCTACTGTATCATAGAACTTCAATAGTAACTTCAATAGGGTTGTTTTGCCACTTCCACTTGTCCCAACAATGGCTGTAACTTTTCCTTGAGGAATGATCATATTGACATCCTTAAGCACCATTTCTGAATGCGGCCCTCCGTATTGGAAAGAAACATTTGAGAGTGTTAAAGTCTTGTTTTCTGGAAAGATGGAGGTTTTGTTGTCTTCAGGGTTTTCCTCATTGTCTTTATTGTGTATCTCTCCCAACCTTTCTAGGCTGATCTTGACGTCTTGTAATGAAGTGATCAATCCTATAAGCTGACTAATTGGTAAGTTTAACTGACCGATAATGTAAGAGATAGCCATCATCATTCCTAAAGTGATATTGCCATCAATTACCTCTTTAGCAGAAATGATAGTAATTAATATGTTTTTGGTCTCATTAATAAATAAGGAGCCAGCTTCTTGGTACTGACCAACTGCTAGACCTTTTACACTTAGCTTAAAAAGCCTTGCCTGAATGTGCTCCCACCCCCAACGTTTTCTTTTCTCACAATTATTCAATCGAATCTCTTGCATCCCTGTGATTAACTGAATCAAATTGCTTTGATTATCGGCGTGTTGTGCAAATTCTTTATAGTCCAATTCTTTTCTAACTTTCAAGAATAAAGCAATCCAACCAGCATATAAAACGGTACCTATCAAAAATATTAGAAGTATCGTAATGCTATACATTCCAAGTATCACACTAAAAACGATAAAGTTCATCAACGAAAATAGTGTCGTGAGAGGTGTTGATGTTAAAAATGCGTTTACCCTATCATGATCTCGAATTCGTTGAAGGATATCACCAACGTGCTTGGTATCGAAAAAAGACAAGGGCAACTTCATCAACTTCATTAAAAAGTCAGAAATGATAGAAATTCCTATACGAGTACCAATATGAAGTAATATCCAACTTCTGATAAAATCAACTGATGTCCTTCCTGCCATCAACATCAACTGACCAATCAAAATGGTGTATACAAAACCAATATCTTGATTGTTAATTCCATAATCTACTACCGCTTGCGTTAAAAAAGGAAGAATTAACTGAAGTAAACTTCCTACCAACATACCTAATGCCAGCTGAATGAGGAACTTCTTATAAGGAATCAAGTAAGATAACAGGTATCTAAAACCAACTTTATTAACCTTGTCATCCGTTTCTTTTTTATAAAATTCTGGAGTAGGCTCTAATAGTAACAGTACTCCTTCATCCTTTCCTGAGCTCAACCAACTTCTACAAAACTCATCCTTTGTATATTCGATCAGACCATGAGCAGGGTCGGCTACCTTTACCTTGTTTTCTGCTGCTTCGTAAACCACTACAAAGTGATTTTGATTCCAGTGTGCAATACAAGGAACTGGAACGTCTTCTACAAGTTGCTTAAAGTTGACCCTTACACCTAGCGATTTAAAGCCTATATTTTCCGCGGCATCACTCATCCCCAAGAAACTTACACCTTCTTTATCCAAATGACTTAAATCCCTTAAATGCTGCAAAGAATAAGACTTGCCGTAATATTTTGCAATCATACGTATACACGTAGGGCCGCAGTCCATCGCATCTAATTGCTTAAAATGTGGGAATGTTTTTTTCAGCATATTAATACCTGTACCAACTTAAGATTTTTCAGGATAAAGTTATATTAAAAAAGAGTTAATTAAATTATTGACTAATATGAATTTAACAATTACTATTGGCAAATTTTGCTAAATAAAGATTCTCCCTTTGAGTCATTACCGTCTTATCTTCGGCTGTCTTATCGTCATACCCCACTAAGTGAAGTAGTCCGTGTACCATTATTCTTCTTACCTCTTCGTTGAATTTTGTGTCGAATTTTTGAGCATTTTCTTTAACTCTGTCTATGCTGATGTAAATTTCTCCTTCTACAGGGGTTTCCTTTTCAGAGAATGTAAAAGTAATTACATCTGTGAGCGTATCATGGTGTAAGTATTGCTGATTTAGCTGTAATAAAAATTCATCTGTGCAAAAGACATAGCTCAATGAGACAACCTCTTTCTTTTCTGACTGGGCAACTGCCTCAAGCCATTTGATAATTTGCGATTTACTACTTAGCTGGAATGTGGGATGTTGAATGTGAAAAAAAGTCTCCATAAACTACTTCATATTGCTAGGGTGTCCGATGACACCTAGCTTTTTCCGAAAATGTCATGAATTAGGCTGTCTATTCCACCATTTTCTATTAGCCTAGCCACATCATGCTCTTGCATAATTTTTTTCATATGAGCATCTTGCTCTTCTCCTTTTTTCAAGGCAACGGAATAAGGTGTGTGACTAAATGAGACTTGAGAATACAAGGGCATATATTGCTCTGGATATAATTGTTCTATTCTCCTTTCGAGCTTCTTTTGCAATAGAAATTCAGGATCTGCAACATAGTCTCGCATCACATAATAGTTGTGCAATGACAAATCCTGAACAGCATCTCCTTCTGGCTTTCTTAAAGTTTGATATTCACTAAAGACCTTATCCCAATCTTCATTGTGCTTTTGCATCAATTCCCACATAACACTACAATCTTCAAAACCGCAATTCATACCTTGCCCGTAAAAGGGGACTGTTGCATGAGCCGCATCTCCCATCAACGCCACCTTGCCATGTGTCCAAGGATAGCATCTCACTATTGCTAGAGAAGATAAGGGATGATCTTCCCATACATCTGCCACGTCAGGCATCATCTCGTAAAAGTCTGGAAAGGTTGTTTTAAAAAAACGATCTACATCACCCTTGGTTTTTAGCTTATCAAATGAACTTTCATGGTTTTCATGTGGCATGAATAAGGTACAAGTAAAAGAACCATCTTCGTTTGGCAGTGCCATTAACATAAAGCGACCCCTAGGCCAGATATGCAATCTGTTCTTTTCCATCTTGTAACTACCACCCTCATTAGCTGGAAGCAACAACTCGCGATATCCGTCTTCAATATATTTTTGACTATAATTAAAGCGGTCTAACTTTTGCATAGCGTTATAACGAACAGCTGAAAACGCCCCGTCTGTGGCAAATACTACATCAGATTGGATCTGAGTTTTTTCTCCAGTTTGAGTATCCTCTAGATAAACAATTCCTTTCTCTAAGTCCGCATCAATGCACCTTTGATGATATTTTATATCTGCATTGCCATACTTTTCTGCGATATCCATCATTTTACAATTGATACCAGCTCTTGAAACGGAATAAATTGCTTGTCCCTCCTGGCCATATGGTTGATAGGTCAAGTTACCTTCTAAATCATGCATGGTTCGTCCATGAACAGGAATAGCAATAGGTTCGATTTCTTTTTCTACCCCTACCGTTTTAAAGGCTTTCCAACCTCTTTCAGACAATGCTAGGTTGATAGATTTACCTGCCGAAATGTCTGCTTTTCGCAAATCACTTCTGCGTTCTACAATGGTTACTTTATAACCTGCTTTTGACAGGTATACCGCCCATAGTGAACCAACTAACCCTGCCCCGACTATTGTTGCTGACTTCATGAGTTTAAAATTAGCATTATTTCTGCTCTTTGAGCTTTGATTTGCTCAATGTCTTTAGCTTTAGAATAGTTTATATTTTCAATAAGTTTGTTCAATAATTCAGTAAACCTAATTGCTCCCAAACCAAACAGAGGAATTAAAGCAACGCCTATTAAAACATAATACCAGTTCCAAGGCAAGATTATATTAAATACAGTAAATAATAAAAGAAGATAAACAACACCTAAAATCATGGTCAATGCAAATTGCACAGAACTGTAAAATTCAATTTGGCGAACCTTATCATTTGTAATTTTTCGACCTAGCCATACTGGAAATACACCCAAGACCAATCCCACCATAAAAAAGGGAAATGCTAATATTAGCTTAATAACAATTGTTATTAAGGAACCGTTTCGATTTACTGTAGCATCAGATATATCGTATTTATATAACGACTCGTAATATTGACCTGCTTTTTGTTTTAAATTCTTCAATTCTTCAAGTGAACGTTCTCTGATGTTTTGAATTTTTTTAGTAACAAAATGTTCAACTTCAACTCTATCTCTAGTTTTAACTCGATTCATAATGTTACTTGTTGACTCAACTTTTTCATTCCTATACATTACGAATAACTGCTCTGCTAAGTTCTCATCTTCTTTATCTTCGATACAAACAATATTACCCTTAAGCTTTTCCTCAATATCCTTCGTAATCTTATTAATCCCTAAAGCATTATTCTCTTCATATACTTTTTGATAATCTTTAGTATCAATAGGTTTTCCGAAGGAAACGATGGCTTCTTTCCTTGGCTTGTTGCCATAGGTATAATTGATACCAACAGGTACAATTTTTATACCTAGATTAAAATTGTTCTTAGCTTCTGCTCCATAAATAATACGCGCAGTTCCTTTTTTCAATGGTCTTAGCCTCTTTTCAAAAACACATAACCCTTCTGAAAAAATCAAAATCATACCTCCATTTTCCAAAATCTTATTACACCTGCTGAAGGTTTCTTGATTTTTATGCAAGTTTTCAATTCCTTCCTGCATTCTGTATATCGGCGCTAGATTGATCAGTCCTAGTAACCAAGTCTTAAATTTTGTATTAAACACATCTGATCTAACCAAAAAATGCGATCTTCTTTTCAATAAAGAAGTGGTCAACATAGCGTCCATAAATGCATTGGGATGGTTACAAGCTAGAATAACAGGTCCTTGCTTAGGAATGTTATCCTCATTCAGAAAGTAAATCTTCCTAAAGTATACTCGTAAAGAAACTCTTAAAAGAAAACGGACAATCTCGTATACCACCTCACAAAGATAGTAGTTTGATTGATTATAGCTTTAGAAATCGTTGTCTTTGATTTCCAATCTCGATGAAGTACATTCCCGAGCGAAGCTCGGATAAGTTTACAATTTCTAATTTATAGTTAATAGTTTCCTTTAAAATCACCTTTCCGATTAGACTCAATATTCTCAATTCTGAACTATAAACTATAAACTTGTCTGCCGATGAGGCAGGTTGTTCAACTATCAACTTATCTCTTACAGGATTGGGATAAATTTGAAAACCCTCAAATAACTGGTTATCCACATAAGCAGGATCATTAACAATAGATATACATCCTGAAGTCACCTCACAACCGTTTTTACTTACTCTGACTGCATATTCTCCATCATTTGTAACAAAATACGTTTGATTTATCGCTCCTGCTATCTCTATGTTCCCATCACAATTGATCCATTGATATATTGCATTACTTTCATTAACCATCAATGTATCTCCTGACACAGAAATACTTGTATCTAAATTTTCCATAAACAAATCAATTGTAATAATTGAATCACACTTTGTTTGAGATAGAATAGTATCCATATAAATTCCAGAAGTTATCCAAAGCTTGCCACTTGGTGATGAATAACTATTACAAGAAGAATCTATAATGGATTGATATTGATTGCTATCAAGTGTTAAGTTTATCGTCAATAGGCTGTCACAATGCAAGGTTGTTTGTATGGTGTCAAAATATAGTCCTTCTTCATCAAAGTACTTACCGCTTGGTGAAATATAATTTTCACAAGAAGTGATATTGACATTGGCTTGCTTTGGTTTGCAGTCTCTAAAAAAATAGGCGGAACCAGACTCTGACAAAAAATTATTACCCGACACATCGCTGTCTTCTTGATAAGCTCCAACAAGTATATTATTTCCGCTAATAGAAACCGCCCGTCCAAATTTATCCAATGCATCTCGATCCGAAGCTACAATTTTTTGTACCTGGTTCCAACCTTGCATCTCTCTCTCAAATACATATGCCGAGCCTGCTGATGCCTTATTACTCAATCCAAGCTCATTATGATCTTCTTCTTCAGCTCCAACGATAATAACATTGTCATCAATCGCTACTGCTCGTCCAAAAAAGTCTTCTGCTTCTCGATCTGAAGCCACTAATTTCTGAACCTCAACCCAAGACGTTCCATTATTTTGAAAAACATACGCAGCACCTGCCTCATCTTTTTGATCTCCTCCAGTAGTATCATGATCTTCTTGATGTGCTCCTACAACTGCAAGGTCTCCAATTATATCAACTGTATACCCAAAAAAATCGGAAGCGCCTCTATCCACGGGTACTATTTTTTGCTCTTCATTCCAAAGAGATCCACTTCTTTTGAAAGCATAGACCGACCCTGCATCTGACAGACTATTACCACCCACCTCATCTTCATCCTCAGAATATGCCCCTACAAGCAAATGATCTCCATCCATTGCTACCGTCCAACCGAAATAATCAATTGCATCTCGATCTGAAGCCACAATTTTTTGTACCTGACTCCAATTTTCCTCGTTTCTCTTAAATATGTATGCTGACCCTGAATTTGATTTGGAGTTTCCACCATTTTCGTCCTCGTCCTCAATGGGAACTCCAACAACTACATAGTTACCATCAATAGCAACAGACCATCCAAAATTGTCCGTTGAGCTTCTATCGGAAGCTACTATTTTATCTTTTTGAACCCATTCATTATTACTCTCTAACTTATATATGTATGCTGATCCAGCATTAATTTTTTCATTACTGCCATTTTCATCATGGGCTTCGTAGATAGAGCCTACTACGATATACCCATTATCAAGATCAACAGAATATCCAAAATAATCTCCTAATTCTCTATCTGAAGCAACTATCTTTTGATATTGCTTCCAGTTACCATGACTATCCTTCTTAAAAATATAGGCTGCTCCCGCTGCATTTAGTGGATTTGAATTATTTTCATCACTTTCGTTTAAATATGAACCTATTACAGCCCAGTTACCATCAATAGCAACGGACCATCCAAATAGATCTCCAGTACTTCTATCATGTGCAGTAACTTTATTAATCTGTTCTCCTGACTGAGAAAAAACAGACAAAGTAATAAGAAAGAAAAAGAATATATTTTTGATGAGTAAAGATTTATGTACTAAAGATATATATTGAAGCAGATATCTTTTACACTTATTTTAATAAATTATATTAATTCTTGACGAATAGTTAACGTTGATTGCCGATTTCTAGAGGTGTCACTTCATTTAAAATCCCCACCATGTGCATAGTTTTATATAATGCGACATTAGCAGCTTTGCCACATGATTATGATCCAATTTATGCATTAAGATGTAGTTTTATTGTGATTCGGGAACTACACGTATACCTTTTTGTTAGCTTTGTATAATAAATACAATGCATATGGAGACACAAGTGAAAGTACCTATTGAAATTTATACAGAAGCAACTCCCAATCCAGCTACTTTAAAGTTTGTTATTAACAAAATGCTATTAGCCAATGAAAATGTTGAGTTTACTAGTGTTAAAGATGCAACAGAAGCTCCTCTCGCGAAAAAACTGTTGGAAAGAGATGAAATAAGTGGCGTCTTTTTTGCAAACAATTTTATAACAATTACTAAATCAACAAGCGATGAGTGGTATGAGCTAGTACCAGAAATAAAAGAGTTTTTAAGAAGTTATTTTATAGATCAGAAGCCTGTATTTACAGAAAGCTTCAAAGCTCAGAAAACAGAAGGAGGCAATACAGTATCTGAAAATGACTCTGATACAGTAAAGAAGATTAAAGAAATGCTAGACAATCATGTTCGCCCTGCGGTAGAGATGGACGGAGGTGCTATTCAATTTAAGTCTTTCGAAAATGGAGTCGTAACACTCATCATGCAAGGGGCATGTAGTGGGTGTCCCTCTTCTACATTGACTTTGAAAGCAGGAATTGAAGGAATGATGAAAAAAATGATTCCTGGAGTAGAGGAAGTAGTTGCTGAGGAAGGATAATGTAACAAGTTTAAGCATTTAGAAATTTTCAAGATTGGCAACTATTAGTAAAATGAGGTTTGTTTCCAAGGGAATAGCTAAGGGAAAGTTACAAGCACTTTATGCTGCTATTTTAAAACCTCGAATGATCGAAGAGAAGATGCTCAATTTACTTCGTCAAGGTAGAATTAGCAAGTGGTTTTCTGGAATTGGTCAAGAAGCTATTGCTGTAGGGGTTACAAAAGCGTTAGATGATGACGAGTTTGTTTTTCCACTTCATAGAAACCTAGGTGTATTTACATCAAGAGATGTTCCACTGGATAGATTATTTATGCAGTTTCAGGGAAAAGAACGAGGTTATACAAAAGGAAGAGATCGTTCTTTTCACTTTGGCGTGAAGGAGCATCATATAGTAGGCATGATATCTCATTTAGGGCCACAGCTGACTTTAGCTAATGGAGTGGCTCTAGCCCATCTTTTAAATAAAGAAAAAAAGATAGCTGTCGCATTTACTGGGGAAGGAGGAACGAGCGAGGGGGATTTTCATGAAGCACTAAACGTCGCTTCGGTTTGGAATCTTCCAGTAATTTTCGTCATAGAAAATAATGGCTACGGTCTTTCTACCCCTACTTCTGAGCAATTCAAATGCAAACAACTAGCGGATCGAGGTTTAGGCTATGGAATGGAGGCTCACACCATTGATGGAAATAATGTTTTAGAGGTTTACAATCAGGTTCTTTCGTTAAAAAAGTCAATGGCTAAAAATCCAAGACCCGTTTTGTTGGAGTGCATGACCTTTAGAATGCGTGGCCATGAAGAAGCCTCTGGAGTTAAATATGTTCCGAAAGAACTTTTTGAAGAATGGGGAAAGAAAGATCCAGTTGAGAATTTTGAAAAACATCTTCTTGCGCAAAAACATATTGACAAAAATTATATCGAACAATTGCGAAAAGATATACAATCGGAAATTAATAATGCGTTGGAGGTGGCATTTGCCGAACCTAATATAGTTCCATCTAAAGAATTTGAGGTAAATGATATATATAGTGATTTGCAAACGCCTGCCTCGCCGTCAGGCGGGTTCGTTCGTATCGAGGGAAGCGGAAAGCGATCAAAGAAGAGATTTGTGGATGCAATTTCAGACGCTTTGGATCTAGCAATGTCAAAAAATGATCAAATGGTCATTATGGGACAAGATGTTGCTGAATATGGGGGAGTATTTAAAATCACAGAAGGTTTCTTAACAAAGTACGGAAAAGAAAGAGTCAGAAATACCCCAATATGTGAGTCTGCAATAGTTGGAGCAGCATTGGGCTTATCCTTAAAAGGTTATAAAGCGATCATGGAAATGCAGTTTGCAGATTTTGCAACTTGTGGATTTAATCAAATTGTCAATAACTTAGCAAAGCTACATTACAGATGGGGTGAAAATGCTAATGTGGTAGTAAGAATGCCAACAGGAGCAGGTGTTGGTGCAGGGCCCTTTCATTCACAATCCAATGAGGCGTGGTATACACATACACCAGGCTTAAAGGTAGTTTTTCCATCTAATCCACATGATGCAAAAGGCCTGCTTTTAGCATCTATTGAAGATCCGAACCCAGTTATATTCTTTGAACATAAAGCAATGTATAGAAGCATCGAAGAAGATGTTTTTGATAATTATTATACCGAAGAAATTGGAAAGGCAAGTCTCATCAGAGAAGGGGAAGATATTTCTATTATCACTTACGGAATGGGCGTACATTGGGCAAAAGAAGCATTAGGGCGAAACGATGACATTTCCGCAGATTTGCTAGATCTGAGAACTTTATTGCCACTAGATTATGAGGCTATTGAAAACTCTGTGAAGAAAACGGGCAAGGTTATCATCCTTCATGAAGATACTTTAACGGGAGGAATTGGGGGAGAGATATCTGCATACATTTCTGAAAACTGTTTTGAATACCTAGATGCACCAATTGTTAGATCTGCAAGTTTAGATACGCCAGTACCCTTTTCCAAAGAGCTAGAGGATAATTTTTTGCCTAAAGATCGATTTGAGCAACAGCTATTAGAACTGCTTAACTATTAAGCAATTCTTCTTTTTGTTTTTTAGTCAGTCCTCTCACGACCAAGTCATAAGAATCGTCAATCCATTGATAAACTAATCGATCAGGTATAGAATTATCCATTTCTATTGTATTCCAATGTTTTTTATTCATATGATAACCTGGGTTTACTGCTTCGTATTCTGCTCTCAAATCTTCCGCTTTTTCAGGATCACATTTAACATTTATACTAATAAATTCATCAATATCTGTAGCCGTAAACATCTTTCCAACAACCTTAAAAACAAGCACTTTGTCATCAAAAGGCATTTCTTCAGTTACTCCTTTTTTACCTATGCAATATTCACGATATTCCTCAATATTCATTTCTTATTTCATTATAACTGTCTAAATATTGTTGAATTTACTAAATATGACTATATTTGCAACCCGAAATTTTAAAATCATGAAGAAAGGAATTCATCCAGAAGATTATAGATTTGTCGTTTTTAAAGACTTCTCAAGTGATTATGCTTTTTTGAGCAAATCAACAGCACAAACAAAAGACACTATTAAGTGGGAAGATGGTAATGAGTATCCATTGATCAAGTTGGATATTTCAAGTGCTTCTCATCCATTCTTTACAGGTAAAATGAAGTTTGTTGATACTGCAGGACGTATTGATAAGTTCAAGAAAAAATACGCAAAAGCAGGAGAAAAGAAATAAAATACTAATTCAAATTAGTTATCTTAAAGCCTTTCGGGACATCCCGAAAGGCTTTTTTGTCTGAACCATGAGCAGTCCAGCTTTTATTTTGTTTGATGGAGAAGAAAGAGATCATCTTCTCCCACTTACCTATACCCGACCAGTTTCGGATATTAGAATTGGGATATTAACCATCAAGGAAAAATGGGATCGCTTACTTCAAAGTGAATGTAAATATTTAACTCAATCATACCTGAGAATAAAAGAGGAGGTATCTTTCAAAAAAGAAAATGTCTTTATCAATGGGAGCATCTTACCCAATAAGAATATAGTAGGTGCGATCAAAAGCCTAGAGATTGAGGAAGCATTAACAAAAGACGGCATTTTAATTGCCGTTAAGCTAGAAGAAGATAAAGCAAAATCATTTGATTTTAAAAAAGCATATCAGACTAAAGAGTATGATCTAGAGATAACTACAATTAAACATACTTGGGATATCTTTGCATTAAATGGGCAAGCTTTAAATGATGATTTTGAATTACTGACTACAGGTAGAAAATCTGCGACAATAAGTAGTACTAATCATCTAATCCATCCAGAAAGAATATTTTTTGAAGAAGGGGCGAAAGTTGAGTATGCCAATCTCAATGCAAGCTCTGGACCAATTTATATTGGACGTAATGCAGAAATTATGGAAGGCACATCCATTAGAGGAGGATTAGCACTCTGCGATAATGCGACATTAAAGCTCAATACAAAAATATACGGCCCCACCACAGTAGGACCTTTTTCCAAGGTTGGAGGTGAAGTGAATAATTCAGTTATATTCGGATATTCTAATAAGGGCCACGATGGTTTTTTGGGCAATTCAGTCATCGGTGAATGGTGTAATTTGGGAGCAGATACCAACACCTCGAATTTGAAAAATAACTACTCTAACGTGAAAGTTTGGAATTATGTTGAAGATAAATATGTCGATAGCAATCTACAATTTGTTGGATTGACAATGGGAGATCATTCTAAGTGCGGTATAAACACTATGTTTAATACTGGAACAGTTGTTGGTGTAAGTGCTAATATTTTTGGCGGAGATTTTCCTGCTAAACACATTCCTTCCTTTTGTTGGGGAGGCGGCGCTGGATTAACAACTTACGAGTTTGAAAAAGCTATTGATACAGCCAAACAAGTTTACAAAAGAAGAAATGTGGCATTTGATCATCAACAGGAGTCAATTTTGAGTCATGTTTTTGAAGAAACTAATAGATATAGGTAACATATGAGAAGGCAAATTGTTGCAGGGAATTGGAAGATGAATAAGAACCTTGATGAAGCCATTGATTTAGCTAAATCGATTAAAGAAGGGGTTGATGTAAGTAATGTAGAAGTAATCATTGCCCCTCCAGCAACGTATTTGTATCCGATAAAAAATGTCTTATCAGGGGCTTCAATAAAGCTAAGTGCTCAAAACGCTCATTCAGAAATAAGTGGGGCATATACTGGCGAGCTATCAGCAGAAATGATTAAATCTGTTGGAGCGGAGTATGTAATACTAGGTCATTCAGAACGAAGAGAAATTTTTAAGGAGTCTAATGAGTTAGTCGCTAAGAAGGTAAGCCTAGCGTTAGAGAGTGGACTGAAAGCAATATTTTGTTGCGGAGAGCCGTTAAATATAAGAGAGGCTGGTGAACATAAAACCTTCGTAGCAAAGCAAGTAGAGGACTGTCTATTTCATTTATCACCTGAAAAGTTAGAAAGTGTAATTATTGCCTATGAGCCAATTTGGGCAATAGGTACAGGTAAGACGGCATCTCCAGAACAAGCACAAGAAATTCATGCGGAGATCAGGAGGGCTATAGCTGACAAGTATGGCGCAGAGATAGCAGGTAATGTATCTGTCCTATATGGTGGTAGCTGTAAGCCTGGAAATGCGAAAGAGCTTTTTGTCCAGCCAGATATAGATGGGGGGTTAATAGGTGGAGCATCTCTTGTGGCAGAAGATTTTATATCAATAGTGAATAGCTTTCAATAAGAAAATGACGCAATATCTCGAAGTAGCCTTAGAAATATCCAACCCCCAATTAAGTGAAGTTTTAATCGCTGAATTAAGTGAGATGGGGTATGATAGTTTTGAAGACAAGGGAAAGTTGATTAACGCATATATTGAGGAAAAGCTCTATGAAGAAGCTGACTTGAAATTATTATTAAATAAGTACAAAGACACTTTTCAATGCACGTATTCCATTGGTCGAATGGAAGATAAAAATTGGAATGAGGAATGGGAAAGCAACTTCAAAGCAGTCCAGGTGGATGACTTCTGTCTCATAAGAGCATCTTTTCATCAAGCTAACCCATCCATAAAGCATGAAATAGTCATCGAACCTAAAATGGCTTTTGGAACGGGACATCACGAATCAACCTATTTGATGATTCAAATGATGAAGGATATTTCATTTGAAAATAAGAGTGTATTAGACTTTGGCTGTGGTACCGGAGTGTTAGCAATAATGGCGAATAAGCTGGGCGCAACTAATATTATAGCTATTGACAATAATCCTTGGGCATTTGAGAGTACAAAAGAAAACATCAGAGTGAATAATGCTTCGATTATTGGGGCTTACTTAAATGATGAGAACTTTCTAAAAAATAAGCAGTACGATATTGTTTTGGCAAATTTGTGCAGAAATGTCTTACTCGAAACTATTCATATAATTGCCCTATCTTTAAAAGAACAGTCTGTGCTGTTGACAAGTGGAATTTTAGCAAAAGATGAGTCTCTTATAGAAAAAGTAGCAAAAGAGAATAGATTATTGGTAGATAAAAAAGAATACAAGGGAGATTGGGTGAGTATCCAATTTTCTAAGTCTTAGAAATGAGGGTAAAGACAGTTTTAGGGATATTATTTTTACTACTCAGCACGTTGGTGGTGCTTAGATCAGCTCCTACTGATTTTTCAAAAGACCCAATGGAATTTTTAGATGAATTGGAAGAGTTTATGAAAAGCTCTAGTCATGAGGAAGCAAAAAAGGAAGCCAATAAATTTATTCGATCTTATAAAGTTATGAGATCCATTAGCGAGGGACAGCTTGATACAATTCGATCAGTATGCAATATGATGAGACAGCAAAGGATGCAGGCTTATCCGCATTTTACAGAGCTTTTTAAATTGATCAATGAATTTAAAGGTAATCGTGATGCAACATTAGATATGGATACGTGGCTAGGTGTATTAAGCCAAATATTAGCCTCTAGTAAAAAATCTCACCTCAAAGAGTTTCGACTAATGGTAGATTTAGCAAATAGCTTGCTAGAGGGAGACCATTTTTATCAATCCAAATCAAGAAATTTCAAGTCTAATTCTACCAATTATAAATTCTTATTAATTGACGGTCAATTACAACTAGTGATACCCAAACTTGACCTGATGATATATAACGAAACAAGCGATACAATATACGTTAAAGAGACTAAAGGGATATATTATCCTAAAGAAGAAGTGTGGGAAGGTGAGTTCGGAAAAATAGATTGGAAAAGAGCTGGCTTAGATGGTAATGAAACGTATTGTGAGTTTGGTAAATATAAAATTAATTGTGCCCAATCCGATATTGTAATTGATACTGTTACTTTTCACTATAATGCCTTTTTAAAGGGGCGAGTTTTGCAAGGATCTTTTGAAGATAAGCTCTTGTCTCATAGAGACCCAGAAACAACTACATATCCAAGGTTTGAGTCATTTGAAAATGATATTGTTTTAAATGAGATCATTAAAAACATACACTATACAGGAGGCTATACACTTCATGGATCTAAGACCATTGGTAGTGGGGGGTTGGGTAAAGATGCCGTTATAAAAATATATACTCAATCGGGGAAATTAGCCGTAAAGTCAACATCAAAAGTATTTGTCATTGATGAAAAGAAAGGCATATCAGCCAAAACTGCCCAAACCGAAATATACATTGATCAAGATTCGATAACTCATCCTGGCGTTAATTTCAAATTCGACATTGCTTCCAGAACATTGTTATTGAGACGTGGTACAAGCAGTATCGGTAAATCAGGGTTTTACAACTCCTATCATGAGATGGAACTTTACCCAGAGGTAATTACATGGAATATTGATCAACCCATCATGCAGTTTAACATGACATCTGGAGCAGGGCTGACTGATGCAGTATTTCAATCTTCCGATTATTTTGATCAAAAAGAGTTTGATAAATACCAAAACATATTAGACTTCAATCCGATATCCGTAATCAAGAAATATTGTGATGATTACGGGGTCAAAGCGATGTTTGCTGAAGAACTAGCCCAAAGGATGAATCCCAACTATAGCGTAGTAAATATACGAGGGCTTTTATATAAGCTGGTAGAAGATGGTTTCATAGAATATGATCAAGAAAAAGAATTAGTAAGAGTAAAAGATAAAGTTGAGAAATATGTGCTTGCTAATAGAGGATTGATAGACTACGATGCTATAAAAATTGTATCTAATTCACAGGAGGGAAATGGCACATTAAATCTTGAAACATTTGAGTTTGACATTAAAGGTGTTCCAACTGTAAGGCTAAGCGAATCGAAAAACTTATTAATTGATCCAGATAGTAATTCTATTACGGTCAAAAAAGGCATGGATATGAGTTTTTCTGGATCAGTAGGAGACCCTTATTCTGGAAGATTAGAATTTATAGGAAAAGGCTTTGACCTCAACTATGATACTTTTTATATGGATATGGAACAAATTGATTACATAAAGATCAAAATTCCAGATACTACTGGTGTTTTAAATGAGTATGGCAAACCTTTGACTGTCCCCTTAAGATCTAGAATTGAAAATGCGAGCGGTAATTTAACAATAGATGATGCTAACAATAAGTCAAGCGTTAAAGCTTCACCTGAATATCCTATCTTCAAAAGTTTGCGTGAATCCTATGTTTATTATGACGATTCAAGTATTCATAATGCAGTTTATCAAAGAGATAAATTTTATTTTAAGATAAAACCCTTTGAGTTCGATAGCCTCGAAACATTTGAGCCTGAAAACGTAAAGTTTGATGGATTATTTGTTTCTCAAGGCATATTTCCTGACTTCGAAGAAAAATTAGGCATACAGAGAGAAGATATGTCTCTTGGTTTTGTAACTAGTCCACCAACTAATGGGTATAATATTTACGAAGGACGAGGCAGGTTTAAAGGAGAAAGCTTAAGGCTTGGCAATACAGGACTAAGAGGCAATGGAACATTTTCATATCTTTCATCAAGTAGTAAATCAAGCAATATATTGTTCTTACCAGATTCTTTAATAGCTCATATTGAAGTTTTTAATTTAAGAAAAGCAAAGTATAAAGATGCAGAGGTTCCACATGTATCTACAGATAATGTTGATATTGTATGGAAACCTTTTGATGACAAACTAGATGTAGAGAAAAAAGATGGGCACTTTTTGTTTTACAATCAGGAAGCTAAGTTTACTGGAAAAATAACTCTTTCTCCAAATGGACTTACTGGGATAGGAAGCATGGACTGGGGGGATGGGACGTTAATCGTTTCTAAAGAATTTGAATTTGAAGCCAATTCGTTTTCAGCCGACTCTTCTGCTTTAAACATCAAGTCTAAAACATCAGATGAAATTGCATTCAAGGCAGAAAATGTGGCATACCATATAGACTTGATAACTAATAAAAGCACAGCTACAAAAAGAGATGCAACAGACCCCTCTTTTTTCCCCTATATGGCATATATGACAACAATATCTGACTTTGTCTGGGATAACGATAGTAACGTTATCATTCTTGAGGAAAAAAGTAAAGATTATGCGGTTTTTACTTCTACTCATCCAGATCAAGATTCATTACAAATAACAGGTGTTAGGGCCAGATATGATCTTAACAATGATATTTTAACGATAGAAGATGTGCTAGATCTAAAAGTAGCAGATTGTGATATTTTGCTTGATACTGCTGATAGAGATATTCAAGTGACTCCTGTGGCCCAAATTGATCCTTTTAAAAATACTAGAGTAGTCATGAATGCTGAGAATGAGTACAATATTCTTTATAATGCTAGCGTAACTATTGCTAGTAAAAATAAATTTTCTGGAGAAGGGTATTATGACTATACAGATCATTCTGGCTACGTACAACAGATTTTTTTTAATGAAATAAAAACTCAAGAAGTTCTCTTAGACTCTACTGAAAAGGTCGATGGAAATAAAGCTTATTACGAGACAATAGCAAAAGCGACAATTGATGAGAATATGGACTTTACATTAAATCCAGATATATCATTTGGGGGAGACGTTGAACTACACAGTAGACAAAAAGATTTGGTATTTGATGGATATGTAATGATGAAAGATACCAATTTTCAAGAATTAAATACAAATTGGCTTCATGTCAACAACAGTATTGACCCTAATGATTTTTACCTAAATGTAGGAATGCCTCCAAGAAATAAAGACGATGAAGATCTTTTTACTGGATTATTTCTAAATGCTTCTACAGATAGTAGCTTTGAATACGATGCTTTTGGAAATCTTATACCTGAGTATGAAATATATTTCAATTATTTCAATCAGAAGAAGGATTTATTAGACCAAGCTATATTCGAAGTGGCTGACTTTTTTCATTACGATCCATCAACAAAACTACTTTTTGTCGGAGATTCTTCTAGAATTCATATAAATAAAGAGCAAGCTTTTGCCCCGAAAGGAGACTTAATGCAAATCAACTATGCAACTGGTAAAATAAATACATCAGGAAAAATCAATATACCATTAGAAATTAATGGTATTACAACAAATTTTGCAGGAGACATTAAGACTGAAATAGGAGAAGATAAGTATAATATACATGTAATAGCAGGTATAGACGTACCTATCCTCCCTGCAGTTAAGAATCTTTTTATAAAAGATTTACAAGAATTAACCTTTGACCTAGCAAGTAATGATTATACTACTGAATTCTTCAAAAATAATATAGTACAGTTCCTTGATGAAGAGAAGCAAATCGATAAACTATTTGATGATATTGAAAAGAAAGGAAGCTTCGATCTTACTACAGGGCTTGACCATTCTTTATTACTAGGCAATCTATATTTAAAGCATAATAAAGAGTATACGGCATTCTTTGAAGAGAATACAGTTGATATAATTTATGCAGGAGCTGAACCTATAAATAAGAAAATCAAAATGTCTATAGAGTTACTTAAGAATGATATTGAAGGAAACTCCCTCAACATATTAATAAAAATAACCGATGTAGATTGGTACTTTTTCTCTATAAAAAAAGGATATATATACACACTATCTTCAAATGCAACTTATAACAGCATATTATCAGGTCTAAAGACCAAACAGCTAAAGGTGAAAGCAGAAAAGAGCAAAAAAGAATTTATATATGCTCCCGCTTCTGAATTTGACAAACAGGTTTTTTTAGAAAGATTACAATCTTATAAAGATCAATGGTAAGATGGAACTAATGCCTTATATTTCACTGGAGATCACTTTAGCCTATCTCATTGGCTCAATTCCCTCTTCTGTTGTCATTGGCAAAACTTTCTATGATACAGATGTTAGGCAGCACGGTAGTGGCAACCCTGGTGCAACGAATACATTTCGTGTATTGGGGAAAAAAGCAGGCATAATTGTGCTATTGATAGATGTATTAAAGGGTTACTTGGCAACCAGTTTGATTACTTTTATACCATTACCAGTAGATATTCCTATTAACTATCAAGTGGCTTTAGGAATTGCTGCAATCTTGGGGCATATTTTCCCAATATGGTTGAAGTTTAAAGGAGGAAAAGGCATTGCGACCACTCTAGGTATGCTAATCGCAATTGCTCCAGTGGCCGCTTTAGTTTGTACGATTATCTTTACAGTAATGCTTTTGATTACGAGGTATGTATCATTAAGTTCTATTATTACAAGCATTGTATTTCCAATACTGGTAGTTTTTGTCTTCAAGGTAGATATCATTGCTTTTAAAGTTTTTGCCTTTGCTTTGACTTTGCTAATTTTGTATACACATTCAGATAATATTCGCAGATTATTAAAAGGTGAAGAAAATAAAGCCAATTTATTTAAGAAAAAAAATGAAAGTACAGATTAGACATTTATCATTAGGAGGAATCATCATAATGATGGGGCTATCCTGCTCCAAAGTGCCTGTAACAGGTAGGCGACAGCTAAAGCTAGTTCCTGAGTCAGAGTTAATGACAATGAGTCTTCAACAATACAATACTTTTTTGGGCGAAAACAAGGTAATTACAACTGGTGCTCAAGCGGATATGGTTAAAAGGGTCGGTCAAAAAATTGCTACTGCTACAGAACAATACTTAGAACGGAATGGTCAAGGCAAGAGGATTGAAGGATATAATTGGGAATTTAACCTCGTTGCTGATAATACTGTAAATGCTTGGTGTATGCCAGGAGGGAAGGTTGTTTTTTATACGGGCATATTACCTATTACCCAAAACGAAACAGGGTTAGCAGTTGTCATGGGACATGAAATTGCTCATGCTATAGCAAGACATGGCAATGAACGAATGAGTCAAGGTTTAGCATTGCAAACAGGTGCTGGTGTTCTTAGTGTGGCAATGACCAACAAACCTCAGGAAACGCAAAACCTATTCTTGCAAGCATATGGGCTTGGAGCACAGGTTGGTGTGGCCTTACCATTTTCTAGAGCAAATGAATCAGAGGCAGATCATATGGGGCTGGTATTTATGGCACTAGCTGGGTATGATCCCGAAGAAGCGGTTTCTTTTTGGAAGAGAATGGCTGCAAATAGCCAAGGTGCTCCTCCAGAGTTTATGAGTACGCATCCGAGTAGTGAAACAAGAATTGAACAAATCAAGGAGTTACTACCCGATGTAAAGGCGAATTATTACAGACCTTAACAAGTTTTACTATAAAGAAACCTCTAAATCTAAAACGCTTTTTTAGCTATTTTCTAGATATTCCTATAGAGCAGGTTTCTAGCAAGTATGGTAAGTTATCTGTTGTCTTAAGTAAGGGCAGGTTTAAGTTAACAACAAACAAAGCTGTTCAGTCATTTTCTGATCTTTATGATGTTTTTGTTTCTGGCTTTAACAATATTTCAATCAAAAACGAAACAATTGATGATCTATTAGTATTAGGTTATGGCCTTGGAAGCATTCCCGATATTTTGTCGAAACAATATGGGTTGCACCCTGAAGTAGATGGAGTTGAGGTAAATGACAAGGTCATTCAACTTTGTGAAAAATATGGATATAAAACTGATAAAGTACACCTAATTAATGATGATGCATTAATATATGTGAACACGTGTCATAAAAAATATGATTTGATTTGTATTGATTTATTTAATGATGATCAAGTGCCAGAGGGTGCTGAAAAAGAAAATTTTCTCATTAAAACTAAAGAGCTTCTAAAAAAAGACGGAATATTACTTATTAATCGTTTATATAATAAAAGCTATAAACATGCAACAGCACAATTTTATAAAAATACTTTTACTAAAGCATTTCCCAATGGGCGATTAATTAGGCTTGATCCTAATTGTTTACTTTACTGGAAGCTTGAACAAGTTGGCTAAAACTCTTCCCTGTAATTTTGCTCTCTATCCAAATGAGATAAGGGAACTCATCTAATGCCTTTATTTCTCTGGCATCTGCAGCAATACACTTTAGCGACTCTTCTAATTTTTCAAACTCTATTCTTTTTTTATTTAAATCAACGATACTTGATATTTTCTCAATTGACTTTGCTAATGCTTGTTCAATTTGGTAATGAGCATTCTGTTTTTTGATAACCCTTTTTGATGACCTCGCAATGCTAGGAATGATGATATCATTGCCAAGTTCGAAGTGTACTAATAAGTGGAACGATATGAAGGCTGAAAGCATAGTTTTATGATTTGAATCCAATAGATTGATCGATTTGTTGTTGTATTCCAATGCTTTGCTGAAGTCTTCGATGCCAAAGTAGGCCTGTGCAAGATGGTTAAACATCACAGCTTTATCAATGTTTGGTATCATCAACTGTTTGTTTTCAAATAGATTTATAGCTTGGGGTTCTAGCGCCACCGATTTAGCAAAATCTCCAATATTGTTATAGTAATCTGAAATGCTTAAAATCGCATTGATAGTGGTATATTGAATCATCCTCATAGAGGTAAATACTTTGTGCTTTTCAGGTAGTATCTTGAGTTTTTGATTGACATTGATGAAATCATTCCCCTGCTTTTGATTTATGTATAGCGAGCTTAAATTATTGAGAGTAGAAACATAGCCTAAAGGAAGCTTTTCTATCAAAAAATTATTTGCTTCAAATAACTCTTGTCTTTTTCTCAATAGTTGTGTCGCTTTTTTGAGATTATCTTCGGCATAATAGCAGGTGCTTAGGCTGAAAAGGTAAGATAGCTTTAGCGATTCTGTCGGGAGTTTGTCATATTGCTCTTGCTCTATTTCGTCTCTGAGTTCTTCAAGCTGTACTAATACCTTAGGATACCTCTTGAAGTTTTTCTTGCTAATTAGAAAATTAGTTTTTGATGCGAAATATTTATATCGCTTTTCAATATCAATAATAGCAATTATATCTTCTTCTTCTTGGGTTATTTTTTTTGCTCTCTTGAGGTCATTATTCAATAGCATGAGTTGCTTTTCCCTAGTCAAAATCTCTCTGTGTAATAAGTGCTGTTCAATTTGCAGTGCCTTTTTCTTTAACCGTTGAATTTCTTTATTGGCTTTTGCCAATAGAACTTTTTGCATCAATATATCAACATTTTTTATGCCATTCATTAAGACATCTGTATCCCTATCTTCTTCATGAAAAAGTCTTAAGCTTCTCATGATCAATTTTACCAAGTAAAACTTAAAAACATTAAACTGCTTAGCAATTTTCTGTCCTTCAAAAGTCTTTTTTAATTCCTCCTCATTATAGCTTTTTTGTTGATTGATAAGATCAAATAACCTTACATAGTTCGTATCATCGGTAAAGGCAGTGGCAAAGAGTTTAAAATAACGTTTTTCTGCCTGATTTAGTGATTTTATAAGCTGAAATAAATGAGGGTTTTCCACAATTGAAAATTAATTTTTTTTTATCTATTTATGAATAAATTCTTATTAATATAAAGATATGAAAATTAATTTTTTTACATTTTATACTTTGGAAATAGATTGAAGGGAACTAAATTGTTATACATAAATCATATAAATTCATAAAGAATGAATAAAATACTTTTCTTACTATCTATCATTCTATTACAATTACATAGTGCCTATGGTCAAAACCTAGTTCCAAATCCTAGTTTTGAAACATTTAGTACCTGTCCTTTTATTTTCAATCAGATGAATGTTGCAACAGGATGGGGAAGCTATGGAGAAACCCCTGATTATTTAAACTCTTGTGGTACATCTTGGGGGGCTCCTAACAACATATACGGTAGGCAAATTCCAATGGGTGAAGGTTATGCACACTTTTATACCTATAATAATGCCCCTCCTCCTAATCAAAGACGTTTTCCTGAAAGAATAGGCTCAGCTTTATCAGCTCCTTTAATTATTGGTCAAAAGTACTACGTAAGATTTAGAGTATCACTTACTGAGACTTCTGGATGGGCAACGAGTAAAATAGGCATCCGATTTTTCACACAAAACTATTCTCAATCTAGCCCTGCCCCAACTGATTCTTTTATGCACGTTTTTACAGACTCAACTATAACAGATACTACGAATTGGATTCCTATTTTTGGTTCATTTGTAGCAGATTCTGCCTACACACATTTTGCAATTGGCACTTTTTACGATTCTGCTGGAGTGCCAAAAACTAAGTTGCCTTATGCTGGTCTTGCATTAGCTACTTATTACCTTGATGATATTTGTATATCTATCGATTCATCAATATGCAGCATTATGCCTAAAGCAGGATTTGCGAGCTCAGATAACACTGTTTGTAGAGATAGTTGTATTACTTTTATTGATACTTCCTATGCGGCCCCTCCCGTTGTGAAAAGATGGACTATAACTAAGAGTGCTACCGTAATTTTAGATACAATTGCCAATTCCTTTAGTTTTTGTTTTAATGAATCAGGAAGCTATGATGTCAAGTTATCTTTAAATAACAATGATGGCTTTGATTCTATAATAAAGGCAAACTTTATAGAAGTATATCAGGATCCAGAAGTAGGGTTTCAAGACAGTAGCATTTTTTGTGACTTAGACTCAGCAACTATTGGAACTACAGTAGATGCAGCTTCATACTTATGGTCTAATAACGACACCTCACAAAGTATTATGATAAATAATGAGGACACCTTTTTCTTAGATATCGTCGATTTAAACGGTTGCAGGGGAAGTGATACCACTATAACGTTCTTTCCGAATTCCCCTATCATACTACTTCCACAAGATACTATGATATGTTACGGTGATAGTATTTTTATTGGAGTACCTGACATCAACTTATCTTACCTATGGAGCAATGGTCAAACAGAAAGTATGATTTGGCTTAACAACGGAGGCGTTTGGACATTACAAGCAACAAACTCTTTTGGCTGCACTTCCTCTGATTCTATTTCTATAAGCATAATAGATACTATTAATGCCTTAGATGTACAAGATACTTCTGTTTGTATTGATGAATCCATTCAGCTCTCTGTGCAAGCAATAGAAAATATAATTTGGTTACCAGATTTATATTTAGATAATGCAACTTCTAATACTCCAATATCTACTCCCCTTGAAGACATCACATATATTGCAATGTTAAGCAATCAATGCTTTATTGATTCCGTAGAAGTAAACATATCTGTTTTAGGCTGTAATTTTGACGTTTTTATTCCTAATGGGGTAGTTAATTCAAATGGAGAACCTTACAAAATATTTATTCAAGGCGACTATCAAGACATAAACTTCGAAGTATTCAACTCTAAAGGAGAACGAGTGCACGAAGCCAATTCCCCTCAAAATCAATGGCATACAGACGAGATGCTGCCTGGGGTATATACCTATAGTTTTAAGGCGGTTACCAATAATACTGTAGAGCGAAAAACTGGAAATATCACAATAGTTCAATAAATGACTCTTATCAACTATCGTTTTTTATTCTTATTATTGATTTGTTATACAAATTACTCCTTAGCTCAAAAAGAGTCTCATAGGTGGGTCTTTGGAGAGCTAGCAGGCATAGACTTTAATTTCACCCCCCCACAACCTACATTATACAATCTGACCACTCAAGAGGGAACTGCTTCTATTGCCGACTCCAATGGCAATCTCTTATTTTATACAAATGGCATAACAGTTTGGAACAAGGATAATAATATAATGCTAAATGGAGATAGCTTGTTAGGGCATAGCTCTTCTACCCAATCTGCTGTAATAGTTCCTTGGCCAGGAAGTGATTCTCTTTATCATATATTTGCGGTCTCTGCAGAGGGTGGGATACCTATAGTATTAGGTGGCAATGGGTTTGGAGGCATGACTCATTCTATCGTTGATATATCTGGTGATATGGGGCAAGGAGAAGTTACTAATAAGAATGACACTTTATTAGAGCTTTCTACAGAAAAGATTACAGCAGTATTGCATGAAAATCAGAAAGATATTTGGGTTATAGCACATGGTTGGCTTTCTGATACTTTTTATGTTTATAAAGTGACAGAGCAAGGATTGAATAAAACACCTCTTAAAACTAGCATTGGACTAACCCATGACGGAGCCACGCAAAATACAAGAGGATATTTAAAAGTAGCTCCTAATGGAGACAAACTAGCATTGGCAATCCATGGATCAGGTTCCATTGAACTATTTGATTTTGATACAGAGACAGGCACAATTTCGAACCCCTTATCATTTCCTGGAGCCATCTCAGGAGCATATGGCATAGAGTTTTCTACAAATAGCTCAAAACTTTACGTCAGTAACTTAAATGACATTTTTCAGCTAAATCTAGCTTTAGATTCTGCTAGTATGATCGACTCAATTAAAACTATTGCCACAACTGTAGGAACAGGAGCTCTCCAGCTAGGTCCAGACAGAAGAATTTATGCCACAAACCATACTGTAGATGCCTTACATATAATAAACAATCCTAATGGACTTGGCAATGCCTGTAACTTTCAAAATAATGGATTATCTATAGCACCTGGTAAGGGTAGATTAGGTTTGCCCAATTTTATTCAATCGTATTTTACGCCCCCTACCATATTAATTTCTAATCTATGTTCAAATCAGAATATTAAATTTACCATTAGTGATACAATTGGTATTGACTCAGTATATTGGGATTTTGGAGATACTACGAATTCTATAGAAGTTTACCCAATTCATTTCTATGATAAAGCAGATACATATACGGTATCAGTGGATGTTTTCTACAGCAATAGTCAGGAAGAACATGCTATTAGAACTATAATTATAGATACTCCTCCGTCCCTATCAGTAACCTCCGACACTTCTGTTTGCAAAGGACAAAACATTACCCTTGAGATGACAACTGATGCCAGTAAATTTGTATGGTCTACTGGCGACTCTACCTTACAGACTTCTGTGAATGACAGTGGCGACTACATCGCAACAGTAATGAATGGAAATTGCATAATAAGGGATACTACTCATGTCAGCTTGCTTGCAATCCTACTAAACGTGGGATTTGATACGACAATATGCCAAGAGGACTCCATCACTTTATACGGGGACACCACTAACCCTTCTGTGCTATATGAATGGTCTACCGGCTCTACGAGTAGTCAAATTATAGTCACACCTGGTGTTTATATACTCAACTCAACTCTAAATAGTTGTCTTCAAACAGATAGCTTTATAATTAATTCTAGCCTTACTCATAAACCCAATATCAAAGATACTATTATATGCAAAGGACTAATGTATTTCGTTGAATTAAGTGGCTATACTAAATACGCTTGGTCTACTGGCGGTGCCAATTCTACTGTTACTTTATCTACTACTGGATTATATTCGGTACTAGTGCATGACAGCATGGGGTGTCTCTCTTCAGATAGCTTTTTGCTTGAGACAGAGACTTGCTTAAATACAAATAGCTTACCAAATTCATTTACACCAAACCAAGATAACCTTAATGATTTCTTCTTACCAGAGGAGGTTAAAATTGGTAAATTAAATCTTGATGAGTTCTACATTTTCAATAGGTGGGGAGAACTTGTTTTCGAATGCAAAGACAACTTTAGTTGTAACCAAGGGTGGAATGGAGTACACCAAGGAGAGATATGTCCTATTGGCGCTTACTTATATGAATACTCAGGCCATTCTCTAAGCGGGGAATACTTTATACAATCTGGTAGCTTTATGCTTATACGTTAGTTTTTTACAAAATCACCTACACCTCTATTCTTGAGTTTTTTCACTAACTTCATGATACCAGTAATGGATAATTGATCATCATGAAAAATATCACACCTACTACTTTTGTATTGCTTTTAATAGTAACGATTAGCTGTAATAAGGGTAAAGAAGAAGCAAAAGCTCCAGTTGCTTCATTTACTTATGAGGTCGATGAGCTTAAAGTAACATTAGCTAATACTTCACAAAATACATACACAGAAGCCACTTGGGACTATGGTGATGGCACAAGCGGGATCGAACTTATACATACTTATGCTAAGGATAGCACTTATACAGTAAAACTGACCGTTAAAAGTGAAGTTGGAGAAGATAATGCTGAAGAAGATATAATAGTTGCGGAATTGTTGGATTTAATCAATGTCTCTACTGATTTTGGAGCCTTTACTTTCTGGCTATATGACTCTACAGAATTGCACAAAGCAAATTTTCTAGCGCTTGCAGAAGAGGATTTTTTTGACAGTACCACTTTTCATAGAATTGTAAATGGCTTTGTTATTCAAGGAGGCGACCCTAATACAAAAGATAACGACCCTAATAATGATGGAAGTGGAGGCCCAGGATATGAAATTGATGCCGAATTCCATGATAGCCTTACTCACGTATATGGGGCAGTCGGAGCGGCCCGTGAAGAGGATGATGTGAACCCTGAGAAGAAGTCAAACGGCTCACAATTTTATGTGGTTGAAAATATAAATGGAGCACATGGTTTGGATGGTAACTATACGGTATTTGGCATTGTTTTAGATGGTATGGAAACTGTCGAGACAATTGCAGCACAACCTAATAGTGGAACTCCAAATAATAGACCCGATGACCCCATCCCAATGAATGTAAGTATCGTACAATACACAAGGGCTCAATTAAAAAGCCAGTTTAACTTCGAGCCTAAATAATTCTTTGATGACAGCACTTAGTGTTAATATTAATAAGTTTGCTACCCTACGCAACGCAAGAGGGGGAGATTTGCCTAATATTGTCAAAGCAGCTCAAGATTGTGAAAAATTCGGAGCACAGGGAATCACAGTACACCCAAGACCAGATGAACGTCATATTCGGTATCAAGATGTTAGGGACTTGAAGCCAAACTTAACGACTGAATTTAATATTGAGGGATATCCCTCTGAAAACTTTCTTAAGTTGGTTACGGAAGTTAAGCCAGCTCAATGTACTTTAGTACCTGATAGCCCAGATGTGCTGACATCTAATCAAGGTTGGGATACTTTGGGAAATAAGTCTCTACTAAATGAGGTTATACAGGAACTTCATAGAAACAGCATTAGGGTATCTTTATTCGTTGATCCGATAGCACAGTTTGTTGAAGGAGCTGCCAAAGCAGGAGCAGATAGAATTGAATTATACACGGGCTCTTACGCTGCAAACTATACTCATGGAAGAGAAAAAGCAGTTGAGCCTTACGTACAAGCTGCCAACTTTGCTCAAAGAATAGGGATAGGTATTAATGCAGGACATGATTTGAGTTTAGAAAATCTTGCCTATTTAAGAGGGCAAATTCCATTTATGGATGAAGTTTCCATAGGACATGCCTTAATTTGTGATGCAATATACCTTGGGCTTGAAGATACTATCAGAATGTATTTAGAAAAACTTACAAAGAAATGATTACACTTTGACAGCCATACCTTTAGACCTCAAAAGTCTCATTTTATTTTATGAAAAACATTCTATATCTTATTCTTTTTGTATCACCAACCTTGGTTTATGGAGGACATACTTTCGGAGGAGATTATACCTATCGATGTTTGGGTGGAGACAATTATGAACTCGAACTTAAACTATACATTGACTGTAGTGGCTCTCTCTCTGTAGACAATCTAAGCACCCACGTTTATAATGGAATTGGCGATCCCCTTTTCATAGAACCTCTAAACTACAAAGGCTCAGACTCTTTAAACATATTGTTCAATTATCCTTGTACTGCTATACCTTCAAATTTGTGTCTTGAAATTTGGACTTATTTAGATACGTTGCACTTACCAGATACGGCAGGTGGTTATCGGCTAAAAATACCAGGATGCTGTCGAGCCGATGTTGTTACGAATATTCCTCCGAGCAGTAGTTTTTCTTATTATCAAACAATTTCAACTGGCATTTCATGTAATACAAGCCCCACGTTTAATAACGATCCGCCTATTGCGGTGTGCCTCAATCAACCTTTTTCGTATGATCATTCTGCAATAGATATAGATGGTGATTCACTAGTATACAAGCTATGCACTCCTTATACACAAGGAGCTAGCAACGTTGCACCTGCTCCCCCAATAACTTATACAGGAGCCTACACTTTTCTAAATCCATTGGATGCAAATCCAGCCATAAATATAGACCCAAACTCAGGATTAGTTACTTTTACACCTACTTTAGTTGGTATTTTTGCTGTAGGCATATGTGTTGAGGAGTATCGTAGTGGAGTTTTAATCGGAGAGACTATTAGAGACTTTCAGTTCATTGTCGAAGATTGTCCTCCCCTAGTAATTTCTGATTTTGACATTAGTATCGATCAAGGAGTTGATCAGTGTCAGCAGACTATAACGACATCAAATAGTAGTATAGGCAATTTCTATACATGGGATTTTGGGGATAGTAGTACCAATAATGATACATCTTCTCAATTTGATGTATCATATACTTTTAATGACACTGGTACTTACATTATCCGCTTGATTGTCGATCCTGGAACAGTCTGTGCTGACACAGCATATGATACTGTTTCTCTAAAGAGAGACGAACAAGGCTTTGAATTTCCTTTTTGCGATGATGTTCCTGTAACCCTTGATGCAGATACTGCTATTGCAAATTCTTACTTATGGAATACTGGGGCAACCACTCCTGAAATAATAGTATCTCAGGTAGAAACTTTTATTTGTGAAATTGAAGCAGATAGTGTTTGTTTGACAAACACATACCATATTTTAGACTGTGATTTAATTTTTATACCATCTGTATTTACGCCTAATGGAGATGGCTTGAACGACCTATTTACATTGCGAAGAGCACAGGGAACAGATGGTATATTATTAAGGATTTATGATAGATATGGTAAACTTGTATTTGAAAGCTCTAATAATAATAAAAGTTGGGATGGAAGTTACAAAAAGAAGCCTGTACAAATTGGTGTTTATGTATACTACATTGTACAGGAGGATGCCTTGGAAAATGGTAAAAATTTAGTTCTAGATCAAGGAATGGTTACCCTATTCAGATAGCTCTAGTTCTTTTATAACGCTCCATATAATTTCATTTTCAAAGCCTCTTTGCACTAAATAGTTTGCTACTTTTTTTCTTTTAGTGTAAATATCTTCACTTTCAGAAATTTTGGACAACTTGCTCGTTGCAAGCTCTTTTAACACATTGAAATAATCTTCTTCATTTATCATCTTAATTGCTTTATTCATGCAATAGTCAGAAATGTTCTTTTGCATCAAGCCATTAATTATCTTTTGCCTCCCCCACCTTTTGATTCTAAACTTTCCACCGACATAAAGTTGAGCAAAACGCTCCTCATCTATAAAATTCTCTTCAATAAGCATCGCTATTATTTCTTCTAAATCATCACCTCGTTGTCCCAACTCTAACAGCTTAGTACGCACTTCTTTTTGGCAACGCTCTTGATAAGCACAATAATGCCGCAATTTCTGCAACGCTTCTTCTTTAGAATAATACTTAGCTTTTCTTTGCACCTTTTCAATAAAATGATACTCAAATAAAACTAGGCATTATTTATTATTTTTGAAAAACCTTATAAAGCCTAAATGATACAATTACCAGGTTTTAATCTTCAGTCAGGACTTAGGAATGACTTTGACATCGCTCGCTTCAACTTGATTTGGAGAGTAAACTACATTCTAACTATTCTTTTCTTTCTGTTGTCTTGCACTTATATACCAGATGATTTAGAGTCTTTCACTGCTTTTTTTGGATCTTTTTTTATAACAGGCGGTTGCCTGTTATATCTTTACAAAACCCGAAGATACAAACCAATCTATTTTGTCGTCTCTTTTCTAGGGCTGATTTTGCCACAAGTCACGATGCATACCATGGATCACATCATTCATTACGGTGATATCATTTGGCTAGTTGTTGCTGTTACTTTCGCATTCTTTGGTCTTGGCATTAGAATAGGTTTTTTAGCCCTTCTTATAACTGTTATAGGAATTTCGTGCCACATACTTTTCACACTAAATGAAAACATAAATCATATAGGATCCCTTTCTAAAATTGCTCAACTATCCTTGATTGTAGAAATATCAATTGCTTTGTTCATTACCTTTTACACCATATATCAGTATACTTCACTACACACTAAGTCTGAGCAAAAACTAACTGCTGCCAACAAAGCACTAGAACAAAGTAATTCTGAAAAAGAGGTTTTACTCAAAGAAATCCATCACAGAGTTAAAAATAACTTACAAGTCATTTCCAGTCTATTAAATTTACAGTCTAGCACTATTGAAGATGCTTCCGCCATAAGTGCTGTGCGAGAAGGTCAATCCAGAATAAAAACGATGGCACTTTTACATCAAAAGCTATATCAAAATGAAAACCTTAGCCAAGTAGATTTTGAGGAATATGCTAAGGAATTAATCCACCAGCTATACAGCTCTTTTGGAAAGTCTGAGGCGTCGAAAAAATGCACAATAGATATCAATAACGTACATCTCGATATTGATACGGCAGTTCCTCTTGCGCTTATATTGAACGAGTTAGTATCTAATGCCATTAAGTATGCCATCGTACATTCTCCTCAATTATATATCTCAATATCTCAATCTAGTGAAAAGCGGAAGCTAATTGTGAAGGATTCAGGTCAAGGACTGCCAAATGGATTTGACTTTGAAACAAGTGAAACACTAGGACTCAGGTTAGTAAAAATTCTATCTACTCAATTAAGGGGAGAAGTAGCGTATACTTTTGATAAAGGAGCTACTTTTGAAGTGGCTTTTCAGGAAACTGCATTAAGAAAACAAATTGCCTAAATGATACCTAAGATTTTAATCGTTGAGGATGAACTAATTGTGGCTGAAGACATGAAGCAAATGCTTCAGAGACTTGGCTATCATGTAGCGGGAATAGCAATGGATTATAGCAATGCCACAGAGATTATAAAAAATGTAAAGCCTGATTTAGCCATTTTAGATATTAACCTAGGTGGAAATAAGTCTGGAATTGACGTTGCAGACTTTATTAATAACCAAGAGCATAGCATTCCCATTATATATGCAAGCTCAAACTCTGATCAAGACACCGTAACAAAAGCATCCAAAACTAGGCCCAATGGTTTTTTGGTAAAGCCATTTCAGCAAGATGATCTTTATGCATCTATTGAAACAGCAATGGCCAACTTTAATGATCGTTCAAAAAGTCAAAGAAATAATGTGCTTAATGACTCCATATTCGTTAAGGATGAACACCTGTATAGAAAGCTATTGATTGAAGAAATTAAATTTCTCAAAGCTGAAGGCAACTATACTTCCATTTGTGTTAATTCGAAGAAACACCTAGTTCGTGGAAAGTTAAAAGAGATTTTAGACCAGTTAGATAACCGCTTTATCAGAGTGCACAAATCATTTGCCATCAACTTATCTAAAGTAGAAGCAACTGGTCCAAGCTTTATTATTATTGATGAGCAAGAAATCCCAGTAGGTCAAACTTATCAATCAGCTTTAACAAAGCTCTTACCCAAGATATAAGACTTTATACCTTATTTCACCTAGCTCATACCTTATTTTTCATTAAAAGCTGATACTAACTTTTTTTTGTATCAGTCATATGTTAAAGACATGAGAAAACTTTTATTATTTATAATCATAATACTTACCTCCATGCTACCGTCTAAATCGCAAAATCACACGGAAGCAATTACTTCTGCTGGAAGCCAAAGCTCAAAATCTGATTGGGCAGTTGGCGAAGTAGTAGTTGGAACCATGGGAAAAGCATCTTCAGGATTTTATGAGTCATCAAATATTACTGTGACGGAAATAGAAATGGTACAAGGTCTAACGCTTGAGATTTTCCCAAACCCAGCAACGGATCAGGTCATCATTTCTTACCCAGACAATAATGAAACATTACAAGGGCACATTTTTTCAATTGATGGAAGCGAAAATATAAAATTTGAATTCGCTACCAATAAAACAAAAGTTGACCTTTCAGGCTTAGTCGGTGGAAATTATTTCCTGATTTTAAAAGACAAAGACAAACAAATTTCATCCTATAAAATTCTCAAAAAATAATCCGCAACTATTATGAAAAAGATTACTATAAATTTACTTGCATTTATATTGACTGCAAACATTGTGTTTGCTCAAGCTCCTGAGTCTTTTAAGTATCAGGCTGCTGTAAGAGATGATAATGGAGGCGCCTTGATAAATCAAAACGTAACATTTCAAATCAGTATTCTTGAAACCAGTGCCAATGGAAATTCAGTTTATGTTGAAACGCATAACGTTACAACTTCAAACAGCGGATTGGTCAATTTTAATATTGGCAACGGCATCGTAAGTAGCGGTGTTTTCGCTAATATCAATTGGGCATCAGATGCTCATTTCGTTAAAGTAGAAATGGATGAAAACGCAGGTAATAATTACGAGCTTTTAGGGACATCTCAGTTACTATCTGTTCCTTACGCATTGCACGCAAAGACAGTAGAAAGCAAACAAGATATTTCTCTAAATGGAGATACCCTGTCAATTAGCGATGGATCTTCAGTTGTATTAGCATTAGAATCAGACACCTTTACTGGCGCCTTTGCAACTGCTGGAAATATTACATCAAACTCCTTAGGCGACTATGATAATGATGATTTTGTATTTGGCTCTCCAACATTGGACTATGACGGCAATAACAATCACGGTAGACGCTTCTTTTTTGACAAAAGTTTGGCAGCATTCAGGGCAGGAAGAAACTCTGGTGTTGATTGGAATGAAGATAGCTTAGGATTCACATCAGCTGCTTTTGGTTTATTTTGTAAAGCAACAGGCAGTGGGTCTTTTTCCGCAGGAAGCAACAATACTGCTTCAGGACAGAACTCATTTGCTCTTGGAAGCAGTACAGAAGCTACAGGAGGATATTCATTCTCTTTAGGAAGTTCTAATCTTGCTTCTGGAAATGGTGCTATTGCTTTGGGTGCCATTAATACTGCTTCAGGCTTTGCCGCTCTTGCTGCAAATTCACAAACAACAGCTTCAGGAGATTATGCATCGTCTTTTGGTCTAGGATCAACAGCTTCAGGAAATACAAGTTTTGCTGCTGGTGAATTTACCATCGCGAGCGGATTAAATTCTTTCGTATTTGGCACTGGAAATGGCGGCGGTTCTCCATTGACCAACAATACAGACAATTCTTTTCTTGTAGGATTTAGCAATGTACCATCCTTTAGTGTGACTCAAACTACTGTTACCGTAAATGAAGTTTTACACCTAAACCCGCAGGCAACACCTCCAGTTGCAGGCTCTCAGGGTGACCTTTATATGGATACAGATGGCTTTTTATACCTGCATAATGGAATAGGTTGGCAACAGATTGCTTTCAACTAACTTAATTACAAGATTTTTCTTATAATATATAGGCATAAAGAACTTTATGCCTATTCTCTTTTTTTAGAATCAATAATAATTGTAATTGGACCATCATTAACCAACTCAATTCTCATATCCGCTCCAAATTCACCTGTTTGAATATTCTTCCCAAAATCACTTTCTAATTGTTGTATAAATTGTTTGTATAATGGTATAGCTATATCAGGTTTCGCCGCTTGAATAAACGAAGGACGATTGCCCTTTTTTGTACTGGCATGTAAGGTAAATTGACTAACCAGTAAAATTTCACCATCCACATCCTGAACGCTGAGATTCATTACTCCTTCTACATCATTAAATATTCTTAACCTGGAAATTTTTCCCGAAAGCCATTCAATGTCCTCTTGACTATCAGCATCCTCAATGCAAAGGAAAACCAAAAGTCCTTGATCAATTTGAGATTTCACTACTCCATCAATGGCAACCGAAGCATTTAAAACCCTTTGTATTACAGCACGCATTTTTTTATGCTAATAAAAACCTATAAATATAATAGTCTGTAAACCACCCCTACCCCCTCCTTTGTAAGGAGGGGAATCGAGCGTATAGTTTTTATTCTACTTTCCTAAAAGTCAAATATGATAACTTTTCCAATCACTAATTACTGTTGACTAATGGCTAGCTAATCAAACTCCACCTTTACATCCTCGGTCAATGGATGTGACTGACAAGTTAATATATAACCCTTTTTGATCTCATCTTCGGTAAGCCCCTCCTTCTCGTCCATTCTTATCTTTCCACTCAAAAGCTTAGCCCGACAGGTAGAGCAGATTCCACTTTGACAAGAATATGGAGCGTCGATATTCTGATCCAATACGGCATCTAGAATATTTTGTCCTTCAGCTAATGGAACTTGATGTTCTTCATCATCTATTATTACCTGAACAGACTCAATATTATCACTTGCTTCAATAACAACTTCTTCCTGCTGCTTTTCTACGTCAATAGACTCCTCCGATGCAGTAGGAGCTGAGAAGTATTCCCTATGAATGTTTCCAGGAAAAACGCCTTGCTCTCTTAGAATACTTTGAGCACTTTCCATCATTTCATTTGGCCCACATAAAAAGTAAATGGCATTTCTTGGGTCTGTTGAAACATATGCTTTTAAAAGACTTGCCAAGTGCTCTCCTTCTAACCTTCCTTTCTGACCGCTCCAATTAGCTTGTGGTTGACTCAAGGAGTGAACGACATCCAACCTGTCTACATGATCTGCTTGCAAGTCATCTAATTGTTTCTTAAAAATGATGTTTGCCTCATTTCGATTCCCATATATCAATGTAACTTTGCTTCGAGGCTCGCTCCCCAAAACAGTTCTCAATATAGACATCAATGGTGTAATACCACTACCTGCTCCGATTAACACATAGTGTAGCTGGTTATCGGCCTCTTCTTCCAAAACAAAATTGCCCAATGGAGGCATCACTTCAATTTGATCTCCTTCTTTTACATGATCATTTAGATAGTTGGAAACCAAGCCTCCTTCAACACGCTTTGCCGTTACCATAACGCTTTGGTCTTCTATCGGACAACTGCATAGAGAATAAGATCGTCGCTCCTCTTGTCCGTTTACATTTACTTTGAGATTTAAATATTGACCAGCTTTATATGCGAAGTCATTTTTAAGTTCTCCAGGAATATCAAATGCTATTGATACCGCATTATCTGTCTCTCTAATAACCTCTGTAACCTTGAGTGAATGAAAGTGTGTAGACATAGACTAACTATATTTTAACAAAATTCTTCAAATGCCTGCACTAAGTTTTGTGCAATTAGGTCTGCTGGACGGCCTTCTATTTGATGTCTTTCAATAAAATGAACCAATTCACCATCTTTGAACAAAGCCATTGATGGAGAAGAAGGCGGATAAGGCAACATATATTCTCGAGCTTTCTCTGTAGCTTCTTTGTCCACTCCAGCAAATACCGTTGTTATATTGTTAGGCTTCTTTGCATTTTGCAAAGCCATCTTAACAGCAGGTCTTGCATTTGCCGCTGCACAACCGCATACAGAATTCACCACTACTAAAGCAGAACCCTCTTTATTATCTAATACAGCACTTACATCAGCAGCTGTTTTTAGTTCTTGAACACCTGCTTGTGTTAAATCTGTTCTCATTGGAGCTACTAATTCTTCTGGATACATTTTGTTTGATTTTAAAATTTAAAGGTTATAAGATTGAAAGGTTTTTAGTAATTGATTACTTGCTGCTCTATGGTTTTAGGTACTTCACGATATTCATATTCTTGATTTCTTAGTTGAGGCTCAAAGCCTGCTTCCTCAATCGCTTCTTGTATACCTTCTGCTGTAAATCGGTGTGGCGCTCCTGCTGCTGAAACTACATTTTCTTCAATCATGATAGAGCCAAAATCATTTGCTCCTGCATGCAAACAAACTTGAGCGACTTCTTTGCCAACGGTCAACCAAGAAGCTTGAATATTTATAACGTTAGGCAACATGATTCTACTAATAGCAATTGTTCTGATATACTCATCAGGTGTTGAAGTATTGATTACTTTTCTCACATTTTTCAACTTAGTATCTTCATCTTGGAATGTCCAAGGGATAAATGCAAGAAAGCCTTTTGCATGATCTGGCTTTTCAGATTGTACTTCTCTTATTTTTACTAAATGCTCAAAACGCTCTTCAACTGTCTCCTCATGGGCAAACATCATTGTTGCCGATGTCGTAATATTTAGTTGATGAGCCGCACACATTACGTCTAACCATTCCTGAGAATTACATTTTCCGTTGGAAACTAAACGCCTCACTCGATCTGTTAAGATTTCTGCTCCCGCACCTGGTAAAGAATCTAATCCAGCTTCCTGCAATGCCTTTAGCACTTCGGTGTACGATAAGCCATCTAATTTTGCAATATGATGAATTTCAGGTGGTCCTAATGCATGTAATTTTAGGTTTGGGTATAGCGATTTTAACTCCTTAAAAAGATCAACATAATACTGCAATCCTAATTCAGGGTGATGCCCACCTTGCAATAGCAACTGCTCTCCACCGTAACGAAAAGTCTCCTCAATTTTTTGTTTATAAGTATCTATTGAAGTAATGTATGATTCTGGATGTCCTGGGACTCTGAAGAAATTACAAAATTTGCAATTTGCAACGCACACATTAGTTGTATTAACATTTCGATCTATTATCCATGTCACTTTATGGTCTGGTTTTTGAATCTTTCTCAATTCATTTCCTACAAACATCAACTCAGCTGTAGTAGCATTTTCAAACAAATACTGCCCCTCTTCTGCTGTCAAGAAGTCAAACTCAAGTGCTTTATCAAATAGGTTCTTAATATCCATTTGTGTTACTTCATTTGATTAAACAACCAAATGCGCGAAATAGTTTATACATCAAAGATATGTACCTTTGATCAGATAAAAAACTCCAAAGCTGCTAAACTCATACTTAATGCAATGGGAGACTTTTAGTGAAAGGTAATAGATATTGAATATTGAACAAGGAGTAACGATTTTTGATTTTAGAAATTTAATACATAAATGAATAAGTTTGACTTAGAAGAACGCTTGATTAGCTTTTCAGTCCTGATAGTAGAAATCTCTAAAGAAATGCCAAATACTAAAGCCGCAAATCATTTATCAGGCCAATTACTTCGTTCTGGAACTTCGGTATCGCTTAATTATGGGGAAGCCCAAAGTGGAGAATCTAGAAAAGACTTTATTCATAAAATGAAAGTAGTTTTGAAGGAGTTGCGAGAAACGTTTGTTTGTTTAAAGATAATCGAGCGTACAGAGCTTTTTAGAAATATATCTAAAATTGAAAAGGCTAAATTGGAAAATAATGAACTGATATCGATTTTTGTTAAAAGTGTAGAAACTGCGCAGAAAAATCTTAAAAAATAACATCTATTGCTTCAAAACAAATCAGAAATCGTTAATCGGTGTTCCTTGTTATTAAATCAAAAAACTTGGATAGTAAAGTCAAATGGCAATGGATATATACACAAGTTGTATTTTGTAACATTAATCGACAGATTGTATGAGTGATATAAAAGTCTACAAGTTTGGGGGTGCTTCTGTTAAAGATGCTACATCAGTTAAAAACATTTCTAATATCATTAAGGCTGATAAAAGCAAAAAGCTTATCGTGGTTTCTGCCATGGGCAAAACAACTAACGCCCTTGAGGTGCTTGCGCAGAAAGCGTTTTCAAAAGAAAATTTCAATGTTGATTTTGACAGAATAAAAGCATTTCATTTTGAAATATTGACATCTTTATTTCCACATGACAATCTCATATTTTCAAGTATCGAAGCACTTTTTGATGATTTATGGCAACAATTACAACAAACGGATCACTCTACATACAATGCTTATTATGACAGTATTGTTGGGTATGGAGAGATCATTTCAACAAAAATCATAGCAGCATTTATTAAAACAGAAAGTCTTTCTGGTCATTGGCTTGATGCTAGAAACTATGTAAAAACAGACGACTTTCACCAAAACGCAAATATCAATTGGTCTAATACTGAAAAGCTTATTGAGAAAGATATTAGGCCACTATTCAAAGTAAATGACTTTATCATTACTCAGGGATTTATTGGTTCATTTAATGAAAGAATGACTACTCTGGGTAGAGAGGGATCAGACTTTTCAGGGGCTATATTTGCATATTGTCTCAATGCCAAGAGCCTTACTATCTGGAAAGATGTTGCTGGGGTTTTAAATGCTGATCCTAAATGGTTCGATGATACTCAACTCTTAAATCATATCTCTTATAATGAAGCTATTGAGCTAGCTTATTACGGCGCAACTATTATTCATCCCAAAACAATTAAGCCACTACAAAACAAACAAATTCCTCTTCTAGTAAGGTCTTTTATAAATCCAGAGGAAGGAGGAACAGTAATTGATAGCAATTCTAAGGATGACACTTCTATTCCCTCCTTTATTTTCAAGATCAATCAAATTTTAATCTCAATTTCTCCTAGAGACTTTTCTTTTATCGCAGAATCTAATTTAAGCTCTATTTATAAAACCTTTGCAGACTTAAATATTAGAATAAATCTAATGCAAAACTCAGCTATCAATTTTTCTGTTTGCACAGATTATGATGAAAGAAAAATTACCGAACTAATTAAAAAACTAAAGACTGACTACAAAGTCCTATTCAATAAAAATGTTGAATTGGCGACTATTAGACATTATGACACAGCAACTATTAACCGTGTTATGGAAAATAAATCAGTTTTACTGGAACAAAAAAGTCGAGTTACGGCTAGAATGGTAATGAAAGAGGAATAAATTATATTTGTGTATGAGAAAAATCGTCTGTCTTTTTTCTATTTCTTTATTTATACTTTCTTCCTGTGGCAAGCATTCTTACAAAATTGCCAAACCAGCAACCTACGACAACAAAAACAAGCTCAATCAAACAACTGGACAACGCAATAAGAAAGTTTCGGAACGACAAAAAAATGGAACGATATCGAGATCTTATCTTAAGAAGAGATAAGCATGCAAAAGCCGATTACATATTCTTTATTAATTATATCGGCAGTAGTTTATTTTTTGATTGGATACGAGGTTGACCGATCTGACTTTTTTCGTCTCTTCTCACTTTTTACATTTCTCTTCCTGACCTACGCTTATTTTGCACTTCCTACTAAACGGACTGATACTTTTTCACCTGGTCGACTCAATTTACTTATTGGATTCGCAATAGGGTTCAGAGTTATCATGCTTTTCTTCATTCCCAACTTGTCTGATGATTACGCTCGATTTATTTGGGATGGTCGACTATTAACAAATGGACTGAACTCGTTTGATCATTTACCCAGCTATTATATCAACAATTCCATATTATCAGAAAGTTTAAATATCAAATTATACGGGTTGCTTAATTCTTCAAATTACTTTACAATATATCCCCCAATTTGTCAAGGCATATTTTATATTGCTAGCTTACTTTTCCCCAAGTCCTTGCTAGGCGCAGTAATCACAATTAAACTTTTTATTCTTTTTAGCGAAATAGGTACACTATACTTTCTGCTAAAATTGTTGCCTCTATTTAAGCTTTCTAAATACAATGTGCTCTTATATGCTTTAAACCCATTGGTCATAATTGAGCTTACTGGAAATATTCATTTTGAAGGATTGATGATTTTCTTCTTGGTTCTAACAGTTTACCTTCTAAAAACTAATCGTCTATATTTATCTGCAGGACCTTTGGCACTGGCTGTATGTTCTAAATTAATACCGCTAATGCTCATACCATTATTATTTAGAAAACTGGGTTTTAAAAAGCTACTATTTTATGCATCGTCAGTCATCCTAATAAGTGCTGCTTGTTTTTTTCCATTCATTAATCATAACCTGATAACAAACATTTCTTCGAGTATTGGCCTCTACTTCCAAAAATTCGAATTTAATGCCAGTATCTATTATCTAGTTCGTGAGATTGGCTATCAAGTAAAAGGCTATAATATTATTGCCACTGCAGGCAGTGTGTTAAGCCTCTTCATACTATTTGCCATTCTGACAATGAGCCTTATCAATAAAAAAACGACAACTAAAAATTGGGTTAAATTCTCCTTATTTGCCTTGACACTTTATTTTTTGTTGGCCACAATAATTCATCCTTGGTATATTACAACCTTAGTTGCGCTATGCACATTAACGAACTTTAGATATCCAATAGTTTGGTCTTTTCTTGTGTTTTTAAGCTACAGTTTTTATCAAAATGAAGCCTTTCAAGAAAACTACTGGCTTCTTACTGTTGAATATGGCACTTTAGTCATCTTTATACTTGCAGAAACCTTCCTGTACAAAAAGAAAAATATCCAGTAATCCTAAACTTTTAACTGCCATTGGAGGCTAAAAAGAATATTTGTTCTCTTCAATCAACTTTTTAGCAATCAAACGTCTAGCATCTTTTACATTGATAGACTTATGCCTTGTTAATTTTTTCAACCCCCATAGCATTCTCTTTACATTATCCCCTTCTGCATAAGACAAAATTGCATTTTTACCCGCAAGCCTTATCTTGTCCATTACACTCGTAACAAAAACTTGTGTCATTGCAACTTGCTCTTTTACAGCAGACTCTCCTTTGAGGTCAATTAGTTTTTGTGTTCTCAATAATACCGACTCAGCTACAAAAACATCAATAATCATATCCGCACAATGCATCATAATCTCTTGTTCATCCACTAACTTTTCTTTGAACTTACCTGCCGCTGCCCCTAATGTCATTAAAACAGCTTTTTTCGCATTCTTTACCGAATGTAACTCCTCTTTAAAAATGCCCTCTTCAGGATTGCCCTTCATATCTAACAAAGAGGCAATTGACGTTAATTCTTTCTGAACAGCTTTGGCAGAGCTAAATAATTCCAATTCTTTTTTGATCGCCCTTTTCAATAGTGTGTCAATGGTAAGCATTCTATTGATCTCATTGGTTCCCTCAAATATTCGGTTGATTCTAGAATCTCTATATGCTCTAGCTACTGGATATTCCTCTGAAAATCCGTAACCTCCATGTACTTGAACTCCTTCATCAACTACATAATCTAAAACTTCCGAACCAAATACTTTCAGGATAGCACACTCTGCGGCATACTCTTGTGCTGCTCCCATTAATGCTTCATTAAAACTCTTTCCTTCTGCTTTCAACTGCTCCTCTTTTGCATTAATATATTCGCTCACACGGTACATCGCCGACTCGCAAGCATATATTTTAATAGCCTGTTCAGCTAACTTGTATTGGATAGCGCCGAAATTAGAGATAGGTTGTTTAAATTGGTTACGCTCATTTGCATAATTAATAGATACAGATGCTGTAGCTTTTGAAGCACCCAAAGTCGCTGCACAAAGCTTAAATCGACCAATATTTAAGATATTAAATGCAATTAAGTGACCTTTGCCTTTCTCACCTAATAAGTTTTCTTTTGGCACTTTTACATTTTCAAAAAACACTTGTCGAGTAGAGGATCCTTTAATTCCCATTTTATCTTCCTCCTCCCCTAGCGTCAGCCCCTCCATAGACTTTTCTAGTATAAACCCTGTAAAATGCTCACCATCAATTTTGGCAAATACTATAAATACATCTGCAAATCCAGCATTGGTAATCCACATTTTCTGCCCATTGATAATGTAATGATTGCCATCTTCGCTCAACACAGCTTTTGTTTTAGCAGCCAAAGCATCTGACCCTGAACCTGGCTCAGTCAAGCAATAGGATGCCTTTAGTTCCCCAGTAGCCAATTGGGGTAAATACTTCTGCTTTTGCTCATCATTACCAAAATACAAAATAGGCAAGGTGCCTATTCCTGTATGAGCTAATAGAGATACAGGAAATGCATGCCCCGCCCCTAATATTTCTGTCAATAAAGTATTTGTCGTAAAGTCTTTACCAAAGCCTCCTAAGTCCTCAGGAATTGCTGTGCTTAAAAGCCCCAACTCTCCTGCTTTGTTTAACAATGAAACCATCAGGCCCTCTTCTTGTTTATCAATTCGATCAAGATTGGGCATGATCTCACTCTCCAAAAAATCTCGCGTCATGTCTGCGATCATTTTTTGTTCTTCATTAAATTCTTCTGGTATAAATACAGATGATGATTGAACATCTTTAATCAAAAACTCTCCTCCTTTTAGCACTTTATCCTCTGACATATTTATTTATTTTTTATATACGACAATGTACGTAAACTCTACTCAAAAGTTGCATTATAGACTTTCAAAATGGGATTATTTTTTCGTTAAGCCATACTAAAATGAAAAAAGTGCGTTATAGAGATAATACAGCAACCACAAACTATAAAAACATGAAAACAATCACATTAGCAATATTGACATTGCCCCTTTTATTATCGGCACAATCAGAAAATACTAGTGACCCTAAAGTCAAGATCTCTTCAGCAAGCATAAGCTCCAATGTATTAATAAGAAGGAACAGAGACTATGTTGATATAAATCAATTTCAGAAAGAGGCAGGAAATAGCGGATTGTTTAATGTTGACTTAGACCAATATGAGAAATCCAATTATCACTACTCTTTTTCTGGCTCAAATCAAGTAGAATTAAATATGGGATTATCCTTTTTAAATAACAAAACAGGATTCTATGACCCATCTAGAGAATTAATTGTAGGGATAAGCTACAACTCTTTTAGGTCAAACATTGCTCATTATAGTAGAGACGCGGGAATAAGTGCACTTGATACTTTTCAATCATCTTCCGGAGATATTATATACACAGAGACTAGTGGTGGAGAGAGGTTGGACTACCATGCAACTTCTGAATACTTATTGTTAAATGTCTCGTATCTGTTCAAAACAGATCGTAATAAAAGACTGAGTATGTTTAGTGGTATTGGTACAGAAATAGGACATTCTATTTCTAGAACTTATGACGCTTCATATTACAATCGTGATCTAATATCTTACAAAAAAAGTAATGGAGAAAGCATTTCATCAGAAGTTATTTCATACGATCAAGATTTTGAAGCAGCTTCAGTTGAGAGCTCTACACTTGCAAGGCTATATGTACCAATTGGGATTAACTTAAGACTATCAAAAAAATGGGCCATACTAGAAAGTATGTCTATTTTCTTACAAGCTAAGCTTGGTGTACAATATGAAACTGGTTCAAACAACCTTAGAACATTAAGTGGATACGGACTGGGGGTAAGATATAATATCTAACATCTTCAAACAGCAATATTCACAAATTTGTGAATATTGCTACTATAATGCTAAGAGTCGTGTTATATTTGAAACTCAAACACACTTAATATGCTTCAAAGAATTCAAACGATATATTTACTAATTGCATCAGTCTTAATGTTGGCACTTCCTTTCTTTGCTGGGATTAAGATAGTTTCTCTACTGATTTTTTCCATACTATCTGGAATAGTCCCCTTAATCAATATCTTTTTATTCAAGCAAAGAAAAAAACAAATATTATTAGCAAAAATCACAACAGTAGTAATTCTATTATTTGCTTTGCTATTTTGGTATTTGGGCTTTACCCAAGGATCTAGTGAGTTTAAGGTTATTATACTATTAATTCCTTTTGTTGCCTTAGTTTTTAACACTTTGGCTCTTAGGGCTATTAAAAAAGATGAGAAGCTGGTTCGCTCTATGGATAGACTCAGATAGATTTAAAAAACAAATGTATTTAAATCTATTAAAAGCTTCATCAGTTCCTTTGCATTCTTGATCCTCTTCTTATCTGAGATTGGCTTTTTGTTTTTCGTATTTTTTTCTTCGTTCGGGTAGAGGTCGTCCATAAAAATAGTTTGTGGTTAATATATTATACGTAGCAGACCTTAAAAAGTTACAATAGATCAGAATAATATTTTATTGATTAAAATACTTGAATAGTGCTCTTCCTTTTTATTACCTCTCCAGATCGCATTACCACTTCATAAATGTACGTATAAACCCCAGCATTCACAATCTGGGCAGCTAACCCATCCCAACAACTCTCGTTATCTTGACCTGTAAAGATAATATTGCCCCATCGGTCAGAAACAATCAGCGTTGAAGACTTTATACACTCACTCCACTCAAAACACAACTTATTATTAGAAAAACTACTACGACTTATTGCATTAGGGTTAAATGATTTCAACTCACCACATGGTGTATGGATAAATATGCAACCAGTGTCTGAGCATATCTGACCGTTTTCAAGATTACTGCCAACTACACAATATTTTGTAGTTCCATTTATTGACACTTTAATTTCGTTCGTTGTATCCCCTCTTTCCCATAAATAGTATTCAGCACCAGAAGCAGTTATAGTGAGGTCTTCAATTATATTTATATTACTCTTTTCTGTTTCTAAAGCAATAGAAGGCTGCGGAACAACTATCAAGTTAAGAACAATGACCGTATCTTGACCACAATTGTTTGAGAGTATGGTGTCATAAAATACTCCTGAGACATCTATATATTTAGAACCGTAAGCAAATTGACCACAAACACTGGTATCAATAGTCTTTACTATCGGCGTATCATTAAATGTATAAAAGTATGCGGCCCCTGCACTGCCCTCACCTTTTGCTGATCCTAAGTTTTTTAAATTTGCTCCAGTAAGAAGATTACCATTACTTATTGCTACTGAAGTTCCAAGACGATCATTACTCTCTCTATCGGAAGCCACAGCTTTAAAAACTTGATTCCAATTTTCTAAATCATCTTGCCGAAATATGTAAGCTGCTCCCGCTGCAGATAAATATCCACCTCCTTCTTGATCATAATCATGAGTATAGCTTCCTACTGATATATACTCACCAGATATTGAAACTTCCCACCCAAAATAATCCCCCATTTGCCTGTCCAAAGCTGTTATCTTTTGTTGTTCAGTCCAAGTGCCCATTGAGTTTAACTGATATACATATGCCGCCCCGCTATTATTTGCAAAGCTTTCACCAAAACTGTTTTCATCTTCAAAGTAAGCACCTACAACCAAATTCTCAGAATCAATATCTACCGAAATCCCAAAGCGATCGTTATTGTTTCGATCTAAAGGCACAATTTTTTGCACCTCATTCCAATCTCCTCCTGTACTTCTTTTAAAAATGTATGCTGAACCAGCATTTGACATAGTACTGGATCCCATTTCATCTTCGTCTTCAAAGTAGGCACCAACAACAACATAGTCTTTTGATATAGCAACAGATTTTCCAAACTCATCACCGGTCTCTCTATCTTGAGGAACTAACTTTTCAGCTTCATTCCAAATACCATTAATATCTCTTTCGAAAACATAGGCTGCGCCTGCGTTACTTAAAGAATTTAACCCGTTTGCATCCTTGAATTCTTTAAATGCTCCAATAACAGCATAATGACTGTCAATATCGACATCCCATCCAAAATCACTTAAAAAATCACGATCTGATGCAACTATCTTTTGAACTTCTACCCACTGACCGAGTGCATTTCTTTCATAAATATAGGCTGCACCTGCCCCTTCAATATAATTATCATAGTTCTCATCATAATCTTGAGCGTATGCACCCACAATAGCATAGTCTCCAGAAATCGCAACACTGTAGCCAAACAAATCGACATCCTCCCTTTCAGTTGCTATCAACTTTTGCTTCTGAACCCAATTACAACCCACCTTCTCAAAGATATAAGCAGATCCAGCATCATCCAATGCCCATGCATTATTAGTGTCATTATCTTCTCTAAATGCACCAATTATGGCAAAATTTCCAGATATATCACATGACCAACCAAAGAAATCCCCTCCTTCGATGTCACTCGACAACACCTTTGTTACTTCATTCCAATCTTGAGAAAATAAATTAAGTGATCCGAACATCACCATGTTAATTATAAATAGTTGTCTAATTTGCATTTATAAGGCTTTATAGGCAACTAATTATAAAGCTTATCTTCATCAATCCAAGGTCTAATTTGCCCCATTTTTTGTGAGCCGAAAGCTCCAACAAGAGATATAATTACCTATTTATAAGGCAGTTATTTTTATTATATTTGCACTTCACTCAAACCAAATTACGTGGCAAGACAATCCTCCACAGATCTGTTTTCGTTGATTAAGTCAATGAGTCGAAATGAAAAGGGATATTTCAAAAAATATTCTAAAGGTTTTAGTTCTGATAACGACAATAGGTACATTAGGCTTTTTGATCTGCTCAATAAACAAAAAAAATACGATGAAAATGCCATAATTAACGAACTAGAAAAGGAAGGCAAAGCCAAGCATTTTTCTGCACTCAAAAATTACTTGTTTAATCTAATATTGGGTTCTTTGCGGGTTTTCCATTCCGAAAAAAATAAGGTTGCCCAAATTAATGCCTGTATAGAAGAGGCAGAAATACTTTTTTCTAAAGGTTTTTTCAATCTGTCTAAAACACTATTGAGAAAAGCCAAAACCCTTTCTTATGAAATAGAATATTTATCTGGCATTCTTATTAGTATAAATGCAGAATTGGCATTATATACCAATACCAAACAAATCGCTAGTGAAGAACTTCAAGAATTATTAAATGAAAGGCAGTCTATTACAGATAAGATAATTGCGTTTAACTTTTACAGTTCAACCTACACCAATTTGTTTGCTAGGTTCAGAAAGTTTGGAAGCACAAATAAGAGTTTTATTGCTGAAGTATCTCAAATGAGCAAACAACTACAAAAGCCGCCTTTTAAAACATTAGATTTTAATTCTATTCAAAATAGTATACTCATTAAAACACTCATGTGTAATGTTTTGGACAAACCCCAAGAATTTAAGCAATCAATTCAGGAAATGATCCAACTTTTTGAGCAACACCCTAAAGCATTAAAAGCTGAAAAGTGGCAAATAAGTTTCTTTCGAGCGCTGTCTAATGGGGCCAATGTGAAGATAAAAGAGAGAGCATATGGTGAAGCAGAGAAATTATTAGACAATATGGAGCAACTTTCTATAAAAGGGCTTGACTCTAGTGTATCTTTAGAGGCTAATGTGTTTGAGGCCATATATTCTTTTAGGACCTTGCTTTACCTCTACTCTGGAAGATTCCCAGAAGGAATTGCCCTAATAAAAAATGAGCGCAAAAATATATTTAAGTTTCAAGATTACTTAAGTTCTTTCAAACAAACAAGGCTTCATCATATCAATGCCTCTTTATTGATTGCAGTAGGAAGATATAACGATGCAATCGATATATTACAAAAAGCTTTCACAGAGAAGTCTGATTTATCCAATCAGGTACACATCATGTCCAAGTGTTTAGAAATCTTGTGCCATATAGAATTAGGGAATCATATATTGGTAGAGTCATTGGTCATGTCCATCATGCGTGCGGTAAAAAAGAGAGAGCAAGGCATAAGGTCTATCAAATTGACATTAAGCTTATTCAAAACAACGGCAAAGCAGCTCGAAGACAAAAAGCTTAAGGTATATTATCAAAAAACAAAAGAGGAACTAAGCTCACTATTATCATCTGATATCGAAAAAGACTTCATTGATAATGTATTTATTATTCCATTCATTAACAGTTCACTCCATAAAACGAGTTTAGAAAAAGAAATTGCTTTATATTTTAAGTAAGTCAACTTATTTTCTTCTTATTGTATTTCTGTTTTTAAATGCGCATCCGTAATATTGCATCATGCTGGTAAAAACTTTTGGAAGTGCTGTCTATGGAATTGATGCAACAACAATTACGGTAGAAGTTAGTGTCGGACAAGGTAGCAAATACTTTATCGTTGGATTGCCAGATAATGCAGTAAAAGAGTCATGGCAAAGGATAGAAACGGCAATCAAACATATCGGGTATAAAATGCCTCGACAAAAGATTGTCATCAATATGGCACCAGCTGATATCAAAAAAGAAGGGTCTGCATATGACCTAACAATGGCGATTGGAATCCTTGCAGCTTCCGAACAAGTTGAAAACGAGACGCTGGATCAATATGTTATTATGGGAGAATTGTCTTTGGATGGAGCATTACAACCGATCAAAGGCGTTTTACCGATTGCCATAAAAGCCAGACAAGAAGGATTCAAGAAGTTTATTTTACCCAAAGTTAACGCCAGGGAGGCAGCTATTGTTAATGATATTGACGTGATTGGTGTTGAAAGCCTACAAGAAACCATCAACTACCTTAATGGTGCTTTAGAAATTCATCCAACCTTTGTTGATACACGAGGTGAGTTTTCACAAAATCAATCTAGTTCTGAGTTTGACTTCGCTGATGTAAAAGGTCAGAAAAACATCAAAAGAGCATTAGAAATAGCTGCTGCCGGTGGGCACAATGTCATCTTAATCGGACCTCCTGGTGCGGGAAAAACTATGTTGGCTAAGAGAATACCAACTATTCTTCCACCGCTCACATTGCAAGAGGCATTGGAGACAACCAAGATTCATTCTGTGGCAGGCAAACTTTCGTCTGATTCACTTGTTGCGTCAAGACCTTTCAGATCTCCCCACCATACCGTTTCCGACGTTGCGCTTGTCGGAGGTGGCAATCAACCACAGCCAGGAGAAATTTCCTTGGCACATAATGGGGTATTGTTTTTAGATGAGTTACCAGAATTTAAGCGAACTGTCTTAGAGGTTCTACGTCAACCAATGGAGGAGCGAAAAGTAAACATCTCAAGGGCTAAGTTTAGTGTGGATTATCCAGCTAGCTTTATGCTCATTGCCTCGATGAACCCTTGCCCTTGTGGTTATTACAACCATCCTGAAAAAGAGTGCGTTTGTGCTCCGGGCATTGTTCAAAAATACCTAAACAAAATATCGGGACCGTTGTTGGATCGTATTGACCTTCATGTGGAAGTCACACCTGTTTCTTTTAATGAGTTATCCTCTGCTCCCGAATCGGAAAATAGCAAAGATATCAGGGAGCGTGTCATTAATGCTAGAGAAGTTCAAAGCAACAGATATAAAGAAATAGTAGGTCAATACTGCAATGCACAAATCTCTTCTAAGCAATTGAAAGAGTTGTGTCAACTAGATCAAGTGGGGCAAAATCTATTAAAGACAGCGATGGAAAAATTGGATCTTTCTGCTCGTGCTTATGACCGTATTTTAAAAGTTGGGCGTACGATTGCCGATTTAGCTGACTCTGATAAAATCTTACCAGAACATATTGCTGAGGCCATTCAGTATAGAAGCTTGGATCGTGAGGGGTGGGCTGGGTGATTATTGATCCAAGATTGCAGATTGCAAATTTAAAGATTAGAGCATCAAATATCCGTAATTACATCAAAGCCCTTAAAGCTACCAACAACTGCCAACCCAATAACCTCTTTTGCAATTTGTTTAGATTTAATTTTCTCAGCAATTTGATTTAATGTTGAACCAGACCCAACTGCATCATCCAATAAAAGAACTCTATTAAACTTTCTCTGATCGGTTATTGCAAAAGTACTCTCTGCATTTTTAATCCTTTCATCCAGCTTGGAGAGTGACTTTTGTGGTACAGGAATTAGTCCATTTATTTTTTTTATATCCAGAACCGGAAGGGGAACATTTAAACGGTCTTGAATATATTTCATGATTTGAACTTCTCTTCGAATGGTAGGAGGAACAAATCCAACGGCATCTATTTGGTAGATTGATATAAACTCCATCACTTTTCCCTGAACCTCCTCCATAACCTTAGACATTAAAAACTTGTTTTGTCCTTGTTTAGCATAATGCAATAGAGTTCCCAACTTTGTTTTCCCAAAACGTTCAATGGCATAAAAATCGATATAATAGATATCATCTAAATACGTACTTTCTTGGTATGTTTTGATTAGCTTCTGAGTACCTTTAATTATGCCATTTTCATTATAATACCCTAAATATTTTTGCTTAGTCAAAATAAACTCTAGTAGTGTTTTTTGTAACGGTTGTTTTCTTTCATTACACCAATACTCAAAGGCTTTGGCCCCTTCAATTAAATTGCCAGTAGCAGTAACAATTAGAAAGTGTTTCTGCAAGAAATCTTTTTGTTCTTCTGTAATATTTAATTTCGTTGGTACTTCCTTATTCTTCCTATTTTCTAATCTCCTATACACTGTTTTAGGTGTAGCCCCCAGTTTCTCTACAATTCCTGTTTCTACTAGCTTATTTAATACTTTATGAATCATCTGCTTAGAAACATCCAATCTATTGACTAGTTCCTTTACGGATAGTTCTTTGTGAATTGCGAACTGCCTTTTTATTTTCTCTTCAATGGTCATTTTATATTTGACTATTTACTATCAATAGTCAAATATAATTAAAAGTGTGCAGTTTTACTTTTAGTATAAATCAAGAATTAACTTGAGATTACTGTGTATTAGTTGTGGGTAATCCGTTTTGCTCTTTTCTTAAAATAAGGTAGTTCTACCTTAACTCATCTAAGAACTCTTTTAGAGGGGTTGTCTTAAGTTTACCCTGCTTTGCCAGCTTAACTTCCTCTATCGCTTGTTTGAAGCCATTAAGAAATTTTTCTTTTTTATTTGTTAAAGGCTTTGCCTTTACAAAAGAAAAGTTCTTAAGTAATTCCATTACAAATGCAGCTTTATGATCTTTTATGTCTAATAGTACTTTCACTACCTGTTATAACGATAAAAATAAGGAAAAAGTTGCATCGCTAAAGCTTTTTTCAATATCTGAGCAAATTGGCTTTTGGATTAAAAACACAAGAATTAGTGAATTAAATAACGTGAGTTCGGTTTAAGCAGCAATTAAAAGTTGATTATCATTAGGGATAAAATCAATATTAAGCGAAGGTTTTTTAGGAAAAAAGCAGTAAGCAGTTAACGCACCAAGAATATTGATTAGAAAA
>JAUHXS010000017.1 GCA_030426955.1 Bacteroidia bacterium | reverse complement strand
CGATTATACAATAAATAGCTATAATTTTGTCTTGGGAAAGTTGCATAGGATTATAGAGTTTAAGGTTTTGACTCCTCAAAAGTCTATATCTCTTGCCGCTTTCCCTATTTTATTTAATCCCTTTTTTCAACTAGCAACTTGAATAAATAGTTATATTTTTCTGATTATCAGAATGCTTTATTTCATATTTTCTATCAACTTTTGTACTTTCACGCTCAATTCAGAGTAAAATTCACACATTACATAACACAAAACAATAATGCTACTTTTTAATCTTATATATGATCCATGGCCATGGTACGTAGCAGGTCCGCTTATAACGCTTACAATGCTTTTGATCGGATATTGGGGAAAATCTTTTGGTATTTCTTCGACCATGAGAACGATGTGCGCTGCCATTGGTGGAGGAAAGTTTTCAGACCTATTTGACTTTGAATGGAAAAGAGATATCTGGAATCTCGTATTTATACTAGGAGCCATTGTAGGAGGTTTTTTAACTTCTACATTCCTTGCAAATCATGATCTTATCGGCCTATCTCAAAAGACAATTCATGATTTAAAATTATTGAATATAGAGATTAATCCAGGGCTAGTACCTAACAACCTATTTTCATGGGAAGGTTTATTTACACTAAAAGGCTTTTTTTCAATGGTGATAGGAGGGTTTTTAGTAGGCTTCGGAACGCGTTATGCAGGTGGTTGCACCTCTGGTCACGCTATTACGGGATTAAGCAACTTCCAACTTCCTTCCTTATACGCCGTTATTGGCTTTTTTATTGGAGGATTAATCATGACTCACTTACTATTTCCATTTATATTTTAATAACAAAGAAATGAAGCTCATCAAATTCTTTTTTCTCGGTCTGTTATTTGGAGTAGTACTCTCTAAAGCAGAAATCATATCGTGGTATCGAATTCAGGAAATGTTTCGTTTTCACGCTTTTCATATGTACGGTGTTATTGGTTCTGCGGTAATATTGGGTATTATTTCACTTCAGATTATCAAAAGAAATAGGATCATTAATGTTGAAGGCAATCTTTTTGGTTTTCCTGATAAGGAAAGTGGCTTCTACCGATATATTATTGGAGGAAGTATATTTGGTATGGGCTGGGCTCTAACAGGAAGCTGCCCTGGTCCTATGTATATTCTATTTGGATATGGCTATTTCAGTTTTGGTGTAGTCATCTTAAGTGCGCTACTAGGCACTTTTACATATGGGCTAATAAAAAAACATTTACCACATTAATAGATTACCGCCTTCCTTTATTTCTTCCATTAGGCGACTGGCCTTTTCTGCCACCTTTGGATTCTGATCTTTTATTTCGGCCTTCTCCTCTTGAGCCTCTACCCTCACCTCTTTTACTTCCACGTTCTGACCTTCCTTTTCTCCCTTCATCTCTATTAACACGCACCTCTCTATCATTTACATACAAGCCTTTGAAGCTGCCAGAAACTTTCTTAACATATTTTTCATCAAGATTGAAATAAGAATGTTTTTCCAAAAAGGAAAGTTCGGAAATAGCACTTTTTTCTACTTGAAGTTCATCACAGATAAACTCTAAAAGTTCCTTCTCTGTTGCATTATCCGATTTGCCAATATTAATAAAAAACCGATTAGACGGAGTATTTTCAGTATTTTGACGTTCTCGCTTATTGCCTTTATTACCATTCCTCTTTGCTTCACGTTCTTCTCTCCTATTTTGGACAATATTTAAATCTCTTTGATTGTCTAGTTCACTTCCTAGCTCTTTACTTACCAAAATTTCAATTAACTCATCTTTGCTTAAGTCTTTCAGTTTTGACTTCACAAAGTCAAGTGTTTTACCATCTACTTTATTATCATCTCGCTTACTAATTATCTGATCGACCCAATTTCGTACAACTTGCTCTTGTATATCTTCTGCTCTTGGTACTTCAATCTTGGTAAATTCAATATTCAGCATTTTTTCCAGATGCCGTATTTTGCCTTTATCACGTCCAGCAATTAAAGCAATAGATACACCTTTCTTCCCTGCCCTTGCTGTACGTCCACTTCTATGTGTATAATAAGTATTATCATCAGGAAGCATATGGTGAAAAACATGAGTTAGGTCATTCACATCTATCCCTCTCGCCGCCACATCCGTTGCAACTAATGCTTTATAACCATGTGACTTAAATCTTTTCATTACACGCTCACGCTGCCCTTGTGTCATATCTCCATGAAGCCCCGCTACCTCATACCCCATTTTATACAAATCGTCTGCTAATTTTTGCGTTCCTGCTTTGGTTCGGCAAAAGATGATACCTCGCATATCAGGATAAAGGTCTAAAAAACGTCTTATCCCTTCTGTTTTGTCATGAGGATTGATCAATGCATATTGATGATCTATATTTTTGTTGGTTTTATCTTCTGCTTTAACCGTAATCTCCACCGCATCATTCATGTATTTATGTACAATGTTTTTAATCTCAGGAGGCATCGTAGCAGAAAACAGCCATGTGTGAATCTCATCAGGACAGTAACTGAGTATTTTGTCAATATCTTCCTGAAATCCCATATTGAGCATTTCATCTGCCTCGTCTAAAATGATATAACCAACATCTTTTAGACTAATGGCTTTTCTTTTAATTAAATCTAAAAGCCTTCCCGGTGTAGCGACTACAATATGAGGTGCTCTTTTTAGAGACTTCATTTGATTTTGAATAGACGAGCCTCCGTATACAACAGTACTATTCAAACCTTTAATGTGCTTTGAAAAACTTTCTAATTGTGTATTAATCTGCATACCTAACTCCCTTGTAGGAGCAACGATTAAACCTTGCGTATGCTTTTTTTGAATGTCTATTTTTTCTAGCAATGGCAAACAAAAAGCCGCTGTCTTTCCAGTTCCTGTTTGAGCTAAGCCAATAAGGTCAGTATCCTTTTTTAATAATGTCGGAATGGCTTGTTGCTGTATGTCTGTTGGCTCTGTAATGCCTAATTCAGGCAAGGCTCTTAAAACGTCTTCAGAAAGACCAAGTTGGGAAAATGTTTTCAATGGATTGATTTGAGATGAGGGGCAAAGGTAGTTCTTTTTAGTGATTAGACAAGAGGAATTAGTAATTAGGAAAGAGGATTTAGGAATCAGGGATCAGGAACGATGTATATCTCTAGATAAGATTGACCACTAAATAGCCTACAAGAAGATCATTAATAATAACATAAGTCTTAAGTTAAAGGTTATATATTTGCAATAATAATGAGCAACTCAATTAAATGGCAAAGCCCTTCAAATATTGCTTTAGTAAAGTATTGGGGTAAACGGGACAAGCAAATTCCCACCAATGCATCTATCAGCTTCACCTTAAAAAATTGCCATACAACTACTGAACTTATATACGAATCAAAAGAAACGACAGCAGATTATGATATTAACGTTTTTTTAGAAGATGAATTAAAAGAATCGTTCAAACCCAAAATAATTAGCTTCTTCGATAATATCTCACACAAAGTATCTTTTTTAAAACAGTATAAGTTTACCATAAAAACTTCTAACTCCTTTCCGCATTCTAGCGGAATTGCTTCCTCTGCATCGGGTATGAGCGCATTGGCACTATGTATCTGCTCTATGGAAGAACAGTTGACGGATAAAAAATTCAACAAAGCAGATTTTCTCAAAAGAGCATCTATGCTTTCAAGACTTGGTTCAGGAAGTGCATGTCGCTCACTCTATCCTGGATTAGCTTCTTGGGGCAAACATGAGGCAATTCCTGGAAGTAGTGACGAATATGCCACTCCTTTTACTGATGCTCATCCCATTTTTAAAGATTTTCAAGACACCATTTTATTGGTCGATCAAGGACAAAAGGAAGTATCCAGCACTGTTGGTCATTCCTTAATGAATGGTCACCCTTTTGCAGCAAATAGATTTCAAGAAGCAAATAAAAATTTGTCCATTATCAAAGACATACTCAAGAATGGTAATCTACAAGACTTTACAAAATTAGTGGAACAAGAGGCACTTATGCTCCATGCTATGATGATGACTTCCGACCCTTATTTCCTCTTGTTTAAGCCAAACACACTACAAATCATCAATAAAATATGGGAATACAGAAACCAAAACAATACGAATTTCGTAATTACGTTAGATGCAGGAGCGAACGTTCATTTTCTATATCCGAAATCGGAAGCAACTGAAGCTATGACACTTATCAACAATGAGTTAATTGCATTTTGTGAAAACAATGCCTATATTAGCGATGAAGTTGGCTCTGGACCAATTCAACTAGCGTAACATGATTAAAGAATCTTTATTCTACGCCAAAATATTGCTCTTCGGAGAGTATGGAATCATCGAAGATTCCATGGGACTCTCCATCCCCTATGATTTTTACAAAGGGAAGTTAATTAAGAAAAAAGCAAAAACTAGTCAAGCAGAAGCTTCTAATCAAAGTCTTAAAGATTATTTGATCTATCTGAATAAGCTGCAAAAAGAGGAAAATTTAATTGCAAAACTAGACTTAGAGAAACTGTCAAAAGACATTGAAGCTGGAATGTATTTTGACTCTAGCATACCACAAGGCTTTGGCGTAGGTAGTTCAGGAGCACTTTGTGCAGCTATTTATGAAGCTTATTCCAAAGACGAGCTCAACTCTAAGGATGACCTCAGCAATGAAAAAATGCTCAACTTAAAAAAGGCGCTTGGGCAAATGGAATCTTACTTTCATGGAAAAAGTTCAGGTCTTGATCCATTGATTTGCTATCTCAATCTACCTGTTTTAATCAAGTCAAAAACTAACTTAGATACTGTTGGCATTCCCGTTTCTGAAGCTAAGGGAAAGGGTGCTATTTTTTTATTAGATTCGGGACAACCAGGCGAGACACAATCCATGGTAAATATCTTTCTTGAAAAGTGCAAGCAAGAAGGATTTCGAAAGATGTTCAAGCAGTTCATCAAGCATAATGATGAATGTATCAAGTCTTTCTTAAATAAAGATTTTAAACCCTTGTTTAATAGCCTGAGTAAACTGTCTCAAATTCTGTTAGACAACTTCACTCCCATGATTCCATCTGACTTTCACAAACTTTGGAAAGATGGTATTGAAAGCAAAAGCTACTATCTAAAGCTTTGCGGATCAGGAGGTGGTGGTTATATCCTTGGCTTTACGGAAGATATCAGCAAGGCTAAAAAAATGCTTAAGGGTCACCAAATGGAAGTGATATACAACTTCTAGCCTCTAGCAGGTAGCTCCATGCCAAAATCCTACCTAAATAGAGAGCAACGAATCATTCTAATCAAGTTTATTGCACTATTGTCCATGATCAAATGGTACAATATTCTTTTGATCATAATTGCTCAATATTTAGCCTCTTTCTTCTTTTTAAATCCTGGCATTTCCAAGCTAGAGATTCTATTAGATCATAAAATTCATCTCATTACATTATCTACTGCTTTTATTATCGCTGCAGGGTTTATTATCAATAGCTTTTATGACTTAGAAAGAGACTTGATTAATCGTCCTAACACAACTGTATTCGATAGGGTTATCAGCAGATTTTTCGCACTAAACTGCTTTATGCTGTTTAATGTAGTTGGCGTTTCACTCGCATTTATTGTTTCCTATAAAGTATTCTTATTTCAATTGATTTTCGCATTGTCATTATGGCTCTATTCTCATAAGCTTCATAAACTACCATTTTTTGCAGAATTCAGTGCATCTCTTTTGTCAGTAAGTGCTTTTTTTAGTATCTGTATTTATTACAACGAGTTTGACAAAGTAATTTTTGCTTATGGTTCTTATATTTTTGCTTTAAACCTTGCTAGAGAGTTTATCAAGAACATAGAAGCCATGAAAGGTGATATCATTCATAACTACAAAACCACTCCAGTACATTTGGGGTTAGCTAAAACCAAACTAATTATATTCGTCATCCTATTGGTCAGTTTAGGATTGGGGGCTTATATGATCTACTATTTTAATGACCAATATATAAAGTTTTACTTCTTGACTAGTCTAGTCCTATCTATTTGCTCTTTTATCATACTATTGAGAGCTTCAGAAGACAAAAGCTTTCAAATAGCTAATAACATATTAAAAACAAACTTGTTACTAGGCATAATATCAATCACCTTTGTTCATATAAACATTTTATAATACTATATAAGCTCTTTAATTTTTTAGAAGCGATTACTCATTTGCTGTTTTTATGTCTTTCACAAGTATCTATTCCTAAAACAGAATATAAAGGACAATGTCCTGTTAGTGCAGTCAATAAAATAAAGCCTCCAACAAATAATAGTTCTGGCATACCAATAAACATAACGGCAATCATAAAGAACATGGTAACAGAAAACCTAATTACAGAATCAATCGCTCCTACATTCATAATAATGTTTTTAAAGGTTAAATAATTATTACAAAAGTCAATAAACTGCTACATAATAAAAATGATATACCTCAACCCAGAGGATGATATTGATCAGGTGTTTAACAAATTACAATCAGCAAAATATTTAACTATATGAGCTAGTATTGCATCGTAACTAAAACTTATAAAAATGATACTTATAAATATTATGATCTCGCTAGCCAGTATTTTATTTTACATTATACTGAGCCAATTTCATTTCATTGATAACATTGGGGTTGCTTTTTTCTTAAGTATTGTCTTAGCGATACTTGCCAATGGACCACAGTTTTTGAAAGTTGAAATGTATAAGAATAGCCCTCCTTCTTTTTTATCTCGGATAGCAGGTCTTTGCATTGTTATTTTCATGCTTGGGATATCGTTAGATAGTTATTTATCTTTATGGAATAACGCAACAGAAGGGATTGAAAAAGTCTTTCTTGGATGGATGGCATTACTGGGACTATTTATTCTATATGTTCCACTGACAGCTGTGTCTAAATTCGACAAGAAAATTGCAAGGAAAATCGAAAATAGCGTTGGCATGAGTAATGAATAACAAAAAGAGTATTCACAAACTACTATCGAACCTCAAGGTCAAGTTTGAGATACAACTTACTTTATCTATTCTAGCACTCTCCACATTGGTAAGCGCTAGTACTATCATTTATCATAAACTTGAAGGGTGGAGTTGGATTACAAGTTTTTATTTTTCGGTAACTACTCTAACGACAGTTGGTTATGGGGACTTTCATCCTACTAATGAGGCTAGTCGGCTCTTTACTGCCTGTTACTTAATTATAGGAATAGCTATTGCATTGGCATCATTTGCTATAATTGGAAAGACTTATCTAACAATAATTGAGGAATCTTTGAACAGGCCTAAAAAAGAAAAAAGACTTTAGTTTAATACTGCTCTACGATAGCCTTTAGTTTAGCTAAATCTTGAATAATAATTCTCCCATCATTCATATTTATCACTCCATCTTTTTTTAGTTCACCAAGTGCTCTGATGAAAGTTTCTGTTGCAATGCCAACTGTTGAAGCTAACTCTTCTCTACTCATACTTATTTTTGCGTCTGATGAATAGTATTTCAAAATAACACTTGCAACCTTCGCCCGAACGGAACTATAGGCAGTACTTAATAATTTACTCTCTAACTCATGATTGTCCTCCACAACCATTTTTGAAAAATGTGCTGCGATGCTCTTGCTAGAAGCCAAAAGACTTTTGAAAGCCTCTTTCGGGAATTTAACAATATCAGTATCTTTTATTGCAGTGACATTATGAGTATACTTATCATCATTTATAATTGCCTCATATCCTAAAAAAGATGGGGCTTCTAAAGTCTTAAGGATAAATGACTTTCCATTTTGATCTAACTTCCAAACCTTAACACTCCCTTTTTTTAAATAAAACAACACATTGGGGTAGCCGCTCTCCTTAAAGATGTTTTCCTTATTTATAAAAGTGATTACCTCCTCTTTCTCCAATAAATCCTCAAATGCTTTTATATCCATCAAGACATCATTATGCTCATCAACTCGCTTGTTGGATAAGACATTTCGTTTCTTCAACCTTATTTCAATTGCATTTAAAAGCTCTACTTCATCAAAAGGCTTAGTTAAATAGTCATCAGCACCAAGTGACATACCTTTTCTAAAATCCTGTTTATCTGCTTTCGCCGTTAAAAAAACAAATGGAATACCACTTGTTGTATCATCTTTGCTTAAAATATGAAACACCCCATAGCCATCTAGCTCAGGCATCATGATATCACAAATAATAATATCTGGAAGAATATCTTTAGCAATGGCTACACCTTTCTTTCCATCTTCTGCTGTTAAAACCTCATAGTTTGCCAACTCTAGTATCTCCGCCGTATTTTCCCTGACATCTTCATTATCTTCTATCAATAAAATCTTGGTCATTGATTTATTTTTTGGGGTAATGTCAATATAAATGTTGATCCTACATTTAACTTACTATGAAATGTGACCTCTCCTCTCAACATATCCGCATATCGCTTAACAATATTTAGTCCCAAGCCAGTACCTTGAATGTTTATTGCATTTTTTGCCCTAAAAAAGCGTTCAAACATATGTTTTTGCTCTTCATCAGCAATACCTATACCATTATCGTGAACTGATATTGTGGTTGAGTTCGGTTTTGCCTCCTGAACTTCAACAATAATATCTCCCACGTCTGAATACTTAATTGCATTAGACAGTAAATTTGTAAGGACATTTTGAATAATTCCACCATCAGAAATAATACCAATATCTTTTGACTTAGCCATAAGTCTTATCTCTTGTCCATTTTTCAGCAGAGAATTCATCAAATCAATAGTTTGTTCGCACACGTTTATTAGATTGATCTCTTGAATATTTAGTTCTGCTTTGCCAGCTTCTAGTCTATCTATGGATAAAAAATCATCCAAAATATTTGTTAAGTTTCTTACAGATGACTTTATCTTATCAATATGCCTCTCCCTTTTTTCAATATTGCTATCATCATATTTGCCGATCAATGATATTGAGGACATAATAGTACTGAGTGGTGTCCTAAACTCATGAGAGGCCATAGATACAAATCGAGACTTTAAATCATTTAGTTCTTTCTCCCGCGACAATGCTTTCTGTATCTTATCTTCTATCTTTTTCCTAACTTCAATCTCCTCCTGCAAACTTTCATTACTAAACTCTAGCGCCTTAACAGTGTTATCCAATTCTTTAGTTCGCTCCTCCACTAAGCGTTCCAACTCTTGATTATGATCTCTTAGTTTATCCTCAATTTTCTTTCTAGGCGTGATATCATTCACTAACGCTAGCACATAAGTATCGTCATTACGTTTAAAGTAATTTAGACTAATTTCAACGAAAAACTCAGTTCCATCTTTCTTTATTCCAACTAAATCAAAGCCTTGTCCCATTGCTCTTTTTTGGGGCTTTTTCGTATAATGTTGTCTATGTTGCTTATGTTTTTCTTTATGCTTAGTTGGAATTAGTATTTCAATTTTTTCTCCAATAAGCTCTTGTGAATTATAACCAAACAACTTGTTTAAGGCTTCATTTGCAATCAAGATTTCTCCATCTTTATTTACCAAAACCAACCCTTCGGAAGAAGTTTCAAAGTGTATTTTATATAATTCGCCTAATTCAATATTAGAAAGCATAATCAAATATAAAAATAATGCTTTGGTCTTAGTTAAAGATTATTTAAATCCTTATTAAGTCTATCTAAAATAGTGACATTCGAGTTATGATCACTTGATGGAAATCTATTTACAACCTTACCAATTGTAGAAATAAATGACTTTTTAACTTTCTTGTTAAGTTCTTTTAAGTTAGCCTTAAGCGTATACAGTACCCAATTATAAGTAGAATCAACATCTTTACGCTCTTTCTCCAAGATATGTGGAATCATATTAGCAAAACTTTCTGCAAATGCATAGTCATTTTCTGTTGCCGAATCCAATAGTAATTGACTCAATTCTTTTCTATCTCTCATAGTTAAGTTTGTATCGGCTTTAGCTACTGAGTATGCCAGTAAGCCAAGCGCATAATATATCTGCTGTAAACTCTTTTCGGAACTAACCTTCATAAGAATTTGCTTCAATATGTTGCACACTTCTGATTAGCATATCAAGTTCATTTTTTTCAAGTTTAAAATTGGAAACTACTTCTATTCCCTTCTCTGAAATACTATCAACGTGTATTTAAAAATAGATTGGTACCATATCTTTTTAGTCATCAATTAATTTTGGCTAAGAAACAAAAACTCTAGTTGTGAGGTAATGACCTATATCATAGGTGATACTGATATAAATCAGCCACGAGCGTTGCTAGCCGACTGCACTATAATGAAAAGGGCTGAAAATGTTTAGTTTTACTTTTTCTGTAACCTAACTAATATGTGAAACACAGCTGGACAATATTGACTATTTTGAACATGTAAGTTCAGATTGTTATAAAATTCATACTCTCCTGTATGAGGATATTGCTGACAGGCTTTCGGCCGAACATCATAAATAGAACAAGCATTGCCTTCCTCTAAAAATACACAAGGTGTTTGCTTCATGACCATATCTCCATCTTCATCCCGATATAAATACTGGTCTTCAAAATCGTTTTTCTTTAACCCTAGATATTTAGCTATTCTAGTGACATCCGCTTTATTGACAATAGGTGGAATACTCGTACAACAATTAGCACAATCTAAACAATTTACCTCACTAAAAACTTCGTTGTGAACTTCCTCTGCGAAGTTTTTATCAATATTTTTCTTTGAAGTATTACTTAAAAATGACTTAAAGACTGATTTAAGCTTTACTCGATTACTTTTCCAGCTATCAAGCAGTCGTTTACTCACTAAAAGGAACCAATGGTATTCTTAATGATATTAATACACGCTACAATTTGTTCTTCGGTAATGACCAAAGGGGGAGCAAATCGAATAATATGATCGTGTGTAGGCTTTGCCAACAGTCCATTTTCAGCTAGCTTTAGGCAAACATCCCAAGCCGTCTTTCCATTTTTTGGCTTAATTATTACTGCATTTAGTAGGCCTTTCCCTCTTACTACACTCACCATTTCATGATCAAATTGCTCTAACTCTGTTCTGAATAGTTTGCCTAGCTTTTCCGCATTTTGAGCTAACTTTTCTTCATCAACAACTTGCAAAGCAACTGTAGCTACTTGACATGCAAGAGGATTGCCTCCAAAAGTTGAACCATGCTCTCCTGGTTTGATACAAAGCATAATATCATCATCTGCCAAAACAGCAGAAATGGGCAATACGCCGCCACTAAGCGCTTTTCCTAGTAATACGATATTAGGACGAATGTCTTCATGATCTACAGCCAAGAGTTTTCCCGTTCTAGCAATACCTGTCTGTATCTCATCAGCAATGAACAATACATTCGCCTCTTGACACAAATCGAATGCCTTTTTCAAATAGCCTTCATCGGGAACATTTACACCAGCCTCTCCTTGAATGGGCTCTACTAAAAACCCCGATACATTATTATCTTTTAGAGCATTTTCTAATGCTTTTAAATCATTATATGGAATCACCTCGAAGCCTGGCATATAAGGTCCGAAATTTGTATTGGAATCTGGATCAGTAGAAAATGAAATAACACCTGTTGTTCTTCCGTGAAAGTTGCCTTCACATACAATTATTTTTGCTTGCCCCTCTGCAATGCCTTTCTTTTCATATCCCCATTTTCTACAAAGTTTAATTCCAGTTTCTACAGCTTCTACACCAGAATTCATGGGTAATACCTTATCATAACCAAAGAAATTTGTGATATATTTCTCATAAGGTCCTAACTGATCATTATAAAAAGCTCTTGAAGTCAATGTCAGTTCTTTTGCCTGGTTGACTAATGCATTAATAATTTCAGGATGGCAATGACCTTGATTTACGGCAGAATAAGCTGATAAAAAATCATAATATTGTTTTCCTTCAACATCCCAAACATATACGCCATCTCCTTTAGACAACACTACTGGTAGGGGGTGATAGTTATGTGCACCATATTTGTCCTCTAGTTCAATATACTCCTTTGATTTAGTTGTAGTTGCCATATACTTTATGTTTATCATTAAAATGTTCAAAATTCCACGTCATGCTGAGCATAGCGAATCATCTACTGTTGCCCATGTAGTATTTCAATACTTCAGAATGACGGCTTGTGTTTTGATTTTTAATTTTGAATATTTTAGTGCGTATCATTTCGATTTATCCAATGCTTGCTCTATGTCTGCTATGATGTCTTCAATATGCTCCAGCCCGACGGAAACTCTAATCAATCCTGGTTCAATTCCAACAGCCTGACGCTCTTTTTCTGTAAGCTTAGCGTGTGTGGTTGAAGCAGGATGTGTTGCTATCGTTCGTGTATCTCCAAGATTTGCCGTATGCGAAAACATTTTTAGATTATTCAAGAAAGTTTTCCCTCGCTCATAGCCTCCTTTCACAATAAAAGTGACTAGACCACCACCTAATCGCATTTGTTTCTTCGCTAACTCATATTGAGGATGTGACGGCAAGAAAGGATACCTAGCAGATTCAACCTCTGGATGTAATTCGAGATATTTTGCTAATCGAAGTGCATTATCACAATGCTTCTCCATTCTTACAGAAAGTGTTTCCAAGCTCTTGGAAAGCACCCAAGCATTAAAAGGAGACAATGATGGTCCAGTGCTTCGACAGAATGTTCTAATTTCACTTATCAGCTCTTTTTTACCCAATACCACTCCTCCAACTACTCTACCTTGTCCATCAATGAATTTCGTTGCTGAATGTGTAATCAAGTCTGCTCCGTAGTAAGCAGGCCTCTGCAAATAAGGCGTTGCGAAACAGTTATCTACGTTAAACAATAAATTATTCTTTTTAGCAATCTCGCCAATCTTTTTCATGTCAGCCAATTCCAGCCCTGGGTTAGATGGAGATTCACAAAAAAACATTTTAGTATTATCTTGAATGGCATTTTCCCATGCATCAAAGTCATTTAAATCTACATAGGTACTTGTAATATTAAACTTGGTCAAAATTTGAGTAAATACTTTATGAGTTGAACCAAAAATAGCCCTTGATGAGACAATGTGATCTCCAGATTTTAACAAAGCCACAAAACTCGCATAAACGGCTGCCATACCCGATGCAGTGGCAAAGCCGTCTTCCGTTTCTTCTAAAATAGACATCTTTTCTTCAAACTCTCTTACCGTTGGATTTGAAAACCGAGAGTATATATCTCCCTCTACTTCATCTGCAAAAAGTGCCTTGGCATGCTCAGCATCATTAAAAATAAAGCTAGATGTCATGAACATAGGTGAACTATGCTCTCTTTTAGAACGCTCAGTTTGCGTTCTTATCGCATTTGTCTCAAAGTTTTTATATGTTTTCATCAACTTTTAATTTCCAACGCGTAGTTAATAGTTGCCAATTGATCCAAAGTTTTAGCAACAGAACAATATTTATCCAAAGATAAGTCTATTGCCTTTCTTGCTTTATCTTCATTAACATTGCCAGTAATAGTAACTTTTATATGGATATTATTATATGGTGTTGCCATTTTCCCTTCTGGTCGTTTTCCATCAATTTCCATAGAAATGCCCTTATAGTCCTGTTTCTGTTTTTTCAGAATACTTACAATATCTATTCCTGCACAACCTCCTAACCCCATTAGTAACATCTGCATAGGTCTTACTCCATTGTCTCCGCCTATCCCATTCTCTGGTGCGTCCATATCAACAGATCGCCCTAGTTCATCCGTAGCTTTAAAATAAAAGCCGTCTACGTTTTCTACAATAACTTTAGCCATAGTTTCTCTTCAATACAAATCTAATGAAATAAAGACTTGATCTTTATGCCCACTTTACACAAATGTTCTTCGGCTCGGTAAAGAATCGTAATGCTTCAAAACCACCTTCTCTTCCAACTCCTGAGTTTTTCATTCCGCCGAAAGGTGTTCGAAGATCTCTTACCAACCAACAGTTAACCCAAACAATACCTGACTCTACTAAATCAGCAACACGATGTGCTTTGCTTAGATCTTCTGTCCAAATCGTTGCTGCTAATCCATATTCTGTGCTGTTGGCATATTTTAAAACTTCTTCCTCCGTATCAAAAGGCATTATGGTTACCACAGGACCAAATATCTCTTCTTGATTAGTTCGACAATCATAAGATAACCCCTCTATAATTGTGGGCTCAATAAACCATCCATCTTTATGCTTTCCGTCTAATATTTTTCTTTTGCCTCCTGCTAAAATGGTTCCACCTTCTTCTTCAGCTAGTTTTATATAGGAAAGCACTTTATTCATATGTGCTTCCGAAACAACTGCACCTAAGTTTGTTTTATCGCCATCGGGATCTCCTACAATTAGCTGTTTTACTTTTTTAACAAAATCTTCTTTAAACTTATCATAAATAGGTCGTTCAATAAATATTCTCGAACCACACAAACATATTTGTCCTTGATTTGCAAACGAGGAATGAATAGTTGTTTTTAACATTTTGTCATAATCGCAGTCTGCAAAAATAATGTTGGGATTCTTTCCCCCTAGCTCTAATGACAACTTCTTAAACATTGGAGCAGCGACTCGAGCAATCTCTTCACCCGTTTTTGTTCCTCCTGTAAATGAAATAGCTTTAATCTTCTTATGCTTTGTCATTGCACTTCCCACCTTAGGTCCTAAACCATGAACAATGTTAAGTACTCCTTCAGGCAGTCCTGCCTCAATACAGAGTTCAGATAACAAATAAGCTGTCATTGGTGTCACTTCTGATGGCTTTGCTACCACACAATTACCAGCGGCTATTGCGGGTGCTATTTTCCATGTAAATAAGTACAAAGGCAGATTCCATGGAGAGATACATCCGACCACTCCAATAGGTTCTCGCAAAGTATAATTCAAAGCAATCCCTTCCATTGAATGTGCTTCGCTGGAAAAATGAAGTATGGCTGTAGCAAAAAAGCTAAAATTGTCAACAGCCCTTGGAATATCTACTCTCTTTGCAAGTTTCAAAGGCTTACCATTATCAATAGACTCTGCTTGTGCTAATTTGTCCAGATCCCTTTGAATCAAATCAGCTATCTTACTCATGATATCCGAGCGCTCCTTTGCAGGAGTATTCGCCCATGCTTCAGATGCTTTTTCTGCTGCTTTTACAGCTAGTTCAACATCTTTGCTCGTAGAGTCTGGAATTAGCGAATAAACTGATCCAATCGCTGGATTGTAATTATCTAGATACTGACCATTGGAAGGCTCAACTAGCTTTCCTCCTATGTAATTTTTTATCTTTTGCATTCAGATTTCAAATTATAGACAACCTGTCCTTCCACCATCTACGGGCACATTAATACCATTTATATAACTTGCTGCAGGCGATGCTAAGAAGGCAATAACTCCTCCGAGTTCACTTGGATCGGCAAATCTTCCAGCGGGTATTTCTGATGCCATCTCCTTTTCAATTTTACTAATCTCTACATTCAGCTTTTTCGCTTTGTTTTCTATAATACTTTGTAAACGCTGTGTATTGGTAGCGCCAGGTAAAACGTTATTTACGGTAATGCCATATTGACCAAGTTCATTTGCCATCGTCTTAGACCAGTTGGCGACCGCACCTCTAATGGTATTGGATACACCAAGACCAGATAAAGGTTGTTTAACAGAAGTAGATATAACATTAATTATTCTGCCGAAACCCTCTTTCTTCATTCCTTCCGTTACAGCTTGAGTAATGATGTGGTTACAGATTAAATGATTTGAAAATGCCTGCTCAAATTCACTTGTTTCTGCATCTGCAATCGGACCACCTGGAGGGCCTCCCGTATTGTTTATAAGAATATGGATGATATTGCTAGCAATAAAATCATTCACTATTTTTCTTAGTCCGTCTGTATCTGTAAAATCAGCTACTAGATATTTATGTTGTTGACCATTAGAAGCATCTAGTTCAGATAGTGTTGCTTTTAACTTATCCTCATTTCTAGCTAATAGAATAACATTAGCTCCTAACAATGCTAACTCTATTGCAGAAGCTTTTCCTATACCCTGCGTGCTTCCACAAACCAGCGCATTTTTACCTTTTAAACTTAAGTTCATTTCTTTAAACTTTCTTATTCAACAAATTTAACAATTATAAAGTTTGAGAATGGTCTGAATTCTATAAACTTATCGACTTAGATAATAAATTCACCATTTTGATAGATCAATTCATCATCAGCATATATTTCTCCTCCGTCTCGCATATCTGTAATCATATCCCAGTGTACTGACGACTCATTTTTCCCTCCTGCCTGATAGTAAGATTGACCAATAGCCATATGAACGGTACCACCAATCTTTTCATCAAATAAGATGTTCTTAGTCATTTGTTGAATTTGCTTGTTTGTTCCAATAGCAGCTTCTCCAAATACTCTTGTTCCATCGATAGCAAATATCTTATCTAAAAACTCCTTGCCTCGTTTGGCGTCCCATTTGTTGATCTGACCGTTTTCTACGTACAACTCCACCTCCTCCACTTCTGTTCCCATGTAAATGGAGGGGAAGGTATATTTTATATATCCATTAACAGAATCTTCTACTGGCGATGTATAAACTTCCCCTGAAGGCATATTTGCTCGCCCATCAGAATTAATCCATGTTCGCCCTTTTGTTGAAAAGCTGATGTCTACTTTATCGTTTTTGTATACGATATGTTCTCTTTGATTTAAATAATCTACTATTCTTTGTTGAAATTCTCTTGTTTTAAGCCATGCTTGCTTTGGATCTTCCTGTAATAAATTACAAGCGTTAAAAACAAAGTCTTGATACTCCTTCAAAGACATGCTTGCCTCTTGCGCCGCAGCTTGAGTAGGAAAGACACAAAGTGAACGTCTCATGTCTCCACTTCCTGTTCGTTGCATATAAGTCTTGCTAACACCTTTTGAAGCTTTTTGCACGATAGCTCTTTTTTCTGAGTCTATATTTTGAGTTTCTTTTAGGTTAAATGGAGAAATGATGTTCAAGTATGCGTCAAAGGTCTCCATGGCTATTTGCTTCATCGGATTGACATACTCTAATTGATTTTGTTCTGCATAATCGTAGAAAATCTTTCCTTGCTCGGAAAAGGATGTATCAAAGACAACATTTGCCCCTGCTTTTAAAGCTTCTTTTTGTAATTCTTGCAATAAAGGTTCTGCCAAATACGATGATACCACGTATAGCTTATCATCCTTTTTTAACTCGAGACAATAGTTCACCAATAGATTTGCATATTTATTATATATATTATCTATCATTTTTCTTTTTTAACATTCTGTAAATAGTTGCTCTGCCAATTTCTAGTTTTTCTGCCACTTTATCGACATCGTTATTATATTCTCTTAAATAGCGTTCTAAGATATTTTGTTTATGGTCTTCCATAGTGTAAGTGCTATTCATATCTGCAAAGCTCATATTAGAATTAGAGCTGACAATTTGCAGATCTTCTGACCTAATTACTTTCTGGTCAGACAGTACAATTGCTCTTTCTACTGCAGATTTCAACTCTCTCACATTGCCTGGCCAACTATATTTTTTAATTTTTTTAATCGCTTCATTATCAAAATCAAATGGCTGTATGTTATTATTAATAAAAAACCGATCTGCAAAATAAGAAGCTAACAAGAGAATATCTTCTATTCTCTCTCGCAAAGGCGGTATGCTCATTGTGAATCCTTGAAGTCTATAGTAAAGGTCTTCTCTGAATTTTCCTCTCTTCACTTCATCTAAAAGGTTCTTATTTGTGGCTGTCAAGATTCGCAGATCAAGCTTTACTTGTTTATTCCCACCTAGTTTTGTTATTATTTTTTCTTCTAAAACTCTTAATAGCCTTGCTTGGGCTGACAAGTCCATTTCAGCTATTTCATCCAGAAATAACGTACCCCCTTGGGCTTCCTCAAATTTCCCCTTCCTTGTATTTTGTGCACCTGTAAATGCTCCTTTTTCATGCCCAAATAATTCACTCTCTAACAATTCAGATGGAATTGCCGCCATATTAATAGGTACGTACGGTGCATTTGCCCTATTAGACTCCATATGTATCTTTTTTGCAACAAGATCCTTACCTACACCACTCTCTCCTGTTATCAGTACTAACAAATCTGTCTTTGCAATTTTTTCTATTAACTTTTTTATCAAATCAGTCGCTTTGCTTTCACCGACAATCTTGATATCGTTATTGTTTACAAACTTATTTTTTAATGCCTTTACCTCTCTCTCTAGTTCTATATTTTTAGAAAAGTTCTTAAGTGTATTCATTAACTCTGGAAAGCAATGTTCATTTTTAATTATGTAGTCATCTGCGCCGGATTTATAAGCTTTCACTACTACTTCAACATCTTCTTGCCCTGATATGACAACACATTTAAGTCCAGCTTTTACATTCTTAACTTGCTCTAATAGGTCAAGACCATTGATCTTAGGAAGATTGTAGTCGACAATCAAAATTTCACTTTTAGCCTTATCTTTAATTGAGTCTAAAAATGGCTCAGCACTTTTCCAGGTTGTAATTTCAAATGAATCATTTTGACTTACTGCACCTTTAAGCATTTTTGTAAATACGGGATCATCTTCAACAATATCAACACAAATTTTAGTCAATTTTTTAGTCATTGATTAGATAATGATTGTGTTTGATTCATTTATCATGTTTCGAAGAATCCTATGTTGCTTCCTTAATGTTTTTAAATTCTGAAGCATTTTTTTTGAATCCTCCTTCTGTGCATCTTGTTCTATATCGAAAAATAGTTTAGATATTGATGACAATCCTATTGATGTCGTGCTTCCTTTTAGTGTATGAGCTATTTCTATTACTTTGCCGAGGTTGTTCTTTTTGATTGCATTAGTAATCAAAGGTATTTGTCTACTGCTTTCCATTAGGTACTCTTCTATTATTTCTTTAAAATCGAATCCAGGTAGATTTTTTAGATACTTTACAGTTTGTTTGTCTATTTCAATTTTCTCACTAACAATTATTTGCTTTCGTTTAGAATTGGTCGGTTTTTTTAGCAAATTATTCACAATAAACAAATCAAGCTCTTGGTGATCTAGTGGCTTTGTGAAATAACGAATAGCGCCCTTCTTAATCAATTTTTCTTTATTCTCTTCTAATGCATTTGCTGATAAAATAATTACTGGTGGGGCATCGTTCATTTTTGACAACCTGCTTAAAACCTGCTCCCCGTTCATGTCAGGCATTTGATAGTCTAACAATACTAGATCGAACTTTTCCTTTCTGATCTTCTGCAACCCTTTCTTTCCATCCTCCGCATAATCAGTAGTATACCCATATTCTTTTAACAAAGCAAGGGTAACTTTTCGGTTTACATGATTGTCTTCAATAAGCAAAATCTTCAGTTGCTCTTTCTCTTTTATGGTTGGCTTATCTACACCTTTAAAATCTTGTTCACTTGCAATATCATCGTGGGTAGATAATATAACTGGTTCTTGAAAGTCGACAATAAACCAGAAGTTACTTCCTTTTCCTTTGCTGCTCTCTACTCCTATCTTTCCTCCCATTAACTCAACTAAATCCTTACATATTGCTAATCCGAGACCCGTTCCTGTATATTTTCTTTTTGAAGACCCCTCCACTTGAGAAAACCTCTTAAATAATTTTGCAATATTTGATTTAGATATACCAATTCCTGTATCTGACACTTCAAATTTTAATCGTATATCATCATGACTACTTTCAACTTTAGAGATTGTGAGCATCACTCCACCTTTATCTGTAAACTTGATGGCATTATTGACCAAGTCATTTAAAATTTGCTGAATTCTTAGTTTATCAAGAAAAACGCTATTAGGCACATCCTTCTTAATAGAGTACCCAAGTAAAATTCCCTTTTTAACCGCCTCTGGAGAAAAGGTCTTAATAATTTTCTCTATGGCCTTTTCAAGATTAAAGGGCTCTGGTTTTAATGATATCTTTTTTGCATCAAGCTTTGACAGCTCCAGCAAATCATTTATTATACCTGAAAGCACCTGAGTTGTTTGCTCTATTGTTTCTACCCTGTCTTTTTGTATATGATCCAATTTAGTCGTTTTAAGCAAACTCGCAAGTCCTAAAATACCATTAAGTGGAGTTCTTAACTCATGGCTCACATTTGCTATAAACTCTGTTTTAGATCGAGATGCCTCTATAGCAATTGTTTTTGCCTCGACCAGCTTATTTTCAATTTGTTTAGCAGTAGTAATGTCTCTTATCAAACCTTCAATTGCAACAGGCTGCCCGTCTTCATTATAGAGATAGTAACAGTTAGCAGAAGTTACTATTATGGTCCCATCTTTTTTTGTTAATACATTTTCATAATTATTAATAAAACCTTTTTTATCAATAGACTTAATAAACTCCTCTCGTCTCTCTTTATTTACGTATAAATCAACAATACTCATTCCAATAAGCTCGCTAGGATCGTATCCTAAAATCATTTTAACAGAGGGGCTTAACATGGTAATAATACCTTCCATATCTGTTCTATATAATACATCAGGTATGGAGTTAAATATATTTCTATAATCTGCTTCACTTTTGGTGAGTGCTTTCTGCGTCAAAACTGCCTCAGTTACATTTTTGGACATCCCCCTAATAATAATTTCTCCTTTTTTATCTGTTGTTAAGGTATTATTATACTCTAATATCTTATGTGATCCATCTAGACATTTTACTTGCATATAACCTGACATATGTTTTGATTTCACAATGTCTTTCAGGTATTTATCAAATTCTTTTTTGTATTTATCCACTATAAATTCTCGAATATTAGCATCTAAAAACCTACTAGGAGGATACCCAAGCACTTTACTAAATGTAGAATTAAAGCTCAACAGTTTGCCATTTTGATCGTGTATACATATCAAATCTTGGCTGTGTTCTACTAAGTCTCTATACCTTGACTCACTTTCCTCTAATTTTAACTGCACACTTTTGGCGGCATCAATATCCCTAACTGTTCCTTCCATTCCAATAGGCTCTCCTTGCTTATCATATACAAAGAAAGAGTTTACAGAAACATGAAATAAGTCCCCATTAGCTTTTCGGGCAACCGTTTCAAAGTCTCTGGCATATCCTTTATTTTTGAGTTCTTTTAACAATAGCTTTCTTTCATTAGGATCTTTATATAGCATACTTGTATATTGCCCTACTAACTCTTCTGCTTGATAGCCAAATATTTCATAAATAGCGGGGCTAATAATTTGAATTACCCCATCTAAGTCTGTTTTGTAGTAAGGGTCATGCAAAGAGTTGAATATATTTCTAAATTTCTCCTCACTTTCTGACAAGGCTTTTTGGACCCCCAATTGTTCAGTAACATCTCTTGAATTACAAATCACAATTTTGTTTCCTTGAAGATCAACGCTCATAGCATTTCGATATTCTAAAACTCTTGTATTTCCATTTACATCTATTAACCTAGAGAATCCTTCTGCTACTCCTCTAGAAGTTATAGTTTTAATATATTCCTCATATTCTTCCTTAAAGTCGTCTAATATAAACGAGTCGACACGCTTGCCGATATAATCGTCTTTTCTTCCTCCCAAAATATTCTCGACGGTACTATTTATACCTAATATTTTTCCATCTAAATCATGGGTATAAATAATATCTCGACTATTCTCGATAACATTTTCATAGCTACTCCTAGACTTCCTTAGTTCTGACTCTGCCTTTTTTGTAGCATCAAGTTGATTATTTGCAACAATTCTTGTAGCCAATAAAAAGTACCCAACTACTGCAATTAATACAAAGAAACTTATTAAACAAACAGAATATGAGGTTACACCTAAAACATGAATGCACGAAGCTGACAGCAAAAATATTGAATACAAGGCATAAAAAATCAAATGGCTTGACTTCCGAAAAAGAATACTAACACCAATATTGCAAGTAATCATACCGACAACCTCTAACGTATCAAAATTGTTCACATAGGCATTTCTGATAGCCATTGTTGTCATAAAGTAGATCAATAAATTAATGGGGAAGTAAATATATTTTTCAGCTTTCCTAATGTAGGTAATGAAAAAGCCTATAGATACAAGAATAAAAATGACGAAGTTCTCCCATTTATTGTATATATTCTGAGTAAGATAGCTGACAATTGGATATAACACACCTGTACAAATACAAAAAAGTCTAAAAAGAACCTTTTCAGATATAATTGTATTTATAATTGAACTGTTCCTAATTATCACATTATAAAAATACAAATATTATGTGCCGTATCTAAGCACTTTTAAAAAAAAATCTCATTTTGATACTTTTAGACTTGACGACTATTCCAAATTGCCCAAGAAGCCTCTGCCTGAGTTTTTAACATTTCATATCCACTTTGAACCATTGCCCCCTTTTCACGCCCTTTTTTTAAGAAGATCGTTTCAGCTGGATTATAAACTAAATCATACATGATATGACTGGAGGTTATATATTGGTATGGTATATCAGGAGATGAATCTTCACTGGGAAACATCCCCAAAGGCGTTGCATTGATGATCACCGTATTGCTCTCTACTATTTCTTTATTAAGCCTATCATATTTTAAATGATGATTACTTGAACTGGTTACAAAAGTTACTTTAAGTCCCAGTTTTTCCAATATATACCTTATTGCCAAAGAGGCCCCACCTGTTCCTAAAATCAAAGCAGCAGTATGTTGTTCTGACAATAGTGGCTTGATCGCTTTTTCAAAGCCAATAGCATCTGTATTATACCCAATCCACTTATCGCCCACAACCTTTATTGTGTTTACGGCACCTATAGTCTGAGCTTCATCTGACAAGCCATCTAGATATTTAATAATATCCTTTTTGTAAGGAATTGTTACATTGTATCCACTAAGTTTATTTTCTAGCTTTAACGAGCTAATTTTTTCAATGTTATCAAGCTCAATTATATTATACTTGGCATCAACAATACGCTCGTTTTCAAATTTTTTTTTAAAAAAACTTGGCGAAAATGAATGGCTCAAAGATTTACCTATTAAACCAAAGTAACGCATTACTTAAACTTCAGCTTTTTCTTGAAAGTATCTTTCAATGTAGTATACAATAGCAAACCCAACTATTGATAGTGCTATTGAAAGGAAAAAGTAGTTATCGATATTCTGTGGCAAAACGTTTTCTTGTGTCAACGGCAAGGTCTCTCCTTTTCTATTAACATAAGTCGTTAGTGTGTTTTTCCAAGGCCAAACTTTATTAAGAGATCCTATCATAATACCAATTAAGGTTGCAATTGTTAGATCATGGTATTTCTTTAAAAGCCAATTTAACAGCTTACTAAAACCAATAATTCCAGACAAAGTACCTAGTTGAAAAATAATAAAAGGTAAAAATTCTGTTTGTTGCCATACCGTTGTCAATTGATTAAAATCAAACTGAAATAATGCCTTTAGCATATCTTTCACTCCTGTAGCAATTTCAGACATCACATCAATGATATATCGATATTTGTCTAAAATAAGTAGTATAAAAGAACCTGAGACTCCTGGCAGAATCATTGCTACTATGGCAATAAACCCAGACAGGTAGATAAAAGGCAAAGTATTGGGTGTTTGAATCACCGAGACTATTGTGAGCCAGTACCCCAATCCAGCAGCGACTATCAAGGCTGCAATATTAACAACTTCCCACTTCCTTACGTGTTTGAACATGATCAAAGTAGAAGCAGCAATCAATCCAAAAAAGAAAGCCCATACCGCCTCCTCGTAAGTATGTAACAAAAAACGAATTAATTTTGCCAATGAAAAAGCAGCAACAAAAACGCCCATAACGAGTGTTAGCAAGAAGGATATATTGATTTGCTCCTCCAATTTCCTCCAATTTCCAGTAAAGAGATATTTAACCGAAGACAGATCAATATTATTTAAACTTTCAATGAGCTTTTTATAAATACCTGTGATAAATGCAATAGTTCCCCCCGAAACTCCAGGAATTACGTCAGCAATACCCATTGTCATACCTTTTATAAAGTAGAAAAGGTATGTACGCATATTTTGCATAAAGGCTTAAATTGTTTTAGTCTAAGAAGTGTGAGAAAGTATCACCCCTTAAACCTAACCTCAATGTTTCTAATGGAATTACCTCATTAGGTGCAATATTACCAAGATTAACATTACATCCAATTAGCTTAATGAACCAAACCTGTTGTGCTTTCTTAGGTGCTTCCCAGAGTATTTTTTCTTCTGGTATTTGAGTTAAAATTTCCTGAACCAAACCAGATCGAACTTCTCCTGTACCCCTATAAATGCCTACATTTCCTCCTTCTCGTGCCTCTGCAATTACTTTCCATGCTCCTGCATCCAACTCTTTTTTCATCAACTCAATCCATTGATAGGGTGGAATGATCTTCTCTGCATCTTTTGAACCCACCTCAGAGAGAACAGTGGCATGATTTGATAACCTACTGATAATCTTGCATTTTTCTTCATGTGGCATTGTCAAGGAACCGTCAGATACTTCAACATACTCTAACTGATACTTTTCAATCACTTTGATGTAATCATCAATCTGATCCCTTACGACAAAAGCTTCAAATAAGGTTCCTCCAAAATAAAATGGGATTTTTGCCTCCCTATAGAGAGAAAGCTTTTTGTCAAGGTTAGGCGTTACAGCGGATGTGCCAAATCCAAGCTTAATTATGTCAGTATAGGCGCCTGCTATTGACAGAAAATCTTCTGCTTCTCTATAACTAAGACCTTTATCCATCACCATTGTCATTCCAGACTTCCTTGGTTTCTGTGATCTATCTGGTATCTTTTTAAGGTTAAAGTTCATTTATGGTTTTACTGTTTTAAACTTTAATATTATTTTTTGCCAACACGTTTAACATGCTGGATTCACTCATTATTTCTGGAAAAACTTCAAATACAATTTTAAATTCATCCTTATGTCTGCTTATCAAGTCCTCAAACATCAATACAGCTTTTTTTTGCTTTCCTAAATGAAAATAACAGCCTGCTTCAAGGTATTTTAAAAATGCTATTGCTTTATTACTTGGATCCATTGTATGCTGTACGAGCTCTAAATAATCCTGTACTTTATCCATACCTATCGAGAGAAGACCTAGTTTAATCCAAGTTCCTTTTAAATCAGATTCTAATGTGATCGCCTTTTCGTAGCTGCTAAAACTTGTTTTTAAATCATTTTTTTGATTTAAGCAATCCCCCAACAAAGTCCAGTTTTTAGGGGCATATTGATTAATTTTTGTTGATTTTTCTGCATAGAACAAGGCATCATGATACCTTCCTTGCTGATATAACAAAGTTGCTAGTCCATAATACCCTTCCGATGAATCAGAATTTACTGCAATAGCCTTTTTATAGTACTTATAAGACTTAGTAAAATCTTTCTCCTCCTTGTATATGTTTCCAAGCTTTATATATACTGACCCAGAGTCACCAAAAAGCTCAATTGATTTTTCACAATACCTAATAGCACTCTTATATGATCCCATTTTTGAATATGCCTCCGCGATCTCAAGATAGGCATACTCATACTCTTCATTGATAATCATCACATAATCATAGGCCTGAATTGCTTTTTCATACAATCCTAAATGAAGATATGAATGACCAAGGTTATACCAAGCTAGAAAACTGTATGGATCTTTATCAATAATAAGTTTTTGCAGTTTGATATTATCTTCATGTTGACTAGATAAATCAACAGCGATCCAAATTCGATGCAAAGCTTCTGTATTCTTTGGATTGATCAGCAGTGACTTTTTTAAACTTCTATAAGAGTTCAAATAGTCCAAACTATCTTCATAGATATCTGATTTCTCGATATACAAATCCGATAAATCAAGTTGATCCGCTACTTTTATAGCTTCATCAATATAATTTAATGCTTTCTTATTCCTTCCCTCTATAACTGCAATGTCTGCCATTAAAATATATACATCTAAATCAGTAGCATCTAGAATTTTGGCTCTCTCTACAAAAGCTTTTGCATCTTCCAGTTGATCTAATTCTAGAGACACTTGTGCTCTCTTTATAAATAGTCGAGAAGAGAAAGGGTGTTGTGCAGTTGCAGTTTCAGCTACTTCTTTTGCCTTATGGTAAACTCCCGAATCTTTGTAAAAGTCGATAATCTGCTCATAAGAACCTTCCTCCATATAAACGGAATTTCCAGACCTTGTAAGCCCTTCATATTGGCTAACAAGTTCCTTTGGAGACTCAAAACCAAACTCTTCTGATTCTTCTTGAAACATATAGCAGTAAACTATTCGGACAAAAATACAAAATAATTACCGCTCTCAAGGTATGAATTTTAAACACTATATTTGAAATATGTCTAATGGACATATAAACAGCTAATCTAATATGTTGAAAAGATTAATTTTAATACTTCTTTTAGGTCACATATTACTTAAAGTCAATGCTGAAGAATACTGGCAACAAGATGTTCATTATACTATTGATGTGGAGTTGAACGACAGCACTCATGAGCTACTGGGGTTCATCAATATGAAGTACATCAATAACTCCCCAGATGTACTTAATCAGATTTATATTCACCTATGGCCTAATGCTTATAAAAACAACAACACGGCTTTTGCAAAGCAACTTCTAGAAAATGGCAATACCAGCTTTTACTTTTCCTCTCCAGAAGAGAAAGGGTTTATTGATCAGATAGACTTCAAGATCAATGATAAGGAAGCTAATTGGCAGTTCGACTCAGCCCATATCGACATTGCAAAGATTATGCTATCTCAGCCTTTAGAGAGCAATGATTCTATTACCATATCGACCCCTTTTCACGTTAAAATTCCTCAGAATTTTTCTAGACTTGGGCATAGAAGACAAGCATACCAAATCACTCAATGGTATCCCAAGCCAGCAGTATATGATAAAGCTGGTTGGCATCCAATGCCTTACCTTGATCAAGGAGAGTTTTTTTCTGAGTTTGGCTCATTCGATGTCAATATCACTTTACCTAAGAACTATGTCGTTGCGGCAACTGGCGATCTACAAAATGAGGAGGAGCTTAAATGGCTTGAAGAAAAAACACTGGATACATCAGAGTTAAAAAAGGACATTCCATCTGATTCGACATACAAGACCTTAAGGTATATTCAAAAAAATGTTCATGATTTTGCTTGGTTTGCCGATAAGCGATACAAAGTGGATCAAAAAGAGATTATACTACCCAATTCAGGGAGCACAGTAACGGGATGGGCATTTCACTATGGACGCAACTCTTGGGAAGAGTCTACGACTTACATCGAGAGAGCTATTATTAATTATTCCAATTGGCTAGGAGATTACCCCTATAATCAAGTAAGTGTTGTAGAAGGCCCCATAAGTGCGGGAGGGGGCATGGAATATCCAAATGTAACAATAATTGATTACGGCCTAGGAAAGGAGTTTTTGTTGGATGTTATTGTCCACGAGGTAGGACACAATTGGTGGTATGGCATTCTTGCGCCTAATGAGCGAGACCATCCGTGGATAGATGAAGGGTTTAACTCTTTTTATGAGAGAAGGTGTACCCAGTTGATTCGGCAAGAAGATTCTCTAACCAAAAGCACAGAACAGTTTTTTAATCATAAGCTATTTTCTACTAAAGAGAAAAAGCTTGATGAAATGCAGTTGGCTTATAATGTTACTGCCAGACTAAAAAGAGACCAACCTTTAGACATTCCCTCAGATCAATATACTCATTTTAACTATGGCATTATTGTATATGGAAAAACAGCAATCTGCCTTGACCACTTGAAAAATCACCTGGGCAAAGAAGCTTTTGATCAAATCATGCAAGACTTCTTTGAGATTTACAAATTCAAACATATTTACCCAGAGGATCTTCAAAAATATTTTGAAAACAATGCCAGCCAATATACAGGCTGGTTGTTTAATAAAAATGGCATAAGAGGAACGACCAGACAGGTCGACTATCTTTTAAAGAGAGTTGATACTGTTATTATCGGCAAGAGCCCTTTTTATGAAATCACCATCATTAATGAAGGAAAAGTTAAGTCGCCATATCAAATCAATGCCTATATAAAGGATAGTATTGCAAGAAGTATTTGGTATGACGGCCACAAACCGAAATATAAAAAAGGCAAAAATTATCCAGCATCATCTGGAGAAGCAAAAATACTCTTCCCTTATGATAGCTATGATCGTTTTTCAATTGATGCTGGTCCACTGGAAGTCAATAACCAAAACAATTCTTTCTATAAGAGACCTGTTTTTAAAAAAATCGATCCTGTAAGACTGCAATCTTTATTTACGTTAGGAAACCCCAACCGATCAGAACTTACGTTTAGTCCAATTTCTGGGTGGAATAAATATGATAAAACCATGGTGGGTTTGGCTTTATACAATGGGCTGATTATCCCTAAAAAAATAGAATACGTGCTTGCGCCTATGTTTTCGACAAACACTAACCAATTAGTTGGACTGGCTAAAGTTGGATTTAACCATTATTGGGAACATGACAAAAGAGCGGACAACTTGTATATTAGTATTTCAGGGAAACGCTTTCATCATAATATTACTCCTGAAGCGCTTAGCTATAATCGGCTTGCACTCAGCTCAAAATTCACTTTTAGCGAACCTATTGCAAGAAGCACCTCAAGCCATAGTTTTCACCTCAACAACATCTTAGTTAGTAGAGAATATACCTCATTTGATTTTGCAAATAATGACTTTACAAAACAATCCTTAAACTACCTTGTCAATAGGCTATCATACACTTATTCCAATCATAAGAATATTATTACACCTTATGCACTTGGTGTCCGACTAGAACAAGGAGATCAGTATTTAAAAACAAGTCTTGCTTTTAACTACAGCTTAACGTATAACAAAAAAGCAAAAAAGATCAATGCAAGATTATTTGTAGGCGGTTTTATTTTCAACAACAATACGACTTTTGACAACAGGTTTAGGTTATCGGGCATCAGAGGATTTCAGGACTACACTTATGATTACTTATATCTTGAGCGAAATGATATTTATGCTAAACAATTTGTAACCAATGATGGTGCATTTAAGATTCTCACTCCTATCGGACAATCGAGATCATGGCTTGCTTCTGCTAACCTAAAAGGCAACCTCCCTTTCACAAGGTGGATTGACATATTTGCAGATATTGGCCTATCTGAAACAGCAACCTCAATACAGTATGATGCAGGGTTATCTCTTACAATTGTTCCAGAAATTGCGGCAATTCACTTCCCCATTTTTGTATCTAAGGATATTGCTGAAAGCTTAGAAGCTAACAATAGATCTAAATTCACCCATAGAATTTCTATAGAGCTAAACTTAAACGGACTCAACCCGTTTGAACTCACTAAACGTTTTAAATAAAATATTTGAAATACAACATAAAAGCAAAACACTAATAGCAATCTCATAACCAAATACTTACCACCTTGATATAATTAATTCAAACAGCAACTAATTATATTCTTCGATTATTAACAAACCTCAATTATAATTTAATTAGCAGATATCAAGTATCAAGTATTTTATTAAATGAAAAGATCAACGCTCAAAGAATTAAAAAAGAATAGGTTTACAAAGAAGCTCAACTTAGTTTCTAAAATGAATATTCTTGGAGGACAGGAAAAAAAAGATTCTGTTCGTGCAAAAAGTGTCCAACTTAGAAATACAGGCACCTCAAGAACAGATCGTAGTAATATTATTCAACTTGAAAATTTTTAACCGACCTCTCCATTAAGGTATTTTTCCTCAGCCCATACCCTTAAAGCATATTTTCTTTAATGAGCTCTAGTTTGGTAATTCTAAAAGTTCAGCAAGAGGTTGTCTAAAGTTGAAAACCTAAAACGGCTATTAAGTCCGATAAGGTAAAATATTTCAGTAATTAAACTTAAAAATAATTTCACTTCACTTGATACAACATATTACTTTAGTATTTATATTTAATTCTGCAATTCATCAAATTGTTTTGCCGATGAAATTAAAGTAATACCCCTCTTTACTGAAGACCACTTTCTCTGGGAGAAAGTATTTCGCAATCTATTGCCCTCAGGATCGGCAAGATTTTCACATCACTTGTTTTAGGAGCCTTATGTTAAGACTTAATCACTAGTGGTATGTGTCAACTCTAAACCCTGAAAACATTAACCACTTAAAAGAATTATGATGAAAAAATTGTTTTTAAAAGGAGTTTTATTGCTTGCCGTTTCATTATCTACTAATGTGATGGCGAATATACTTGACGGATCATTTACTGGTACTTTTCAAGGTTGGACAGATAAAGATGAATTTAAGTTTAAAGGAAATGATGGAAAGACCTATATTTTCCAAGAAATATCTGAAGATGTAGATGTTGACCTATATGATGATGGCTATATTGGTTCATCATTTGAAATAGAATGGGAAGATATAGAGGAAGAAGTTTTAGATAATGATGACGAGCCAACTGGAGAAACAGTCAAGTACAAGGTTATCATCGGATTAGAACCTAAAGAATAAAAATTAAATAATCAGGGAGATATGTTTTTATCTCCCTTTTTTATTATTAATTATGATTCATCCATCAACAGAACTCAAACACATCAATGCTGATGTTGGCTATGGTGTGTTCGCAACTGCTAAAATTCCCGAAGGCACAATTGTATATGTAAAAGATAGCCTGGAGTTGGTAGTGACTCCAACAGATTACCTGATGCATAACGAATCTGTAAAGGCAGTTATTGAAAAATATTCCTACACCGATGCAGATGGTAATAAGATTATCAGTTGGGATTTTGCAAAATATGTCAATCATTGCTGTAACTGCAATACGATAAGTACTGGTTACGGATTTGAAATTGCTATTAGAGACATTCAACCTGGGGAGCAAATTACAGACGAATATGGAATTTTCAACTTAGAGTCTGAGATGACATTGGTTTGTGGAGAAAAGAATTGCCGAAAAATAATTGGACCTAAAGATTTTGATCTTTACTATAAAGATTGGGACAAAAAAATAAAAAAATCTATTACCCAACTATTTGAAGTAGAACAACCGCTCATGCCTTTTGTTGATGAAGAAACCAGAAGTGAACTAGATATATTCTTTCAAAACCCAGAGAAGTATAAGTCGGTTTATGCGCTCAAGCTAAAAGAAGTTAATGCAGGAAATGACTAAGTCATTTCCTGCATTGTTGTCATAAAGCTACTACTACTTTTTCCCGTTATTTATAAAAAACTGGGTTGATTCCTCCATGAAGTAGTTAATGGCTTCTGTAACTCCTTTAATGTACTTATCTGGATCACATTCTGCTACTTGTATATTACTGTTTGAAACATTTTCAGAAACTACTTTTGTAAAGTGCCCCATATTGTATGAAGTATTTTGCTGTGCAGAAGCACTAGACTTAAACTTTTTATCCTCAAAAACACCTTTAATAACCACATCACCTTTTAATGGTGTATTTAATGCTCCATCCATACTACTGTAACCCACATTAGTTTGACCGACAGGCTGACTTATTCTTAAGTATGGAGAAGCTACCACCTTGGATACACCACCAACAGCACCAGTCGCCAGCTTACTCGCTCCAGACTCAGAATCTGCCATAAAAGGAACGGTAACTTTAAAATCAACTACAATCGCATCTTTTCCTATTTGCATTACAATCTTCATCATAGACATTCCTGGACCTTTAGACTTTCCTTTATTAGTTACTCCTTTTCGAAAAAATTCATAATTAATTCAAGTTGCTAGTTAATGGTTTTAGAAATTTGGACAGCAAATATGAACAGAATTAGTTTTATAATGAATCCATTCAATGTTACAGCATGAATAGTTCTAGGGAACAATTTCTTGATAT
>JAUHXS010000007.1 GCA_030426955.1 Bacteroidia bacterium | reverse complement strand
TCATTATTTCTGAATCAGAAAGATTAGCTGGTCTATTCCTTTTTCCTATTTGCCCATTCTCTATCAAATGCTTTTTGATCTCCTGCTCAAATTCAAGGCAAAAATCATCTATTTCTACAAAGAATTCAGTAATTTTGTCTCTTAACATCGAGAGTCGTTTTTGATTTTAAAATATTGAAATTCAACACTTTAATATAGTCAAAAACGCTCTCTTTTTATAACTTCTTCCTCTTTTTCTTATCCCGAACTCACGTTAATATAATGTCCAAAATAAACCTCAGCCGTGTCATCAAAGTCAAAATTAGCTATTGCAGGAAAGAAACTCGAAAATACTTTACTGAAAACATCAGCGTTGTATAGTTTAGTCGATTCCCATTTTACCTGTCCATCATGCTCATAGCAAACCAACCAAGTCGAGTCTCCTGCAAAATTTTGGGATGGGCAGAATATTTCAGCAAATTGATCGCCATCAACATCGGCAATAGCTAAACCTTGTGCACTTATCTGTGAAATAGTGATACCTAGTGTTGCAAACTTATTTTCAATACTTCCATCTAATCCGTTAATGATTATGATTGTATCTGGCAGTGTACTTGATCGAGTTGCTTTTATAGCTAGTACTTCTACTATATTATCATTGTCAATATCTCCTGAAATAATTGTTTGACGTGACAAGTCTGCTAAATAATCTACCTCAAACGTCCATAGCTCTTTAGTTTCAAAGCTACTATCTGTCTGTGGGTAATAGCGGCACGCGGTATCACTAGTAGCAACATTCACAAAAAAACCCTCACAGAATGCCTCGCCAGCACATTCAGGATCATAACAATCAATTAGACCATCTCCGTCATCATCAATACAATTGTTGCAAATTTCAATTGCATTGGCATATAATATTGAGAGTAAAAAAATAAATACGATATGAATATAGTTGGTCTTTGCAATCATATGCTATAGATAATTATCTATAACAAGATAGAGAACTCCTATCCATTGTACAATTCTATTTTTATTTAATTTAAAGGTTTTAATAAGATTTTTTATTTTTTAACAATTTCAATATCAATTAATTATATTTAAATCCACATAGTCTTCTATAAAGAATAATTGTCGTTTACACCAACTTATTAGAATCCTTACTGAAAAAGATTGCATTTAATAAGGTATTATTGGAAATAACGCCAGATAAAAAATAGCATATAAGGCTTCTAAACCAATTATGTATCTTTGAATTGATACAACTAATAATTTATAATAAAGGAGCAGCCTTTATTGCAATTAAAATTCAGTTGAGACATGACAAAAAATAAAATATTTTTATTTGCCCTAGCACTTCTCACCTTGGCATGTAAAGACCAAAACAAAAAGGAAGCTCTTACTATTGAGCCTATAAATTGGAATAATAGACTTGTCAATTATTCCCTTAACGATACGACCTTGATATATGGAACAACGTATTTGCCCATTTATTCCCAAATTTATAGCAAAACTGAATTAAGAACCCTTGATCTAACAGTAACGGTAAGTATGCGCAATACAAATAGAAACGACACCATATTTATCGAAAAAGCAGAATATTTTAATACCAAAGGAGAAATTGTAAGGAGCTATTTTGACAAAGCTATTTACATTGCACCAATGGAAACAATAGAAATCATAATCAAAGAGTTTGACCAAGATGGTGGCACGGGTGCAAATTTTTTGTTTGATTGGAAAATACGTCCCAACGTTAATGAACCTTTCTTTGAAGGCGTTATGATTTCAGTTTATGGTCAAGGACTATCCTTTACTACACAAGGGGTTAAAGCAAACTAAATGATAGCTGAGATAATTACCAAAATATTATTTCTTATAGCAGTAATTGACCCCCTTGGTTCAGTTCCTGTCTATTTAGAAGCGACTAAGCATTTTGACCATAAACATAAAAGAAAAATTGCCATACGAGCTTCTTTCTTAGCATCTTTAATTCTATTATTTTTCATTCTAGTTGGTCAAATCATTTTAGAGGGAATGAAAGTATCCTTAGATGCCTTTCAAATTTCTGGTGGAGTTATTCTATTTTTATTTGCACTAACAATGATTTTTGGAGAAGGCAAACCAGAATCAGAGAAACATTTAATTAAAGACTATAAGCATGTAACTATTTTTCCAGTTGCTATTCCGTCCATCGCTTCTCCAGGAGCAATTATGGCCGTAGTTTTGATGACAGACAATCATCTATATACCATCCAAGAACAGGCCATTACAACAGGTTTAGTAATGCTAGTTATTTTTTTAACGATGTTATTACTCATAGGAGCAAATATTGTGCAGCAGAAAATAGGAGAATATGGAATAACTGTAATAAGTAAAATCATGGGGCTTATTCTCGCCTCGTATGCCGTGCAAAGTATTTTAAGTGGATTGAAAGACTTTTTTGTCATTCTAAAATAAGATTCACTCAACATTCTTGCAAATAAGGAAGGAAGAGTCCTTCAAAACAAAAACCAGACCTCTAGTTTTCCACTTTCACGATCAAAGAATTTAAACGAAAACATTTCATACTTTTCATTTACTTAAGCCTTGTTTTCTTTATGTTGCTCAAGAGATGTAGTTAAAAATTAAAAAATGATAACTTAACATATCACACTTGTGAATTTGTATTTATTGCGGTACTTTTGTACTTATGAGATACATATTACCCATTCTATTACTATATTATTCTGTTGGATTCTGTCAGTTAAATGGTACTTATACGATCGGTACTGGTCAAGCTTTTGAGAACTTTACAGAAGCTGTCAACTCCTTACATCAGTTTGGTGTAAATGGACAGGTGACTTTTAATGTACTAGATGGAACGTATGATGAGCAAATCGTCATCAATGATATCACAGGATCGAGTAACACTAATAACATCACATTTCAATCCAACTCAGGTGATAGTACAGACGTTGTTTTGCAACATGCTCCCTCAGTAGATTCACTTAATTATGTGATAAAATTAGATGGAGCGAAATACATTCGGTTTAAACAAATAACACTCCAATCTACATCCTTAACACACAGCAGGGTTGTTGATATTAGTGGGGGTTGTGATGACTTGAAATTTCAAAATAACCGCTTTATCGGGAGACCAAACACAAATTCTAATCAGACAAAGTATGCTATTTTACATTCTGATAAAGATTCTGATAATAATATTGAGATAGCTAACAACAGGTTTGAAGGGGGAAGCCATGGTATCTTCTTGGTTGGTGTAAGTGGTAACACAGAAACAAATCTAACTATTACTAATAATAGTATAATAGACCCTAGCACAAGAGGCATTGACCTAAGATATATGAACGCCCCAGAGATAAGGAGGAATTATATCTATAATAATTCAAGCTTTAACACTTATGGGATGGAGTTGGAATCCATAGTTAATGGTATTGGGGTTATAAACAACAAGGTAGATATTACTGGCAGTGGTGGAGGTATGGGTATCCGATTTATCTATACTTATGGAAGTCCTGTCAATCGTGGACTTGTTGCCAATAACTTTGTACATATTGCTAATTCAGATTTTGATAACCATGGCATACAAGCTAGATTAACCGATTATATTGACTTTTACCACAACAGCATACACTCTACGAGTACCAATGCAGCATCCATTGCACTTCACTTTGTGGACTGTGAGAATGATAATTTACGAAACAATGTTATCGCCAACAGCGGCGGCGGCTATAGTCTATTTGTAGAAAACTGGCAGTCTACCCCTAGAATTGCTTTTCTTAACTCAGACTACAACGACTTATATTCTCCTGGCCCCATTCTTGCAAACTGGTATGATACAGAGATTGAAGATTTAACGAAGTGGCAAGATAGCAGTAGCTTTGATAGCAATAGTGTCTTTATCAACCCTAACTTTGTATCCCCCGCTGACCTACATATATTATCAGGGAACAATGCTACTTTAGACGGTGGCGGTATCCTCGTGGCAGAAGTTACTAAGGACATCGATGGAACTAACAGAAACAATCCTCCTGATATTGGTGCAGATGAATTTGATTTACCCATGATCGACGGTGGAATTGTATCGATAGATTCGATTAGTGGTGCTTTATGCTCTGGCACTATGATGCCGTATATTACCTTTGAAAACAGCGGAGTAAATCCACTCACCAGCACAGAAATAAACTGGTCAATAAATACGGTACCACAGCCTTCGGTAAGTTGGACAGGAACTCTGACTTCTGGAAACACAACGCCAATTGCACTAGGAAATGTAACACTTGAAACAGATAGCATTTACGACATAAAGGTTTGGATATCAAATATTAATGAGATCGTCGATCCAGTAAACACAAATGATACAGTTGAATTATTGGATAAAAAGAAATCTTTTACTGCTGGAACGTATCTAATTGGTTCGGGCGAAAATATTGAGACATTAACTGAATTGGCAACTATTCTAAATCAGGGTGGTGTTTGTGATTCTGTTGTATTTAAGGTAAAACCAGGAACTTACGTCGGTCAGTTTGCACTTAATGAACTTCCAGGCAGCTCCCCCGATAGACATATACTGATAGAGTCTCAAAGTGGCAATAAGGAAGACGTAATTGTAGAATATACCGCTACTAATGAGACTGAAAACTACGTTGTTCTCCTAAATGGTACTGATTATATCTCTTTTAGATATTTAACTTTTAAGGCATCGGGAACAACTTATAGTCGAGTGATAAATATTAAAAATAGTGCAAACCATAACACCATCAAAAGGTGTATTATTGAAGGGCCTTTTACTACTAGCACATCTGATAACAGAGCTCTCTTATATTCAGAGAATACACGAGATGAGCATAATCATTTTGAAGAAAATGAATTCAATAATGGCAGTTACGGTATGTATTACAACGGTCCTAATGGAAGTGCTCCCGAGGCAGGCATTATCATTCTAAATAATACCTTCACTAATCAAAAAAGACGTGGAATGGAGATTACAGCCGCAGATGCTGCATTAATCAAAGGAAATACCATCAATATAACAGGACAATCAGGAGCTTATGGTATCAGCATTCGAGAATGTAGAAATGCGATGCGTCTTGATGGGAACCAAATCAACATTGATGGAGGTCTTCGAGGTATCCACATAAGTAACTGCTATGCAAATCCAGGAGATCCAGCTTTTGTTGTCAATAACTTTATCAGCATGGCTAATTCGGAACTAGGGTTATATGACGACCATAGTGATCATTTTAATTTTTACTTTAATAGCATCAATATAACAGATGCTTCTCCTCTTTCTGAAGCGATCTCATTTAGACTTACTAGAGATGGAAATATATTGAACAATATATTTTCTAATCAATCGGGGGGTATCGCAGTAAAAATAGATGCTGCTGCAGATATCACAACGATGGATTACAATGACCTCTACACGACGGGAAGCGTATTAGGCGTTTGGAATGATTCTGCTATCGCAGACCTTTCGGAATGGCAAGATTCTACTCAATTTGATTCAAATTCTATTTCCATAGATCCAACCTTTTTAAGTGATGACAACCTTCACCTTTGCAACATAGCTTTAGATAGTAAAGGAATTCCAGTATCAGGAGTGTTATTAGATATTGATGGAGACACTAGAAACGTGTCGAATCCAGACATCGGTGCAGATGAGTTTGATCTTGGCGGAGTTCCTTTAGTTGATTTAGGAAGCAATATTGTAACCAACCATTCCGATAGCGTTTTCCTTACCGCTTCTGCTCCTAGTGCCATTTCATACAATTGGACACCAAGCATTGGACTTGCATGTGACACCTGCATGAGCACAAAAGCACTTCCTAGTTCTTCTATGAAATATTTTTGTACCGTAACGGATGGTTGTGGAAATCAAAATACCGACTCGGTAAGGGTAATACTTGGCTTTAGTATCAGCGGCACGGTTTACAATGGTGTTCAAGATAGTGTCGTAACGGCAGGTGCTGTGAGAGTATTGAAAAAGCAAAATGGCCAGTTTAAGTTTCTGAGTAGTGTTGCCATTAGCTCAAACGGGAGTTATAGTATCCCCGCCATAGCTGAAAATGAAAAGATTATCTTACACGCAAACCCTGCTCCGTTATTATTTCCTAATACTTTAAAAACGTATTATCCTGATGCTTTCTTTTGGGATTCAGCAACTGTAATTGATGTTACAGCCAACTTAACAGATGCGGACATAACTTGTATTAATCTTAGTCCTCCAGCGGTACAGGGTACGGGAAAGATTTTTGGTAAAACAGTAGAAGGAAACTTCTCAGGAGGGAAAGTGACAGGACCTGGTGACCCTCTTAATGGTCTAGATGTATCTCTAATTGATAAATCTACCAGCAAACCTATTGCTTTTGATGTAACCGAATATGATCCTATCCTTCAAGATAGTGCCATCTTTTCTTTTGATGAAATAGTTTCTGATGTTACCTATAACCTTTATGTTGATGTAGCTGGCATACCTGTAGATGCTGGCTTTGATCTAGAAATAACAGAAGAAATACAACAAATCTACGTCATCGTGATAGTAGACAGTAATGGTGTATCTTTCATTGACTCAACCAGTCCTAATAACTTAGGCAAGAAACTGTCTACTGTGGTTAGCATTCTTCCCAATCCGAGTAGTGGTATCTACCGCCTAAATATAGCAGGGCATACAGCCAAAGTAAATTCACTAGAAGTTGAAGTAAAATCTTTAACAGGTCAAACCGTTTATAGCAAAAGTAATAGAGAAGCACAATGGAAACACGAAGAGGAGATAAACTTGTCTCACCTAGATGATGGCATCTATATCTTATCTCTAAACCTTGACGGAAAACAAATCAATCAAAAATTAATACTTCAAAGGTAGGTTTTTTATAGCTCTAATAATTTTTGAGTATAAACATTGCCATCAACGGTGAGTTTTAGAAAATATACCCCTGATGAAAAGCCTTCTCGCTTTGCGCTAAAAGAGTATGAATAGTTATTGGGGAACTTAACCCCCTGATCTAACGTCAACAATTTTTCTCCTAAAACACTAAACAATTCCAATGATATTTCTGCTTTATGATTTATTATATATTCAATATTTGTATGCTCTTCATAGGGATTGGGAAAGGAGGAAAAATCATGTAACAAAACTCCTTGAGAAATTGAAAAAGCATAATATCCATATTTATTGGAATAAATATCGCATGAAGAACTTCTTGATACCTTAACGTGGTACTCCCCGTACTCCTCCAAGAAAAGGGTTTCGTCATTTTCCCCGACTAATATTGAGTCTTCATAGTACCATTGATTTCCTTTTTTATAACTTGATTTGAGCATATTGCTATCTACTAATGTGATAATTGGAATACTATCGTTTGGCAAATGTATTACAGAAACCGTGTCATAGTCAAACACACATTCCCCTTCAATTGATTCTAAAATAACAATAGCAGAGCCAGAAATCAGAATAGTATCAGCACTACCTTTATAGATGTCGTTTACATACCAATTGTTATGATGATTGTTATCAAAGGACAGCGTTACACCTTCATCACATATAAACTTATCACCAATTATTTTGGCCAATGCATTATAATAACTAATGTCAGTAGTGAACTTTTTTGTGCAATAATCATTGGTAATATCTACCGAATACGATCCATTCATATTCACTGAAATACTTTGTGAAGTGTCTCCTGTCGACCAAAGAATGGAACTGCCTGAATGTGAGCCTGCATCAAGATTGATAAATGAGTCAGGACATATTAAAATATTTTTAGGGAATGCAACAGGGTCAATAGCAGGTTTTTTATCTCGAACATAAAGCAACCCGAGATCTCCACCAGTTAGTACTATTTTGTCTTTACTTATTTTTATAAACTCTAAACTATATGGCCAAGAGATATAGTCCTCCTGCCAGGAAGTACCGCTATCTGTAGACCGAAACATACTGACACCGCTTCCTTCTAAAAAACCTAGAAAATAAGCCTCATTATCCAGAAATTCTATATCCATTATATCAATTATACTATCATTCGTATATATTACTTGCCATTCGTACCCACCATTTACAGTTTTTAAGATATAGTTAGTATCTAAATACTCTGTTACCATATAGCCCACCGAGTCGTTGATAAATGAAACAGATTTATTATCAAAGTATTGATTACCAATAAGGCCTGAGAGTACTGTATTAGAATCTATAAGGAGAATTTGTCCACCATTGCCAACCATATAGCCTTTATTCTTACTTGGAAATGACATTTTCTTGTAAATATGAAGTCCATGAAATACAGTCTCCCAAGTATTTCCGCTATCTGCAGTATATTGTATCTCACCAGGGTTTCTGAACACATACCCTACCCTCTCATCTGCAAAATGAAAAGATAATGGCACCGTTGAGGAATTTTCAGAGTCGATACAACACTTTATTTCCCAACTATATCCATAATTTCTGGTTTTAAAATAAAAATTGTTTACGGTAAGCACATACCCTACAGAGTCATTAATAAAACAAATATCCAGCAAAAGGCCATGATGACTCAGTACCTTTGTCCAACTGCACCCACCATTGGTGGTCTTATACAAAATTGTATCAACTGCAACATAGCCATTCAAGCTATCCACAAACTCCACATCAAATAATTTACTTTCACTTGTCCAAGGGCATTCAAGGTGATTCCATAAAGACTCTTGCCCAGAAGCTGTAAGAATTTTAATAACTGTTATTAATGTAATAATTAATCTATTACTAAATCTAATCATCTTATTTATTAGAATAGTAAATATATAAATAATCTCTCTATATATAATGTACAATAAATTGACTGCCAATCAATAGACAGCAATCTCTATTTAGAGTTACTTTTGTTCAATCGCTTAAAGAAATTTGAAAACTTTTTAAATAGTTTTCCAAACCAAGTTTTTCCAATTCTAAACTTTTTCTTCTTGAAGGAATGGTTTTCAATCGAATACTTACACTTTTCTCCCTTTGTAAGCACTATTTTATTTCCTAAGTTATTCTTTTCACTTACTTCTACGATTCCTTCATAAACACTTACCTCTAAATTAGATTGATCATCATAGGCATTTACGTTAAAAGAAGTCCCTTTCACCCTTATGTTTATCTCACTTGCTTCAACTATGAAGTCTTTTTTTGAAGCATTTACTTTAAAGAAGGCTTCTCCTGTTAGCTTTATGATTCTTACAGAGTCGGATGTAAAGTCGTTGTATTTTATACTACTTCCTTTATTTACTGCCACCAAAGAACTATCAGAAAAAAGGTGCTCCAAAATTTCCCCTTCAGCAGTCAGCACATTATCAAATTTGATCTCTTTCTCTATTTCTAGATTTTCAGAACTTAAGTAAATCCTTACAAAGTAAACACTTGCAATTAGTAGCACCAATGATGCAGCAATTTTAAATATGATTGCAGTAAAACGTTTGTTATGCTTTAGTTTTTTTCTAAAATGATGCCAAGCTACTTCAGCATCTGGACGAAATTCTCTTTTATATTGACCTATTTGATTCCAAAATTTCTCTACCTTTTCATAAATCAATTTATTGTTTGAAGACTCTTTTTTAAATTGCTCGATTGCCAAGCACTCCTCTTCTGAGCAACTGCCAGATAGATATTTAATAATTTGCTGACTATTTATACTCATATCTTAATGTATTAAATAACATCTAACATTAATTAATAAAATCACATAAGGTTAATACCCAGAGCAACGTTTCAATATTATATTGTCTTAGATCTTGAGGCAACTCTCCTTGCAATTTTTTCAAAGCAATATTCATCTGATTTTCTACTGTCTTTACTGAAATATCCATATGCTCTGAAATTTCTTTGTACCTCATTTTTTCAAAACGGCACAAAACAAAAACAGCTTTACATTTCGGAGGAAGCTTTCCGATTGCATCATAAATGATTTCTTGCAACTCACGAAAATTAATATTTCTATCAGCGTTTTCAGTTTCACGGATCAAGGATAAATCAACACCTCTTTTCACAGACAAGCTCTTATGTGTCCTTAAGTAGTCAATGGATTTGTTGATTACCGACCTTATCAAATATCCTTTCATAGAAGAATGAAGTTGTATTTCATTTTTTCTATTCCATATTTTCAAGAAAACCTCCTGAACAATATCCTCTGCAGCCTTTTCATCATATACAATCTGAAAAGCAGTATTGCATAGATCGCTATAATTATCTTTGTATATATTCTCAAATTGATTTTCTATACCCATAACTTATGCAACGAAGATAGCTAATCAATTTTGGGTGGGCTAGATAGAGTTTTGATTATGGACTGTGCAATAGATGCTTCAAATAGGCTTAGTTTTCTCGATTTCTTAGCATCTTCCAACCCATCATAGATCTCTTCTAATAATGTTATCATCTGGTGGCAGTATTTCTTATAATCAAGTTTTTCCATAAATATCTTTACATATTATTATTGATAATGAATTAATTATATCCTTATTTAATCTTACTTATAAGGAGTTATTCATACGAGGTGTAAACCCCTTAATATTATAGACGAAAAACTTTTAAAATACCCCCAAAGAAAATTTAATATTTTTTACTCCAGTTTCTGATTTTAAAACACAACAAATACAGTACTTTTACGTACAAATACTATAAACCCAAATTAAGCATTAATTGTTGAGGCAAACTTTAAAAAATATATACTTTTCTTTTCCAATTCAGCTGTTGCTTGTACACCTAAAAAAACATCAGCTACTACTCGTTTTTTGGGCCATACTTTTTTTAATTATCACTAAAAGTTTCGGGCTTAAGTTTGGAATCCCATACCTATTTCTCGACCCTGAATACCTAGGGAAAGTTAATATGTTGAGCTTTCTTCTTATTGGTCTGGCATTCGGTGGTTTTGTTATGACATGGAATGTAACCCACTATATCTTAAACAGTTTTCGTTTTCCATTTTTAGCTACGCTAGAATATCCTTTTACTAAGTACTGCTTAAATAACTCTTTATTACCACTAAGTTTTTTAGGGACTTACTTTGCCATGGTCATCGGATTTCAATCTAATGTTGAATACCAACTCAATATTAAAATCATCTCAGAGTTAAGTGCATTTTTACTGGGGGCTGTCATTATGGTTACCTTTTCTTTGATCTATTTTTTTAATACAAACAAGGATATCTACAAGATTTTTGGTCTTAATAAGGAAGACTTTGAAAAGCCTGATAAACCTACAGAATTAGAAGAGCCTGACAACTTGGAAAAACTTTGGCGTGTAGACTTTTTTCTTTCGGGGCTTTTGTCTACCAGGCGAGTAAGAAAAGTATCTCATTACGACAGCTCTATGCTAAGAGTCGTTTTCAGGCAACATCATATCAACGCAGTGCTTATTGGGGGAATAGCCATGCTAATGCTTTTTTCCTTCAGTTTCTTAATGGATTATAAACTTTTTAGAATTCCTGCAGGGGCTAGCCTATTATTGCTTTTCTCTATCTTAATTATGCTCTTAGGTGCTTTCAGCTTCTGGATGAGAGGGTGGAAAACAATAGGGTTTGTGGCAGTTTTCATGCTAATCAATGCTATGATTCATTATAATTTATTCAATTATATTAGTCAGGCTAAAGGCATTAATTATGATAGCGAAGTAAAAACTTATACGAGAGCGCAACTGAGCAAAGAAAGTCCTCCCACAATCATTGACAAAGACATTAGTCATACTCTTTCGATCTTAGAAAAATGGAAATCTAAGATGGTAGCTATGGGTAATAATAAACCTAAAATCTGTTTTATCAATACCAGTGGTGGCGGGCTGAGAGCTGCTAACTGGACACTCAATGTATTACAAAATGCAGATCAAGTTCTAGATCAAAAATTACTTGAACAGACTGTTTTAATAAGTGGTGCTTCAGCAGGTATGATTGGCGCCTCTTACTACAGAGAATTGTTTCTTAGGCAGAAACAGGGAGACATTGCTAATTGTATCGACAAACAGTATATTCAAAATATGTCTAAAGACATTTTAAATCCAATTTGTTTCACTTTTATTGTGAATGACTTTTTTATTCCTTGGCAAAAATTCGAATATAATGGCGCCTCTTATTCAAAAGATCGGGGATATATGTTTGAAGAAATGATTAATGAAAATACAAACCACGTCATGAACAAAAATTTGTTGGACTACAGCATTGTTGAACAAAAGGCCACGATACCTATGGCTATTTTAAATGCAACTATTGTAAACAATGGTCAGAGACTTTATATGGCAGCACAGCCCATCTCTTACTTAACACATCCAATTTCTGATAATCCAAACAACTCTGTTGAGACAGATGCTATAGATTTTATGACATTCTTCAAAGATCAACAATCTCATAACCTCAACTATATTACAGCACTAAGAATGAATGCGTCCTTTCCCTATATTACACCACCAATATCTTTACCCTCAGAACCTGTTATGAAAGTGATGGATGCAGGCATGAGAGATAACTTTGGATTAGAAACAACCACACGATTTATACATGTCTTTAGAAAGTGGATTGAAGAAAACACGAGTGGAATCATCATTTTACAAATAAGAGATACACCAAAAACCAAAGATATAAAAGGTAAAAAACGATCTAGTATCACAGATAAACTATTTAACCCTATTGGAAATTTTTATACCAATTGGAGTGAATTTCAAGACTATTACCATGATAATCTAATAACTTATATTTCCACCTGGACAGATCATCCTGTAGATATTGTAAGATTCGAATACATACCTCAAACCACCGCGCAAGAAGTCTCTCTAAACTGGCACTTAACTACTAGGGAGAAAAACAACATCATCAATGCCATTAACTCGGAAAAGAATCAAGAAGCAATGGAAAGATTGTATAAACTACTCGAAAAATAAGCTTAGTTTATTTTTATCTTATCCGCTACTTTCTTAGCCTTTTTCCGAACCTCATCAACGTTCGCTCCCAACTTGTCATAAGCAATACCGATACCCATTCTTCTGTATTTTCTGGTATCTGGTTTTCCAAAAATTTTAAAGTCTGATTGGGGTATTGATGCCGCTTCCTTAAAACCACTATAGGTTGGCTTCTTGACCTCCTCTTCATTAAATAGAACCACCGCATTTGCTGCTACCCGTTCTTGAGTAATTTCAGGGATTGGTAATCCTAATATTGCCCTCAAGTGTAATTCAAACTCATTAAAATTTTGTGATCCAGCAAGGGTAACCATTCCAGTATCATGGGGTCTGGGAGATAGTTCAGAAAAGTAAACTCCGTCTTTTGCAAGAAAAAACTCTACGCCCCAAATGCCTGCTCCAGTCAATGCCTGAGTTACTTTTTCTGCCATTCTTTCTGCTTCTTTCAAATCATCATCTGAAATCAAGGCAGGCTGCCAACTTTCCTGATAATCACCTCGCTCTTGCCTATGACCAATTGGAGGGCAAAAAAGCGTTGGACCATCTTTTTGCGTTACTGTCAATAAAGTAATTTCCGACTCAAATGCAATAAACTCTTCCACGATTACTTCATTTTTATCCCCCCTGCCTTTGGAGTTTGCTATTTCCCAAGCTTTCTTAATATCCTCTTCAGACTTAACAGTAGATTGTCCTTTCCCAGATGATGACATTAAGGGTTTGACAACACAAGGGATACCAACTGTTTGTACGGCTAGCTCCAGCTCTTCTTCTGTTTGAGCATATTGAAATTTAGCAGTTTTTAACCCTAATTCTTTGGCAGCAAGATCTCTAATGGCCTTTCGGTCCATAGTATAATTAGCTGCCTTAGCACTTGGGACAACTTGTATATTTTGTTTTTCGTAATCATAAAAACGCTCTGTTCTTATAGCCTCTACCTCAGGCACTATGATATCAGGTTGGTGTTTAGTAACAATACGATCCAACTCTGCTCCATCTAGCATATTAATTACTTCTCTTTTATCTGCAACTTGCATTGCTGGTGCATCATCATAACTATCAACAGCTATGACAGTTTGCCCTAGTCTTTTTGCCGCAATAACAAACTCTTTTCCCAATTCACCAGAACCCAAAAGCAATATTTTTTGTTGCATGATAAACTTTATATATTTAAGTATTGACACTAATTTGAGGAAAATATGTCAAAACTAAGGAGTTCAACAATACTTTTTATTCTGCTCGTAATTCTCGCTTGCACTAAGGATAAAGCAAATGGACCAGAAGACGATAACACGAAAGACAGTCCTATGGATTCCATAATGGTTAAACTTTGCGATTCACTTATGCCCAATTATAATGACGACATCGCCCTAATAATAAATACTAGTTGCGCCAAGTCTAACTGTCATAATAGTGTATCTGCAAAAGATGGTCGAGTAATGGAAACTTATAATCAGGTAAAAGCGGAAGCACAAACACCTAAGTTTATATGTTCAATCAAACACGAGCCAAGTTGTGACAATATGCCGCGTCTTGCACCCAAATTATCAACAGAATCAATAAAAAAGATTGAATGTTGGGTTGAAAATGACTTTCCTGAAAATTAAGGTGTGAAGAAAGTTTCCTTAAAAATTGGTCTTTTCTCTTTTCTAATCATTACACTAGCCTCATTTGTAAACCTTTCGTGGACAAATGACTCAGAAAAGTGGAATAAATCCACACCTGTTAGTGAAGCTTTAAGAACACTAGGTAAAGATACTGCTAAACACTTCATTGCTCGAATAACAGCAGAACAGGTAAAGCGAGGCAGGGAGATAATCCATGAAGGAAGCACTATTGGACCCGATGGCAAGCAGACTTTTAGACAATCTAGATACTTCGTGTGTACAGACTGTCATAATACTCAGCAGGAAGATCCTAATCTTAGAGTTTCTGACCCAGAGGCAAGAATGGATTATACTGTTGAAAAAGATATTCCATTCCTGCCAGCCACAACACTTTGGGGAATTGTTAACCGTGAGAGCTGGTATAATGATGATTACATCAAAAAATATGGGGACCTAGTAATTCCAGCTAGCAAAAGTTTGCGAGAATCCATTCACCTTTGTGCTGTAGAGTGTTCACAAGGGAGACCTTTGGAGGATTGGGAAACTGAAGCTGTGCTAGCATATTTCTGGTCTATAGAAATTACTCTTGGTGATTTAGATTTATCTCAGGATGATTGGAAAAAGCTAAGAACATTGAATGCAAACGAAAAGAACGATGAAGCCATTGAATGGTTAAAGTCATTTTATTTACAGAAGTCGCCTGCTACATTTCTAGAAAAACCCTCTTCTTTGCACGATGGCTACTCAGAAGAAGGAAACCCTGAATCAGGACGAAAGATATATGAGAGAAGTTGTATGTATTGCCATGGCGAAAATCGTGTATCTAAATACTTGCTACTAGATAATGAAGACTTAACATTTAATTTTTTGAAAAGACATATGACTACCTATGACAAATACTCCTTGTATAAGGCGGTTAGAGATGGTACCTATGCTATCGCTGGACACAAAGCTTATATGCCACATTACACCAAGGAACGCATGAGTAATCAACAAGTGGAGGACTTGAGAGCATATATTGAACAACAAGCTAAATTATGATAATTAGAAAATTAAAAGATTTTAAAGTTGGAATATTTATCAATTGTTTATTATTGATATTTTCTGCTTGTCAATTAAATGCACAAGATGATAAAGAATACGTACAAAATACTTTTAATGATACCCGCATTATCAATAGTAGCACTACAAAGACAGTTCCTAAAAAATCTTTAGATTTTAGAATTGGACATCGCTTTGGAGATATTGCTGGTAGCGCTGGGGGTGTACAAAGCTTTTTTGGATTAGAAGATGCCGCAAACGTCAGAATTGCTTTCGAATATGGCATTACAGATCAATTAACTGTTGCACTAGCTAGAAATAAAGGGTCAGGTAGAATTGTTCAGCTATGGGAGGGACATGCTAAATATCGCTTATTATCTCAAACGAAAAACAACTCCATGCCCATTTCTGTAGCAGTTTTAACTAATTCCGTTTTAAGTGGAATGCCTGCCTCAAGTGATCCAGAAAGTGCTTCTGCTTTCACAAAAGATATTCATAGAGTGTCTTACTTCAGTCAGTTTATCATTGCAAGGAAGTTTGGAGAACAATTTTCGTTGCAAGTTATGCCTTCATGGTTGCATAGGAATTTTGTTGCTTTTGAAGACGAAAATGACTTGTTTACTATTGGAGTCGGTGGAAGACTCAGATTGACAAAGATTTTAGGATTATTGGTAGAGTATCACCATACATTTTCAGAGTATAGAAGTATCAATAAGGATATTTTCTTTGACCCATTGTTATTTGCTTTAGAAATCAATACGGGAGGTCATGTATTTCAACTTTCATTCACAAATTCAACGGGAATTATTGAAAATGACTTTATTCCCTACACACAGTCCTCATGGCAAGATGGAGAGTTTAGGTATGGGTTTACAATTTCAAGGGTTTTTAGGTTGGGGTAAATAATAAATAATTAGGGTTATATAGCTAAATCAAAATAATCTGACATAATTCAAGTAACCACTATTACGCGTTTTAAACGCGCAATAGTGGTTACTTGTCTCCTAAAGTCAATTATGGAAAATGGCAATTAATATTGATTTGACTATAGTACGTCATGCCTGTCCGCCCTTTAAACTATGAAGGCGGGCCAGAAAAATAATTCATAATTTTAAATGAATTATTTTATCAGGTATCTTATCATAGATTTATAGAGATTCCAGATATCCCGCCTCAAAGCGGGATTCTGGAATGACGACAATTATAATTTCTCCAACTCTTCTTGAATAAAATCGATTAGTTCTCTCACGTATGATTTAGAAAAATCAAAGCTAATGCCAGCTGCTTGGTATATTTCTGGGATTGACTTTGTAGCACCTAAAGATAATGCCGCCTTGTAATTTTTGATCGCCTGCTCTCTATTTTGTTTAAATTGACGCCACATAGCAACCGCTCCTAATTGGGCTAACCCATATTCGATGTAATAAAACGGTGAACCAAATATGTGCAATTGTTTTTGCCATGTCGAGGCAAAAGCTTTTTCCTGACCAGTCCAATCGACATACTTGGAAGAGAATTCTGAATAAATCTCAATCCAACTGGACTCTCTCTCCTCAATCGTATGATTGGGATTCAGGTATAGCCATTGTTGAAATCGATCGATTGTCGCCACCCACGGTAGCGTAGCTATAATCTCTTCTAACTGTATTCTTTTAGCTCTTTTTAAATCCTTTTCATTACTAAAAAAAGCATCCCAATGCTCCATAGAGAAAAGTTCCATTGTCATGGAAGCGAGTTCAGCAACTTCAGAGGTTATGTTACTAAAGGTATTTAGTTCCATGCTATTCGTCAAAAACGAATGTATGGCATGTCCACCTTCGTGCACCATTACTTTGACATCTCTCGCAGTGCCAACTGCATTCATAAAAACAAATGGGATGCCTGTCTTCATCAATGGGTAGTTATATCCTCCAGGAGACTTGCCCCTTCTAGAGAATAGATCAAAGTGATTCATCTCATCCATAATTCTCAGACAATCTCCAAAAAAAGGATCTAGTTGGTTAAAACAATTGATTGTTTTAGTGAGCAATTCTTTTCTGTCCTTAAATGCCACTAAAGGAGGCTCTCCTGATGAATCTATATCTGAGTCCCAAGGTCTCAATATATCAAGCTCCAACTTAGCTTTTTTATCTAATGCTAATTGGTTCATTACTGGAACTACCTCTTCCCTTATTGTATCATGAAAGTCAAAACAGTCCTCTGGTGTGTAATCAAACCGATTCAATGCTTTGTGCTTATAATCCCTGTAATTAGAGAATCCTGCGTTTTGTGCAATTTGATATCTCACCTTTACTAATCCGTCAAATAAGTTGTTAATTTCATCATAGTACTCCAACCTGACATCTTGTACTTTTTTATACACTTCTTCTCTAATGTTCCTATCTTCTGACCTTAATAGCTTACCTGCCTCCTGAAAAGTCAACTCTTGCCCCTTATGCTTAATCAATAGTCCTCCTATAAGCTGAGCATACTTTTTCTCATCAATATCTAGCTGAGTAAAAAGCGGAATATTTTGCTCATTATATAACTCATATTTGTTTTGAACCTTCTTTAGCGTTGTGCCATATTTGTCATGATCCAATTCCTTTATAAAATTATTACCTAGCAAAACCGCATTGAGCTTGTGCTCATAAGGAGCAACATTGGGTTGTATGTTAGAAACAAAATCGTTGTAATTTTTTATAATTTCTTCATTGGAAGAGTCACAAGTCATTTTGATATACAACCATGCTTTATGCTCTGAAATAGCAGATTCTAACTCATCTCTATCTTTCATCCATTGTTTTAACTCCTCAAGAGAATGGATTGATCTGTTCAACAACTTCTCATAGAAAGGTAAAACTTCGTTCCAGGAGCTTAAGTCTATATTATCTGAAATAAAATGCTGATCGATTACCGGTTTGGTAGCGACGTGATTCATAAAGTAAAGTTGAGTTTATTTTTTAACGGCTATTTTCCCTTTTGTTGCAGCGGGCTTTTTAGCAGCGGGTTTCTTAGTAGCTGCTTTTGCAGGAGATTTCTTTGCTGTTGTCTTTTTAGCTGATGCCTTTGTTTCTTTCTCTTTCTTATCTGTATCTTCTTTCTTTGCTAAAAGCTGATCCAGTACTTTTTGATCTTTTAAAATGTGATACCATTTTACGATCTTTTTCATATCACTGATATACACCCTTTCCTTATCATATTTGGGAACAACTTTTTCAAAGAATTGCTTTATCTCAGCATCTTTTGCATTATGTTTTACCGCCTGAGAAGTCTTGTCTTGTTTTTGTATTTCTTTAAAAATAACGTCAAGTGCCACATTATCTTCTGAGGTGTAAATAGAAATGTTGTCCAAAGTCGTAAAAGTATGTACTCGACTAGAGATAAATCTAGATGTTTTTTCTCCTAACTGACTTACAATCATGCCATCAGGTCTTTGAGCAATTGATTCAAAAAGACCTCCTAATCCACTAATAGAAACTATTTGACTAAAATCCATAACTTTGTGTAAACTATATTTGTGCTTTTCTTCATTAGATAAGCCTCACAAAATTAGTAATTTATTTAAAAAGTATTACTAATACTTAAAAAATATGCCTTTTGAATTAACATCTGATTTTAGCCCAATGGGCGATCAGCCTATTGCAATTAAGCAGTTAGTCGAAGGCTTAAACCGTGGGGATGAGTCACAAACACTTTTAGGAGTCACTGGTTCAGGGAAAACATTTACCATTGCAAATGTAATCAATGAGGTACAAAGACCAACACTTATACTCAGTCATAATAAGACTTTAGTTGCCCAATTATACGGAGAGTTCAAACAGTTTTTTCCTGATAATGCAGTAGAGTATTTTGTTTCCTATTATGATTATTATCAACCCGAAGCCTACATTCCAGTAACCAATACGTACATAGAAAAAGATCTTTCCATTAACGAGGAAGTAGAAAAGCTGAGGCTCAAAACTACCTCGTCATTATTATCTGGGAGAAGAGATGTAATAGTTGTGGCCTCTGTTTCTTGTATTTATGGCATGGGAAATCCTGCTGATTATAAAAATGGCATTATTCGTTTAAAAGTAAACGACAAAATAGGATTGAACAATTTCCTTTATCGTTTGATCGATGGCTTATACACACGAACCACTGAAGAGTTTAAGAGAGGTCAGTTTAGGGTTCAAGGAGATACCGTTGATGTATTTTTACCGTATGCTGATCATGCCCTTAAGATCATATTCTTTGGTGATGAAGTAGAGTCTATCGAAAGTTTTGACCCTGAAACAGGCTTAAAAATAGAAGTGCTGGAGGATGCTGCTATTTTCCCTGCTAACCTTTATGTTTCAGACAAAAGTTACTTTCAGCAAATTATCGAAGAGATACAAAACGAACTGCACGAACAGGTAGAATACTACAACTCCATTGGGAAAGGACTGGAAGGGAAAAGGCTAAAAGACAAAGTCAACTATGATATTGAGATGATCAAAGAACTTGGCTATTGCTCTGGAATAGAAAATTATTCACGTTTTTTGGATAGAAGAAAACCAGGTGATAGACCGTTCTGCCTTATTGATTATTTTCCAGATGATTTTCTATTGGTAGTGGATGAAAGCCATGTTACTATACCTCAAGTGACTGGTATGTATGGAGGAGATCGTTCCAGAAAAATGAATCTGGTAGAGTACGGATTTAGGTTACCTTCTGCATTAGATAATAGACCCCTCAATTTTGTTGAGTTTGAAAGTGTCATTAATCAAAAAATCTTTGTTAGTGCAACACCTAGTAAATACGAACTAGAAAAATCAGAAGGTGTGGTGGTAGAACAAATCATTCGTCCAACTGGTTTGCTAGATCCAGTTATCGAGGTGAGACCATGTCTAAACCAAATTGATGATTTGCTGGAGGAGATTGATGAGCGTATCAAACTGAAAGAACGTGTCTTAGTTACAACTCTGACCAAAAGGATGTCAGAAGAATTGGCTGAATATTTGCTAAACCTAAACATCCGCTGTCGATATATTCATTCAGAAGTAGACACGCTAGATCGAGTCGAAATTCTAAGAGATTTGAGATTAGGCAAGTTTGATGTTTTGGTAGGTATCAACCTGTTGCGAGAAGGCTTAGACTTACCTGAAGTATCACTTGTTGCCATTTTGGATGCAGACAAAGAGGGCTTTTTAAGAAATGAACAATCGCTGACTCAAACTGCAGGAAGAGCTGCAAGAAATGCTGGAGGAATGGTCATCATGTATGCAGATAAAGTCACAAAGTCAATGCAAAGAACCATAGATGAGACCAATCGAAGACGAGAAAAGCAATTGGCTTATAATGCAGAACACAACATCACACCTCAAACTGTCAGTAAAACACGTGAACAAATTATGAAGCAAGCCTCCGTGCTAGATATCAAAGCCAACAACAAAGCTTACGTAGAAAGTGAATCTTTCAGTTTGGTGGCAGACCCTATTGTTCAATACATGGATAAAGAACAACTTCAAAAGTCCATCCAAAAAACTAAGAAAGCCATGGAAAAGGCAGCTAAACAAATGGATTTCATGGAGGCCGCAAGGTTAAGAGACGAAATGTACGAGTTAGAAAAAATCCTAAAAGAGAAATAGTGGATAAGACTGATATCAGAAAACTTTCTTTAGCTGAACTTCGCGAACAATTTGTTGGCATCGGAGAAAAAGCATTTAGAGCCAATCAAGTTTATGAATGGTTGTGGAAAAAGAGTGTTACTTCGTTTGATCAAATGTCAAATATATCTCTAGACTTACGAGATAAATTGAAAAATACTTATCTCATTAATGATATAAAAGTTGATCAAACCCAGACTAGCTCCGATGGTACCATCAAGTCAAGATTTGTATTATATGATGATCATTTTATAGAAGGCGTATTAATACCGACTGAAGATAGAATGACGGCTTGTGTTTCTTCTCAAGTAGGCTGTAGCTTAACTTGTAAGTTCTGTGCGACTGGATATATCAGTCGAAAGCGAAATTTAGAAGCCGATGAAATATACGATCAAGTGGTTTTGATCAAAAAACAAGCGGAGGAAAATTATGGCAAACCTCTGACCAATATTGTTTTTATGGGCATGGGGGAACCGTTGCTCAATTACAAGAACGTTTTAGCTGGAATTGAGCGCATCACCTCAAAAGGCGGATTAGAAACTTCTCCCAAAAGAATCACGCTCTCCACCGTTGGCATTGCTAAGATGATTAAAAAACTGGCTGATGATCAAGTCAAAGTGAAACTGGCACTTTCTTTGCATGCAGCTGATGACAAAAAACGGAGTAGTATCATACCAATAAACGATCAAAACTCTTTGCAGTCTTTGTCAGAATCGCTCAGATATTATACTGATCTTACAAAGAGCCGCGTTACTTTTGAATATATTCTCTTTGACAATTTCAATGACAGCCAAGAGGATGCAAAAAACCTGGCTAAGTTCTGCAAACAATTCAACTCAAAAGTAAACATCATCGAATACAACCCTATTGATAATGCTGACTTTCAGAAGCCATCATTCAAAACATTAAACAACTTCAACAAATTCCTTATCAACGAAGGTGTTTTTGTGAGTGTCCGTCAAAGTCGTGGAAAAGACATTGATGCTGCCTGTGGTCAATTGGCAAATAAATAGCTTTTGAGTACTACACAAGATTTAAGCATTTTTCTTTTCTTTGCTTATCAAGTAATTCGTTTTGAAACTCCTAATATTAACACAGTACTTTCCTCCTGAAGTTGGTGCACCGCAAAATCGGCTTTTTGAGCTTGCTATAAGATTACAAAAGTCAGGTATTGATGCAACCATACTTACTGCTATGCCCAATTACCCTTCCATGGAAATTCATGAGGCATATAAAGGGCTGAAGTACCATTATGAAGAAATTAATAACTTAAAAGTACATAGGTCATCTATTTACGTTTCAAAAAGCAAAAGTATTTTTAAGCGGTTGCTTAATTATTTTTCATTCGTTTGGTTTTCTTACAAAATGGGAAGAAGTAAGTTGGACAAAAGCTATGACTTTATTCTTTGTGAATCGCCCCCTTTATTTTTAGGAATCTCTGCTTATCTACTTTGTAGAAAAAAAAGTGCTAAGTTAATTTTTAATGTATCTGACCTATGGCCGGAAAGTGCGGAAAAACTTGGCTTGGTAAAAAACAAACTATTTCTAGGACTAGCTTATAAACTAGAGGCATTTTTATATAAAAAGTCAGTCTTGGTTACCGGTCAAACTCAAGGAATTGTTAAGGATATACAATCTAGGTTTCCCGACGTTCAAACCCATTGGCTTCCTAACGGAGTAGATACGGAATTGTTCAACCCTGATGCCATCTCTTCCCAATGGCGGGAGGAAAATGGATTTTCAACTGCCGATCTTCTTTTATTTTACGGTGGTATTTTAGGTCATGCTCAAGGATTAGAAGTTATCTTAAAAGCTGCCGCGCTATTAAAAGATAAAGCTAATATCAAATTTATTCTAATGGGAAGCGGACCCGAAAAAGACAATTTATTAAACTTAAAAGAGCAACTCAACTTAGATAATGTTTATTTTTTTGATACGGTATCAAAGGAAAAAATGTTGCCTATATTAAAGTCTATAGATGTTAGTATCATTCCATTAAAAAAACTCAAACTATTTGAAGGTGCCATTCCTTCTAAAATATTTGAAAACCTATCTATGCAAAATCCGATTCTATTGGGAGTAGATGGAGAAGCTAAAAAATTGTTTATTGATGATGGAAAAGCTGGATTACACTTCGAGCCAGAAAATGAACAAGATCTAAAAAGCAAAATTCTAGAGCTTTATGAAAATCGTAACTTAATAAAAGAACTAGGTAATAGTGGAAGGGATTATGTTGTAAATAAGTTTAATAGAAACAATATTGCGAAAGAGTTTTCTAAAAAGCTTCCCCTTCAATAATCTTACATAAAAAGATTTGATTTTTAGTTATAATAGCTCATTAGCCAAGTTCGCTAATTCTGATCGCTCCCCTTTCTCTAGTGTGACATGAGCAAAGAGCTTATGTCCCTTTAATTTGTCGATCAGGTAAGACAGTCCATTACTCTGCGCATCCAAATAAGGGGTATCAATCTGAAATACATCTCCAGTAAAGATGATTTTTGTATTTTCGCCCGCCCTAGTAATGATAGTCTTCACCTCATGAGGCGTAAGATTCTGTGCCTCATCCACAATGAAAATAATATCAGAAAGGCTTCTTCCCCTAATGTAAGCTAGAGCGGAGACTACTAACTTTTCGTCCTTCACCATTTCATCAATATTCTTAAATTCCTTACTCTTTTCACCAAACTGATTTTTTATAAATTTCAAATTGTCCCATAATGGCTCCATGTAGGGACCAATCTTAGAGTTGATTTCTCCAGGAAGATATCCTATGTCTTTATTACTTAAAGGCACTATAGGGCGCGCTAAGAATATTTGCTTATAGTTTCTTTTCTGTGCCAATGAGCCCGCTAATGCCAACAATGTTTTCCCCGTTCCCGCTACGCCTTGAATAGTTACTAGTTTTATCTCCGGATTTAATATTGCATGCATAGCAAAGGTTTGTTCTGCATTCCTAGGAATGATTCCAAATGTTTTTTGCTTCTCCACTTTCTCAATGATCTTTTCCTCAATATTATAGTAAGCCAGAATGGAACTTTTGTTATTTCGCAATATGAAATAATGATTTGATAAAGGCTGTTGCTTGAGTATCTTTTTAGCCTCTAAAGTACCATCTTGTATAAATTGAGTTAACGCATTATAATCCACGTCCTCTATTAACGTTTTCCCAGAGTATAGATTTTCTAAGTCTTTGATTTTACCCGTTTCATAGTCCTCTGCTTTAATGTCAAGTGCTCTCGCTTTTAGGCGTAGATTAATATCTTTTGATACCAAAATAGCCTGTCTTCCATCTTCTTGCTCTGCTAAAAAAAGTGCCGTATTTAAAATCTTGTGATCTTCTTTACCCTTACCAAAAACCTGTTCAGCATTCAGCCCCTGAGGCGTTGTATTCATGACCACCTTAAAATTTCCTAAGCCTTTCCCTAAACTTTGCCAGTCTTGCAAACTATTATTATTAGACTTTTTATCTATAAAACGTATAAACTGTCTTGCCTCAAAATTTTTAGTATCATTGCCTTTCTTAAAATTATCCAACTCTTCTAGAACCGTTATCGGAATAACAATATCATGTTCATCAAATGTATTAATGGCATTATGATCAAAGAGAATAACCGATGTATCTAAAACATATATTTTTCTCTTCTTTTGCTTTGATTCAGGCATGGTGATTAGTTTAAATAAATCTAATTGGTTTCACTGCAACATACTTGCAATGAATATTAACTTATTGTTAACAATGAATTTAAGTATATAATAATTATTTAACAAAGGACTAACCTGAGATTTATACACTTCATCTTTCTTTGTTTCAGAAAATAAACTACTTGCAAAAAATAAAAAAGCCATTGTTTTCAATCGGTTTAGGTAAAACAAAATGTTTTAGTAGTTATTCCCTCCTCCTGACTTTACCTGACACAACTTTTAATAATGAGAGATATACACTATTTGTATGATAGTTTACTAGCTGAATTATTATTAAAGCAGATTATAGATCAAAACCCGTGCTAAAGCATCGACAATGGAAATACAGGGTTGTTCAAGCAATTCAAAAAATAATTAGACCATATGTCAAATAAGAAAAGGTCAGTCGATGTTGTTGTGATTTCGGATGTACATCTGGGTACATACGGTTGTCACGCAAAGGAGTTATTGCAATACCTCAAAAGTATCAAACCTAAAAAGTTAATACTTAACGGAGATATAATAGACATTTGGCAGTTTAGTAAAAACTACTGGCCGAAGTCCCACATGAGGGTAGTAAAGCATATTATGGGCCTTTTGGCTAATGGGGTAAAGGTGTATTATGTAACTGGGAATCACGATGAAACACTGAGAAAATTTGTGGGCTTTAAATTAGGCAACTTCAAAATTGTCAATAAAGTTATTTTAAAACTGAATGGTAAACGAGCCTGGATTTTTCACGGGGATGTATTTGATGTAACCATGAAGAGCAGTAAGTGGCTGGCAAAGTTAGGAGCCATTGGTTACGATCTTTTAATTCTGATCAATAGCATCGTCAATTTTATTTCCGTTCGACTGGGAAAAGGTAAACTTTCTTTTTCTAAAAGAATCAAGCAAAGTGTAAAAAGTGCAGTCAAGTTTATTGATGACTTCGAACAAACGGCTACGGATATAGCCATATCCAACGAGTACGATTATGTTGTGTGTGGGCACATCCATCAACCGCAAATGAAGAAAGTAACGACTGATGATGGCTCGACAACTTACTTAAATTCAGGTGACTGGGTAGAGAACTTAACCGCTTTGGAATACCACAAAAGCGAATGGTCTATCTACCATTATAGTAAAGATGAATTTGCCAAACAGATTTCACTTGTCAAAGAAGATAACTCAGACTTAAAGTCAAAAGACCTTTATAAAAACTTGGTAAAAGAATTTAAAGTATTGCAAATGAGCCAAGTAAAATAATAAAACATGAAAATTTTATACGCTATTCAAGGAACAGGAAACGGTCATATCAGCAGAGCCAGAGATATTATTCCTGAACTTCAAAAAAAGGGTGAGCTGGACATTTTAATTAGTGGTATCCAGTCTGATGTCAAATTAGACATCCCAATTAAATTCCAACTAAAAGGATTGAGCTTCATTTTTGGTAAGAAAGGAGGAGTTGATCTTGCCAGAACTTTTTTCAAAAACAATACGAGAAGGCTAATAAAAGAAATCAAAAACCTACCTGTGAATGATTATGACATCATCATCAATGACTTTGAACCAGTCTCCGCCTGGGCAGCCCAGCTAAGAGGGAAAGCATGTATAGGCTTGAGTCATCAAAATGCAGTACTTAGCCTCAACGCACCTCAACCTAAAAAGACAGATTTAGTCGGAAAGCTCATCATGAAATATTATGCTCCCTGTGATTACAAATTTGGATTTCACTTTAAATCATACAATACAAACACCTTCACACCCGTCATTCGCTCACAAATCAGGTCACTAAAACCGACTGATGAGGGACATTATACCGTTTATTTGCCTGCCTATGATGATGAGCAAATTATCAAACGGCTAAAAATATTTAAAAATACAAAGTGGCAAGTATTTTCTAAACATAACAAGGTTGCCATTAAGCATAAAAACATTCATATCCGACCTATAGACAACGAGGCTTTTATAAAAAGTCTGGCATCAGCTAAAGGAGTTTTATGTGGTGCAGGGTTTGAGACTCCTGCAGAAGCTTTATTTCTAAAAAAGAAACTAATGGTCATTCCTATGAAAGGACAATATGAGCAGCAGTGCAATGCAGCCGCACTTAAAGAATTAGGTGTTCATAAAATCAATAGCTTAAAAAAGAAACACCTTCCTAAAATTGAAGCCTGGCTAAGTGATAATTCTATTGTCGAAGTGAATTACCCAGACAAAACATCTGAAATCATTGACACCATATTTGATAATCACTTTTCTACTAACAATCACCTATTGAGACTTGAGCAAAATAGTTCTTTGGAGCTTGGATATGCTTGATCTCTCAGATATTTTAAAATGGGAATAATATCACACTTAGATTCTTCTAAAACCCTTGTCATTTCGAAAGAATTGAGAAACCTACCTTTCTATTTTACCAAGATGGATTTCTCGCATACTCGAAATGACAAAATGGTAGCGTTAGGTAAGGTTTTAGAAGAATGGGACTATTCCAATAGATCAATTTTAAATTATTAGTTCTTTGCCTGTTAGCAAATCAGATTTTGGAGAAGATTTTAAATGGGGTGTTTCTGTAGCAGCCTATCAAATTGAAGGTGCTCATGAAGCAGATGGTAAAGCTCCCTCCATTTGGGATGTATTTACAAATGAAAAAGGCAAGATTTATAAAAACCAACACGGTAATATTGCCTGTGATTTTTATAACAAATATCAAGAGGACATTGATATTATTGATCATTTATCAATTCCTAATTTTCGTTTTTCAATTGCTTGGTCAAGAATCTTTCCTGAAGGGATAGGGAAGATCAATCAAAAAGGTTTAGATTTTTATAACAGATTAATTGATTCTTGCCTTGAAAAAGGCATTGAGCCTTGGGTTACGTTATATCATTGGGATTTACCCTATGCTCTGGAGCAAAAAGGAGGTTGGACCAATCGGGAAGTTGTTCATTGGTTTAGCGAATATGCTACTACTTGTGTAAAAGCATTTGGAGATAGAGTAAAATATTGGATGGTTTTAAATGAGCCAATGGTTTTTACAGGTGCCGGTTATTTTCTTGGTGTGCATGCACCTGGAAGAAGGGGCTTGTCTAACTTTTTACCATCTATCCATCATGCTGTGCTTTGCCAGGCAGAAGGTGGAAGAATAATTAAGTCTTCATATCCTAACTCGGAAGTAGGTACTACACTTTCCTGCTCACATATAGAACCTCACAATACCAAGCAAAGGCATATTAAAGCTGCTGAAAAAGTAGATGCTTTACTAAATAGGTTATTTATAGAGCCTGCCCTGGGATTGGGATACCCTGTTGATGATATAAAACTTTTGAATCGACTTGAAAAATATATGCGACCTAATGATGATCAAAAAATGAAGTTTGATTTTGATTTCATCGGCGTCCAAAACTATACAAGGGAAATTGTAAAGCACTCTTATTTCACACCCTACTTAAAAGCGAGCATTATAAAAGCTAATAAACGTAAAGTTCCTTCGACATTGATGAATTGGGAAATATACCCAAAGTCTATCTACAAAATGTTGAAAAAGTATAGCAAGTATGATAAGGTGAAAAAAATATACGTTACCGAAAACGGTGCTGCCTTCTACGATACTAAAAGTAATGATGCCATTCATGATGCCAACCGAAGAAACTACATCAAGGAGCACATCAAACAAATATTAAAAGCTAAGAAGGAAGGTGTCAACGTTCAGGGGTATTTCATATGGACATTGATGGACAACTTCGAATGGGCAGAAGGCTATTACCCAAGGTTTGGCATCATTTATACTGACTTTAAAACTCAAGAGCGGATCATTAAATCTTCGGGATACTGGTATAAATCATTTTTAGAGAACTGAATATGTCTGAGAGCAAACAAACTATTGGAGTTATACTTGCAGCTGGAAAAGGGACCCGGATGCAATCTACACTTCCTAAGCCATTGGTCAACTTTGATGGAAAACCTATTGTCCAACACATTATAGACGCACTTTATGCATCAGCAGTTGACAAGGTAGCGCTAATAGTAGGCCATGGTGCTAATGAGGTTCGATCAACGATAGGGAGTACGGTAGACTACATATTCCAATTACAGCAACTTGGAACAGCGCACGCTGTTATGCAAGCCACAAATTATACCAATTGGAATAGTAAGAATATTATTGTGTTTGTAGGAGACGCTCCGCTAATAACTTCAAATACCATTGAAAAATTAATTTGTGAACATAACAAACAAGGAGCGGCTTGTACTTTTTTAACTAGTGACTTCCCCCTAAAACTACCTTATGCTAGAGTTGTAAGAGATAGATCAGGAATTTTAGTCAAATGTGTTGAAGAAAAGGATGCTACCCCCAAGGAACTAGCAATCAAAGAACTTTTGACCTCTCACTTCATCTTCAATGCAGCAATTCTTTTTAAATATTTACCAGACATTAAACCTGACTTAGATAATGGTGAACTATATCTTACAGACATTATTGACATTTTATTAAAAAAGAGACTTAAAATTATACCGCTCAAGATCAATGACTATCAAGAACTAGTAGGACTGAATACACCTGAGGATTTAACATGGGCAAGTAATGAATTACAAATTAGAAGCAAAGCACAACTTACAACATAGTTCGAGGATAAAAGAAACTGAAAGTTTAGACAAATTGATTGAAAACTGCCAAACAGGCTTTTCCAATCAATTTGAAGAGAATTGCTCACTTATAAGCTATGCTCCAGGAAGAATAAATGTTCTTGGAGAGCATACAGATTATAACAATGGTCTTTCACTTTCAGGTGCAATCAATAGATGGGTTGTAGTTGGTATCTCTAAAAGAAGAGACCGGCTAGTGAAAGCATTCAGTAGCAACTTTAATCAATTGATTACTTATGATCCTAACTCAAAAATTCAAGATAATAAGGCATGGAGACACTTTATAGAAGGTGGATGTCGAATTATGGATTCGGTATATAATATTTCAAGCGGTTATAATTTATATATCATCGGTAACGTTCCTATCGGAGGCGGTGTTTCTTCTTCTGCTGCGCTATGTATTGCTCTATTAAGAGGGATAGCACATATTAACCAAATACAATTGAGTGATAAAAATCTAGCTACTTTAGCCAGTAAGGTGGAGCATCAAGATGTCAATGTAAAAAGTGGCCTATTAGATCAATATTCTTCTGTCTGGGGACAAAAAGGCCATCTATTATCACTTGACTTCAAATACCAGACTTGCTCACCTATTTCTTTCAAGTCAGACCAATATGCCTTCTTAATTACAGATTCCAAAGTAAAAAGAGCACTTGCAAATACAGCTTATACCGATAGAGTTCAGGAGACATCTTTAGCTCTAGAAATGCTAAAAGAAGAGTTTATATCTATTGCAAACTTTCGAGATATTGAAGAAAAACATTTAGGATTGATCAGTGAATTAACTCCAAGGAAAAGACTAAGGCATTATATTTCAGAAAACGAGAGGGTAATTAAGGGAGTGGGAGCAATTACAAAAGGAGATTATAAATTCCTAGGAGAGCTTTTAAATGAGTCCCATGATTCACTAAAAAATGACTATGAAGTAAGTTGTAATGAGATCGATTTTTTAACACAAAAACTACGAGATCATGATGGATGCTTGGGCAGCAGAATAATGGGAGGAGGATTTGGAGGCTGTTGTATAAGCATAGTTAAGGTTGAACAAATAAATGCCATCATTCAAGCAACAAGTCAAGCATATGAAGACCATTTCGAGTTGACACCTGATTTTTTTTTGTATGATTTGGTTGATGGAGCCAATGTGATTACTCAAGATTTTTTTGCCGATATTTGAGATTCAAAATGCAAAAAAGAAGAACATTTATAAAGTTATTTGGCAAAGGATTGGTTGGCTCTGCTTTAGTTCCACCATTCCTAACAAACTGTGGCAATTCAAATAATAGCATTCACTTAAGCATTGAAACTACTGAGTATTTGGACAGTCTAAAAAAGATGCCGATCAAAGGAATTTCTCCATCTGCATCAGATGAAGTGATTTTAGCAGAAGGACTAAATCAGGAAATTATCATCAAATGGGGAGATGCAATATCCGAGTCTGATACTTTCGGATTTAACAATGATTTCACTTGCTTTATTCCCTTAGATAAAGGCAACCCCAATGATGGTTTACTTTTTGTAAACCATGAATATCCTCATTCACTATTTGTTTCAGGCTATAACTATTTAGATATAAATTCCGTCAGAACTAAAGGGCAAGTCGATCAAGAAATGTACAGCCTCGGTGCTAGTATTATAAGAATTAAGAAAAACGGCGATAAATGGCAATTAATTGAAAATGATCCACTGAATAGACGTATTACAGCCCAAACACCCATACCTTTTAACTGGAAATCTCCCATTGCAGGAAGCTCGGAGGCGATAGGCACACACAGCAATTGCTCAGGAGGGATTACCCCTTGGGGGACAGTCTTAACTTGTGAAGAAAATTCAGATATTTTCTATAGTGAAACTGATGATAATGGGAACCGTACCAAAAGTATTTTTGGGTGGGAACAGTTTTACGATTATCCTGCAGAGCATTACGGATGGATAGTTGAAATTGATCCAATAACAGGAAAATCTCAGAAGCATGTCGCTTTGGGCAGGTTTGCCCATGAGTGTTGCACCCTGATACAATTAGAAGACAAACGTATTGTTGCCTATACTGGAGATGATAAAGCCAATGAGTTTATTTACAAATTTGTTTCTTCGAAAGCCAATTCTTTGACAGAAGGTACTTTGTATGTTGCCGATACTATAAACGGAAAATGGTTGTCACTTAATATTAAGGATCAACCTCTTCTTCAAGAAAACTTCAAAGACCAAACCGAAGTCTTAGTAAATGCTAGAAAAGCAGCACGATTGATTGGGGCAACACCTCAAGACAGACCGGAAGACATAGAAATTGATCCGATTGACGGAAGTGTTTTAATTACACTCACTAATAACTACAAAAAGGAAAACTATCACGGATCCATACTGAAGATAGTTGAAAATGATAACCACCATGACGCTTTGACATTTTCCTCGGAAGCACTCCTTACTGGTGGACCTGAAACCGGGTTTGCTTGTCCTGACAATCTTGCTTTTGACTTATCGGGCAACCTTTGGTTTACCTCAGATATGCCTGGAAGCGAAATGAATAAGGAAGGCGGTATATATGAAGGTAGCTTAAAAAACAATGGTCTTTATGTCGTTCCCAGATATGGAGAGCAAAAAGGGGAAATCATTCAGGTTGCTAGTGCTCCTATCGATGCTGAATTTACAGGTCCGTGGTTTTCGCCCGATTATAAAACTTTATTTTTAAGTGTTCAACATCCTGGAGAACAATCTGAAAGTTTAGAAAAATTAACTAGTAAATGGCCTCATGATAAAGATGGCATTCCCAAACCATCCGTTATTGCTATTAATGGGAAATTATTAGATAAATTTATCGAATTGAAAAAGTTGGATCAGTCATAACTGCTTCATCTTATGATTCCTCACAGCCGAAGACTAAAACCCAATTGTAATATTGATCGCAACAATTATTGTTACTATGCCGAGCAAAAGAACAGAATAAAGATGTAAGTGTTTTTTACTCATTGTTTTTCACTTGATACAAAGTAAACACTCAAATATTAACACAGTATTTGTTTTTTCTTAAGGAAATGTTAAGAATATGCCTCAACTCATACTCTATTAACTTAATGATTCTCCTCTAGACTCTTTCAGGTTAGATATTAATTCCTGATAATAAGGAGTATCGTTAATTTTAGATTTCAGCCAAATCAAGGGAAAGATACTGTCTATATAAACGATGGTATATTTTTTGTTCTCTTCTAAAAGCAGATTGGCTTTCTGGTTTAGTTTATCATAGTTTTTTTGATTTCCTTTTATTTTACTAGCTACTATTTGTTTAACAAGCAATAAGAATTCTATCAAATAAGCGTCCTTACTGTTCTTAAGTAGTTTCTCATGCCTAGCTAGCAATGACCTAGACATTGATTGAGCAACATCATAATTTTCCAGATCATAATGAACAAGACATTCAAAAATTTCCTTAAATATTATATTTCTCGTCCCCAAAGATGTTTCATAGTTAGCGCTAACCCTTTGAATCTTTACTAGGAGGTCAAGTGTATTTTCATATTGATTTTGTGCAAACTGAAGATGTGCATCAAAGATGGTGCAAGTATCTTTTTCTAGTTCAACCGAAGTATGCTCATACATCTTTTGAAGAAAAATTTGGGCCTTGTCTATATCACCCATAAGAAAGTATGTGTGGGCAAAGAGTGAATATGTTAGTGTAAGAGAAGGAAAACTATTTTTGATGGCCTTTGGTCGACTGAGCAGTCTCTTTTCTAAGCGTTCTGCAAACTCTATTGCCTTGTCGTAATCACCCAACTTTATTTTGATATATGCAATATTGTTAACCAACCAGTCCATTTGGCTATATAGAATTGACGCTTGAGAAAATCTTGGATCATCTATTAACAAATAATATGTCTCTAATGCAATTTTTATAGCCCTTTTCGATTGATTGTACTGAGGATATAGCGTACTGACAAATAACGCCCAATTCAGTCTAACAGGATTAGATACCCCATCTATTTTAATTTCACACTTTTTAAATATTTTCTGCTCTATTTCATTTAGGTTATAGCTGACCTGCTTATTTTCAGCCTCCATTAATTCAACCCTAATTAAGCTACAAGCTATTCTAGCTTTCGCAAGCTCACTAACACTTTTCAAATTATCTAATACGCTCTCTACAAACAATAACCCTTCTTGATAATTGAAGTTCTTCATATTATCAATTCCATTTTTTGAAGCATAATTTAAAAGGTCATAATTAGCATCTTTCGATGCTACTTGCAAAGCCTTTTTTGTATAATAGTGAGCACTTTTTCTAAAGTCGTGATCTAACATTTTTTTTGCCATGAAATCATATTTGATGCATTTCAAATTGTTATTTTGATCTAACTGTAATAAAACAATGTAGTTTTCTAACTTCTTCAACAGTCTTTTCCTCAAATGATGATAGGCATTTGAATTTTTATGGTCTACTTCAAAAGGTTTGTTTTTGACCAACGTATTTAAGAACTCAACATCTTTTCTACTATCTTTCACAGATCCGTAAGCAGTAAGAAAATATCTAAAATTTCTTATTTGTTGCTTTGTCAATGTGCTTATTACTTGCTCTAATATTTCCACAAAAGCTATTTTTATTATTATAAATAATTGAAATAAAGGTAGTTTTTTATTTCAATGGAAAGCCGTTTTTAAAAAAAATCATTTGTTATTATCCTATAAGGCTATAAATTCCTGTAAACAAAAAAATAGTTGTGAAAAATACCTTTAGTATATTATTTGTAGTAAGCCTATTAATACTAGGCAATAGTAATACAACATTAGCTCAGGAGTGGGAATGGGTCAAGCAATATAAAAGAACAACTACTGCTGGGTCTATAACAAAACTGTTAAGAAGCGAGGATAAAAACACATATCTTCTGTCTAATTATACTGGAATGGAGGACAGTCTGATTTTTGATACAGATACGATCATTGGAAAGGCATTGGTAAATAATCGAATGACCTATATACTATCAAAGTTTGATGAGAATGGGGAATTGGTTTTTTCTAAAGATTTACTAAACATATCACAAGATCATGCCATAACTGCTCATGTTGATCAAAGTGGAAATATATTTTTTGCAGGACAACTTCCTATTAATGACACCCTCAACCTACCAAATGGAAGTTCTATAATACACTCTGGAACTGGAGGCTTTAATATCTTTATTCTTTGCTACGATACAGCTTTAAACGTAAAATGGACACTCTCTGGAAGCTCTAACAGCGGAGGCGTTTTTATAGAAGATCTTTTTGAAAAAGATAACAATATCTACATAACAGGGATGTATGGCGGCAGTTTGGCCTTAGGAGATAGCACTTTAAGCCCAATAGGAGGCAATGACATTTATTTAACTAAAATAAATGCACAAAGTGGCAACATACAGTGGATCCGAAGAGCTGGCGATGGAGTTTCCACCTATGACAGGGGATATAGGATACGAGTTTCTGATTCAGGAAATGTTTTTATCGCAGGAACATTTTACGGAAATGCTAATTTTGATGGACAAATTATTTCCTCTACGGGTATCCCAAGCGTTTTCAATATTGGCAGATTCTTGGCCAAGTATGATAAAGATGGTAATATCATTTGGGTCAAAGGAGGCATTGCAAACTTAGTTAGCTTTGCCACGGATGTTACTCAAATGGAAATAGACGACGAAGAAAACTGCTACCTATATACAAGCTATGGAGATGGAGATACCTGGGGGGACAGCACATTCTCTAGTGTCATTTCAAGCAATGGACACTTTGATAATGTCCTTTTATCGCTTGATAAGCATGGAAGTCTAAGATGGAGTCGAACCATTAGAATCAATAACTATGGTTTTGTAAGTCAAATGTTTCCCAATGCACTAGGTATTAGCAACTGCAATAATCAGATTTACTTAAATGCTTTTCATACGGCTACCATGAAGGATTCGTCGAATATCATCATTGGAGATAGCATTTTTCAAAGAAATAAAGGAGAACAGTTTGACTTTCAAGGAACTTTTGATCTAAGTGGGAAATTTATTAGTGCGAACTATCCAACGTATTTACCTCGAAACTATGCAAATGATATGCATATAGATCAATATGGAGATTTCCATTATGAAGGTAAAATTACAGACACTCTTTTAATCAATAACTCTCTCTATACTCCTAAAAATGGCAACAGATATATTGGTAAGCTAAAGCCATTTTCTGATGACTTCTTAGAGCTTGCTGTTGCTGATACATTTTTCTGTCACAATGAATTACCAATAACTTTAAACATCGGCAACACCTCTCTCTCAGAATATGATTATGAATGGACACCTAAAGAGAGCTTAAATAACCCATCTGTTGGGAATCCACAGGCTACTGTAAGCAAAACTACTATCTATCATGTAAAAGCCAGTAAGCCTTGCTACACGTCAATTAAAGACTCTGTTACCATATCTATTTTGCCAAAACCAATACTAGAGATAGGAAATGACACTATTATTAATAAGAATACGACCATTACTTTGCAAGCTACAGGAAATGGCATATTAAACTGGAACCATCTTGACGGTTCTTCAATTTGTAATAATTGTTCTGAAATTGAAGTAAACCCTATAGATCCGGCATACTATATTGCCATATTAACAGATTCAGTTGGCTGCTATACCCAAGACACCATTTTTGTAGCCATTAAATCTGAGATTAATAATGGTGACGTCTTTATTCCAAACGTATTCTCACCAAATGGTAACAGTTATAATAACACTTTTAGCCCTATTGTTAGCATAGGCATTATAGAAAGTATGTCTATTTTTGACCGTCAAGGTCAATTAATTTACCATTCAACTGCTAGCAATGGTCACGAATGGAATGGAGCCAACTACAATGAAGACGTTTATACTTATCAAGTAAATATCAGAGATGAGAATGATACCTTAAAACAGTTTGTAGGAAATGTTTCTTTACTTCGATAAGGAACTACTACTATTGATATTTCTCAATGATGGCATCTATAGCACTATTAAGCATGCGGTACACCTGCTCAAAACCATCACCCCCGCCTGCCGGCGAGGTAGGATTCCAATAGGGGTCCGGCACAGATTTGTCGCTATTGGGCTCTAGCATATTGAGAATCATTTTTACTTTATTTTTTTGATCCACACTTTCAGCCATTGCCAGCACATTTTTATAATTTTCGCTATCCATGGTGAAAATCAAATCAAAATCTTCAAAGTCCTTTTTTGAAAACTGCCTACCCCTTTGGTCTGCTATGTCCAATCCATGATTTCTAGCAACTGCAATTGATCTTGGATCTGGCTGCTCTCCAATATGCCAAGAACCAGTCCCAGCCGAATCGACTTTCCAGTCTAAGTCCATCTCTTTAATCTTGTGCTTTAAAATTCCCTCTGCTAAGGGTGACCTACAAATGTTTCCTAAGCAGACCATCAATACTCTCATAAACATATATTGTAGGTATAAAGGTAAGCCAATATCAATTCATTTATTTAATTTTACTAGAACTATCTATTTCAAACTATTGTTTAAAGGTTCAGATGAGTGACTTTATCAAACATGAATGTGGTATTGCCCTAATAAGGCTTTTAAAACCGTTAAGCTTTTATCAAGAAAAATACGGTTCGGCGTTTTATGGGCTTAACAAGCTGTATCTGCTTATGGAAAAGCAGCGTAACAGAGGGCAAGATGGTGCTGGTGTTGCTACAATAAAGTTGGATATGCCACCAGGTAGTCGATATATCAGTAGACACAGGAGCATCTCGAAAGAACCCATTCGCGACATCTTTAATAAAATCTATAAAGGTTTTGAAGAACGCTCTAAAGGAGATCATACATTATACAATGATGCAGAATGGCTAAAAGGTAATGCATCCTTTACAGGTGAACTACTACTTGGTCACCTTAGGTATGGAACACATGGTAAAAATAGTATAGAAGCCTGTCATCCTTTTTTAAGACAAAACAACTGGATGACAAGGAACCTAATAACGGCTGGCAACTTCAATTTAACCAATGTAGATGAACTATTTAATCAATTAGTTGATCTTGGTCAACATCCTAAAGAAAAGTCAGACAATGTTACGGTTTTAGAAAAGTTCGGTCATTTCCTAGATGAGGAGAACCAAAAGCTTTTTAACAAATACAAAAAGGAAGGGCATGATAACAATACTATTACACAGCTTATTGCAGATAATTTAGATCTTCATTCTGTTTTGGTTAATTCTGCCAAAAACTTCGATGGAGGTTATGCAATGGTCGGTTTAGTAGGTCATGGCGATGCTTTTGTTTTAAGAGATCCTTCTGGGATTAGGCCCGCTTTTAAATATATTGATGATGAAGTAGTGGTAGTAGCCTCTGAGCGTCCTGCAATACAGACTGTATTTGATGTTAGCTCGGGACAAATTGAAGAGATCGAGCCAGGTCATGCTTTAATTGTTAAGAAAAATGGTTCTATTTCTGAAGTTTTATGCAAAGAACCATTAGAGAAAAAGTCTTGCAGCTTTGAGCGTATATACTTCTCTCGAGGAAACGACCAAGATATTTATAAGGAAAGGATAAATCTTGGAAAGGCACTTGTACCTAAAGTGCTTGAAGCTGTGGAGCATGATATTGACAATACGGTATTTTCCTTTATTCCAAACACGGCTGAAGTTTCTTTCTATGGCCTAATACAAGGTTTAGAAGAACACTTAGATGAACTAAAGGCAAAGAAGATTAGCCAACTTGAAGACAAAAACAATGTCGAGGAAATTGAAAAGATCTTAAATACTAAGATACGTTCTGAAAAGATTGCGATAAAAGATGCCAAATTTAGAACCTTCATATCAGAGGATAGTGGTCGTGATGACTTGGTTACCCACGCTTATGACATTACTTATGGTGTTGTTAAATCTAAAGTTGACAATTTGGTTGTCATTGATGACTCTATCGTAAGAGGGACAACTCTAAAACAAAGTATTATTAGAATACTAGACCGACTTGAACCTAAAAGAATCATTGTTGTATCTTCTGCTCCTCAAATCAGATACCCCGATTGCTACGGCATAGATATGTCCAAGATGAAAGATTTCATTGCTTTTAGAGCTGCCGTTGCTCTCCTAGAGGATAGCAATAAGGATGAGTTGCTGGAAGAAGTTTATCAAAAAAGCAAAGCTGAAATTTTAAAGAAGGGCACTGATATTCAAAACTTTGTTTCCAAAGTGTATGAGCCTTTTAGTGCAGATCAAATTTCTGATAAGATAGCGGAATTGTTGACACCTAATGACACTAATGCTGAAGTCAGAATTGTATATCAATCTATCGAAAGCCTTCACGAAGCCTGTCCAGATCATAGTGGCGATTGGTATTTTTCAGGGAACTATCCTACCCCCGGTGGAAATCGCGTAGTAAACAAAGCTTTTATCAATTATATGGAAGGCAGCAATGCCAGAGCATATTAAGAATTACCTTATTAAGGTGATAAAACCTACAAACCTTTTTCCTGACCTAAGATTAACCGAGTACATATAGACTCCTGGACTAAATAGGGTGCCATCATCACTCATCCCATTCCATGAAAATTCGCTTTTACTAGAATATGCTAACTGCCCCCATCTTTCGTATATATTAACTTCCTCTACATCATCACAATTTGACATAACTTCCCAAGTATTATTTAAGCCATTACCACTTAAACTAAAAGCGTTGGGCAAAAAAACATTGCTCATACAGTCATCATTCTCTTCTTTAAATGTAATTTTTAAAATACTGTCACAACCTGAGCCACTTATTATCGTATCAATATATTCTTCAACCTCACTATTGATAACATTGCCATGTCGATCAATATAAAATTCGTCTTGATCAAGATACACCTCTTTTAAAATAGCTGTTTGAATTTCAAGATCAATTGTAATTACAGAATCACATCCACTATTATTTATAAGTGTATCATTATAAACTCCCGAACTTGACCAAATATATTTTTTACTCGGAGATTCATAGCTACTACAAACTTTTACTACTAAGGTATCATAGCTAGGTTGACATGAGAATAGATAAGCTGATCCCGATTGCATTATGGTATTATTTCCCTCTGCATCCTCGTCTTCATAATATGCTCCAGTTATAATATCATCATTACTTATTGCTACTGCGCATCCAAAAAGATCGTACCCATTTTTATCCGAAGCTTCTAGCTTGCTGACCTCTTTCCAATTACCATCAATTGCTCTCGTGAACGCATATGCAGCCCCTGACCACATCGTACTACCTCCAACTGTATCGCTATCTTCATGAAATGCCCCAACAACGATGTTATTGTCATCAATTGCAACATCTGCGCCAAACCATTCATCCGCCTCACGATCACTAGCTACTATTTTTTGAGCTTGTTGCCACCCCAATTCATGCTCTTTAAAAACATACGCCGCTCCAGCCCAGTTTATTGGATTCAAGCCACTTTCATTACTTGCTACATAAGGCGCACCTATTACCACAAAACTATCTGAAATAGAAACAGCATGACCAAAGAAGTCATCTTGTGTCCTATCCAAAGCGACTAATTTTTGCTGTTCTCGCCAACTCTCATCAACGTTTCTCTTGAAAACATATGCCGCTCCAGCATTTTCTAAATAGCCATTACCATTTGTATCAATAAAGTCGCTAGAGGAACTTATAATAGAGGCAAACTTACTTATAGCTACATCCTTTCCAAAAAAATCTTTTTCCTGAATATCAGAGGCTGTAACTTTATTGGTTTCGTTCCAAACACCCATGTTATCTCTTTGATAGTAATATACAGAGCCAGCATGCTTTTTATTCTCAATACTATCTAAAGGAGCTCCAACTATAATGATATTATCACTAATATCAACACTTTTGCCAAATTCCATACCATTGCTTGATGATCGATCAGAAGCTGTTAGCTTTTGCACTTCGTTCCAATTTCCATTTGTATCTCTCTCAAAAACATAGGCAGACCCTATACCAACATAATAGGCATCAGGCATTAGCATAAACCTATCATCATGGTAGGCACCAACTACCGCATAGTCACCACTAATAGCGACAGACCAACCAAAAAGATCATGTGAGCTCCCATCAGATGCCTCAAGTTTTTTCGTCTGCTCCCATACTCCACTAGCACTCTTTTCATATATGTAAGCAGCTCCTTTGCCATCATTTAAGGTATTATCAATAGTACCTTCATAAGGTGCTCCAACAATAGCAAAATTGTTATCAATGGCTACCGATAACCCAAAATTATCCCTAAAACCTCTGTCTGATGCTACTACTTTTTGAACTTCTTGCCAGCCTTTAGCTAAATGAAAAAATAAAAGAAGTACGAATAAAGTCTGATATGCTCTCATAAGTGAACAGTTTATAAAAGCAATATAGGTTCATTGTACACAAGCTCCTATTACAAAAATATAATTTTGTTTATAGTCTATAGCACTGTTATATTCCCAGACTGTGCTATTTGCTCTCCATTAAAGCTGAGAGCCCTTAAGACATAAGTGTATACCCCTCGTTCAACCATATCTCCTTCTGGTGCTTTCCCATTCCACTCTTCCAGTACATCGGTGGTAAGAAAAACTTCATTTCCAAATCTGTCATAAACGGTAAATACATAATCTGAAGCAACAGATTCATTTCTCAATCTTAATGTTCTCCCGCCTTCAAAGCTTACCCCATTTGGGACATACGAAATAGAGCATGGAATTACATCTATCGAAACTGACTGTTCACAGAGATTCCCAGAACTGCCACTCATTGAAGCAGTATATATATCAGATTCTTCGGGAACAAAGCTGTTTTGCTTACAGGTATCACAAGCCAACCCAATAGCAGTAGTTGTCCATACAATTTCATTTTCAGCAATTACACTTAAGTCAAGCTGTTCTCCCTCACATATAGTCGCAGCATCATTTTCAACTAAAAGTGTATCCACTTGAATAGATATATAACTAGTATCAAAGCAGCTACTGCTATTCGACACAATAACTTCATAATTTTGATCTGATAAAACTGTTATATTATTAGTTCTTTGCGTAGGATCATCCAACCCAATATCTGGTATCCAGCGATATTGACTTCCTAAGTTTAATGACAAGAGCAAGCTTTCTCCTAAACACATACTAGTATCAATAGTTGCTCCTTTTACTTGCGAGGAAACGACAATGATCTTTTTAATCGAATCTTGAGGTATGTTTATACAAGTATTAGAAGGAGGTTTGACTAAAAGTTTAACGGTATAAGTGCCTGGAGCAAAATAGACATATTGAGGGTTCCTTTCATTAGAAGTGTTCCCATCTCCAAAATACCACTCCCACTCTTGGATATAGCCTTCACTTGAATCAATAAATGTGATACTATCTCCAACACAAAATGAATCAACATCCAAGCTAAAGAAAGCATCGGTCTCTATACATAAAAAAGTGGCCATGTCTGAACCTTCTGCACCTGGATTTGCATCAAATGTAATCACATCCTCCGAGGTATATGTTGTAAGGTTGAGTCTTTTTAAAACATTATCTTGATTTTTTATTCCATAAAGATTCCCATCTGCCCCAATGGTCATAGCCCCATAATATTGTCCTGGCGAGCCAAAACCATTAAACTTAGTCAAAGCAGTACTTCCAGTAGTATCATAGACTTTTGTGGTATTGTGTCCTGCCATATATAAATTACAATCGCTAATATTAAATGCCATATCAAATGCATCCGTAGGTATTCCAGAGAGTACTGACTTTGATACTAAAGTTTTTGTAGCAACAATATATTTATATAATCTATCTGTCGCATCAACAAACCAATAATTTCCTGAGAAATCAAAAGTACCATACGAGCTAAAGGGCAGTGTATCTATAATAGTCCTGTTACAGTTTTGATCAATCCTCATTAAGATGCCATCAGTACCATCTTTTTGCATTGCATACAAAAAGCCATCATTACCATTAGCAGCTAATGCGTTGTAAGTATTATCATCAAATGGGCAAACATCTACAACGTTGGGGCTAGGTGCTGCAATATAATCGTCGATATAGGATAAGTAAGTAGTATCGTTGCTGGCATGTCGAAAGAAATACAATTTTGCATCACAAGGAAATGTTTCCTGAGCACTCATTTGTTGTAATGCTAAAACAGATAATATAAACCAACACCCAACTACTATTTTTAAATTGTCTCCTTTCATAATTAGAAATTACAAACTTAAGGTAAAATACCGAAGGCAAGTTATATCTTTTTGTTCATACTCTAACTAGGGTCTTTTGTTTCTCAAAAAAACAAAGTCGTCCCAATATACATGAAACAGTCCTCCATTATTAGCGACATGGTTGATTACATTATCTGAGGTATATATTTTTAATGGATTAAAATCCCTAATACCCTTGGGACAAACATCATCAGGATGGTGCGTATAGTTTTGTATATCAAATATTGTTGTAGAGACACTATCTTGAGTTGTCATAGACATATATGTTCTTCCATTAGATGCATCTCCCTCTTTTAAGTATATCGTTAAATCAATCCACTCGCCAATTGGAACAGCTACCGATTCATTAATATGTTCCCAAACCTCCTCCCACTTGGAACCTTCTTTTGTTTGCCCATGAGCACCAAAGTATAAATGATCAACTGTTCCGGTTTCTATTTTCCTTATATTTAGTGTTACTCTAAAAGGATAATCTTCATCTTTTCTAAAGTGTCCATTATTCCAAAATTCAGCTATTGTCAGCCAATTTATCTTTTCTGACATGGTCTTTAAATGATTAAAGTCTTCTGGTATGTACATCTTTACAGCATAGCAAACTTCTTTCAGGCAACTGTTTCCATAAATATTGGCTTGAACTCTTCCTTTTTTCTTATTAATCCCGTTGTTGATATGAGGTTCTTTGATCCAAAATCTTAAAACGTCGTTCTGATAATTTTCAGGATCAGATACAATGTCAACATTTCTTTGAGTTGAATTTCCGTCTTCAAACTGAAAATTGAATTTGCCAATTTGTGGATGATTATCCAAGTCACTTTCCCAGTCATTTAGCTTTGTATAGTTATTATCTATGCCAACTATATCCGCATTTGAACTAGAAGCATCAACAATGCTTGAGCCATCAAAACCAGTTTGAAATATTAACTCTTCTATTGTGTCACAATCTTGAACACAAAGTTCTTGTTTATCCTCTTTTTTGCAGGAAAAATGAAATATGGTAATAATTAAAAGGATTTTCAAGGGTAATCGCGACATAACTATTTACATTTTTAAAGAAGGTAATCTATTTAACTAAGAGGATAGTACCTTCTAGCTGACTATAAATATCCTTACTGGAGCTTGTTGTAATTCGATAATTATACGCCCCTACTTCTTGCAATACACCTTCTTTCTTACCATCCCACACATAACTATTACCTGCTCCTTGAAAAACTAGCTCCCCCCATCTATTATATACATAAAACTCCTTGATTGTTACATTATTTAATATGGGTTCAAAGAAGTCATTTACATTGTCTCCATTAGGTGTAAAAGCTGTTGGAACGTCAACTAATTCATCACAGTTTATCGTAGCAAGATGCATCGCATTCTCAAAATCACAGCCATTTGTATCTTCTACCTCAAGCCAATACTCTGCCTCTTTAACAACTATTATGTGACTAGCGGTGTCTCCTGTGGACCAGGCATATCTTATGCCAGTTGCATCTGTTAGTTCAGACCACTGAGGACTGAGCGTTAACTCAAGTTCATCTGCACATAATGTTGTATCATTTCCTAGTGAAAATTTAGGTAATGGGTTGACTTCTACATACAACGAGTCTTTGCTAGAACACTCATCCCATATGACTTCTAAGACATACCAACCTTCTTCATCTACTTCAATACTAGTATCTTGTATTCCGTTATTCCAATTATACAAAACGCTATCATCAATAATGCTTGACTTTATCCTAGTCTGTTCTCCTTCACATATCTCCAGATCACCTTCTAAACTAAATTCCACTAATGGGCTGATCAAAACATTCACGGTATCAAACAAAGTAGTACACTCTGTGGTAACCTCGACATAATAGGTCAGCGATGAGTCTAATAAAATTACGGGGTCTGCAATAGAAGTATCTGATATATTATAGTTTGGCGTCCAAGCGTGCTCATATAGTGGAGAACCCTGCACGTCAATCTTCACTGAATCATCGCTACTACAGGCTATTATATCATTATAGTCTATACTTACATTCCACTTGTCATTTGTTGTAAAAAAATTAGGCAATCCAATTCTAGAATTTTCATTCAAATCTATCCCTTTGTAAACAAAATTTGCATTGTCGTAATCATTTACGTCTGTGATATAAGAAAGATGCTTTTCTTTAAAGTGCGCCATATAGATATTATCATCAAGACCTATTTGTAAGGCCGAAGTGCTTATTGCAAAACTATTGTGATCATGAAGTTTTCTACCACTCTCCTGAATATTAGATGCAAATCGCTTAAACACCCAAACCGATCCCTGACCTGAGCCCACAAAATAGGTAGTTGTATAAATCAAACTGTCATTAGGCGAAACCTCTACCCCATAATGCCAATCTTTAACACGCACAGTAGTATCTTTCGGATCACCCATAAATCCACCTCCAATAATAGTATCCCTATGCGCCCCCCATATAATTGTATCGTGATCTAATATTTTTCCAACATTATTATCAAAATCATACAACACTGCTCCAGCTTGATCTACTTCTATAATTGATTTTCCATCCCTTGTTGCCCTCAAAAATCCTGCTCCCTTTAGGTCGAACCCCATAGTAGTTTTTTGCCAAGTGAAATCAACTTTACTCGCCACTGGAATATTATTGACGCCGTTGCAGGTAACTAAAAAGGCATAGATTGAGTCATTGTTATTTCCTCTAGTAACAACCCAGTAGTCTCTATTATTAGCGTGCTTTACTGCTATCACTTTTTCTGCAGTCGTATCTTGCAATGGAACCTTATTATGGATATACCCAAGATTGTGTATAAAGGCAGTGTCTACATCTCCCAATCCATTATTTAAATTCATATCTATTACGGAATAATATAAACCATCCCACTCTCCTTTGGGGCCGAAAATCTGACTTGTCACCCCATCTACCGTAAATAAGTAGTATCTGTCAGGCAAGCCTATTACTGGAGTGACAATTGCAGATTGTGAAGCACTAAAATCTCCACTCATTGCTTTTTCCCAAATATCGCCTTGCGCATTGGGCATTTTATTATGGGTTTTATCCCAAACACTTCTTCCGTCTGTGTAAAATAATATGTCCCCATTAACATCTGAAATAGTTGCACAGCCTTCATTTGTATTGATCTGACTGCCTGAAATAGCTTGAGGCGCTTCTCCTTCTGTGAATCTTAACCCTGCACCTTCACCAAAATACCAAGTTGAAAATTCTTTCTGCGCATTTAAGCTTACTATCGTATATAAATAAGCAATGTATATAAATATTAGTCTGTTTACCATATTCTAAATATGCATAATAGATACAAAGGCCGCTGGGCATTTACACCCATTTTGTTCATACTCTATGCTCTCAGAGTACTGTAATAGTGCCTGATTTTGAATACTGTTGTACCTTAAATGTGTACAGATAGACTCCTGATGAAAGTGCTCCTTCAACAAGCATAATATTATCATGTGATGTATTATTGATCCCCCAAATTACTTTGCCAAATCGATCAAACATCTTGAAGGAATAGGATTCAGAAAAATCCTGCAATTGGTTTATAAAAATAAGCTCCTTAAAATTATTTATCGAGACAGCGTTTGGAATAAACGGTAAATAGTCTATCGGATTTTCTGCTGTACAATCTAGTTGACTAACAACACTCGTGACTTTATTATCACAGCCATTACTATCTAGCACTTCTAATGATATTGTTTGTTCAGCATCTATTATAACTTCATTTGTAGTGCTTCCTGTAGACCATGCATAACTTTTCATTTCACTGTTTACGATTATCGTAATTGATGAGTCTGAACAAAAGAATAAGGAGTCTGGTAAATAGATGTTGGGAGATGGGAAAACATTTATATCTGCGAAAAGAGTATCTACCTGAATACCATTACAAATAGAATCATGATTGAATATGAAAAGATTTATATCAAAAGATCCAACTTCTTCAAAGACGTGATTTACCTCGCTTGTCGTATCACCAAAGCTCCATAAGAAGTCTACCTGATCTTCTGCAACCCCTTTTAAATAAAACCTTGTTGTATCGCCTAAGCAACTATTATCATATACAATTGCTGGTATTTGGATGCTATCTCCCCAAAAGAAACTTTGGACAAATCCTGGCAATCCCATTCTTGAGCGACGACCACCAAGGTATAGTCCTTCGGGCTCATACTCACATAATGAGCTTTTTAAGTTTGGATTATTTATCACACCTAGATGGGTTCCTGTCGCCATAGCAATATAGATCTTCCCATCGGGGCCAAGTTGTAATGACCTAGGACTAATACCGAATGGTGAGGCCCCAATTGTCATCGCTGAATTAATAATACCCGAGTCTGAACCAGCCTCAAGATCAAATTGTATAATGCTATCGCCCACTCCCTGATACATCGTACCGTAAAGTTTGCTCCCATCGGGAGAAAATTCAACTCCATAAGTCCAAGGGTATTTAGATTCTGTCTTTATTGAATTCGATACGATTCCAGTATCATTATCAAAGTCAAAAATCTCAAAGTAATCTTTATGAGCAAGTGCCACTTTTTTTCCATCGGGTGCAAATTTCATACAGCCCGCCTCTGCGATTTGCACACTACCAGATTTACTTAAAACTGGAGAGGCAATAGTATCTTTTGATACGAGAAAAGCATAGAATGTATCTGAATCAAGGCTATGCAAAAGCAACCAAATATCTTGCTTATTGACATGATGGACAGCAGTCATTTTCTCTGATGCATTTTTCATCAATATTTTATTTTTACTTACTACTGCTCCCTTCCCTCCGTCTAATGACATATCTACTAGCGAATAACTGGCATCATTGTTCAACCCACTAGATGCATCCGTTGTAAAAACATAATATAACTCTTCGTGACAAGGCTTAGGAATAATCAATGCAGACTGGGACGAAGAATGGTGACCTAATAAATTTGAGCCATTACTCAAAGTATCATGAAAACGATTCCAAATGGTTACTCCATCTGTATAAAAAAGCAAATTGCCTGCTTTGTCTGAAATAGCAGCACAGCCCTCCAATTGATTCATCATTCCATTTGATAATGCAGCTGGAGTCATATCTGAAAAGGAGACTCCCGCATTTATACCAAAATACCAGTTGTTTGCTCTCTGGACATCAGAAGCAGCACAAATGCTAAAAAAGATCAAAAATGCTATAGCTGTAGAAAAAAAATACTTTTTCATACTTTCTAAAATGCTCTAAAAAAAATCTTAAATTCATCTTATTATCTATGTTTGTTTATAGTCTATGCAAAGACCTACCGACTTATATGAGTTGATCCATACGCTTACGAAGTCTGAAAAGCGTTATTTTAGAATATTTTCTAGCCAAAACTCACTTCAAGGAAAAAACAATTACTTAAAGCTTTTTGACATTTTAACAGGTGTTACTCCTTACGACAAAGAAAGAGTTGAAAGTGCTATTTCGAAGGAACGTTTTAAAGGAAATATCCGGGTCACTAGACATAATCTTTATGATTTAATTTTAAAAAGCTTAAGGGCTTTTCATCAAGGAAAAAACGTTGATTCTCAACTAAAAAACCTATCAGAAAACATTGATTTCCTCTATCGAAAGGGGCTTCACAAACAAGCTCTGAAACAACTTGAGAGGGCAGAAATTATTGCTAATAAGTATGAATCTTATGACCTATTATCAAGCCTATATCAAACTAAATTAAAACTTTCTTCTGTTTCATCAGATCTCAAGTCATTAAGCCAATCGGTAAATAGATCTCAAGAGATTTTATTTTTTATTCAATGTAGTAAAGCAATTGTAACCTTGGAAAGTATTTCAACCAAGTTTAACATTATATACTTGACATATGGTGGATTGCGAAGTACACAGGCCAAGCAGGAATTTGACAAGTTAAATCAAACATTTCAAAAAACGCTTCTAGAATTTAAAGATGAGATTGCAGCTTCTTTTAAATTGAAATATTTCAAACTTGGAACTGTATACTCAACAAGTATGCTAGCAGGTAAATACAAAATTGCCTTGAAATCGATGGAAGAAAGGCTTGTTTTTTTTGAGCAGCAGGAACATTTCATTGGCTATTGGCCTGAAAGGTATTTATACACAATTGCTCATATTGTTCAGATCTTAAACTTAACCCAAGAATATGAGAGACTTGATAAATATCTCCTAATGCTTAGGAGCACTACTACTGACAAACGATTTAATTTCCCTAGCCTCAAAGTATTTGCCAGTGATCTCTACTTTACAGTTGTAGCCAATGTCTATTTAAGAAAAGGTATTTTCAATGAAACGCCTAGTTTTATTAATGAATTTATAGCCTTTCTACAAAACAACAAACACAGTATTAGCACACTAATGCTTACTTACAGTTACACAAACATTGCACTAGTATATTTTTCAACAAATCAATATGATCGTTGTATTTCTTTCACCAATAAAGTCCTTGAAACACAATTTACAGACAATACTAAGCTTGCAAGGTTTTATTGCAATATTGTCAGCCTCCTGGCACATTTCGAGCTAGGCAATTATCAATATTTAGAATATTTTTCTCAAAACATTAAGAGAACGCTTACTAAAAAAGATCAACTTTATAAGGCTGAAGGGCTCATCATAAAATACCTAAGCAAGGTAATTAACCTGCCAAATTTAGAGCATAAACAACTTTTTCAAAAACTTTACAAAGAGCTGACTCAATTAAAAAAAGACGAACTACCTGAATACTTTGATATCCTTAGGTGGGTCAAGAGTAAAGTCAACTAAGACTACTTTATAATCAAAGTCTTCGATAAAGTACTGCCATTATCAGTGCTTACTTTAACACTGTAAATACCAGAAGCCATACCTCTCATATCAACTGTGCTTTTTCTGTCAGAAATATTCCGAAATAACATCATCTGCCCGAAGCTATTATACACCTCAAGATTTACATTATTTGAGTTCGCAACATCCACAATAAAAGTCCCTTCAGAAGGATTTGGATAAAGACTAAATTGCAAATTACGCTTATCCAAAGCTGAAAACCCATTAACAATATCACTTACAACAACAAAGGTTTTTTTTGCAGAATCAGATACATTGCAACTTCCTTGGCAAGACAGAAGCTTTACATCAAAACTACCTTCTTCAATAAACTGATAGTTGAGATTCTCAAAAGCGCTAATCAAGTTATTATTGATATACCATTCATAAGTGGTCGCATTTTCAGATTCATTAACGAAAGCAACTGTTGTCCCAACTTCAATAGTATCTTCTGAATTATCACTAAATGCTGCTGATACATTGCCGAGTACAACAAAAGATTGCATAATGCTTGTATCTGTACATGTCCCTGAAAGGGTTACTAGTTTCACTTCATTTGCCCCTAATGCGCTTGGAACAAAAAATGTATCAAAAACTGATGAGTAAACCAAATCATTTAACAGCCATCTAACATTAGCAGAGGAATTTGATGTATTATTAGTAAAAACAGTGTCCCCTAAATATATGGTGTCATTATCTAACTCGAAGTCTGCGATTTGATTATCCAAAACTACTATCGTTATACTTGCAGAGTCACATCTAAAAACAGCTCCTGTCTCGCAACCCACCAAGTTATACTGGTATTCTCCTATTTCATCAAAGTTTTTCATATAGTTGGTATTTGTTGACAAAACAGCTCCAAGGGCATCTTTCCAGACAAAACTATCTGCCAGAATAGAGGTATTATTAAAGTTGACTAGTATTATTTCAGGATTTGTAGTATCTAGACAAAGCGTATCATCCCTATTAATTTCAAAACTGACCTCAAAAGGAGGTGCAACAAAAGCACCTTCTCTTTTAATAATCACACCTTGATTTCCTACTGCATAAGCAACCGTATCTGAAGCAATGAAAATATCATTTAATGTGGTGGTAGCATTAGTTTCTTCTTCATACCAAAACCCTCCCATATCATAAGTAACTAAAACTAATCCTGACTTTCCCACAACAACACCTGTTTCATCATTTAAAAAGTCAATTCCCCTCAATTTTTTTGAACTATTATATATTGTACTCCATGAATCCCCGCCGTCTAACGTTTGTCTTATAAATCCATTACCATTCGAAACTTTCTCTCCAACAATAAACCCTGTGTCTTCATTGATGAAAAAAACATCATTCAATTGCAAGTCATCGGCAGATGGCCCTGTAATCCAACTAATACCATTCCAAGAGGTACCTTTGTCTGTTGTTTTAATAACAGCGGCGGCGGCCCCTACCATATAGCCTACACTATCCGTAGGAAAATGAATAGCATTACCTATAATGTCGATTGACCGACCTGAAAAAACCTCCATTCCAATATTTCCCGAAGCTCCTCCGTCAGAAGTTTTAATGTGGTACATACTACAATTAAAACCGCTGCAAGTGCCTCCTACAGAAGGCATTCCTGTAACATAACCTTGCAAGTCACTAGTAAAATAAACCGCTTCATAGTCAAACGGAATCTGAGGTCCATGCAAAAACCAATTTCCTCCGCCATCAGTGCTTTTTAACAGCTGAGCGGAGTCATTGCTTAAGGCTTTCCCTACAGCATAAACCGTATTATCTGATGAATAAAAGACATCTCTCAAATTACCATCGTATTCAAGAGGGATATCTGCAGACAGCCACGTTTCACCACCATTATTCGTTCTTAATATAGTAGCATTCTGCCCGACGGCCAACCCCATATCCTCATTAATAAAATGTGTTGCAAAGAAGTTGCTTTCAACTCCTGTTGATAGCGTATCCCATTGAGAAAAACTGCTACTGCACCCTAATAAAAAGATGATTGCCGTGATGTATACCTGTTTCATAAAAAGTAATTTATATTAAATTAGTTCTACTACACAAGATATTCAATCCGAATATTAAAAAAAGTTCATACTCTATTAGTCTATGATCTTGCGAGCTATCATAATCCCATCTCTGATTGGCACGAGGGCATTTTCAACCCTCGGATCATTTTGTATCTTTTCATTATAATTATTAATAGCTTCTGTATCCTTATCCTTCTTATCCTCGACTACTTTTCCGCTCCACAATACATTATCTGCCAAGATATATCCTCCAGGCGTCACTTTATCAATGACCAAGTCAAAATAGTTACTGTAATTAATTTTATCAGCATCAATAAAGACCAAATCAAAAGTATCATTGATATTTGGTATAATTTCTAGTGCGTTACCAATGTACTTCTTCACTTTTTTAGATATGCCAGACTGATCAAAATACTTAGTTACCATCTCTTCCAATTCTTCATTAATATCTATGGTATGCAAAACGCCATCATTACTTAAGCCTTCTGCCAAACAAATAGCAGAGTAACCAGTATAGGTTCCGATCTCTAATATGGATTTTGGCAGAATCATTTTGGAGATCATACTCAGAAAGCGACCTTGAAGATGCCCAGAAAGCATTTGAGGCAACATGACTTTTGCATTGGTCTCTCTATTGAGCTGCCTTAAGACATCTGATTCATCCGAAGTATGACTTTCAGCATAGTCGGATAATTTTTCGTCTAATAAGTTCATTTAATTAAATTTTCAAATTCCTGTTCATTAATAATACTTACCGTTCCTATACTTTGCGCTTTAGCAAGCTTGGAACCCGCTGCCTCTCCTGCCAATAGATAGTCCGTTTTAGCACTTACCGACCCAGTCACTTTGCCTCCAAAGTCTTCGATCTTTGCTTTTGCCTCATCTCTTGAGTAGCTAGGAAGTGTCCCCGTTATCACAAATGTCTTACCCGCCAAAACATTACTAAATGTTGCCGAAGCAGCTTCTCTTGTTGTATTAACCCCAAGGCTTCTTAGACTTTCTATCACCAAAATATTTTCCTCATTCTCAAAAAAGACTTTAATCCCATTGGCTACTTTAGGACCAATATCCTCTAACTCCATTAATTGCTCCTCAGTAAAATCTTTTAACTCTAAAATATCTGTAACACTATTGGCTAATGTTTTAGCAGTTTGTTCTCCAACATATCGCATGCCTAAACCGAATATTAAGCGATGAAGAGATTGTTTTTTTGAAACTTCAATCGCACTTCGCAGGTTATCAACCGACTTTTCCTTAAAACCTTCTAGGTTAAGGATAGCATCATAGTCCAATCGGTAAATATCTACGATGGTATTTAACATTCCCAATTCATGAAATCTTCTAATGTATTTATCTCCAAAACCCTTAATGTTCATAGAATTCTTGGAGACAAAATGGATCATTCGCTCCACAACTTGTGCTTCACAACCGTAAATATTTTCACAACGCCAAACGGCCTCCTCTTCTGGCTTTATAAGTTTTGAATTACAGATAGGACATTCAGATGGGTAGATAATTGACTTTTCGCTTCCATCACGAACATCATGGACTGACTTGGCGATGTATGGAATCACATCACCTGCTCTTTCAACTAGTACCGTATCTCCTATTCTGATGTCTCTTGTTAGTAAAAACTCCTCATTAAACATGGAGACTGACGAAACCGTAACTCCACCAATCTGAACAGGCTTTAGCTTCGCAACTGGCGTTACAGCGCCTGTTCTGCCTACATTAAAGATGACATCTAATAATTTCGTGCTTGCTTGTCTAGCTTTGAACTTAAAGGCCATTGCCCACCTAGGATGGTGAGAAGTTGAGCCCACTTCTTCTTGAGCAGAAAGGCTGTTTACCTTCAACACCATTCCATCTATTTCGTAAGGATAGCTATCCCGTTTCTGTTCCCATTCATTACAATAGGTCAATAATTTATCCGTATTGTCATAAATATTTAACTCCTCATACGGTGTCTTAAAGCCAAGGCTATATAACATGTTAATACAATCGCTATGTGTTTCTATCTTTGATCCTAATACTGAATTTCCCTCTATATCTATAGCATAACTAACATGGTATACAAAAGCCTCTAATCCCCTCTTAGCCACTTCTTGAGGGTCTTGCATTCTTAAAGAGCCCGAAGCTGAATTTCTTGGATTTGCTAATGGTGGAAGCCCTTCTTCAATTCTTTTGGTGTTCATCTCCTTGAAGACATCCTTTCGAATAACCACCTCACCTCGTATTTCTACTTTTTGAATTCCATATTTTGAGAATGCAGCAGATAATGGCAAGGACTTAAGTATCCTAAGATTTGTGGTAATTTCTTCTCCAATCAATCCATCACCTCGAGTGGCTCCTCTTAAAAATTGATCATTTTCATAAATCACAGAAATCCCACTCCCATCAAACTTCGGCTCAGCTGAGAAGGTTATCTCCCCCTCGTTAATCATTCCCTTTATTCGTTTTTCCCAATCATTTAAATCATCTATATCATAAGAATTATCAAGTGATAGCATCGGAACGATATGCTCAACTTCAGGAAAATCTTTAGTTAATGCATGTGATATTCTTTGTGTTGGAGAATCTGATAAAATAAGATTAGAGTCTCTTTCTTCCGCCTGTTTCAACTTCTTAAATAGTTGGTCATATTCAAAATCAGAAACTATAGGATCACTTAAAACATAATATCTCCACTCATGATACCTGAGCACCTTGCTTAATTCTTTTACTTGTTCAATATTAGAAACCCTTTGCTGTGAATTGGATAACCAATCTTGAGTTTGAGTGTTTAACATTGAAAGTTCCTCCGGAGAATACATCTTAATATTTTAATGAAAGATAAATATAAAGGCATTAAAGCAAAAACGAATTTGGAAAACATTAATTTATTTTATAAGTTTGTTTAATAAAATTTAATTTTTGTTAAACAAAATAAATACCACTTTCAATATCAGAGATTTAGAAAATCTCTCCAATATCAAAGCCCATACCATCAGAGCATGGGAAAAGAGATATCAATTACTCACACCTCAAAGAGCAAACTCTAACGATAGAATATACAACATTGAGGATTTACAGAAACTATTAAACGTTTCCCTTCTAAACAGCAAGGGGGTCAAAATATCAGAAATTGCAGAGCTTAAAACAAGCAAGCTTACATCCAAAGTCAAGGAGGTCGCCCTTTTATCCAACAACAATACAGATTTCTATCTATCAAGATTCAAAGTATCAATGATGAGCTTTGATAGCCAACTATTCAACTCAATCTACTTCAAGCTAATGAAGCAATTCTCCACTAAAGAAATTTTTTTAGACTATTTTATGCCGCTCTTGAAAGAAATAGGATTGCTATGGCAAACAGGCACAATATCTCCTGCACATGAACATTTCATGTCAAATCAGATAAGACAAAAGCTTCTTTTTAATATTGAAAAGCTATCTCAAGATATTTTCTCCAATAAAGAAGAAACCTATGTGCTTTTTTTACCTCAAGGGGAAATCCATGAAATAGGCCTGCTCTTTATATACCAAGAGCTCTTAGCCTGCGACAAAAAGGCGATATATCTAGGACCAGACACTCCCACCGAAAACTTAAAGCATCTTCAAAAAATCCATAAGAAGATAACATTCGTATCTTATATAACTGTTCTACCAAGTAACGATCAAACGGAAAACTTCTTGTATCAATTTGACAAGGATATACTAAGAGCAGGAAGCGACAAGCTTTGGCTAGCAGGGAGAAAAACGCAAGACCAAAACAAAAACACAGTATTCAAAAAAATTAAATTTTATAACTCCTTAACCGATTTAGTTAACATACTATAGGTTTGTTCAATTAAAACAATTATTAATTAGACAAATTGAGAAAAATAAACATCATAGGATCTGGCTTCTCATCTCTTGCAGCTTCCTGCTATTTGGCAAAAGCGGGTCATGATGTTTCTATTTTTGAAAAAAATACCACCATAGGAGGAAGAGCTAGACAATATAAAAAAGATGGATTCACTTTTGATATGGGACCAACTTGGTACTGGATGCCTGACGTTTTTGAACGTTTTTTCAGTGACTTCGATAAAAAACCATCTGACTATTTTCAACTTGAAAAACTTAGCCCCTCATACCAAGTCTACTTCAACAAACTAGATTCTATTACCATTGCTGATAACCTAGAAGGAATTTATTCCGTTTTTGAGCAAGAAGAACCCGGGAGCTCAACACATTTAAAAGCTTTTCTTGATAGCGCCAAATCTAATTATGATATTGCAATAAAAGATCTAGTATATCGTCCTGGAGTCTCATTCATGGAGCTCATCACTCCAGCAACTATTAGCAAGCTAAATCAGTTTTGGGAGACGGTAAGCAAACAAGTTCGATCAAAGATCAAAAGCAAAAAACTCATTCAGATTCTAGAATTCCCCGTACTATTTCTAGGAGCTAAACCATCTGACACTCCAGCTTTTTACAATTTTATGAATTATGCAGACTTTGGTCTAGGCACATGGCATCCGAAAGGTGGAATGTACAGAGTTGTTGAAGGAATGGCATCAATGGCCAAGGAATTAGGCGTAAAACTCCTCACTGATCAAAACGTAGAACAGATTTCCACTAATAATGGTATTGCGACAGGAGTAATAAGCAATGGAGTCTTTTACGAGTCAGATATTGTCCTAAGCGGTGCAGATTACCACCATACCGAAACGCTAGTAGAAAATAAGCATAGGCAATATTCAGACAGCTACTGGAACAAAAAAACCTTTGCGCCATCTGCACTTTTGTTCTATGTAGGTTTTGACAAGAAACTTGAAAACGTTGCTCACCACACCCTATTCTTTGATAGTGATTTTGATGATCATGCAAAAGAAATATATGATCAGCCTAAATGGCCTAGCAATCCACTATTTTACGCCAGTTTCCCAAGCATTACGGATAAACAAATGGCACCAAAGAACAAAGAAGCAGCTACTTTTTTGATTCCAATTGCACCGGGCATCAAAGACACACAGGAATTGAGAGAAAAATACTTCAATATAATTATTGAAAGGCTTGAACGACTCACTAATCAAAAGGTAAAAGATCACATACTTTTTCATGAATCTTATTGCGTGAACGATTTCATAAAAGATTATAATTCTTACAAAGGCAATGCTTATGGAATGGCTAATACCCTTCTGCAAACTGCATTTCTAAGACCTAAAATCAAAAGCAAAAAAGTAGAGGGATTATTCTTTACAGGACAGTTAACCGTTCCTGGCCCAGGGGTACCCCCCTCCTTGATTTCAGGAAAAATCGCTTCAGAACTTATTTTAAAAGAACTTAAAAAGAGCAAAAGATATGAAACAGTTATTTGATGAAGTTTCGTTTGAGGCTAGCAAAGCTGTTACTAAAAAGTATAGCACTTCGTTTTCTATGGCTGTTAACATGCTAGCACCCTCCATAAGAAATGCCATCCATGCCATCTATGGATTTGTGCGATTTGCCGATGAAATTGTAGATACTTTTCACGAGTTTCCTAAGAAGTCACTCATTGAAGATTTTGAAAAGGATTACTACAAAGCAATTGAACAAGGCATTAGCTTGAATCCAATACTTAACTCATTTCAACATGTAGTCAAGCAATATGACATAGAACAGGAGCTAGTAGATGCATTCTTGAAAAGCATGAAAATGGATTTGCACAAATCGGAGTATAATACTCAGGTAGACTATCATGAGTACATTTATGGTTCAGCTGATGTGGTAGGGCTGATGTGTCTTAAAGTTTTTGTTAATGGTGATAACGAACGTTATGAGGCGTTAAAAGAACCCGCCATGAGATTGGGCTCTGCCTTTCAAAAGGTTAATTTTCTGAGAGACCTAAAAAATGATGTAGACAATTTAGATCGGATGTATTTCCCAGGGGTTAATTTAAAATCTTTGGACTTAGACAGTAAAGAAAAGATTGTACAAGAAATAGAGGAAGACTTCAAAGCTGCTTATGGAGGGGTTATTCGACTACCCAAAGAAGCAAAATTCGGTGTCTACACAGCGTATATTTATTACAGGCAATTACTCATAAAGTTGAAGGACACACCCGCAAGCGAAATTATTAACCGAAGAATAAGAGTTTCCAATCCCGTTAAATTAGGCCTCTTAGCTAAATCTTTTTTAAGTTTAAAACTTAACTTTGTATAATGTTTTTTGCACTTATCGTCATCTTTACGTTCTTTTTCATGGAGTTTATTGCTTGGTTTACCCACAAATTCATCATGCACGGCTTTCTATGGAATCTTCATGAAGATCATCACACCAAGAATCCCACTTCATTTTTTGAAAAAAATGATTACTTTTTCGTAATCTTTGCCGTTCCAGGAATGGCTTGTATTTTCTTAGGAAGTTTCTTTCCTATACCTTTGGTTTTGCCTATTGGGGTAGGTATTACCGTCTATGGAATGGCTTATTTTTTGGTTCACGACATCTTTATACATCAAAGGTTCAAGATCTTTAGAAATACGGATAACATCTACTTTAAAGCCATACGAAGGGCACATAAAATCCACCATAAGCACCTAGGAAAGGAAGATGGTGAATGCTTCGGTATGCTTTTGGTTCCTCTAAAGTATTTTAAGAAAGGATAGTTGCAATACCTTTATCTATTACTCAATATAGGCTCTTTTATCATTCCATTTCTATATAGTTTTGAGAAGAGAATGCGCTTTATTGAACAATGGAAAGCTGTATGGCTGTCGTTGAGTATTACAGCTGCCATATTTATAGTTTGGGATATCATTTTCACCAGAATCGGCGTTTGGGGGTTTAACCCAGCATATTACCTTCCTATACTAATTTTGAGTCTACCCATCGAAGAATGGTTATTCTTTCTACTTATTCCTTATGCCAGTTTATTTATACACTATTCAATGAACTATTTTTTTCCAAAACTTCTCTTAAATGAGAAGTTCACCAAGGGCTTAACTATTTCACTCATCACAACATTAACTCTCGTTGTTATTTTCAATTATGATAAAGCATATACAGGCGTCAACTATAGCCTTCTCATAGCTATTCTAACCATTGGCTTATTCAAGCATTTATCTACTCTGAGACGATTTTACATCTCTTTCGTGTTGATACTTATTCCCTTCTTTTTAGTTAATGGGGTATTAACGGGGAGCTTTATTGAAGATCAAGTGGTTTGGTACAACAATGAAGAAAATTTAGGAATAAGGCTATTCACAATACCTATTGAAGATATCGGCTATGCGTTTAATCTGATGTTCATCAACCTTATTTTAATAGCGTTTTTTAGAAAATCTCTTAATCTCCCTGAACTCAGGGTTAAGCAATAAAGTTTTGCTGTATTATCTTGGCCGTTTCTTCTAATTCCTCTCCTGAAAGGGATAACTTAGATTTACTAAAATTGATATCTCCTACACTATTAATTGGGATGAGATGTATATGTGCATGCGGTACTTCAAGTCCGATTACGGAAACACCTATCCTTTCACATGGTATGGCTTTCTCTATAGCCTTTGAGACCTGTTTTGAAAAAAGATGCAATTCTGCTAATAATTCGTCAGGCAAGTCAAAGATGTAATCAATTTCTTGCTTAGGAATAACTAAAGTGTGACCTTTAACTAATGGGTTGATGTCCAAAAAGGCAAAGCATCTTTCACTTTCCGCTATCTTGTAACAAGGAATTTCCCCATTGATGATCTTAGTAAAAATACTAGCCATAACTAGAGGCTAATCTCAACCACTTCAAATTTCAATGTTCCGTTAGGCACATTTATTTCAGCAACGTCCCCAACCTTTTTACCAAGTAGGCCTTTACCAATGGGAGAAGCAACGGATATTTTTTTTGCTTTTAGATCCGCTTCAGGTTCTGGCACAATTTGATACTTTATTGTACTTCCGTTTTGGGTATTCTTTATTTCAACAAAAGAAAGTAACATTACTTTAGAAGCATCTAGCTTAGATTTGTCAATTACCTTGGCATTAGAAACTTTGGCTTCCATCTCAGCAATCTTCTTCTCTAAAAGTCCTTGAGCCTCTTTAGCTGCATCATATTCCGCATTTTCAGACAAGTCTCCTTTTTCACGAGCCTCTTGAATTTGTTTTGCCATATCTGCTCTTCCCTTGGTTTTTAGTTCTTTTAACTCTTCATTAAGTGTGTCTAATCCTTCTTTTGTCAAATAAGTATACTCTGCCATTTCTATGGTTTATTTTAACGAAAAAGAAACGTGCCTCAAAAAGAGAGGCACGTTTCTCAATACGAATTTAATAAATTCTTACTGGATATTGAACCGCAGACCTATATTATGTATCCCATTGTATGGGAATGTTGTCCTATATGAATAGTCTAAAGCTAGAAGATTACTTTCTCCAATGGGTAGCTGAAAAGTAATACCTCCTGCCAATCCGGTCATTATAGTTGTTCTTTCCGATTTGTTGAAGATGCCTTCTTCATATTTATAGCCAACTCTAAACATAAATTTTTCCTTCAAAGCAAACTCTCCACCCAATCCTAAGTGATCGCGACCAAAAGCATTAGAAGTAAAATTAGCAACTAATGTAAATCGGTGATTTGAACTGTCTTTAATCATATCATATGCTAAGCCAATATTCAACAAAGAAGGCAACTCAAAAGAGTTTGTAGGCTGCACTAGAGTTTGTTGATAGCTTTTATCAGGATCTAGATCAGGTTCTCCTCGGAATGTAAGACCAGCTCCCCTATAAGTCATTGGCGTACCGACATTCCTAATAGATAGTCCAAAGTGAATATTTTCTTTTGGACCTGTCACATACTGAAATCCACCATCTAAGGCTACTCCTAATGCACTAGCATCTGTAATAGACTCCGAAACAATTCTAAACGTAAAACCTCCAGAAATACTATTTGAAAATAATTTAGAATAAGAAATACCAATATTAGTATAAGATGGGCTAAATGTACCTAAGCCTCCATCTGGATTATCATTAGTGGTTACCTCTATATCTCCCATATTCATGGACATAATAGAAAGTCCTAATGCACCTGCAGCACCAACTTTTTGACCTATACCAAATGTACTAATTGAAATTCCAGCTCCTTGAAAGTAGATATTCTGAGAAAAAATAGCTTCCGTTTTCCCTATACTAGACAAGCCAGCAACATTCAATCTCATAGACTCAACTCCCTCAATATTAGCTGTATTCAACCCATTCAACCCAGTACTTCTGGCCCAGGGGTTAATCAATAAGTGTCCTGCACCTGCTTGACCTTGCCTATCTTTGTTTCCAGCTCTTACATTGTATACTCCTATTACCAGAGTCAATACTGCCACTATATGTATTATTTTTTTCATCTATCCCTATTCGTTTTGTTCTAGAATGAATCCAAATCGGTTGGCCTCATAATGCCCATCCATTTTAATGTTCGTTCTCCAATTCCTGGAGCATCAATATGTATAATATACACCCCACTAGCTACAGGAACACCCGCATAGTTTTTTAAATCCCAATCTTGACCATTAGGGTTTCTCAAAACATCAACATTCGTATCATCCACTAAGCTTTTATCAACAGTTGCATCATCTCTGTTAAACTTCCTAACCAATGAACCATCAACCGTAAATATAGATATGGTACATTCCCCTGGCAAGTTTGTTATTTTCACTCTATTGTCCAATTGACTTTCTTCATATTTAGAAAAGCTATAGTACGGATTAGGCACTATATTAATTTCATCTAATATCGTTGAAAAGGTATCAGAATAATTAAATGTTGGTGCTAAACTATGTGTAGAAAAAGAATACAAGGGAAGACCATTGTTATCTCCAGTAATCACATTACGTTTATATGATTTATTTACACCGATTCTTATTCGAGATTCTTCAGGAACTATACCGTGGCTAAAGCTTACAAGTTCTGATGTCGCTACTGGAACAGACGTCCACATGGCCTGCTTATAAACCCTATTTTTGTCTTGTGTTCCTCCACTTTCTAAATACTCTCTAATCTCCTCTCCTCTATCATATGGTGTTCTCATGATGTAGATATAATGCTTTCCACCTAGCTTAATCTCACCAAGACTAGTTGTAAATCTACTAGTAGGGTTCCAAATCATATCTCGACCATTATCTCCTACTAACCAAGAACTCTCCCCATACATTACATTTAGCCGATTACCTGTTTCCAAATCCATCGCATAACCAGGAAACCAGCCCATTCCATAATTATCATCACTAGGATCATCCGAACTGTAGGTACCATCTAAGTTCAAACCAGCATGCTGCCTTATACCCAGCTTTACCCCTTGCCCTTCATTAATATTTTGATTATCGCCAGTTTCAACAACAGGACATCTAGACCATTTAGACTTATCAGGAGTAAAGACTAACATAACGCTATGTAGACTGTCGAGCCTATTAGCATTTGTACCTGATAGGGCATATACCCCCAGCATTGTTGTAAGACCTGGACCATGCTCATATTGTGAAGCCAATACAAAAGGAGCCCACGTACCCTCAACAACATTTTCATAAATTTCTTCAGGATCTAAATATGCTCTAGACGAGTCGCTACTGTTATAATAAGATATATCACTTGGGTTATACTCTCCCGTAGCAGCTGCTTGTGTAAATGTTCCAGACCGAATCCAGTTTTGAAAACCTTGTGATGGATTTGGCGCTACTACATCTTGGTCGGGAAGACTATTTAACCAAAACGGCTCTACCGCATCATCATCGGAAATAAAACCATTGTTTGGAGATACATCTATCGTATTCCTATCTACTGGGTTTACTAAAAAGCCTGGAGGCAAAACCTGCTTTATCTCTACACTCAACCCTAAGTCTATGAAAATCTCTTCCCCCCCTACACCAATCGTATTAGCGGCATTATAAACTTCCCCAGTACTCTCCCGCTCCAAATGCCATGTTGCTCCACTATCCAACCTACTTCCTGTTGTTGTGTCATCAAAAACAATTTTAAAGTTGTCTGCTGGTAGCTTGAGTGGGTCAAAAATAGTTACTTTTACAGGGCCTTTTGTACCTGTATAAGTAGGTGTATTTACTGCTCCAAACTGTAGCAATTGACTTTCTGTTGCTGCCGTAAATTCTAATAAATTTCCACCGTTACCAATACCATCCATTAAGGTTATTTCTGGCCCATCTCCATAGCTAGCGTTGAGTTTGGTACCATCATTTTCAGATAAAACATCATGAGGAATGGCTGTATACTGTCTAATATTTTGTCTACCAGCAAGAAATGGTAAGGTTTGCCCAGTGACAACAACATCGTTGGTATCCCTTCTCGAAGGGTCATAAGGCAAATAATTGTTAGAAGCATAAGCAATAACACTGAAGTAATATTTTTTATAATTAATTAATTGTGACTCCCCTTCGGCAAAAGCATCTGTTGTAATTTTAAATGTATGCGTGATTCCTTCATTATTACCACTAACTTCTAAAGTTGGGGTTTCAACACCGACTTCAGGATCAAAATTATAGTTAATCATGGAAGCTATATCATCTTTAACATCTACTTGTCCAATTACCCTTGCTAAGTCTGGATTACCAAAGTCTACAGATGTTACGGTAGAGTTTTTAAGCTGATAAACGATGTACCCCTGAAACTTATATGATGTGTCTAAAGGGTTATAATTCTGGTCTTCAACATCATTTGCAGCTAAAATCCCTGCTGTAATAGTAGCATCTACTTCATTATACTGCCCTCCCATATTATTAGAGTTTTCATCGTTCCAGAGCGAAATAATGAGCTCTTTATTTAACTCACGGATGGACATATTAGGGGCATCTGGGCCATCTACAATTTCAAAGTTACTGTCAAAAAGTACTTGTGCCTTGTCTGACGCAGCTTGAATACTACTAAAAGGAGGACACGGATATACGCCAGTAGGCCTTACCCATGCAACACCGACTATTATATCATTAACTGCTCCTGGCTCTAAAACAAATGGTCCAGAAGATTGTAAAAACCTTCTATCTGCAGGTGTACTCTGGGTACCGCTTCCATCTATGTTACATTCTGACCAAGCAGTACTACTTTGATCTGTCGGGTCACTCGGAAACATAAAATTAGAGGGCTGACTAGTAATTCCCCCACCTCCTGAGTGACCATTTCCTCTGAATAAAAATGGAGAACCATCTTGCCATGTTCCAGCCATGTACCCATAATAACTAGTCGCTAAAGTAGGGTTGCCAGTGATCGTAAAATCATTATTATAAAACAAAAATGAGGACATCCCTAACTCAATTGAAGTATCCGCTCCTGTTGAAGTAGTATCTTTGACAATTGGACCTTGAAAATAGTCTACCCCAATTATTGGAGGATTATCTCCGTATCCTCTTGAAGAACCAAAATCAGCATCAAATGCTCTACCATTATAGCAAATACCTAAATTTCTTGACGTATCACATCCAACATAATCATCATAGGCCCCTCCAAGGTCAGCATCTACCCAAATCCCCATAAAAGTGCTATCCAACTCGGAAGTAGCTTTATTGATCAAACGGTAGCGATAGAAAGTCATATTATTTCGCTCATCGTTTGTTTTAAAAGCAAATGCAAGCGCATGAACTTCTATACCGATTGCTACCCCTCCAGATTCTGAATGTAAATTACCCCGATCATTATATATCCACCAAATCATTTGATCAGCATATACACCTTCTTCAGCATTTGCTGCGGATGAAGTATCTAAGGTTGGATAATCTCCATCAACAGGATTGTATATCCCATCTTGGTTATTGTCAAAAAAAGGTGCAAAATCTCTTCCAACAGGTAATGTAATATCCGTTAACCAAGGATTATCCCTTCCTGGCCACTCTCTGATAGAGGCTGGTACATTATCTTCACTAGCTATGTTACCATTTTCATAGGCCTGGATAAATTCACTAATATCACTTCCTTCTACTTTCCAGTGACGATCATACTCATCGCAAACCGCTTGATTAATACTTCCATTTTCATCTAATGGTCCTGGCCAAAAGTCGCTTCCAGATTGCCTGTAGGTTTGAGCTGCTACTTTTAGCTGATTATTTTCATCAAATCCTCCAATCCAAACCGCACCTGCAAAAAGCGAACTTACTGAAGGTTGATCGCTATTATCTGGTATTCTGGGCACCTCATATCTGGCAACTGATAAGTCCCACCAAAAATCGCCACCGCCTAGCAACCTTGTTCTGACATTATTTATATCTAAATCAATGTCAGATGTAGCTTCGTTACAATCTGTTAAAGCCTTATAAGTCTGCTCCTTTTTCAACTTAGTTTGCCCTAAGTTTTCCTTAGCAATGCCCCATTGAAAACATACAGCACTAAACAGTACAAGTAAAAAAGATCGAACTATCATATTGTTATATCGCATATTCATTTCTTTAAAAGGAAACATTTAGTCCTAAACGTATTGTTCTAGGCCCTCCGTAAAATCCCGGATTTAGCAACGCCATATTGTATAAATCTCTGAAAGATTGAGCATCATTTTGAGCCGCTATAATGGATTGCACTCTTTGAGCCGCTAAATAGCCATCATCTTCTGGACTTCCAGTATACCCGTATACTCCTCCTATGTTTATTGTATTCAAGATGTTGCTAACTTGTAAGTAAGCATTACAAGCCAAACTTTTATTATTAGCTTGATTAACTACTAAAGCAAACTGCTTATTGATAGATCCGTCTAGCCTAAAAATCCAAGGCAGTCTTCCACTATTAATACCACCACTGATTGATGACCTATCTGCAACCCCAGACTGAATAGTGGTTGCATTAGATCTTGGTGTATAAGGACTTCCAGAAAAAGTTAACATCCTTAAATTTATACCCGTATTTTCTAATATGTATTTATCTTTAATTTTCCATGTTGGTCCATTATAGTCTTTCCCTGCACCGTAACGGTAATCTACTGATAGGTTGATTCTATGCCGATTATCTTCATTCGTAGGCAATATTGTTCTAAGTAAATCTTGAGTAGAGTTAAACGTAGCACTTGCAAGATTTGCACCCGATGTCGGTCCCAAACCTGTGCCATTTGCAAATTGGATCGTATAGTTCGCAGTAGCACTTAAGTTTTTAGTTTTTCTCAACTCGTAGGTAAAGGTTAACCCCTTTACTGTACCGAAGTCAATGTTACCAAATGTTAGATAGTTTACTGGATAAGCGTTCTTAACAGGTATTACCTGAACCTGATCTCTTATCTCTCGATAGTAAGCAGATACCGTTAAAACGGAAGACAAGTTTAAAGCCTGTGTAAAGCCAAGCTCATAACTAATTGTTCTTTCTGGTCTTAAAGCTGGGTTATTAATTAATGCACCTTGTGATTGCTCCAAAAAGGCATATTGCATTGGGATGAATCTACTCGCCCCTGCTAATGGCCTTTGTACCAGTACGTCATAATGCGCAAAAAACAAAGCCACATCAGATATCGGGAACGAAAAAGCCAATCGAGGCATAATGTTAACTTCTGGCTCATAGTCTTTAAAAGATGAGGCATCCAGTTCTAAGTTATCTGCATTTTCATAATCTACCAGATAAGGTGTAACCTGTCCCGAAGTAGATTGATCTTTTAATACGTCTGAGCTTAAAAGTTCATTCCCTTCAGCATCATACCATACATCGCCATTTCTGTAGCCCACAATTTCTGTTGGATTTGACAAGTCATTTACATAGACTTTATAACCATCACCAACATTACCAGGATGTGTAACCGACACGCCATTTACTTCGCCTACCTCTCCAACTGTTTGTATATTATAAAGCGAATACAAATCGTTTGGTACTGGCTGATTGGCATCATATCGGTCAATCCTTACACCTGCTCTAGCTGTTATGTCTTTAAAGTTAAATCGATCTTGGATATAAGCGGCAGTATATATAGGGGAAAAAGCGGCAGCTCCTCTAAGGCTATAGCCATTTTCATCTACTTCGTTGAAATAATCATCTAGTGTAGGTTGGCTCTTGTTCCTTTCCCCTTTAAAGTCATATCCATAATAATTAATAGCTCCGCCACCACTACTGTAAAGATTAGTTAGCAATTGATCTGCTCCAAACATATCTAATGAAAAGGTTTCAGGAGCATATTCATCTACGTAAACAATTTGATCAATTGGCAGACCTAAAGCCTCTCTTAAGTTTTTATCAAATAAAGACTGCTGCTCAAGATCAATTAAATAATTGTAATTGATTGTATCTTGAAAAACGCCATTTTCGTCATAAACCAGTTGTGGGTTAGATTCATCTAGGTCAGCTAAATGCCGATTAACCGATTGTCTCATCACATTCCATAAATTTCTTGGACCTATGGTGTAAAAACGCTCTACTCTTTGCTCATATTGCAATCCAAACTCGATCGCATGCTTATTACGATCTTCTGATCCCGGCTTTTGAATATCCACCGAACCATCTACCCTTAACCTAAATTGATCGTTATTTGTTAGCGCATATCCATTGGCAGGGTTACCAACATCCCATAATGAATATACTCGACCTCCCCCTAAAGGGATATCTCCATTTCGAATACCTCCAAATGCTGGATTCGCATAAAAATCAAGCGATGCTGGAACTCCTGCATCAAACAGAGCTTGAATGGTTGGGTCCGCATATTCGGTATAAGCTGCCAACTCAGGGTTTAAATCGCTTGGGGTAAAGATGATATCTGTAATCTGTTCTCCTCTGTAGCGATATGCATGGGTTCCTGCTATCGTATCTTCACCATAATCGTAGTTAGGTGCGCTAAGGATGTCAAAATGACCAACATATCCCACATCAAACAAGTTATTCTTGTGCTTGGCGCCTTGGCTTAGCTGGTTAAACTTTTCATAACTTACTTGTACCGAATAGTAAGCATTTTTCAAGTACGACGCTGATGACTCTTCCTCACCTCCAGTTTCTTGTTTAAAGTTTTGTGTAAACCTAGCCCAACCCCTTACCGTATTGGCAATATCTTGAAAGTTGTTTTGAGAGTTAAGCAATGTATAGCTTTTGATATACCTACGACTATTTACATAATCCCAACTTCCTCCAAAAGCAATATTGACTTGGTCTGATACCGCAACATTAAACCGAGATGCTAATGTAAATCTATTGGAAGGTGTATTAGGATTATATTTCATCAGCTCTGCATCTTCTTGTCTCAAAAAATCGCCTCTTAAAGCCACCCCTGTTCCTGTAGGGGATTCTGTGAGTGGGTTTTCCAAAAGATCTTCAGCAACTTCGTCTTTTGCCTTCCATGCTCCTATTGGATTGGGATTAGGATCTCTTTGGTATAAATATTCTGCTGTAACAGAAAAGCCTAATAAAGGTTTTTTCTCATCAGAATCTTTATCCTTAAATAAGAGCGGACCAGATAAACTAACGTTGGCCAGATTGTAGTTATAAGGATCTAAAAATTGAGATGTCAGCCCCTGAAATCCTCCACGAAATTTAGAAGATGGCCCTTTTGTTGTGATGCTGATTACCCCACCAGTTACATCCCCGTATTTTGCAGGGATTCCTCCTGTGATTACTTCTGCTTGCTCTATGGCATTTTGCGGTATGTTAGAAGACCCTCTTACTGGAACACCATCTACCATAACTAATGTAGCATTTCCCCTTGATCCTCTAATACTAAGACCTCCTCCTGAAGCTCCTCCAACGCCTGCTGCTAACGACGCAATGCCCCCTATTGTTCTAGTGGGCAATCGCTGTATTTCCTCCTTGCTCATACTTTGCCCTTGAGTTGTGTTATCTGGATCAATTAATGGCTTATCCCAAACAAAGACTTCATCTATCTGTACGGCAGAGTTTAAATTAATATCTAAAAAAGTGGACTTATCTGAGTTTACCTGCACACCTTGGATTTCTTTATTTTTACCTTGGTATGAAACGATCACAGAGTAAGTACCTGGAGACAATGGCTTCAAAGAGTAGAATCCGTCGAAATCCGTTAATCCACCCATAATTTGGCTCCCATCTTGTTGGACTACAATATTAGCAAATGGGATGGCTTCTCCTGTTTGCTCATCAATAATTTTACCTTGAATCTCCCCAGACTGTGCATTTGCTAAAAGAGCGCACAAACTCAAAATCAATGTAAATCCTAGTAAACGTACCTTCATAGTGGACATTTTTTGAAACAATCGCACAAGATAAAAAGATTTAATATTTTTTTTAATTTTTGACATAGTTATCCACCCTTGCCTAGTATATTCAGGCAAGCTATTTTAATAAGTTATCTAATAAATCAGTTGCTGTGGTTTACGGTAAATTTGTGCGAACCGCCTTTAAAGTCATCTGATACCACATAGGTTATATAGCTACCAGATGCAAGATCAGACGTATTAACAATCAACATAGTTGTATTTTCGGGAATCATTTGTGTCAATACCAATTCTCCCAAAATATTATACACTTCCAATTTTCCTGCAGACTTGAGATTAACTGGCACATTAATGAACTGATTAGCAGGATTGGGGTATATATTTCCTGTTTTAATTTCACTACCTAAGTTATTGTTCGCTACCGATATAGATATGATTGTAGCTGATAAAATTAGTGTTGTAAGTATTTTTTTCATATGCATCAAAGTTTGTTTACAAATCTGCTTTTAAAAATTGTTAACTCTAAATTAGCTCAATACTTTTATATTGCAAAGTACAAAATGCAACTTTTGTGGACAAAACTTCTCTCGACTGAAACAAAAAATTATATAATAACATTGACAATCAACGCATTTATAAAAATTCATACTTTATTCTGTGAATAAAACGTTACATTTACAGACACATAAAATCATTTAATTAATGATAGGTAGTAAACTTCTTGAAATATTAAAGACTTTTTCCTCAAAGGAGGTTAGAAGATTTAATGAATATGTTTCTTCGCCCTTTATTAATAAAAATGAGAAGATTTCTACTTTATTGGCCATTATTTCTGAAAAGCATCCAAAACTAGATAGCAAAGAGCTATTAAAGGAAAAGTTGTTTCCGCTCATTTATCCTAAAGAGTCTTTTAGCGACCAGAAAATGAGAGATTTGATGTCTTACCTTACTAAAATGGCTGAAGATTTTATTGCCTACAGCAACTTCATTAATAATGAGTTTTCCACGAAGCTTTATTTATTAAGAGCACTAAGAGAGCGCGAACTGTTTAAGGAGTTTCCTGGAATTCAAAAATCTATTCAGCAAACTTTAAAAAAGCAAAAGGTCAACAGAGACTCAAAACTGTACCTAAATCAATATCAAGTAAATTATGAGATGTATCAGTATATCCTTCAAACAGAAGAAGGGATTGACCAGGATATGAGCCTTCAAGGAGTTTTGAACAACCTTGATAAATTTTATTTGTTTACTAAACTCAAAATGAGTAGCGACTTATTTGCACAATCAGTGTTATATGGCAAATCTTTTAATTCAAAGCTATTAGACCACTTATTGGAGTATCTAAAAGACAACCTATCAGGATATGAAGACACTCCAGCCATAGTTATTTATTATCATATATTACTGATGAATGTGGAGCAAAAGGAAGAACATTATCAGAAACTAAAAGCCATATTATCTCAATATGAACATCTTTTTTCAAAACAAGAAAAACAGATTTTTTATGCCAATCTTCAAAACTACTGTGCACATCAATTAAATCTAGGTAACACCCAATACCTTCAAGAGCAATACGATATATATATTCATCAACTCAATGAGGGCATTTTATTTGAAGAGCAGTATATTCCGACTAATGCTTTCAACAACATCGTAAATGCTGGATTAAGATTGGGAAAGTCTGAGTGGACATTAAACTTTATAGATGATTATAAGGAAAAGGTACCTAAAAAGCACCGAGAAAGTAACTACATCTTTAATATGGCCAAAGTTCATTATGTAAGTAAAAACTATAGTGAAGTCTTACAGTTGCTACAGCAAGTTGAGTTTACTGATGTATACTACAATCTTGGTGCTAAGTCTTTTCTTGCTAGAACTTACTATGAAATTGATGAAATTGACCCTTTAGCCTCCCTATTAAACGCGTTTGCTATTTACCTGAAGAGGAATAAAAAGCTTTCAAAATCAAGATTAAATACACATACTAATTTTATAAAATACATACGAAAGTTAATCAACTTGAAAAACAAACGCTTTAAGAGTGATGACATTGGAGATACGGCAAAAGCCCTATATAAAGAAATAGATGGTGCAGAAGAAGTAGTAAATAAAGCTTGGCTACTAGCAAAAACGAAAGAGTTTGGATTGGCTGACAGTGACTAATTTGTAGTTTATAATTGTTAGTTATATGGTTCATGGACTACAGTGTGAAATTATATGTGATTACGATTGAAGAATTTAGGATAATTCGTAACTCTAAATTTGCAATTCTAAATTTCTTATTCCTTCGCAAATCATATCCGCAATGCGTTCTTTTGACTCATGTGTCCAGCCTGCAACATGAGGTGTCAAAATCACATTATCTTTTTGCTTTAGTTCAGCGTACCAGTTTGTCAAAAATGTTTTACTAGATTCTTCTTCTAATACATCAAGCGCCGTGCCAATTACCTTTCCATCATTCAACCCTGTCAATAAGTCTTTAGTATTTACAATTTTTCCTCGCGCTGTATTAATTAAGTAAAAAGGACGTCGGCAATTATCAATAAAAGATTTACTAATAAAATAACTGGTTTCATTATTCAGTGGCAAATGAACACTAATAATATCTGCTTTGCCTTGTATATCTTCAAGGGAGACTTCTTTCACATAACTATTTGAGAAGCCTTTTTTGTATTTGTCGTAAGCTAACGTTTCAACTTCAAAACCCCGCAGTTTCTTTGCAAAAGCGCTACCAGTGTTGCCGTATCCAACAATACCTACAGTTTTACCTTTCAACTCTATTCCACGATTCAGCTCCCTATTCCACAAACCATTTTTCACCTCCATATTTGCCGAATGCACTTTAGTAAGCAATCCCAATATCATAGCAATTGCGTGTTCTCCTACAGCATCACTATTACCTTGCGGTGTATTAATGCAGTGAATTCCTTTTCCTTTAGCATATTCTACATCTACATTTTCCATACCTGAACCTGCTCTTGCCACAAACCTCAACTCTGTAGCTTTATTCAAGACGATTTGATCAATTTTTAGCTTTGTAGTTATAACAATACCCTTATACAAGTGTATTTCCTGTAATAAGTCTTGATTTGTTACTTCAGGGTTTTGAACTACTTCGTACCCTAATAAAGCTAATTTAGAAGGCAAGCTTTCATGCAAATGATCTGTTATGAGCACTTTACCTTTTTCCATCTACTATTTTTGCTATTTTAATAAATTCAGCAACCGAAAGTTGTTCGGCTCTTTTATCTAGATGCGCTTTTGGCAAATGATCTTTATACATCGCCAAGGCATTGCTCAACTTTTTTCGCCTCTGCCCAAATGCCATTTTGACAACTTTAAAAAGTGTCTTCTCGTTACAATCTATTTTTTGATTCTCTTTTCGGAGTACTCTGATTACTCCAGATTCTACTTTAGGAGGTGGATCAAAATTGTCTTTAGATACATCAAACAAGTATTCAACGTCGTAAAAAGCTTGAGTCAATACGCTTGTAACGCCATAGGTCTTGCTTCCAGATTTAGCAGCAATCCGCTCTGCAACTTCTTTTTGAAACATAGCAACCATTTGAGGCACAAAGTCTCTATTTTCAATTATTTTAAAAACGATCTGTGAAGATATGTTATATGGCAAATTTCCTATTAGCGAAATTTGACCATTAAAAGCATTGGGAATATCCAATTCAAGTATGCTTTCATGAAAAACCTTTTTAACAGAAGGATAGTTTTTTTTCAGATGCCCTATTAACCTATCATCTAGCTCAACTAAATAAAATTCATCTATATCATTTCGCTGAGACAATTCCCTTGTTAATGCTCCTTGACCAGGACCTATTTCTGCTACTTTGAAAGGCTTTTGAATTGGCTTCAGAGCATATACAATGTCATTCGAAATAGCTTGATTGACTAAAAAGTGCTGCCCTAAAGATTTTTTTTGAAAAGCCATCTATTCGTTTCTACTCTTAAATATTACTATTTTTACAAGCCACCATTTAATTGAACAAAGAAAATGAATATTTCCTTAAAAACTTCTTCCAAGCAAAACAACAATGACAATCTAATTATCATTGGAATAAAAGAATCTGACTTCACGAATAGTATTTCTGATGATAATTCTAAAGCTTATATCAAAACCTGCTTAAAGAATAACCAAAGCATCATTCATATTCCTGGCGCTGATAAACATATTATAGCCATCAAAGCAGAAGAGAAAGACGAGGCTTACAAACTTAATGAAAGCCTTAGAATTGCTGGTGACCAAGCACAAGCCATATTAAATAGCACTAAACAAACCTCTTGTTCAATTATCAATACAACCTCAAATAAATCATTATCATTATTTGTTGCAGAGGGTATGATGTTGGGCGGATACCAATTTTTAAAATACAAAAAAGATGCGGCGAAGCTTAAAGCGAGTTTAAAACTCATCAACATTACAGATGTGTCTCTTAAAAAAGATGCAGAACTGTTATCTGCATCCTGCTATGCCAACGCTGTTGCCAAAGACTTAGTCAATGAACCGCTTTCTTTTTTAACAGCAGTCCAACTATCTAAAGAAATTAAAAGGCTTGGTAAAGAAAATAATTTCAAGGTAAATGTATTGAACAAAGCCAAAATCAAGGAGCTCAAAATGGGCGGCTTATTAGCTGTTAACCTTGGTAGTATTGAACCTCCTACTTTCAATATTATGGAGTGGAAGCCTAAAACAGTAAAAAACAAAAGGCCTATTGTTTTAGTGGGTAAAGGAGTGGTTTATGATACTGGAGGACTTAGCCTTAAGCCTACTCCCAACTCTATGGATAAAATGAAGAGCGATATGGGAGGTTCTGCTGCAGTTATTGGAGCAATGTGTGCCGTCTCCAAAGCCAAATTACCCATTCATGTAATCGCTTTAGTTCCTGCAACTGAAAACAGACCTGGAGGCAATGCTTATGCCCCTGGTGATGTCATTACAATGTACGACAAAACAACTGTTGAAGTGCTCAACACAGATGCGGAAGGCAGATTGATCCTTGCTGACGCGTTGACCTATGCAAAAAAATACAAACCGCAACTGGTTTTTGACGCTGCAACACTCACAGGTGCAGCAGCTAGGGCAATTGGACCATTTGGTGCAGTTTACATGGGCAATGCAGATGACAAAACAAAAAAAGCATTTGAAGAGAGCGGAAAGGCTACCTATGAACGGCTAGCTGAATTCCCAATGTGGAATGAATATGGAGATCTTCTAAAATCTGATATTGCTGATCTTAAAAATGTTGGAGGTGCAGTTGGAGGTGCTATTACGGCAGGAATGTTTTTAAAACATTTCACGGACTACCCATGGTTGCACTTCGATATTGCCGGGCCTGCTTTTGCGGATCAAAAAAGTGGCTATCGTAGTAAAAATGGCACTGGCTATGGCGTTCGATTGTTTTTTGACTATTTAGTCAAAGTCGCCAATGGCAAATAGCAATTTACCCGTTGTTGGAATTTCTATTGGTGACATCAACGGTATTGGTATTGAAGTTATTATAAAATCTTTTCTTGATGGCAAATTACTAAATCAATGCACACCTATTATATTTGGGTCGACTGAAGCCATTGACTTCTATAGGAAACTTCTAAAAATTGATGCACTTAGTTTTATCAGCATTAAAAATATTGATCAGGCAAAGCCATCGTCTATTAATATATTAGAATGTTTACCCAGTGACTTAAAATTTGACATTGGCAAGTCAACTAGGGAAGCAGGTAACTATGCGTTAAAGTCTTTTGAAACTGCCATTGAGTGTTTAAAACAAAATAATATTGACACTCTTATAACCGCTCCATTGAATAAAGAGAGCGTTAACTTATCGATAGGTTTTTCCGGACATACAGAACATTTACAAAGGAGAGTTGGCGCAACTGAAAACCTGATGTTTTTGGTAAATGATAGCCTAAGAGTAGGATTGGTAACTAATCATGTATCTGTAAATCAAGTGACAAAAAAAATTACTATCGATAAGATTTGCCAAAAGCTGAGATTAATGCAACAATCGCTAAAAGCAGACTTTGGTATTTCCAATTCAAAAATTGCGGTTCTCGGGCTCAACCCTCATGCAGGAGACAATGGGCTAATAGGCGAAGAAGAAAAGGTTATTATTCAACCTGCTATTAGGCTCGCTAATGATGAAGGAATAAGTGCTCATGGTCCATTTCCAGCAGATGGTTTTTGGGGAAATAAGACATATAAAAACTATGATGGCATATTAGCGATGTATCATGACCAAGGGCTGATACCTTTTAAGCTACTTTCATTTGGGAATGGGGTTAACTTTACTGCTGGCCTTCCCGTAATCAGGACATCACCAGACCATGGCACAGCTTATGATATTGCTGGTAAGGGTATTGCTTCGGAAAAGTCTTTTAAAAAAGCAATCGCTCTAGCTTTAGAGATTCTTGATAGGCGTTCTAACGTAATATTAAAGAATACCCTGAGCAGTGTAATGCTATCTCTTATTTTTCTATGAGTGTCCTATTTTTTAATGTAAAACTCTTTGCCCACTCTATTGATGTGATCTTTTAGGTCTTTATTATCAATTTTATCATACACAGAAATATCAAATTTATAAGGCAGATCACTTTCCTCAAGTTTCTGGTGCAAGCTTAAAAGTATTGACGCATCAATATTTTTTCCTAATAAAGTAAGGTCTATATCAGATCCATTTTTATAATTACCTTTTGCCCTTGATCCATATATTAGGACTTTGTCAATGATCTTATATTCATTGAGAATGGTACTTATTTTTTGAATAGTTTCAGTGCTTAGACCAAAAGTCATTATTCGCGTTCTTTATGAAGTGCTTTATTTAACCTAAATAATAAATCATAATATATATTTTCTATTTTTTCTGCGATCTCCTTAGCTAGGGCTTCATTATAGGTATGGCTTGTCAATGTTCGACTAGTAATCATTTCCATCCAGTCGTTTCCTTCCTCAATTAATCCTCTATTAAAAGCAAGCTTGATGGCATCTCGACTACCCTGAATTCCGCTTTCGCCTTGTTCTTCATAAAAGTCTTTAATGGTATTCCAAGCTAATTCATAGGTGTATTCGAAAGCCTGGATAAGACCCTGCTCTTCCAGTTCATTCAAATTTCCTTTACTGATAAACCTAGATAGCCCAGCTAAAGCTTTATCAAAATTAGAAAGACGTTGTACCCAGCGAATATCTTGTAACATAGTACCTTATGATCTATTCCAAAAATACAAAATTGTTCGTTTTTAAAAGAACTCTTTTAAACCTACGTTCAGGTAGGTTTAAACTTGCTTATTATTTCGTATTTTTGTAGTGTTTTGAAAGCACTCAAGTCATATAATATTCTTTTTTCTGGGCTCAAAAACACGCTTCATCATTTTGACTATACTATTAATGATGAGTTTTTAAAAAACTTTACCGAAGAAAAGTTAAATGTCAATAACATAAAAATAGGCCTCGACTTTGACAAAAATGAAAATTTTATCATGCTTGACTTTCAAATTAATGGTATAATCAAAACGACTTGCGATAGATGCCTAGACCCTCTTGATATCAATATTGACAATACTTATCAGCTTGTTATTAAATTTGAAGATACTTCCGAAATAAAGGAAGAGGATGAAATTATTTTCTTACCTCTTGAATCAACAGAAATTAATGTTGCAAAGTATATTTATGAGTACTTAATGTTAAGTATTCCTTCATATAAGACACATAGTTTAAATAAAAGTTCTTGTAATCCGGAAATTGTTGCATATTTGCATACTGAAAAAAAAGATTCAGACAGAGACCCAAGATGGGATAAACTTTTTGAAGAAACTAATTAGTTAAGTTATGGCACATCCTAAGCGTAGAGCATCCTCTACAAGAAGAGATAAAAGAAGAACTCACTACAAAGCTACTCAGCCAACTGTAGCAACTTGTCCAACTACAGGCGAGCCACATTTATATCACAGAGCCTACTGGCTTGAAGGCAAGCTTTACTACAAAGGGCAGGTAATCATGGAAAAAGAGTAATCTTAATAGCCTTATTATAAAGACTCATTATTTATGAGGATTGGTATTGATGCAATGGGTGGTGATTTTGCTCCTCTTGAGGTAGTAAAAGGCGCGCTCTTAAGCAAGCAAGAACTTCCAGATTCTGTTGAGGTTGTTTTAATAGGTCAAAGAGAGAAAATTGTCGATGCCCTGAAACAAGAGGGTATCAATGACCTACCATTTGAAATCATCGATGCAACTGAGGTAATTTCTATGTCAGAGCACCCAACTAAGGCACTATCTCAGAAAAAAGATTCCAGTATTGCAAAAGGCTATGGAATGCTAAAAGCTGGCAATATTGATGCATTTATTGGCACTGGTAATACAGGAGCCATGCTAGTCGGCGCTATGTTTGCTGTGCAAAACATCCCAGGTGTAATACGACCAACCATTTCAACTGTGCTTCCAAAGCTGGATGGAAGTCTAGGTTTATTACTTGATGTGGGAGCCAATTCCGACTGCAAACCAGATAATCTCTATCAATTTGGCATTTTAGGTTCACTCTATGCCAAACATGTTTTAAAAATGGAGAGTCCTAATGTCGGACTATTGAACATTGGTGAAGAGGAAGGCAAAGGCAATCTTTTAACTCAAGCAACGTTTCCGTTAATGCAAGATACAGACAAGTTTAACTTTTTTGGAAATATTGAAGGGAGAGATATTTTTGGAGATAAAACTGATGTTGTTGTTTGCGATGGCTTTACGGGTAATGTTTTGCTAAAAACTGTCGAAGGTGTTTACGACATGGTTAAAAGTGCTAATGTACAAAATGATTATTTTAAGAAACTCAACTACGAGAGCTATGGAGGCACCCCTATTTTGGGTAGCAATGCCCCAATTATTATAGGACATGGCATATCAAAGGCACCTGCATTTAAAAATATGATATCATTGGCAAAGAGAGTAGTAGATTCTAATCTCGTTGATATCTTTAAATCCACTTTTAACTAAATACCATGACGAAAACCAGAGCTTCTATCACTGCAGTAGGAGGATGTGTTCCAGAATACATTTTGACGAATCAGGAATTAGAAAAAATGGTCGATACGTCTGACGAGTGGATTCTTACCAGAACAGGTATCAAGGAAAGAAGAATTCTGAAAGGCAAAGACCAGGGAAGTTCTGTAATGGCTGCAAAAGCTGTTGAAGAGCTATTGCAAAAAAGAGGAATTGGTGCAGAAGAAATTGATCTCTTAATCATTGCTACTGTAACGCCAGATATGGTTTTCCCTTCTACCGCAAACATTGTGTGCGATATGATAGGAGCCAAAAATGCTTGGGGATATGATTTAAGTGGAGCTTGCTCTGGCTTTTTATATAGCCTAACTACAGGTAGTCAATTTATTGAGACTGGAATGTACAAAAAAGTTGTCATTGTTGGAGTAGATAAAATGAGTGCCATCATTGACTATCAGGACCGAAGCACTTGTGTTATCTTTGGAGATGGCGCTGGAGCAGTGTTACTAGAGCCAGACCAAGGAGGCAATGGTGTTATTGACTCTGTAATGAAAAGTGATGGAGCAGGCTGTAAACATCTGCACATGAAAGCAGGTGGATCTAGACGCCCTTCAACCAGAGAAACTGTTGACAATAAAGAGCACTTTGTTTATCAAGAAGGGCAAGCCGTCTTCAAGCATGCTGTCAAAAATATGGCTGATGTTACCGCTGAAGTAATGGAGCGCAATGCCCTTACCTCAAGTGATATTTCATGGCTCGTTCCTCATCAAGCTAATACACGAATTATTAATGCAACAGCAAAGAGGGCAGGACTGACAGCCGACAAAATAATGGTCAATATCCAAAAGTTTGGGAACACTACTGCTGGCACCATTCCATTATGCCTTTGGGAGTGGGAAAATCAACTAAAGAAGGGAGATAATCTTTTACTTTCTTCTTTTGGAGGTGGGTTTACTTGGGGTTGCATTTATTTAAAATGGGCTTATTAAGGAAAAAATAAATTCTATATTTATACCGATAACAAATTAGTTTGTGGAAACCATCAATATAAAACCTCGGCATAACCGCAAGTACATTTCATTTTCTTTCGAAAATTCAACTACTTTCGGTATATATTTCTTTAAATTAGATATTCAATATGGCTACTACAGCAGATTTTAAAAATGGGCTTTGCCTCGAGTTTAATAACGACATTTATCAGATTGTTGAATTTCAACATGTAAAACCTGGAAAAGGCTCCGCCTTCGTCAGAACAAAGCTTAAGAGCCTTACCAATGGAAAAGTGTTAGACAATACTTTTAATTCTGGTGTAAAAGTAGATACCGCACGAGTAGAGAGAAGGACATCCCAGTTTTTATATAAGGATAGTGTTGGATTTTGCTTTATGGACAATAGCACTTTTGAGCAGTTTAGTATAGGTGAAGACCTAGTAACTGGTGCGGAGTTTATGAAAGAAGGACAAGAAGTTGATATTTTGTTTCATGCAGAACAAGAAAAGGCATTAACTTGTGAGCTACCTCCATTTATTGAATTAGAGGTAACTTATACAGAGCCTGGCCTTAAAGGCGACACCGCTACAAATGCAATGAAACCCGCCAAATTAGAAACAGGAGCTGAAATTAAGATTCCTCTTTTTGTCAATACTGGGGAAAAAATTAAAATTGATACTAGAAATAATTCTTACGTAGAACGAGTAAAATAATAAATATGGATTTCAAAAAAATTCAAGAGTTAATTAAGTTAGTTGATGAATCAAACATCAGCGAAGTAAAAGTTGAGCAAGATGCATTTAAATTGAATATCAGAACAAAGCATTATCACGCAGGGCAGACTACTGTAGCCACAGTTGCTCCAGTAGCATCACAGCCTGCGCCCGCACCAACTCCAGCACCTGGTACACCTGCCGAGGCTAAAGTAGAAAGCCCAGCAGCAGATGCTTCTAATGATAACTTAATTACTATCAAAGCGCCTATGATTGGTACTTTTTATCGACGCCCTTCACCAGACAAAGACATTTATGTTAATGTTGGAGATACTGTTAAGGAGGGAGACGTATTATGTATCATTGAAGCAATGAAGCTTTTCAATGAAATAGAATCTGAGGTTTCTGGGAAAATCGTAAAAGTGCTTGTTGAGGACTCTTCTCCTGTAGAATATGATCAACCATTATTCTTGGTTGACCCGAGTTAATCGTAGTTTTCAAAATATTCTAAAGCGCTCTTCTTATGATTAAGAAAATTCTTATTGCCAATAGAGGCGAAATTGCCCTAAGAGTCATCCGAACTTGCCGAGAAATGGGCATTAAAACAGTTGCAGTTTATTCTGCTGCTGATAAAGAAAGCTTACATGTAAAGTTTGCAGATGAAGCCGTATGCATAGGTCCTCCTTCTAGCAGTGAATCGTATCTTAACATTCCTAACATCATGGCTGCCGCAGAAATCACCAATGCAGATGCCATTCATCCAGGATATGGTTTCTTAGCAGAAAATGACAAGTTTGCTGATATATGCGCGGAGTATAATATTAAGTTTGTTGGTCCCACAGGAGAAATGATCCGTAAGATGGGTGATAAGGTTACGGCTAAAGAAACTATGAAAAAAGCTAAGGTTCCTGTCATTCCAGGATCTGATGGATTAGTAAAAAATGAAAAAGAAGCTGCAAAAATATCAAAAGGCATTGGCTACCCTGTAATCCTTAAGGCTACAGCTGGTGGTGGTGGTAAGGGCATGAGGATTGTTTGGAAAGAGGAAGATATGGAAAGCTCTTGGAATATGGTTACTGCAGAGGCTAAAGCATCTTTTGGTAATGCAGGGGTTTATATTGAGAAGTTTATTGAAGAACCAAGACATATTGAGATACAAGTAGCTGGTGACCAAAAAGGAAATGCGTGTCATCTCTCAGAAAGAGATTGCTCTATTCAAAGAAGACATCAAAAGCTTGTTGAAGAATCCCCTTCTCCATTTATGACAGATGAGTTACGAGAGGCAATGGGACAAGCTGCTATCAATGCGGTAAAGGCTATCAGATATGAGAGTGTTGGTACTATAGAGTTCTTAGTTGATAAACACCGTAATTTCTATTTCATGGAAATGAACACGAGAATTCAAGTGGAACACACGGTAACAGAGGAGGTGATTGACTATGATCTAATTAGAGAGCAAATTAAAATAGCAGCTGGTATTGAAATTTCTGGAAAATCACACTATCCGCATAAATACTGTATCGAATGTCGCATTAATGCAGAAGATCCTTATAACGATTTCAGGCCTTCACCAGGAAAGATCACAACTTTACATACTCCTGGAGGACTGGGTGTTAGAGTTGATTCTCACGTATATGCAGGATACGTCATCCCACCGTATTATGACTCCATGATTGCAAAAATATTAACATCAGGTAGAACTAGAGAGGAAGCTATATTTAGAATGGAACGAGCACTAAGCGAATATGTGATTGAAGGTATTAAAACGACCATTCCTTTTCACTTGCAGTTGATGCAAAATGAAGACTTCAAAGCTGGTAAATTTGATACTAGTTTTATGAATGAATTCAAACTGAAATAGGTTATTCCACTATTAGCTTTTGGTGATTAATCACACCATTTTGCAAGAATCTTATGTCATGGAAGCCCCCAATTAGGCTTGACAGCTAAAACCACCTAAGCAATATCCTTACATTTTAAACAAGAAGCATAGAGCTTATTTTACCAAATACATCACGTAAGGCTTTCCTGTTCTTTCGCCTCTTGTCGATTATCCCTCTGATGTAACAACCTGCTTGCTCAATATCTTCCAAGTCTTTTGTAAAAATACCATCAATGCCAAAGCTTTTTATATGCTGCAATGCTTGAAGATCCCGACTATTTGTAAAAAGGACAACTGGAATACTTGAGTCAACCTCCCTAATTTTCTTTACGGTTTCCAGCCCATTTATGCCAGGAAGCCTAAAGTCAAGTATAATTAAATTTGGTTTATGATAAAGGTTATTCAGACAACTCTCTCCAGTACAAAAACTCATCACCTGATACTTGCCTATTATTTCAGATAAAACTTCTTCAAATATCAGAGAAGTATCTTGATTGTCTTCTACACGAAATATCAAAAAATATCCGTTTTGCATACTATTGCTTTTGGGTTGCATTTTTAATTTTTGCATCTATTTCTTTCACTTTGTTAATCACACTTAATCCTAAAATCTGTTCGGCCATTTTAGGGTTATCTCTATTCATTAACTTAATGGTCTCCACCAAAAGTAGCATATCATCAAAGACTTCTTCTTTTATATCAGTTGGCAAAACAAACCCTTTATTATACTTCACTACATTGAGCATTTCTATATCTTATTTAATGATCTGGCTATTAATTGTATTCTGATTGACATCTTTAATTATTGTCTCTTTATATTATAATTTTACTACGATCGCTGTCGTTTGTTTATCGCGTAAAAAGCGTAATTTGACTTCACACAATTACGAAAAGGCTGAAAACCAGTACTTGTATTGCTTATAAATCTCTCGATAACTTTATATATTTACCCAAGTAGAAATATGTATGATGAAAAAGTCTGAAAATAAAATATCTAGAAAAATAGGTAGTATCCCAGGTACATTGATTCACATCGGAAAAAAAGGAAAGGGAAATGTAAAAGTGTCTTCCATTTGCTATAATGAGTCTCATCTAGAAGAAAAGGTATTTGATGCAAACGAAGCAGAATTTGACGCCAATTCTAACAATCAAGTCAAATGGATCAATGTTGATGGGATTCATCAAGTTAACACAATTGATCAAATAGGCCAAGCTTATCACCTCCACCCACTATTGCTTGAGGATGTATTGAATACTTATCATCGACCTAAAGTTGAGAGCTTTGATAAATATCTACTTTTCACACTTAAGATGTTGGGAATTGATGCTGTGGGAAAACATATCATTTCTGAACAAGTAAGCTTTGTTTTGGGCAAAAACTATTTAATCTCTTTTCAGGAACGTGAGGGGGATTTATTTGAACCGATAAGAGATCGGATTCGTTCTTCCAAAGGCAAGATCAGAAAGAAAGGGGCAGACTACTTACTTTATTCTTTAATTGATGCTGTGGTAGATAATTATTTTCTAGTCATGGAGCATTTTTCAGAAAAAACAGAAAATCTAGAAGAAGAAGTATTTGAAAATCCAGATGAGAAAATTCTTAAGAAGATACACACCGTAAAAAAACAATTGGCACATCTAAGAAAATCTATTTATCCCTTAAGAGAAGCAATTTCATCAATAATTAAAGAAGAAAATACGCTGGTTATTAATGACACGAATAAATACTTTCGCGACATTTATGATCATACCATACATATTATTGAAAATATAGAATCTCAGAGAGATGTTGTTTCAGGAATTAAAGACCTATACTCCTCAGAACAGAGTAATCGGATGAATAATATAATGAAAGTACTGACCATAATTGCCACCATTTTCATTCCACTTACTTTTGTTGCGGGTATTTATGGTATGAACTTTGAGAATATGCCAGAGCTAAAATGGGAGTATGGCTATTTGACAGTTTGGCTGCTTATGCTTACCCTATTTGTAGGCATGATCTATTATTTCAAGAAAAAAAGATGGTTGTAGGAAGCGATATTAATTAACAAGGTTAGTCGTTACTAAAAAGTCAGTATAGACATCTATGTCAACATCTTGACTAATTGCTTCATCAGTAGAAACATCCGTTTTTAGCTTTATTTTCTTCTTCTTAATATAGGCAGACAAATCTTTATCTGTTGTTTCCAATTCAAGAAATTTCCCTGGATTGTTTGGAATATTTTCAATGCTACCTATTTCTATATCGGATAACCCATCCGCAGATAAAATTACCGTCATTGAATTTAAAAAACTAAAATCTTCATTAGCAGGACTAGTAATAGTCAATGTTAATTGTTCTAGGTAGATTGTTTCTATCTTATCAATTCTAGAATCATTGGCTTCTACTTCTGACTCAATGTTGGTTTCTTGCTCTGGTGTAGCTAAACTAATGGGTAGATTTATTCCCGTTGATGCAGGCACTGTAACAGAAGCGGTATTGTCAATATTGAACTTTACAAGACCATCTTTTTTATTACATGAAAAAAGGAATAATACAATTGAAATAATGGATAAAACTCTCATAAATTAAATATAAAATGATATAATGCTAATATAATGAAGCATTATATCAATAAAAATTAAACCTTTATTAAATTCTTCAATTTATTACTCATAATTTAGAGTATAGATGAATATTGGGATTGTTTGCTATCCAACCTACGGAGGAAGTGGTGTGGTTGCCACAGAACTGGGAAAGGCACTTGCTAGAAAAGGTCATAAAGTTCACTTTATTGCCTATCGACAACCAGCTAGGCTTGATATTTTTAATGAGAATATTTACTTTCATGAAGTTGGTATTGCACAATATCCTTTATTTGAATATCCTCCCTATGAAACGGCATTAGCTGGCACGTTAGTAGATATTGTAAAGTTTGAAAAGATTGATCTACTTCACGTCCATTATGCCATTCCTCATGCAGCATCTGCTTTTATGGCCAAACAAATTCTGAAAGGGCAAGGCATTAGCCTACCAGTAATTACGACTCTTCACGGTACAGACATTACACTTGTTGGAAAACAAAAAACTTACACTTCATTGGTTGAATTTTCTATCAACCAGTCTGATGGCGTGACAGCTGTATCCGAAAGCTTAAAAAACAATACCCTTGATTTTTTTAATATTTCTAGAGATATAGAAGTCATTCCTAACTTTATTGACTTCAACAGATTCAATAAACTTAATAAGGAACATTTTAAAAAGGCTATTGCTCCGAATGATGAAAAAATTTTGATACACACTTCAAACTTCAGAAAAGTAAAGCGTGTAAAGGATGTTGTTAAAATCTTTTCAGAAGTTGCCAAAAAGATTCCCGCTAAGCTATTATTAGTTGGTGATGGTCCTGAAAGAGGAAATGTTGAAGAGCTTTGCAGATCACTAAATACCTGCAAAGACATTCGCTTTCTAGGAAAGCAAGAGGCAGTTGAAGAACTGCTTGCTATTGCCGATATTTTCATCATGCCGTCAGAGTCAGAAAGTTTTGGGTTGGCAGCTCTAGAAGCAATGGCATGCGGTGTCCCTGTCATATCAAGCAATGTCGGTGGCATACCTGAAATAAACATACAAGGCAAAACTGGTTATTTGTCTGATGTTGGAAATATTACAGAAATGGCCGCTAACGCTATTAGTCTTTTAGAAGATGAAGGCAAATTATCTGCATTTAAATCTGCTGCTTATACGCAAGCTAAGCAATTTGATATTAGCAGTATTCTTCCTAAGTACGAAGATTATTATAATACTTTCATATAAAATCTAATTTCTCTCAAAGTTTGATTTCTAAATTTACTTTACGTTTAAAATAAGGTATATTTAGAAATCAAATTTTTATTTAATGACTCAAGATCAATTATTCGAGCTTGTAAAATCTTTGTCAAAATCAGAGAAAAGGTATTTTAAAATTTTCTCTAAACTCCACGTCAAAGGTGATCAAAACAATTACATCAAAATTTTTGATGTAATTGAAAAACAAGAACACTATGATGAGGAAAAGATCAAGCTATATTTTAAAAACGACAAACAAATTCTAAAAACATTTACGTTTAACAAGCACTATTTATATAAGCTCATTTTAAAAAGCCTAAATTCATTCCATTCTAAATCAAGAGTTTCATTTACAGTTGAAGAAGATCTGAGAAGTGCTCAAATTCTTTTTCAAAAAGAGCTATACAAAAGCGCACTAAAGATTCTTCACAAATCAGAGAAGCTATGCATCAAGCACGAACTTTTTCTCAAGCTACTTGAGGTCAAAAGGCTAGAACAGAAAATTGTCAGAAAAGGAAATTTCTTAAAAAATGCTCTAAGTACTATTGAGCAAAATAGAAAAACTGAAAATTATGCTTTGAAAAAACTCGAAAGCATATCTCAGGCACAATATTTTGCATCTAAAGTTATTAGTCAACTCTATCGTAGTGGAGCAAATGTTAATGGACAGAAGGCTTACAGCAAAGAAGTTAAACGAATCACACAATTTTTAAAAAGTAAGGATATAACAAAAATAGAGCGCATTTCATATTCATTGGCACTATCAGCATACTACTATAGCCTACCTGATAATAAAAATATGCTAAAGGTTCTACAAGGTGGACTTAATGTTTTCAAAAAAAGTGATGAACTCGTCAAAAGTCATTTTAGCGATTGTATCAGCTTTATGCACAATACCATCCTTGGCGCTGTTATGCTAAATAAAAGAGATGAGCTTATAAATAGCTTAGACTTTGGAAGTCAGTTAGAAAGTAAATTTTCATCGTCTTTATCAATAAAAGAAAAGTCACACTTAGTAGCAAGATACCATATTCACAGAGTTTATTATGATCTTAGTAAAGGGAATATCAATGAAACCCTAAAAGGCTGTGAAAAAGTAGAAAAATTATATGCGGACTATTCTTTTCATATGAGAAATGTAAACAAAATTGATATTATGAGCGGACTTGCCGATGCGTATTATTTTTTAGGCAATTACGATAAAAGCTTATACTATAACTCACAGATTCTAAATTTAGAAGATATTGAACGCGGCACCTTCCCTCACATCTATATTTATGCTATGTTGCGAGAAATCCAAAACCACATTGAATTAAAAAATCACCTTCTTCTTCACAGTCTGGTTTCAAATACCCATAGGGCAATTAAAAAGCTAATCCCTAAAACGCAAAAAACACTTCATATATACTTTGAAGCATTCAAAACATATATTGCTTTGGCCGATACAGATGAGCTCAAAATGATTCAAAACCTAAAAAGAATAAAAGCAGAAACCATTAAAATTCTTGAAGCAGATAATCGAATCATTTATTTTGATATGCTTTCATGGATAGACAGCAAAATTCAAGGAAAAGATTTTGCTACCGTAAAACAAGAAGTGTTTAAAAATCTATACACTTAACAACAGCGTTGTGATTCAAGATATTGTCAATACATAACTTTCTGATTTACTATTTTATATATTTACTCATAAAGTATAATGGTCAATATATGAAAACTAAGATCACAATATTAGTATCACTTGCATTTTCTCTCTGTACAATGGCTCAACAACAGTTTGAAAACTACAAAGAGCCTCTCAAAATAGCCTTAAAGGCTCAAAAAAATGGCAACTATACTACTGCTACAGAACACTATGCGATTGTAATGGAAATGATAGACGATGATAACTCTAAAAAAGCCATTTATCATAGAGACTATGGAATAGCATTACTATACACACAACAGTTGGTAAAGGCAATTGATCAATTTGATCAAGCACTAAATGTTGGAAAAGCAACCTTTAAAGATGATGAAGTTGAAGATATAAAAGGATATAAGCGTATTGCCATGAGCACATTAATAAATACGTCAAAGCAAACTTACCTAATGGCAAATCCGGTAGATATCGAGATAACTAATGTTGGCAAGGAAATCAACTCAGAGTATGACGACTGCTGCATATCATATAGCACAGATGAACTATCTTTTGTTTTTACCTCAAGAAGGAAATCATTAAAAGGAGGCAAAGCCAATGATGGACAATATAGTGAAGATCTATTTTATGCAACGAGAACGGGAAAGGAATCTCCTTGGAGCGAGATAAAAAACCTTGGTAATGGTATTAATACAAAGTCTGCAGAGCACACTTCCTTTATCTTACAAAACAGCAAGTTGGCTTATTTTGATCGATTTATTAATGAAAAGGAGGCAAAAAAAGATGGCTACGGTGGCAATGTAGATATTTTTCTAGCAAAAATTGTAAGCAATACAGAATGGGTTGACTCAACTAAACTTTCTAAAGAGATAAACACGCCTTATTGGGACGCACACCCATTTGTAACAGAAGATGGGAACACTTTATTTTTTGCTTCAGATAGACCTGGTGGAAATAAAGGGAGAGACTTATATTATTGCACGAAGGATGAATCTGGGAAATGGTCAGAAGCTGTAAATTTGGGTGACTCCATCAATACAGAGTTTGATGAGGTAAGTCCTTTTGTAAGCGCTGATGGGAACACTTTGTTTTTTAGCTCTAATGGACTGCCTGGAATTGGTGGATTTGACGTATTTAGATCATTAAAATTGCCAAATGGCAAATGGTCAAAGCCCATTAATATGGGATACCCTATCAATACTGATGCTAGAGATGTATTTTTCAGGCTACAAGGAGAAAATGAAAAAATTTATATAGCATCCAATAGAAAAGGAGGCAATGGAGAGTTAGACCTTTATTCCGATGGAGGAAGTGCAAGTATGCTAGCCTTAGGTACTAGCTCAGGAAGTGGAAAAAGTTATACCGACTCATCTAAAATTGACTCTAATAGTAATGTATACAATGATAATACTCTTAATGGTGATTTAGATAGCTTAAGTGCTTCAAAATCTATTGATAGCTCTTTAACAAGTACGCCGTCCGTGTCTGCTAGTCAAGAAAATAAGCAAGATAGTACCATAGCGTCATCAGACAATACTCCACAAGACATTGAACCTAATAAAGAAAGCGATGGAGACAATGCTTTAGCGCCATCTTCTTCATGGGAAGAGGTAAAAGATATCTCTATATTATTTGATTTTAATGATGCAAATATCAGAGATTCAGAATTTGATAAACTAGACCAAATAGTAGCTTTTTTATTAGAACACCCAACAGCAGTCGTTGAAGTTTCAGGGCATACAGATGGAGTAGGCTCTGATTTATACAATGTAGACCTATCCGTATCAAGGGTTAAGCAAACTATAGACTACCTTATTAAGGGAGGAATAAATGCAAACCAATTTTATGCAAAATGCCAAGGAGAAAGTCAACCAATACATTCAAACGATAGTGATGTAGGACGACAAAAGAATAGAAGAGTATCATTTAAAATTTTAGGTGATGCTGATGTGTATGTTTATGAAAAGCAGCCTAAATATAAAGATGTATTTATCAGTCAAGATTTATTAAGCATTGTCAATTCATCCTCTAATGGTACCTCTAGTAATTCGGCATTTTTAAAGTATGGCGAAAAATCGGTCCCTGGCTTAGTTTTCAAAATACAAGTAGGTGCATTTAGAAACCCAGTTAATCAAAATTATTTTTCTAATATATCAGAATTGCAAACCAATAAATCTGATGATGGAATCACAAGGTACACATCAGGTGAATTTTCAACCATCAATGAAGCGAAAGCGAGAAAAAATCAGGTTGCAACTATTGTTCCAGAAGCTTTTATAACAGCATATCAGGATGGGGAACGAATACCTTTAACTAGAGCAATAAGCCTTTTAAAGTAATCATTAAACGATATCAACTTCTGCAATTGGGCTAAACAGGTAAAGCTTTTTAGTATTAATTTCTAGGCATTGAAAACGCTTACGCAAGCGTTTGCCTTTTTTAAAAATGCCTTTGCTCATTTTGAAAATTTGCCCCTCCTCCAGTTCATCAACAATTTTTTTATTGTTAGGCTCATCATACTTTCTCAACACTTTGCTTAATTCTAGATCTCTACAACTAGAAGCAGGAGGAGACTCAACATGCTTCTTTAAGTATACATTAATATCTTCCTCAAAAACATTCTGTCGCATAAAGTATTCCAAAATTGTACTGTAAATGAATTTCCATTCTTTTCCATGAGACTTCACCTTATTGCCATACTGCTCCCAAGTAACCATGTGAGCGATCTCATGAATTAACGTAACTAGAAATGCATATACATTCAAATCTCCGTTAACCGTTATCCTATGCTTATCTTTTACTATTGGAGGCCTGTAATCTCCTAACTTTGTTTTTCTGGATTTAGTTATTTTTAACTCAAACCCATACTTTTTAGCATAGTATAGCACTCCAGAAAAACTTCCTTCAGGAAGATATTGAGATAGGTTCTTAGGTAATAACATTACCTAAAAGAATTTATACGGCTTCTTTTTTAACTGTGGAATCGTGACTTGCATCCTTCACGTCGCTCATATTGGCTACTTTACCCATTTTACAGTCGCCATTAAACTTAGCTCCAGACTCGATAACCAGTTTCTCTGTTTTAACACTCCCTTCAAGTACGGACGTGCTTTTCAAGAATAAAAGCTCTGAAATGTTAATCTTCCCCTTTATTTTACCAGATATGTCTGCATTCTTACACACTATATCTCCAATCACTTCTCCTGTTGGACCAACAGCAACTTTTGCTTTTGAAACGATTGTTCCTGTGATTTTACCATCTACTCTTATATCTCCATTAGAGTTTATATCTCCTTGAATACTTGTGCCCTCTCCTATTATATTGACTGAGCTAGAAAGCCCTCCATTCTTAGAAGTCTCTTTTGTACTTTGATTTCCGCCACTAAACATATTAATAGAATTATTATTACGTTGCTAAAATACTACAAAATCCTCAGGATTCAAAGGTATTCCTTTTTCCCAAAGCTCGAAATGCAGGTGCGGACCAGTTGTTAGCTCTCCACTATTCCCAACAATTGCAACCACATCTCCAGCTTCGATATAGTCTCCTTCATCTTTTAAAATCCTGGAGTTGTGCTTGTAAATTGATATTAAGTCTTTTTTATGCTGAATCGCAACTACATATCCTGTTTCTAAATTCCATGAAGCCATGATAACATATCCATCAAGAACGGCCTTGACAGGCTCATCTTCAGGAGATACAATGTCTACTCCAAGGTGTCCTTTGTCCAAACTAAAAGAGGAAGTTATAAACCCCTTTATGGGAGGGAATAGATTTAACTTCTTTACCGATTCATTCTTATCAAACTTAAAATCTTTAACCCTATAGCTTTCCTCCCTTTCTATTTCTGCTCTTAGAATAGAATCTTCTCTTGAAATTCCTGCTATACGGACTGTGTCATACTGGCTCAAGGTAGATGTCAGCACTCTCTCTTCGATTGTATCGACCTTACCTTCAATTACGTTTTTAATGTTTTGCACATACCTGCCCCTGCTCTCTATTATGCTTTCTAATGAGTCTGTTTTCTGTTTTAAAAACGTCAAGTCTCTTCTTAGTGTAACATCACTATATCCAGGAATGTACTCCCTAATTGGTGTAAAAACAATAATACTGGTAATGATAGTGATAAGCATCACAAGTAATGTACTAGATAAAATATACAAGTTCATCCGAGAAAGCTTTAAAGAGCCCCTTTCTTCAAAAGTACTATCATCCATAATAACAAGACGATACTTATTCCTTAGTTTATCGGATAGCTTCCTATTTATCTTTTTTTTCGTACTCACTTATGTTGCTATAAAACTACTCTAATGAAGCTGTAATATGTATATTTTCTCATCAAAATAAAATAACTTTACACAAAATGTAGTTATAAAGATAACTATACTTTATTCGCTCGCTTTGAGGTTATTAAAAATACAATTACTTTTAGTTTTCCTTATCTTTTTTTGGATAACATTTTCTTTCGCACAGTCTAGGCGTAAGTCATCTAATGATGGTCCTTCCAAAATAAAGCTTGGTTATCATGATCTCACAGCTAGAGACAATGCACTATTTAATGCTCGAATTAGCTTTATGGAAGGAATGCTCAAGCTAAAGAATTCCAAAACGGATGACTACGACGACATTCTAGACATTTATACGTATGAAGATCCTGAAGTTAATGTAGCTATAAACCCTGAAATGGAACGTGTGCTTGAAAAAGCCTCAAAGGCTATTTATTATCATGATATGAGTAAATGGGTAGATGATTGCTATCTCTTAATGGGTAAAGCCTATTTTATTCAGGGAAAATATGAAGATGCTGAAGAAGTTTTTAAATATATAGTTTCTGAATTCAAAGACGGCAAGAAAAGGTTGGTAAAAAAATATAAAAAAGCGTCAAACAAAAAGAAGAAAAAGAAACCTGCTCGTCAAACCAGTTACAAAAAGAAAAAGAAGCAAGCACAAAAAAAGAAAAAAGAAAAGTCTAATGAAGAGGAGGAGGAAAAAAAAGACCCTCTAGCATTTATAAAACACCAAACGATCAAAGACGAAGCCTTTGTATGGCTAATAAAGTCGTATATCGCTCTAGAACAATTTACCGAAGCGCAAAGCTTAATGGGATTAGCTAAAAACAATGACAAGTTTGATAAAGACTTATTTGGCGATTTATTTGTTGTACAAGCTTACTATCACCTAGAAAGAAACAACATGGAATTAGCAGCTAGAAGTCTAGAACAAGGTATTCCTTTTATTAAAAAAAATAATGACAAGGAACGCTATCTATTCATTTTAGGGCAGCTCTATCTCAAGATCAATCAAGAAAGCCAAGCACTAAGTAGCTTTGAAAAAGTACTATCTCTATCTCCAACTTACGAGATGGAGTTTAATGCAAAGATTAACATTGCAAAAGCTTATGAAAACCAAAGTAGTTCTGTTGCACTTGATGTTAGAAGTATTCTTGAAAAAATGGCAAAAGATAGAAAAAACATCGAATATCTTGATCAAATATATTATTACATAGCCAGAGTTGACTTAAAGGATGGATTAAAAGAAAGTGCTATTTCTAACTTAAATAAATCTGTTACTTACAGTATAAAAAACCAAAAGCAAAAAGGACTTTCTTTCTTAAAATTGGGGGATATCTATTATCAAGATGAAATATGGGGAAAAGCAAAACAAAACTATGACAGCGCATTAGCTTTCTTGCCAAAGACATACAATGACTATGATGCCTTATCCTTAAAAAACACTGTTTTAAGTGATATTGTAAAAAAGGTCGTCATAATTGAGCACCAAGATACGCTTCAACACTTATATAGCTTACGCCCTGAGGAAAGAGAATCGCTTTTGGATGAAGTCATTGAACAGAGGCGCAAAGAAGACCTTCAAAAGGCAGTAGAAAAGCAAGCAGGAAAGCAGCTAGCCCTGAGTATTGAAACGAATTTAGACTCAGAAGGAGATTGGTACTTTTACAATTCTAATTCTAAAAAATCTGGATACACTGAGTTTGTAGCTAAATGGGGGAAGCGTGCATTAGAAGATAATTGGAGGCGCTCTAATAAGCAATCTATTTCTTCCGAAGAAGAAGAATCCTCTGATGAAATAGTAACTAATACCTCAACAAAAAACTATGAGCAATATAAAACTAGACTATTAGAAGAGACCCCAAAAAATGAAGATGAGCTAGTTAAATCAAAAGTTATAGAAGGAAATGCAACTTATGATCTTGCAAGTATTTACAAACAAAAAATCAATGATAACCAGAAAGCGACAGATCAGTTTAAGAAAATCATAGAAGAATCTGACATAAAGGGTGATTTGAGAGCAAAAGCTCTCTATAACTTATATATTTTATACAAAGAGCAAAAGAACGAATCGCAGGCTAAAATTTATAGCGATTTAATATTGAAAGAGTTTCCAAACTCCATATATGCAACTTACATTAAGAATCCAAATTACTTTAAAGACTTAGAAGCCTCAAAGAAAGAAATAGAGAGGCTTTATGAAAATGCTTACGAAGCTTATAAAGTACAGAAGTATGGCGAATCCAGTTTGCTCATTCAAATAGCAGACAGCTTGCAACCAAACAACGACCTCAAACCCAAATTTTCATTATTAAATGCCATGATTATTGGCAAAACTTCAGATGAATCAGCACTCCGGGTTGCATTAAAAGACGTTATAGATAATTACCCTACAGATAACGTGAAATATAGAGCAAGAGCTATTTTGCTACAGCTAGACAATAAAGAGGCCGAAAACATAGAACAACAAAATAATCAAGCTAAAAGCATATTCCAAGTAGATAAAGAGCAACCTCATTATGCGTGTATTCTTGTTCATGATTCCATATTCGAATCAAAGCTTGTCATGAATAGCCTTTCCAATTACAACAATAAATTTCACAAGTTAGATAAGTTATCTACAGACAATAAGCTAATGAACAAAAAAACCTTACTAATGGTTAAAGAATTTAAAAACTATGATAAGGCCAATAGCTACCTAAACGAAATAAAAGATAATAATAACATTAAAAGCAAGCTTAAATCTACAAAGCACGATTTTTTACTAATCACAAGCAAAAACTTGATCGGCGTTTATAAACAAAACTCATTTAATGAGTACCTTGCATTCTATAAGGCTAAATACTAATTATTTTCGTGAGCAATAAAGAAGTAAAAAAAAGTAAAAAGGGCTATATAAAATATATTCTACTACTATGGATGTTATTTTTAGTCGGTATTGCTTCCATTGTAATATTCATCAATCAAATTCCTAATGGAATAGTAGGGGAACTACCTAGTTTTGAAGAATTAGAAAACCCTACAAATGCACTGGCAAGTGAGGTATATACTGCAGATGGTATTCTATTAGGAAAATATTTCATTGAAAATAGATCCAATGCCACTTATGAAGATATATCCCCCAATCTTATTAACGCATTAATTGCAACCGAAGACATCCGTTTTGAAGATCATTCAGGGATAGATTTACAAGGACTTTCTGCAGCTATTGTAAGTACCTTAAGGGGCAACAAACGGGGAGCTAGTACCGTAACTCAACAATTAGCAAAAAACTTATTTCATAGAAGAGATGCAGGAATTATAGCCGTTTTAAAGCAAAAGGTTTTAGAGTGGTACATTGCTGTAGAACTTGAAAAGCGATATACAAAGCAAGAAATCATAGCAATGTATTTCAATACTGTTCCTTTTGGACAAAATGCTTTTGGTATTAAATCTGCAACAAAAACTTTCTTTAGTACTACACCCGATTCAGTCAATATCCAAGAAGCAGCAACATTAGTAGGAATGTTGAAAGCAACTACTTATTTCAATCCTATTAGAAACCCAGAAAATGCTTTAAAAAGAAGAAATGTTGTTTTAAAGCAGATGAAAAAATACAAGAAAATTCCTTCTGAGGTCGCTGACTCAATTATCCAATTACCTATCGAAGTAAAATATAACAGCTCTGATCACAACGATGGTATCGCACCTTATTTTAGAAAAATCCTACGCTTAGAATTATCAAAGTGGGCAAGAAACAATGTAAAGGTTGATGGCACAAACTATAATATCTATAAAGATGGACTTAAATTCTACACAACCATAGATTCTCGCATGCAAAGATATGCCGAAGAAGCAGTAAAAAAACATATGGAGACATTGCAGGATACTTTTTACTATCATTGGAAAGGGAGAGTACCTTGGGCAGAAGTTCCCGAAGTGATCACACGAGCATATAAACGTTCACATAGATATATCAGCTTAAAGAGAGCAGGATTACCAGAAGATTCAATTAAGGCTATTTTTGATATTCCTGTTAAGATGACTGTCTTTTCTTGGAAAGGAGAGATTGATACTACCATGAGCCCTATGGACTCCATAAAATATTATAGATACTTTTTACATACTGGCTTTATGGCAATGGATCCAACAAACGGCCATATTAAGGCTTGGGTTGGGGGAATTAATCATAAATACTTTAAGTATGACCATGTTAACATTACAGCAAAACGTCAGGTAGGCTCTACATTTAAGCCTTTTGTTTATGCTGTCGCTATAGACAATGGTTTATCACCTTGTAGAGAGTTTCCCAACGTTCCAGAAACTTTTGAAAAATATGATAACTGGACTGCAGAAAATGCTGGACATGATGATTATGGCAATATGCTTACCGTACAACAAGGATTAGCAGGATCAGTCAATACCATTACTGCAAAAATCATGAAAGAGTTTGGTCCAGAAAATGGGCAAAATGTAATTACCTTAGCTAAAGCAATGGGCATTAAAAGCGAAATTCCTCCCGTGCCTTCAATATGCCTTGGTGTTACAGATATCTCTGTATACGAAATGATTGGAGCTTATAGCACTTTTGCTAATAAAGGGTTTGCATCCACACCCATGTATATCACAAAAATTGAAGACAAAAATGGAAACCTGATACAAAACTTTGCTAGTGAAAAGAAAGAAGCATTGAGAGAAGAGACGAGCTACGCTATGCTTCAGATGATGCAAAAGGTAACTGCAAGAGGCGGGACGGGCTATAGACTTAGGTTTTGGTACAACTTTACTGGTCAAATTGCTGCCAAGACAGCAACAACGCAAAATCATTCCGATGGCTGGTTTATTGGAGTCATCCCTAAGCTAGTAGCAGGTGCTTGGGTAGGGGCTGATGATAGAGCCGTACACTTTAGAAGCATTAATTTAGGTCAAGGTGCATTTTTATCATTGCCCATTTGGGGTGAGTTTATGACTAAAGTTTATGCCGACTCCACAATAGGAATTACACAAGATGATGAGTTTGAGCTTCCTGAAGACCCTAATGCTATTGAGCTTAACTGTGATAAATATAAGTCGCATACTAGACCAGAAGAAACTCCTGAAGATCTGAATAGTCCATGGGATTAGCACTTTATGAATGCTAAAGAATTCAAGGAAAATTTTTATCATCAAACCCCCGAATCTCCAGGGGTATACAAGTTTTTTGACAAAAATCAAGAGCTACTTTATATTGGCAAAGCCATTAATCTAAAAAAGCGAGTCTCCTCATATTTTACAAACAAGAGACAGTATGCCTATCGAATTACGCTATTTACTGCAAAGATTTCTAATATAGAATTTATAGTTGTTGACTCTGAACAAGACGCCTTATTACTTGAAGATGCGTTGGTAAAAGAACATCAACCCAAATACAACATTCAACTAAAAGACGATAAATCATACCCATACATATGTATTAAAAAAGAGCGATTTCCGAGAATTTTTTTAACTAGAAATATCGCCCAAGACGGTTCAAAATATTACGGTCCATATACCTCAGTAAAATCGGCAAAAACCCTACTAGCCTTAATTAGAAAATTATTTCCAATTCGAACTTGCAACTTTAACCTAAGTGAGAAGAATATAACTAAACATAAGTTCAAGGTATGCCTTGAATACCATATTAAAAACTGCAAAGGTCCTTGTGAAGGACACCAAAGTATTGACAACTACAATTCTGATATTAAGAATATTGAACTAATACTAAAAGGTAAACTAAACCTAGTAAAGAAAATTCTTAAAGAAGAAATACAAAAGCACAGTGCGGTATATAATTATGAAGAAGCACAATTTTTTAATGAGAAATTATTAAAACTAGAAAAGTACCAAAGTTACTCCACCATAGTAAATCCAAGAATAAAAGAGCTTGACATATTTTATCCATTACTCCTAAATGACAATATTATCATAAGTTACTTAATGATCATTGATGGAGCCATTATCAATACACAATTAGTTACCTATAAGTATTCTATCAGTGATCCTATAAATGATCAATTGACCCATATCATTGAAGAAATCAGAAGCAAGTTTGAAAGCACTTCTAATGAAATTGTCTTACCTAATGAATTTAGTGTTGATTTAGATTTAAAATTGACTCATCCAATCTCTGGAGACAAACGGAAATTATTAGACTTAGCATCAAAAAATGCACACGTTGTAAAGCACAAGCAACCTAAATCAGAGATAGGTCAAAAGTTAAATAGTAGGTTGGAAGAAGTTCAAAAAGCTTTAAGTATAAGGTCCATTCCAAGAATTATAGAGTGTTTTGACAATTCAAACTTCCAAGGCTCTTCACCTGTCGCATCAATGGTATGCTTCAAGGATCTAAGGCCATATAAAAAAGCCTATAGAAAGTTTAATATCAAATCAGTGGAAGGGCCTGATGATTTTGCTTCTATGCAAGAAATAGTTTACCGAAGGTATTCTAAAGAACCCATTCCAGACTTAATTGTTATCGATGGGGGAAAGGGACAACTTAATGCTGCTCTAGAGGGATTAAAAAAAGCAGACCATGCTCTTGAGGCTATTTCAATCATTGGTATTGCAAAGAAACAAGAGTTAATATTTTTTCCTGGCAGAAAAGAGGGGCTTCAACTAAATAAAGATAGCGATACACTAAAGGTAATTATGCAAATACGAGATGAAGCACATAGATTTGCAATAACACATCATCGATCTAAAAGGGCAAAAGAGTCTATCAAATCTTCTCTCGATGGGATACCTGGCATCGGGCCATCTACGGTAAAAAAGCTTCTTACTGAATTTGGATCTATTCGAAAAATCAAGAAAAGTGACTATAAAAAAATTGAGCACCTAATAGGTGCTCAAAAAGCTAATAAGATCATTACTTGGTTTACATCAAAAAACTAGTATGTCCATACATCATGTTCCCACTTAAAGATATCATTCTTGATTTTCTCTGCTTCAAGTAGTGCTTGAACTCCAGACTTGTAATCTTGAATCCTTCTATCTAATTCATTAGACTCTTTAATAATATAGCTACTAAAAAATCTAGTCTCAAATAAATCATACCAAGTCATTCTAGCGGCATCGTTGAATCGGTTAACTACTTCATGGTTAGCCAACGTTTGTCTTAGATTGGGATAATATACCCAAAACATCACTTGCTCACCAATATAGTTCCCATTATCATCATATTTATCAAGTATTGGTGCAATACCAATAATTCTTACCTGCAAGGTTGAACTTTCTTTGTCAAAAAACCAATCTTCTTTTAATCTAAATTTTTTAATCAAAGACATATCCAACTCATTCTGAACAACCTCCATTTTTTCTTCAAAAGTTTCTGGGTCCATTACAAATACAGTATCAGTACCTCGTCCAATTTTGCCCACTTCTTCAGGAGTCATTGGTGATGTAAACTGATCATCAATACCATTATAAGCTGTAACTTCACCTGATTCTGTAGCATTTAAAAGAATTTGAATAAACCTTTCTTTAGGATATGAAAATGCCAAGTTCATTTTCTCTCGAATATCTATGACTCTCCATATTCTTTTTTGCCAGAATACATCAGCTTCTCTTACTGGATCATAAGGAATTACTCCTTTTTCTTTATGCATCTTTCTCTCATAGAAGCCATCAATTACTTGTGGCTGAGAAGACTGAGCATAAATCCTACCCATTATCAAAATTGAGATAACAATTGGTATTAGTTTCAATATTCTTTTCATAGTCTATTCTTTAATTCAAATAAATTATTTCAACTCAAAACTAATTGCTGGAAGCTTACGAGTTGTTCCATCTGGACCTTTTGCTCTAATTGAGTTAAAAACAAAGCTATCACCTGGTTTAGCTCTTTTTATTAAGTTAAGCGCTCTTTGATCAAAAGACTGTCCTTTACCCTGTGCAGTAATCAAGTCCTGCCTAGGCGCTCTGTATATTAACTCATAAGAAACAATTCTAAATCTAATATCAAAATCAAAGTTCTCTAGATCCGCAATGATACCCCTTTGTGCTTTAAACTTTGCAGTCTTAATATTTCCACCTGATTGTCCTCCTACTTTAGCTGTTGGATCAGGAACTCGTTTTACCCTAAATGGTGCTTTACCCATTTGCTTTGATTTACCATCAGGAGTAATAACTGATACTAAAATATTTGCATCTCCTGGTCTAGTAACTTTAGCAACATAGCTTCCTTTTTTTCCACCTGCTCTAAGTGATCCTTGAGTGATACTTCCTTTTACTTTATCTGGTGCAAAACCTGGAACTGATATAGATATAGGATTGTCTACTCCAATATATAATACGTTCATCTTATCTGGAGATACAACAACACCTCCCTTACCTACTGCATACTCTGCCTTAAATGGGAAAAACTTAAATCCTCCTGTAGGTTTTCTTAATCTGATTACCCCTTCATACTCCTGTGGTCCAATCCCATTAGGGGAAACTTTAAATATACCTTTACCATTTTTAACTTTCAAAGTATCCGTAACAGATAACATTGGTGTTTCTCCACCTTCAGGTACAACAATAGCCTCAAACATCGTTCCTGAAGAATCAGTAGGTGTTAATTTGCTTTCATCTAATTTCCCAATTAATATAAGCGGATCTTGAGTTGAGCTATAAGCGGAAACAAAGATTTGTGCTTTATAATCTTCCCCTAGTGTTATATAACTTGATTGAGGAATTACTTGTGACTCTAATACGTCAAAGGCAATGTCATCCACACCAATTTTAGACAATAGATACGAGAGCATATCAATTTCAGTAGCTCTAACATCGGCCTCGAACTTAGAAAGCATAGTGACAACTGCAGCTAAAGGCATACTTTCAAACTTATCTGCTGCCCAGTTTTTCTTTCCATCACTTGTTTGAACATCTTCCGCTCTTTCTAATGCAAATGTGAAACTTTCTCTTTCCTTCTCATCTACTATAAACATCAGAGACTCTACTGTAGCGTTAATTTTATCTCGCAACCTATCGCCTTGCTTTCTAAATATTAATATTTCACTTCCAATTTCCTGATTAGAAGCTTGAGCTAATTCAGGAACTCCATGCCCTTGATCTGTATAAGCAGCCTTTCCTGATACTTGATCCTTACTTCCCTTCTTCTCGATAGTCGACTTTACTTCAACTATCAAGTCAACTAGCTCCTTACAATTTTTGCGTACGTTTTTTGCTTTGCTGTGAAAGTCCTTTGCTTTAACGGGGTCATTTTTATATTGTAACTCCATCTTCGCCCATAAATCATCTGCTTTCAAAAGCGCTGCGTTATTTGATTTATCCAAACTTACTTGTACTAGTCTGAAAGCTTTCAAGATATCTGCAGACACGTTCATCGCTAGCAGTGCAATCAATACTAAGTACATCATATTGATCATCTGCTGTCTCGGTTCCTTAGGTAATGCCATTTTCTCCTATGAAATTTATTCTTTTAGGTATATTATTCTTATTCTCTATTGCTGTTGAATTTTGTCTACGATTAGCCGTTAGAAGCTCCTGACATAGCTGAAAGCATATTGCCATAAACGGAGTTCAAAGAAGATATATTCTTAGCTAACTCAGAAACTTCCTCTTTATAGCGCTTTGTATCTTCTGCAGCTGATTGAAGATTTGTCATCACATCATTCATGCTACTAAATACATCTGCCATAGATTTGTTGTCTTGAATTTGCAACTCATATAATTCATTTAATGAACCTAGGTTAGTTGCAGCTTTTGTCATTTGATCTCTGTAATCAGATGCACCTGCAGAAGCTTCTGCTAATTCACCAGCAGCTTCAGTTGCTCTACTATACGCACCTTTCATTTCAGATAAAGCTTCTGCTGCTGCTTGAGCATTGGTTGCATATTGATCGGTTGCAGAAGAAGCGTCCGTCATATCAGAAATTCTAGCTAAATGTTCGCCCATTTTCTTAAGGTTAGATCCTAGTTTTTCAATTATCTCAGGACTAACTTCTGTTTGCTCTAATCCTTTGTTGATTTGCTCAACAGCATCACCCAAGTGTGCTTGTCCCTCTTCTCCATGCTCCAAGTCTGGATTTATATCAATTCCAGGGTAAATCTTTTCCCAGTAGTAATCCTTATGAGGAGGAAGAATAGCAAAGAAAGCAAAAAGCAATACTTCCGTTCCCATACCTACAATAAGCATTATGGAAGCACCAGGCCAGTGCATCAACTTAAATAGAGCTCCTGCTAGTACAACTGCTGCACCACCACACACAATAGCATTTTTTGCAAATTTTCCTTGATCTGTCTCAAAATAATGGATTATCTTTTTCATCTTCTACTTTTATTAAATTTATAGTTAGTTTATAGTTTATTGCTTAAATATCATTAATTGACCTCCCTAGGAATGTCATAGCGCATCTAAACCCTACATAAGATTTTGCGCTATCTTGGAATTCATAATCCCTAGTACCATTCTGAAGGAAGTACCCTATATCTTTCCAAGAACCTCCTCTAATTACTTTTCTTTTTAAGGCCGCAGGATCATCTTCTTTTGCATCATATCTAATATCTGGATTCAAATCATGTGTCATTTGGTATGCACTCTCATAAAAAGCAGAAGAGGTCCACTCAGAAACATTTCCTCCCATATTATACAACCCATAATCATTTGGCCAGTAAGAATCCGCTCTAACGGCATACATTCCTCCATCTTCTGGATAATTGCCTCTACCTGGCTTAAAATTTGCCAAAACACAACCTTTTGAGTTTCTCATATAAGGACCACCCCAAGGATATGGTGCATTTTTTCGTCCTCCCCTAGCTGCGTATTCCCATTCTGCTTCTATTGGCAACCTAAAATCTTCAGCTTCGATTTCTCCATTTGCTCTTCTAAAAGCATTCCAAAGATTGGTCCTCCATGCTGAAAAAGCCATTGCTTGAACCCAGTCAACCCCAACAACTGGATAATTATCAAATGCTGGATGCCAATTGTACTTCCTAGTCATTGGCTCATTATATGAATATGTAAAGTCTCTAACCCAACATAACGTATCAGGATATATTGGTGTTTCATGCTTCGTTATCAATTCAGAGCGTGGAATGCTCCTGTTTTTTGCAGCTTTTTTAAAATCTACGGTTTCATAGTAGTATTTTAACTTGCTTGGATCAACTTCTTTCTTTCCCCAAAAACGCTCATTCTCTGGGAAATACATTTCTTCTAGAAGATCTTGCGTTTCAGGATCAGAATAATCAATGGGCATATCCCAGTTAATAGACTCTTCACCCGTATTATCATCTATAACAATATGATCATCCCCCAATAACTTATGGGCAATTGAATCTCGAACCCAGTTTGTAAACTGTCTATATTCATTGTTAGTAATTTCAGTATCATCCATATAAAACCCTTGAATTGAAATCACTTTATTACGCTGAATAAGCGATCGAGCTATGTCCTGATCATTCTGGCCAACATGAAGTACGCCAGAAGGAATATAAATCATACCATATGGCAATAGGTGAGCCCAACCTGGACGAGGTTGCACGCCTACTAGCTGACCCGTGTAGTAACCACCGCCTCCACAGCTACCTAGAATCAACATACTAACAACAACAATATACTTTGATATCTTTTTCATTTTCAACTTATTTTAGACACGCATACCTATCACATTAGAATATGCAACAAACAAATCTATCTTTTTTTTTTAAAAAAACAAATCTATTGAAGAGTTTATTTTTATTATTCTAATAATTTGACCGCCTATTAAAATTCATTTCCCCAAATGCTTTTTCTTTTACAGAAATCTTGGAGATGGTGAACTAATGCCATCGAAATCCATTCTATAGCTTATGACTAATTCATGTGAGCCTCCGTTATAGCTTCTTAGTTTTGATATCCCAATATCATAGGCATATCCTATATATAGTTTATTATTAAGCTTCACTCCTGTTATAACGGCAACAGCATCTCTTTTATTGCCCAGCACACCTCTTATACTTAGCCCTCCATAAAAGTTCTTCTGAACTTCTGCTATGGCATTCACGTCGTACTGAGATTTTATACCATCGGTCTTCACAAGGATACCTGGATAAATTGCTACTTCACTTGCTACTTGATATATATATCTTATTTCTCCATAGATCTCAGGCTTAGTATTTATCTCTACTGTATTTAGCGACACCTTACTTTGCAATGCATTTTTAAGTGACAACCCTATCTGTAAATCCTCTTTCTGAACAAATAGTCCGACTCCAAAATCAGGAATCAACGCTCTCTCTGAACCAATTGGTATATTAGGGTCATTATGATTAATGCCAGATTCATATATACCTTCAGGTGCTCTTAACTTTGCTCCTTCAATTACTTTTTGAACCACTCCTGCACTAAAACCAAGCGATATACTTCCCCAAGATAGTCCTTTCTTATAGGCATAGCTAAATGAAAGGGCTGTTGTTTTATAGGCACCTGAGTACTCATTCTGAAGTTGCAATCCCACTCCTCCTCGTGCAATTTTCACAGGACTACTTATGTTCAAATTTTGAAGTACTGGCTCCCCCTCTATTGTTAGCCACTGATCTCTAAGCAATAAACTTGCTGTTAAGTATTCTTCAAATCCCACTGCCCCAGGATTAAAGGCTTGTCTATTCAGGTAGTATTGACTATAGTTACTCGATGTTTGTGCATTACCACTAAAACACGCAACAAAGAAAATTCCTAATATTAAAATAAAATATATTGCTAAACGATGGCGCATCATAGATTATAACTATGAAAATAGCAATTTATTACCTTTAAAAGAAACTAATTGTTAGACTTCTTTAGGTATTGCTCAATGGACATTGTCATAGAAGGTGCCTTTGGAATTGGTGCCTTTAGGTCCAATCTTAGATCTGAATCAACAACTGCTTTTGAAGTAGTTGGCCCAAAAGCAGCAATTCTAGTATTGTTTTGCTTAAACTCAGGAAAGTTTTGAAAAAGCGACTTTACACCTGAGGGACTAAAGAAAACAATCATATCGTAAGTTATATCTTCTAAGTCTGACAGGTCACTACAAACGGTCCGATACAGAACTGCCTTTGAATAATTAAAATCATTCTTATCTAAAAATTCTGGTATATCTTCCTTGTGAATATCTGTACAGGGTAAAAGAAACCTATTAGCATCTTTATGTTTTGATAAAATATCCATCAAGCTTTTTGATTTGCCTGTTCCAAAGAATACCTTTCTTTTACGGTATTGAATAAACTTTTGCAAGTATAGTGCTATCGCTTCTGAAGTACAGAAATACTTGGTTTCGGCAGACATCTTTATTCTCATTTCGTTGCAAATCCTAAAGAAATGTTCAATAGAATTTCTGCTTGTAAAAATGATTGAATTATGTTCTTCGATTTTAATCTTCTCTCGTCGAAATTCTTTTGCCCTTACTTCTTCGACATGAATGAATGGTCTAAAATCTACTTTTATTCCGTACTTTTTCTCTAGATCAAAATAAGGTGATTTGTTTGACTCAGGCTTGGGCTGAGAGATCAGTATTGATTCTACTCTATTCAACTATACAAATATTAATTTAAGCTAATAACCCCTTGAATATCTTTATAATAAACATTGCTGGCGCAATTTCGAGGGTGCAAATATAAATAAAAAAATGAAATGAATGAAAAAAAATGACTTTACCGCTTAAACGAATGCTTGCAACTATGCTGTATAGGATATGAATTGTCAGTAATACATATGAAATCCAGAGAAAAGCATTGCTAAAACTTCCAAAGGCAATTCCAAAGGAAGCAGGAACTAGCATCATTGCTAATACCTTATTTTGAATAAAAAAATTAAAATTATAATGGCTTAGCTCCTTTGAGGATAGAATTTTAGACAAAAAATTCAATATCAAATATTTAAATGCAAAAATAAGTGCTAATAAAACTGTATTTATTATTAGCGAATAAAAACTGCTATCTCCATATCCTGACCTTATAGCAGCTACATATATGAATGCTGCAAGTCCCAAGACAAAGCAACTATTTAGTAGAATTGCTGATAATGGAAGACTCAGCTCCTGATCTCTAGATAATTGCTTTACCATATTTAGATTGGAGTATGCTTCTAAAATATCAACAATATCTTTCCTAAAAGCAACAAACGTTGTTGCTAAAATTAATAGTAAGGCGTATAAGTAAACCTTAAACCAATCTGGATAAGCACTTTCACCATTTCTTACCTGCTGAATATCATACTTGACTGGTTGGTCACTATTAGATGGTATCTGAAAAATTGGTTTATAAATAGAATGTTGCTTAAAAATGATACTGTCTTGCTCCTTGGCATCAGGGCTTGCATATGCAACAAGCGAATAAATAAACAATAAGCTTAAAATTAGAACTTTATTAATTGCCACGGGAATAAAGGTTTAAGTAATGCCAGCCACTTACAAAGTTAGAAATAATTTGTATAGCCAAAATGTACCTTTGCAGCTCTAAAGTCAACTGGGCCATTGAAACTTCCATAAGCATAACTTACATTAAAAAAGCCAGCGCTAGTATTAAAAGCCAAACCAACTCCAAAACCTATTGGTGTATTATAAGTCGGCACGTTCAAACTGACATTTTCTACATACCCTATATCTGAAAATAAAAATAAATACGAGCTTCTATCTAGGAGATATCTATATTCGACTGTTGAAATAGCATAACTCGTAGCAAAAACCGATTGTTCATTAAAACCCCTCAAAGTTTTTTGCCCTCCTATTCTATATACCTCATTAGTAAATATCTCGTCAGCAAAAACCGCTCCTCCCTTGAAGCCGAGGTTTACAATGGCGTTGTCAAATAGCTTTAAGTATATGTTGGCTCTCGTCTCTAAGGTATATTGCACAAATCTAGTTTGAAGAGAGTCATATAACCCCACATAGCTAAATTCTGGATCTAACGGGTCTTCTAAATTGGCGATGACACTATTTTTAAAAACGCGCTTACTTCCCACGCCACCTTTTAGGAATAATGAATACCCTTTTGTGGGATTGAGATTATAATCAAGCTGCTGATAAAAATATTCTAGTCCGTATTTTTTATAACTCATATCAATATTTGAAGGCAACGTTTTCGACGCGATTATGGCTGCTGTATCTATTGTAAGTAATGAAGACCTTTTGTTCTCGAAAAACGCTTTCACATAATTGCCTCCTACAAAGAGATACTGCATCCCAACATCGGTGATTAAATCAAAAAATGTGGAATCTCTTCTATATATCTCTAATCCAACGTCAATGCCTAATGGACTTGATAAGAGATACGGATATTTAAATCGTGTCCTAAGGTTTTGTGTACTTGTTTTTAGTCTTTCCCAAGTTAGTTCAAAATTGGTCCCTCTTCCAAATGTATTGACTAAATTCAAATCAGCCTGACCTGTTACAAGTAGCTTTCCCTCTTCATTACTATTGGGTAAAAAGCCAATCAGAAAATCGAACCGACTCGCTTTCTTGTCATTTAAAAATAGGTTTACTTGAGCTTTGTCTTCAATGAAGTATATATTGAAAGGCTTTTCGCTAGACAGGAAAGGAAGTTGATCTAGCCTAGGCGTAATCTTTCTTATCAAAGCTTCATTATATAGTTGCCCTTTCTTAATGCCTAAATAGTTTTTAATATATTGATGTGAAATATTTGCATCTCCAACAAGATTTAAACTATCGAAGAACATTAACTTGTTTTTATCAATCTTTAGCTTTGCACTAACACGACCCTTTTCGATTTTAATAGCATCTAGCGCTGTCGAAGCAAAAGGATAACCATTGTTTTCAAGGTAAGTCAGTATTTCTTCTTGCACTTTTCTTATCGAGGCAAAGCTAAACTGTTCATCTTCAAAGAATTTATTTTGATAACTTGTTTCTCCTAAAATCGCCACATCTGCCTCATCTATTTGTAGGTCAGACCACTCATACTGCTTTCCAAAACTAAGTTCTACAGAACCTTGCAAGCTATCAAAGGACTCTTCTGCTATTGAAGTTTCGACATATCCAAGTGAATATAGCTTGTTGAGAATAGTCTTCAACTCTTGCCTAGCGCTTATTGAATCTCTATGCTTTTGCTCATATTTAAATAAACTCGACTCTTCATTTCCGACCTTAACGTCAAGTAAATAGTCCTTTTGAGCTAATAATTCTGCTGGTATGCAAAGCAAATTTACTAGCAGCAATAACAATGCTATTTTTTTTAATTTAATTTGCATCACATCTCAGACTATGGCAGGCATTTACATTCATATCCCATTTTGCAAACAAGCGTGCCATTATTGCAACTTTCACTTTTCAACTTCCCTAAGGTATAAAAACGATTTTATAACCGCATTATTACAGGAAATTGAACTTCAGAAAGATTATCTAAAAGGTGAGACTATTGAATCAATTTATTTTGGAGGTGGCACTCCTTCTTTGTTAGCAGGGCGAGAAATTTCAATCATTTTAGACGCTATTAATAAATATCATAAGGTAGAGCGTCATTCCGAAATTACTCTAGAGGCTAATCCAGATGACTTAAACAAAGACAAATTAAAAGTGCTTAAAGGGTCTGGGATCAATCGTTTGAGCATTGGTGTGCAATCTTTTAATGAGCTCGACTTAAAATATATGAATCGTTCTCATAATGCAGAACAAGCCCTTCGCTCCCTAAAGAATTCTCTTGAAGTAGGGTTTGAAAATATTTCTGTTGATTTGATTTTTGGCACTCCAACTTTATCTGACCATTCCTTTGAAGAAAACTTGCAAACGCTATTTGGGCTCAAGATTCCACATATTTCATGTTACAACCTAACGGTAGAACCTAAAACGCCTTTGGAAAAGCAAATTCTTCAAAAGCAAACACTTGCCGTTGATGAAACGCAAAGTGCTCGGCAATTTGAACTCCTGATGCAGTTGATGCAATCAAAAGGTTATGATCATTATGAAATATCCAACTTTTGCTTACCTGAAAGGTATGCAAAACATAATACTAATTATTGGAAAGGCAAAAAATATCTAGGGGTTGGTCCATCTGCTCATTCTTTTAATGGAGATTCTAGACAATGGAATGTGTCGAATAATGCTAAATATATTCGGTCAATCACTTCAGGGAGTATGTCGTTTGAGTTAGAAAAATTATCAAAAAAAGACAAGTTTAATGAGCGTTTAATGACAGGATTAAGAACTAAATGGGGATTTGATATACGTAAATGCACCCATTCAGAAAAAAAACACTTAAGCAATGAAGTATCAAATTATATAAAATCAAATCATATAGAATTAAAAGACGAAACTTTATACCTTTCATCTAAAGGAAAACAAATTGCAGATATCATTATTAGTGATTTATTTATAAGTTAAACGTATATTGACCTTAGTTTATCAAAGTTGAAATTTGATTATGAACGGTAAACTGATTACCATAGGCAGAAAAGAATTGATCTCCTTTACGAAGCTTGAATTACAAAAAATCGAGGCTAAAATAGATACGGGGGCGTACACATCATCTCTTCATTGCCACGATATAGGGCTTAAAGAACAAGAGGGTGAAAAAATATTGTCTTTTTATCTATTAGACCCAGATCATCCCGAATATTCTGATAAAGAATTTCTATTCGAACATTACGAAAGGGCTTCAGTAAAAAGCTCTTCTGGTCAGGTTGAAGAAAGATTTAAGATAACGACAGAAGTGCAGCTAGGAGATAAGAAATTTAATGCAGAATTTACGTTAACGAATAGAAATGACATGAAATATCCAGTGCTTTTAGGCCGGAAGTTGTTACGCAATCGTTATATTGTTGACGTATCAAATGAATTTTTATTGCAAGAAAAAACAAATTCTGTATAACTAAACAAAAAAAGATGAATATTGCTGTTTTATCGAGGGGACCGGAACTTTACTCAACAAAAAGATTAGTAGAAGCTGCTCAACAAAAAGAGCATACTGTACGGATCATTGACCATACTAAATGCCTCATCTTAATGGAGCAAGGAAACCCCAAAGTATATTATAAAGACGAGCCTTTAGAAAAATTAGATGCTATTATCCCTAGAATAGGCGCATCGGTTACTTTCTTCGGCAATGCTGTGGTTCGTCAGTTCGAAATGCTTCATACCTTTACTACAACCTCATCCATTGCTTTAGTCAGGTCTAGGGATAAGCTGAGAAGCACTCAAATATTAGCTAAAAACGGCTTAGGTGTTCCGAAAACCGCTTTTGCTAAGTTTCCAAGGGACAAAGATGTAGAAGGCATGATAAAACTAGTCGGCGGCGCACCCTTGATCATTAAGTTATTAGAAGGCACTCAAGGCCTTGGAGTTGTATTGGCCGAAACCAATAAAGCTGCTAAATCTGTAGTAGAAGCGTTTTCTGGTCTAGAAGCAAATATATTAATTCAAGAATTCATAAAAGAAGCAGGAGGTGCTGACATACGAGCATTTGTCGTAGATGGCAAAGTTGTTGGAGCAATGAAGCGACAAGGTAAGGAAGGCGAGTTTCGATCAAACTTACATCGTGGGGGGCAAGGAACCGTAATAAAACTCTCAAAGGCAGAAAAGGAAGCGGCAATAAATGCTGCCAAAGTAATGGGATTAGCTATTGCAGGAGTTGACATGCTACAATCAGCTAGAGGTCCACTAATCTTAGAAGTAAACTCCTCCCCTGGCTTGGAAGGAATTGAAAAAGCAACTGGCGTTGATATTGCAGGAAAGATCATCAGCTATGTTGAAAAAGGAGCTCAAGAGCTCAAGTCTAAAAAAAGAAAAGCAAGCACCACCAAATATGCCTAAGCAAATAATCATTAGCGGAATTGATGTCGCTCCTGGTGAGTCAAAGCAGGTTAACTTAAACATTGCAAGCCTACCTTCTCGAACACCTATTGACATTCCAGTCAATATATTCAGAAGCGAAGAAGATGGTCCGACCGTCTTACTCATGGCAGGAATGCATGGCGATGAGCTTAATGGTGTCGAGGCTATTCGACAAATGATTGCCAAAAAAATGCTTAAGCCTAAAAAGGGTAGCATTATTGCTATTCCACTATTAAATGTTTATGGATTCCTTCATTTTTCCAGACAAGTACCTGACGGGAAAGACGTCAACAGAAGTTTTCCTGGAAGCAAGACTGGTTCATTAGCTAGTAGAGTCGCTTACTGCTTTATGAAAGAAATATTTCCTCATGTAGATTATGCTATTGACTTTCATACTGGAGGTGGCAGCATTAGCAACTATCCTCAAATAAGATGCAGTTTTGACGTCCCCAAAGTAAAAGAACTTGCAAGCGTATTTGCAACTCATTTTGTAATGAATGCCAAGCTTAGAGATAAATCTTTGAGAAAAGAATTTACCAAAAGTAAAAAGGTAATGTTGGTTTATGAGGGAGGCGAGGCACTTCGCCTGCAAGAATTTGCAGTCAAATCTGCTATTAGAGGAGCAATGAATGTTCTAAGCTTTCTATCTGTAATTGACAAAGCTCAAAATACGGATAATAAGCCTATTATCATCAACGAAGACTTATGGATTCGGGCAAGAAGTGCGGGACTATTTAGAACAGATATTAGAAATGGATCTAGGATCAAAAAAGGCGACATTATTGGAAGTATTACCGATCCATATGGCGAATACAAAACCTCTGTAAAATCGAGCCATGACGGATATATTGTTGCCGTAAACCACCAGCCTGTTGTCAATCAAGGTGATGCTTTAATTCATATTGGTATCGAGTAACATCACTACAACTATTTCTTATCTTTGAACTCAAATGCAAGCATTAAACAACATACTGCAATATAAGCTTATCGACTTTGAGACGTATCAAGTAACTGTTTTTCAGCTATTTATTTTTATCGCAATCTTAGTAATTGCAAAAATAATATTGAGCATTTTTAAAATGTTTCTAAATAGGCAAAAGAAACAGCTTAAAATCGATCATGGTCGCTCACACTCAATATACAAGATTGCGATGTACGTGTGTTGGACTTTTGCCATTATCATTGGACTCAATAGCATCGGAATTGAAATTACTATCCTTTTGGCTGGATCTGCCGCACTGCTTGTAGGAGTTGGTCTAGGTCTGCAACAAACCTTTAATGATCTTGTTTGTGGAATCATAATATTATTTGAGGGCACAATACAGGTAAGGGATATTGTAGAGGTAAGTGATATCGTTGGCAGAGTTACTCACATTGGCATTAGAACCTCTAAAATTGTTACTAGAGACAATATTATTATGATTGTACCCAACTCTAAGTTTGTTACTGATATGGTTATTAACTGGAGTCATATTGAAGAACAAACTAGATTCAAAGTGACTGTTGGAGTTGCTTACGGATCAGATGTTCAATTGGTAAAAAAACTACTGACAGAAAGCGTTGGAGAAACAGACAAAGTATCTAAAACGAAGAAGCCTATTGTTAGGTTTATTGATTTTGGTGAATCTTCATTAGACTTTGAAATACATTTTTGGACGACAGAAAACTTTGGAGTAGAGGACATTAAAAGTGACCTTAGGTTTACAATCGATCAAAAATTCAGAGATAATAAAGTTCAAATTCCTTTCCCACAAAGAGACCTTCATTTGATTTCAAGCAAGATCAATTTTAACGAAAAAGCATAGAGATGAAAGATTTGCTGCCCTCCGAAGTCATTAATATTGCCCTTCCTCCTATTATCATTGTCATCACAGTTATTAGTGCCCTCATTTTTAATAAGCTTTTCACAAAGTTTATCAAAAAGTCTTCTGCAGACATCAACAATGACCCGACAAACTACAAGTTTTTAAAACACGCTATCACTGCAACTATCTATCTCGTAGGTATTGGATTTGCAATTTACTCCATTCCCAAATTACAAACCATTGCCAAGTCCATGCTGGCTGGTGCTGGTATTGCTGCTGTTGCCATCGGTTTTGCTTCTCAGCAGGCTCTTTCAAATGTCATTAGTGGTATTTTTATCGTGATGTTTAAGCCTTTTAGAGTTAATGATCGGCTTCAGTTACAGGACAATAATCTTACTGGTATTGTTGAAGACATCACGCTGAGACATACTGTCATCAAAAATTTCGAAAACAGAAGAATCATCATTCCTAATTCCATTATCAGCAATCAGATTATCATTAACGCCAACTTTAGTGATGATAAAATATGCAAGTGGGTTGAAATGAGTATCAGCTACGAAAGTGATATCAAAAAAGCTAAAGCGATAATGGCAGAAGAGGTAGCCAAGCATCCTAACTTTATTGACAATAGAACTCCAGAGCAAATAAAAGATGGCGAGCCGCTAGTTCCTGTAAGAGTTTTAGAAATGGGAGAATACTTTATTAAAGTTCGTGCCTGGGCTTGGGCAGTTGATCCTCCTAGCGCATTTGTATTAGGCTGTGACCTTTTGGAAACAATTAAAGAACGGTTTGATAAAGAAAGCATCGAAATCCCGTATCCTTATCGGAATATTGTAAATCGAGATGAGGGACTAGGGTTGAGTTAAAAACTAATTGCCATAAGCTACTTGCTCTCTTGGAAAAACTTTAAACTTGTAACTTTATACTTTTCAACTAATTTCTGCTGCGTTCATCGCTTCAACTCTTTTCAGCAATGGTGGATGGGAATAATTGACAAACACATACGCAGAATGAGGTGTCAAATTAGATAGGTGTTTTATACTTAATCCTTTCAAAGCTTCCTGCAACGGCTTTTTCTCATAAGTCTGAACTGCAAAGGCATCTGCTTCAAACTCATTTTTTCTGGAAAACATATTCATTAATATTCCAAGAACTGTCGAAATGGGACTATAAAGCAAGCCAAATGCTAATAAACTCATATAAAAGCTCGGCTCAGAAGCTCCCAATACCTCAGAAAAAATAGGATTATTAACACATAAAGAAAATAAATACAACATTATTCCCATTTGCAACGAACCAAGAATAAAACTTTGCATAACGTGTTTTTTCTTATAGTGTCCTACCTCATGCGCCAATATAGCTACCAACTCTTCCTCCGTATGATCTTCTATTAAGGTATCGTATAACACGATGCTCTTTTTTGATCCTATCCCACTAAAATAAGCATTCGCTTTTGTAGATCGCTTTGATCCATCAACGACAAATATATTTTTTAGCGAAAAGCCTACTTTATTTGCATATTCTTCAATAGCCTTTCTCAATGCTCCATCTTCCAATGGAGTTAGTTTATTAAAAATTGGAACAATTAGCGAAGTATAAAACATGGTAAAGAACAATGTAAAAACGGTAAATCCACTCCATGCATAAAGCCAAAAATTCTCTCCCATTGTATTGTAAAACCAAATGAATCCCCAAAATAATAAACCCCCAATCACACTACCTAAAACATACCCTTTTACCTTATCAAGAAAAAAGGTTTTGACAGACATTTTATTGAAGCCAAATTTTTCTTCAATCACAAAAGTGCTGTAGAGCGAAATTGGTAAACTAATGATATCACTAACAATAAATAATATACCAAAGAATAACAAAGCCATTACGGTCGAATTTTCACTAACTGACCTTGCATATTCATCTAGCCAGGCAAAGCCATTCATGAATAGCATGCCTAATATCAACATCAAGCTCAATGTTGCAGATAGTAATCCAATTTTGTTATTGGCCTGATCATACCTTTTTGCTTTTGCGTATTTTTCAGCATCATACAAACCTTTAAGAGGGCTGGGTAATTTCTCCGTCCAGCTTTTAGCATTTAGGTATTCCAAAACCCTTTCCAACAAAAAGTCAAACAAGATGATTGCAATGATGATATAAAAAATGGTTTGTGCCATAATAATTATTAGATATCTAGTGTTATATAATAAAGGTAAAGACTTTTCTAAGCAATCCTCTTTAAAGTATTAACTTAGTGTAAATGAGCTATAAGAAACTACATTTGGTTATTTTCTTTGTTATCGTTGCATTGACATCCAAAGGTTCTCAGTTACTCATACCTATGGATGTCAAACAAACAAACCACCTCAAAGCCTATGGCATTACCTACTGGGCATTAGCTAAAGGGGTAAAAGCAGATTGGTTGCTCAATTACAGAGGTGGCAGTTTTGCAATTCCTTATCAAGACTTCATTGAAAAAGAATGTTTAATCAGAGGAGTATCTTATGAAGTAATTCCAGATGGAAGCTATAGCAGCATATTGAGAGAAATCGCTAATCCTGAGGTTAATCAAGATTTGGTAAAACTTGAAAAGTCACCAAAGATTGCAGTATACTCTCCCAAACATAAACAACCATGGGATGATGCTGTCACATTAGTATTGACTTATGCTGAAATTCCCTATGAAGTTATTTATGATGATGAAGTGCTGGAAGGGAAACTAGCACAATATGATTGGCTCCATTTGCATCATGAGGACTTTACTGGTCAATACGGAAAGTTTTATGCCTCTTTCAAGAATGCCGCATGGTATCAGGAAAGACAAAAAATACTAGAAGCATCTGCTGCAAAACATGGATTCAGCAAAGTTTCCCACTTAAAGCTAGCAGTAGCAAAAGCTATCAAAAATTATATTGGAGGAGGAGGCTTTATGTTTGCCATGTGTTCTGGAACGGATACCTATGACATTGCATTAGCAGCGGAAGGACTTGACATTTGTTCCAAAGAATTTGACCATGATCCACTAGATCCAGGTGTACAAGGAAAACTTGATTTCAATAAATGTATTGCCTTTAGAGACTTCACACTTGTTTTAAACCCATACCAATATGAGCATGCTAATATTGATGCCACAAGAACAAGGAAGGTATCTAAACCCTTAGACTTCTTCTCTCTATTTGAATTCTCAGCTAAATGGGATCCTGTTCCCACCATGTTGACGCAATGTCATCAAAGGACAGTTCGTGGCTTTATGGGTCAAACTACAGCCTTTAGAAAGGAAACACTAAAATCTAGTGCATTGGTGCTGGGTGAAAATAAAGCAGCTAATGAGGCAAGATACATTCACGGAACTCATGGCTATGGCACCTGGACTTTTTATGGTGGTCACGACCCCGAAGACTATCAGCATTTTGTAAACGATCCCGTTACTGATCTTAATTTACATCCCAACTCTCCAGGTTACCGTTTAATTTTAAACAACGTCCTCTTCCCTGCTGCCAAGAAAAAGAAGCAAAAGACATAGTACTTACAAGACTACCGTCACATTTCCAATCTTCAATTTACCATCTGTAGATAATACATACGTAAGGTTGGTATTATTCCTTAATCCTTGACCATCCCATCTAAAAGCATGATCGTTTGTTTCATAAACTAGCTTACCAAGCTTATCATAAAATTTAATATAGAAATCTGTCAGTTGATTTGACTTAATCTCAAAATAATCATTCTCTCCATCTCCATCTGGAGAAAAAGCATTGGGTACAAATAATATTTCATTAATCACAGAATCCTGTCCTAGCAAGGTCGAATCCATAATAGTATCAACTATAGTATCGCATATCATGCCCACTATGTTAAAAGTATCGTTCCAAAAGCAGTCTGCATATTCATGCGTCAACACCAACATAACAGTCCCAGAATCAATTGCTATCGGAGGATTGGATATGTTTTCATTTAGTGGTTTTTCCATTGATGCCCAAAAAGAGTTGGTATCTAAAACAGCTGGAATATTGATTGTATCACCATGACACAAACTTGTATCCCAATTGCTCGAATATGAAAAAACTTTATCAAAGTGATCAAAAAAATTAGGGAAAGAAACTGCCGCATTTGCACTGCCCATATCAATAATACTATTTTCGATATTGGGATTATCATAATTATTAGGATCATGAATAACATCAATTTTATTCCACCCAGTTCCATAAATCTTACCATTAGGACCAAGCAGTAAACTATAAAAACCTGTCACGTGAATAACTTTCTCACTAGCAATGATGTCAGGTGAAAATCTTTTAAAAATTTTCAAATCACCTGTTCCATTTTTTGCGTAAATCAAGGAATCGTTAGGGGAAAAAGCAATTGTTCGATGAGCAACACTTGCTAGCTGAATATAATTGTTCAGCTTTCCTGTCGATCTATCAAAATCAAATTTTCTTAAATCTTTCCAGGTTCCATCAACTAATGTTCTACCATCAAAAGACGCTTTTAGTGCGCTTGGATCATCAGTAATAAATTCGTTCGGGAAATCTGATATAATAGGCTTTGAACAAACCCCATCCTGGGTTATCAGGTAAGAATAATACTTATTTGCATTGTGCTTCCTCACTACAATCCAATATCCTAAATCTTCGTTTTCATGAAGAATAGCTGTAATTCCCTCCGTCAAACTATCGTCTAAGATGATTTTGTTCTTTTCAGCAGATACAATATCTCCATAAGGGTCAGATATACTTCCATTTCCGGGTAAAGTCATATCAATGATAGAATAGGTTAGCCCATCCCATTGATACCCTCCATTTGTAGAAGAAGTTCTTCCATCCACTGTAAACAGATAATACAATTTTTGAGACCCAATAACTGGAGCAGCCAAGCAAGACTGAACAGAACTAGTACTCCCCAATAAACCATCACCATTGGGCATCACTTGATGGCTTTTATCCCAAAGTTGCTCTCCATTAGAATAGAAAAGCAAATTGCCTTCTTGATCAGAAATACTCGCACAGCCCTCACTAGTTACCATAGCGCTATTGGTTAACAAATTAGCTGAATCGCCGTCAAAATTAAGCCCTCCTTTATTGCCAAAATACCAGTTGTTCTTAAACTTTTGTGCACTTATTGACACACTCAGTAGAAAAGACAAACTCAGGAATAAAATGTTGCTGGTTTTCATAGACCTTTAATTTGATATTTAATGATAAGTAGATATTCTTCTTTACTCAACAATAAATCAACGACACTATGATCTTTCCAAAACTTATTATATATTTATAATATTCTTACTATCAATAATATAAAAACACAAATAGAGATCTATTGAAGCCTACTTCTGATTTATTTGAATTGATTAAATCTTTAAGCAAATCCGAAAAAAGGAGCATAAAACTACTTTCAGGCATATATGATAAAGACAAAACATACCTTAAACTGTTTGAATTACTAGATAAACAAAAGACCTACGATGAAGAGGCAATAAAAAAGATAGCCTCAGGAGAGGGCTATGGGAAACACTATGCTAGCTTAAAAAAGTACCTGTACAGAACTATTCTCAACCATCTCCAGTACCAAGAGTCTTCTGCATCTCCGAGCTATCAAATCAAAAGCATGGTACAGAAGGCTACAATACTTTATAATAGAAATCTCTTAAAACAATCAGAAAAATGGATAGATAGAGCTTATAACCTAGCAAAAGATGCTGAGCGATTTGAAGCAGAATACGAAATCTTGACGGAATGGAAAATAAAATTCTATTTCAATAGCAATTACCATCAAATAAGCAAAAGTGATTTGGATGAGTTGTTCAATGAGTCAGAGCTTCTGGCAAAGAAAATTCGATACAAAATCATGCTTGAAAAGGCTTACAGGAAGCTGTCTCAACAAATTGTAAAGATGGAACAGGCTAGAGGCCATCATCAGGTCAAAAACATTAAGGATATTTTTGATCAAATTGACATACCAGAAAAAGATAAGGATGTCTTGAGCTCTTTCAGAATAAAAACACTCTATCTGCAAACACTTTTTAGTTATTACTATGCCAATAATGATTCTAAGAAATTATTTCAATGTAATAAAGCGTTAGCAGAACATTGTAATCTTGAAATTGCGAGCAAACTAGGGTTAAGAGGAGTTTATATTGCTACCATTTCTAATTACTTAGTAAGCTGTGTCAAGCATAATCGATTTCAATCATTCCAAGACACTTTAAAGCTATTCAAGAGCATTGAAGCGGATAACGTAAAAGAGCAATTCTCCCAAAACCTTCTAACTTACCAAAATGAATTGTTTTTCTTTTTAAAAATTGGAAATTTTGATTTAGCATTAGAACTGTCTGAAAAAATAGAGGGGCATAAACCCTTTTACTCAAAACTAACCACTCCAGATTTTATCATGTTTAACTATATGTTTGCTTATGCCAACTTTGGAGCTAGAAAATATACTGAAACCATCTCTTACTTGAACAGATTATTTGAACATAAGCTTTTCCCTATCAATAAAAGGCTAATAACCTTTGCAAAGGTGCTCAATGTAATTACGCATTATGAACTTACAAACGACTTACTCATCTCAAGCCTAACTGTTTCTACTAAAGGCTACTTAAAAAAGAATGCTGAATTTGGTGAAGTAGAACATATTTTAATTGAATTTTGTAAGAAGATAACCAATGCCCCTCCTAAAAGCGAGAATAGAAAAAAGATAATTCAAGATACATATCAAAGGCTGCAACAAACTTTAAAAGATTCCAGCGAACGACTGACTTTAGATTTTTTTGACTCACTATCTTGGATACAAAGCAAGGCTGACAATAGATCATTTGCAGAGGTAATTAGGGACAATGTTAACTTCAAAGTTGATAACTAGTAAGCTATCAAATTTATGTTCTTATATATTTAAGAAAACTCATTACATTTGCTTTTAATACAAAAATTATCACATAATGAAATTCATTGTCTCTACAAATGCTCTACTTAAGAATCTTCAACTTGTTGGAGGTGTCATCGGCTCAAGCAATGTTTTGCCTATTTTAGAAGACTTCCTCTTTGACATCAATAATGGCAAGCTAAATATTTTTGCTACCGATCTAGAAACTTCTATGTCTGCAAATATGGAAGTAGAAGCAAAAGAAGATATTAGGATTGCTATTCCAGCAAAGTTGTTGTTGGACATACTAAAAACCCTTCCTGAACAACCCATCACTTTTGATATTGATACTTCAAACTACGGAGTAGAGATCACTTCAAACAATGGTAAATATAAACTTGCGGGCGAGAACCCTGAAGATTTTCCAAAAATCCCAGAGGCAGAAAATCTAAATGACATTAGCATTGGATCAGATGTACTTGCAGATGCTATTAACAATACGCTTTTTGCAGTAAGTAACGATGAGCTTCGACCTGCCATGACTGGCGTATACGTTCAACTAGAGTCAGATGGCGCTATTTTTGTAGCTACCGATGCGCATAAACTAGTTCGATACAAGCACTTAGGAACCAAGACTGATCAAAGCGCCTCTTTTGTTTTACCACAGAAGGCGTTGAACCTGTTAAAATCATCGTTACCAGGAGAATCTGCTGATGTAAAGATGGCATATAATAATTCGAATGCTTTTTTCACGTTCAATAATCTTCAATTAATTTGTCGACTAATTGATGCCAAGTACCCAGATTACAATGCAGTCATACCGACTGAAAACCCCAACAAATTGGTAATGCCTCGAAAAGAGTTATTGTCTTCAGTAAAACGAATTGCCTTATTTGCTAATAAAACGACTCATCAAATCATCCTGAAAATTTCTGGAAGTGACTTGCAAATATCAGCTAAAGATATTGACTTCTCCAACGAAGCAAACGAAAGACTTGCTTGTCAGTATGATGGAGAAGATATCGAAATAGGCTTCAATGCTAAGTTCCTACTAGAAATGTTGACTGTTCTAGATACAGAAGAAGTAAGATTGGAGCTATCTAGTCCAACTAGAGCAGGAGTAATCTTCCCTACTCAAGCTAAAGAAAACCAAGATATCTTGATGCTAGTAATGCCAGTGATGTTGAATAGCTAAAACGAGCTAATACTTTCTGGATTCTATCCATATATAAATGGACTTTAGTTTTTTTTCAAATCTTAATCAAACCCTCATTGATCTGCTATCTGCAGGTGTTGTCATTGGTCTGCTTATTGCTCTTGTCTATATTATCAATAGACTGTTTAAGTGGATCAATAAAAAGATCAAAGATGTATATAGCAGTAAAATCAAAGGGATCAATATTAAGGGATATGATATTATCACTCCAAGATATGCACTGAAACTAGTTATTGGAGGCATTAAGATAATACGAGCATTCCTTTTGTTGATTATCATATATTTCTGGCTGCCGTTATTATTTACAGTGTTGCCATGGTCAAAAGGATTAACAGAGCAATTATGGGATTATGTCTTAACCCCTGTTAAAATTGCAGGAAATGCATTTATTGATTATCTACCAAGTTTATTTTTTATACTGGTCACAGCTCTTATTGTACGCTATATTATTAGGCTCCTTAAATTCTTTGCGGAGGAGGTTGAAAGAGAAAAACTCAAACTAACTGGTTTTTACAAAGATTGGGCAAAGCCCACCTACAATATATTTCGATTTATTGTTTACATTTTTGCCCTTGTCATTATTTTCCCTTATCTGCCTGGCTCCAACTCTCCCGCTTTTCAAGGCATATCTCTATTTGTAGGAATCCTACTCTCCCTCGGATCCACTTCAATAATTGCCAATGCCGTTGGTGGCTTAATGATTATTTATATGCGCCCTTTTGTAATTGGAAATGTAATCAAGATAGGTGAAGTAACTGGCAAGGTCGTTACCAAGAATTTATTGGTTACAAGACTATATACACTTCAACGCGAGGAAATAACAGTTCCCAATAAAATGGTCATTGAAAATAAAATAACAAATTACACATCAGAAGATGTTGACAAAGGGGTTTACCTTCACACAGAAATAACCATCGGCTATGATGTACCGTGGAGAAAGGTTCATGAAGTTATGCTGAATGCAACAGTTAATATTGAGGAAATAATGCAAACTCCTGAGCCATATGTTTTACAAAAAGCTTTAAACGATTTTAGTGTATTATACGAGCTAAATGCTTTTACTGAAAAAGCAGATATGATGCCATTCCTTTATTCGAAGCTACATCAAAACCTCCAAGATGGGTTTGCAGAAAACAATATAGAAATACTCTCTCCCAACTATCAAGCTGTTAGAGATGGCAATAAAAGTACCGTTCCTGCAAATACAAACAATGATCAAAAAGATAGCTAAAGTTACCTTAATCATATTGGCAGCTATCGTATTAGTATCCGCCATATTATCAATATCAGCCACGATATTAGTTAATAAGAACGCTAATGATTGGATCGGCAGAAAAGCCACAACAAGTTATATTATAGTCAATCTTTTATCAGGCAGTATTCATATAAAAGGATTGACGTTATATGAAGAGAATGAACAAGATCATTTTATCAAATGTGATAACATTTATGTAAATATTAGCTTAGTAAGTCTGCCCTTTCAAAAATATAAGGTAGAAGCATTTGAGATCAGATCTCCTGAGATAATCATACATTCAGATTCTTCTGGATTTAATTATGATGACCTTATTCAACAAGACACTTCATCGCCCGATATCGAAAAAGAAGAGACTAAGACATCGCAGGTTATAAAGTATATTTTAAATAATTTTGAAATCAAGAATGGCTCAATATTATATCAAGATGCAATTGCAGGAGGCTCTATTGGATTAAATAACATCAATTTTTCTTTGCCTCATTATAGCTGGAATAGCAAAACAATTGGCTCCAACTTAGGTTTAAGTTTAAGTTCGGGAGGCAGCATTCAACTTCAGTCACTTTTAAACTTAGAAGACAGTACATATAATATACTTCTGAACAACAATGCCCTTGAGTTATCTGTATTAACACCTTTTCTGAAAGGCTATCTTAATATGGATACGATACAGGGACAGGTAAATTGTGATTTAGCTCTTAATGGAAGTATATCTAAAACTGATGACATAAAAATAAAGGGAAGTCTTTCTGCAAAAAACTTTGAGATAAAAGAGCTATCTGGAAGGCCTATAGCAAAAATAGATTTGATAAGACTATCAATAGATTCAATAAACAGCCTCCAGAAATACTACAACATCGATACCTTTTTGCTGTCTGGTTGTTCTTTAGATTATTATCTTTTTGACAGTACGGACAATTTTTCCGCTTTGATTAAAACAAATAGCGATACTACTTCTGCAAATATGACATTGGCTGTAGATACAATTATGCTAGAAGATAGCAGTATAACTATGAATATCTCAATAGATACTGTTATTACAGATTCTAACAATACCAATGCAACAAGTTTACTGATGTATAATATCAATACATTACGAATCAATAATACTCAGCTACAGTTTGCTGACTATACTTTGAAAGATACTTTTGAGTATTTGATAGACAATATTTCTTTCTCTGCAGATAGTATTACCAATCGAAAAGATAGTATTGCAATCATTGCTCATGCCAGTTTAAATAAAAAAGGTAAAATGACTTGTAATCTTACCATCAACCCAAATGATTACTATGATATGACTTTAGATCTATTGATAGATAGCTTAGATCTTGTTGACTTTTCGCCCTATTCCATTCAGTATACTGGAAGACCTATTGAAAAGGGTATTTTGAGCTATACAAATGCATCTCAGGTAAAAAATCATAAATTGATAAGTAAAAATGCCTTTAATCAATATGGCATAGCGCTAGGAAAAAAGATCAAAGAGGATGGAATTGAGAACCTACCCGTTAAGCAAGCACTAGGTATTTTAAAAGATCGTCTAGGCAATATCCATTTAGACATTCCTATTGAGGGAGACCTGGATGACCCTAAGTTTAAGCTAGGAAAGACAGTCTTAAAGACGCTCAAGAACCTAGTCATTAAAACAGTAAGTGCACCTGTAACAGTTACTCAAAAAGCAATGGAGAAGAAATAGCATCACTTTTCTACTGCCTTTAAAGAAGTGCACGGAAAATTTCCTTCCGAAATTGACTCTTGAGAATAATCAACGTTTATCTAAAACGTCTTTCCTCAACTCCTGAGCCAAGGTCTTGACATTTTGCATCGATCTTCTAATTCTAACTCCAGCCGATTTATTCCCCTTCTCGTAAAATTTTACGACATCAGCCTCACTTTCTAAAATCAACTGCTTAATTTGTTCATAATGAGTACTCATAAGAAAGCTGACATGGTGAATGTGTGCAATTTAAAAAAGTATTTACATATAGTCAAAAAATATACTATATATTAACGACCTTTTCCGTTTCGTACTCACCAGCTTTCAGTTTTTTCTGAACTTCAGAGAAAGCATCTAGCGTTGCATTAATATCCTCATCTGTATGGACAGACGTTGGGATCAACCTTAATAACAACTGCCCTTTTGGTATTACAGGGTAAGTAACCACTGAACAGAAGATATCAAAGTTTTCTCTTAAGTCAAATATCAAGTTAGCCGCCTCAGGAATACCACCATTTAAGTACACTGGGGTTACACAAGTATTACTTGCACCTAAATTGAATCCTCTGCTTTTTAATCCCTTTTGAAGCTTATTTACATTTTTCCATAAGTTCTCTTTCAACTCAGGTTTGTTTTTTAATAACTCCAGTCTCTTAAGGTTTCCAATTACCAACGGCATTGGCAAAGACTTTGCAAAAATTTGAGACCTGATGTTATATCTTAAATACTCTATGACTTTTTCGTCTGCAGACATAAAAGCGCCAATACTTGCCATAGACTTTGCAAAAGTAGAGAAGTAAATATCCACTTCTTCTTCAACACCTTGCTCCTCGTGCGTACCAGCCCCAGTTTTTCCCATTGTACCAAAACCATGCGCATCATCCACCATCAAACGGAATTGATATTTTTGCTTCAAGGAAACAATTTCTTTTAATTTACCTTGGTCTCCACCCATTCCAAATACACCTTCGGTGATCACCATAATAGCACCACCACTATTTTTAACCCAATCCGTTGCTCTAGCTAATTGCTTATCGAGATTCGCTATATCATTATGAGCAAAAACGAAGCGCTTTCCTTGATGCAACCTTACGCCATCAACAATGCAAGCATGAGACTCCGCATCATAAACCACTACATCTCGCCTGTCTAAGAGACAATCGATAGCTGACATAATACCCATATAACCATAGTTGAATAAGATTGTATCAGGCTTCTTTACAAACTTAGACAATTCATCTTCTAATTGTTCATGATAGCTCGTGTTACCAGTCATCATTCTTGCACCCATCGGGTAGGCCATGCCCCATTCTACTCCAGCATCCGCATCTACTTTTCTTATTTCAGGATGATTAGCTAACCCTAGGTAATTGTTAATACTCCAAACAATCTTTTCTTTTCCTCTAAACATCATTCGGTTTCCAAGATCTCCTTCTAGCTTTGGAAACATGAAGTAACCATGTGCAAAATCTGAATGTTGTCCTAGCGGACTCTTAGACATATGTAGCTTTTCAAATAAATCCATAAGTTGTTTTGATTTTTAATTGGGTTGCGCAAAGTTAAGACTAAAAAGGTAATCGGTCAAATATTTTTTTACCATAAGACATAACAACCAGCTTAATTTTACGTTATTTGTATAGAAAATTATACATAAAAAGAATATTCTCTAGCTAGACTTCAATATCTAATCCATTATTGATAGCTTTGCGATCCGTTAAATGAAACTACTACCTCAAATACCGTGCTACTCCTTTTTATTGCTAAGCATTGCAGTTATTACATTTAGCAGTTGTGACCCATACCAAAAGGTTCTAAAAAGCAATGACTTAGACTATAAGCTAACCAAAGCTAAAGAATACTATAATAAGGGCGATTATTTTAAAGCTCAACCATTATTTGAGGAGCTCATTACCGCTTATAAGGGGACAAAAAGCATTGAAGATATCAGCTTTTACTATGCATATTGTCACTATGGCATGGGAAATTATATTTTAGCGGCTTACTATTTTAAAAGTTTCACAAAAAGTCACCCTGTCGGAGATTATACAGAAGAAGCGCAATTTCAGTTCGCTTACTGTTATTACCTGAGTTCCCCCAGTGCTAATCTTGATCAAACCAACACCTATAAGGCCATAGAAGCTTTTCAGCTATTTGCATCCTTATACCCTGAAAGTGAAAGAATTGAGGAGTGTAATAAGTTAATTGATCAAATGAGAAGAAAGCTTGAAATGAAAGCACTTCATAACGCCAAACTCTATTTCGACTTGGAAAAGTACAAGGCAGCAGCTAAGTATTCTGAACAAATCTTAAAAGATTTTCCCGATATAGAAGAAAAGGAAGAGATTTATTTCTTAACTTTACGCTCTTTTTACTATTTAGCGCAAAATAGCGTTGTCAGTAAAAAGAAAGAGCGCTACCAAAAAGCATTGGAAGCATATTATAAATTTATTGATAAGTTTCCGACCAGTAAATACATCAAAGACGCAGAGAAGATGTACAGTGAGTCGGCAGAAAACATAAAAAAGCTAGGGTAATGAGCATGATCAACAAGCAAGAATTGAAATCTATTTCTTCTTCAATTCAAACAAGAGATGTCACAAGTTTAGGCAAGAAAACAGGAAATGTTTATAAAGCAATGTGTGTTATCTCAAAAAGAGCTAATCAAATCTCTAGCAGCGTAAAAGAAGAATTGCACTCTAAATTGGAAGAATTTGCTCCAACAAGTGACAACTTAGAAGAAATCTTTGAGAATAGCGAGCAAATCGAAATTTCTAAATTCTACGAGAGAATGCCTAATTCTACTTTATTGGCTACTCAAGAATTTATCGAAGACAAGATTTATTTCAGAAAGGCAGACGAAGCCTAAGAAATTCACAACATGCTCAAGGGTAAGAAAATACTCCTTGGAGTTACAGGTAGCATAGCAGCATACAAATCTGCTTTTTTAGTACGGCTTCTAGTTAAAGAAGGTGCAGATGTCAGAGTTATCATGACTAATGATGCATGTGATTTTGTTGCACCCTTGACTTTTGGAACACTATCTAAAAGCAAAGTCTTTACAGAATTTTCCGAAAAATCTTCTGGCAATTGGAATAACCATGTTGAACTTGGACTATGGGCAGATATAATGCTGGTTGCCCCGGCTACCTCTAATACAATTGCAAAAATGGCTAACGGTATTTGTGATAACATATTACTAGCAACTTACTTGTCTGCAAAATGCCCAGTCTATGTTGCTCCTGCTATGGACCTGGATATGTATCAACACGCAGCGACACAAAAAAACCTGAAGTCACTAAAAGAGTTTGGCAATAACATCATCAATGTTGGCAAAGGTGAACTTGCCAGCGGTTTAGAGGGAGAAGGCAGAATGGCGGAGCCTGAGGAAATAGTTTCCATTCTTCAGAAGAATACTAAAAAAAAAACTAAGCTTCCAAAACTAGCTGGGAAAACGGTTTTGATTTCTGCTGGTCCAACGAGAGAAGCGATCGATCCCGTCCGATACATCAGCAATCACTCCTCTGGAAAAATGGGTTTTTCCCTAGCCAATGTCTTTGCCGAATATGGCGCAGCTGTTACTTTAGTCTCAGGTCCAGTTGGTAACCTTGAGCTAGATAATAGTATAAATAGAATAAATGTTGATTCTGCGAATGAGATGTATCAATCATGCATGGAGCATTACAAAAAGTGTGATATAGCTATAATGTCTGCAGCAGTGGCAGATTACACAATCGAAGATCCCTCAAAGCAGAAAATCAAAAAGCAATCAGATAAGCTTAGCCTGAAGCTAAAAAAGACAAAAGACATCTTGGCCGAAATGGGCAAGAAAAAGAAAAAGCAACTGCTAGTGGGCTTCGCATTGGAAACTAATAATGAACTCAACAATGCCAAAGAAAAGTTAAAAAAGAAAAATGCTGACTTGATTATTTTAAACTCACTCCAAAATCCTGAATCTGGATTTCAATATGATACTAACCAAGTAACTATTGTAAGCAATAATAATATTAAAAAATATCAGTTAAAACATAAAGAAGCAGTTGCACTTGATATTGCTTCTTATATTAATGGTATATTGTAATATGCTTCAAAGGTCAATACTACTTCTAATTACATTTTTTGTTTTAATATTCCAGGGCAATGCTCAGGATGTTAAATGTGGTATTGAAATCGCCGTGCCAAAACTTCAAATAAATGATCCGCAAGTATTTGAAGTACTGAAGACTTCCATTTTTGAAATGATGAATGGTCGAAAGTGGACAAACGATATTTACAAAGAAGAAGAAAAGATAGAGCTTAATATCTTGATTAATATTACAGAGGAGGTTTCAGCAAGCTATTTCAAAGCAAAAATAACTGTAAAATCTGCTCGACCAGTACACAATAGCAACTATAATACGGTGCTTTTCAATCATATCGACAATGATATAGAATTTTCATACGAGCAATACCAACCACTGATATATACGGATGAGGCCTTTGTGTCCAACCTGACTTCTATTCTTGCTTTCTATACCTATATTGCACTTGGCTTAGATTATGATAGTTTTTCTCCTAATGGTGGAACAGTTTATTTTCAGAAGGCTCAAAACATAGTTAATAATGCTCAAAACCGACCAGAGTCTGGATGGAAAGCAATCGACGGTAATAGCAATAGATATTGGATGGCAGAAAATTTTGTCAATACAAAGTACGACCAATTTAGAAATGCCATTTATAAGTACCACAGACAAGGAATGGATGTAATGTATAAAGATCCCAACAAAGCAAGAAAAACCATTTTAGAGTCTTTGAGACAGATGGACGAAATCAATAGAAACTTCAGGAATACCGTAATATTAAGAACTTTCTTTAATGCCAAGTCTGAAGAGCTAGTTGGTATTTTTTCAAGTGCACCACAAGAAGAAAAGGATGAAGCAGTTGAGATTCTTCAAAGAGTAGACCCTACTCGAAGCAACCAATACAAAAAGATTCTTAAGAAGTAAGATGCTGCAAAAGCTTTCCATAAAGAACTATGCTATTATAGAAGATTTAGACATTACCTTGTCTGATCAACTTACCATCATAACAGGTGAAACGGGGGCTGGGAAGTCTATTATGCTGGGTGCTTTGGCACTCATCTTAGGTCAAAGAGCAGACACTTCTGTTTTATTAGACAAAGAGAAGAAATGTATTATCGAAGGTTCTTTTAATATTAAAAACTACCGTTTAAAAGAGCTATTTGAGAGAGAAGACTTAGATTATGATCAGCATTCTATAATCAGAAGAGAAATTGCTCCTTCAGGAAAGTCAAGAGCTTTTGTCAATGATACACCTGTAACATTAGCTGTTTTAAAAGAGTTGACTGATCAGTTAGTCGATTTGCATGCACAACATGAAACATTGGAATTGAGTAGTGAGATTTTCCAAATAAAGGCGATTGACGCTATAGCAGGAAACCAAAAATCGTTAGATATCTATCAAGACATTTACAAAACCTTTACAACAGAAAAGAAGAAATTGAATGCTCTAATTGAAGAACAAAACAAGGTAGAGCAAGACTTAGAATATTTTCAATTTCAACTCAATGAACTGGAAGAAGCAAGTCTGGAAGAAATAGATCAGGATAAACTGGAAGAAGACCTAAAGCGCTTAAACAATGCCGAAGAAATAAAGTCAAAGTTATCGCAAATTTCTGGGGCTTTGTCCCAAAGTGACCTATCTATTGCGGGAGCATTAAACGAGGTATCCAGTCAACTTAAGAGCGCTGCAAAACTGGACAGCAGTCTTGCTTCCTTATCAGAGCGATTGGATAAAAGCTATATTGAAATAAGCGATATCGCAACAGATATTGATAGGCTAGAGCAAGAGACAATTTATGACGAACAACTCATTGATGAGCTAAACAATAGGTTAGACACCTTGTATCGACTACAAAAAAAGCATTCTGCGAGTACTGTTCAAGACTTAATCAATATAAGAGAAGAAATACGCTCAAAGGTAAATGGAGCCGCTTCTTCATCAGAGGAAATCGAACAGTTAAAAGAAATAATAAAAGACCTAAATGCAGAGGTACTTATCTTAGCTCAGGAGCTATCTAAGAATAGGGGGCAAAATGCTCCCAAACTTGCATCGGCTGTTAATGAGCTATTACATGATGTTGGTATGCCTCATGCACAATTAAAAGTTGATCAAAGCTCGGATGAGAGCAGGCTAACTTCATCTGGAATTGATAAGGTTCAGTTTTTATTTTCGGCGAATAAAGGTGGTGATTTCAAACCCTTACACAAGGTCGCCTCTGGGGGGGAATTGTCTCGATTGATGCTAGCTCTAAAATCTCAAATAGCTTCTTCAACAGCTTTGCCCACTCTAGTTTTTGATGAGATTGATACAGGTATTAGTGGTGAAGTAGCACTCAAAGTTGGCAAAATATTAAACACACTATCTAAAGCGCATCAGGTGGTCTGTATTACTCATCTGCCTCAAATAGCGAGCAAGGGAAATCAACACTACTTTGTTTATAAGGATGACTCAAAAAATCATACCAACACAAAAGTGAAGCTCTTGGGTGAAGAAGAACGAATCGTTGAACTAGCTAAGATGCTTAGTGGAGAGCAGCCCACTGAGGCTGCTATCAACAATGCCAAGGAACTGATTAGCTTATCCTAATTCGAACCTAATATTTGCAACAACTCATCCAACTTGGGTGTCAATATAATTTCCGTTCTTCTGTTCTTTGCCCTTCCATCTTTATCTGCATTATCAGCTACAGGAAAGAACTCTCCTCTACCAGATGCTGAAACTTTCTTAGGGTCGACACCATAATCGGTTAATATTTTCACGATGGATGTTGCACGCAGTACACTTAGATCCCAGTTATCTTTTATTCTAGCGTTAGGTGTCATCGGGATACTATCTGTATGTCCTTCGATAAGAACATTAATGTCATCATTTTTCTTCAATACTTGCGCTACTTTTTCCAACGCCTCTTTTCCTTTAGGGTCAACTTCTGTTCGGCCAGATTGAAATAGCAGCTTTTCGGAAATAGATACATAGACTTTGCCATTTTTTTGCTTAACAGTAAGATCTCCTTCAAAACCAAGTAGCGCATCATTGATTTTTTTCTTTAATGCCAATGTCGCCTCGTCCTTCTTCTTCAATACATCCTCTAGCTCTTTTACTTTAGCTTCTCTTGAGCTTAGGCTTTTATTTAAGGCATCAATATCAGATTCTTTCTTTTTCAAAGAAGCTTCTAAAGCTTTTAGTTTTTCAGCTTCTTTTTCTAGCTCTTCTTCTTTATTTTCTAGCTCAATGCTTAGTTTTTGATTTTCTATTGTACTCGTATTCAAGAGATCTTTATTTTGAGCAATTACCTTATCATAAAGTGCATCAAGATCTTTATTCATGGCCTTCATTCGGCTGTATTGAGAAGAAAGCGTTGCTGTATCTTCTACCAATTCTTTGATTGACTTTTCCGCTTCACTTAAAAGTTTACTTTTATTCTCGGCATCTTGTAAGGCTTGCTGTAACTTTTCTCTACAATTGGAACTTTCCTCTTCTGCTCTTCTCCTTGCAGCTTCTTCATCTTGAAGCTTATTAGCTGGTACACAAGCGTAGAAAAAAGAGATTATACTACACAAAAAAAATAATCTTTGGATTAGTTTTGAGTTCATGATTTATAATTTATTCAAGCTTTGAATAGTCCAATATTAAGCTTAAAGTTATTGCTAAATGCTTGTATCAATAAGGATTATTTCAAATAATTATTCACAAACAAAAATAAAAGATGTCTAATTAAATAGAATGGTACCTGATATCTATTCCACTCTATATTGAAAGGAAATAGACGCTTGTATGAGCGTTTATTAAGATTTTACGAAGTTACTACTTTAGCAAGGTAACTACACCATTTCGTTCAATATCAGTATCGTTTTCTCCAAAAAGGGTAGCTTTAAAAACATATGTATAGATACCAATAGGCTGAATTTCTCCATTATGTGTACCGTCCCAACCAGTATTAACTTGACTAGTAGAAAAGACCAATTGCCCCCACCTATTATATATTTCAAAAATTTGTATTTCTTTTACTCCTTCCTGAATTGGCATAAAAACATCATTTTTGTCATCATCATTTGGACTAAAAGCAGAAGGAATATCTAAGTAAGGATTGACTACAGTAATCATCATTGAATCTCTTGCCATACAAACGTTCAAGCTATCTGTAATGACAACAGTATATAAAATATTGTCATCAGGAGTACTAGTAGGCCGAGGACAATCTGCACAGTCAAGATAATCAGAAGGAGTCCATGCATAAATAAGATCACTAGGGTAATCTGATAATACAATACTTGAACCTAAAGCAATGGAAGTATCTTCTAATGCATCAAGCCCAGCCAAAGAAACTACCCGAATGAGCACTGAATCTGTTTTATTACAACCTAACGTGTTTTCTCCAGTCACATAATATGTTCTGGTCGTACTAGGCTCTACCAATGCGGAGTCATTACTGAGTATTGTTAAATCTTCTAATGGGGACCAATTGTAGCTATTGTTTGTATCTCCTTCAACATACAATAGCACATTATCGCCAATACAAATCACACTATCCTGAAAAACTTCAAACGAGGGACTATCAACTGTCACTAAAACACTTTGCGTATCATTACCACAGTATTGATACGCAAACACCAAATTATAGCGAACAGAAGTATCAGAAATGCTACTTACTTGAGGTATATCATTGTTCCCTAAAATCAGGTTTGCAGGTAGCCACTCATAATCTATTGCATTTGCCCCTCGAAGGGTAACGGTATCCCCTTTACAAATGCTAGTATCGCCTGTTAATATGACACCATTATTATCGCTATAAACATCTACTGTTAAAGAAGTAGAGCTAAAACATTTTGTAAAAGAATCTGTAACTAGTATATTATATGTTAAAGTTTGATCTGTGTAAATCAAAGGATTTTGGATATTAGGACTATCTAGACCATAACTTGGTGTCCACTTTATGATACCATCGTCGCTAGTAAGAGCAACTTGTATTGTATCTCCAGAGCACAGTTCAATATTATCTGGCTTTTCCAACATAGGTGACGGCTCTACATCAATTGTTGCTTCACGCATAGTTGTCCAGCAAGCATTGGAAATAGTAACGGAGTAGGTGGTACTGTCATTTGGAGAGGCTATTGGAGTAGGAATATTAGGGTTGTTCAAACTGATTGCAGGTGTCCATTCATAGAAGTTCCCTCCAGAAGCAGTTAGCTGCATAATACCACCCTCACAAATAAAAGTATCATTTGGTATAACTGACACATTAATCACACTATCATCTACTTGAACTCTTGAGTTTTGCTTAAACACACAGCCAGAAATAGTATCCTTGGCACTAAGCTCATAAATGACTGTAGTATCAGGAGAGGTAATTACTTCGTAATGGTCAGGGTCATCTACTTCTCCTACTGGTGTCCAGCTAAAAACCATATTGGGTTCGACAACTGGAGAATGTACAATCTGGGTGGCTGGTATAAAGTTGTAGATACCACCTTCTGCTGTATCACAAGCATTCATACCAGATACCATACCCTGTCCTTGACCAGGAGAATCTTCTACACGAATAGATGCATAACTATTAGAGTCACTATTTTGATAACATATATCTACATAGATGTTTGACAAGGAGCCTTGTAAAAAATAGGAAGTATCAAATGAAAAGTAGTTCCACCCTGTATTAAGGCTAACCGTTTTAGGAGTATATACTGTTGTTAGGTCATTAAAAAAGATGTACGCCCCAAAACCTACTGGCAAGGGCTCTCCAAGATCGCCACAGCGCATTCGTATGGTAAAGTTTTCAAATGTGCTATCTGCTCCCGTTGAGTCAATAAATACACCAATACCCATAATAAGCTCATCAGCAACTATACCTACATCTGTCAATGGTCCTTCAATGGTGGGAGCTCCTCCGAATCCCTCATTTATGGTGTTTATTTTATATTGTATCCGTCCTGTATTTGTATTTAATGCGTTAAAGATACTGTTGTTTGTATGTATGATATCTGGCTCTACTATCAATGAAGTATCAATATCAATAGGAGTTAGAACAGTATCTGTGTAGCAATCATGTGAATTGTATATTTGACCCAATAAGTTTAAAGTATCTCCAATGCAAATAGTATCACTTGGAGGGAAAATCAATAGTTCAGCTTGTCTTACATAAGTTATCGTAACTGTATCTTGAGCAAAGCAACCGTGTCTAGATGTAACCTCTGCTATGTAGCTTGTTGTTTTATTTGGCGAAGCTATTGGCGTAAAGCTTAGCGGATCGGACAAACCACTATCGGGCATCCAAGCAATAGTATGCCCTTCACCAGCAGTAGGCATAGCATAGATTGGCAATCCATTCAAATAGCACATTAAGGTATCGTTTGTTGTATTTAAATCAAATGGGTCTCCGACTTCTATTAGTATAGAGTCGAGGTACTCACAGTTTTCAGCGGACTCAGCTGTTACGTAATATTTTATATCTTTCTTAGGACTTGCTTGTGTGGTGTAAGTTAGGTCAGAAAAAACACTATCATCAGGTGTCCACTGATATGTAAATCCAATTGAATCTACAGAGGTAATCAAAACCTCATCAATCATCCAATTATCTTGATTTAAGCCGCTGTTGGATAATTGCCTCCAACGAAACCTACTATTAGCAGTATGAGCAACTTCTGGAATGGCTATTTCTAGCCTAGTGAAATTAGGATATAATATTTCAAAGAATGTTTCAATTACAAACCAATTTCCTCCTCCATTCAAGGAGTATTCCAGGACGACATCTTCTCCAAAGTCAGCATTATCACAAGGAAACGTTCCATTGGCAATTTTTAGGTCGAAAGTAATAGTTCCTCCTCCACTAACATTTAGATCAGGAGTTACCGCCTGTCTTACACCATTACCATTAAACCAAAGTCCCTCACCAGTAGTAGAACTACAAGCTACAGAGGCCTCTCCTCCATCTACAGTCAGCCAATTACCACTAATTCCACTATTGAAATTATCATAAAAAAGTTGGGTTTGTGAGTTAGCTTTGAGCGTTATAGTATCTCCTCTACATATAAATGAATCATTAGATACTGGCTGAAGAGAAACTATTTCGCTAGGCTTTACTTCAACAAAAATACTATCTACCACATCAGTACAAAGTGTAGCAGTATATACTCTGCAATAAAACCACATACTTTCGGGAGGTGACACTAAAACAGTAGAGGAAGATGGATTATTTACTAAGCTAGATGGAGACCATTGATACCTATATAGTGAAGAAGAAGGATTAGTAACAACTGATATTTCAACAGGCTGCGACGCACAGAGCGTATCATCGTCTTTTATAAAGCTTATTGCAGGAGGTGCAGGAGACTCTACCACATAAAAGTATTCTTTGGGACATAATGAAGGAATCTCTAGTCCATGAACCAAATACGTTTTTCCTCCTTCTGGAAGCACTTTGAACACATCTCCAGTTGCTAACGTATCGTTTGGATCGTCAGCTGTTGTCCAGTAGGGATCTTCAAAGTTTAAGATGTTCGTTAAAGTTACTGAATCTTCTGTGCAGTATATTGTATCCCCCAACTTGGTAATGGGTGAAAATGAACCCGCTGAATAAGCATAGCTTTCGTCAGCACCAACACCATAAATGTATGCAATAAATCCTTGAGGAGACATCAAGGTATGACTACCTTCATTAATTGTGATTCTAGCATATGAAAAACTCGGATCAGCAGGAAAGGGAACAAATGAGGCAGGGTTTACAGCGGCATTATCTAGTAGCAGTTCACTAATATGATCTGTAGGGGTAATCACATTAATAGCATGTTGAGTAATCCTGACAGATTTTATTGTTGTAAAAGTTATATTATTTATACGTTGCTCCGTAGCATTTAAAGACATCATAGAGGGGTCGCCTGCCCCTGCACAGCTATTACCTTCTAAGTATTGCACGACCAAAATACTTTTATCTGCGTTAAATACCTGAGGGGTACTTACATCATTACGTTCAATAAATTCCCCTTCATTCAAGATAATTGGTGTACCCCCATTGATTGTAAGGCTCGTATTGTCTCGATCTGCCATGACTCTATAGGTATAACTTGTTGTCCCTAAAATAGGCGCCATATGGTACTCCCTACCCCAAGCAGAGGTTGGAAACTGCTGGTCTACGATATGGTCACAAAAAGTACAAAAAGGATCTGCTGGAATATTAGCACACTCTGCACCTCCAAAAAAAGCAAAAGGCTTGCAAGAGCCACTTTGGTCAGTTGTTCTGACTTCACTTCCAGTCAAATCATCTAAGCTCCTTACTTGATATACATCTCCTCTATTTAACACGGTATAAAAGGGAACTCCAGCAGGTCTTCCACCAATCGTATTTGCAGCAGGGATGATTTCTACCTCAGTGTTATCAGCAGTAGCAACTATTAAAAACTCACTACTTAAACCTTCAAATCGTGACTCATAACCTAAAAGCCTATATTGGTTGCCTATCGACCGTATAGGCAAGACTTTTGTTCCATCAGCAGAAGCACTTTCAAAGTTAACGACAAATACACTTACGGTGTCCTCGGTTGTCAACACAAAGCCTTTCTTTTCAATTTGTTCAGAGAGTACTGCATGCCCTATAGGTTTATCAATAATGATCTCTTTGGTTACATTCGCGGTAACTGTAAAGTTTTCATTATAAGTGCCTCCTGGAATGGTTATATTACCATTTGTATTCTTATTAGAAGATATGTATACATATAATAGATTATCACTCGTTATTACGTTAGCATCAGGATTAAACATGAACCCAAACCAAAACTCTTTTCCTTTTGTAGGAACGACATCTTGAGCAAAAGTCTTAAGGCTAAATACAACAGCAATTAATATTACAAATAAACGAATCATGCTAGAATAAGATTAAGAATGTATGTCAACTTACAATTTAATGTAAAAAATAATGCCCAGTACAACTAACTTAAAAAATAATATTGATTTTTTGCAATAATTATTTGTACTATACTTTAGTTTTTTCACTGCCTAAGAGCATATTTTAAACTGATTGTCATCTAGTTAAATTCAGAAACAATTTAGCCTTATAAATCTATCTTAGAAAATGGTATTGACAATACTCTATTAGTGTCTTAGCAATATTGACATCAGAAGTGGGAAGTTGACAAGCCTTATTCACACATACATAAATCATAGTTTCATTTGCCTGATACTTGCCTTTTAATAATGGCAATGTGCTCTCACGTTTCGCTCCGACAAATAATCTATTGGGAATGTAATTTTGATTCAGTTCTAGTAGCTTCTTTTCTGCACCTGTTCCTGTAATCGCAATCTCATAAAATGGTTTAACATGATATAGCATCGTTGAAGCCCAGTTAGAATAGCCTGGTCCATAACCTGACATATTGGATTCAACATTTTTGAGCATCTGTTTTGACTTTTTCAAGTAATCCTCATTATCAAAGTATTTACCAAGCAGGAAGAGATTCTTTGCCATGGTTGAGTTTGAAGCTGGAATTACATTATCATTAATTTCCATTTTTCGTACAATCAATTGTTCGTCGAGATCTGAAGTAAAGAAGAACATACCACTTTTCGAATCGTAAAAGTGATTGATCGTATAATCGGTTAAAGCTTTGGCTTCATTCAGCCATTTTTCCTCAAATGTAGCTTGATAGAGTGCAATCAACCCTTCGATAACAAAACAGTAATCCTCCAAGTAGCCGTTTATCTTACTCTTTCCATTTTTATAGCTATGCCAAAGTCCTCCATCTTCTCTTCGCATTTTAGTTAAAATAAAATTCGCGTTTTTAATTGCCATATCTAAAAAAGAACGCCTGTCTGCTGGCGAGGCAGATTCGTTTGTAGCCAAATAAGCATCTGAAAGTCCTTTTATCATTAGTCCATTCCATGAAGTCAAAATTTTGTCGTCTAACCCAGGGCGGACTCGTTTTGCCCTCTCTATCAACAATCTCTCTTTTATTGATTTGATTTCATTATCCATCGCTTCAATAGATAAACCATGTTTCTCTGCAAAATCAGAATCGTCTTCATCTTTTAATAAAATATAATTTTCATGTTCCCAATATCCCTTTGTATTGACATTGAAATAGTCTTTGGCAATCTCAAAGTCATCTCCTAGAATCTCTTTTAGTTCAGGTTTGGACCAGATATAAAACTTACCCTCTTCACCTTCGCTATCCGCATCTAAAGCAGCATAAAACCCTCCTTCCATGCTCATCATCTCTCGCTCTGTCCATTCTACAGACTCCAATATTACTTTTTTATATAGGGGGGATTTTGTAAGCTGATATGCCTTTGAGTATAATGATATCAATTGAGCATTATCATACAACATTTTTTCAAAATGAGGAACTTTCCATTTTACATCAGTTGAGTAGCGAGCGAAACCACCACCTACATGATCATATATGCCGCCCATTGCCATCTTGTCTAAAGTTAGTTTAACAAAGTCAGTCAGTTTTTGATCCTTTTTCAGGTTGGCATATTGAAGTAAAAACTCATAATTGTTGGGTAATGGGAATTTAGGCGCGCGATTAGTTCCGCCTTCTTGATGGTCAAAACTCTTTGACCAATTTAATACCATAGTATCCAGCATTTCCATCGTAAAGTCACCCTCTTTCTTATTGACCTGCACCAATTCAGATTGCTGTATCCCCGCTGTTAACTTTTGAGCATAATCTTCATATTTTTCTGGCTCATTTTCATACCCTTGAGCAAGTGTACTTAATACTTTCATCCATTGCTCTTTTCTAAAGTAAGTGCCGCCATAAATTGGTCTTCCGTCAGGAAGCGCAAAGCAATTTAATGGCCATCCTCCCTGCTGTGTCATTAACTGAACTGCTGTCATATATACTTGATCTATATCTGGACGCTCTTCCCGATCAACTTTTATAGAGACAAAATGTTCGTTCATGATTTTTGCTACTGCCGTATCTTCAAAGCTTTCCCGCTCCATTACATGACACCAATGGCAGGCAGAATAGCCAACACTAATAAGCAGCAATTTATTTTCTTCTTGAGCCTTTTCTAGGGCTTCTTCACCCCATGGATACCAATTGACTGGATTATGAGCATGTTGCAAAAGGTAGGGGCTGGTCTCATCAATCAACGCATTCGTATGCTGGTAATTCATAGACTGATGACTTTTAGGGTTAATCGAAGAACAAGAATAAATGCATAACAAAGCAAAAGCAGCTAAGCTACATTTTACCATGAAGGCGTAAAACGTCGTCTAAAAGTTGGAAAAAAGTTACTTGATTGCATTAAGCTTGTCTTTCAGCTTTGCAATATTTTTGCTCTGCGTCTCAATGGCAACTTTTTTGCTCTCCTGATCTTTTTCATTTGTTTTGATATCAGCTTGTGCTTTTTCTATATCTTTCTTCCATTGTTCAATGTTTTTTTGCAAGTTTTCTTTGTCTTTCAACAACTTCTCGTGGTCATTCTCTAAATCTTTTAACTCTTTAGATGCTATATCTACCTGATTCGAGACTGCTGTTTTGGCAGCAGAAACTGCAAATCTTTCCATAATGGCATCTGCTTTTAAATATTGACTGGAGTTATCTTCCGCAGATATAAAAGCTCCCCCTAGATCAAAGAAAACTGTTAAATCTACATTGTCTCCATTTTGAGATATAATCGAATATATGTCGATCGTATTACTACTAATTTCTTTTATAGTAGCATCATCAGAAAATATTTCTCCTTTGTTATTGGATATTTTTCCACCAAAATCTTTTAGTTCTTTCTTCCATTCTTTTGACACCTCTCTCTCTTCAGCCTCAGGAATAGTTACTGATAATCCTTGTTTGTAACCTTGGCTCATTTTCTCTGTTACCGCTTTTACTTTTATCTTTTGTTGTGCAAACAAAAAGGTCGTAGATGTCAAGATGCAAATAGCAATTGTAAACGTTTTCATATTAGTGTCTTATCATTTATGTAAATATAAAGTTTTGCAATTGTTTATTCAAGTTCTTTCATGGGATCCCAGAAAATCTCATCAAAATTCCGAATCTGGTCACCTTTAACTTGTATACCTTCATTTTCTAATAGTTGCTGCATGAGGTTGGGAGCACCAAAATGATGTTTGCCTGATAGTAATCCATTTCTATTAACGACACGATGTGCAGGGATATTCATATTATATTGATGACAATTATTCATTGCCCAACCAACTACCCTCGCCGATCTTCCCGTTCCTAGATACTTTGCAATTGCCCCATACGAGGTTGCCCTTCCTTCAGGAATTTGCAAGACAACTTCATACACCTTTTTAAAAAAGTCGGACTTATCTTTCATTTCAAAACTTGTTTTAAGCTACAAGATTTCTGCTCAAAGTACTCAAAATTTGGGTGATCCGATAAATGTTTCGCTAAGTACTCTTGCTCCGTTTGCCCAGGAGTAGGCACTAAAATAGCACTCTTGTTCAAGGTAACTAAATCCATAATCGTGCTATAGCCTGAGCGAGAGACAACTTTCTTTGATCGTTTAATAAGTATTTCTAGATCTTTCGCGCTAACCAAATTAAATATTTTAATATTCGTTTTGAGTTTTGAGTTTCGAGTCTCTAGTTTTAAGCTGCTTCCTCTAACCAAACAAACCGCTCCCTGAAACTCTTGCAACTGTTTTAAAAGTATATCCTCAAATTGACTTCTCATCGGTTCAGGACCAGAAAGAATAATTAGCAAATCAATGTCTTGTTTAACATCATCGTGTTGTGAATTTGCAAACCTCGATAATGGTCCAATAAACTTAGCATTTGAAGGCAATGGGTACAGATGACTCAAGTCTCCAGAAAGGCTTTGAGAAATATCTTCATGATCTGGAACCCAACACTCATGATACTTATTGATAAAAAGCTTATTGATTTGGTATACTAGTTTTTCTAAAAACTTCAACATATTGGGCATCTTTATCATTATCTGATGCGTTATAAAAATAGACTTCACCTTGCTGTGCCATAACCCAAATCGGTTATCAGAAATGACTATATCTATTCTGTGACGCTTAACTATACTTTTTAGCTGTTGATGCTCTCTAATGATAGAAACAAGAATTTTCGGTACTTGCAATAAAATACTTAGCGTCATGCCTAGCTTGTAACTATACCAAATATTATACCCCTTTAATCGTATGATTTCTACTTCTGGGAACTCCTGACCGAGCAATTCAAACCCATTTCCATCGGCTGCTATTACAACTTTATTACCTTTTGCTATTTGCTGATAAACAATTGGTACACATCTGGTTGCGTGACCAAGCCCCCAGTCTAATGGTGCGATTAATACTTTTTTTTGTGGAATATTGCTCAAAGAAGCATCTTATAGTTAGACCAAAGTAAAAGAATATTTATCATTTTTCGTTAGATTAGTATAACATGAAGCACCTTTCAAAATTCCTACTACTCCTTGCTGTTATTTTTTGTACGGCTTGCAATAGTGAACTACATAAGACACAGAAAAAATATAAAGAAAAGAAGAAAAAGGATTGTAATACTTGTCCTGATTTTTCTTAGCTTTTTCTAAGAGCATGGTATAGAAATTAAAACCTGTGAAAAGTCAAAAGTTATTTTTTGAATAAAATCTACTAAAACTATTTCTAAATAAGCAACCTCGTCATTGCGAAAACTTGAAGCAATCTACATATTAAATATTGAGACTGCTTCGATACCTCGCAGTGACGGAACGGGTTTTAGTAGATTTTAGAGCTATTTAATAATCCGACTTTTCACAAGTTTTGGTTAAAATATTCCTTGCAATGTTATATAAAACGTTCTAGGATCTGAAGGGATAATTCCTGGACCAGGATAAGCTTCAGCTCGTCTTGTGAAATAGAATCGATTGAGTAAGTTGTTCACTCCAGCCTCTAATTGTAAAAATTTGTATCTATACTCAAATGAAACGTCCCAAACATCATAAGTGGGAATAACCCCATTTACTGCATTTGCTGTAAAAGTAGCATTGGTAGCATCTGTAAAATGTTCTTGTGTATAAGAATATTGCAAGGCTGTTTTGAAGTTTTTGTATTGATATGAAGCGCCTGTTTTTAGTGTAACAGGAGGTACGAGTTCAACTTGTTTGTTCGCGATAGCAGGCTCGTCTGTATTAATATAGCGAGCATCAATCACAGATCCATTGACAAACCACTTTACATTATGTTTTGTATTATCCGATTTAAAAAAGTTCAAAACGTTTATTTCTGTGTATGCTTCTAAACCAATATTTCTAGAGTCAGAGATATTTGTGCGGTACTGATAAATGGTAAATAATTGCTCATCTACTTGCTGAATCAGACCAATCTTGTCTTGATACCTTAGGTAAAAGGTACTTATGTCAAATAACATTAAATTTTTAATTCGACCTCTAAAACCAATATCGGCGTTATACCCTCTCTCATCTTGTATATCAGGATCAATTCTAAAATTTGGATTGACTACTCTCAAGTCATTGAAGGTGATACCACGGTAGTTTTGAGAGAAATTGGCATATAACTCCAGCCTTTCTTTAAACTTATAGCTTGACCCAATACCCGCTAGGAAAAAGGTTCTTTTTCTTTGTTTATTTTCGTCTATAATGTTTTCTGCGATAATGTTTCCCGCAAGGTCTCTTGCAACCTGCCTGTAATTTCCCACAGCTCCACTATTTATATATTCCAAGCGAACTCCAGGTGTAATGCTCCATCGGTCTGAAATATTAAAAACGTTTTCACTAAATAGAGCAAAATTCCTGCTTGGATTTTCATAGTCTGATTCTTCTAAGTTATTAGGATTTAAAAAGTCAAAATCTGGAGTAGAAAGATCGTTTGCGTCTCCTTGTTGGTTAATCGTAAAACCAGAATATGCTCTATACCCAATTAGGAAAGTAGCTGGTTGACTTTTAAATTTATATTGATGTAAAAGTCTACCCTCTTGACCAATATTATGGTATTCTCCTTTAATCAAACTTCTATTTTCCATAGGGTCTGCACGATTGATAAAGCCAAGGTAACCAAGTGCATTTCGCTCCGCTTGTAAAGCAAAAGTTCTAATATTCAGTTTAGTCCTTTCCGAAATATCATAATCTACTGTAAAAGCTCCTATATTCCAATTCACCATAAACCAATTCCTATCTCTTATTGATTGGGTCGGATCATCTTCAAACATCGCATCAGTAAGTCCTCCAGGCTGTTGTGCCAAGTAGTTCATATGAGTCAGGTCTAGTCCTAATGTCAACTTGTTATTGACATTGTAACTGAGTCCAATAAAGCCAGTATGTGATTTGAAGTTCGAATTTTCTCGCCACCCATCTCCTCTTTTATATTGAAAGAAGGCATAGTAATTCAGCTTCTTTAGCGTTCCTCCAATACTATTAAATGTGTTAAAAAGCCCATAGGAACCTACTGTTTGCCTAGTCACAATTTGCGAGCCTCTATCTTCTGATCCCTTTTTAAAAATGAAATTAACCATTCCTCCAAACTGAGGTCCATATTGAAGAGAGGAAGCCCCTCTTACAATCTGAATCTCCTCAAGTGCTTCTGAAGGTGGAGTGTAATAACTCTCTGGATAGCCTATTGCATCTGCACTAATATCATAGCCGTTTTGTCGTGTATTGAAGTTAGATGTCCTACTCGGGTTAAGCCCTCGTCCTCCAATACCCAATTGAAGTCCAGCGCCATCGCTTTCCCAAATATTAAGCCCCGCAATTTTCGAAAAGATCTGCCTGCTATTATTAGTTGCTAGATTACCATTGACATTATCTAGCTGAACAACTTCATTCTTTTTTGAAGCATAAATGGCGACCCCTTCCACTGGACTGAGTTGTCTTAATTCGAACGTATTGTCTTTTTCTGTTTTTATGATGACTTCTTCCAAATCTCTCTCCAAAGGGATCATTGCAATAGTAAACTCCACATTTTGATCAATGACCTCTATGGTTTTATTGACACTCGTATATCCCAACATAAAAAAGATAAGATCGTATTTGCCTGGGTTCAAGGACTTAACCTTAAAACGTCCATGATGGTTTGTTCTTAATTCTTCCTTAATATTTTTTATTAATATGGAGGCATCTACTATCTCCTTTTTCGTTTTTGCATCAATGACATGACCACTAATTTGATACTGAGCGTATGCTAGTTGGCTAAATGCCAATAAAAGGACCAAAATATGAATCTGAAATTTTTGCAAAATTATTCCTCGTAAGGCAAAATCCAATCTTTTGTATGCCAACCTCTTTCAATTGTAGACAGGTTAACTGAACTGTCAATGAATAGGCGACTGCCTCTGCCGTTCAAAGTTACATAACTTTCTACCGTCACAATTGGGTTTTTAATACCCTTTTTATGGTATTTGTCTCTTATAAAATGGGCAAATTGTAATATCATATCTGGCTGGGTGGACATCATTTTCTCTTGGTTGAGAGTCAAATAGTCGCTATTGGTTATTTCGCCTTCTTTACCAGATATGGGATCCTTAATTCTAAATATAGCGTATCCTGCCTTTTCCGCAAGCATTACTCGCCATGAAAAACGATAGCCTTGCTCTGTCCAGAAGAGATTACCAGAATATAAAGTATAGCGGAAGGGAAGAGCTAGTTGGATAGCTATAAATAATATCAAGCAAGTTGTGATCAAAATTCTTTGACCACCCGCTTCGTCGCTGAAGCTATGAAGCGTAAGCGACCTGTCCCCTGCCTTGCCGGCAGGCAGGCCTCCCTGAGGGAGGGGAATCGAGAATTCTTTTTTTAGACCTAAGCCTTTAGTAATAAAAGTTATTATTTTTTTGTGAACGTCGTTGTCAAAGAAAATCAGCGTTGCAACAATCATGATGTATGGGAACATACCAATAGGGAAAAGCACACGTGTCATTAAATGAAATACTACAACAGCAATGTATGCATAAGGTCTAAACTTTTTATTCAATAGTAAAAAGGGAATAGACAAATCATATAGACAGCCAAACCAAGAAAATGCGTATGCCACCCATGTTTTATTCAGAAAGCTTCCAATAATTGGCAAGTGATCATTTGCTGGCAACCACATTCGCAATGGTAATGCATGGAATAACCAATCAGAGTTTAATTTAGCTACACCAGCGAAAAAATAGACTACTGCCAATTGGAATTTTAATATGTTAATACTCCACGCTGGAACAGTATCTCGTTTCAAGTTAGGTTTCCAAAATAAGTCTAGTGAAAAGCATCTATTTGCTGGCAGAAAAATCAGTAGAAAACTGATCAGGCTCACAAAGTAATAATGATTGAGGTAGTTGGTTTTATCAATCAACTCCACATAGGTAAAGAGTGTAAAAAATGTGATTGTGCTTATGCGGTAAAAAAGACCTAGGGAAATGAAGAGCGCAGCTACTCCAAGCAAAACAAAAACAAGGTACATCCAATTACCCAAAGATTGCACCCAATCAAAACCATAGTAGGTAAAATAAAATTGTGGCTTGATGTACATCTCATTGATCCAGTCGTTGGCGGCAAATCGTATAATACTGATGAGCATCAATATTCCGAAAAAAATTCGGAATGTTACCAAGGGGTATACCGAGATTCTTTTATAAAGGAAAAGAGATAGATTTAATTTCGAAAGGAACACGTCTAATTTATACTAAAGGATTTGAATGTATTACATGAATTCGATAAAGCCAATACCTAAAATATGGTATTTGATATGGAAGACCAACGTTACGAATTTATCTACCTGTAATGACGCACGCTAGAAGATGTATGACTATTGATAATGAAACAAAAACGGTAATTTTACGTTATATTTATTAGATAAAGTACAAATTATGAGTACCGCCGAGCTAAAAAGTAACTTACACAAACTAATAGATGGTATTGAAGACAATAGCGTATTGCATGCCGTTTATGCCATACTAGCTAAATTGACTAATAGAAAAGAAGTTGACTTTTGGGATGAACTAACCGTGGATCAGCAGAATGAAGTACTAGAAGGCATGAAACAAATTGAAGAAGGCAAGGGAATCCCTCATGAGCAAGTTATGGGCAAATATCGGCAATGGCTGTAAATATAATTTGGTCGCCAAATGCACAAAAGAAGCTTAATGCCATTGTAGGTTATATTGCTGAGGAATGGACAGAAAAAGAAGCAATTACTTTTGTAAAAAGGGTAAATAAAGTCTTACAACAGATTTCAAATTATCCCCAAAGCTTTCCACAGTCAAACAAGCAGAATAAGATCCGAAAATGTGTTATTAGCAAACAAACAACTTTGTTTTTTGTTTTTAATGATGATCATGTAAATTTACTTACCTTTTTCGACACTCGTCAAAATCCAGATGGCTTAACACTATGATATTCCAATAGTATATTTTCGCGTTACTGCTAACGCTCAAAGGCACGCTAGATGAAAAATAGTAAAATAAAAATCGCAAAAGGGTGTCATTTCGACTCCTTTTTTTTGACCATATTTCCATAGTTATTACTTAGGCCTTGAGTTATATTAGCTTGACTAATTAAATCAGGCTTATGAAGCAAATTTTGCTATTCACATCATTCTTCATTACGCTATCCTTGGTAGCACAAGATCTTATTATTTCCTGGGATAACTCTTATGGTGGACCGCAATCTGAGCAGATACATGGTGCTATTTTAGAAACCTATGATGGCGGTTTTTTTGCTGCTGGATATGGCAAGCCTGAAAGCGGAGGAGACAGATCCCAAGAGCCTATTGGAAGGGTTGATGCTTGGGTAGTCAAAACAGATTGTGAAGGAAATATCGAGTGGGAAAGTGCTTTTGGTGGAGATGCTAGTTGCCAAATTAATATTTATAGTACCATTCAGACTACTGATAGTGGTTATATTATCGTAGGAAAAGCGAACTCAGGTATTGGCCCCCACAAAAGTGAAGCCGCTAGAGGAGGAGATGATTTTTGGATGATGAAGATGAATAAAAACGGGAACTATGAATGGGATAAAACTTATGGAGGCAGTGGCATGGACATCTGTTATCAAATTGTTAAATCATTAGACGGCTACTATCTTGTAGGATATTCTAATTCTGATGTAGGGTTTGAAAAGTCTGAAAATTCTTTTGGAGAGGTGGATTACTGGGTTGTAAAAGTAGATGTTGAGGGAAATCTTTTATGGGATAAAACACTTGGAGGAGATTCTATTGATAGAGCCTACTCTATTGATTTCACCCAAGATGGAGGTTCTATTATTGGGGGAGCTTCTAATTCTGATATTAGTGGCAATAAGTCCGAACACTCCGATGGCTATGACTATTGGATTGTTAAGCTTGATGAAGATGGGAACATAGAATGGGATAAAACTTATGGTGATGCCAAATCTGAGATAAATGTTCAGTCCATTAAAGCTTTAGAGGATGGATATATATTTGCTGGACAGTCCAATTCGCACATAAGTGGATCCGAATTTGATATAAGAGTAATTCGGTTAAATTCAATTGGAAACATAACCTGGGATAGGGTTTATGGTGGGGATAAAAAAGAAGAAGGTAATGGAAGTGTTCAAATAAATATTGACTATAACGGAGGTTTTGTTTTTGCAACAGATAGCTATTCTGATGTGATCAGTGGTAACAAAACGGTAGATAACAAAGGCAGTGACGAAACAAACTGGATTGTTAAAATTGATGATGATGGAGAAATCATTTGGGATATGGTTGTTAGTTCTACAAGACACGATGAGTTTGCATCAATAATTCCGACAAAAGATAAGGGGTACCTTGTTTCCTCCGTAGCCTCTTTCGGAATTGGAGCAGATAAGACAGATGAAGGTAACGGCGAAAATGACTTTTGGCTGGTAAAGCTAGAACCTGAATTCAAACCAACTAATGAGTTAAGTATTTATGCGCATTGTTTTGGGGACTCTGTCCATTTTGAAGCGGAGGTATTAAATCCTTTCACCAAAGATATCTATTGGTTCTTTGGTGATGGCAATATGGATTCTTCATTAAATACAAGCCACATTTATAATGATCCAGGAAATTATCTGGCAGGGCTAGTAACGGAGCCTTTTTGCGGAGCTCCAGATACACAGTTCTTTTCTGTCAATTACACGAGTGGCTCAGAGATTTTTGAAGATAGCCTTGATTGCATTAAAGATTCTATCCCTGATATTGAAGATTCTACCGATAATGATGTTTCATCAATGTTTTATCTTTTTATACCTAACGCATTTTCTCCAAACAATGATGGTAAGAATGATCACTTTTTTATTCATCACAAAGGAATATCCAGTGCCTATTTGAGTATTTATGATCGAATGGGTAAAATGGTTTTTGAAACTAACAATCTCGATATTACCTGGACAGGAAAGTATAAGCGAGACCACTTAAGCAGCAATAGCTATACCTATTCCCTGATGTATACAAACGATTTAGATAATAATAATTATCTGGTTTCAGGAATGGTCTTAATTCTACCGGACTAGAGTAACCGTACCCTGTTCGTATATTGTTTCACCAAGCTTTGATTGAAGAATAACTTGGTAGGTATACACCCCATCAGGCATCTGTTTATTTTTTCTCGTCCCATCCCATTTTTGATCTAATGAAGAACTTTCAAAAATGAGATTGCCTCTGTTGGAATATATCTTGATATTGTAAGAAGCTATGTTTGTGGCCAAAGCCCCAAAGGAGAAATTTTCATTGTCTTGATCAGGAGAAAAAGCATTAGGAATAAAGTAGGTCATTTCACAACTCTCCGCAATCACTTCATAAGTTAAAGTATCGCCAAAACATTCATTAGATGCATAGGCAAAAAATGTACTGCTCTCCGTTATCTTTATCGTAGGCATCTCAGAAGTATCAATATTCCCGACCGATACTTGCCAATCAAGGTTTTCAGCTGTATTGACTTTTAGTTGAAGATCTTCTCCAATACAAGCATTTACTAAAGTATCTTGTGGAAGGGTTATAGAATCTATAACATTAATTATAATTGAATCACTCGCTTTACAACCAATGCTATCAAAAGCATCAACAAAGAAAATAGTATCTGATTCAATAGTAAAAGAAAACGCTATACTTTGAGTATCACTATTCCAAATAAATATTAATGAGTCTAGCGAACCACTTGGAATACCCTCCTCGAAGGAAACCATGAGCGTGGTGTCTAATCCATAACAGCTAATTAAGTTGTTAGGAGTGATTGCCACAGAGAAGCTGGTGTCAGCACCAGATATGAAGATTGTATCACGAGCTGTATCGGAGGAAGCATCCGTAATAGTTACAATATGCATCCCAACATCTAAAAAGACAGTATCTGTGGTATCTCCACTGGGAGACCAGGAATAAGAATAAGGCATCATTCCACCACTTGCTCTTGCAATGGCCAAGCCGCTATCTCCATAACATAAGTAATCACTGCTAAGCCAATCTATTGTCACATCAATAGGACAGTCGTCGTCTATCCAAACCATAGGGATAGAAATACTAGAAACTGGATTAAACTCTCCAGTTGCCAATGTTGTTGTAAGCTGTCCTAAAGAAAGTGAATATGCTAGTGTATCTTCCGTCAGTGGTACATCATGATGTTCACAATGAGTTTCGCCATTTGCATCTGTCTTGACTAAAAGCGCGCCCTGGTTTGGGTTGGAACGATCAACTGCAGACATCAGCAACCCTCCATCTTTGGTTTCAATGACAATATCTCCCCAGGTATCTAGTGATGGTGCATATCCTTTCGACCATTGTAGCTCCCCATTTGCGTCGAGTTTATACATAACTGACCCCACCCCTGCTGAATAATTCAACTCTTTTGTAGTAACGACAATTCCTCCATCACTCGTTTGATTGAGATACATTGGGCAATCTATGTTACCTGTATTATGAGTTTTAGTCCACTGAATATTTCCAAGAGAGTCCGTTTTGATGACGTATGAGTTTTTAGGAAGTATTCTAGCACCGTTAAATATGTACCCTCCATCACTCGCCTTAACAATGTTGCCACTTCTTGGATTGTTAGAAGAAACAGTATTGATTTTATAATTTTCTTGCCATATTACTGTTCCATTACTATTTAACTTCCACATACTTATTCCCCAGTCTGCTCCTAAGTCAAAATAATTACTGACCATGGTAAACGTCCCATCTTCATTAACGACTAGTGCAATGCAATAATCATCGCTTGTCGAAGACCTTTTGAATACCCTTGACCATTGTAGTGTTCCCATTCCATCGACCCTCAAAACATAAGCAGACTCTCGTGTACCATATCCTGAAGTAATAGAAGCAATGATATACCCTCCATCAGTAGTCTCATACACTCTTGTCCTTCGTGAGTCTGTTCCTATTGCAACATTAATAATACCATCATGTTTAGTTGTTCCATATAATTTCATCCACTCCACTCCTCCAGTATCATCTGTTTTCACAAGACAGATGTCATTAAACCTTCCAGGTACAAAAATATTGCCAACCAATGCAAACCCAGTATCTTTTGTTTGAATAACATCATGTCCTGAAAAGGCATTCCCATCAGCTGAATAGCCCTTTTTCCAAACAATTTCACCTTCTTGATCTAACTTCATCAAATTAGAGGGTTGATTTGCTAAGATGATAGACTGTAAGATATAACAGCTATCAAGCGTTTGTATAATCGTATTTGGTCTATAAATACTGCTACTACCCGGATAGGTCTTAAGGAAACTAGTTTGCCCGTAAGTACATATAAAAAATAGGATGAATATTTTTAATAGGGCTATGTAACGCATAATGACAAAACTTTAAACACTAATAATAACCATCGAGCACCGAAACCAAAACAGTCTCTCCATACTTATTAATGTCTGGTTATCTCAAAGCTATTTTGTAATAATAACAATTAATAAGCTGAAAAAGATAGAATAAATTAGCTATAATTATCATTCTAATCAATTTATATTCAAAATAATAAAATGATAATCATATACTTACAATACTTGTTTGTTACAAATTATTTAACACAAAATCATTCATCTTAGTGTATATATGCAAGCTTGTATTCCCTCCACTAATTCCATGAGCCTTATCTGGGTACGTAAATAAATCAAATTGCTTATTTGCTTGAACTAATCTTTCAATCATTACAGCAGTATTTTGAAAATGGACATTATCATCAGCAGTGCCATGAATTAGTAAATACTTTCCCCTAAGCTTATCAACATGATCCAAAGGGGCATTGCTATCGTAGCCTTCCTGATTGTTTTTAGGTAAATTCATATATCTTTCTGTATAAATAGAATCATAAAATTTCCAATGTGTAACAGGTGCAACGGCAATCGCCAATTTGAATACATCTGCTCCCTTTAAAATACAAAGAGATGACATATAGCCTCCATAGCTCCATCCAAATATGCCAATACGTCCCTTGTCAATATAGTCCAAGCTAGAAAGATACTTGGCCGCCTCTATTTGGTCTATTGTTTCAAGCTGACCTAAGTTTTTATACGTTGCTTTTTGAAATGTACTCCCTCTTGCTCCAGTCCCCCTATTATCTACAGATACGATAATGTAGCCTTTATTTGTTAAGCTTCTCAGCCACATATCTCTACCGCCACTACTCCATTGATTTTTTACAGTTTGAGAACCTGGCCCACCGTAAACATACATCATAACTGGATATTTTTGGCTTGGATCAAAGCTATTCGGCTTTATCATATATCCATTTAGCATCGAACCATCTACAGTTTCAAAACTAAAAAACTCTTTTTTCCCAATATTCACTTTCTCTATTTCTTCTTCCAATCGATGGTTATTTTCTAATGCTCTTACAATGTTGCCACTAGATTCTGTTAAGTTCGTAACAGTGGGGGTTTCCGTATTAGAAAAGGAATGTATTGCATAAGTAAAAGCATTGTTAAATCGAGCTGAATTAACTCCCTTTTGATCAAAAATAGCCTTCTTGTTTTCTCCTTTCATGTCAATACTATAAATCGCTCTTTCAAGAGGTGAATTTTCAGCGGATTGATAATACACTTTTTGGTTTAGCTGATCTACTCCATAGACTTGAGTAACTTCCCAATCTCCTTTTGTAAGTTGTTTGAGTTCCTTGCCAGCTAGGTCATACAGATAAATATGATTATATCCTGATTTATCACTAGTCCATATAAACTGATCAGAGTTATTGATAAAAGTGAGGTTGTTATGTACATCAATATACGTTTCAGTTTCTTCTCTTAAAATGATATTCGTTTTTCCTGTAGACGCATCAACAAGAAGTAATTCCAATTTATTTTGCTCACGATTCATCCTCTGAACAGTTAGCTGGCTTGAATTGTTACTCCATTGAATTCTTGGAATATATTGATCATCATATACTCCAATATCAACTTTTGTATTAGCCTTATTTTCAAAATCATAAATCCATATCGAGACAATGGAGTTTTCTTCTCCAGCTTTGGGATACTTGAAAGTATACAATTCTGGGTATAAGTTATTTTTATAAATGGGCATAGAAAACTCTTTTACCCGCTCTTCATCAAACTTGTAATAGGCAATTTTACTGCCATCTGGCGACCAAAAAAAAGCTTTGCTAAATCCAAATTCCTCTTCATAAACCCAATCTGTTGCCCCATTAATTATTTTATTGATAACGCCATCATCTGTTATAGTAAACTCTTTATTATTTGAAAGGTCTTTCACATATAAATTGTTTTCTCTAACAAAACCGATTTTTGTAGCGTCGGGAGAAAAAGTAGCTAACCTTTGCTTTCCATTTACAGATAGTGGAGTTACATTCTTGGACTTAGTATTATAAATGTAGAAGTTGGCTTTGCTAGACCTCCTATATAGCTTTTCGTAATCTGTTTCAAGTAAAAGACTCTGCTCGTCGGCTGAAAAATAATATCTCTTAAATCTTAACGTGTTAGCGTCTACAATAAAGTCTTTTCCCTTAAAGATGATGGCTCTCTGCTTCCCTCTTGCAATATCATATTTAACAATGTCTCTGTACTTCTCGTCTGCTTTTATTTTAAAGTAATGTTTACCATCATTGGAAAACTTGATGTCCTCTATTCCTTCCTGAGAAAATTTGTAGCTCTTAAAAACATCTTCAAGCGTATAATCAGGTTGAGCGCCAATTGCATTTTTACTAATGATGCTCAGGGCAAGCAAGATAAGGAGAGCTGTATAATATTTTATTTTATGAAGTACCATGGTCTAATATTTAATCTAGAAACTAATAAGTACAATTATACTCAAAATTAGAAAGAACGTTTTTAAATAAAATAACAAAAGCAACTAATTTTAATTTCAATACATTGACGATCAACCACAAGCAGTCTTTTAAAGCCGAATAGACTTGTAAAAACAGATGCTTTTTGAAATTGGATTTAGGCATAAATATGGCTATATTGAGCTTTTAGATATTAATTTAAAAGCCTGTTGCCACATAAGTTTTACATACTACTATTAAGCCAAATTATATTTGTTATAACAAGAGCAAACCATCTTAATCATGAACACATTGCTCATGGTGGAATAGACTTTATTGAAAACAAAGGGCAATGGAGGAAAAATATTCTATTTCAAGCAGATATACCCAATGGGAGATTATTTATCGAAAATGATGTATTGACTTATGTTTTCTATGCTGAAGAGGACTTAAAGAAGGTTAACAAACATCCACATGATTTACCTCCTGGCGGCATTCTGGTGCATGGTCACTGTTTTAAAGTTAAACTAAAAAAGGCAAACAAAAATGTTCAAGTAGAAGGCAGGCATGAACTATCAGGTAAGTACAATTACTTTTTAGGAAATGATCCTTCCAAGTGGGCTGGTAATGTAAAGCGTTACGGTGAATTATATTTTAAAGAAATCTGGCCTAATATAGACTGGAGGATTTACGTTAAAGGAGAAGGACTAGAATACGATTTTATAATTCATCCTGGCGGAAAATATGAAGATATTGAACTGATTTATGATGGTTTGGACGATTTAAAAGTAGATAATGAAGTTTTAAAACTAACTACATCTGTGAACCAACTATTAGAATCAAAGCCATATACCTTTCAACTTTTAGATGGACAAAAGCAAAGAGTAGAAAGTGCTTTTAAGCTTAAAAACAATCTATTAAAATTTTATATAAAGGATAACTATGATAAATCGAAAAAGCTGATAATCGACCCAAGGCTTATATTCTCATCCTATTCTGGATCTATAGCCGATAATTGGGGTAATACAGCAACTTATGATGAGGAAGGAAACCTATATACTGGAGGTATCACTTTTAATGGTGGCCCAGGGTTTGTAACAACTACAGGTGCATTTGACACCACTTTTAATGGTGGGAATACCGATCTTGCGATAACTAAATATCGGTTTGACGGCACAACTTTAATTTATTCAACTTACATAGGTGGAGGAAATACAGAGTTGCCTCATAGTATGATAGTCAATGAAGATAACGAGTTGTTTATCTACGGTAGCACAGGGTCTAATAATTTCCCCACAGCGGGTACTCCTTTCCAAAGTATTTTTAATGGAGGGAATTTTTTTGCAGCGAGTGGTATAATTTATCCTACAGGATCAGACATTTTTGTTTTAAGATTAAGCGAAGATGGTTCAGAGTTAATGGCTTCAACTTACATAGGAGGTTCAAATAATGATGGCTTAAATCAAGCGACTAGCTTAGAGTATAACTACGCTGATGCTTATCGGGGAGAAATCATTTTAGATAATCAATCTAACGTTGTTGTGGCCTCTTGCACAAGATCTACTAATTTTGACCTTTCTGCAACACCTATTCAAAATACACTTCTTGGTAACCAAGATGGAGTTGTATTCAAAATGACACCCGATCTTTCGACCTTACTTTGGAGTACTTACTTAGGAGGAACAAGTGATGACGTTACGTACTCCTTGCAAACCAATAATGCAGGCGACTTATATGTAGCAGGTGGCACAACAAGTGACACGTTATTCCCCATCACTACATGGTCATTTAAAGATACATTCTCTGGAGATGTTGATGGTTTTATTGTATGTCTGGACGGCAATGGCACTGTAATGAAGCATTCAACTTATCTAGGCACTGATATGTATGACCAAGCGTACTTTGTGCAGTTGGACTCAGCAGGGAGCGTATATGTTTTGGGGCAAACCACAGGTAATTATACTATTGATACTGCTGATGGAGAAATGCAAGTTTATTTTCAACCTGATAGCAGGCAGTTTATTCATAAATTAAATGATTCATTAAGTAAGACAGATTTCTCGACAACCTTTGGTCGCACTGGGTCAATATTTCCTAACCTTGTTCCATCGGCGTTTTTGGTTAATACCTGTGGAAATATTTTTATATCAGGTTGGGGAGGAACTTTAGATGGAAATAATTTAAGAAACTCAAGAACTGATGGCTTGGACTTTACTCCGGGTGCTTATCAAATCAATACAGATGGGGGCGATTTTTATTTTTTAGTACTGACTGCTAATGCTACCGACATTTTATATGCTACTTTTTTCGGCGATCCTACAAGAAATGACCATGTTGATGGGGGGACTAGTCGCTTTGATAAAAATGGTATTATATATCAGTCGGTCTGTGCTAGCTGTCAGAATAGCGATAATTTCCCCACTACTATAGATGCTTGGTCTAGAACCAATAACAGCAATAATTGCAATAATGGTGTTATCAAATTTGATTTTTCAGAGTTGACAGCTGAGCTAGATGCAGATATTATTAATATCTGTGGCACTGCTGATGTTGTTTTTCAAAACAATAGCCAAGGAGGCATCACACACAAGTGGTTTTTTGGAGATGGAACAGATACAACATTAAATTCTACAGATAGTGTTATTCATACTTATGATGGAGTTGGAACTTACACAGCCTCCTTAATCATAACAGATAGCACGACTTGCACTCTCCAAGATACGGATATGATAGTCATCAATGTTTTTCCTGAAAACCTCAATGCTGATGCTTATCCTGATACGTTCATCTGTCCTGGGCAAGGTGTAACAATAATTGGAGAAGGAGGAGCAACCTTTTTATGGGAGCCCTCAGAATTTTTATCAGATAGCAGTTCCCCTGAACCTTTTGCAAGACCAGACACAACAACAACTTATAAGTTGTTAGTATCAGATACAAATGGCTGTACAGACAGCGCTGAGGTAACCATTTCTGTGCTCAATGGCGCATTAGCCTTGTTTGACTATCAAGCCCCTTTAAAGCCCCTCGTATCAATTGACGAGCTTATTGACTTTATAGATAATAGTTCTTTTGCTGAGACTTATTTTTGGGATTTTGGAGATGGTAATAGCGCAAACGGCGTTGAAGGAGGTCGGCATTCTTTTAAAGAGGAGGGCATATATACGGTTTGCCTTACCGTTAATAACGTTACAGGTTGTGACTCCACTTATTGTTTAGATATTGAAGTAATCAAAGGTCGCCTACACATACCTACTGCATTTTCTCCTAATGCAGATGGTGAGAATGATCGATATTTCCTTAAGGGCAAAGGAATTACCAACATAGAGTTTAAAATTTTTAATAGATGGGGAGAACTAGTTTATATATCCGATGATGTAAACGAGTTATTCAATCCTCAAAAAGGCTGGGATGGATACTTCAACGGCAAACTACAAGGGATGGACGTTTTCGTATATCATTATACCGTTAGTTTTATAAATGGCGATGAAGATAGTGGAAAAGGAGATATTACATTGGTACACTAAGAAATTACGAATGAAGATTTTAGAATTACGAAAACATTATTCGTCAATTGTCAATCGTCAATCGTCGATCCGCTATTCTTCTTATAACCGTGTTAGTCAAATTATCTTATCTATTTTTTTAATGACGGGAACTGCTTTATCTCAAGACATTCATTTCACTCAGTTTTATGCCTCTCCACTAAGTCTAAATCCCGCTCAAACTGGATTTTTTAATACCTCATATGACTTTAGGGTAACTGCAAATTATAGATCTCAATGGGCTTCTATTGGCAACCCATACCTTACTTATAGTGCAGGTGGAGAGGGACAGTTTAATCTTAAAAATGATGATTGGATTGGTGCGGGCTTATATGTTTTGAAAGATAAAGCAGGTGCAGGAGACCTATCTGCAACAAAAATAAATTTATCGGGATCTTATCACAAAGTCTTGGATAAAGAGCAAAACAACATTTTATCTTTTGGTTTGCAATCAGGATATATTATTAGAACGCTAGACTTTGACAAGCTCGTTTTTGGCAATCAACTAGATGACGACGGACCCAACGGACAGCCCAACGGAGAACCAGTAACAGGAAGTTCTATGAGCTACTTTGATATCAATACTGGCATATCCATCTTTTCAAGATTAGACGATTGGCTTGCGTTAAATGGAGGAATTACTATTTATCACATCAATTCACCCAAGGAGACTTTTTTAGGAGGAGATAACCGCATAAAGCAAAGACCATTATTTCATGCAGGGGCAATATGGAGTATTAATGATCTTTTTGATTTAACCCCCAACTTGTTTTATAGCAGTTTAGAGGGAGCAAAAGAATTTCATATTAGTATCATTGGTAATTATAAATTACAATCAAGTTCGAAGCTTAAATCAGGTATGCAGCCAATACTATTTGGAGGAATTCAATTTAGAGCCAATAACTTCGATGCGCTGGCACCTGTTGTTGGCATCGAGATAAAAGATATAAGAGTAGGAATCAGCTATGACGTAAATGTCTCAGACTTAAGCCCAGCAACTAATGGCAAGGGAGGGTTAGAAATTTCACTTATTTATTTGGGACGTTTATACTCTATCTCTCACGATGTGATTATCCCTTGTTTTAGATTTTAATCATGAATTACTAGTTTTAAGACTAAAAGATTAGTGAAGTATAAAAAAGTCAACTCCGATTTAATTGCCCAATTTGAAGCTATTGTAGATCAAAGTGCTATTATATTAGACCGTGAGCAACTTATACAATACGCTAAGGATGAAACAGAAGATCTTAAATACTTTCCGGAAGTAGTCATCAAACCTGGATCAGTAGAGGAAGTTAGTAAAATCGTCAAGCTTTGTAATGAACACTATATCCCTATTACCCCAAGAGGAGCAGGAACAGGCCTAAGTGGAGGTGCCTTGCCGATCTATGGTGGTGTTGTTTTATCAGTTGAACGATTAGACAAAATTTTAAACATTGATGAACGCAACCTTCAAATCACTGTAGAGCCTGGAGTAATCACTCAAGTTTTACAGGAGACTGTAGCAGAAAAAGGATTGTTTTATCCACCCGATCCAGCGAGTCGTGGCTCTTGTTTTATAGGAGGCAATATCGCCGAAAACTCTGGAGGACCAAAAGCCGTTAAATATGGTGTGGTCAAAGATTACGTCCTAAATCTTGAAGTTGTATTACCCAACGGTGAAATGATCTGGACTGGAGCAAATGTTTTGAAAAATGCAACAGGATATAACTTGACACAACTTGTAGTAGGAAGCGAGGGAACTCTTGGAATAGTAACAAAAATAGTTTTAAAACTCATTCCACATCCTAAACATGATTTGTTGATGCTTGTTCCGTTTACATCAGCAGAGAAAGCTTGTGAAGCTGTTAGTGAGATTTTCAGGGCGGGTGTCACGCCTTCTGCAATGGAGTTTATGGAGCGAGATGCCATCGAATGGTCACTGAAGTATAATAATAAAAGTACAATCCAGTTAGATGATGAAACTGAAGCCCATTTGCTAATTGAAGTAGATGGTAACTATCCTGACATTTTGATGGAAGAGTGCGAGACCATCATGAAAATAGTTGAGCAATTTGATTGTGGAGATATATTGTTCGCCGATAATGCTAAACAGAAAGAGGATCTATGGCAATTGAGAAGAACGGTTGGAGAGGCAGTTAAGGCAAACTCAATTTACAAAGAAGAAGATACGGTGGTACCGAGAGCAGAACTTCCAGAGTTGCTAAAAGGTGTTAAAGAGATCGGTAAGAAATATGGCTTTAAATCCGTTTGCTATGGTCATGCTGGAGATGGCAACTTACATATTAATATCATTAAAGGCGATATGTCAAATGATGATTGGAATGAAAGATTGTCAGAAGGCATTAAAGAGATTTTTCAATTATGTCACCAGCTAGGAGGTACTATTTCTGGTGAACATGGAATAGGCCTAGTGCAAAAAGAGTATTTAAATATTGTTTTTTCTGATCTGCAGATAGACCTAATGCGCTCTATTAAAGGTATTTTTGATCCTAATGGGATCATGAATCCCGGAAAAATATTCTAGCATTTTGGCGCGAAAAAACCACTTGAAATTGTAAGAATAGAAAAATTTTTATTCGTCTCGTTCATGCTCTATTCTCTATATTCTGCTCTATAGTAATTATTTAAGCCTTTTAACTGTAAGCGTTAATACTTGCTACTCACACTATCACTATGAAAAAAGTCAATAATTGCAGATTAAGGATTTACGGTTACTCCTTAATCGTTCTATACTGTCTATCCCTGACATCTTTAAGCGCTAGAGATCAAGACTTACTTTTTATTGAAAATAAAGGTCAGTTTAAAAACATGAATAACGATCCAGTTCCATCAGTTTTTTTCAAAATGGAAGCACCAGGTTTAGATTTTTATATTACAAAAAAAGGAGTGACTTATGTTTTTAAGCAACGTAAGAAAGAACAACTGCCTTTAAGTGAATGGACTGAAGACGATCAATTAAAACTTGAAATCACTGGAAAAGAACCTAGCAAAAAGTATACAGACTGGGATAAAGTGCAACTTCTATTGGTAGATGCAAATATTGAGAAAGAAAATATCATTACCAATCAGCCATCAAAGCAAGGGCATTTAAACTATTTCTACGCCCACTGTCCAGAGGGTATTTATGGTGTTAAGGAATATGGAGAGATCACTATTAAGAACGTTTATCCTAATATTGATATCGTATTTTATAATTCAAATGAAAGAGGATATAAATACGACTTTATCTTACATTCTGGAGCTGATCCAGACCAGATTAAATTGAATTATCGTTCAAAAAGTAAGATTAATATTGATGGTAAAGGCTGTTTAAGCTTAAAACTTCCTACTGGTGGTTTATTAGAAAACGCTCCCATATCATATTTAGATAATCAATTCGTAGCAAGTAGCTTTAAGCTAGAGGCAATATATGCTGACCAATACAGTATTTACAACAATATCATACGTTTCGAAATTGAGGATAAGGCAAAACAAACCGTTCGTGATCAGTCAAGTACGTTGCGAATTGACCCAGAGTTGGAATGGTCTACTTTTTATGGAGGAAACAATGCAGATGGCATTAAGAGTATAAAGACGGATAATACAGATAATGCAATTATTGCAGGCTATACTTATTCGCTAGACTTTCCTACAGAAAATGCTTTTCAGGGAACTCACGCAGGTGGCACATTAGATATTATGTTCGCTAAGTTCACAAATGATGGTCAAAGAGTTTTTGCGACTTACTACGGTGGATCAGCTAATGATGATTGCAATTATGTTACAACAGATCAAAATGATAATATATTTCTAACAGGCTATACCTATTCCAACGATTTTCCAGTTCAAAATGCCTTCCAAAACGCTTTTGCTGGAGGAACCAGAGATGCAATAGTTATGAAATTTGACCCTTCTGGAGTTAGAGAATGGGCAAGCTATTGGGGAGGAAGTAACAATGAATTAGCAAACTCCATTCAAGTAGACGCCAATAACAACATAATCGCTGTCGGCAATACAAATTCAAATAACTTAAGTGTACACAATGCAGCCCAACCTTCAATGGCAGGGTTCTCAGATGGAATGATTGTAAAGCTGGATACCGACGGTAACGTTATTTGGTTAAGTTACTATGGTGGAAATGGCTCTGATAATATTTTTTCCCTCATAAGTGACGTAAATAGCAATCTATACCTTACTGGTAATGCAGGTTCAACAAACCTTAGCATTGGAACCGTTGCTCAGATCTCTAACGCTGGAGGAGGTGATGCGTTTGTCACTAAAATGGATCCAGACGGAAATGTTATATGGAGTAGTTATTATGGTGGCACTGGAGCAGAGTTTCCTTACTCTATTGAGCTAAATAGCCAAAGTCAAATATATGTTGTTGGACAGACATTATCGGACGATCTACCATTACAAGATCCCATTCAGAATACCCGATTGGGTAATACAGATGCATTTTTATTTAGCATAGATTCTAGTGGTTCCAGTTTTCTATGGTCAACCTATTTTGGAGGAACTGATAGAGAAAATACAAATCAGAGGTATGATCAACTGACAATTGATAGTAGAGACAACATTTACTTCTGTTTTCATACAGAATCAACAGATATAACTACTTCTGACTATTGTGGAAGCGGCTATTTCAAAGGGTTTATGGAAGGAACTGCCGATGACTTTTATCTAAAGCTAAATAAGTTTCACACTATTTTGGAGGCGACCTATTTCGGAGGAGATGGGTTTGATTTTGGACCGGTTATAGATATAGATAATAATGATAATATATGGATGTCTGGCGAATGGACTTCTATCTCAAATAGCATGGGATATCCGTTAAGTGATCCTGGAGGCACCGCCTATTTTGACGATTCTTTTAATGGCATTGATGATGCTTTCATCATGAAGATCATACCGTTTCAGGCTACGCAAATAGATGCAGAAGTTAATATCGGCATAGCACCTTCGCACTGTGATAGCACTTGTCAAGCATATGCAATAGTCAATGTTATTGCTCCAGACTCGCAATTTCTTTTCTTTTGGAGCAATGGACAAGAGGGCGATTCCGCAACAGATTTATGTATTGGCAACTACTCTGTAGTTATTACAGATAGTGCATGTATTGATACTGCTATTGATATAGAGATCACACAAGACGTAATTAAAAATCAAGTTCCGATAGAGGCAGAAATTTATTCTGAATTTGGAAACTCAGAGTGTGATAGTATCTGTCAAGCATATGCGATAGTCAATGTTATTGCTCCAGACTCACAGTTTTATTACCTCTGGAACGATGGACAGACTAATGCAACTGCTATTGGTTTATGTGAGGGCTCCTATTCAGTGACCGTTACAGATAGTTCCTGTATTGATACTACTCTTTTTATAGAAGTGAATGAAAATAGAATTGTCTGCTTTGAAGTATTTATCCCCAATGCCATTTCCTTAAATGGCGATGGATACAACGATAATATATCATTACGTACAAGCGGTGCCAGAGAAATAGAATTTAGCATCTATGATCGATTTGGAAAACAGGTATTTTATGACAACGATTTGTCTGAAATTAATTGGGATGGCACATATCAAGGCAAGCTAGTAAGTCAAGAAACCTATTACTATCATTTAAAAGCGATTACTGAGTCTCATGAGGAAATAGAGCAGGCTGGGCTGATCCAAATATTAAGGTAAAAACCTTGTGCTTTTTATACTCCGACTAACAAGGTTTCGTTTTATATAACAAAGACGTATCTTTGTTGAAATGCCTAATATTAGAACTTATATCGTTGTTTTTGTCTTAAGTATTACCCTAACCTCAACTTTTGCTCAAGACGACGATTTTCATCCTCCTAACTATAAAAAGAGTAAAAGTCTTGATAAAAAAAGCAGTAAAGAGAAAAGACCCGATAAAGGCAACTTTAGTTGGGATAGAGTTTTTACAGGCGGCAATTTAGGGCTAAACTTTGGAACGGAGACCTATGTGTCAGTCAACCCCACGATAGGGTATAGATTGACAGACAAGTTCTTAGTCGGAACAAACCTCACCTATACTTATTACAATGATAGGTTTTTGAATTACCAAACCTCCAGTTATGGAGCCGGGTTATTTTCTAGGTATTTAATTTTTGAAAGCATATTTGCTCATGCTGAGTATGAGGTGTTAAACTTTGAACCTGCATTTATTAGTAGTAATGGTCTGTTTATTTTACCGAGAAGGTGGGTGCCTAGCTTTTTCGTTGGAGGAGGCTATAGACAGAGAATAGGTGAAAGATCATCTTTTAACATTTTACTGCTATTCAACGTATTGGACAACCAATATTCACCTTATCGAAACCCGGTAGTTAGGATGGGCTTTAATATTGGATTGTAGGACTGTTTAATAGTTACGAGTTTAAAGTTTCTAGTTCGTAGTTCATTTATTACTATATAACTACAGATGTACAATTAAAAACTCATAACTAAAAACTAGTAACGTATAAAACACTTTGCTTGAGGCTGGATCGTAATAGCAAAATTGCCTGGTTCAAACACCCCCAATAAAATCTATTGTAGTATACTCTTAGCAATCACTAACTTCTGGATTTCAGAAGTTCCTTCACCAATTGTACAAAGCTTGGCATCACGGTAGTGCTTTTCTACTGGGAATTCTTTCGTATAGCCGTAACCACCAAATACCTGAATGGCATCGTTGGCAATTTCAACAGCTATTTCAGAGGTATAGTATTTTGCCTCAGCAGATTCTCTGGTCATTTTTTGTCCTTTGTTTTTCAAGTCTGCTGCCTTGAAAGTCAACAATTCACCATTCTCAATTTTAACTGCCATGTCAGCTAATTTAAAAGCAATTGCTTGAAAATCCGAAATGGGTTTGCCAAATTGTTCCCTTTCTTTTGAGTATGCTAAGGCCGCCTCGTAAGCTCCTTTTGCAATACCTAGACCTAGTGACGCAATAGATATTCTTCCTCCGTCTAATACTTTCATTGCTTGAATGAAGCCTTCCCCAACTTCTCCTAAGACATTTTCCTGTGGTACCCGACAATCCTCAAAAATAACTTCAGTTGTTTCTGAAGCACGCATTCCTAGTTTGTCTTCTTTCTTACCTGCTTTCAATCCTGGAGTTCCTCTATCAACTACAAAAGCTGTGATCCCTCTTGAGTCTAGCAGCTCCCCGGTTCTTGCCAGTACCACTACAACATCGCCAGATTTACCGTGTGTGATAAAACATTTCGCGCCGTTCAAAATCCAGTCATTACCGTCTTTTTTTGCGACACATTTCATTCGCATGGCATCGGATCCAGTATTGGGCTCGGTAAGTCCCCAAGCACCAATCCATTCTGCTGTAGCCAATTTGGGCAAATACTTTTGCTTTTGTTCTTCATTGCCAAACTGTAAAATATGACCTGTACATAAAGAGTTGTGAGCAGCAACGGATAAACCTATTGAGCCATCTATCTTAGCAATTTCAGAAACAGCAGTAACGTATTCAAAATAACCGAATCCTGATCCACCATATTCCGTGGGCACCAAAACACCCATTAATCCTAGCTCTCCTAACTTCTTGAAAACATCAACCGGAAATTCTTGACTTTCATCCCACTCCATCATTTTGGGTTTGATGTGCTTCTCGCCAAAATCACGAACCATATCAGCAATCATTTGCTGATTTTCGTTTAGCCCAAAATCTAATCCTGTTTTATTTTCTACTGCAGTTTCCATTCCAAATTTTTTAATAGCTCACTAAGTTAATCACATTTGATGAATGATTCAAGCATAGGGCGCAGTTGAATATAAGGAAATCTAAAAACCCAAAACCCCAACAGTATAGTGATCCGAAAACAAGTCATTTTATTAAAAATTTTGACTTGAATTTAAGTCAAAAAATATTTAAATTTGACTTGTAACAAGATCAATATGCATGCAACAACTTTATAGTGTCCAAAATAATTTATTAAAACAGTTAAGCACTGATTATTATAGACCATTATTTGATGAAATAAATTGGAATCAACGGCTTATTGCAATAAAGGGGTTTAGAGGTTCTGGCAAGACAACACTATTATTGCAATACCTACACAAGAATGACCTGAAGACTTCTTTATATGCCTCTTTTGATCATCCTTATTTTTACACACATAGTATTTTTGACTTAGCTGAGACTTTCGCTTTAAATGGTGGAACATTGTTAATTCTTGATGAAATTCATCGCGCCGAAAATTGGTCTAGAGAGCTTAAAGCAATATATGATAGCTTTCCAGAACTAAAAGTAGTATTCAGCTCTTCATCTGCATTAGATATTTTTAAGGGCGAGGCTGATCTTAGTAGAAGAGCCAGTGTTTTTGAACTTCCAGGAATGTCATTCAGGGAATATTTAAACTTTACATTTGGGTTGGATATAAAACGAGTTACCCTAAAGCAATTGCTTCAAAATCATGTAAACATTGCTCATACTATTACTAAAAAGCTACGACCATTACCTAGTTTTAAAATGTATCTCAAATTAGGGTATTTACCATTTGCAAAAGAATTGGAGGAATATGAATATTCAAAAAGATTAATTAATATCTTAAATACCGTACTGGAAAGCGACCTAGCCCAAATTCAAGATTACTCTGCTTCGAATACAAAAAAAATAAAACGCTTGTTGGGCTTACTAGCAGAAATGGTGCCTTATGAGCCTAATATCTCAAAAATTGCAAGAAAAATGCAATTGGGAAGAGATAGTGTTATGAATTATTTGATTGCATTGGAGCAAGCCAGAATATTAAATTTCTTGAATAAACAGGGAAAAGGGATAGCTGCGTTGCAAAAACCTGACAAGATATATCTAGAAAATACCAACCTAAGTTATGCACTTAAAGAATCACCAGATGTTGGAAGCTTAAGAGAAACTTTTGTATTGAATCAATTCATAAATGCAAAGCATGATATTAACAAAGCTGACAAAGGAGATTTTATAGTAGACGGTGGCTTTACCTTTGAAGTTGGAGGAAAAAACAAGGATGATCTCCAAATAAAAGGAGAAAAAGACAGCTATATATTGGCTGATGATATCGAGATGGGGCTAAAACAAAAAATTCCTCTGTGGATGGTGGGACTATTGTATTAATAAAGTTTAATCCCTTATTTCTCTTTCCTCATCCCAAACACCTCATTTCACGTTTCTGCTCTCTAATTTTAAACTGGTTTCTCGCTTCTAATAGCTCACTAAGTTAATCACATTTGATGAATGATTCAAGAGCTGTTGCTTGCCATCTAAGAAATCTAATGTCACTAAAAAGGCAAACGCTTTGACATTTGCACCTTGTTTTTTTACTAATTCGCTTGCCGCATAAGCTGTACCACCTGTTGCCAAAAGGTCATCATGAATCAAAACGTTTTGCCCAGCCTTAAAGGAAGATTTTTGAACTTCTAGGGTGGCCGAGCCATATTCCAAATTGTAAGAGTAAGTTGTTGTATTGCCCGGTAGCTTGCCTTCTTTTCTTATAGGAACAAAAGGAACTTTTAGACGTTGGGCTAATAGCATTCCAAATAAAAACCCTCGACTCTCAATTCCGGCAATTACATCAATTTTGTAATCTTTTAGTTCTTCAATAAAGGCATCAACAATTTCTGCACATAGCTGATGATCCTGAAATATTGGCATAATGTCTCTAAACAAAACACCCTTTATAGGAAAGTCCTGAACATCTCGGATGACCTTTTTTAGTTTTTGCTCTATCATATTTTAAAGATACAATCAAAACTCTAGTAATTGATGTTGAGTTCCAACATTTATAAAACGTTCTTATCGACCCATCAACCCAAAAGCACCCCAATAATAAGGGTGAGGATAATTTTCTCTGGTCTTTTTTTGTGCCAAATTAAAAGCACTTTGAACTGTTCCCCCGCCTGCTAAGGTGGTATAAAAGGCGATCATTAAATCTCTAGTAGCGTTATCATCCACTGGCCAGTAAGAAGTTAAAATGTTTTTTGCACCTGCTACTGAAAATGCTTTTAGCAATCCCCAATACCCTTCTGCATCACTAAGTTTACCTGAGCCAACACCACTAAGGCATGCACTCAATACCACCAGTTCTGTATTGGAACAATTTAATCCCATTACTTCATGCGCCGTGAGCACACCATCTTCAAGTGCCTTCCAATACTGAATATTTTCAGATGTTAACTTAAAAGTATTGCCCGCGCCAGCTAAAATCAAACCTGATCTTAGCAAAGGATGTTGTAGCTCAACTTTACCGGAAACCCTTGTTGCTTCAAGGTTAATATCTTCATCATAATCAAAGTAGCCATGAGTGGCGATATGAAGTAAACTCGCGTTATCAATTTCCTTAACCTTCTGTTCTGTGGCGGCACCTTCCATATAAATATCCGTTGTCCAACCAGAAGTGGTAAGTATCTTGTTGATCTCATTTACTTCTTGTTTGGTTCCCGGCAGGTCAGATAGATAATAGGCTGCTGAATAATCGACATTTTCAACCGCAGATCTTTGAAGGGCAAAAGAAGAAATGCTTTCTTTTTTCTCATTATCCTTAACGGCAATAGTACTTATGTCCAAATAGTAATTGGGGTATCCAAATAGTTTGGCAATTTTTGAATTGTTTGGAACAATATCTTTGTCTTCTTTGATATTAGCTGTAGAACTGAGAACTCTCAAGTCCACCTCATCTAAAACATATTCATTTGTTTGAGAATTGAACAAGGTGTTCAAATTAAAAACGCTATACTTTCCTTCCATAGAAATAAAGACTTCCTTAGCACCTTGATTTTTTAGTGCATTACCTAGAGGAGCCCAAAGCCTATTATATGATAAAGTATCTTTAATTTCCTCTTCCATACAATAGAAGTAGGTATCAGCGTATTGCCCCTCTATTTTTCTTCCCTCTTCAAAAACAATCACCTCAGGTACATTGCTTTCTTTGATAGCAATCAATGCTAGGTATGTAATATCGAAGTCTTCCTTATCTTGCCCGTAATGCGGCACCCGAATGATTTCGATTGCTGCTTCTCCATCAGAAAGTGCTTTCTGAATTTGTCTCAGGGAAGGCAACTCAGTCTTAAAACCCGAAAAAGCAAGGCTCAATTCTTTTTCAAGTAGATTGACCTTATCTTCAAGTGAACTAATATTGACATCTTTTTCTAAGATTTCTGCATTAGATAAGCTGTATAGTTTATTTAGATATTCCCTGCTTGCTTTCCAATCATGGTATTTGAAGATTATACTTTCGTCATTGCTTGCCAATATTTTTTCTCTCAGCTGTTGTGATGATCTAATCAAAAATGATTTTGTGATTAAATGGATATTATATAGCTCCTCTAGTAATTCCGGATACTCATTACTGTTTTCGTAGGCAAATCTTTTAAAATAGCTCAATGGAATTTTCAAATTGTGATAAAACTGTCCCTTTTCGATTTCAGATAAGTAGTCCAACTGATTGGTAATGGCATTGGAAATGATGGTATTGCTTTTTTCGAAGTTTTCTGAAGCACTTTTAGTATTTCCTAACTCGGCTTGAACTTGAGCCAGATTTGAATAAAAATATATTTGCTCTAGGTTATTTACGTTAAAGTTCTTTTCAGCTAGTTTTACAGCATCTTTTAAATACGTTTCTGCGCTTTCAAGTTTCTTTTGTTGAAAGTGCAAGAGCCCTAAATTGTAATAAACATCAAGTAGTATTGTTGCGTAATTAGGTTTGTTTTCAAGCAGCTCAATAGCTTTCAGGTATACTTCCTCTGACTTAGCATAATCATTTATATCCGCATATATCAATGCAAGATTATTCAATAATGATGCATGTTGTCCAATATTATCTTCGGAATAGGAGTTTTCAAAAAGACCAATAGTCTCCAGTAAATAGTCTTTAGCTTTGTTGATATACTCCTTTTGCCCCTTAATGTAAAATAACTCCCGATAAACAGAGGATACATTTTGAAGAATCGTAGCATATAGAAGGATTTGACTTTCCCTTTGTAATTCAATTTTTGTCAATGCACTTTGAATTAGCTTATAAGCCTCATCAATTCTACCTAAGTCTTTATAAAGAAGACTTAAGTTGTTTTGCCCTCTCATAAAAGAAGGATGTGTTTCCCCTACGGTTTTGGTTTTAATGTTTAAGGACTGTAAATAGTTTTGCTCTGCTAAAATGTAATTTCCCACGTGATGATATACATTCGCCAGATCGTTTAAAATTTTGCTATATTCATAGCTTTCCGTTCCATTTGTAACTGCTTTAATTGCTTCCGCTTGTTTGAACTGACGAAGTGCATCTTCATATCGGTTCATTTCCGTATATAAATTACCGAGATTTTGTGCGGTTATACCATAATTGTAACCTTGCTCTCCTTCAACTTTTAACAATGTTTTTGAAGCTTGCTTATATTGGTCTTCGGCGATAAGGTACTGTTCTTTTTCCTGATAAAGATCGCCCAGATTATTGCATAGCAAACCATATTCCAAGGGGTATGCTTTCCTATTTTCCTCAAAAACGTCCTCACAAGACCTTAATACAGCTAAACTTGAATCTACATCTCCAAGTTCTTTTAGTAAGAGTGCCAGATTATTCACTTCGATCGCATAATCTATACTTTCCTTTCCGGATATTTTTTCTTGAAGTGCAATTGTTGCTTTGTTAATTGACTTTGCTTTGAGTACTTCTCCATTGCCATAGTATATTGCCCCCAGCTCACTTAAATAAAGTGCATAATCTTTGTTTTCATCACCTTTTTTGAGTTTTACTATATCACAAGCCTTTTGCATCTTTTCAATTCCCGACACAAAGTTTCCTGCAAAGTATTCATACAATGCAAAGTCATGGATGATAAGAGCATAGTCTAGATGGCCTTCTCCAACATCAATTTTGGCAAACTTTTCTGCTTTGCTAATGTTTTTCAAAGCGCCTTCCAAGTTATTGGCTTCAAAAGCTTGTTCTGCTTTTTTTTGAAAATTTAGATAGGATTGCGCGTTAGCACTCCAAGTCAAGATGGTAAAATAGAAAACAATAAGACATAGATTTCGTTTCAACGCTACTTTCTTTTCAATTTGATTTTGCCCAGAGAATACTGCAAATTAAGGTTTAAATAGTAAACCCAATCATCATATTTTGATAACTCGTTCTGTTCAGTCCATTGATGACCGTCAACTAAATCAGAAAAAGTTTTTATAAAAACGAATTGAAGTCCAATACCTGTGGTTTCGTTTGCTTTGTATACAAACCCATAATTAAACGTGAAAATAGGTGTTAAGCTCGCTCCTAAAAATTGGGCTTTTTCTGAAGTAGCTGATGTTTCATAACTTTTGTCAAATAGTGCTTTTATGTCTGTCTTAGCCTGTTCCTTAAATAGAATGTCAGCATTCGTTATAGCTTCTCCATTCCCTATTGAGGTGAAGTCATAGATATTCTCGTTCGTATTCATGGCATTAATTTTTGTATTAAATAGCATTGTCCCAAATCCTAGACCAATAGGAAGCCGCCATTTAAAATTACCTTGGTTGGCATATTTTTGATAAAGAATTTGTATCAAATCCGTAGAAAGCTCAAGGTTTGTGGTGGATATGACAGCTTTATAGTTGAACACAACAATTACCCCATTATTTGCTTCGATATAATTTGCATTAGGATTAAATGTGCCATTCCATGCTGGGTTGTTGAAAAAGCCACTGTTCATATACCAGTTTCTTCCAGTACTTATACCGTTATTTAAGTTTAAGCCAACTGTCAGTAGTCGGGTTAGCTGCCTTTTAGCAGATAAGTGAATATTAAAACCAGCTCTAGATATAACTTCTCCCTCTAAGTAAGGCAATCCTATTCCTGCTGAGAATATCCAAGGTTTCTCTGCTTTCCTAAATGCCTCAATCAGTTTGCCGCTCTTTTCAACAAATGGATCTTCCTCTTGAGCTTGAAGCGCTATTGAAAGAAATAGTATAAAAAAAACGAATAATGGGCGATTCAAAGCTCTTGCTTTTTGCGTTAAGGTTTAACTTATGTCATCAGCTTCCTCAATAAACTGTTGCTCTTCTATTAAATCTCTTGGCAACTCTTTTTTTGCTTTTGCACCTAGCTTTCTGATCTTTTCAGCTCGACCGATTAGATTCCCAGTTCCCGTCTTAAGTTTATTCATGGCATCGAGATAAACATTTTTCGATCTATCAATGTTATCTCCGATTTTGACCATGTCTTCAACAAAGCCAACAAATTTGTTATATAACTCTCCTCCTTGACGGGCAATCTCCATGGCATTTTTAGACTGCTTTTCTTGTTTCCAAATAGAGGCAACTGTTTTGAGTGTCGCCAATAAAGTAGTTGGACTAACGATGACCACTTTCTTTTCCCAAGCAGTGTTAAACAACTCTGGATCTTCCTTTAACGCAGTACTGAATTTTGCTTCGATCGGAATAAAGAGTAAAACAAAGTCAGGTGTATTTAGTCCATCAATATTTTGATAATGCTTCTCAAAGAGATCATTGATGTGTTTTTTAACCGATATGATCAATTGTTTTGACAGTTGTTCACGCTTTTCTTTATCATCTTCATTGGCTAGTTTCTCATAAGCAACTAGAGATACTTTTGAGTCTACTATTAAGTGTTTGTCCTCTGGTAAGTTAATAATAACATCAGGTTGTAAACGCCTCCCAGTCTCATCTACTAATTTCATATCCTTTCCTTGGATCGTGTATTCAGCACCTTTTTGTAGCCCAGACCTTTCCAGTACTCTTTCTAAAATTACTTCACCCCAATTTCCTTGCGTTTTCACATCACCTTTTAGTGCTTTTGTAAGGTTATTTGCCTCTTTACTCATCTGCTCATTCAACTCTTTAAGACCTAATATTTGTTGCTTTAGTGCAGCATTGCTTTGCAAACTTTCCTTGTGAACATCCTCCACCTTCTTTTGGAATCCTTCTAATCTTTCTTTTAAAGGCGAAAGTACTTCATTAATGTTTTTCTTATTCGCTTCGGTAAACTTTTCAGACTTCTGTTCCAATATCTTGTTGGCAATATTTTCAAATTCAGTTGTAAACTTTTTTTGTAGCTCCTCCAATTCCTGCTTTTGAGTAATAAGCTTTTCCTCAACATTTTTGTAGTTAGCCTCTGTTTGTGCTAAATGTTTATTTAACTCAACTACTTTTTCACGTTCCTGCTTAAGCTCTTGATCTTGCTGTTGAAACTTGGTAATAGAGTTATTGAGTCGATCCTCTAAAACTGCTTTTTCCTTGTCTAGATCATTAGAAAGGGTATCGTTACCTGTATTGGAAAATTTTTGTTTTGCTAAAAGCCATGCAATGCCTCCTCCTAATAAAATTCCAAGGAATAAAAACAATGCACTCTCCATAATTAAATGGTTACAGACCTGCCAAAACGCTTCATCAGTCTCACATGAGAACCCAATGCTCCGAAAAAGGTTTTGTTTTCGATATAGGGTAAGTTAAACTCCTTTGCTGTTTGCATCACTATTGGCTTGATTTTTTTGTAATGTATGTGGCATACTTTAGGAAATAAGTGATGCTCAATCTGAAAATTGAGACCTCCTGTAAAGAAATTAGCAAAGAAGTTATTATTGGCAAAGTTCGCTGAAGTATACATTTGGTGCGCTGCCCAGTCTGTATTGATTCTACTATCCGGATTTGGTTCCGGAAATTGAGTTCCCTCGACGACATGCCCCAATTGAAAAACCAAAGCCAATGTAATCCCTTCAACAAAATGCATAAAGAAAAATCCACCAAGGATTACATGCCAAGGTAGGTCAATCACGATCATTGGGATCACAAGGAATATGGTATAGTATAAAAGCTTAAACGCCAACATCCTCAAAAAAGCAAACTTGGGCTTCTTGTTCATTTTGTAGTTGCCGATCTGCGGAGAAAAAAACTTCACGTAGTCTTTGATAAAAACCCAAGAAATAGATGCTAAAGGGTAGATGAAAAACACATAGATATGCTGAAACCGATGAATCCACCATAAATCTTGGTGAGGATTAGTCCTTATAATCGGCGGTTGATCAATATCTGCATCGTGATCCGGAATATTCGTAAACATGTGATGAACAGAGTTATGCATAATATCCCACATGTAATCATTTGCACCGATTAAGTTAAATGTCAGGCCAATCGCTTTATTCACCTTAGTACTCGACGAATAGGCACCATGAATAGCATCATGCGCAATATTTAAACCGATCATAGCTGTAAAAAAACCATTCACAGCAACTAGTGCTAGTAAAGGCCACCCTGTAACTGTATTTGAGATGATAACAGCATATGTAATGATTACCATTGATATGATAAAAATGGTTTTGAAGATCATCAAGCCATTCGCATTCTTTGAAATGTTATTTTCGTTAAAGTAGTTATCTACTCTTTTCTTAAGTACTAAATAAAAACCGTCAGGAGTTGGTTTTTCGAATCTGACTTGTTTTAGTGTTGTCATAAGGAATGTTTAATTTTGTTAAGCAGAATTGCCTTCAAAACTTCAAGAGCATTCTTGATGCTACAAATATACGAAAAAAGTGCGGGAGGCAATGCGTCTCTTATGATGTAACCTAAAAGTGGTATGGAGAAAAATCTTGCAAACAAAATTCTAGTTTTTTTTCAAACATTGGATATATCAATCAAAATGCCTGATGGTGTTAGGGCGATGAATCCATACGTTGAAAGTTCAGATAAAGTGCAAGGTGTAATAAAGACGTTTTACCAAAAGTTTTATAGCGATAATAAGTCCAGAACATTAATTCTTGGCATCAATCCCGGTAGACTTGGCGCAGGGGCAACGGGCATACCTTTTACAGATACAAAAAGGTTAAACAAGGAATGTGGCATTGCTTTTGATGACTTCCATTTGCATGAACCATCGTCTGTATTTGTTTATGAAATGATTGAAGCATATGGCGGAGCCGAAAAATTCTACGCTGATTTTTACATCAGCTCTATCTCTCCTTTAGGGTTTGTGAAACAAAATGAAAAGGGTAACGAGCTAAACTTCAACTATTATGATGATAAAGATTTTGCCAATCGCCTTGAATCATATATCGTTTCTAAGATTAAAGCTCAGATCTCATTTGGTTTGAAAGATGTTTGTGTTTGTTGGGGAACTGGAAAGAATTTTGCCCATCTTTCAAAGCTCAATGAGAAGTACCAACTTTTTAAAGAAGTGATTCCTTTGGAGCACCCACGCTATATTGTTCAATATAAATCAAAGGAGAAAGATTTTTATATCAAAAAATATGTGGATACTTTAAAAGCATTATCTTAAAGCCATAGTCAGATTTGAAAAACCTGTTTATTAAAAAAAGAACATGACAAGAAGTGACAACAGAAAATGGGATGAGTTAAGACCTATAAAAATTGTAAAAGGAGTAAATCCTCACGCAGAAGGCTCAGTAGAAATATCTTGCGGGATGACAAAAGTTTTGGTAACTGCTTCGGTTGAAAAAGGTGTCCCGCCTTGGATGAAAGAAGGCGATGGTGGTTGGCTAACTTCAGAATATGGCATGTTGCCGCGCTCTACCAATACGAGAATGAGACGAGAGGCTACTTCAGGAAAACAAGGAGGCAGAACCCAAGAAATACAGAGACTGATCGGACGGTCATTACGTCAAGCAATTGACTTATCTAAATTAGAAGGCGTTACTATCAAAATAGACTGTGACGTAATTGTTGCAGATGGAGGAACAAGAACAGCTTCTATTACCGGAGGTTGGGTTGCTGTAAATGAAGCTATTAAATGGGCTAAAAAAGAAGGTTTAGTTGATGAAAGTTTTCAACTGAATCAGATAGCAGCAATTTCACTAGGGATAGTTGACAACCAGCCTTTGTTAGATCTTTGTTACATCGAAGACTCCAATGCCGATTTTGACTTGAATATTGTCGCCAATGAAAAATTGGAATTGATCGAAGTTCAGGGAACGGGAGAAACGAGAGCAATCAAATCAGAGGAATTTGCCTCGTTACTTGAACTTGGGATGAAGGGAATTAAAGAAATTTTAGAGATTCAGCTAAAGTAGCTGTTATTAGTATTCTCCACAAAAGTATTTAATACGATCTCCGGCAATAATAATACCTAAGTCAAGACTGTGCTGTAAATCCTTACAACCAGCTTCATTTGCATATCGCATAACCTGAGCCATCCCCCTATTGAAGTAAGCAGCGGCATAACTTCTATCTATTGCAATAGCATCATTGTAATCATCAACCGCCTTGTCATAATCTCCTAGGTAGTTATTCAGGCAACCCCTAAGATTGTAGTAAAAGCTGTTTTTTTTATTATATTCTATGGCATAGTCAATATCTATCAAAGCATTATTGTAATCTCGAATTAAAATTTCAACGATTCCCTTATTGATATAAGCTGAGGTAAGTTTGGGATTCAGTTCAACTGCCTTTTTAAAATTATCAACAGAAGCTTCAAGCTTTTGACTATTTTTTTCAGCAATTCCTTTCAAGTAGTATGCCTCTGCTAATTGGGGATCTAACTTTAAAGCAAGCTCAATATCATTAATAGCCTGATTGTATTCTTTATGTATTTCTCTGGCAAGTGCCTTGTTGTAATAACTCATCGCAAAGTTTGGATCAACTGATTGTGCCTTTTCAAAATAAACTTGAGCCTGAGGGTAATTATCCTTCATCAACTCCATTAACCCCTTAACCTCTAATAGCAAAACAGATGTTGGGTGCTTTTCCTCTAAGCTGGCTATATTGGCCTCCGCCTTTTCAATATTGTCATTCTTTAAATTGCTAATTATATTGATAATAAGTCTTGCTGATTCTTCAGGGAGATCTTCAATTTGATCATTCAGTTTGAATATATGAGATGCATAGTACTCCAAAGTAATCCATATCAACGTATTTTTCTCAGAAGCAAAATCATCGTTAGTTGCCACCTCTTCTACTTCGTTTAAAAACAATATGATATCCTTGTAATCAATCACAGACATTGATAGTCTAGAATTAGGATCATATTGATAAACAGAATAAGGATTCATTTCTATCGCTTGGTTATAAAGCAATTGAGCTTCCGTATTTTGATTGGTTTTGCTTAAATAGAGTGCTTTTTTCATATATGCGTCAGCAAAACCCGGATCTGTAGTGATCGCCTCATTATAACGAACTAATGCCTCACGGAACATTCCTCGTTGCATTAAGTTATCTCCTTCTTGTACTGAATTGATTGCTGCTAAACGAACGCTGGATTGAGCAAAGCCAGAAAGACTGAAAGCCCATACCAATATATTAACAAAGAAAAATATGCACAATTTGAAGTACTGATCTTTCCATTTCATCGTTTGTAAGCTACTAAATATATTGAATTATTTGAAATATTATTGTTACCATAGGGTAATTAATATATAACAAAACAGTCTGGCTAACAATCATTTTGGATGGAAAGGCGTATTTGTTAGAACTATGTTGGAGTAAAAAAATTACTTAATAGTTATCAATTATAATTGCTGCCTCCTCCGAATAAACCTTACACTTTCTCTTGGTAGAATTCTTCTCAGCCTTTTCCATTCCTTTTTGAAATAGCTCTTTGGCAGTTTTGAGGTATTCTAAATCATCTTGCATACCTGCACCTCCACCGTGTAAATAGATAAAACCGGCATGGAAAAAGTCGTCACCTGTTTCTAGCTTACTCTCCTCCTTTATCTGCATTACTCGTTTTAACCTTATTGAATCTCTTTCAGAGACAGCAATGATTTTAGGATCTTTATTGTATTTTTCCTCCGAGCTAAAGAGCACTTTAAGCAAGACTTGACGCCTATCTTTTTGATCGGTTTTGAAAATATATTTCAATTCTTCAGAACTGCTTAATTCATTCTGAGGAACTGCTGGGATTTTCATAAAAGATTTGCAGCCTTGAAAAGCTATTACAACAATTACTAATAGATATATAAGTGCCTTTTGCATTAAATGCTTTAGATTATTTTATCACAAAAACAGAGTCTATCCGTTTTTTGTATCATTCTATTTTAATCACTTAAGATAAAATTATCACGATCTTTTAGAAAAGGTAGTTTCTCTCGAATTGTAGTCAGCTTTTCTTTCGATAGCTCAACGATCTTAGTTACCTCTTCATTAGCTTGATGAAACAAACATTCTCCTGCCAGATCATATACAGAACTATCTCCAGAGTGATAAACTCCATTTCCATCTTCTCCCACTCGATTAACTCCAATCACATAAGCCTGATTTTCAATGGCTCTAGCTTTGAGCAAAGTCTTCCATGCATCACTTCGTCGTTCCGGCCAGTTGGCCACAAAGAACAACAAGTCATAATCCTCTGTATTTCTATTCCAAACGGGAAACCGAAGATCGTAGCATATTTGTGGACGGATTTTCCAACCGTTCCATTCAACCAAAAGCTTATCCGTTCCTGCTGAATAATGTTCATGTTCTTTCCCCATACTAAACAGATGCCGCTTATCATAAGTTTTTACAGTCCCATCTGGTTGGACCCAAAAAAGTCTATTAAAATATTTATCGTTTTCTTCCCAGATTAAACTACCTGTTAGTACACAATTATACTGAGCAGAAATTTCTTCCATCCAACCATACGAATTTTTATTAGCTTTTGAAAACTCAGTACTTTTCATTGAAAATCCAGTGGAAAACATTTCTGGCAAAATGATTACATCAACTTTGTCTTTAATTGAGCTTATCTTTTGCTCAAACATCTTCAGATTGGAATCGATATTTTCCCAATGCAAACTGCTTTGAATTAAAGCTACTTTTAAATCCTGCATAATATTTCTGCAGCTTTTTCGAGTGTCTCCTTCTCTTTGGCAAAGCAAAATCTCAACACTTTTTGATCTAATTTATTTCTGTAAAATACAGATGTGGGAATTGAGGCAATTTTATGTTCTTCTGTAAGTCTTACCGCAAAGTTCAAATCACTATCATCAGAAATGCCAGAGTAACATAAGTTTTGAAAGTACGTTCCTTTACAGGGGTCAACTAAAAAGCGCGAACCTTTTACCTGATTAATAAAGAAATCTCTTTTTTCCTGAAAGAATTCGTTTAGCTCTTGATATGCATTTTCATCCTTCATATACTCAGCCAAAGCATGTTGTATGGGGGTATTGACACTAAAAACTAGATATTGATGCACTTTTCTAAACTCTTTCATCAGGTATTCAGGTGCACAGCAATAGCCCATTTTCCAACCCGTATTATGATAAGTCTTGCCAAATGAAAAGATCGCAAAACTTCGCTCCACTAAATCTTTAAATCGAATAATACTTTGATGCTCCTCTCCATCAAAAATAAGGTGCTCGTAAACCTCATCACTCAATATAATGATGTCCGTCTTCTCTGTCAGTCTCTGGAGTTGCTTTAAATCATCTTCCGTCATGATACTACCAGACGGGTTATGTGGTGTATTAATGATGATCATTTTTGTTCTGGCCGTAATTCGTCGCTTTACAACTTCCCAATCAATGGAGTAATTGGGATATTCTAGGTTAATATGAATAGGAATCCCACCATTAAGAATGACCGGTGGCTCATAGCAATCATAAGCTGGATCAAAAATAATTACTTCATCTCCTTCATCAACTACTGCCGTAATAGCAGTATAAATAGCTTGCGTTGCACCAGCCGTCACTGTAATTTCCTTTTCGGGATCATATGCATGACCATATAGCCTGTCATACTTAGATGCAATTTGTTCTCTTAGCTCAGGAACGCCTTGCATTGGAGCATATTGATTATGTCCTTTTGACATATGTTTTGATACGAGTTCAATTAACTTTTTTGAACTAGAAAAATCCGGAAACCCTTGGGAAAGATTGATTGCATTATGTTGCTTTGCCAAAGCAGACATCGTAGCAAAAATAGTTGTCTTGACTTGTGGTAACTTAGATTTTAAATTGACTTCCAATGGCTATGTTTTATAAATATTGCTCTTTGCCCTTCTCCTTAATATCTCCGGTAATTTGCTTTATTTCTTGCTCTTTCGACTTTGGAATGATCAAAAGAGCATCGTCTGTATCTACAACGATATAGTCATTCAAATCTTGTGCTATGATAAGCTTATCCTTAGAACTCACTATCATATTGTCCTTGCAATCATATAGTAGCGAATTTGAAGTGGTAACATTTCCGTTAACATCTTTATCGCTTCGCGTATCATACAAAGATGACCAAGTTCCTAAATCTGACCAGCCAAAATCTGCTGGAATCACACAAACATTATTGGCCTTTTCCATTACACCGTAATCAATCGAAATGCTGGGACATTTTTTATATGACTGCTCTATAAATTCTTTTTCTTTTAAAGTATTATAGGTATCACTTTTTAGCAAGTCATTTACCTCTGATAAGTATTTAGAAAACGCGCTTAGTATTGATTTTACACTCCATATAAACATCCCTGAATTCCATAAAAAGTCTCCACTTTCTAGAAATGTTTTAGCTACTTCTAATGTAGGCTTCTCTCTAAAAGATAAAACTTCAAACACCCCTTCATGGCCGGATTGCTTACCATAATTGATATAACCATACCCTGTATCTGGTCTTGATGGCTGAATGCCCAGTGTTATCAAAAGATCTTCTTTTGCAGTTGCATTCAAGCCCTTATTGATGATGTCAACAAATTCATTCTGTTTAAGAATAATATGATCAGAAGGTGCTACTACTATATTCGCATCTGGATTTATCGCATTGATCTTATGTGAAAAGTAAGCAATACAGGGAGCTGTATTTTTCCTAGCAGGTTCTTTTAAAACCTGATTTGATGTAAGATCGGGAAGTTGTTGATGCACCAAATCAGCATAGGACGAATTGGTAACGATATAAATGTTTTCCTTCGGACAAATATCTAAAAATCGTTCATAAGTCAATTGCAATAATGATTTCCCTAAGCCCAAAATATCTAAAAATTGCTTGGGATTATCCGTTCTACTTACTGGCCAAAATCGACTTCCGATGCCGCCGGCCATGATTGCCACATAATTATTTTTGTTTCCCATATTTATAAAAGTCCCTCTTTCATTAGGTCATGAATGTGAATCATTCCGTAATATTCTCCTTGATTTAAAACTATTATTTGTGATATGTTATGTTCTCGCATAGTCGCAAGAGCATTTACAGCAAGTTCATCTTTATTGATAGTTTTCGGGGTCAAAGACATTACATCGCTTGCTTTTAAATCACTTGTTTCTCTATTGGAAGATAACATTCTCCTTAAGTCGCCATCCGTAATGATACCTTTTATCTTGTTCCCTTCTTTGACTATAGTTGCCCCCAATCGTTTAGAGGACATCTCCAATAAAATAGTTTTTAAATCATCGTTCTCATCAACCTCAGGCTTTTCGTTTTTTTCACAAAGGTCAGAAGCTTTTAGATATAGCTTTTTTCCCAAGGCTCCACCCGGATGAAATTTTGCAAAGTCTTTTGCTGAAAAACCATTTAACTCTAATAAAGCCATTGCCAGCGCATCTCCTAGTACTAATTGTGCAGTAGTGCTAGCTGTTGGTGCTAGGTTATTAGGACATGCCTCTTCAGGAACGGTCGCGTCCAAAATGTAGTCTACATTCTTTGCCAAAAAAGAGTCCATTGCTCCCGTAATAGCAATAAGTTTGTTTCCAGTATTTCTTAGAATGGGAATCAAAACTTTGATTTCAGGGCTTTCTCCACTTTTAGACAATAGTAGGATTGCATCTTCTTTTCTTATCATACCTAAGTCCCCGTGAATCGCGTCGGCAGCATGCATAAAAAGCGAAGGAGTCCCGGTAGAATTTAGTGTCGCGACAATTTTGTTTGCAATGATGGCACTTTTACCAATTCCTGTTACAACAACTCTACCTTGAAGTTGGGCAATCAACTCCACAACAGAAGTAAAATCTTTATTAATGGATTTTTCAAGACCTTTGATAGCAGTAGCTTCGATACTAATTGTATCTAATGCAACCTTTTTAATTTGTTCTTCTGAGAAATTCAAAATACCGCTATTATATTGTCTTTTATTTGTGTAAATTTAATATAAATAAAGTTATTCAAGGGCGATAATATCAAGATGTTAAAGACAGGGGTAGACTTGCATGCTAGCTTAAAAAAGTACTTTGGCTTTTCTGGCTTTAAAGGTGATCAAGAAAAAGTCATTCAAAACATACTGGCTAAAAAAGACACTTTTGTTATCATGCCCACAGGTGGCGGGAAATCGCTATGCTATCAATTGCCTGCGCTTATCTCTAATGGTGTTACTTTAGTTGTATCTCCACTCATTGCTTTAATGAAAAACCAAGTTGATCAGGTTAGAGCTTATAGCGAGGATGAGAGTATTGCCCACTTCCTTAACTCTACATTGTCTAGAACTCAGGCAAAAATTGTTAGAAATGACCTGGTAGATGGCAAGACTAAATTGTTATATATTGCTCCCGAAACATTGACCAAAGAAAGCCATATTGACTTTTTTAGGTCATTACCGATAGAATTTGTTGCGGTAGATGAAGCACATTGTATTTCAGAATGGGGGCACGACTTTCGACCAGAATATCGCAACATTAGAAGGATAGTAAATGAAATAAATCCGGAGATTGCTTTGATTGCACTCACAGCTACTGCAACACCTAAAGTACAGCAAGATATTATCAAAAACCTACGCCTAGAAAGCCCTGATGTTTTTAAATCGTCATTTAATAGAGCAAATCTTTTTTATGAATTAAGACCCCAAAAATCAAAATCATGGGTAGTAAAGGATTTAGTTAAGTTTATTAAATCCAATGCAGGAAAATCTGGCGTAGTATATTGCTTAAGCAGAAAATCCACTGAGGAAGTCGCCCAAATCTTAACTGTAAATGGGATAAAAGCTGCTCCATATCATGCAGGGTTAGATGCTACAAAAAGAGCAGGGACACAGGATGGGTTTCTCAATGAGACCATCGATGTTATTGTCGCAACTATAGCGTTTGGCATGGGGATAGACAAACCCGATGTTCGCTTTGTTGTTCATTACAATATACCTAAAAGTCTGGAAAACTATTATCAGGAGACAGGGCGAGCAGGAAGAGATGGTTTAGAAGGTGTCTGTATTGCATACTATAGTCATGAAGACATTATTAAACTTGAGAAATTCTCAAAGGACAAGCCAGTTGCAGAAAAAGAAATAGCGAACCAATTATTAGAAGACATTGTCGCATACTCTGAGACATCTACATGCAGAAGAAAGTATCTTTTACAATATTTTGGAGAAGATTATAATGAGAGCAAGTGCTCAAAAATGTGTGATAACTGTAAAGACCCGAAAGAAACGAAGAACGAACAGCAATCAGTAGTACTTGCCCTAGAAGTCGTTAAAGGGTTAGGAGAAAAGTTTGGCATAACGCATATCAATAATGTGCTAAGAGGAATAGTCACCAGAGATGTCAAGGAACACAATCACGAAGATTTTGAACTTTTTAGCAAAGGGAAATCAAAGAGCAAAGCTTTCTGGAATACCATTATTAGACAGGCTCTCTTGCATAAATTACTCATAAAAGAAATTGAAAACTATGGTACATTAGTCTTGACAGCTCAAGGAGAGAAATTTATTGAATCACCTATAACATTCGAAATCCCTCAAGACAGAGACTATGAAAAAATAGAAAGCGAATTTGTTGAAGAGGCACCTTCTAGCGGTAGTGGCGGTAGCGCTGACCCTAACTTACTAAGCTTATTAAAGGATCACCGAAGAAGCGTTGCCAAGAGAAAAAATTTACCCCCCTTTGTCATATTTCAAGACCCTTCTCTTGAAGATATGGCAACTCAATACCCTATAACAATGGAAGAGTTGGGAAACATCACGGGTGTTAGTAAAGGCAAAGCAGATAAGTATGGTAGTAGTTTTATTGATATAATAAATCAATATGTGGAAGAAAATGATATCGATCGGCCTGAAGATTTTATAGTTAAGTCGGTAGTTAACAAATCAGGGTTAAAAGTTTTCTTGATCCAAAACATAGATCGAAAAATACCTTTGGAAGAGATGGCTAGAATGAAAAACATCTCTGTTGATGAGATTCTGGAGGAAATAGAACGGATTGTGTTGACGGGAACAAGGTTAAACATCAAATACTACATTGATGATGTCGTTGACGAAGAAAAGCAAGACATCATTTACGATTACTTCTCATCAGCAGATACAGATGACCTTGATGAAGCGTATGATGAACTAGAGGGGGAGGATATTTCGTTAGAGGAAATACAATTGATGAGGATAAAGTTCATGTCTGAAGTTGCGAATTAATATGATGCAAAGGAAAGAATTAGTAAAACGTTTTTTTATTACAATCCTAATTGTATCCTGGGGACTTTCTCATGGGCAAAACATTACTCCAAAGTCAAAAAAAATAAAAGTTGCCAAATACAGCAGTGTAAACGTAAGAGCGCAGAATAGCACGCTACCACCTAGGCTATATCATATATCGGATATTGAGTCAGACCATGATAGTTATCGATTGGGGTTACAATCTCTCAAAAAAGAGATGAAAGATCGCTATCCACATAGAAGTAAAGCATCTAGTTATAAATACAGCCAAGATGTTGAACAGCCAACTATTGGAAAAAATTTTGAGGGAAATATTTGGGAAGCATTGATGGGTGGCGGTGGTGTTCCAAATGATAATACAATGGCTATTTCTAATGATGGAATTTTGATATCAGCCGTAAATAGAAGTATTTATTTCTTTGACATAACCCAATCTGATAGCACCCCAGTAAGCATGATATCTCTAGATGTGTTTACAGATACCTTAAACGCCATTACAACACAGACAAGGTATGATCCAAAGTTAAGATATGATCCTGAACAGGATCGATTTGTTTTGATTTGTCTAGCAGGGTCAAATAGCTCAGATACGTATATAATTGCTGCATTTAGTTTAACATCTGACCCGCTAGGAGATTGGGGCATTTACGCTATTCCAGGCAACCCAAAACAAGACACCAGCTGGTCAGACTTTCCAGCTATTGCATTGACACAAGATGAGCTTTTTATAACAATAAATCTTTTAGAAGATCGGTCAACAGGTGCCCCAGATGAATGGAAATTTTTGTTTAAGGAAAGTATCATTTGGCAAGTAGATAAGCATAGTGGCTATAATGGAGCTGATTCATTGACATTGGTTTATCACGATTCAATTCTTTTTAATAACGCTCCAATAAGAAACCTAACACCTGCTCAAGGAGGTTCAGGACTTCAAGGACCCAATATATATTTCTTATCTAACAGAAACTTTGACTTGGAAAATGATACCATTTTTATTCTAGAAATCACCAATACAATAGACAATTTAAATACAGAATTGAATATTGGTTTTTCTTTAGCAGATATTCCTTATGGGTTACCTCCAAACGCAAGGCAAGCACTCGGCCATTACTTTGATGTGAATGATTCAAGGGTTTTGGGATGCTTTATAGAAAACGACAAAATTCAATATGTTCAAAATAGTAGAGATATGGAAACAGGATTTCCAGGTATCTATCATGGAATTATAACCGACTTAGAAGGCAACAGAGATATTAAAGGATATATGATCAGCGATCCCGATACACTTGTTGATTTCGGATTTCCGAACATTGCTTATACTGGCACAAATACCCTTGAAGACCATGCTTTAATTGGGTTTAATTACTCTGGTCCTGCAGATGATACAACAGGCTATGCAGGAATAGCCGCTGTTTTTTATATAAATGATTCCGAAAATAGTGGATACGCGGATAAAGTAATCATAAAATCTGGAGACACAATATCCAATATGGTAACGAGTAGCCCTTTAGGGCCAGAATATGAACGATGGGGGGACTATTTTGGCATTCAGCGCAAGTATGACGATACAGGCACGGTTTGGCTATCTGGTTTTTATGGTCGATTATTTCAACCTAGTGCTTTTTACAAAACGCCAAGAAATGGTACTTGGATTTCAGAAGTAAATACTCCAACAACAAAAGATGAAGCATTACCCAGTAAACAAGAAATTACAGTTTATCCAAATCCGACTAATGACAGAATTTACTCTTTAGTCAAACTTCCAGAAGAAGGTGATTTACAGGTAAATTTGTATTATAAAAATGGCCTACTAGTTGATCAGCTTATTGATCAAAATGCTTCAGCTGGGGAAAAAGAATTTTCATTTTCTACTGCTGAATATTCAAGTGGAGTTTATATTTTAAAGTACTTACTTGATGGCAAAGAGGTACTAACGGAGAAGGTAGTAATTGCTAAATAACCTTTAAACCTGTCCAATCTAAGAAGGCTTACTCTTTAAAAAAGCGCGCAGTTTGCTTTCCGTTATCATGATATAAATTGAGCAGATAAAGCCCCGAGGGCAGCCAATTAATATCTAAAACGTCAGATCGATGTTTATCTGAATACATTACCTGACCTTTTACATCAATCAATTCAACAATTTGATAGTCTACTTCACCTGTTTCTATTTTTATAATCCCGTATGCTGGGTTGGGTATTACTTTTAATAGTCCTGATACATCAGGCTTGGTATATTCAAAACCTACTAATTGACAGACATCATTAAGTATGATATTGGTATTCCCCACAATCTTTTTAATCGAGCTAACTTTAAAGCTTTTTTTAATAGGAGTAGTCACTAGGCTATCCTTAATAGATATCAAATCAGTTGAGATGTTGGATATCTCCAAACCGATACAGTCACCTTCTCCATTGCTATCTATTCCCAGAACAAGCATATCAAGCCCGCCAGCTCCATAACTACCTGTATAGCCAACAATTGTTCCACCATTTTGACTATCATTAATAATACTACTCCCGACATCTATGAACTTGCCACCATATACACGAGCCCATTTTAAAACACCTTCTTCATTGGTTGATACGACTAGCACGTCTTCATTACCATAACCATAGCTTGTAGTATGCCCTACTAAGACAATATCACCATTCTGCTTTTGTATAACATCGTTTGCAATATCAAAGCCTTCCCCTCCATATGTTCTAAACCACTCCTGCTCACCAGTAGCGTTTACCTTCAATAAAAAAGCGTCTTTTTCATCTATTGCACTACCTTCTGTACTACCTGTAATAATCGCACCACTATCCTTAGTATTAGCTATTGAGAAAGCCCTTTGGTCATAAAAATCTCCCAATATCTTTTCCCATTCAATTACTCCATTTTTATCCAGCTTGACCAAATAAATATTAGACCATGGAAGACTCCAACTATTAGAATATCCTGCAGCCATGTAGCCACCATCAGGAGTTTCTATTACTTGCTTTAAAACATCTTGTCCATCACCACCAAATGTTTTTGTCCATAAAGTATCTCCTGAAGAGTTTATCTTAAATATCAAGGCATCCACTTCAACTCCTGAAGAAAAGTCCTCTTTTGTTCCTGCAATCACATAACTTGAATCAGAGGCTTCTATTATACAATTGCCATATTCATGAAATTCATCCCCATATGCTTTAAGCCAAACGGTATCTCCCAAAGAGTCTAACTTGAATACAAGGATATCCGCATAGGAACTTGTTGAATCGTGGGATTCTCCAGATACAATGTAACCTTTGTCCCAGGTTTTTGACACACAAAAGGCTTGATTACCAAAAGTATGTGTTACTTTGTTCGCACTACTATCTATTTTATCACCAAGTGTTTTTGAAAATATAGGCTCTCCCATTGTATCTATTTCTGAAAAGAAAATTTCAGTTTGAAATCCGCCAATATCATAAGTTCCTACAATCACGTACTTCCCATTATTTCCCTCTATAATGTCATAAGCCTGTTGCAGGTTTTCATTCCCATAAACCCTACTAAACTTGTTTTGAGCAGATCCAAGCCTAGTAAACAGCAGAATGATCAAAAGTTTGCTAACGATTCGCATTAATTGATTAATATTTTTTTAGAAAAACGAACTCCTGATGGGGTAGCTATCGTAGCTATCAGTATTTGATTGCATACTTTGGGCAACGGCACGAAATTGCTTATTAGTTTGCTTTTGTAAAGTATCGTTTTTCCTTGAATATCTGATATCGTTAAATCAATTTGACTATGTTCCATACCTTGGATTTGTATAAACCCCATCACCTTATTAATGTAGAACTTTATATTATTTAATGCCTCCATTTCAATACTTATTCCAGTATTGATGGTCGTATTATCTGAAGCTTCTGGTATAGCAAGAGATGAAAGTAAAACTCTATCTCCTGTAGGCTCATCATCATTGTTTGTTACGTTAACAGCCGCAAAAATAGTAACGGTTCCAACGCCTGGCTGCGGAGGGCTCCACTTGAAAATCCAACTGGCTGAATCATCAGAAAGGCTGCCTACTTCGGAATGAGTAATATATTTATCTGAATTAATTCTTATTGTGTTGACAGGATCATGCACCAGGCATTCACCTGCTTGATTGCCAAAACCATCTTGGACAGAAGCTTGAAAACCAAAACGCGATATACCAACTTCTTTTATGTTTATCTCAACTTGATAGACAGAATCTGTATAGTACCCCATACCTATAGGTGTCTTCATTTCAATAAGATCAGGAACAAAGCTTGTTGAAAAGGAACTATGACAAAACGACCTGGCACAACTCCTGCCGTCACCTGGAGAACCAGTATGACCATCAGGAGCTCCTGAATTGTAGCTAGATAACTGGGTGTAAATAGATGGTGCTAAGCTTAGTAAAGCACATAAGAATGCTGCATAATTTTTCTTTTTCAAAAAAAACCTATGTTATTATTCAAGCTCTAGTAAAGTGCATTGTCCCTCTGTCACACTTATAGTTTTAGTCCAAGATTTCCCAGACTGACTAGAAGCTTCAAGACTATATGTGCCAGTTGCAAAGTCTAATATTAATGTCCCATCTTGAGCACATCTAGGCTCCGCATCAGGAAAGTAATTGTTGATACTACCCACCAAACTGTTGTCCAAATATACTTCAACTGCTCCGTAGTCATTGGCGATATAAACAGATAAAACACCGTCATTACAATCGCAGCTTCCGTCATCCTTTTTGGCCTTTTCTTCATAGTTATCGCAGTAAAGATTAGTACAGCCTTTTCTTTTACAAGAAATGACTGATACAGTCAACACGATAAAACCAATAAGCAGGTGGTATTTTTTCATAACACAATATTATCTAGGATCAACTCTTACAACTTCGTTTTCTGCATAATCTACATACCAGATTTTTCCTACAGGACCTACTTTAATGCCCATTATTTCGGTTGCATCAGTCGTAATTCTTGCAAGCTCCATCTTTGTATCAACATTGTAGCAAATAATGTCTCCTGTTTCAAAATCACTTACAAACAGTCTGTTTTCTACAATATCTATTCCGCAAGGCTTCTCTAAATCCGAATCATAAAAAACCTCCCACTCAACATTACCGATTTCAGAATGCTCTGCTAGAGGTTCATTAAGTAAAGGTAAATTTTGAGCAACGTTGCCACTATTGATATTTAATCTCAAAATTCGAGATTGGCTGGTTTCACAAATATAAAGCCATCCAGTTGATTTATCTAATACCATATGACTTGGTACTTCTGGGTCTCGTGTAACTCGAACTTCAGGATACCTTTGGATAATAGCATCTCCATGATAATCCGCTCCTGGACCATGATCCTCTACAAAGTCATATCTAACTATTTCCTGATGATATCCATCAAATACCCAATAGGCGTTGCCTTCCTCATGGGCTATTCCCATAGAATATGGACTTCCATGCAACATATCCAAATGGCTTCCATTTCCACCAGATGGTCGCGCATAAACATCCATATCACTAGACCATAATGAGGGGCCTGTGAAGAAATCTCCACCATCGTGATTAGCATCATATACACCTGTAGAAGTAGCAAAATTAAATTCACCATTATACGTGCCATTACCAAATGCAATAGCTGTTGGTAATGACATAAAATGCCAAGCATTCCCATCTTGCCTTAATTCTGATGTTTGACTAGTTTCTCCTGCATCATAAATAGTTACGGTAGAGCCTCCAAAGGTAGGAGCATTTTCAGTTCCTTTATTGATGATCCAAAGCTCCCCTTCACGAGAAGGAGATGGATGAAAGTCTAAATCTTGAGGCCCGTTAACTCGATCGGAATTATCGGCTATAATAGTAAAGTTTGGCAATAGAGATAAATTGCTGGATAGATGAAATTCAGGAATTGCTGCCTCGAATTCAGAGACACCGATAAAGTTGGCATCTGGCTCAATTACCTCATCTTTTTTACAAGAGGAGATTGTAAATATTATTGCTAGGCAAACGCTATGAAAAATATAATGCCTTATTCTTAAACTTTTTTGCATACGATATATTTGGGAAACATTAAGTATAGTGTTAATAATAACGAAATAAATGCACTATTAGTTCTTTATTTCTTGACAAAAAAAGGCCTTTGTGAATGATTTGTGTAAAGTGTAATTATGAGAATAAGTTTGGAGAGTCCTTTTTAAGAAGGGTTTGGGGTATTTGCAATTTAAGTCCAAGGTTTGCATTTAGCCTTTTAATAAAATAAGCAGACAGTAACGGCGATTCTATCTCCATATTTTGGTGAACAAAAAAATCGACTTCCTGAATCCCCTTGCCAACCCAAGCGTTTATTCTTTCCACCCAATCATCTAGCCGCTGATAATCAGTGGTGTGATTAGCCCCTGTGTATCTCACAAAAGCTCTTGGAGTGGTTAGTCGCATATGCATTAGATCTCTTCTTCCAGCCGTATCTACTATGGTGTTTGTAATGTTATGCTTTTCTAATATTTCGTATAATCGCTTAGCAATATCTTCATCATTGTACCAGTCAGTATGTCGAAACTCTACTGTTAGTGGAATCGACTTAGGCCAGCATTCAAAAAATGATTCAACACGGTCTAAGTCTTTGGGATGAAAATTTTCATGCATCTGCAGAAAAACCATTCCCAATTTTTCTTCCAATCTACTGACACCATATATATACTCATCAACTAATAATTTGGTATCAGCCAATCGCTTCCAATGAGAGATTTCTTGCGTTATTTTTGGGAAAAACCTAAAGTGCGTAGGTGTTTTCTTTCGCCATTTCTCAAATTGCTCTGGAGGAAAAAATCTATAAAATGTAGCGTTTAGTTCTATGCTATTGAACTGAGAGGAATAATACTCCAATTCATCTTTTGTCCCTCTTGGATAAAAGTTTTTGAGATCATTGCGATTCCATTTTGCGCAACCGATGAAAAAATCAGTATCAGATTTTTTCTCCTTTGAGAATATAGGTGCTGTATCAGGATGGTCATCAGGAAAGGTAAAATCAACTAATTCAGGATGGTCTACCTTTCCAAATTTCATATACTATTCTGTATCTATTCCCAAGTAATCATTTGATTCTTAACATCGTTAGGGACATAAGGAGTCAAAGCACTAATATCAATAAAACTAGATGTAAACCCAGGGTGACTTGGAACATCTGTTCCACTAGAAACAAGCCCTTGTGGATCTATAAAATATCCTGGAGCATCTGCTTCAGAAAGATACGCTGCTATGGCCGCTGAATCTGTAATACCCATATTGTTTGCTTCCTCCGTTATCACTTCAATAATCGAATAGTCGTCTAGCATATTGCTAGTAGAAGTTAATGATGATGGTGGCAAGGCTACTTCACATATTCCGATTTCCTCGTTAGAATTACCTCGGGCAATAAAGGCATAATTTCTACCTCCGCTAAATGTGGTATCTACTAATTGAATATTTGGGTGATTTGAATTGCCATATACATCTATAATATTACCGTTTTTGCCAGCAAACATCCTTAAATTATCAATACTAGCATTGTCGGTTGGATCTTCAGGAAATCCTGTAATGGTAACAATCATATCTTTCGAATATCCACTTGCCCCTGTTTCGCTATATTCTATTTTGTAAAGCACTCCATCAAGCTTTGGGTCTTCATTTCTATTAATATCATAAGGAGACAAAATGGCGACACCTTCTTTAGGGCTTTGATTCCAATAGATCGCCATAGCATTGTCTTGACCATCTGTCACCAAGAGTTTGAACTCGTAAGTCTCTCCTTCATAGGACGCATCTTCAGTTACCGATAGATGCTTTTCTCTGCCATCATCATCTGATGTGTAGTCCAATTCCATTGGCTCATTAATATCGTAAGCAATGATTGCAAAAATAATTGCATTTACAATTTTTGCAGACTGCTCGCCAATGGCAATGAAAAGTGCAGCACCATCATAAATGTCTTCACCATTTAAAGTATCTCCCTCTGTTGTTTTAAACCAAGATGTTTTACCAGAAGAAGCATTATAACTTATAGCATTAGGAATGGAAACAGCAATATCCTTTGGCAATATAGTTTGCTGAGGATCTGGATCGGGTTCTGGCTCATCCTTTTTACACGATACTATAATGATAGAACCTACCAAGAAAACTGCTAAATACTTTAATATATTTTTCATAACTGATGATTACATTTCTATAAAGATAAGAATTGCTCAATATAATTGCAATAAACGCGAATTATTACAATCTTTGCTAAATATTAAACGTCAAATATTAATTCTTTATTATGAGTCTTACAGTAGTTGGTTCAGTCGCCTTCGATGCCATAGAAACGCCTTTTGGCAAAACAGATAAAATAATTGGTGGAGCTGCCACATATATATCTTTAGCATCATCTTATTTTACAAAGGATGTTAACCTAGTGGCTGTAGTGGGTGGAGATTTCCCAAAATCTGATATCCAATTATTACAAGATCATTCCGTTAATACAGAAGGGCTTCAAATAAAGGAAGATGAAAAGTCTTTTTTTTGGTCTGGAAAATATCACTACGACTTAAACTCTAGAGATACTTTAGTGACCGAACTAAATGTATTAGAACATTTTGATCCAATTATTCCAGACAGCTACCAAGGCTGTGAGTTTTTAATGCTAGGGAACTTATCCCCTCAAGTTCAGAAGCTGACAATAGAGCGATTGAAAGAAAGACCAAAGCTTATCGTCATGGATACCATGAATTTCTGGATGGACATTGCATTAGAGCCATTAAAGGAAACTATTGCTATGGTTGATGTACTTTGTATTAATGATGAAGAAGCAAGACAACTTTCAGGAGAGCATTCTCTTGCTAAGGCTGCTAAAGTTATTTCTGCAATGGGGCCTAAATATGTTATCATCAAGAAAGGAGAGCATGGTGCATTATTGGTAAGCGGCAATGAATTATTTTATGCACCAGCATTGCCTTTAGAAGATGTTTATGATCCAACAGGTGCCGGAGATACTTTTGCTGGAGGGTTTATAGGTTATCTTGCTCAAACAAAAGATATTTCATTCGATAATATGAAGCGTGCTTTGATTTACGGATCTGCTATGGCATCTTTTTGCGTTCAGAAATTTGGAACAGAACAGTTAGTAGGCCTTGAGCATTCGGAAATTCAAGAAAGAGCTCAGAAGTTTATAGATTTAGTACAAGTTGAGATAGAATTAGTGAGTTAGTTTATAATTTACAATTCATAATTTTGAATTATAAATTATAAACTACGTGTTTGTCGATGTCATCCTTCCCTTAAACCTAAAGCAGCTTTATACCTACTCCATTCCTAAGGAGCTGGATAAACAAGTTGTTACAGGAAAAAGACTGGTTGTTCAGTTTGGGAAAAAAAGAATCTATACTGCATTAGCCTACAAAATTCATGACAAGAAGCCAGATGCTTATCAGCCTAAAGCAATTTTATCCGTTCTAGACGAATCTCCCGTTGTAAATGAATTTCAGTTTCAGCTTTGGGATTGGATGAGCAAATACTACATGGCTTCCCATGGTTCTATCATGAACGCCGCTTTACCATCAGCACTAAAGCTTGAGAGTGAAAGCAAGGTTTTACTGAATGATAAATTTGGTGATGACTTTTCAGAACTAGATAATAAAGAATATCTCATTGCAGAGGCATTATTAGTAAATCAAACACTTACTATACAAGAAGTTCAGCAAATTCTAGATCAAAAAACGGTCTACCACATTCTGCAATCACTTTTAAAGAAAGGAGTCATTATTATTAGTGAAGACTTAAAAGAGAAGTATAAACCTAAAACCATCGAGGTTGTATTGCTTAAGCCTAGCCTGAAAAAAAGTGAACAAAAGCTAAAAGCAGTTTTTGACGACCTTCAAAAAGCACCTCAACAGCTTAAGTTGTTAATGACCTACTTACACTTGGAACAACAAGGTCATACTATTCCCATTCCTAAAGAGATCTTACTCAAGGAGGCGGATGTTTCTTCTAGCATTTATAAGCAGTTAGTGAATAAGGGAATCTTAACCTCAGAAAAAACCAGAATAGATAGAGTCAAATCTTTTGATGAGCAAGCTGACAACCATATTGACTTATCGGAAGCGCAACAAGAAGCGCTTAACGAAATAAAGGATTGTTTTAAAAATAAAAGTGTGACCTTGCTTCACGGTGTGACGTCTAGTGGTAAGACACAGATTTATATCAACCTAATTCAAGAAGCTTTAAATGAAGGGAGGCAGGTACTTTACCTATTACCTGAAATAGCCTTAACCTCTCAGATTACAGATAGATTAAAGAAAGTCTTTGGCAAAGATTTGGGCATTTATCATTCTAAGTTTAATGACAATGAACGAGTAGAGATTTGGAACAAAACGCTCCATAGTGAATACAAAGTTATCCTTGGAGTTCGGTCCTCTATATTTTTACCATTTGATAACTTGGGACTGATAGTAGTTGATGAGGAGCATGATTCTTCTTACAAGCAGTTTGATCCATCGCCTCGCTACAATGCTAGAGATACAGCAGTCTTTTTATCGACCGTTCACAAGGAAGCTAAAGTACTATTAGGCTCCGCTACGCCTTCATTGGAAAGTAGAAAAAACGCGGAAGATGAAAAGTATGGCCTCGTTCGACTTAATAAGCGATTTGCAGATGTAGAAATGCCACAAATCACTATGGTCGATACCATTGAGGAAAAAAGAAAAAACAGACTCAAGTCACATTTCACCTCTACTTTAATTGAGCACATAGAAAAAACGTTGGAGCAGAAGGAACAAGTAATTCTTTTCCAAAACAGAAGGGGATACGCACCATACCTTGAATGCTCTAAGTGTAGCTGGATTCCGCAATGCAAATTCTGTGATGTAAGCATGACCTATCACAAATACAGCAATGATCTACGTTGTCACTATTGTGGATTTAGAACTCAGCCTATCAACACTTGCAGTGCATGTGGCAGTCATGAAATGAAAGTGCAGAGTTTTGGTACAGAAAAAATAGAAGATGAGCTCAGAATATTTTTCCCAGAGGCATTAGTTGGCAGGATGGATTTGGATACCGTTAGGACAAAACATGGACATGAAAAGGTCATTAGGGAGTTTGAAAACAAACAGATTGATATCCTAATAGGAACACAGATGATCACCAAAGGTCTTGACTTTGACAATGTTGGTTTGGTAGGCGTCCTGAGTGCCGATCACCTTTTAAATTTTCCCAACTTCAGGGCAGGTGAGCGAGCTTTTCAGTTAATTACTCAAGTAAGTGGTAGAGCTGGGAGAAAAAAGAAAAGAGGAAAAGTTGTAGTCCAAACATCTAATCCAGAACACCCAATCTTGTTAAACATTAAAAACAATGACTTCATAAGCTTTTATGCTAATGAACTAATTCATCGAAAACAGTTTAAATATCCACCGTATTATCGATTGATTAGAATTGTGTTAAAACATAAAAAAGGTTATGAGGTCATTAAAGCAGCTAATCAATTTTATGGCATTTTGAAAAAGCAACTGGCAAGCTATGTAATCGGTCCTTCTGAGCCAATTATCAATAGAATTAAAAGCTACTACTTACAAGAGATTTTAATCAAGATAGATAAAGACGACATTGCTAGATTGAACTTTGCTAAAAAGATTGCTGAGCAAAGCATTGATCAAATTCAGAGGGAATACAAATCGACTATTTTTAATATTGATGTTGACCCATACTAATAGTTAGTCTAAATAACATAAAGTGTCGTGTCCGATTTGACTTACATGCTAACTATTTTTTTGACAAAAAAATGATCTTCAATATTTTAAAATACGCAACAGGCATAACCAAGCCTAACATAATTTAACGTGAGTTCGGGATAAGAAAAAGAGGAAGAAGTTATAAAAAGAGAGCGTTTTTGACTATATTAAAGCGTTGAATTTCAATATTTTAAAATCAAAAACGACTCTCGATGTTAAGAGGCAAAATT
>JAUHXS010000006.1 GCA_030426955.1 Bacteroidia bacterium | reverse complement strand
ATTTTGTCTTGGGAAAGTTGCATAGGATTATAGAGTTTAAGGTTTTGACTCCTCAAAAGTCTATATCTCTTGCCGCTTTCCCTATTTTATTTAATCCCTTTTTTTAACTAGCAACTTGAATTATTTAGTAAGCCAATAATATTACCATAGGAATTTTCTAACATTTTATTAATGCTTGACTTATCAACCCACTTTGCCTCAGTAATATTTTCCTCAACCTGAGGCTTCAATTTTGCATTTGCTTTTGCAGTCATGTTATACCAATAGGTCTTCTTAAGAATATACTCTCCCTCTTTCTCCACGTAAATATGATAGGTTTCTGGCAAATCATATACAATCTCTAAATTAGAAACGCCCGCTTCTTCAGCAACTTCTCTTAAAGCAGCATCTTTAATTGCTTCTCCCTTGTCGACTTTCCCTTTTGGCAAATCCCACTTACCTCTTCTATAAATCATAAGCAAGTCGCCTTTTTCATTAAACACTACTCCTCCAGCTGCTATAATCACTTTGCAAATATGTTCAAAGTCTTTTCTAAGCTTTTCTACATCAGAAGTAATGAAGGTATAACTTTTGAACTTCATACCTTCTTCTATTTCTACTAGGGTTTCTTCTATCTGGCTTTCAGAGACATAAGCAATGAGTTTGTGATTTGTATTAATATAATCACTTCCTACCTTTCCTGCTGGCAACTCAGCCATTAGCCATATCTCGACCTCATTAAAGTAAATCTTATACATACACACTCATTTAGTTATTACAATATTACCTGTTTTATATTTTTTTATAGACTTTTGTTAAATAATAATCAAAAACTATGCCAACTACGATTGATCAGAGCACGCAATTAGCAAAGTATTTATTAGAAATTTCCGCTGTAAAGCTAAGTCCTAGAAATCCTTTCACCTGGGCATCAGGATGGAAATCACCCATATACTGTGACAATAGGATCTCTTTATCTTATCCTGAAATACGCACCTTTATTAAAGAGCAACTAGCTCAAACTATAAATGACAAATATCCTGAAGCTGAAAAAATTGCCGGGGTTGCTACGGCTGGAATTTCTCATGGTGCTCTGGTTGCAGATGAGCTCAACTTACCATTTGCTTATGTAAGATCAAAACCCAAAGAACATGGAATGGGAAATATGATTGAGGGAAAAGTAGATGCTCATGAAAAAATTGTGGTAATCGAGGACCTTATTTCTACAGGCAAAAGTAGCATAGCGGCTATTAAGGCGTTGAAAGAACAAGGATGCGATATTCTTGGAATGGGGGCTATATTTACTTATGGATTTGAAATAGCCAAACAAAATTTCAAGGAAATTGATTGCTCATTTTTTACACTTTCAAACTATGATATATTAATCGAAGAGGCCCTAATTAGTGGCTACATTAACCAAGAAGATTTGGATTCACTAAAGAGTTGGAGAAAGAGCCCAGAAACATGGGGACGTTAGATTTAAAAGATTCGAAAACTATAAGATTACAAAATTAATTGCTGTAAAATATGACTATTTATACTTTACCTTTTATTGCAGCACTTATTGGATGGATTACTAATTATCTAGCCATAAAAATGCTCTTCCATCCCAAGAAAGAGGTAAAACTTGTATTTTTCTCTATTCAAGGTATTTTCCCAAAACGTCAAAAGAAGTTGGCAGAAAAACTAGGCACCATTGTTGCAAAGGAATTAATTTCTGTTGAAGAGATTACAAGTAACTTGCAAAGCGAAGAGGGAAATGCAGAGATCAGCAACTTAATTGAATCAAAAATTGATGAGTTCTTAAAGGTGAAGCTTAAAGAAGCTATGCCTATGATGGCCATGTTTATGAGTGATGATTTACTGAATAAGATTAAAATGACCTTATTGACTGAGGTAAATGCGATGATTCCCGTAGTGATAGAAAAGTATGTCAGCAAAATTGAAAACAATCTGGATATTGAAGAAATTGTCAAAACGAAGGTTGAGAATTTTTCTTCAGACAAGTTAGAAACCATACTCTACTCTATCATGCAAAAGGAATTTCGATTTATTGAAATTGTTGGTGCCATTTTGGGTTTTGTTATAGGTACGGTGCAAGTATTTCTGCTCTCAATTGGATAAAACCGATGCTAAAGCTAGCTTAATAAAACGATTACAACACTTACAGCTTTACTTTTTTCTAGGTCTGTACATAATAATTACCTGAATAGCAATTGCCATAAAGACTAATAGGTAAATCTCAATTTGAGTAAATAATTCTACTGAATCAATGGCTTTTTTGCCTATAGACATCTGGGTTCTGCCTTCCTCTAACTGAATTTCAGATAGGTCGTAAAGGTTTTCTTTTACATCTTCAATATTATTTGCCAAAATACTACCTGACTTAAAACCTGACTCTACAAAACCTCTCTCTGATTCCTCTAAGGCTTTTAAATTAGCTTTTAATTTGTTAAACAGTTGACTTTCTTCAAACGTGACTCTGGTTTGCTCAAATTGTTGAATAAGCCCTTGAATAGCTTCATTAATCTGATCATTTTTTTCATAGAAAAATGTAGAGTCAGATAGCACAACGGCAATTTCTTTTTCTTGAATTGATACTGACATATTAAAAATAAGATCATTTGCAACAAGCCTATCTTCATATATTCGAACGATCGAATCCTTAACCATTACAAAGTTTTTCCTATCGATTAAGTTTGTTATTACAATCAGGCCAAAAACCATTAAGATTCCTAAAACCCATTTTATCTTACTATAGAATGTCATACCATATATATTTAGAAAAGACTTACAATAAAGATAGAAAACTACAGCGACTAGTACAAAAGTGTTGAACTATCTAAACCAATTTTATAACGCATTAAACATACAGCAAACATATTCAGTACCTGACAATACAATTTTTCTCATTTCGATTATGTAATTTTAAAACGAAAATATTTATACTGTTTTGTAATTAACTATTCATTAAAATGAGTTCAAAGAGTTATAGCCCAACAAATATTGAAGACAAGTGGTACAAGCATTGGATGGCTCAAGGTTTTTTCAACTCAACTCCCGATGAGAGAGAACCATTTACAATAGTCATTCCTCCTCCCAATGTTACAGGCATTTTGCATATGGGACATATGCTCAATAATACAATTCAAGATGTTTTAATCAGAAGAGCTAGGTTATTGGGGAAAAATGCTTGCTGGGTGCCAGGAACAGACCATGCTTCTATCGCAACAGAAGCGAAGGTTGTAAATATGCTAAAAGAAAAAGGTATTGAAAAAAATGATCTATCTAGAGAAGAGTTTTTAAAATATGCCTGGGAATGGAAAGAAAAGCATGGTGGTATCATTTTAGAACAGCTTAAAAAACTTGGCGCGTCGTGTGATTGGGACAGAACGAAGTTTACAATGGACAATGACCTTTATGATGCCGTTATTGAAGTGTTTATAGATTTATTTAACAAAGGCCTTATATACAGAGGCGTTCGCATGGTAAATTGGGATCCTCAAGCACAAACTGCCCTATCTGATGAAGAGGTCGTACACAAAGAAGTGCAATCCAAATTATACTACATTAGCTATCAAATAAAAGATTCATCAGAGTCCCTAACTATAGCAACAACTCGACCAGAAACTATTTTAGGAGATACTGCCATTTGCATCAACCCTAATGACGAGCGTTACAAACATCTAAAGGGGAAAAAAGTTTTTGTACCACTCATAGAAAGAGAGATTCCTATCATATTTGATGACTATGTGGATATGGAATTTGGAACAGGATGTTTAAAGGTTACCCCTGCACATGACATCAATGATTATAATATTGGCATCAGACATAATCTAGAGGTCATAGATGTATTGAATGACGATGGCACATTAAGTGAAAAAGCCCAAATGTATGTTGGTCAAGATCGATTTAAAGTAAGGAAAGACGTTGCCAAAGAACTAGATACGAAGGGATACCTTTCTAAAGTTGAAAAAATCACCAACAAAGTAGGGTTTTCAGAACGCACAGATGCTGTCATTGAGCCGAAGCTATCATTACAATGGTTTTTAAAGATGGAGAATCTATCAAAGCCTGCACTTGACAATGTCATGAATGATACTGTGCAATTCCATCCTTCAAAGTTTAAAAACACCTACAAACATTGGATGGAAAATGTTAAAGATTGGTGTATCTCTAGACAACTTTGGTGGGGGCAAAGGATTCCTGTGTGGTATTACGCAGAAGGCACACAAGATTATGTTGTTGCAAAAACTGCGGAGCAGGCTTTAGAATTGGTTATTGAAAAAACTGGAAATCAAAAAATTGAGGTTGGAGACTTAAGGCAAGATGAAGATGTATTGGATACTTGGTTTTCATCTTGGCTGTGGCCGATTTCTGTTTTTGATGGTTTTAAAAATCCAGACAACCCAGATATCAACTACTACTACCCTACCAACGATTTGGTAACAGCACCTGAGATTATGTTTTTCTGGGTAGCCCGGATGATTATTGCAGGATATGAATACAAAGGGGGGAAACCTTTTGAAAATGTATACTATACTGGTATCGTGAGAGATGAGAAGCGAAGAAAGATGTCTAAGTCACTAGGCAACTCTCCTGATCCTATTAAATTGATGAATAAATATGGCGCAGATGGCGTTCGATCTGGTGTTCTATTTTCTTCTCCTGCAGGAAACGACTTGCTTTTTGATGAAAAGCTTTGCGAACAAGGCAGAAACTTCTGCAATAAGATATGGAACGCATTAAAGCTAATTCAAGGATGGCAAACTAGTGACAATAAACAACCTGAATATTCTAAAGTTGCAACCGATTGGATGAATGCCAAAATCAATAAGGCTATTGATGAGATCGATGATCATTTTGAAAAATATCGTTTATCAGATGCACTAATGACCACTTATAAGCTAATATGGGATGACTTTTGCTCTTGGTATTTAGAAATGATAAAACCCAATTATGGCGATCCAATTGACAATAAAACACTAGATGAAACAAGATCTATTTTAGAAACGCTAATGCAAATGCTCCACCCTTTTATGCCATTCATAACAGAAGAGGTTTGGAGCCTTCTCGGGAAAAGAGATAAGCAAGATTGCGTTATGGTATCTTCCTGGCCAGAGCAAAAAAATATTGATAATCTTATTCTTGAAAGAGGAGAAATATATCAAGATATCGTTAGTAATGTACGAAATATCAGAAACACCAATGGTATCAGTCCTAAAGAAACCCTAACACTCTCTATAAAAACAACAAATCAAGAAATTTTCAAACAACTTGAGGGTTTAATTAAAAGAACGGCAAACCTCTCTTCTATTGAATACATTAATGAAGTGATGAGCGATTGTAAAACCTTCCTTGTTAAATCGCACGAGTTTTTTATTCCAATAGAGATAGATGAACAAGAGGAACGAAAAAGGCTAGAAGATGAGCTAAAATACAATCAAGGCTTTTTAAAATCTGTACAGGGAAAATTAAAAAATGAACGTTTTGTTCAAAATGCTCCTGAGGCTGTTGTTGCAAAGGAAAAGCAAAAAATGGAGGACGCAATGTCCAAGATCAAAGCCCTAGAGGAAAGTTTGGCTAATTTGTAGTGCGGGGATGAGGAGTGAGGAATTAGGGACAAGGATTTAGACATATACATATTAACATATTCTTTACTGACCATCTGCCATTTATCACAAGGTACATTTTAGTTTAATTCCAGAAAACACAGAGCAATAAACACAAAAATTGATATTGAGATTTACTTCATGCCGATAATAGACTCATTTACGTTCTCTAGATGATCGCCAATCTTCTCTGCGCTATTTACAAAATCTAAAAATATAACGCCGTCTTGTACAGAATAAGCACCTTTCTCTAATCTGGAATAATGTCTTTGTTGCAACTCATCTCTCATTTGATTAATCTTATTCTCTACCTCATATACCTTTTTTGCAGAACTTTCTTCGTACTCCGTATTAAGGTTATGGTTCATTAACTTAAACCCATCATATACTAAATCGAACATTTCCCCAAGCTCTTTTTTGACTTCTTCTGGTAGTTTTGTTTTAGCTTCTCTCATTCTTTCAAAATGAAGTGTTATTTGATAGACAATATCTGCAACTCGCTCTATGTCATTAATCATTCTCAACATCCTTCTTACCTTTAAAGAAGTTTCTTCCGTTAAATCAGACTCTGATATTTTAGTTAGGTAGTTGGTAATCTCCACTTCTATCCTATCTGTAATATCCTCTCTTTTTTTAATTTTCTTTATCAATTTATCAAGGTCTCTCGGCTCTTTAAATAGTAATATTATCACGTTACTAAACATCTTTTCAACAAGACGACCCATCAATTGAATTTCTTTTCTTGCTTCTTCTACCGAGAGTTCGGCAGTATCCATAAGTCCAGCGCTAATGTATTTCAAATTGAACCTTTCATCAACCTCTCCACGTGATGGTTGCAATTTAATAACAAGTTTTTCTAAAAATGGAACAAACCCAAACATTACGATAACATTCGTAATGTTAAATAATGAATGAAAAAGCGACAAGCCTAGAGTTGTAGTTGACTTCCTTAGCAAAGAAGCTTCTTCTGGGGCATTGGCATCATATGGCATATAAACGGACTCTTTACCTCCGAATGCCATTTGAATAGAGTCTACAACATCAATAAACCAATAAAATGCTATTAACATCCAAATTACGCCCGTCAGATTAAAAATCGTATGAAATCGAGCTGTTCTTTTTGCATGAACATTTCCAACAATAGCAGCAAGGTTTGCAGTAATTGTCGTACCAATATTCTCTCCTAATACCATAGCCGCAGCTATGGGGAAAGAAATCCACCCTTGAGCCAACATTACTAGAGTTACCGCCATCGTCGCACTTGACGATTGAATAACTACCGTTAAAATTGTGCCAATAAGAACAAAAAGTAAAATTGATCCGAAACCACCTTGGGTGTATTGTTGAAGGAAAACTAAAATGTCTGGGTTATGTTTTATATCTGGCACAGCATGTTTTAGAAAGTCCAAGCCAATAAATAGAATACCAAACCCAAGTACAAATTCAGCAAAGTGCTTAAGACTGTTCTTTTTAACAAACATCATTGGAAACGTAACACCAATTAAGATAATAGCTACTGTCTTTATTTTAACTTTAAACCCGAATAATGCAATTATCCACCCAGTAATAGTTGTACCAATGTTAGCACCCATTACGACTCCCATGGACTCCCCTAGGTTAAGTAATCCAGCATTCACAAAACTTACAACCATTACTGTAGAAGCCGAAGATGATTGGACAAGACATGTCACTATAAAACCTGTTAACACGCCCATTGCACGATTAGATGTCATTCCTTTGAGAATTTTCCGCAACCCGCTTCCAGCTAACTTCTGTATTCCTTCACTCATTATTTTCATGCCATAGATGAATATTCCAAGTGAACCTAATAAGCCTAAGAAATCCCAGATTGAATATGTCATTGTTTTTGTTTTATTAAATCAAAAATCTAAAAAAGTACGCTAATTAGTCTTAATAATAATGTTAATTTATTGTTAACCTTTAAAACTGCATTTCTGTTTGAAACCTAAACCGTGCTTCTGGATCAGACGCACTTGCTCTATCTATAAGAGCAAAATCTGTTTGTATCTTTAAATTGTGTCCAACAATATATTTTGAGAAGCATAGTGTATATTCAGTAGTTTCTCCAATTCCTGAGTAAGCTATATCATCGGGAGCAACATGAGTATATCTACCAGCAATCTCAAAATTGTTTTTAAAGACATAACCAGATTGCACATTAATTCCTGAACCTGTATTAAAGTTTGAACTTGTTCCATCAATTTGCTTTTCAGCACTCGTAATAGCATATTCTATCAAAGTTGAAAAGCCTCTGTACTTCAATATCATATCTAACTGGGTTGAGCTAAGCGTATTTTCTGCATAACCTACACCTGTAGAATCATAGACAAAACGACCTAATTGCCCTTGCTGTCTTACTGCTCTATCATTTAAATTATATGTTGCTCCGAAAGCAATTTTTAGTTTTTCTTCTCTTTTTAGATCTGCTAAAAAATAATCGCCTTTGCTTGTAAATTCACCCATAGGGAGAAAATCAACTCGTCCTGTATAATTCCATCCACCAAAGTTTCCAGCCGTAATATTTCGCCCCTCACCCATCGCCCAAGACAATTTGGGCTTAATAATAAAGTTTCCTAAACTATACTTTCCGTGCAACTGAATACCCACATCACGGTCAATATTAAACCTGCTGTTTACTAAGGATCGATCGACGAATTGAAGGTTAGCTGAGGAAACCACTCGTTCTCTATTGCCTGGTAACTTAGTTTGCCCAACCCATATTGCCCAATGTTTGCAAAATTTATATTTAAGGACTGCATCAAGAATAATTCTCGATGCCCCACTTCCATTTCCATCTTCCCTATTGACGCCAATATCTCTATTAGAGATGCCAAGTTCCATCTTATACAATAAGTTAGGATTATGAATATGTCCTCCAAATTTCAAACGATATCTTCTTATAAGAAACTCACTTTCTAGTTTTGAATTAGGAGCTAACGATTGCTCAGCAACAAACAAACTTTGCATCCTTAGTTGAAACTTCATTGACATTGAGGAATCAACAGCCATAAATCTCAATCCCTTTCCAAAAGGCGTACTCTTTATTTCCTGTGCCTTTGCAAGTGCTATACCTCCAATCATTAAACCCAATAATAATTGCTTCAACGTGATTATTTTTTGATTAATATTGATGCAAAAATGAACAATTTAATGTTGAATTAATGTAAACTTAATGTTAAATAATTGTTAAGAAGCAAATTTATTTTTAAAGCCTCATTATATCATATGGTTATATGACTTTTGCAATATTTTTATACCCAGTAAGGTTCGGGACAACGTTAAATTATTGTTAAGGTTACCGTTTAGGAGCGCAACAAATATATGTTTATAGAATATGTTTATACATTTGTTCCAAACAAAAAAAGCATGAAAAAGATATCATATATATTATCAACTCTCTTTTTATCTGTCTCTTTAATTGGTTGCTACTCGACCAAACTTTCTCAGGAAGACATGAATAAGTTTAATGTAAAAGGAAAGGAGGTTTTTTATGGAGACAAAGCTGTTGCAAAAATTGGCAATTTCGAATACGAATACTCACGTGGAAGATTTCAACAAGAAGTGAGTATGGTTCAATATTCTCATATTTATGATGAGATGACTGAAAAAATCGTAAAATATATGGCCTCAAAGTACCCTAAAGCTAAGATTGAGGTAAAGGTTATTCGCGATGACGAGAATGATCAATAAGTTTTTTTTACTTTCTTAGCATATTCATTTTCAACACAAAAATAATATTCCATGTATTTAAAATGTACTTACCCTTTGTAAGTACATTTTTCATTTTATAGTATTTAGAATACATATTTTAATATTAATTCAAATTTAAGAGGTCAGCATGCCTTTCCGCCATAAAATTCGGAGGGTAAAAAGAAAGTAAATTATAGCTTCAAAAAACCAATCTCCACTCTCCTGCTTTTTGCATTATCGATTATACCACTCGCCTTAAAAGGCGCCTGCTCGCCTTTGCTAGATACATTAACTCTGGATTTAGCAATGGATGACTTCAAAATTAAACCTGCAACTGATTTTGCCCTGCGCTCTCCTAGGTACATATTATAAGAGTATGCCCCTACAGTATCTGTATGCCCAATGATATTTATGTTTAGCTTAGCATCTTCTTTCAATACATTTATTACGCTATTTATTTTGCTTATATCAGTGCTAGTCAAACTAGATTGATCAAAGCCAAAATAAACTATTATACTTTCAGGCATCTTTTTAACTGGCGTTTTCTTGATATCAATAAAGCTGTAAAAACCACCTTTATCTTTTTCATTTTCTGATGACGTTTTCTCTGCATGATGATGATTCATAATCAACATTTCAGCAAATAGCTCATCAACATATTCATCCAGTTTATTTAGATACGAGTCTGCTCCCTCTGAATTCTCACCGACTCTGACCTTATATTCCTCCTCCTCTTTTAAGTTCCTAAATACAAATTCGCCATTATCATCTGTTAGAGTAGAATCAACTTTTGCCCCAGACTTTTGTTCATATAAATCTACTTTAACATTTTTAACACCAACAGGCACATTGTCTTTATCTGTTAACTTGCCCTTCAATACTCTTCCATCACTTTCTTCCTCTATTTCATCTTCTTCACTAAATAACGCTAGATCATTAAATTGATGCTCGATATTCTTTATATCAGAATGATTGTTAGCCACGTCCATTTTAAACACTTCATTATTAGCGTTTTTAACAACGCTCCTACTCAACTTTGCCTCTCTATCTAATACTTCAACACTATAATTACCCTTAATCAAGTCAACGAATTCATAATAACCCATCAAGTCAGTATTAACGGAATCCATAACATTTCCACTTGCATCTAATAAAAAGACAGAGGCATAATCAACTCCATCGTTAAGCAAAGCAATACCAGAAATAGTAATTAACTCCTTCGTATGGTCTTTTGTTGTTTGAACGAAGTAAAACCTACCCTGAGCATCTTGATTATCATTTGAAGAGGTTTTAATAACTTGTTCGTTCTCGTTTAAAAACACCATTTCTGTCATCAGACTCTCTACCAGATTATCTAACTGGTTAATATAACCGTCATTTCCATTTGAGTTTTCATCTACCTGAACCAAATAGTCTTTTGTTATATCAAGACTATCAAATACAAACTCTCCTTTATCATTTGAGTATACCGTTTTTATTACTTCTTCATCATCAGCTGAATACAAATCTACTTTTACGTCCTTTATCCCAAGCGGCAAGTTATTTTTATCTGCAAGCTTACCCTGTATAGATGAAGCCCCTGAGAAAGCTTGATATTTCTTACTCGAAGGGTTCATTAACGTCAAGTTATTTAACTCCTCATCTGGATCACTAAACGCTAATGAGGAACCAACTTTTTCAGATACTTTTAAGATTTCGTTTTGATCGTTAGTCACGAAGCTTTCTTCTAGCTGACCATGGTGCTCTCTCACATTAACCATGTAATTATCAGGAGGCAGGCTTACAAACTCATAATAGCCCAAAATGTCCGTATTCATAGAATCGACAAGCGTCTTGTTGCTATTTAGTAGATATACTGTAGCAAAATCCACATTATCATTTAACAATACTATACCAGAGATATTAACAAGTGCTCCTTCTTTAGCCAGTTCTTTGTCCGTATCGATAAAGTAGAAGTAGTCATGATCATTCTTTTGTTTATCTGAAGATGTTTTCTCTACTTCATTATTGTCATTGATGATAATCATCTCCGCCATGATATTTTCTACATATTCATCCAATCTATTTAAGTAGCTATCTGATCCCTTGGAGGTATTCGCAACTTTAACCAAATACTCTTCTTCAACGTCTAGGCTATCAAACATAAATTCTCCATCTTCATCTGTCTGTGTTGATTTTACCTTGTTATTTTCGCCAATGTAAAGGTCCACTTGCACGTCTTTTACACCTACTGGAATATTATCTCTATCTACAACTTTCCCCTGCATAGAGTAAGCACCAGTAAATTTACCAATGGCATGTGTGGCTGGATCCATTAAAGCAATTGAATTTAGTCCAACATTTAAATCTCTGAAATAAGCTCTATTGGCAACTTTTGTACTATTTTTCTTTATAGCACCACTTTCATCTGTCATCAGACAAGCTCCTAAATCATTGTTAGCTTCTCTAACCATTACTGAATAATCTTGTGTATCAGGCAAATCATAAAAGACGTAATAACCCATAATATTAGTGAGTGTAGAGTCAATAGCTTGGTCTCTACCATCCAGGAGTAATACGCTAGCATAGTCTGTATTTTCATCTAGAAGCACTACGCCAGATATATTCACCCTTGGAATGCTTCGATCCTTAAAATCTCCAATGATATCTACAAAGTTGTAGAATCCAGCATTATCTTTCTTTTCTTCAGATGAGGTTTTAACAACTTCATGTTTATTGTCCAACATTAGTAATTCAGCAAAAGCCTCCGCTGTGTATACATCTGAGCTATTCTTATACTGTTCACCCCCCTTAGTATTAGCAGCAAATTTAACCTGATACTCTTCTGAAATATCTACGTTATAAAATGTAAAGTCGCCTTTAGCATCAGTAAGTGTGGAATCAATGATAGTTCCATTTTTAAACAAATAAGCAAAAACATCTACACAACCTAGAGGTGGAGCAGTTTTGTCTATTAAGTTTCCAACAATAAGACTCCCCAATTTTTTATTCAGATTTTCGATATCGCTTGGTCTAAACACATCAATATGATTAATATGGTCAGAGTTTTCAAACGCTATAGGAGCTAGATGAACTGTTCCTGTTTTTATAATCACACCGCTTTCATCCGTTACAAAAGCTTTACTTGAAAACTCCTCATCGTCCAAGATTTTCACTTTATAGATATAATCTGCATTCAGGCTATCAAATATGTAGAACCCAATAAAATTGGTATAAGTGGAATCTAATTTATCTCCATAATCATCTAGTAATAATACTTTAATACCTGAAACATCAGACTCTTTTATCACAACTCCTGAAATATCGATATAATGCTTTAGTTGCTCTTGGTCTTTTATTAACTTAAGTGACTTCAGCGTTGGAGACATTTTTGCCGTATCCATTTTGTAAATACTGTCTAACTGATTATATACTTCTGCAACATAAATGGTATCACTACCCAAAACCAACGGTTTCAAAGCATTTGTATCATTCTTGCCGTAAATCAGCTCTTGTTCAAAAGGGTCTATGTCTTCAAGGTATTTTAGGTTTGTATTCACAATTGGTAATACCTCTTTTTGAATACTATCTATTTTTCCATCTGCTGTAGTTAAGTCATTTACATTTCGCTTATATATGTTTTCAGCGTCATAGTTGCCCTCCAATATATTATCTATATTATCAAGTCCCTCTTTACTATCAGATAAAATAATATCATACAGTAGATTAGATAGGTTTTGCCTCTCATAGTCCATTGGTAGTATTTCTGTAGAGCCTTTAATATCAAAAAAAGCATTTTTAATAACAATTTCCTCTCCAATATTGCCGCCCCCTGCAGAGTCTTTATTGGTTAGATAAATCTCCTGATGTATCTCATGAAACTTATATTGATCTGGAACATCAATATCTATAAGGTAGTTTAGATATCCCTCAGCTTGTATAACCAACTCATAACTCCTTCCAGGAGGAAATATCATAAGATACTCTCCTGTTTCTTTATTGGGGTTGTACACATACTTTATCTCTTTATTTTCAACGACATCTACTACTTTAAGCTTAGCTGAAATTGGCTTTAATGTATGTCCATCCAATAATTTTCCACGAAGCATTGTTAAAGGGATATTTGCAGAATCCATTAATGTGATAACATATATATCCTTTTCCCCATACCCCCCTGGTCTCTCAGAAGAGTAATACCCTCTTCGCCCACTTGCTGCTAAAACAAAATAAATATCATCTCCAGCTGTATTTATTGGGTAGCCTAGGTTTCGTGGTGTAGAGAACTGCCCATCTTCCAATACTGATTTAAAGATGTCATACCCTCCCATACTATTATGCCCTTTTGAACTAAAGAAAAAGGTTCTATTGTCTGGATGAATAAAAATACCATCCTCATCATACTTTGTATTAATAGCTTCTCCTAAATTTTCCACTTCCCCCCAATTATTATCTTCGTCCCTTGTTATTTTGTATATATCTCGTCCACCAAAACCTCCTTGCCTATCGCTTGAAAAGTAAACGGTCTTACCGTCAAAAGAAAAGCAAGCACTTAGTTCATTTGAATTGGAGGAATTAATTTTTTCTGTCAAGGGCTCAGGCTCACTCCATTTATTGCCATCTCTGCTTGAAATAAAAAGTCCGCCATCTAGAGAATTGTAAATGATAAGATCATTTCCGTCTGCGGATAAACTTACAGAAGCATCATGAAACTTTGTGTTAATATTAGAACTTATCTTTTCCGAAAGCGACCATCTATCATTAACATTTTCGGATATATATACATCCTCATAAGGATATCCATCTAGCGCAATACCACCTCCAGTAGATCCTGGTCTTCTTGAAGTGAAAATCATTATTGACTCATCTGTAGATATAACTGGTACATAATCAGGGTATTCGGAGTTTATTGCGGGACCTACGTTCTCTATTGTAACATCATGCGGATGAGCAAAGAAGTATTTACCATGATGACACATATTGATATACTGCCTAGCCAATTCTATGCTATCGCCTGAACTTCCAGCGTTTTTGATGTAATTATTATAATTGATAATGGCTAAATCAAACTTATGAATCTGATGATAGGCCTGACCCATGTTAATATAAAAATCACTGGGTAGTGATTTGGATTTCTTTAAGCTTTTGTACTTACTGAGATAGTTGATTCCCTGTCTTAAATCCTCCCCTGATTGAATGTAACAAACCCCTGTTTTATATATAACTTCGACATTACCTCCCTCAATACTATCCAGCAATAAATAGGAGCTTAATGCATTAAGATATTCCTTTTCATAATAATTTAGCTCAGCTACTTTATATATTTTTTTTGCGTTACGATCACTATACTTATAATCATCAGCAAGTGACACATAAAAAAATAACACAAAAATAATATATGCTAACCTTTTCACAGACAAGAACCTGTTAATGCGATGTTGTTTTATCTAAGATAAGTATAAAAGCTAAATTGTGACATTTAGCAGGATATATTAATCCCTAGATACATACAAATGTGTCCTAAAATATATACAATCAACCTATGGTATCATATCTTGATATTCACTACTTTTGTAGAAGTTAATTATAACACAATAAACAATGAAAAAGCTTCTCTCTTTTCTATCCTGTATTTTATTGGTCCTATCAATTGCAAGATCTCAAAATATCAGTTATATCATTGACACATCAACAGGCTGCCCACCTCTTACGGTAACATTTACTAATACTAGCACTGGCATGCCACCTACAGTTCAGTATGAGTGGGACTTCAATGGACTATATTTTATTGGACCAACAGACACCATGTATACTTTTGAAACAAGCGGATACTATAGACCAAGACTAATTGCCTATGACACCACGATAAATGGAGATACCTCTATTTTATTAGGCGATTATATTGGAGAAGAGATATCAGTGCTAGGTACTGACAATATTGATACAGATCCTAATGATAGCGTTTGCATCAATGACGAAGTAGAATTTGGCATTTATAATTCATATCAATATGGCAGTTCATTTGAATGGGAATTTCCTGGTGGGATATTTAAGACAGGAAGTGACGTAAAACATACTTTTACAACTGGTGGAATAAGATATGTACAAGCAATCGTAACAGGAGTCTGCGGCATTGACACATTGCAGGATAGTATTTTTGTCTCAAATAGCTTAAAACCTAAAAATTTATATAAAGAAATATCTCCAAATCCAGTTTGCCCTGATGACAATATCAGCTTTTATGCCAATGGCGACAATACAGGAAGCTATTCTTGGAATGTTGCACCCAGCATTAACATTCCAAACTATAAGGCAACCTATTCCTATTTGAATGAAGGCCCTGTAACTGTGTCCATAAAATATCAAAATGGATGTGGTGCTGATACCACATTATTTGATGTCGTAAATATTCAAAGCAATTTGACCAATTATGGAAGCTATTTGGATTTTGTCATGCTACCAGAAGAAGTCTGCCCTGGAGACGAGGCAGCTTTTGTTACCTTTTCCGATAATACTCCAAATTTAGTATGGAATTTCGGCGATGGTAGCACGAGCACTCAAACTAGTGTCATCCATGCATATAATAACACAGGAACTTATCCTGTTTCTCTCATAGCCACCAATGGATGTGGCGTTGACACTATTGTATCAAAGGTTTTTAAAGTCAAGAATAACATTGTACCGCCTCTTGTTAATGGAGCAGATAATGGTGGAGACGATATAGGATCTGGCATTTTTGGCATAGCTAATTCTAATGGCGATCAGCCAGACGGATGCCCAGGTGACTCAATACTCTTTTTTATGTGGGGAATAGTTGATGCGACATGGGACTTTGGAGACGGAACAGTTGCACAAGCACATGACATTATACAAATTGCCTTTGAGGAAAATGTTGCCAGCATCCCAGTTACTGTCATAAAGCACGCATATAGTGATACGGGGATATACGAAGTTATCGTAACAGCTTCAAACAACTGTAACAATAGCAATACAGATACCATTTACACCCATATTAGCAATAATTCAGGAGCCAGCAATGCTGAGTTCGGCATATCTGCTCCACAAGGCTTGCTTCCCTGCAAAGATATCAAGTTTTTTAGCCTAGGAGCAGCCAGCTACGAGTGGGACTTTGGAGATGGTACAACACTTACAACAACCTCTGCCGAAGTTTTTCATAGTTATGACAACTCAGGCACTTATAACGTTACGTTAACATCTACCAATAGCTGCAATCAAACTTCCAGCGAAACATATGGAGTAACAATTGCCCCTATTGGCACTCCCTCTGCAAATTATACTTCAGATATTCAAACAGGAGTAGCCCCATTAACAGTTAAGTTTACTAATACTTCTACCAATGGTGATAATTATTTGTGGGACTTTGGAGATGGACATACTAGTACAGCCACAAATCCTACACATACATATGTAAATGGCGATGAAAGCTATCACGTTTCTTTAACCGTAAAAAATTCTTGCGATGAGGAAGATACGAGAACACGATTAAACTACATAACAACCAAGACTACTACACTTTCTGGTTTTATATTTAACAATACAACAACTGACACGATCAAGTCTGGTAAAGTTTTCTTGTATAGAAACCTAGGCGGCTCATTAGACTCCATTGCATCTACGAACATTAACTCAGATGGCAGCTATACTATAAACAACGCAACAAAAGGGCTCTTTTATATACTAGCCAAACCTAATCTTTCGCAATACCCTAACAACTTGCCTACCTATTACCCTAATGCCACTCAGTGGTTCAATGCCCAATTATTCCAAATAATTGACACTATTGAGACAGCAGACATTATTGTAAAAAAACTCAATGGGTCATCAGGAAATCATCCTGGTGTAGTTGAGGGCAAAGTTATTCAGAAACCTGTAACAGGAAAGATACAAGGCCCTGGAGACCCATTAAATGGTCTTGATGTATCGTTAATTGATAAATCAACTACTGAGCCTATCGCACATCAGGAGTCTGGTTCTCAAGACGATCAAGGAGGATTTGAGTTCACTAACATACCTAACAATAGTTATTCTATTTATTTAGACTTAGCTGGCGTATCGACAGATGCTGGATTTTCAATTGATATCAGCCCAAGTAATACCAGCGTTTATGTTGTTGTCATTGTAGACTCTAATCAAATATCCTTTGATACAACAAATACAGATAATAACGATACGACAGGCTTTTATAACCCTCAAGCAGATAACTTCTTGCTAAAAGCGGCACCTAACCCATTCAGGGAGTTCACTAAGATAGTATACCAACTGAAGGAATCAAATGACGTAAAACTTTCTATTCTAAATCTTTTGGGAGAAGAAATAAATGTACTTTATAGTAATAGACAAAATGAAGGCACTCACCATTATTTTATTCAGTCTGATATACTGGATTCCAAAGGGCTATATTTACTAAAATTACAAGTTGGAGACAGCCATCAACTGCTTAAAATTTCTAGTTTCTAACGGACAACCCTTACTTTGCCTCATGGCAAAGTATATCGAAATGGAGATAACCCAATATTGCTCCACATATACAATATATGCTCGCAATCAACGTTTTTTGATTATCAAATGAAATTTTTTTTCAAAGTATTTCTTTTACTATCGACTAACGCTATCGCCCAGATTGGCGGAGACAATACTTATGAGTTCCTAAATCTCCCTGTATCCGCAAGAGAGACTGCCATGGGTAGCAACCTGATCACCATTATGGATAATGATATCAATCTAGCATATCGAAACCCAGCTAGTATCAACAGCAAGCTAGATAAAGATGTTTCTTTCAATACGGCTATTCACTTTTCAGGGCTCACAGCTGGGTATGCAGGACTTGCCAAAACACATAAAAACATAGGCACTTTAAATTATGGCATTCAATTTATTAGCTATGGAGCATTTCAACAAACCAACCCTGACGGAACAAAAACAGGAAGCGTTTTTCAGGCAAGTGAATATGCATTAAATGCTGGATGGGGCCAAAACTATAATGAATACTTATCTTATGGAATCAACGCCAAGCTCATAACATCCTTCCTAGAAAGCTACTTCTCTCTAGGAGCTGCTATTGATATTGCAGGTACTTACCATAATAAGGAAAGTGACCTAGTAGTAACTGGAATTATCAAAAATATCGGAACACAAATCAAGGCTTATACCCCTGAGAACAAAGAAGAATTACCTTTTGAGATACAAATGGGGGTCTCCAAAAAGCTGGAACACCTGCCCTTCCGATTTAGCATTGTAGCACATAATATGCATATATTTAATATCAGATATGATGATCCCAATATAGTTCAACAATCCTCGTTATTTTTATCCGATACTTCACAGTCTGCAAAGGAAAAAAAATATATCGGAGATAAAATATTGAGACATTTTATTTTTGGAGGAGAATTATTATTAGGTCAAAATCTAAGCATAAGAATAGGATACAATCATCTAAAGAGAAGAGAGATGACTATAGAAAGTAGAAATGCGTTAACTGGATTTTCTTGGGGTTTTGGGATGAAAATCAAGAAAATCAGAATTGAATACGGTAGTGCCAGTTATCACTTTGCAAGAGGCTTTAACCACTTGAGCATCTCTTCAAACCTGAATGAATTTTTCTAAACTTCTGCATATCAGTATTTTTTTGGGTATTATTTTGATTACTACCTAGAAATATTGTACCTTTGTCGCCCATTTTTTAACCATTAAAACCAAAACATTGCCTAAGACTAAAGCTGAAGAAACTGAAGTGAAAGCAATGCCTGCTGAAGAAAGCAAGGAAAAAGCTACGAAAAAAACTACTACGACAAAAGCCGAAAAAAACGGCTCTACAAAATCATCTCATGACGATTTTGATTGGGAAGTAGGAAACAAATTCAACCTACCTTACAGCGATAAGGAGATCAAGGATTACGAAAAAGAATATGATGGCACCTTCAACACAGTTGAAGAAAGTGAAATCATCAACGGAAAAGTTGTAACAGTTACCAATAGCGATGTTGTTTTAAACATAGGTTTTAAATCTGACGGACTAGTATCCCTATCTGAGTTCAGAGACATAGAAGATCTTAAAGCTGGTGACGAAGTTGAAGTATACGTTCTTGAAAAAGAAAATAAAAAAGGACAGCTTGTATTATCTAGAAAGATAGCAAGAATGATGAAGGCATGGGACAATATCGTAAAAGCCCATGAGGACGGAGAAGTTGTAAAAGGAAAAGTGATCAGCAAAACTAAAGGAGGTCTTATAGCAGATGTATTTGGACTAGAGACATTCTTACCAGGATCACAAATTGACGTCAAACCTATTACTGACTATGATCAGTTTGTAGGCAAAACAATGGAATTCAAAGTTGTTAAGATCAACGAAACAATCAAAAATGCCGTTGTATCTCACAAGGCGCTTATCGAAAGCGATCTTGAAGTACAACGTAAAGAAATCATTTCTAAGCTTGAGAAAGGACAAGTTCTTGAAGGAACAATCAAGAACATCACGGATTTCGGGGCTTTCATCGATCTTGGTGGCTTAGATGGTCTATTATACATTACTGATATTTCATGGGGAAGAATCAACCATCCAAACGAGGTATTAGAGCTTAATCAAAAGCTAAATGTTGTAGTATTAGACTATGATGACAACAAGAAGAGAATCTCTCTTGGCTTAAAACAATTGACTCCTCACCCATGGGAAGTTTTAGGAAAAGACATTAAAGAAGGCTCTACTGTTAAAGGTAAAATTGTAAACATTGAGGATTATGGTGCATTCTTAGAAATCACTCCTGGAGTAGAAGGGTTAATCCACGTATCGGAGATTTCATGGACAAACCAAAATGTTAACACAAAAGACTACTTCAAACTTGGAGACGAGCATGAAGCACAAGTTGTAACAATAGATAGAGACGAAAGAAAAATGTCTTTAAGTCTTAAAAACATGACTGAAGATCCTTGGACGAAGATCAAAGACAACTACCCTGTTGGGAATAAGTTTACTGGAAAAGTAAGCAACATAACACCTTACGGTGTGTTTGTTGACCTTGAAGACGAGATTGGTGGCATGGTTCACGTTTCTGATCTTTCTTGGACAAGAAGGGTAAAACATCCTAGCGAATTAGCAAAAGTGGGTGATGATATGGAAGTAGTTGTTCTTGAAATTGATGATGAGAATAGAAAGCTAGCCTTAGGGCATAAGCAAGTGGAGGATGATCCATGGGACACTTTCGAAACGATCTTCACAGAAGGGTCTGTCCATCAAGGCACGATCTTATCCAAAGATAACAAAGGAGCCGTGGTATTATTACCTTACGGCTTAGAAGGCTTTGCTCCTATTAAACACTTGAAGAAGAAAGATGGCTCTACTGAGTTTGAAATAGAAGAGACTATTGAGTTTAAAATCATCGAGTTTAACAAGGCAGACAGAAAGGTTATTGTTTCTCATGCAAGAATTCATGAAGATGAAGAAAGAGATGAGAAAAATGCGGAAAGGTCAGCTAAGCGAGCTCATTCCAAACAAACGAAGCGAGCTGTTAAAAACTTAAATAGAAATATTGAGAAGTCAACTTTAGGTGATATTGAAGCTTTGTCTGACTTAAAAGAAAAGTTGGAGCAAGAAGAAGCAGCACCAAAGAAGAAAACGACTAAAAAGAAAGAAGACAAATAGTCTTTAAACTTGAGTTTATGATAGCCAATCAACAATCGTTGATTGGCTATTTTTTTAACTAAAAACTGAACAATGAATTATTGGCTAATCAAATCAGAGCCCAACACTTACTCATGGGATGATTTCATCAAACTTGGAAGAGACCATTGGGATGGTGTCCGAAACTATGCAGCAAGAAATAATATGAAAGAGATGAAAGTCGGTGATTTAGCTCTATTCTACCATAGCGTACACAACCCATCTGTTGTAGGAATTGCAAAAGTAGCCAAAGAACATTACCCCGATCCAACAACAGATGATGATAGATGGGTTGTCGTCGATTTTGTTCCTGAAAGGAAATTAGACAACCCAGTTTCCCTTGCAGATGTAAAAGACGATAACCGTCTAGTTAAAATGATGCTAGTTACACATTCTAGGCTATCTGTTCAGCCAGTCAGCAAAGAACACTTTGACATTATTATTGAGAAGTCAAAATAATATTTCATAGCTTTGTATTAATCGGTTTTTCAGAAACTAAATATGGTAACATTACGTTAGCATTACTATAGATTATTTAAATAACATAAAACGCAAAAAATGTCAGTATTAGTAGGAAGAAAAGCTCCTTTATTTAAAGCTCAAGCAGTTGTAAATGGCGGAGAATTTGTACCAGATTTTTCTCTTGAACAGTTCGTTGGAAAAAAATATGTTCTGTTTTTCTTTTACCCAAAAGATTTCACTTTTGTATGCCCTACAGAGCTTCATGCATTTCAAGAAAAGTTAGCTGAGTTTGAAAGTAGAGATACTCAAGTCGTGGCATGCTCAACGGATACAGAAATGTCTCACTGGGGATGGCTACAAGTATCTAAAGAAAAAGGAGGTATCGGCGGTGTTACCTATCCTATTGTTGCAGATACGAATAAAACAATCTCTACAGACTATGATGTATTAGTTGGCGATTATGATTATAACGAAGATGGTGAGTTAATCGTAGAAGGAGAACTGATTGCTTACAGAGGGTTATTTTTGATTGACAAGGAAGGTATTGTTCGTCATCAGGTAGTTAACGACCTGCCTCTAGGAAGAAACGTAGATGAAGCTTTAAGAATGGTAGATGCCTTGCAATTCTTTGAAGAAAACGGTGAAGTTTGCCCAGCAAACTGGAGTAAAGGAAAAGAGGCAATGAAAGCATCTCATGCAGGAACTGCTGAATATTTAGCGGCTCACTAAAAACAACTTTAAAATGGTGGGGCAATAGGTTTATTATCCAAAATAGATTCTATTTGCTCCATTATTTCTTTTGTTAAACTCTCTTTGACTTCTAAACTTTTAAAGTTTTCCTCTAACTGGTTTAATTTAGAAGCACCAAGAATAACAGTACTCACATTTTCATTTTTCAAGCACCATGCTAAGGCTAATAATGGCATTGAAGTTCCCAATTCACTGGCAAGCTTTGTTAATTGCTTTACCTTATTTATTTTTTCTTCTGCCAAAGCCTGATCCTTCAGCCACTCCAAACCATTAATACCTAACCTAGTCCCTTCAGGAAATCCATCATTATACTTTCCAGTTAATAAACCTGAAGCCAAAGGAGACCATATGGTAGTACCCAATCCAACCGTCTTATATATTTGTGCAAACTCTACCTCTACCTTATCTCTATGAAACATATTGTATTGAGGTTGTTCTACAATAGGACCAATTAAGTTATATTGCTTTGCCACCATATGCGCTTCCATAATCTCTTGTGCGCTCCACTCGGAAGTCCCCCAATACAGGACCTTACCTTGTTGCACTAAATTATGCATTGTCCATACAACTTCTTCAATAGGCACGTTTTTATCTGCTCTATGACAGTAAAAAAGATCTAAATAATCTAGTTTAAACCTTTTTAAAGCACCATGACATGCTTCTACTAAATGCTTTCGATGCAATCCTTTTTGGGTAGGAAGAGAATCTTGCAACCCCTTAAGCCCCCAAAAGGTCTTACTTGAGACGATATACGAATCTCTTGACCATCCCTTCTTCTTAAGGATATCTCCCATGATTTCCTCTGAGCCACCACCAGCATAAGCCTCTGCATTATCGAAGAAATTCACGCCCTTCTCATAAGCTAAGGTCATCAAATCTTCAGCAATATTATTTTTTATTTGCTTACCAAATGTCAACCAAGATCCCAATGACAATCTACTTACTTGTAATCCTGATTTTCCTAATCGTTTATATTCCATATTATACCGTGTTGAATATTATAATATTAAAACTTAAAATGATTATGAAACAATATGTGCCACTGTAAGGTTCTTAAGATATAAAAATCACATTGGCATCATTTTCCTCCATTTGCTTTTAAATCTGCTTGACACAGGCTATCTAGCTCTGGCACACTTCCACCAATTAAATTACCAAAAAAATCACTGGTTTCTGTTGCATAATACATTAAGCAGTCATCCACATCACAATGCTTACCATGTGCCTCATCTTGATGATCCGTTTGCATTTCCGTACCAACATTGACTAGACCTAAAATGTGTCCAAATTCATGGTTTAGCACTGTAGATTCCACTAAGCTAGTACTCGGCTGACCTAGCCCTCCTGAAAAATCTCTTATTGTCTTCTCAAAAATAACCATGGAGGTATTTCGATAAGCAATCCCTAAAACCTTTCCCGATCCACTATTTTCGCTATATTCCCCATCAAGAAATAAGAAATACGCTGCCATTTTTTCATCTGCTGTATATTCATTTCTATTAGCATCTTCTATAGCAATGATATCGTCTACTGAGTATTTATTATTACTAGGCGAAGTAATATTAGACTCTTTAAAAGTAATACCGTCAGGTTTATTTAAATAGGTCTGCAAAAATGTTTTCAGATTATCTTTTGCAGTTTCTGTTGGCTCAAAGCCCGATACATATTGCAACTCAACTACAAGGCTTTTGTATTTATCTTCAGAAAGCAAATCGTTGGCAGTTGATCCTGTAGACTTTTTATTAAGACCACCATCTTTATTCGAATTATCGGAGTCTTTTTTACAGGACGCCACAGCTAAAATCAATAGAGCAATTAAAAACTTGCCAATGTAAAAGAAATAGCTGCGCTTAATCATTACACATTTTCTTTATAGCATCTCGTAGAGATATTTTCTTTCCATTAAAGAGAGGCGTCACAAATGCATCTCGTATTCCCTGATCTTTAACAGACCTTCTTAATTTCTCGGCTTTAGCAATAGTACCATAATCTCCTACCCTAAATTTAGTCAGTCCGTTTTCATTGAGCTTTTCAACTGCCCCAACTCCCTCCAAGAAATTGAAATAGCTTTTTGGAGGTGGACTACCAAATGCACCAATTTGAACTTTAAATGATAACCCTTCAACATTTTTATCCCCATATTCGCTTACCGCAGCTGCATAAGCCTCTTCATCACTCATCTCTTCAAAGCAATCTTTTTCAGGTTGCTTCGTATCAGCAACTACTTTTTCATTAGCTGTATTGTCCACTTCCTTCTCTGCAGAAGCACCACTATCTTGCTCACTAACATTTGAAGTATTATTGGATGAATCCGTATCGTTTGAGGATGACGTATCTTCAGTCTCAGGGCAACCTTTCAACTCAATCAACCCAGGAATATCTGGACAAGAATCATTTACATCAGGAACACTATCCATGTCGGTATCAGGACATCCATTGAATATCAACAAGCCAAATTCCTGAGCGCAACTGTCTCTAATATCTGGAATGCTATCACCATCCGTATCAGGACATCCGTTAAACACTACCATGCCAGAATCGTCAGGACATAAATCTTCATCATCAATCACTGAGTCTCCATCTCTGTCAGCAGGTTCCTCTTCAACGGGTTCAGGACATCCCTGCCTTTCCCAAGTACCTGGCTCACGTTTACAATCATCAAACTTATTTGAGACAAAATCATTATCCTTATCCTTCAACATATTTTTGTGCAGTGATAACTTTACTCCAGCATATACATTAAACCCCGTTTGATAACCCCTTAAGAACCAAGCCCCTAGGATATTATTACTACCAACTGTTAAAAACCAAAGTTTTAAATGTGCTCCAAGATTAAAACGCCCATTTCCATCATAAGAAATGGGTACTGCAGCTTCAAAATTATGTTGTTCATATCTAGGAACAACTGCTAATCGACTAAGCTCCCTGGCACCAAGTCGTTTAGGCTTAAAAGCATAGCCTGCCGATATATTTACATAAAAATTGTTTTTAATATTATAATCAAACTGCAAACTCAACTCAGTAGGCAGAGAATATTCTAAAATATCAGGAGGAGATGTTCTTTGTAATTCACTTGTAATAACAGAGTCATATTCTTCCACATTCGAAACACCACTAAAAACGCCAAGTTCAAACTCTTGTGAACTGACTGAGAAATTATGAGATAAAACTCCTTTATCAAACTTAATTTTACCAACATCAGTCAAGGATATACCCAACTTATATTTATACTTGTTAAGGTCATGCCTGATATTATTAGAGTCATTATTCATGAAGTAGTAATAGTCTTTATATTTCGGACGATACTCATATTCAAAACCGATATCAAAACCAAATGTTGGAATAGAGCCTTCTAAAAAATCACCAAATGAACTATACCCTTCGCCATTAATTGCTCGATCAAGATTGGCTGAATGTCCATAGCTAAATGTAGCATTATCAAAGTTTACTGTAGAATCATTAGGAATACTAAAGTTTAAATCATCGGCATAAAAGTACATAGCACCTAATCCTTGAACTCGCTTTACCCTAACTGCTCCTTTAAGTTCATGTTCTTTTTCTCCCCAGAGCACAGTACCATAAGTCAAGCCTATTTCAGACCAACTGGCCATTTGAAGGTTAAATCCATCACCTTCTAGTACTACATCATTCAATGCCTTTGAGCCATCGATTGAAGCTTCCCATATTTGATCTGCAAAAGGTGCTGAAAAATCATTGATATTAAAATAGTTCCTTAAGGTAGTTGTTACAGCAAAAGAATGTTTGTTTTTCAGACTTACCATAAATGAGGGTCCATAGATAGTTGTATTAAAAAAGAACGTTTTTGTTCTCTCATTTTTCAACTGTGTCACATATTTATCTAAGAAACTGCCTGAAGTATCTAGAAATTCAATGCCTCCTCTAAACTGAGTATTCCGCCTTAACTCTCTTGTATCAAAACCAACATAATTATTTCCAAACCCAACATTAACTCCTATCAAATTAAGGTCAAAAGCAATTCTACTATCTACAATTGCCGCAGGTTGATGATGCAATGCCATAACACCTGCATAATTACTAACGGTTGACCCTAAAAATTCTTGGGCTGATGTTTGAATGCAAATTGTAATAAACAGAAAAATGGGAAATAGCTTACGTATCATTCAAAGTAGAAGTTACTTCTCAAAAATAAGCTTTTAATATTATTAGTTGTAGCTTTTATCTGTTTTCAACCAATCTTAGTTATGCACTTCTGCAAAAAAGCATCTAGTAAACTAGTCAATATTACTTACTCATATGATCAGCAATTGATGCATCATAGTTTTTACTCCAATCAGTCACATTCCCCCAATTTTCACCCCAAACATTGATATCAGAACTTACACTACCAATTTTCTTAAAATTGACTCCTACATTTTCAAGCTTTAACTTAAACTGAGTAGCTTTGTCTTTGGCAATAGATACCACCACTCTACTTTGTGACTCCCCAAACAAAAAAGCATCTTTCCTAATATCTAATTCAGCGTCAAGAGAAAACCCCAAATTACTTGCCATTGCAGACTCTAGCAACGTTATGAACAATCCTCCCTCAGAAACATCATGGGCAGATTCAACCAAACGTTCTTTTATCAAATCCGCCACAGCTCTTTGAACAGCATACTCTTCTTCCATATCAAAATAAGGTGTTGGGGAATACCTTTCCTTTTGATAATGGATCAAGTATTGAGATGATGATATATCATTTCTATTTTGACCAATCAAAAAGATCTCATCCCCTTCGCTTTTAAAATCCAGTGTCATTTTATTGGCTATATCATCTAAAACGCCTACCATACCTATAGCAGGATTTGGCATTACTGGACCTTCATCGCTAGATTGATTGTAAAAACTAACATTTCCTCCTGTTACAGGTGTATTAAGCTTTTCACAAGCCATTTTCATTCCTTTAATCGCTCCATCAAACTGCCAGTATACTTCTGGATTATACGGATTACCAAAGTTCAAGCAATTGGTGATGGCTGACGGCTCTCCGCCACTACAGACAATATTTCTAGCCGCCTCTGAAACTGCAATAGCTGTTCCTTGCACTGGATTAGCATAAACAAAATAAGGGTTACAATCTACGGTTACCGCTAATGCTTTATTGGTATTCAGCACTCTTACTGTTGCTGCATCAGCAGGCTGGTTTGTAGAGGTATTGTTGATTTGTACCATAGAATCGTATTGGTTATAAATCCATTGTTTTGAAGCGATATTGGGGTGCTTTGCCAAAAACTCTGCAACGGATTTTAGGTCTTGAGGCTCTGTTATATTATGAATACTATATTGCTCAATTTTTTTAACGTACTCTGGCTCCTTAGTTTCACGGGTATAGGCTGGAGTATCTCCACCTAATGCAAGATTTTTAGGCGCTATCCGTGCAACCAACTCGCCATGCATGTAATATTCCAACACTTCTTCTTCAACAACTTCACCTATAATAGCACAATTCAAATCCCATTTGTCAAAGATGCGCTCAATCTCGGATTCCTTACCCTTCTCAACGACTACTAACATACGCTCTTGAGATTCGGACAAAAGAATTTCAAAAGGCTTCATATTCTTCTGCCTTGTAGGGACTTTATCTAAATATATCTTCATGCCATGCTCTCCTTTTTCACACATTTCTGAGGTAGAACAAGTAATCCCAGCAGCACCCATATCCTGCATACCGACTACCACACCCGCATCAATAGCTTCCAAGGTTGCTTCCAACAATAACTTTTCTTGAAAAGGATCTCCTACTTGCACTGCAGGTAAATCTTCTGCTGAGTCTTCCGTAATATCACCTGATGCAAACGTAGCTCCATGAATACCATCTTTACCTGTTGCGGAGCCTACAATATAAACAGGATTACCTACTCCATGTGCTGTAGCGGATATGGTCTTGCCATCTTTTACAATTCCTACTGACATGGCATTAACTAAAGGATTAACATGATAAGACTCATCAAAATAAACTTCACCGCCTACAGTAGGAATACCAAATGAATTGCCATAATCACCAATTCCTTTTACAACACCTCTTACGAGCCATTTTGTTTTTTCATGACTGATATTGCCAAATCTTAAAGAATTTAACGCCGCAATAGGTCTGGCCCCCATGGTAAAAATATCTCTATGAATTCCCCCAACCCCAGTGGCTGCTCCTTGATAAGGCTCAATCGCCGAAGGGTGATTGTGTGATTCTATTTTAAAAGCACAAGCTAGTCCATCACCAATATCCACTAGTCCTGCGTTTTCTTCACCAGCTTTTGCCAAGATATGAGGTCCGTCCTTCGGCAAAGTCTTGAGAAGGTTAATGGAGTTTTTATAAGAACAGTGCTCCGACCACATCACGGAAAACATACTTAACTCTGTGTAGTTTGGCGTACGCCCTAAAAGCTCGGATATCCTATCAAACTCTTCTGGCAAAATGCCTAGTTGCCCAGCTAATTCAACGTTTACTTCAGGTTCTTTGATTGCTGCCTCCATTGCGATAATTTGTTTTATCAAAAATAAGGATTAATTATCATTATCTTTGTCGCACAAACGCAACATATACACGGTTTATCAACAAAATGATGCTAATCGATTCAAATTGATCGCCACAGCCTTAATATTACTCTATTCCGCTTGCTTTGTCTATTTAATTCATACTACAAAGTTCTTTCAACTGAAAGGGCTTTCTCCAAACCTACTCTCCTTTTTTTTCATCATAAAAGTGCTTGGTGGAATCGCCTATGCCTACATACACAGTACTCGATATGGCGGTGGTGATAGTTGGATGTATTTTCAAGATTGCAAGATCATCCATAGCGCCTTATCAAACAATCCACTACATTACTTTTACCTATTACTAGGTCCTAACAATGTATTCAAACCAGAATTCATACAACCTTATGTACAACAAATGGGATATTGGCATGATACGGCAGCTTATACCGTTATTCGACTCAATACGATCATTTATTTACTTTCTTTTGGACATTATTACGTACATAGTGTATTTATGGCTTTTTTATCATTTATAGGATTGACTTTCATCTATAAGACACTTACTCCCCATATCAAATCTCCAAAGAATATGCCTATTGTCTTTTCCATATTCCTATTACCATCTACTGTTTTTTGGAGCTCAGGCTTACACAAGGAAAGCATTATCGTTTTTGCACTTGGATGCCTTTTATTCAAGCTTTCAAAGCTAAGTCAGATAAAATTAAATCTAAAAAACATTGCACAAATTGCCTTATGCTTTCTAATTCTAACACTAGCAAGGTTTTATGTTTTATTGATTCTGCTTCCTCCCACAGTTGCTTTCCTGACATCCATCAACAACAAGTCAAATGTTTTGTGGCAGTACTTAAAAGCATATGCAATAGTCGCAAGTTTAATACTGTTTGTCCACCACCTATACCCTGCCTACTCACCCATTAAAGTACTATCCATTAAGCAGACTCAATTCTTTGCATTAGACGGTAATTCCAATGTAGAATTAAATAGCATTGACAATAATACAATAGAACTAATAAAGACAATTCCACATACACTGATAAACACAATGCTCAAACCTCTTCCGTGGAGAACAAATTCTTTTTATCAACTATTATACAGTATTGAAAACTATATTTTAATATTGCTATTCATATTGGCAAGCAAGTCAGCTTTTCAATTCAAAAAAGAGGCTATTTCTTTCCAAAACATATCCTACTTTATCTTATTTTTTTCATTTAGTTTAATCATAGTAATTGGAATAGTAGTCCCAAACCTAGGAGCTATAGCTAGGTATAAATCGGTTGTTCTGCCACTATTGTTTCCGATATTGCTTATCCTTTGGAAAGCACAGACTAATGCTAAAGAAACTACAAATATTAACTATTGATCGAATAGTGTAAATTTGTAGTAAATACTAGAATCAATAAAATGAAGATATTAAATCAAAGGCTAAGTTTATTTCTATTAGCTATCTTAGATCTATTCCTGATCACATCCTGCAAGAAAGACAAACTTCTTAATGAGCTAGAAGTATTTAAGGGGAAGTACACTTGGCAATATACCATGTATAGAGAACATTGGTGGAGTACAACTACCCTGACAAGACCTGCTTCAAACTCTAACTATACTGCAGAAATTGAATTCAACAATGAAGGGAGGATCATATTTTATATCAATGGGCAGGAAATACATAAAACTGGTTACTCAATAGAAAATCAAGAGACTAGCAATAATGGCAAAACAATATGGATTAAGGTTGACCCTATTAAAGAAAATTCAAAAAACTTAGACCTAAACGATGATGTCGACTTTACTATTACCAATGACACACTAACGGTCGACAACTTTCCAGGAACAAGCTATGATGAAGAATTATTTGGCACACATTATTTCACAAGAAATCAATAGGCAACTCATATTAATGAAATCACTCACCCTCTTCAATTTAGCATGAATGTTGCCCAACAAGTAAAGCTAGGAATTCAAAGCTATGAAAAAGCCCACCAGCTCATTGTCAAGCATAAAATGTGGGGCTATGTTTTACTTCCCGGTATCATTAATCTAGCACTATTCATCATATCTGGCATTTTAGCCTGGCAGTACTCTACGGAATTCACATCAATAATTATAAATTATGTCCCATGGATTAATGAATTGAATGCTAATGCCAACTGGATTAAGACAACTATCCAGATAATTATTTTAATTGTAATACGAATTTTGTTTTTACTAGCCTACTTATATACATATAAATACATCGTATTAATTTTAATGACACCTATACTACCTATTATTTCAGAGAAAGCGGAGGCCAATCTTACCGGTTCTGACTTCCCATTTAATACAAAGCAATTTATAAAAGACATTATAAGAGGATTGGTTTTAGCCACAAAAAATGGAGTTAAAGAGCTATTATTACTAGCTATACTTTTCTTTCTATCTTTTCTACCTATCATAGGGTTAGCTAGTCCCGTTATTATATTCATCGTTCAAGCCTATTTTACAGGTTTTTCTATGCTAGATTATTATCAAGAACGACATCAAGTCTCGGTAAAGGAGAGTAAGCAGTTTATTTATCAAAACAAGTGGCTAAGTATCATAAACGGATCAGGGTTTATAGGACTATCCCTTGTTCCTATAATAGGTCAGCTTATTGCCCCATCATATAGCGTCATTGCTGCAACCATTGCAATGCAACAACTAAACAAGCGCTAGTTTTCTATTAGCAGCAAGCTAAAAAAGCAAATTAACACTGTATTTCAAGAAAACAATCCCAACTTTCAAACAAGTCAAAACATATTAAAATAAATAATATATTATTTTAATATCGACTTTTTGTTAAAAAATGGATACTAATAAAATATTTTTAACTTTTTCCACAAAAAATTACCAAATTTTCACATTTATACTAGAAATAAATAAAAAATTTGACTTGCATTAATATTAACATTAGTTTTGTATCATATTATAAAATGCAAATAAAAAAGCAATGATAAACGTCAGATTCAACTCTCTCGATTTGGTATCCAAAAGACAGGCAACCCCTATCAAGCGTCCAAATGAAAAAATATCAGAATACTTTGGCTCTCATGTATTCAATGATGTCTCTATGCGCGAATACCTTTCAGAAGAGGCCTACCTAAGTGTTATGAGCGCTATTGAATCTGGAAGAAAAATCGACAGAGAAGTGGCAGATCAAGTTGCAGCCTCGATGAAAGCATGGGCCATGAACAAAGGGGCAACCCATTTTACGCATTGGTTTCAGCCATTAACTGGGTCAACAGCAGAGAAACACGACTCTTTCTTTACACCAACCAAAGGCGGAGCAGGAATAGAAAATTTTAATGGAGACAAACTCGTACAACAAGAACCAGATGCATCAAGTTTTCCCAATGGTGGAATCAGAAACACATTTGAGGCAAGAGGATATACTGCTTGGGATCCATCTTCTCCTGCTTTTGTCATGGAAATTGGCTCTGGAAAAACCCTATGCATTCCAACAATATTCGTTTCCTACACAGGAGAGGCACTAGACTACAAAGCACCTTTGCTAAAATCATTACACACCCTTGAAAAGGCAGCACTTGATGTATGCCACTATTTTGATAAAAACGTTAAAAAGGTTACCCCTACACTTGGATGGGAACAAGAATACTTCTTGGTTGACGCTGCATTATACGATGCCAGACCAGATTTAGCGTTATCAGGCAGAACCGTTTTTGGCCAAATTGGGGCAAAAGGTCAACAGTTAGAAGACCACTACTTTGGCTCAATCCCAGAGAGAGCATATGCCTACATGCTAGATCTTGAAACAGAGTGCCACAAACTAGGCATTCCCGTTAGCACAAGACATAATGAAGTCGCACCTAGCCAATATGAGTGTGCTCCTATTTTTGAAGATATGAATCTAGCAGTAGACCACAATCAACTATTAATGGATTTAATGGATAGAGTCGCCAGAAGACATAATCTAAGAGTACTACTCCATGAAAAACCTTACGCAAGTGTTAATGGCTCTGGAAAGCACAATAACTGGTCGATGGGAACCGATACTGGTAAAAATTTACTGTCTCCAGGGAAAACACCTAAGACCAACTTACAGTTCTTAGCCTTCTTTGTTAATACGATAAAAGCAGTCAACGATAATGAAGAACTTTTAAGAGCAAGTATTGCCTCTGCTGGCAATGATCACAGATTAGGTGCAAATGAGGCACCTCCAGCTATTATTTCTATTTTCATTGGATCCCATTTATCCAAAGTACTGGACGCTATTGAGCAAAAAGTATCAGATAAGAATTTTAGCGAACAAGACAAGCTCGACCTTAAAATGGAGATACACAATGGTATTCCGGACCTCTTACTAGACAATACCGATAGAAATAGAACTTCTCCATTTGCTTTTACTGGCAACAAGTTCGAAGTAAGGGCTGTCGGCTCAAGTGCTAACTGTGCTCAGCCAATGACCGTACTAAATACAATCGTAGCTAATCAATTAAAACAATTCAAAAAAGAGGTTGATGCTATTATCAGGAAAGAAGGAGAGAAAAAAGATGCCGCCATTTTAAGAGTCATCAGGGAGTATATCATAGATTCTAAAAGAATCATCTTTGAAAAAGATGGCTATAGTATAGAATGGGAAAAAGAAGCTAAAAAACGAGGCTTATCTAATAACAAAACAACTCCTAAAGCACTAGATGCATACGTTTCGGAAAAATCGTTAAAACTATTCAAAGACAACAATATCTTTACCGAAGTTGAAATTGAAGCTAGGCATGAAATCTTGTTAGAGCAATATTCCAAAGAAGTTCAAATAGAATCTAGAGTGCTTGGTGAATTGGTTTACAACTATGTTTTACCAACTGCCATAAAGTATCAAAATACATTAATTGAAAACATAACAGGTCTTCAGTCAGCAGGGATTAAAGGTGAAGGTCTAAAAGCTCAGCAAGATTTGTTAAACAAAATATCTGAGCACATCAATAAAGCCAAAAAAGGTGTAGATGAAATGATCGAAGAGCGCAAAAAGGCTAATAAACTTGATAATGAGCGGCAAAAAGCCGCAGCTTATTGCGATAAAGTAAAGCCACTTTTTGACACTATTAGGTACTCTGTAGAGAAACTCGAATTTTTCGTTGATAATCAAGAATGGCCACTTCCTAAGTATAGGGAAATGTTATTCTTAAGATAACAGCAAATCAAGCAATGAATATTAGGATCGCAGATAAAAAAGACTATCAAGCGATCCTTAATATTTATACCCCATATATACTAGAGACAGCTTTTACATTCGAAGAAGAAGTTCCTAGTATTGAAAAATTTAGTCAACGATTAAGTGCGATTCAAAGCGCACTTCCTTTGTTGGTTTGTGAAGAACAAGATATTATAGTCGGTTACGCTTATGCTTCTGATCATAGAGAAAAGTCTTCCTACAGATGGACCAAGGAAGTATCCATTTATATAGCTCAAGAACACCATAGGAAAGGTATTGCCAGGAACCTCTATGAAAGGTTATTTAAAACTCTAAAAGCACAAGGTTTTAATAGTTTATTGGCGGGCATCACCATACCCAATGATCCAAGTGTTGCGTTTCACGAAAGCTTCGGATTCAAACAAATAGCCATGTACCAAGCCATAGGCTTTAAGCATAATAAGTGGCATGATGTTGGTTGGTGGGAGTTACACATTCAAGATAAACACTCCAACAAAACTCCAAAAGAGCCAATATCTGTAAACCTTGCGATAGATAACATAGCAACTTAGAAGTCCCCTTCAAAAAGCCTCTTTGATTTAAAATTGCTCTGCCTTAGCTTTAAACGCTTCAAACTTACTACTGATTTCGGTTGCAAGTTCTGTCTCTTGATATTGTTGTGCTATTCTCAACATCTCTTGTAAAATAGCCATAGACTCTTGAATCTCTCTTTGATACGTTTCAATATCATCAGTTGGTAAATTCATATAATAATTCAAATCATCTTCTGCAACAGCAACTAAATCCTCCAGAACAGGCTTACCTTTTTCAGGAGCATCTGCCTGATAATAAAGCCTTGGAAAAGTAGTAACGTATACATTATATGGCACATTTTTCTTCGGCATAGCATTCATACATTTATCAAGAACGGAAATCGCCTTTTGCTTTTCCCCTTCAGCTAGTAATTCACCAGCCAGCCTTGCATAGTTATTTCTAAGATTGTATGTCATCCTTAATATACCTTCATCAAGAAACACACCATCTTTGTCCATTTCTCCAAATCTAAATTTATTCATTAGGTTATCATACATGGTTGGAGTATATATCAGCCCTGGTTGCCTTTTGTCAACATTACTTTTTACAGGCACTAAACGATAAGTAAGACCGTATAATTGGAAGTAATCTTGCAGCCCCAAATACACAGAGGGACTCACAGATATGGCAAAATGAATAGGACGTTCCCAGTTATTAGCTGCCAGAATATCCAAAAGCACCAAATCGTTTCTTAATAACCCTCCTTTATTTATTTTCCAATTGATTTCAGGAACAATTTTATCCGCTAAGTCTTTAGGAACCGTACCATTATCAACTACTTTTTGCTTATCTACTGGAAGGCTTAACATCTTCGTAGGAAAATAATCCATAAACTCTCCTCCTGAAACTTGCACTTTGGTTTGTTTTTTATCACTTGATACAAATTTCATGATTTCACTTAGATCATAATATCTGTTTTGCGGAACTTTTTTATTATCATAATACAATACGTACTCCCTTCTACTGCCCAGATATTTATCCTTAGTCAAAGTCATCGGCACAGCATCGGCATCATTCATCTTTAATTTCAACTTATCAATATACCAGTCTACCGCTAGCAAACTGGTATTTATAATGCGCACATCTGTCCTTATGCCCTCTACCTCTTGCGCATACCACAGAGGATAAGTATCGTTATCTCCTTGTGTAAAGAGTATCGCATTGGGAGCACAAGACTCCAAATAGTTTACAGCAAAATCCCTTGCTACTTTTCTGATAGATCGATCATGGTCATCCCACCCTTGAAATCCCATTAGTACTGGTGCAGCAATGAAACAAATTGCAATCGCTGTTGACGCACTAACCATACCTGAGAGCTTCTTCGTTTTTAACCATTCATAAATAGCTAAGACTGAAAACCCAATCCATATTGCAAAAGCAATAAATGATCCAGCAACTGCATAATCTCTCTCTCTAGGCTCAATTGGCGGTTCATTAGACTCAACAACTAGTATTAATATTCCTGTAAATAGGAATAGCAAAGTAACTACTGAGAATACTTTTTTATTCTTTTGATACATATATACTAGCCCAATTAGACCTAATATCAAGGGCAGAAAAAAGAATGTATTCCGAGATTTGTCATCTTTAATACTACTTGGAAGATTGTCTTGAGATGGCAGTCTAATATTATCAATGAAAGATATTCCAGATATCCAATTCCCATCCTTCAGACTTCCCATCAAGCCTTGACGATCATTTTGCCTTCCTACAAAATTCCACATAAAGTAACGCACATACATATACCCTACTTGATATTTAAAGAAAAATCTCATATTATCTGCAAAAGTGGGTTTATCTGTTTCTTTCAGATCAAGCCAGCTTCTGTAAGCTTTTATATGTTTATCTTGCTGAGAGTATATCCTAGGAAAAAACATTTTATCTTTATCGCTGTATTCTGGTACTCTTTTCTTTCCTGCAATTTCATATTTTTCCTCACCTTTATAATATTTATATCCATCATCCTTAATTCCAGTCCTTTGTGCTGTATAAATAGGGCCATATAACAACGGTCTATCTCCATACTGCTCCCTTCTTAGGTATGATGATAGTGAATATGGGTCTGCAGGTTTACTCATATTTATTGCAGGCTCTGCATTAGCTCTGATCGGCACCATAACGTAAGAGGAATAACCAACCAAAACCATAGAAAATGCAATCAGACCTTTATATAGCACTTCATTATTCTTCTTTATCGCATAATATATTCCATAAATAATCGCTCCAACCATAGCCAGTATTGTAAAATACATTCCTGAATTAAATGGCAAACCAAAGCTATTGACAAAAATTTTATCCATTCCAGCCATTACACCTGGCATTCCCATAATGATAATATTGAGTATGGTAAAAAGAATTCCTGCCATAATTGCAAAAGCCTTAATTATACCGATTTTTGTTACTTCATACTTTTTGAAATAGTAAACAAAAGTAATAGCAGGCAAGGCTAGTAAACTCAACAAGTGTACACCACTTGAGAAGCCAATAATAAAGGCTATTAAAATAAGCCAACGATCGGCATATGGCTCGTCGGAAATGGTTTCCCATTTAAGAATTGCCCAAAACACCATAAAACTAAAGCAAAAAGATAACGCATAAACTTCACCCTCAACCGCGGAAAACCAAAAAGAGTCGGCAAAGGTAGCAGATACGGCAGCAACTAATGCCGAACCGATTATTACAATGGTGTCAGCCATTGATGGTTCTTCTCCATTTTTTACAACAAATTTTTTGGCTATCATCACAACAGACCAAAACAAAAAAGCAATCGTTAAGGCACTAGAAAGTGCAGATAAAGCATTTATCGTTACAGGAACAAGTTCTAAGTTACTTCCTGCAAATAAAGTGAATATTCTTCCGATCATCAAAAAAGCAGGCGCACCTGGCGGGTGAACAATTTGCAGCTTATACGATCCAGATATAAACTCTCCACAATCCCAGAAACTCACATTATCTTCCATTGTCAATAAATAAACAATGCTTGAGAAGATAAATACGCCCCATCCTACTAATGTGCTAAGCTTTTTCAGGTTGATCATTACGTTCTATTGTATTTTTTTAATCTAACTTATTTCAAGCCCTTAAAACTTAAGAAGTCTATCATTTGGGCAACACGAAAATAGCAAAACTTTCGAAGAAATATACTTACCAATATCTATATATGTTAACACGATTATATATAATTTAGTATGTTTAAATTGTTAAATAAAGTTAAATGAAGCTTGTTCAGAGTTGCCCAATTTGTAAATCTAAGTTAGAAACATCAAGTCTTCAGGTAAAAGATTATACTGTTTCTAGTGAATCTTTTGAGATTTCAGAGTGCCCCTCCTGCCAGCTAAGAATAACCAATCCTTTTCCAGAGGAGCAAGCTATTGGGAAGTATTATGAGTCAGAGGAGTATATATCTCACTCCGACTCTTCTAAAAGTATTGTCGATAAGCTGTATCATTTTATCCGAAAAATCACCTTAAAGCAAAAAGCGAACCTCATCAGAAATACAACCAAAGTAAAGAACGGAAGTATTTTGGATATAGGAGCTGGAACTGGCTATTTTTTAAATACGATGCAAATGCTCAACTGGAACGTCATGGGTTTAGAGCCCAGTGAAAAGGCAAGAGCTGTTGCAAAGCAAGATTTTGATATTGAGTTAAAAGATATAGAAGCCTTATATAATCTAGAGAAGCATAGCTTTGATGCGATTACAATGTGGCATGTATTAGAGCATGTTCATGATGTCAATTTGTATATCAAAACAATAAAAGAATTAATAAAACCCAATGGAAAGATTATTATTGCTGTTCCAAATTACCAATCATTTGATGGGAAACACTATCAAGAATATTGGGCTGGCTACGATGTCCCAAGACACCTGTCTCACTTTAGCCATAAAAGCATGAAACTACTATTGGAAACCCATGGGCTTCATTTAGCAAATACAAAGCTAATGCCTTTCGACTCGTTTTATGTATCGATGCTAAGTGAAAAATATAAGACTGGAAAAACTAGATATATACCTGCTTTTATGAACGGTTTAAAGTCTTACATTAGAGCCTTATCTAATAGACAATCTTGTAGCAGTATTATTTACATTGCTCAACTTGATTAACGGAATAGCTGGAATTTCAATATCCTTTACATGAAAGGATGCCTGATAAAATAAGTTATTTTTTAAGTTATAACTTATTTTTCTGGCATGACGAGTACTTTCTTAAACCGAACTCACGGTATAATTAAGTTATTTTTCATTGAAAAGTTAATATCATTTACTAAATTTGCCATCTCTAAATTTTGGCTGATGGTGTAATCTGCCTTGTTACACTTCGGCAAGACAAGCTGGCAACTGTGTTGCCACATAAAACTTAAAGAGGCACAAAATAAAGTACTTATTACTTTATTTTAATAATTATTGGCTGATGGTGTAACTGGCAACACGTCTGGTTTTGGTCCAGAAGAGTCCAGGTTCGAGCCCTGGTCGGCCAGCCAAAAGAACAGATAAGCCCTTGTAATTCTAAACTTTACAAGGGCTTTCTAATTTAAGGCGGGCATATTACACGAACACTTTTAATATCCTAAGTACATTTTTATATAGTCGGCATTCTCTGATTTCCCTCACCATAGAATTTCATTCCTGGGCTTAACTCGTTCAAGAATAAATGCGATTTTTCTTCTTTAATAATCATTGGAGTTGAACACATCTACTTTATGGATTCTTCTAACTGTCCATATAAATGTAATAATTCCACCTTGTGATTTTATAGATAATTGCTTCATAATTGTTTTGTCTTTGGTTTAATTATTTTAATGTTATTTGTAACTTTTGGGGTACTTTTGGCGTTATAAGTACTACAAGGTTATTGCTATGAAAGAAGTAACTCTACATATTCCTGATAATAAGTTTGAAACCTTCATTAGGTTTATCAAGAGCATCCCTTATGTCAAGCTAAATACTTCGACTAGAAAGCCTAAACTTACAGCCAGCCAACAAAAAATAGCCAATGGTATTGTTGATGCTTTAAACGAAGTTGAACTACATCAACAAGGGAAGATCAAATTACAATCGGCTAAAGAGTTCTTGAATGAACTTTAAGGTTGTTATCACTTTACCTTTTAAAAAGGATTCCAAGAAGCTTATCAAGAAGTATTCTTCTTTAAAAGATGTGCTAGCTCAATTTATCGAACAGTTAGAAAAAGACCCCTTTGAAGGTACTGCCATAGGAAGAGACTGTTATAAGGTCAGATTGCCATCAAATCCAAAGGCAAAGGCAAATCTGGTGGTGCCAGGATTATTACCTGCGTCAAAATAGTTAATAAAACTGTGTTTCTACTTTCTCTTTATGACAAGTCAAAAAAGGAAGATATTACTGATAAAGAACTAAATATTATCTTAGAAAGTGTTGGCTTAATATAGGCTCTTACCTTTTCTCTCAAACAACTAATCAACCCTCACTAATTTATTGATAGTCTTTTGATTTTGTTGCTTATTTTCTTTTTGGGCAACTGGTAAGCAACTAAGCCGCTCCTTACTTTTTTGGCTTTCTAGGGATAATATTATTTAGTATCTGCAGCTATTTTGATATATCCTGTATCTACTAATTATTTTAAATAACGTCTTAGTGCTTGAATGTACTTTTAAATGGCGTTTTATATCCTCAGAAGTAAAACGTTTAATTTATTCACTTCTAGTCCTTGTCAATCTTATTATTCATGACTAAACGTCAGGATACAAAGCGTTTAAACCTCGAAATATCATTAACCACGATCTTATATATAACAAATAGGTTCGATTCTGCGACGCTTCGACCAGCCGAAGAGGACTTAAACAAGGCAAGCACCTCATTTTATACATCCTAGCATTATTTTAAAACAAAATCAAAATAAATGACTAAAATTCAAATAATTAACAAACATTTAATCATTAAAATATTAAATTAAATCACAAAAAAATACTTTCACATATCATTCACTATTACTATATTGATAGTTATATACTTTTGTGTACATAAATTACTATATCATTCATAAAACTATGCCCCCTGCACCTAAATAATAAACTCAACAATATGAAAAAGATATATTTACGAATATTAAGTGGCTATTTATCTGTTATTATATTATCATTTATATCAATACCAAAAGCTAATGCTCAATCTTGCGCCTCTGATGTTTTAGGAAATGATACGTCCTTATGCGTAGGGCAATGCATCACACTATCTATTGGGGTTTCCCCTCCTTATATATTGTGGTCTACTGGAGACACCTTGCCGACAATTGAGTATTGTTCTGGAGAAAGCGACACAATAATATTTGTAGCATACGGAACTGGTCCCAATGACTGCGGTGGCGGTGGCATGGGAGGGTTTAAATATACTAAATTTGACACTATATCTATTTCAAGGGTATCAAGCACTGCCCCCGAAAGGCTAGATACTGCCAATTTATCTGCCTGTACAGGAGACTGCATCAATATGCAAGGCTTTAACCTTAGCGGAAGCGCAAGCTTTTCCTGGGAACCTTCAATTGGCGTGAGCGATACTGCTATTTCTGCTCCTCAAATATGTGTCAACTTCACCAACAATAATTATACTGCTACTGTTACATTAGAAAACACATGCGTATACACTTTTGATTATAACATCAAAACGACAACAAAGCTACTAACAACATTACCAATAACAGATAGCACGGTATGTGAAGGAGCTTGTTTAAGCTTAAGCGGGCCACCAGATGGAACATACTATAGGTGGACACCTAATACATTTTTAAACAATGATACTAGCTTAAATGTAGAGGCTTGTCCTACAAGCGACATATCATATGTAGTTTATTCTCGTAAAAACGCTGACGTAGTATGTGAAAATATAGATACAATAAACTTAAAAACTAAAGAATGTACCACCAATACATATTCACAACTAGATGAGTCTAAAATTGTAATATCAGACAACATCCTATTCTTAAACCTAATAAACGATAAGGATGCCGTCTTGACCATATACAACATGAATGGACAAATGATTGCTCAACTTAATTCTAATAAAAAAAGTAGAATTAACTTAAATAACCACATCCCTACAAATGGTATTTACATATTAAATGTAAGGCAATACGATAAGTCAATTACTAATAAGTTTAATTTTGTCAAATAAGCCACATCAAATATTTACTCTCTTTTGTTTGCTTTCTATCTCTAGTATATTATACGGACAAGAAATATGCAACGACTGCATAGACAACGATGGAGATGGTCTAGCAGACTGTTATGATGCAGACTGTAGAAATGCACTTGGATGTAAAGAGTTTTTTATTGCTCGCTCAAGCCTAGATACTCCTGTACCATGTACGCTAGAATGGGAGATGAATTTGGCTTGGTCAGACCCTTCCATAAATGCTTCAACATTAACTATCCTAGCTGCTGATATGGATAACGATGGGATTACTGAAGTATATGTTGATAATAGCTACTATAATGGAAATAACGGCAACATGATCAGCACATTGCCTGGCAGTGCTCTAGCTTATTCTTCAATTGCAGACGTTGACAATGATGGCTTGGGAGATAACTTCATAAATAATAGTTCTGCGGGGGGGCTAAGCAGGATGGAATATGGCAATCCTACTCCGATATGGTCAAAATCAGGAATAACTGCCACTGCTTCAAGCATTGCAGACTTTAATGGCGATGGCTTACCTGAGTTATATTTCGACGGCATGATACTAAATGCAATAAATGGTGATGTACTATTAGATGCGAGCAGTATAATTGTCAAAGGTTTGACATCTAATGACCAAAACGCTACCATAGCAGTAGATATTTTACCATCTAACTTCTGTCCACAATGTGAAGGACTAGAATTGGTTAACAGCAATCAAATAATATCTGTAGACATCACTACTGGTAATTTTGCTATCGAAGTAAACGGTCCTATAGAATATCCTAAAGGAACATTTGCTGTTGCGGACATGAACTTGGATGATCAATTAGATGTAATAGTGAATGCCGAAGATGTCTTGTATGTATATGATGGGGTATCTGGATCAGAGATAGGACATCTAGATTATACTTCTTCGCCAATAGGTCGAGTAGATTGGCCATTAGTTGGTAATTTTGACTTAGATCCTTTCCCAGAAGTATTCATAAGGAATGATACTTTTTCTGCTTTTGTGGTTGATCATACTTTTAAAAAAAGCTGGGATAAGAAAGACCTAGGTGATCTTACATTTAGCCTGGGAATGGGAGCTTCAGCTTTTGATTTTAATTGTGATGGCATCGACGAAATTGTAACATATAATAATAGTGCTACTAGTAATGGTTCTGCTATCAATATTGTAAAAGGTCTAACAGGAGAAATTGTGAGTAGTTTTAGCTGCGCTACTCCAACGGGGAGAGAAACTCCAATTATTGCAGATGTAAATGGGGATAATCATGCAGACATTATTTGTGGCTGCTTTGACGGCCTTAAGGTTCTAACAAATGATTCTTGGGCTCCAGCAAGAAATATATGGAATCAGTTCGCCTATCATACAGTGAATATCAATGATGACTTAACAGTGCCATGCGAAATGCCAAACCATGCCAACAACCAGCTTCCCGACGAGTTTAATGCTTTTTTTAGACAATCCGCTATCTATGATTCAAGTGGACAGGCTTGTAAACGTAATTCAGCCAGCCCTACTATAATTGATGCTAGCATAACAATTGATACTTTTGCCTATGATAACCAATGTGATAGTGCTGCCATCTTGTTCACAGTTTGCAATGAAGGAATAATACCGATTCAAGCAGGACTTCCTTATACAATCTATGCACTAAGCAACGATACACTGCTGACACTTGAGCAAGGGCAACTCCCACAAACATTAATATCGGATAATTGTTTTGCTATTAATACAAAGGTTTTAATAACAGAACAACCTATATACATATATGTGAATGATGTCGGTTCTAACTCCGTTTACAAACCAGATATTCAAGAAATAGAATGCTATCTAGAAGATAACTTCGATAGCATCACAATAGAAATGTCTGAAACTCCCCAATTTGAACTACCTCAAGATACGTTGGTATGCTTTGATGAGCCATTATCTATTGGCATAGAATCACAAACTGGATTTAACTATATTTGGAATACGGGAGAGCATTCCAGCATTATCACAATTGATGATATCGGTGAATATATTTTATCCATATCAGAAGGAACAGGTTGCCAAGCTAGTGATACCATAAATGTTTTTCTCGCACCCGAATGCTCAAGCATCCCTTTTATCCCCAATGTGTTTACCCCAAACGGTGATGGAATAAATAATGAATTAACAGTACGATATGGACTAACCCCTGCCGTATATGATCTAAAAGTTTATGATAGATTAGGCAATTTGGTATTCTCATCTAATTCTATATCCAATACATGGAATGCAAAAAGCAATGGCTATACTTACCAAGGGGTATTTAATTATACTTTAAGAGTTGATGAGCATTACCTTGCTGGAACTATTACTGTATTATAACTATACGCTGTTCTCCTCCAACCCTCTCCAGTGCTTTGCAGTAATGAGTAAGGCCTCAGTAAAAGTAATATTATCTCTCTTACTCATCATCCAAGCCATGATATTAAGATAGTTTTGAGCAGAACGCTCTCTATCACTATTCAGAAACAATTCCTCCAAACTTTTATATAAAACAAGAAATCTATTATGTGTTTTCAAAGAAGATACAGGAGGCTGAATCAACAGCTTAACCATCTTAAGTGCAATATTATAGAATTTATATTGTCCATTTTTGCTGTAATACTTCATTGCAGCCTGCATATTACCCTCCAACAACTCAAAATACGCTAGTTCGAAATAGGTCATTATCTCTAACAATCTCGCCGCTTGATACACATCTTCTCTATATGCTGTTTTTTTCACTCTTAAAACGTCATAAAGTGTATCTAAGACCAATTTATACTCCTTACGCCCAAAGTGTAACATTGCTAAATAATATCTGAACGAGTTAAGAAAGATGGGAGCAAATACAATCTTTTTCTCCTCCCTATATGCTTCTATGTAATTCCACTCTGTCAATGCCTCTTCAAACCTACCTTCACATATCTTTGCTTTTATAATCTTGACTCGATGATGTAACCAAATGTTTTGTATCGTTTTATCTTGATGAGGTATTGCCTCAAATAGTTCAAATACTTTATAAAACTCTTCTAAGCGAAAAGTTTCCATACATACTGTCAAATGAAGATTAAGAACACGCAAATACCTTGGCAATATAACTGTATCAGCATTTTTCTTGTTTCTACTATAGTATTGTGTTAGTTCGGGAACTATGCTATATGCCTTTTCGTGCTGGTGAGTGAAAATGTAATATTTTACACAAAATTCTTTAAAGTAGAGTTGTGCAGACAATGCAAGATCAGGCTTAATAGATAATTCTATCTCCTTTATACGTTTATTGAAATACAGCTTCTGCTTTTCTTCGATAAAAGCATAATTGTCCCAAGCTGCAGCCGTTTCTGTATCTAGCTGCTTCGTCTTATAAATTAGTTGATATGCATCATATGCACCTGCTTCTAACTTTAGCAAGCTCCTAATTTCAGAAGACGGTATGTTTTGAATACCAGTTCTTACAGCAGCCTCGTAATACTCTGGGAATAGCTGCATTGCTGACAACCACTCTTGCTTTTCAACAAATTGTACAATCGCTTTATCTAAAATCTTTATGAGATGTCGTTGTAAGTTTTTTTGTCTTAATATTTTCGACACAGGATAAACTTCCTCAAAGTGCTCTATAAACGATCCCTTTTGCACCTCATAGCACTGAAGACTTTTCAGGATACTACTATACAGATAACTCATCGCAAAAGGAAATTGTGCCGTAGCCTTCTTTTGAATATAAAGCTGTTTAGCGTGCTTTTCGTCTAGCTTTTTCTGCGCAACGATGATTTCAAATAAAATATCGTAACTCTTATTTTTTCTATTTACGACATGGCTAATTGCTCTGTGAAATTTCTTTTCAGCCAAGGTAAGGGAATGTATAAGCTCATATAGTGTCTGAAACTTACTCATAATCAAAATAAATATAAAAATTTTGACATAAAGGGTTTTAAAGTTGATGACTCAAAATATTTGTTGTCATCTTTTTTATTATTGAGTTGCGTTGATAATATTTCTCAACTCATTAGAGATCGTCAACTTTAAGGAATCAATAGTTTCCAACTGCTCATTATATTGAATAGTAGAGTTTGTCTTTGCATAAATGATGGCTAACAGATTATGCGCATCTTCATGAGCACCATTTAATATGACTAATTCTTTTAGCTCATTCACGGCAAATACATATTGCCCACTTTGTAAATACGCTATTGCTAAGTTAAAATGCGCATCTTCATGAGTACCATTGTTGAGCAATTCTTGTTTCAGAAAGAATACGGCTTTATCTATTTGACTCTTATTAAGATAGTATGTTCCAATTTCATAATTAATACTGTCTATCTCATGATCTAAACTTATTGCTTTTTCTAGCATACTAATCGCTTTGTCTGTTTCTCCTTTTTTGCTGTATTTTTTTGCTGAACTCAAATATGCTCTAGCTCTATTTTTATTTTCATTGTGGTTTGCAAGAAACTTATCACGATCAACTTCATATAGTACAAATGGAATGGGTGTCCTAATACAGCCTTTTTTAAAAGCTAATTCTTTAATTCCCATTGAAACATCAGCAAATGACAATCGTCTACTCCAAGCTAACAAAACATTGGAGTCACTTTGCTGCACCACCTCGTTTATTAGCGATAAAAAGAGATGCTCATTATTATTGACATCTGCCCTCTTATTATTTAACGTATAATGATTTGCAAATTCCATTTTCTCTGCAAAATAGACTGGCTTGTCTAAAAAGCCAGCGTAACTGACATTATCCGTAATCATAGGCATACTATCAAGGCTTTCCTTATTAATATATGCAACCATTGATTCTGTTAAGTCAAACGGCAATAGCAAATCCTTTATATAACTATAGGCTCCTGCTAAAAAATGGCATAATAGAACAATAGAAAAAGAAGCCTTTAACAATTTATCTTTTATTGTCTTCGGTGCTTTGGGAAAAGCACTGCTGCTTTTATACTGCCAAATACAGGCAACTAATATTATATATAAATACCCATGATGCCTTAGTGTACCTTTATATTTTAAATATGCAAAACTTAAGATCCCCAAAGTAGCTACCAGGTATATAAATAATGCTTCTTTATTTGGTTTAAGGTAATACCCCACAGCAAGTACCATAAAAATGGAAAAGATTGCAACGGAGTATTTATAATAGTCATTATGAAAACAAGTAATAAAGAAATTTGAGTTCCACGATGAAAGCTCGGTAAAATCTGGTATAGGAATATATGCAGTAAATATTTGATCAGCAACATCGACAAAAAGGTTGCCATCAAAGTAAAACCGCCATTCTGAATTCACAAATCCTCCATCAGCTGGTGGAAGCACTTGGTAAAATGCTAAAGTAATCCCTAAAAACATAACAAACGGCAACAAGATGCCTTCCTTTATACCCATATTTTTCCAAATACGTATACAGATTACAGGAACATAAGCAAATGACAAAACGATACCATACAAACTCGTATTAGCTAACGCAAATATGGAGATAGAAGCATAGTATAAGTATTTAATTGAGGCGTTAGATTTTTGAAGAAAAACGCTAATGGCAAAAACGCTCAATACACCAAGAATATACGGTCTGCTTATAACAGCATATTCATAAAACATAAAATAGCCAAAAATATATAGTAGTTTTTCTGTTGTGGAAAATGGAACATACTTCAAAAATATGATAATGGCTGATGATGCAAGCAGGATATGAGTAAGTTGCATATAAATAAGTGATCCTACTGTATGATGCACCCCCCATACCATAGCATACCATATAAAAGTATGTCCTTCATATTGATAATGTTCATACAAATTCCACAGACTAGAACTACTTTTTGCTATTTGCCATGGTATAATTTCATCTGCCCACAACTCATGATAAAAAGCACCTAAGGTTGTTAGAATAAAAAAAACAAAAGTTGCTATCCAATAACCTTTACGCATAATCTATATCACACAATATTTTTTTTACAAGTACTATTTTGAACGCTGACCATATTAATAATCATATAACTAATTTAACCCAAATTCAGTATTAGCAATACTGAATCTATTAAAACTTTGCAAGTCAGTATTATTAAGTTAATTTAATCCGATGTATGATGTATGAATCGTCTAACACCTCAGAAGATTTTAACTTTAGACAAGTTCATTGTATTTTTTTGCTTTTCAATAGGTATTTGGTATTTTTATAAAAACAAACTAAAACAAGTGAAATATATCACTAAAATAACATTTACAATAGTCCTAATCAGCTTAGGTCTATTTATTTCTGAGGAAATATTCGCACAAGGTCCACCACCACCTCCACCTCCTCCTCCAAATACCGCTTTACCTATAGATGGCGGAATCAGCTTGCTTATTGCGGCAGGTGTTGGGTATGGTGCAAAAAAAATATACGACCATAACAAGAAGGTAAAATAATCTTTACCTTACTAAAATGGACTTACCTAAGACGGTAACCAAATTTGCTGTTTCTTTTGTGTTGCTTTACTTAGCTTGGTACCTACTATACACTTTTCTTATTAATCCATGGGGTAAACTAGATGCATTTGTAATAGATAATTCTATAACCCTTACTAAAGCCCTCTTAAGTGGCTTAGGCTTTAATGTATTAGTGGATGGAAGATCTCTAATAGTTGATGGTGTTGGCGGGGTTTGGATTGGTGATCCTTGCAACGGACTAGATTTATTTATTTTATTCGCTATTTTCATTATAGCCTATCCTTTTGGCAATTGGAAGTACAAATCAATTTATGCCATCATAGGCATTATATTAATCCACCTAGTAAATACGTTAAGAATATCAGTACTTATTTTAATACAACGCTTCTACCCTAGTTATTTAGACTTTAATCATAAATATACATTCACGCTACTAGTGTACAGCTTTATTTTCTTGCTGTGGATACTTGTCATCAAAAGGATGAAAACACGATGATAAATGACTCACAATAAAACTAAAAAAGCTTTAGCTATTGCTATTTTCATCTTATCGCTTTATGTGAGCTTTTTAAGAGAGAATTTGGCAGAGCACCTAAACGAGCGACTAGATAATACCGTATACCTTTCAGCAACATTGCCTAGTAGTACTTCTTTTATATTTACAATAGACAGTAAGGTACTCTATCTGAGCAAATGGGTAATGACTGGAGGTTTTATCCTCATTTTCTTTTTACTAGCAATGCTCATTGGCAGCATATTATTTGGCAATACGAAAACATTGTCCCTCTTATGGAAAGTAGAGCTATTGGTAATCGCCTTGTCCTGTAGTTTAATGTTTTTAGGATCTGTTACTGAAAACACCCAAACTTTTTACTTAATAGTCAGGAAACTTATTTGGGTAATAGAATCTCCTATTATTATTGTATTGACTGTTTTGGCTTTACAAATAGAACAAAATCAAAGGGGATAACTTTTTTTAATCCCATCGGAAATTTTTCACTGTAATAGATACCCAAATAAGAACAATGTCATGCCGAGGAACGAGGCATCTATCTTCCCATCACATATTAAAAATGAGAGGCCTGTTATCTTATAGTTAAGCAAGTCTAATAAGGTATAAAGGATTGCATCAAATCGATTCAAACAAACCACCACCCTCCAAAGGCTCAAAGAATTCCTATGGAGAGTCCTTTGGACCTAACCCCTTGCCGGCAGGCAGGCCTCCTGAAAGGAGGGGAAATAATTGAATTTTGTCATGCCGAGGAACGAGGTATCTATCTTTCAAGTTAAATATAAAGTTCAACATCTCTGAAAAACAAAGTGAGATGCCTGCCATCTGATGGCTATCAGGAGGAGGGGGAATCATACAAAAATAAAAAAGGGTTGCTGAATCATCAGCAACCCTTTCTATAAAGTTTATACTTACTGATTAAAAGAAAATCATTAAGTATAGTGAATTGTTAAAGTTATCAGTAGAAAGCGTAAAGTCTCTTCTACCAGCATTTATGCTTCTTCTATCTTCCTTAGTCTTCAACTCATTGTCGGTAACATCCCAATACTCTAATGTCTCAACAATGTCTCTAGACCAAGTCTTAGAAGCTAATAACCCAAACTCTGTTCCTACACAAACTTTAGGAGCAAAGAAGTACTCCACTCCAAGAAAACCTCTAACACCTAAAGTAATGTTGCCAGTACTTTGGTCATTAATGATTCTCTCATTGTTGTTTCGGTACGCCCCAACATTAATGCTAGGTCTGGTATTAGCTTCTCCCATCTCATTTGCATACTCATAGACATTTCTTTGATAAGATAAGCCAAAGTTCATATTACCACCATATACTGCTCTAAAGCGGCTTTTACCTTGTCTCATTTCATACCCAACTGTAAAGTTATAGTCGTTTTGGTAGAAATGGCTTATATCAAAAACTACTGAGTCAGGATGTGTTAAAGTAGCATTATCATTACTAACAGTAACCCTGTCTGCATCGTTTTGAGCAAAAAGGTTAAATCCAGCTCTGATAGCTGAAGAGTTAGTTAAAAAATATTTACCATATACACCTCCGTTAACAAAATAACTACTACCTGTTGCGTTGGGTCCATCTCCAAACGTTCCAAGAACGTTGTTGATTAGACTAGAGGCATTGATTCCAATACCCCATTCGCCAGCAATAGGCATTATATCCTGTCCTTTCTTACCCAAGACCTGAGGATTTTTCTCCTCAGAACTATTACTTGTCACTTCTTCCATTTCTTGCGCGAAAGAAAAAGTGATTAGCAAGGTAAAAAGGAATATTCCTATTATATTCTTCATGATATTAATTTATTCTATTATTAATTAATTCCTTTTTATGGTTGCTCAGTATAAAAAATTTCTTGTTCAAGGACAAAGCCGCCATTATTAATCGTAGTACTATAACTTGCTTCAAACACCTGATTCTCTATCACATTAGGCATATCTCTAGTATTGCTATACTCTAGTAATAAATCTGGGAAGAAGATTTCAAATTCTGAATTTCCAGTAGGACCTGAACTGGTAGGAATCTGAAGATTTAATACACCATTGGCACCTATTGTAGCAGTCATCCAAGCATCATAAACCCCCATTCCGCTATTGTTATCATAGTCGATTCCGATGGTCACAACAGTTCCTTCAGGAGCAAATTCATATACAACTGAATCATTACCCATTTGGTTTGTATCTCCAGGAAGTACAATTAGGTCATTGATATATACGATAGATTCAAAAGTTCCAGATCCAGTTGTAGTAGGAACATTAGAATTGTCTACAGAAAAACCAGTACCTGCGTCTCTAGTCTCGATAGTAACCATTGCACCTTGTGAAACAACTACATCTGTATAGTTATTGCCTGGAAATTCATATCTGTATTCAGCAGTTCCTAAGTCATTTCCTTGGGCATCTGTAAAAGTTTTTGTAGCATTAAAGTCATCATAATTCACTCTTAGGGAATAAGATCTTGCACCTACAGGAACTTCTAATGTAAAATTACCATTTGCATCTGTTGTTGTCTCAACAGTTTTCTCCGCATATTGACCAGTTCCTCCTGATTGAGTAGCTTGCAAGTAATAATAATTTATAGTCGCATAAACCCTAACACCTTCAGCCCCTTCTGATACAGAGTTTGCAGAAAAAACGCCACTTGCTGAAGTATCGTTTGTTTGATCAATATCAGCAACAAGACGCCCTTTAACTGTTGCAGTGCCTAATGCTGCTGGTTCATTTGTTTTTTTCTTACAGCCAATATAGCCTAAAGAAGCAGTAGCTAGTGCTACAATAAATAGTTTTTTCATTTTATAGTTGTTTAGTTTAACAATATAGGTTTAAATAATTGCCGCAAAGTTATATTAATTTAAATAACAATGCAAGCCTATATAGCAAATACTTCAAGAAAGTTAATAAGTAATAATCAATATTTTATGCCCACTTTAATCAGAGTTCAATGCCGACAAGGCTTTCAATAAACACATCAATTGCTTCCGCAACAACAATCCACCTCTATGCCACCATATAATAAAAACTGTTTACTTTTCTAAACACACGTAATAAGTTTAAAGTTACAATTAACAAGTTTAAAGTTTTTATTGTCCATTTCGACACAAATTTCTTACAGAAATTCACTCAACTATGACAAAGTGTTAACGCCCTACGGTGACGGCAACAATTTTAAAGGGTTTTAGCTCTTGAAATTCAGATGCCTGATAAAATAAGTTATCTTTTAAGTTATAACTTATTTTTCTGGCATGACGAGTGTTTCATAAATCGAACTCACGTAAAATATGTAAATTTGGCGTATGAGGGTTTATGGTTTACTTGTATTAGTATTAACGGTGTTTTGTTCATCTATATATGCCCAAACACTGCACGATTGGTGGGGCCTTACACAAAAAAGCTATTACAGGCCACTCTCCGTAGAAGCTCATCCTACGGAATTTCAAATCAAACCACTATGTATCATAAAAGACTACGCTTACTCCAGACCCAACGATGCAGACGGCTACAGAGCTGTAATAGAACTAAACTTTGGCAAGGAACTACCAATCATAGGATATGACTTCTACAGGGGAGATGACTTCGAGTCTGATCGTGCCTCTTTCTCTATTGGCCTTTGGATTCCCATTAGCATACACGTTTTATGGGATGCATTTGACTCTACAACGGCACCTATTGTCAACAACGATTATCGTTTTACCTATGGTACACTTAAAGCCATTTATAGGTTTAGAGGTCATGATCATGCTATTAGAAATATTGCACTTAAGTTTACGCCTTATGGCCATGAAAGCACTCACCTAGGTGATGAACTAACCATCTACGCCAATATGCATTTCCCAGATTTCAAAAGGATCAATGTTTCCTATGAATATTGGGAGTTGGGCTTGTCATTTAATGATTTAGACAAGCGAGTTGAGAAAAACAATTTAATGCTAAGGCTAGGTCTTTGGGGACTACATCACAGAGATAGGGGATTTTACACAACAGATACTACAGAAACTAACGGACAAATAGTTCACGCCTCTAAGAGGTATATGGAATATTACTTGAATTTATCTTATGATAATTTTCTTTTATCAAACTTTATTAGGCATAATAAAAAGCTCAAAACTAAGTTTGGCTGGATGAACTTTCTGTCTCTTGAGCTGAGCAACAGAATAGTTTATAACTATGACAAGCAATTCATAAATGAACTTGAACAAAGAGCATGGAACTTAAATATAATGTTTGGCTACAAATACAATCCCGAAGGAAAGCCCAACCTGCAACCATTGTCTATATTTATCGGCTATTACTATGGCATGAATCCTCATGGTCAATTGCGAGAACAAAACAACTGGTACAATATTTATATGGGTTTTAAAACTAGTTTTTAATGCAAAGGAAAATCTACTATCTATCGTCTTGTAGTACATGTACAAGAATCATCAAAGAGCTAAATATCAATCATGCATCTTTTGTAATGCAAGACATCAAGAACGAAGCTATTACTAATGAGCAGCTTGAAGAAATGAAAGCACGATCCGGTAGCTTTGAGTCTTTATTTAGCAGAAGAGCCATGAAGTATAAGTCTATGGGACTAAAAGAGAAATTGCTTGCTGAGCAAGATTATAAAAAGCTTATTTTACAAGAATACACTTTTCTAAAACGTCCTGTAATAATTATAAATGACCAAATATTTATTGGAAGTGAAAAATCAACAATTCAAAAGTTAAAGGAAACTTTGTCTAGATAAAATGTGTTAGTTACATTTATATGATAAATCTTAATTTTAAATAACTTAAACCAATGAAAAAAATCAGTTTATATACCATCGCTGCTGCTTCAGCACTTTATTTCACAGCTTGCGACTCAGGAAACAATACTCAAACAGAGGAAAGCAGTAATAAAATGGAAAAATCTGCTACTACAGAAGAAACGGCATCTAATGAAATGACCGTTAATATTGACTTAGAAAAAAGCAAAGTCATGTGGAAAGGAGAAATGGTAAAAATGTACTCTCATGAAGGAACGCTCAACTTTAGTGCTGGCAAAATAATGATGGAAGGTAATAATATCGTTGGAGGCGAATTTACAGTTGATATGTCTACGATTACTCCAACAGACGAGAATTATATGCCAGAAGATGGGAAGACTCCTGAAAAACTTGTTGGGCACCTCTCATCTGATGACTTTTTTGCAGTAGAGAATAACCCGACTGCTTCTTTTAAAATCAATAAAGTTGAAGGCAACAAAGCAATGGGAACTTTAACCATCAGAGGAATCAGTAACGAGGAAACTGTTGAAGGAATTTCTATGACTGGAGCAGGCGCTGACATGAAAGTAATGGGTACACTTACTTTTGATAGAACCCAATATGATGTTTCTTTCTCTCATCCTATGAAAGAAATGGTTTTATCTAATGATATTGTTCTAAATATTGAACTTGCTCCTGCAATGGAAGCAATGTAAACACGACAAAACTTATATCGAAAAGGCTTTGCAGATTATTGCAAAGCCTTTTTTGTTTTTAAGACAAGGCCGACCTGCATAGTTTAGTACCATATTATTTTTGACTTCTATTGCATAATCAGGGTTTAACTCTATCTTTGTATAATATGCAAGAGAGAATACTCATACTAGATTTCGGATCACAGTTTACTCAGCTAATAGCAAGAAGAATACGTGAATTGAATATATATAGTGAGATTGTTCCATTCAACAAGATTCCGAAGCTAGATGAAGGCATTAAAGGGATCATTCTATCAGGTAGTCCTTTTTCCGTAGAAGATCCTAATGCACTAAATATAGACCTTGACCAGATTTTAAACAAAAGACCTATTCTTGGTGTCTGCTACGGTTCGCAATACTTAGCGAAACACTTGGGCGGCAAGGTAGAACGTTCAGCAAAAAGAGAATATGGCAGAGCAAAGCTGGCAACGGTTCCTACAAACGATGCTTTATTCAATGGTATTACTGCAGATAGCCAAGTATGGATGTCTCATGCAGATACCATCCAAGATGTTCCAGATGGATTTGAAGTAACTTGCTCCACAAAGTCCATTCCTGTTGCAGGCTTTAAAAATAGCAATGGTGAATATCAGTTTCCAATTTATGGTTTGCAGTTTCATCCTGAAGTAACACATACAACACAGGGTAAAGAACTACTAAAAAACTTCGCGGTAGACATTTGCAAATGCAAACAAGACTGGACACCCGCTTCTTTTGTTGAGGATACTGTCAATGGTTTAAAAGATCAACTGGACAACGATAAAGTTGTCTTAGGGTTGTCTGGTGGTGTAGATTCTAGTGTGGCAGCTTTATTATTGCATAAAGCTATTGGGTCAAACTTATATTGCATTTTTATAGATAACGGGCTTCTAAGAAAGAATGAATTTGAAGATGTATTAGAAACCTACAAAGATCTGGGCTTAAATGTAATTGGTGTTAATGCGCAAGATGCTTTTCTCAATAAGTTAGAGGACGTTAGTGACCCAGAAACAAAGCGAAAAATCATTGGCAATACTTTTATAGATGTTTTTGACGAAGAGGCACATAAAATAAAAGATGTTAAATGGTTGGCTCAAGGCACAATCTACCCGGATGTTATAGAGTCTGTTTCTGTTCATGGGCCATCTGTGACGATAAAATCGCACCACAATGTGGGTGGACTCCCGGAACAGATGAACTTAAAAATAGTTGAACCATTAAGATTCCTATTTAAAGATGAAGTGCGTAAAGTAGGCAAAGAACTAGAATTGCCTATTAACATTTTATCTAGACATCCATTCCCAGGACCTGGACTTGCCATAAGAATATTAAGCGATATCACACGAGAAAAAGTCAAGATTTTGCAAGAAGCAGATGCTATATTCATCAATGGCTTAAGAGAACACAACCTTTATGATGAGGTATGGCAAGCAGGAACAATGCTATTACCAGTGCAGTCAGTCGGCGTAATGGGAGATGAAAGAACTTACGAAAATGTCGTTAGTCTGAGGGCTGTAACGTCATTAGATGGAATGACGGCAGATTGGTGCCACCTTCCTTATGAGTTTCTAGCAGAGGTTTCAAATGAAATCATCAATAACGTAAAAGGAATCAATAGAGTTGTATATGACATTAGCTCAAAACCTCCAGCAACAATTGAGTGGGAATAAATTTATATTTTTATTCATTACCATCTTTATATTAGCTGCCTGTTCTACAACGCGCAAGACTCAAGAAAGTAATGCCAAGTCAGCAAAGGAAGCTGCTAGCACGCAAGATTCCTCTTCTGTTCAAAACTCACAATCTATTGACACGGTTTCGTTGACATTATCCAAACAGGACACCTATAGGATTGCAGTTTTATTGCCTTTCTTTCTAGATTCGCTAAACCACGACTCATTAAGATTATTAGACAACCCAAACTATATATACCCTGGTTCAAAAATTGCTATGGAGCTCTATCAAGGCATTGATATGGCAATAGATTCTTTGAAAAAACTTGGAGCCAAGTTGATCATAAACATTTATGACACAAAAAAAAGTGTAAAGGCAACTAATGCTATATTAGAAGAACCTAAATTCAAAGATTCTGATTTAATCATAGGTCCTGTATATAATGAACCTTTAAGAAAAGTTGCTGCCTACGCTAAGAAAGATTCGATTCCGATGGTCTCTCCTCTATCATCTTCCACAAATATCACTTTAGAAAATCCATATTATATTATGGCAAATGCTACATCAAAAGGACATCAACAAGCCATGTTTGACTTTATGGATAAAAACTTTTATAGAAAAAACTATATAATATGTTATCAAGACAATTATAAGGAGCATGCTTTTGTTGAAGCGTTTTATCAATTTTTAAGCGAAGATAGTATAAGAGCAAAAGCAGTAGAAGATTCTTTAGTTCATGAATTTATAGCTGATAGTAAAAGTTTATTAGACACGTCTAAGCTAAATGATGCATTTGATGAAACAAAACGCAACTTATTAATCATCCCTTCATTTAGTGAACCCTTCGCTAACCACATTCTAAATCAAGTTAGCAAATTGAATACACATGGCGACTTTGAGATAATTACTTTAGGAATGCCAACCTGGAGCAGGTTTAACTCGCTTAGAGCGGATCAAATGCAAGAAAACAACTTACATATTACTAGCTCTTATTGGGTTGATAAAGAAACACACAATCAGTTTGTTAAACCTTTTGAAGACAAATACTACCAACTACCAACAAATTTCAACTACATAGGATTTGATGTCTTTTTATATTTTGGAAAAGCGTTATATAATTATGGCCTAAACTTCAGCGAACATTTAGATAAAGTCGAAGAACCAGCCTTTCATACAAATTATATCATTGAACCAAGCATAGAAGCAAATACGAAAACAGATAATGATTCGTTAAATATACAGCCGTACATCAATCATTTGGAAAACAAATTTGTACATATACTTCGATTTAAGGACTACAGCTGGCATAAAGTAGAAGTCAAGAAGTAAAATCAATATGCATCATTACCTAACGTACTTATTTCTTTCTCTTGTTACTAATGCCTTCTTTACTCCATCTCATGCACAAAACCTCTTAGAATTTAAAGCAAAGCACAGCTATGAATCAAAAGCTAATGATATCTGGGGCTACACAGATGAAAATAGTAGGGAGTATGCCATTATGGGCTTAGAAAATGGAACAACCATTGTAGATGTAACCGATCCTAACAATACGGAAGAACTATTCTTTATAGAAGGTGTTTTTAGCGTTTGGAGAGACATCAAAACATTTAATCATCATGCTTATATAACCCATGACTACACTCCTGACACTTCAGGGTTTGGACTTTTGATTATCGACTTAAACAATCTTCCTAATAGCATAGATACCCTCACTATTACCCAAATAGATACTTTTGAATACCGTCGTGCTCATAATATATTTATTGATGAAAATGGCTTTGCATATTTGTTTGGGAGCAACTTATTTAATGGAGGAGCTATCATCCTAGATCTTAATAATGATCCGAAAGCACCTGAATATGCAGGCAGTTACTCAACAGAATATATTCATGATGGTTTTGTTAGAGGAGATACCATGTGGACATCAGAAATCAACGCAGGACAATTTGCGGTGGTTGATGTGTCTAACAAGCTTAACCCAAGTATTTTGAGCATACAAGAGACACCCAATCGATTTACTCATAATTGCTGGCTTTCTGATAATGGGAAAGTACTTTATACTACGGATGAAAGACCAGGAGCATACGTAACAGCATATGACGTATCTGATCTTTCTGATATAAATGAGCTAGATAGATATCAATCTTCTCCTGGATTTGACGTAATACCTCACAATGTCTTTGTCAAGGGTAAATATTTGTACATATCTTACTACAAAGATGGTCTTATTGTTATAGATGCGAGCGATCCCAAAAGTCTTAAACAGATTGGCTTTCACGACACATCGCCTCAATTTCCTTCAGGTGATGGGTTTCAAGGATGTTGGGGTGTATACCCATACCTTCCTTCTGGGAATATTATTGCCTCAGATAGAGAGGAAGGATTGTATGTTTTCACGATTAAAAATGAGCAATCCATCAACGATTCCATCATTGCAGTCCTCTCTCCTAGCCTCACCTTTGATAATTCAAAATTATCGTACAATATTCCTAAAGATCAGTTTGGTGAAGGTGGAAATATATCGATCTACAATGTTTCAGGGAAATTGATGACTAGCAATAAAATAAACGAACCTCAGGGAAGCTTTAAAATATCAGGTACAAATTACAACAGTGGTGTTTATTTTGCTACTTTAGTATTCAGTAATACATTTATAACTTCAAAATTCATAAAAATAAATGGCCAGTAGATTTGCAGTTATTGGATTAGGTAGATTTGGAACATCTGTAGCACTTACATTGGCTCAGAAGGGAGCAGAAGTAATTGCAATCGATACCGATCCAGATAAGGTACAAGATATCCATGAAGATGTAGCACACAGTATTGCAATGGATGCAACCGATATCAAAAACCTGAGAGCTCAGAACATACAGGAAGTGGATACTGCAGTCGTAGCAATAGGTCGAGATTTTGAGAGTTCTGTACTTTGCACGGTTCAACTTCAAGAACTAGGTATAAAGAGAATTATCACACGTGCCATGACTAATACTCAGAAGTTGATCATGGAAAAGATGGGTATTAAAGAAGTCATCTCTCCAGAAGTAGAGGTCGGCATTACTGTTGCAGAACGGATGCTAAACCCTGGAATTTTAACTTTTTTACAACTTCCAGATGATTATGAAATAGTAGAGGTCAATACTCCTAATCAAATCAAAGGTAGAACGCTAGCAGATATAGACATTAGGAAAAGATACAATCTAAACCTAATTACTATCATGCGGGCAACTATTGTGGATGACAATACGAAAGAGATGCATACTATTGGTGTTCCTGGACCTGAAACTGAAATATTAGAGCACGACACAATGGTCGTAATGGGAAAGCAAAAAGATATCAAACGATTTATTGAGGTAAATCAGTAAGTCTAACTAACGAACTAGTTCAAAGGTACCAGATCGTTCAATAACCACACCATCTATCTGAATCGCTTTCACACTATATCGGTAGCTACCAATCTCTTGCTCTATACCTTTAAATGTTCCATCCCACCACTTTCCTATTTGATTAGTCTCAAATAACTTTTTACCCCATCTATCTCTAACTTCAAACAAATCAAGCTTCTCTATTCCGAAAGATATTGGACCAAAAGCATCATTTAACCCATCCCCATTTGGAGTAAAGACAGAGGGGATATCTAGAGTAATTGGTAACGGAATTATCAAAATTGAGTCCGTTACAATACAAACCTCGTTTGAGTCTGAAATAATCAACTCATATAATATCTCTTCTACAGCACTCGAAACTGGTTCTTGACAATCATTACAATTCAGGTATTTTTCGGGTTGCCAAATATAGCGATTTCCCCCTGAGGCTCCTTTAATCATATAAGACTGCCCCAAAGGTATAATTACAGTATCCATTAAACCTACAATAGGTAATGATTCAACATTTATGTTAAGAGAATCTATTGATACGCAACCAAAGCTATCCTCTACATAAACCGTAATTTGAGTATCTGTATCAGTAATAAAATCTGTCATCGATATATTCGGACTGGAAAAAAGTGCAGCTGGCTCCCATCTTATAGTATGGCTTTCTAACATTAGATCAAGTGATATGATATCTCCAATACATATTAGGGTATCTTGCCCTAATTCAATAACGGGATAAGGAATGCTAGTTATGTTTGTCTCAAAGGTGTCATTACCGCATATTGTATCCAACAATATAAGCTCAACCATGTATGATGAATCCACTGTAACATAAAAACTATCTTCTCCAGTAGAAATACTTTGAGGAGTCCATATGATACTATCTGCACCAGCCGCAAAAAACAATATAGAATCTTGGTAACAAACAACAGTATCAAATGGCATATTCGTTATGGGTCGTTGTTTTATAATCACAAACTGTGAGTCTATTGCCATACAATTATTGGTATCTGTAACTAAAGCCGATATCCATCTTGTGCTATCTAGAGTCAAGTTTGTTTCAAAAGAATCAGGATCACTAAAGTAGATTATAGGAGCCCATGAGATCGTACTACTAGTCGAATCTGTAAAAACAAAAAGTTGTTCATTGGCACAACCCACTGAATCTCCAGCTATGGCAACTGTTGGATTAATGAGAGCTGTAATACTTAAACCAAAGGTATCTCTAGATCTGCAAACGGTATCAATGGTAAATACCTCAAAGGTTAATGAAGTATCTATTGTTAATATAAGCGGATTGAGATAGGCTGTATCTCCCATATTATTATACACCCATAAAACACTATCTACATTTCCTGCACTTAGAGATATCAAGCTACCTATACATAATCCAGTATCTTGTGGCACATCAGGAGCATAGTCACTCGTTTTCTCAACTATAGCTACACTATCTGAATATGTACAATCTAAGATTGTATCTGTTATAAATAGGTAAAAGATGCTGTCTATACCGTTATAAGAAGCAGTTGCAATACTGCTATCGTCAGGGGCAACTAATGTATCGGGAGTCCACTGGTATGATAAGTAAGGACTATTGTTAATGACGGGCGCTCTGCAAAATAAAAGATCAACTAATGGGCGTCTATTATTAGGAGTACCCTTAGTTGAATCACAAACATCTTCACCTACTATGTATAAAGATGTATTGAAGGTAAAAAAACTACCTCCAAAATTCATAGTGGCGTTACTTGTAGTGTCGATCTTTTTATAACATATCTCAACGATCAAAGAAGATAGCCCATCCCATACATAATGAGAATCCAGCTCGATACTGTTATAACCATTACTTACTATGAAATCTCTTGGTAAGCAAACGGTACTTAACCCTTGAATAAATTCGTTACTCAATGAAGAAAAGTCGCTACATCCTACTTTGACGGTAAAGTTCTGAAAAGTGTCACTTCCTCCATCTACATCAGTCAAATCAAACCCTAAGCCATCTAGAATAGTCATACCCTCAGCAAGCAAATTCAACTCCCCAACTGAGTACACAAACTGCCTTTTCGCACTGAGCTCACTACCAGAAAAAATAGTCATTTCACTATTACCACTGCTGCCATCACCGATAAAAGGAATAAAAATAGGCAAGGTAGCCGTATCAACTGTTCCTCCTTCACAACTGTCTGGTGTGATTCCACATTCGTAGTATCCAGCGACCAATTCAATAGAATCACCCAAACACAGCTCTATTTCTTGTGGACTGATAGCCACCCTACCACTTCCCCTTAACTCAATAGATATCGTATCTTGTTTTGCACACCCCTCGCCTGATGAGGCTACAACTACATAGCTTTGAGTGCCAAATTGCTGAACGGTTGGAACATCGCAATCATAACAACTCAATCCCACCTGAGGAGTCCAAACGTAATTGATACCTGGTATAGTCGCTTGAGCTGAAAGCATATGTTCAGTTAACACTTCACAAACCGATGTGTCCCCAGATAAAGTAAATGAAAATGAGTCTGCCACAAACACATCAACGCTATCGTTATACTCACATAATGACAGGGAGTCATAAAGATGCAACTGATAAGTATACTGACCAGGGATAGGAAAAATTTTAACACTAGCCTGAGTCGTATCTGTAATATATACATTGGGACTCCAGCTAAAACCTAATTGATCGTTTCTATTAACATTAATTTTTACATTATCTATTGCCCAATGATCTGTACCCAAACCAGAATTATTCACTTGCCTCCACCTAAACCTTGTAGATGCTGTAGCTGCGCCAGGAGGGATCATTACCGTATGCATTGAGAAAGTTGGGTAGAAAGATTCATAGTATATATTGATCGTGTTCCAATCTCCTCCACTATTTATAGAGTATTCTAAAACCACGTCATCACCAAACTCATTGTCATCACATCCCATGCTACCATCTGCTATTCTTAGCCCAAAGTCGATAATCCCTCCCTGTAATAAGTTTAGGTCTCTTGTCATCGCATAACGCTGTGTTGAGTCATAAAACAACAATGCTCTTCCAGATATACTTCCACACAAAGAACTTGTATCTCCCCCTATAATACTATCCCACAAGACGGTATTAATACTATCATTAAATTTGTCTTGCAAAAAAGCCGTGGCTATAATCGGGGTGATATTAATGCTATCTCCGAAGCATACAATTGTCGGATCTGCTTCAATATTAAAATTATTGATGTTACTATTACCTGTGGTTGTAATCAATATACTGTCCGTAACACTTAAGCAGCCAGTTGGAGACTCAACCGTACAAAAAAACCAAGTACTTTGAGATGGCCTTGCAATAGGGTCAGCAACAAAGCCATTATTTAAATCATCTTTAGGAGTCCATTCATAGCTATATAGTGATGATGAAGGTGTTACTGATGCTAACAATTGTATTTCCTGAAAAGTGCAAACGGAATCGACATTGCTAAACAAAGCAACTTGATGTGTGTCTGGAAAATCTACTAAAAATTTATACTGTTCTAAACATCCAGAAATATTATTAAGCCCACTTAAGATATAAGTCTCTATTGTATCTGGAACTACCTTTAAAGTATCTCCAAAACCAATAGTGTCATTAGGAGCAGACTTTTTAGTCCAAAAAACATTATTCAAAACAAGTGGATTTATTAACTCTATTGTATCGACTGTGCAGAAAATGGTGTCTACATTAAGAAAGCTTTCAGGATCGAAAGAGCCTACAGAATAAGCATAGCTTTCAGCGGAGCCAGTCCCATAAGAATAAGCGATAAGGCCATTCAAAGAACTTAATGTATGACTACCTGAACTTATTGTAAGTTGCGCGTAGGCTTGATCTGAACAATTAGGAAAAACAGTAAAAGAGTTTCCTGAAATTGAATTTCCATCCAATAGTATTGTTCCTGTATCGTTTGTAGAAACGATTATGTTTAAATTGTGATTGGTAATTACAGTAGATTGAACGGTACTAAATGTGATTTGATCTATTTTTTGGTCTTCTGCATTTAATATCAACATTGCAGGATCCCCATTTCCACTGCAGGAAATACCCTGCATATACTGAACAACTGCAATCTCCTTAAGTCCTACAATACATAATGGCTCAAATTCAAGGTTTGATTCAAAATACTGACCAGCATTAAGATTAATGGGAGTTCCACCATTAACAGTGAAAATGGTATTATCTTCTTTCGCAAGTACCCTGTATGTATAAGAAGTGGTATTAAAGAAAGGGACAACATTATATCGTCTACCCCAGGTGTGTACTGGATAATTCTGATCAAACATATGGTCGCATGCGGTACACCCTTCAGGCACATTGGTGCATTGAGTTCCCGAAAACACAGCAAAATTTCTGCAGGAACCACTTTCCTCTGTAGACTTAATTGTCGTACCAGTAAGGTCTTCTCCACCATTTTGCGACCGCACCTGGTAAGACTCTCCGCGCATCAAAGTAATGGTATCTGCTACTCCTTTTTGTAGCACGCCTAGTTCGGTATGAGCTGTAGGCTCAATGATAATCTCAGTATTATCTTCTGTTGCAACGATTAGGAATTCACTACTAAAGAGATCCGTATATGTGGCAATCATATAATCATTTCCTATTGATTGTATAGGCAAAATTTTGGCTCCATCTGCAGTAAAGTCCTGAAAATTGATAGAAAAAACACTCACAGTATCTTCCGTCTGAATCAAGATACCCTTGCCTTCAATAACTTCTGAAGCCGTGTGCTCAAGTGTTAAAGGTATATTAACTTCAGTTGTGGTATTAGCCGTAACGGTAAAGTTAATATTTAATGTTCCCTGAGGTACTGAAACGGTGCCTGTAGTGTTGACATCAGAAGCAATAAAAACAGATAAACTTTCTGCACCAGTATGATTACTCATAAACCCTAACCAAAACTCTCTCCCTTTGGTTGGCACAACATCTTGTCCCATTAGGCGATATTGGTTTATCAAAAGCAATACAAGGCAAACTATAAAATATCTTCTAAAAAGACTCAAAAGCAATTAAATTTAGTGTGTTTTAAGGATAGCATTAATATAATGATTAGTAGTTGATAAAAAAAGATAAAACCTTACGTTAATTATCATTCGTAATAAACAATTTCAGTAATAATAACTTGAAAAAAAAATATTTATCCTCTAAAAAAATAAAAGTCAAAGCTTTTCTTTTCTTAAAAACTCCCACAATACAATTCCTAGGCTTACTGGCACATTAAAAGAGTGTTTTGTACTATATTGAGGAATTTCAATGCAGTCATCTATTAGCGACATCGATAATGTTAGCAAGCAATTTTTAAAGACACCATCCTAAAAACTGTGTAAATTTATGTAGGAGTAGCATTGTTAATATTTGAGGAGTATTGGAGAATTCTTTCCTCTACTTTATACCTTCTTATCAACGCAAAAGTTTATTTCCCCAATAATCTAATTTTTACTCCTCTTCCGCTCATGCTCCTTAAGATATATCTTCCTTAAGCGCATCGAATCAGGCGTTACCTCAACATATTCGTCCCCTTGAATATATTCTAAGGCTTCCTCTAGTGAAAACTTTACGGGTGGTGCAATACGCATTTTATCATCCGCTCCCGAAGAACGCATATTCGTTAGTTTTTTAGTTTTGGTAATATTTACCACCAAGTCTCCCGGACGATTGTTCTCTCCTATTACTTGACCTTCATAAATATCCACGTTGGGCTCAATAAAGAACTTACCACGATCTTGTAAATTATTAATACTAAAAGGTATAGCTTTACCTTGCTCCATAGATATTAACGAGCCATTTTGTCTTTGTGGGATATCACCTTTTAGTGGTTGGAATTCAACAAAGCGATGTGACATAATGGCTTCTCCTGCTGAAGCGGTTAACAACATATTTCGCAGACCAATAATTCCTCTTGATGGAATCATAAAAGATAGTACTACCCGATCTCCTTTAGGCTCCATACTTTGCATTTCGCCCTTTCTTTGTGTAGCCATCTCAATCGCTTTCCCTGAAGTCGCCTCTGGAATATCTATTGTCAACTCTTCTACCGGTTCACATTTTACGCCATCAACTTCTTTAATAATCACTTGTGGTTGACCAATCTGCACCTCATATCCTTCCCTTCTCATGGTTTCTACTAATACAGCAAGGTGTAGTATGCCTCTACCAAAAACATTAAAGCTATCCGCAGAACCTGTAGCCTCAACTCTGAGTGCTAGGTTTTTCTCTAACTCTTTATCTAAACGCTCTTTAAGATGTCTAGAGGTAACAAATTTACCTTCTTTACCAAAAAACGGAGAGTCATTGATAGTAAACAACATGCTCATTGTAGGTTCATCGATCGCGATAGTCGGTAACGCCTCAGGGCTTTCTAAATCAGCGATAGTTTCACCAATCTCGAAGCCATCAATACCTACAACAGCGCAAATTTCACCTGATGAGACTTCTTCTGCCTTTACTTTTTCAAATCCTTCAAATACATACAATTCTTTGATTCTACTTTTGATAACTGAACCATCCCTCTTAACTAACGAAATTTGCTGTCCAGATTTCAAGGTTCCTCTATGCACCCTACCAATCGCAATTCGACCGATAAATGAAGAATAATCCAAAGAAGTAATAAGCATTTGCGGCGTTCCTTCGTTTACTTGAGGTGCAGGAATATTTTCAATAATACAATCCAATAGTGGAATAATATTTTCTGTTGGTTGTTTCCAGTCTGTACTCATCCAACCGTTTTTTGCAGAGCCATAGATTACCGGAAAGTCAAGTTGCTCTTCTGTTGCATCCAGTTGAAACATTAAATCAAAAACAGCCTCGTAAGCTTCATCTGGTGTACAATTCTCCTTATCTACTTTATTAACCACGACAATAGGTTTTAGCCCTAGTTGAATTGCTTTTTGCAATACAAATCTAGTCTGAGGCATCGGACCTTCAAAGGCATCTACAAGCAACAAGACTCCATCAGCCATATTTAACACTCTTTCTACCTCCCCTCCAAAATCACTGTGGCCGGGAGTATCCAATATGTTTATTTTGATATCTTTATATTGAACAGAAACATTCTTAGACAAAATGGTAATCCCCCTTTCTCTTTCCAGATCGTTGCTATCCATGATTAACTCACCTGGCTTCTCATGATCTTTAAACAATTTTCCGGCAAGTAGCATTTTATCTACTAGTGTTGTTTTGCCATGATCTACGTGCGCTATAATAGCTATGTTTCTAAGTTCCTGCATTGCCTCTTTTATTTAAGTCGCAAAGGTATGATTATTTAGTTTACAATTGCAGATTTAAACTCATAATAGCATTAAAAGTTTTGAGATAACAGACATTTTATGAACTTTGAATCTGATCTAATTGTTTTCCTCATAAATTATGAGCAAGTCAAAGCAAAAAGTAAAATTCTCAACAGCGAAATATGCGTTTAAGTACATCATTTGGCCACGAAGAAAGCTACTCTTATTAGGACTCATTTTCATAATTATCAATAGATTATCAGGTTTAGTCTTACCTGGGTCAAGTAAAGTGCTAATAGATGATGTTATTGCCAAAGCTAACTTTGAGAAGCTCCAATTACTTATTTTGGTAGTGGGAGCAGCTATCACCATTCAGTCTGTTACTTCTTTTTTTCTCACAAAATTACTGAGTGTTGAGGCACAACACCTAATCTCCTTGCTTCGAGTAAAAGTACAAAAGCATATTATCAAGCTTCCCGTGAGCTATTTTGACAATCATACCTCTGGTTCTTTGGTCTCCAGAATCATGTCTGATGTAGAAGGTGTAAGAAACTTAGTGGGCACCGGGCTGGTTCAGTTATTCGGTGGTGTTTTAACCTCTATCATTGCATTATTTTTATTAATAAATATTAGTGCCACGATGACGGCATTTGCCATTATCCCTTTGATCATTTTCGGCATTATTTCTATGAAAGCATTTGCATACATCAGGCCTATTTTTAAGAAAAGGCGAGAAATTAATGCTGACGTTACAGGTAGGTTAACAGAATCACTCAACGGGATAAGAGTCATCAAGGGTTTTAATGCTGAAAAGGTCGAAATATCTATTTTTGACAAAGGTGTCACCAAACTTTTTGAAAATGTCAAGCAGTCTCTCACTTCTACTAGCTTAGTCACCAGCTTGTCTACATTACTGCTAGGTGTTGCCAGTATCTCCATCATGTGGATTGGTGGCTCTAATATCATGGAAGGTAATATGACTGTTGGGGACTTTTTTGCATTTACCTTGTATCTTGGCTTTTTAGTTGCTCCTATCGTGCAGATGAGTAATATCGGTAGCCAGATCACCGATGCCTTTGCAGGAATAGATAGGATGGAAGAAATATTAAATACGCCTCAAGAAGGAGAAGAGGATCAACGAACAATAAAACTAGGCGAACTAAAAGGCAATGTTTCTTTCAATGACGTTTCCTTCGCTTATGAAAAAGATAATGAAGTGCTTCATAATATTAGCTTTGAGGCCTCAGCAGGAACTGTTACCGCTTTAGTAGGCAGTTCAGGATCAGGAAAAACGACTATTGCGGGATTAGCCGCCTCTTTTCTGCAACCAACTTCAGGTAAAGTAAGCATTGATGATAATGATCTATCCACTGTAAAGCTAGATAGTTATAGAACCCACTTAGGTGTTGTTTTGCAAGATGACTTTTTATATGAAGGTACTATTAGGGAAAACATACTTTTTTCAAAACCCAATGCCAACGAAGAAGAATTACTCAATGCTGTTAAAGCAGCAAATGTTAATGAATTCACAGATCGTTTTGAAAAAGGCCTAGACAGTATTATCGGGGAAAGAGGGGTTAAGCTATCTGGTGGTCAAAGGCAAAGAGTAGCCATCGCCCGAGCTATTTTAGCTGATCCCAAAATACTACTATTAGATGAAGCTACTTCAAACCTAGATACTGAAAGTGAATCACTAATTCAAGAAAGCCTCTCCCATTTAATGAAAGGCAGAACAACTTTTGTGATTGCCCACCGCTTAAGCACTATCAAACAAGCTGACCAGATATTGGTTATTGAAGATGGTAAGATTTTTGAAAAAGGTAATCATGATACATTGATCAAAAAAGAAGGCAGGTATTATGAACTTTATACATACCAATCTCGAATATAATTGCGTTATTTAAGATACATGCTAAGAAGTACAATTATTTTATTCGGAGTCTTATCGAGTTATTTTGTTGCAAATGCTCAACACATAGATGGTGATCCTGTTACAGCAAAGCTGGCTAAAAGACACCTCAAAGATGGCATGGTATATTACCTTACATACAAAACTACTGGAAATCCAGAACAGGAGTATTGCCAAAGAGAGGTCACAAAAAAAGAATTTGGCTTTCGTTATTACAGAGTACCTGGTTGCGCTAACGCATTAGATATAGAGGAAATAAAGAAATACAATAAAGTGGTAAAGAAATACTTGGATAAGCAACACGGTGAAGGATGGGAAAAAAGTCTGATGGAAGCTTTTCGAAAGGCAGGATGCTTATAAAAGAAAACCTTCCCTCGGAAAAGGAAAGGCCTTCAAACTTAAACACACAATGAAAAAATCTATCCTAGGTAAGTACGTAGGGTTGTTGTAACCGATGTCCTTCTCAATCTCCTGATTGCACGTTCTTTTATTTGCCTCACACGCTCCCTAGTTAATCCAAACTTCTCTCCTATCTCGTCAAGTGTAAGTCCTTGATTGTTTTCCAATCCAAAGTAGGCGTTTAAGATATTGGCATCTCTAGCTGGTAACACGGCTAAGATATTTTTAACCTCTTTTTTCAACGATTCTCTCATCAACATCTTATCTGGACTAGCATCTTCATCATCGGCAATGATATCCATAAGTGTCATATCTTCGCTATCTCCCCCTACTGGCGCATCTACTGACACGTGCTTGGTATTAGTTGACATCAACCCAGTTACCTCATCAGTTGAAACCTCCATAATATTAGCCACTTCTTCTGCTGTAGGCTCTCTTTCAAACTCTTGTTGTAACTCATTGAGCACTTTATTCATCTTGTTAATTGAGCCAATTTTGTTGAGTGGCAACCTCACCATTCTACTTTGTTCTGCTAAACCTTGCATGATTGACTGCCGAATCCACCATACAGCATAAGAGATAAACTTGAACCCTTTTGTCTCATCAAATCGTTGAGCAGCTTTTATAAGTCCTAAGTTACCTTCGTTAATAAGATCACTTAACGTTAATCCTTGATTTTGATATTGTTTTGCTACAGAAACAACAAACCTAAGATTAGCTTTCACTAATTTCTCTAAGGCAATCTGATCGCCTTCTTTAATTCTTATAGCCAATTCTGTTTCTTCCTCGGCCGCAAGCAAGTCAATTTTCCCAATATCGTATAGATATTTCTCTAGAGATATACTTTCCCGATTCGTTATCTGCTTGGTGATCTTTAATTGTCTCATATTGCTTAAGTTTAAATTGTTTAACTAATGCGATCTGAGTTCTTCTACGCGAGCAAATAAAAAAAGGTTTCAAAAGCAATAATAATTTTTTCTGTAAAAAGCAAATCTTTTTATAAATGGTTAAAAAATAAGTAAATACACCTAAGCATATCACTTAAGTATTTTTCATCTTGTTTTGTGTTATTGACATTTTAATAAAATTCTATTTATGAAATATTCCTCTAGTTTTTTCTATTTTTGCACCTCCATTAAATCAAAGGGCAATGATTACAGTTAATAACGTTACACTTCAGTTTGGCAAAAGAGTTTTATTTGACGAAGTAAATATTCAATTTACCAATGGAAACTGTTATGGAGTAATTGGTGCAAATGGAGCAGGCAAGTCCACTTTTCTAAAGATTTTATCAGGAGAACAAGACTCCAATAATGGTCAAGTCAATATTGAACCAGGAAAGAGAATGGCGGTATTGAAACAAAATCATCATGAGTTTGATGACAATACAGTAATGGATAGTGTATTAATGGGGCATAAAGATCTCTGGAACAATATTCAACAAAAAAATGAGCTTTATGCAAAACAACCCTTTACAGATGAAGATGGCATAAAAGTAGGGGAACTAGAAGCAGAGTTTGCAGAGATGGATGGGTGGAACGCAGAACCAGAGGCGGCAGCCTTACTGAGCAACCTGGGCATCAAGGAAGAAGATCATTACAAAACAATGAAAGAGTTGGATGGCAGCTTAAAAGTAAGAGTATTGCTAGCTCAAGCTTTATTTGGCAACCCCGATATACTCATACTAGATGAGCCAACAAATGATTTGGATATAAGTACCATCACTTGGCTAGAAGACTTTTTACTTGATTTTAAGAACATGGTCATTGTGGTATCACATGATAGGCACTTTTTAGATACCGTCTGTACCCATATTGTCGATATTGACTTTAGTAAAATCAAGATATATACTGGTAATTATACGTTTTGGTATCAATCTAGCCAATTAGCGCTAAGACAAAGGCAAGCAGCCAACAAAAAAGCTGAGGACAGAAAAAAAGAATTACAAGAGTTTATCGATAGGTTTAGCGCAAATGCCTCAAAATCTAGACAGGCGACGAGCAAAAAGAAATTATTGGCAAAAATTAATGTTGACGACATACAGCCTTCTAGCAGAAAATACCCAGGTGTCATTTTTCAACAAGAACGAGAAGCTGGAAATGATATCTTAGATGCAAGAGGTTTAACTAAAAACATAGAAGGCAAGACACTATTTGATAAAATCACTTTTACTGTAAACAAAGGAGATAAAATAGCTTTTATAAGTAAAGACGGTTTAGCGACAACTGCACTATTTCAGATATTGATGAAAGAAGATAAAGCAGATAGTGGTGATTTCACTTTTGGACAAACCATTACTCCATCTTATCTACCATCAGAGAATGGTAGTTATTTCAATACAGATATGAACTTAATTGACTGGCTGAGACAATACTCTGAAGAAGATAAAGATGAGGTATACATCAGAGGTTTTTTAGGCAAGATGCTTTTCTCTGGAGAAGAAGTACTTAAAAAGTCAAGTGTACTATCTGGAGGTGAGAAGGTACGTTGTATGTTATCTAAAATGATGCTCAATAATGGCAACCTGCTGATTTTTGATGAGCCTACAAACCACTTAGATCTAGAGTCTATTACAGCACTAAACAATTCACTAAAAGACTTTTCAGGGACGTTGTTATTTACGTCTCATGACCATGAATTTACTCAGACAGTCGCCAATCGAATTATAGAAATTGGTCCTAATGGATATTTAGACAAGCTGATGACTTATGATGAGTATATTTCAGATGAGAGATTTGTGGAAGACAGAGAACAATTATATGCTTGATTTTTAAATGGGAAGGGTAAAGCTAAAACCAGAAGCTTAGGGTCTCAGGAAGATAAAATAATAATATTTTGACAGCTAGTAAAAACTAAAAACTAGAGACTTGAGATTCGAAGCCTGAAACAGTATTTTCAGGCTTCTGATTTCTAGTTTCAAAAAAGTTTGTTATTGCCTCATAGCTGTTACCTGCTTTCCTTTCTTACAAACTATCTCTTTCAAGTTTTATTACTTTACTAGGTATAACAATAAAACCAATAGCCTAATACGACATTTTTTTCTTATCACGCCCCTACCCCCTTGCGCTAAGTTGTTTTTTTATATATCTTCGTGTTTTAAACAAAACAAACTTATTAAAATGAGAAACATTAAAATAATTTTTACCTTTTTAGTAGCAGGAGCTTTATTTACATCATGCGACAAAGATCTTGCTTCTGAGCTTTTAAATTTAAAGCTTAACCCTGGTGTAAGGTCAGAAGAGTTTACTATCTATCCTAACCCAACGAGCGGAGATACTACATTAGCAGATATACCATTAAACTATAATGTTGACAGTTTGATACGCGCTAACAGTAGTCAAAGTTTTTCTAGCTTCACTATCACTTCTGCAAAATTGAAATCATTGAAGATGGTTATTTTATCGCCTTCAACTGCAAATTTTGACATTATAGATGATGCAAGCGCTGTCGTAGAGGGTGGAAGTCTTCCAACTGCTACAATTGCATCAGTAAGTAATATCCCAACAGGATCTACAGAGGCTAACTTTACTGTTGACAATAGTGTTAACATGAAAGATTATGTTAACCCAGGTTCTAACGCATCATTAACACTAAGCGGATCGACAAACAGCCCTGTGACTGATACGATAGAGGTTCGAGTTGATTATGATGTTGAAATTGAAGTAGAGCTTTAATCAACCACTAGTTTAGGACTAGTCCTAAATAACCATTACAAAAACGAAACCCTCGTAAAGCTAGCTTTACGAGGGTTTCGTTTTTATAGGCTTTAGGTTTTACTATTTTTTGTTGATACATTTTACTTGGAGTCATCATGCTACTAGATAAATAAGGTCTAATATTATTTTATGTTTTGATACTTTGCAAAACTCCTTACGCCAGTTAATAAAAGATCTGCAAGCATCCTTCTTCTGCTACTTTAGAGCTTTCTTCTTGCATCACTTAATTCGATTGCCTTTTACTTAAATTCTCGGCTATAAACTCGCTTCTTTTTTATCATGGTTCATAAAGTTAATTACATCTACTTTATGAATTCTCGTTTCTGCCTATATGAAGGTGGCAAGTCCACTCAACGACTTCCATTTGCTTTGCGATCATGAAGCTTTTGCAATGTAACTTCTTTCCCATAAAGTATCAGATGATCACCAGGGTGAATCATTGTGGTGCCTTCTGGTATACCAATATAGGTTCCATCCTTTCGAGTTATGCTGATCAAATTGACACCTTCCTCTCTTAATTTAAGCTCATTCAAAGTTTTATTAGCCAACCACTCATCCTTATCTACCTTTAAGTCTGATATCTCATAATCACCATGAAAGTTTAATAACTTAGCATAATCTCTCACGTTTAGTTTGGTGTACTTTCTTAATGCATGGCTCACAATGTCATACAACCATCGATCTAATGCCTTACTATTAGAAATCATCCATAATAAAAGGACACTTCCTAAAAGTATCCCAACCCTTGTTAATCGATCTTCTAAGCTACTGTCTTGCTTATCGACAAAAGTCAACATCAACGTTGCTACAGCAGATATAATCCCAGCGTTTCCTATTAGCATCAAAGTCATGATAATCTTTCTTCGGACAGGATGCGAGATAACTTGTTCGGACTCTGTTGTTGTGAAACCAACTCCTGTATAGGCGGACCTTGCCTGAAACCCTGCAGACTCTTTAGAAAGTCCCGTATGTTGCAAAGCAATACCGGCTACTCTGGTAATAAGCGCCGATAGTGAAATAATAATGATCAAAGAAAATAGTGGTAACAATTGGGTGGTTATCTATTACTGTAAAAGTAAAAATTTAATTGCTCAATATTTTAAACTCCGTTCTTCTGTTTTCTTGTCGTCCTTCATCTGTATCATTAGAAGCGATCGGCTGACTTTCACCATAACCTTTATATGTCAAGCGATCAACAACAATGCCTTTTTCTACCAAATAGTTAGTAACTGATTGAGCTCGTGCTTCTGAAAGTTTCTGATTGTATGCATCTTCTCCTTTACTATCAGTGTGTCCTGATATTTCAATTTTCAGCTCAGGAACATCTGTAAGTAATTTCACCAATCTCCCTAACTCCGGTTCAGATTCAGGCTTGATAGTTGATTTATTAAAGTCAAAGAATACATTCTTCAAGACAATGCTATTACCCGGCTTTATATTCTTAAGTGCTATGTCTTTTTCGATCTCTAAATAATCACTGACTTCGGGAATATCAAAATTTTCTGAATGGAAGAGATAATCATCTCCACCATCAACTGCAATCCCATAATTGGCTCCAGAAGGAATTGTTACCAAATATTTTCCTGTGCTACTATTAGAATTAAACACAGCTACTACCTCGCCAGTAGTATTATTTACTAATTCAATAGATGCCTCAATAGGTTTCTTGAGCAAAGCATCGGTAATTGTTCCTTTCAAAATTGTTGGCAGGTGATGATCCACTTGAACGACATCTGCTTTGTAAATATCAGGAATAGGGTTTGTCTGTCCAGCTAACAAATTATCTTCTGTATTGATTACAACAGGCTTTTCCTCCGTCAAGAGAAAGGTAATCAAATAGATGTCATTCTCCCCCAATCCACCAAGTCTTTCCGAAGCATAGTAACCATGTTTACCATCAGCTGCTAACACAAAATAAACATCGTCTGAAGGTGTATTGATAGGGTAACCTAAGTTTTCTGGTCGTGATGGTCTTCCAGCTTTGTTAAGTTTTGAACGAAACACATCATGCCCCCCCATGGTATTGTGACCTCTAGAGCTGAAATACATATACTTACCATCGGGTGAGATAAAAACCCCTGCCTCACTTTCTTCAGTGTTCACAATAGGTCCCAGATTAATTGCATCTCCCCAATGCCCTTTTTCATCTTTTTCACACATATAAATATCTCTACCGCCTTGCCCACCTTCTCGGTCACTAATAAAGTAAATACGCTGCATATCATTGGAGTAACTGGCATGGTATTCGTTAAAATCACTAGAGATTGGTTTAGGCATCCTTTTAGGCCTTGACCAGTGGTCGCCCTTTAGTATACATTCGTAAATATCTCCACCACCATGATGTTCTTTATATACAAACAGATGTTGACCATCTCCGGTAATGCTAATGGTCGCATCATTAGTTTCGTCATTGATCGGTCGTCCCATATTTACAGGTGTTTGCCATTTGCCATCTTTTCGATAGGAAATATATACATCTTCAAAGTACTCTTGCGTTGGTGAAAGCACGTCTCCTCCAACACCTCCTTCTCGTCTTGAGGTAAATAACATAACCGACTGGTCTGCAGAAATAATAGGGCTATGTTCAGCATATTCAGAATTCAAGACCGAACCTACATTATCAATAAAGGCCCTGGAACGCTCCGCCATAAAACCCTTTGCTACTTCACATTCCCGAATTTTTTTCTGAATACGTTTGATCTTTTCTGCCCTTTCCTCCGGTGTCAACCTTTTTTTGTACTCTTCAAAGTAATCTATTGCACGATCAAAGTCATATTCAAAATGATATCCAATGCCCAATAAATAATAAACTCTTGGTGAAACATCTGGATTTAATTTCTTTGCTTTTTCGAGGTGCTTAATGGCATTTAGCTTTTCCACCGTAAATAGGTAACATTCCCCCATTTTCAAATTAAGCAAAGCACTATTGTCATTAAAATCCTCCGCTTTTTTGTATAGTTCTAAAGCTTTTAGGAAGTGTCCTCTGGTTGCATTTGGGTTGTTAAAGTACACATCGCCATCCTCGATGTTGTGCAACGCGTCTTTAAATTCTTTTTTCTGATCCGGAAAGTTTTCTTTTAAAAACTCCACATTCTTGTCCTGTGCAAAAGAAAAATGAAACACAAAGCAAAGCAGACATATGATATACTTCTTAATCGTCATTTGCATTGCTTTTGAATATAACGACCACCCTCTTCTACTCCCAGATCATAGGCTTTTCTCCAGTCTGCACACGCTCCTGAGTCATTACGCTGCATTTCTCTTAAAATGCCACGATTTAAATAAGCATGGCCATACGCTGAATTAAGTGCAATAGCCTTATTAAAGTCTTGCTCTGCTTCATCATACTTATATAATTCGAAATAGGCAGAGCCACGATTATTGTAAGCATATGCATAGCTTTTATTAATACTAATCGCCTCCGAAAAATCCTTAATCGCCTCTTGATATTGTTTCTGTAGATGCTTTACACTTCCTCGGTTATTAAAAGCCAATGCATAATCTGCTTTGATTTCTATTGCCTTCGTATAAGCTTCAATGGCATTTGAATATTTATCATCTAGCTTGTAAGCGCTACCCATGTTGTTGTAGGCTATATACATATCAGGTGCGTATTTTACGGCCAGTTTATAATCATCAACAGCCCCTTTGTAATCTTCTAGTTTCCGCTTGGTACTTCCTCGATCATTATAGGCATTGGCAAAGTTTCTAGCTTGTGCAATGGACTGATCAAAACTCTTTAAAGCTTCTTGAAACTTACCTTTTTGAAATAGGATGCAACCCTTATAGTAATTTGCCTTAGCATTAATGTTATTATAACTTAAAGAAGCATCGTAATCTTTTAAAGCACTATCTACCTCCCCAATATTTTCATAGGCTCGAGCTCTAGCAAAAAAACTCTCTGCATTAAATTGATCATACTTTAATGATAAGGTATAATTCACAACCGCTTCATTGAACTTATTTTGCTCAAAAAATATTACACCTCTACTGAAGTAGGGTTTTGCAAAAGCACTGTCTAATGTTATTGCTTCATTAAAAAAGGTCAACGCTGAGTCTATCTCCTTTTGATCAACTTTTTCTACTCCCTTATTATACACAACTTGAGCTTGTTGGTGCTTTACTGCATTTAAAATGATTGAAGAGTCATTTACAGCTTTTGTAGTATCCATGGAAGCATCTTGTGATCTTGCTTCTGCGATATAAACAGCAATGGCTAATAATGAAATGTATATGGATTTAGCCTTCAATTCAATGTGGTTTCATACAAATATAACCTTTTATAGGTCAACTTACTAAAGTATACTCATGATTGAAAATTCAAAAAATGTTACTTTTGCCTTTCCATAGTCTTAGGTATCATGAAAATCACGAAAAAACAAGAGGATTTAATTTACGGTCGCCAACCTATTCTTGAAGCACTAAAGCATCAGAAAAAGTTTGATAAAATCATGTTGCAAAGAGGTGCGACAGGAGATATCCTCAACGATATAAAGCAATTAGCAGGTGATTTAAATATTTTCATCCAGCAAGTACCTATTGAGAAGCTCAACAGAATCACTAGAAAAAATCACCAAGGTGTTATTGGCTTTGCAGCGTTAGTTGATTATTACCAAATTGAAGATGTGTTGCCAACCATTTATGATAAGGGTGAAGTCCCCTTATTATTATTGCTCGATGGCATTACTGACGTAAGAAATTTTGGAGCCATTGCCAGAACAGCAGCTTGTGCAAAGGCTCATGCCATCATCCTACCTCAAAAAGGAAGTGCTCAAGTCAACGGAGAGGCTATGCGAACATCTGCCGGGGGGCTAACCAAAATAGATGTGATAAAAACAGATAGTCTTTTAGACATCATCAAATATCTTCAACTCAATGGTATTCAAACAATAGGTCTAGACTTGCGAGGCAATAAAAACTTAAGTCAATCCAACATAGATTTGTCTATTCCTACAGCCATTGTAATGGGCAGTGAGGATCAAGGCATTAGTGATGAGGTGTTGAAAAAATTAGATCATATTGTGACACTTCCAATGCCCGGAGAACAATTGTCTTATAATGTCTCAGTCGCTACGGGAATGATTTTATATGAGGTCATGAAACAGCGAAATAATTAGTTAACGTAACAGCGTTACGTTGCCAGATACAGTTTCAATTTCCTTCTCCTCAAAGCTATATTTTAAGTAGTAAGTATAAACACCTTCAGGATATTTTTCTTGTGCTTTATTGTGATTCCCATCCCAAAGTCGAGTTACATCATTTGACTGAAACACACGAGTGCCATGCCGATTGAAAATATTTAGTTCATAGGAGTCAAATACCTCCGCTGATACATGGTATAATCCGAACCAATCGTTCATACCATCATTATCAGGAGAAAAAGCATTAGGGAGAAATACATCGCAATTTAAAGCCGTTACAACGATAGAGTCCGTTAATTGGCAACCAAGTTCATCTCTAATTTCTGCTACATAAACAATGGATGAATCAACTTGTATGGTCGGGCTTTGACAATCTACACAGCTTAAACCATTTATGGGCAGCCATTCATATAGAATACCTTCTCTTGCGGCAATATTTACTTGACCTTCACCAACACAAAATTGCGTATCTACTTTTCCACTGTTAAAGGAATCAGACAAACCGATGATGATATTTTCTGTAAAGGTATCTTGATCACAACTAAAGCTAGAAGAAACAATTAAGCTCACTTCATAAGTGCCTGAATCATCATAAACATGGTTAATAACCTGTGAAAACTCGTCACTATTACAATAAAAAATAGAATCAGACTCACCATCACTAAAACTCCAACGATAAAGATAGTAATGCGGGTAATCACAAGAATCAGATTGCGGTGGAAATAAGCTATCCGATACATTTCTAAGAAAAACCTCATCACATTGTATTTCATCAATCACAAAGGATGCCTCAACACTACTTGTATCGATCTCATTGTTTTCAGAGTATTTCGGCAACAAATTTTGCAACCCCATACCACAAATTCTGCCACCTCCACCCAAGTAAACCCCATTTTCCACGTAGTTACAGGCAACTCCTAAAACATTAGGGTTATTGATGACGCCAATAGAATCATGATTAAAAAGCGCCACATAAATCTTGTCATCTGGTCCTAAGTACATCGATCTATGATTCTTACCATCCGTATATATAATTTGTTCTGAAGCAAGAATATCATCAGCACTTAAATCTAATTGCTTAATAGCATACCCTGTTCCTGACATCGAAGCAACCCTATCCGTGAAATACAACTTAGAATTATCCGGTGAAAATGCTAAACCATACAAGCCTCCAACATTGTAATCAATGACAGGATTAGGCAAAAGCAGACCATTTTCTTTATCAAAGTCATAAATAAATACCGACGACCGACTATACTGTATTCCCTGATAAAGGCTTACCAAAGCATACTTTGTGCCATCTGGTGAAAAAGCACTTTGCCCAATAGTACCATGAATATGGGGTATTGTCTGCGAATGATCTAATGTAATACCACGCTCATCCACCAAATAATAATTATAGATATTGACGGTATTTTCAATATAATGCGTTACCACCCAATAACTGATCTTTTCTCCACATTCACCTAGAGATTTTGCTGTTCCGGTTAAATGCTCACTTCTTGCAAAACCGTATGGTGGAAAGAAAGGCACGGTACCAATAAGCATAGAATCTTTTATTACGATGTCCCCTTTCCCTCCATCTAATGACATATCTACTAAGCAAAAATATAATCCAGAAAGCTCTCCAGTCCACCCAAATGTCCTAAAAACAAAGTATTGATTATCATTTCCGGGATGAGGCACAATCAAAGGGCCTTGAGATGAAGATGTGCCATATAATAGATTTGTACTATTAGGCATAGGCTGTTGATCTCTATTATAGATAGTAGAATCACTTACCCAAAACAATAAATCACCCGTCAAGTGATCAGAGACTGTTGCTCTTCCTTCATTGGTAGGGTTAACAAAAGTGCTGGGAGCATTTAATAAGGCTACCGGCACACCTCCGTTAAAATCGATCCCGGCTTGAGTACCGAAGTACCAACGGTTATTAGATGCTGTATTCGGCAAGGTATCTTGCTCTTCTGGACATACATTCACTAGCTTTCTTCGTATATGTTTACATCCATCATTTTTTGTACCAATAAGACTAACGTAGTATTGACCTGGGTCTAAGTATTTTTGTTTATCGGGATTCTCTGCAATAGATACTGAGTCATTTCCAAAAATCCATTGCCATGAGACTATGTCATTCTTTTCAGCAGTTGTATTTGTAAAGTTGAACTCGTTACAAGGGCATTCTTGTTGTATCTCAAAATTAGCCAAAGCAGTATCATCAACAATAAAGATATCCTTTGTAGTTTGTGATGAACACAACGCTGTATCTGAATACGCTCTGAGCAAGACTCTATACCTCCCCGGTTGTGAGTATACAGAACTAGTATGCTCCTCTGTGGATTGATCTCCATTACCCATGTACCATTGATAAGTTACAGGAGTATTAATACTAGTTGTTAGATTTGTAAAATCAATGAGTGCATTATCGCTAAAACATAAGGTATCTTCACTCGGTAAAAAGTCCACTACCGGTCGATCATAGACAACAAAAGTGTCTAATAAAGAATCGGCATCTACACCATCGTCTAATTTAAATTTAAAAAAGAAAGTTCCGGGAATGTTATACTCATAGGACACATTAAAGCCATCTGGATCTTGCCCTAAGAGCGTATCTTTTGTTCCATCTCCATAGTCGATAAAAATATCTACCGGATCACAACAACTTCCACCGGCATCAAACTCTACCTCTGAGCCAATGCATACTGGTTTTTCATAGGAAAGCTCAATATCTGGTTGAGCAAAGAGGAAATTTACCATTGGAATGAGCAATAAAATATAAATAGCTCTCATCGTTAACAAATATATCATAAACTAGTCGAAGTTCATTTTGAATTATTAGCGAATAATAATAAATTGAAGGATGAATTGGTCTGGCTTTCACCCCTCAGTTAGCAGTTGGTTTCAAAATACTTTTGATCAGCCAACTGATGTACAAGAACAGTCTTGGGAAGCCATCAAAAGTGATCATCATACTTTGATTTCTGCACCTACTGGCTCAGGTAAAACGTTAGCTGCCTTTCTCTCAGCAATTGACGACTTGGTTAAACAAGGGATCAATGGTCAATTACCTAGCACAACACAGGTAGTTTATGTCTCACCATTGAAGGCACTAAGCAATGACATTGAGAAAAACCTGCAAATTCCTTTAAAGGGTATCAATAAATCACTCAAAGATAGTGGTGAGATGGAACTCAATATCACAGCCATGGTTCGTACAGGTGATACACCAAGCGCTACACGAACCAGTATGGTTAAGAATCCTCCACATATTTTGGTCACTACCCCTGAATCATTATATCTTTTACTCACTAGTGATGGTGGGCGACGAATGCTTAGTGATACTAAAACTATTATCATTGACGAAATACATGCTCTAGTCCAAGATAAAAGAGGTTCTCATCTTTCATTATCAGTTGAGCGATTGGAGCACCTCGTGTCCCAACCTTTGAAAAGAATTGGGCTTTCTGCCACACAAAAACCTATTGAAGAAGTTGCTAAGTTTCTGGTTGGCAAGAAAAATATTGATCAAAATGGTGATGCGTTATGCAAAATCATTAACACAGGACATAAAAGGCAAATAGATATTGACATCGAGCTACCAGACTCCCCTCTCACGGCTGTAATGTCTATGGAAGTTTGGGAAGAGATTTATGTACGCTTAGAAAAACTGATTAACGAACATGAAACCACGCTCATGTTTGTTAATACTAGAAGACTTGCGGAAAGACTTGCGCATTCTTTAAGCGAGAGACTAGGAGAAGAAACCATTACGGCACACCATGGAAGTATGTCAAAGGACAAGCGATTTGATGCAGAGCAAAGGCTTAAAAATGGAAAGCTCAAAGCACTTATTGCAACAGCCTCTCTTGAACTAGGTATAGATATCGGCTCCGTTGACTTGGTCTGTCAAATTAGTACTTGTAAATCGATTGCTGCGTTTTTACAAAGAGTTGGTCGTGCTGGACACTCCGTTGGTGCTATTCCAAAAGGAAGAATATTCCCTCTGACAAGAGATGAATTGGTGGAGTCAGCCGCGATGCTTCATGCCATCAAAAAAGGAACATTAGATGCGCTTATCATTCCTGAGGCACCTATTGATATTTTAGCACAACAAATTGTAGCAGCAGTAGCTTCAACAGAAGAATGGAATGAAGATGAGCTCTATAATTGTTTTACAAATGCTTATTCGTTTAGAAATCTCAAAAGAGAGCGGTTTGACGAAGTCGTAGAAATGCTAGCAAATGGCTTCACCACAAGAAGAGGAAAACGTGGCGCATACATTCACTACGATATTGTCAACAAACAATTACGTGCCAGAAAAGGAGCAAGATTAACGGCCTTAACTTCTGGCGGAGCCATTCCTGATAACTTTGATTTCGATGTCATTTTAGAACCAACTAATACCTTTATTGGCTCCATCAATGAAGACTATGCACTAGAAAGTATGGTTGGCGATATTTTCCAATTAGGTAATCGATCCTGGCGCATTCTGAAAGTAGAAACAGGCAAAGTAAGAGTCGCTGATGCGGAAGGATTGCCACCTAGTATCCCTTTTTGGCTAGGGGAAGGACTTGGTCGTACCAAAGAACTCTCAGAAGAGTTGTCTGAATTCAGAGTAGCTATTTCGGACAGAATTTCGCTTACTCCTGAAAAACAAGGCGAGAGCTTTATAGAAAATGATGGTAAAGAAGCATTTAAATGGCTAATACAAGAAGCGGGGATTAGAAAGGATGCAGCAGAACAAATAACAGAATACCTAGGTGCAGCAAAACGAGGCTTGACTATCATGCCGTCTCAAAAGGATTTAGTGCTAGAGCGCTTTTTTGACGAAGCAGGTGATATGCATGTTGTAGTTCACGCTCCGTTTGGCAGTCGGCTTAATAAAGCTTGGGGGCTAGCACTACGAAAGCGATTTTGTAAGCAGTTTAACTTTGAGCTACAAGCAGCAGCAACTGAAGATGCTATAATTCTATCACTAGGATCAACACATAGTTTTCCATTAAAAGAAGTATTTGGGTATCTCAAGTCAGCAAATGTAAAAGACATCCTTATCCAGGCCATGCTGGACTCTCCAATTTTTGAAATTAGATGGCGCTGGAATGCAACAAGGGCCTTAGCCGTTTTACGAAATAGAGCGGGCAAAAGAGTGCCTCCACAACTTCAAAGAATGGGTGCTGAGGATTTGATTGCACTAGTATTCCCTGATCAACTAGCTTGCTTTGAAAATATTGATGGAGAAAGAGAAGTTCCCGAACACCCTCTTGTCGATCAGACTATTCATGACTGCTTAACAGAAGCAATGGATATAGAGCAACTAGAATGGCTTCTAAGTAAAATCAATAACAACGAGCTAAACCTCCACGCAAAAGATCTCACAGAACCCTCTCCTCTTGCCCAAGAGATTGTTAATGCCAAACCCTATGCCTTCTTAGATGACGAGGAAGAGCGACGAACCTCTGCTATCAAAAATAGAAGGTGGCTAGACCCTTCAGAAGCATCAGACCTTGGTCTATTGAGTATTGAAGCCATTGACTTAGTCAAAGAGCAAGCATGGCCTAAGGTTACTTCTGTTGATGAACTCCATGATGCATTACACTCATTAGGCTATCTGACTAATAAAGAAGTTAGTCAATGGCAGCCATATCTGAACGAACTCATCAATAGCAAAAGAGCCACTCAACTTAACCTAGGTGAACAAAGTTTGTATATTGCCATCGAGCGAATTCCTCAATTCAAATCAATTTTCGGTAATTTAAATACAACACCTCAACTCACACTACCTGAAAAGCTCCGACGACAAGAATGGTCTAAAGAACAGGCATTAAAGGAAATAGTACGTGGAAGGTTGGAATCTTTAGGTCCAGTCCAATCTATCCATATCGCTAATCAATTGGAGCTAACTGAATTCGATATTGAAGCTGCAATGACGGCTCTTGAAAATGAGGGCTTTGCCTTTCAGAGTCAGTTTACACCCAACTTAAACAAAAAAGAATGGTGTGAAAGAGGACTGCTTGCCAGAATCAATAAATACACCATTAATAATTTGCGTCAGGAGATTGAAGCGGTGCCTATTGCTGATTACATGCGCTTTATTTTTGATTGGCAGAAACTTACTATTGATGAGCAAGGCATAGGTCCAGAATCACTTAGAGCATTTATAAAGCAGTTAGAAGGTTTTGAAGCTCCAGCCGTAGCATGGGAAGGTGAAATTTTACCTACCAGATTCAAGGATTACGATCCATCTTGGTTAGATGTTTTATGTCTATCTGGAAGTGTCTCTTGGGGAAGATTTAGAAAATCATCTAGTGACATTAACAAATCTAAAAGCCCGATCAAGACCACGCCTATCATGATAGTTGAACGTGAAAACGTCAAATTTTGGCTCAATGTTTCCTCAAACACCTTTTCATTAGAGGATTTAAGTGGTAATGCTTTAGCAGTTCTAAAAACGGTAGAGGAAAATGGCGCCTCCTTCTTTGAAGACATTGCCAGAAAAACAAAACTACTAAACATACAAGTAGAAGTTGCCATTAGCGAATTGGTAGCGCGAGGCATATTGACCTCGGATAGTTATACTGGCTTGAGGGCGTTACTAACTCCAGCGCAATTGAAACCTAGATCAAGATCGAGAAGAGGAAAACAAGCTGTATTTGGAATGGCTCATGCGGGAAGGTGGTCTATCTTAAATGATTCAAATCAAAAAAATGACGAATCATCATTCGACCTTGAAGCGATTGCCAAACTATTACTTCAGAGATATGGCATTGTATTTCGAAAAGTTTTGGAAAAAGAAAGCTGTCCTTTGCCTAAATGGAGAGACCTATTAAGAACATATCGCAGAATGGAGGCCAGAGGAGAGATACGTGGTGGGTATTTTGTGCAAAGAGTATCAGGAGAACAGTTTGCATTACCCGAAGCAGTAACTAAGCTAAGACAAGTAAAGAAAAATAAGGAGAATAAGCAATTGATATCTATCAGTGCCATTGATCCATCTAATCTAATGGGTATTTTTACTCCTAATAATAAAGTGGCGAACATTTATAAAAATAGGGTTCTCTACAAAAATGGTGAGCCTATCGCAGTATTAGAATCCGGTGAAGTCAAGTTTTTAAAAGACTTCAGCGAAGAATCTAAATGGCAATACCAAAATGCCTTAATTCAGAAGAATGCAAATCCTAGATTAAGAGCATATATTGGCAAGTAAAACATTAGCAAAATTGGTACAAAAAAGAATTAATTAAATACACAAGAGCATACTAACCAGTCGGCTAATCAAAAGCACTCTGCTAACTTTTAGAGAGAGAGTCGTACAACTAGCTAAAAATGTAACAAAGCCAAAAAAAAAGTTTACATTAACTTTACATTAAATAAAAGGTCACTTATTAATTATAATTTTTTTTTATACTTTTGCGACTGATATTCTAAACCATTAAAACTTAAACTGGAATGAAAAAGATAGCAATTTTTGGACTAATTATAGGAACTACTCTAAGCATTTTATCGGGATGTAAGAAAGGAGCAGATGATCCATTCTTATCTCTTAGAAGCAGAGATAAAAGAATTACAGGTGACTGGGTACTAGCTATAGAAGATGTTACCACTAAAAGAACAGTTACTACCACCGTTACAGACTCAAATGGCGACCAAGCTAGTAAGAATGTATCTGTTTCTACAGAAATTTCTTCTTATAGTGGTTCTTCAAAAACAGTAAAAATGACAGATCAAACCACAACAACAGTTGGCAGCACTACTACTACTACCACTACTACAATGGAAGAGCGCTATAGCCTTAGTGTTTCCGAGACGTTGGGCAAAGATCATATCATTTCCAATAGCTGGGTTGAAACACTTACTTATTACAAAGCTTGTGACACGTGTACTGCTATAACAGACAAAGAGGAGCTAGCACAACTTGTTGCACAAAATCCATGGGATTTTGAGAATAGAAATGAATCGAGCGAGAATGCAGGAACTTGGACCTGGGCAGATGCAAGAAAGAACAAAATTTTTATTATGGGAGATTTTATATGGGGAGACATACTACAGTTAAAAGATAAAGAACTTGTATTACAGGGAAACTTCATTACTAAAAATACAGATTCTTCTTTTGACTCTTTTGACGAGTCTACAAGTGTAACCATAACAGATTTAAACGTTGCTGGTCAACAAACTTGGACTAAGGAGTAGTAGCTTCTTACTTATAAAAGACAATCTTTAGCTTCAAAAGTCCTTTGAAACAATTTCAAAGGACTTTTTTTATTGCAAACATAATTACCACACATTTAATTATATGTGGAATAAACTTACATTCTTGAAGATATTGCCAGCTTATATTGCTGGGATATTACTATATAGTTACTTTAAGGAAATATTTATTGTCACAACTCTTTCTATACTTGTATTGCTTGTCGGTCTTACAATTATCAAAACCTTTAAACTCCATCTCGAAAAAGTAACATCACTTATAATTTTATTTTTATTCACTTGTATGGGGTATATTACTAGCCATATATACAATGATATAGGTGTCCAAAAAACTAACACTACATATGGTAAAGAAAATAGCAAAACATTATTGCTCAAAGTAATCAAACCTCCAAAAGAAAAAGAACGGACATACAAGATATTAGGCAAATTGATTCCTCCAGAAATCACACCTAATCAAAAGCCAATACATTGCAATGTCTATTTGGCAAAATCAGAACAATCTAAAGGCTTAGAGTATGGCGATATTTTAGCCATTAAAAACAAACTAAAGCAATTCTCCCCTCCTCTTAATCCCCACGAATTTAACTCAAAACTATTTTTCAATAGAAAAGGCATTTATTATAATATCTTCTTAAAGGAAAGTGAATATCGGCTAGCTGGAAATGACAACCAGATGTTATGGAGTTTTATTTATAATTTACGAAGCAAAATTCTTACCCAACTTAATCAAATACTAGCTACAGAAGAAAACTTTTCAGTTGGAGCATCAATACTCATTGGAGCAAAAGAGTTTCTAACACCTGAGACCAAAGAAGCATTTGCCCAATCAGGTGTAATACATATACTAGCAGTTTCAGGACTGCACGTCGGCATTATTTACTTACTACTTCATCAGGTGTTATCACTATTTCCCTTTTTGAATCGAGTAAAGCCAATTAAATACCTTATTACTATTCTAGCATTGTGTTTATATGCAGTAATAACTGGGTTACCTCCATCTATTGTAAGAGCAACCATCATGTTTATTGCAATACTATTTGCCAAAGTCATCAATAGAAAAATTAATATCTATAATGCCATTGCATTTGCCGCCTTATTAATGCTTAGTTTCAATCCCAATCTAATTTATGATGTTGGATTCTTACTCTCTTTTACAGCATTAACTGGAATTATTTACATTCAGCCCAAGCTATACAACTTAGTTAAACTTAACAATTGGTTGCTAGATAAAATATGGGTTATAGCAACTGTCTCCATCGCTGCACAAATTGCAACAGCGCCTATAACGATGTACTACTTCCATCAATTTCCAATTTATTTTCTTATCGGAAATATCTTAATCCTACCAATTGTCACATTAATAATGTATACAGGGCTCACAAGCTTATTACTATCCGTACTTCCTCACAATAAACTCTATGAATATTTAATCAATGTTTTTAATTTTTTGCTAAAAGTCATTAATGAAATCACAAACTGGATCCACTCAGCTCCTCTCAACTCAATTGAAAATGTTGTTTTCCCCGCATTAGTAATACCGATACTATATTTCGTCATCTTTACATTTTCCTCCAATCACATTTCTAGGCGCCTTAAGCTATACATATCGTTATTTACAGTTTTACTTATCTCCTCTATACAATCCCATAAAGCTTATTCAAGCTTAAGTACAGATAATATTACCATTTATCATTTAAATGGCAAATCTGCCATACAGTATCAAAATGGAAGGGGTGTGATAATTATTTCAGATAGTCTAAATCAATATAACTACAATATTATAGAAAACAATCTACTCCATAGTGGCATGAAGAATTGCAGATTACTAGATATATCTATCCCTATGGACTCATCTAAAAATCTGTTAAAGAGAAATGAATTTATACAGTTAGGCGCTACCAGGCTTTTAGTAGTTGATTCCATTAAAAATCTAAATCCAAATTCTCAAAATAAAATATCTATTGACTATATCATCATTAGTAATACTATTCCACCCTACTACCTTAATAGCTTAAAGAAAAAACTTACTTTCAAGGGTATTATAGTAGATGGTTCCGTTCCAGATTATCTTTCAGCAAAATGGAAAAATATATGCGAAGAACAAGGTATTTTTGTACATATAACAGCTCGACAAGGAGCTTTGGTCTTGTAAACTAAAAGTATAGAATTATGTCCTATCAATTTATTTCAACAGAAATCCAAGAACGCTTAGGCCTTATTACGCTGAATAGAGTAGACAAACGCAATGCACTCAATGCAGAATTTGTTTCTGAACTAAAGTCAGCTATTAACAGTTTCTTAGAAGACTCTACTGTTAAGGTCATTATTATTAAAGCAAATGGAACAGTATTTAGTGCTGGAGCAGACTTAGCATACTTAAAGCAATTACAACAAAATAGCTATAATGAGAATCTAGCAGATTCAAAGCATCTCATGGAGCTTTTTCAGTTAATATATACGGCACCTAAAATAGTCATATCACAAGTTGAAGGCCATGCTATTGCAGGAGGATGTGGATTAGCAACAGTTTGTGATTTCTGTTTTAGCACTCCTGAGGCAATGATGGGGTATACAGAAGTGAAAATTGGTTTTATTCCTGCCATCGTTTTAGTGTTTTTGCTTAGAAAGCTAAGTGAAACTAAAGCGAAAGAATTATTACTCACTGGTAAGTTAATAAGCGCAGAGGAAGCAAAATCAATTGGTTTGATATATGAAGTGCTCCCAAAAGAATCTATTCAGGATAAGGTAATTGAGTTTGCAAAAGCACTCTGCCTAGAAACTTCCTCAGAATCTTTAAAACGTACAAAAGAGATGATCAGCAAAGTACAATCAATGGATATTGAAGATGCCTTAAGCTATGCTGCAGAGATGAATGCACAATCAAGAGCAACAAAAGATTGCCAAAAGGGAATTGGCACCTTCTTAAGTAAAGAAAAGATAAAATGGTAGGTAAGCCGTTGATTTATTCCTATATTGAGTGACGATGAATTTACAGAAACCCTACTTCACACTAATCTTTATCGTATCTATCGCGATTGCGTTAAACTCGTGCCAAGAAAAAAAGAAAGCGGTAAACCAAGGAATGGTTGAGTACGCCATAGCATTCCCAGACATCAACCCTTCAAGCCCTATTAGGATTTTTTTACCTAAAAAGCTGGTAATGAATTTCAAGGAAGATAAAACTAGAATAGATTTAAGTATTGGAATGGGGGCAGTTCAGTTAAAATATTTAGCAGACTCTGACAAAGAAGAAGTAAAAGAAGTCATGCAACTATGGGGCAATACTTATGTATGCATTTTAAGAGATGATGACTTAGAGATGGAAGCTAACTTACTACCAAATTACTTAGTAACCCAAACTGATCAAAAAAAGAAGATACTGCAATGGGAATGTAAGTCTGCAAGCGTACAAGATGTAGAAAGCAACAAAGAATTTGACATTTATTATTCAGAAGAGATTGGGAGTAACAACATCAACTGGCATAGCCCTTATGAATCAATTGATGGGTTACTCATGGAATATACATTTGAGCATATGGATTTAAAAATGAGACTCACAGCAAAAGAAGTAAAACAAATACCAATAGACAACGAAGTCTTTGAGCTCGAAAAAGGCTATAAAGTCATCTCAAAAGATGAGTTCGACAACAAGCTCAAGGAACTAATGCAAACTGTCGGGATGTAGCCTTTATGATAGCACTTAGCCTTAAAATAAATCTCTTAATTCTTCGTTATTAGTATATGGTACTTTCGGCAATTGTCGCAATAGCAGAAAACAATGTTATCGGGAAAGATCAAGACCTGATATGGCATATCCCTAATGACCTCAAAAGGTTTAAAAACATCACCAATGGTCATTGTATTATTATGGGAAGAAAGACTTACGAATCAATCGGAAAAGCATTGCCCAATAGAACGAATATTATCATTACCAGACAAAATAATTATTTGGCAAAGGGCTGCATCATCGTATCCTCTTTAGAAGCGGCCATAGCAAAAGCGAAATCTGAAAATGAGGATGAAGCATTTATAATTGGTGGTGCGGAAATTTATAGACAATCATTACCTATAATCGACAAACTCTATTTGACAAAAGTTCATGAAAGTTTTGATGGAGATACTTTTTTCCCTGATATTAATTTAACTAATTGGAAACTAGTTTACCAAGAGAATCACAGCAGTGATGAAAAAAACCTATATGATCATTCATTCATGAATTATATAAAGACCTGAAATGGCAATAATTAGAAAATATATAATTTATATTCTAGTCATTGGAGTTTATGCCTGTAAAAAAGATAACCCTCCCTCACCTGACCCAGATAATGATACCTTAACTGCTGAGGAGGCAATAATTGCAAAAAGTACTTTTCTCTCTATTTTTTCAATCTCAGACGCCTTTATAAGATCTGAGGAGTCTCCCGCCTATCAACTATCATATAGCTGTCCTAAAATCACAGCTACCTCGTCTAACGGAAATAATTACTTAGAATCTATCTTATTAGACTTTACAAGCGATAGTGGATGTAGCGCTTTAGATGGAAAGAACAGGTCAGGATTATTAGAAATCAGCTTAAACGGCAAATACGATGATAGCGGTACAGTAATCGATATAAACCCTAAAAATTATGTCATAGATGGATATGAAGTTGAAGGAATTATCACTATTACCCAGAAATCAACAAATGATTCATCCAACTTTTCAATGACTATTCGAAGTGGTACCATATCCAATGGTGACAAAACCATTGAATGGAGTTCGAATTGGAATCTCACGCAACAAAACGGATGTAGTTCTATTGACCCTTTAGATGATATTTATCTAATAAGTGGCAATTCTATCGGTAAAAGTAGTACTGAAACTGATTTCAAAGCTAAAATCACTCAAAGCTTAACATATACGTTCAATTGCAAATGGTTAAGAGAAGGAATACTAAGGGTAACAGAAGGCAATCAAAATGACAGAATAATCGATTTTGGAAATGGATCTTGTGATCAAAATGCCACTATTTCAGTTGGTAGCCTAACCATACCCATTTCAATATTGTAAAAATTAAGTATATTTATATTAGGCAATTGGCACAATTTTTGTAATTATAATTAATAAATAAAACTATCATGAAAAAGCAATTAATATTTTCCAGTTTAGTAGTTTTCTCAGTTATGCTGATTTCAGCATGTGGCAAAAAGAAACAAACCGCCATTGATGCCTCAGAAACAAACGATGTTGCAGAAAAGATGTATTCTGATGTGTTTAACGAGATTAGCAAGACAAATAGCGAAGTAGAGGATGGACAATTTAAAACTAGTATATTTAAAAATACAGGCACAAGTGGGGCTTTTGCTAGTGAAATTCCAGAATGTGCAACAGTAACATATACGTTAAGTAATAATGAAACTTTCATATTCGATCCTGATACCAACCACCATCATGCAGATTCTTTGTATTTAAAATCTGTTACTATTGATTATGGAACTGATGGATGTGAGCAAAATGGAAGAACGAGAAAAGGGAAAATCGAAATTATTAGAGATGGTAAGTGGTTTGAACAGGGAACTCAAACAACAGCGACACTAGTTGATTTCTCTATTGATGGTTATGCTATAGAAGGCAACAAGACCATTACAACTAAAGAAGTTAGTCTACAGTTTGTAACTCCATTTATCACGGCTTCTTTTGATGTCGATGTTGCAGGTGGTAAGATTACTCATCCAGATGGCTCTACTATAATAGTAGATCAATGGGAATCTACAAGAAATGGTACTTGGACCCTAGAAACAGGCTTTGCTGTATTTTTCAAGCTAACAGGTTCTGCCTCAGGTGTTGATGGTGGTGGCAACGTAATAACTGTAACTATCTTAGAACAGTTGATTGCAAAGCTTGGTTGCAAATGGATAATTGATGGCAGTTTTGAAATAGTAACTCCTGACTTAACAGTTGAGCTAGATTATGGAGATGGAACTTGTGATAACAAGGCAACCTATTCTATAAATGGCAAAAAAGAGAAAGAATTAGAATTATAAGCAGAAAATGTTGCAAAGGACTGAAAAGGAGGTTTAGTAAACCTCCTTTTCTATTTAAGGTCTTTAAATATGTAAGCCACATTCTGTTTTACTAAAACCATCCCATCGGCCACTTCTTCCCTGCCCTTGTTTAGTACAATGCGTACAACCAATAGATTCGTAGCCTAAATCAATCAAAGGATGCTCTGGCAGGCTATGTTTTTGCTTGTAGCCTTGTACATCTTCTGGCGCAATATCAATAATCGGGTGAAACTTTAATATGTTTTCTTTTTGAACAAAAATGTCTAATTCTTTTCTGTATTGATTTTGATGGTGCATCAAGCCTGAAACCCAAACAGAAAAATTCTGTTTTACCTTTTCCAACGGTTCTACTTTATTTATTGAACAACAAAAGTCTGGGTTTTTCTCCCATGTTCTATCCTCTTGAGTAAACTTATTTTTCCACTCTTCTGGTTTCAAATCAATCACATTAATATTATACTGCCTCATAATTTGTTGCTTGTATGCCAATGTCTCTCTGAAATGATATGTTGTATCTATAAAATAGACTTTCACATCTGGTTTAACAGTATAAAATAAGTGTAATAGAAAAATGGCGGAAGTTCCAAATGATGAAGTAAACAATATTTTGTCGTCTTCAAAATCCTCAAACAATCTAGCTACCCTATTTTGAGGAGATAAATATTCGTAATCCTTATTTAGTTGATTTATTTGCACAACAATGCAAATGTAATGAACACTTCTTTAGAAATCTAAGTATAGATTAAATAATATATGTTACCGTAGCGGTGTAAGGAATTGAACTAATGCCTCCCAATATTCAGCTCCGTTATCATTAGATTTCCAAAGTGATCGAGAACCATGTACCCCCTCTCCTTTTTGAGGGGTAAAATGCACAAGTTTATCAGAGTCAATACCCTCAATTAACTTCCCAACTAGTTTTGACTCTTTAAGTGATGAAGTCACAAAGGCAGGCTTATCTAGCTCCTTAATAGCTTCCTCAAGATGAAGCTTTTCCCCAAAGTACTCCCCTGGACTAAAGGAAATCACAGCTTTTACTTTGTCATTTTTAACAGCAACTTTTAACACCAATGATGCCGAATAAGAGCTGCCCAATAACAAAATAGGCTGATTATACTTTTGATAAACGTATTCTATAGCTGCAATGATGTCTTGCTCAGCAGATAAAAAACCATCTACTACATCGTTTCTATCCTCGGGGGCCTTAACTATTAGTCCCCTTTCAATAGCTCTCTTAGCAGTTTCATTCTCTATGCCATTGACAGCATTGCCTGATCTTTGATCAACAGCAATACAATTAAACCCAAATGTATTTAAAACTTGTACAACTTCAATATACTCACCACGACTATATCCTGCTTGATGACAAAGAAGGATTACTGGGTTTTTGTCTCCTACATGATAAACATCTGCTGTGATGTCAAGACTATCTAATGATGGAAAGGTTACTTTTGTTTGGGCAAATGATAGATTAATGACGCTAACGAGTAAGCAAAGTATTATATATCTCATGTCTGTATCTATATTTTTTTTAATCAAAAAATTTCCAATTCAATCCTAGCTTGATCTTAGCATCAGGAAAAGGATAATCGGGAAAAGCATAAAAGCCATTATGTACTAAGCCTTGGGTCAGATTTTGATAAAGTACAAATACTCTTACTCGTTTGATTCGCAAGTTAACAAACACATCTAGGCGTGGCTCTTGAATTAGCATACTTGTATTTTGCACTGCAAACTGTCCAGTTACTGGCATATATTCATTAACAAAAAAGTCCGTGTTATAATATACGTTCACTCCTGTCCTGAACCTCATCGCTTTTTTGAATAAAAAACCATGTGCGTATACGCTATGCCTAAAGACAAACTCTGGAATGTTGATTACGGTACTATTAACTTGTTGGTAAATGACAAAATTATTCAGACCGAATACACCAAACTCAAAGTCTTTCTGAAGACTAATTTGATTGATAGAAATATTTGATAACTCTTGCTTTGGCTGATAAGTGTTGTCCCAATAAATATAATTGGAAAGTATCGTGCCTTTATAGCGTAATCTAGCCTTATATTCATCGTTCACGTATTGAACTTCGTATTGAGTACTTTGTGTCGAACTAAAATCATTATTCCATTCAAAATAACTTGATATAAAGTTGTTAGCTATAAAATCAGGTGAGCGTTGTTGTTGTGACAAATCCAAACTTACTTCTCCCATTTGAGGAGAGATTTCAAATGCCAGACTGCCTAATGCCTTGTAATCACCTTGATTATAACCTGCAAAACAATAATATCCATCTATACCATACTTAAACTTACGTTGCTGCGCTTCCTTATTACCAAAACGAAAGTTAAGGCCAACATTGCTAACAAAATACTTTCTAGTCACTCCTGTATAAAACAATGTGCTCCAATAATTCTGATTTATAGTATGATAATCATGACTCAAGCTCAAATGAAATGTATTAACTACCGAGCTATCTTTTCGGTTTAAGAAAACAAAGCCTACTTCATTATTGATGTTCCGTTGACGCGTTGAATCGATACTATATAATGAGTCCAAATCACCATTAGCATAAAAAGGAATAAAAGGTAACGAGTCAAAATCTTTAAATGCATAGAACCTTGTATCGTATTTGAATTGATGAAATAGTTTAAACTTGGGCTCAATAACTTCGTATGATGTTGAGTCATTTATTTGTACCTTCTGTTTATCACCAAAGTTTAAATATTGCTTAAACGATACAAACTTATTGTTGCGTTGACTTAATGCACTATTGAGTTGAACTGGAACTAAATTCCTCGTTACATAAGATGGGTTGCCAAAAAAAGAATCAATAGCCGCACCACCATTTTGTTCTGCTTTTGCGCTATTCAAGCCTAAGCTTCCCCAAATTTCATATCGTTTGTCTCTGGTACTATATTTTTGTGTTAAAGCAAAATTATGATGTCCCGATTTTTGACGTAAATAATATCCAGGTGAAGTAATTCTTCGATAATGCACGCCAAAATTCCAATTAGGCCTTACATTTTGCGTATGTCGCGCTTCAATAATTTGCTCTGCATCTCCTCCCAATACGTATTTGATCTCTGTATATGGATAATATGAATTGTAATACCTTAAATTGTTTTCAGAAAATAAATAAGCATCAAATTGATGATAGCCCATGCTAAATCCTGTTGCTGTAATTGGGTTAAACAATAAAGATTGAGTAGGAAGGCCTAAATTACCAAGGTTATACGCATAACTAGTTCTATCAGGCATAATCGGATCATATAATTCATAATCTTCTAGCCCCGTGTCTACGGCGAGTACTTCTACTCCATCAATATTAATGGCATTGACCCTGGATACTTTATACCCCAACGAATCTTGAGCAAAGCAATAAACTGTAAAAAACAAAAAGAGTAAGAATATTGGATAAATCTTCAATCGTATCTGCGTTAAATTAGCAGGTTGCTATCAACTCTTTCATCACTTTAGTCATCTTAGGTTCTGCTTCAATGGCTGTTGCAATTACCTCTTCAACACTTAAGGGTTGCAACTCTTCATGAAACCCTTCGTCTGTAACAACTGAAATGGCAAAGGTTGGGATACTCATGTGATTAGCTACTATCACTTCTGGAACTGTTGACATACCTACAATATCCGCTCCTATAATTCTGAGATATTTATACTCGGCCTTGGTCTCTAAGTTCGGGCCAGGGACACTTACATAAACGCCTTTTGTAGCCGTAATATTATGCTCTTTAGCAATAGCCAAGGCTTTTGTAATAAGCTCCTTGTTATATGGTTGGCTCATGTCAGGAAATCTTGGTCCAAGAGTATCGTCATTTTTACCTACTAATGGATTATCAGGCTGAAGATTGATATGATCTTCAATCATAAAAATAGTGCCTTTCAAAATATCAGGGTTTAAGCTTCCAGAAACATTAGAAATAAAGAGTTTCTCAATGCCTAATTGCTTTAATACTCTAACAGGAAAGGTAACCTGCTTCATAGAATATCCTTCATAATAGTGAAAGCGCCCTTGCATCACAACAACATTTTTGTTGCCTAAACTTCCAAAGATTAGCTTGCCACTATGTGACTCAACAGTGGACAAGGGAAAGTTTGGAATATCCTCATAGTTCAACTCATATTTTATATCTATCTCTCCTACTAAATTTCCCAAACCAGTTCCTAATATGATTCCATACTGTGGTTGGAATGATGCTTTTGAAGCGATGTAATCTTGTGCTTCCTTGATCTGTTTTAATAGTTCACTCATGATTGAATTCCTTTAAGAATGTGAAGATAGCACTATCAAATGAATTGTTATCACTATTCACAAACTGCATCTCAATTGGCAATACAAAAATTGATGATCTCAGTTTATCAATAAGTTCTTGATGTGATCTGAGCTTAACCGCATCTTTTTCTGTACAAATAATAATACCTTCTAATTCAAGTTTTTTGATTTCTAAAGCAATCTTCTTTAAGTCATCTTCAGTAAAGTGATGATGATCTTTAAAACGAAATACCTTTAGTGGATCAGTTTTTTCTGATATATACTTTTCGAAATAGTCTGGCCTTGCTATTGCAGACAAAGCAATAGATCTAACTTTCGAACTTAAAACTTTTTTCTCCTTTCCATCTAGTGATATTAAATCATCTGCATATTGAATAAAGCTAAAAAAGACTTGTTGTCCCTTTTGCGGCTTAATTTGATTGATAATTTCCTCCCGTCTTTTGAAGCTTATTGCTGGAGGACATTTAGTAACGACAATTATGTCCGCTCGTTTATATCCTGTTCGTGACTCTCTTAGATTTCCCATCGGTAAGATATAATCTTCTGTAAAAAGCTCATCATACGCCGTTAACAAAATAGACAATGAGGGTTTTACTTTTCTATGCTGAAAAGCATCATCCAGCAAAATAACATTTACATTATCATGATCATTTAATATTCTTTGAATGCCCTTTGCTCTATTTTCATCAACAAAAACATGAGCGTCTGGATATCTAATTTTTGTTTGTAGCGACTCATCTCCTGTAGCATCAGGAATACTTTCAAGATTAACCTCTTGATATCGTTTGGTTTTTCTACCATATCCTCTACTCAAAACAGCAAGGTTATATTTCTTTTGCAGTAACTTAATCAAGTAATGGATATGAGGTGTTTTTCCTGTTCCACCTGTTGTAAGATTTCCTACTGAAATGACAACACATGGAGAACTATGTTGTTTTATTACTCTTAAATCATAGAGAAGGTTTCTCAAACCAATGGCACTACCGTAGATAATAGCAAATGGGAATAACAAAAGTCTTAATAATTGACTCATGAGTTTCTTTGTACAACGAATTTAGCTAATTTTGAACAAGAACAGAATATAACGTATGATCGTTCAAGATATTACATCTTACATTGAATCTATTGCACCGCTTAACCTTCAAGAATCTTATGATAATGCAGGACTAATTGTTGGTTCCCCCGAAATGGAACTAAAAAGTGTACTCCTTTGCCTTGATTCAACGGAAAGCATTGTAGAGGAAGCAATTGAAAAAGGTTGCAACTTGATTATTGCGCACCATCCAATCGTTTTTTCAGGGTTGAAGCAATTGAATGGTAAAAACTACATTGAGAGAACGGTGATTAATGCAATTAAGAATGATATTGCTATTTATGCATCTCATACCAATTTAGATAATGTTTTTGAGGGCGTTAGTCGTAAAATAGCAGAGAAAATAGGTTTAGCCAATTGTAAGATATTATCTCCTTCTACAGAAAATGAACAGATTGGATCTGGTATGGTTGGCTACTTGCCTGAAGCAATGAATAGCAAAGACTTCCTAAAAACATTGAAGTCTACGATGAATACCCAATCTATAAAACATACACGGATAGTAAAAGATACAATCAAAAAAGTGGCTGTTTGCGGTGGTGCTGGAAGCTTCCTCCTTGATAAAGCTATACGCGAGGAAGCAGATGTGTTTATCACGGGCGATTTTAAATATCATCAATTCTTTGATGCTGATGGTAAAATCATTATCGCAGATATCGGTCATTACGAGAGTGAACAATATACAATGGAGCTATTACATGACTTATTAACAAAAAAATTTCCTACCTTTGCGTTCCATTTAACAAACATTAATACTAATCCTGTAAATTACCTTTAGTTTATGGCTAAGAAAGATCAAACGATAGAGGAAAAATTAAATGCATTATATAGTTTGCAAAAAATTGATGCTAAAATAGATGAAATTCATGTATTGAAGGGAGAGCTTCCAATGGAAGTCAAGGATCTTGAAGATGAAATTGCAGGACTCGAAACTCGAATTGGCAAAATTGAGGAAGAAAAAAATGAGTTAAATGAGCAAATCACTAATAATGCAAATGCTGCCAAAGATGCTGAGGCACTAATACTTAAGTACGAGCAACAGCAACAAAATGTAAAAAACAATAGGGAGTACGACGCTCTATCTAAAGAAATAGAGCTTCAAAAGCTAGAAATTCAGCTTTGTGAGAAAAAGACAAAGGATGCGAAAGAAGCAATTGAGGCAAAAGAAGCGTTTTTGAAGGAATCTCAAGATGGCATTGAGGATAAAAAGAAAGAGCTAGAGGATAAAAAGAAAGAATTAGAAAAGATCATTGCTGAAACAGACAAGGAGGAGGCTGATTTAAAAAAGAAAGCAGAAAAATCTCGTGAGAGTATTGAGGAGAGACTTTTAGTTGCATATGATAAAATCAGAGCTTCTTATAGAAATGGCTTAGCCGTTGCACCTATTGAAAGAGATTCTTGTGGTGGTTGTTTTAACAAAGTACCACCTCAAAAACAATTGGAGATCAGACAAGCACAAAAGATCAACTTGTGCGATCACTGTGGAAGAGTATTAGTATTTGATTCTAAATTGGCGGAGCAAGAGCTAATTGCTGAGGAAGAAAAGAAAGAAGCTAAAAAGGCTGCTACAAAGGCTAGAAAGAAAAAGACTGCAAAAAAGAAAGAAGCAGCTAAGTAGAAAAAGCTACTTTATTTAAATCGCTCTCTTACGCAGCATCTCTACTAATTCGTACAACGTGTCTTTATTGCTAGAGTTGATGTCCAAATTCTCTAATGAGGTTACAGCCTTTTGAGAATATTCATCAATCTTTTGCTGAACCATTTGCGGCAATTTCAGTTCTTCATATATACCTTTAACAGTTTTAATTTTTTGCTCTGGTTCTGTTATACTCATAGCATCAAGCATCAATTCACTATTTCGATCCAATGCATTGATCAATAAAAAAGTCTTCTTATTTTGTACGATATCACCTCCTATCTTTTTACCAAAAGTCTTTTCATCTCCAAAGGCATCCAATAAGTCGTCTTGTAACTGAAATCCAATTCCAATATCTATTCCAAATTGATAGAGCAAATTAGCATCTTTCTCAGAAGCGTCTGCCAAAATCCCTCCTATTGACAAGCTTGCCGCAAGTAAGACTGCTGTCTTGAGCTTAATCATCTCTAAATATTCTTCTTGAGCAACATGATCTCTCGTTTCAAAATTCATATCCATTTGCTGCCCTTCACATACCTCTATTGCCGTTTTATTAAATATTGCCAAAATACGCTTTAAATGTTTTGCATCACAAGAAGATAACAACTGGTAAGCATATACTAACATTACATCTCCAGATAGAATTGCTGTATTAGCGTCGTATTTTTTATGAACAGTTTGTTGCCCTCTGCGCAATGAAGCCTCATCCATTAGATCATCATGCATCAAAGTAAAATTGTGAAATACTTCTATGGCAAGTGCAGAGTCGATTACCGTCTCTATATCATCCTTGAATAAGTTATATGCAGCAAGAAGCATGACTGGACGAATCCTTTTTCCACCAATAGCCATTAAATAGTTTATTGGTTCATATAACTCTTCAGATTGCCCTAAAAACTGTTTATCTACAATTGCTTGTTCTACCTTTGCTTGTATATCCTTTAAACTATTCACCATTTTATTCTTCTGCAATTTCAAAGTCTAAATTAGAATTAACGATATCTGCCTTTTTTACTTTGATTTTCAGGCGACCTCCGAGTTGATATTTAGTTCCACTTAAATTTCCAGTTACACTAGAATCTTTCTTATTATAAGTATAGCGCTCGCCTTCCAAATCGCTGATACGAACCATTCCTTCACACTTGTTTCCGTCCAATTCAACAAAAATGCCCCAATCAGTTACTCCAGATATAACCCCTTCAAATACTTCTCCAACGTGCTGTTGCATATATTCCACTTGTTTATATTTCACAGAAGCTCTTTCTGCCTCCATTGCCCGCCTTTCCATATCTGAAATATGAACACACGATTTTTCTATCTGATTAACATCAACTGCTTGCTTACTTTTTGATAGAAAGTATGTTAGCAAACGGTGCACCATTACATCTGCGTAGCGCCTTATTGGTGAGGTAAAGTGAACGTAAAACGGAAAACCTAATCCATAATGACCGATATTATCGGTTGTATATACCGCTTTAGCCATTGACCGTATCGCCAGCTTTTCTAGAAGGTCTTGCTCTGGCTTTCCCTTGATATCTTGCATAAGTTGATTAATGGCAAAAGGAACTTTATTTGGGGTACTGACATCCATTTTATGATGAAAGGTTAAAGCCATTTGTGCAAGGTCAATTATTTTTTCTGGATCGGGTTCGTCATGCACTCTATACACCATAGGTTTTTGAAGAGATGCTTTAGAAACCACTTCTGCTACTTTCTTATTGGCTAATAGCATAAAATCTTCCACCAACAAGTGCGTATCTCCACGCTCTTTCTTTATAACATTTATAGGTACATTATCCTCGTCTAGCTCAAACTGCACCTCACTTGTTTCAAAAGCTACAGAACCATTTTCAAACCTTTTCTCTCTTAGCTTGTATGCAATCTTATTCAGTATATCTAATTCCTCATAGTACAATCCTTGACCGTCATCTAATACCTTTTGTGCCTCTTCATATACAAAACGTTTATCTGAATGTATAACCGTTCTCCCAAACCATTGATTTAATATCTTTCCATTCGTGTTAACCTCAAATACTGCTGCGTAGCAAAGCTTATCTTCATTGGGACGTAAAGAGCAAATGATGTTGGAAAGACGCTCAGGAAACATGGGCACTACTCGATCTACCAAATAAACCGAGTTTCCACGCTCTGATGCTTCTTTGTCTAAAGCACTTCCCGCCCTTACGTAGTGCGTTACATCTGCAATATGTACCCCTACTTCATATGTATCTTCTCCTAATCTCTTGATAGATAAAGCATCATCAAAGTCTTTAGCATCTTTGGGGTCTATTGTAAAAGTGGTTACTTTTCGAAAATCTCTTCGGTTGGCTATTTCCTCTTTAGTTATTTTTTCCTCAATGTCTTCTGAAGCTTTTAAAACTGGTGCAGGGAACCTCAGTTTAAAACCCTGATCTACCAGAATTGTATTCATAGCCAAGTCATTCGAACTAAGCCCCTTTAGTGATTCTAACACTCTACCAATTGGACTTTTAGCCTTCTCTGGCCAATCTTCCATTTTCACTACTACCTTTTCATTGTCTTTTGCACCATTAAGTTTGTTAATAGGGACAAAAATATCTACTGGCATATTTTTCTTATCAGGGATGACAAAGGCAAACTCTTTTGATAGCTTCAATGTACCGATAAAATCTTCACAAGCACGTTCGATGACATTGACCACCTCACCTTCCATCCTACCATCACGTCGATTACTCCTTCGCAATTTAATCTCTATGGTATCTCCATCAAGTGCATGGCCAAGGCGTTTAGATGATATATAAATGTCATCGACAGACTGTTCTGATACTAAGTATCCAAAGCCTTTTAAAGACATATCCAATTTGCCAGTAATGGTATCGGTAGAAAAACTCCTTTTAGTTTGAGAACGTACTTGATCACGAGCGATTAAACGCAATCGTTTATCAACCCTCTCGACTTGCCCCCTAGTGATAAGCTCTTCAACAACAGCTTTTACTTCGTCATAAGCAACTTTCTTTCCTAATTTCTTATTTAATAGCTTATAAGAAAACTGCTTATTGGGAGCGCGCTGAAAAACCTTTAACGTCCGAGAATATAATGATACATTCTGCTTTCCTTTCTTCTTAGATCGGGAGCCCATTAATAGTAATTGAGCTAAGCCTTAGCATGTTCTGTTTCTTTGGCATGAGCACGCATATTGGCTTTAATATCCTCTATACGTCCTTTAGGAATAGCATTAATCAGCTTCTGCGTATATTCTTTTTGAGGATTGTTATAGATGTCATCGGCAATACCCATCTCTTCTATTTTACCCTTGTTCATCACTACCATTCGATCTGACATAAACTTAACTACTGAGAGATCATGTGATATAAAAATATACGTAAAGTTAAACTCCTCTCTCAAGTTGATCAATAAATTCAATACTTGCGCTTGAACAGAAACATCTAGTGCAGACACAGATTCATCACAAATAATAAACTTGGGATTCAAGGCCAATGCTCTAGCAATACAGATTCTTTGACGTTGTCCTCCAGAAAACTCATGCGGATATCTATTAAAGTGCTCTGGTTTCATGTTCACCTTTGTCAAAAGCTCCAAGACTTTATCCTTACGCTCTTTATCTGATTCGTATACTCCATGCACTTGCATTGGCTCCATAATGGCATTGCCAATAGTTATTCGAGGGTTTAATGAGGAATATGGATCTTGAAAGATGATTTGCATATCCTTTCTTAGCTCCTTCAAATCGTTAGAGTTAAGCTCTAGAATATTTTTACCATCGAATATTACTTCACCTTCTTTTGATTCAACCAGTCTCAAAATAGAACGTCCAAGTGTTGTCTTACCACAACCTGATTCACCTACTAAGCCCAATGTTTCCCCTGAATATACGTCAAAACTTACATCGTCGACTGCTTTTACAAAATCAGTAGGTTTTCCAAAGAAATTTCTTTTGGTAGGGAAATGAGTCTTTAAGTTTCTAATACTTAATACAGGTTCTTGACTTAATACTTTGTCATGACGTGCTTTTGTTTGTTCTGGAGAAATGTTATAAGCATTTACAACACTATCAACCGAAGTGGCTAGTTCAATCAGCTCACCTTTATCTCCTTCCTTCATAAAGTCACTTATAACAGGAAGCTTGCTCAATCTTTTTCCTAATGGTGGGCGACAAGCCAATAATCCCTTCGTATAAGGATGTTGAGGATTAGTAAAAATATCTAGCACATTACCTTGCTCAACAATATTACCTCGGTACATCACGATTACTCGATCAGCAATCTCTGCAATAACGCCCAAATCGTGTGTAATGAAAATGATGGACATATCAATTTCATCTCGAAGTTGTCGCATCAAATCTAAAATTGTTGCCTGAACGGTTACATCCAATGCTGTGGTTGGTTCATCTGCAATCAAGATACTAGGATTGCATGACATCGCCATAGCAATCATTACACGTTGTTTTTGCCCACCAGAAAGTTGATGCGGATAAGCGTTTAATATCCTATTGGGGTCTGGCAATTTTACCTTTTCGAATAATTCTAAAGTGAGTTCTTTTGCCTGAGCTTTTGTTACGTTTTGGTGAAGTGTAATTGCTTCTATAACCTGATCACCACAAGAAAACACAGGATTAAGAGATGTCATGGGTTCTTGGAAGATCATAGAAATTTCATTACCTCGGTACCCCCTCATCTCTTTTTCGGAAATTTTCAATAGGTCAACAACTCCGCTATCTCCGTGATATAGTATTTCTCCACCTACTATTTCTCCTGGAGGATTTGGCACCAATCGCATGGTTGACAAAGAAGTAACAGACTTTCCTGAACCAGATTCTCCAACAATACCAACAGTTTCTCCTTTATTCAAAGTAAAGCTTACATTATTAACAGCCTTTACTAATCCTTCTTCTGTATTGAAATGGGTCTCTAGGTTTTTGACTTCAAGAAGCGTTCTATCACTCATATTTTAGTATCTATTTTCCTTAATTAAATATAGGTGTTAATGTTTGTTTTTACAAATTACAATATTATTGATATTGCATATGTTAATAAACTATCTTACAAAGTTTACAACTTCAATTCATCTCTTAAAAATCGTGCTGTATGCCCTTGTTTTGATTTACTAACTTCTTCTGGAGTTCCCTTAGCAACGATTGTTCCTCCTCCTGATCCCCCCTCTGGTCCAATGTCAATAATGTGATCTGCGACTTTGACGACATCCAAGTTATGTTCAATAATCAATACCGTATTGCCCTTATCTACTAGTTTATTGAGTACTTCTAGCAACTTCTTGATATCTTCAAAGTGTAACCCTGTTGTTGGCTCATCTAAGATGTAAAAGGTATTACCAGTATCTTTTTTTGAAAGTTCTGACGCGAGCTTTACACGTTGTGCTTCCCCTCCAGAAATAGTCGTGGCAGATTGACCCAAAGTTATGTAGCCCAATCCCACATCTAGTAATGTTTTCAACTTTCGATAAATTGATGGAATCTCACTAAAAAACTCAACTCCTTCCGCTATGCTCATGTCCAGTACATCACTAATAGATTTTCCTTTGTATCGAACCTCCAAGGTTTCTCTATTGTAGCGTTTTCCTAAACAAGTTTCACATTCAATATAAACATCAGGCAGAAAGTTCATCTCTACTACACGCATTCCCCCACCCTCACAAGTTTCACATCGTCCTCCTTTGACATTAAAAGAAAAACGACCAGGCTTATATCCTCTAATTTTGGCCTCGGGTAGATTAGCATACAATTGTCTAATATCCGTAAACACACCAATGTAAGTGGCAGGATTGGATCTTGGTGTTCTACCAATCGGAGACTGATCGATCTCAATCACTTTGTCTACATATTCCAAACCAGTAATTTTTTTATATGGCAATGGCTTCTTCTTTGCCCTAAAAAAGTGATGATTGAGGATCGGATACAAAGTCTCATTGACTAAGCTGGATTTACCACTGCCTGAAACACCTGTCACACAAATCATAACGCCAAGCGGGAAGTCTGCCTTTACTTCTTTTAAATTATTTCCTGTTGCTCCTTCTAAACTCAATATCTTTCCAGTTCCAGTTCTGCGTTTCTCAGGAATTTCAATATCGCTTGCTCCGCTTAAATGGTCAACTGTCTTAGAATTAGACTTTAAAATCTCACTTGGCGTTCCTTTAGCAACAATCTTGCCACCATAATTTCCAGCATTAGGTCCAATGTCAATGATATAGTCAGATTGCAACATGATCTCTTTGTCATGTTCAACTACTAAAACAGAGTTGCCAATCTTTACTAAGTCTTGCAATGTACCGATAAGCTTTTCATTGTCTCTTTGATGCAATCCGATACTAGGTTCATCTAAAATGTAAGTAACCCCTTGAAGTTGAGACCCAATTTGAGTGGCAAGACGTATTCGCTGCGACTCTCCGCCAGATAATGTTCTCGTTGCCCTGTCTAGTGTTAAGTAATTAAGTCCCACGTCTAGCAAAAAGCCTAATCGCTCTTTGATTTCTTTTAAAACTTCTTTCCCTATCAGCTTTTGACGATCTGAAAGTTTGACCTCTACCTCCTCAAACCATTCATATAATTGATCTAAATCTAGCTTTACTAAATCAGCAATATTCTTTTCGGCTACTTTAAAATGAAGCGATTCTTTTCTCAATCGATGTCCTCGGCACTCAGAACATTCATTCTGAACCATAAAATCCTCTGCCCACTTTCTGATTGAATCGGATGAGGTTTCGTTATAATACCGATGCAACATATTGACCAACCCCTCAAATTCTAGATCATATACCTGTCTATTATTTGCACCAAACTTAACTGGAACTTTTAGTTTTTCTCCCTCAGCTAACCCATACATAATGGTATGAATTGCCTTTTCAGAAAATTTCTTTAACGGTTCTGCAAAACTAAATCCATACGTATCAGCAATTGCCCTGACATACTTAAATGTATAAGTGTCTTTATACTCGCCAAGTGGTGCCAAGCCGCCTTCATTAATACTTTTACTATAGTCAGGGATAATTAACTCTTCAGAGACCTCCTTAATAACTCCCATTCCATTGCAATGGGGACAAGCACCGTAAGGAGAGTTAAAGGAAAAGGTATTAGGCGATGGTTCCTCATAAGAGACTCCTGAATCTGGACACATTAGTTGATTACTAAATACAGTTGTCTCATTAGTTTCATGATCCATGATCATAATCAAGCCATTACCCATCTTCATTCCAGATGCAATAGACTTTGCTAATCTTGCTCGATCGTCTTGATCAATTTTCAGTCTATCTGTAATAGCCTCGATATCATGAATCTTATATCGATCGATTTGCATCTTCGGTTCTATATCCACAACTTCGCCGTCTATTCGTATTTTTAAAAACCCTTGTTTTCTGAGCTGCTCAAATAACTCTCGATAGTGTCCTTTGCGACCTCTTACTAAAGGAGCGAGAATTAGCACCTTTTTCCCATCGTATTTAGCGAGAATATGGTCGACCAATTCCTGATCTGTATACCGAACCATCTTTTTACCAGTTACATAAGAAAAGGCCTCTCCCACTCTGGCATACAACAAACGCATAAAGTCATACACTTCTGTAACGGTGCCAACAGTTGATCTCGGATTTTTATTAGTCGTTTTTTGCTCAATGGAAATGACAGGGCTTAGACCTTCTATCTTATCTACATCGGGCGCCTCCATACTGCCAATAAATTGCCTTGCATACGCTGAAAAGCTTTCCATATATCGTCTTTGCCCTTCAGCATAGATAGTATCAAAAGCTAGTGAGGATTTCCCACTACCACTAATTCCTGTGATGACAACCAACTTATTTCGGGGAATCTCAACATCTATATCCTGCAAATTGTTTTCTCTTGCTCCGTAGATAGAGATATTTTCTAAATCTTGAATGGTATATGATTCTTTTAACTCACTCATGAATCCGCAAAGTTAGGTGTTTCTTTTGTGATAAAGGCATGAATAGAAAATAGACTTAAATAGATTGTTAATAATTTTTTATTCAATTTATAATTCCCCTTTCTTATATTTAGTATCGGATAAAACAAAAACTCATGGATGCAAGTGCAAAACCTAAATTAGTGGATAAAGAGGATGTCAAAAAAATGACTTTTCCTAAGGAAGATGTATTAAGCACCGAAGAAGCAAAAGCTACTCGGATGAAAGATATTAAGGAAGCTATTGAGTTAGGCGACCTGGCACAATATAAAGTAGTCATTACGTTCTTAGATTCAGAAGGACTAAAAAAAGTAGAAACAACTATTTGGGGTATCAAAGGAGAGGATATTCAGCTAAAAAATGATATCCATTTGCCGATTTGCAGGATAAAAGATTTGGCATTGTCGCAGATTACGGCATAATCTAAAACCAGACATAGTCTTCCCCCTTTACCCAAATAAGATTGGGAATGCTAATCATCATAGAAGGTAAATCTTGCATTTCATTTAGACAATTCTAATATGGACAAGGAAAAACCAAGACTTGCAAGATTGACAGCAATAATGACCCAATTGCAATCAAAACGAATTGTAACAGCAAATGATCTCGCTGAAAAGCACAATGTAAGTATCCGAACGATTTATAGAGACATTAGAACTCTTGAAAAGTCAGGAGTTCCAATCCTCACTGAGGAAGGAAAAGGATATTCCATAATGGAAGATTATAAGATTCCTCCAGTCATGTTCACCCAAGAAGAAGCAAATGCACTTATAACGGCAGAACAACTGATTAAAAAGAATAAAGACCAATCTTTAAGAGAACAATTTGAAAATGCTATTACAAAAATAAAATCAGTCTTAAAATATTCCCAAAAAGAAAAAGCAGAGTTACTAAACTCTAGAATACAAGTACGCAATAATCGTAAAAATAATAAAACAAGTACCTTCCTTATACAATTACAATCTACTATTTCAAATTATCAAATGGTAAGAATTGAATACTTGTCTTTACAGAAAGAGCAAAGCCAAAGAGAAATAGAGCCATTTGCACTTTATACGACCCAAGACAATTGGATACTTATTGCTTATTGCAGGTTAAAAAATGATTTCAGAGCATTTCGTATTGATTGCATCGAAAAACTACAAGTTTTAACAGAGCAATTTGAGCCTCACAAAATGACCTTACAACAGTATCTCGAAAAATGTAGTGAAAAATATAAGGACACCCCTGACATACCTTTGACACAAGGTCAATCTACCTTTGTATCGAACCATAAAAACTAGAAAAGATGCAAACAGTCAAAATTGAACCTTTTAACATTATTGGAATAGCAATAAGAACGACAAATGAGAATGGACAGGCAAGCAGGGAAATTGCCGAACTTTGGGGTAAGTTTATTGCCGAAAATATTCAATCGAAAATCCCAAATAAAGTGGACAGCGAAATCTATTCACTATACACAGACTATGAAAGCGACCATACCAAGCCCTACACGGCTATATTAGGATGCAAAGTAGACACATTAGATCACATCCCCAATGAAATGATTGGCAAATCGTTTAACGGAGGAAGCTACGTAAAAACAACGACCAGAGGAGACTTGATGCAAGGTCTGGTAGTGAATCAATGGTCAAAAATATTTGAAATGGATCTAGACAGAACTCATATTGCCGATTTTGAGATTTTTGGAGAAAAAGCACAAAACCCTTCCGATGCGGAGGTAGACTTTTATGTAGGTATAAAAAATGAATAAAATGGAAAAGATACAGCTAAATACAAATGCTAGGGTTGAAAAAGTCTTTGCATCTTATCCCGACTTTGTTCGGGACAAGATGCAGTATCTACGAAAACTGGTAATAGATACTGCGGAAGAAACTGAAGGAATAAAGATTTTAGAAGAAACCTTAAAGTGGGGAGAACCTAGCTTTGTAACCAAAGACGGCAGCACCTTACGAATGGACTGGAAAGAAAATACCCCTAATCAGTATGCCATGTATTTCCAATGTACAAGCAGATTAGTCGATACTTTTAGGCTAGTTTTTGATCAAAAGTTTCAGTACGAAGGAAAGCGGGCAATCATTTTTCAATTAGACCAGGAAATTCCAGAAAAAGAATTAAAAGAATGCATAAAAGCATCTTTAAGATATCATAAGGTCAAAGGACACTTGACACTAGGAATTTAAAAAGCTAGAAATCTATGACGACAATAGTCAAAATCACAAAAGAAATCCAATGCTAAATCAGTTAATCAATCACAAACCGATACCCTAGTCCCCTGATATTAATGATTTTGATCTTAGGATCTGCCTCTAGCTTCTTACGCAATTTTGATATAAACATATCTAAGGTTCTACCGACATAATCGCCATCATCCTCCCAAACAATACTTAATATATATTCCCTTTTGAGCGTTTTATTTTTATTCAAAAAAAGAAGATAAAGCAAATCTGACTCTTTATTGGATAACTCTACAGACCGAGAGGCATGAACAAGCAGCAAACTTTTAGGGTTAAACTGGAAATCGCCTATTTTTACGCTGTTTTGCGTTTCATTTGATATTTCACTCCTTCTTTTGAGATAGAATATCATTCCTAGTATCAGCATTAAAATAATCATCCCTAAAATATAGATTTGACTATATTCATCTGTAGTTTCCTCAATTTTAGTAAAATAGAACGCATAACAATCCATTGGTAGCTGTCTTTGTTGACAAGCAATCATACGGCTACTATCTATCAAAGTAGTTTGAAAACTATGAACAACTTCTTTACTTCCACATTTTTCGACTTCGATAATGTAGTCGTTTTTTACTTGAAATTGCTCTAAAACCTCAAATGTGGCAGACATTATCAGATCAGGTTCAAAGAACAGCATTCTTTCAAACTGAACTAAATATCTACCATTTACATTTTCAATTGGCAATATTCGGGAGGTACTATCCCCCATTTTTAATAAAAATTCATGTCCAACCTTGCGAAGCAATACCTTCGTTTGTTGATCACTCTCTACTGCCTGGCTATAAGAAGATATCAAAGTAACTAGACTTAAAAGCAATAGATGTTTAAACCACCATCGAAAGATCATTCAGCTAATTTACCTTAATTAAAAACTGTAAAGAATAGTTTTATAATAAATTACACATGATTTACATTAATTTACACTACATACATAAGCTTAAGCATTGCCATATCATATATTTATCACACAATAAACTAGTAAAATCATGAAAAACAAACACTATAAAACATATATGGTATTTCTCATTATGCTGCTTACGTCTTGTGTACGGCATGATACATCAGCCTTTATTAAGGATAATCAATCTAAAAAACAAAACAAGCCAATAGCACAGGTAGAGTCCCACCAATATGGTGGTTGGCATTGCCCAGATAATTTAAAAGGGTTTCCACCTGTTGACATTGAGCATTGGCAAGATGTACCTGTTATAAATGGTAGGCTACCATCCAAAGAAGAAGCACGAAGTGGCGCCTCTTTGATCTTTGTGGATACGGTTGAGTACCCTAATGCACATACACTAAACATTCCTATGCCACAGTTAGCAAGCATTTTTAGCCCGTATACTAAAAGAGAAGAGCTCATAATTCTAATACAAGCTATTCATGTGCAAGATGATTCTATTGTTGGATTTAGATACTTAAACGGAGGTAATGGTAGCGCCCAACTGAAAGAAGTCAGGTTTCTATCAAAAGAAGAGCAGGCTAATATTACAAAGGCACAATTTGTTACATTTGATATAGAAATAAATGCTAGTCAAGATAAAGTATGGCAAGTGCTCACTAGTCATGACTATGTCGAAGAACTTCAGCCCATTTTCAATAGTAATAATCGACTAAAAGCGGATTGGAGAAAGCATTCAAATATTAACTATAGCTATAAGGTGGTTGGTATTAGAACGTCATCTTATGCAGATAAGCTCTTTGGAAACTATTACATTCAAAACGACTATAGTCACTTAAGGTATACTGAAAAATTCTTTTTAATAGAAGATAAACAGACTGGCATTACAAAATTCCAAGTAGTTTGCGGACCATTCAGAGAAGAGTTTGGAAATCAAAAAGGTATATTAAGCAATTGGGCAAATAAAGTAAAGGAATTGAGTGAAAAAGAAGAATAATCACTTTCTATTTTAACAACATAAGCCTATCTTAATTTTCGTTACACTTCAAAATTTATCTTTAGCTATATTAAAAAGCACAATAAAGCTTTGAATAATACATCATTAAATAAAAAGAATAAAGTTTCCCTAAGGAAAATAACAGAGTCGACTTTATCCTCCATTCTTAAGCTATCTGTTGCTCCAGAACAACAAAAACTTGTAGCTACAAACGCATATTCGATTGCACAAGCACACTTTTCAAAAAATGCTTGGTTTAGGGCAATATATGCCGATGAAACCCCAGTTGGTTTTCTAATGCTGGAGGATAGACCCAAAATACCAGAGTATTATATTTGGAGATTCATGATTGACATAAAATATCAAAGACTCGGTTTTGGAAAGCAAGCGTTATCCCTATTAATAGATCATATTAAAACAAGACCAAATGCCTCCGAAGTATTAACTAGTGTTGTTCAGAAAGATGGAGGTCCTCAAAGGTTTTATGAAAATGCAGGATTTCAGCTTACTGGAGAATATGAGGAGGGTGAAGCTATGATGAAATTAGATTTGCTTAATGAAGCTTTATAAGAGTGGCGTAAATGTAAAAGAAACTCACCCTTACTTTATTAACTTCAAGATTATTTCAGCAAATTCAAAATATTTCGTACAAGAGGCTAATAACAATTGAATACTCGTTTTTAACACCTAAAGTACATTTTCGAACATACTTATCAACAACTATTGTTAATTACCCATGAATAGTTTACTATTGTTTATAAGATGGTTTAAAAGCACTTATTTGTGTTAGCTTCACTGTGGAAAGGAGTGCTTAATTAAATCCTTATTGCTTCTCGGTTTAAGCCTTGATTTACTTTATATTTGACCAACAATGGCAGAACAGAAAACAGGAGAACGGCGTACAAGAAGAAAAAATTCAGGATCAGATCTATCTAGCTATGTATTTGGGAAAATCCCGCCACAGGCGAGAGAACTAGAACAAGCTGTGCTAGGAGCCTTGATGCTTGATAAAGATGCGCTTTCTACTGTCATTGACATTTTAAAGCCCAATAGCTTTTACTTAGATGCACATCAAAAGATATTCTTAGCCATTGCTAAGCTTTTTGAAAAATCTCAGCCTGTAGATATCTTAACGGTTACCGAGGAGCTTAAACTCAATGGAGATTTGGAAGCAGTCGGTGGTCCTTATTACATTACTGAACTCACCAATAGAATAGGATCAGCAGCAAATGTAGAGCATCACGCTAGAATTATTTCGCAGAAGTTTATTCAACGAGAACTAATTAACATTTCTAGTCAGGTTATAGAAGATGCTTACGAAGATACAACTGATGTATTTGAGCTTTTAGATAAAGCAGAGCAAAACCTTTTTGCCATTACCGATCAAAACCTAAGTCGAACATACTCTAGCATGAGCAACTTGATTACGAAAGCGATCAAGGAAATCGAGGCAGCCAAAGAACACGATGAGACCATCACTGGTGTACCAACTGGATTTACAGCACTAGATAGATGCACAGGAGGATGGCAAAAATCAGATCTAATCATCTTAGCAGCAAGGCCTGGTATGGGAAAAACCTCTTTTGTTCTTTCACTTGCTAGAAATTCGGCGGTTGATTTTAAAAGACCTGTTGCTGTATTCTCTCTAGAGATGTCCAATCTTCAATTAGTCAATAGATTAATTTCTGCTGAAACAGAATTGCCATTAGAAAAGCTTCGTCGTGGAAATCTTGCAGCGCATGAATGGCAACAGCTTAATACAAAAGTAGAGAGCTTAGTAGAAGCACCTATCTTTATTGATGATACCCCTGCTATCAATATCTTCGAGCTAAGAGCAAAATGTCGCCGTTTAAAGATGCAACACGACATCCAAATGATCATTATTGATTACTTACAATTGATGAGTGGCTCGTCGGCAGATGGTAAGCAAGGGAATAGAGAACAAGAAATCAGTACGATATCAAGGGGGCTAAAAGGAATTGCAAAGGAGCTAAACATACCTGTAATTGCATTATCTCAGCTAAGTCGTGCGGTAGAAACCAGAGGTGGAAATAAAAAACCTCAGCTATCTGATCTTCGTGAATCGGGTGCTATTGAACAAGATGCCGATTTGGTTACTTTCATTTACAGGCCAGAATATTACGGCATCATGGAAGACGAAGAAGGAAGACCAATGAGAGGAATTGGTGAGATCATCATTGCCAAACATAGAAATGGTCCTTTAGAGAACATCCCATTACGATTTATCGACAAGTTTGCTAAATTCGATAACTTAGAGGGAGAAGAGTTTGCTAATTTCAATCTACCTTCTGATGCGGAAGACATGAAGCAACAAACCATTACTCGTAGTTCTCGAATGAACGAAGAAGACGATGGTTATGGGTTTGGAGATAATGAACCGCCTCCTTTCTAGTACACATAGTTTAAACAAAGATTGCAACATTATCTATCGATTATGCGTTATATTTATAACGTGTTGAGGCAGTCATCTACCATATTATTATTAATTTTTACTACACTTAGCCTTTTTAGTCAAGATAGTTTTAAGAGATTGGATAGTGTTCGTGTATTTGCCAATGGTCAAGAATTGTTATACCCCTGGACAGGTGGTTTTAATAATCCACAGTTTTCATCTGTAGATATAAACAATGACAATATCAAAGACTTAGTTGTTTTTGACAGGAGCAGTCAAAAAGTATTAACATTTACAAACAATGGTTCTAGCGGAACTATTGACTATCAATATGCTCCTGAGTTTCAACACAATTTTCCAACTCCTCTTTACAAATGGGTAATATTGGTCGATTTTAACAATGATGGCATTGCTGATTTGTTTACGAATTTACCAAACAACTGGATTAAGGTTTATAAAGGAAGGTATGACACAGCTGACCAAATTGCATTCGACTTATTCGTATCAAGAGTATATTATCAAGGATCTTCCAGTCAACCCATACAAGTCATTAGCACAGACGTTCCTGCTATTACAGATGTGGATGGAGATGGAGATATAGATATATTAACTTTTGACTGGCTTAATAGTGTCACCGTTACGTACTACGAAAACATAGCTCTAGAATCAGGTTTTGGAGACAGCTTGTTTTTTGATGATATTGATCATTGTTGGGGGAATTTTAAAGAAGATGGTTTAACGACTGCGGTAACACTCAACCAAACTTGCAAAGGTGGTGGAAAAACATCAGGCACATCAGCTCATTCAGGCTCAACCTTATTGGCATTAGATATTGACTCAGACAATGATAAAGATCTGATATTAGGAGATGTTTCCTATCAAAATTTGATTTTATTAACCAATGGTGGAGACTCCTCTTCCGCTCATATGATTAGTCAAGATACTCTATTTCCTAAAAACTCAATCGCTGTCGACATAGATGTTTTTCCAGCTGCATTTCTTGCAGATGTAGATAATGATGGTCTTGAAGATATTCTGGCAAGCCCCAATGGTCCATTTTCCAGTAACACTAAGAATGTTTGGTGGTATAAAAATGTAGGTAATGATACCGCCATATTTGAGGTCCAAACCGATTCATTTCTAGTGGGTGATATGATTGACTTGGGCGAAGGTGCTAATCCTGTTTTTTTTGATCATAATGGCGACAGCCTGCTAGACATCATAGTGGGCAATTATGGTTATTATCAAGGAGGCAATTATCATTCACGACTAGCGCTTTATGAAAATACTGGGCAGTTTGATACGCCCGAATACACTTTAGTTACAAAATCATATTATAACATTAGCAACTTAGCCCCTGATGCACTATCGCTATATCCTGCATTTGGAGATTTAGATGGTGACGGCGATCAAGATATGCTGATCGGCAGTGAAGATGGCACACTGACATATTATGAAAATACTGGAGGGGGTGGCAATATTGCAGTTTTTAATACGCCTATTCCCAACTATCAAAATATAGATCCAGGTAAGTTTAGCACCCCTCAAATTGTAGATGTAAACAAAGATGGATTGCTTGACCTCTTGATTGGAGAACGGAATGGCAATATAAATTACTACCCCAATACTGGGTCAGTTAACAGTCCGATTTTTGACGATGCTAATAAAGTTGAAACATTTGGCAATATTGTCATTAAATCGAGCCTAGTAACAGGGTATACTGTTCCATTCCTTACTTCATTAGATACCACAGGTGAATACTATTTATTAGTTGGTGCAGAAGATGGCTACATACATTTATATGGAAATATAGATAATAATCTCAATGGCACATTCACGCTTATTGACTCAACTTATGAAGATATTAGAGAAGGTTACCGATCTACTATATCAGGAGGAGATCTTAATAGCGATGGCAAACTAGAATTTTTAATTGGTAGCTATGGCGGTGGCATTAGCTTATACACCACTAGTGACTCTATAAAATTACCAGCCATATCTGTTCCGCCAATACCCAGCAATACGACTTTATCCATTTACCCTAATCCTAGTAAAAATGCTTTTATTTTGTCTTCGAACAAACAAATCAATATATCGTCAATCAGTTTGTATGATCTACTAGGACAATCATTGCCTGTAGATGCATCTATTTTGAGCTCCAATACAATAGAAATCAGCACTTCAGAATATAGTGATGGAGTTTATTTCTTATCCTGTCGAGATGATGCTGTCAGCCAAAGCATTAAAATAATTGTTCAAAAGTGATCGCTCTACTTTACACAACATTTTCAACAAAGAAAAGTGCTCAAGATATAGCGCAACAGCTCTTAGAGCAAAGATTAATCGCTTGTGTCAACATATTTGACAATATGACCTCCATGTATTGGTGGGAAGGAAAAATTCAAAAGGATGATGAAGTTGTCATGATTATAAAGACTTCTAAAGCCAATGTTAACAAGGTTAGTTCTTTTATTGAACAGCATCATAATTATGATTGCCCATGCATCATTAGGTTGTCTGTTGATGGTGCTAATACGCCTTATCAAAACTGGTTACTGGAAAATTGCAAACCTTAATCGGCAAATGACGTATCTGTAAAGGTTTTCAGAAAAGCTATTAAATCCTCCTTTTCCTCCATTGTCAAGCCTATACCACCCTGATTTAGTTTCTTCATTAAAGGGTCAATCGTTGATGAGTTCTTAACCTCTTCGCTATAAAAGTCAATTACTTCTTCTAAAGTCTCAAATCTACCATCATGCATATAAGGGGCTGTAAACTCAATATTACGTAATGTTGGTGTTTTAAACTTTCCATTATCATTAGCATCATTTGTGATCGCTCCCAATCCTAAATCCGAAAACATGGAATCTAGTCCATTATTATGAAAATCATTATCTGTTAACAGCAAACTAGCCTCAGGAACACCATGGCAATGAAAACAATCTCCTTTTTCTGTATTAAATATTAAATACCCATCTATTTCATCATCTGTTAGCTCTACTTCTCCTCTTAAAAAGCGATCAAACTTAGAATTGGAAGAAATAAGCGTCCTTTCATATTGTGCAATTGCCTTAATGGTATACGATTGACTGATTTCTATATCGCCAAATGCCTTTCTAAACATATCAGGATAAACAGAGTGGTTTTTCAATCGATTGATTGCTTCATTCCAATTCAAATTCATTTCTTGAGGATGTTGTACTGGTGTAATAGCTTGTTCCTCTAGGCTTTCTGCCGAACCATCCCAGTTTAGGCTCGGTGCCCACATCAAGTTGATCAAAGGCATAGCATTACGATTGGTCATGCCACCATTCACTCCTGGGCTAATTGCCATATCATCTGAAAAGTAATTTTCAGGACGATGACAACTGGAACAAGATATTGTATTATCTAATGACAAGATAGGATCAAAAAAGAGCATTTGCCCCAGTTCAACTCCTTCAACTGTCATCGGATTATCATCAGGAATAACGAGATCTGGAAAGCGAAACGGCTTTTCAATTGCCAGTGGTGTTGGGCTGTAGCTCTGTTTAGCCTCATCACTTATTTGGGGGTCCTTTTTACATCCAACTAATAATGCAAGAAATATCATTCCCATTACTAAAGTAGCTAGTAAATACTCAAACTTGTAACCGATATGTCCTTCGTTATTCAAACTAAGAATTCTTTTCAAAGTTACTATAATTACCAATTATCAAATTGCTAGTATTTGATATCTCTCGCATCTTTCGATAACCTTTAGCATGAAAGTTTCAATTATTCAAACGCCATTTATTGGAGCGGTAGTATCAGAAGACTCTTTGAAAGTATCGAATATCCTGAAATATTACATTAAATGCCTTTACTTTTATCGGATAACGTTTTTTCATAACAGGTTAGTAATTGTCGTGTAACCCGATCGGGCGCAAACGTTTGCATGGCGTAATCATATCCAGCACTAATCATTGTTTTTCTTAGCTCCGTATTGCTCAAAACTTGGGTAATAGCATATGCAAGTTCCTCGGGATTATTTGGATCGATGTAAAAAGAATTTGGTCCACCAGCCTCTGGCAAAGAAGAAATATTAGAGGTAATTGCTGGTATTTTACTTAATAATGCTTCTACCACAGGCAACCCAAAGCCTTCATAAAATGAAGGGTAAACAAGTGCCATAGCCTTTTGATATATTCTTTGCAAGCTATAATTATCCTTCAAATCATTTATCCAAATTATTTTATTTTCAAGCCCGCAAACCCTAACTAAATCAAGCCACTTCTTTGTATATTCCTTTCCTTTGTTTCCACCAATTATAACTATAGGAATTTGAAAATCAGAATGTAACTGCTGGTAACTCTTAATTATCCCTGTAAGATTTTTTCGTTTTTCCAAACTCCCTACATACAAAATGTACTCACTCGGGAGATTATACTTTAAAAGGCTGCTATCGTTATCTTTTATGTTGTTTTGCTCATAAAATATTGGATTACAAGTTTGATAAATAACTTCAATTTTACTTGGATCTATATTATAAAACCTGACTATATCATTTTTTGTACTGTTACTGATTGCAATTACCCTATCTGCATTGAGACAACTATTTTTAAACTTAAGGTCATAAATCGTTCTATCTATTAGAGAATATGTATCTGGCAAAACTTTAAATATCAGATCATGAATCGAGACAATGCTTTTAATACCACTCCTTTTTATATTAAAAGGAACTTCATTACTCAACCCATGGTATAATTCAATCTTATCTTTCTTCAATTGATCAAGGATAGAAAAACTTCTCCAAAAAGATTTAAAAGCTGTCTTAGCTTTATAGGTTTGAAAAAATGGACTATCGTAGAAAAAAGCAGTTTCAGACGTCCGTTTTAGCTCTGGGGTATATAAATTGTACTGATTATCGGGATAGAGCTTCTGAAGGTTTTTAACTAATGACCTGCTATAATTTCCCAAGCCAGTAAAGTTGCAGAAAAGCCTTTTCGAATCAAATCCTAATTTCATTTCTTCTAAATGTATGTAATACAGAGCTAAACAAAGATCAATACTTAGTGTACTCGATCGCCTCTTAATTCTAATTGTTTCATAATCTCCGCCTCATGATCTAAATAATCTTGCCATCTTTCTTTTACCTTTTCTTCAGAAAGGTATGATTTTGCAAGGTCTATAAAAAGTCGATAATGCCCTGCTTCTGCAATCATCAACTCACGATAGAACTGCTTTAATTCTTCTTCCGCCAATTTTTCAGAAAGCAAGCGAAATCTTTCACAACTTCTTGCTTCTATCAATGCGCAAACCAATAGCTTTTCTAATAGTTGTTCTTCCCTGGATCCGCCTTTGCGAATAAACTTATTGAGTTTATTAACATATTCATCTTTTCTAGACACACCTAGTCTTAGGTTTCGTTTCTTCAACTCTCTCAAAACCATTCTAAAATGTCCCCATTCTTCTGTAACTATTGGTGCTAATTTTTCTACTAGCAATTCTTTTTCAGGATATTGAACAATCAATGAAACGCATTGAGAAGCTGCTTTTTGCTCGCAATAAGCATGGTCTGTTAAAATATCTTCCAAGCTTGATTCGACTAATTCTACCCATCTCGGATCTGTAGGTAACTTTAATCCTAACATTTAATCGATATATGGTCTGTCTAAAATTACTTTATTGATCACTGCTTGTCTAAGATCAAAGGCCTCTTCATCTGACATCTCTTCATTCACGATTTCTGCGGATTTTATTTTTGATTTACTTATTTCTCTCTTTCTTGACTTGCTTTTAATGGATAGTTCCTCATCCATTTTTCGCATATTATCAATAGCATCTTTATCAAAGGTAGGTTTATGAGTGCTCTTTTCCGTAGCTGAGCTTATCGGTGTAATTCTCTTCTTTAACTCTGTGTACCGTTCTTGTTGTTCCTTTTCAACTTCGAAATCTGTCATTTCGACACTTTCAAATTCTTGCACCTCGTATGGATTCATTTCACCTTTATCCCTCTTTGCAGGCTTCTTTTTTGCATTATCCTTCTTCGCCTTAAAGAAGGTCTTGTAGATAAAATACCCAACTAGTCCAATGATATATAAATAGTTATAAACCTCTTCCATTCTTATGTAATTTTGATTCCTATGACCAATATATCATCTACTTGCTCTAGATTGCCACGCCAAGACTCAACTTGCTCGTCTAATATTTCTTTTTGCTTATCCATGGGTTCATTCATTACTTCAACCAGTAGGTTTTTAAACCGTTTGGTCATAAACTTCTTTCCCTTTTCTCCTCCAAACTGATCAGGGTATCCGTCTGAGAAGATGTAAATCGCATCCCCTTTCTCTAGTTTGATCTGTTTATCGGTATATTCATTGCCTTCATCTGTTCCACCAATGGGAAACTTATCAGCTTTTACCTCTTCTATTTCTCCATTTTTTAATAAATAAAGTGGCCTGTAAGCGCCGGAAAAAGTTAGCTCATTACTCTTTAAATTCAATTTACATAAGGCTAAGTCCATACCGTCTTTAGCCGAGTCCTCGGATTCGGTTTGACGTAATGCTGTCCTAACACCATCACTAAGTGCATCTAATATTTTAGCGGGTTCTGTTTGCTTACCTTGTCCTGTAATTTGATTAAGCTGAGAATAGCCTATCATAGACATAAATGCACCTGGAACACCATGACCAGTACAATCGACCGCTGCAATATAAGCTTCATCATTATTCCTTTTAAACCAATAGAAGTCCCCACTTACGATATCCCTTGGCTTGTAAAGCACAAAAGATTCTGGGAATGCTGTTGCAATATCTTTTTGCATAGGCAATATGGAAGTCTGTATCTTTTCCGCATACTTGATACTATCCGTGATATCCTTATTTTTTTCAGCAATCTCCTCTTTTTGTTCCTCTACTACCTTTTTCTCTTCCTCCAGTTCTCTTGTTCTCTCAGCTACTTTTTCTTCTAGTATTTGCTTATCTCTTTTCAGCTTTTGTGTTCGCCAACTAATAAACCCAAAAGTAGTTGCCCCAACCACAATGACGCACAATATCAAAAACCATGAGGTTAAATAAAACGGGGGCCTTATAGTAAAAGCTATTTTTACGTCGTTTTTATTTTCTATTCCCTGACTATTAATCGCTTTTACGTTCAAAGTATAATTTCCATAAGCAAGGGCTGGGAAAGTGATACTGTTTTTTGTTTCAGGGTATGACCAATTTGCATTATCTAAGCCTTCAAGCATATAGGAGTACTTCAATCCAGTAGGATTTGAAAAGTATAGCCCAGAATACTCTATTTTAATTTGATTTTGATCATGGTCAAGTACAATTTCTGAGCCAATGTTAATTGATTCATAATTAGCATAGAATGACTTTATGCGAAGTTTAGGAGCATTAATATTTTTACTATTATTCGCATTGTAAATACAAAAACCTTTGGCATGACCAAACCAAATACTTCCATCCTTTGCCTTAAATACAGCATTTTGCTTTGCTTCAACTCCCAGAAATCCTTCTTGCTTCCCATAGTTTGTAAAAGCTCCTTTATTAGCATCAAGCCTACATAGCCCTTGATGTGTACCAATCCATACATTACCATCATTATCAGCTATAATAGACAAAATAAAATCTGATAATAATCCATCTTTAACCCGATGGCTAGTAAAAGAGCTGCCATCAAACTTGAAGACTCCTCTTCCTTCTGTTCCTATCCAAATATTGCCACTTTGATCTTCAGTAACGGAAGATGGACTGTGATGCGTCATGCCATCTTCCGTACCATATACCTTAAAAGCTGCATTCTCCCAGACCGTCAAACCATCGCCAGACTCTCCCCCAATCCATATTCGCCCTTTTGAGTCCTCAAATATTTGGGTAACCTTGTCGGAGGCAAGACCATTTACATGACCGAAGTTCTCATAAGTCTTATTTCTGCTGTTGTACCTAGTGATTCCTTGTCTGGTTCCAATCCAAACATTCTGATCTTTATCTATGGCGATTGTAGTAATAAAGTCACTAATTAGATGGTTGCCCACATTATAAATCTCATGCTTCCCACTATTAACATTGTATTTGATGACACCTAGCTCAAATACGCCTATCCAAACATTACCGCTATTATCCGATTGAATTGCATCAACAGATTTTCCTTGAATTAGACTATTCAATTTAAATTGTCTAGCATTAAGATTCCCATCTGTATTCGATAATATCGTTATGCCTTTATTACTCCCAATCCACCAATCTCCTGAAACTGTTTGATGAATTGCTGTAGCAGCGTCATTTACATAGACTCCTCCCTCTAAGTAGTTTATAAACATTTCTCCTTTATAGTAGTCCAAGCCACCTTCATTTGTTCCTATCCAAATGTTATTTTCCTGATCTAGCAACATACACCTTACCGCATAGTCACTCAATCCATTTTGAATGCCTATCGTCCTGAACTTATTGTTTTGTAACTTCGCAATACCTCCTCTCCAAGTAGAGACCCAAATGTCGTCATGATCATCTTCAATAATGTCTGTAATCCAACGGTCTTTTAACCCCTCATGGAAATAAGTTACTTGGCTTTCTTTATGATCAAACTTAGCCAGCCCTTTATTTAAAGCTCCAAACCATATAGTGCCATCTTTACTTTCGTAAATAGTAAGGTATTGGGTGGAGACAAAACCCTCTGCTAAAAAAGTCTCGAATGGAAAGGCATCACTATTACACGTTTTGATGCCATTTGTGGTTACTAGCCACATCTTCCCTTGTTTGTCCTCCAGAATATCCAGAACAATATCGCTCAAACCACTATCAAAATTCCAAAATTGAAAGTTAGACGGATCATCTAATGACTTGTCTTTATCATTGATAATAATCAACCCTTCTCCTGTTCCAATCCACAGCTTACCTTTACTGTCTAGAAATAGCTTGTGAATCCTTGATTTAAGGTATTCTTCACTTTTCGGTAACTTAAACCTGTAAGATATAATAGTATCTTTCTTAATAACAGATATACTGCCTCCTTCATGTCCTATCCACACATTGTTTTGCTCATCAACTAGAACTTGTGTCGCAATGTCTTCGCCCATTCCCTCATCGACCGTATAAGTCTCAAATGTTAAACCATTGAACTTAGCTAAACCGCCCTTGGTGCCAACCCACAAATATCCTAGGCTATCTTGTGCTAAAGCATATACCTTAGATTGAGGTAAGCCACGTTCTGAGTTGTAATTATTGTAAATGTTGGTTTGTGCTTTACTCCAAAAGACGTTCAGAACAAAGCTTAAGCATATCAAGCATTTGAGCAATGTGACTGACTTATATGTGTTAAGCTTATTAAAATCCAACAATTGCATCGAGTTATCTTCTTATGAAGAAGAATGTTCCATTTGGATTGTGATTAAGCCCTTTAATAGGACCAAACTTAGGTTTTTGCTGCTGATTAGCCGTAACCGCACTCGTGATTGGAGCTACAAAATCCTGAATTGGAATACACTTATTTTTGTTCCCATTCAAAATATTCACAAACGTTTTGGTAAATATAGATTCATCAGAGGCCAATTCTAAACCAGCTGACGTTAATGCCTGAGATGAGTTTAATGTCGTGGCTTTCCAATCATCACAAACTTTCTTGCCGCTACCCCTCATAGCCAATAGGAAGGCATCGCCTGTTTCACAAGCGTCAGAAATGACTAAGGTATGTACCACATCTTTATATCCTTGTAATGCAGCTTTTAAGGCACTTACACTATAGTAAGTAAACTCCTCTCCGTTCTTAGCATCTACAGGAATCCAATATCCTGTCTCAAAGAGATACTTTCCGTGACCAGCATACCAAACTAATAAAGATTTTACTCTGTTTGTTCGGATTAAGTCTCTTAGCTCTATCGCAAAAAACTTCTCCATCTCTGCTTTGCTCATATTACGTTTGTGTATAATATTGCTAAATTTATATCCTGCAAATGCATTTTTCAGCTTAGCTACATCATTAGTCGGACCTTTGAGGTTGGCAAAATCTTTGTAGTCCGCATTTTCAATAAATACGACCCATGTCTTGCCCATTGGATTATCAGCTAAGTCAACTCCTTCTCTTTTTATTTTGTATTCGTTTTCACTTTTATTACCATAGATATCTTCTACTATGACAGAAAAAGAAGCTTTATTGGTAATATTTATTTTCGCTGAAAAAGCAGGGTTTAACTCCGTTAATGAAAAACCAGCATTTGCCCCTTCTACTACTATAGATCTAATCAAACTTGCATCTTTAATCTTCCCTTCCACGTATATTTCAGGATTATCTGCATCTAAATAAACTTCATTATTATCAGATGCATACGGAGCTAAAAGTTTTACAACAGGGAGGTTGGTCTCTGTTCTCTTCACCTTGTACGATGTCGCTGTAGTGTTATCATAAACATCTGTTGCTTTTATTTCTACTAATGAGGTTGAAGAAGTTAGCTTAACTTCAGCTTGAAAGCTCGGATTAATAGTATCTACAGAAAAGGTAGCGTCATTGCCGTCGACAATAATCGATTTTATGTTACTAGCATCTTTTATTTTCCCTTTTACGACAATTGTTTTTAACTGGTCTGGAATTTCGATAATTGTCCCTTTTGTTACTAGGTTTTCTATAACAATTTCGGGTTTATCTAGCTCTCTATTTAGCTCATACATCTTACCTTTAGCTTCTTTCAATAAAACTGCTAATTCCTTATCATCTCCTGCATATTTAATGGCCAACTTATAATCTTGAGAGGCTCTTTTAGGTTCATTCATTTGTTGATAGCTAGCACCTCTATGATAATACGCTTTTGCATATTCACTATCCAACACAATTACTTTGGTAAAATCGTTTATGGCATCTTGGTACTTTCCTGTTTTGAAGTAAACTAGTCCTCTATTTAAAAAAGCAGATAAATATTCTGGATCAAGCGTGATCGCTTTTGTTAGATCATCTATTGCTTCGGTATATTTTGCTGTCTCTCTGTAAGCAATTCCTCTATAGGTATATGCCTCAGGATCATTAGGATCAAGATAGATTACCTTTTTGTATTGATCAAACATCGCCCTTTCGTCACCACCCATTTTATGCAATGTCTCTGCTAAAGCTAAATGAAAATATTTGACTCTACTTTTAAGCGCAATAGCTCTTTGAAAAGAACTTTTCGCATCCTTATATAACTCCAGATTATATTGCGCCTTTCCTCTATAATAATATGCCCAAGGGTTTTTATCATCTAGTGCAATGGCATAGTCAGCAGATTCTTTGGCAGAATTATATTTGCCCATATCTAAAAGCAGGGCTGTCTTCTTCAAATGTGGCTCAAAATATTTTTTATCTTGCTTAGCTGCTTGGTTATACGCCTCAACGGCCTTGTCATACTCTTTTTCTTTTGCTTGCAACATTCCAATTTTCAAATAAAGCTCCTTCTTTGACTTAATGTCTAGCGCTATAGCTTTTTCAAAATCACGAATAGCTTCTTTATTATTTTCCTCAGCCATATAGGATTCGCCTCTGCTTACATAGGCGTCAACTAAATCTGGATCTAAATCAATAGCTTTTGTATAGTTTGTAATGGCGCTAGGATATTCCTTGGCTTCTTTAAATTTTTCTGCCGTTTTGAAATACTTTTTTGCAGACTGTGCCATGAGACTAACACTTAAGGCCATCAAAACAAGAATTAATAGGCAATTTGATAGTATTTTTTTCATAATTGTGTACGTATTTACTATATGTAACAAAGATAAGCACAATCATTTACAAATGCTAAGAGAAATGCTTTTAGAAATATGAAACTTGAAGTGAGAGACTTGAAACTTTAGATTTATAATTTAGAATTAACTTCTATTTTGGTTTCCATAGTCTGAAGCTCGCCATCTACGTATTTAGAAGGACATTTCATTAGAAGACTTGATGCAATAAACTCTTTTCCTTGAATTTTACCAATCACGACAATATTCTCAGATTTTTCTATATCTCGAGGTTTGGAAGCATTTAAGATCACTTTTCTTTCCTCACCCTCATTATCTTTCATATAAAACGTAAACTCATCTGGATTGACCTCTGGATTATACTCCAGTGGTTTGTCTTTGGATAGTTCCCCAACTACATGAAACTCCTTGCCTTCATTCAGCTGAGCTGTAGAAAAATTCACGTAAGTGCTCGCATCATTCACCAAACTAATAATCGCGGCAATGGCAATGGCAATAACGACTAATGCTATAATGTGAGCTCTCTTCATATCTTCTTTTGTAAGATATCTTTGATATTACAAAGTTACAGTCTTTCTTTGTAAAAAGATAACTTCTTTATGAGTCAGGAAAAGGAATTTGATATCAATGGTGTGGGCATATGCAATGGTAATCTATTTGGGCTTCCACATACTATTGAAGAGGCAGAAATAATCATTCTACCCATTCCTTGGGATGTCACTACTTCCTACAAACCGGGAACATCAAGAGGCCCACAAGCCATTCTTGAAGCTTCTACACAATTAGACTTATTTGATAAAGACTTTAAAGACACATGGGAAAGGGGCATATTCATGTCTCCAATTGATCAGGAATTGCTAGAACAGAATGACCGTTTAAGACAAAAAGCTTCAGCATATATTGAAACTTTAGAGTCTGGAGAGGACATTGCTGATCAAGAACTAGAAAGCTTATTGGGAATCAACGAATCCTGCAAATCACTTCAAAGATATATTTATGAGTATGCCAACGAATTAATCAAATCGGGAAAGAAAGTCGCTCTTTTAGGTGGAGATCATAGTTCTCCTTTAGGCTTTATAAAAGCATTAAGCGAGCATCATGATTCATTTGGCATTTTACAAATTGACGCTCATATGGATTTGAGAGAGGCCTACGAAGGCTTTACCTATTCTCATGCTTCGATAATGTGCAATATTTTAGCAGAAATAAATGTCTCAAAATTAGTTCAAGTTGGTATTCGGGATTATTGTGAGGAGGAATATACTATGATGCAGAAGAGTAAAGGAAAAATAAAAACATTCTTTGACCGAGATATAAAACAATCTTTATTTGATGGTGCATCATGGAAATCCATTTGCAAATCGATCGTTGAAGCATTACCCAATAAGGTTTACATAAGCTATGATATTGATGGGCTAAACCCAAGTCTATGTCCAGATACGGGAACACCGGTTCCCGGGGGACTAGAATTTGAACAAGTAAATTATTTGCTACATTCAATCAAAGAATCTGGTAAACAAATCATTGGTTTTGACCTTTGTGAAGTGGCTCCAAATAGCAAAACAGATTGGAATGAGAATGTTGGAGCAAGAGTACTGTATGAACTTTGTAAGCTTATGAGCTAATAAATATTGTTATGCCATTGCATAGAAATATTGACCATGGATATAACTATATTTACAACTTCTTAATTAAGTAAAATGCATACCATACCTGTTGAAAGAGGTCTAAGTAAAGCTGAGTTATATCAAACTCTAATACCACAAATTGAAGCTTTAATTTCATCTGAAAATGACTTGATTGCTAACCTTGCTAATGTAACTGCTGTTTTGAAAACAGCATTTGATTTTTTATGGATCGGTTTTTACTTCAACAAAAACAATGAACTAGTACTTGGACCATTTCAAGGACCATTGGCTTGTACAAGAATAGAAATCGGCAAGGGTGTATGTGGAACGGCAGCAGCTGAGAAAAAAAGTATCATTGTACCTAATGTTAATGAGTTTTCTGGACACATTGCTTGCAGTAGCTTGTCAAAATCTGAGATCGTTATCCCTTTAGTATTTAAGGATACAACACAAATGGTTTTAGATATAGATAGTGAGCAACTTAACGATTTTGATGAGATTGATAAAAAGTATCTTGAAGAAATAATAGCGTTAATTAAAAAGCAACATTACGCCTAGCACTTACTATCTTTGAAGTAATGTTCAAACTAATTATTCGTCCACTACTCTTTTTATTGTCTCCGGAAAGTGCGCATCATTTTACAATGAAGTCACTAAAGTTTTTTTTAATGATTCCGGGAGTAAAACACTTTTTAAGACCAAACTTAAATGACGTTACTTTTGAAAAGGAGGTTTTTGGTTTGAAGTTCAAAAATAGAGTTGGACTAGCAGCAGGATTCGATAAAAACGCTCAGTATATTGATGAGCTAGCTTGTTTAGGATTTGGATTTATAGAAATTGGGACAGTCACCCCTAGACCACAACCAGGAAATCCTAAACCGAGGCTTTTTAGACTAAAAAAAGATAGCGCTATTATCAATAGAATGGGTTTTAATAATGATGGAGTCGATAAAGTGATTGAAAGGCTTAAAAAAAGAAAGTCCAATATTATCATAGGCGGCAACATCGGAAAAAACAAAGTCACTCCTAATGAAAAAGCTGTAAGTGACTACGAAATTTGCTTTAACAAGCTATTTGATCATGTAGATTATTTCGTCGTCAATGTTAGTTCACCTAATACGCCTAACCTTAGAGACTTACAGGAGAAAGAACCATTGACAAAATTACTTCAAAGATTGCAAGATTTGAATAATGAAAAAAGTAAGCAAAAACCAATTTTGCTTAAAATTGCTCCTGACTTGACCAATGAACAATTGGATGACATTGTTGAGATTGTTCAAGCCACAAAAATTGCAGGCGTTATTGCAACGAATACTACTATTTCCAGAGACAAACTTAAAACGGAAAAGAGGAAAATAGAAATAATTGGGAACGGTGGTCTAAGTGGTAAGCCTGTAAAAACAAGATCTAAGGAAGTAGTCAACTATTTGAAAGAAAAATCCAACAATGCCTTTCCTATTATTGGAGTGGGTGGTATTCATAGCACTGCAGATGCAAAAGAAAAACTGGATGCAGGTGCAGACTTGATTCAATTATATACCGGTTTTATTTATGAAGGTCCAGCACTGATTACTCAAATCAATCAATCTTTTCACCTTAAAAGTCAAGATTTTAATTAGCTTTATATCACTTAAAAAAATAATATCATGATTCTAGGAGTATCAGAATGGCTTAGCGGTAAGTTGGGCTGGAAAACAGCGCACATAAGGATTGCGTTTGTTATTTCAGTACTATTTTTTGGATTTGGTATAGGGTTATACCTTATACTTTGGTTAGTAAAAATGTTTTCGAAGTAATACTGAGACTAAATTATCAAAACAAAATCCCCAACAAACAAAGTATTTGTTGGGGGTTTTAGCTTTAATATTTACTCATGAATATGATCAAGACTAAATACAGAAGCACCGTTTTCTTGTAGTACCTCTTGAGCTACTTGATTAGGCATAATGATCTCACCATAGGTATTAAAGTCATAAATATTTGGACTTTTAAACCACTCATTGATATCTACCTTGATGATAACCTCTATCTCTCCATGATCCGTCGCGGTAAATGATGAATTACTCAAAGTTATATCTACGGAGTAATCATTACCAACAACCCCCATTCCAGCACCACCATTTGATGGTCCTAAATGAATGTTGTAATTCTTAGTCGTTCCTGCACTATCATACTTTCCTTCTAATTTCATGTAATGATATCCAGTTCCCATCATAGCGGGCCAAGCCATATTGCTTTCTGGTGCATTAGAAAACTTACCAGCTGTATTCTCGATTGAGTCAATACCAAAAGTAAAGGATACGCTGGTGTAGCTACCCGTCTCGATATCCTCTCCCGGATCATACGTATGTGTTGTCGGATCTGCTGCATCTATATAATGCTCATCTTCCAACTCAACCATACCCGATGAAGTGTGTAATACAAAGTCAGAAACGATGTACTTCATATTTTCTACTTCATACAAATTACCGGCGGCATTAGTAAACTTCATCGTATCATATTCCAAGTCATCACTTCCCACAACATGTTCAAATTTAAAAACTATTGAAGCATGCTCTCCATGCTCTTCGTCATACATACAAGAACCATCATCTTCTTTCGCTTTGCTATCATAGTTTGTCGCATCAGGATCTGTACAACCTTCCTTTTTACATGCTTGGAAAGTTATGGTTAAACCAAGTAATGTACTTAGTAGTATTATTGATTGAATCTTTTTCATTTTTATTATTGTTTAAATTTTTTGTTCTAATTTTTTATAAGACTGTCTTTCCGACCGCAGGGAGGAATCTAACTTTGAATATAGATTAAGGTGGACCTGCCTTGCCGTCAGGCAGGTTTCTCACTCTGTTCGAAATGACAACTGAGATTTATTTATTTTGTTTACTAATTAACATTTTCATTTAAAAGAATAAAGTCATGCCAAGCGTCCATCTATTTTGATTGGGCACTTGTACATCATTTAAATTTTCTAAAAAAGGTACTTGTAATAAGCTGTTCAGTGCTATCTTTTTGTAATAAAAATCTAGCCCAATGTCACCGAAAGCAATTGTGCCCCCGCTACCATTAACAAGTTGTTTACCTTTTTGATCTCTACTAGCCTTCTCTAAGTATATCCCTGACCTTGGCACAAATGCTAAGTTTTTCATTTTTAACTGATAGAAGATATTTGCTGATATATTAAATCTATTAGCATATCTAAAACCTAACGTATTTTTTGTGTTTATCTTATAACTCACATCAACGTTTGTACCAATATTTCTCCACTTTACTAAATATGTACTGCTAAGCAAAAAGTCAAAGCTACCCGTGCCAGGCTGAATGTATGGATCAATACCATTATTATATCTATAAACACCTGTAGGAATAACAACCCCACCTCCGACTAATAGTCGATGTACCCAATCAGCAGTATCTGTACTTAAGGAGTTATATAATTGATAACGCCCCATGAATAACCAGTCTCCTATTCCAGTAACTTGATCTACTTCCGCTCTATCTTCAAGGATATGGTTACTAGCAACGCCAATAGAAGATACCAATTGTAATCGCTCTGAGATAAAAAACCGCCCCCATAGCTCATACGACTGATACGTCTCTTCCACTAGCGTATTGGAGACATGAGTTCCACCATGCTGTGTTTTTAGCGTTCCAGAAGTATGTACTTGACCTTCTGTAAATACTCCTTTATACGGTCTCAATCGATATACCGCACTAAAAGAGTGCTGATAATCGTTTGGATTAATATTGGAGTACATATTACAAAAGTCACACGCTACAACCCCTAGTACTAGCATCCAAAATGATACGGTTACATATATTTTAAGTAACATAAATATGGTTTACTATTCTTAACATTTAAAGCAACATCTTGAAGTCATAAGAACCGCAATACATGACAGCAAATCTTTCTGCTCCGAAGGAGTCCCTCGAGACCGACAAGACAAAGCTATTTACAAGACTCTCTCGCTACGCTATGCTTCGCTCAGAGTGACGTTCATTTTTGTTTTGGGAAACGCTTCTCTAATTCTATTTTTAGAAATTACTTCGAGAAGGCTAGCTAAAAATGGGAGGCTTAATACAAACGGGTATATAATCGTAGGATAAAACAGAAGCATCCAAAGCAATAAGCTCTTGTCCTGCATCTGAATATATTTGATTAACATTCATGATATCAAGAACCAAAAATTGTATAAAATTAACCTCCTCCTGTGTTCTTCTATTGTTAGAAGTAGGAGTATCACTGCCGGCCTCTTCTTTCTTCAATTGCTTCCTTAGATAACATTTTCCATCGCAATGGCTGGCTTTGTTAAATCGATTTTCACAAAGTTCTTTAATGATGTAGTCTCGATTTACGTTAAAAGATATTTGAACAAAAAGGGAGAAGAATACACTTGATGTAAGTGCAATTACAGTTATAAAATGTAATATTTTTGCAATATACTTCATAAAATATAGACCACCATACTTCCCCTCTCCCGATAGCTATCGGGAGAGGGGAAGTATGGTAAGCTAAGCAACTGCCATATTGTCTAAAACTGACATTACTTCGCGAACATGCCCTGCAGATTCTTTTAGTAATGACATCTCATCATCGTTGAGTTGTAACTCAATGATCTTTTCAATACCATTTTTACCTAATAATACAGGTACGCCTAAATAGATATCGTTCATGCCATACTCGCCTTGCAACCATGCACAAACTGGGAATACTCTTTTTTGGTCTCTTACAATTGCTTCAACCATCTGTGCTGCTGCTGTTCCAGGTGCATACCATGCAGAAGTTCCTAATAAATTCACAATTTCTCCTCCACCCTTCTTTGTTCTTTCTACAATGGCATCTAGCTTAGCACTATCGATCATCTCAGTCACTGGAATACCGCCAACTGTTGTATATCTTGGAAGTGGCACCATAGTATCTCCATGGCCACCCATTAGCACAGCTTGAATGTCCTTAGGAGAGACATTCAACGCTTCTGCTAAGAATGCTCTATATCTTGCAGTATCTAAAATTCCTGCCATACCAAATACTCGATTAGAATCTATTTTTGCTGTTAAGTATGCCTGATAGGTCATTACGTCCAGTGGATTGGATACCACAACAATTTTTGCATCAGGAGAGTATTTGATTACGTTTTCGGTAACAGATTGTACGATTTTCGCATTAGTTGCAATTAAGTCGTCTCTGCTCATTCCAGGCTTTCTGGGCAACCCAGATGTAATCACAACAACCTCTGATCCAGCTGTTTTTGAATAATCATTCGTTGAACCGATTGTTCTACTATCATATAAATGAATTGGAGCTGTCTCCCAAATATCTAAGGCCTTACCTTCAGCAAAATTTTCTTTTATATCAACTAATACAATTTCATTGGCTAATTCTTTTCTTGCGCAAACATCTGCACAAGTTGCACCTACATTACCGGCTCCTACAACTGTAATTTTCATAAATTTTGGTTTTAAAAGTTAAAAATTGTTAATTGACTAAAAACTTGCTTTCTATATGAAACAAAAGTAGCAAAAAATCAGTTAATCTATTAAATGAACTATGTAAGAAACATAAAAATTATAATAAACCTTATAGCTTGTATTATTCTATTGAGCAATACTTCTTACTCGCAACAAATATGTGGTACAGAATTTGATAGTGCCATGACATCTCGTTTTCACGACTATATCCAAAATAGAGCATATCCTCCTGCAAAGAAAACTACTAATACTTATTACATCCCTATTCAATTTCATATTGTTACAGAAACATGGGGTGCTGGAGGAATATTTGCATCAAATATTTATGATGAGCTATGCACTTTGAATGAAAATTTTGATTCAGCGAATATGTACTTCTATATATACGACGACTTTCACAGAATTCACAGCTCTGGTTTTTATAATCATAGCCTCAATAGCGGCACAGGGTCTTCGATGATGCATCAACATAATATTTCTAATGTAGTCAATATTTACATCGTAAATACCATAGAGGGAAACCTCAGCGGAGGAGGGTATATTGGGGGCTACTTTTCCCCAAGTGGTGATGGTATTGTCATAAGAAAAAATCTTGTCGGAAAAACACAAAACACCCTCACACATGAAATGGGACATTACTTTAATCTCCCTCACCCTTTTAATACAAACAACGGCATCGAATATGCAGATGGCAGCAACTGCAGCACAGCAGGAGATCGTTTCTGTGACACAAAGGCTGATTTTCAAAATTACCCTTGGATCTGCCCATATAGTGATGACGAGCTAGATCCAATGGGCACTCCGTACGATCCAGACCCGACCTTATTTATGTCCTATGCTGCCGATGCTTGCACTGAGAGGTTTAGCAATGAGCAGATAGCATCAATGAGTAATTATCTAACTACTTTTAGGCCAGAACACTTAAATTATCCTACCCCTAATACTACTGAACCAGAAACAACACCCAATCTAAATATGCCGTTATCTGAAGAAACAAACCTACCCTATAATATAAAGTTTGAATGGTCTCACATTCCTGAAGCGGAACATTACAACTTATTAGTTAGTGAAAATGTCGCCTTTACGCTACCGATTCATGACATCATTACATCAGATACTTTTTTCATAGGTACTTGCTTGCCAGATCAAAGGCATTATTGGAAGATAAAGCCACTTGTCTCAGGAAATACCTGTGCAGAATATTCTCCGTACAGGAGGTTCTATACTAATGACGAGGCTGGAAACTTAGTTAACATATCGATGCAAAACGATATAACAGCTAAGGTATACCCCAACCCTATCAACTATGGGGAAACTGTAAAAGTTACTTCAAATAAAAAAATCACATCTATTGCCATTTATGACCTTCAAGGAAGGTTGATGCACACGGATTGGGAACACTCGTCACAAACATATTCTATAGCCACTAATAACATTATTTCATCGGGGTTATATCTCTTAGAAATAACTACCGAAAACGGCAAACTATTTAAAAGAATAAGTATTTTGTGAATGACCGAAAACTTCTTGTAAATTAGCTTTATGTCTGAGCAAACTCATGTTATATCACTCGAAAATGCCACGATCTTCCAGAGGCATACACTAGTCTTACAAAATGTAAATGTTCAAATTGCAGAAGGTGAATTTGTCTACTTAATCGGAAAAACAGGAAGTGGCAAAAGCAGCTTACTCAAGGTACTTTATGGAGATTTACCGATAAAAGAAGGCACTGGAAATATTGTTGGATTCGATATTGCCAAATTGAAAAGCAAAGAGGTTCCTAAACTCAGAAGAAACCTTGGTATTGTTTTCCAAGATTTTCAGCTATTAACAGATAGAACTGTTAAAGATAACCTGTTATTCGTTCTAAAGGCAACGGGATGGGTTGAAAAAGCAAAAATGCAAGAACGAATTGATGAGGTATTAACTCTAGTTGGACTACAAACCAAGGGGTTTAAGATGCCTTTTGAACTTTCTGGTGGAGAGCAACAAAGAATTGTAATTGCCCGTGCACTGCTTAACCATCCCTCTGTTATTTTGGCTGACGAGCCTACTGGCAATTTAGATCCAGAAACATCAGATGAGATTTTGAAACTATTGCAACAGATTTGCAAAGAATCTAATACTGCTATTCTTATGGCAACACATGACTACTCTATTCTAGAGAAATATCCGAGCAGAATCATTAAATGTGAAAACGGAAAAATAGTCGATTCTAAAAGTCCAGCATCTGCTCCAGCAATAGCTTAGCATTATTTTTATTTGAGAAGTCCCTATCTAAATCTTTTTTCCTGCTAGCTATCGCCTTATCGTCTAATGGTCTTTTAAAATAGTGTTCTATTGCGTGTTTTATTTCGGTTGCAGTATTCCTTATAATACAATGCTCCTCTAGCCCAGTATTATCAACAAGAAATTTATTTGCAATACAATGCCTTCCATTAAATAGCACGTTAAGTAATTTAAGCTTAATACCTGTGCTAGGCTTCATAGCAAGCAACACGTTTAGCTGAGCACCCTTTATAAGATCAAATAATTCTTTGTCAGAAACATTTGGTTTTAGAGATATATTAGGATTATTTACAATAGCCTTCTTTAATGACTTACTTGGATTTAGCCCTGCTATTACCAATGGGATACTTATCTTATTAAAGACCTTATTGACCAAGAATAATGCAGCCTCTTCATTCTCCTTTATGCCCAAATTTGCATGATAAAAGGCATACTCCCCTAACCCTGCTGGTATACTGACATTTTCATTTGCATGAAATGCAGGCAAATAACTTATTCCAATTCTAAAACGATCTTCCAAATACTTAAAGTCAGTTGGAGAAATGGCTAATGTTGTAGAGGAAAATTTGATTATTTTTTCATAACCTCTAAGCTTAATGGCTTCTATGCCATAATATGCTTTTTTGATAATGTTTTTAGAAATTTTAAATAGGTTATTATAGTACCGCCACTCAATATTGTGCATCCTGATTACCTTCTCTCTATTGATAAGTGCTTGATGAGGCAATAAGAATGTCGTATGTAAGCCCTCAAATAAAATAGGATAGTCATCTTTTTGTAAATTATCCAATAACGCTATTGAAGATCTTGAATTGACGATATAAGGCAGACTTGCAATGTGCTGATGCCATGAGGTCAACCTTTTGTAATAATGAACCTCACAGCAGAGCTTCTCCAATTCCTCTGCTGCTGCTCTTCCATACTGGAAACAATGCAAATGTATTTGAATACCAAGTTCTGATAGGGCTTTCACTTTGTAAAATACATCTATTACACCTCCATAATTAGCTGGCCAAGGCACATCAAATGAAACGATATGAATGTGTTTCTCTCCCGTATTCACATCCTAAAATTAACAGAATATTAAGAAATGCTGCGATAAAAACGACTTAATTCTTTTGCTTCTTCTTCCCAGCAGTAAAGGCTTTTCGCCTTTTTACAGTTCAAAACAAGCTTATCATAATGTTTATCATTATTTAATAAATTGTTAATTACGCTAATAAGAGTATCAAAATTTTTAGGATCTGATATTAAATCTGCTACTTGTATTTGATCATTTATTGACTTAAACTCCGCAAAATCGGGTGAGACAGATGGAATTTCAGCATGGATATAATCAAAAAACTTATTGTTTAAAGCATAAGCATAACTCTTGCCAATAGGTTCTAAAAGGTTCAAACCAATAGTACAAGATGACATTAGCTCCCTTAGTTTATTTATTGGTTGCTTACCCCAAAATTTCACTACATTATTTAATCCCAGTTGATCACATTGACTTCTTAATTGTTCAGACAAATCTCCCTCACCGATAATCCAAAGTTCACAATTAAGGTCTTTCATCGCTTGAATAACATATTCTAATCCTCTTCCTTTATTTAATGCGCCTTGGTAGATCAACCGCTTTTTATCAGCTTTAGTTTGTTTTACAGATAACTCATAACTCATTGGCAAATTGCGAATAACTTTAAAATTCACACCATATTTTTCTTTGAAAACATTTGCAATACTTGAGCTAACAGTATATGCGTATTTTATTCTTGGAATAATCCAGCTTTCTAAATACCGCCAAACTTTTTTAGTAAACGGCCTATTTTCTAGCTCTGGCACTTCTGAAAAGTACTCGTGTGCATCGTACACACATGCTTTTTTTCTAAACTTAGAAACAAGATATGCAGGGGCAATAGTATCCATATCTACTCCACATACAATATCAAAAGGAATAATCAATAGATAAAAGAACAATCTTAGATTGTATTCTAAATAAAATAGTTTCCCTTTATTGAAAATGCACCGAAGCCTCTTTTGAGTATATAATTGCTGCTCTAAAGCTAATGACGAATTAAGCACTCGCCCTACCAGCAAAACATCATATTCTTTAGATAGCGTTTGCGATATCCTATGCATACGCTGATCATAAGAGAGATCATTGATAACGGTAAATACTATCTTCATTTAGAACCTACTTTACCTTACTCCTATCATAAACATATTTTACAAACCAGTTAGGAATTGAACTTAGCTTTTCGTTTAAATCAACTTTTTTTCCATCTATAACCTCAGCTACCAATTTATAATACTTACTGGAGTTGTCAAAAAGGAAAGCTCTATTACATAGTCTAATTGCACTTATCAAAAGGTCTAAAGACCTGTAGTAACGATCTCTAATTTTTTTTTCTAGAACAGGGTGTCCCTTCATTGCTACTCTTAGGTTAACACGATTCACATTAATATCAGGATCTTCAGTAGAAATAAAATAGAAATATACTTTATATCCTTTCTCTCGAGCTTTTTGTATAATTTGCAATTTTGACTCATGAGAGAACACGGTCTCAAAAGAAAAACTTTTACCTCTTTCTAGTAATTGTGCCCTTATAAAAGAGGCTATATCGGCAGCTATATATGAGTTATACTTCCCTGAATAATAAATTCTATTCTTAATAATCTTAAATAATAAACTAATGTTACTAATGCCTAACCTTTGTTCTGCAGCACCGCTATCTTCAAGGTGCTTTCTTAATTGTTTTGTAGTAGATTTAAACCTATAAAAATTGTATAAAGAAACAGACCCTTCTTGGTTAAACATCTGTTCAATCTCATCTGCATTTACAAAAGTATACAGCTTTATTCTTTTATCATTGCCATTTATAAGTTTCTCTGCAAGCGTAGATTTTCCCGATCCATTAGGTCCAGCAAATATTCTGAGCCTTGGAGTTCCACCTTTTTCAATCAATAGAAAATGATTTAGGAATATTACTTTTTCGGGCTTTGACTTCTTTTACTTTCTCCTTAGTTCCATCCGAAAAGACCTTATAGATCACCCCTTCTTCCTCGTAATACACTGGCAGGCCAATATTTTCAACTTTTCTTTGAGCTTTGATTGAAGCTCCAATGGCAGCTCCTAACAGTCCAGCTACAATAGTATTTCCCCGCCTACCAGTAAGTAAAGCACCAAGAGCTGCACCTATTAGTCCACCTGCAATTGCATTCTCAATTAAATCGTTTCTTTTCGTATCACTCATAATATTAGCAACAAATATAAATACTCTTTAAAATTTAACGTAAAAAAAAGATTAAAGTTGCATTCACACTTATTTACCACTTCCATTCCAATTTTTGACCTTCATTTTCGATAATATTCCCTCGCTCTTTAAGCGATTGAACTTGGCCAATAATATGGTCGCTTTCAAAAGCACTTAACTCATTAACCAATTCGGAAATACTCAATGGTTTGTTCATTAACTTTTGCTTAATAATATCAACGATTTTTTGATTCAATTCATTGTCTTTACTATGCCTTCTTTTTACACAAACATCACATTTTTCACATGGTTTAAGCTCTTTTTCTCCAAAGTAATTAGCAATAAAAATACTTCTGCAAACATCTTTCTGAATCGCGTAATTTAATATTTGTTGATACTTATCTTCTTCTATATTTCTCCGTTCTTTATAAAAATTGATGTCTAGTTTTAAATTTGAACTGCTTAATCTGGGTAATAAGTAGGTCAATTGTGGCAGCTCCTTATTTGGTTGATAAGAAATAATATTAGTACTATTAAGATAACTCAGCATCTTTGTTACCTCAACTTTTTCCAAACTTAGATACTTGACTAGTTGGTCTTCTTCAATAGCAACATATTCGTCAAATATTCCCGTGTAGAACCTCAACAATTGCCTGATTAGCAGCTCATACTTTGGATTGCTTACCTGAAGCTTATACAAGTCGCTCTTAACAACTAAAATCTTCAATCGAGATTTTGCAAAAACAGCATCTGATAATACTAAATAACCTTGATGCTCTAAAAATTTTAATGAATAATAAGCTTCTGATTTACTTAATTGATAGTTTGTTGCAAAGCTACTTAAGTCGAAGTCAAAGTTCTGTCCTTCGCCAGCCCCAACTGCCAATTGAAAATAATTGCCCAACGCATCATAAACACGCCTTATCGTTTTAACATCTGCAAAGCTATTTTCTAACCGATCATTTAGCAATCTAACGTCCACACCACTGTATAAAAGCACAGCATACGCTTCCTTATCGTCGCGACCTGCCCGTCCAGCCTCTTGGTAATAGGCCTCAATACTTTCTGGTATATCCAAATGCACAACTACCCTTACATCTGGTTTATCAACCCCCATACCAAAAGCATTTGTACAAACCATAACTCTTATCTCATCCTGTATCCATTGTTTTTGTTTGTTTTCACGAAGCGTAATCGGTAAGCCTGCATGATAATAGTCACTTTTAATTCCGTTTCGACTGAGGTAATTAGCAATATCGGTTGTCTTTTTTCTACTCCTCACATAAACCAATGCACTTCCCTCTGTTTTTGAAAAAATTTCGAGCATTTTTTTCAGCTTACTTTCTTCATTTCTAACGAGGTATTTGAGATTGGGTCTTTCAAAACTTTTTTGAAATACATTTGTGCTTTCAAACAACAGTTTGTCTTGTATATCCCACTTCACTTTCTCTGTTGCAGTAGCCGTCAATGCCAATATTGGGATATTGTGTAAATACGCTCTTATTGAAGCTATTTTCAAATAAGAAGGACGAAAGTCATAGCCCCACTGTGAAATACAATGAGCTTCATCTACAGCAACTAAATTGACTTTCATTTTTTTGATTCTCTCAATGAATATGTTGGTTTCCAGTCGCTCTGGTGAGACATACAAAAACTTGTAATCTCCGTAAATACAATTATCCAAAGTGATGTCTATCTCCCGATAACTTAACCCTGAATAGATGGCCACAGATTTTATGCCTTTTTTGTTTAAAGCATCTATTTGATCTTTCATCAGCGCAATAAGTGGAGAAACAACGATACATATACCTTCTTGAGCCACCCCAGGCACCTGAAAACATATTGATTTACCACCTCCTGTGGGCATTATTGCTAGTGTGTCTTTGCCTTCAATAATAGAATTGATTATATCCTCCTGCAAAGGTCTAAATTCATTATACCCCCAGTATTTCTTTAAAACATCTTGAAGGGCTCGATTATCAGGCATGGCATAAAAGTATAATATCTAAGGCAATTAATAAACCTATTCCTCTATGTAAGCAGCAAAAAAGTTTGAAACAGCATAAACAAACACACAAATAATTGATTAAAAGGAATATGTAAAAAAAAATCTTCTTTTAAAACCGTTTAATAATTAAAATATTGAGTTTTATCGAGATGTATTATGAATTAAATTCTACTCCATAATAATAAAACCATATGTACACAAAACTACTCCTATCAGTTATTTTATTTAACATTCAAATATTCATAAGTTATGCTCAGGGAGAACATAATGTTTGGTACTTTGGAGACGGCGCTGGGTTAGATTTTAATACAACTCCTCCTACAGCTTTAACGAATGGAAGCTATGATGCATTTTTTGTAAAAGAAGCTGCCTCTACAATGTGTGATAAATCTGGCAATTTACTCTTTTATAGCAATAGCTTATCCATCTGGGACAAAAACCATCACCCAATGCCTAATGGAATTAACTTATATGGTGGTCAAAGTAGCACAATGGGAGCATTAATAACTCCTGTAATCGGAAATCCAAACCAATACTATCTTTTTACGGTAGATGGTTCATCTACCTTAGCAACAAGTGGTCCAAAAGGAAAATTTGATGGGTTGAACTACTCCATAATAGACATGACATTACCAGGAAACGGTACAATAAGTGACCCCTTAGGTGATGTAATGATTGGAAGAAAAAATGTCTCCTTACTTGACTCCACAGAAGAGAAATTGACAGCTATAATACATGAAAATGGGAAAGACTATTGGATCATTACTAAAAAGTATTTATCATCAGACTTTTATGCCTTTCTTGTAACTGAAAATGGCGTATGTTCAACTCCAGTCATTAGCACTTCTGGATTATATGGAGCTGGGCACAGATTACTAATCCCCTCATACGATGGAAACGCTCTTGCTTCTATTGAAAGTGCATCTTCACCCTCTTATATTGGACGTGTACAATTACACGATTTCGACAAATCATGCGGTATAGTTAGCAATGGGCAAACTATTTCAAAATTCAATAGCACCTCTGCCATCTATTATGGGCTTGGATTTTCCCCAAATGACTCTTTGATTTATACATTCAGAAACTCAGGTAGCAATGCCATAATGCTCCAATATAAAAGGTACGCCCCAAATATTTCAGCAACTGAAAAGATCATCAGTTTAGGTTCTACAGGTTTTTATCCCAATTTATGGGCACCAACCTCTATGAGAAAAGGTCCTAATGATACTGTTTATTTATGTGGCATAGACTCTACACTACATATTTTAAAAACCCCCAACCAATACGGCAATCCTGGCTTTGAAGCTCATGCAGTAAAATTAAATGGTGTCAAGTCTGGATATGAGCTTAATAACTATTTCGAATACAATCCAAAAACATCTTCACAAGAAATAAAATATGCAAAATCTGATACTACCATATGTGATGGCAGCTCTACCATCATAGGCTATCAACACAATACTTGCAATATGACCTTTAACTGGACTCCTTCTATTGGATTAGATAGCACGGACATATCCAATCCAACTGCTACCCCACAACAAACAACTACTTATATTTTAGAGGTATCCTACCTTTGTTCTACATGGTATGATACTATTACAGTTTATATTCAGGATGGGCACCCCGACCTTTTTAATGATACTACTATATGTCATAAGGATTCCACTATAATTGGATGGAGTAATGCAAGCTCACATTACTCTTTCTCCTGGAGTCCTACTACTGGTCTTAATAATAACAATCTTTCTGCACCAACTGCGTTCTTAAATACGTCTGCAACTTACATTATAGATATAGATGACCAATGTGTATCGTGGAAAGACACTATAATGGTTAACGTTATTCCTGAATATTCTACAGATGAACTTCATGCTATTAAGAATACGACCTTGTGCGAGGGAGATTCTTTAGAGTATGGATGGCAAGATGCTCCTCCACACTTTGAGTACTCATGGAAAAGCGAAGAATATATATCAAACTCAAATATGCCTCACGCCACTTTATCTCCACCCCAAACACATAGTTTTGGCTTATTTGCACAGAATCAATGCCAGTTGGACTCGACTAAGTTCACAATTTCGGTTGAAAATTGTGGCATCTACGTCCCAAATGCGTTTAGCCCGAATAATGATAATGAAAATGACATATTTAAACCTATCATTAATGGAAAAGAAGCACATCTAGCTATATATGACGAAAGAGGTGTGCTATTGTACCAATCTTCTACTGATATAAAATGGGACGGATATTGCAATAATAAACTCGTACGGCCTGGTACCTACACCTACAATCTCAAATATTCTGATTACAGTAATAACAAGCATTCATACATAGGCAACATCACCGCCATAAGGTAATCGGTTTACATTGCAAAGTAGTACACTGAACTTAGTAAAATAAAAATTCTATGTATTGAATTGTATTGATATTTATGTTATTTTAATGATACCAAATATTATCTAAGATGTTAAAGCACATATTATCTGTATCATTTCTGATAATTTTCCTTCTAAAAAGCAATGCCCAGTTTGAACACAACATCTGGTATTTTGGACGTGGTCTGGGCTTAGATTTCAATTTAGATACGGATACTACATTAGAAGTTTTAACTAACGGAAACTTTGACAATACTTTTATTATTGAAGGAGCATCTGCCATCTGTGATGAAAACGGTAATTTACTTTTTTATACAAACGGTGTCAATGTATGGGACAGCACACATAGCTTGATGCCTTTAGGAGATACACTCTATGGCGGATGGCACAGCGCAATGAGCGCCATAATTACTCCCGTTATAGGTAACCCTAATAAACACTACATATTTACTATTGACGGTCGTTCTTGTTCGTCAGATAATATAGGTCCTAAAGATGAGTTTGACGGCTTGAGCTATTCTATTGTCGACATGACACTTCCTGGCAATGGGTCTATTGGTTCACCACTAGGAGACATCGAACCATTAAATAAAAACGTTAACCTTGTGGATTCAACGGCCGAAAAACTAACCGCTATTATGCACGCGAATAACATTGATTATTGGATTATTACCAGAAAACATAATAGCAATAACTTCTATGCATTTTTAGTTACAGAAAACGGGGTATGTCCAACTCCTGTAATTAGTAGTGCCGGTTTTTATGGATCTGGCGGTAGACTTCTTGTTCCATCGTATGATGGAAACGCACTTATATCGGGAGAATCAGCGTCAACTTCTCCTCCTGGCTATGTGGGTCGTGTTCAACTTTATGACTTTGACAGATCATGTGGAATTGTAAGTAATGCTAAAACTATTACCACATTCAATTCAACGACTTCGTACTATTCTGGCATCGCATTTTCACCAAATGATTCATTGATATATGCTTTCCGAAGAACAGGATTTAGTGCTCCATTCACATCTACCTTGTATCAATACAAAAGATTTGTCCCCAATCCATCTAGCACACAACTAACTCTTAACTTGGGTACTTGGGGACAGTACCCAGACTTCCTTAGCTCAAAAGCTACAAGACTTGGACCAGATGGCAAAGTATACATAGCCAACACGGACTCTTTTCTATCTACTTTAACAGATCCTAATAATTATGGGAATCCTGGATTTGTGGCTCATACGATAAACCTAAACCGAGTAAAAGGCACCTATGAGCTAAACAACAGGTTTGTATATCAACCAATTGCTATTCCAGAAAGTCAGAAATTTGCAAAAAGTGATACTATTATCTGCCCCGGAGACTCCGCCTCATTAGGCAACGACGTAGGTTGCTTAGTTACGGTGTCTTGGACACCGACAAGCGGACTCAATGATCCAAATTCAAACAATCCCAAAGCATCTCCTGCTTCAACAACTACTTATATAGCAGAAATACAATATCTGTGTACAACTTGGTACGATTCCATAACAGTTGAAGTGAATGATAGTCATCCAATAGACCTTTTTAAGGATACATTAATATGTCAAAATGACTCTACAATAATTGGTTTGCAAAATGCCCCAAGCAACTATACTTTCTCTTGGTCATCTGGATCTACTCTAAACAGCCCATCTTCCCCAACACCTACTACCTACTTAACTGATACAACAACTTACTTTATAACCATTGATGACCAATGCCAAGTGTGGCAAGATACCATGACCATTTACACAATTCCGCTATATACAACTGATGAGCTTCACAATATTGGAGATGCTTCTATTTGTTTAGGCGACTCCGTCGAACATGGCTGGTTAAATGCTCCAACCCACTTCAGTTATCTTTGGACACCTGATTCTAAAGTTAGCAACAACCTATCGCCATACACATACTTATCTCCCGAGACGACGACTACGTATAAGCTTTTTACACAAAACCAATGCCAAGTTGACTCAACCTCCTTAACCGTATTGGTAGGAAGTTGCGGAACTTATATTCCTAATACATTCAGCCCTAATGGAGACTCACAAAACGACATATTTCAACCCAAAGTAAGCGGAGCAGATTTCACAATAACTATTTATGACCGATATGGAAATGTTATATACTTTTCAGAGAATAATGAAGGTTGGGACGGAACTTTTAATGGAGAACTAGCTAATAATGGTATATACTTATATCACATCAAGACAAAAGACTTAAGCAGTAAAATAGAATTCTTCACTGGAAATATATTTCTTGCAAAATAGTGAGAACCTAATATATTATAATTAGTATAACAACACAATAAGTAAGTATTCTTTCTTACTTATTCAACTGGTTATATATCTTTTTCGCCTCTTCCACTACCGCCTTACCTAATATTTTTTCTGTCATTTGAGGATTATCGTCGGCCTGTTGCTTAATGGTGTTGACAAGCTCTATCATGGCCCTTATTTGATGAATTGTTTTCGACATAGGTTATAAATTAAAATGCGTGAAGGAACTTCGTGCCAGTTAGAGAGGTGCTGGTACACCCATACTACAGACGCCGAAGTGTTCACGCATTGCCGAAAACACGAACGACCGCCCTTGTAGTATTAAATAAGTTACCAGCTTTCTCTAACTAGGACAGCAAACGCACTAATATTTTAAAATCTTTTTACTTCAAATACTAAAATTTATTTAATTAAATATATAAAAATTAAACCTTATCTAATGCTTGGTATCGGGAATTTTGACTTTTAAACTCGGGTACAATTTCTTTCATCAACTTAACAATTACATCATTATCCTGCTTCCCAAATAACGCTATGAGTTCATTCACAACTTTATCAATCTCTGCAAAATTATACTCCCTGACCTTGGCAATTAAAATTTTTGCATGATGGGTAGGCAGGTTATTCTCTTGGTCATTCAACAGTTCTTCCTCTAGCTTCTCTCCTGCTCTCAAACCAGTATACTCGATTTCAATATCTTTACTCGGCTCTAATCCTGAAAGCTCTATCATTTTTTGTGCTAAGTCAGCTATTTTGATTTGTTCTCCCATGTCAAACATGAATATTTCGCCTCCTTCTCCCATCGCAGCAGCTTCCAATACCAACTGACAAGCTTCAGGAATAGTCATAAAATATCTTTTTACGTCTTTGTGCGTAACCGTAATTGGACCACCCTCTTCTATTTGTTTTCGAAAAAGCGGTATTACAGAGCCATTTGAGCCTAGTACATTTCCAAAGCGTGTTGTAATATATTTTGTGTTCCGCTCGCCTTCAGAATTCAACGACTGCACAAATATTTCCCCAATTCGTTTAGAGGCACCCATGATATTAGTTGGATTAACAGCCTTATCTGTTGACACATAAACCATTTTAGCTACAGTAAACTCAGAAGATAGTTCTGCAACTACTTTGGTTCCTAAAACGTTGGTTAAGATTGCTTCAGATGGGTTCTCCTCCATCATTGGCACGTGCTTATATGCTGCGGCATGATAAACATATTCAGGTCTAAAAGCATTGAATACATTCCGCATTCTCTCCCGATTGCGTACATCTGCAACTACAATTTCAAATGCTTCGTACTTGAGCTTTCCTTTTAACTCCTGTTCCAACTCGTAAAGCGGTGTTTCAGCCTGATCTAAAAGAATTAATTTTTGTGGCTTAAAATTGATTAATTGCCTGGTAATCTCAGAACCAATGGAACCCGCAGCACCGGTAATTAGAATAACCTTGTTTTCAACTTGTTTGCTAATATTTGCCTTATCTAAATCAATTGGGTCTCGTTGCAGCAAGTCCTCTATTTTGACTTTTTTGATTTGCTTAAAGCTCAACTCACTACCAATCCATTGATCCATAGGAGGAGTTCTAAGCAACTCAATCTTATACTTTAGGCAGATATCTGATATTCTTTTCCTTTGATGCGGAAGTATCTCTTTGGTAAAGATCAGCTTATCAACTTTATGCTCTGTAAGGAAACGGCTCAATTGCCCTTCATGAATAATCGGCACACCTTCTATTTGCTTATTGACAAGCTTTTTTTCACTTTCTATAAATGCAACCACTTTATTATTGAATTGATTATCTCTATTTAGTGATCTTTTGGTAGCGATAGCTGACTCTCCTATTCCATAGATCAAAACATTTTGCCTTTCTCGAGTAGAATCTTTTACAGTGAGATACAATGTTTTCACAAATACTCTAAAAGCAGTCATTAAAAAAATGGCCAAAACATAATCTATTATAATGACCGATCGAGAAAAGATATACTTCCCACTAATGGGATAAGAAATAAAATTAGAGCCTATAAAAACCAATGAGCCTAAAGTAATGGCTATAAATATTTTTTTTGCATCTTCTACACTGGTGTGATAAATAATACCGGCATATGTTTTAAGCAGAAAAAAACTCACCACCCTTACCACAAAGACCAATGGAATAGATATTAACATTCTATCTAAGTGACTTTGAGGGATGTCAAAGTTAAATCTCAATTGATAAGCCATAAAGATGGAAAATATGGCAATGACAAGATCAATTGCAAAGATGCCCCATCTGGGTATATTTCGTGTGCCTAGGTTGATCACTTTTTGAAGATACCTAAAATTGTTAACCCGATTATCTTAAAATCTGTCAAAATACTTTGTTGGTCAATATACTTCCTATTAAGCATGAGCTTTTGAGGCATAATTTCCTCAATATATGCTTTCTCTGGATCGTCTCTTTTTGCCAAGATTTCGTTTTCATTAATAAAGTCAATTGAAGCATAGTCTGTTAAACCGGGTTTAACAGCTAACACCTTTTTTTGTTCATCATCATACAAGTCAACATATTTTTTAACTTCCGGTCTTGGTCCTACAATACTCATGTCCCCTTTTAAAATATTTATCAATTGTGGTAATTCATCCAATTTATACTTTCTCAAAAAATACCCTATTGAGGTGATTCTGCTGTCTTTATCACCTACTGTTAATAGTCCTTTTTTGTCGGCATCAATATACATTGTCCTAAACTTAAATAACTTAAAAGGCTTAAAATGTAGTCCTATCCTCTCCTGAGCATAAAACACATTACCCTTTGAAGTTATTTTGATAAGCAAACCCAGCACAATTAAAAAAGGCAATAAAATAATTAATACAAACAGAGAGGCAATTAAATCTATTACTCGTTTCAAAAATTTGACTTTATTAAATAGAATTACTGACTGCTTTCACAACTGCATCTACTACTTGATTAACCTGCAAGTCACTCAAATCGTAGTAAACAGGTAATGATATTTCCCGAGAATAATGATTATAGGCATTGGGGTAATCATCTATCCTATATCCAAGGTTTTTGTAAGCTGTCAACATAGGCAAAGGCTTAAAGTGAACATTGACAGACACGCCTTCTGCAAATATTTTATCGATGACTTTATTTCGTGTTTCTTCATCTATTCCTAAAATTCGTAAAGGATATACATGATAAGAGGATTCACCATCCTCATTTTTAGAAATTGGTATCTGCGTCCAGTCATATTGTAGAAAAGCTTCATTATAGAGTTTAAAAATATGTTTTCTCTTGTTTAAGATTTCATCATACCGTTGCAGTTCAATTAATCCGATAGCAGCTAGTACATCCGGCATATTCATTTTATAGCCTGGCGCAATGACATCATATTCCCATTGTCCAATATTATTAAACTTTGCCATAGCATCTTTTGACTGACCATGCAATGTCAGTACCCTTAATTCATCATACACCTTTTGATTATCAAAAGGCTTAGGTAGGTTAAAGCAAATAGCGCCACCTTCTGCTGTGCTTAAGTTTTTGACCGCATGAAAAGAAAACACACTAACGTCAGCGAGAGATCCAGACTTTTTACCCTTATAGCCAGCTCCAATTGAGTGGGCAGCATCAGACAATATGATTATTCTACTGAACTGCTTTTGCACATCCGTGGACGGACTAAAACGGCTTCTTATTTGAGGGTCATTCACTATATCTTTTATGGCATCATAATCACAAGGCAACCCCGCAACATCCACTGGAATAATAGCTTTCGTTTTTTCAGTGATGGCAGCTCTGATCTTTTGAACGTCAATATTCAAATCATCTCCAACATCTACCATAACAGGCTTTGCTCCACAATGTAATACGACATTTGCGGTAGCACAATAAGTGTAAGCTGGAACGATTACTTCATCTCCTTCCCCCACTCCAAACCATCGTAGAATCAACTCTAGTCCGTTAGTTGCGGCATTAACTGTTAATACTCGCTCAACACCGACGTATTCACTCAACAACTCCTCAAGTTTTTTCACTCGAGGCCCCGTTGTAATCCAACCCGATTTCAGCGAAGCGGTGACTTCATCTATAATTTTCTGATCAATATGTGGCGGGGAAAATGGAATCATTTTATACTCTTCGTAATGAGAACACTAAATTACACCATTTTAAGTAAATATGAGAACTCAAGTTTATAGTCTAGACTTCTTTTGCTCTGCCCATTCTAAAAAGTCAAAATATTCAAAACCAGCTTTTTCGACAGGGTCATTTTTGAGTTTTTGCAATTCCGAAATTAGGTTATCATATAAAATTGATCTTTTTTTATCTGACTTGCTTATAGTAATTCTCTCTAAGTGACTTAAAAGCGTTTGTTCTAAAAGAAACTTATTATGATTATTTTTCAGATATCGTTTAGCAGATAAAATCACATTAGGGAGCAAAATGTCATTATTCAATTCGAAATTCACAATAATATCCAACGTTCTAAAAACAGAATACAACTCCTTACCTACTTTCCCTTTAGGTACATTGAGGCATTCTAATATATATTGCTGTGCATTATCAAATTGCTTCATATATATAAGACAAATTGCATAGTAAGCCTTAGCGATTGACGTCGCTTTAAGTAATTTATTAGCACCTATGGACCTTAAAGCTTTTTCTATTCGTTCTTTGTCTAGGCGACTAAAGTCCCTAATTTTAACATAAAGTGTGAGCTCTTGTATAGTAGCATAAACATCTTCTTTTTCGCTAAAAAAGCTAGAGCTGTTGGTCAGCTTTGTTGAAGTATTTCGAAGTTTTTCTAGTGTTTGAAATACTTTATTATTTTCTTTTAACAAGCCATATGCCATGGATAAATTATTCAAAACCGCTAAATATCCCCTATAATCATGATTTCTAATAGATGGGTGGCTTTCATAAAGTTCGATAATATCTAAAAGCACTTTCTCTAACTTTTTGTATTCCGTTTTTACGAAATAGAATAAACACCATGCGGAGAGCAAAATTATTTCAGCAGATATACTCTTTGGCTTTTGCTGACTAACTTCTACATTAACAAACCTATCCAGTTGCTCATGTAAGTCTTTGTTCCTTTTGAAGTTTCTCAATCTGGTAAGGCTATTAAGTCCTCTTATGATCGCTTTATATTCGTAAAATTCTTCGTTTTTCTCTCTTAAATCCTTTTCACAGGTATCAAGTTCTTCAAAGCCATCAACAGACTCCATCAAGGATAAAACATCACGCTGTTTGGCTATTAGCCTTAACTCCAAAGGGAAAAGCTCCCCTTTTTTACAAACTTCTCTATACTTCTTGATTTGTTTTAAGCATTTTTCCAAAAAACCTTTGTGAAGTAATACTTCAATTTCCTGCAATCCATTATATACTACAAATTCAATATTTGTCTCCTCATGATACAATCTTAAACTCCTAACGATCAGTCGCTCAAGAAAAAATTTATATGCATTCATTTTTTTAGCAGATTCCTTGCTTCCAATATTGCTTTTTATCTTTTTTACATCATATTCTTTAAGCTTGTTAAGCATATCAAAAAGTTGTACATATTTGGTATCTTTTACAAAGGCAGAAGCAAATAGTTTGAAGTAACGCTTTTCTTGAGAGGTCATTGATTTAATTAATAAGTAAAGATGATCGCTAATTTGTTTCATTGGAAAAAAATAAAAAAAATAAATATATAATTGATAATCAAATAAAAATAATCATTATTTATTTGATCTGAAGTATAATTATTTGTTTTTATTATATAGGATTTCATATTAAATGGCATTAGCTTGAGCAAGAACTTAATTGATAGATACTTTACAATGAAACAATATATTATTTCGATACTGATAATTAACTTGACTATTGCAACACTATGTGCTCAAAATACAAAAAGAGCAAATGTTTGGATCTTTGCAGGTCATGCTGGTTTAGATTTTAACAGTGGAGGAGCAGTTGCAATAAACGGGGGAGCGATGAATGCTTATGAAGGATGCGCTTCAATATCAGATGAGAATGGCAATTTATTATTTTATACAAACGGAAGGACAGTTTGGGACACAAGTCATAATATTATGCTTAATGGGAACAACCTCAATGCCAACGTATCTGGAAGACAAAATAGTGTAATTATTCCTAATCCATGTAAAAGCGACTTATACTATATTTTTCACATGAATGGTGGAATCACTCCTATAGTTGCACCAATTGATACATCTTTGTGGTACTCTATTGTAGACATGAACGAAAACAATGGCTTAGGTCGCGTTATTAGCAAAAACAATAGGCTTTTCAATGGCGTTTATGAAAGTATTGCTGCTGTGCATCACGCTAACGGAATAGATGTTTGGGTTGCTGCTGTTAATCATTTTACGGGCGAACTATATGCATATTTAGTTAAAAGTGATACTATTGAAGGACCAGTAATTTCAGAGTTGCTCAAAGATTCCACAATGACTGCTACAGCAGAATTATATTTAAAATTTTCTCCTGACGGCAAGTGGGTTACTACAGGAACTGTCAGAACAACGACGCCTTTTGGCGTATATCGACCACTATGCAAATTCGATAACACCACTGGTATTGCTACTACACACGCTATTTTACCAAGCAACCAGAGTAGTGGAAGTTTTTCTCCTAATAGCAAATTATTTTATACCAAGCAATACAATGGCCATATTGTGCAATATGATCTATCAAATGACCATCCAGACTCAATCTTTGCTTCTGCAGATACAATAGCAAGCGGAATATTTAGCTCTGGTGTTTTTCAAAATGCGCCTGACGGAAAGATCTATATTACAACTGGTAATAACAAACTAACAATAATAAATAACCCAGACTTACAAGGTGCTGCCTGTGACATTGATTTTAATGGCTTTAATGTTGACTCAGGATCCACAACTTGGGCTAAACCAGTTCCAACATTTATTGAAAGTTATTTTGACAACAGTAATGCATTTGATACTACTTTATCACTAGAAGTGGATATATCAGTTGAAGATTCTGTCAAAACAATTTGCTTAAATGATAGCTTTCAGTTTTTCTCGTCCTTTCTTAAAGGACAGGCAGATAGCACTTACTGGGAATTTGGAGAGGGATCACACAGTAATATTTTTTCTCCGTCATTTAGATATCCAGATTCAGCAGCAGCATATACAGTTAGGCTAAAGGCATACAACAATCAGTATTGCCTATCAGATAGCACCCTGCTAACCATTAAAATAAATGACTTTGAAATATCAGATACAAGTTCACTATACAGATTTTGTCACTATGACGTACCTTATACGCTAACGCCAAATCTCGATAGTCAATCATTTGCGATATGGAATAATATTGATACACAGCTTAGCCACACTGTCTACGAAAGCAGTTTTCTTAACCTAGAAATCATTGATAGTATATCATGTTTCAAAAAATACGATAGCATCACTGTAATAAAGGATTCTTGCTATTTCCAATACTTCATACCAAATGCTTTCACTCCCGATCAAGATGGGTTTAATGACAATTTTTCTATAAAAGTTGATGGCTTATTTGAAGACTATACTTTGGAAATTTTTGATCGGTATGGCAACAGAAGGTTTTTATCTTATTCAGAAGCTGAATACTGGGACGGTCTAGATGGAAATGGGCAGGTCTTACCACAGGGCAGCTATGTCTACCACTTTCTAGTTAAAAACCTAATTACTAATCAAGAAGTTTCGCAAGTAGGCCAGGTTTTGCTTATGAACTAAAAAACTTTACACCTAAGCCATCTAATTCAGAAAGTACAGGTTCATAAACTTCTGACATTACTGGAATTTGCACTCCTCTTAGGTTTGTTTTTCGCTTCAAAATAAGTTTTGCCAATATACCCATAGGCAATCCGACTGTTTTTGCCATTGCAGTGTCAACTTGATTCTCTCCTTTTACAACTAGATTAGATATATGGCTTTTCCTCTGCCCTTCTATATCATATTCGAACTGATGTTGCATTACAATCATATCCTTATCATACTGCTCTAGTTTCCATTTTTCCTCTAAAAGGTGCTGTAATATTTGAGCTGGGGTTCCCCTTTCAAGTTTTATTCTTCTATCACTTAAAATTTCTAACCATTCTATTTTATTGATAATCTCTTTGGTTGCACCAAAGTTGTTTATCAGGTAGCCTACAATATCACTAACTCCCGAAGGAAGAAATGACTTTATAAATTCTAAATACGTTAATCTATCGGCATCATCAATCACAAAGGAGTCATCCGTCAAACCCAATTGAACAAAAATATTCCAAGCTTGACAATATCCTCCGTACCTTAACGTGCCTCTTAATATTGTATCAATACCTTCAAGGTTATACTTCTCAATATAATGAAGCGAATCTCTATTGGCATATCCATCAAACTCACCTACCTCATTTAGACCAACACTCTCCAATTCGCTAAATAGCCTTTGGTAAGGGATGTATCTTTTTTTACCGTTTAGCAAATAAGATGCTGTTCCTTGACCCGCTAGAACGACATTCCTAGGATTCCAAGAAAATTTGTAATGCCAGGGGTTATTATCTGATTCAGGAGCAATAAGTCCACCTGTAAAAGACTTAAACGATTTTATTTGACCACCCTTTTTCTTTATATCATCAATAATTTTCATGGCACTCATATGATCGATACCGGGATCTAGTCCCATTTCTCCCATTATGAGGATACCTTTTTTTATAGCATCTTCATGCATTTGTTGTATCTCTTCAGAAATATATGACGCCGTGACTAGGTGTTTTTTATACTTCAAACAATCTTTGGCAACAATAGGATGCATAAAAGCAGGTAACATTGAGATAACAACAGTTGATTGCTGAATATAATGAGATCTAACTTCGGAATCATTAATATCAAAGCGAATAGCCTCAGCTATGTTGCTATCTTTCACTCTACTCTTTGCCAGCTCTTCTGACAAATCCCCAACGATAAGCTTGTAGCTATTGGTCTCACAAAATCCTAGCAGGTAACTTATAAGTGAGCTAGAAGATTTTCCCGCCCCAATGACCAATATTGATTGTGACAAACTATACTAGGTTTTAGGATTCCAAAGTTGACGTATCCTGCTTACTTTCAAAATCCTTTAGGATTTCTTCAGCAGGTTTGCCTAAATATTTAAGTGAAAACTCTGCACTACTTGCTAACTCATGACTCGGATATTTATTCAAAAATTCAACATAAAACTGTTCAGCATGCTTAAGATGACGGATGTCATTTTCAAAGATAAAGGCCTTTAGAAATAAGCTCTGAGGTGCTTGTTTTGAACTGGGATGATTAATAGTGATATCATCCCAAAGAGAAATCGCAGTATTGAAATCTCTCTTGGCACGATATAAGCTGGCTGCCTGAAATTTATAAAATGGTGTTAAAGAATCATCAGGGAATTGCTTATAAAAATTAGCATAAGCAGTAATTCCTTCCTTAAGAAGTTCTTGATCTGGAATGGCAACAGAATCATTTGCCATTTCGGCTTTTACTCTCTCAATTTCGGTTATTGCCCTTTCCCTGGGGGAACTACAGGCAAATAAGGTCAAAGAAAGAATACAAAAAAGGATACTACGGATCATTTCAAATTTTTTATTTTGTAAATTTAAAAAAGATGAATCACAATGCTGCTTATCTTTTCATATTATCACTCACTCTTTTCAGATGCTCTCCTTCTATAAAAAAACAGATTGTAACTAATATAAGCAACGCTTCAGAAGCTAAAATATTATCACATCAATCGTATAAAAATTCTATTTGCGATCAAGCAAATAACTATCAACCAGATACTAATTACCTTAATAGCCTTCCTGTTAAATGGATAAGAGTAAATGTGCATTTCATTCAGCCTTCGGAAGGAGATAAATTCACAAAAGATGAAGGTACTCAGTACGCTATATCCATGATTAGTGTTGCAAATGAATATTTAGCACATAACCAAAAGATGAATCTTCCTGCAGACAACACTACACCTGTTTTGCCTACAAGAATACGATATGATTTATGTGGATCGACAGAAGCCAGCAATGATATTGGCATCTATTTTCATACAGATGATAGCCTTTTTACTTATAACAAAAAAGATAACTCAAATCAATTTTCCAAAAGGCAGTTTGAAAAGTATGGAAGAGAAAAAGGCTCTAAAATAAATATTTTCATGCTTGAACACCCACCTGATAGCATTCTTTCTCAAACCTACAAGGCTTCCAAAGACGGAATCGGTGCGCCATATTTTATAAAGCTAGCTGGAGCATATCAATCTTTTAAAGAAGAAAATGAAGATGGAGATGAACATACTGGTGGGGGCTGGCAAATCGCCCGACTGCTGAATCATGAAGCTGGGCATAGCCTTGGACTCGGTCATACTTGGCGTTCAGGTGGTGATTGCGAAGACACTCCTCCCAATCCAAACTGTTGGGAAGTCACTCCAAATGGCAAATGCAAAGCCCCAATATCCAACAATGTCATGGATTACAACAATTGTCAATGTGCCTATTCACCATGCCAAATCGGCAAAATTCACTATGGTTTTCACAGACAAAATAGTAAAACTGCTGACTTGTTGGTTAAGGCTTGGTGCAAGAAAAATGAAACGCTCAATGTAAGCATTAAGGATTCTATTGTGTGGCAATCACACAAATACATACATGGTGATATATATATAGAAGATAATGCCAGCTTAGAAATACAGTGCTCTATCTCAATGCCTAAAGACGGCACGATTGTCATTAAACCTAACGGTAAATTAATTTTGAATGGATGCAGAATATACAATGATTGCGAGAACAAATGGAATGGCATTGAGATTCAGTCAAGGGGTAGTCAAAAAGGAGCTTTAGAAGTTTTTAACCATTCATTATTAGAAAACACATATTAGGTGGTTGATCAACTAGGATTATCCTCTATTTGGCTTTATCTTTACAAAAGTCATAATAGATACTTTATTCATTGATCACTTTCATAAAAGACAGCTTACAGTTTTTAGGACTTTTAGTCGTGTGGTTAGTTGTAGGAATTTATGGTGGCCCAATAGCATATGCTTTCATACCTGCAACAGCATATCTTCTAATCCAAAAAGAAAGATTCACAGATTTATTTTTAGGATTCTTTTTTATTCTAATCTTATCAGACAGCAGAAATTACAGCCTATTGTTTGCTGTCCAAACAAAGTATGTTTTTGTAGTACTACTTGGTGTATTTGCAATTTTAAGAACACAACGTTTTTATCCGCTTAATCAGTTATATAAAAATTTCATTCCATTTTTTGTAGTTGCCATCATATGTTTATTGTTCAGCGACACTATAATAACCTCATCTCAGAAAACATTGTCCTATTTGCTCGTTTACTTTATTGTTCCCAACTTCTTCCTATTAATGCTCAAACATGAGGAGGTACATGCACTAAGAGGTTGGATATTTTTTGGAACACTATTATTAGCTCTCGGAATATTATTAAAATATATCACTCCTGAACTAGTAACGCTAGAAGGAAGATTTTCAGGAGTTTTAGGAAATCCAAATGGATTAGGCATTTTCACCCTTTTATTCTTCCTAACCACATACCTTATAAATAGCCTCCTTCCAGATATATTTACAAAGCAGGAAAAAACCATTACTTATACCATCATTATCACTTCGATGCTTCTTTGTGGATCAAGAGGGGCATTAGTTGCCGTATTCCTTTTCTTTATTATTAAATATCTGTATAACAAATCTATTATTCTTGTAATTATTGTATTTATACTAATATCAATAAGCTATGAATATATCAACTTAAATATCCCCAATATAATCATGACATTAGGCTTAGAAGAATATTTTAGACTTGATACACTAGAGGATGGCTCTGGAAGAATAATTGCATGGAACTTTGCATGGGAAAACATTCAAGAAAACTTTTTTTTAGGAAAAGGTATTTCATATACAGAGTTATTATTTAAAAGAAATTATTCCGCATTAAGTATTTTGGGACACCAAGGAAATGCGCACAATTCATATCTAACTTTTTGGCTAGATACTGGATTGATTGGGCTAATTACATACTTAGGGGGCTTTTTCTTATCATTTTACAGAGGGTCGAAAAACTCTAATTTGTCAATTGCTATAATGTTTGCCGTAATGTTTTCTATAAACATTGAATCGTGGCTCACGGCATCATTAAATCCATTTACTATTCAACTTTTGATAATTTTGACTTTATTAACCTCGCCACAAATACATGCTAAGAAGGAAGCCTAAAATATTATTTCTTTACACTGAATTAGCTGAGTACTTTATAGCCTGCGTGAAAGAGCTGTCAAAAAAAGCTGAAGTATTTATTGTTCATTGGCCTATTAATAAAGAAGCTCCTTTTAAATTCAATTTTCCTGATACAATAACAACATTTGAAAAGAACAACCTTCACTTTGCAGACTTACAAAGTTTAGTTACAAAAGAAATAGATCCTGACATCATTATTTGCTCTGGCTGGATTGACAGGGACTACATAAAATTGGTTAACACTTGCAAGAAAAGCATTCCAAAGGTTCTTTCCATGGATAACCATTGGAATGGTTCAATCAAGCAAAAGCTGGCGTCAAAGCTAGGCAAACTAACAAAATTGAAAAGCTTTACCCATTCGTGGGTTCCTGGCAAACCTCAACTTGAATATGCTGTAAAGCTAGGGTTCTCAAAAGAAAAAATTCTTCTAGGTTTTTATTGTGCTGACACAGAAAAGTTCAATCAATACTATCACAAGACTTTTGAAAAAAAGCACAAAGCATTTCCAAAACGAATATTATATGTAGGGCGTTATATTGAAGCAAAAGGAATTAAGTTGTTGTGGAAAGCATTTGCAAATGCAAAAAAGACATTAGGAGAAGATTGGGAACTGTGGTGTCTTGGAAAAGGAGACATTGAACCAATAGAATCGGAAGGGATAAAACACTTTGGATTTGTTCAACCGAAAGATATGGCTCATTATATTGAAAACACCAGTATTTTTGTTCTCCCAAGTCAATTTGAACCTTGGGGTGTTGTGGTTCAAGAGTATGCTACAGCAGGATTTCCCATAATATGCAGCAATGCCGTTGGAGCAGCTAGTCGGTTTTTAAAAGATGGTGAAAATGGATATTCATTCAAGACTAACAATATTAAAAGCTTAGAAGAAAGCTTGAAAAAGATGATGTCTCTTAACCAAGAAGGATATGTAAGAGTGAGTAAGGCAAGTCATCAAATAGGTATGCAACACACACCTCAAGTTTGGAGTGAAACTATTTTATCCACCTTAAATTCCTCAAACTAAGATGTGTGGTATTGCTGGATATTTAAATTATAACACGGATAGTAATGATGGCAAAGCCATTGTCACCAAAATAGTTTCCACGCTAAGTCATAGAGGAAAAGACTGTCAAGAAGTTTATTCTAGCAACAAAATCAGTCTCGGTCACACAAGACTCTCTATTATTGATTTATCCAATAATGGCAAACAACCATTTATTTCAAAAGACAAACGCTATGTGCTTACCTATAATGGTGAAATCTACAATTATAAGACGCTCAAAGAAGAATTAAAGAACCAATATTCTTTTAAAACCAAATCGGATACAGAGGTGGTTCTAGCCGCTTATATTGTTTGGGGCAAGGAAATGCTTCAAAAACTCAATGGCATGTTTGCGTTTGCCATTTGGGATAATATTGAACAAAAGTTGTTTGTAGCAAGAGATAGATTAGGAATAAAACCCGTTTATTATTATAAAAACGATGAAAGTTTCTTATTTGCCTCCGAAGTTAGATCTTTGCTGAGTAGCGATATTATTCCTCGTAAACTGAACAAGGCAGTTTTACATGAATACTTTAAGTACCAAACTGTTTATGCACCTCAAACCATTATTAAAGATATCTTTTTACTGGAGTCAGGTCATTATTTAGAAATCGGTAAGGACGAAATTTCCTCAAAACCATTTTGGAAACTTCATGAATATACACCTAACATAATCAATTCTTACAACCAGTCTTATAAGCAGGTATGCAATGAAGTCAATACACTTTTAACAAACGCTATCTCAAGGCGACTGGTGAGCGATGTTCCCGTTGCATCTTTTTTATCTGGAGGAATAGATTCTAGCATTATCGTCGGCTTAATGTCAAAGCTCTCCGAAAAACCAGTGCAAACTTTCTCTGTAACCTTTGATGAGTCTGAATATAGCGAAGCTAAGTATGCTCAAAAAATTGCCAATCAATTCAAGACCGATCATAACGAAATCAGATTAAGACCCACTACCTTCCTAGATGACTTACCTAATGCTTTACAGGCAATGGATCACCCTAGTGGTGATGGGATTAATACTTATACCATATCAAAAGTAGTAGCAGAACAAAACATTAAAGTAGCCTTATCTGGTCTGGGTGGAGACGAGATTTTTGCAGGATATGATGTGTTCAAAAAAGCACTCTTCTTTCAAAAATACAAGGCATTTTGGAAGCTCCCTTCCACTGTTAGAAAGAGTCTGGCTAACACCTTGCTACGAGGAGACAGCACGAAAGCATATAAAATCAGACAAATACTAAACTTGGAAACACTTTCTCCAACTAATACTCAAAGTGTATTTAGAGAAGTTTTGTCAGATGCTGCTCTCAACGAACTATTTAATCTGGAAAAAGCAGAATATAAAAGCAATAACAATAACTTAGGATCAAACGCTGTTTTAAGCGAAGTTTCTATAGCCGAAATATCAACATACATGCAACACGTTTTGCTACGTGATGCAGATCAAATGAGCATGGCACATACTTTAGAGGTAAGAGTACCTTTCTTAGATCATGAATTAGTACAGTACGTTTTATCCTTACCAGATAAGCATAAGATACCTCACAGTCCCAAAAGGCTTTTAACCGACGCCGTTGGAAATCTAATTCCGAATGACATCATCAACCGTCCCAAAATGGGTTTCGTATTTCCTTGGAAGCATTGGTTAAAAAATGAGCTAAACAGCTTTGCAGCATCAAACATCAACAGCCTTTGCGATCGATCATTTGCCAATGCTGATGAGATCAAACAATATTGGAGTAGCTTTTTGAGCTCTCAAAATGAATACGACTGGTCAAGAATATGGCTTCTCATAGTACTTGAAAATTGGCTAAAACAGAATAATATAGATGAATAAACCAACTGTGCTCGTATTGACAGATTGGTATGCCCCAGGATATAAAGCAGGGGGCCCTATACGCTCTTGTAAAAACCTCATAGATAATTTAGGAAATGAAGTAGACTTCAAAGTATTAACTACTAATACAGACCTAATGGAAGCAACACCTTATGAAGGAATTACCTCTAACCAATGGATTGAATATGATAATACTCAATGTTATTACCTATCGAAAGAAAATATAAATCATCAAACTATAAAAACACTACTTAAAACAACCCCCTTCGATATAGTCTACCTAAACAGTTTGTTCTCCTTTTACTTTACGATTATACCTTTATGGCTATTACGATCACAAAAAAATAAAAAAATCATCCTTGCCCCAAGAGGAATGCTCGGAAAGAGTTCACTTTCAATCAAGCCATTGAAAAAAAGGCTATTCTTAAACATCGCAAAAAGCATCAATCTATTTAAGGATGTCATATGGCAAGCAACAAATGAAACAGAGGCCGTTGATATAAAAAACAACATTGCTAATGCTTCAAAAGTCAAAGTTGTCCCCAACTTACCTAAAAAATTAGTAGTAAATTTTTTATCAAAGAAGGAGAAAAAAGTAGGCACAGTAGACTTATTCTATTTGGCAAGAATATCAAAAGTAAAGAATCTGACCTTTGCACTTCAATGCCTTCAAGATACACCACCAGACATTAAAATAAACTTTGACCTGTGGGGACAGGTTGACGACCAAACTTATTGGCAAGAATGCCAAAACATCATAAAGGAGATCAATAAACGACATATCAATACAACTATCAAATACCATGGTACTATTGAGTATGATAAGGTTGGTACACTTATCCCACAATATCACTTTATGTTTATGCCAACCTTAAATGAAAACTTTGGACACTCTATTATAGAAAGCATGTCTTTAGGAATTCCAGTAATCATTAGTGATCAAACCCCTTGGAAGCAATTAGAAGCAAAAAAAGCTGGCTGGGATATTGACCTAAAAAACAAAGAAAAATTTTTAGCGGCAATCCATGAAGCAGCCTATCAAGATCAAGAGACCTACAACCTTTGGTCAACATCAGCTCATAATTTTGCAAAAAGCATTATTTTAGACGCAGAAGTAATATCGAGAAACAAAGACTTATTTTTCAATGCCTAATCAAACCGATTTATCTAAATACGATAATAGCTGGTACTCGCCAAAGGCTAGTGGCATTAAACGTTTATTCTGGTATTTTACCAATGTTGTTTTCTTTATCAACCCGATAAATCCTTTTTCTGGATTAAAAGTTTTTTTGTTAAAGTTATTTGGAGCAAAAGTGGGCAAAGGTGTTGTTATAAAACCCTCTGTAAACATTAAGTATCCTTGGCTTTTAGAAATCGGAGATACCTCCTGGATTGGGGAAAAAGTTTGGATTGACAATCTTGTAAAAGTTGAAATTGGAAGCAATGTATGCCTATCTCAAGGGGCAATGCTTTTGACAGGAAACCATGATTTTAAGAAAATCACTTTTGATTTAATCACAAAGCCTATTAAACTTGAAAACGGTGTTTGGATTGGAGCAAAAGCAGTTGTTTGCCCTGGAGTTACTTGTCATGAGCACGCTGTATTAACGGTCAATAGTGTTGCAACAAGAGATTTGGATAGTTACAACATTTATTCGGGTTCTCCTGCTACGAAGATAAAAGAAAGACAAATCTTTTGACAAAAGTTTCTATTATAACGGTTTGCTATAATAGTGCTATTACCATTGAAGACACTATTAAGTCCGTAATCAATCAGGATTATAAAAACATTGAGTATATCATCCTTGATGGTCAGTCAAAAGATAATACGATATCTATTATCGAAAAGTACAAGGAGCAAATTGCCGTTTTCAAATCAGAGTTGGATAATGGCATGTACGATGCGCTTAACAAAGGCATTGATCTCGCATCTGGTGAAATAATTGCCATTCTCAACTCAGATGATTTTTACATCAACAATCACGTGATCTCAAAAGTAGTTGATCAAATGACATCTAAAGGTGTTGATGCACTTTATGGAGACCTATGGTATGTGGATCAGGTTGATACCAATAAGATCATTCGAAAGTGGATTTCAGGAGAATATAAGCCAGGTTTATTTCTAAAAGGATGGATGCCTCCTCACCCTGCTTTTTTTGTTAAGAAATCAGTTTATGAGCAACATGGCAAATTTGATTTATCGCTTCAATCTGCCTCAGATTATGAATTAATGCTAAGATTCATTCATAAACATAAAGTTTCCATCACTTACCTACCAGAAGTTTTAGTAAAAATGAGGATTGGCGGGACTAGTAATGCTTCTTTCAAAAACAGGGTTCGTGCTAATAAGGAAGACAGAAAAGCTTGGTCAAAAAACGAATTAACTCCTAAATGGTACACATTGATTTTAAAGCCGCTGTCTAAAATCAGGCAATATTTCTAAAGAGCAAACTAAGCTTCGACGTACATTACGTCTTTTACGACCTTAACTACTTTCTCTGGATTTGGCAAGTAAGCATCTACCAAAGTTGGTGCGTAACTCATATTAGCATCTGCTCCATTGACTCTTCTTACAGGTGCATCTAAATAGTCAAATGCATCTTTTTGAATGACATATGCTACTTCTGAGGATATTGAACCATATGGCCAAGATTCATCAATAACAACTAATCTATTGGTCTTTTTAACAGACTCAATAATCGTTTCTTTATCTAAGGGACGAATTGTTCTCAAGTCAATTACCTCTGCACTAATCCCCTCTTTTTCTAACTCCTCTGCTGCACCTAATGCTACTTTCATCATCTTATTGTAAGATACCAATGTAATATCTGTTCCTTCACGTTTCACATCTGCCTTGCCAATTGGAATTAAATACTCCTCCTCAGGTACTTCTCCAGAATCACCATACATCAACTCAGATTCCATAAATATTACCGGATCGTTATCTCTAATGGCTGATTTCAAAAGCCCTTTGGCATCATAAGGATTAGATGGGGAAATTACTTTCAGCCCTGGAACATTGGCGTACCAACTCTCAAAAGTTTGCGAGTGTGTAGCAGCTAACTGACCTGCCGAACCTGAAGCACCTCTAAAAACAATTGGAATATTAAATTGTCCACCTGACATATTCAACATCTTAGCCGCATTATTGACAATTTGATCTAGAGCCAATACAGCAAAATTAAAGGTCATGAACTCCACAATTGGTCTCAATCCGTTCATTGCTGCACCAGTAGCAATACCTGCAAACCCAAGCTCCGCAATAGGTGTATCAATTACACGATCAGCACCAAACTCATCCAGCATACCTTTACTTACTTTGTAAGCTCCGTTATACTCAGCCACCTCTTCTCCTAATAGGAAAACTTTTTCATCTCTTCTCATTTCCTCACTCATCGCCTCATTTAATGCTTCTCTATATAGTATTGTTCTCATTGATATCGTCCTTTATTTGGACAGTAAAAATACAACTTTTAGTTACGATTGCAAATAACCAAACAGATAAAGTAAAACCGCTAAAATTCAATAGAAATAGTATCATCATCAATGCCTATTCACTATTTTGCAGGCTCAAGTTAAAATAGTATTTAAAAAGATTATATTTTTATCGCACATTTCTCGTTATATACCTAATGCAATTACAAGAAGGAAAAAAGGTTTATTTCGCATCAGACTTTCATCTAGGCGCCCCCAGTGAAGAAGAAAGCAAAGCACGAGAACTTAAAATCATACAATGGCTTACGTCCATTCAAAAAGATGCGCAAAAAATATTTCTGGTTGGGGATCTGTTTGACTTTTGGTTTGAATACAAACACGTTGTACCCAAAGGTCATGTTAGGTTTTTAGGAAAATTAGCAGAGATCAAAGATTCGGGTGTCGGTATTCAAGTCTTTACTGGCAACCACGACCTTTGGATGAAAGACTATTTCACAAGAGAGCTAGGCATTCCAGTTCATCATCAACCAATTAAATACACGATTAATGGTAAAAGGTTTTACATCGGACATGGAGATGGACTCGGTCCGGGTGACAAAGGGTATAAAGCTTTGAAGAAGATATTTACTAATAAAGTTTGCCAGTGGCTGTTCAGACAATTGCATCCTGACCTTGGTTATAGAATGGCTAACTATTGGTCTAAAGAAAACAGACTTTTACAAGGTAAAGAACAAGAAAAATTTCTTGGAGAAGACAAGGAATGGTTGATTCAATATTGTAAAGAAATTTTACAAAAGAAGCATTTTGACTACTTTATTTTTGGTCACCGTCATTTGCCGATTCAACATGATTTAAATGAAAATAGCAAATACATCAATCTAGGAGAATGGTTTTCACAGTGCAACTATGCTGTTTTTGACGGAAATAATTTACAACTAAAACCTTTTGATGCATAGCTTTCTAATCACTTGTTTCATTATCTACGTTAGTGCTGTTTTTTCGACAGAACCATTGAAGTCTATTCCATTAGATTGCAGCTTCTTCACGACAGACAAACTCGGCAATATTTACACCGTTATCAGAAAAAATGCCATTAACAAATACGATAAAAATGGCACTCTACTCTACCAATTTAGTATCAAAAAATACGGCAATATTGACTATATCGATGCTAATAATCCGCTAAAATTGCTGATTTTCTTCAAAGAGTTTAATACCGTCATCACACTAGATAACACTTTATCAGAAACTGGACTTTATTTTCTACCTGAAAAGGACATCATTAGAACTGGTGCTATTGGCCTTTCTTTTGACAATAATATCTGGCTTTATGACGAACTGGCGTTTAAAATCATCAAGGTAGATGATCAACTAGAAACATTGCTGACTAGCAATAACCTAAGTGCCGTTATTAATCCTGACTTACAAGCTACTTTTATGCTGGAGAGAAACAAATGGGTTTATCTCAACGATCCTAATTTGGGTATATTTGTCTTTGATGTTTTTGGATCTTACAAAAAGAAGATTCCAATTTCGGGACTCAAGAACTTTCAAGTGGCCAATGACCAACTAATTTATATTGACAGTTCAGGGTCTATTTTTAGTCACCACCTCAAAACATTTGACAAAAAAAGGATTGACATACCATTAACTCATAAGCCCATTCAAGTAAGAGTAGAAAAAGGAATGCTCTACATTTTAAGAGAAAAAGGATTAGATTTGTATCCTTTAAAAGACGATTATAGTGCTAGATAAATTACAAGCTATAAAAGAGCGAAGGGAAGACCTAGAAAGTAGGCTATCAGACCCAGAAGTGGTATCTGATATGAGCCAGTATAAAAAAATCAGCAAGGAATATAAAGACTTAGCGCCTATTGTCAAAGCATATGATGAATACAAAGATGTGCTGAGCAATATTGACAACAATGAACAAATCGTTAAGGAAGAATCAGATCCTGACTTTAAAGAAATGGCTAAAGCCGAATTGGATGAGCTAAAGCCTAAAAAAGAAGAACTAGAAGAAAAAATCAAGCAACTGCTCATACCCAAAGATCCTGATGACGAGAAGAACGTCATCATCGAGATACGCGCAGGAACAGGTGGTGATGAGGCTAGCATTTTTGCAGGTGATCTCTATCGAATGTATAGCAAATACATCGAAAACCAAGGATGGAAATTTGAAGTCATGAACTCCAATCCTGGTACTGCAGGAGGATTCAAAGAGATTGTTGCCAGTGTAGAGGGAGATGATGTGTATGGTACTTTGAAATACGAATCGGGTGTGCATCGTGTACAACGTGTCCCACAAACGGAAACGCAAGGCAGAGTGCATACTTCAGCCGCATCGGTGGCTATCTTACCAGAAGCAGAAGACGTTGATGTTGACTTAAATGAGAAAGATATAAGAAAAGACACCTTCCGATCTTCCGGAGCAGGTGGACAGCACGTGAACAAAACAGAATCTGCCGTACGATTGACGCACATTCCAACAGGCATTGTAGTAGAATGTCAGGATGGGCGCTCTCAGATCAAAAACTATGAACAGGCAATGAAAGTGTTGAGAACTAGGATATATGAACAAAAACTCCAGGCCCATATGGCGGAGATCGCTCAACAAAGAAAAACTATGGTTTCTACTGGTGACCGATCAGCAAAGATCAGAACCTACAATTTCCCTCAAGGACGTGTGACCGACCACCGTATCAATCTCACCTTATATAACTTAAACGATGTCATCAGTGGAAACCTCAATGAAGTAATCGAACCGCTGAAGGTCGCCGAAAATGCGGAAAAGCTCAAAGAGGGAGAAGGCGGGGTACTTTAGCATCCATCTAAATAGGTAACTATGAGTAAAGAAACATATCATCCAGAAAAGTACTGGTCTGGAGTTGGTCAACGAATCGAAGAAAGAGAAAACGGTAAAAATATAATTGCTGGTGATGATGAGCCTTACTATCGTTACAAAAGAAGAGAGTTTCTCAAACTTTTAAATGAAGTTGATTTTAGAGACAAAAAAGTATTAGAAATTGGACATGGACCGGGTGGAAACCTAATCGAGGTTTTTAAACACAAACCTAAACTGCTTGTAGGAGTTGATATATCTGATCAAATGGTAAAACTTGCGAAAAATAAAATCCCCAATGACATAGCTGTTCAAAAAATTAATGGGACAGAGTTGCCTTTCAAAAATGATGAATTTGACATTGTTTTTACAGCAACTGTTCTTCAGCATAATACAGACGAAACTATGCTTAAAAATCTCATGAAAGAAATAGCAAGAGTCTCAAGAAATAGTGTTTTACTTTTCGAGAAAATAGAAAACTCGATAAAGGGAGATGATCTATGCTTAGGTAGACCTGTTGACTATTATGATACGATCATGCAAGATAATGGCTATAAGTTAAAATCCACTAAATTCATTAATATAAGAACTAGCTATTATGTTAGTGGTGCCATTCGTAAAGGATTAAATCCAAAGCACCGAAAAGAAGGAGAGGCATTAAATAAAGCTTCAGAAATTCTACAAACATTAACTCTACCTATAACTGGAGTTTTTGACAAACTCATTCATTCCAATAAGGATGTGGCAAGATTGGAGTTCATCAAGTCAGCTTAACCTAGGGTACTATTACATTTTACATATCACTAGGTTCACATAGTCTATAAGTTGAAGCATTATGCAAAAAGATAAAATTATAACAATAATCACTTTCGCTACAATGATTCTTATCAGTTGTAACGCGAACAAATCAAAAACCCACGAAGAAAGCAAGGATTTAGCCCAAGCTAAAGCAGCAACAGATACGTTACTTTCATACGCCAAACCATTTAAAAAAGATTTGCCAACAATTGGACTTTTGACTTATAATGGCGTTTTGCAAAGCGAGGTAGTAGCAACATCTGACGTTTTTTCAAAATCGACAAAAAATGGGCAACAACTTTTTAATGTAATAATAATTTCTGAGACGAATAGTCCAATCATTACGGAGGAAGGTATTAAAATTGTTCCAGATTATACTTTTGAAAATTGTCCTAAGCTAAAAGCTTTGTTTGTTCCAAGTGCCTATGATATGCAAGCCCAAATCAACAACAAAAAGACTATTGAGTTTATAAAGGAAAAGAATAAAGAAACAGAATACACTGTAAGTAATTGTGCGGGAGCACAACTAATTGGAAAGTCTGGAATTGCTGATGGATATAAAATTGTCACATGGATTGGTGGAGGCAAACAATTACAGCAAGATTATCCAAACCTAAAAGTGCAAAATGACAGTTTGGTAACTTTTGTCGAGGACGGAAAGTTCAGCTCCTCAAATGGAAACTTGGCTAGCTATATCTCTGCATTAAACTTGCTAGAGAAAATGACTGATCTTAATCATAGAAAATTTGTAGAAAGCTATTTGTACTTAGATAGACTTCAAAACTGGAAAAAATAAAGACCTTACTCTAAATACTATTAATAAAAGGAAAAGACATATCAAACAAAAATGGCAAGTTACTCATATCGCACCGCTACAACCGCCTACCCTTGCTACCTTCCGATCCTGGGGGAGTTCAACAGGAGCTGGTCGTATGAGACTTGCCGATGCGAAAATACAGACTATTTTACTCTTAAAAAAATCTCTGCTTAACAATCATGCAACCTTTCCTCAAAAAACAACTCCAAGTGCATTTTCAAATGTAAAAAATACGCGCTGCACCGATGGCGGAGGATTAGAATCATACGAATAGCTAAAACGTGTCCTAAACTTAAGGTATTTATTAATATTAAAAGAAAGCTGGCTTTCGCTAGAAACCCTAAAGTCATCGAATGATTGAATTAATGGCTGGTAGTAAATCACATGGCTAAAGCTTACATTTTTATTCAGTTTCCAGTATATCGAAAAGTAGTTACTCAATCGGTGATCCCTGTTAATTACCTTAGGATTTACCAATGATTCATATTCATACATATATAATATGCCTAAAGCAAGCTTAGCAGAATCATGATGCAATAGCTTAAAGCGAGGCCCAATTCCATTTAATGCCCTCAATCCTATTTTTTGAATTTGATTGTATTGAACTTGAGAGAAAGCTTCCCATATTAAAGGCTTATCCTTAAAGTTATAATTATATCGAAAATGCTGAAATCCGTTATTCAATAAATTAGTTTTTGAAACACTCACAAAATCCAAGTCACTAAGCAATAGAAACTTACTTTTTAAATATTTATACTGCAATTGTGCGTTCGTTCCAATTTGGAAAATATCTTCCTCTGCTCGCGTAAAATTCAAACTAAAATCAACAGTACCTGAAAACCCATTGTCACTTTGATCAATTCTTTTATTCTCAATATTGACAATTTGAGCAGATAAGCTACCCACATAAAAAAAGACACTGAGTACAAAAAGATATTTCACATTGTAAAGATAGAGGTATGAATGTCTACATTAAAATTTTAACTCTAGATTCCAAACTATAAACCCGATCTATACATTAGAAAAATAAATATTTTTCTAATGTATAGCGATTAAGAACTTCAACCATCCCGATGGAAATCGGGACAATGAATTTCTATATCGGGGTTAACTCGTGTTAATGCAATAGAAGTATATCATTTTTGATTTCTATTGCATAATCACGGTTAAACTGAACAAGAATTATCTTATTTTAGCATAAACTTAGTATAAAATGGGAAAAGTATCGTCACAGCAGTTAGAAGGTAATAAAAATGAGGATCATATTAAGTTAATGATCTCAGATCTGAACAAACTACTAGAGCAAATTAAGTTAGGTGGTGGCGAGAAACGCATTGAAAAGCACCACAGCAAAGGGAAAATGACGGCAAGAGAGCGTATCAACTACTTGGTTGACAAAGGCTCGGAAATTATTGAAATAGGTGCATTTGTAGGATACGGCATGTATAAAGAGCACGGCGGATGTCCAGCAGGTGGTGTAGTAATAGTGATTGGATATGTATCAGGCAAACAATGCATCATTGTGGCAAACGATGCGACAGTAAAAGCCGGTGCATGGTTCCCAATTACTGGCAAGAAGAATCTCAGAGCACAGGAAATTTCCATGGAAAATAACCTACCTATAATATACTTGGTAGATAGTGCTGGGGTTTATTTGCCAATGCAAGATGAAATATTTCCCGACAAAGAGCATTTTGGAAGAATCTTCAGAAACAATGCTATCATGTCCTCTAGAGGCATCACTCAAATTGCTGCCATCATGGGAAGTTGCGTTGCAGGTGGAGCTTACTTACCTATCATGTCCGATGAAGCGCTCATTGTAGATAAAACGGGATCAGTTTTCTTGGCAGGGTCTTATCTAGTAAAAGCTGCTATTGGCGAAGACATAGATAACGAAACATTGGGCGGTGCAACCACACATTGTGAGATTTCAGGTGTTACTGACTATAAAATGCCAGATGACAAATCTTGCTTAGACAAGATTAAAAAGATATTTGACAAGATTGGAGATTACGAAAAGGCAGGGTTTAACAGAAGAAAACCTTCCACTCCTAAAAAAGATGCAAAAGAAATATACAGTTACATTCCAATCAACAACGCCAAGCCTTACGATGTTCATGAAATCATAGAGCGATTGGTTGATGACTCTGAATTTGAAGAATACAAGCCAACCTTTGGCAAAACGATTGTTTGCGGTTATGCCCGCATTGATGGATGGGCAGTCGGTATTGTTGCCAACCAAAGAGAAATTGTAAAAAATAAAAAAGGAGAAATGCAATTTGGAGGGGTTATCTACTCCGATTCTGCAGACAAAGCTGCACGTTTCATCATGAATTGTAACCAGAAAAAAATTCCTTTAGTTTTCCTTCAAGATGTTACTGGTTTCATGGTCGGTTCCAAATCAGAACATGGAGGAATCATTAAAGATGGAGCAAAACTAGTAAACGCTGTTTCTAATTCAGTTGTTCCGAAAATAACCATTATCATTGGCAACTCGTATGGGGCAGGAAATTATGCTATGTGCGGAAAAGCATATGACCCAAGGCTTATTGTAGCGTGGCCTAATGCAAAAGTTGCTGTAATGGGTGGCGCACAAGCTGCTAAGACACTGATGCAAATTCAAGTCGCTTCAATGAAAGGAAAAGGAGAAGAAGTAGATGATAAAAAGCAACAAGATATCCTGGAAAAGATCACAGCAAAATATGATGAGCAAACCAATGCTAAATATGCTGCTGCCAGACTTTGGGTAGATGCAATCATTGACCCTAAAGACACCAGGGATTGGATCTCAATGGGTATTGAAGCAGCTGATCACCAACCAATCACTCAACCTTTTAACGTCGGTGTCATTCAAACCTAGTGATGTCTTTACAATCTATTCTAGGCGACAACTCTATTGAATCATTCTTCAACGAATATTGGAATAAAAAGGTATTGCATATTCCAGGGGAACCCAAAAGATCCAGCAAAATCTTCACCATTGAAGATTTTCAAAAATCACTTAATCTTCAATATAAAAACCTTCAATTTCCTGCTTTTAAGCTCATACACAATGGCAATGTAATACCAGAAAGTCAAATCACGGAAGAAATTGCAGGCTCCAACAGAGGTACTTTTAAACAGTTGTCTGCGAAGAAGGTCAATCGATATATTGAAAATGGAGCTACGATAATCATCAATAATGTAGAAAGGCTAGGAGAACGTATTTTATCATTCAAAAAACAGCTATCCCAAGATTTAAAAGAGACGGTACAAGTCAATCTATATTACTCTCAGCCGACAGTTAAGGGATTTGACATTCATTTTGATCCGCATGACATATTTGTCATGCAAATACACGGTGAAAAAGAATTTGAAGTATTTGACTTTACTAACAGTTCTCAAAACCCTACTCCTGGAACTGGAAAAACTTATTCCTTAAAAAATGGTGACATTTTATATTTACCCAAAGGTATACTCCATCATGCTTATACGGATAAAAAAAACAGTTTGCATTTATCTTTCGGAATACGGCATACTCAAAAATTAGATTTTATCAGATGGATTAATAGTCAATATGAGAAAGACTTTCAGCTTACAGATAGTATCAGAAATCAAGATAATTTCATTAACCAAGAAGAAAGCTTTTCAGACCAGTCTTTAACAGAAATAATCGATCACTTTATTGCATCACTAAATGAGATGAAAGAAAATATTAGCACTGTTGCTTATGATTTTCAAAACACAATCGAAAAAAATAGATTAACGGACGATCGGATCGAGATTAGCGAAGAATAGAAACGTTTTCTACCATTTGTAATGATATTATATCCCCCTCTAAACTAGTCTCTCCTAGCTGATTATATCTACTACTAGTATTCCCTTCAAAATACAAGACAACAGTTCCTAAAACATCCTGACCATTATAAGTTCCATCCCAAGATTTTCCCTCAAAAATCTTTTTCCCGTACCTTCCATAGATCATAATTTTCCAATCATCAGCTAGCCCTATTGTTACGACTTTTAGTTTATCATTTACGCCGTCATCATCTGGAGAAAAGGCATTTGGTATAAATACTTGATAGTCAAAATCGCAAGACATAACTTCTACAAAGAACGAATCATTATAAATACAATTTGTTATTGTATCGGTTACTTCTACATGGTAATCCGCACTTGAATCTCCGTCAAAATAAGGCTCTGGGCAATCATTGCAACTCAGGTGCAAATTTGGATTCCATTGATATTGATGTGCTGTTCTGACTGAAGTTAACTGAGTAGAAACATTTTCACAAACCTCCATTTCGTTTGTCTTAGAAGTTTTGTTAGTATCCAACATTATCCACACACTATCAGAATATGTTAAACAACTCATAGTATCATTTATCATCACAGTAATCAGGGTATCATTATTTACTTGATAACTAAGTTCACTAATATTATTACCCATACTATCAAAAAAGACATATTCTCCATCTAAACTCAAGGTAATAGATTCATCACGACAAATATTAAAAGTGTCTTGATCAACACCCGCTCTGCAAGAGCTGCCACAGGCTGACAAGCAGATATCGTCGATATAATAATAACTACCATAGCTGGAGGAAGGATCAAAAGAAGCAGTATCTAGCGAAACGTCATCCCCAAATGCTCCAATGATTAGATACTCCTCTCCCCCACTTGCTGTAAAACTTCCTTCAACTAACATCCAATTTAAAGTATCATTTAATTGAACTCCTGATGAGACAACTTGTGGCGTTACGGCTAGAGAAGTTGTAATCGCTTGATTGATTGGAACAGCAGATAAATATGCTCCCGCTTTACCAATAGAATAAAGACTTCTCTTGTTTGCTAGATTTAGATAAAACTTTACTTGATAACATTCATTCGCAATCAAAGGCTGTAATAACTTAACCTGCAAATATTCTCTATATTCATATGATGCGTAAAATAATGAAAAACCCATATAAGCATTTCCGGTTTTTGGATACTGATAGCCCATTAAATTATTCGGCACTTCTCTCGGAACAGAGCAACAAGTATCATATACATCTGGATTTCCAGTAGTTGGATTATTCCAGTACTTTATCCCTTGCATCCCGTAAGGAGCATAAGCCGTATTTCCCGGACAAGTTGTATGGCACTCTCCTGAACTATTAGGAACCAAGTTTTGCCCCTCAGCACTTAATACATATAACACACAAAAAACGACGCAGCAAAATATTTTCATCAGTTTACTCAGATATATATTGTATCATTCAAGTAAGTCAATTTAATCAGCTTATATCATCATGAAAAGTCAAAGATATTCTATATTAATATTTCAAGGAGAGCCAAACTCTAAATAAACAGCTGATTAATAACAATGTATGATTTCTATTTTAACGTGAGTTCGACTTAAGAAGTGCACGTCATGCCAGAAAAATAAGTCATAACTTAAAAAATGACTTATTTTTCTGGCATCTAATATATAAAGGGTATTGAGATTCCAGATATTTTTATTTTTTAGGAGATAATTTAAAAATAAAAATTCTGGAATGACGCATTTATTTAATATTCAATACTTTGAGAAAATGCTTAAACCGAACTAACGTTATTTTAATAAAAAAATGAGAGCACTGACACAAAACTACAATTAGGCGTCAATCCAAGTACGATGAAATAAGGTTAAATAGAAGCTGTTTAAAGTTGAAGAGCAAAAACCTTCTGAAATACTTGTCGTCTTTGCAAAGTTTTGATTCTAGTCTTATAAGGTTTTAAAATTTTTTAACTTTAGACAAGCTCATGCAATGTATAATATTAACTTCCCCACCGAAAGCTATCCAAATCCAATTCAGCAAGGTCAATCACTCTAGAAGTGATAGTTTTTGCCAAATCCTCAAATGATTGAGGTTTGCTATAAAAAGAAGGAGATGCAGGACAAAGGATTCCACCTGCCTCCGTAATGATTTTCATATTATTTATATGAATGAGGTTATAAGGCGTATCTCTTAATACTAAAATCAGCTTTCTTCGTTCCTTCAAGACCACATCAGCAGCTCTTGTGATCAAATCATTAGACACACCGTTTGCTATTCTGGACATTGTTCCCATTGAGCAAGGACAAACAATCATGGTATCATATTTAGCAGACCCTGAAGCAAAAGGTGCCATAAAGTCACTTTTATCGTAAATACGAAACCCATATTGCTCATAATGCTTTCCTCCCAGTTCCAACTCCCATACAGTCTTCGCATTTTCAGACATGACCAATCCTACCTCATCTATGTGGCTATCAATGCTTTTCAATTGTTCCAATAGCACTTTTGCATAGATTGCTCCGCTCGCTCCAGTAATACCTACAACAACTTTCCTTTTCTTCTCCATCTAGTAGATTATTTGTTAAATTTACTAAACTTTAATACATTAACTCAAATTGGAACGGTTTTTGCACGATATCCGTTGAAATATAAAAATATTATTATGCGTTTACTCATCATATCATTTTCAATTGCAATGCTCCCTATTCTATCAGGGTTTAAACTGGATGAACAACCAGCACCAAAAATCAAATGGATGACTATTGAAGAAGCCCAAGAAGCTGCAAAAAAAGATCCAAGTAAAAAAATCATTATTGACCTATACACACATTGGTGTGGATGGTGTAAAAAAATGGATAAGTCTACTTTCGGCAACCCTAAGATTATAGAATATATCAATAAAGAATATTACGCTGTAAAGCTCAATGCTGAAACAAGCGAGGAAATTATGTTTAAAGGAGAAAAGCTGACCAAGACGGCACGTAATCATCAGGTAGCATATAAGGTAACTGGCGGCAACTTAAGTGGATTTCCTACCATTGCCTTCTTGGATGGAGATTTAAACGTATTAACTTCGATATCTAGTTATCTAACCCCTGATCAGCTAGCCCCTATTCTGCATTACTTTGGTGATAATAGCTACAAAAGTACTTCTTGGCAAGATTATGAAAAACAGTATAAGGCGCAATAGGAATTAGGAAGTAATATTATGAAGTTATTACTCGCATTTTTTATACCATTTACTTTTAATCTAAGTGCTCAAATCAACTGGGTATCTTTTGAGGAAGCACTTACAATGCAACAAAAAGCTCCTAAGAAGATTTTTGTAGATGTTTATACCAACTGGTGTGGATGGTGTAAGAAAATGGACAAGTCTACTTTTCAGGATCCCAATGTTGCAAAGTATATGAATGACAATTTTTATGCAGTAAAGTTAAATGCAGAATCAAGAGATACGTTTAGAGTAAAGGACAAGCAGTTTGTCTATAAACAAGAGTACAAAGCGAATGAACTAGCTTTAAATCTCCTATATGGCAAGATGGGCTATCCAACAATTGTAGTAATAGACGAAACAAACAAGACAGCACACCCTCACCCTGGATATAAACAGCCAGCAGGTATGATGCAGATATTAAAATTTTACGCCGAAGATCACTACAAAAGCAAAACGCTTAAAGAATTTCAAAAAGAAGGATAGGCTAGCTTAACTATTACGATCAAAACCATCCTGATCTATTGTCCCCTTTTCAGATAACATAATAGCTATTGGGCGCGTTGACGAAAATTGAGACATCATTATAATCATGATGACGGTAATAGGCACACTAAGAACCATGCCTATTATTCCCCAAATAGCACCCCATACGGTTAACGAAATAATAGCAACCAATGAGCTAACATTCATTGAATTACCCATTAGCTTTGGCTCTATAATGTTGCCGACAATCACTTGTACCGCCCCTACTAGAACAAGCACTATTACAGCATGCTGAAATTCACCAAATTGCAATAAACAAAAGGCAGCAGGAAAGAGTGTCGCAATTAATGATCCGATAGTCGGTATGAAATTCAAAATAAAGATTAGGGATGCCCAAAATATAGGGGCATCTATCCCTACAAATAATAAGATAATATAACTCAAACATCCAGTCATCAAACTGATCGCTGTTTTCAATCCTAAATACTTTGCAATCGAAGTCTCTACCCTATCTAATATTGAAACGACCTTGGCATACTGATCTTGCTTAGAAAATATCATTTTTATTTTCTGCTCAAAAAATGCTTCCTCAAGAAATATAAATAGCGTATATAATACAACCATAAAAGCATTGCTTAAAACATCTGTGAGTGAATTGAATATTGTCGTAAAAAGGCTACCAAAATTTAAACCTTCAGAATAGGTTATTAAAGTTTCTTTTATATCTATATTAAGAGTTGTTTCTATACTTGCGATGAACTCATCTAAGTTCAGCTTACTAAGATTAGACTTATAGCTAGGGTATAGTTTTATTAAACTCTCAATGCTTGAGATGACGAGCGTTAATGCAATTCCCAAAAGGGAAAATATAAGCACCGATGCAATGAATATTTTTATCCACGCTGGCAAGAATTTCCTAATCACATTTACTTCATCTAAAAGAATTCTAACTTCTCGAACAATAAACCAAAGTAATAAGGCAAATACAAAAGGTATAATTAAGGTTTTGCCTAAAATTAAAATTGAAGCAACAAATACAACAATGATTGAAAAATATGCCGTGCTTCTCAAGTTTATTAAATAATAGATTAATTATAAGGTATTAGAACCATCGCTTCTTCATGAAAAACCAAGACAGTCCAAATGCCATGACTGCCGAAACTAATAACATGAGTAAAAAGGCATGACTATTATCCTGAAAAGGCAAATCGACATTCATCCCATAAAAGCTGGCAATTAAGGTCGGCACCATTAAAACAATAGTAACCGATGTCAATCTTTTCATTACCTGATTCAAGTTATTTGAGATAATAGAGGCGAAGGCTTCCATCGTATTGGCCGCAAACTTAGTATAGATATTGGCCATTTCAAGTGCCTGACTTGTATCTACTATAATATCCTCAAACAAGTCATCCTGCTCTTCGGTAAGATCCAAAAACTTAGTTCGTCGCATCTTTACCATCATTAGTTCATTTGACCTAAGTGAGGTAACAAAGTAGACCAAACTCTTTTCAAAGTTCATCAAACCATTCAACTCTTGATTTCTCATAGAATTGTACAATTCTTTTTCATAAGCGGTTTGTTTGTTATTAATCTCTTTCAGATGATTAAGAAAGAAGTATACATTTTTATCAAAAATCTTAAGGATAAATCGATTTTTATCAGACACATCAAACTCCTTGATGTTATTTTTTAGAAAATGCTTTAGTACGGGATTTTTATAATAGCTAATGGTAACAAATACATCTTTTGTTGTGATAATCCCAATAGGAACAGTTAAGTATGGTATTTGATCCCTACCCTCTTTATTATTTAAAACTGGAGTCTTAATGACAATAAGCTTAACTCCATCCTCTTGTTCATATCGAGACCTTTCATCAATATCTATTGAGTCAGTAAAATAATCATATGGTATATCAGTTCGTTCTGCAAGGGCTTGAATATTTTCATGGTTAAAAGGAGGAGAAATATTGATCCAACAACCCTTTTCAAGCTCGTCAATTTTAACTAATCTATCGTTTTCTGATTTGTAATACGTAATCAAAATAGAAATCTTTACTTAACAAAAGTAAGGTATATTTTGCTTAATTAATTTTAAATCAATGTTAAACTTACTATCTGATTCAAAAATTAGTATGAATTAAAATGGAATTTTTACAATTAGATTTTATATTTGCACAACTGAATAACATTTTTTAGCAAAAAAAACTACAATGATTAATAAACTCGGATTATTTGCATGGTCTTTATCAGCAGCATTCATTCTATCTAGCTGCGGTGGCGGTGGAGACGATGAGGTAGCTACTTATGAGAAAATTGAAGATGAAATTAGTGCCGAAACTGACGTAAAGTTGGATTTGGTAATGTACGATATACCTACACCCGTTGAAGTAGCGAGAGATATAGCCACTTCAGGTGCTGCTTATAACAAAACCCTTTTAAATTCTTCAAGTAAAGCTGGAAGTTATTCTACGAATTACAAGAAAGCAGTAAACCTTGGTATTTTTATCGCCGATTTAAGCTACGCAGCTGTTTACGATCAAACTCAAGATGCTACAAGTTATTTGAGTTCAGCAACAAAATTGGCAGAGAGCTTAGGAATCGCTGGAGCATTTAATCAAGAAATGATTAAAGCCTTTCAAGATAATCTTGGCAATAAAGATACATTAACTACACTTATTGATGTTGCATACAGCAATGCCGATAAGTTTTTAAGAACGAATGATAGAGCAAGCACAGCGGCATTAGTTTTAGCAGGTGGCTGGATTGAAGGTATGTATATTTCAACTCAGGTATTGGGTAACGCTAATAAAAGTGCAGAGAATAAATCAATCTATGAAAGAGTTGGTAGCCAAAAATTATCTGTGAGCAACCTTGCTAGTTTATTAGAAGATTATAAAGACAAAGAGGGATTTGGCTCCTTATATGGCTCAATTGCTGCACTTGATACGGTAACGTACAAAAAGGTATCAGGTCCAAGCAATATAAGTAGAGCTCAGGTAAATGAGATTTCAAAAAGTGTTAATGAGATCAGAAGTGAAATGGTGAAATAAAATAAACCATTTATACAATAGAGAAAAAAGCTTAATAGTCGCTTACTATTAAGCTTTTTTAATTTATACAAATGCACAAATACTTTCATTTACTTAGGGTAAATCATTGGGTTAAAAATTTATTCATTTTCACACCAATTTTTTTCTCTGGAGAACTATTCAATCTCAATAAACTCACCTCCACCTTATTAGGCTTTATAAGTTTTTCATTTGTAGCTAGTGCCATCTATATAATGAACGATATAAATGACAAACCTTTTGATCAAAAGCATCCCGTAAAAAAGAATAGGCCTATAGCTAATGGCTCTATCAAAACCAATACCGCTCGCATTTATATGGCAGGGCTTGTAATATTGGGCTTCTCAATCTCTTTATTGACAAATCACCAATACGCTTTATTATTACTTGGGTATCTCATTATAAACATACTATACACTTATAAACTAAAGCACATCGCAATCATCGATATTGTATGTATAGCATTGGGATTTGTAATAAGAGTTTTATCAGGCGGAATTTTATCTCAAATAAAAGTTAGTAGTTGGTTGCTCATCATGACTTTTCTGCTAGCTATTTTTCTTGCCTTAGGAAAGCGCAGAGATGACCTCTTAATTTATTCAGAAGAAAATAAGATGAAAAGATCTATTGATGGATACAATCTCAAGTTTATTGACAACTCAATCCTAGTAATGGTGGGAGTATTACTAGCTAGCTACTTTATCTACGTGACCTCTCAAGAAATCATCACACGATTTAATGGCTCTTACATATACCTATCATCTTTTTTTGTAGTTATAGGTATCTTGAGGTATTTACAGATAATTTTTGTGTTTGAGTCCAGCGGTTCTCCAACAAAAATTGTATTAAAAGACCGCTTTATTCAGCTGAGTATTTTGGCATGGATTGGTACATTCTTATTTTGCAATTATGCCTAGATCGAACAAAGACTTAGTACACACGCTAAAGCAAGCAACAAGCCCTGATTTACCTTTATTAGCAAAGCTGAAATCAATTTATCGACCGTTAATTTGCCCATTGGGGAACCTACTAGAACATATTGAAGAGGGGGATAAAGTATTTGACATAGGTTGTGGCGGGGGGCAGTTTAGTTTATTAGTAGCTGAATATACTGGCGCGTCTTCCATTGAAGGTATTGAAGTTACTCAGGAACTAACTAAACAAGCTAGCTCACTGCTTAAAGGCAAGATTCCCACCAAATTTAATGTGTACAATGGATATGATATTCCTGATGAGGTCTCACAATCAGATATTATATTTTTAATAGACGTAATACACCATATCGCCCAAAATAGCCAAAATGACTTTTTAAAGAGCCTACACAAAAAAATGAAACCTGGCTCTAAGCTTGTATTAAAAGATATTGATGCCTCTAGTCCTTTCGTTATATTCAACAAGCTACACGATCTTGTAATCTCAAAAGAAATTGGAAGTGAAATGACATTTGCAAATGCAAGAGAAACCTTAAAAACAATTGGCTTTGACATAGAGTATGTAAAAAAGGAACAACTTTTCTGGTATCCACATTTTACAATCATTGCAAAAAAGAGATAGTATTGTCTAAAAAAACGCTACATCTAGCAAGGAACATTATATTTCTCATCTGCTCACTAGCTATGCTCATCGTTTCTTTACTAGAGTGGAGAACGGGATGGTCTGGAGACGGATTTGAATATGGCTTAATGGTAGAATCTTTTTACAATCATTTCTCCCCTGAAGCAAGGCTCTGTGATTTAGAATCGTTTGAGAAAAATCATCCTGGACATTATACAGAGTGGATTGCACATATGAAAAGCTCATTTCTAGAGAACCAACAACATATGAGTAGTTATGCAGGCTATTACACAGACCTAAAAGGTAATAAGTACAGTTATCACTTTTGGTTTTATTCACTCCTCAACTTACCAAGCAAAGCATTAGTTGCAATGCTTGGAATAAAGCACGCACTATTATTTGGAATCACCAATGCAATAATCGCATTTCTGGGGTTATTATATTTATACAAAAACAAACATTTTGATATTCAAACAAATATTTTACTGGGAGTATTGTACATCTTTTCCCCAGCTATATTTTATCTAAAGTGGCCACATCCAGACTTCATGATAGCAACACTAACTTATTTCTCATTCATTCTGTATTATGAGAAAAGGTATTACTGGTCTATATTTTTAGCAGCATTAGCCAGTATGCACACCCCACCCCTTATTTTGCTAGCTGCTTTTGTTTCAATTGATACACTAAAAGTAAAAGGTCTTAATCTGAGAAATATATTCACAATCTTTTTATGTTCATGCTGCGCGTTACTGCCGCCCCTATTCTACTTCATTAATTTTGGACAACCTAATCTCATTGTTTCAGCTGGTTTTCTAGATCCCAGTTTCCTTAATTTAAATCGATTATTTAGTTTTTATTTTGACTTAAACCAAGGAGTAATAGTAGGCATACTACCTTTCTTACCGATTTTCATTGTACTAGCTATAGTAAAACTGATAGACTTCAAAAACCTAAAGTATGACATAACCATCATAGTCGTTTTATTAGGCATGAATATGCTTAGCATGACCATGTCCAACTGGAACCATGGGCAAGCCGTTATCAATAGATATGCTGTTTGGATGTCAATGTTGATTGTTGTTTTTGTTGTCATCAATATGGACTATAAAAAGAATGTTCTTTTAATAATAATGGCAACACTCTTGCAGGTCATTAATATATCTGTGCATGAGGGTTTTTATGCAGTTCCAATAAAGTATTTAGAGCATAAATCTTTCCCAAAATGGATATTGTCCAATTATCCTTCTTTTTACAATCCAGAACCTGATATCTTTGGAGAAAGAACACTACACTACGAAGGGGTCGGAGCAGGATCTAGTCCAGTAATATTTTACAATAAAGAAGGGGGCGCAAAAAAGATAATGGTGCACCAATCGACTATTGATAGTATTGACCATACACTTTTAAGCAAACAAGACCTAATCAAGGGCAAACCAATATATGATTGGATTTATATCGACAAGTAGCCATCATGCAAAAACTAGCCTTATTTGACTTTGATGGAACAATAAGCAAAAACGATAGTTTTATTGCTTTTTTAAAGTTTGCCCGAGGCAATTTTGTATTTGCTATTAAAATGCTACTTCTCTCTCCAATATTAATATTATATAAAATCGGAATAGTTTCAAATACTACTACAAAACAATTGGTATTCAACTCTTTTTTCAAGAATTTTCCTATTACCAAATTTGAAGAAACTGCAGAGCTATTTACTAACAAAATACTCAAAAACATAATACGCCATAAGATGATAAACCGAATCAATTGGCATAAAAAAAATGGGCACAAAGTTGTTGTTGTTACTGCTAATTTTGAATACATTCTAAAACCTTGGTGCGCCGAAAATAATCTAACTCTAATAGCTACTAAGCTGAAAGTAAAGCAAGGGATACTAACAGGTCAACTAGATGGACTTAATTGCTATGGCAAAGAGAAAGCAAGGAGAATAACGAAAGAGTTTGATTTAAGTACTTATGAATATATATATGCATACGGCGACTCTAAAGGCGATATTGATATGTTACAGTTAGCAGATGAATATTACTACAGAGAAATGAAAAACAAAATACAATAAATAGTTCACTAAAAAATTGATTTTCAATATCAATAAAATAATAATACTAAAACAATATTACATTTTAAATTTATTTTATACTTGATTACTCACAAATATCCTCTATATTATATTTCTAGTTAATACTAAAAAACCAAAAATGAAAGCAACTATATATACCTACATGATCATATTTCTAGCAACCACTACCTGCTTAGCAGAAACAGTAGATATTGGCCCCGACACAACCTATTGCCCTGGGGAATGCTATACAATTGATATTTCCACAGCATATCCAGCATCCACATATAACTATGCTTGGAACTTCAACGGCGAACTGCAAGTCGACCTAAACGAAAGCCCAACGATTACCTTTTGCCCAACAACAACAACAAGTGTCTTATCACTAGACATCATGGAAGACGAAGCAGCTGGAGAGCCTCAACCCATTTCTGACTCTAGAACATTCACACTCATAATTCCTCCATTTGGCAACTTAACAAGCTCAACAGATACGGTATGTCAAGACTCTTGCTTAACACTCACGGCACCTAGTGGTGGCAATTCCTACTCATGGACACCCTCTTCAGCTCTTAACAATGATACTTCTGAAAGTGTTGAAGCCTGCATTAGCCAAAATACAATGTTTGTTGTTACTACCTATACTGGCGATGTCGATCAATGCCAGCAAAATGATACTATAGAAATTTACACTAAATCCTGTGAAGACACTAGTGATAGCGGCGACCCTACTAGCGTAATCAGCAAATCGGCCAACAATTCCATTACTACAAGCTACAACGCAGAAAGACAATCAATCATCATCACAAAACTACTTGATAATAAAATATATGATCTAAGAGTATACAATCTAGCTGGACAAACTGAAAGGCATTTACTCCTTCATCCATCTGCAACAAAACAACAAATATCAACAGCAACACTTGCTAGAGGCGTTTACATTATCAGCATAAGCAGTGATACACTCAGCAAGCCTATTAAGAGTAAAATATCTATATACTAATAGGTCACGTTCCATGAGATATAACAGCATATATCTAATTGCAATAACACTACTGACCACCCAGTTCGTTTATGGGCAAGAAGTGTGTGACAATTGCATTGATGATGATGGAGATGGCTTAATAGACTGCTACGATCCAGAATGCAGAAATGATAACACATCGTGCTCCAATTTCTACATTGGAGCCATTAATGAGTCAGACAATATAAACAGATGTAGTGAAACATTTCAACTCAATCGTCTATGGACCGTACCAGGTGGGTTTGGAACCGCTAAAATTTATGTTGGAGATATAGATAACGATGATACAGTTGAAATATTATCACAAAATGCGGTATACAATGGACACACTGGCAATTTAGAGCAAATGCAACCTCATGGTGCGTTTGCAGATGTTGATGGAGACGGCAAAGCAGAATTTTTTTATACTTTAGGGCCAGACATTCTATGTTCTGAAGATGACGGAACCATTAAATGGCAATCGCCTATAGCATTTGCAAACCCAGGTCTAGCCACTTTCTTAAGCATTGCTGACTTTAACTTTGACGGCATAGCGGAGGTTTTCGGGAATGCCACAATTTACGATGCTACCAATGGCAACTTAATATGTGCTGCAGATTCATTAATCACAACTGCTTTAGGAAGTAACTCAAGTGGACGCGTTATAGCAGCAGACGTCCTCCCTGATGACTTTTGCTCAAACTGTGAAGGACTAGAGCTGATTAATAGCAAAAGAATTTTCTCTGTAGATATTTCAAGCGGAAGAGTTCAGCTAGAAAGTGAAGGACCAAGTTTTATGAATGAAGGGCAAATGGCTATTGCAGATTTTGATCTCGACGGTGCACTTGACATTATTATCAATTCATGGGATGCCATATATGTCTACAATCCCAGAACAGGGAACTTGCTAGATCCCCCTTTCCTTTATGCCTCTCTGCCCATGACAAATGGAGGAATGCCATTAGTAGGTAATTTTGATAAGGACCCTCAACCTGAAATTGGCATAACAGGCTCAGACGATTCATTTATGGTTATCGATCATAATATGACATTAAAGTGGTCTAGCACTGAAATATCCGATTATTCAGGGCCTTCTAGTGCAGAAACCTATACTATGTTTGATTTCAACTGCGATGGCATCGCAGAAATTGTCCATAGAGGGGGAGATGGGTTTTTAGATATTGTAGATGCTAGAACAGGAGCGATATTGGCAAGGGATACTTGTAATTCTCAAACAGCACAAGACATCCCTATTGTAGCTGATATCAACGGAGACAATCATGCAGATATTATTTGTGGTTGTAATGAAGGACTAAGAGCATGGACGGGAGCAGCACCAAACTATTGGGCAGCCTCTAGGAAACTGGTAAATCAGTTTGTATACTTCAATACCCATATTAATGATGATTTATCCGTTCCTTGCGCACAGCCCAACCATGCTGATCCATTATTACCTAGTCAACTAAATGGTTTTTTTGTACAATCGCCATTGTATGATGGGAATGGAATAGCATGTTGGCCAAACGACAAAATTGATGTAGAGGCAACAATAGATACTATTATTGACCTTTGTAACGATTCGGTAAGTATTTTATATAGCTTATGCAATACTAGCCCAGATAGTATCATTCCAGCGAATATGCCCTACATTGTTTATGAAAATCTTCATTTATCGGGAGAAAATATTCTTACCTCAGAAGTAACAACTTCTGCCATTGCAACCAATACCTGCATCTCCTTTAATATAATAGTACCTAAAAATGGACAGGTAATTACCGTTTCTGGCAATGATGACGGCTTAGACCCACTTAATGCTCCTAATAACCAGTTTCATGAATGTTACTTACCTAATAATCTTGCCTCAACCACCATCACTTCAGAAAAAAGTCTAGCACCAACACTATCTTTTAACAATACCGTTTGTGATAACGGCGCAATCTCTGTCATAGCTGATCCTGATAATACTACTTATCAATATGAATGGTCTTCTGGAGATACAGGGCAAACAATTAACATAAATAGTAGTAACAGATATACGGTTGACGTAGTTTATGACAACAATTGCTATGTGCGAGATAGCATCGATATAGTGCTAGAGGATTGCGCACAATATTATTATATCCCTAATGCATTTTCCCCAAATAATGATGGCAAAAATGACTATTTAAGCTTAACAATAAGCAACAATTACAAATTTCAATTTAATCTTTTCGATAGGTTTGGCACTTTAGTTTTCTCCACAAATACGACTCAGAGAAAATGGGATGGGATATATAACAACGAACTGGCAACAGATGGAGTATATACCTACCAAATAGAATTAAGTAATTTTTTAGATCAGTTGATAATGCAAAAAGGAACAGTACAACTAATACATGACTAATCTAAAAAAGAAACTTCTCCTGAACCTAAAGCATAATATGCTGGTAATATTTCAACACCATTATCAGCCGCTTTAGTAAGAATAGTAGAACGCTCTCTAAGCTCTTTAACACCTAACTTAGCATTTTCTTTCACCACATCATTTACAGCCATTTTACCTTGCTCTGCTGCTAACTTTACTGCTGGAGCAATGTGCCCCACAAGGTTATTCAAACTCGGTCCATTATCACCTCCAGCAATAGCGGCTCCTACTGCACCACATGATTCATGCCCCATGACAACGACCAACTGCACTCCTAAATGTGCTACAGCGTATTCAATACTCGCTGTAACCGATTGAGAAGCTACATTACCTGCCACTAATATGGTAAAGATATCTCCAAGTCCTTGATCAAAAATATATTCAGGCACAACTCTTGAATCAGCACAACTCAAAACAATGGCATAAGGTGCTTGTCCAGTTGTAAGTGACTCCCTTCTAGGGATATCCAAATTAGGATGTTCCAAGTTTCCACTAACAAATCTTTTATTCCCTTCTTTTAATTTTGTTAATGCTTCTGCTGCTGATACATTTTTTGTTGACATATGCTTTTTGATTTCTTATTACTTAAATTTAAGAAGTTATTTTATTTATCCAACCATAATATTTGCCTTAGGGTATTGGTATTTTATAGCAGACTTTATCGGTGCACTCAACGCAAAGGCTAATGTCAGTGGCCCCACCCTACCCAAGTACATCGCTACCATGACAATATATCTGCCTGCCTCAGAAAGTGACTCTGTCAATCCCATCGAGAAGCCCGTTGTACTAAAAGCCGATATGGCCTCAATGGTGATTACCATAATGGGATGACCTGGCTCAGTAATCGTCAAGCCTACTATTACTATTAATATAAAAATTGCGGAGAAGATAAAAATGGTAAATGCCCGTTGAATAAGGTCTGAAGAAATATTTTGCTTCCGAAAATCTGTATTTTTTCGATCTCTAATATTAGCATAGGTAGCAATTAGCACGACAAACAAAGTAGACGTCTTAATTCCACCACCTGTAGATCCAGAAGATGCTCCAACAAACATGATCATAGCAAATATGATCAACGATGGAGATGAAAACTGAGCAATATCAGTAGAATAAAATCCAGAGGTTCGGGCATTGGCAACTTGAAAAAGCGATATCATGAAACCCGATAGCCCATGCTCATCTTTAAACATAGTCTTATACTCTAAAAGATATATAGAAATCGTCCCCAACAAAACAATTGCAACTGACAGCACAATAGTACTAGCAGTACTCAATCGCAACTTCCCCTTATGAATAGACAATAGATTGCTCATGCTTGGAAAACCTAGACCGCCAAAAAAAACGAGTAATATAAATGCTATTTGAAGAAAGTAAATGGCATTTAATTGGCCTCCACTCAAACTATCGGTAAACAAAGAAAAACCTGCATTACAAAACGCTGAAATAGAATGAAATACTGTATAGAAAATCTTCTCTTCCATATTTCTAAAAAAATAATCTTCAGGCCAGGCAAAATAAATCATCACACCGCCTAATAACTCAAATAAAAATACAAACCTCAACACTTTTCGGATGAGATTTCGAACATCGAACAACTCATTGCCATAGATCAAATTTTGAATAGCAGCTTTTGACGTAACATCTTGCTTCGTCTTTAAAAATGAAGCAAAAAAAGAGGCAATGACTATCATTCCAATACCTGAGATTTGAATTAATGCCATGATAGCTATATGTCCCCTGTAAGAAAAATAACTAGCAGTATCAACAACTTTAAGCCCCGTTAAACTAATAATGCTAATTGCTGTAAATAGCGCATCTTCAAATTTCATCGATCCTCTTATCGAGGTCATTTCAGGCATCATCAATATCATACAACTTACTGCAATCAACACTAAGTAAAAAGAAAACAAGATCATGATAGGTCTAATCTTAATCAATAGTAGCCGTGTACTCCATCTGATCAAAATTTTAGACGCTAGAATTAAAACATACCCTTGTAATAAAATCACGTATATCGAAAGGTAGTTTTTGATAGCGAGCATATTAAAAATGAGTTTCAACATATGTCCATCTGTCAATAAGAGATACATTTTCTCAATCAGCAAAAAACAGGTTACTGAAAACTCTAGGAGGTTTTTCTTAATAAATTCTTGCTTTGATTCAGCATTAGCCAGCTTGATAAAAAAGTGAAAAACAAAAGCAATAAATGCACCCTCTATTACCTTGATTAACAATTGTTGTTCGGCCAAAGAGTGATTAAAGCCGTAATAAAAAACAAAAGCAATCAATGATACAATGGAAGCAATAAGTGCGATGATCCGCTGTAGCCAAATAATCTTATCCTTGGAATCATAAGAAGTATGCCTAAGTGTTTCTCTAAATCGCCCCATCTAGTCAAATAGATTTTGCTTCATCAATAAGTCGGTCAAGATTAATAGGTACAACTCCTACACTTTCACAAACCAAACCACCTGCTAAATTGGATAATCGAGCAATGGTTTCTTCATCATTCGTCACTCCCAATACTAAGGCAGCCATACTGATAACGGTATCCCCTGCTCCAGAAACATCTTTGATATCTCTTCGATAAGCTGCATATTTTCGCCCCTCCCCTTCCGCCTTGATATAAACGCCATTTTCGGAAAGCGTCACAAATGTGATTTTATTATTCAATCGAGACCTAAGATCTTGTTCAGCATGATCTAATGCCTTTACATCTTTAGGGTTTACGGCTTGATTTAACGCTTCGCTTAGTTCTTTTAAATTGGGTTTGAACAAGTCTACTCCTTGATAAGACCAAAAGTTATCTTTCTTAGGATCTACTACGGTAAGAATGTTGTTCTCTTGAGCTAGTGTAACTACGTTTTTAATAATACGGTTTATCAATACCCCTTTATTGTAATCCTGAAAAATTAAAACATCTATCTTTTCACTGTTGACAATCTCCTTTACCTTATCCAAAAGCATTTGCTCTTCTTCCTCATCCAGATCATGCTTGTCTTCAATATCATAACGGAGCATTTGCTTATCATCACTGATCACTCTGGTTTTGCTTGTTGTCTTTCTGGTTTTGCTTTTTACAAGTCCTTTAACATCTATATTCTCCTGATGGGCGAGCTTTTCAAATAAATCGCCATTGGCATCATTGCCGATAACAGCACATAGTATTGGTGTTGCTTTTAAAGCCTGAATATTTAAAACAACATTAGCGGCTCCTCCCAAGCGCGTATCCATACTTTCGATATCAACGACTGGAACGGGTGCTTCCGGCGACATCCTATTGACATTGCCAACAAAATATTTATCCAGCATCACATCCCCTAAAACCAAGACTTTAAGCTGCTCAATGCTTTTAAAAATATTGCTAATATTCTGCACCAATTTTATTTTAACTCAGATAAGGCTGTTTTAATTCTGGAGACTGCTGCTTTGATGTTGTCTTCAGATGTGGCATACGATATTCTCAAACAGTTTGGACTACCAAATGCTTCTCCGGTTACTAAAGCGACATATTGTGTTCTTAGGATATAGTTGCACAAATCTCCCGAAGTTTTAATTTCATTGCCTGCCTCATCTGTTTTACCAAAGAAACTGCTTACATCTGGGAAAACGTAAAATGCGCCTTGCGGATTGTTCAACTTTAAACCGGACACTTCCTGCAACAAGCTGACGATTAGATCTCTCCGCTTTTGAAATGCCTTTTTCATCTCACGCGTTGGTTCCAAGTTATCTGACAATGCGCTGATAGCTGCCCGTTGTGTGATGGCACATGTTCCTGAAGTAAACTGCCCTTGTATTTTATCGCAAGCTTTAGCAATCCACTCCGGTGCAGCAATGTAGCCAAGCCTCCAACCTGTCATGGCAAAACCTTTCGAAAGTCCGTTGACTATAACGACACGGTCTTTCAAAAAGTCAAACTGAGCAATACTTTCATGCTCGCCTACAAAATTGATATGCTCGTAAATCTCATCGGAAACAATGATGATGTCAGGATGTTTTTCAAGTACTTTTGCCAAAGCTTGCAACTCTTCCTTTGAGTATAAAGATCCGGTAGGATTGCACGGTGAGGAATAGAGCAACATTTTTGTTTTACTCGTAATCGCCTGGTCTAGTTGATTTGCTGTGATTTTGAAATCATTCTCTACATCCGTCTCGATAAATACGGGCTTACCTTCTGCAACACCAACCATTTCAGGGTAGCTCACCCAATAAGGCGCGGGAATGATAACTTCATCTCCCGGGTTTAGCAAGCTCAACATCAGGTTGGCCAGAGACTGCTTAGCACCCGTAGATACCACTATTTGATTGGGGTTGAACGTGAGCTGATTGTCTCTTTTGAGCTTATGGACAATAGCTTCTCTCAAATCTAAAAAGCCTGGAACGGGCGTATAATGAGTGAAATTATCATCAATGGCTTGCTTGGCTGCTTCTTTGACGTGTTGCGGCGTATCAAAATCAGGCTCGCCTAGGCTTAGACTAATGACATCGTGCCCTTGCTCTTTTAGCTCCCTGCTTAGTTTTGCCATTTCTATAGTTTTTGAAACAGCTAGATTTTCTACTCGATTGGATAGTTTGCTCATGGTAAGTTGTATTGCACAACAAATCTAAAGAAAAGTAGAGAAAACAGATATGATATGATGACAAGAATTACGCCTTATTCTTTTTTACGGAATTACAGGTTAACAAGATTATCCGTTTGCAAGCGGTTATAAAAGTTTAAAATTAGATATAGCACTAAATATCAATATTTTAATAAATTAAAATTGAGATTAAGAAAAGATTTTCATAAAATAACTTGATTTAAATCAAATAAAACTAGATCAAATGACCATATTTAGCAAAATATGCCCTTTTTAAAAAATTCGTCTTGCAAAATTAAAGAGTCCTTTAGATCGATTATTTGAGTATAAAATATTAAATTACAAACAATTAAATCAATAACGACATACGGCGAATAAAACACAATGTGCTTTATTCGGACGTAACTGCGGCAATCGCCTCCAAGATTAATTTGATTTTTTCGTCTATCTTTTCTTTGTTCCATACGCTCTTGCAAGAATTTTCGGCTCTCCCGTTGCGATTTGCCGCAGTTACGGGGCGCGGGTAACCCTCCCATATGCCTCACCACGATTTTTAATTTTTAAAATAAAGAATCTGTAAACGAATACAAGACAATCTGTAATTCAGAAATCTTGTTCGGCGACAGCCCAGAACATCGGATAAAGCGCATATCGATTTATCCTCAATATTTACTATCTTGCCCCCCAACAACGTGCGCGGACAAATCGCTACGCGCTTTACCCGCGCCCCGTTGCCACACATTTGAAAAAACAAACATTGAGAAAAATTTACCTTCTGATTTTAATGCCATTCTTTTTGCAAAACTGCAAAGAAAAGACAGAATTGAATACAAACCTAAAACCGACTTACTCGGAATTTAAGAACGCTTGGGAATCAAATAATCTTTATGGAAAAATAAAGGAACTGAAACAACTAAAAGCCAATTCTCAAGGAGAAAACAAATTTGAAAAGCCAATCTTAAACTTCACTCAAAAGTTTACCGATTTCGGAGAAATTAAAGAAATTGAAAGCTATGACAATTTTGGAGAACTAATTCAAAAAGATGTTTACGAATTTGACAGCAACAATTTTTTAATAAAAACTATATCAATCAACAAACCAGCTGAATTGAATTACATTATGACTGTAAAAAATGACACAGTCAACAAAAATAACGTAAGAACTTTAATTATAAATGACAGCTTAAAACAGCAAATCACGGTTTTTTATGACGAAAAGGATTTTGTAACAAAACAAGTTGCAATTGAAAAAGGCGATACAACTACTATCAATCACAAATATCATTTTGAAAACGATAATCTAATTTCAGAAATTCAATTTGAGAGAGACGAAAAAAAACCAAATCAAGAGTTTAATTACAAATACGATAATAATAGAAACCTTGTGGAAAGTTCAACCAGAACAGAATGGAATGAATATTTGACCAAAACGGAATGGAAAGACAATCGAATTTTAAAGCAAACTGAATACACAGTTTCGGCAGATTTAAATAAACACTTGGACAGAATAACCGAATACGACAAACTATTTAATCCTATCAATGTAAAAATCTATGAAAACTCGGAATTAAATCGAGAATTAGAGTATGACTACGAATTTGACAAATTTGGGAATTGGATAAAACGGACTGTTTCAATGAAAGAACATTTTGCGAATTCGGACAAGTTCATACCGATTTACATTGAGTCGAGAGAAATAAAATATTGGAATTAAAAAACGTGTGGCAACAACGTGTATAGCTCATTGCTAATCCGTTGCTTAATCGAAGTTAAGGTATATTTGGAAAGTCGCCAAATTTTTAAATTTAACGATTTCCAATAAAAGAGATAAATAGTAAAATTTAAAAATCTGGCTTGTGGCTCAACCGAAAATAATCGCTAATTTGCACGCAACGAGCCATACACAAAACCGTAACTGCGGCAATCGCCTCCAAGATTAATTTGATTTTTTCGTCTATCTTTTCTTTGTTCCATACGCTCTTGCAAGAATTTTCGGCTCTCCCGTTGCGATTTGCCGCAGTTACGGGGCGCGGGTAACCCTCCCATATGCCTCACCACGATTTTTAATTTTTAAAATAAAGAATCTGTAAACGAATACAAGACAATCTGTAATTCAGAAATCTTGTTCGGCGACAGCCCAGAACATCGGATAAAGCGCATATCGATTTATCCTCAATATTTACTATCTTGCCCCCCAACAACGTGCGCGGACAAATCGCTACGCGCTTTACCCGCGCCCCGTTGTAAGCAAGCCAAAAGAAAGACTGTGCAACTAAAAAACTGACTGCTGTAAATCATTCTTTGACATCTTGACAAAAACTCACGGACTGACTTTGGCGACACACAATCCGACCCGAATGTTTTAAAAATTTTTCCCACCGCACATTTTAAAAAATAATTTTAGCCAGCCGCACATTGGCACATTTGCAAAACCACACAAGCCGACACTCAACCCAAGTTTTGCAAAAGAGCCAATTTCCCAACGCTCGACAAGAGTGTTGAAAATAATTTGAAATAAGTGGCAACAAATCAAAAACCTTTTTCTACTTTTGACACATTATGTCAATAGAAGTTATGTCAACAGAAACGATAGGCGAAAAGCTTAGGCACATTAGAGAAGAAAAGGAACTTCCATTGCGGAAAGTTGCTGCTTTGCTAGACATTGATGTGGCGATTTTAAGCAAAATGGAACGTGGGGAGCGGAAAATCACAAAAGAAGTAGTTCTAAAACTTGCCGACATATACGATTACAACGCAGACGAACTTTTGGTTTCGTTCCTAAGCGACAAGATTTTATATGAAATTCAAGATGAAGATTTGGGAATAGAAGCACTGAAAGTAGCAGAAGAAAGAGCAAAATATTTAAAAGCGAATAAGAGGAAATGACAATAAAGCAACTCATAGAAAAATATACAGCCGACAGGGATTATTACCTGACAAGCAAGTATAATGAAACACTGCTTCGCAGTGATTTCTTAGACCCGTTTTTCGAGTTGCTTGGTTGGGACATTAAAAACAACGCAGGCAAACCGACCAACGAACGAGAAGTAATTTTGGAAGAAGCATTGAAAGCAAACGCTTCTGAACATTCCAAAAAACCTGATTACACTTTCCGACTTTTTTCTGAAAGAAAATATTTTTTGGAAGCAAAAAAACCTTGTGTTTCTATTGAGTCAAACAACGACACTGCAAAACAAGTCAGACGATATGGATTTACTGCCAAGTTGAAAATTTCTGTTCTTTCAAACTTTGAATATTTAATCATTTACGACACTTCTGTAAAAGTTGAGAAAGATGACAACTACACAAAAGCACTCGTAAAAAAATACCATTACACGGAATACGAAAGCAAGTTTGAAGAAATCAAACAGCTTATAGGAAAGGAATCCGTGTATTCAGGAGCATTTGAAACGGAATGGAAAGAAATAGAAAGCAAAATCAATCAATACTCGATTGACAATTTATTTCTAAACCAAATTAACGAATGGAGAAAAGTCCTTGGTGCTGAAATCTACAAACACGACCCAAAAATTGACGAGCAACAACTTAATGATATTGTTCAAAGCTACATCAACAGAATTATTTTTCTTCGTGTTTGTGAAGACAGAAATTTAGAAGATTACCAAACCTTATTGAAATTTGCCAATACAAATGATTTCAGTTCCTTAATCAAAAAGTTTGAGCAAGCGGACAAACGCTATAATTCAGGACTTTTTGACCAATTGCTAAAAGACAAGATTGTAGAAAATATCAGTTCGGTATTTTGGACTATTATCAAACAGTTGTATTACCCTGAAAGCCCTTATTCATTCAGCGTTTTTTCTTCTGATGTATTAGGAAGCATTTATGAAATCTTCCTTTCTGAAAAATTAACAGTTCAAAGTGGTGCTGTTGTTTTAGTCAAAAAACCTGAAAATGTTGACCGTGACATAATCACCACACCAACATTTATCATAAGCGATATTTTGAGAAATACCGTTTTGAAAAAATGTGATGGAAAAACGGATAAAGAAATTTTAAAGCTCAAATTCGCTGATATATCGTGTGGTTCAGGTGCATTTTTATTGGAATTGTTCCAGTTGCTCAATGATATTCTGATTGACTACTCTCTGAAAAAAGACAAGTCAAAACTCATTCAAACCAATATCAATACTTACAAACTGCCGTTTGATATTAAGCGACAACTTTTATTGAATTGCATTTATGGAGTTGATAAAGATTATAATGCAGTTGAAGCGGCCAAATTTGGTTTGCTTCTCAAATTGCTTGAAGGTGAAGATGTAAATTCAACCAACAAAACAAAACCTGTTTTACCCGACCTTTCACAAAATGTTTTCTTTGGAAACAGTTTATTGAATCCGAAGCAAGTAACGAATAAAAAAGACCAAGTAATTATTAATCCGTTTGATTTTTCAAAACTTCGCTTTGATGTCATTGTAGGCAATCCGCCTTATATGAAGTCGGAGGATATGAAAAATATAACTCCACTTGAATTACCACTTTACAAAACAAATTTCAATTCTGCCTACAAGCAGTTTGACAAATACTTCCTTTTTCTTGAACAAGGAATCAACTTATTGGCTGATGATGGAATTTTAGGTTATATCGTTCCGAGTAAGTTTACAAAAGTTGGAGCAGGTAAAAAACTTCGTGAATTATTCGCAGAAAAAGAATATCTGCATTCAATCGTTTCATTTGGTGCAAATCAGGTTTTTGCAGATAAGACCACTTACACTTGTTTGCTAATTCTGAATAAGAGGCCTCAAAAAACTTTCCAATATGCGGAAGTAAGAAGCCTTAAAAGTTGGAAAGTAAGAGAACCTGAAGCCGCAAAATATGGCTCAAAGAAAACAGATGAATTAGATAGTGAAGTTTGGGTTTTAGTACCACCTGAATTGACTAACACTTACAATAAAATCGTTTCTCAAAGTGTAAAACTTAACGATTTGGTTGGAAGTGACAATATTTTCAATGGTATTCAGACCAGTGCAAATGATGTTTACATTTTTACACCAACTAAAGAGGATAAGAAGCATTTCTATTTCACGAAAAAAGGAGTTGATTACAAGATTGAGAAGGTAATAACAAAACCTTACTTTCAAACATCATCAGGCGAAGATAATTTATACACTTACCGAACATTCAAACCGAATGCAAGGGTAATTTATCCTTACGAACCTACCAAAACAGGTGTAGATGTAATTCCGCTAACAACAATTCAAAAGAAATTTCCTTTGGCTTATGACTATTTGCAAAAGCATAAAGCCATTTTAAATAATCCGAAACGAGACATAAAACCTGAGCCCAAAACAAAAAATGAATGGCATAGATACGGCAGACATCAAAGTTTAGATAGTTGCGGTCTACCTTCAAAAATTATTGTTGGTGTTCTGTCCGTTGGTGATAAATATGCAATTGATGTTCACGGAACTTTGATTTCATCAGGTGGAACCGCAGGTTATTGTGTAGTTGCAATTCCAAGAACTTCCGATTATTCCATTTACTACATTCAAGCTATTCTCAACTCTAAGTATTTGGAGTGGTTCAGTGCATTATATGGCGAAGTTTTCAGAGGTGGATACATAGCAAGAGGAACTAAGGTTTTGAAAAATCTACCTATCAGAAAGATTGATTTTTCAGATGCCAAACAAAAAGCAATTCACGACAAAATCGTAGAAACTCAAAAAGAATTAATCAGCATTTATGACCAAATAGATGCAAACGCAGGAAACAAAAGGGCTTTAACTCCACTGCAAGGACAATTTGTAAGAGAGAAAGCCAACCTAGAAAAGCTATTAGCTAAACTATACGATTTAGGTAGTGAAGATTCATTAATCCCATTAATCAAAGAGTTGTATGAAGCTAATTAAAAACGCAACAGCCGAGAAATTGAGAGGTGGATTTTACACACCTGAACCAATTGCTGCATTTATTTTGAAATGGGGCATCAATGGAAGTTCTGATTATGAAATTTTAGAGCCAAGTTGTGGTGATGGTGTTTTTCTCGAACAATTGAAAGAAAACAACCATAAATTCAAATCAGTAACAGCCATTGAATTTGATGATGTGGAAGCAGAGAAAGCCGACAAAATCAAACTCAACAAAAAGAATGTAATCAATACTGATTTTCATTTGTATTGCAATGAAACCACACAGAGATTTGATTTAGTAGTGGGTAATCCGCCTTACATTCGATACCAATATTTTCAGGAAGAACAGCAAAATGAAGCCATCAAAGTTTTCAATCGTGCTAAACTAAAATATTCAAAACTGACAAATGCTTGGGTTTCCTTTGTAGTTGGTTCAAGTTTGTTGCTCAAAGAAAAAGGAAAGATTGGTTTTGTGATTCCTGCGGAATTACTACAGGTTTCTTACGCTCAACAACTCCGTGAGTTTTTGGCACATTTCTACAATAAAATCAATATCATTTCTTTTGAAAAGTTAGTTTTCCCTGACATACAGCAAGAAGTTGTTTTGTTGCTTTGTGAAAAAAACGGAAGTGATTCGCATTTAATTGAACACCTTGAATTAAGAGATGCTTCAAACCTTGAAAAGCTTGATGTGAATATCCTAAAAAGTCCAACCAAAAAGATAGATTTTAAGTCAAATAAATGGACTTATTACTTCTTAGAGCAGGAGGAAATTGACTTTTTGGAACAGATTGCCAAAAAACGAAAAGTTCCGACAATTAGTAATTATGCCAGTGTAGAAGTAGGCATTACCACAGGTGCAAATGATTACTTCACCGTTCCTTTGCCAGTTGTAGAAGCTTACGACCTGAAAGAATACGCTAAACCAATGGTTGGCAGAAGTGTTCAGGTCAATAGCGTAATTTTCACGGAAAAGGATTGGAAACTAAACAGGCAAACCAAAGCCAAAGCACATTTATTGGTATTTCCAGCCAAAGAGAAAATCAACGGACACAAAGGAGCGAACTCATACATTCGTTTGGGTGAATCAATGGGAGTAAACAAAGGCTACAAAACAGGCATTCGTGATGATTGGTTTGTCATCCCTTCCATCAAACTTTCTGATGCTTTTTTTATCCGTAGAAACAACCTCTATCCTCGTTTGATTCTGAATGAAGCAAACGCATATACAACCGACACAATGCACCGTGTATTTATGAAAAAAGACACGGACAAAAACGCATTCATAGCCAGTTTTTACAATTCATTGTCTTTGGCTTTTTCTGAAATTGTTGGTCGTAGTTATGGCGGTGGTGTTTTAGAACTAATGCCAAGCGAAGCAGGAAAAATACTGCTCCCCTATCAAACCGAAAATGCTGATTTGCTTTCAACCATTGACAAAATGATGCGGGAGAAAAAAAGCATTGATGAAATTTTAAAAATCACCAACAAGCAAATTCTGAAAGATGGTTACGGCTTTACAGATAAAGAAATAAAGCTTGCGGATAGCATTTGGAAAAAGCTTTCGGCAAGGAGATTAAATAGGAATAAATAATGAGAATTAAATCCATTCAGATTCAAAATTTCAGAAAGCTTCACTCTTGTCAGATTGATTTTTCAGAAAAAGAAACAATTTTTGTAGGAGCAAATAATAGCGGAAAAACGACTGCTATGGATGCTTTAATGATATTTCTGAAAACAAAGAGTTTCAAAACACAAGATTTTACCCTTTCTAATTGGAAAAACCTAAATGAAATTGGAGAGAATTGGATTAAAGCTACAGAACTTAAAGAGGAAGAAAAATCCGTAAAGCTGTTAGAGCCATATTTACCTGTATTGGATTTGTGGATTCAAGTTGATAATTCGGAACTTCATTATGTAAGTCATATAATACCAACCTTGGAATGGAAAGGTGGATTATTAGGTGTCAGGTTAAGATTTGAGCCTAAAGATATTGATGAATTAATACAAGAATTCATAACTCTTTATAATAAGTCAAATAAACTATCACAAGAGAAAGGTAAAGATTTTAAACTTTGGCCAAAAACATTTTGGGATTTTTGTGAACAAAAACTAAATACTCATTTTACATTAAGAACCTACCTGCTTGATCCAGAAAAGCCTAATGAAAAACAAGAATTAGCGGAAAACAATATTCCAGTAGATGGAGATGTTTTAAAGGGTCTTATAAAAATTGATATTATTAATGCTCAACGAGGATTTAGTGATGCAAATTCAGAGACAGCTGATAATAACAGTACTAGAAATTTATCATCACAATTACGAACTTATTATGATAAACATCTTAATCCAACATTAGAACCAACAGAAAAAGATATAGATGCTTTAGAGTCAATCAATAAAGCTCAAGATGATTTTGATAAAAATCTAAAAGAAAGTTTTAAAGCCTCTCTTTCAGAATTAGAAGGATTGAATTATCCTGGATTTGGAAACCCTCAAATTCAATTATCCACCAAAGTTTCAACTTCTGATGGTCTTCAACACGATTCTGCGGTAAAGTATTTAATTGACAAAGAATTATCACTACCAGAAAAGTACAATGGGTTAGGTTATCAAAACTTAATATCAATCATATTCGAATTAATAAGGTTTAGAGACGAATGGATGAAGGTTGGGAAAAATAGTATAACAGAAGAAGATATTATTGAGCCATTACATTTAGTTCTAATCGAAGAGCCAGAAGCGCATTTACACGCTCAAGTTCAGCAAGTCTTTATAAAGAAAGCTTATGATGTATTGCGATATTCCGAAAACCTCAAAGACAAAAAAGATTTTACTACTCAATTAGTAATAAGTACGCATTCAAGTTACATTGCACACCAAAAATTTGAAAGTTTACGATATTTCAAAAGGAATAATACTTTAGCTCTACCTACATCAGAAGTTATTAGTCTCAAAGCTGTTTTTGGCGAAAAAGAGAAAGAAACAGAAAAGTTTGTAATTCGATATTTGAACACAACGCATAATGACATATTTTTTGCAGATGCTGTTATTCTAGTTGAAGGATCTGCTGAAAGGATATTATTGCCACATTTTATAAAGAATGAGAATTGTTTATTAGACAATTGCTTCGTAACAATATTAGAAATTGGAGGAAGTCACGCACACAGATTGGGGCCTCTTATAGAAACATTAGGATTGGTTTGCTTGGTGGTTACTGACGTTGATTCTATAAATCCAAATGACAATGGTAAGAAATGTCAGCCAGAATTAAAAAAAGCCTATAAAACCAATAATGATACATTAAAGAGTTGGCATCCTAAAATCGAACACTTGGATGAATTATTAAATCTGAATTTTGATGATAAAGTAAAAAAAGATTTGCCAATTAGAGTTGCATATCAAAAAGCTATAGAAATTGAAAGTGTCAGTGGAACAACTGCAATTTATCCTTACACATTTGAAGATGCGTTGGTTATTGAGAATAGGGAAATTTTTAAAACTTTGGCTGATTCTACTGGACTTTTGAAAAAAATGGTTGAAGTTTCAAAAAAAGCTGATTTGGCAGAATTAGCAAAAGAAGCATATACTATCATCAATGACAAACAGGCTAAAAAAGCAGAATTTGCTTTAGATGTTTTATATTTTGAAGATCCGAAAAAAATAAAAACACCAACTTACATTAAGGAAGGTCTAGACTGGATTGAAGAACAATTAAAGGGCAGCAAACAAGGATTAATTATTAACACCAATGGCTAATTATTCTAATAACATAGACGAACCTGTTGATGATTTAATTTTTGAAAGCATCAAACCAACCTCCCCAAAAAGTTTTTTTCTTTTTGCCGGTGCGGGTTCAGGGAAAACCAGAACACTAGTTAATGTTTTGAAAAAATTCAAAAAGGACTTTGGAAGTGCTTTTAAGTTAAGAAATAAAAGGGTTGCCATAATTACATATACCAATGCAGCTGCTAATGAAATTTCTCATAGATTAGAATATAGTTCAATTTTCAACATCAGTACAATTCATAGTTTTTGCTGGGAATTAATTAAAAACTTCACATCTGATATAAAGGATTGGATAGAACATAATTTGAATATTGAAATATCGGAGCTAGAAGAACAGCAATCAAGAAGTAGAGACCTCAATAACAAAACTTCAATTAGTAGAGCTCAAAAAATAGAGTCCAAAAAAAAGAGACTGCAAGGACTTGAACAGATTCAGAAATTTATCTACAACCCAAATGGAGATAATATTACTAAAGATTCTCTGAACCATAGCGAGGTAATTTCAATTGCTGCTGATTTTATTAAATCAAAGGATTTGTTCAAGCAAATTCTAATGAATAGATTCCCTATTATACTTATTGACGAAAGTCAAGACACTAAAAAAGAGTTGATAGAGGCTCTTTTTGAACTTGAAAGCCATAATGATGGAAAGTTCACTTTGGGTGTGTTTGGGGATACAATGCAAAGAATCTATGCAGATGGCAAAGAAAACTTAGGAATGGGTTTACCTGATACTTGGGTCAAGCCAGCCAAAAAAATGAATCACCGTTCAAAATCAAGAATAATTGATTTAATAAACAAGATCAGAAAGGATATAGACGGTCAGGAACAATTTCCACGTCTTGAAAATACTGGGGGAATTGTTAGATTTTTTGCCGTTTCTCGCTCACAAGATAAATTTGAAATGGAAGAACAGATTCGTCAGATAATGAAAGAAGATACCTTTGATGAAAAATGGGTTGGTGATTTATCTGATGTAATGACATTAACTCTTGAGCATCATATGGCTGCACGAAGAATGGGGTTTTCTACATTTTTTGACCCGCTTTATGCAGTTGATAAACTTAAAACTGGATTACTGGATGGTTCATCATCATCTATTAATTTATTTACAAGAATCGTTTTACCTTTATATAACGCTCATCTAAAAAGTAACAAATTCGAGATTGCTAATATTGTTAAGCAACATTCTCATTTAGTTAACAAGCAAGCACTACAGAACGAAGACAATAAATTAGATATTTTACACTCTGCAAATGAGAAAGTTAATGCGTTTCTATCCTTATGGAATGAAGATAATCATCCATCGTTGGTAGAGATTCTGAAAAAAATACAAGAAACTAATTTATTTAAAGTTACATCCACACTAAAATTAGTATCTCAGAGGGTAGGTATTGATTCTGACGAAAATTTTGAAGATGATGAAACAATGGAAGAAGATGAAGTTTTGTTAGCTTGGGATGAAGCAATTAAAGCCAGTTTCTCTGAAATTATTAAGTACAGTGAGTACATCAATGAAAAATCAAAATTTGGCACACATCAAGGAGTTAAAGGATTAGAATTTGAGCGTGTAATGGTAGTTATAGATGACGAAGAATCTAAAGGTAGAATGTTTAGCTATGATAAAATATTTGGATTAAAGCCATTATCTGCCAACGACAAAAAGAATATAGAAGAGGGTAAAGAAACAGGAATAGATAAGACTACAAGGTTATTTTATGTCGCTTGTAGTCGAGCAAAGGAAAGTTTAGCAATTGTATGCTATTCAGATTTTCCGAATGAATTAAAACGTAATGTAGTTAACTATAATTGGTTTGCCGAAAATGAAGTAAAGGTTATAGCTGAGTAATGTATTTGAGATTTTATGAATGAGTTTTCTCCTGAAATAGCTAATATCTTCCAAACCCTCTTCAAAGGACGTGAAGATGTGTTTGCAGTTCGTTGGGAGAAAGGCGGCAAATCGGGTTATATGCCAGCCGTTTTTTATGACCCTTATCGTTTTCGGGCACATAAAATGAATGGAGGTTCATTTCAAAGTTTTACAGAGAAATCCTATCTGAAAATTACTGATGAACAAATCCAAAAGCATTTGGACGGTTTTCACCATATTGGAATTTATCCCCTATTACAAGACAATACCACTTGGTTTTTGGCAGCAGATTTTGATAAAGCCAATTGGAAAGGTGAAGCCGTTACTTTTCTTAATGCTTGTAAAGAAAAAGAAATTCCAGCCTATTTGGAGCGTTCACGTTCGGGAAACGGTGGACACGTTTGGATATTTTTTGATAAACCCTATCCTGCTATAAGAAGTCGAAAAATATTCATTTCAATTTTGGAACAGTCAGGTGCATTTTCAATGTTTGACAAAAGTTCAAGTTTTGACAGACTGTTTCCAAATCAGGATTTCCTTTCAGGAAAAGGCTTTGGAAACTTGATTGCTTTACCACTTTTTAAACCAACTTTTGAAAAAGGAAATAGCTGTTTTGTCAATCCAGAATCATTTGTACCTATCGCTGACCAATGGAACTTTCTTAAAAACATTCAAAAAGTTACCACAGACCATTTAGACGAACTGTATAATGGATTAAAGTCAGGAGTAGAATTTAACCCTCCGATAGCAACAGACGACAAACTGAATATTTCTTTAAATAATAATATCAGGATAAGTAGAAGCGGTTTGACTCCTGCACTTATCAACTGCCTGAAAGAAGAATTGAATTTTGCCAATTCCGAGTTTTTCATTAAAAAGAAATCAGGAAGAAATACTTATGAAACAGCCCGATATTTTAAATTGGTTGAGGAAACCGAAAGTGAGATTTTCATTCCAAGAGGTTTTATCGGAAAGCTTTTGCGATTTTGTAAAGAATCACAAATCGAATTTGAGTTTGTTGATGCAAGAAAATTGAATCCATCAATTTCTTATGTGTTCAATGCTTCTTTACGAAATCATCAGCTAGGAGTAATAGAAGCAGCTTCCAAAAAGGATTACGGAGTAATTGTAGCTCCACCAGGTTCAGGAAAAACGGTTATTGGCTTAAAAATAATTACCGATAAAAGACAACCTGCACTTATTATTGTTCATAGAAAACAATTATTGGAGCAATGGACAGAACGGATTGAAGCGTTTTTGGGTATTCCAAAAAGAGATATTGGCGTTATCGGACAAGGAAAGTTAAAAATCGGAGAGCAAATTACTGTGGCAACTATTCAAAGTTTACCAAAACAAATAGAATCTGTACAAAATCAATTCGGAACCATTATTGTGGACGAATGCCACCACGTTCCTGCCGAAACTTTCAGAAATACGATTGAAAAATTACACACCTATTTTCTTTATGGGTTAACTGCCACACCTTTCAGAAAGTATAATGATGGAAGAATGATTTTTACCCATTTGGGAGAAATCATTGCCAATATTCAAACCACAGAAATTGAAAATTACAAACGGGCAAAAATCATCATCCGAAAAACGGAATTAGATGTTCCTTATAACTCAAAAACAGATAATTTTGAATCTTTATCAAAAATATTGGTTCACGATACAGCCCGAAATAAACCGATATTGGATGATGTAAAAGCGGAATTGAATCAAGGAAAAAAAGCCGTTATCATTACCGAACGTAAAGAACATATTGATACACTGTATTTGTTTCTAAAACAATCGTATGAAGTAATTGCACTAAGTGGAGATGATTCAGAAACTTCCAAAAAAGCCAAATGGAAAATATTAAAAGAAGGTAATTTTCAGGTTTTAATTACCACAGGACAGTATTTTGGAGAAGGAACAGACTTGCAAAATATTAACTGTTTGTTTTTGGTCTATCCATTTTCTTTTGAAGGCAAACTAATCCAATATATTGGCAGAGTGCAACGCTCGGAAATAAATCCTACTATCTACGACTACAGAGACTATAAAATTGATTATCTCAATAAGCTTTTCCTAAAACGCAATTCGTATTATCGAAAAATTGAAAAACAAGCAACTTTATTTGATGAGCCAAAGGACGAAATCACAACTTCAAATCACATTTTAACTATAGAAAAGAAAATCAAAGTTTCAATTGAGGAATTGGAGTTTCATTACGGAAGTGTAGCGTTTAAACATCCAATTTTTGAGATGAATACCGAACTTCAATTTCAGATTGAAAACATTGAAATTAGACCAGAATTTGAGGTGTTAAAACCCTATTTCATCAAAACATTAAAATCAAAGAATATTACTGTAGAAATATTTGCCGAGTTTGAAAACGGAAAATTGGTTTCTCAATTAGCGCTATCAACTGACATTGACCATATAAACAAAGAAGTAGTTGAGGGTGTGAAATTTCAATTTTTAAATAAAGGGTTGCTTAAGCAATTCACTCCAAAAAAGCAAAATATTGTTACATCTGACGAATTACTAGAGCAAGGAAAAATTTATTCAAATGCAGAAGAGTTGTTGAATGAAATTCTTAAAAACAAGCAATACAAACATTCAAAACACATTCAATATTTAGCAGACAAACACGAAAATCAGGTAATGAAGATTCGTTTTGTGTTGAGTCCTTTTTCATTTGTTTTTCTCCTTGCAGGTGAGCATAACTATTTCATTGTATTGGAGACTTTGGACACGGAAGAAGCAACTTATATTTGGCATACTTCAAAAAACAAAGCATCACTAATTGAAGAAGTAAAACAAATAGATAACCAACTAAGCATTATTAGAGAAAAAGGAAGACAGGCTTTTTTAGAAAACAGCCCAGACAACTTTACTCGAATTTTACACGATTATTCAGACAACAAAAAAGGTTTTATAGTATGGAAATCAGCAATAGAAGAGTATATCTAAGCCATCACATAGGTGTAAGCACATTTGCAATTACTCACGGTCAATTTAATTTTTTAAGGTGTTCGTGAACTTACGTTTCGCACAAGCCAACGCTCAGACCAAAAATTGCAAAAGAGCTTTCACCTTTGCCACCCGAAGGAAAATTATTTTTTAAAACCCCTTCCCTCTAAAATTTTTAAAACAGCCGACACACAAGCCAGAAAGACGCAAATAAGACAAGTAAATTGACCAATATAAAAGAGACATACCACGACTTGAAAAGAAAGAAGGCCAGCTTACAACAATGTATAAAAGCAATAGCGGGTGAAGTGGTAAAATTAAGGTCTGTGCATTTAATAAACTTTTGTGGTAGCGGAAAGGTGATCGCCTTGAAATCCGCTACTGCTCTTATACTTGGCCGTAACTGCGGCAATCGCCTCCAAGATTAATTTGATTTTTTCGTCTATCTTTTCTTTGTTCCATACGCTCTTGCAAGAATTTTCGGCTCTCCCGTTGCGATTTGCCGCAGTTACGGGGCGCGGGTAACCCTCCCATATGCCTCACCACGATTTTTAATTTTTAAAATAAAGAATCTGTAAACGAATACAAGACAATCTGTAATTCAGAAATCTTGTTCGGCGACAGCCCAGAACATCGGATAAAATTGTCCAAGTTTTAATTTATTCCTATCTTTGCCCTAAGAAATACAAAAAAAATATGTTTTCAAAAGCGTGTGAATATGGTGTCAGCTTCCCCTAAACTAGGACCACAATTTACCCAACTTTCTTCAATCTATCAAAATAAATAATAGGAGCAAGATTATTGAGTCCATTATGAGGTCTTTTATGATTATAATGCTCCATCCATTGTTGTGACAATTCTCTTACCTGCTTTATAGAGTAAAATATATAAGCATCCAATATTTCTCTCCTAAAAGAACCGTTAACCCTTTCAATAAAAGCATTTTGTACAGGTTTACCAGGTTGTATATATTTGATTTCGATATTTCTATGATTACACCAGTTAGTAAAAGTAGAAGAGATAAACTCTGGACCATTATCCACTCTTATTTGC
>JAUHXS010000001.1 GCA_030426955.1 Bacteroidia bacterium | reverse complement strand
AGTGATATCAAGAAATTGTTCCCTAGAACTATTCATGCTGTAACATTGAATGGATTCATTATAAAACTAATTCTGTTCATATTTGCTGTCCAAATTTCTAAAACCATTAACTAGCAACTTGAATTAATTATAATGCTAACATATCACTCATCGTAAAAAAACCTTTTTTATCCTTCAGCCATTCTGCTGCTAATACTGCTCCTTCCGCAAAACCTTTTCTGGAATGAGCTTGATGTTTTATCTCAATGAAGTCTACTTCTGAATCATATTTTATGGTATGTGTTCCTGGAACTCCAGGATTTCGCAAAGAAATAATAGGAAGTTCTTCTCGTTGCTCTGAAGTTGTATTTATCCATGAAGATTTATTACTATTGTTTTCAATAATTCCTTCTGCTAATGTTATTGCTGTTCCACTCGGAGAATCTAGTTTTTCTGTATGGTGTTCCTCTTCCATGGAAACTTTGTATTGCTTATGATTATTCATTAGTTGAGCCAATTTCTTGTTGAGCTCAAAAAAAATGTTGACACCAACGCTAAAGTTTGAAGCATAAAAGAATGCTTGGTTTTCATTTTCACATTTTGCTTTTATCTCTTTTAGTTTGTTTAACCAAGCAGTTGTGCCGACTACAATGGGCGTTTGGCTCTCAAAGCACTTTAGAATATTTTGGTAAGCGGTTTGGGGTGTGCTAAATTCTATGGCAACATCAATTGATGATAAATTTTCTTTATTCAACTCATCTTGATTACTGGCATCTATTTTTAAACCAATGGTATGTCCACGTTCTATTGCAATTGTCTCAATTGCTTTTCCCATCTTACCGTATCCGATTAGTGCAATATTCATTCTTGTTTTATTTTTCTCAAAGTTAAAAATTTAATTATTTAGGTATTTGTATTTAAATACAAATACTATGAATATTCTATCAAAGAAATTATTAGTGCCCCAAAAAAACTTGATATCTTAGTTTCGACTAAACTAAAACAACAAAAACAAAGTTATTAAGGTGGTGATTAGATTTATTTTGATGATAATGTTGTTTTTTTCAAGTCTAATCTTGATTGCTCAAAGCACTCCCGAAAAATATTGGATACAATTTACAGATAAGAGTAATAATCCTTTTTCAATAAATAATCCTCAGGCATACTTGTCTCAACGTTCTATAGAAAGGAGAAATAAACAAAATATTTCAATTGATATTAAAGACCTGCCCATTACACCTTCCTATATTGATAGTGTAATAGCAAAAGGTGCTAAGGTTTGTAATCGGTCGAAATGGTTTAATGCTATCACAATACAAAATGATGATACTACTATTACAGATTCAGCTCTAGTGGCATCAATATATAGTTTGGGATTCGTAAATAAAGTAGATACTGTACTGTACTTAAAATCAGGTCATAAATATAGTGTAGAGGAATACTTAGGAAAATATTTGAGTGCTGAGCTTGATTACGGTGCTTCTTTTAATCACATCAATATGGTAAGTGGTAATCGGCTGCACAAACTAGGTTATACTGGGAAAGACATGATCATTGCTGTACTTGACAATGGTTTTAGAGGAACTAATACGATCGCTGCGTTTGATAGTCTTTGGATACAAAATAGAATCTTTCAAGGACCTGACTATGTAGATGGTGATGATTCTGTATTTGATGTTGGCGGTCATGGAACTAATGTGTTATCCGTAATGGCTGCAAATGTTCCTGGTGAGTATATCGGAACGGCACCACATGCTACATATTGGCTAATGAAAACTGAAGCACCTTATGAGTCTAGAGTAGAAGAGGACAATTGGGTAGCTGCGGCAGAGTTTGCAGATAGTATTGGAGCAGACCTGATTAATTCTTCTCTTGGATATAATACCTTTGACAATTCGTCTATGAATTATCCTTTTAGTGCTATGGATGGTAATACAACACGCATAACACGTGGAGCAGATATTGCGGCTAGTAAAGGGATTTTAGTAGTTAATAGTGCTGGGAATGAGGGGAATAATAGTTGGGGAAAGGTTTTAGCACCAGCTGATGGAGATAGCGTTTTTTCCATAGGAGCTGTTAATGGTGCTGGAAATTATGCTTCTTTCAGTTCACGTGGACCGACTGCAGATGGTAGAATTAAACCAAACGTTGTTGCACAAGGTCAAAGTACATTTTTGTACTCAATTTCTGGAGGATTGGGTACTTCAAATGGAACATCTTTTTCAGCACCACTAATTGCTGGCATGACAGCTTGTTTGTGGCAAGCTCATCCAGAGAAAAATAATATGGAAATTATTAATGCGATTCAACAATCAGCATCGCAATCTACTGAACCAGATGAACGTTTAGGGTATGGTATTCCAGATTATTTTTGTGCTCACTTTTTGTTGTTTGATTCCAATTGTAACATTGTTTCATTAATTGACAGTTCTTACTTTCCCATGCCAAATGCTTTTATCCCGTCTTCTGCTAGTGGATTTAATGATGCAATCAATTCTAAATTTGGGATTTTGCAACCCAACTTAATTGAGGAACTACATTTTTTTAATATTTATAATAGATGGTCTGAATTGGTTTATACTTCCAGAGACCATAATCAAGCTTGGGACGGATATTTTAAGGGGGAAATTGCTTTTGAGGGGGTTTATTTATATCAAATTAGCTACTTAGGAGTTGATGGAAATGAAAACTTTGTTCAAGGAGCGGTATCTTTGTTGCGATGAAATTCCTTTATATCGTTTTTTTCTTTTTAATCTTTGCAAAGTCATTAACTGCACAGTTTGAAAGTGTCAACTCCGTTTCCAGAGGTGGAAGTTTAATGACAGAAAACAATATTGGTGGCGCTTTGATCAACCCAGCGAGTATCAATGCTATAGAGAGTTCAGAGGTTTATATCCTGACAAGAAATAGATATTTAATAAAAGGATTAAACAGCATTGCAGGCATCATTGGCACAAAAACTACTTATGGGAATTTTGCATTGAACGCGTCGTATGAAGGTCCATCTTTTTTCACTTCGCAGTCTATTGGGTTAACTTATGGACATAATCTAGGAGAGAAGGTATCCTTTGGTCTAAGAGCAAGTCATATGACTAATGTTATAGAGGAGGTTGGGAAGCAACAGCAATGGATATTTGAGGGTGGAATATTAGCAGAAGTTTCTGATAAAATGAATTTAGGTTTTAGTATTTATAATTTTTCAGGATTGAAAGCAATTGATGATAAGCAGGTTACAGAAGATGCAGTCATTCGGCTTGGCGTAGGGTATGAAGTTAGTGAGAAAACAGTATTAAATTCTACAATTGAAAAGGGTCTGGATAATAATCCAAATTTACACCTAGGATTTCAGCATAACATTTCGGAAGCAATTTTCCTAAGGACTGGAGTATCAACAAGTCCATCTGTTTTGTCGTTTGGAGTTGGGTTTGCATTACAACCTTTAATGTTAGATATAGCATATAGTTATCATCGCTTTTTAGGACACTCACCTCATCTCGCAATTAGATATGTCTTTAAGGATTAAAGCTTTAATTTTCATTACACTAATCGTGGGTGTTGAGTTATTGCGGGGACAAACATCTGATGAGCAGCAGTTATTTGAAAATGTAATAGAGCAAAATGAAAGTTCAGCCGACTTTAATACTCTTTTGGAAGATATTGAATATTACCGTCTGCATCCTATACCAATTAACAAAGCGGACTATTCAATGTTAGTAGAAAGTGGCTTATTTAATAGTTATCAAGCTTTTCAAATAGTAGCGTATCGAGAGAAGTTTGGTTTTTTACGTTCTCCATATGAGTTGGCTTATATAAATGGGTTTTCAGAAGAAGACATAATCCGCATAGCTGATTTGTTGACTTTTAGTACTGATTTTTCTGAATTGTATTATAAGCCTTTTAAGCAAAAAACTTCACATGAGTTGTTTTTAAGATATGGTTCAGTTTTAGAGGAAAAGAGAGGATTTAAAGAAGGCATGTATTCGGGAGATGCTGGAAATTACTATTTAAGATATAAGCTTACAAGTAGAAATGTTAGTGCAGGCATTACTTTGGATAAAGATCCTGGAGAATCATTTTGGGATAGTAGGCCTGATTTTTATTCCGCTCACATTTCAGTAAAGGATATAAGTATTTTAAAATCTATTGTTGTTGGTGATTACACATTGAAAGTTGGTCAAGGGCTAGCACTTTGGACTGGGTTTAGAAACTCAAAATCGAGCTTGACGACATCTATTGACAGACAAGCAGAGCTATCAAGAGGATATACTTCGGTTAATGAGAATCAGTTTTTCAGAGGAGGTGTTACATCAATAGAATTAAAGAACTTGACGGTAACACCGTTCTATTCTAGTCAGCAAGTGGATGCCAACATCACCAACTATGATAGCCTGGGAAACAAGGCCTTAGGAGTTTCTTCTTTACAGGAAAGTGGGTTGCATCGAACGGAGGGAGAATTATGGGATAAAGATGCTTTAAGGCAAAGTGTTTTTGGAGCAGATATAAGTTATCAAAAACGATATTTTAAAATTGGTCTTACAGGTTTTCGGACAATTTTGTCTAGCCATTTTGAGCCTACAAGTGATTTCCGCAACCTACATAATTTTAGAGGCTCACAGCTTGATAATTTTAGTTTACACTTTAAGCATATACACAGATTTTATAATGTTTTTGGCGAATATGCTATTAATCATTTAGGGGGATATGCACTAATACAAGGGGTGAATTTTTCATTAGAGAATATTCGCCTGACTTTTTCCTATAGAAAATACTCCAAAGACTATTTTAGTTTTTTTAGCAATGCTTTCTCAGAGCAGTCTGATGTGAATAACGAAACAGGTTTTTATATAGGCTTAGAGGGAAATGTAAATTCAAAGATAAGTTATGTCGCTTACACAGACTTTTATACTCATCCTTGGTTAAAGTTTAATGCTAGCTTTCCTTCATCTGGAACAGATTATTTATTTCAACTTAATTATAAAACCAGTAAAACAGGTCAGTTTTATCTGAGGTTGAGGCATGAAATTAAACAAGTCAATCATGAAAAAGATTTAGAATTGCCATTTTTAATAGATCAAAAAAGGAGTTCGGTAAGGTTGAACTGGGCAATAGATCTGTCCCCCAATGTGTCACTTCAATCAAGGTATGAGCAGTCTTTGTTTTCGATAGACGATCAAAGTGAACAAGGATATTTGTTATTTCAAGATATTAAATACAAACTAAACAAGACACCGGCAACGTTTATTCTTAGAACGGTAATCTTTGACACGGATGGCTTTGGCTCTCGGATTTATGCTTACGAAAATGATATTTTATACTACTTTTCTGTTCCGTCTTTTCAAGGAAGCGGATTAAGGTATGTTTTAAATGTACATTATGAAGTATCTTCGCAAATTGATTTTTGGGTCAAGCTTTCACAGACAAGATATGCGGATAGAAATAGCGTAGGAACAGGATGGGAGGAAATTGACAAAAACCATAGAACAGAAATAAGAGCTCAAATGAGACTTAAGTTTTAAGTAGAGGTGAAAAAGTTTAAAATCTATGTTTTAAGTATTCTGTTGACGTTTAGTCTAAAAGCTTCTGTCGCTCAAAAGCTTTTAGTTGCTTCAGATACACTCCATAAAACACGTTTGACCAGTCTTACAATAGCGGTTGGAGTAACATACGTTGGATCAATGTTTGTGTTGAATGAGTTTTGGTACAAAGACTATCCAAGAACGAGTTTCCATTTTTTTGATGATAGTAAGGAATGGTTGCAAATGGATAAAGCTGGTCATTTTTTTACGTCGTATATCGTCTCTGCTAGATTAAAAGGGCTGCTGAACTGGTGCGGTGTAGACGATAAAAAATCCGTGACTACTGCAGCAATAACTAGCTTGGCATTTGTTACGTCAATTGAAATTTTAGATGGTTTTTCATCCAAATGGGGAGCTTCGTCAACTGATTTCTTATCTAATGTTATGGGAGTATCTGCTATGATTGGTCAAGAAGCGTTATGGAATGAGCAAAGGATTATTTTTAAGTACTCAGCCAAAACTCAAGATTATGGAGTGCTCAATTCAAGAGCAGATGATCTGTTTGGTACATCATTTCTTGAGAGAAGAATAAAAGACTATAATGCTCAAACGTACTGGATGTCTATAAACCCAGCTTCATTTATTCAGCAAAAAACATTTTTGCCTAAATGGATCAACATAGCTTTGGGCTATGGGGCGGAGGGTATGTTTGGTGGTTTTGAAAATGAGTGGGAAGATAACGGAGCTGTAGTCAACCGAAGCGATGTTGAGCGTTATCGACAGTATTATCTATCATTTGATGTTGACTTGAGTAGGCTGGGAGTCAAGAAACCGATATACAGGGTTCTACTCAACGTATTGAATAGCATTAAAATTCCCGCGCCAACTTTGGAATTAAGTAGAGGAAGGTTAAAAATGCATGCAATCTATTTCTGATGGAATTTAGAAAAGGAGATTTAGTAGACTATGTTGATCAAGATGCAGTTAACGTAGAAGAAGGCTTGTATTTGATTTTTTGGCCTGATGGTGAAATGTTAAGACTGTATGCTGCAAATAACCTAGATGCAGGCTTAAAAATTGATTTAAAGATGTACCAGAAAGCTGATCTATTAAGTTCACTAGAGTATGAGCTACAATCAAATGGAATATACTTCTTTGAAAAAATAGTAACTGATATCTTGAATGAGGGGCTTCGATTTAGTTTTGATGTAAAAGACCTAGATGAAGAAAAACATTATCAAAAGGAACTTAAGATAAAGCCTAGATCTTTTTTTAAGAATAAGAAATACAACCAAATTGTAAAAGCAGAATGTCATGCCTATTTGATCTTCTCTGATTTTGCAGATGAACGCATAGATCATGCTGATATTGATTTTGAAGAAAGTATTGTGAAACACATTCCTAAAAGGAGAACGAGAACAATGTCTAGCTTTTCAGAGCTCACAGGATCAGAGTCTGAGGTTGATTTGCACATAGAGAAAATTTGTGATGACCATTCTAAAATGTCTAATGGAGAAATATTGAATTATCAATTGAATCATCTTCATAAGGCGGTCAATGATAGTATTCGTTATGGAAAGCAAAAGCTAACGGTGATTCATGGACTAGGTAAAGGCATATTAAAGGATCAAGTGCATGATTTGTTGCAAGAATATGACGAAATAGGTTCTTTTATTAACGAATATCACCCTAAATTTGGCTTTGGAGCGACATTTGTGTTCTTTAAATAATAAGCTACAGACTGTTCTATCGATGCGCCAACTGGCGGATAGGAAAGTCCGGACAACATAGAGCACCACACCTGCTAACGGCAGGTCATTCCGCCTTTGGCGGGATGGAGCTAGTGTTACAGAGAATGGTAGTCCCGAGTAATCGGGATGATAGTGAAAAGGTGGGCCCTCTCCGCCAGCTGGCGGATGAGGGATAAGCATACTTCGGTAGGCCAAAGTAAGAGCCCACCAGTATTTCAGGTAACTGAGATAGCTGAATAAACCTTGTGGGTTGAAAGACCATGTATATCGGTGCTGGAGAGTTGCTCGCTCAATTTGCACCGAGGGGTAGGTCGATAGACCATGTCAGTGATGATGTGGCTAGATAAATGATAGAAGTTCCGCTTGCGGAAAACAGAATCCGGCTTATAGGTCTGTAGCTTTATTTTAAAACAACAATATTGCCAATTTGGTGCTTTACTATATCTTCTTTCTCTCTTAAAACTAAGAGATAAGTATAAACGCCCATTGCAACCTTTTTTTCCTTGAAAAGCCAATTCCAAGTTGTCATACTATTATTTGCTAAATCTGATTCGAATATTAGATTGCCAAATCGGTCGTAAACCATAAATGTTACATTTTTATAACCAATATTAGAAATAAAAATGGACTCATTGATGTTGTCGCCATTAATTGATATGGCATTAGGAATAAAGATATCTTGTTCCTCTTCTTTCTTTTCTTCCTCACAGTCTTCCTCAGCAACCTCAATAACATAAGTTTTATTGTAGTTACATATACCATTTAGTTCAACAGTATAAGTTCCAGGTGTTTCAATGGCGATGCTTTGAGAGGTATCTCCGGTAGACCAAATGAATGATACATTGCCTGGGTCAGGAGCGACAAGCTCAAATAATTCTTCATTGGCACAAAGCAAGGAATCATCATTATTTGTGATTAGAATGTTAATAGCTGTGGTTAAAGAATCCCTAACAAAGTGGTCATTTGGAAGCGATATCGCACCAATTCTGCCTCCTAATGGAATTGTATTTAGTTGAAAGTCACAACTCACACCTCTGAGGTTAGGAGCGTTTATAACACTTAAGGAGTCACCAAATTGGCGACCAATGTACAGCCTACCATCAGGGCCATTTTGCATTGCTGCAAGAATGTTAGGTTGTGTAATTATAGCAATTTCTACAGCGCTTGCCTTGACATCACTAGTGTCTATATTATACTGAATTAATAATTTGTTGGTTCCGTTCCAATTGATATCGTATAGTAATGATCCGTCGGGTGAAAAACAAGCTCCTCCATTAGATGTTGCTCCTTCATGTATCGCAACTGGATTGGAAATTGTTCCAGTGCTATTATCAAAATTCAATATATGCCTGTCTCCATCGTGTGTCGATATGCCTCCATGACTGAACTTAATCGTTATCTTGTCTCCTCTTGGACTTGCTTTTATTTTCCCCATAGGGTTGTCATTAAATCCCAAATCAGTTGTTTGAGGAGTACTTACATTAGTATCGGTAACTAAAAAAGTATAAAAAATAGAGGTGTTTCTTTCAGTGGTTATTACCCAATAATCTTTGTTATTTGAATGCTTTATGGCAATCAATTGCTCATTAGTATTTGGAACGAGGGGAATTGCTTTTGTGCTTGTTATATCTCCTAAACAATTGTCTAAAGACATATCCAATATAGAGTAAAAAACTCCAGTTCCATTTCCTGTAGGAAAGCCATCATTCGAAAAGATCATATATAGGTCTTTTTGATTAGTAACTGGTAGTATGAGTGCACTTTGCTCACTAGACCAGTGACCCCCTAAACTATCCCCATTAGGCATAGTCATATGATTTCTGTTGTATATGTATTGCCCATCCGTATAAAATAAGATATTTCCATTTTCGTCACAGTAGGTTGCTGAACCTTCTGTGTAGCCCATACCAGTGTTTAATATAGGTTGAGCGGATCCTGAGCTAAAATCAATTCCTGCTCCTGGATCATTTTGGTTGTAATAGTCTCCTCCAAAATACCATACATTAAAGGTGTTTTGAGATATACAGTGAAGACTTAGAAATAAGAAAAAAGATGACCTCAGTAATAGTGACATAAGCAGTGAATATATAGCTATAAGGTAAAATATAATTTATTAATCTATAGCACAATAAAATTTGTACTGTAAAACTCTGATTCTAAATCTATTTTTATGGTATATAGTCCCTTTGAGAAAGACTTATTAGAGATTTTTAACTTGATATGGTTCTTATTGACATCATATAGTTCATTACTTATTATACTTCTTTTCCCTGTCGCCTCAAATAAAGTGATTTGTTTGATTTTTTGATCCCCAGTTTCAGGCAGTTTAATGTTTAAGTATTGTTGATTTAAAGGGTTGGGGAAACATCTTACTTTATTCAAATCTTTGAGATTATTGGATATTACAGGTGGCAAAAATTTCTTATAGTACAATACCTTTTTTTCTGAGTAATAAGTAGCTAGAGGAAAATTATGTTCTTTGCTTACCCAATGATACGTATATGAGGTATCAGCTTTGGCACTCATAAATTGCCATTGAAAATTGTCGTTGAGCTTGAAATTTGAATCAACTGTAATCACTAACTTTTTTTGCTTAATTATGTTCTCGACCAAAGCATCGGCAGTTTGTAATCTGCCAATTTTACTATTCATACTTTCTATATATTGTATCTGCTTGATTTTGGTAGTATCAATAATATATTCAAAAAATGATGTGTCAAGATAGGATGCACTACTATCATAGTTTATCTGATATGCTGTTGAATTATCTTTTCTTATGACTAATAGGTTGTTCGGATAATCTTCTATACGAGATTCAAATAAAACCTCTTCGATTGTGTTTGCGGAAGAATCAATAATATAATGTTTCGAGAACTTTAATATTTGATTACTTGAAAGTTCAAAATCAATTGCTGAGGCTTTATTATAGCAAATAGAACTTACATCTGATTCGGATATTTTAATGGTATCAACGTAAGATATGTTCGCATTTGAAATGTTCCATATTGTATCAGAGTCAAGGTAAACAAAGTTAGTGTCTACCTGTATCTCAAATTCTTGTTCCACATTAAAGTCTAAACTGAATTTATCGTTAGCACTTTTAGTGTTATAAAAGTGAATTAGTAGAGTGGCTAAAAATAATATTATGATTGTTATTCTCATCTTATTTCAAGTGCATTGCTGGTCCAGGTTTTAATATTTCCATTTGTTTTATCCATCCAGACAAATTGAGCATAGTATTTCCCCTCTGATAATTTTCTTATTGGAACTTCAATCCATTTCCTATTGGTGTTTACCACAGTTGTTTTATAAATCTCATTAGTTGGCACATATATGGTACTGCTTTCTATGACATTACCTTGATTTAGCTTTTTATCTGATAGTATTAGGTAGCCTTGGGTATTTTGGGGAGGGTTGAGGCAAAGCAAAGAGTAGGTTGTATCATTATTGGCTTGAACAAATGTTCTTGTGGCTATCTTAACGGGATTATTATTGTAAAAGTTATATCGACCAAAGCGTTTGAACTTTGTATCATTATCAACATAGGCTTTTATTACGTATTCAGATTCGTTCCATCCTAGTTGATATGGGCTGCCCAAAATAGGAACTATTTCAAGCTGAACTTTAACTTTCCCAGCAGTATAGCTTTTAGGAATATCAAAATAGTTATCCATCCAGAAAAAGTTATTGTTATCACCGATATGCCACTTTCCCACATATTGATTGTCCACAAAAACATTTGCTTCTCTATAGCCGTTTCCCATCGGTTCATGCCTTAGCTTGATTTGTATACCCTCATTGTCTGGAGGAATAATTAACTCCATTGAAGTTTGACTGACCTCATTTACAGTAGCTGAGACCTGACTGTAAGTGCTATCTCCAGGATATTTTTTGGTGACATTATGTGAGGAGTTGATAATAGAAGTAAAGCTTGTGTAAATTTTTGATAAGCTATCATCAACCGATACGGTTGCTAATAAATCCATGCCACTGCTTTCTGAAACATAAGAAAGTGTGACCGATTTGTAATCTGCATTTTCGTTGTTTACATCTCCATGTTCAATGGCCAAGCGTATTGATTCATAAAATGGAATGGCGTCAAGTGCTCTTACAACATATTGTGATCTTGCTATGATTTTGTTGGTGTCGTTTATTGTTATTTGTTTTCCTGAGTACCCACTAAAAGGATAGGAATGTTCTATGTCAGTTGGTAGGTCATACCAGCCCCAATTGAAAAATTCTTCACCTCCAGTTCCCCTGTGTTGCATGATGGAGCCGTCTATGTCCACTCTGTGATCACCTTCTAAATACCTGCTTTCTGGAAATGTATTGCCTGTGCTGGTTGCTTTTAATGAGTCTGCTATGGTTTCTAGTATTACAGCAATGATCTTTCCTTTTTTTCCAACGTTTGATTCAGCTAACTTTTCTTCCCCATCAATTTGCATAAAGATATGATCATAGTTGGTATGAGTTGGTAATGACTCGTTATAAGCTGCGGTAAAGTAGCCCCAAGGCTCAGGGTACTTGCCATCTTTGATGCTCACATTAAAATTTATCAATCCATTTCCTGAGTATCCTTTGTTAATAATTTCAATCTTAAAGTTGTTTTTAAAAGGCATAGGAAACCAACATTCAGCACTGTCAACAAATGAACTTCCAAAGCTTTTGTCCATAAAAAAGAAGCTGCTATTTTTTATGGGGTAAATACTGTTGAATGCTCCGAAAATTCCTCCAAGCGGACAAGTAACAGTGTTTAAAGAATCAAAGTGAATTTTTATCCATATGTCATTGAATAGTTTTGAGTCGCTCACTTGGACAGATATATTGGTGATAGACCCTTTGCCACTGTGTTCTAGTACGTCATACACTTTGTTCAATACAGGAGATATGACAATGCTGTTATTTTGGATGTTGGAGGCAGGCGGGTGAGGATTGCTGCCAGCTCTGTTCATAAACGCTTTCCAGTTACCCCATGATGGCTGATGGCCTTTGATGTATCTGAAAATATGAAATACAGATGGATGCCAATATTTTGAGGTATCAGCTGTTAGCCATGATGCTTTGATTGAAAATGAGCTATCAAATGGAACGATAGAGTAAGAGTTGAAACCACCAGAGTAAATCCAATCTGGATCAACGAATGGTCTTGAAAAAACAGTATCTGTTTGGCTGACATACATATCAATTAGTGAGATATTGTGTTTTGGAGTAATAGGATTATCACTATATATACGTACCTTTTCATTATAAGGAACCTCAGAGTATAATGCTCGGTGAGTATATATTAGTGCTCCTTTTTGATGACTTTTAATGCTTGATAAAACATAGTCACTGTTAAGACTATCTCTCCATCTACAGGTATGAAATGGAGGAGATAATAATCCCCCTACAAAACCGTCGTTGTTTTGGTTTGTTTTATCAGAACTGCTTTGTTCTATCAATCTTACTTGATCTGATATGGGGTGTGATGTGGCAAACCGTTCGGATAACGTTTCGAAACTTTGGGCATGGAGTAAATAGGGGGTTGATAATAAAATAATTACTAAAAGCTTCATTAGACAGGCTTAAAAACAATACGATGATAAATCAATATTAATATTGATGCAAGAACTATTTATTCTAAAATAATCTTAAGCCAGTCTGTTATTTGGGGTTATGTAGCTGCCTATCAGTATTATGTGACTTCTAAAATAATACGTTGTTACCTAAAAGTCTGTAAGGTATTAAAGCTTTTCAATCCAATGAGTTGATCATACCGTTCTGTGATCGGACGATAGTATACAAAGATTTTATAATCATTTTCGGCACTATATTTGCTGCCTTCAATTAGCGTTTCATCAAACCCTCTAAGTCCTTCTTGAGGCAAGGCGCCTTTATCTTCAACAAAAACGTAGTAGTACTCATAATAACCTTGTTTCAGGTATATGGAGGTTTTATAGGATAAGTCATCATGGTCAAAATGAAGTTTGAATTCTTCTTTGATATCCCAATCCGTCATTGCGCCAAATAAATATAAATCGCCATTGGTTAACATAGACCTAAAAGGAAGATTGAAGTGAATATCAGCGTAATCAGCTTCCAGGTGATTGTCTAGTCCTTCTTGAACTTCAATAATGAAACGACCATTGATATCTTTTTCAAAAATATAATTCTTGAAAGCTTTTACTTGATCATCTATTACATATACTTGATCTGCAAGAGGTTTCTGTTCTATCTTTCTCAATCGATCACTTAGGTATCTTAAGCTTCTGAAGCTAAAATGCCTGAACTCTTTTCCACCAGGAAATAGATTTTCCCTTTGATAATCGAAAATTATTCTATCATCTCTAATGAATGATGGCTTAAGCCACTCTATCGCATTGTCCCATCTATCGTTTTGTGTGATTACAACCCTTAGGTCTTGATAAGGGTTAGTCATTGGAGTGCCTTTATAATTTACTTCAAAGTCAATTTCTTGATGGGAATTTCTAAATTCTGCTATGATCGGTTGCTTGATTCGTTCTTTTATATTGACCTGTTGATCAACAACATAAAATCTCCTTGTAAGAGCAGGATTATTTTTGTTATCAATATAAATGTTCAGAATGTAATTGCCAGACTTTGTGATGGAGTAGTTTTCATCAGGAAAAACCATAGTGTAGTGTACGTATTGTTGAATAGCATTAAATGAGAATTTGAAATCATTGATGTTATTATCAATAAACCCTTCAATATAATCATACTGTGTGAGTTCTGATTTTGTCCAGTCACCATTACAATGGATTAGCTCATATCTAAAGTTGTTAGCATCTTCAATCAGTTCATCAAACTTTAGCTCTAGTTGCCCTGGTTCGTTAAGTACTAAAATAGGATCAGACAACTCTAGACCAACTTTTCTAAAAAGTATGGTCTTTATGCTGTCGGTGTATACGGTATCCTTATACTTAATAGTTGGTAGTGGTTGGGCTAAATCAATTGTGTCTATTGATGTTGTATTGGAATTTGTAGTAGCTTGCTTAGTATTTGAGCAAGAGTAAGTAATAAGTAAAAATATAATTGAGATAAGAAAGTTGTTTCTTCGCACCAAGCAAAAATAAGTTTTCCGTTTCATAAAGTATTACCATAACGTCAAAAACTCTGATAGGAATATGTCTGATAAGATAAATTTGTAACTTTGAGCCATGAAGATTTCAAAGTCTTTTTTTAGTTTGATTTTCCTGTTCCTAACATTATTTGCGTGTCAAGATGATGTGCAAAAGCAAGAAAAGGAATCAGTTGGTATTGACTCTTTAGCACCGCCAATTATTAAAATTTGGAGCAAGAAAATATTGAAAGACCCTGAAAATGCTTCTTTATATTTTAGTAGGGCAAAAACTCATTATGATCTAGGTGATGTTCAAAGTTCTTTAGATGATTTGAAAAAAGCTGTTGCTTTAGATTCTACAAACCCTGAATATTATAATTTATTGGCAGATATTTATTTTTCCTCAGATAAGATATTTGAAGCGATTAAAGTACTTGAGAAGAGCATATCGATTAATCATAAGCACATACCCACTCTTTTGAATCTATCTAAATATTATTTATTTACTGAAAAGTATAACGAGTCAATTAAATTGATAAATGATGCACTCAGGATTGATGTTTTTAATGCCTATGCCTATTTTTTGAAAGGGATGAACTATCGTGAAATGCAAGACACTTCGAAAGCAATATCAAGCTGGCAAACTTCGGTCGAACAAGACCCTACCTATATGGAGCCCTACATGCAATTGGCCAATATCTATGCCAAACGTGAAGATAAACTTGCCCTGACTTATTATGACAATGTATTAAGAATAGATAGTGCTAATCTCAACGCGTATTTTGGAAAAGCAAAGTTTTATCAATCGGCTAACGAATTTGAGCAAGCGATTGAAGTTTATGAAAAATTGATTGAAATAAGCCCTCAGTATGAAGATGCCTTTTATGAACTAGGAGTTGTTTACTATGGCATGGACTCATTAACAAAAGCATTTAATAACTTCAAGCTAGCAACAAAAATAGACCCTACTTACGCTGAAGCTTTTGCTGGAATGGGACTATGTGCAGAGTTTTCTAATCAACCTGAAAAAGCAAGGAGGTACTATAGGATTTCGCTTGGGCTGAGGTCTAATTATATTATTCCAGTGGAAGGGTTGGCAAGATTAAAAGATAAGATATAAAGATGATAGATATTACATTTCCTGATGGTTCGGTAAAGCAATTTGAAAAGGGCATTACTGCTATGGATGTTGCTAAAAGTTTAAGCAATAGCTTAGCAAAAAAAGTATTGTCTGCGGAGGTCAATGGAGAGGTATGGGATGCCACACGACCTATTAATGACAATGCTGAGTTGAAATTGCTTACTTGGGATGAAGAAGGAGGCAAATATGCATTTTGGCATTCTTCAGCTCACTTAATGGCTGAAGCGTTGGAAAGCCTATATCCAGGCGTAAAGTTTGGTATCGGTCCTCCAGTTGACAATGGCTTTTACTATGACATTGATTTAGGAGATAAGGTTTTGCATGAAGACGAGCTAAAGAAGGTTGAAAAGAAGATGAAAGACCTTGCTGCTCAAAAAAACGAATTTGTAAGGAAAGACATCAGCAAAAATGATGCTATTGAATATTTCAAAGGAAAAGGCGATGAATATAAGCTAGATCTATTAGAGGGACTAAATGATGGTGAAATTACATTTTACACACAAGGAGGGTTTACTGATCTTTGTCGTGGGCCACATATACCGCACACTTCTCACATCAAGGCCATCAAGCTTTTGAGCATAGCTGGAGCATATTGGAAAGGCGATGAGAAGAATAAACAGCTTACTAGAATTTACGGTGTTACTTTCCCTAAACAAGAACAATTGGATGAACACCTAGTAATGCTTGAAGAGGCAAAGAAAAGAGATCATAGAAAGTTAGGCAAGGAGCTAGAGTTATTTACGTTTGATGATGATGTAGGTCCAGGATTACCTTTGTGGTTGCCAAAAGGAGCTATTATTATAGAAGAATTAGAACGTTTGGCCAAGAAAGTAGAAAAAGAAGCCGGCTATGATCGTGTAAGAACGCCACATCTTGCCAAAGATTCTATGTATTATACTAGTGGTCACTTACCGTACTACAAAGACAGTATGTTTCCTGCAATGGAATGCGATGGTTCTACTTACTATCTAAAATCAATGAACTGTCCGCATCATCATAAGATTTTTGATGCATTACCAAGAAGTTATCGGGATCTTCCGATCAGGCTTGCAGAATATGGCACATGTTATCGTTATGAACAATCTGGCGAGCTTTTTGGTTTGATGAGAGTGCGTTCATTACAGATGAATGATGCGCATATTTATTGTACTAAGGAGCAATTTGAAGAGGAGTTTAAAGCAGTAAATGACATGTATCTCAAGTATTTCGATGTTTTTGGAATTGAGAAGTATGTGATGCGGTTTTCAACTCATGCTCCAGAAAAGCTTGGAGAAAAATATGTTGACGAGCCAGAACTATGGAACGAAACAGAGGAAATGGTTCGAGACGTTTTAATCAAATCAGGTATTCCCTATCAAGAAGTAGCTGACGAGGCAGCTTTTTATGGTCCTAAAATTGACGTTCAGGTTTGGAGTGCTATTGGAAGAGAGTTTACTTTAGCAACAAACCAAGTTGACTTTTCTCAGCCTAGGTCGTTTAATCTGAGTTATACCAACAGCAATAATGAGCCTGAAATACCAATTATCATTCATCGAGCACCATTAGGTACACATGAGCGCTTTATTGGCTTTTTGATTGAAAATTACGCTGGTAACTTTCCACTTTGGTTAGCACCAGAGCAGATAACCGTTCTGCCTATATCAGAGAAGTTTGGGGATTACGCAAGAAAAGTTTTAAAATATTTAAATAATTGCGATATTCGTTGTTCTATCGATGAACGTAATGAAAAGATAGGTCGAAAAATCAGAGATGCAGAAGTCAAGAAGATACCGTACATGCTAATTATTGGCGAAAAAGAAGTCAATGAGCAAAAAGTTGCTATCAGAAAGCATGGAGAAGGAGATCAAGGCACATCAACAGTAGAAAATTTTGTTGCATCAATTCAAGAAGCTTTAACCATTAATAAATAAATAATTTGCAATCTAGAAACAAAGGTTACAGAGGTAATAGATTTAGAAAACAGAATCCAAATAGGATCAATGAAGAGATAAGAACACCCAAAGTTCGATTAGTAGGCGAGAACGTTGAGGTTGGGGTTTACAATTTAGATGAAGCATTAAGAATATCTAAAGATCAAGAATTAGACTTAGTTGAGATCTCGCCTAATGCAGAGCCTCCGGTTTGTAAAATTATTGATTACAAGAAGTTTTTATACGAAAAGAAAAAGAAAGAAAAAGAGATCAAGGCAAAGGCTGTTAAGACTGTATTAAAAGAGATTCGTTTTACGCCTAATACTGACGATCACGACTTTGAGTTTAAGGCAAAACACGCAGAGAAATTTTTGCAAGATGGAGCAAAAGTAAAAGCGATGGTGCAGTTTAGAGGAAGAAATATCGCCTTTAAAGATAGAGGAGAGTTGATTTTGTTGAAGTTAGCTAAACGTTTGGAGGATGTAGGTGCTTTAGAGCAAATGCCTAAGCTAGAGGGTAGAAGAATGTTTGTCTTGATCAACCCTAAGGCTAAAAAGAAATAGCGCACCAGATAAGTGTCATTGCGATTTTTCGAAACATGGTTGAGAAAAAGAAGCAATCTAGAGTTATAGATAATTATCTAAGATAGACTTAACGATAATTATTCTATTATTTGCAAATATGAATTTATTCGAAGTCCAATTATTAGGATATGGTGGAATAATAAAAAAGGTCAACCTAGGTTGACCTTTTCCTTTTTGAATAATGTGATAGTTATTATCTTCTTTTCTCCTTAATTCTAGCTTTCTTACCTTTTAGCTCTCTTAAGTAGAAAATTCTAGCTCTTCTTACCGAACCGCTCTTGTTGACTTGAATGCTATCAATGTTAGGAGAGTATAATGGGAAGATTCTCTCCACGCCAATTCCATTAGATACTTTTCTTACTGTAAATGTCTGAGAAATTCCAGAACCTTTTCTTTGAATGACATCACCTTTGAAAGCCTGAATTCTTTGCTTGTCTCCCTCGATAATTTTATAATTAACCGTAATAGTGTCTCCTGCTTTAAACTCAGGATAATCTAATTTAGGAGCGACAATATTTTGACCATCAAATTCTAATGACTCTTTCGCAGGAGCTTTTTCTTCTTTTGCTGCCTCTGGTGTTTCAGCAGCTTGCGGAGCCTCCTCTGTTTTAGCCTCTACTACTTCTTCCTTTGGAGCCTCTTTTTGCTCAGCTGCATTATCTTGTTTTGCTTCAGTGTTTTCAGCATTTGTATCAGCAGCTTTTACTTCTTCAGTAGCTTGTTCTTTGTTTTCCATTTTACATCGTTTCTGATAGTGGCTTGCAAAGATACAAAATTACATTACAAAAAGAACAATGAAGTGTATAAAATGACTTAAAGAAGTACAATTTTTGGTAGTGTTTTAGATTATCAGGCCGAGTCATAAAAAAGCTTCTGTTGCAAGCATCTGCTAGGAACAATATTAAGGGTATTGTTTTAATACACGACAGGTTTTATAAGTTTAATAATAAATCACAAGCGGATGCCTGCGATAGAGAGACCGTACACTATTTAAATAATATCTATTATGGAATATGTATAACTGGGCATTCTGGGTCACATGTGGATGAACTGGGATCATATGAATATGTTATATCACATTCACAGATCAATTCGTCAGAATTTTCTAATACATAATCTAATACCCAAGGAGTATAAATTCCTATGTTAGCCTTGCCTACAATCTTTTTGGATTCTGCGATTGAAATCCTTTTCAGTTGTCTGTTTCTTAAAATCATTTACTTGTATTTTAATTGCAAATAAAGATTGTCGTTAAACCAATTACAAGTCTTATTTTTCGAATTTTAGCATTTTGATGGCAAATCGAGTTAAGAAAACTTCGTAGTTGCAAACTACAAAGAGGCAGTTGATCTATTATCTAGCGCGCGTTTGTAACGCGTGCTTTATATTTTAATTCCGTCTCACTTTTTACTTGAGATCCTTTCAAAAAACACAAAACCATCTTTCCGTTCTAGTTCTATTAACTCAGGATATCTTTCTTTAATATGCTTCACTTGAGTAATCTTGCAAACCGCATAAACTGGTTTGTCTATTTCTCCTGTTAAAAGTTGTTCTTTTGATAATATTGCTGAATAGTCTGCGGGTTGGCGTTTGCTGTAGAAAAAAGGAGCATAGCTTTTGTGCAAAGAAACCACATAACAAGATTTGCCTTCAAGAGATTCATAGAATTCAATGGCTGTTCTTTGGCTATAACCCTCAATCTTCCCTGTGAATAGGTATAAAAAGCTATGTAATGTGATAACGTTGCCTATGACAAATGTATATAAAGCTATTTGGTATTGCTGCTTTTTTAACGATCTGATCAAAAGAACAGTAGTTATCAGGAATAGTATTCCTACAATAGACTCCCAGCCCGTCCAAGTAATATTTGCCTCCAGGTTTGATACTGCAAACGGATCTTTAATATATGGTATGATTAATTCTTTTCTTTTGATCAATTGTGGTAAGGCAAATAACACGAAGGACAACAAGCTGCCAATTGCTCCAATTGAGATAATGATCCAACTGGGAACTTTGCTTTTGCTCTTGATACTTGAATAGATGAAAGTACCCGCTAGGTAAGTTAACGGGAAATAGCATATAGAAGAATAGTGTACTATTTTAGACTTCACCAAGGTAAATAATATCAGTACAACCCAAAATAGAATGGTCATCCACTTTTTGAAATCCCGTTGAAATTTTTTGTCTGTATCATTCTTTGAAAAAAATGATTGAATGGTGAAAAGCGACGCTGGAAAACACCCCAATAATAATACGACAAAATGATAACCAAAGAAACCTCCATGTCCAGCATCGGGCGTACTCAATAATCTGTATTGATACCGAATAAACTCTGTAATGAGCCATGGCCCGTTTAAAATGGTCTCGATGCCATAATAGGCAATCATAGGAACTAAGGCGATAATAGAAACTAAAAACAGATCTAGCCATTTGATTTTCGTTCTGAACTTTTTGAGTGCCAAATAAATGCCAACAGTTAGTGCTAATATTAAATAGGCAACCTGACCTTTGGTTAAAATAGCTAGGCCTGTTGCCAGGCCACTCAAGACAAGATATCGTTTTGATGTATACTTTAGTTCAAGTTCGATAGAATCATTTTTCCAGTAGGAGAGGATAAACCAGTAAAGTCCAAGAAATATAAATAGATTGAAATAAGGATCTATTATACCAGATTTGAAGTATAAGTGGGGCAGGAATGAGCCCATATAGACGAGACTCCATATGACTCCAAACGTTTTGTCGTGCAGTCTTGATCCTATTTTGAATAAGAGCCAGACTGTTAATATGCCACAAATAGCATTTGGGAATCTCGCAGCATATTCATTGATCCCAAATAAATGCATCGCACCTGCTTGTAGCCAAAAGAAAAATGGAGGCTTTTCCCAAAACGGTTCAAAGTTGATGTGCACGCGCAGATAATCATTTAGCACAATCATTTCTCTGGCGCATTCCGCAAAATTTATTTCATCCCAGTCGAATAGGTTAACGCCACCTAAAAAAGGAAGGAAAAGCAGGGAGCACAAGCCAATGATTAGATAGGAGTAAGATGCAGGTTTTAGTCTAAACATATTACTTTAAAATGGCTTTGTTTAGTTTATCAGTGCTCATGAATTCAAGCATATCAGTAATGATTTTGGTAATTAATGTTATTGTAACACCAATTAAACTTCCAACCAAAACGTCTTCTAGAAAATGTTGCGAAAGATATATTCTTGAGAAACCAGCAAGCAAAGCCAATATAAATAACAGTAGGTCAATTCTTCTGTTTTTAGAATATAATAGCATGAGCATAGTCGCAAGAGAGAATGCTGTTGCGGTATGACCCGACGGAAAGCTATGAAAAAGATTAATTTTTAGACCATCAATAAAGTAAAGTTGGTCGGAGATGTCTTGAAAAAATGCTTTCGGTCTTAATGCATCTGGAAAAATAAGTCTTTTAGCAGTATTGATTACAATAGCTAAATGTATCCCATTGCATATAAGCATAATTGCGTCTCTGTAGGAGAAAAATAATATGGCAATTATAATAAATGGTAGATACATAAGTCCATGTCCGAGATGTGTAATGTATTGGAAGAAATAATCTCCAAAAGTACAATGATGTCTGTTGACGAGTAAATAAAAATCTCCTTTATTGGACAGAAGTAAGACTCCAATACCTAATAAAAGAAACAATGTAAAGGGAAGGAAGAAGTACTTGTGTCTTTTGAAGCCTAGGCTCATTTCGATCTGATCAATTTTAAAAGATTTGATGGAATTCTCTTATACCAATCTAAACTGAAGATTACCGAGTCGTACATTACTCTGTAGGTTAGAATAATGCCTATGGGCAGCAGGATTGAAGAGGGTAGCCACATACCTTGAAAGCTTTCGATAACTTGTTCTTTGGCAAATTTCTCACCCATAATGGAAAGTACGTGAAAGCATATAAAGAACAGTACTGCAACAACTAAGGGTAATCCTAGTCCTCCTTTTCTAATGATAGCCCCCAGCGGACCTCCGATAAAAAATAATATAATACAAGCAACAGACAGTGTAAACTTCCTATGCCATTCAATATGGGTTTTGGTAAGCTGAGTTCTTTTGTTTTGGTAGTTGTTTTTTAGAACAGAAGCTACATTTTTAAGGTTTCTGGCAGTTCTAAGTGATTTTGTAAGTGTAACATTAGGGGTTTTTGTTAGCCCAAAGATATCTTTAGAGGCTAAAACGGAACTATCTGAGATGGGGATGCTTTTTAAAGTGTCTGAAATAAAGAAGAAATCCTTTTCTACTTGTTTTTCAAGAATGTCAAATCCTCCATCTAGCTCATTTTCTAGCGTATCTATACAGCTATTTAATTGACTGATGCTCATCATTTGATAATGGTTTTGAAATAAGGACTCGTCCGTCCTACTCATGTCAAAACCAGACATATCAAAAACCTTTTCCCATTCGTGAAAATTGATTCTGACTGTTTCAAAATGATTCGAATTCTTTTTATTTTTTTTCTTGTCTTTGCTTTTTTGAGGCGCTAAATCTTGATATTGACTGCCGTTAAATAGCTTTAGAATGAGAAACCGTTGGTCTGGAGAGGAGTACATTTCTCCTTTTTTTGCAATTAAGAGATTATCATTGCCACGTCCACTAGTATGATCATATACCATAATATCGTGAATCGTTCTGTTGTCACTTTCTTTTTTATTTACTCTAATACTAAAACCTTCAAAGCCTTTATAAAAAATACGTTCTTTGATATTAAGTGCGGGCTTTTGGTGTGTAATGTCATATAAAAGCGCACTGAATTTCAGATTAGAGTAGGGTAATGCGTAGTTGGAAAAAAGAAAAGCACCTAGGCTTATTAAACCTACACCTACAATTAAGGAACGCATAATTCTTAGCAAAGATATGCCTGAGGCTTTCATGGAAACAAGTTCATTGTGTTCTCCAAGTGTTCCAAATGTCATAATAGAAGATAAAAGCACTGCAAGTGGAAGAGCCATTGGAACCATGCTCGCAGAGGCATAAAAAAGGAGTTCTAGTACAATTTTTATCTCAAGACCTTTTCCGACGAGGTCATCAATATACTTCCATAAAAACTGCATCACAAAAATGAATAAAGTGATGAAGAAAGTAAGTATAAAAGGACCTAGGTAAGTTTGTATGACAAGGCGGTCTATTTTTTTCAATATAATAGTTTAGACCTTAAAGATAATACTATTTTAGACGTTCATAGGGCAAGTAAGTAGCTATGATATCTGAATTTAGTGTCAAATGTCATAGCTACTACGTTTTTGTATTTGTATATGCTGATGAGATTTTTTTTAAAAAACTACTTCTTAAAGACTTTTAAGGTCTTGTCGTTTTTATTAGTAAGTATTTCTATAAAGTAAATCCCTGACGGTTCTTTAAGCGCTAGTTCTATACGATTAGTATTATGATAGCTCTCATTGCTTATCGTTTTTCCTTTGATGCTTTTTGTCGTAATTGTTACCTGTTCATAGAACTGATCTAGTTGGATTGTTAAGTTTTCTGAGGTAGGGTTTGGAAATACTTTATGGCTCGAAATAGCTAGCTCTGCAATATTAGTGCTACTTCCGTTAATCGTGACTTGTATACAAGCCGAGGTATCGCTACAGCTATCTTCTGTAACAATGACAGCATAGTTTCCAGTTACTGTAGCTACATAGGACTGTTCGGTTGCATTGGGGATTGCAATATTGTTGTTGTCACAATCAATCCATTGGTATTCAGCATTTCCATTTTCACTGGTTAATATTGAATCGGTTAATGTAACAGAAGTATTTACTTCCATAATAGTAAGGTTGAGTCTGAAAATAGAGTCACATCCTTGACTATTAGAAATAGAACTGGTATAATTGCCACTAGTATTATAAGTTTGTCCGCTTATAGGCCACATATAATCCACACAGGTTGTTATTGTGTCAGGATTAGGGTCAAAAGAGTTTTCATTAATGGTTAGATTTATTGTTATAATACTATCACAATTCATGCTATTAGGAATAGTATCGTTATAAGTGCCATCCATTGTATAGGTTTTATTGCCAGAAGGTACTGTATATGAATCACAAGCATCAACATCGATTGTGTTGGACGTTGACTGATTTATTGTCAAATTAATAGTGATGATGCTATCACAATCCATAGAATTGGGAATAGTATCATTATAAGTACCACTTACAGTATATGTTGCGTTCCCAGAAGGTACTGTATATGCATCACAAGCTGAATCTTCTATGGTGTCATAGGAAGTACATGTATATTCATAGTAATAAATAGAGCCAGGGAAAATATGCGTGCCTGATTCTCCTCTAGAAAAGACAAACATATTGCTATCGCTTAAAGATATCGTTTGTCCGAAAAAATCATCTGCTTTTCTATCATTGGGAACGATTTTAAGTGCTTCAGCCCATTCACCTGTACTGTTATTACGATCAAACTTATACACTGCCCCAGCAAAATTCATGGAGTTTAAGCCTTCTTCATCCTTTTTTTCGCCATACGCTCCTACTAAAACATGGTCTCCTTCAATTGCTATTGAGTAACCAAAGTAATCACCTGCATTTCTATCCGAGGGAAGTATTCTGTTTTTTTCCTCCCAAACCCCTAATCCATTTCTTTCAAAAATGTATGCTGCTCCCGAGTTTGTTAAGATTGGAGGGGAGCCTGATGGACCTTCTTTTTCTTTGTAAACACCAACTGCCAAGCGATCATTTGATAAAGATATTGTCTGGCCAAAATAATATTGGGCTTTTCTGTTTGATGAAACTATCTTTTGTGTTTCGTTCCAATTGCCTAGACCGTCCTTTTGGAAAATATAAACAGCACCAGCATCACTTATATTATTTCCTCCCGAAGCATCTGTGTTTACATGGGATGCTCCTATTGCTACATAGGCTCCATTTATTGATAAACTTACGCCAAACCTGTCAAGATCGCTTCGGGAGGAAGCGACTATCTTCTGTGTCTGATTCCAGACCCCTACAGCATTTCTTTTAAAAACATAGACGGAGCCTGAGCCGTTGATTGTATTGTTGCCAGATTCATCTTCATCTTCAAGGAAAGCTCCAACCATTGCAATGCTATCCTGTATGCAAACGCTATATCCAAACTGGTCGCTTGATGCCCTATCGGATGCTACAATCTTTTGTGCAAAGTTCCAATTGCCACTTCCATCGCGCTCATATATATATGCAGAGCCTGAGCTGTGAATTGTATTGTTACCTGTTGCGTCTTCGTCTTCCACATATGCACCAACAATTGCATAGTTTCCTGATATGCTAACAGATTGTGCAAAAAGATCTTGTTCTGCTCTATCTGGTGCAACTAATTTTTGAACAAAAATCCATTCATTGCTTGAATTTTTTTCATAAATGTAAGCGGCACCTGCTCTATATAAAGAATCGTTTCCCATCTCGTTAAATGCTTCGAATTCAGCTCCAATAATCGCATGGTTTTTAGATAGTGATATGCCACCGGTACCAAACCAATTAAGGTTATAATCACTAGGATCGGGTTGTACGAACTCTTGTTGATTAACAAACTTCTGAGCAAAAGAGGCTTGAGCTAAGAATAATATTATGATAAAAAGATTAAGTGGCTTGCTTGTATAAATCATTTTCTTGATTTTTTTTGATTATGAAGCAAACCTATAAATCTAGATTGAAAGTACAGTCACCCATATGGGTGATTTTAAGCTGTTTTGCAAGTTTAGTGCAGTGTACTGACCTTGGAGACAGCCTCTGTTCTGTTATTAACACCTAGCTTTTCATAGATGTTTTTTGTATGTGTTTTGATTGTGTTGACAGAAACAAAAACATCATTTGCTATCTCTTTATTTGTTTTCCCTTTAGATATTAGTGCTAATATTTCAAACTCCCTATCAGAAAGAGGGTTGGTTAAAAACTGATTAATTTCATCTTTATCAATGACACCTTTTGGGATTCCATCTTTTGAAGGGGTAATGAGCTGTTGTTGTAATGTGTCTAACTTGCTATTTGCAATACTTATTTCTTGCTTATAATCTTTTAATTTGATGATTACTCCGAAAGAAAAGAAGATGGTTTCTAAGGTGACTCCAACATAGCTTAGGTTTGAGGTGATCACATTATCAGCTATAATTCCCCAATTTTTTAATTGATGTAGTGTCGCACCGCATAGAAAACAAGACCATCCAATAAGGTAATACTTTGCAGGTGGATATTTATTTTTGATTCCGATGGCTGTGCCAATAATAGCAAGTAAAATGCCAATCAACGGCATGATATGTAGTAATTGTTCGTGTATAGATTTGTTAATCCAGATTGATGTAATAAGTAGTACTATACTGAATACTTCTAATATTTTAAACGAATTATTGAGAAATGGAGAATATTTATAAAGGTTTAATACGTGCCTTGTAAATAAACAAAAAGAAAAAAGCATGATATTGACGGATAATGGAGGTGCGATATAGTTGAAACTGGGTGAGTTTGGCCAAATTAGCTGATAACCATATCCTGTTATAGATAGGCTGACAAATAGCACCGTAAATAGATAAAATGTATAATAACCATATAGAGGAGTTCGTAGGATTATAAATAATGTCAGGTTGTACAACAGAGCGATTAAAATAATAGCATGTAAAAAGCTAAAGGCTATGATTGAAGATATGTTGTCTTTGGTTAATTGATGTTGAGGTTTTATCTGTATTGGGATGTTTAGCATAGATTGAGATCGTACTCTTAAGTAAATAGTTTGTGTTGATAGTGGGATCTTGAATGTTGGAAACGTCGTCTTGGGGTTACGTGAAGAAAATGACAAGTTTGCTCCAGCACTAGCTTCTTTAATACTATTATTTGTCAAAATAAAGTAGGCTTGAATAGAGTCGATCTCAGGATTGGATACTTCAATATATAGATCTTTAGTAATATTACTTGCTTCTATCCTATACCAATAAGTTGCGTCAGAAAAGCCTAAATTGAAATCTGACTTTTGTGCAGGAATAAACTTTTCTTTTCGGACTCTTTCAATGGATAAATCGCATTCGGTATCAACATAAATAGACATGGGGTGTTCTATTTGTGTAGGACTTGCTATTATTCTATTATATTGTATAAAAAAACTTAGAGTTGAAAAAATGAGATAGAATAAAATCCTCTTCCAACAAAATTTAACCTTGGACACAAGGCAAATTTAAGACAAAATACGTTTTGTGCAATATTTATCTCAAATCAACTACCTCTACATCTGGGTATTTCGATGCATCAAATGAAAAGAAGCTGTCTTCAAGTCCCGTTTTTGTATTGATGTTACTCAAGGTATAGGTGTATCTGTTTCCATTTTTATCGAATACTTTAGCCTTCTGTATTTGATAAACAGAGTCATCTATGAATAGTTTTATTTTAAAATAACTTTTAGTTTTGTCATTGGGCGTTAGCTCAACAACCGTTAAGGTCTTTCCACCTTCATTGACCTTTTCAGATATTCTGTAAATGAAATCTTTTTCATAAATCGTAAATAACTGGTTTGGTGTGATGCTTTCCTCATCTGGTTCGTAAGTATTGATAGTGACCTCTTCTGCCTCTTTTAAGTAAGTCCAAATAGTCGAATTGTCACAAATAACTTCTTGCCCTTGAAGCTCTAGTTTGTATTTATCTCCCTTTAAGAATACTTTGCCCTTTTGTGTGTCTTCAATATCTTCTTCCGGTGCTTTGAAATGCATTTCGAATTCCGCCTGAATGGAATTATAAGACTTGTAAGTTTTGCTCACCTTATCTAATAATTTCTCCGCATCTTTTACAGCTTCCTGCCCTATAGCGGAAATAGGATTTAGGAATAAGGCAATAGTAAAAAAAAGTACTGCACTTAATATTCTGTTTATCATCTTCATATTTCTAAATTTAACTATACAATTCGTCAATCAAAAATCGTCAATCGACACTTCTAACTGTTTTCCTGCAAAAACTGTTCCAAAGCGTAAACATCGGGAATTAAAACGTCTCTTGCTTTACTTCCTTTACTTGGTCCAACAATTCTGGCCGCTTCTAATTGGTCCATTATTCGCCCTGCCCTGTTGTAGCCGAGCTTCATTTTTCTTTGTATTAAGGAAGTTGAACCCTGTTGCATTTCAACGACTAAGCGAGCTGCATCATCAAAGAACTCATCTTTATCATCTAAGTCTCCGGCTTGACCGCTTCCTTCATCTCCTACATACTCTGGTAACAAGAATGCCTCTGGGTAGCCTCTTTGTTCTCCAATAAATTCTGCAATACGTTCCACTTCAGGTGTATCTACAAATGGACACTGGAGTCTAATTAAGTCTCCACCTCCTTGAGAAATGAGCATGTCTCCTCGCCCAATCAACTGGTCTGCACCTCCTGTATCAAGAATGGTTCTGGAATCAATTTTTGAAGTTACTTTGAAAGCAATCCTTGCCGGGAAGTTAGCTTTGATCGTTCCTGTGATAATATTAACGGAAGGTCTTTGTGTTGCGATAATTAAATGGATACCAATGGCTCTTGCCAATTGTGCTAATCTGGCAATAGGGTTTTCTACTTCTTTCCCTGCTGTCATAATTAAGTCCGCAAACTCATCCACCACTAGCACGATAAAAGGCATATAACGGTGACCTTTTTCCGGATTGAGCTTTCTTTGGGTAAACTTATCATTGTATTCTCTGATATTCCTCACTCTAGCTTCTTTGAGTAGGTCATACCGTTCATCCATCTCAATACAAAGGGCATTTAGTGTATTGATTACTTTAGTGGTGTCTGTAATAATAGGTTCTTCTTCGCCAGGTAACTTGGCTAAGAAATGTTTTTCAATGAGCTTGAATAGTGTAAGCTCTACTTTTTTAGGATCAACTAGTACAAACTTGAGTTGAGATGGATGTTTCTTATATAATAAAGAAACTAAAATAGCATTTAAACCTACAGACTTACCTTGACCAGTGGCTCCAGCCATCAACAAGTGGGGCATCTTAGCTAAGTCGGTAATGAAAATTTCATTAGAAATGGTCTTCCCTAATGCTATTGGAAGATCCATGTCCGTATTTTGAAATTTATCAGAACTCAGCATGGTTTTCATGCCAACTATCTCTTTCTTCTTATTGGGCACTTCAATGCCAATGGCTCCTTTACCTGGAATAGGTGCTATGATCCTAATGCCTAGGGCCGATAAGCTAAGAGCAATATCATCCTCTAAGTTTTTGATTTTAGAAATTCTAATACCTGGAGCGGGAACAATTTCGTATAACGTAACTGTAGGCCCAACGGTTGCCTTAATTTTGGAAATGCTGATGTTATAATTGTTCAGCGTTTGAATAATTTGATCTTTGTATTTTTCAAGCTCTTCCTTATCAATACTTACTTTATCGCTTCCACGGTCATCTAATAATTCAAGCTTGGGATATTTATAAGAAGATAAGTCGAGTGTAGAATCATAACCATTGTTCGAGACTTCTCCTTTACTAACTTTGGGCTCTTCCTCTTTGGTTTCTTCTATTTTTAAGCTTAAATCTTCTTCTTCAACTTCTTTTTGAGGTTTGGGCTTTATAACCTCAGGTTCAGAAAGGTCTGTTTCAATAGATAAAGACATTTCATCCTCTTTATCCTCGGTTTCAGGTTGAGTGATTTCTTCTTGATTTTCGCTCTCATCAAAGGAAACTTTGATTTCTCCTTCTTTTTCAGTAACGCTTTCTACCTTTTTACTGAATTTTAGAAAGACAGATTGAATCTTTTGAGGTATTCTAAATCCAATTAGGTAAATACTAAATGAGAAAAAAATGACACTAATCGTGCCGATATTTCCCATAAATGCGATTGACCAATCATTTATAGCATCACCAAACCCTCCTCCCCAAGCAAAGTTGCTTTGTCTGAATAGATAGGAGAGTAGAACCGAAAACCAGAAAATCCCCAGAAGGGTGTGTGTGTAATAAGTTTTTAAGTTAACCCTTGCATTAGTAAATAATAGCTTAACGCCAGTAATGCTAAATAATACAATGAAAGCATAAGAAGAAATACCAAACCAATTATAAAAAAACTGATGAGAGATAATTGCTCCCAGACGCCCTAATTGATTATCAATAGGTACATCAGCGGTTAATAATAGCGACCATGAAAACTGGAATACCTTATCTTGGTCTATCTTCCAGGTAAACAAGTAGGAGGTGAATGCAATAAATAGAAAGACTGCCACTAATAATGAAGCGAGACCTATGCTCAAAATAGTACGGCGATCTGATAAAAAGGTAGAAACATTGTCGCTAAGACTTGACTTCTCTTGATCCGTTTTTGCTTTGTTCTGCTTGTCTGCCATTGACTTTTAGAAAGTACTACGAAAATACAAAAAGTATCGCCGAGTATTAGATATGCTTAAGCTCAGTTATGAACATATGTCTTGTTTTTAGTTCAGCCCAAGTTACACAATGGTAAAGCACGAAGTGTGAAGCCTATTGTGTTATTTGGGCTAACCCATCGGTCGCCAGGGGCTTGCCGTAGGCGATGCCCGATTTAAGGGTTGTCGAAAAATATCTAATGATATTGACTTACAAACTTTTAATCGATTAAGCATTTTTAATGCTTAATTTGGGTTCAAATAAGAATTTTGTATTCACTATCTTTGAAAAGATCATTAATCTAAAAAATACAATATATGTCAAACGCTTATTTTATCCCACCAAAAGCAGTTAATGAACCCATATTAGGATATGCTCCTGGTAGTTCGGAAAGAGAAGAATTACAAGCTACTTACAAAGAAATGAAGGGTAATAATGTTGATATTCCTATGATCATTGATGGTAAGGAAATAACAACAAATGATAAAAGGTCTGTCCATCCACCTCATGACATTAAACATACCATTGGTCAGTATAATTATGGCAACGCTTCTCATGTGCAGTCTGCAATTGATGCGGCATTGAAAGCAAAAGAACAATGGGCAAATACTTCGTGGGAACAAAGAGCATCTGTGTTTTTAAAAGCAGCTGACCTATTGGCGGGTCCATGGAGGGCGAAAATTAATGCATCTACTATGCTTTGTCAGTCTAAAAACGCTTTTCAAGCTGAAATTGATGCTGCTTGTGAACTAATTGACTTCTTTAGATATAATGTAGAGTATATGACTCAAATTTATGAGGAGCAACCTGAGTCTGCACCTGGTATGTGGAATAGAATGGAACATCGTCCTCTTGAAGGTTTCATTTTTGCGGTAACGCCATTCAACTTTACATCAATTGCATTGAATTTATGCATTGCTCCAGCCATGATGGGTAATACCATTGTTTGGAAACCATCAGATACGCAAATATATTCAGCATACTACACTATGGAGCTAATGCGAGAGGCTGGATTACCAGACGGGGTGATCAATTTGGTGTATTGCGATGGCCCTGAGTCAGGAGATGTTGTTTTTGAACATCCTGATTTTGCAGGTATTCACTTTACCGGATCAACTGCGACGTTTCAGGCTATGTGGAATAAGATTGGTAGCAACATCAGTAAATACAAAACCTATCCAAGAATAGTAGGAGAGACGGGTGGTAAGGACTTCGTAGTTGCTCACAAGTCTGCAGATGCAAAAGCAGTAGCAACAGGTTTATCTAGAGGTGCTTTTGAATTCCAAGGGCAAAAATGTTCAGCTGCATCAAGAGCTTATATGCCAGATAATCTTTGGGAAGAGGTCAAAGGTTATTTACTGGATGACTTGAAATCTTTTAAAATGGGAAGCCCAGAAGATTTTGGAAACTTTATCAATGCGGTGATTGACGAACGCTCTTTTGACAAAATTACAAAATACATCGATGCTGCGAAAAATGATAGCAATGTAGAAATCATTGCAGGTGGAAATTACGATAAGTCTGAGGGATACTTTATTGAGCCAACAGTTATCGTTGCCAAAGATCCTAAATATGTCACCATGTGCGAAGAGTTGTTTGGTCCCGTGCTAACAGTTTATGTTTATGATGCAGATAAATATGAGGAAACGCTAGAAATTGTTGACCAGACAGGAGTCTATGCTTTGACAGGAGCGATTTTTGCTCAAGATCGTTATGCGATTGACCTAGGTTATAAAAAACTAGAGAATGCAGCTGGGAACTTCTATATCAATGATAAGCCAACAGGTGCGGTAGTAGGACAGCAACCATTTGGCGGTGCTAGAGCTTCTGGTACAAATGATAAAGCAGGATCTATGTTGAACTTATTGAGATGGGTTTCTCCTAGAACAATAAAGGAAACATTCGTTCCACCAAAAGATTATAGATATCCATTTTTAGGATAGATATAAAATAATTTTAAAGCCGATAAATCATGTTAAGATTGGTCGTTAAAACTTTTCCAATTGGTTATTAACAATATGTATAAAAACAATCTAAGATTATTAGCCCTTATTTGTCATTTCGAGCAAAGCGAGAAATCTATCTTCATCAAAAATCGAAGTTGGATTTCTCCTAACGTCGAAATGACAGGTTTTTTTTGCTCTATTGTATTATTGTTAGTATTATTTAGATTGCCTGTAAATGCACAATCCCTAACACCAGACGATGCTCAGATCAACATTACGTTGGTCGACAAGAATAATATTCCCGAGCAAATGGCTAAAATGGAGTTAGAAAATCAAGCCACGGGGAAGATATATACTTGTATAACAGATACCGCTGGAAAATGTAACGTGATAATTCCTCAAGGAGCAAAGTATAACACGGGTGGATACATTTATGGGAAGCCATTTGACTTTCCGAAATCACTTGACATTCCAGATGTAGATGGTCCAATTAACTTCGATTATAATCTGAAAATCATCAACGAGAACTTTTACAAGGAGCTTTTCAAAAATACCTATACACTTGAAAAGGTTTTCTTTGAAACCAATAGCGCTAAGCTAAAGAAAGAGTCCTTGGGTGGTTTAGGAGAGTTATATGTTGCTTTGAAAGGAAATCCTAAAATGGAAATAGAAATAGCAGGACATACTGATAATGTTGGTGATGATAGTTACAATCTTAAGTTATCTCATCAAAGAGCAAGCAGTGTGATCAGTTATTTAGTTGAACATGGCATTGAAAAAGAGCGACTAGCAGCAAAGGGTTACGGTGAAACACAGCCCATCGCAGATAATGACACACCAGAAGGGAGGGCGAAAAATCGCAGAACAGAAGTTCGTATAATTAGACAGTAAATGATTCTCGTTGCAGATAGCGGTTCAACTAAAACTTCGTGGAGATTACTTGAAAGTAATGTCGATATATCTGATGCATCTGGCATTAATCCTTTTGTTTTAAATCGTGATGAGATAATAGCACAGTTACGTGCTGAGCTTGAAGTATCCATAAAAAAAGAAGAGGTATCACAAATTTACTTTTACGGTGCCGGATGTTCAAATAAGCAACGCTGCGATATTGTTAAGGAGGCTCTAGTAAGTATTTTTCCTGATGTGCAAATAGAAGTTAACCATGATCTTTTAGCAGCAGCAAGAGCAACTTGCAAAAATGAGTCAGGGATCGCTTGTATTCTTGGCACGGGATCAAACTCTTGTTATTATGATGGAGAGAAGATAATGGATAATGTACCATCATTGGGCTATATTTTAGGAGATGAGGGGAGTGGCTATCATATTGGAAAGGAATTGGTTAAAAGTTTTATTTATAGGGAACTTCCTAAGGAGATTGAGCATATTTTTAAAGAGAAGTTTGATATAACAAAAGAAGTAGTTTTAGAAAATGTTTATTTTAAGTCTGCTCCTAATAGATATATTGCCCAATTTGCCAAGTTCGCAAAGGAACAAGTTGAAGATGAATATATAGAGCGCTTGGTAATGAATTGCTTCGATTCATTTATTGATCGTCACATATTGAAGTATCCCGAAAGTAAAAATTTAAAGATCAATTTTGTTGGGTCTATTGCCTTTGAGTTTAGGGCAGTTTTGGAGAAAGCTTTGAAAAAAAGAAATCTAGATTTGGGATTAGTGATTAAATCACCAATTGATGAGTTAGTTAGCTATCACTTAGTCAACTAATAATGCTTGAGCTCATCGACTATAGCATTATGGCCAATATGTTCTTGTAAATCTTTTATTAAACTATTGACTTTTAAGTTGGCATCTACTTTAATAAATGTCCAATTCTTTGTGCTCAGAAGGCAAGTCTTGCACTGGGGCTTTGTCTCTGATAAAGCTCCACCACTCCCATAGCTAGTAGAGCTGGTATAATGCTTGAAATTATTGATGAGGTAATGTACTTTGTTGTCTTTTACCCGAAGTGATACGGAGTAAAATATATTACCAGCAAATATCGTTTTAGAAGATCCTAAAGTGTTTACATCAAATGCGCTGTGAATTAGATATTCTCCTTTTTGAGATTCAAAAACTGTTTTAATGTCATTGATCGCATCATACTCTTGAATCACCCATTGGTGAACCAATTGCTTTAAATCAAGATTATAGTTTTCCGAGACAATAATCTCTCCTTCATACTTATTTTCTCCTGCTAAGAGTTGAGCTTCTGAGGTTGAAAAACTTATTGCAGATATTAATATGATTAAAGCTCTTCGCATTTAATACAATAGATGAACTTACCAAAGGTACATTAATTATTTACAGTGTTCAAAACTGACTTTGCAGGCAGTCTTCCATTGGTCTTTTTTGCAATAGACTATTAGTATATTCGACCCTTAAATCATCAAAGTAATAGAAAGTAAAAAGCCCTTTGCAGGTTTTCTGCAAAGGGCTTTTAAATGGTATAATTTATGACTTTTAAAAGACCGTAATCTTCTTAGTGGCAATTTCCCCTTTGTGTTCTACTTCAAGGAAGTAAATTCCTGAGCTTAAATTGCTAATATTTAGCTTAATGCTATTTCCAGAAGATGGAATATTGCTATACCCATCAACCGTAGCTCCGAATACATCATGTAATCTCAAGTTTACATCAGCATTGTTTAAATTACCCACCCTTACAATCAATTCATCTTTAGCTGGATTAGGAAATGCTTTAATAGAACTTCCTAACGCACTTTCAATACCAACCTTGACAATCTCAATTGTTTTACAAGTGGTGTTTGCACCTACATGAGATTGAAGCGTCACTAAATCTGTATAGCTATTGCTAACAGTTAGACAAACATTGTATGTGTTATTCTCGTCATATTCATGATCACCTGGATCCTGATCTGTCTCTGTCTCTCCATCTCCAAAGTCCCATCTCCACATTGTTGGATTGTTTCTAGAAGAGTCAACCAATTCAATTTCGCCACCATACCCAAGGTATTCAATCCTGAAATCAGCGATTGGATCTGCAGGCTGAAAATCAGCAAAATCAAATGCATGGTAAACGATCTCATTTACTACATATGTTGGTGTATTTCTTGGGTCGTTATCTTGGGCGTGACCATACGTTTCATCATCTCTCTGCCACATTACGTGAACCTTGTTGTTGTATGCATTACGAGTTACAGAAGGAAACACATTAATGTACTGCTCTTCAGCGCTATTTGTTAGGTTTACTGATAAAGACCAATTAGCACCTCCGTCTGTTGAGTATGTACCAAATAGATCATATGCTGAGCGTGCATCTAATAATTCTGGTTGGTCAGCATAATCTGTGTTTTCAACCTGAGCTGCATAAACTAGGTACATATCTCCGTTGTCTGCTATCGTAACAGAAGGCATTGTAACGATTCCCGTTGACCCATAGCCTGTTGTAAAAGGACTAGTCTGCGTAGGTCGCTGAGTTGGGTATAGACCAATTCCAGAGTTATCGCCACTACTGTCTATATCTAGTATGCCAGCAATAGGAACTACGGTATCAGGCCCCATAGATTCGTTCCAATATATAATACCACTTGCGAATAATGGGTTGAAAGTGAATCTTCCAGTTTGTCCTTCGCTTGTTCCATAAAATCCTGCTTTGGCGCCACTCCAAACATGTACTTGATTATTATCATCAATTAAGACCTCTACCGATCCATCTGAAATATACATAGTATCTGTCTCTGATAAGGTGTCCGACCACGTTACGATTGGAGTTCTTTCCCAATCTGTGCCACTATTATGAGAAATCCAAACGGCAAAGTGATTAAAACTGTTTCCCATGGCAATTGCTACAACACTATCCTTAGCATCTATTGCGTAAATATCGCCTGATAGGATGGTGTATCCTGCATCCATTGTGTCAATTCCAGGTAGAATAATGCCACTATCCCAAGTAATACCACCGTCTGGTGATCTCCAATATTGCGTTAGTCCATCGCAAAGTGGAGTAGGGTCATTCGTTGAAACTTGTCCACAGAAATTAGAGTTTACAACATGAATAGTATCGCCATTTCCGACAACAGCTCTTGGCCAAATGCCATTTAATTGTCTGTTCATAGAAACTTGTGTCCATGTCCCAGAGCCAATAGTGTTTCTGGAATAAGCAAGAAGCGTGTCGCCTATTTGATTAGCAGGGTCGTGTGATACAAAAAACTCTTTAGGAGAAGATCCTTCTATGATAATATTTGCTGGCCATCCCGTCCTGATACCTGTTTCTATTCTTGTTGTTGGAGCAGTTCCCCAACTTGTACCATCATAAAAATTATAAAAAGTACCTCTATCAAGTGTTTGAGAATTGGTAGAGGTTGATCCAGTCCAAGTAGCTGCTATTTTTCCATCAGAAGTGATTGCCAATCTGCCTGGGGTGCTTGAGTTTGTTTGCAAGTCATAGGTTGTCGTACCTATAACTGTTCCTTTTAGCTCATCAAAACTTTCAGAAGTTTTGTTGCTTTTTAGAAAGTGCTCGTTATTTGTGTTGTATGGAACAACAACTCTGTCATTGTTCAAAGTAGAAAAATCTTGACTTGAAGTCTGGCTATGCTGTTTGTTAGCATTTTTTACTTGATTGCCTTTTGCAAAAGTTATTAGGCTAATGCTTGAAATAGATAAGATGAGTAAGGTTTTTTTCATGTGTTTGAGATTTAACTATGTTATTGGCCGTAATAAAAATTAAGTGAATCAAATTTAGAAATATTTTGCTTCATAGCAAAGTATTCTTGAATCTAATCCAGTGCAATAAAGATAGCTCACTTTCTAATTGGAATAAATTACAAAAATCACTTAGTGTGGATGGTATTGTTTTGCTTGATATACCTCGAAGGAATTAATAGAGAGTCTAGTAATATTTCAAAATTAGTCAAAAACTCAGGAGAGTTGTAATTTTTATTTGTAACCTCATGTTCTTTTTCTTTATATGATAGCTTAGTAATTGTACTGGGCAAATCGGCTATATTCACTTCAAGTGGGTATTGTTTTTGCAAAGAGAAAAAGTCAATTTCCTCTGCTTTGTATTGGATCTGTTTTATGTTCTTTAGTGATATACTGCTTATAAAGTATCCAACGCTATCTACAAACATTTGTCCATGAAAAGCTAGCGTGTAATCATTGAAAGCGATGATGCGGTAGGAGGGGCAAGTTCCAAAGCATGGTGTTCTCTTGAAGTCAATTATGATATCTTTAGTAGTAAGAAGTTGTTCAAAACTCTCTTTATCGAATCTTTGAATTGAAACATTTCTTGTTGAATTGCAGGACTTACCAAGTGTAAAGAGACATAATAAAACAACGCTAAAGAACTTAAGCATTTTACTTTCTTCTGGCTTGTTGCTGTCTTGCTTTAGCCATGTCTTCTAAGCGCTTTTGGAAGTTGGACTTCTTCTTTGGCTTTTTCTTTCTCTCTTGTATTTGTGCTCGTATTTTGTCATCATCTACCATGTACTTTCTGATAATAACTTGTTGCAAGAAGGTAATTACATTAGACAAGAAGTAGTAATATGTCAATCCTGCTGAAAAACTGTTGAACATTGGCAAGAATATGACTGGCATAATGTATTGCATCATTTTCATTTGTGGGTTTCCTGCTGCTGCTTGTCCGTTCATTTGCATGGTTGCAAATGACGTGATGGTCATTAGTAAGGTAAAAAGACTAACGTGATCTCCGTAAAAAGGTATCTCAAACGGAAGATCAAGAATAGAATCATATGTAGATAAGTCTTGTGCCCATAAAAAGCTTTCTTGTCTCAATTCTATCGAAGAGGGGAAAAAGCTATACATCGCAATTAAAATTGGCATCTGCAATAACATGGGTAAGCAACCACCCAGTGGGTTTACGCCTGCGCTGCTGAACAATTTCATTTGTTCTGCATTCATTTTTTGAGCATCATTGCCATATTTTTCTTTTAATGCATTGATCTCTGGTTGTATAACGCGCATCTTGGCCGTGGATGTATACGATTTGTAAGTAAATGGAAATAAAGCTCCTTTGATGAGGAACGTTAGGATTAGAATAATAATACCATAGTTATCAATAAAACCATTAAGAAAATCAAAAACAGGAATAATGATAAACTTGTTTACCCATCTAAAAATACCCCACCCAAGAGGAACGAGTTTGTCTAATCCAATGTCAAAAGATTTTAAAGTAGCATAATCATTAGGACCAAAATAAAACTTCATAGCAACTGACGTTCCACCTGCTGTGTTACTAAGTGGCATAATAATACTAGCGTTCAAATCTTTTACATAGCTGCCTTCAGTCGGAGTTGAAAATTTAATATCTCCTTCGTCAAAGTATTCCTCAGCGATTAAAGTTGCATTAAAGAATTGTTGTTTAAAGGAAATCCATTTGATAGATGTTGTTAAGTCATCTTCTTCTGCTTCACTTCTATCAGAAAGATAGTCAGGGTCTTCATTCTTGTATTTGTAGTAAATTGTCGTTGTGTTGCGCTCATTTTGCAAACTTTTTTCCTGATTTATTATTTTGGAATTCCAGTTAAAAGTAGCGTAGTTGTTATTAGAAGAAAGTATATTTTCCAGATTGACAAAATCAACATTATAACCTACTTCATAGCTATTTCCTTTTAAAGTATATCGCTGCTCTAAATACCCTCCATCTTTAGTATGTAGCCTAAAAGCAATACTATTTTGATCTTTTCCTGAGATTTGAAATGAATTGCCCTCTTGCTTGAAGAAAAGGTCTTTGGTATTAATACTTCTATTATTGGCGAAAAATTGATAATTAAACTCATTGCTATTTTGGTCCATCAACATTAGCGGCTGATCATTGTGTGTTTTATATTGCTTAAGCTCTAAACTTTTTATTACTCCTCCTTTATTTGATATCCCAACTTTAATTAATTCATTTTCGATATAAGTAACCTTTTCTGTACCTGTTGCAGAAATACCGAAAGACCCATATCGTTCAGTCAGCTCTTTGCTTATTGATGCTCCAACTGTTGAATCCTGACTTTCAGCCGAAGCATAGGAAGTGGTTGTATCTTGCTTTTCTAAAGTAGTTTGGATAAGTTGCTCTTGTTGGGATATTGCATTGAGAGAATCTTCCCTTCTTTTGTTTTGAGCTAACTCTTCTTGGGTTGGTTGATTATAAAGGCTGTAAAGAATTATGATAATTCCAATTAAAAATAGACCAACTAACGAATTTCTATCCATTTATGCTTTGTATTAGATTACAAACTTACTTTGTCTAACCAACAAAACAAAGTTTTCTAACTAGTTTAAAGTTATAAGCAGAAAGTTTCTAGTTTGGGATTTATAAATGTGTGATTTAGTAAAATAGTTGGAGGTAAGAAATGGGGAGCATAAAGTTTAAAGCAGTGTGTATTGTTTTGATACTAATTATCTAGTTTCATGTTTCTGATTTCTTGTTTTTTAAGAACATGGTCCTATTGCCTCGCTCTAATGTAAAGTAATATAATACCTCGGTGAATATATTCAATACTTAGTATCGGGAATTAGTTAGACTTATTCTTATCTGAATTTTGCTTGACAGCAGCTTTTACAAAACCAACAAATAATGGATGCGGATTGGCAACAGTACTCTTTAGTTCAGGGTGAAATTGCGCACCTACAAACCAAGGGTGATCTTTAAGCTCTATAATTTCAACCAACTCATTATCAGGATTGACTCCTGAAGTTAGCATCCCAGAATCATTAAAGTCTTTCAGATATTTATTGTTAAACTCATATCGGTGTCTATGCCTTTCTGAGATAGTTGCTTTTCCATAGGCCTGATATGCTTTGGTTGCCTTTGTTAGTTTACATGGGGCTGCACCTAGTCTCATTGTGCCTCCCATCTTCTTTACTTTTTTCTGTTTTTCCATCAGGTTGATTACTGGATGAGGTGTTTTGGCATCAACTTCAATGGATTTCGCTTTTTTAAGGTTTAAAACATTCCTAGCAAACTCTACAACAGCGCATTGCATACCTAGGCATATTCCGAAGAAAGGTATTTCGTTTTCTCTCACGTATTTAATAGCAGTGATTTTGCCTTCTATGCCCCTAGATCCAAATCCAGGAGCAACTAAAACTCCTGATAGATTGCCAAGCTTTTCAGCTACATTTTTATCATTTACCTCTTCGGAGTGGATACTTACTATATTAACCTTGCATTCATTTGCTGCTCCAGCATGGACAAATGCTTCATGAATAGACTTATATGCGTCTTGCAGCTCAACATATTTTCCAACTATTCCAATCTTAACTTCTGAGGTAGGATTTTTTAATTTTCCCAAGAATGTTTTCCATTGCTCTAAATCTGGCTCTTTCTTGGTGGAAAGCTTTAGCTTCGTTAATACAATCTTATCCAGTTTCTCTTTCAGCATTCTTAGTGGAACATCATATATCGTTTTGGCATCTAGGGACTCTATAACGGCATTAATACTAACATTACAGAACCTTGCAATTTTTTTGCGTAATTCCTGACCAAGCGGATGTTCTGATCGGCATACTAAAATGTCTGGTTGAACACCATTCTCCAGAAGCTCCTTTACCGAATGTTGAGTGGGTTTTGTTTTTAGTTCTTTCGCTGCGCTTAGATAAGGAACGAGTGTTAAGTGAATGACCAAGTAGTTTTGCGTGCCAATATCCCATTTAAGTTGTCTTATCGCTTCAACATAGGGCAACGACTCAATATCACCAACAGTACCTCCAATTTCAGTTATAACAATATCATATTTATTGTTTTCACCAAGCAAGAGCATTCTTCTCTTGATCTCATCCGTAATATGTGGGATGACTTGTACTGTCTTTCCTAAATAATCTCCTTTTCTTTCCTTGTCTATAACAGTTTGATAGATCCTACCAGTAGTAACATTGTTTGCTTGTGAGGTGGGTACATTTAAAAATCTTTCATAATGACCTAAATCTAAATCTGTCTCAGCACCATCCTCTGTAACATAGCATTCTCCATGCTCATATGGATTTAGCGTACCTGGGTCAATATTGATGTATGGGTCGAACTTTTGAATGGTTACGGAATACCCTCTTGCTTGGAGTAATTTCGCTAGTGATGCGGATATAATACCTTTCCCTAATGAAGAAGAAACACCGCCAGTTACGAAGACAAATTTTGTCATTTAATATTAGTTTGCTAGTATACTCGTTCTTAATGAATTTGCTGACTTATCCATGCTAACAAATCCTTTTAGAACGAGTTATGCCGCTACCAAAATTTCTTATTTTACTTGGAAGCGGTATAAAGTTTAGGCGGAATCAAATCTACGATTTTTTATTCTAACTCTGCTATCAAACGATCTAAATCTTCTGGGGTATCAATGGCAATATTTTCGTGTTTTGTTTTGATCGTTTTTATTGAAAAGCCGTACTCTAACCAACGAAGTTGCTCAAGAGATTCTATTTTCTCCAACTTCCCTTTAGGTAGGGATGCAATCTCTCTTAAAGCCTCTATGGTATAAGCATAAATGCCGATATGTTTATAATATCCACTAGTCTCATTTATGTGGATATCTTGTTGAGATTTACTAGCAGGAATAACATTTCTGCTGAAGTATAGTGCTTCGTGTTTTGAGTTGAAGACTACTTTGGGAATATTGATGTTATTCAACTCTTCTACAGATTCAATAGCTTTGACCAATGTTGCAATTTCAGGCTCAGTAGTTTCTTTATTTTGAAAATAATTGATAAGTAAATTTATCTGTTCGGGATTTATGGTAGGCTCATCACCTTGAACATTAATGACTACATCATCCTCTTTTAGATTTAGTAAGCTTGCAACCTCAAAACAGCGACTTGTGCCATTGATATGGTCTTCTGAGGTCATCTGTGCCTTACCATTAAAATTTAATACACAATCAAATATGCGTTGGTCATCGGTGGCAACAATAACTTCATTAGCATTAGACTTTAGAGTTTGCAAGTAAGTTCTTTCTATCATAGGCTTGTCTAGAATATTGGCTAAAGGTTTTCCTGGAAACCTAGTAGATGCGTAACGAGCGGGTATGATAGCAATTGTCTTCATAAAATCTAATATAACGTCAATTTTGGATACTTTGTATTTTAAAGTTATGAGTTTCTAGTTTGTTGTTTTTACGTCCCAACTCTTCTAATGCCTCGTCCCTAATTTTGATTTTCTAGACACTTCACTTTTTGCGTGCATATCTTTTAACTGGAATTAAGGGTCACGAGCAATTAAACTTACTAATTTTATAACTCAATAAATATCCTTTTATTCCGTTATAAAATAAGGTAATTAGAGTAGAATGTTGAGAAAATTATTTTTGTGGAGCAGTGTAACTTTGCTGGCTTTTCTATTGTTACTTAATTCACTCACCTATTTTTTTAATACACCAAAATTCAAACAGTACTTTTTAAATGCAGTGAATGACAATATTTCTAAGGAGTTTAATGTAAGTGGTAAACTTCATGTGTCTTTCATAGATAAATTTCCATTGGCATCGTTTACGTTAACTTCAGTTCGGTTGCAAAATGCCTTGAATCCAGAAGATCTTAAAGTGCTTGAGGTTGGAAAAATAAGTTTACTCTTTAATTGGTTGGACATCATTAATGGAAACTATGAAATCAAGACAATAATCATTCAAGATGGCTATATCAGTTTGGAGAAAGATGAGCGAGGACATGCTAATTATTTTTTTTGGGAAAAAGATATTCAAGAAAAAACGGATTCTGCAGTAACTAAAAATGAAAATAATTACAAGTTAGTATTAGACGATGTCATACTTAAAAATGTCCTGCTGACGTACACAGATAAAAAAGACTATCAGCAGTATATCGTCATCATAAACGAATCAAACTTATCAGGCGAATTTTCGCAAGATGAGTATACATTAGATTTAGAGATGGATATGGATGTACAAACTGCAACTATAGGAAGTTCTGAGTATCTGGATAATAAACATATCAAACTGACTTCAACTCTAAAAGTATCAGATAAGAATCAAAACTACTTAATTGATAATAGTCAGTTGAAAATAAATGGAGAGCCTTTTTTGATGAGTGGTTTTATGAACACCAAAGATCGAGAGCTAAGGTTTAACTTACAAAAAGAGGAAGGTGATATAAGATCTTTTTTAAGCTTATTACCACCCAAATATTCGGAACATTTAAAGGACTTTAGTAGCACCGGGAAATTGGGGCTAAGTGTGTTGCTAGACGGCGATCTTGATCAGGATAATGGTCTGAATTATGAAGTTAGATACAAGTTACTCGAAGGCAGCATTCAGCACCCAAAACTTCCAAATAAGCTCGAACGAGTATCTTTTAATGGGAGAATAACCAATGGTTCTAGGAATAGTAAAAGGTCATCTTTATTTGAACTAAATGACTTTAAGGCAATGGTTCGAAATAAGCCCGTAAATATCACTTGTAAAGTTTTGAATTTTGAAAACCCATTAGTAGATATAAAGGCAGATGCTCATTTTGATTTGGCCGACATTGTGAGTTTGATCGACTCAGGAGGCAAATGGATGGGAAAAGCAAGTGGGCAGATAGAGTTTGATGACTTCTCTTTTTTGGGAAGGGTGACAAAATCTACTTCTTCCCTAAGACAATTTAATGAATCGGTAAAGCACGGGTCGGGAAAAGTGATATTGACAGATGTTAATTGGGAGTTTGGGGCAGAAAAACTAAAAGGTATTAATGGCATTCTGGCTTTTAGCAATGATGATATACATTTTGATAACGTTAGTGTTAATTATAAAAATAGCGATGTTACGCTAGACTTAAAAGTAAAAAGGCTGATGCGAAACTTATTATATGCAGTAGCAAGTAACTCTGGTTATAGTGTTGCAAAAATTGCATTCAAAGGTAAAGCAAGTGCTAAAAACCTTGACGTAAATGATTTATTAAGTAATAATACGGATAGTACAATACAAAACGACTCTGCTCTGAGTACTACTTCTACTTTTTGGTGGGATTATCTAGACGGCAGTATTGATATTGATGTCAACCAATTAAGCTACGATGCTTTTTTTGCAGATAACATTAGAGGGGCTCTGTCGATTGATGGTTCAGATATCTATTTTAACAATTTAGAATTTAAAACAGCAGATGGTATAGTAAAAGGTAATGGAAATATAAATTTAATAGGTCTAGAAGGCCTGCAACTTAATGCTTCAGTATTAGGAGAGCAGCTAAACGTGAAAAAGCTATTTACAGAATTTAACAATTTTGGACAAAGCAATTTGCTAGATGAAAATCTTGATGGAGATTTATTTACCAATACAAAAATCAAGTCTCTTTGGCTTGACAATTATTCTTTAGTTGAAGATAGCCTTTATGTATTATCAGATATTACGATTTCCCATGGTAAGTTAATCAACTATGAACCTCTGGAAGAACTATCCACTTTTGTGAAATTAAAAGACTTACGGAATGTCGAGTTTTCAGATATGTCAAATCAAGTTGAAATTAAAGATAGAATTGTGCACGTACCAACTATGTTAATGAGTTCAAATGCAGCCATTTTTAGTTTGTCTGGCCAGCATACCTTTGATAATTATTTGGATTATAAACTAAAAGTGAGTTTGTCGGATATTATTGCGAAGCGTTTTAAAAATAATAACAAAGATGTAGAGGATTTTGAAGACGAAACTAGTGGTCGATTAAATATTTATTTACAAATGATAGGGCATATAGATGACTTTAAAATAAAGTATGATAAAAAAGCAGTTAAAGAAAAGATAAAAGATGATTTAGGTAAAGAAAGGCAGGAGCTAAGAGAAGTATTAAAAAAAGAATTCTCAAAAGAGTATAAACCCCACAACGAGATTGAAGATTGGGAAGATGATGAGATCGAATTTATAGACAATTAAGCTAAGTGAATATCTATCAAAAAAAAATGCGATGGAAGTTGCTATTACTTATAATGGCATCAATTATTGTAATTGTATCACTTTGGTATACCAATCGATTAGCCAAGACGATTGCAGAGGGAGAGCGAAAGAAAGTAGAACTATGGGCAAATGCGACCAAGTTTGTTGTCTCTGCTGACTATGACGCAGATTTAACATTAGCGGGAGAAGTACTAAGAAGCAATACGACTGTTCCTGTGATTTTGACTAATCAAAAAGGAGAGATCATTGAATACCGAAATCTTAAGAAAAGTGAAGGGCTTGATAGTGCGTACCTCTATAGGCGCCTAGAAGAAATGAAGTCTGTTAATGAACGAATAGAAATAGCCATAACAGACGATATCAGTAACTACATTTACTATGATGATTCCTATTTATTGACGAGGTTGAAATATTATCCTCTTTTTCAATTTGCCATTATTGCTTTATTCCTACTGGTGGCATATGTTGCATTTAGCAATTCTAGAAAAGCAGAACAAAACCAAGTATGGGTCGGGATGGCAAAAGAGACAGCCCATCAACTCGGAACGCCCATTTCTTCCTTAGTAGCCTGGATCGAATATTTAAAAAGTCAGTTAGACGGTAATTCCAAAGCTGGAGAAACAATTCAAGAGATGAATAATGATGTTAAACGTCTTGAGCTAATCACAGATCGTTTTTCTAAAATTGGCTCAGAGCCAACACTTACGGATGTAAATATCTTATCTGAGATTAATTACTCAGTGAATTATATGAAAAGAAGATCTTCTGATCAAGTGAAATTTTCGGTAAAAACAACTGATAAAAATATCAAAGTGAAAATTAGCCCACCATTATTTAATTGGGTAATAGAGAATTTATTGAAAAATGCATTAGATGCTATGAATGGTGAAGGACGTATTGACATTGCTATTAGCACTTCAGGAAAGCAAGCACTAATTGATATCAAAGACTCTGGTAAAGGAATTGCGAGATCCAATTTTAAAACAGTATTTAATCCTGGGTATAGCACAAAGAAGCGCGGTTGGGGACTGGGGTTGTCGCTCTGTAAAAGAATTATTGAACAGTACCACTTTGGCAAGATTTTTGTAAAAGATTCTATAGTGGGTAAGTATACTATCTTTAGAATAGTCCTATCCTAAGAGAGATAATTGATTTTTTACCGTATTAAGACCAAAACGTGACAGTAAGACGTATTGTTTTTTGGACACTTTGTGTATTCAAAAGAGTACACTTTTTATTATTTTTTTTGCTTGCCAGCTTTTTGTCTGCGCAGAATATTCAAATCATCAATGAAAAAAATGGGGAACCAGTCAGTTTTGTTACTGTTTCCAATGCTGATGCCTCAAAGACTGCCTTAAGTGATATAGATGGTGTTGTAAGTATAGAACAGTTTAATGCAGATGATACTTTGAGGTTTTTTCATGCCTCTTTTGAAAGTATAGAAGTTTCTTACAATTCTATTAAAGATAACCAGTGGGTTATTGAAATGAGTGAAAACTTTTTGGATTTAGATGAAATTGTTGTTTCCGCTAATAAATGGGAACAAAATAAGAAGGAAATACCTAACAAAATAGTAAGCATTTCGCCAAAAGAAATTGCTTTTGAAAATCCACAAACTACGGCTGACGTGCTATCAGCTTCAGGACAACTATTTGTGCAAAAAAGTCAGCTAGGAGGAGGCAGTCCTATGATTAGAGGCTTTGCGGCCAATTCTGTTTTAATAGTAGTTGATGGCGTGAGGATGAACAATGCAATTTATAGAAGTGGTAATTTACAAAACGTGATATCCTTAGATCCTAATTCTCTGAAAAGTACAGAAGTGGTCTTTGGCCCTGGATCTGTTATTTATGGAAGTGATGCCTTAGGAGGAGTAATGAATTTTTCGACAAAAGATCCTCACTTGGCTGTGGGAAGTGACCGCAAAGCTTTTTCTGGAAATGGTATGATGCGATATGCTACTGCAAATTCTGAGAAAACAGCTCATGTCGATTTTAATCTAGGCTTTAAAAAATTTGGTTCATTTACTAGTTTTACTTTTAGTGATTTCGCTGACTTAAGAACAGGGCATAAACGACCTGCTGAATATTCCGACTTTGGCAAGAGGCCTGAGTACGTTGCCAGAATTAATAATCAAGACTCCATTGTGACCAACGATAATGTGAATCTTCAAATTGGATCGGGGTACAACCAATTTAATCTAATGCAAAAGTTTAAGTACCGCGCATATACCAAAGGCGAGGCAAAAGACAATCAATACATTGATCTGATTTATGCTTTTCATTATTCAACGACTTCCAATATACCCAGATATGATAGATTAATTCAATATCGAAATGGACAACTTCGTTACGGAGATTGGTATTACGGGCCGCAAGAATGGATGATGAACTCCATCGCCTTAAACTCAACTATTTCAACTAAGCTTTACGATCGCTACAAAATTACTGTAGCAGATCAAATTGTAAAAGAAAGCAGAAATTCCCGATCAATATACGATACCGATTTGAGCCAGCGATTTGAGCGTGTTAATGTTTTTTCTATCAATGCCGATTTTGAGAAAAAGACAAAGAGAGGAAATATTTGGTATTACGGCGGAGAAGGAGTGCATAACGATGTAAGATCTACTGCTCAGGTGCTAGATATAGCTACAGGAGATGTTTCTCCTGAATCAACGCGATATCCAGATGGAGGTAGTTTGATGAGTACAGCTTCTTTATATACTACTTATAAATGGAATATTTCCGAAAAAGTGAAGTTGTTAGGCGGTGTACGTTATAGTTATATACACTTAAAAGCTGTTTTTGAAGATACTACTTTCTATAGTTTTCCTTTTAGTAGAGTAGATCAGTATACAGATGCCTTCAATGGTAGTGTCGGAGGAGTATATTTGCCTGGAAAAGATTGGAAGTTTAATATCAATTTTGCTTCAGGCTTTAGATCTCCTAATATCGATGATATTGGTAAAGTCTTTGACTCAGAGCCAGGCGTAGTTGTTGTTCCCAATTCGGATTTGCAGCCAGAGCTTTCCTATAATTCGGAAATTGGCATCTCAAAAGTAATAAACGATCGCTTTAGGATAGGGTTAGTGGGTTATTATTCCTTATTGGTAAATGCGATGGTAAGAAGAGACTTTCAGTTTAATGGAGAAGATTTTATTGAGTATGAAGATACATTAAGTAGAGTACAAGCTCTCGTTAATACAGGTCAGGCTAACATATATGGATTTGACTTTTTGTTTGAAGGGAAAATGAGAAGCGATCTTACCTTTAAAACGACTTTGACATTCACAGAAGGAATGGACTTAACAGATAATATCCCATTACGTCATGTACCACCAATTTTTGGCGAAACGAGACTAACATATAAAAGAAATAAGTGGCAGGCTAGTTTCTATACACAATACAATGCTTGGAAACACATTGATGATTTCTCGCCTTCAGAGCAAAATAAACCTGAAACATACACCGAAGATGGCAGTCCAGCATGGTATACATTGAACTTTAAAGCATCTTATAACTTTACCAAAAGTATTATTCTAAATGTAGGACTAGAAAACCTACTAGACGTGCATTATAGACCCTATTCCTCAGGGATTAGTGCTCCCGGGAGAAATCTGATTGTTGCTTTGAGAGCTGGATTCTAGAAATTAGTTATTCTGCTTAAACCTATGGTTTAGGTAGGTCTTGTATTAGGAATGGCTAAATCTTGAATGCCTGATCCCATAATATTTGAGAAGTTTTCACCTATTTTTTTGATCTTTTCCTCTGAATTCATATGCGACGGTATAAATAAAAATGTATTTAATTTTTCAATTGTAAAATAGTCAAAGCTTTTTTCTGACTTTGTTAACACAGAGAGTATTGCTTTGATATATATTCTATATCGTTGACTAATCTCACTTTGTTTTTTTACGTCAACTTCATCCCATTGACCCACTACACCAAATATTGCATTTCTATTTCCATCATGTATTTGGACAGCAAGCTTAATGCATGTAGATACTAGTCTGGTCATCTCGTTTACATTGCCAATTCTCATTTTATATTTATTAGGAGACTGCTCAAACTTTTTATGATAAAACTTTATGAAGTGAACATCATTTTCATAATAATTCACTTTAATAAAGTAGGGTATTCTTTTAGTTGTCTTTACCTTGTATATAACAGACTTGCTCTCACCCTCGTAGGGCGATGAAGTTTTCTTTAAAGGAGCTCCTAAATTATATGAGTATTTTGAATCAAACATAAAAAAACCGCCAAGAATTTTAAGTATGCTTGGCGGTCGGTACAACTTTTGCTTTTTCCTAGTATGTATATGTATAGCTATCTATTCTGATTTCTTCAATATCTTTTTTCGTTAATCTTTTAACAAAAATTCCTTTAAGAGTGTTGCTGATTTTTGAACCTACTTTAGTATTCGATATCATCTCGTTCTTATTACTATCGTAGTTTAGCTTATTATTATCAAATCCCATAATCTGCCTTTTTATGATTAAATAACAGAATAGTTACCTGTAATATTATAAAGATATGGTCAGAATTTCAAGAAAAATAACAATTTTAACAATAAAATGACATTTAAAGATACCAATTATCAAGGGTTTATACCCATTTTTGGTCGATATTCCACTTCAAAGGTTTTGAATTTTGTTATTTTCTATGTTATCTTTGCATTGTAAATTAACCACTCTATACTGGTTTTATTTATAAAGAAGAGGGGAGAGACAGGCTCGATGAACCTCTAGCAACCCGATTAAGTTCGTGTTAATCCGAAGGTGCTAATTCCTGGTCAGTCAGTTGACTGATAAATATAAATGAAAACGAAATGTTAAAGACATATCATTATAATAAAGAATTAAACCTTGAGTTAGGAGAGGTTTTGCCTAGTATTGATATTGCATATACTACTTTAGGAAAACTTAGCGATCAACGTGATAACGTAGTTTGGGTTTGTCATGCTTTGACTGCAAATTCTAATGTTAAAGATTGGTGGGATGGATTGGTTGGTAACGGTAAGTACTTTGATCCAGATAAATACTTTATAGTATGTGCAAATATTCTAGGTTCCTGTTATGGAACGACTGGTCCGATTAGTAATGATAAAACTTCTAAAGCTCCTTTTCTTAAAAACTTTCCTTCCATTACCATAAGAGATATGGTGCAGTGTCATGAGCTTTTGAGAGAATATTTGGGAATTAAGAAAATCAACATACTGATTGGAGGGTCTATGGGTGGGTACCAAGCTATCGAATGGGTAGTGGAGCATCCTGACGTTTGTAATCAGCTAGTGATGTTGGCTTCAAATGCCAAGCAATCTGCCTGGGGAAAAGGTATTCACACCGTTCAACGAATGGCGATTGAGAATGATGACGCTTGGAAAAAAGAAGATTTAACAATTGCTTCAGAAGGATTAAAGATAGCAAGAGGAATTGGCATGTTACACTACCGTCACTACGATGCATATGAACTATTGCAACAAGACGAAGAGGTCACAAGCGATTTTAAGATTAGTTCCTACATTGACCATCAAGGGAACAAGCTTCAACAAAGATTTGATCCATTTACTTATTGGACTCTATCGATGGCAATGGATACGCATGATATTTCAAGAGGAAGAGGAACCTTGAAAGAGGTATTAAAGAAAATCAATACTGATACTTTAACTATTGGGGTGTCAAGTGATGGTTTATGTCCAATAAAAGAACAAAAGTTTATGGCGCAACATATCAAAGATGCTATTTATGAAGAAATAGATTCAATTTATGGTCATGATGGCTTTTTGATTGAATATGAAAAGATTGAGAATGTATTAAAAAAACACTTGTAAAATGGAGCGAAAATTAAAAATAGGATTATTTGGATTCGGGTGTGTCGGACAGGGATTACATGATATTTTTACCAAAACAGATAGTATCAATGCTGAAATTGTAAAGATTTGTGTGAAGGATAAAGCAAAGAAACGTTCATTGCCCATGGACTATTTTACATTTGAAAAAGAAGACCTCTTGAATGATCCGGAGGTCAATACCATAGTAGAAGTAATTGATACAGCAGATGAAGCATTTGAAATTGTTAAGACAGCGATGGAAGGTGGAAAATCAGTGGTAACAGCAAATAAAAAGATGGTCGCCGAAAACTTTAAGGAGTTGGTGGATTTACAGCTTAAACACAATGTTTCGCTTCTTTATGAAGCCTCTTCTTGTGCCAGTATTCCTGTAATCAGAAATCTAGAAGAATATTATGATAATGATATGTTAACCGCTTTTGAAGGGATTTTTAATGGATCGTCTAATTATATTTTGAGCAAAATGGTGAATGAAGGAAAAGGGTACGATGAGGTATTAAAGCAAGCTCAAGAAATAGGTTATGCTGAGTCAGATCCAACACTAGATGTGGGGGGACATGATGCTAAGTACAAGCTATGTATATTGACAGCGCATGCGTTTGGTGTTTATGTTGATCCAGAAGAAATTTTCACCTATGGCATCCAAACCATTAATGATCATGATTTAAAATTTGCTATGGAAAAGAGGCTGAAAATAAAACTATTTGCTAGTAGTCAAATTATTAATGGCAAATTAGCTACTTGGGTTATGCCACAATTTTGTGATGATCGATTTAAACTTTACAATGTTGAAAATGAATATAATGGGGTTGTTTTAGAAGGTGCGTTTTCAGATGCACAACAATTAATAGGAAAGGGCGCAGGAAGTCATGCTACGGGTTCTGCAGTTGCTTCAGATATTTCTGCTTTAGCATATAATTATAGATACGAATATAAAAAGCTTCAACGACCTAATAGACCAGAGCGAACTAATGACTTTATTATAGAGGTGTATATCAGATATGAGAATAAAGAAGACATAAGTGACTTGAAGTTTGAGTCAGTTGATCAAGTTTATGAGAGCAGCACATTTAAGTACTTGGTAGGGAAGATAAAGCTAAGCTCATTGGTCAATCAAACAATTTTGTCTAACCCAAATTGCTTTATCGCCCAAACGGAAGTTCCCGCGAGAGTACTGAACTAATTTGATTTAAAATGACTTAAGTCAATTTTGAAATCTTATATTTGCGGAAATAACTTTCTCTAAAAGTGTTTATTAGATATTCTAAATTATTTAAAGCAATTCATTTCATTGGTGATTTATTACTATTGAATATTGCTTTTTTGTTAGCATATCAGATTAGATTTAGTGCAATTTTATTTGATCATTATTTAGTAGACAAATACACGCCATTAGTCATCATTTTTAATATTGTGTGGGTTTTAACAACGCTCTTATTGAATATATATGATTTCTATAGGGTAATGAGCCTCGAAAATGTCTTGAAAAATCTTGTAAAGGCAGTATTATTACATTCTTTGCTTATTGCGATTTTTATAGTCTCTTCAAAGGGGTACTTTTTCTCTAGAAAGTTTCTGATTTTTGTTTACGTCTACTTTGGTGTTTTGATCATTGTATTTAGAGCTTTTTTTCTGCTCTTAACCAGAAAATTAAGATCAAGGGGGTTTAATACAAGAACGGCAGTCATCGTAGGATTAAATGAAGTTGGTATCAATATCTATAATCATATTAATGCACATCCAGAGTATGGGTTTAACTTTTTAGGTTTTTTTGGTGATGAAAAGTCAGGAGAGGAAGAATTTGACAATCTGCACTTAGGAGCGCTCAAGGGACTGGAACGATATGTGCAAGATCACAAAGTGGAGGAAATGTTTTGTGCTATTCCTTTGTCAAATGTTGACTTAATTAGGAAATTAAAAAAATTTGCTGATGATCATGTTATCAGATTCAAGGTTGCCCCAGACTTTAGGGGATTTCATAACAGGCAAGTAAACTTAGAGTTTTATGGTGATGTTCCAATTATGTTGATTAGAGCAGAGCCACTTGAGAATCCTTTTAATCTATTATTAAAAAGACTCTTCGACATAGTTTTCTCTTTGTTTGTCATCATATTTGTGCTTTCATGGTTAGCGCCCATTTTTGCAATAATTATTAAGCTAACATCTAAAGGCCCTGTTATTTTTAAACAAAAACGTTCAGGGAAAGTTAATACAGATTTTTGGTGCTACAAGTTTCGAACGATGTATGTGAATGACAATGCTGACACTAAGCAAGCGACAAAAGGGGATAAAAGAATTACACCTATTGGAAAATTTTTGAGAAGCACAAGTTTAGATGAGCTTCCTCAGTTTTTTAATGTGCTGATAGGGAATATGTCCGTTGTCGGTCCAAGACCCCATATGTTAAAACATACGGAAGAATATGCAAGGATTATCGATCAGTTTATGGTCAGGCATTTTGTAAAGCCAGGCATAACAGGAATGGCTCAAGTAAGGGGGTATAGAGGCGAGACAACCGATCCTAATATGATGCAAAAAAGAGTTAAGGTTGATGTTTGGTACATTGAAAATTGGTCATTTTTGCTAGATTTGAAGATTATTTACTATACCATCCGAATGTTATTAAAAGGAGACGAAAACGCGTTTTAAACATATGAGTGAAAAAATAAAATTTGCAGTTGTTGGCTGTGGTAGAATAGGAAGAAGGCATGCCGAAATTATCCATAGGCATCCTCAAACCGAAATAGTTGCGGCGGCTGATATTGATACCTCAATTAAAATTGACATTGAAAAGGCATATGGTATTAATTTTTACAGCTCCATGGAAGAGTTGGTGCAGGGAGGCCATGACATAGATGTTGTTTGCATTTGTACTCCCAATGATTTACATGCAGACCAGTCTATATTGGCTTTAGAAAATAAATGGCATGTTGTTTGCGAGAAGCCTATGGGACTCTCTAAAGAAGCTTGTGAGAAAGTAATTTATAAATCATTAAATGTTTCAAGGCAGGTTTTTTGTGTGATGCAAAATAGATATAGCCCGCCGTCAGAATGGCTTAAGTCAATTATGGATCAGGAATTGCTTGGAGATATTTACATGGTACAGCTTAATTGCTACTGGAATAGAGATGAGCGATATTATAAAAAGGGCGGATGGAAAGGTGTTTTGAAGCAAGATGGCGGAACGCTCTTTACACAGTTTAGCCATTTTATAGACATCATGTATTGGTTGTTTGGAGATATAAAGAATGTTGATGCACGATTTGATAACTTTAATCACCCCAATTCTATTGAGTTTGAAGATTCAGGCATTGTCAACTTTGAGTTTATTAATGGGGGTATAGGATCAATTAATTATTCTACCTCGGTTTGGAATCAAAATATGGAAAGTAGCATTGCCGTAATAGGTGAGAAGGGTAGTGTGAAAGTAAGCGGGCAATATATGGATGAGGTTGTGCATTGTAATATTGATGGGTATACTATGCCAGAGCTGCCTCCAAGTAATCCACCAAATGATTATGGAGAGTATAAAGGGAGCGCAGCAAATCATCATTACGTGATACAAAACGTAGTTGATACCCTTTCTGGAGAATCAAATATCACAACTAATGCGTTAGAAGGACTTAAGGTTGTTGAGATGATTGAGCGAATATATGAGCATAGAAAGCTTTAAAGTAAATCTGGTCTTCTTTTCTTTGTTCGCTCTATTGATTGTTCTGTTCGCCAATTTTGAATTAATTTCTCATTTCCAGAGAGTAAAATTTCTGGGACTTTCATGCCCCTAAATTCTGATGGGCGGGTGTATACAGGAGGCGAAATCATATTATCTTGAAAGGAATCTTCTAGTGCAGATGTTTCATTATTAAGAACTCCAGGAAGTAATCTGGCTACTGAATCTATTAGCACGTTGGCGGCTAGTTCTCCACCCGTGAGAACATAGTCCCCTATAGAAACTTCTCTTGTGATAAAGTGTTCACGGACCCTTTCATCTATGCCTTTATAGTGTCCACATAAAATTAGAATGTTCTTTTTAAGTGATATTTCGTTGGAAATATTTTGGTTCAGCAGTTCTCCATCAGGAGACATATAAATGATATCATCATATTTAGTTGCTGCTTTTAAATATTCAATACAATTTACAATAGGCTCAATCATTAATACCATTCCTGCCCCGCCACCATATTGGTAGTCATCAACTTGTTTTTGTTTGTGAGTAGAGTAGTCTCTTAAGTTATGAATGTTAATATTTACAAGCCCTTTGTTTTGGGCTCTTTTTAAAATAGAGTGATTTAAAGGACTTTCCAATAATGAAGGGAGTAAAGAAATAATATCAATCTGCATAGTACAAATTTATCCCAATTTACGCAATAGAAAGACACGAAGTGTTTAAACTATTGTGTTAGTTGGGGTAATCCCGATTTAAAGTTTGTTAGAAAGTACTCTGAGTGTATTGACTTACAAACTTTTAATCGATTAAGCATTTTTAATGCTTAATTTGGATTTATAAATAAAAAAGGTTTGAGCTTATGCTCAAACCTTTTCAAATAGACGTAATATGTTTACTTAAGAAAATTGACAAATAACACCTCCCATTAAAGAGATACAAATTATCCAATAAGCTGAGTTTACAAAAATATATTTGAAGCCTTTTCTCTCAAACATGGCATTCGTTGCTAAAATAGGCAGTGCAAATAATATACCGTCAATCAAACCATGAAATGCTCCGTGTTTAAAAGTTCTAAAGTTTGAACCATACTTGGTCATGAACTCCTGAACCAATATCCATGCATCTCCCGTTTTTTTCTGGAATCCAGGTTCACTCATTAAAGCTGAAAATAGGTGGTTTTGGTGAATAACAACAAAGTTAATAGCAATAGCAAGCATAAAGCTAAAAACATAGCTTAGGCCAAAAATAAGTCCCATGTTTCCACCTTTTAAGTCTTCGGCTTTAAAACCGCAGGCGTCCATCCACATGGTGCCCATTACTTTGGGATGATACCATATAAAGCCTAAAATCATAGGTATTAAAGCTGCTCCAGCTAACACCATGGGATTAAATACTGTATTGTGCTCCATAATTTATTATAAGTTTAGTTTAACCAAATATAGACATTAAAATAAATTATTATAACATTACATATAAAAAGATTCTAATAGCAAAACCTATGAGTATAATGCCGATAATTCTATAAGTGACTCTAAGAACTTTGGGTTGAATTAATCTTTTGATTTTATCCGCTAAAATCACTTTTAAAAGGTCTGTTGAAAATATTCCTAGCAAGGCTCCCCCCAAGAATATAAATAAGCTTTCATAGTGAATAAACTCACTTTTAGCATAGGTGATAAGACCAATCCAAACAAGGAAAACAAAAGGGTTGATGAAATTGACCAAGAATCCTTTTGTAAAGAAACTTACAATTAATACATTTTTGACTCTGAGTTGTCTAGAGTTATGTTCGGCATTGGGTTTAATAAGGTATTTAAGCCCCAATGCTAATAGTATAATGCTTCCTGTTAATCCAATCCAAAACTGATTAATGTCATTGTCGAAGAAAGGAATCGCTCCAAGAAGGCAAACCGCTATGCATGTTACATCACTTATTATAATCCCTGAAGCTACAGCGAATCCAGCAAATTTACCATGCTCTAAGGTGCTCTTTAATAGTGTGAAGAATACAGGACCAATGAATATGATCATTGAAAGACCAACCAGTATACCTTCAGTAAAAGCCATCTTTACAGACTAAAAGTTGAAATGATTTAACTTAGTTTGGAATGAATATAGCAAGTTTCGCTACAATATGCGTTAAGATAAGATTAATCTTTATCCTAGTGCAATATCAAGTACCTCATTCATGTGTTTAACATAATGAAACTTTAACCCTTTTATGTAATCTTCTTTAACCTCTAGTACATCTTTTTCATTGGCCTTGCACATGATTAGCTCTTTTAGACCAGCTCTTTTGGCAGCTAATATTTTCTCTTTTATTCCGCCTACGGGTAGTACTTCACCTCTTAGAGAAATCTCTCCAGTCATTCCAAGAAATGGCTTTACTTTTTTACCTGAGTAGACCGAAGCAATGGCCGTTAACATAGTTATACCAGCTGAAGGTCCATCTTTTGGTGTTGCTCCATCTGGAACATGAATATGAATATCTTTCTTTTGGAAGTCTTCAATGTTTATATCTAGTTTCTTAGCATTAGCTTTCACTAAACTCAATGCAGTGGCGGCAGATTCTTTCATTACATCACCTAAGCTTCCTGTTAGTGTTAACTTCCCTTTGCCTTCACTCAATATAGATTCTATGTAAAGGATATCTCCACCAACAGCAGTCCATGCCAAACCTACTGCTATTCCTGGCTGATTTTGCTTCTTGAAAATGTCTTTTTCGTATTTGGTCGGCCCCAAGTAAGTATAAAGATCATCCTGTTGGATTGTTTTATTGTACTTCTCTTCCATGGCGACTCGTTTGGCAACTGATCGCATAATAGAAGCTATTTGTCTATCAAGCTCACGAACACCAGACTCTCGAGTGTAATCTTCTATTACCTTTTTAATAATTGTTTTATTAACCTTAATATCTGTTGCTTTGAGACCATGAGTTGTTCTTTGCTTAGAGATTAGATGTTTGTTAGCAATCTCAATCTTTTCTTCTAAAGAATATCCACTTACATGAATAATCTCCATTCTGTCTCTCAACGCAGGTTGAATGCTGTTTAGGGAGTTTGCCGTGGCAATAAACATAACCTTAGATAAGTCGTATTCTAACTCTAAATAATTATCATAAAAAGCTTGATTCTGCTCTGGGTCTAATACTTCGAGGAGTGCAGAGGATGGGTCTCCTCTATGGTCGGCTCCAACTTTATCTATTTCATCTAAGATAAATACTGGATTAGAAGACTTTGCTTTTTTTAGTGACTGTACCACTCTTCCAGGCATGGCACCAATGTATGTTTTTCTATGTCCCCTTATTTCAGCTTCATCATGTAGTCCGCCTAATGCCATGCGTACATACTTTCTTTTCAATGCATTGGCAATAGATTTACCGAGCGATGTTTTACCTACACCTGGAGGACCTACGAGGCACAAAATTGGAGATTTCATATCTCCTTTTAACTTTAATACGGCTAAATATTCTAAGATTCTTTCTTTGATTTTTTCTAGTCCGAAGTGATCTTTATCTAATACTTTTTGAGCGTTCTTTAGATCAAACTTGTCCTTGGTGTATTCTCCCCAAGGAAGGTCTAAAAGTAGTTCAAGATAGTTATGGACAACAGAGTACTCTGCTGCAGCTGGGTTGATTCGTTGAAGTTTGCCCAGCTCGCGTTCAAACATCTCTTTGGCTTCCTTACCCCATTTCTTGGTTTTGGCTTTCTTTTCTAAATTTTTAATTTCTTGATTGACAGAATCTCCACCAAGCTCTTCTTGTATCGTTTTCAGTTGTTGATGCAAGAAGTATTCCTTTTGTTGTTCTTCTAAATCAGTTTGAACCTTATCTTGTATTTTATTTTTCAACTCCAGCATTTGAAGCTCATTGTGCATGTGTTGCAATACTTTTTGTGCTCGCTCTTTAAGATCTTGAGTTTCAATTATAGACTGTTTTTCCTTTAGTTCTATGTTTAGATTTGAGGCAATGAAACTGACTAAAAAACTAGCACTTTCTACATTTTTAAGTATAACAGAAGCTTCTGAAGGAATATTCGGAGATAGTGTTATGATCTTGGCTGCTAACTCTTTGATGGAAGCCATTGTAGCAACAAATTCCTTGTCTTTGTCACTTGGAATTGTCTCATCCAGCATATCGATAGAGGCCTTAATGAAAGGTGACTCCGATATGAATTCTTTTATTTTAAATCTTTTCTTACCCTGAATAATGACAGTTGTATTGCCATTGGGCATCTTTAGCTGTTTTATTATTCTAGCAACAGTTCCAATAGAATTAAGGTCTTTCGCTTTAGGATCTTCTATTTTAATATCTTTTTGAGAAATCACACCTATTGTGCGATTCCCCCTGTAGGCACTTTGTACTGCTTTGATGGATCGCTTTCTTCCAACGGTAATTGGGATAACTACTCCTGGGAATAATACAGTATTCTTTAGAGGCAAGATATTAATTGAAGTGGTATCAATTTTTCTTTTATTACTATCTCCTTCTTCATCGTCAACAGAAATAAGAGGTAGAAACTCAATATCATCTGTTGGCATGTCTGCAAAAAAATCTTCTTCCTTCATATCTTAATTTAGGGCGGTAAAATTATAACGTATTTTTCTCTATTGCAAGTATAATTATTTGTCAATGCTCTCGTTTATTCCGATGGTATTGACTCTGATTCTACCTTGTTTTTGTTAATGAATTTCAACTTTTCTCCTTCCATATCTACATTTACTTTTCCATGTGGTTTTAGCTCTCCTGCTAGGATTGATTTTGATAGTTGGTTAACAACTTCTTTCTGTATGATTCTTTTAATCGGTCTTGCACCGAAAGTCGGATCATAGCCAATATCTGCCAACCACTTAATGGTATTATCTGAAAATTCTATCTCTATAGATTCATTCTGCAATAATGCTTTCACATGATTGAGTTGAAGCTTGACGATAGCTTCCGTCTGACCTTTTAAAAGTGGTTGGAACATGATGGTTTCGTCTATTCTATTTAAAAACTCTGGTCTGATGGATTTTTTAAGTAGCTCAAAAACTTCCATCTTCGTACTTTCGACTACGCCAAACATACTTTTTTCATCTATATCTTCAAACTTCTCTTGAATGATGTGAGAGCCAATATTTGAAGTCATTATGATGATAGTATTCTTAAAGTTAACGACTCGTCCTTTATTATCCGTCAATCTACCATCATCTAGGACTTGAAGTAGAATATTAAACACATCAGGATGTGCCTTTTCAATTTCGTCTAGCAAGACTACAGAATAAGGTTTTCTTCTAACAGCTTCTGTTAATTGTCCGCCTTCATCATAGCCTACATATCCTGGAGGTGCACCAACTAATCTTGATACTGCGTGTCTTTCCTGATATTCAGACATATCAATCCGAGTCATTGCTTGATCATTATTGAAGAGGTATTCAGCTAGAGCTTTTGCCAATTCAGTTTTTCCGACACCAGTTGTTCCAAGAAAGATAAAAGAACCAATAGGTTTATTAGGATCTTGTAGGCCTGCTCTGCTTCTCCTGATGGCATCTGAAACAGCTTCAATGGCCTCTTCTTGTCCAATAACTCGTTTGTGTAGCTCATTTTCTAAGTGCAGTAGCTTTTCTCTCTCACTTTGAAGCATTTTGCTGATTGGAATATTAGTCCATTTTGAAACAATAGCAGCTATATCTTCGGCATCAACTTCCTCTTTCATCATTCTGCTTTCATTCTTGAACTTTTTTAATTGTTGTTCGGCTGCTTTTAAAGCATTTTCTGCCTCCTTGATTTTCCCATAGCGTAGTTCTGCTACCTTGCCATAATCTCCAGAACGTTCCGCCTGCTCTGCTTCTAATTTGAAATTTTCTATAGCCTCTTTTTGCTTTTGAATATTATCAACCACCTCTTTTTCAGCTTGCCATTTCGCTTTTAGCTCATTTCGCTGTTCTGAAAGATTGGCAATTTGTTCACTTAGAGATTTCAGTTTCTCCTTGTCTTTTTCTCTTTTAATTGCTTCCTTTTCAATCTCTAGCTGCCTGATTTTCCTCTCTAGCTCATCTAGCTCTTCGGGTAGAGAATCCATCTCCAGTCGTAACTTTGCTGCAGCTTCATCGATTAGGTCAATTGCTTTGTCTGGAAGAAAACGATCCGTTATATATCGCTGTGAGAGCTCTACGGATGAAATGATAGCCTCATCTTTGATTCTTACTTTATGGTGTGTTTCATATCGCTCTTTAAGACCTCTTAAGATAGATATAGCATCTTCAGTAGTGGGTTCATCCACCATCACTTTCTGAAATCGTCTTTCCAGCGCTTTGTCTTTTTCGAAGTATTTTTGAAATTCATTTAAGGTAGTTGCGCCAACTGTATGAAGCTCGCCTCTGGCCAAGGCTGGTTTAAGTATATTAGCCGCATCCATGGCTCCTTCCGATTTTCCCGCTCCGACAAGGGTGTGAATCTCATCGATAAAAAGAATGATCTGTCCATCTGATTGCTTTACTTCATTAATAACAGCTTTTAATCTTTCCTCAAACTCACCTTTATATTTTGCGCCTGCAATCAGTGCACCCATATCAAGGGCGTAGATGATCTTTGTTTTGAGGTTTTCTGGTACATCACCACTTATAATTCTATGGGCAATGCCTTCTGCAATGGCAGTTTTGCCAACACCAGGTTCGCCAACTAATACCGGATTGTTCTTTGTTCTTCTTGATAAGATATGTAATACCCTTCTAATTTCTTCATCTCGACCAATAACTGGATCTAGTTTCCCAGAACTTGCCATCTCGTTTAAATTATTAGCGTATTTATCTAACGAATTGTAATTAGCTTCTGCATTTTGGTCTTTTACTGTGTTGCCTTTTCTGAGATCTTTAATGGCGGCTTTTAGATCTTTTTCAGAAACACCTAGTTCTCTTAATAGCTTAGATGTATTATCACCCTCATTGAGTAGACCCAATAAAATATGCTCTATTGTGACAAATTCATCTCCAAATTCTTTTAAATAATTTTGGACCTTGATTAAAACACTATTTGAAGTTTTTGATAGATATTGATTTTGACCAGACACTTTAGGAAAGCTATTGACTAAACTATCTGTATTATGTTTTAGTGTATCTACATTTACTCCGATCTTCTTGAATAGAAAATTTGTTACATCTTCATCTATCATTAGAATGCCCTTTAGTAAGTGGGCCGTCTCAATGGTCTGATGGTGTAGGCTAAGTGCAATTTCCTGAGCTTTTTGGATCGCTTCTTGCGACTTTATTGTAAACTTATTTAAATCCATAATTCAACAATTTATATGTTAATTAGTTCAACAAATATCCTGCCAAGAGTAATGTAGGTGTCAAAATGGCTTTGTTTTTCTTTTTTTGAGACATTTTGTCTGATTTGTACTTGATAAAGAGGCGTGTATAAATTATTTAGATGGTTTTTTAATTGTATATTTATTATGGTATGTACCATTTATTAAAAATCATATGTTTCACACTAGTAGTTGTCAACTGCTTGTATGCACAGCTTACTGTCGATGTAACACTTTCAGATACTGTGCTTGCGCAAAGCCTTGCATCAAATGGTGTAGTGATTTCTAATATTACATCAAGTTGTGCGGATAGTGGTATGGGTTCATTTAATGCAGTTGGAACAGATTTGGGAATAGATTCTGGACTTATTCTGTCTACAGGGTATGCACTAAATGCAATAGGAGCGGATAGTGGAAGAAATAGTGGGTGTGATGCTTTTGGTGGATGGCTTTATTCTGATTTTAGAGGCCTTCCTGGTGATTCACACTTGGAAAATTTATTTCTTGAGGTTGAGGGAGAAAATGTAATAACTAATGATGCCTGTTCGATCGAATTCGATATTATTTCCAGTTCCAATGGAATAGAATTTAATTATGTATTTGCTTCGGAGGAGTACCTCGAATATGTAAACTTAGGTGTTTTTGATGTATTTGGCTTTTTTATTAATGGTCCTGGAATTGAAGACTCATTAGGGAACTTAGATACCGTTAATCTAGCTTGGGTGCCGAATACAGAGCAATTGGTTCATATAGATAACATTAATGATAATGTGAATTCTCAATATTATAACGGCCATTGTCCTGATTCTAATGATAGTACCTTTATGGAGTATGATGGGTTTACTTCAATTTTTACTGCTGCAATAGATGTCGTAGCATGTGCCACGTATCACTTGAAATTGGTTATTGCCGACGTAGGAGATTGGGCTTTGGATTCTGGTGTTTTAATTGAGGCAAATAGTTTGGCTCCAAAAGGCGGAACAAATTTTGTTGAGATTATCCAACATCCTATTGAAGGTTGCTTAGATGGTATTGTCAGATTTAAAAGATTCAATGATCTTAATGATAGTTTGCTTGTTTCCTATACCAAAAGTGGCCAAGCAATAGAAGGGGATGATTATCTTTCATTTCCAGATAGCATTTATTTTCTTCCAGGCGATTCTTTTGTTGACCTTAATATTAAAACAATTGCAGACACTATAATGGAAAATGGTGAAAATATCACTATATCTACGATTTACGGGAACTGCCTAGGTTTTGTAACGCTCTATGATCTTTTTATTTTTGAAGAGCTTAACCTTAAAGATTCTATTATTTTATGCCCTTTCGTGGATTCATTATTAGGTCCTTTAGTTCAAGACCAGTTCATTGACTCATTCACTTATCTATGGAGTCCTTCAAATCACCTGTCTAATGATAGTGTTAATGCCCCCAATTTCATAAACACCTTTTCTGATACTTCATTTTCGTATAAAGTAGTAATGGAAGACACTATCACAGGCTGTAGGGTTGAGGATAGTATTCAGGTCAATATTCGACCATTGATCAATACCATTGAAATGATAGACAGCTTAATGCTTTGTCCGAAGGTAGACTCTTTGGTCGGTCCTGTAATAGAGTTGTTGTCTCAAGACTCTTTTTATTACAACTGGGTGCCTAGCAACTTGGTAGATCAAGCTACTTTAAACTCTCCATTATTTATCAATGATTTTTCTGATACAATACTTAAGCTAATGGTTGAAGTTACAGATACTAGTACTGGTTGCATTATAATGGATAGTTTGATTATAAATGTATTGCCAAATATTGATGTATTAGAGTTATTAGACACATTAGAAATTTGTGCAGGGGTGGATACTTTTCTAGGGCCTGCTATTCTTGATGAATACTCTGACTCGCTAGATGTCTTTTGGCAACCCAATCTGTTATTGGACAGTATAACGAATAATCGTCCAAGGTTTTTGAGTAATGTTTCTGATTCAATAGTGGAGTATTTTGTTACAGTATTTGATCCTACCAATGGGTGTCAATTTGAAGACAGCCAAGTTGTGATGATCCGCCCTGAGGTTGAGGTTTTTGCAGGAGTTGATCAAGTGATTTGCCGTGATGATACTAATAAGGTTTTGATAGGAAGTAACTCATCTGAGTCAGGGGCGCAATATACATGGTCACCAATGGACTGGTTACAGAGTGTTAATACTCCTAGTACATTGGTTTATTATACAGGAGGTCAAGATGTCTTTGAAGAGGACTATGTCATTACCAAGGTGGATAGTTTTGGTTGTATTGGCACAGATACAGCATCGGTGAAAATTCTTGATAGCGTTAGGATATCCATAAATCCGACTTACGCTTTAGTTAGGTCGGGAGGCGAGGTCAGGTTAGCTGCATCAGGTGGTCACAACTACACTTGGTTGCCTAATAAATTTTTATCCTGTGATAATTGTTCTGATCCGATAGCAACACCAACAGAGAATATTACTTATATCGTAACAGCTTCCAAAGAAGGGGTGTGTTTTAAGTCAGACTCTGTAAGAATAGAGATGCTTAACGAATTTCCAGTCTTGCCAACTGCATTTACTCCTGGCAATAATGAAAATGGTAACGGTACATTCTTTCCAATTGTTAACTACTTTATAGGTGAGGTTGAGTTTAAAGTTTATGATAGATGGGGAAATTGTATATTTGTTTCACAAGATGTGAATGAAGGTTGGGATGGAAGCTGGAATGGAGTTGAGCAAGAGGTGGGAGCGTATAGGTATTATTTGAAGGCAACAAAAAATGATGGTTCAGAGGTATTGTTAGAAGGCACAGTAACACTTGTTAGATAAAACTATAAACTTTATATGAGAATATTCTCCACACTGATTTTTGTTTTATTGACTGCGTATATTTTCGCTCAAACAAACATGGTTGTAAGCAATAATGAAGCAGATAATATATTGAAAGGAAACTATGATCCTCAATTATATAGCGTAGGTGCTACATTTACTACACCATCAGAGATAATAAGTGTATTGGCTGAGGATGCCTCATCTGATTCGTTAGAAGTATTGTTGACAAAACTGGTAAGCTTTCACAATAGAAATACTGGGTCGGATACACTATCTGCCGACACAGGAATTGGAGCTGCCAGAAGTTGGATTTATAGTAAGTTGCAATCATATAGTGCTAGGCATAATAATAGACTGATTGTGTCGTATCTAAAGTTTGACGAAAATATTTGTGGTATGAATAGCCATAAAAACGTTTTAGGCGTTTTGCCTGGAGTAGATACAAACAATCATCAAATTGTCGTTTTAGAAGCACATATGGATTCACGCTGTGATAATGGTTGTGATGTTGCTTGTGTCGCTCATGGGGCTGATGATAATGGTAGTGGAACAGTTTTAGTAATGGAATTGGCAAGATTATTAAGTCAATATGCCTTTAATCATACCTTTGTTTTTATGCTTACAACAGGGGAAGAGCAAGGTTTGTATGGGGGTAGAGCATTAGCGGATTATGCAAGTGATAACAGCTTGCCCATTAAAGCGGTACAAAATAATGATGTAATTGGTGGAATCATATGCGGTGAGACCGCTTCACCACCAACTGCATGCAATGATGAGGGGCAAATTGATAGCACCAGTATTCGTTTGTTTTCTTTTTATTCTTCTTTTTATAATCAACATAGAAATTTTGCCAAATTTATAAAGTTAGAGTATGAGGAAGAGCTAGCTTCACTGATTGATGTTCCAATGGAAATAAATATTATGAACCAAGAAGATCGAACAGGAAGAGGAGGAGATCACATCCCATTCCGGGAAAATGGATTTACGTCACTACGATTTACCTCAGAGCATGAGCATGGCCATGGTGCTCCTGGGGTCGGTTATACTGATCATCAACACACATCTAATGATGTGATAGGCTATGATACAGATAATGACATGGAGTTGGATAGTATGTTTGTTGATTTTAACTATCTAAGAAGGAATGCTTTGATCAATGGGGTATCTGCTATTATACTTGCTTCGGGGCCTAAAGCTCCTGACTTTGAACTGCAAAATAAAAGTACAGGGATTGAGATAGAGGCAATCAGTTCTGAAGTAAACTCTGGATATAAAGTAATAGTCAGCTCTAATACGACAGATTATGACGCTGTGTATAACTTTTACAATACCACTGAGTTTATAGTGCCGAACACAAAAAAGGATAGTACCTATTACATAACTATTGCAGCTATTGATGCTAACGGTTGTGAAAGCTTATTTGCAGACGAAGAAAGAGTTACTGCTGCTGGAGATGGACCAGTAGTGACTAGTATTAAAGACTTATTAAAGAATGATAAACATACATTTATTGATTTAATATATCCCAATCCAACAAATAAGCAAATTAGTATTAAAGTAGTCTCTAACACACGATTTAAAAAAACTTGGTTGACCATTACAAACATTGCAGGGGAAGAAATCGAGCGAATACCTATTTATAATGATTCATTTGAATCAATCTATCAATATAGTTTTGATGAACAAAATTCAGGAGTCTATTTTTGCAATCTCCATATAGACAATAAGATTGTAAGTACGCGTAAAGTTCTATTATACTAAATAGTACGTACATTGAGAAGTTCTACGTTGATCAAAGAAGAAGCTACTCGTTTAGGTTTTGCTCATTGTGGAATATCCAAAGCTGAATTTTTAGAAACAGAAGCGCCAAGAGTAGAGAGGTGGTTGAAAAACAATATGCATGGTCAAATGTATTATATGGAAAACCATTTTGATAAACGCTTAGATCCAACAAAGTTAGTCGAAGGAGCTAAGTCCGTCATCTCACTTGCCTACAACTATTTTCCGAAGCAAGTACAAGAAAATAAAGATGCTCCTAAAATTGCTAAGTATGCCTATGGAGAAGACTATCATTTTGTAGTAAGAAGAAAGGTTAAAGAACTTCTTCTGTATATTCAAGAGACAATTGGAGCTGTTGATGGAAGAGCGTTTGTTGATTCTGCACCTGTTATGGAGAGAGCTTGGGCTGCTAAAAGCGGACTCGGGTGGGTGGGCAAAAATTCATTACTGCTAAATAAGCAAATGGGCTCTTTCTTTTTTTTAGCAGAACTCATAATTGACTTGCCATTAGAATATGACCAACCGGTTACAGACCATTGTGGTTCATGCACAAAGTGTATGGATGCCTGCCCCACAGATGCGATTCCAAAACCTTATACTGTAGATGGAAGTAAGTGCATCTCTTATTTTACGATTGAACTAAAAGAGAAATATGCCATCCCTGAAAACGTGAAAGGAAAATTTGAAAACTGGGCATTTGGATGTGACATTTGCCAAGATGTTTGTCCTTGGAATCGCTTTTCAAAACCACATCACGAGGAAGCATTTGAGCCCAAAGAAGAGATGCTTAAAATGACAAAGAAGGAGTGGCATGAAATAACTGAAGATGTTTTTCAGAAATTGTTTAAGAAAACACCACTCAAAAGGACTAAGTATAAAGGGATTAAAAGAAATCTTAAGTTTTTAGAATTAATACCATGATGTTTAATTTCCTGTATAGCCTTTGTCTGGTATAAGGTTGTTCGATTGTGCGGCCTCCACAGCTAGTTGATCGCACCTTTCATTATAGGGATGGTCATTATGTCCTTTGATCCAGTAAAACTTAATATTGTTTTTTGGGTAGAGAGCTAAAAACCTTTTCCACAAATCCTCATTTTTCTTTTTTGCAAAGTTCTTTTTTGCCCAACCAAAAACCCAGCCTTTTTCGACAGCATCAACAACATACTTTGAGTCAGAAGTTATTTTTACGTTAAGGTTATCTTGCTTAAGCGCTTCGAGCCCTGCAATTACAGCCATGAGCTCCATGCGATTGTTGGTTGTTTCCCTGTAGCCTTGAGATAGTTCTTTTTTGTGCTGTCCTGCTATTAAAATTACACCATACCCACCAGGACCAGGATTGCCCCTCGATGCTCCATCAGTATATATCTCTACTTTCATTTACACAAGTTTCCCCAATGTTGTTACAAGATATAAATATTGCAAATTAAAATATTATTCCTATATTTAGCTGTAATAAATTTTTAACGTTTTTTGAAACATTATACGCTTTATTAGAGTATAAAGGAACAAACAAAACAAATGCTATGAAAAAATCTCTTTTACTATCTTCAGTTTTATCATTGGTTTTAATCATCAATGCTTTTGCAGCAGGTAAAACAGAATTCTATAGACAAATCTCTATTGATGGAGGATTTAACTTAGTTGGACGATATCCAGTGTCTGAAAGTGAGGGAAAACAAGGTGCTTCTTATAGATTTACCTATGGAGATAATGGTCTAGATAAAGTAGAATACTTGATCAATGGATTAATGAAAGAAAATGATTTGTACTTCGGAGCAGGTCAGATTAAAATTGAATATAGTGATAATGGTTGGGAGAAGAGGTCTTACTTCAACTACCGAGGAAAGCCTACTAGAGATGTTGTAAGTGGTGCGTATTCTGTTAGAATTAAAAGAGATGAGGAAAACAACACGATCTCTTTATTTAACTACAATAAGACAGGGAACTTGGTAAAAGATAAGTATGGTGTAGCACACTACTTATGTTATCTTGATGATCAAGGTAGGAGAGCTTCTTCTATTAGATTTGATGTTAGCGGAAATAGAGTTACAGACAAAGAGGGTTTTTACGAGTTAGTATCAAAGTATGATGACAACGGAAATGTAGTGGAGCAGATGAACTATGGTAAAGATGGAAAGTTAATGGAAGATGAGCTTTTCTTTGCTATGATAAAAAGAGAATATGATGAAAAAGGAAATATTGTTCATGAAACATTTCATGGTGTAGATGGTGAGTTGAAATTACATAGTATTGCAGGAGTTGCTATGGTTGATAGAGAGTTTGATGATCAAGGAAGAATTACCATGGAGAGATATTACGGTATAGATGAGACTCCAAGAGAAAGAGTAAAGTATAGTGGATTTTCTTATGCTATGATTCGTTTCAACTACGGAGCGGACGGAGAGTTAAAAAAGATTGTCTACTTAGATAGAAATGAGAGAAGATTGTAGATAAAGTACTTTATCTACGAGAAAGGGGCTCAATGAATTTCATTGAGCCCCTTTCTCGTTTTATGGCTTCCAATATGGATTGTTATAAATCCATTGGTCGTTAGAGACTTTCTCCAATAGGGCGATACTGATTTGAAGTTTTATAATGATTAATTAATTCCGTTTTCTAATACTGAATAAGGGTTTAAAAGTTAAACATTTGCAAATAAGATAGAGAGTTGTGTAACTAAGTGCATAATGCACAATACAAACCTAGCTGTGTTAGGCAAGACTGGTATGATAATAATCTAAGTTAGGCATCTTGACTCTACATAAAGTGATAAACTGTCTAGAAAAATTTTCTTGTTACAGGAATATTGCTATCACTTATAAGTGTTACGAGTATCATTTGATTTTTAAGTTTGTGCTGATTTATCCCAACTATAGTCGTTCCTTGTTTGACACTATCAAGTTCTACTTTTTGTATTATTTGACCATTTACGTTAGTGATTAGGATAACTGCCCTCGATAAGCTCTTTGGAGTTGATATTACAACATTGCTTTCAATGAAATTGAGAGATATTAGTGAGGGTTGTTTTTGCTCAATAAGAGGACTGGAGGTGTAGATGGAAGTCATTTCTATGGCTTTGAAGGCATCAATTCTTCCTGCTCCAAGCTGACCATTTAAAAATAATGAATCGTCATTCATAGGAATGGCAGTTGAGGTAATGATTTCTATAATGTCTTCAGGAGAAAGGGATGGGTTGACTGACTTTATCTGAGCGCAAATAGAAGCAACTAAAGGAGTCGAAAAGGAAGTGCCATCGGCCGTTCCGTATGCATTGCCTGGAACAAGGCTAAACATATCAATTCCAGGTGCAACAATGTCAATGTAATTACCGTAGCCAGCAAAGGAAGTTTTGAGATCATTTTCATCAGATGCTGTTACCGCAATCACTTCATCCCAGGCAGCTGGGTATCTTTTCTTTGTTGTTGGTTGATTACTTGAAGATGCGACCATAGTAATGCCTTCGGAGTATATTTCCTTAATTAAATCATGAAGTATTTCATTCCTATTATTAGTGGAGAAGGACATACTAATAACATCTACATTCATTATCATTGCGTATTCGAGTGCTTTCATCATGTTTTCAATTCCTATAGAATCTTGATTGCTATTTGGGCTAACCTTAATAGGAATGATTTCAACACCTTGAGATAAAGCACTTATGCCAATACCGTTATTATTTATCGCTCCAGCAAAGCCAGCAACAAATGTTCCATGGAAATGGCTATTGGAAAAAAACACATCATTGTCAGAGTCAGCAGCATCCCAGCCGTTGATGTCATCTATATAGCCGTTTTCATCATCATCCATGCCATTGATTGTTTCTTGCTCATTGGTATAGATATTCTCGACTAAGTCAACATGGTTAATATCAAAAGACTGATCTATTATTGCTATTTTAATTTCATTTTTTGCACTAATGTTAGCATTCCAAACTTCCTCTGCTCCTATATGTGGAAGATACCATTGATGTATACTGTAGAAAGTATCGTTGGGAATTTCTGATATATTATCATAGCGATAATAGGAATATGGTTCTATTTTTTCAAAGATGTCGAGAGAGCTAAGCAGGCTTTTTAATGAGTCAAAAGGTCTATTGTCTTCAATTTTTAATATATATATATTCTCGAACTTTTTGCTCTTTAGTGGTCTATATGCCTCTGTTACTTCGTATTCGTGTAGAATACCAAATAACTGATTATAATACTCATGGCCTTTGTAGGTATTAGGGGGTATCTCTTGGTAACTAGAGTATTCCTTTTTTAGTTTTACAACAAAAGAGTGTGAAAAAGTAAGATGAGACTGTATTAGTAGTGAGAGTGCTATAGCAATGTACTTCATATCTTTCGTTTGTTACAAGATCAAAAAAATATGAAATAGTAGTAGCGAAAAATATTGTTTTTGTTAGGTTTTAGCCATCTGTTTAATTGCTAATAATAGCTAATTTGACCACTATAAAAAAAGCCCATCTCGATATATCGGGATGGGCTTCAAATTCTAATTGTTTAAATTAAATCAAAGTAGCGATAACCAATGCTACAACTGACATTAATTTTAGTAAGATATTTAATGATGGACCTGATGTATCTTTAAAAGGATCGCCAACAGTATCTCCAACTACAGCTGCTTTATGAGCTTCAGTTCCTTTAGATAGTTTTTCTCCATTGTTGTCAAACCCTTCTTCAATCATTTTCTTTGCGTTGTCCCAAGCACCGCCTGCATTAGATTGAAACAATGCCATCAAAACACCAGATACCGTTACTCCAGCTAAAAGACCTCCAAGCATTAATGCATTTGTATTTCCATCTAAGAATAGTTTGGGAAGAAATCCAAAAGCTACAGGTACAATTACTGCAACTAGTCCTGGCATAACCATTTCTTTGATTGAAGCTGTAGTTGAAATCTCAACGCATTTACCATATTCAGCTTTTCCGTCAGCTGCTTCGAAAGCTTTTTTGTCTGCATCACTCCAAGTTTCGAAATCTTTTCCTTCATTTTTATTCATAGCATCTAATGCTATCTTTAATTCTGGTATAGTTCTAAACTGTCTTCTAACTTCCTCAATCATCGCCATTGCTGCTCTACCCACGGCCTGCATGGACATTGCTGAGAATAAGAATGGTAACATGCCACCCACGAAAAGAGATGCCATAACATATGGGTTTGTTAAGTCAATACCTGTAATCATAGATTCAGGGTGAGTTAAATTGTAAGATGTTAAGAAGGCTGCAAATAAAGCAAGAGCTGTCAAAGCTGCCGAACCAATCGCAAAACCCTTTCCGATAGCAGCAGTTGTATTACCTACCGCATCTAGTTTATCTGTTCTCTGTCTTACTTCGCTTGGTAGTTCACTCATCTCTGCAATACCACCAGCATTATCAGAGATAGGACCATAAGCGTCAACGGCTAATTGAATTCCAGTATTTGATAACATACCTACAGCTGCAATTGCAATACCATATAATCCTGCAAAAGAATAAGCTCCAATAATCGCAGCAGCTATAATAAGTATTGGAATAGCAGTAGATAGCATACCCACACCTAGACCTGCTATAATATTGGTCGCAGAACCTGTAACTGATTGCTTTACGATGCTAATAACCGGTTTAGTTCCAGTTCCTGTATAATACTCGGTAATCTTTCCAATTCCTAGCCCTGCAATAAGTCCAAATAAGATAGACCAAAATACACCCATGCTAGTATACATGCCATCATTCCAAGATTCTGGTAACATCCATCTGATAATAAAGAATGTTAAAACCAACATTACAATAGCTGATCCAAACTCACCTGTATTCAAAGCCTTATGTGGATCCCCTCCTTCTTTTACCTTTACAAAAAATGTACCAGCAATAGAAGTAATGATTCCAACTCCAGCTAAAACTAAAGGCAATAATACTGCAGAAAGACCATTGAAGTTATCACTAAAATCAGGAGCAACCATGAATGCTGCGCCAAGAACCATTGTTCCAATAATAGAACCAACATAGGACTCAAATAAGTCTGCTCCCATACCAGCAACATCACCAACATTATCACCAACATTATCTGCAATCGTTGCAGGGTTTAAAGGATGATCTTCAGGAATTCCTGCTTCAACTTTTCCTACAAGGTCAGCTCCAACGTCGGCAGCTTTTGTATAAATACCACCTCCAACTCTAGCGAATAGTGCAATAGATGACGCACCAAAAGAAAATCCAGTGATAATCGTAATAACTTTACCAAGGCTAGCTACATCAGTACCATACATCATGCTGAATAATGCAAATAAACCTCCGAGTCCTAGAACACCTAAACCAACTACACCTAAACCCATTACGGAACCTCCTGCAAAAGCGATTTCTAAAGCCTTGCCTAAGCTCTCTCTCGCAGCGTTAGTTGTTCTTACATTTGCTTTGGTTGCTACCTTCATGCCAATGAACCCAGCAAAAGCAGAGCAAAATGCACCAACTATAAATGATAAAGCAACCATAGGGTGTGATGTTTCATTGGTCATGCCACCTATCCCTAATAATACTGCAACGCAAATAACAAAAATGGCTAAAATTTTATATTCGGCTCTTAAAAAAGCCATTGCGCCATCAGAAATATTATCCGCAATCTTAGACATTTTTTCCGTTCCTGGATCTTGTTTGCTTACCCAAGCTGATTTCCAAAACGTATAAAGTAGTGCAATTACTCCGAAAACTGGAATGATGTAGATGATTTGATTAGTCATTGATTATGTAAATTTTATTTAAAATATCTTAATGCGGGCAAAAATAGTATAACATACTTATATGCACAATTATTTTGATGACTATTTTGAAGAAATTACTTATTGACAATGATTAATATTTTTCAAACAAAATGTCTTTAATGTGAAAATGCAAGAATATAAATGGGAAAGTAAAACCTTAATAAACCTTTACAGTTGGCTTAAGTAAGAGAAGTTATCTTGTTAAAACCGCCTCAGTTTTTAGAGGACTTTACCCTTATACAAGGTTAGATTCAAAATATTAAGAATAGGTAAAAAAGAATTGTTTTTGTTTTTCATAAACATCAAATTCGCGTCACAATTTTGAACATGTTTGGATTAGTAATGACTTAAGTTGCTGATCTTATTCACTATCAAGAATTATAATCAAGAAAATGCAAAATATCATGGTTGCTTTAGCAAAGAAAGTTACAATTACTACACTCTATTTTTTATGCTGTGTTCTAGCTGCAAATGCTCAAGACATTTCAGAACAGGATTACTCAAAGGTTGACCTACAGCAGATAATTAATATTCTTACCATGTCTCCTGATGATAACAAGGAGTTATTGAAACAAAAAGGTGAGTTAAGTAAGGATGTTTTCCTTGCAGATAAATTGAATTTGCCTTTGCTTGCTAACGGTAATGTGGACTTTATGGGAGTTGATAATAAAAAAACATCAGTGTCCAACATAGAGCCTATTGCTAGTGAATTTTATATTTATCCAAATCCAGTGATAGATCAACTTCTGATAAGTTATCAGTTGCCCCAAAGTATCTCAAATGTAAAAATTGTGCTTACAGACTTGCTAGGTAATGAGTTGCAATTGTTGTCAGAAGGGAATGGACTAGGAGAAGGTGTTTATATGGAGTACTTTACTTTGAATGTCTCTTCTGGAGTATACTTTATCACATTTAATGTGGATGGAGTTATCTCTACAAGAAAAATTACTGTTATCAACTAGCTCAAACGGTATTTGTAGTAGTACTCATTTCGTCGGATTTGTTTTAAACAAAATATTAAAAATTAAACAATGCAATTAATTAAAAAGATATCACTCATAGCCTTAGCAACTATTATATCTGCTTTTACTGAGTTGGAGGCAACAACTTTAATTGTGCCAACCCAGTATGCAACGATCCAAGTAGCGTTGAGTGCTGCTTTCAATGGAGACACTATAGGAGTATTGCCAGGAACATACTCTGGATCGGGGAATATTGCTGTTGTCATAGATAAGCTAGTTACGATTAGAGGGCTAAAAGATAATGTCAATACAGGAAATATTGTATTTGATCCTCAAGTTCAAAATGGTCCTCATATATTTAGAATAGTAAATCCTTCTCCTTTTGTTGCTGGACAGGTAACTATTGAAAACATTGAATTTAATAAAACATCTAGTGTTACAATGAGAGCAATATCAGTAGTCTCAGATGTTGATGTTTTGATTCAAAATAATATTTTTAGAAATTTAAGTGTCATTACGGGAGGGGCTATTTCTATAGTGGGAACTGCTGCTCCTATTGTAGCCAAAACTAAAATTTATAACAACTACTTCGAAAATAATGGGAATCCTAATTTTGGAGGGGGACAATATGGTGGAGGAGCCATTTTGGCTCTTTTAAATGCAGGGGTAGAGCTAGAAATTGCAGGTAATACCTTTCTTAATAACCATTCCGACAAAGGAGGAGCTATTCATGTGAATGGTCTTCAAACTCCCAATGGTGGGAATCCAGTACTTATAGCAAGAAACACCTTTAACAGAAATACTCCAAGTACTTTTCAACAAGGGGGAGGAGATGCTATCTTTGTATCAGGGAATATGGATGCAGTTATTGAAAATAATGTGATAACTGACCATTATTTCTATAATTCTTTGATTCAAATAGATAATCCAAGAACAGGAACATTCAAGGTTCAGCACAACCTAATATATAACAATCCCTCTAATCAATCTAGCAATAACAATTATTCTCTAGGAGTAGGAGTTTATGTTGGCTTATCTCCAATTATTGAAGTTGCTAATAATATCATTTACCCATTGCTAAGTAGCAATTCTAATACCGTTTCTATTGCAGATCAATCACAGGGAAGTCTTGGGGCAACTACTATTATTTATAATAACAATATGTCATTAAACAATGTAAATACAACACATTTTCCTAATATTAGCGCTAACTATAATGGAGTCCCTTTGTTTGCAGACATGGCAACCCTAGATTATCATCCTGTCATTGGATCTCCTGATGAAGATATGGCCAGTATACTGGCGCCTCAATTGTTAATTGATATAGATAGTTCTAGGAGAGATGGCGGTAATCTCAATGATGTAGGGCCGTATGAGTATAGATCTGATGGAGGAACAATTTACCCACTTGGTTTATTACCAGATAAAGAGATATTAAAAGGTACCACGTTGATATTGAGAACTGTTGCAGAACCTAATACTGCCATATTTTGTATAGTTGGACTCAAAAAGTTGACTGTCCCATCAAATACCCCTTTTGGTTTATTGGATATTGATCCTGCGCTACCTTGGACATCCTTATCACTTGGGGTTACAAATGCTAATGGTGTATTAGACTTTACATTTCCGATACCTACTAGTGCATTCAATATAGACTTGTTTTATCAAGTTGCTACGTTTAAATCCTCAGGTTTGTGGTTGGGCAATACAACAGAGGTTAGAGTTAGGCAGTAAGTGTGCTATTAGTTAGTAGGTAGTTTTTGAAAAAAAATCAAGCTTTTTCTTTCCAGTTTGCTCTGTCGGAAGGAGAAAACTGCCATGGAGCACCATTGTTTTCCATGCTGGTAAACATGGTATTCCATTCTGGAGGAGTATCAGCAGCTTCCATTACCAAATTTCGTTTTAGTTCGTTGATAATGGCTAGAGGCTCTATGTTTACCGGACATTCTTCAACACATGCATTGCAAGAAGTACAGGCATTGAGTTCTTCTTTTGTGATATAGTCTCCAAGTAATGTCTTTCCATCATTGAAGTCCTTGCCTTTTTTCGCAATTCCTAATCCCACTTCCTCTAATCTATCCCTAGTGTCCATCATTATTTTTCTAGGAGACAATTTCTTACCAGTGATGTTTGCTGGGCAAGAGGAAGTACACCTACCACACTCCGTACAGCTATAAGCATCTAGTAAGTTTTTCCAAGATAAGTCGGTTACATCTTTTGCACCAAAGCTCATATCTGGTTCTCCTTCCGGAGGAGTTTCTGCAGTACTTGGATCAAGCATCATCTTCACTTCATTTGTGATATTATCCATATTGCGCATTTTACTGGTCGGTTCTAGATTAGAATGATAAGTGTTTGGAAATGCTAGGATGATATGTAAATGTTTTGATTTAGGTAGGTAGTTTAGAAATGCAAATATTCCTAAAATGTGAAGCCACCACATAGTTCTTTCCACTCTTATAATGCCTTCTGTACTCATGGAATTGAAGATTGGGGTGAAGTTTTTGGTGACGGAAAAAGATCCTGTTTGAATGTAATGAGCCTCTCCTCTTTCTTGTAGCGAAAGATCCGCCGTGTTCATTGTTAAGAAAGCTGTCATCAAAACAATTTCAAAATATAAAATAATGTTGCCATCCCTTTTAGGCCAACCCTTCATCTCCGCACCCCAAAATCGCTTTAGCCTGAGAACATTTCTTCTAATTAAAAAGATGACACAAGACAATAAAACGGCTACTGCTAGATATTCAAAGGTGCCAATTATAAATCCATATATGTTAGATATATATGGGTAAAAGAGTCGGTGAGTGCCTAATAAACCATCTAAGACGATTTCAAGAATTTCAATGTTTATAATCAAAAAACCCGCATAAACTAAAAAATGTAAAATGGCTGGCAATGGTCTTTTAAACATCTTTTTTTGACCAAATGCTACTAATAACATTTGCTTGATCCTTTCCATCGGTTGATCCGTCCTATTGAGCGGCTTTCCTAATTTGATGTTTGAAATAATCTGTTTAACGCTTTTGCTAAATAGTAAAATTGCTACTATAAAAGCTATGCCAAATATTATTTGTGGTAAATATTCCATGAAGTCTAAAATACTAAATTAATTTATAGAAGGAGTAATATAAATATTTCAATTTAACCAGTCCCCCAAGTCTCTATTTATCAAGGCTTGTAGTTTTAATATATCAGGTGTGAATTCCGTGACCAACTTTTTTCTTAGAGATTTATCTATAGGTAGTCTTGAGGTCTTTTTAGAATTAATACTCCAAGCTGCATTCATCAATTTATACCTAATAGCAGAATGGTGCGGGAATAATACATTGATGATTTTTTTTACAAATGTTGGAGGTGATTTCATAAAACCCAACAGTGCTTTACTTCTATAAGTTGTATTCGGATTAACGATCTTAAAGTCAGGTAATTGTTTGGTGGAAAGGTTTAGAAAGTTTAATACTTCAATATAAGAAGATTGAGCATTGGATTTGAAGTCATCGAATAATATAATCTTTACTTTGCTTTTTTCGAACGAATCGATATATCGTTTCACTTGTTCGAAATACATGCCGGCAGACTTGTAAAACAATGCTTCATAGAGTGTCTTAAACCCTTCAGTATATTCTTTTCCAGTTTTTCTCTTTGTCTCAACTGACAATGCTTGCTCAAAGTCTTCATATTGCTCATTTCCAGCAAATAAATGCTGACTATGAAGTGCGTGAATCATATCAACTGGGTTTCTCAAAAAGATTAAAATTTTAGCTTCAGGATTAAATGATTTTATTTCTTGAGCAGCAATCTCGGAAAATAAATACCATACAGATGCATCACCTGATTGTTGGCTATTAGACTGGTCTTTGTAATACGATAAATATTGCTCCTCCGTCATCTTGGGATATGGAGCATGGAAGTCTTTACAGAAATAATAAAGTTCTTTTCTTGGTAGAAAAACATCTGGATGAGATTTTAAGTACTCGTAAAATGCTGTTGTACCTGATTTGGGAGCACCAACTATGAAAAAATCTGGTTTGTTCATCGTTAAATGAATTTTAAAATAGTCGTTTTAATGCCCACATGTTTTCTTTGCCAATAATAATTGAAAACATTAAAGAATACGATGGTAATAGAAGTAGCTACGGCGGCTCCGTACATTCCATAAATAGGTATGAGTAAGTAATTTAGAATTATATTAATAATAATGCCTATGCCAATCGTTATGGCAACTAGGTTCTCCTTTCCTGCCATCATAAGCAAATAGCCAACTGATCCGGCAAAGACACTAAAAAGTTGCCCTGAAATTAATAATACTAAAGAGGAAGCTCCAAAAGTAAATTGCGAGCCAAACTGTTTTAGAATGAAAGAACGGAAAATAAATAACCCCCCACCAATCAATAAAGCAGTTAGAAATGCTAATGAACTTATCTGGGTTACGATTTTTTGCAGCTTTTCTTTTTTGTTCTCAGAAAGGTATTTAGAAAAAATTGGGGCTAAAACAATGTTTGTTACCATCAGAGGAAAGGCGACAAGGTTAGAAAGTTTGATCGCGATACTGTAAACTCCAACATCATCCATCGGTCTCAGGATTCCTAGCATCAATATATCGACATTTGTACTCACAGTATGCATGAGCGCGATGGCAACAAAGGCAAGCCCACTTTTAAGCCAATAAGTGCTTTGGTAGGAAGGAATAGATTGTTTGATTTGTTCTGAGTTTGACTTAACAAGCCAATATGCCCCGACTGCAAAAGAAATAGAAATTGCAACTAAGTTTGTGGCAGTAGCTAATTCGGGCGTTACCGAGTTATGTAAATACCAAATAATAATTACAGAAGCTAAAAGCACAAAGGGACGAATAATATCATCCGGAATTTGACTGTGTAATACTCTTTGGAAGCCTCTTAGTGCTCCTTGTCTAACTAAGCTTAATGAGGCGAAAGGTATAATAGGTAGTCCAATTAACAATGTTGTTTTAAGAGTCGTGTTTTCAGGAATATTGAATGCAAAAATTATTAAATAACCTAAAATAAGGGGGATTAAGCTAATGAAAAAACTCCTTGAAAATGCCCACAGTTGAATGCCTTTTAATAGTGCATAAGACTTGTTACTATTTAAACTAGCAACTTCCCTAGTTAATAATGGACTAAACCCTAAGTGACAAATAACACCTAAAACGGATGTAAGCGTGAATACATAGTTGAACGTACCATAACCATCAGCACCTAAGATTCTGGCTAATAAAAAGCTACTGGCAAATGCTAAAACATGGGCTGTAAGCTTGATTAAAAAAACACCGGAAAGTCCTTTTTTGATATATGTACTTACATTGAATTCCTGCAATGCGATATTTTAAAAAGGCAAATCGTCTTGAACTTCTTGTCCCATTTCAGGGGGCTGTTGCATTTCTTGGTTGAAGTCTTCAAACTCTTGACTGCTATTTGATTCAATCTTCCAAGCATCTAGGTTGTTGAAATAGTTAACTTTACCGTCTTTTTCGTAACGCTTACCTCGTATGTTAAATAACACTTTAACGTCATCATTAACATTAATGTTATCTAACAATGAACATTTATCCTGAACCAATTGAAATTTTATTTGATCAGAAAAAACGCGACCATTGTGTTCCTTTGAACTTTCAACAACAAATTCTCTTTTTTGAAAGCTATCACTAATCTGAATTGTGTTAAATTTTTCAATTAGTTTTCCTTGTAGTTCGTATGCCATTAAATTGTTTTTTGCAAAAATACGTAAACAAATAAGAACTATACCGAAAGTAGTTGAATTTTAGCAAGAAAATGAACCATACTTACGGTTATGCCGAAGTTTTATCTTGACGATTTTAGTAAACTCGAATATATTCGGTATAAATTACTTATTTTCGTATTTCTTGGGTCATTAACTCAGTTGGTTTAGAGTGTTACCTTGACAGGGTAGAAGTCACTGGTTCGAATCCAGTATGACCCACTTCTTTTTCTTAAAGAAGTCTATTCCTTAAATCTTTCACGGTATTATTTCTATTTTTGAATAACAAGTAAATTACTTAAAATGTCAATTGAAATACGCGAAGTTTTAACCAAGGCAGATCAAAAACAGTTTGTCCAAGTCCAATTCGATATTTATAAAGGGAACAAGTATTGGGTTCCTCCAATCAAGGCGGATGAAGTAAAAGCTTTGACACCTGAAGGCAATCCTGCCTTTGATTTCTGTAAGGCGAAATTTTGGTTAGCATTTAAGAGTGGAAAATGTGTAGGTCGTATCGGTGCGATCATTAATGAAAAGTACATTGAAAAAACTGGTGAGAAATATGGTCGTTTTTCTAGACTAGAATTTATTGATGATCATGATGTGGTAAAAGCATTAACACAAAAAGCAGAGGAGTGGATTAAAGAACAAGGGATGAAGGGGATTCAGGGTCCTTTAGGTTTTACGAATCTAGATCATCAAGCGATGTTGATAGAAGGGTTTGACCATTTACCTTCGATAGCATCTGAATATCATCATGATTACTACAAAGAGCATCTTGAAAAGCTAGGTTACGAAAAAGAGATTGACTGGGTTGAATTTAGGCTGACGCTTGATGAAACTATTCCTGAAAAAGCAGTTCGTTTAAACAAGATTATTCAGGAAAGAAACGGTTTGACTGTCAGACATTTTACTAAATCTTCAGAGTTAGAGCCTTACGGAGAGAAAATATTTGAAGTGCTCAATGATGCTTTTGCAGAGCTTTTTAGTGTGATTCGGTTTGATAAAAAGATGATTGATTACTACAAAAACCGATATTTTAAATTGTTGAATCCCAAGTTTGTTAAGGTCGTGGAAAATAAAACCAGTGATGTAGTAGCCTTTATCGTTGGGTTACCTTCTTTATCTAGAGCGATGCAGAAGGCGAATGGCAAGCTTTTCCCTTTTGGATTTTGGCATATTATGCAAGCATTGAAAAAACCGAAAGAAGTGGATCTTTTGTTAACAGGGATAACACCTGACATGCAAGGATCGGGAGTGGCTGCAATTCTTATTACAGAGCTTCAGCAGGTTATGTTGGAGCATGGTGTAAAGCATGTAGAGACTACCGGAATTTTTGAAACCAACCAAAAAGCCATTCAAAACTGGAAGAATTACAACCACATTCAGCATAAGCGTAAACGTTGTTTTAAAAAGGACTTTAAATAAAAGAACTATGGAAATTTGGAATAACTATTTAGAAGAAAATAAAGAACGATTTTTAGAAGAGTTAATTGAATTATTGAAGATACCTTCTGTCAGTGCAGATTCTCAATTTAGTGATGATGTATTTGAGGCGGCACAGTTTGTTAAAGCACGTTTGGAAGAAGCAGGAGCAGACAATGTCGAAGTATGTTCTACGGAAGGCTATCCTGTAGTATATGGTGAAAAAATTATTGATGATAGCAAACCAACAGTATTGGTATACGGTCACTATGATGTACAACCTGCAGACCCATATGATCTCTGGACATCACCACCTTTTGAACCTGTGGTAAAAGACGAAAAAATATATGCTAGAGGTGCTTGTGATGACAAAGGACAGGCATATATGCACATCAAGGCCTTTGAAATGATGATGAAGACAGATTCCTTACCATGTAACGTCAAATTTATGATTGAAGGGGAGGAAGAAGTAGGCTCTGATAATTTAGAGCAGTTTGTCATTGACAATAAAGAAAAGCTAAAGGCAGATATAGTCTTAATATCAGATACTTCAATGATTGCTAACGATGTCCCTTCTATTACTACTGGTTTAAGAGGGTTGGCCTATTTAGAGGTAAAAGTTACGGGGCCTAACCGTGATTTGCATTCTGGGTTTTACGGTGGAGCTGTTGCTAATCCAATTAATGTTCTGTGCGACATGATCGGACAATTACAAGATGAAAGTGGAAAAATAACTATTCCAGGCTTTTATGATAGTGTAATTGAAGTAAGCGATGCTGAGCGTGCAGAAATGGCAAAGGCTCCCTTTGATTTAGATCGGTTTAAAAGTAGCATTGGCATCAAAGATGTGAAAGGAGAGGAGGGGTACTCTACGAACGAACGAACTAGTATAAGACCATCATTAGATGTAAATGGAATTTGGGGTGGATACATTGGTGAAGGTGCAAAAACCGTTCTCCCATCTTATGCTCAAGCAAAAATATCTATGAGGTTGGTATCGGGACAAGATCCTGAAAAGATAGCAGATTTGTTTGAGAAACACTTTAAATCATTAGCACCCAATTCCGCAACAGTTGAAATAAACAGACATCATGGTGGAGAACCTGCTGTCACACCTATTGATATTCCGGCTTACAAAGCTGCCAGTAAAGCGTATGAGACTACTTTTGGCAAGGTGCCTGTTCCTCAAAGAGCAGGAGGAAGTATTCCTATTGTTGCTTTATTTGAAAAGGAGCTAGGATTGAAATCCATCCTTATGGGATTTGGGTTAGATACAGATGCTATCCATTCTCCCAATGAGCACTTTGGGTTGTTTAACTTTTACAAAGGAATAGAGACCATTCCCTATTTTTTTAAGTTCTTTGCAGAAAACTAGACTCTACTCAAGTAATAGAATAGACTGATTTAAGTTTAAGGTAGAGTTATCTATGCCTACGGCACTAATAGATAAAAGATAGCTTCCGTTCTCTTGTTTTTCACTTTTGTAGGTACCATCCCATTGGTCTGATATATTATTGGATGAAAAAACTGCTTCACCCCAACGATTAAAAATTGTATAATGATTAATATCACTTATTCCAAAATGTATGATTTTATATAAATCATTAATGCCATCATTATTAGGTGTGAATGCAGTAGGGGCTTTAATAACAGGATTGGTCAAAACCTCTATAAGTACAGAGTCTGTATTGGTGCACCCCAAAGAATCTACAATATCAACATAAAACCACATCGTATTACCGGGTTGTATTGAAGGATTGAAAATAGTACTGTCAGAAACAGAGTCACTTGGCATCCAGTTATATGTTTCTCCTCCTGTAGCCCCTAGTAAGGTAGCAGTTCCCTTAAAAATTACTTGGTCAGGACCAGCATCTCCTTGTCCCTCTCTGATTGTGATCGCTTGAATTAGTGTATCAATTAGACCGCAATTAGTTTCGATAATTAATGTAACTAAATATGTGCCAGGCTCATTGTAATAGTGAATCGGATTAATTTTTGTTGATGTATCTTCTTCATGAGAGGCAGGGTCTCCGAAGTTCCAAGATCGACTTGAAATATTTCCTCCACTAATGTCTGTGAAATAAGTAGTATCTCCTATGCAAATCCCTGTGTATTTTAAAGCAGTAGTACTACTGTCCCTAAAAAAGCCTTCATAAAAATTGGGTAATCCGTATTGGCAAGAAGAGCCAGGAGATAGGGTAAACCCTTCCTCTTCATAGTTGCAAGCAATACCTTTTATGTTGGGCTCGTGTATAATGTCAACAAAGTTAGCGCCTACCCGTGCAACATATATTTTACCGTCAGCTGCAAGTTGTAATGAGCCAAAATAGTATTCAGCGCTAAATATATCATCATCTTTGATAAGGGTAATTTTCGAATTAGTAATAGAATCTGCATTTCCATTTCCAGTCAACAGGTCAAATTGAACCACTTCATTTAAAATTGTCAAGCCAAAGTTTGTTTCGAAATTGCTACTGACATATAACTTAGTATTATCTGGGGAGAAAGAGAGACCATAAGGGCTTTTAACAGATGTAATGGTAAGTGGGTTAGTGATTTCGCCAGTCAAGCTATTGAAGTCAAAAAGCTCGACTGTATCTGTTTCTGAAACAGCAACTGCCAATTTTTTCCCATCAGGGGAACCTTTCATATAACCAATAGAGTAATCTGCCAGTGAGCTATCATGAACTGATCCAATCATAGATATAACAGTATCTTCAATTCCATTAGGTGTTATCAACCAGGAATAAAAGTGATTATTGCCAAACTGATGACCAACTATCCAAATATCTTCATTGTTGCAGTGTGTGACGGCAGTAAGTTTTTCTGTTGTTTTATCCAGTAGTGGAATGTTTTTAGAGATAATAGAGTCTTTGTTAACATCAATTATGGAATAATGTATTCCTCTTGTAATACTTGAATCAGGATTTCCTGGATTGCTACTATATGGTCCTTTGTCACAAGTAAATAAGTAATAAATAGAATTGTTTTCTGGAAGTGGAATAAACAAAGCAGCTTGAGAAGAGGAGGGATGTCCAAATAAATCTGTTCCATTTTGGATCACACTGTGGGAAGCATTCCATACTGTTATCCCATCCGTATAAAGTAAAAGGTTACCATTGGTATCTGATATCGTTGCTGTTCCCTCAAAAGAGTTATTCATTGAGCTATTACTGATGGGAGTGGGGGAGACTGGGCTTGAAAAATCAATACCAGCGTTAGCTCCAAAATACCAATGGTTAGTTCTTTTGGCGTTAGACGTTTGCGCGTTGCAATCTATTGTTGTTGCAAACATGCAAATGGTGATAATTGGTAATAGTATTTTAGTTATTAGCTTCATTTAGGTTTGTTTTCCAATAAATATTAGTAATCGATTATAGTAGCATTGTTACATTTCCTGTTTTAATATAGTTCAATCCTCCCTCGTACTTGACATCCAAATAATACGTAAATACATGAGCTTTTTCTCTTGCATATATAGATCCATCCCACTCCATACTAGGGTCATTAGTTGTAAAGACTTGTTCGCCGTATTTGTTATAAATGGAGAATATATAACTGCTTATTTGCTTTTTTGAATGTAATAGCGGAGAAAATGTACTGTTTTCATTATTTCTTAAAGGGGTAAAAACGTTGGGGATAAAGTAATCTACGATTTTTACAAAAACAGAATCTTTAAGCATACATTGTTCTGTATTAACATAAAACCAAGTGCTTTCTTCAGTTGAAACTATTGTGGAATGGCAAGTAGGGCATTCAATAAAGCCATTACTTGACCAGATAACAGAGGCTTCACTTTCAGCATTTAACTCTATGGGGGCATTTTTTACGGTAAGAGTATCGGGAGAAGCTTTTAAAGTTGTCTGTATTAATACAATATTACTTTTTAGAGTGTCGCTACAGTTTAATGTTGAGTCGGAGATAATAACGGAAGCCTCCAGGGATGAATCGGGTGTAATTGTAACAGATTCAGATAAAGTATCTTTCCCAAATAATTCAGGAGGATGCCATAAATAAGATGTTCCTCCTGAGGCGTTTAGGGTTACACTATCGTTGGGGCAGAGGGTGGTATCGGTTGGGCTTAAATCGAATACAGAGGTAGTGAACTCTGGAATACTTAGGAAGTCCATGTTGTCGTTTTCATCGCATTCCGGGAAATTAGTGATAGGTGCATTCGAAGGGTTAATGCCATTATCATTAACGACAGCATATAAATTATATGGACCATTGGGAACAATTAAGGTTTTGGAAACACAATTGCCATGGCTTATAAAGCTATCTAACTTTACTGTTTTTATCAGTAAGCCACCATTTAATGGGTTATCGGTATATACAGAAACAAAAAAACTATCTACTGGCAATCTATATGGTTTGTTGCAAAAAGTAATAGTAGCTGTAACACTGTCCAGACCGCATGCCCCGTAAATACTGTCAATCATAACGACCATATCTGATTGACCCAGCTGACAAACTTGATTACCATTCTCGTCAACTAAATTTGCAGCTGCGTTAAATTGATTAATATTATCAAGCTGAGTATGGTCAGGTTGATTGCAGGTTATTGTTAAGTTATCTTGAATGTGTACGTTAAAAAAGTTAGTTTGGTTTCTTACTTTTCTTGCGACAGGCCAATCATTTGTGGGGCTTCCATAGGTAACTGTATAAGTTGTAGAATCAGTTGAGCAATTACAAAGAATCTCCGCGTGTCCATCATTATTAACATCTACAACTGTTGGACTTTCAGTAGCAGTACCACTAGCACATGCTACTGAATCTAGGGTTGTGCCATCTTCACCATTTATAATGTAAAGATGGGTAGCACTTCTATATACAATTTCCAAAACTTCATCACAATCAAAGTCAAAAGCAGTCACTCCTGTTCCATCAATAGAGCCGCTTTCAGTCACTTTATGCCTCCATCTTGCTGTCATGTCATTATCGATTAATACCATAAAATCGGTGCCTATAGCTACAATTTCTAATTCAGGGTCTGCGTCAAAGTTTCCAACTAAAGGTGGTCCTCCATGACCTGCGTAACTGCCACTTGGACCTCCATTATCTCCCTGAAAAGTGTACCTTGGAACTAGTGTGTCCTCAGTAATGGGGTTCCATACATAATAGTGCCATTTTTGATTTACGATAATATCTGCTTGTCCATCTTTGTTAAAGTCTGCTACAGCAGTAAAGCCATCTAATAAGTTGCTCGGCGCTTGAGCACGCAATGTCATCGTATTGTTAGGTATGTCAATACCATATACTTCGTTGCCAGCTATCAGTTCCAATCCATCACAATCAGGGCAAGTGGTTGCATCAAAGTCCAAAATATCAGCAGCAACAGGTCTGGCTTGGTTTCCCAATGGAGATGTCATTCTTCCTAGTGAGCCATTTCCATTTATTAGTAAGGCCCCAGTTTGAGCATTATAGATATTATTGCCTTCATAAAGTTCAGGAATACCATCAGCATTAAAATCAGCAAGGTTTAATAAGGCATTGTAATAGGTGTAAAACATACCAGGAGAGGCTGTGATTTGCCATTTAAGTGTTAAGTCATGCTCAAAACAATAAATATCGCCTCTGTAGGGGAATGGTACCGAGTAATCAATAAATCTACAGAAAATCTCCCCAAAACCATCGTTGTCAACATCTCCAATGGTTATTCCATCTTTAAATACAGCCCAATAGTCACTATTGACATATATTTTAATTGAATCTTCTATCTCCCCTGTGGCTCCGGAGATAATTACAATATGGGTGGTATTGTCATGTTCTCTTAAGAGGCCAATAACTTCAGGAATGTTATCATTATCAATGTCGCCTACTATAGGTGTATTACTAGCATATCTGTTGTCAAACATTGGATTCACGGGAAATTCACTTCTCCAAAGCTCACTTAGCATAATATTAGGAGTTAATAATGTCTTACATTCCTCAGGTATTGAGTCTTGACCATAAAAGGGCGATCCACAATTCGCTTTATATTTACAATCACTATCATAACAGTCTATCAGTCCATCTCCATCATCATCAATACAGTTGTTGCATATTTCTTGTGCTACTAGGGTATTTAATAGAAGCAGTTTGAATATTATAAGAACTATAAGTGTACGCATTGCTAGCTTATTTATTTGGGCTGAACTTTAATGTTTACCTTAAGTTAACTTAATTAAAACACTAAAACTACACAAAAGCTATTTTAAACTTGAAGTCTAATGATAAAGCAGAGTGCTTAACTTATGTGCTTTTACTCAGTCAACTTCACAAACTTATTGCTATATGTACGATTTTCTGAGGAGACAACAATGTTATATATGCCATCAGGAGTATCTAGTTGGATATAATTATCTGCTTTTTCTATGTCCTTCAACTCTTTAATCAATAAACCACTTGCATTATATATTCTTATTAAACTTGAACCTTCTTCAGGTAGGTGTTTACTTGATAGAACAAAATTTCCATTGTTTGGGTTTGGACTGATTGTAATATTACGATGTTCTTCTGAAGTGCTAAATATGAAACTGTTGATACTTTCATCTTCTATATAAAAATCTTTTGAGTAAGTATAATTACCATCGCAATACTTTGATTTAATTATAACCTCTAGAGTATATGTCCCTTCATGATCAAGTACCTGATCCAAAGAAAAAGCCTCGTTTGAAGTGACAAATAATTGTTGGCTGTTAAGTGTCCATAATATACTATCATAGCTTTGCGATTGATTAAGAACAACAATTGGCCCATTTATAGGTGCTGTATCTTTATCTAAAACAAATAGTGGAATAGGTTCATTAATTGTTGTCAATTGCATCTCCATAGAATCCCTTTTAGCCCCACTGGAGTCAACAACTAATTTGACGATAACAGTTTCTGCCTGTTCGCTCTGGTAAGATGTATCTCTGGATGTTGAATACAATGTACCATTTACATACCATTTATAGCTGTCAGCTCCTGTAGAGAAATTTGTGAAAGTAACTGGTGTAGATATGCATTGAGTGTCATTGCTCATTTCAAAATTGGCATTTAAGGGCAAGGTTGTCTCCCCATAATATAGCACAGAACCATTTTCGCCAACGGCATAAGCATTCTCTTCATCAATTATAATGATATCTTTTAATGCCCCTGCAGAGTGACTGGAGTATTCTAGTATCCACGTTTCACCCATATCTTTAGTTTTGAAAATAGAGCGCCCTGCCCCGACAGCATAGCCAACGGTATCGTTTAGCATATTTATTGCATAGAGTTTAGGACTAACTGTATGAACTTGCCATGTGTTTCCAGAATCTATTGTTTTGAGAATATAACCCTTGTTTGAAGTTCCTCCTGAAGAACTTTCATCTGAGCCTACAATGAACCCAGTGCTTTGGTTTATAAAAGCGATACCATAGTAGGTAGTATTATTCGTATCTACTTGTTTGCTTGAAATGTCGGTCCAACTGTTGCCACCGTTTTTTGTTTTAATAATACGTGCGTTGTCGCCTACGACATAACCTATTTTATTGGTAAGGAAATCAACTCCATATGTGATTACACCTCCACTATCTGGCATATAAGTGCCTTTCCATACTAGTGTTTCTCCTGCGTTAATAGTCCTGTGTACGGGCATTTCGCATGGTAGTGAAATGCAATTTCCTTGCCCTTTTCCGACGAAAAAACCTCTGTTTGAGTTAGTGAACTGTAGATCGTAAATATTTAATTGAAGTGGAGAAATGCTTTTATCTTCCCAACTATATCCTCCATCGCTTGACCTTAAAATTGTAGTGCTCGTTCCTATTGCATTAGCTCCAGCAAAAATAGTATCATTATCTTTGAAGTCTACACTATTTATATCAGATACGGTGTTGCTGTTAATTATAGTCCAATCATTGCCATTTATTGATCTTATAATTAGACCATTGTTTCCTGTAGCAATGAAGACACCATTTTGATGCTTTATTGCATTGAGGTGTTCCGAAGTATTTGAGTTGATATTTTGCCAAATAGGTTGACCCAAAGTAATATTAGATATAAATGTAAACATCAAGATTAATGAGCTGATTTTTATAGTAGTCATATTGAGCGTTTTTATTTATAACTAAGATATAGCATTAGTTATGTGTTGATTGTTGAATAATGCCTGCTTACTTGAAGTCTAAAATGAGTGTGCTAGGAAGTTATTTAAATAAAAAATGAGCTTAGACTTCAAGTATTGAATGCAAGCTTTAAGGGTATTGATGCTTTCCTATGTATATATTAGCTATATAATCTTAAATGTATATAACGATATGACTATCAAGAAACCTACAATAACAATTTTACTATTACTGGCTGTAAGTATACTAAGATCAGAAATATCCATAAATAAGGCTTTTGGAGTAAGTAGCTGGGATGAGCGAAGCGTTCGAGTTGTTGAAACTCCAGATGATGGTTTTCTAATGATGGGTTACGCCTACAATGGTGCAGGTGTTAACGGCAATGTGACTATGCTAATAAAGATAGATAACTGTGGTGCTGTAGAATGGCAAAAGCATTTTGGTGTAGAGGATAACTCTGTTTTAATGTCGGGCACGAGCATAATATTAACCCAAAAGAATGATTTTTTGATATCTGGCATTAGAAGAGAGGCAGGATTTTTGAATCAGGCATTTGTCAGTAAGGTAGATTTATCAGGAAACCTACTTTGGGCAAGAACGTATTCAGTTAGTGAAGGTTCAGAAAAGGTTAAAGCAATCGAATTAGAGGATGAAACAATAATAATTAAAGTAATCTCAACATTTTACAGTGGGGATTACTCTCAAATTGTCTTAATGAAAACAGATGCAAGTGGTTCTTTAGAATGGGGAAAGGTATGTAGTACAGATGATGGATCATTTCAAAGCCCTGGACTTCTTAGAGACATAGTTCCTACTAAAGATGGCAGCTTTTTAGGTGTAGGAAATGCAGAAATCAATATTGATTCGGTCAATAGTAGACAAGGCGGAATAGTGGCCAAATTTGATAATAATGGTGAAGTAGAACGTTTTAAGTTTATCAACATGGATTATCAAAATTTTACTTCTGGAGAAGAAATATGGTCTATAAAACCTACCTTGGATAACGGCTATGTGGTGATTGGTCGAACAGCTTCTTATTTAGACTATTTTCAAGATGTTTCTACAGGACAGGGGCGATATTATACCGATGCGATCAAGCTAGATTATGATTTTGATGTAGAGTGGTCCAAAGTAATAGCCTTTCATGATAGTATGAAAACAGGGCAGTCATGGCCTGTGAGCATAGCAATTACAGAAGATAATGAATATGCCTTTTGTACCAATACAACTACCATTTCGGTAGATGGTAATGGAGGTGGTCGACCAACTATTACAAAATTAAACAATGAAGGAAATCTACTTTGGCAAAAAAACTATGGTCCTGGAGGCGCAGGAATAGGTAATTTGGGAGATTCAGATTGTAAAAGTACTTCTAGTAATGGCTTTGTGCTATCAAGCATAAGAATAGATAACACATCTAATGGATCAACAAATCTTAGAGATGCGTGGTTACTAACAGTAGATGAAAACGGAGATGCAGGTTGTGAGTCTTTTAAAGCCCCTCTGATACAAAAAGACTATCCCCTGAAGAGCATTGCATTTACCCCACAGATGATTGATGTTACCAACTCCATTACAGTTGAAAATGTAACTTTTAATGAGCTTTCTCCTGAGGTAGTTTCATCAGAGATTTGTACTCGTCCAATTATATCTGCTTTTGATACGATATGTGAAGGAAACCCATTACACTTAGTAGCCTCAGGTGCCCAGACGTACAGATGGGAAAATGAAAATGGCGAAGTATTAGGCTATGATGATTCTGTAACGGTTTTTCCTGAAGAGACGACTACTTTCTATCTACATACTAACTATGATGGCTGCGATTCAATGATGGCATCTACAGAAGTAATGGTACAGGAAACGGATGTTGATGCTGGTGTGGATGGAAGTAACATAATTTCAAGAGGACAGTCGGTGCAGCTATTTGCTAATGGTGGAGTTGAGTATGAATGGTCCCCTTATGAGACGCTCACTGGAGATAGTGACTATCCCGTGGCATTTCCGCTTAATACAACTACATATGAAGTTTTAATAGACGATGGTAATGGTTGTATTGTTGCAAAAAGTATTGAAATTATTGTAATAGACGATATTTTTATTCCTAATGTAATTAGCATAAATAATAGCAGTACAAATAATAAGATTGCTTTAGATCTATTACCTAGTGCGTATGACCAAATTCGGCTAAACATTTATGATCGGCTAGGAAAAAAGGTATTTACCTCTGATGACTATAATGCAAAATGGCAGCCCCAAATATCACCTTCTAAAGAGTCGCCTGGGGTATATACGTATGAGCTTCTATTAGAGGCTGGTCAATCAAAGTTTACAAAATTAGGAAATGTAACTATATTAGATTGAGTAAGCAATTGACAAAACTATGTTTAAAACTGAAAAACACATATTAATGAAATATTTAGTGCTTGGTTTGTGCATACTTTGTTTTGAAACTGAGGCATTTGCTCAGGTTCGTTTTCAAAAATTGATAGGAAATAATGGGCGAACAGAGTTTCCAAGCTTTAGCTATGATGCATTAATCAATGCTGATGATGGTGGCTATTTTATAGCAGGAACCAATGATTTTTCAGTAAGTGCCGACCCTTTTTTAATGAAGGTAGATCGTTGTGGTACCATAGAGTGGAGTACCATTATTGATATTGCACCTCTTGATCGACTATTTGGTATCGAAAAAACTTCTGAAGGTGGATGTGTGGCTGTCGGATATACGGTTAAAAATAGTACAGGTGGTGCAACAGATATTTTTGTTACCAAAATAGATGCAAGTGGTCAAATTGATTGGTACAAAGTATTTGATGGGGGAAATCAAGATAGAGGATATGATATTCATCAGACGTTAGATGGAGGCTATTTAATTACAAGCGATGCTATCGGTGGTGCAAATGATAGGCAGGTGGTTGTTTTTAAGCTTGATATTAGTGGTGATTTACAATGGGCAAAGCAATATAGACACCCTGAACAAGGGCCTCCAGCACCATTTGCATCCTTTCGTAATGCTGCGATAGATGTGACTTTAGATAGTGGTTTTGTGATAGCTGGCACAGCACAATATGTGACTTATAGTACAGGATACTCAGGAATCTTAATTAAATGTGACAAAGATGGAAATGTTGAGTGGGAGCAAAATTATTCTTACCCAGTTAACTATAAATCGATATATAACCTTATTGACGTTAAGCAACTGGCAAATAAAAGCTATGTGCTTTCGGGTAGTACACAAGAATATGTTCGAAGTAAACAAATGGATAGCACTTCACTTCTTAGTGCCGATGCAACTATTTTGTGTGTAGATAGTTTAGGTAACGTATTATGGAATAAAGTTTACGGTGTATTGGATTCGATGGGTAATAAAGGGGGCAGCATTGTTGCAAGTGAAACTTTAGGAGATGGCATTGTCTTTTGTGGAACATTTACAGGAACAGGAGGTACTGACATCATGACAACTCTATTTGGAACGGATAATGATGGGAATGTCCAATGGGCTAAGTCTTATGGTAATGGAAGTGGTATAAATGGTAGAGCTAGCTTGGCTCAATCCTCGGACGGAGGATATGCAATGTTGACAAACATAACAAAAATGACGACTGACTCATCAAATGCTAATTTATATTTGATTAAAACCGATTCCTTTGGAAATGGAGCCTTCAATGATGATTGTATGGAAGTCGATTTCACTGTTAATCAAGACGATCTTCCTATTGACACAGCATTAGATATAAATATTGATGTGCAAAATATAGCATTGGCTGAGTCAAATATTGCCATTCCAGGTATGGCTAAAAATATTGATTATGACACGTACTTATGTTCATCGGACTTTTTTGTAGAGACAATAGGAGATACTTTAATATGTGATGGTGAAGTTATAAGCCTATATGCTTCAGGAGGAAATAAGTATTTATGGTGGTCTTCTACTACTAGTTTGACAGACTCAGTTGGAGATACCATTGTTATTTCAGCCAATGAATCGTCTACCTATATAGTCGAAGTATCAGATACTCATATGTGTCCTCTTTCAAGTAAGTTTGATACTATTGAGGTTACTGTGCATGCTGCGACTTTGTTAGAAATAAATGATACTATTATTTGTCTTGATGATACACTATATTATGCTTTAGGCCAAAGTTATGAAAGTGCATTTTGGAGCCCGTACTTATATATTGACGATTCAATAGCTTTTGAACAAACAATTATCCCACAAGCCTCTGTTGAGTATAGTGTCGTTGCACAAGATTCAGTAGGTTGCCTGGTTGTGGATAGCTTTCTGATTACAGTATTGTTGCCAGGAGATACAATGTATTGCCAACATCAAGAAAATGACGAAACGTACATCTTTATACCTAATGTTTTTACTCCAGATAATGATGGAATAAATGATGAGTTTAGAGTTTTGAGTAGCAATTTGTTAGAGCTAAAGATGGAAATTTTCAATAGATATGGAAAGAAGCTATATGAAGATAATAGCCTTACTCCATCTTGGGAAGGTTTTTTTGAAAATGAATTGGTGGAGGCTGGTGTCTATGTATGTTATGTGAAAGGGGTTTCTATAGACAATGAAAATATAATATTAACAACGAGCTTTACAGCGATTCATTAGCTAGATACTTTTCCTTCAAAATAGTCTTGAAGTCCTTTTTATGAATTTTACTTTCTAGCCATGACTGTAAGTCCAAATAAACAAATGCTTGCTTGGTATAAGAATCTTTAAAGTCTTCTTTCAATTGCTCATGAAGTGCCTTGAAAGCATCAGTTAGAGAGCGTCTGTCAAGATTTTTGATAAGTTTTTTTCTAATAAAATCCAGAATTCTCTTTTCAGGCGGATACAATTTGTCTAGCTTGAGTAAAAATCTATAAGCAGATTGTATTTGATAGGGTAGTATCTCATAGTTTTCTAGCTCAAAGTGGATAATGATATTCAATATTCTAGCTAAGCTATGTATATCACGTCTAAAAGCTATATTGTTATTATTAAACATTCTGTTTATCCAAGATAGCGCATCGTCCAAGTTGCCATCGCAGAAATTGGCATAAGCATTCATATAATATAAAGTGACAGCTTCATATTTTGAGCTATTGTGTTCTGGTTTTCCAATGATTTCATTTAACTCATTCATGGTTTTTAAAGCAGAAGATGTATCTCCCTGATATTGCTGATAAAAAATAATGACTGAGTAGTAAAACGTCGTTATACCTTTATACTTACTTGCTTGGTTTCTATAGTTTTTTTCGAAGAATTGACGATACTTATTTACATACTTGTCAGCCAATTTGTTATTTTTATCCAAAATGCAAAATGCTGAAACATCATTTAGAAGGTATATAAATTGCCTAGAATACTCATTGGTGTAGTTTCCCTCTTCTGCTATTTGGATTATTGTTTCTAATGTTGTGATGCATTGGCTTAGGTCTGAGGAGAGATGATAGGCCAATTGCCTAGCTCTATAAAAAGTCCATTTTGTTTTGTAACTATCAGAATCCCTAGGTACATCGTCTAAAATAGATCCATATTTTTGCTCTAAGGTCTTAACAAAATCAGGATCTCTTGCCATTACACCTCTTATATTGTAGCTAATAAGCTCTTGCAATATCATCCAATATTGCGTGTATCGCTTTAATTGATCTATAACAATATTATAATTTTCAAATACTCCATATATTTCATCAACACTGCTATTGTTGTTATGAAGCATTACCGCTGTATGCTCCATGAGCTCTTCATATATTGGCGGAAGCAAGTGTAGAAGCTCTGACTTGTTTGCAATTGACTCTGCTTTCTTAATGGCCTTATAACTGTCTTTCAATAGCCCCTTTTTCCAAAGAATGCCGCCTTCTTCCAACTTTGCAATAACCTGCATTTTACCTTTGTTTGCAGAATGGTATACTCTAAGTGCTTTTAAAACAAGCTTGTATAAATATACTTTTTCAGAAGAAATTCTAGATATGAAAGAACTGTGTTTGAACTTTGCTTTAATTTTTTCTTCATCATAGTTTTTCTGAGCATCAATGGCATCAAAAAGCTTAATATAGTTATTCTCTTTCCCAATAGTATGTTGTGAAGCAAATATCTTAATATACCGCTTCTCTGTCTTTGTTAAAGACTTGATTAGTACAAATAAATAGTCTGGTGCTAACTTCAATGATACTGGTTTTTAAGCTTGGCTCAATCAGAAATACCTTTATTTAAGTAGAGTACAACTGCCAATCAAATCATATATTGATTGCTTCCATTTTAAGTGAACCTTCCATACATAAACTCCTGTACTTGCAAGTTGGTTATTGAATAGCCTGCCATCCCAATGATCAAGATGGTTATCAGAGTGGAAAACAAGCTGTCCGAATCTATCATAGATGACCATTTCAAATTGCTCTGGAACTTGATTAATTATGATGCCGAAATTACTGTTTTCAATGTTATTATTTGGAGAGAAAGCATTCGGAATATAAAATAGTAAAGTGTCCATTGGCTCAGCTATAACTGGCGGAATGCTATCGATAATGGAGTCTTTGCAAAAATGTATGGTTATGGTATCTATATCTTCACAAAGTGTACTTCCGTGTGAGCTTTGCACAATAAAGCTAGTATCTCCATTTATGCTATCAATTTGCAATGGTGCATTACTAGAAAGTAGTGTGTTATGAATATCAAATATTTCGTAAGAACAAGGATTACTTGCATTTACGGAGAATGCCTCTCCTTTGCAAACAGTATCTGGGTAGGATAAAACAATATCCTCTTTTGGGTAAACACCAATTTTGTCTATATAGTAAAATGCTTCTGGCCTTGGACTAGTGCTGGAATCTAATGTTAGTTGTGAGTCGTCATAAAACCCTCCAATTATAATATACCTTTCTTGGCCTGTAGCAATAAACTCTCCATTAATAGGAGTCCAATTGGAGGTGTCTGTTATGACTGTGTTGGATGTGATTTGTGGTGTGATGGGAAGTGTTTCAATAGTGTTGGTATCAAGTTTACTAGTAGAAAAAAACATTCCTAGACCATTTGTTGCATACTGACTATTATCTGCTCGGCTTGCATGAAACTCTGCACAATAGCTTTTACCGTTTTCCAAAGGCGAGATTAAAGGTAGTTGGATATAATGTCTGACATCTGCAACAGGATTTTTATCATATGTTTGTACCCCAATAAAGCCAGTGCCTGCCAAAGGTGCTTGTGATCCAAAAAAATTACTTGTGGTAGCAGCTCCTTCAAAATGATATGGGATAGCCATAGTTGGTGCACTACCAGGATAGAGGTGAAGGTCCATGTCTGAGCTGGTATAGCCTGATGCTTCATTGCAAATCCCAAAAGACAGATCATAATTCGGAATTAAATTGCAGAGCTCTGTATTGTATGAAGTATCCTGACTTGGTAGAAATTCAACTTTGACGATATAGTCTTCTATATCATGATTTTCCAGAAAACAGATATCTTCTGCTGTACCATTATCTTCTCCCATTTTTACTCTCATTCTTACATATTTATTGGGGTCAACTCGACACGAGAGCGGAAAGGTAAACTTGAACGTATCTGTCCCAGCGGTCACGTCTTCAGGTCCAATAACGTTTTCATCGGATTGAGCCCAGTTGTTATCTGTATTTCGCCAGTCTATCCAGATATATAATTTTTGATCTACGGTTGGGCTTCCGATAACAGCAATTTCAAAAGTTTCACCGATAAATAGAGTAGGGGTATCCGTCGTAGATGAGAAGTCTATATAACCCTCTTCTAAGTTTGAGGCATTGCTTAGGTTCTTTAACCCAACATAGGTAATACCAAAATCAGGGTCTAGTGAGATTGTATCAGGAATGCAATACTGAGCAAGGGAGGAATCACAGAAAAGAAAGTATGCTAGTGCTGCTATATAAAATTTATATTTCAAATTTCTTTAATTCTTCTGGAGTTAGAATTTGTATTCAAAAAAAAAGCGCTCCAATTGAAGCGCTTTTTAGAATATCTACTTTAATACTAGTTCATCATGAACTTCTGTGTAGCAACAACTTTATCGTCAGATAAGATGTTTACCAAGATTAATGAACTGTTGATGCCAGATAAATCAGCAGTATGCATATTATTGCCTCCATTCATTGGAGCGCTGTACACTTCTTGGCCAAGTATATTGGTAATGACTAGGTCAAGTTTGCTATTGTTTTTATTATCATAGTTCACTTGTAGTCTATCTCCGATCAACGAGATATTATTAATATCAATATTTACATAGTCTAAGCCTACTGCCCATACTTCTGCCTCATTGCAAGATTCATCATTTGTAGCATTTGCGTCGGTAAGACCAAATCCCCCTGTCATAGCTAAGTCAGTTGTTATACAGTAAGTATTATTCCCTGGAGTTACGCCCACGTCAATTGATAATGGATTAGTTGTTTGTCCCGCTGGAATAATTAGACCTTGTTGTAGGAATATGCCACCAGGAGTTATAGATGTTCCATTTTCAGTTATATCTACAAAAGGAGCGCCAGCAAAAGCAATAAAATCAGTAGTCCCATTATTGGTTATTGTAAAGCTAAAAGTTGTTGTGCTAGTTGTTATAATGGAACCATTAGCAGGAGCTTGCACCGACCCGATACCAATATCTGGGTTAACTATATTTATATGTAGCGCCATTGTATCATTGCTTCTAATAGTATCATTGGGCTCTGTGGTTGCAACATAGATGGTTCTATTACCAGTTAATGTTGTTAAAAATGTATTGGTAAGAATAATACTGTCATTTGCTGCCAATACACCACCAGTTAATGAAGCAACTGGATAGTCAATTCTGCCAAGAGCAGTTCCTGTAGCACTATCCCAAATATCGCCTCTCAGGGTATCCAAATTAGCTGTTCCAATTGTGCCTGCTCCGTAATTTTTTACTGCGTACGAAAGTTGAAGAGTTCCCGAAACATCTGCGCCCTCTGCAGGTGCTGTGATCATTGAAATTCCTATATCAACGGTGTCGTTTTGAGCTGTTACTCCTAATAGAGCAAATAATGATAAAATTAAAGTATAAGTTTTTTTCATTGGTGTTTGTTTAAGTTATTATAAATTGAAATGACTTCGCAAAAATCAAAGACATAACGCATAAATATACACATTTATGTCAATTTGCAAAAATTTTAGTTTAGTGTGCTTCTAGCCAGTTATTACCTATACCAACCTCTACCTCGATTGGAACATCTAAGTCAATTGCACTGCGCATTTGTTCTATTACTATTTCCTTAACCGTATTTTCTTCATTCTTTAAAACATCGAATACCAATTCGTCATGAACTTGCAATACCATTTTAGATTTAAGGTTTTGGGACTTAAATTCTTTGTAGATATTGATCATGGCTATTTTAATCATGTCGGCGGCTGAGCCTTGAATAGGTGCATTAATCGCATTTCGTTCCGCAAAACCACGAACGGTAAAGTTGCTAGAGTTAATATCACGAAGGTATCTTCTTCTTCCTAGTAGGGTTTCTACATATCCGTTATCTTTTGCAAACTGGATGGTATCATCCATATATTTTTTTATGTTGGGGTAGGACGCAAAATACTGTTCGATCAACTCTTTTGCTTCGGTTCTGCTGATGCCTGTTCGTTCTGCTAAGCCAAAAGCTGAAATACCATAGATGATGCCAAAATTTACCGTTTTGGCATTTCTTCGCATCTCTGGTGTGACTGCATCCAATTCAACTTTATTAACTCTGGCAGCAGTGGCAGTATGAATGTCAGTACCATCTTGAAAGGCTTGCATCATTGCTTCATCTTTACTGATAGCCGCCACAAGGCGTAGTTCAATTTGGGAATAATCTGCTGAAAGCAGCATATGTTCTTCGCTTCTTGGTATAAAAGCTTTTCTTATCTCACGACCTTTTTCTGTTCTTATTGGAATGTTTTGCAGGTTTGGTTTGTCTGAACTCAATCTTCCAGTCGCTGCCACCGCCTGAGAAAAAGTGGTATGGATTCTACCTGTTTTGGAGTTTACCTCTTTAGGTAATGCATCTACATAAGTTGATTTTAATTTGCTCAACTGTCTGAAATCTAATATTTTCTGTACGATTTCATTATCCTCTTTTATCTTGTTTAATGTTTCTTCATTTGTAGAGTATTGTCCAGTCTTTGTCTTTTTACCTTTGTATTCAATGCCCATTTTATCAAACAAAATCTCTCCAAGTTGCTTAGGGGAGGCGATATTAAAACTAGAGCCACTTAGCTCATAAATAGACTTTTCTGTATCCAAAATGTCTTTTTCTAGCTCTATGGAGTAATTCTCTAAAAAACTTACATCCACTTTTACCCCTTCGTATTCCATGTCAGCGAGGATAGGAAGTAACGGTGCTTCGATTTCATTAAAGAGTTTTTCACCCTTCTTTTCTTTTAATTCTGGTCTTAACTTTTCTGAGATTTGTAAAGTAATATCTGCGTCTTCTCCGGCATACTCAACAACTTCTTCAACTGGCACATCTCTCATGCTTTTTTGATTTTTGCCTTTTTTGCCAATTAGTGTTTCAATAGAAACTGGTGAATAACGGAGATAGTTTTCAGCGAGAATATTCATATTGTGCCTCATGTCGGGCTCTATGATGTAGTGTGCCAACATGGTATCAAATAACGTGCCTTTTACTTCTACATCATACCATTTTAGAACTATAATATCGTACTTTATGTTCTGACCAATTTTCTCGACCTTTTCATTATCAAAAACGTTTTTAAACAAGGATAAAGTTTTCTTGGCTTCTTCTTGATTATCAGAAAGAGGGACGTAATAAGCTTCCCCTTCTTTAAAGGATACAGATAGTCCAACAATTTCGATGTCATTGGGGTTGATTCCAGTCGTTTCTGTATCGAAACAGAAACTGCTCTGCTGTTCAAGTCTTTTAATTAGGTCTTGTATCTCACTTTCTGTATTAACCAAGTGGTAAGTATGGTCGGTGTTTTCTATGTTTTTGGCTTCACTTGGCATTTCTTCCGAGTCACCGTTTGAAGCAAATAGGTCCATTTGTCCACCAGTTGCTGTGACGCTGTATTCTTCTCCGATAACACGTTTTCCTAGTGTCCTGAATTCAAGCTCAGAGAAAAGGGTTGTCAGCTTTTCTTTGTCAACTTGCTCACGCGTTAAATCTTTCTCGTTAAATTCAATGGGTACGTCAAGAATAATAGTGGCCAAACTCTTAGACATAATGGCTTGCTCCTTATTAGATTCTACTTTTTCTTTTAGTTTGCCTTTGAGTTCGTCAGCATGGTCTAATAAATTCTCAACCGTATCGTACTCTTCAATGAGTTTTTGAGCTGTCTTGGGGCCTACTCCTGGTATCCCTGGAATATTGTCTACGGCATCTCCTTGTAAGCCAAGCATATCAATAACTTGATCAATCCTTTTGATGCCCCATTTCTTCAAAACTTCTGGAATACCATATATTTCAACAGGCTTTCCTTGGTAGGCAGGTTTGTACATAAATACTTTCTCCGAAACCAATTGCATGTAATCTTTGTCTGGGGTCACCATATATACTTCATAATTAGCTTGCTCCGCTTTTTTTGCCAAGGTGCCAATAATATCATCTGCTTCGTAGCCATCTAGTTCCAGAACAGGAATATTAAAACCTTGAATTAATTCCTTGATGTAGGGTAGGGCATTGACAATATCTTCAGGGGTAGACTCTCGGTTGGCTTTATAGTCGCTAAACTCTTCGGAGCGAGAAGTAGGAGCAAACGTGTCAAAGGCAACTGCAATGTGTGTGGGTTGTTCTTTCTCAATTAAGTCAACCAAAGTGAGTGTAAAGCCGAAAACGGCGGACGTATTCATCCCCTTAGAATTGATTAAGCCGCTGTTTGGGTTTTTGCTGTTGTTGAAAGCATAGTAGGCTCTGTATATCAGTGCCATTGCATCTAAAAGAAAAAGTTTTTTCTGCTCCATCTTACGTTGTCTTAAATTGTATTATTCAAAACAACGTAAATTTTTCCATTTACATAAATGAAATTGGAAAAAAGCTGATTTAACTAATGATAAAGTCTGTTAGTTATTTAACTATAGCTCAATCATTATAATCTGTCATATTGATCCGCCAACGTGCCGTCGCCAGAGGCTATAGCCGTCGGAGGCTGGCGTAGAAACCCGCCTGACGGCGAGGCAGGTATCTAATTTTAGATGCTTCGTACCTCAGCATGACTGTTTCATTTTAGTGCCATGTCAATTTAATATTGATTTCATTATATGAGGTTGCCTAGGCTTTTATTAGTTATTAATTATCCAGATTCTGAAATGCTTGTTCTATTCGTCATTCAGAGTTTTGATATTTTAAAATCGAAGATATTAAAATACAAAACGAAGAATCTCTAACAAAAATAAGGAGATTCCCTGCCTGTGCGGACACTTATGCTAAAGCTTCAGCGACAGCATACAGATAGGTTTCTCTTACCTCTTCAATAGTTACAAATCATTTCAGATTGAAGATCAGTTAAGGGACTCCTTTGGAGAATGACGGTGTGAGATTACCTAAAAAGTATAGACAACCTCCTTTAGAAATTAATATGCTACAAATACTTACGAAACAATCTACCTCTTAAACTTAGAAACAACAGAATGAAACGTTTTAGAAATTAAGCCCCTATTGTTGGGTGAATTATTGGCGGAATACCTCTTAACTGGAATTTTAATGTTTGACTTAACTTGATTTTTGGTATTGCTTTGTTGTTGCTTTAGCTTGACAAGATGTCTTTTATCATCAAACGAAAAAGACTGCTTTTTTTGAAATCCTACTTGAGCAGCTTTTCCGTATACATTTAACTTTCTAGAGTTAAAAAAGCTCAAAAAGGTTTTCTTATAGGTCTCATTACTGGATTTTGTTTTTGAAGGAATGTCTTTTAACTCTTCGCGGACAGACTTAGGTATGTTGTTGTAGTTTTTCACGGTTGTGTGTTTATAAAGTGTTTAGCCAGCCCCACGTAGATAGTAAGTAAAGTAAATATAAGAAAAAAATATCATATATTATAATTTTTACTAATATTTTTATAAGAATCAATCTTAACTTATTTTTACAATAAGCTATGAGTAGTCAAAATATTCCGCTTGCAGAGCGTATGCGTCCTAAAAATCTGGATGACCTTATTGGACAAGAGCACCTTGTAGGTAAGGATAAAGTTTTGAGAAAGTCTATTGAGTCGGGAAGAATACCATCCTTGATCTTTTGGGGACCACCAGGTGTTGGAAAAACAACTTTGGCCAATATCATAGCAAATGAACTGGATCGACCTTTTTATGCGTTGAGCGCGATTAAGTCAGGTGTAAAGGAGGTGAGGGAAGTCATTGAACTGGCGACCAAACAACAAAATGTAATCTTGTTTATTGATGAGATTCACCGATTTAACAAATCACAGCAAGATTCCTTGTTAGGTGCGGTCGAAAAAGGTGTTATTACTTTGATAGGAGCAACAACTGAAAATCCTTCATTTGAAGTTAACTCGGCCTTGTTATCTCGATGTCAGTTGTACACGTTAAAAGAACTTAGCAGTAAAGACTTGGAAGATTTATTGCGTAAAGCAATAAAGGAAGATGTTGAGCTTTCTAAGAGAGAGATTTTGCTGCAAGAAAGTGAAGCGTTGATCAAACTGTCAGGAGGAGATGCCAGAAAGCTATTGAGCCTTTTGGAACTAGTTGTTTTGGGTAGCCAAGCGGAAAAAAATACTATTACAAATGACTTAGTAAAAGAGTTGGCTCAAAAGAACTTAGCGTTGTATGATAAAAATGGAGAACAGCACTACGATATCATTTCAGCGTTTATCAAGTCCATTAGAGGTAGTGACCCGAATGCAGGCGTGTATTGGCTAGCCAGAATGATTGAAGGAGGCGAAGATCCAAAGTTTATTGCACGCCGATTGGTCATATTAGCATCTGAAGACATTGGTAATGCTAATCCAACGGCACTAGTTATTGCCAACAATTGTTTTCAGGCAGTAAATGTAGTAGGTTACCCAGAGTGTGAGATCATATTGAGTCAGGCAGTTACGTATTTGGCTAGTTCACCTAAGAGTAATGCATCGTATTTAGCCATAAAAGATGCAAAGAAAAAAGTTGCTCAGACTGGTAATCTTCCCGTTCCTTTACCATTGAGAAATGCACCGACCAAATTGATGAAAGACATGGAGTATGGCAAAGGCTATAAGTATGCGCATGATTACCAAAACAATTTTGTGGATCAGGAGTACTTACCGGAGCAACTAAAAGGTCTCAAGCTATACGATCCTGGAAATAACCCTCGTGAAGCAGAAATAAGGAAGTATCTGCAAAGAATGTGGGGTGGAAAGTATGGGTATAATTAGCTTTATTCAAAGAAGGGCTCAAAGAGAAGTCTACTGTCCATCTTTTAGGATTAGGCGTCATTATATTTGTATCTAGTCAATCGTTTATCTCCGATTTTTGAAAGTGTTTTTTCGTTTACCCCTAAGGATAAATCTCTACTTGCAGTAGCTGAAGAAATTTCTTTGTAATGGTTCATGTATTCCTTTCGAGAGAATTCATTTGTGCCTATTTCGTCTTTGAAGATAGCGAGTCTATCTTTAGCTGTTAAATTGGGTCGTTGTTTTAAAAGAACTTCTGACAATGCATCAGAGATTACATCTAGCATGAATTCGATGAAAGGTGTTGCTTGTCCTGTTTTATCTGAATGACCTAATGATTGGTAATATTGATCTTGTCTTTCTTTTATGATAGATTCTATCGGAATAAATTCAAAGATTGGGTTGTATTGCATTAGGATGGCTGTTTGCCATAAACGTCCCATTCTTCCGTTTCCGTCAATGAACGGATGGATGAACTCAAGTTCATAATGAAATACACAACTCTTTATTAAATGTAGTTCTTTAGTATTTTTTAGATAGCTAAATAGATCATTCATTAACCCATTAACCATGCTGCCAGAAGGTGCTAAGTGTTGAACTTTCGATCCTTTTACAACACCTACTTCAGTTGATCTAAAATTGCCAGGATTTTCAATTAACCCTTTCATTAAAGTCTTATGCGCCTGCTTAAAGTCTTTTACCGAGTTAGTTTTTAGGATTCTAATGTTATCATATACTATGATTGCATTTTCAACTTCTAAAATGTCTTTTGCTGGAGCAATCACTCTTTTGTTGTTCAGTAATGCTGTAATTTGCTCAACTGTTAGGGTGTTGCCTTCTATCTCAAGAGAAGATTGAATGGTTCTAATTTTATTCTTCTTTCTTAATTCTGTTTGAGGTTTAATAAGATGTGTCGCATTGATTTCTCCAACTTTTTCGGAAATAGAGCTGATTAGGTTTAAAATGATAGGCGTGATTTCGTATGGCGGCTTCATGATAGTATCATTTGATACTATCAAAGATATGCTTTATTATGAAAAGATAACACAGATTAAGAAAAATAGGCTTTGCCGAATGTGTTTCAATGTTCCAGTTAAAAGCGTTGCTGTCTCGTAGGGCGACTATGATTTTTTAGCCATTATTGGCGGTAGTTAATTTTATTACTTTAATACCGTTTAACCTTTCCAAACCATTTAGATTACCATTATCGTTAATGATAATTTGATATCCTTCATTTATTAATTCTGCTATTTTATCTTTAGAAGGTAATGATGAATAGACAATAAGGTCTGTGTAAAACATAGCTTCAATAGGATTTTCATAGTTAAATAAAATTCCATTTTTAATATTCTCTTCATTTAATTCTTTAAGTTCTAATACCCATTTTGGATTTCGGTTTCTATCTTGAAAGGGTTTCATTCTTTCTATACCGTACCTAATAGGTAAGACAATAATTAGAAATAATATTAAACTGAAGAGCCATCTGGGTTTATTTAAAGTTCTATAATCTAGTAACTTAAAAAAGAATGCTGAGGTAATAACAAACAATGCTGGTGCGGTAAAGAGAAGATATCCTTGCATTTTTGTCTTAGCAATTGAAAAAATAATCAAGGGTATAAAAAACCAGACACAAAGCGCTAGTTTTTTATAATCATTAAGGCTTTTTAAGATTGTCCAAATAAACCATAATAAGGGTAAGTAAACCAACTCTCCATAATTGATTCTAATTTTATTAATGAAGTAAAAGATAGAACCCGATCTCTCTTCGATTACTTCGGTAAAATGCCGTAGGTTAAAGTTTGATTCATAAGCCGCTTCTACCGGAAATTCTTTAAATATATACAGTTGCCATGGAAGAGCTACTAGTGCAATTGTGAAAAAAAGCAAAGCAAAATGTACAATTATTGCTCTAGCATCGAAAGATTTGCTATCCCATACTATAAAAAACCAAATAGGTAGAACAATTAGTCCTGTTAGCCACTTTGTTAATACAGCTGCTCCAACACTCAAACCAATTAGGATTGTAAAAAATATAGATTTTCGTTTAATAAATTGCGTAACCAGAAAAATTGATAATAGAATAAAAAACATAAATGTTATATCAATGTGATCTGTTGCGACCCTACCTGCTGTTAATTCTATTATAAGACCATTAACTGAAAATAAAAAAGCAGCAAATATCCCAACCTTTTCATTAAAAAAATAACGTCCAATTTTAAATGTTAAGAATATAGCTATTGAGGACATTATGATTGAAGGTAACCTCAATGCAATTTCATTAACCCCAAATATTTTCAAACTTCCGGCTATAAGCCATAAGGAAAGAGGTTGTTTATGTACCCAAATATGATTACCGCCCCAATTTTTAAAGTCATATGGTAGAATTGGGTTGTTGTAAAGTGTGGGTGTTAAAGGATGACTAATAAGATTTTTCGCGACAAGAGCATGATACCGTTCATCCCAAACATGAAGAAAAAAATCTGATGCAGTAAAGAGGAAGAATATTAAGCCACACAGAACTATGAATAGTATTGAAATATTGTAATTATCCTTTTTATAGTATTTCCATGAAAAGAAATAAAATATGGAGCAAATTACAATTGTAATAATTCCAAAAATTATGTTTTGCATTTGTTATTTTCTAATTACCGCCAACGCTTCACCGTGTAAACGTAGTTTTACGATTTGTTTTTCTTCACTAGCAAATTAAGCATTATCGATATCCTTTTACAATTCTCTCCTTCCCATTCATATCTTTAACTAATTCAATATGTTTAAATCCATTTTGCTGTAATACTTCTAAGACCTTACCACCATAAGCTTCATTTATCTCAAAGTAAAGTCTGCCATTGGGGTTTAGATTTTTTGTTGCAAATTCGGTAATACGTTCATAAAATAATAAAGGGTTCTCATCTTCCACGAAAAGTGCCAAATGTGGTTCATGATCTAGCACATTACTGGCCATTTCATTCATTTCATTTTTTGAAATGTAGGGTGGATTACTTACGATGATGTCAAATTTCATATTGTCTAAGACGTGGTCTGACAATATATCGCCTTTGGCAAATTCAATATCTATATTAAGCCTATCAGCGTTTTTTTGAGCTACTTTCAAAGCTTCTTGGCTGACATCCATTGCTGAAACTGTGCTCTGAGGTAGTGTCTTTTTTAAGGACAGAGCAATGCACCCGCTTCCTGTGCCAATATCCAGAATAGAAACTTTCTGATCTTTGCTCTCTTTTGCAATCAGCTGAACAAGCTCTTCCGTTTCAGGTCGTGGAATTAAAACATGCTGATTGACATAAAAAGGTAGATCATAAAACCAGGCTTCTTCTAAAACATATTGAACGGGCTCGTGTTTTTTTAATCTTTCTAGAAAACCGTTTAGCTTTTCTTCATTTGAATTGTTTACAACCTCATTGGTATTTAAAACAAGGTCTACTTTGCTGAATCCCAGCACTTTTTCAAAAACCATGGAGCTAATCTGTTTCACCTCCTGTTGGTTATAAAGCTTTTGAAGTTCAGAATGATAATTGTGAAGTAAGTCTGCTATCTTTACCAAGTCTCTAATTTACAAAGAATCATGAATCATGATCTATATATGCGTAGATGTTTTGAGCTCGCCTCACTTGGGCTAGGAAAGGTTGAGTCTAATCCATTGGTTGGTGCTGTTTTGGTTCATGACAATCAAATCATAGGAGAGGGCTATCATGAAGTATTTGGTGGCAAACATGCAGAAGTCAATGCGATAGAAAGCGTTGGTAAAGAAAACCAAAGGTTAATTACTGAATCAACTTTATATGTTAACCTAGAACCTTGTTGTCACACAGGCAAGACACCTCCATGCGTAGATCTAATTCTCAAAAATGGTATTAAAAGGGTAGTTATTTCCAATAGAGACCCTAATCCGCAGGTTGCGGGGAAAGGCATTCAAAAGTTATTAGATGAAGGTATAGAAGTTATTGAAGGCATTTTGCAAGGTGAAGGAAGATGGCTAAATCGGCGCTTTTTTACTTTTATGGAACAAGGTAGACCTTATGTCATCTTAAAATGGGCACAAACTCAAGATGGATTTATTGGAAAGCAAGAAGAAAAAGTTTGGATAAGCAATCATCAAAGTAACCAACTGAGTCACAAATGGAGAAGTGAAGAATCAGCCATAATGGTGGCAACTAATACCGCGGCTCTAGATAATCCTAGACTTAATGTAAGAGAATGGACAGGCAAAGATCCTGTACGAGTAGTTTTGGATAAAAGTTTAAGGTTGCCTGAGAGTCTTCATTTGTTTGACAATACAGTAAGGACTATTGTTTACACTGAACAAGACAAAGCGTCAGAAGAAAACTTAGAATATAGTAAGTTGAAATTTGATGACAATCTTATCAGTAACATACTATCGGATTTAGCTCAAAAGCAGATTTCCTCTTTAATTGTTGAGGGTGGTGCTGTATTGCTTAATGCTTTTCTTCAGCAAAATCTTTGGGATGAAGCCAGAATAATAAAAAGTACTAAACAACTTGGTCAAGGGGTGAAATCTCCTGAGCTATCTAATAGCTCCTTACTTGAAGAAATTAAAGTAGGTGATGATATAATTCAGTTCTTAAAACCCAAACCATGATTTGGTTAGCACTTAGCATATTATGTTCCTCCACAATTCTATTGATTTTAAAAAAGGTTGGGGCGCAAAAGAACGGATTTAACATCATTGTAATCAATTATTTGGTCTGTGCTATCTTGGGTTTATGCCTACTAGGCGACGTTGCTTGGATTACACAATCTGTAAGTCAAAATTATTTTGAGTTGGCGGTCTTTTTAGGCTGTTTATTCATTTTAATATTCTTTGTGATGAGTCAGTCAGCTGATAAGGCAGGTGTCGCTGTAACTGCCATTGCCAATAAGCTTTCTTTAATAATACCAGTAGGGATTGCATTTGTATTCTGGGGAGAGGCATTTACATTAATCAAGATGTTAGGAATTGTAATAGCGCTTTTAGCTTTAGTGTTGGTTATGAAAAAAGATAAAGTATCGGGAAAGCTTAAGCTTGAAGAGTATTCATTGCCAATGATCGTTTTTTTAGGAAGTGGTATCATTGACACCTCGATAAAATATGCTCAAGCCAATTATATATCAACATCTATTGCGTATAATCATTTTTTGGTGTTATTATTTGGCGTGGCAGGATTTTTTGGAGCTATGGCCTTAATTGTAAAATATATTAAGAGCAAAAAATATAGTATTGAGAGGGATGACATTATATGGGGCGTAATGCTCGGAATTCCGAATTATGGTTCCATTTATTTCTTAATTAAAACACTAGAGCAGTTTGATAGCTCAGTTATTTTTCCAGTCAACAACATTGGAATCGTTGTAATGTCTGCACTTGGTGCCAAACTATTTTTTAAAGAAACCTTATCGACGCTAAATTTGTTAGGAATAGCATTGGCCCTGTTATCAATACTGCTATTGACGATTTTATAATAATACCTTTACTTTATTCGTATATTAGATAGGATGAAGTCAATTACGACGTGTTTTTTACTGGCTTTTAGTTTTTTTTGTAATCAGATAATTGCAAATAAGCCAAGTAATGCTCTTGATGCACATCGAGCTATAGCAGTTAATGCTATTCAAAAAAGGCTAGATGGCGTCAGTCTTATTGAAACACACGCAATTGAAAGTCCAGGCGGATATCACTATACTTATATTCAAACGTTTGAGGGAATACCCATTTTTAATAAATTGATTAAAGTAAATATGGGAAAGACTGGCAAAGTTTGGTCCTTTTTAGATGAATCAATTGATGTTAACTCATTAAAGATAATTAAAACAAGTCAAGATGTTGATGCTAGGTTTGCGCTAGTCACTGTTTTAGATCATTATGGTATTTCTGAAAACAATATAACGAATCAGGAAAGGCACTGGTATAATGATCTGATAAAAAATACATTAGAGGAAGGTATATTGTTTAGCATTCGGTCGAATAAAAAGCATATTTATGTTGATGTTTTGATCAATGAGCATGGAGTTATATTACACGAGGAATCCAGAGAATATTTTATTAATGATACAACTGGCAATGGTTTTGTTTTCTTTCCCGATCCTATTACGAGTGCTCAAACAGAGTATGGGGGAAGCTTTGTTGATAATGATGACGCAGACAATACTATATTAAATGCAGAAAGAGTTAATGTTACATTAGATTTATATTTTGACGACGATACGTTTTACTTAGAAAATGACTTTCTAAAATTAGTAGATTTTGATGCGCCGACAGTTCCTGTTGTGAAAAGTTTAGATGGCAACTTTGTTTATACCAGATCGCAAGATGGCTTTGAAGATGTAAACGTATTCTACCATATTACAGCGTATCAAAAATATGTTTATTCTCTGGGATTTAGCAACTTGATAGACACTTCTCAGTATAACCTAATAGTTGATCCACACGGATTTAGCGGAGCAGATCAATCTTCTTTTACGCCTGTAGGAACAGGCAATCAAACGTTTCAGCTAAGATTTGGAGAGGGTGGAGTTGATGATGGAGAGGATGCAGATGTGATTGTTCATGAATTCGGTCACGCACTATCATTTAGTGCTGCGCCTAACACTAATTCAGGAAATGAGAGAAGAGCTATGGACGAAGGAGTGTGCGATTATTTTGCTGCTTCGTATTCTAGAAGTATTAGCGAATATGATTGGGATAAAGTTTTTAATTGGGATGGACACAATGAGTTTTTTTCAGGAAGAAGTGCCAATACAAGTCAACACTATCCTGATGATTTGACAGGAAACATACATCTCAATGGTCAAATATGGGCATCTGCCTTAATGAGCATTTGGGACGCTTTGGGAAGAGAGACAACAGATAGCATTGTATTTCAATATTTATATAGCCAGTCTGTCAACTTAAACATGGATGAAGCAGCACAATTGGTTATACAAGCAGACAGTATGCTGAACGGTGGGAGAAATAGCGAGGTTTTGCATCAAAAGTTTTGTGCTAAAGGTTTATTAGATTCTTATGATACATTAGATTGTGAAAAGGATATACCAGATACTACCATACCTCCAGAGCCTACAAGGTCAAAAATTATTATAAGTAATACCTCACAATTTATGGCTGGAACAGGTGATTTGTATATTGTGTTGCCTTTGGGAACAAGTGTTGTTGATGTTTATATGTATAATTTGTTAGGGCAGCAATTCCTGCATAAAGAGCATTATTCTGATCAAAGTATTAAGATTGAAAGTGAAAGCATACCCCCAGGGGCATACATTATTCATGTACAAACGGATTTCTTCGAAAAGGAGAAAATGGGAAAGATCATTAAATTCAAGTAGGGAGAGTTAGTTGAAAACTCAATGTACAGACTTACCTAATCAAGGTAAACTGTCCAGCTTTTTCATACGCCATTCCCAGATAATCAGTTACGGAGATAATATAGTTGTAACTACCTATGGGCTGTTGCTTTCCTTGAAAAGTGCCGTCCCATCCTTTTTCTAAAGAATTTGTTTCAAATACAATATCACCCCATCTATTTAAAACCTTAAATTGAATGTCATCAATTAGACCTTGTCCAATGATCAAAAATTCGTCGTTTTCATTGTCGCCATTAGGTGTAAACGCAGATGGGATTTCAAAAATGACTCTGTTGTCAACAGCAATTAGCAAAGTATCATATACAATACAACCATGTTGATCATGTGTTACTTTAACGATATACATTGTACTATCTGTAGGATTTGCAATTGTAGTACTACAATTTGTACAATCTAATGATTGTGATGGCTCCCATTGATAAGTATAAATATCTTCTTCTGGCATTGCAGAAACATGGAGTGTCGTATTCTCAGAAATAATAATAGATGAATCAATAGTAGTTGCATTGGCAATTAAATTTACTACATCAATAGTATCTGATATTAAAATAGAGCAATTATTAGAATCTGTAATTAAAAGTTGAATTTTCTTTTCTCCTCGCAAGCCCCATTGGATGATATATGCTCCTTGGTTTGAGCCAGAGATAATGCTTGAGGTCGTATCAAAATTCCAATTGTATTGAATGATGGAGTTGGTGTCTCCTGTAAAACTGATGATAGACTCGTCTGTGCAAGTAAAGGAATCTAGAATGATATTACCTGATGGAGTATTGAAGACAAAGGTGTTTAATGTGTCGCTAGAAGAACAATTAGTAGAGCTATCTGTGTAATGATAAACAATGACATTTTCTCCAATATTAGCGAGGCTTGGATTGAAGAATATACTATCTATTCCAGCACCTATTATTATTCCGCCAGTTGGGTCTAGTATTAATGAGTCTCCCAATCCATTAGCACAATATGTTGAGTCTAAGCCAGATATTGTATTGCCAATAAGTGCTACTACATTTATTGGTTTAGATATTGATATACTACAATTATTAGTATCGGATGCATTTAATTGTATGTTTCTAATACCTCTAGGAGTCCATTTTATCCAATAGGGACCTTCTTCTGATCCTGAAATTGTAGATGAACCAAAATCGAAATTCCAATTATAGGTCACAATTGCTCCAGTATCTCCTATAAATACTATATTGGCACTATCAGAGCAAGTAAAAGAATCAACGACTATGTTTCCTGTTGGAATGTCTATCACGATGGTTTGAACGGTATCGAATGAGGTGCATCCAGATAAATTATTTATATAAATGTAGGAAATGGTATCAAGTCCAATATTTGCAGTTTGAGGATTAAAGGAATTGCCATTAATTCCTGGGCCAGATAATGACCCTCCTGCAGGGTTCAATGTTAGGTTGTCTATTGGAGCATTTGCACAGTAGGCGGAATCAAGCCCCAATATCTCAGGAGTATCCAGAGCTATGATGTTGATTATAAATGTATCAATAGTGATACAGACGGAGTCAAAGCTGGCGGTATCAGTTATGGCATATTCAATATAATACGGACCGCCAACAGGTATACTGGCTGGATCAAATATGCTATCCATTAAGCCCATTCCAGAAAGTGTTCCTCCAAAAGGACTAAGATGAGCCGTATCTATATCGCTTATTGGACAGTAATTATCTCGTAGGCCATTTATTTCAGGATCTTGTTGTAAAACCGCAATCATCATGGTGTCAGAACCAAAACACTTTTGTTCTTGAACTTCATAAAATATCGTATCTGGAATTGGAATAAAAAATGGAATTCCCAAAAACCAAAAAGTATCTACCGTAGCATTAAATGTAGGGTTGTGAGTAGATCTATTTAATAATCTATTCTGATCATTTATGGGAGTCCAAAGTACCTCGACTAAGCTATCAGCGGTAGGAGAGCCTCCAATAATAAGTTCTCTCATCTCACAAACAATTATATCATCTCCTGCATCGATATTTATTGTTGAATCCGCTTCAATTATTATAATGTTAGAGTCTATGCAACCATTTGTTGTGGTTCCTATAAGCGTGTAGGTTATTGTCGAGTCAAGTGTTATGGTTGGATTGGAAATGGTTGAGTCGTCTAATCCAGTTCCTGGTAACCATAAGTAACTAGCACCTTCAATTAAGTTTGATAAGTTGAGCTGAAAAGGTGAGTTTCTGCAGGCAACCGTGTCTATTACTTTTAGAGGAATCGTATCGAAATAAATGGTAACTTGTCTTGTCAATGCATCACATAGTCCAAAGTTGCCATTGCCTGTAATGGTATAAGTAGTGGTAGTAGATGGATATGCTTTAATAGAGTCTCCAACTGTATCGCTAAGTCCAGTTGCTGGAGACCAATGCCAGTCGATATTTTCATCGACTAGGCTTTTTAAGGTTAGCAATAATGAATCTGAGCCTGTGCAAACAGCAGCACGCGGATTGCCTGTGATGTTTACAGAGTCTGCAAATAAAAGTACAGATGCAGTCGCATTCAATGCATTATCTAATTGGTTAGGGTCTAGTATATATGCAAATGAGAAGCAAACACATTGGTTGGTATCTAAATCGCCTATGTTAAATCCTATGGATATGGCTTCATCAGCGGTATTTGTTCCACTTTGCATATATGGCGGATTTCCCAAAAAATAGTCGCTAATGTTTAGGGACATATTAAATCCTCCATAAGTAACTTTTGCGCGCCCATCACGAGCCCCAAGACCGAGGTAGCATCCTGCATTGACTGTTCCTGTAGCAGTTACTAGAGCATCTGGTGAAGATAGACTAGGTTGTGATACAATAGTATTTACTGTGCTAAAGTTACTGCTTAAGGTTTGATCATTATCTGGATCAAGATTTCTTGCATAATAAATATTTCTCAGCTTAATGGTTGTATCATTGCAAAACCTTACTTCGGTTGTAAAGTACAAAGAGTCCATGTGAAAACAAGTCCGTTGGGTAATATCCATGCCATTAACTCTGCCCATCCATATGGCACATAGCGTGAAGGTATCGATAGTATCATAGCTAATAATTGTCCCAGGAATATCAAATGAACTACATATTCCACCAGTTATTATACTGGTATTTGTATTAATATAGTTTTGGCCATTTATTTCAATGCCCCAACCTTCTACGGGTGCTCCTGGTAGAAAATAGTCACCACAAAAATTAGGATTTCCCACATTAAATCCATCTTTCCCAATGTCTGCGACAAATCCCATTCCATTGTTGAAGCCATTCCTAGAATGGTATCCTCCACTAGCTGGCACATCCCCTGAGGTGCCATACGATCCACAAGTGGAAATACCTACTTCAATATAGTTGCCCTTTAGAAATGCTTCTCCTCCAACTAACTGTGCTTTAGTTGGAAGCCAAAATACGAGCAAGAATATAGTTATGTGAAAATAGCCTTGTCTCATTCCTTGGTTTGCTTAAAACGTTGATAATAGTCCAAATACCTTGCAGATTCTTGTGAAAGAATACGATTCCATTCTTGAATACTTTTTGAAATGTCATTTAGTCGGATGACCACCAATGATTGCTCATAATGTAAGTCAAAAGATATCAGATTGCTTTCAATGGAACTGAAAAAATGTTTAGCAACACTTTTTTCTTTAAAGGGTATGCCTGATATGTCAACTAGGTAAGCATTCGAAGCTGGTTGATTATTAGATTCCAGTATTTGTATTAGCCAATCTTCCGAAATAGACATTAGTGGTATTGATTCATTTTGAATAAAATTGCTGTTACTATTGTAATGAATAGATTGGCAGAATACAATTTTTACCGTACCCCAAAAAAGTAATATTAAAATGAATTTCTTAGTCATCTTATTTTAAAAAATTGATAAAGCGACAATTTATCAAAATAGGATATTGATTCCAAATAAAATGGTGTCTGGTTTGAGACGAAAAAAAGCAAAATTTATATGTCGAAAGTTGTTTTTCCTCCCTTATTTATCTTTCGAAAATCTATATAGAAGTTTGTGTGAAACCAGTAAACTAAGCACCACAAAGGCTGTAAATAAATAAAAGCCAGCTTGTAAATCAGACTTGTTAGTTGTCACAATATCAACATTTCGAGCAATGCCTTCTATTTGATTTAGTTGCTCACTAATGATTCCAGAGAATCCAATATATGCCATAAAAATAGCAATAACCATGACATCTGCCATAGACCACTTTCCTGTTTTAAATACCAAGAAGTTTAGAAAACTGTTAGTGCGAAGTTTTTTATTATACAAATATACAATAGACGCTATCAGCTTAGATAAAGGAAATAGCACACTAAAGCTAAGTACCAATATGCCTACTCCAATCATGCTGAGTTCTTTTTGTGTTAGCATTAGCTGTACAACTTGAAGTATACTTTTGCTTTTAAAGTATAGGACTTGATCTTTAAAGTCGATATAACTACCCATGAGCGTGAAGCTCATACTTGATATTCTCGCATCAATATCAATCATGGGTAACAGTAGGCCCAGAGCTAATAAGTTCAAGCTTACTAATGTTAAAATGGTAAACTCTAGCGCGCTAATGTTGTAAGAAAATAGTAAATATATCGCTAGGGATACTGTAATCATTAGTATGATTAAAGCGTTTTGGTAGGATATACGATCTAAGCGATTAATTTCTTCCTTTAAGTATTGAATCGTAGCATACTTGTCTTTTTGCTTATAATGATCGATAATTACATCAAAATCTGTGTAGTCCATTTCAGAGAAGGTGCTGTCGGCATAGTAATCGATTTTGTTCAATATAATGTCCTTATTTCGTTCATCCTCAATAAAAAGAATGACTTGTTCTGTGATTTCAGGGATATTTTCCTCCATGGCACCAAATATATTGGTAACATTAGCAACACTTCCCTGTATGAGTCCTTTGATTGATTTGGACCGACTTTCGTAATAAGTTTGTTCTAAACTTTGAATGGTTGATTTGAGAAATATTGAAATGCGTTCTCTAAGCTTTTCTTTGTTATCACCGTCTAATTCAAATTCTTTAACCTTATTGATGATAATATCAGTAACGATTTCTTTCCATTCATCAACATTAAATATGCCATATTTGATCTTTGATATTTCTACGAGGTCAGTTTTGAGAAGAGCAACTCTTTGCTCGTCTTGATAGGTTACGACAGATAGTGCTAAGCATGTTAATAGAGCAAAAATTAATAAGGAAATTTTAAATAAACGCATTAAGCTAAATTTACAATAATGAAGATACTACACTATTGTGTATTGGATACCTTTTCCTAAACTATTTTGATTGAATTAAGAGGATTTCCATAAACTCTCGTGAATTAGTTACTCAACAACGGATATGATGTGTTTTAGCGCATCACTTTGAATATAATCAGGACTTTTCTTGATAGCGTCTATGTTTTCTTTCTCAGATGAAACATTCCATAGTGTAATATAAATACTATCTAGGTGTGCTAATTCTACATTGTCTTGAGAAATGAGATCGTTATTAATAGTAATGCCAAACAAATGATTGGCCTTTGCAATGTTAAAGCCCTCTTCAAAAGAAGCTGGGTAGATAAAAAGTTTAAGCTCTTCATCTTTACTCTTGAGTAAATTTAGAAATACTGTTGATTGGGACTCTATAAATACAGAAATTTCTGGATTTTTATTAATTATTTTTAAAATAGCACTGGAAAAATCCTCTAAATATTGAGGATCATTTGCATAAGAGACGTCAAGTTTACAATCAAAAGTGAACGTATACTTTTTGATATCTGATATCGATTCGAAAAGTTTATTGATTGAAGTAATCTTTTGCTTTTTAAGTGGGGGAGAATTGTATTGGCAATCAGCCAGTTCATTCCAAGTAAAATCCCTAATATGCCCTGAGCAGTCTGTTTGTTTTGATATTTTAAAGTCATGAAAGGCAACTAAAACATTGTCTTTAGTAAGTTGAATATCCAGCTCGGTTCCATCAGCACCTATGCTAAGTGCCGTATGAATAGACTCTTTTGAATTAATTGGGTATAGGCTTTTGATTCCCATGCCTCCATGTCCAAATATTTTTATCTCATCATTATTTAAGTTTTGGATGGAGAATAATGAAATGTCTTTTTTACAACCTGTTGTAATTAAGAGATAAAAGGATGTAAGCAGGTAGAGAGGGATGTGACGAGGTAGGGCGTTTTTTATCAAGACTAGCGTTCTTAACTTAAAGTTAGGCAAACTTTGAATAAAAACTTATTTAGTTTTCTAGTAGGTAAAAGCCTAGACAGGTTTGGAGTAAAGTTATCATTTAAAATTATACCGAAACCCTAAAAATGCCCTTATCCCTTGGTTTGGGCCATAAACGTAAGATGGATCAAATGTTAGCCCATAGGGATTTGCTGCATTTGCTACTGCTTGACCGTTTGGGTCAAATACGACGTTCTTATCGAACGGATCGTGAGATCGAGCAATGATAAAAGGATTTCCCTTATTGGGGGTCCAGTTAAGTAAATTTTTAATACCAATATAGACTTCAACTTCTTTTTTAATCTTTTTTGTGAATTGTATGTTTTGGATGCTCCACCAGGGAGAAAAATCACTTCTAGGATCTAAGTTGCTTATTAAAGGTAAGCGCATTGGTCCATATAGATTTCCTGTATAATTTATCGTAAGAGCAACTTTTCTTAAGGTATAACTGATATTCCATACTCCAGTAAACTGCTCTGTGAAAGGCTGTCGTTCTCGAATGCCATTGTTAATACTGTAAACATCCATTACTGTTCCTCCGATTAAGGTTTTTAGACCATTGGGAAAAGTAAAATCTAGGTTGGTAGAGATGCCATTTGAAATAGCATGACCATCTAAATTATCATAGATAATTTTATTTGGATCTGTATCATAATCTGCAAATATCTTGTTGTCAAAATAAGTGTAAAATGCAGTAGCATCTATATTGATATAAAGCCCTTTGTCTGCATATACTTTTTTTACAAAATTGACATTGGTATTCCATGATGTTTCGGGCTTTAGTTCTGATATGAATATAACTTCTCTTGATCCTGTCAATGCTGCATGATCTTCCGTGAATATATTTGCAACTCGATATCCATTCCCAATACTCAATCTTAGAACATTTTCCTTATTAGCGGAGTTCCATTTATAGTTTAATCTCGGTGTGAAAATATTGCCATGAATAGAATTATAATCATATCTCATACCCAATAGCAGTTTGTTATTGTCATTAATATTGATTTCATCTTGAATGAAAACTCCTGGAAGGTATGTTTTTGAGGGCAGATTCCTTTGCTCAATACTGTCATTAGATGCAGTTGCAGGTGTATTATCATCATAATAAATATATCGCATAGCAGTTCCAAGCAATAAGCTATGCCTATCGTTTATACTTTTATCATATATCAGTTGTCCGAATGCAATACGCTGGTCTGCTAGATATACGGTATTACCATATACCGAATTTTGATTATGACCATTAGCACTAAAAGAGAATCGCACTTTTTCCCTTATTGGCAGTTCATAGGTTCCTAGTAGTTCCCATCTGCTGGTATATATGCTCTCTCCGTAAACGCTATCTCCACCCCTAAACTCAGGGCTCCATTGCATTTCCCCGCCCCATCGATCTTCGTAAACATATCTTCCTGCCAAAGAAAATATTTTGCCACTTTCTCTATTAAAGTTCCACTTGTTAAACACAGAGATTCTATCTTGAAGTGTTACATCTGTAAAGTTGTCTTCATTATTGTCAATTGGGTTGGAATAGTTGAAGTAATTAATACCAAGTAAAGACTGGGTGTTTTTGCCAATATTAAATTTTGAAGATAAATCGGTATTAAGCTCTCCCCAAGTTGTACCAAAGATATCTACAGAGAATAGAGGTGCATTGTTAGGTTGTTTTGTGATAATGTTGATCAATCCGCCTACTGCCTCAGAACCATACAACGTGGAAGCAGGTCCCTTTACAACTTCAACTCTTTCAATTAATGATTGAGGAATTCCATTCAGGCCATATACTGTCGATAAGCCACTTACAATAGGCATACCGTCGATTAATATCATCGTGTAAGGTCCTTCTAATCCATTGATGTGTATATCGCCTGTATTGCAAACATTACAATTAACTTGTGGGCGAACGCCATTCACATTCTGCATGGCTTCGTATATAGATGGAGTCGGGTTTGCTTTGAAAAATTTTGGTGAAAAAACTTCTACGGGAACGGGGCTGGATAACTTAGATACCTCTTTCATTGTACCTGATACTACTACCTCATCTAAAGTGCTCTCCTTTTTTATTAATTCAAAATAGAGTGTGGTATGAGCTTTATCTGATACCGTGATATCTTTTTTAGTTATTTCATAACCTAATGCAGATACTAAAATAGTGTAGGTGCCTTCAGGAACGCTATCAATTTGATATGCTCCATTTATAGAAGATGTTGTACCAAGCCTTGTCCCTTTTAAATAGATGCTAGCAAACTCTACAGGCTCTCCTTCTGAGGTGATTTTTCCTAAGATGCTAATTTGCGCTACCAAAAGGGTTGTAGATAATAAAAACAAGAATAGGATGAATAAACGCATTTTAGTTGGTCTAAATTAATTTTTAGACAAATCTAAAAATAATATTTGACAAATGAAAATCAAATTTCCTTCCTCCCGATAGCTATCGGGAGGAAGGGCAAGAGATGGTAGGATAACTTAAGCTTTGAAAGCTGTAAATTGGGGATTAATTATACTACAAAATTCGATCTTGGTATCCACTAAGCTGTACTAAGTATTTACAGCAAGCTTTAAATTCTGCGGTACCTCCGTTAGGACGCTTAACAATTCGGTACTTATTTTTATCCAATGCCTCTAAGATCCAATTAGAGGCATCTGGTTTGTCATAATCAAAGTCCGCACCAAACTGGATCATGCTCCAGTAGTGTGCATCTTCTAATAAACCCTTAAACTGTTCCCATTCTTTCGTTGTGATCCTCCTGCAGGTGTTTAGTACCAGTTTTCCTCTATTTTTGAATTGATACATTTTAACAAAAAGTCGAATCTCTTCATCAGACTTTTCAATGCGAATGGCAATGGGGTGGTGGAAAGGTCGCCACCAATAAAAACGATAGATTTCATTTTTGCTGGACTTTCTATATAAAATTGGCTCTTTCATTGCATAGAGATCCAATGAAGCAGAAGGGTAATTAGATGAATCTCCCGGAAAGTAATAAGTTTTGAAATCCCACGGAATATAAATGAGTGTATCTCTTATCGAGTCTGAAACAACGTTTAGAGAACGAACAGACATCATCGTGTCCTTAAAAATGTGAGGACCTAGTGAATGTTCCGCTTGCTCATGGCAACTTCTATCAAAATTTTCTTTACAAGATGTTAAGCCAATTACAATTGTAGTGAAAAGTAAAAAGCAACTGCTTTTTGCGATCATGTCTATTTGAAATTATCAGCTACAATCAGGTCTTTTGTGCCATGTGTATGGTCATAAAAGCCTTTCCCAGATTTAATACCTAGATTTCCTGCTGTTACCATATTTACTAATAATGGGCAAGGAGCATATTTAGGTTGACCAAATCCATCATGCAATACTTCTAAAATAGCCAGACAAACATCAAGACCAATAAAGTCTGCTAATTGTAGCGGTCCCATTGGATGTGCCATACCTAGTTTCATTACAGTATCAATTTCAGCAACACCAGCGACGCCTTCAAATAAAGAGCAGATGGCTTCATTAATCATAGGCATTAAAATTCTATTAGCAACAAATCCAGGATAATCATTTACTTCTACTGGTATTTTTCCTAAGTTTTTAGAAAGCTCCATTACTGTTTTTGTTACTTCTGCCGAAGTAGAATATCCTTTAATCACCTCAACTAATTTCATGATAGGTACTGGATTCATGAAGTGCATACCAATTACATTTTCAGGATTTTTGACCACGCTAGCCACTTTTGTAATGGAGATAGAGGACGTATTGGTTGCCAGAATAGTTTTGTCTGTAGTCAAGTCACTTAACTCTTTGAAGATTTTGAGTTTTAAGTCAATGTTCTCTGTAGCTGCTTCCACAACAATGTCTGAATTGGTAACACCATCCTTCAATTGTGTATGAGTAGTTATTGCATCTAGTGTAGCATTCTTTTTCGCTTCATCAATCACTTCTTTTTTGATCAATCGATCAAGGTTTTTGCCGATAGTAGCCAATGCCTTATCCAAGGCACCTTGTGAAACATCTACTAGGTTGACGATATATCCATTCTGTGCAAACACATGAGCGATACCATTTCCCATGGTTCCTGCTCCAATTACGGTTACGTTTTTCATTCTTTTGAGTTTAATTTATCTTAATTCCCCTCCTCCCGATAGCTATCGGGATAGGAGGCCTGCCTGCCGTCAAGGCAGGGGCTAGGTCCAAAGGACTCCTTTGGAGGGTGGTTAAAGTCTCTTAATACTGTTCATCATCATTAGGAAAGTCTTTCGACTTCACATCATCAATATAATTTTCTACTGCTCCTTTGATATTATCATAAAGGTTTAAGTATCTCCTCAAAAATCTTGGACTAAACTCTTTCGTAATACCAAGCATATCATGGACGACCAATACTTGACCATCCACATATTGCCCAGCACCAATTCCAATGATAGGAATTTTAACTTCCTCTGCTACTCTTTTACCAAGGTCGGCTGGTATTTTCTCTAATACAATAGCATAGCAGCCTAATGATTCTAATAATTTGGCATCTTCTACGAGTTGATTGGCTTCCTCTTCTTCTGTTGCTCTTACCGTGTAGGTTCCAAACTTATAGATAGACTGCGGTGTTAATCCAAGGTGTCCCATTACTGGGATTCCTGCTGAAATGATCCTTTGAACAGATTCAGATACATTTGCGCCTCCTTCTAATTTGATGGAATGTGCACCTGACTCTTTCATGATACGAATAGCAGAGTTTAATGCTTCCTTTGAGTTACCTTGGTAGGAGCCAAAGGGTAAATCAACAACTACCATGGCTCTGCCTACCGCTCTTACAACGGAGGTTGCATGGTAGATCATGTGATCAAGAGTGATAGGTAAAGTAGTTTCATTACCAGCCATTACATTAGATGCGGAATCGCCTACCAATAAAATGTCTATCCCAGCGTCGTCTAGAACACGTGCTGTAGAATAATCATATGCCGTTAGCATGGCAATCTTTTCTCCGTGCTCCTTCATAGATTGAAGTACATGAGTGGTTACCTTCTTAGCATCTACTTTTTTATGTACAGACATAGTACTTTCTTTTTAAGCGGAATGCAAAATTAGAGGAATGAACTGAGTATTCATAAATACTTCCACAATTTAATATTTTTGTATGAACTCATACTCCGCTTTTATGCCAATAATAATTACCTTTAAGCTGTGAATTTAAGAGTCTATACCGCTATACTTTTTACTGTTACTTTATTCTCTTGTTCTAATGATTTTGATCTTACGACAGATTACAAAGAACATACAGTAGTTTATGGGTTGCTCGATCCTAATGATAGCACTCAATACATAAAAATCAATCGTTCCTTTTTAGATGAAGAGACTAATGCACTCGTCTTAGCACAGCAAAGTGATCAGTTATATCATGAGAATATTGGCGTATTTATTGAAGAAACAACAGAAAGTGGCTCACTGATTGAATATCCAGCCTTGTCTCGTGTTGATGCGAATGCTATTCTAGGGCAAAAACCTTCAGGCACTTTCGCCAATTCCCCCAATTATCTTTATGCCTTTAATAATCCTATAAATGAAACTTCGAGCTATAAGCTAAGGATTTTAGGTAGTGAAACAGGGGAAGAGGTAAGCGCTATAGCAAGTATCGTAGAATCTTTTACTGTTACGTATCCAAGAAAGGGAATAGCAGTAAGCTGGCTTTCTGAAAAAGTTACCACAAGATGGAAATCAGCTAAAAATGCTTTACGATATGATCTTATAATCCGGTTTAGATATAAAGAAATTATCGGAAGCGATACCACGGAGAAGTACTTAGACTGGAAAGCAATGAGAAATCTGAAGTCCAACGATAGTGATGGGGGTGCTTCTTTGGAGTTTGATATTCCTGGTAGCAGCTTCTTTAACTATGTTGCACATAATATAGAAAAGAATAGCAATGTTACAAAAAGGATTTTACAACCATATCAGTTTATTTTTTACGCTGGAGGTATAGAGCTGTCAAATGTTATCGAAGTACAAAACGCCCAGTCTGGACTTACTGAGGGACAAATACAGCCAGAATACACCAATGTTGAAAATGGACTTGGAATATTTTCCAGTAGATCCTATGTCGCCGTAGACAGCGTACTTTATAATACACAAACAACAGATAGTTTAATCTCTGGTCCGATTACAGGGCATCTCAAGTTTAGCAAAAACTGACAAAGTGTCATTTTGTCAGCAGTTTTAGTAGCTGAATCATATAAATACTGACAAATTCATAACTTTTTCATCCAATTTAGCTTTGGCACGACTATTGATGAAAGTATGTCAAACATTATTAACTAAAAACGAAACAAATGGGTAAAATTATTGGAATAGATTTAGGGACTACCAACTCATGCGTTGCTGTGATGGAGGGGAACGAGCCTACCGTAATCCCCAATGATGAGGGAAAAAGAACCACCCCATCTATTGTAGCTTTCCTAGAAAACGGAGAAAGAAAAATTGGTGATCCTGCAAAAAGACAAGCTATTACCAATCCCGAGAAGACCATCATGTCTATCAAAAGATTTATGGGAAATAGGTTTAGTGAGGTGAGCGATGAGATTGGCAAAGTATCTTATAAAGTAGAAAAAGGCGACAACGATACGCCTAGAGTAAAAATAGATGACCGTCTATATACACCGCAGGAAATCTCTGCGATGGTATTGCAAAAAATGAAAAAGACGGCAGAAGATTACTTGGGGCAAGAAGTAACAGAAGCGGTAATTACCGTTCCAGCTTATTTCAACGACTCTCAAAGACAAGCAACTAAAGAAGCAGGAGAAGTTGCGGGGCTAAAAGTTCAAAGAATTATCAATGAACCAACAGCAGCAGCATTGGCTTATGGTATGGATAAGAAAAACCAAGACCTTAAGATTGCAGTGTTTGACTTAGGTGGAGGTACTTTCGATATTTCTATCTTAGAATTAGGAGATGGCGTATTTGAAGTAAAATCTACGAATGGTGATACACACTTAGGTGGTGATGACTTTGATCAAGTAATCATTGACTGGTTAGCAGAAGAGTTTAAATCTGATGAGAGCATCGATTTGAGAAAAGACCCTATGTCTTTGCAGCGATTGAAAGAAGCTGCTGAGAAAGCTAAAATTGAGTTATCTAGTTCTACAGAGACAGAAATCAACTTGCCTTATGTAACGGCTGTTGACGGCGTGCCAAAGCACTTAGTAAGAAAGTTATCCAGAGCTAAGTTTGAGCAATTAGCAGACGACTTAATTCAAAGAAGTTTAAGACCGTGTGAGGCGGCAATGAAGGATGCAGGAATGTCAAACTCTGATATCGATGAGGTAATCTTAGTAGGAGGCTCTACCAGAATACCAAAGATTCAGGAAGTAGTTGAGAAATTCTTCGGTAAAAAACCTTCAAAAGGTGTAAACCCTGATGAAGTGGTTGCGATTGGTGCATCTATTCAGGGAGGTGTGTTAAGTGGTGATGTAAAAGACGTTCTTTTACTAGACGTAACGCCATTATCTCTAGGTATTGAAACAATGGGTGGTGTAGCCACAAGATTGATTGAGTCTAACTCAACCATCCCGACTAAAAAGTCTGAGACATTCTCTACAGCTGCGGATAATCAACCTTCGGTTGAGATTCACGTATTGCAGGGAGAAAGACCAATGGCTTCAGATAACCGATCTATTGGACGTTTCCACTTAGATGGTATTCCACCAGCACCTAGAGGTGTACCTCAAATAGAAGTAACCTTTGATATTGATGCAAATGGCATCTTGAGTGTAAGTGCAAAAGATAAGGGCACAGGTAAAGAGCAAAGTATTCGTATTGAAGCATCTACTGGATTGTCTGAAGAGGAGATCGAAAAAATGAGAAAAGAAGCAGAGGCAAATGCTGATGCGGACAAAGCAGCTAAAGAGCGTGTGGACAAGCTCAACTCTGCTGACTCGATGATCTTTCAGACAGAGAAGCAATTGAGTGAGTATGGCGATAAACTATCTGCTGACAATAAGAGCAAGGTAGAAAGTGCCTTGAATGAGCTGAAAGAAGCGCACAAATCAGAAGACTTAGACAAGATTGAAGCAGGTCTGAAAGGACTAGAAGAAGCCTGGAAAGGTGCTTCTGAGGAGATGTACAAAGCTCAGCAAGAAGCACAAGCTGCTGGCGGTGCAGGTGCAGAAGGTGCTGCTCCTGGAGGAGATGCAGGTGCAGGAGATACCAAAGCAGAAGCCGAAGAAGTGGAGTTTGAGGAAGTAACCGACGACGATAAGAAAGATAAAAAATAGGTATTTATACCTATTGTATTACCTTAAAAGCCTCACTAATTTTGGTGGGGCTTTTTTGCGAAACAAGGTAAAGCTATTTTCTTTTGAAAAGGATATCTTAAAATTACACAATGCATAGGTTAATTAAGTATTCATCAGTAATTACTTCTTTTCTAATCTACATTGGGTATTTAAAACTCAAGTTTTATTATGATTATTTTGGCATTCAGATTATAGACTACCTTGACTTTTCTGAGATAATAACATCTTTTTTAAATGACTTAAATATTGTAATGGCAGTATCTCTTATAGCAATGACCCATATGGGCTTGGGACTGTTATTATTAAAAAGTTCTTATAATTTTAAGAGAGAAAATAAAAAAGATTTTGATGTTATTAGTCGCCTTTTGGGAAGGAAGATAAGCAAAGCTAAAACAAGATTTCAAGTAGTTGCATTGTTACTCTCTCTGACCTTATCGTTTGTAGGATTTTATTTATTCATGTATAAGTTAATTACCATTGGCTTGTACTTATTCGTATTATTTTTTCTACAATTAATAGTTATAATTTTTGACTTAGTTCAACTTGAAAATTTAATTGATAAGAGAGGTTTCTTTTCTCTAGGAATTTCCATTGTTATAGTATTCTCTTCGGTATCTTTCTTATTGGCTAAAAGAGACTTCGCTATTCTAAGAAATAAAGATTTTTCTGGGTATACCATACAGACTGATTCAAGTAAATATCTTCTCCAGAAAAATGACTATTTAATTGGTAAAGTAAAAGACTATATATTTCTTCAGCAAAAGGACAAAATAGTAATAATAAATATGTCAAAAGTTAATAAAATTCTATTTCCACATGCCTCGTTAGAATACAACACAATCGGTAGAAATTATCCTTACTAGATTTTAGCATAGTAAAGCATAACTTAGGCTGTCATAAAATAAAGCGTTTATTGTCATTCCCTTCCCTCAGAGTCTCTCGCAGAGGACTCTGAGTTGTTCTTGATTATGTAACTTCTCTAAGTTTAGTGATCATCAAAGTGCTCAACCATATAGATTCCTTGTTGATTTGTTTCATAAAACTTAGCACTCGAATGAGGATAATATATAAAATCGTCAACTAGGTTCCATTTTTTCTGTACAGGATTGTGATGAATGTATTACAATACAGCTATTAATGTTTTGGAATTATTAATCAATTTAGCATCAAAAGATAGATGCCTCGTACCTCGGCATGACATTTTAGTAGGTGGTTTATTTATCATCTTGTCATTTTGATCCGCTAGTTAGCGGAGAAAAATCCACCTTTAGTATTGTAAATAAGTTAGATGTCTCGTGCACTCTCTCTCGCAAGCATTAGCGGAGCGGTGCTTGTGAGTATGATGTCTAATGCTTTGACATGACATAAAACAACCCTAACGTCATTTCCGAGAATTGTGAGGTACGAGCAATTCATCGGAAATCTTGATTTGAACATCAGGATTTCAGGTTTCGTTCTGCTAAAAGCAGAACTCACCAATGAAATGACGTGTTGGATTCACTTAAAGTTTCTCGCAGGAGACTCTAAGAGAATTTAGGCTCAAAATGATCAAGATTTACATATTGGAAGGTTTAATCTATAACTACATACTTAAAAAATAAACAGATTTGTATTTTATTGAATTGATAATGTGTGTTTTATGGATTGTTGATCGTCTATCAGAAGTCTAACTAATATTATGACTTGGTGTGACTCCAATTACAAAACAATTTATATTTAAACTTTACTATTTAAACTTACAACCTTGAATAACAAATTATTGGTAAAAAAGAGTTTCATCCTATTTTATTTGATGCTGTATTCATTTTTAATAAGCGGGCAATCTTTCATTGAGATTGGAAGTGATTCAGCTGGGGATATTAATTTTGCTGGTGGTCCTGATTTTAAGAGTATTTCAATTGCAAAAAACGCAACGGAAGATTCAGTAACATTTAAGCTTGAATTGCATAATTCTGCTTTAAGCTCTAATTACGAAATCGTTATTTGGATAAATAGCGATAATGACATAACTAATGGACTTATGCTTTCTGATGCGCTGTTTTTTCCAACAGATCCTAGCCCCAACCAATCCATGAAATTTGATAGTTTTACAGTACTTGTTAGAACATCTATTCCAACTGTTGTAATTCAAGAATGGGCTCCTGGCTCAGGGGCTGATGTCGGTAGCCTTAACTTTTCATTTGAAGGTGATAGTACCTTATACTTTTCTATTGCTACTTCAGATCTGGATCATGTCGATAATGATGGGGTTTTTGACTTAGTATTAGCATCTACAAGTCAAAATCATGGAGGATTTCCAGATAACGAGCTGTATGATTATATGCCCGATGATACTTTTATTACCGTTGATTTGAAAAACATAAATAGTTCAACTACTTCGAATGCAAGTGATATAAATATTGATTCTGTTTCGCAATTCTCGTTATGTGCAATGGATACGATCCTTGCTTATTTTACTGCAGACTCATTTGAATCTGATAACGATTTTAATTTAATTTTATCTGATGCCACAGGTATTATAGATTCTGGTAGCATTATAGGTTCTGTGCATAATACTTCTAGTGATACCATCGTAGGGTTAATTCCAAAGGGTGTTGTCTTTGGAGAACATTATAAGGTAGTCTTAAAGTCTACACATCCCATTAAGACTTCAAATGAAATAATGCTTACTTCTATTGGTATAGAGAAGCCATTTTTAGGGAATGACACTTCTATCTGTGAAGGAGATAGTCTGCTGCTTAATCCTAAAGGAACTTACTGGTCGTATCTATGGAGTGATAATAGTGAAGATTCTTCTTTTTGGGCATTTGAATCTGGATCATACGACGTACAAGTTAAAAATAATGTAAAATGTACCTCAAGCGATTCAATAAATATTGAGATTATTAGTTGTGAAACTTCACTATATGAATCAGGAGCTTCTTCTGATTTTTTCTTTGTTTATCCAAACCCTTTTAATGACGAAGTAGTAATATCTACTTCTGTGCATAACCAAGCCATTCAAATTTTAAATTCTCTAGGAAAAGTAATTGTTCAAGCAAGCGGAGATGGAAGTTCAAAATTTAAAATAGATTTGAAAAAGCAACCAAGTGGAGTATACTTTCTGAGGTATTATAATGGTCAAGAATTAATAAAAATGATCAAGAAATAAACAAACTTGTTTAATATTGTTTTCCCTTACTAGCTTGAGTTTTTGTTTAAGTGTACTTAAGCTTACTATAAAACAGCCCTAACGTCATTTCCGAGAATTATGAGGTACGAGCAATTCGTCGGAAATCGTGACCTGAGATCATTATTCTATAAAATATTATAATGACAATAGTTTAAGCATATCTTTATATCATATAACTAAAAGTATGATATATCTTACTCAACTCGTTTTCATTAAGTCCGGAAAAGAACAAGCTTTTCTAGACTTTGAAGCACATGCCATTCCGCTTATGGAAGAGTATAATGGCAAGATCATTTACAGAATTAGACCTTCAGAGGACAGCTTTGTTGATGAAGACAAAGAATTACCCTATGAAATTCACTTTATCTCGTTTGACTCTGAGCAAAGCTTTGCTGAGTTTATGCAAGACGATCGTCGTTTAGCTTTTATGCATTTGAAAGAGGAATCGGTTAAGTCGGTATTATTAGTAAAAGGGGAGAAGCTTTAAAGCCAATGGTTATTTATTATGTACGAATAAAATAGTAAAGGTGGAAGTGAAAAGCCAGGCAAGAACGATGCCTCTTACTCTCAGAGTTCCTTGAAGGAGATTCTGAGAAAACATGATGCAAGTAGGTGAAGTTACTTACTCCTCAATATCTTTTCCATCTTACGACCTTTTGCTAGTTCATCCACTAGTTTGTCTAGATATCTTACTTGCTGAGTAATGGAGTTTGTGATTTCTTCAACTCGATATCCGCATATAACACCAGTAATAAGTTTAGCATTTGGATGTAGCCTAGCATTATTGAAGAATGACTCAAAGGTCACCTTCTCATCAATAAGCCCATCTAATTTATCTTTATTGTATCCAGTCAGCCATTCAATGACTTGGTGTAATTCTTCTTTCGTTCTTCCTTTTCTTTCTACTTTAGTAACATAATGAGGGTAAACTGATGCAAATGTCATGTTTGCAATACGCTCATCATGGTGAATAGTGTCTGTCATGGGATTAACTTGTTTCAGCTACCTTTTCTACCTTTCTTTTGGCGCTTTTGTCAATGGAGTGTTCCATCAAATGTGTGACAACAGGGGTAGGAGATACCTCTATATATATCTGGTACGCAAAAAGCCTTTTGCTTATGTTGATGAGCAGTTTATTAATTCCTAGTAATAATCGACTGAAGAAGTTGTTCTTGATTGCTTTAGGAAATGGAGCTGGAATACCCTTGCTTTTTTTAATAATATAGCCCGACTGTTTGCAAAGTTTTTTAAGTGAATTAAACGTAAATAGTCGTCGATGTGTAAAGTCTAAAATCCCGCGCTTGTTGTAATTAAAGTTGCCTAGTAACAGTTGCAGTCTAGATATAAAAAAGCCAATATTTGGTGTCGTGATAATCACCGATGGTTGATTCAGTTGACAGCGTTCCCTCAAATGATCCATAAACTTTTCGGGTTCTTTAAGTTTTTCCAGCACATCTAAAAACAATATATAATCCACTTCAAAAGCATCTTTGGGTAAGTTTAATTCATCTAAGTTGCATAAGTGGTATTTGTCAAGGGTTGTGATAAGTTGTTCCTCTGGAAGTAAATCAATGCCAGATATCTTGCAGCTTTTTTCTTGTAATGCTTTCAATACACTGCCGTTACCGCAGCCGATGTCCAATACTTTACTTTCTGGTTTAATGTGATTAATGGCTAGGGTATGGGAAGAGGTATAACCCATTTTTAAGTCGTATTTGGGCTCATTGTGCACGTCAAAGGAGCGTTGGTAAAAGATGCCCATTTTGTGCAGTCTGCTTTTAAGCGAGAATATAGAAACTTGCCAGGCATACTCAAAGCCATTAACATGACATATTTCGTCTCCATAATGTGTCGGGATAGGAATTTCTTTGATGTTAAACTGCTTTAAGATAAATTGAATAATAATTAAGGTATCAAAGTCAAATCCATTTGTATTCCTCTCAAAAGGGATATCCGCTAAAGCTTTTACAGAAAATGCCCGATATCCAGAATGAAACTCTGTCAAGTTGGTTTTTAAAATCTTATTTTGAATGGTTGTCAGGACTTTGTTGCCAACAAACTTATAGAGAGGCATACCGCCTTTTAAGGCACCGCCCTTGATAATCATTCTTGAGCCCATTACAAGTTCAGCCTCTCCCTTTTCTATTGGGGAAACCATGTCCTGCATGATTTCAGGTGCATACTGTCCGTCACCATGAAGCAAAACAACAGCATCAAAGCCATTTTTAATAGCGTAGTGATATCCTAATTTCTGATTTCCACCGTACCCTTGATTAATTGGGTTGTATAGTACTTTTAAGTTGATATCGCTATGCGTACTTTGGAAATTTTTGGCGACATCAAATGTCTTGTCTTTAGAAGAGTCATCAATAATCAGAATTTCATAGTCATAAGTATCCAGAATAGTTTTAGGGATTCTTTGTAATACCTTGCTGATATGTTTTTCAGCATTATAAGCGACTATGAAGATGAGTAGCTTCATGATTTGGTAAAATTAAGGATAAAAAAGTGATTCTGCTAATTATAACAGTGTCAACGCTTACCTAGTTCAATAGCTTCTAAATCTGAGACTTGACCTTCATTTAGTTTAAATCTCAATATTGTTCTGATCTTATGAAAACCTTCTTTGCCACAAGCACCTGGATTGAGGTGTAGCAAATTGCTTAAGCTTTTATCACGCATTACTTTTAAAATATGGGAATGCCCACAAATAAAAAGATCAGGAGGTTTTTGTTTTATTTGATCACGTATTAGCGGACTGTATTTTCCTGGATAACCTCCAATATGAGTGATCCATATGTCTAGCCCTTCCAGTTTAAAACGATTGTTTAGGGGGAACGCCTTTCTGATAGGAGAGCCGTCTATGTTGCCATAGACGGCTCTAAGAGGCTTGAAAGATTCTAGTTTACTAACAATCTGAGGATTTCCGATATCTCCCGCATGCCATATTTCGTCACAATTTTCGAAGTACTTAAAAATTTGATCGTCTAAAAAACTATGGGTATCAGAAAGTAGGCCAATTGAAGTCATGGTTAGTCAATTGGAACGTTATATTTATCTTTTGTAGTTGAGAAAAGTGGTAAAGTGAGCATATCCTCAATATGTTCTAACGCCCCCAGTTTATTAGTTAAAATCTCATCAAAGTGCTGATTGCTTTTACACATGATCTTTAAAATCCAATTGTAATTTCCGCTAACCTTATGTGCCTCAGAGACCTCATTTATCCTTTGAACTCTATGAATAAAATGATTAATAGCATCTGGCTTAGTGCTATTTAATCTTATTAGTATATATGCCTGAAAGTGAATGCCAAGTTGCTCTGGAGAGAGTTTTGCGTGATACGCTTCAATAACCCCAGTGCGTTCTAATCTTTTAACCCTGTCATGCGTAGATGCCGTTGAAAGTGCTATTTTTTGTGATAAGTTGAGATTAGAAATTCTCCCTTCTTCTTGAAGAATTTTTAAAATTTCCTTATCTGTTTCGTCTGGCAAAATTTTATTCAGTTAGCTACAAGTATAAAGCTTAAGGCTTTTCTATCTTGCAATTATTTTAGAAACAATACCCAAACCTACATTCTCACCTGCTTGTTATCTAACTCCTAACTCCTATTTCCTAACCCCTAACTACCCCGGGAATACGCCTAGAAATTGATACGCTTCTGCTATTTTGTCGATAGAACTCTTAAAAGCAGCTGTTCTTAAGTCTGGAACTCTTTTATCAGACTTCCATATCTCTCTTATTTGATTAAAAGCTAGAATCATTACTTCTTCTAACCCTGATCTTACTAAGTCGATTTCTTCAGCACCCCTAGTGACTAATAGTCTTTCTTCACGAGATAGAGTTTTTCCCGTCAAGCCTTCCATTGAGTTTACCAGGTTGCTGTAAGACATTTCATCATATCTTTTAAAGATTTTACCAAATCTCACTCTTGAAAGGTTTTTTAACCATTCGAAGTAAGATACAGTAACACCTCCAGCGTTAAGATAAAGATCAGGCAAAATGTAGCAGTTCTTTTTAAGTAAAATTTGTTCTGCAGAAGCAGTAATAGGTCCATTAGCTGCCTCGCCAATTATTTTAGCTTTTATCTTATCGGCATTTTTTAAATTAATTTGCCCTTCTAGTGCTGCAGGAATTAAGATATCACACTCCAATTCTAAAACATCATTTTTATCCTTCAAGGAGGTTGATTCTGGAAAGCCTCCTAATGTCATATGCTCTGTGAAATATGCCTTGACGGCTTTGACATCAAACCCTTTTTTATTGTATATAGCACTATTGAATTCCCCTATGCCAACAATCTTAGCGCCTGCTTCTTGAAAAAACATTGCCGCATGATAGCCAACATTCCCCAAGCCTTGAATAGCAATTGTTTTGCCTTCTATTCCTGTTGTTAAACCAATTGCCTTCATATCATCTTCTTGCTTCAATGCCTCTCTGATACCATAGTAAACACCTAGTCCTGTTGCTTCTGTTCTTCCTCGAATACCACCTTGACTAACGGGTTTCCCAGTTACACAACCATAGCTATCAATTTTGTCATTGTTCAACGCTTGGTAAGTATCCATAATCCATGCCATTTCTCTTTCACCCGTTCCCATATCTGGAGCAGGAACGTCCGATGCTGGACCAATAAAGTTTTTCTTTACCAACTCATGTGTGTATCGACGAGTTATTTTTTCTGCCATTTCTTCATCTAAATCATGTGGATTGATTTTAACCCCACCTTTTGCGCCGCCAAAAGGCACATTTACAACAGCACATTTATAAGTCATCAAAGCTGCTAGTGCCATTACTTCTTCTTGGTTTACGTGCTCACTAAACCTTATTCCTCCTTTGGTAGGTAGCTTATGATGGCTATGCTGTGCTCTATATGCTTCGATAACCTGATATTCGCCCTTTACCTTAATAGGGAATTTCATTTTGTAAACGCTGTTATTTCCTCGTATTGCCTTTAATAGACCATCTGGATGATCTGTGCACGCTGCCGCTCTATCAAAATAGCTTACAACACTTTCTAAAAAGGATAATTCTTTCATGCTCACTTTTACTTTTCCAGTTTACTAATCTTTTTATCAATATGAATTAGATAAGTCAAGATACCAATAAATATAATGACTAGTACACCTACAACAACATATATTTTTCCAGAGGATCTAAGCTCTAATGCCATTTCAGGTGCTTCTGAAATGATAAGCAATGCAATATAATTTAGAATAATTGTAATATAAGTCATTCTGAAAATATCTTTTTCTGTTTAAGTAAACTAATCCTCGTCTTTAAAGAAAATATCCATACACCAAGTAAAATCCATCCAATACATGCAGGGTAAAAAACCAGTCGCATTGTATTGTCCAAATCATATTGGTTAAACGCAGGATTACCACCGCTTCCAGGATGGAGTGAGTCTGTTAATCTTGGCAGTACATAAATTAAAGGGATTAAAATGGCAAATGAAAAGATATTGTAAACAGAAGAAATCTTTGCCTTTTTATCTTGATCATCTAGAGCAGAGCGTAATACAAAATATGCCATATATATCAATAAAGCTATTGCTACGCCATTTAATTTGGGATCATTTACCCACCATGCTCCCCAGGTAAATTTCCCCCATAACATTCCAGTTGAAATACCCATTATGCCAAACAAAGTCCCTGTATTAGCAGCTTCAATAGATATGATGTCGTATTTGATATTATTACTGGCTAAAAATTGAATAGCATTTACAGCAGATGTGGCTAGTAATACAATCATAGTAAACCACATGGGAACGTGGAAGTATAAGTTCCTTATGCTTTCATTTAGAATAAACCGTTGTGGCACTTCGATTAAAAAACCTCCAGTTATAGCATATGCAACGCATAAAATGCTTAATACTTTCCACCACCATTGCCTTGCAAACTTTTCGCCCATTAAGTTTTCTTAATCAGTCCAAAGATAAGGAAATAAAATATACGAAACAGCCAGCGTTACGGTATCTATAGATGCTACAATGCCTATATCTGGACTTACATCCAAAATAGAGATGTCTAATAAAGAAGCTTTAGACAGTTTAATGAGTAATAATATGATGGGAATAATTACTGGAAAACTTAAGACGGCCATCAGCGTGTTGCTATTTGATGTTTTTGCGGCAATAAGAGATAGGCACGTTAGTGTAATTGCAAAGCTTATTGATCCCAGTAAAACAATGGTCATAAATAAAGCATTATTAAATATTGGGTAGCCTGAGGTTAGTGAATAAATAATTAGAAAAACAATACTTAATAATAGGAGTAGTAAAGTATTGTAAATAACTTTTGAGATAAGTACAGCAATAGGAGAAGCTATCGTGTAGTAATAGGCTAGCCTATTGATTTTTTCTTGAGAAAAACCTTTGGCAATTGCATTAATAGAAACAAACAGGAGAATGATCCAAAAGTTAGCAATCCAAGTAGTAGGTTCGGGTTGATTATAGGCAAAATAAATAATGAAGCTAGTCGAAAGTGTATAAATAACAAGTCCATTAATAGTGTGTTTTAGTCGCCGTTCTAGAACAAAGTCTTTATATAGTAAGGATGTTATTTGGTTTAACATTATTTAACTAACTCGAAGTTCAAATTTTGCTTATATTAATGTAAATTTCTTGTCTAAAATACTAATTTTGAACTAGAAGTCGGTTGATGAAGAAGATTTTAGTAGCCAACAGGGGGGAGATCGCATTGAGGGTGATGCAGTCTATTAAGGAAATGGGTATCCAAACGGTGGCTATCTATTCAGAAGCTGATCGACAATCATTGCACACGCAGTTTGCTGATGAAGCAGTATGTATCGGTCCTCCGCCATCCAAAGATTCTTATTTATTAGGTGATAAAATTATCGAGGTTGCGAAGTCGCTTGATGTAGATGGCATTCATCCTGGATACGGATTTTTATCTGAAAATGCAGAATTTGCAAAGAAAGTTACAGATGCTGGATTGAACTTTATTGGTCCCTCTCCAGAGGCCATAGAGGTAATGGGGGATAAACTAGCTGCAAAGCAGGCTGTTAAGGAATATGAAATCCCAATGGTGCCTGGCGTAGATGAAGCTATTACCGATGTAAAGAAGGCAAAAGAAATAGCTAGTGAAATAGGATATCCAATACTTATTAAGGCCGCTGCAGGTGGTGGTGGAAAAGGCATGAGAATCGTAGAGGCTGCAAAAGACTTTGAAGAGCAGATGGAGAGAGCCGTGAGTGAGGCTATTTCTGCATTTGGGAATGGAGCAGTTTTTATCGAGAAGTTTGTATCGTGCCCAAGACACATCGAGATTCAAGTATTAGCGGATAAACATGGCAATATAGTTTACTTGAACGAACGAGAGTGTTCGATACAGCGTCGACATCAAAAAGTCATTGAAGAAGCACCTTCGGCAGTTTTAACAGAAGAGTTGAGGTCAGCTATGGGGCAGAGCGCAATTGACGTTGCCAAAGCTTGTGATTACATAGGAGCTGGAACGGTTGAATTTTTGATTGATGATCAGCACAATTACTATTTTCTGGAGATGAATACAAGGCTTCAGGTAGAACATCCAGTAACGGAATTGATTACTGGACTAGATCTTGTCAAAGAGCAAGTGAAAGTGGCGATGGGAGAAAGGTTATCATTTACTCAATCTGATGTTGGTATTTATGGCCATGCGCTCCAGCTTAGGGTTTATGCTGAAGATCCCGAAAATAACTTTTTGCCTGACATTGGAAAGCTAGAGAAATATGAGTTGCCTGTAGGTCCAGGAGTCAGAGTAGATACAGCTTTTAAAGAGGGAATGACCATTCCAGTCTATTATGACCCAATGATTGCAAAACTTATTGTTCATGCAGGAAGTAGAGAAGAAGCAATTGCAAAGATGAAATCTGCCATTGAAGATTATCAGGTGGTCGGTGTAAAGACAACGTTAGGTTTTGGAGATTATGTGATGTCGCACACCGCATTCATTAGTGGTAACTTTGATACCAATTTTATAAAAGAACATTACTCGGGAAAATTGGATAACCAGTTGACAGTTAGTGATGAAGCGTACATTGCTTCTGTATTTTTAGCTCAATACTTAGGAAGCAGGAGAGTAGATAGGGAAAAAGTTGAAAATGCTGATACTATTAGCTCTTGGAAACTTAAGAGAAAAAAGTATCTAAAAAATTAAACCTTTTTACAATTGCTACGTAAAATATATATCAATCAAAAATTGGTGGATATGATTTTGACCTTTAAAAAGTAACCTTGCTGAGAAGCTATAATGTATTAGGCTCATTGTTTAGTTGCTTTAACTCAAAATGCAAGAGGGGAGTAGGTTATCTTGTGCTTTTGCTCTTTTGTTACTTTGTGACTGGGATTTCTGTATCTTATGCTAATGAAGAAAAATCATTACTGAAAAAGGCTGACAAGCACTTTAATGCTGAAGAATATGAAATGGCATTGAAGAAGTATCAAACGCTTTATGACAACGACAATAAAGATGGTCATGTCTCTTATCACTTAGGGGTTTGTATCCTCAAGTTTAGGGCCGATAAGGCAAGCAGTCTTTCCTACCTTCAAAGGGCTCAAGCCATGATGCCTCATAAAAATTTGCCTGATGAGTTTTATTTTTATTTAGGGGAAGCTTATCATTTAAATTATCAGTTTGATGCAGCGATAAAAGCGTTTACAAAGTTTTTAGGAGAAAAAGGGCATAAAATAGATGATGATATTATTTTGTCAAAGATAAAGGCATCAAAATTTGCAAAAGAATTAGTTAATAATCCAGTAGATGTTACCATAGAAAACCTAGGGCCTAATGTTAATAGCCCTTACCCAGACTATGATCCTTTAATTACGACTGATGAAAGTCTCATCGTATTTACTTCTGAAAGGCCAGGCAATAAGGGTGGATTGCTGAACGAAAAGTATAAAGCAGATAAAACCAAAGGGCATTACAATGAGGATATTTTTATAAGTCATAAAACCCCAGATAGTTCATGGTCTAAACCAGAAAGCATTGGCGATAATATAAATACTATTGGTCATGATGCTAGTGTAGGCTTATCTCCTGATGGTCAAGAACTCTTTATATACAGAAAAAACCTAGAAGACCCAGGTAGCATATATTCTAGTCGACATGATGGCGATTTATGGACTACTCCAGTTCCTGCTGGCAGAAATATCAATTCAAAATATGTAGAAGAGCGAGCAAGCATTACCGCTGATGGTACAGAAATTTACTTTTCTAGTAACAGGCCAGAGGGACGGGGTGGTATGGATATTTACAAAGTAAAGCTAATAGCCAACGATATATGGAGTAAGCCTATCAATTTGGGAAAAGTGATCAATAGTAGTTCTAATGAGAGTGCGCCATTCATTCACCCAAGTGGTAAAATTCTCTATTTTAGCTCTACCGCACATAATAGTATGGGGGGATATGATATTTTCATGTCTAAATTCGAAGATGGTGAATGGACAACTCCTGTCAACTTAGGACATCCAATCAATACGGTAAATGATGATATGAACTTTGTGTTATCTGCCGACGGGCAAAACGGTTATTATGCATCAATTCGACCAAATGGGTATGGAGACCAAGATATTTATAAGGTTAAAATGCCTTTAAGTAATGTAAGGATTACGATGGTAAAAGGCGTCATTTTGGGCGGAGATAACTTAAAACCTGTTCCTGCAAAGATTAGTGTTGTGGATAGGCTAATTGGTGAAAAGGTAAAATATATATACAATCCCAATCCTAAAACAGGGAAATATTTAATGATATTTCCTCCAGGAAGAAATTACGATATGATAATAGATGCAGAAGGTTATAAGCCTAGTATGGTAAATATTTACGTGCCCAATCAATCTTATTTTTTTGAGTTGTACCAAGAAATTATTCTACAGCCTATAAATGGATTTGGAGAAAAACTAGGACAAGAAATTACTGTTAAAAATGTTTTTTATGATATTAGAAAACCTCAGGATGAAATAACATCAGATATTATAGGTTTGCATAAAGATAAGATGGATGAAACCCAAAGCGATAAAAACTACGAAGCACTGCTCAACATAATTAAGGAGTTAATTATGACAACGGATAGTGTTTTATTGAGAGATAGCTTAGATAAACGAATCAAAGAGATTCCTCCATTTGGAGTGGAGGATGATCAGCTTCTTGAGTTGGTTTTAGATGTGATTAATAGGTCTGATTCGATCGGAATAAAAGAAAAGACGGTCCCTGCCGTTTCTGTAGGAAAATCATATTTTTATAACAGCACAGAAATGGAAAAGGTAGTAATAGATGGAGATACAATGTTAGTATTACCTTCTTTTAGCGCACAGGATACTTCTTTGATTAAAAGAAAAGAAAAGAAAGATGGGACTAAGGAAATTAATTATAAGATACCAAAAAATGAGCGAAAGCAAGTAGTGAAAGTTAATTTGACTTTTGATGTGAATAGTTTTAAGATAAAAGAAGAGGAATATAGTATTATTGATAATATTGCACAACTAGCGTCTAAGAAAGCAACACTGGGTATAGAGCTTTATGGATATACTGATGCGCAGGGAGATGAGTTGTTTAATCAGCAATTGGCAAAAAGTAGAGTACAGGAAATCGCAAAATACCTTGTAGAAAAAAAGGGGATGGGTAGCAATAGGCTTTTAATAGAGGCGGTAGGAGAGTTAAATCCTATTGCAAACAATAAAACAGAAGAAGGAAGAAGATTGAATAGAAGAGTAGAGTTAATATTAGTTGATGTAGAAACGCAAGAGAAATAATTAGATGCTGATATTTAAATACATAAAAAATATTATCATAACACTTATAGTGATAGGAAGTTTTATGTTTAGTGTTAGTGCTCAAACAGATTTTTCTGAAGCGGAGGTAAAGTCAGGTTTTGTATACAACTTTGCAAAATTTGTTGATTGGCCAGCAGGTGTCTTTCATAATGAGACAACTCCGTTCGCAATTGGTGTAATTGGCGATGATGTAATGTACCAAGCATTAGAGAAAGTGATGAATGGAAGGCAAATAAAGGGAAGAGAAACAGTAGTATTAAAAGTAGAAAACCTAAAAGAAGTACCTAAAGTAGAAATCTTGTTAGTTGGAGTGGAGCAAAAAGGAAATTCACGTGCAATCATATCTCAGTTAAAGACTAAGCCTATTTTGCTAATAGGAAATGATATAGAGGAGTTTTGTCAATTAGGAGGAATGATTAACTTTTCGAGTAGGGTCAGTAAATATGGGTTTGAAATAAATCAAGCTGGAGTAGAGCGTTCTAATTTAATAATTAGTGCTAAATTATTATCTTTAGCACAATTGGTTAAAGAATACGATTCTAACAAGTAAGATTATATGAGTTTACTCAATTTCAGAGACGCCTCAATAAAGAAGAAAATCATGCTTATTATCATGATAATAAGTAGTATTTCTTTGATCTTAGCTTGTGCTCTTTTTCTAATACTTGATACAGTTCAGTTTAAAAAATTAATGGCCAATAACCTGTTGCTTAAAGCTACAATTGTTGCCAATAATAGTAATGCTGCTGTAGGGTTTAACCTGAAACAAAGCGCTGAAGAAGTACTTCGGTCTTTAAAAGATGATGAGCAAATAATTGGTGCCGTTATCTATACACCAGAAGGAGATATATTTGCTACATACATTAGTGAAGAGTGGATAGAAGGCTTTGAAATTCCAAAGTTAGAAGAAGATGGCTATACTTTTGGAGATAATAGCCTACATCTCTATACTACAATTCATGATCAGGATGATTACAGCAAGGCTATTGCCAAACTCTACGTTTGTTCAGATTTAAGTGTCTATACTAATAGGCTATATAATTATATGTTAATCATTGGAGGGGTTTTAGGTATATCGTTGTTAGTAGCGTTCTTATTATCTTCTAGATTTCAGCGACTTATTTCAAAACCCTTATTGTTTTTAACTCGAAAAGCAGAAGAGATATCGGTAAATAAAGATTACTCGATAAGAATCAAAAAATATACAAATGATGAGGTGGGAGGTTTGATTGAGAGTTTTAATGAGATGTTAAAAGAGATCGAAAAGCAGAATGTTACGTTAGACGAGCAGTTAAGAATGATCACGGAAACGAATACTCAAATAACAGATAGTATTAACTATGCGAAGAGAATTCAAGATGCAATTTTACCTAATATTGATACTCTTAAAAGTAAGCTGACAGAACTATTTATAATCTTCAAACCCAAGGATATTGTAAGCGGAGATTTTTACTGGTCGAGAGAAAAAGATGGATACATTTATATAGCAGCTGTAGATTGCACTGGACACGGTGTTCCAGGGTCTTTGATGTCCATGATTGGTAGTAATAGTTTGAATGGTGTAATTAATGAAGATGGGGCTATTGATGTCGATCTAGTTTTAAGCAAGTTAAACGTGCGAGTAAAAAGAGCGCTTGGGCAAAACAAGGAAGGTTCAGAGTCGCAAGATGGAATGGATTTAGCAATTTGTAGAATTGACAAAAAGAATAAAAAGGTAGATTATGCAGGTGCTAATAGGGAAATATATTATTACTCAAAAGGAGAGTTTTTGTCGATTAAGGCAGATAAATATCCTATAGGTGGTAATCAATATGAGTCTGATCTCATATTTACAAAACATACCATTGAATACAATGAGGGAGATGCTTTCTACATATTCTCTGATGGTTTCCCTGATCAATTTGGTGGGGATAATGATAAAAAGTTTACCAATAGAAGATTGAGAGAGGTGCTACATGAAGTATACGATAAGTCTATGGATGATCAAGAAAAATTATTAGATGAAGCCTTTTTGGCTTGGCAAGCTGATACAGAACAGACGGATGATGTCTTAATGATAGGTTTTAAGCCTTGATTCACCTCTTTTACCTAAAATGACTTTTACCTCTCTAGTTTAACTATCTTAATATTATTAAGATATCTCTCTATCTAAAAAACGTAACATTACCTATATACTGTAGAGCTGATTGCTGATTGTCTAAGATGTCAATAACATATGTGTAAACACCGTTGTTGACATACTGATCCCTATAAGTTCCATTCCAGTAACGATCAAGATCATTTGATACATATATCTTTTGCCCAGATTGGGAGTAGATACTTATCATTAGCTTTTTTACCCCTGTAAACCTTGGTCTAAAGGTATTATTGTCTTTACTAGATGCGGAAAAAATATTAGGAATATAGATGTAAAACGAATCTTCTATTTGTTCGCTATTACAATCAATGGTATTCACATTGTAGGTTTCATTGAGTGTATAAGTACATCCAGATGTATCAAGTCTGGTGATTAAACTATAAGTCCCTTCGGATGAGACTGATATTGAGGTAGATGTACTACCATTTGACCATAGGTAACTTATGTTGTTTCCATGATTGTTAGATATGATATCGATTGTTGAATCTAAACAAATAATAGAATCTGTCCAGTTTTGCAATTCTAATGTATTATCCATTTTGTCGACACGAATCGTTAAGGTATCTGCATAGCATGTATTTGAGATGACAAGGGAATACTGTCCTGATTCGTTAATGGCTATTGTTTGTTGAGTGTCATTGGTTGAAAGCCATAGATAATTATCAGCGTCAGGTCCTGTAATATTAATAGAACTATCTTCGCAGATTTGGTATGTAGAAGGAATCGTATCAAGAGGATTATGTAGCAGTTTTTGCTTTAGTATCCTATTACAACCAAATTGATCAATTGCTATTATTGTAACATATGAATCCGAAGTATCTGTAAACAAATGGCTGTCTATAAAACTGTTAGAAAAGTTTAGGTTTGCATTACCACCGTCACTATACATTACGTCATAATTATCATAATAGGGTGGAGATGTCAGCTCTATCGTTATACTATCAGTCAAGTCACAGCTGTGATTTATATCTAGACTAAGGTCAAAATAATTATAGCCATCAAAATTATTTGTTAGACCATAAAATGCTTGTCCATAACCAGGCGGTAATCCTGCGTTCAAAGCGTATCCATTGAAATTGAAGTTGCAAGATGCTTTTGGGGAATTAGGTGCTTCAATTCTTGCAAGTGTATCTTTACTGTGTCTTCCAACATATATCATGCTATCATAAGCAACTGACATTGATGCATATCCTCCAACAATTTTAGGTCTTGAATCAGCAGTATAGACGGAGTTTTTTACAGAGTCGATATTGCCAAAGCCAGCCGTTAAATCATACTGAAGCACTGTCATATTTGTCGCATTTGTTCCAGATAGATATAGTTTGCTGTGGTCAGGTGAAAATGCAAGTCCATAGCCACTGAAGCCTGGTGGATTTAATGATCCCCAAGAAGTAATGTTGCCTGTGGATGAGTTGAAGTTAAATAGCTCGGCCCCACTACCATCCTGTTTAATCGTTGCGATTTTACAACCAATATTAGGATCACAGAAGGCTTTCATGTATCCTCTTACATTACTATGTACACTTCCTACCGCTATAGATGAATGATATGATACGCCTGCTGATGTTGCTTCTATTATGATGAATGAATCTGTTTGGTAATCGTGTGCGATTATCCAAATGTCAATTCCATTGCACTTATAAACAGCAGTAAGCTTTTCTGTCACAGGGCCATCATATAAACTTACATTTTTAGCAATCACGTCTCCTAGTCCTCCATTTAATGACATATCAACTGTTGCTAGCTGTAATCCTGCATTATGGGCATTTTCAGCAGCGGTAAAAATATAGTATAAAGAATCACTCGATGGCTTTTTCAATATTAATGCAGCTTGAGTTGATGAACCAGCTGTTGCTGGCATACCATTTATCTTCCCGCTATTAGCCATTCCTACATTATTACGATTCCATACTGAGTCTGCATCTGTATAAAATAAAATCTCTCCTGTAAACTGATCTGATATAGATGCTGTTCCCTCTATAACATAACTGGAGCTGACTGTAATCGTTTGAGGCGTGCCATCTTCGAAACTAATTCCTGTACTGCCTCCAAAATGCCAATTACTGTTCTCTTTTTGGCAGAACGTTACAACGGTATATAATGCTAGTACGTGAGTTAATATTGACTTTAAACTCATGAATTAAATATAAAAAACTATGCGTAACAGTCAATATACAAAAAAGTCTAAAATTTACTTTTAAAGCAGTATTGTTTAATTTACTATTTTGAATATAAGCACATTATGCGTTATTCTTGTAAGTTGTGCAGGGGATGTAAATAAGCTTTAAATGAGTTGTGTTATTTCCAAATGTATCTTATTCCTAGAGCAGCACCCCAGCCAAAACCATTGGTGTATCCAGTTACGTTAAACATTGGACGAGCATCAAGACTTACTAGTAACGGCACATCGAGTTCTTGAAAGTCATATTCAATGCCAATTTGACCTCCAACTCCTATATTCAACCCACTACTAGCTGGCAACACGTTGTCGTTCCAATTATAAAACCCTGCAATAGCACCAGGACCAGCATACCAATTTAGTCCTTCCGTAATATTCCAGACCCAATGGTAAATGCCTGCTGCAAAGAGATTGTTATAGTATCTTCGTGATCTTAATCCAAAATCTAGCTCTAGGCGGTTAGCATCTCCCAAACCATGCTGATAAGATACCTCTGCACCATTGGTTTGTCCATCACCACCTAATCTTGCTCCTATGGTTCTTGAGTTTACTTGGCTATAAGAGTCCAATAAAAAAACAATTATACAAACAATAGATAAAAAGGCTTTTTTCATTTTAGTTTAGATTTAGATTATACAAATATACTGCGATTTTGTCATTCTGATGTTTCGTCCTATAAAGATAAGATATCTTTATAGAGTGAAACGAAGAATCTATTGTAGTTGATGTGAGATTCTTCGCTCTGCACTTCAATAGTCTTTGACTATATTGTGGCAGAACTTCAGAATGACGTCGTTAGGTATGAAAATCATTTTTCTATAAAAAGCAACCCTAGCTTAATCTGATTGTAATCTAATGCGCCCTTTAGCTGATCATACAAAGCCTTAGATTTCGGATTGCCGTCTTCGTGAAAGTGTTGCTTGTCTTTCTGAAAAACAACTTCATCATAGGCTTCTTTGAGCTTTTCTAGAACATTTTGCTCTGGTTTGTAGTTGGAAAGATCTAATTCTGGATAAAGTTGGTGTAGCTTGATAATATGTCCTGCTATAGTTCCAGTAACGACGCCTCGTTCATGAGCAATCTTTTCAATGGAAAGTCCTTTTTCTACATATTCTTTCGTGATTTCATGCGTTGGTCGTTTAGGGCGCTTCTTTTCTTTTTGCTTTTTCTTGTTACGCTCAATTTCTTCTGGATTGGTTAGCCCACCACAGTGCTTTATAAACTGAATAGCCACCTTTTCTAAATTTTTAATATCAACGTTTTGATTGAGTTGCTCGGAGAGTTCTCTAAAGCGATGATCGGCCTTTCTTACCAATGGATCAATTTCTAAGGCAGTTTGATTAAACCCCGATAAGTGCAACCCTTCAATATCTCTCAATCTGGAAAGAGCAACATACCCTTGTCCTTTCTCAAAAGTTTTGCTTAAATCTATCTCAGCAGCATCTAAAGTCATTCCCTGGCTTTTATGTACTGTAATCGCCCATGCCAACCTGAGTGGTACCTGTGTGAAGGAAGCTAAAGTTTTGCCCTTTTCATCTTCCATAGACCATACTTCAGGCTCGGCAGTAATTTTCTTTTCGTTATTGAGTTGAACAATTGGCCACTCCTCGTTATTAAAGTCAATTACTTCCCCAAGCGTGCCGTTCATGTAGCCTTTTTCATAATTGTTTTTGATAAACATAACCTTGGCGCCTCTTTTAAGCCTAAGTCTTTCTTCTGTTAGTACCGATTTTTTTAAAACCTCAATGAGCTTCTCATTTCCTTTAGTTTGTGCTAGGAAGTATTCACCTTCATCTTCCAGTTTGCCCAACTCTTCATTGTTAATTCGGTCTACATCTTCGTTGTGCGTAAATAGGAGGGTGAAGTTTTTATCGAGTTGGGTGAATCGGGCATTTTTCAGTACATCAATCGTTTGATTAGAAATGGCATTTCCGGATCGCACTTCATTTAAGACTTGATTTAAGGTTTGGTCTTCTTGTCTGTGCTGCTCTGTTATATAACAAATGGCGAGTTGAGCTGCTACCCAAGCTTGTGACATGAAAGCAAACTTATCCCGATTACGTTCACTTGAACTTCCTACAGGGGGTAATTGAAAGAAATCTCCTGAAAATACCACCTGTGTGCCTCCAAAAGCTTGTTCGTTTTCCTTGAAGGCTTGTAATATGATGTTGACCATTTCCAGCTGATTTTTGTGCAACATGGAAATTTCATCAATAATTAAAACCTTGACATCTTCTAGGTTTTTCTGTAAGTACTTTTTGCCCTTTAAGTTTCTTAGATCATTACCAGTAAGGTGATCTTTGATGCCAATTCCAGACCATGAATGAATGGTCATGCCATTCATATGTGTTGCCGCAATACCTGTTGAAGCTGTAATAGCAACAGGAATCTTTCGTTCCTTTAAATATTGAATGTATTGATTAAGCACATAGGTTTTGCCAGCTCCTGCAGAACCTGTCAGAAAGACATTATTCCCAGATTTTAATATGGCAAGTGCGGTAGCTTGATTCAATTTACTTAGATTTCTTTATTTGCTCTTCATAAAGTTTTATCCAATCTCCTGAAGACATTTTACTAATCAATTGCCCAATAAGTTCAAATGGAATATCATCCATTTTCTTAAATCGTACACAACTTTTGCCCATGTCTAACTTGTACTTGCATTGCTTTTGATATTCGCTAACAAACCATTGCATCAAGTCTTCTTTGGCATAAAGCCCCATATGGTAAAATGCAACAAAGTTCTTTTGAGAAGCAATATTAGCAAATGGTAGAGGATCTGATGGTTTGCAGTGATATCCGTCTGGATAAACTGAATGAGGCACTACATAACCAATCATTCCGTAATTCATCGTCTCTTCAAATCCTGTGGGTAAGTTATCAAGAATAGCTTGTCTCAGCTTTGTGAAGACTTCTACTCGGTCTTTGGGTATTTTTTGTATATATCCCTCTGGGTTTGCTGCTTTGATTTGCATAATGTGGACGGCTTTATTCAAAAATAATAAAATGCTTACTTTGTAGGAAGATTATTGCTGATGAAGATTCAAGATCAATTAGGAAGATTAATAGAGTTAAAGAATAAGCCCAAAAGAATTATTTCAATCGTTCCATCTCAAACAGAGTTACTGTATGATTTGGGACTTGCAGAGGAGGTCGTTGGGATTACCAAATTCTGCATTCATCCAGAAGAGTGGCATCGAAATAAAAAGAGGGTAGGAGGCACAAAGCAACTTAATATGGACCTTATTGCCGAGTTAAAGCCTGATCTTATTATTGGAAATAAAGAAGAAAATGAGGAAGGGCAAGTCAAACAGTTAATGGAAGACTATCCCGTATGGATGAGTGATATTTACAACATACAGGATGCCTATGAAATGATCACCTTGGTTAGTAAAATCACAAATAAGGAGAAAGAAGGCTATAAATTGATTGGAGGCATCAAGAATGAATTTAAGCAACTAAAAATTAACAACTCAAAATTCAAAAACTCTTTTGTAGGCTATTTTATTTGGCGAAAGCCCTACATGGTAGCAGGAGGGAATACATTTATCAATTATATTCTAGAGGAGATTTGTGGTTTGAAGAATGTTTTTTCTGATGATTTGAGATATCCAGAGGTAACTGTTGAGAAAATAAAAAAAGCCAAGCCTGATCTGATCTTTCTATCTTCCGAGCCATATCCTTTTAAGCAAAATCATATTGATGAGATAAGGCAACTTTTACCTGCTAGTAAGGTAATGTTAGTAGACGGAGAGTTGTTTTCATGGTATGGTAGTCGATTGCTCCAATCACCTAAATACTTTAGCAAAATACTTGAAGGCAGTATGTGATGGCAGTTGTTTAGTCTAAAATATAGCAAGAGGCTGAATATAGCTTTTAGAATTATTTGGCTCGGCTTCTATACAATATATTTTGGCAATATAATTACCAGTTAACTTTTGTCCATTAAGATCTTTTCCATCCCACTTTTCATTTGTTTTTGATTTGAAAACTAGTTTTCCTAGACGGTTATAAATCTCATAATTACAATAAGGTTGATTAGGCTGCCAATAATCGTTAGCACCATCACTATTCGGTGAAAAAGCATTTGGCCAAAATAAATCGTCTGTTGTTGAACAATCATTAGTAAAGATTTGCACCGTATCACTTTGTGAGCAGCCATTAATATCTGTCAATGTCAACCAATATGCCCCACTGCTGTAAATATTGATTTGGCTTGAGGTATCATTTGTTGACCATGAAAAACGGTAAGTATTTTGAGGGAAGCTAAGCTCAGGTTTAATGCTAATCGTGTCATTTAAACAAATAGATATTTCTTGATCTAATGATATGGACCACTTTATAGAATCACAGTCAAAGCTATCAATAACGTTACATTGGCTGTAGTCTTGTTTAATGAGATGTTTAGATTTAAAGGTATTAGGAAGTGCCAATCCACTATTTTTATATGTTCCAAGCTTGATCTTAAATAGAGATAATTGAGGGTTGCTAATATCATTTGGGTTTTCAATAATATGCATGCTATCACGAGCTGTAGCAATATAAATTTTACCATCAACTCCAGTTTGTAACCCTGTGTATGGAGCAAAAGAAGCTGAGTTTGAGGCAACGGTTACTGAAGAACTAGCTATGTTTGATGCAAAGCGTTCGAAGGCAAAAAGCTGTGCGTTTCCAGGACCTCTTCTGGTTAAGTATATGATAGAATCGTTAGGGGAGAAAGCAGCTCCGTACCAATTACCTGAAATGTTTGACATATTTCGAGCATTGCTTAATAATCCAGATTGTGCATCAAAGTCAAATATTTGCGGAACATTATTGGATTGACAACCAATAATCGTTTTTCCGTCGAAAGATGGTTCTAACCACCCTGTTCCCATATTTCCGCTGGAGGGAATATTATGTGTTCCAACATCACTGATTACTGGTATGGTATCTATACCAGTACTATCAATAAGGTAAGCTAGATACCTAGGTTTATTAATCACTCTTGTTATGACCCAGTAAGCTGGGCAGGTGGCATGAGGGATTGCAGTAACCATTTCCGAAACTGAATCTTGAATGATAATTCCTTTTTTACTAGGTAAGACTTCTCCAAGAGGATTGAGTGGGGTGCCATTACCAGGTAATGAAAAATCGATTATACTATATCTTAGTTCACTCTCTGCAGACAATAAAGCTCCAAATGAAGCTGATCCGACTGAAAATATATAGTATTGGCTTTTTTTTCCAATGATGGGAGCAAGAATGGGACCCATAGAGGCACTATATCCAAGTCCATCAGCAATGTTATCTCCGTTCTGCATGATAAGATGAGATGCATCGTATATATTATCTCCATTGGTATAGCACAGCAAAGATGAGTTAGAGTCCGTTAATGTAGCACAGGCTTCAGATGCACTCATATTACTATTGGATAAACTAGTGACTCCTCCTCCATTAAAAGATAGCCCAGCTTTATTACCAAAGTACCAAATATCGTTTTGGGCGATTGTATTTGAAAAGGTTAAAAGTCCTAAAGCAAGAAAGTAAAGTTGTAATGAATTCATATTACCAATATCTATAATTGGTATATAAGAATCAATGACTAGTTATTAAAATATTAGGATCCTAGTTAGTGTGAAAATGATTTTGACTTACTTGTTTAAAAGCACAACTGTCATCTCTAATGCACCACGACCGTTTGTAAAGTTGCTCAACTTGGAAACTGTTATGTCGTAACTTAGAGTGTATTCAAACTTCTTATAATGAAATCCAATTTTAGGAATAATTGCATCGTTTAAACGATAAGAGACTCCTCCTAAAAACATTAAATTGTTTTTGTAATGAGCTACTAAGTCAAGACCAAAAAGTAATTGAGAGGCTTGTCCTTGCAGCATATACAAAACGTTGGGTTTAATATCAAAGTGTTCGCTTTCGTGAATGAAAGTACCACCGTAAAATACCCATCTTCTAGGTAGATTGGCATCAGTGCCGTCAACTAGAAAATATTCCTTTGGCGATGTGACGTGAAATAAGGAGAAGCCAAAATAAGGGTTGAGTAAACGTGTATCATCATCATAATGATAATTAAACCCTATATTGACATCGTGCATCCAGCGGTTAAATTGAGTAATGTTTTCACCACTTATCGCATTTGCATTAAAATAACCAAGCTTTTCGTTATACTGATTGTCAAATAACAAAGTGCCAACACTCTTATAAATAAATCCGAGCTGCATTCCAACTGACATATTGTGCACATCCTGGCCTTCTTTTGAGATATCAGCAGCTCCAGAAAGTACAAAGTTGACATTATTGAATATGCCTGTACCATCACTGTATAACATATATCCGCCAAAACCCCACCTTTCATTCAATGGAAGATCATAAGCCATAGCAGTCGTTGTGATTTTGCTTCCAAGCGATGCCCACTGGCTTCTAAAGTTAAATGCCGTACGTTCACTCTCTTTGAAAACACCAGTCAGTGCTGGATTTAATAATACTTCCGAAGCATCGTACTCTGATAAAAGTGGATCCTGAGCAAATAGCATAGTACCTATCGTGAACAGAAAAAGAAAATGTAATATTTGTTTTTTATAGTAACTCATAACCTTTAAATCTTACAATTTTTTAATTTTAAATCACTTGATAATAGACACACTTCCAGACATATTAAATGTTTCCTCATCTTCTTCAGTAATCGCAGTCAATGTATAAGCATAAACACCCATTGGTTGTAAAACGCTTTCGTATAATCCTGTCCACCCACTGTTTGCATCTATTGTTTCAAACAATAACTCTCCCCACTGGTTGTATATTTTAAACTCTAATGCTTTGAATGGACCTCCCCTTACAAATAGTGTATCATTTTGCCCATCGCCATTTGGGGAGAAAGCATCGGGTACTGCAGGAGGTAAAATTACAATTGCTTCCAGTATGGTAATATCTACCTCTATTTCATCCTCACAGCCAATATTGTTTTCAACTTTTAGGTTGACAGTATATGTCCCTTCTTCTTCATATAGATAGTTAGGGTCTTCGTTATTGGAGCCAACAGAGTTATCTCCAAAATCCCAATCCCATGAAGTGGCGCCATTTGAAGTACTAGTAAATGATATCAATTCTTGAGCTCTTAGGTCAATCGTAGAGTCGTATTCAAAGTTAGCAACCACTTGTGGTAATATAGTAATGCTTTTGGTTGTGTTATTGCTACAGCCTTGAGGTGTACCAACCGTTAACGTAATATCGTAGTCTTGGGCCTCATCATATTTGTATCTAACTAATTCGCCTGATTTTCCAATGGTGTCTCCGTCAAAAAAGCTCCATCTCCAAGAATTAATAGTACCTGAAACAATACTTGAGCTATCTTCGAATAATACAGAATCTTCAAAACACCCTATTGTGGTTGTAAAGTTGGCATCAGGTGATGGATTGACAAATATTGTCTTTGTTTTTGAATCATCACAACCTTGACTGGATGTAACAGTAAGTCTTACATTGTAAGAACCAGTTGAGTCATAAACATGAGTAGGGTTTTCTTGGAATACGTTGCTGTTGTCGCCAAAATCCCAGTCCCAATCGGTAATGATTCCAGTTACAACTAATGTGTTATCTGTAAATTGTCCAGCCTGATTTTCACAAAAAGTACCAAAATTAAAATCAGCAATTAGAGGAATATCTATATTGATATTAACTTGGTCAGTTGCTGCAACACAAGTTTCTTGCCCTAGAGAAGTTATTGTTAATGTCGCATTGCCCGATATGCTATCTAGTTCACCAGGGGAATATACTGCATTTGCCGTAGAGTCATTTGGAATAAATGTTCCATCCCCATCTGTAGACCATCTTACCCCTGAGGTATTTGTGAATGTTCCTGTCAGTTGAATGGTCGCTCCAGGGCAAATCGTTTGGTCACTACCAGCATTCACACTTGGAGATTGCTCTAGAACGATCTCCATACTATCCTCATTGGCATTGCAAAGTCCATGATCAGTTGATATTAAGGTAATGCTTATAGAGCCATTAGCAGAGTCTTGATCACTTAATATATAAGAAGCATTTAAAGTGGAGTCATTTGGACTGAAACTACCTGTTCCATTGCTAGACCATATCCCTTTCGTAGCACCTCCAGATACCAATCCTGAAATATTAGCTTGTAGATTGTTATCACAAATAAACTGATCTTCGCCTGCATAAACGAATACAGTTGGTCCAAACGTGATTGTCATCGTATCCGATTCAGCATTACAACCTGCATTAAAAGTAGAGGTAAAGATTAAGTCAACTGATCCTGCTGTAGTATCAGCATCGCCAAAGCTATAAGCTGGGGCTGTAACTGAGTCGTTAGAGAAGTTTCCGTCTCCTAAAGTAGACCATACTCCTGTTGAAGCTCCTCCAGAAACAGATCCATTTAATTGGGCAAATCCACCAGTAATACAAACATCTTGATCTATTCCAGCACTAACGTTTGGTGCTGGGGAAAAAGTTATTTCCATGCTATCAACTTCTGGATTACAATCCATGTTTCCTGTTGTGGTTAAGTATAATTTTACCTGTCCTGAGTTGATCTCAGATTGAGTTGGACTATAGGTAGCATTGAGAGTAGTGTTGTCTGGGTTAAATGATCCTGAACCACCAGACCAAATTCCTCCTGATGAAACAGTAATATTACCATTTAGTGCTACATCTGCATTGTTAGCACAAACGGTTCTGTTTACACCTGCATTTACTGTTGGTCCTGGAGTTACTTTTAGGTTGAAGCTATCTTTAGCTTCATTGCAGCTATTGGTAGCCGTAAGTTTAATGTTCAGGTTAATTAATATTACATCGCTTGCAGAAGGAACGTAGGTGGCATTTAATGTTGTATCGCTTGGCAAGAACGTTCCTGTACCAGTTGTTGTCCAAATGCCTTTAGACGCTCCACCTGTAACATTGCCAGTCATCATAAAAGAAGAGTTTGCACAAACAGAGTCATCGGCATTCACATTTACAATACCTTCTTCTAGTATTTCTAGTAAAAGTGTATCTGTTACGACAATACAGTTCCCAACATTCGTTGAAGTAAGAACTAGAGTTGCACCACCATTTATTGAATCAGCAGAACTTGCATTGTAAACAGCGTTTAATGTGGAGTCATTAGGTGTAAAAGTACCTGTTCCTGAGGTAGACCATTTACCTGTATTCGTTGCACCGCTGATACTTCCATTAAGATTAATAGTTAAATCATCAACACAAGTGAGTACATTATTTCCTGCATTAACTACTGGAGCAGGAGAAAACTTTAGTGTTAAGCTATCAGCAAAAAGATCACAGCTATTTGCTGTTAATATTATAAATATAGAGTCTTGTGTAATATCACTTGCTGAAGGCTCATAGGTGGCATTTAAATTATTTACGTTTGGAGTAAAGTCTCCTGTGCCATTTGTACTCCATACACCTCCTGTTGCAGCCCCAAATACATTGCCATTGAGAGCGACAGAAGCATTGTTAGCACACACTGTTGCGTCAGTTCCTGCATCTGATGTCCCAACACCAAAAATATTAATTCGCATAGTATCACGCGCGACTTGGCATGCTCCGTTATTTGTTGAGGTCAAAATAATATCTGCACCACCATTTATCGAATCAGCAGAACTTGCTGTATAGGTGACATTTAAAGTGGAGTCATGGGGGCTAAAGTTGCCACTACCTAGTGTCGACCATCTTCCAGTAGTTGTTCCACCTATTACTGAGCCTGATAAATTAATATCGAGGTCATTGAAACAAGTCGTCTCATCTTCTCCTGCATCGACAATTGGTCCAGGGTTATAGAAGATAGTTACAGAATCAAAAACAGGATTACAGTCGCCATTACCTATAGAAGTTAGTGTTAAGGTTACCGAGCCTGATGTTATCTCTGATCCTGTAGGAGTATAAGTTGCATTTAAATCATTAATATTTGGAGTAAAAGAGCCATTGCCACCTGACCACTCCCCACCTGCAGATACCGTTATTGCGCCATTTAGCGAAGCTATCGGACTAGCTGCACAGACATTAATATCATCGCCGGCTTCTGCGGTAGGAGCAGGAGTAAAAGTTACTGTCATTGTATCGCTTTCAGGGAAACATGGGCCAACAGAGTTTAATGTGAAGTTGATTGTCCCAATTGTAATATCTAGAGATGAGGGTATATATATCAAACTATCAACATCGCTACTATCTACAAAAGTACCTGTTCCATTTGTTGTCCATTCACCTTTCAGCGTACTTCCAGTTACAGAACCGCTTAGCTCAACATTTGTATTGGCACAAACCAGTTTGTTTGGACCTGCATCTACAAATGTTTTAGCTTGAAACTCAGAGAAATAACCATATCTGCAGCCGCTAGATCCGCCACCATTAATAATGCCCAAGGCAAAGACATCAGTCGTATTTGTAATCAAAAAAGTAGAATCGACTGGTATTTCTGTTGTGTTAAACTGAATTCTTGCTGCAACCCATTCTCCTCCAGTCCCTGGAACGGTAATAAAATCTCCTGGGTCGATAGTCGCAGTTCCATTACCAGTAATCGAAAAGGCGTTTACAGCTGTGCTTCTTACAAGAATAGTTAAAAAGAATCCTTCTGAAGTAGATCGTACAAAGCTTACTTGTGATGAGCCTGCACAGTTTAAAGGGGGAAGTTGTGCAATGCCTTGTTCGCACCCAAAGCCAGTAACGTGTGTAGCATATACAGGTTTAGAAGTGGTTATATACATTGCGTTATTAGGAGAAGCGTCCAAAGAGTCAATATCTATTCGGTAAACTTGTCCTGCAAAGATTGTTGCGATGGGTGTAGTGCTTCCATTAATGTATATGTTCGTGTTAATATCTGTTCCAGTTAAGAAAACGCTCTCATCTCCATTGGAATTTAAAGAACCTTTTACAACAATGTAGTCGGTGCTTACGACATCTAGAGGCACAATCTGGTCTCCCATTAAATCATAACAACCTCCTGAAGGGTTATGGTTAGAGTCATCCTTTATGCTTACTGCTATAGGTTTATCTGAAATTAATGATGCTCCACCTGGATGTGTTGTAGGAATGTTATAGTTAGCCCCAGTCCAAGCACAAGAATAGGTTTGACCTCTGTTTAAGGTAATATTAAATGGAACTCCTGCAGCGTGACCATCAACCTGTACAGTTGAATATATGGTGATCGTCGTATTGTCTTCGGTAGCGACTATATCAAAAGAAGCATATGCCTCATGGGGAGCTGAAAAGACATGGTTGTCAAACTCTATATGTTTATGTAATGGTATGTAAAACTCAGTACCAAGACTATTTTCACCTTTGAGTGCCCAAATATCAGGATTGTTTGATCTGCTCACTTCGTAGTATGCGGTAATAGTGTTTGAGGAATATATATGTAGACCAGTGTTCATAACATAGTCTGTTGAATCTGTTTCTAAGTCCGCCTTAAAAGGCGTCATGTTAATCCTCCTTGATTCATTGGCTGATAGAGTAATCGTAATGGGGCTTCCGCCATTAAATCCAGGATTTGCGGGTTGTTCAATAATTACAGTTGAGGTATCGCCTTGTGAAGTGACTAGTACATATATGGGTTCCCCACCAGGACTTCCATGGAGATCTGTTACTTCAGGAGGGGCCAGCCAGAAATCTGTACCTGTCTGTGCATTGGTAAATAAGATACTAATATGAAATATAGATAGTGCTAGTATTCTTTTTAGGCTCATATATCAATCTGTCTTATTTTTATAGGGAAATGGTTGATACTTAAAATACGTAAAAAACTATAAAGGGTTGCATTATGAGGTTGATCTTTTGGTTGGGTGCTTAGAAATAGTATTATTTATGGACACATTTGCCTTGTTAATTAAGCTACCTGTATTAAATTATAAATCTTAACATTTAAAACGGGATTATAAATTAAGACTATTTTGATATTTTTTGAATATGTAATAATAAAAGAAATAATGCCAGTTATAAGTATGATTGTTTGATATCTTAACCATAAAAACATCATGAAGCAGATTTTGCCAAATGTTTTTATGGTTGCTATTTTCTTTGTGCTTAAAATCAGTCAATCATACAGTCAGCCTTCAATAGTATGGCAGGACATCACAACCTCAAGATATATCTCTGAACACACTTTTCTCGAATCAAGTGGTGGTGAATATATTTTTGCTGGAGAGGTCGTAAGCCAACAATCCGATAGTTCCGTTGATGTCTTTATTGAAAAGCGTTTTGCTGAAAATGGAAATATAATATGGCATAGAGAATTAGGAAGTAATGAAGATGATTCCTATGTCAATATTAAAGAAGATCATGAAGGCAATTTATACATTCTTAGTAATACAACAGACAATTCAAAAGATGTCGTTGGATTCCATGTTGGACCCGACTATGAATCATCAGGAGGCTTATCTCCTTATGTGCCTAGTAGTGATGCGTGGTTGGTGAAAATAGACGGGGTAACAGGAAATATCATATGGCAAAGATGTGTTGGTGGACCTGGAATCGATTTGGCATACGACTTAATATTAGGCAAAAATCAAGTATATCTTCTGGGTATCACCGATTCATCTGGTGGAGATATCTTAAAATGGAATGCTGGATATGATGTTGAAAACAACTTTGGCAATATCACCACTAGAAGGACTAGTGATATTTTCGTGTGTCATATCAATCCTACTAATGGCAATATTATATGGTTGAACACAATAGGAGGAACTCAGACGGATGGAGTTACGCCAGGCTTTACACAGACGTCAGATTTCATAGGAGGTTTTGACCTTTTGAGTGATTCTAATATAGTAGTATATGCCAAAAACAATTATAATGGAGGTGATATTAAGGGATGGTATGAAGGATATACCGTCACTGTTCTAGGGGATTCCATCCCTAATAATGACATTTGGTTGGTGAAAATCAGCTCCAATACTGGTGATACCATCTGGACAGATATCCTAGGCAGTGCGGGGAACGAAGTGCCTCGAAAAGTTGTACCATTGCCTGACAATAGCTTTTTAGTAGGAACACATATTTATGAAAGTGGAGGCGATGTTGCTACATGGAATATAGGGTATGATACTTCGATTGTGTTGGGTGACACATTTTATATTCCTAAAGAAGACATTTGGATTGCAAAAATAGATGCAAATACCTCAGACGTTCTATGGGATCAGTCATTAGGTGGACCAGGCAAAGATATCTTCCAAGGTGTTGCTATAGATAATATGATGGATATTATTTTACTTGGACTATCAGATCGAGATGGTGGGATTATAACAGATATAAAAGGCAAAGAGGATTTTCTTTGTGTCAAGTTAAATGGAAGTAATGGGGATATCACCTGGAGTAAAACTTATGGTGGTTCGGAAGCTGAGGGCGTGTTCTCTCCCGGGTCTCATTTAGACCCTATTTTGGTCGATGCAAATGATAATATTTGTTTTGCAGGAGTTACTCAATCAGATGATGGCGATGTATATGGTGCTACACAAGATGTTGGGAGTCTTAATGATGACTTTTGGGTGGTTAAAGTAGCTGGTGCAAATGGAGAGATGCTCTGGAATACTGCGCTAGGGGGTAATAAAAAAGAAGAGTTGTATAATATAGCATCACTATGTGATGGAGGATATCTTTTGTCTGGCGATACATATACCTTGTTACCTAATGGAGAGGTTACATGGTCTGCTCCTGGAGGAACTATCGAGGCGCTTTGGCTTGTAAAGATTGATAGTTTGGGGGGCACTGTTTGGGATCGTACATATAGCTCAGGAGCACACGATGAAGACTTTAAAGCATACAAAACACAAAATGGATATCTCCTTTTAGGTGAAGCTGAAAATGAAGCAATTAAGGGAGATAAAGATATAGTAGGAATAGGTCAGTGGGTTCTGAAAATAGACTTACTTGCTGATTTTAATTTCAATAATGTTTGTATCGGAGATACCACTCTTTTTCATGATATGTCAGCAGCAGCAGAGACATGGAGCTGGAATTTTGGAGATGGTGGACAATCTGCTTTACAAGATCCATATCATTACTATGTGGATACAGGATGGTATAATGTGAGACTTATCGTGATGCAAGAATGTGAGTTTGATACGGTAATAAAACAGGTCTATGTAGTTGCTCCTTCAAGTCATGATTCATACATTGATAGTTTGATATGCCAAGGGGATACCCTTGTAGTAGGCGATTCTTCGGGCGTTGACTATAATTGGTCTGTCAACGGGGATGCTATCTCGTCAAATAATTCATTCATGCCAGTTGTGGATAGTGGAGAATATACACTAGAAATCACTTTTGGAAATAACTGTGTTGCGCATAAAGTATTTGACATTCGGTATTATCCAGATTTATATAGTCCGAAAGACGGTATGATGGTTGGCCTTTGTCAAGGAGATACAGCTTTGATTCAGCTAGATACAACCATGTTATATGAAGATATTAAGTGGTACATTGAAGATACCTTAGTCGGTAATAATACAACAGGCTTGGTATGGACTGCAGATACAACAGTTCGTTTTTTTATTAATATCGAAGATACATTTGGTTGTCAAATAATAGATAGTGTCGGTTTTGATGTGATTCGTCCAATATTGAACCTTAATATAGATAATGATCATATTTGTTTGGGTGATTCCATAATGGTCTCTATCTCAGGTGTAGATAGTTTTAGCTGGTTAAATGATTTAGAGGGGTTATACTTAAATGATACAACACTTGTTTTAATGCCTAACGAAACGGAGCGGTTTGAGATTTTAGGCTATGACAATGGCTGTGAAAATCATACTGATTTTGAAATAGTGGTATTGGGCTTACCAGGTGTTCGTGCTTGGGGAGATACTATCATTCAATACGGAGGAGAGGCAGGGATAGGCGTGGATGCAGGGAGTGTTAATATTAGCTGGCAAAGCCAAGATGACTTACTGTGTGATACCTGTAGCGTATTATTCGTTAGTCCTCTAGAAGGTGAACACTATTATGTTGTTGTTTATGACTCTAATGGGTGCTATAGTAGAGACTCTGTATTCGTTGGTGTTGATTATCATTTTGAATTGAATTTGCCTAGTGCATTTAGTCCTAATGGGGACGGCGTTAATGACATTTTTGAGGTATTATCTCCAGAGGGATTAGAGGTTGCTATTTGGATTTATGATCGTTGGGGAAATGTCATTTATTTCGAAAGAGGAAATGGTATTGGTTGGGATGGGAGGAGTGAGTCAGAGCAACAAGAAATTGGCGTCTATAACTACAAGTATCATATTCGTGATCATCAGTACAATGAACATGAGGGGGAGGGAACTGTTACGTTGCTTCGTTGATAGCTTTTATGTTTTTTACACATATCGCAAATGGTTTTTTTGTTGTCTTAGATTCTATCCAGCATAAAATTTGTATGAAGTCTAGTAAAAGAGCATTGTCATTTAAAGCTATAATATCACTTAACTTTTGATGATAATCTTTGAAAATTTTGATTCTAGTACTTTCTGGAGCTATGAGTAATTTTTGGATCATTTTTATCAATAGCTTTTCTATATCATAAAGCTCATCATTCTTGTTTAGTTGCCTTTTGATCGAGGCGATTATATTTTCTAGTAATTCATGATTGTTTAGTTCCCAGTGAGCTATGACTTCAAGGAGCTTGGTGTAGCTTGTAAACCTCTTATTACCTGATGTTTGTAGAAAATTATTGATGTGATTAATATGTTCAACACAGTTATGAAATTGGTTGTTACCAAAGAAGCTATATGCAAACATATACTCGAATATTAAGCGATCATAGTTGTGCAAAGCGATAAACGATTTGTCTGCTTTAATAGTATGGCATAAAGTGGTTGCATCTTTGAATAGACCTTGGTTGCAATAAAAAAGCAATTGGTTTTGGTAAATTGCAATAAATCGTTCATAAGCTTCAATATTGTTGCTAGGGTTAATATTATGAGCTTTTTTTAGATAATATTTAAACCCGCTAAAGTCTTTAATCCGAATACAGATAAGTAGTTGGTTGGCAATTGCGTGGATGTATCTCTTGTTATAGATCTGTAAGACGTATTTCTTTGACTCTAGTAGCGTAATGAGGGATTTGTTGCTTGCATTGAGGTCGTTGTATTGTCTCGTTAAGTAATAATACATATTGTGAGTTAGGTTGCAAAACATACTAGACTTAAAGGAATTACTGTATTTATCAGTATTATGATGCTTAGGATCAAATATGCCCTTTAGCTTGTCTAGGTCTTTGCTTCTAGCTTGCTCATTCTTTTTGACAAAGGCAACAACCTTTTGATGTATGCTATATATATCATAATAGCTGTTTAGCCTTTTTTGTACTTGTACAGCTTCTGCCTGTAAAGTATCGATATAGTGATTGATGTTTTTATGATTAGTTGGGAGAAAAAAGTATTGATGGTCAATAATTTCAAGGAGTAGCTCAAATGCCTCGTATTGCTTTGCTTTTTCCTTAATTGTTTTAAAAAGCTTTTCTGACGATTTTAAAAGTCCTCTTTCTTTAAGCAATGTCGCGCGTATTAGCTCTTTCTTTAGAATAGTAATGTGATTATTTTTGCTAATATTTGATTCTAAAGACTTTATTATTTGGTTGAATAAGTAGTTTTTTGCTACGGGAAAGCGTTTTGCTAAAGGGGTATTTTTAAGCTGAGACTTTATAAATGTCTCATCATACTCACCTTGTTGTTCTATTAGGTCAAAGAGTTGTATATAATCCTTGGTGTAATTATATAATTGCGAAGAAAGCTTAAAGCTTCTTTTTTCTGCTTTTGTAAGACTTCTTATGAGGTTAAACAATTCTAAAGAAGGTGTCATTGCTTTTATTTTGAAATTGTAATAATAGTAAATTATTGCGTAGTTCTTTCTTATTGGATTAAATAATTTGTAAACAATCTAATGCGAATTGGACAGATAATATTTAACTATTCAACTTAAAAAATTGTTATGAGCACTCTATACAAAAGAATATGGCAGTTAGGTATAGCATTATTTTTATTGATATATTGCTATCAAAGTGTAAATGCACAAGGAGGATTTAAGTGTGACGGTCGGCTTTATTTCTTTCGAGATGCTACTGGGGCACATGCGTCGGGAAGTGCCAAATTAGCATATATTGATAATTATTGGGATAAATCTGAAATTGTTGACGTTTGTAAGATGCCTTTTGGGAAATACCTCAATGCACTAGGAGCCAATCCAGTCGATGGATATTTATATTTTTCCAGATTTTTGGGATTTGGAGGGGATTTGACACCATACGATACTGGTATTGTGTATCGATTAGATGACAAGTGCAATGTGGATTCAGTAGGGCGTATATTATACACCATATGGGGAACTTTTGATCATGTTGGACGATATTGGGTCATTCATAAAAATACCAATCCTGCAACTCTCGTTGCATATGATATCCAGACAATGGATACGCTAAAAGGTCCATACCCGATTAATGTGAATGTTGGCGAAGATATTGTTTATAGCTTTAGAGACTGTAATTTTTATTGGGGAAATCATGACAGTATCTTATCTATGGATACCAATGGCAATAGATTGCCAACAATTATACCTGGTTTTTATAATACATTTACACCAGAGGCTTATGGGGGCTTTGCAATAGGGGTAGATCAAAAAATATATACCTTAAGAGGGTCTTATGATGAGTCTTATTTAGTTTATTATGATCCTTTTAGCAATACTTCTGCAATTATAGATACCATTACTCCAGGACAGAGATCGGGCTCCAGAGGATTTGACATGACATCTTTTGTCTGTACCGAAAATATAGCAGACTTTTCTTTAGAAATTGATACTTCAATCACAGAACAGTGTTTTGCCCCCGTATCCGTCCAGTTTTCTGATTCAAGTTCAGGGCTAATTAACAACTGGTATTGGGATTTTGGAGATGGAAGCTTTGATACCATTAGAAATCCGATACATCAATATAGTAGCATGGGAAGATATACCATTACACTTATCGTTAAAAACGATCTAGAAACCTGTATCCCACTCAATTCAGATACTTTGCAATACGAATTGATCATCGGTGATAGCATCATAGAAGTAAGCTTCCAATATGATCCTATTGTTTGCAACGATGACAAAATCGAGGTTGTTACGCTTATAGATACCAATGTAATTAAAACAAAATATTGGACCATAGGGGATACAACAATAGAAACTTCTAACTTGAATTTTAATCCATCTTCTATAAACGATGATACGGTAATATCATTGTCTTTTTTTGTTGAGGATACCAATGGATGTGAGCAACAACATTCGATAGCTATTAGAGATATTACGCTCACTACAAAAATCAGCACTGGAGATACTACCATATGTTCAGGAGGTGGTCTATGGTTGACTGGTGATATTAATGTGAAGACCGCAAACTTAATATGGAATGGAGAAGTTGCTGGAGATAGCTTTTTAGTTACAGAAGAGGGTATTATTACCTTAACTGCATCATATCTAACTTGTAATGTTTATGATACGGTTTTAGTGGATTATACTAATTGTGATATTTTTATACCGAATGTGTTTTCTCCTAATGGAGATGGAATAAATGATCGCTTTTATATTTACAATCAAGAAAAATATGCCCATGTAGATATGACGATATTTGATAGGCTAGGAAATGTAATATTCAACACTAATGAGCGTTCAGAATTTTTCTGGGATGGCAGCTATAAAGGGAAAGTATCTGAGCAAGGTGTTTACACATACCGTGCACATCTGATGTATGATAATGGATATACAGAGCAAGTGTTTGGTAATGTTTTGTTAGAGATGGACTAGATATAGCTACGTCAATATAGTTTTATGCAACTTTTAATAGCACTAAAGACTATTTCTCTACATATTAAAGCTTTGAAGTTAAATGGTCAGGTAACTTTGAATCCCGATAAAAATTCTTGGATTTTCATTTTACGCTTTCCCTCAAGTTGTACCTCCTTTACATTAATAAACCCATCTGTAGTAACAAACTTTAAAAATGTCTTGTTATCACTATTGATATCTCCAGGAGTTTGATTGTGCTTACCGTTTTCTTTTATACATGAAAATATCTTAAACACTTTATTGTCTAGCTTTGTCCATGCAACAGGGTATGGGCTTAGGCCTCGTATTAAATTATAAACATGATCTGTTTGCTTATTCCAGTCAATTTTACAATCTTCTCGAAAGATTTTAGGTGCGTGCTTTAGCTCTTGATCTTCATTTTGTGGTAAGGTTGTAACAGTGTTGTTATCTATTTTTTTGACTGTTTGTAAAACTAGTTCTGCTCCGATATCCATTAGCTTGTCGTGGAGGTTGCCAGCAGTCTCATTGTCTTCAATCTTTACTTGTTTTTGGCCAATAATGTTTCCAGTATCGATTTCATGCTTTAGAAAAAAAGTGGTTACGCCTGTCTCTTTCTCCCCATTAATAACAGCCCAATTAATGGGAGCAGCACCTCTATATTGGGGTAGAAGTGAGGCATGAAGATTAAATGTGCCTAGGGGAGGCATGGACCAAACCACTTCTGGGAGCATTCGAAAAGCGACTACAATTTGTAGGTCGGCATTTAGCTCTTTTAATGCTGTAATGAAGTCTTGATGCTTTAGGTTGGTCGGTTGTAAAATATTTAGCCCTTTGTCTAAAGCATACTTTTTTATGGCTGACTGATGTACTTTTAAACCCCTGCCAGCAGGTCTGTCAGGAGCTGTGATTACAGCAACGATGTCAAAATTGTTTTGAATTAGTATATCCAGACTTTTTACCGCAAAATCTGGCGTACCCATGAATATGATTCTCATCAGAAGCTAATTATATAAAAATATAAAAATAAGACTTATTGTTAAAGAAGCTTGTTTTTAAGATGTTTTGTTGATTTAAGTTAAGCAGCTTAAGCTTTTATCCTAAGTGCTTTGAAATTAAATTTTATGAAAAAGTTGGCTGTTATTTTTTTCTTTTTAGTACTACTTTACTATCATGTCAATAAGAACAATCTTTTTCTTTTTCTATCTATTTATTTCATTGAGTTTGTTTTCTCAAGATCGGCACTGGCAAAACTGGTGTTTTGGAGTGAGAGGGGGAATGAGCTTTAATGATAATCCAATATCTCAGTATAATAGCGGATTTGGTTTTGGTAGTGGCTCAGAAGGAGTGACAACAATGTCTGATAAAGAAGGTAATTTGCAATTTTATGCATGTGGCAATCGTGTTTTTAATAAAATGCATGGAACAATGGTTAATGGTACTGGCCTAAATAGCCATACTTCAAGTTCTCAAGGGACCTTAGCTTTGCCTTGCCCTGGGTCTGATAGCTTATATTTTTTATTTACTGTTGATGCTAGTGAAAATAACTTTGTGAGCGGACTCTCTTACAATATTATTGATATGTCGTTACAAGGTGGCAATGGAGAAGTAATAGTAAAGAATATAATTATAGAGCCACACGTGACGGAAAGAATGACTTTTGCAAGACATGCCAATGGCATAGATTTTTGGGTAATCGTTCATAAGTGGGGCTCAAGGGACTTTTTGTCATACTTGGTATCAGATACAGGGGTTGTGCTCAATCCTGTTGTAAGCTCTATTGGGAAAGTGCATGGAGGTGGTACATATAATGCATTGGGTTGTATGAGGGTTTCTCAAAAAGGAGATAAGTTAGCTTGTGCTATTTGGGATGAAAATGTTTTTGAGTTGTTTAAGTTTAATAATGCTACAGGTGCTTTGTCCGACCCTATTACATCTCCTGCTAATAACGATGAGCCCTATGGTGTTGAGTTTTCATATAGTGGAAACAGACTGTATACTACTAGTTATTGGGGGAAGCAAGTATCTCAATGGGATGTGAGTACTTGGGATTCGGCAAGTATATGGAGTTCCTCAACATTGTTGGGTACTTATCCAGGTTTTTTTCAATATGCTGGAGGATTGTCCTTGGGGCATGACAGAAAAATATACTGTGCCAATAATCAATCTGATTTTTTGGGAGTAATTAATTGTCCTGAAGAGCTAGGGGGATCATGCAACTTTGATATGAATGGACTTGACTTATTAGGGGCAAATAAAAGTACATATGGACTTCCGCAGTCTCTTTTAAGCCCAATTGTTTTTCATACAGATAGTCAGTTATGCTTTGCTGATACTGTATCATTTTTTATTAATGATACATTGTTTATAGATTCCGTAGTTTGGAATTTTGGAGATTTAGGAAGTACTGTAAATAATGTGTCTAATAGCTTTTGCCCTAAGCATGAATTTAGCGATACTGGTACTTTTGACGTTCAATTGGTGTATTACTTCAATTGTTCTCCAGATACTTATACCACATTCATTACGATTACGTCAGAAGAACCTGAGGTTATATTACCTGATGATACTACTTTTTGCCATAATACAATATTGTCAGTGGATGTAATGCAAAATGGGTGCCAATACCTTTGGCAAGATAGCTCTATGCAGTCAAGCTACAATATTTCACAAGCAGGGCTTTATTGGGTAATAAAGACAAACGTCTGCGGAGAAGATAGAGACTCTATTAATGTCCAGTATTCCGACCTTTTCGTAAACCTAGGGTCTGATTTAGACACCATTTGTGATGGAGATACTTTATTCGTAGATGCTTATTACCCCGAGGCGAGTTACTTGTGGAGTGATGCTTCGACTACCTCTTCCTTTACAATTACACAGGCTGGTTTATACTGGGTAGAAGTAACTGATTCAAATGACTGTGAAGTTTCAGACTCTATTGCTATATCATTAGTAAGTATATCTACAAATATGACCAATAGCGACCCAGATTGTGAAGCATCACCGATTATTATAGAATTAAACGATGTATATGATAGCTATCTTTGGTCAACTGGTGAAAATACGGCGAGTATTGTAGTGCAAAATGCGGGAATATATTCTGTTCAGGTTACTCGTGATGGTTGCTCTACATCAGATTTTATTGATATAAATGCTTTGATGGATGAAGACTGTGCCTACACTTATTATTTACCAAATGCTTTTAGCCCAAGTTTAAATGGGGTTAATCATACTTATAAGCTCCTTGGTCAAGGTGTCGAGACTTTTGAACTAAGTATTTACGATCGGTGGAATAAGAAGGTTATCCAGTTAAATGAAGGGAATAATATCTGGGATGGTACTTATAGAAATAAAAATGTCAGCGAAGGGGTATATTTATATGCGCTTGAGGGTAGGTTTAATAATGGAGAGGAATTTAAAGAGAAAGGCAGCTTGATGTTACTTAGATAATTTATAGTTTTTGATTTGAAATTTTGACTCTTTGCTATTCTCACTCAACAATGTGGTTCTGAATTACAAATTAGAAACTAGCAACTGCTTTAGGTTAAAAGTGCTATTTTAGCATCTTTAATACTCTGATTTGAAAATCCTTCAGCTTTGTAAGAAAGTACCTTGGCCGTCCAAAGATGGGGAATCAATTGCCATAAGTAGCATTACTCAAAATCTATTAGAAAAAGGACATCACGTCACATTGTTGACGATGAGTACATCAAAGCATTCGCTGGATAAAGAGGCAACGCTTCCCGAGAATGATAAATTTGCCTTCCATCATGTGAATGTAGATACTAGCATAAATGCAATGGATGCCTTTTTAAATCTCTTTTCTGCTCAATCTTATAATATACAACGATTTGACTCCGCAACCTATCGCGCTAAACTTATCGAGTTATTGCAAAACGAATCATTTGACTTTATTCACCTAGAAGGCCTTTACCTGTGTTTGTACCTAGATACGATTAGAAAATATACTAAAGCTAAAGTGAGTTTGAGGGGCCATAATGTGGAGCATGAAATATGGGAGCGTTTGGCGCAGAATGAGAAGAGTTTTATAAAGAAGGCTTACCTAAAACTATTGACTAAAAGGCTAAAAAGCTATGAATTAAAACAATTGAGCAAAATAGATTTATTGGTTCCAATCACTCAAAAAGATTTAGATTGTTTTCATATACTTGGTTATAAAGGCAAACACTATGTGTTACCAGGAGGGGTAGGTCATGTAGGAGATTCAGGTACTAATGGGGGTGCTTTTAAGTGCTTTTTTCTGGGTTCTATGGATTGGATGCCTAATCAAGAAGGGGTCAACTGGTTAATGAAAGAGATTTGGCCGAAGGTAATAGCCAAAGCAGAGCAAGCAGAATTATTTATAGCTGGTCGGAATTTTGAAAAGGCTGCTTTTGATCATAAAGAAAAAGGTATCAAAGTAATAGGTGAAGTAAAAAGTGCAGACGCATACATGAGTGATAAAGCCATTATGATCGTTCCTTTGCTTTCTGGAAGTGGAATGCGTATAAAAATAATAGAAGCCATGAGTAAGGGTAAAGTTGTGATTACTACAAAAGTTGGGGCAGAAGGGATTACTTATGAAAATGGGAAAGATATTCTAATTGCAGATGATGCAACGCACTTTGCAAACCAAATTATACGTTGTTTGGGAAACGAAGATATGATAAAACAAATCGGAGATAATGCAATTAAAACAGTAGAGAAATATTACCTCAACAACAAGCTAGTAGAGGGATTGATTGACTTTTATCAAAGTAATAACTAGGATGTTGACCTGGAAGTTGATATTAATCATATCTATACTACTATTATTGCATACTTATGTTTTTTATCCACTCTTGTTGATGTTCCTAAAGCGAGGAAAAAAGTTTCAATACCAGTTGTTTTCAGACGGTGAATTGCCTATGATTGATATTATCATGGCGGTTTATAATGAAGAAAAGGTCATTCAACAAAAGCTAGAAAGTATTTATGCCAGCAACTATCCAAATGAAAAAATAAACATTTTAATAGGATCCGATGCTTCAGACGATAGTTCAGAAGAAATAATTGCTTCATTTCAAGCAAAATATAACAACATTGACTTAACAAGGTTTAAAAATAGATCTGGTAAGACACATCTTGTTAATAGCCTTATAGCCAAGGCAGAGAATGATATACTTGTCATGACGGATGCCAATGTTTTTTTTGAGCCTGATATGCTAAAAGAGTTAATTAAGTTCTTTAAAGACAGCCGTATTGGCATTGTAGGAGCAAATATTATTAATAAAGGGTTAAAGCAAGACGGTATTTCATATCAAGAAAATAGCTACATCACTTTTGATATACAACAAAAACATGCCGAAGGGTTGATTGCAGGATCAATGATAGGAGCATTAGGAGCGTGTTATGCGTTAAGAAGAGATTGTTTTCAACCCATGAGAGATAATATCGTTGTAGACGACTTTTATATTGCTATGAATGTCTTGAAGCAAGGCAAAGAAGCGATTCTGGAGCAGAAAGCCATCGCTTACGAAGATGTGTCTAACGAGCCTGCAGAAGAGTTTAGGAGAAAGCGAAGGATTTCATCGGGAAATTATCAAAACTTGTTTCATTTTATTGGGATGCTTTTTTACAAGCGACTGTTTGTCAGTTTTGCTTTCTTTTCGCACAAAGTGATTAGGTGGATAGGGCCATTTCTTTTGATTGGTATATACGTAGCTAATTTGTACTTGATAAATGAAAATCAGCTATATTATTGGCTTTTCATAGTGCAGAATTGCTTTATTTCTCTGATATTTGTAGATGTTTTATTGAAGCAACTGAATTGGCATATATATATAGTTCGTTTAGTAAGTCACTTTTATACCATGAATGTTGCTTTGTTTTTCGGCTTTTTTAAATTTTTGTTTGGAATTAAAACAAGCGTTTGGAAGCCGACAAAAAGAGATCAATAATAGACTATGGAAAATTACAAGTTAGATAGTGTCGAAAGTGCGATAGAAGCAATCAAAGCAGGAGAATTAGTGATTGTAGTAGATGATGAAGATCGTGAAAATGAAGGCGACTTTATCACCGCAGCCAGAAATGTAACACCTGAGATTATCAATTTTATGGCAACCCATGGTCGTGGGTTGATCTGTGCCCCCATCATAGAAGATCGGTGCGTCGAATTAGGTCTAGACCTAATGGTGTCTGATAATACAGCATTACATGAGACAGCTTTTACTGTTTCTGTTGATTTGATTGGGGAAGGATGTACCACTGGTATTTCGGCTTCAGATAGAGCAAAAACAGTACAGGCATTGATTAATCCTGAAAAGGGCTCAAAGGATTTTGCGAGACCTGGGCATATTTTTCCTTTAATAGCGAAAAGAGGCGGTGTATTAAGACGTTCAGGGCATACGGAAGCAACGATTGATTTAGCAAGAATGGCAGGCTTTGAACCAGCAGGTGTGCTGATTGAAATCATGAATGAAGATGGTACGATGGCTAGACTGCCAGATTTAGTTGAGATTGCGAAAAAATTTAATCTTAAGCTGATTTCTATTAAAGACCTGATTGCTTATCGATTGGAAAAAGAAACGCTAATTCAGCGACAAGTAGAAGTTAAAATGCCTACAAGGTGGGGTGATTTCAACTTAGTTGCTTATAAGCAAACCAGTACAGACGAAGATCATATTGCTTTGGTGAAAGGGGAGTGGGAAGAAGACGAGCCTGTTTTAGTTAGAGTGCATTCCTCTTGTTTGACAGGTGATGTATTAGGTTCTTTACGATGTGATTGTGGAAATCAATTACACGAAGCCATGCAAATGGTCGATGAAGCAGGGAAGGGCATTGTGTTGTATATGAACCAAGAAGGGCGGGGAATAGGACTTTTGAATAAGCTCAAAGCATATAAACTACAAGAGCAAGGAAAAGATACAGTCGAAGCTAATCTGGAACTTGGTTTTTCAATGGATCAAAGAGATTACGGCGTTGGAGCACAGATTTTAAGAGACCTAGGAGTAAGCAAGATCAAGCTAATTACAAATAATCCTAAGAAACGTGCAGGCTTAAAAGGCTATGGGCTAGAAATTGTAGATAATGTGCCCATAGAAGTAAAGCCAAACGAGCACAATGAGTTTTATCTCCAAACGAAACGAGATAAAATGGGACACGAGATATTGAAGGGGTAACCTTTATCTATTCAATACTTGTCATGTTCTAGTATGTTGTTAATGAACGAATGGACTTGCTACCTTTAAATGGAGATCTCATTTTATGATCTCCAAATTTAGATAACAATCAATTTATGGATACATTTGGATATGTTTTGGATATGTCCAAAAAATGACAAGCAAATGGAACAAAAATTATCATTTACCGACACCGTATATCAGAAGGTCATACAACAACTAAGCATTATAGACAGCTTTAAAGGCAACTGGGAAGTTATTGCTTTGAAAGACAGCAAACACCTGAAAGAATTACAAAAGATTGCTACCATAGAAAGTATTGGCTCTTCTACTCGGATAGAAGGAGCTACCTTAACCGATGAAGAAGTAGAAAAGCTATTAAAATCAGTAAAAATCACCAAGCTAACTACCCGAGAGCAACAAGAAGTAGTCGGTTATTATGATACTTTAAAAGTCATATTAGATAATTATACCGATCTCGAACTAACAGAAAGGTATATCCATCAACTGCACGGAATCTTGTTAAAGCATAGCGGAAAAGATCAAAGTCACAAGGGCAAATACAAAACATTATCCAATCAAGTAGTAGCCAATTATCCTGATGGCACACAGCAAATCATCTTTAGAACAACAGAACCTCATCTTACTGCTTCTGAAATGCAGGCCCTAATCCATTGGAGTAATGAGCGTTTTGCAAAGAATGATATGCACCCTGTACTAGTTACAGCAGCTTTTGTCTATGAATTTTTATCTATACATCCTTATCAAGACGGAAACGGAAGACTGTCAAGATTGCTGACAACTTTACTGCTGATGCAGCAGGGGTATGGTTTTGTTCAGTATATATCCTTTGAATATATTATCGAAGAAAGAAAAGAAGATTACTATCGAGCATTGATGGAGGGACAGAAAAATCGTTACGGTAAGACTGAGAAAATAGATAAATGGATATTGTTCTTTTTAGATTGCCTAACCACACTAATCAAGCGACTAGAAGCAAAATATGAAATTTATAGCAAGCTAAAAAAAGACTTAAACGAAAGGCAGAAATCTGTTTTAGAGTTTGTTAGAAAGAACAAGAAGGTACGAATGAGTGAAATAGAAGAGACTTTTGCAAAATACTCTAGAAACACTTTAAAAAAGGACATGACTTATCTTGTAAAAGAAGGATTGCTAATGAAAACCGGAGAGCGGAAAGGAACAAGATATCATTATGAAGAATAAACATCCCTTGTACTACGACTTGTCCGCTCGTAGTGCAACGGAGGCGGAAGCCTTGGCGAAGTAGTTCCCGATAAGATAAGAGTCACTCGCAGAGGACTCTGAGGATTGAAGATTAGCTATCAATCATTTCCGCCACCCCTTTCTCAAGAGGTAGTCAGAAAGATTCCTGCCAGAAGTCGGGCAAGCGTTCCTTTATAAGCGACTTCCGCTGTCAGTTTCCCGATATAGTTACTTAATTCTATTTTTCCAATGCACTTCATGCCTGCTAGAATGTTGGATGCCAATAACTGTTATAATGTCTTTATCTCTTAAAAGGTAATAGATATTAAAAGGGAACCTAATTAAGGACGCTTTTCTTACTTGCTTATACTTTGCTTGGAATAAAAAAGGATTAATCTCAATTTTCTGTAAAAATATATCCACTTCATTGGCAAAACCCTTACCCAGGCCCTGTTGCTGTTCTTCATACCAATCATATGACTCTTGAACTTCTTTAGTTACTGGAGATAGGATATTAAGTTGGTATCCCATTTACTTTGTCAATCTAGCCTTAAATTCAGACCAGCTTACTACACTATCAGGATTCTTTTCTAAAAAGGATAATCTTTCATCAATCATCTGCTTCTCACTTGCACTGAGTTCTTCTCCTTCATGTTGCTTCATCATACTATAAAAAACACTTAGAGATTGATCGTCAATCCTATTAATATAATTGTGAAGTTCTTCTCTTATTTGTGTATTGCTCATACTTTGTAAATATATACTCTAAATATACGTAAAGCCTATCTGAAAAGTTTCAAATACCTAGGTGCCATAAAACAAAAAATCCCCAGAGTGTGCATCAAAGAGAGGCATGGGAGGTGTGTTAGTACAAAAGTATAGCAAAATTAAATAATTACCCTGTATGTATCAATTCAATATAAAAATTTTGTCTTTTATACGATAAGAAAACCTATAATTATTCAATATCTTTGAAGGGGATAGTGTATCAGAATATCAGGTGAGTGAGAAGGTGGGTAGTTGATAGAAACGAAAAATATGAAGAAAATAATATTAAATGTATTACTGTTATCGTTGCTTAGTATAGTACTGAGTAATTGTAAAAAAGAAGAAGATGAAGGACCGTTAATTTCCTTTCGTTCTAAAGACAATCGATTAGAAGGAGAATGGAACTTAATAAAATTTAAAGGTAAAGAAGCCTATGGTATTGGAAATGGTACATATGCAGAAGCATTAAGAATTAACCTAAGTTACGATGGAACTATATATACCATTGCTCCAATTGGTTATTTACCTGAAAATAGAAGCTTAGACTTTACAATGGCGATTGAGAAAAGTGGGATTCTCGTCATTGATCAATCCTTTACCAATCCAATAGAGGCTTGGGAGTCTATATCTAGTTGGAATTGGGTAAATGATACAGAAAAGAAATCAAAGCTGATATTAAATGATTTTCCACTTGGTATAGAACCAACAGGAAGCATTTATACTGTCCAAAAATTAACCAATAAAGAACTTATCTTAACGGTAAAACAATCAATTCTTAGTCAAACCAATACAGGTTTTGCTGACATAGAAATGGACTATACCTTTACATTTGAGAAGTTAGCGCCAAAAGAAGATGATTAATAATAAGCTACCTTTCATTACAGTTGTAATGCTACTTTTGCTATTTTCTTGCAAGAAAGAAGAGGCAGGTCTGTCTGAATCTACCATTCAGATAACAGATTCTGAAACTAAACAAGTTTACAAAGGAGATAATATTTCAATCATTCATGATAACGTAATTGCATCAGGAACGCATCGACTAAAACTACAATACTTAGGAGAAACCAACTTAGAAGATGTGAAAATAGCTATCAGTGATACCAATATATCCATAACCCCCGCCTCCCTTATATTTATGCCCAGTGTAGAAGAAAGTAATGGGATAGATATAATTATTTACTATGAATATGGCTATCCAGAAGAAGATACAGGTAGTGCAAAGTTCTTAGCAATAGGCAAAAACAAATTTATCATTAGTATCTCTGGCACGGAGGAAAATACAGGTGAAAAAGTTGACTTTGGTTTTGAGTATATTATCAATACTGCGTTTATAGATTTTGCCATGTCCTTTCAAGGCTTTGAGATCGAACTGAATGACCCACCTAGCATAGAAGATAATTGGGCTTCATACTTTACGTATGTAGATGGAAGAAGAATAGTTAAAATTGAAAATACGGGAACCTATGATATGACCGTAAAATATACTGCTATAGATACAACTGATAATGAGGTGCTCTATGAAGGAACTTCCATTGCTCCTAAACAGCAAACTACTACTGTGGTTGACGTAGGTAATAATAATATTAATTATATAAAAATACAGATCCCCATAAAGGGTATTCCATTATATAGAATTAAATATACAATCTTAGACGATGATAATCTAAACTATAGTATGTATTACAGATAATAGATGAAAGCAGCAACGTACATATTAGCCACCATAGGTATTCTTTGCATATTATCGTGCAAAAAAGAGAATAGCAAGATAAAGGCAAAGGACGTTATAGGTAATTGGAAATTGACTGAATGGTATGGCAATGAATATTACGATAACGATAGCTTGTCTCTGCCACAAATTACTTTATATCGCTATAAAGGCGGTATTGCAGAGCGCCAATATGTCGATCAGGATACCTTATTTAGTAGTGATTTAACATTTGAGATGTCAATAGAGGAAGAAGGAGTACTAAACATCAACTTTGAAGTAGATACACCATTTGAGATATGGGCCTCACAAACAGACTGGTGGTGGTCATCAAAAGGCAAAAAGCATGAAGCGATAAAGCTTAGTGAGTTCCCACTTATCAATCATTTTAATGGAGATGAATTTAATATCGTTATGCTGACCAAAGATAGTTTGCAGCTGTCTTACAGGCAAAGTGTAGTAGCAGAGAAAATATATGATGAATTTGATATTGAGTACTTCGAATTAGATATAAGTCACTTATTTACCTTTACCAAGGAGGGAGAATAATAAGGAGCTAACCAGCGCGCGTTTATAAAGCTTGTCTAAAATGTGTCTCTCTGTCCCAAGTACATTACAAGTCTGTTTTAAGCGTTCGTTAGGAGCTTTCATAGCGATACTATAATATATTGCTGGCTTAAATCAACTTTCTGGCGCTCGACAAAACCAAGATCGTTTTAAATAAGAATCGCTATAAATGATATTCCACCTTTGGGAACTTTTTGTTATTTTTATCGTTTAATACAATGAGGATTGTTGCCAAGCGAAAGCTAAGAGAATTTTGGGAAAAAGATAGATTGGCAGAGATACCATTAGAAGTTTGGTATGAAATAGCCAAAAAAGCAAAATGGAAAAATGCCCAAGATATAAAGAAGATATATGCTACAGCTAGTATTATTACAGCAAATAGAATTGTGTTTAATATAAAAGGAAATACATTTCGGTTGGTAGTACATATAAAATTTGACTTAGAAATCATATATATAAAATTTGACTTAGAAATCATATATATAAGATTTGTAGGAAGGCATAAGGATTATGATAAAATAGATGTAAAAACGATTTAGCTATGATACGTCCAATAAGAACAGAAAAAGATTATGACATCGTAATTTCAAGGATTGATGAATTGTTAGTAATTGACCCTCGAAAAGGAACTGAAGAATACGACGAGTTAGATGTTTTATCTACTTTAGTCGAGAAATACGAAGATGAAAACTATCCCATTCCCGCACCAGATCCTATCGAGGCGATTAAATATATGATGGAGGAGAGGGGGCTTAAGCAAAAAGATTTGGGTAAAATGATAGGAAGTAAAAGCAGAATATCAGAGATCTTGAATAGAAAAAGAGAAATGACCAAAAAAGTGATTAAGATTTTACATGAGAATTTAGGAATACCCTATGAAGTTTTAATGGCATAAAATCTATTGATATGCAATGCGTTAGCGTGCTGAACTAGCACGCATTTTTAATGCGTATGTCGTGATGCTTAAACTATTTAATTCAACATCAAACAACTAATCCAGGCCTGCTCAAAGCTTTGTGGTTTGCTATGCTGCTTGCAAAACTGGTGGAATACACTGTTTTTATATACCTGTTTATATAATCCGTAAAACGGACTATTGATAATTGCTCTAGCAGAAGCGCTTTTCTTCTTAGCGCTAGCAGGTTGGTAAATGGTTAAGTAGTTTACGTTCATGTGGTTTATTTTTGGTTGAGTTGGTTTTTTAGTTCGGCAATTTCTGATTGAAGTTTTTCAAGTAAGTTGACAATATAAGTTGGCTCAAAGCCATCTGGATTATCACGCTTGGTGTCAACATGGTATTTGTATTGCCATATCTCAATAATATCTTGATAGGCAATAGAAAAAGGAGGAAATATCTTATTATCTGAAATACATTCTATCTGCTCTTTTCTTTGTAGATTATTTGTTCTGTGATAAATGAGTCCCTTGTCTCTTGTGAGTAGTGTGTAGGTGTAGTTGTCTTTAATTCGCTTTGGCGAACGGATGTATTTACCTATAATATAAGAGCCCTCGGTAATGGGTAGCATTGCTTTACCATATACTGGGAATGCTCTAAGCTTTGATCTAGACTTAAAAGGAAGCGTAATGATCTTTAGGTTTTTGATGAACTCAGGATTACTGTAGTTGTCTAGATATTCTTTTGCCTGCAGTGGCGTGATGATTTCAATAGTTGTATGTTTATCATCTTGAACCTTTATTGGAAATAAAACTCTGTCTTTGCCCAGCTTTTTAATTTCATCTAAACTGACATTCTTTAAATCAGAATTGACAACGATGTCCATAGAAAGTTTAAAATACTCACATATACTATTTAAAAGAGAAAGAGGGGGTTCTGCCCTCAATGTTTCATAAGCTGCAAGTCGTGGTTTTTTGATGGATAATTCTCCAGCAAAATCCTCTTGAGATAATTTATAAAGCTTTCTTAGATGTTTTAGGTTTTCTGCCAGATACGTCATGAATAAATATCTTATTCGAATATAATAAAATGATTAAATATTTTATGCAAATTGAATAAAAAAATTATTCAATTGTTTTTGGCTTTCATTCTACCGACATGGAAACAGGCAGGGGTGTTCTTTTAATTTAATTACTTATTTGTAATAATTATTTCGATACTTGTTTTTTTGTTGTTTTCTATTTTGAGTAACGATCTTATCATTTATTTTAACTTGTACTAATAATTTGTTCTCTTTGAATGCTTCAATCTATAATAAGTCAGTGATTGATTTTTTATTCGAAGAGGGGAGTAGGGCTTGTATTTAGTACAGATATTTTAGTCTGATAATATTAGTTTTAGTTTTATAATTAATTGTTTTTTAATAATTAGTATATTTTATATAATGTTTTTATAATTGTATTATTGATTATGGAATAATAAATTTATTGAAAATCAATTGGTTAATATTTAATTAATAATTAATATTATTGTTATAAATTATTGATATTTATTTTTTTATGGTTTTAATATTAGATTGGGGTTAGAATTTTTTTCAATTAAGATCATGAACACAGAATTTTGTCATAATTTTAATATAGCCCAATTAATTATTACAAATAAGTAATTGATTGTTTTTTATTTTGTTTTTGCTTTTTTTGAAATTGATTTACTTTATTGCTATATTTTTTTAATTGTACGCCTAATTTTTTTGCGGAAAATCGAAATTTTAATGACAGATTTAAGCTAGCTTTTGATTTGCAACAAAATCTAATTTGATAGATAAAAACTTAAGATTTGTGATATAATCAATACCTTTAGTAATTCACTGAAATTTTTAATAGATATGTTACGTGCCAATAAATTAAAATACTACGGATGGTTAATATTAGTCACGACTATTTTTTCCTGCAATGATGGTAACCAGCCTGAAAATTCTCAGCCTTCTAAAACAGTTGAAATTGATCAAACGAAAAGATTTAATGTTTGGATGGATAGCGTTTTTAATGAAGTGGTGGAGCAATATCCACAATGGCTAACTAGCCTAGGGATAAAAAGAAGATATGATGAATGGAATAACTTGTCTGACTCTCTGGAACTGCAGGAATATAATCGCATTAAAGATTATTTAGCTTACCTGGAAAGTCATTTTAATATAGAGCAACTAAGTGTTCAGGCACAACTAACCTATCGATTAGTCAAAGAGGATTGGGAGCAGCACATTGAGGGATATCAATATAGATATCATTCATATCCGGTAAACCAGATGTATGGTAAGCATGCAACTGTGGTTTCCTTTTTGATAAACAAACATAGAATTGATAGCCTAGAAGATGCAAAGGCATATATTAAGCGAATAAAGGGCGTTAATAGATTCCTTGCTCAAACGGTAGAGGGGCTGGAGAAAAGGGCATCACTTGGAATTATTGCACCGAAATTTGTTTTTGATCATGTAATTAATTCCTGTGAACAGATCATTTCTGGCGTTCCGTTTGATGATTCGGAAAAACTTTCTCCAATATTAGAGGACTTTAATAAAAAGATCAATAAGCTGGATTTCTTAAATATAAAAACAAAGAATGAGTTGCTTTCAGAAGCGGCAGAAGCTTTAAAAAAGGACTTTAAGCCTGCCTATGATAGTCTTTTAGTGTGTGTTAAAGGCTTGAAAGCTCAGGCGACAGAAGATGCAGGTGCTTGGAAGTTGCCAAGTGGTAATGATTTTTATGTCTTTGCATTAAATCAAACTACTACAACGGAACTAACTCCTGAGGAAATATTTAATACAGGACAAGAAGAAGTTAAGCGTATTCATGCTCAAATGAGGGATATTATGAAGGCAGTTGGATTTGAAGGAGATTTAAAAGCCTTTTTTAAGTTCATGCGCGAAGATGAGCAATTTTATTACGATGATTCAGAAGAGGGGCGAGCCGCTTATATGAAAGAGGTTAACAGCATTATCGATGATATGCGCCTAAAGCTAGATGACTTATTTATGACAAAGCCCAAAGCAAAACTAGAGGTAAAGGCAGTAGAGGCATTTCGTGAAAAAGCGGCTGGAAAAGCCTTTTATGAAGGAGGTGCACCAGATGGTTCACGTCCAGGAAGATATTATGCTAATATGTATGACATGTCACAAATGCCCAAATATCAAATGGAAGCCTTGGCGTACCACGAAGCTATTCCAGGGCATCATATGCAGATTAGCATAAATCAAGAATTGGAAGAACTGCCGAAGATTAGAAAACATGGTCTGAAACATACTGCCTATGTTGAAGGTTGGGGGCTTTATTCAGAATATATACCCAAAGAAATGGGCTTTTATGACGATCCATATGCTGACTTTGGTCGTTTGGCAATGGAGCTATGGAGGAGTTGCAGATTAGTGGCAGATGTCGGAATTCATTATAAAAAGTGGACAAGAGAAGAGGCGATCAATTTCTATGCAGAAAATACACCTAATGCACTCGGGGATTGTGTGAAAATGGTAGAGCGACATATTGTAATGCCTGGTCAAGCAACAGCTTATAAGATAGGACAGTTGAGAATATTGGAGCTAAGAAAGATAGCGGAAGATACATTAGGGGAGAAGTTTGACATAAGAGCTTTTCACGATGTTGTTTTGACAAATGGTTCAGTAAGTTTGACTATTTTAGAAGAGAACGTGCAAAAATGGATAGATTCATTTGAAAATAACATATAACTAATTAGTGGAATTTTTTAATGTAAATTTGTAAAATCATCATTGATTGGAAAATCTAAATAATATGAAGTATATAATTTTTTTATTGTCTTTAGTTGGCTTTTTAAGTTGCAAGAAATGTGGAACATGCCATTATACTAAAACTTGGAGTAATAATTATGGCTCTCCAAATCAACTGCCAAAAGATGGGCCAGAGGTAGAGTATTGTGGAGATGACTACGAATATTATAATGGCTTTGACTCAACCGAAACAATTGACAAAGGACAAGGGCAGTATGAGTATATTAATACGAAATATACTTGCATTAAGAACTAAGGTAAAAAGTACCGCGGGTGGGAATCGAACCCACACGAATTGCTTCATTGGTGTTTGAGACCAACGCGTCTACCAATTCCGCCACCGCGGCAAAGTAGCGTGAGGCGGAATTGAACCGCCGACCTCAGGGTTATGAATCCTGCGCTCTAACCTTCTGAGCTACCACGCCAAATGTCAACCTGCTTCCAGGCAAATTGTCTTCCTTGAGCTGATTTTAATTGTTTTTCTCTCTTCAATGCTTCACTTTTAGTTTGAATTGACTCTGAGTAAACCAGACTCCAAGGTCTAAATTTCTTAGTCCAACCTTTACTGGAATAGATATTGTGTGATTTTAATCTTTCCTCAAGGTTTGATGAATATCCAATGTAAATCTTATTGAATTTAATTGAATAAATAATATAAACAAAATACATAAAGAACATTAATCTTCTCTCTTCGGAATTGAACGCCGTCCGCCATCTGGCGGATATGAATCCTGCGCTCTAACCTTCTGAGCCTTGTTAGACTACTGGCTAATACCACGCCATAGTAAAGAACATTGACCATTAAAATATAACGGTGTGCAAATTTACATTTTAAGATTTAAAGAAGAAAGCTATTTTGAACTTTTGTAGTTATTACCTGATGATAGTAATGGTTCCTGGACTGGAATAACTCATTCCAGTCAAATCAGTATAAGACAATTGGTAAGTGTAGGTTCCATTAGGTACAGCCTGCTCTTTGAAAGTAGCATCCCATTTGTCATCTGGTTGTACACTAGTGAAAATTGTTTTACCATATCTATCGTAAATTGACAGCTGAAATATTTCGATGCCCGATGAGCGAATTGCTAGAAAGTCGTTTAGGCCATCACCATTTGGAGAAAATGCATTCGGTAAAAAGAAAAATGTTTTACATTTTGGAGTAGAGGCATAGTCAATATTATTGGAATATTCGCATTCATCATTATTAATAATACTTGTCTTGATCAATAAATTTAATGAGTCTTCAGAAGGTATGCTAAGTTTTATGGATGAACACTCAAAAGGTTGAATGGAAATAAGTGAGTCTAGATCAATAATGGCATTGGTCGTGTCTTGCTGATCGAAGATGTTTATGGATATGCTGTCTTCCAAAGGGAGAATGTTATTATTGCAAACTTTCATGCTTAAAGTAACAGCTTGTTCTCCATCTCTACAATAGGTAGAATCCACGACAATAGAAATGTCTTTTAATAAAGAAGCACAATTTGGTAGACCATTTTCAATAATGGTGCTTTGAGCGGTAAATGAGTTTAAATGGCCACTATTTAATAAGGCGTGATTTTGTTGCTCGCAAGGTACACTTAGGTCATCATTTATATTTACATTGAAGTATGCTGGCTGATTCATAACCTTTCTTGCTGATGGCCAATTGTTAAGGCCTTCATAAGACTTAATATTCATATCCGTATTAGCGCCATTAATACCACAAGTACATAAAATGTTGGCTTTCCCATCGTTGTTAACATCTGCAACAACGGGTCTTTCATTTAATGTATTAGAACGACATGGCATACTATCCCATACAGCACCAGTAGCACCATCCATAATCAATAGGTAGAACTCATCCCGAAAAGCAATGTCCATTTTTAGGTCACAGTTAAAGTCAAACATTGAACTACCTGTTGAGCCTGAACTTGCATCCCTGACTGGTTTTTGCCAAATTATAGAAAGATCATTATCAATTACAATATAGGTCTTGTTAGCACTGTTTTCAAAACCTAACTCTGGTTCTGGGTCGTCATCTACATTGCCAATGGAAAGGTAAGTGCCCACGCTAGGATTGAAAGCTGAAATAGGAGCAGAAGCAATAAGTGAAGCATCTTTTGGATTCCAGATAACTAGCCTATCAATACCACCACCGCCATTAACGACGATATCCAGTTGATTATCCATATTCCAGTCCACAACATGAGCCCTGCTCGAATTTTCTCCTGTCATTACTGGGTAGCTTGATTTTACAGTTAAGGTTTTTGTCGATATATTGACGCTATAAACTTGGTCATATACAACTAACTCTAGCCCCTCGCAATCCGTACAAACGATATTGTGAAAGGATAGAACATCTGCCGCGACTGATTGCCTCTTGTGAAACTTATTGGCTCCGATGACTGTAAAATCTTCAACAATTAACTTTCCTGTTGCTCCTTCGAATATAGCACTTCCAGCATAAACTTCAGGGTTGCCATCAGCGTCAAAATCTGCAATTCCAGCTCCAGGGCCAAGAGTTACGGTCGAATCAGATATCCATTTTAAAGTACCATCATGTTCATAGCACTGTAAAGTACCGTTTTGACTTTGTACTATTATTTCACCCAGTCCATCATTATCGATATCTCCAATGGTGGGACAAAGCATTACACTATTCATTATACCACTCGTGGTAATTATATTCTCAGTTGCTCCTGTTACTCCATCATATATAAATATTCTGTTCCTTAATTTGTTTTGAATTACGATCTCAGCAATATTGTCAGCGTCGATATCTCCTACAACTGGGGTGTATAGACCAGATACTAGAGTGGTATCTGTTTCCCAAAGTAAAGATAAAGTCCCAGTTATTGGTTGGGCTGAGTCGGTTAGACAGTGGGTAAAAGAAGCTATTGTGGTATCGGAGGGAGAAAAATAAAAATCATTACACTGGTCTTTGCAGTCCGTGTCATAACAGTCTATAAAGCCATCTCCATCATCATCTATACAATTGTTGCAGACTTCTTGCCCAATACATAGGTTGAATAGAAATGCTAAACCGACTGATAATATATAATTATTCACGTAATTTAAGATACGAAAAAACGCGCAAATATTAAGCTTAAAAGGTACGAGGTTGATGCTTAATAGCTAGTGCCTTGCCTATATCTTTTTTTTGCGTCTCTCTTAGATTGGCCGCATGTAGTAGGTAGTGCGCAAGAACTAATTATGCTAACAACAAAAATTGCTATAAAAAAATAAAGAGTTGGCATGGTTTTTGTTGTATTCATAGTATGATTTTAAATAAAAATATAATTTTTACTAGTCATAATCAAACTTTTTGTGTGATTTTGCGTTAAAGTAATGTAGTATGAGATTATTAATTATCATAATAAGTGTTTTTATATTCGTTTCTCAAAATGCCTTGGCGCAGTTTGAAAATGACCTTTACTATGCTACCATTATTAACGGCGATACAGTTCCTATGGTTTATTTAAAGCCGATTTCTGTAGTAGGTAAACGTACATGGAAAAGTAGGAGAGATATGATGCGTTACACTCGATTACAAAGAGATGTAAGAAAGGTTTATCCATATGCAAAGAGAGCAGGCGTTATATTACAAGAGCTTGATTATGAGTTAGCATTGATGGAGAAGGGGAAAGACCGAAGAAAGCATGCAGAGGCATTAGAGGAAAAGCTTAAAGCACAGTTCGAGGGTGATATTAGAGATATGACCGTAAGACAAGGAAAAATATTAATAAAGTTAATAGATAGAGAAACAGAGCGCACTTGTTATAATGTTGTGAAAGAGCTTCGTGGAGACTTTTCAGCATTTTTTTGGCAAGGTATAGCTCGGCTATTTGGTTCTAGTTTAAAATATGAATATGATGTTCAAGAAGAACGCGATATCGAAAACATTATTCGTAATATTGAGAGTGGATATTACGCTCACACTTCTCTATAATTCTAAACTCTGAACTCAAAACTAAATATTCTTGCATTTGGCGCTCATCCTGATGATGTTGAATTGTCGTGTGGTGGAACTTTAATCAAGGCGGTGCAATCTGGGAAAAGAGTAGGTGTGGTTGACCTAACTAAGGGTGAGTTGGGTACAAGAGGAACTGTTGAAACTAGAAAGGCAGAAGCAGAGACGGCAAGTAAAGTAATGGGGTTAGAAATTCGAGAAAACCTAGGCTTTAAGGATGGTTTTTTTATAAATGATAGGGAGCACCAAGTAGAGATAATCAAAAAGATTAGACAATATCAACCTGAAATAGTTTTGATTAATGCGATTTATGATCGGCATCCTGATCATGGTAAAGGTGCGCAATTAGTTTCAGACGCTTGCTTTTTATCAGGGCTCATAAAAATAGACACAGGACAAGAGGCCTGGAGACCAAAGCAAGTTTACCACTATATCCAAGATCGCGAGATGGAGCCTTCTTTTGTTGTAGATATATCTGATTATATAGATGAAAAGATGGAGGCTGTAAAAGCTTATAAAACTCAGTTTTTTGATCCAGATTCCGATGAGCCTGAAACTTATATCTCTAAGCCTGAGTTTATAGAAGCAATAAGGTCAAGAGCTTCAAATATGGGGCATCGTATTGGTGTTAGATATGGTGAGGGCTTTGTAGCTCAGAAAACCGTTGGTGTAAGAGATATTTCAGAGTTGATTTAGTTAATAGTATCTGGGAACTTCAAACTAATAATATGGCTTGGGATCAGTATTTAGAAGACAGAATTCGACAAGCTTTTAAAGAAAAAGGTGTGTCTTTTGAAGCTAAAAAGATGTTTAATGGCCTTTGTTTCATGGTAGATGATAAGATGTGTTGTGGCATTCATTTTGATAAGAAGAAAAATACAGATCTGCTCATGGCGCGAATTGGAGAGGAAGCCTCTGAAGAAGCTATGAAAAGAGAAGGCTGTTATCCAATGGATTACACTGATAGGCCTATGAAGGGCTATGTTTTTGTTACACCTAATGGTTTTGATCTGGATGAAGATTTAGCATACTGGATTAAGCTTTGTATTGACTTTAATCCATTGGCTAAAGCAAGTAAAAGAAAGAAAAAAGTTTAATCAATTTTGTCAAGCTTAGTAGTTGACTTTGTTCAGCAAATTGTAAACGCAGAAAGTGTTGAAATTTTTGAAGTAATTCAAGAGCTATGGAGTGGTTACGGGAAAATCCTGAGAGTTAAAGTAGATGATAAAAACGTTATAGTAAAGCTTATTGATCCTCCAAAAAGCGAAGTAAACCATCCAAGAGGTTGGGCAACAGATATTTCCCATCAGCGAAAATTAAAATCGTATCAAATAGAGTTGACTTTCTATCAGCAATTTGCTCGATTATGTGATGATAATTGTCAAGTGGCTAGTTTAAAAGGGTTTTCTAATTATGGAAATGGAAGTATTATTATTCTAGAAGACCTCGATGCTTTAGGATATCAATTAAGGCGATCTAATCTAAGTATTCAAGAAGTAAAAGTATGCTTGTCATGGCTTGCAAATTTCCATGCGAATTTTTTAAATAATAAAGGAGAGGGGTTATGGAATATAGGAACTTATTGGCACCTCGATACTCGACCTGAGGAATTTAAATTAATGAAAGAAGGGATCTTGAAACAAAATGCGCAAAAGATTGATGAGATGTTAAATGCCTGTAAATACAAGACATTGGTTCATGGAGATGCAAAGGTTGCTAATTTTTGCTTCTCTAAGGATGGTTCAAAGGTCGCAGCTGTTGACTTTCAGTATGTGGGAGTAGGCTGTGGAATGAAAGATATAGCCTATCTTTTTAGCAGTTGCCTAGATTCTAATAAATGCTTTGAATATGAAGGTGAGCTACTAGAGCATTACTTCTATGAATTAAAGTTAGCGATTGATCAAAAACAGCATAGCCTCAATACTCTGGAACTAGAAGAAGAGTGGAGATGCTTATATAGCTTCGCTTGGGCTGATTTTGCGCGATTTTTATTAGGATGGATGCCGACTCATCATAAACTTCATGAATACAGCCTTAACAAGGTAGAAGATTGCCTAAAAGAGGTGTAATGGAAGCCATTGCACCTCTTTATAAAGTTAATTTAGATGAACTACTTTTCCGTTAATGGCATTGACACCATTTCCTTCCCAAATAAGAGCAACAACTTTAAGATTTGCCGTATTCCAAGCTGGTTCAATCTCTATGCTGATGCTTTTTTCAAATATTTCTCCATTTGAAAACGACTTACCCAGAGATTCTCCGAGGTAGTTTGTCTCATTCGCTGCTTTTCTCAAAATATGATTATGGTTCATGTCTTCTACAGTCCCCTGTGATGAATGTTGTTGGTCTGCCTTTACTAAATCCTCTAAGATATAAACGGATAGAAAATGTTCTTGTGGCTTATCTTTGTAAAACTTAGTTTTTACTTCTACTTTAATTGTATTACCATCTAGCCTTGCTCCAATGGCAACATCAGCAGTCATTTCAACAGATTGAGAAGAGCTTGCTTGTCCCATAGCAATATCAATTGCATTTGCTGCGCTATTTTCTGTTGGATAAAAATCTGTGGAATATCCACCGCCTGTAGTAAACATATTGGGAATACTGCTTGACCCCGCATTTGCCATGAATGCTGCTCCAAATTTGTAGGCAACATTCGTTGTGGAAGGGTTAATGAGATCATTACTCTGAGAAGATATGATAATAGCTTCATCTTTGTCGTAATTACTTTCGATATAGGCTTTAGTTTCCTCACCGTATTGACCGCATGGAGGACACCATGTGGCACCCCTGTAGGGTACAATGGCTGTTTGTTTTCCTTGTGGCTCGTTATCTAGGACATCGTCAGCGTTAGATACATATGATTCAGGTTGCTCGCAAGACTCTACGGTATTTTTAGGATCACCTTTGCCATCTCCGTCTATATCTTTGTACCAAGTTGTTGGTACGCAATCTTTTTTGCAAGAGTAAAATATAGTTGCAAAAAGTAGTAATAATGTTGCTTTTCTTAAATTATTCATTGAATTTATTATTTTAAACGTCAAGCTATGAACTTTAGCTAGATTTTTAAATGATAAAAATTATAAAAAGTGTTATATACTTCTCTTTGAAGAAATTGATGAAATGCTCGAACCATTTTTCTTTGATTCTTGTATATTTACCCCAATTTCGAAAAGCTTTAGCAGGAGAGCCAGTTTAAGGTTTGTTGCATAGCATCTTGAAAGAGTGACTTATAAATTTTTAATTGATTAAGCATTTTAAATGCTTAATTTGGATTTAAGTAAAATCTAACTATAGGTATGAATATTGCAACATTTGGTGCTGGCTGTTTTTGGTGTGTAGAAGCCATTTTTAAAGAAGTAAAAGGTGTTCAGCAAGTATTACCTGGGTATATGGGAGGAGGAAAAGTGAGCCCAACTTACAAAGAAGTATGTACGGGAACAACTGGTCATGCTGAAGTGGCTCAGATTAAATTTGATCCGAATGAGGTAAACTATGAAAAGTTGTTAGAAATATTTTGGATAGTGCATGATCCAACTACCTTGAATCGTCAGGGTAACGATGTCGGGACACAATATAGATCGGTTGTGTTTTATCACAATCAAGATCAGAAAGAGTTAGCGGAAAAGATCAGGCAAAGACTGGACCAGTCTGGTGCTTGGAGCGATCCTATCATTACTGAAATAACAGAAGCTTCGGAGTTCTATCCAGCGGAAGATTATCACCACGATTATTATGCACAAAACTCAGATCAGCTTTACTGTGCTAATGTCGTTCGCCCAAAGCTGGAAAAATTCAGGAAAGTATTTGCAGATTTTATAAAGTGATATATAGATTGCATTCCTATTTCCTCGTACCTAGTCCCTAATTCCTCGCTCCTAATAACTAAATGTCTATCTTTGTACAATGAGTAAGCGTGGTAAGGTTTTAGTAGCCATGAGTGGTGGTATTGATAGCACAGTAGCAGCAGTGATGTTACATGAGCAAGGATATCAAGTTATTGGTATGACCATGAAAACTTGGGATTATGCTTCTTCTGGTGGATCAAAAAAGGAGACAGGGTGTTGTAGTTTAGATTCTATAAATGATGCCAGAGCAGTTGCTGTACATCTTGGATTCCCCCATATGATTGTTGACATTAGAGAAGAATTTGGAGATGCTGTAATTGATGATTTTGTGGAGGAGTATATTGCAGGGAGAACACCCAATCCCTGTATCATGTGTAATACCCATATCAAATGGGAAGCCTTGTTGAAAAGAGCTGATCAATTAGACTGTGAATTTATTGCAACGGGACATTATGCACAGGTAAGGCAGGAAAATGGTAGGTATGTTGTTTCAAAAGGTCTAGATCACTTAAAAGATCAGTCGTATGTGTTATGGGGAATTAGTCAAGAGAATCTAGCACGAAGTATCTATCCTTTGGGGAAGTATCGTAAATCAGAAATTCGTCAATTTGCTATAGATAGGGGTTATCAAGAGTTAGCTTCTAAAAGTGAAAGCTATGAGATCTGCTTCGTTCCTGACAATGATTATAGAGGTTTTTTAAAAAGGAGAGTAGCAGGCTTGGAGGAACAAGTGGCTGGGGGAAATTTTTTGGATACAAATGGAAACATACTTGGAAAACATAAAGGATATCCTTTTTACACAATTGGTCAAAGAAAAGGGTTAGAAATAGCATTAGGTCAACCCATGTATGTAACAGATATTAATCCGAATGACAATACCGTAGTTTTGGGTGAAGAGAAGGATTTGCTTAGATCTACTATGAGCGTTTATAAATTAAACCTTCAAAAGTATGCTAAAGTAGAAGATGAAAAAGAAGCTGTGACTAAAATTAGATACAAAAATCAAGGTACATTGAGTAAGCTTTACAATGATAAAGGTAAAATCAGGGTAGAATTCGAAGCGAATGTATCTGCCATTGCTCCTGGGCAGTCTGCTGTGTTTTACGAGGGAAATGACGTAATTGGTGGTGGGATTATTTATAAAGATTAGTCAGCTCTTTGACTTAACATTTCAAGCCAAGTCTCTAGAAATAGCTCTTTGACAATTTGCTTTTCAGAAGTTCTGTTAGGTATGGCTGCTATTTTTAATTTAAACTCTTGTAAAGTATTTTCTATGTTCTTTTGAGAAGGGTTGCTAGCCATAGCTTTAATATGCTTAATAAATAAAGATTCGATAGCATTTTTGCTTTGATCTTCCTTGATTAACCTACTTAAAGAAAGTAGTAAGGAGTCAAGTAAAATGTAATTTCCTTGTTGATAATGAATCATTATTTGAAATAACTTGGCCCATCGGTATAAATCTTGTCTAATGCCTTTTCTTCGTTTTTTTAATAATAAATCGATGCCATCAAGTGCCTGATCTAATTTATTGTTGAAAAAATCACATGTTGCTATAATTTGAATATAGCTGTCTATATAGCTTTTGGGTAGATGTTTGCTGTGTTTTGTGATTGCAATGTTTAGTTGTTCAGATAAGGTATTAGCGGATTTGAAATTTTTCTGAATAAGGTTGATCGTTATTTCTATCTGATAAGAAGTGAGGAGTATGTCAGCTTGCCTTCTTTTGCTTAAGTCATATTCTTTCTCAATATTTTTGAATATAGATAAGTATTTAAGTGCCCCATCAATGTCATTTGCATGAATGCAAGAATAAATAGCATTGTATGTATAGTTGATATATGAGCCGAGCCGAGGGGTAATTGATTCTGGGTTTGAAGTAAACGTGCTATGTAGCGATTGAATACATTGAAGGTGCATTGGGTTATCCTCTATGGCCGTATAGTAGTTTGCCATTCCATTGTAATAGTATATTCTCGTATCAATAGATTTTGATGTTTTCAATGATTCAAAATTGCTTGATACGATAATTTTTTTCATTTTCTCTACTACAAGATCTTTGTTTGCAAATTGTCTGTTTTTATTTAACATATAAAAGAGGAGTCTTGACACTTTTTCTGCCTTTAGCCTATCTTGCAGCTCTTCTCCTAGTAAAATGTTCTTGTCTAAAAGTACTTCTAGTTCTTCAATGGAAGTGTCTTTGTATCCTAGCTCAAGCCTGATTTGAATGTCATTTATTTGACTGATCAATTGATAATTAACAAGGTGGTTGTTTATAGATAGTTTAAGCGCTTTATTATTTATTTTGAGAGCTAGATCAAATAAACCTCTTAGCTTTAGCATTGTGGCATCGTTAATAAGGTTTGTTATTATTAATAATATATCCCTTTTTGCATGAAATGCCCTTAAACTGCTTAAGATCGTAGTAAATAGGTGAGATTTATGTGTTGTTAGGTTTTTGATTTGAGGATATTTCTTAAAGGTGTCAACAAGCTTTTTTTCATCATAAGCTTTTTGAGACTCGATTTCGTCAAAGAGTTTTACATAAAAATTGCCCTCACCAATTACGTGCTTTGAAGTATACTTTTTAAAATATCCCTTTTCGTTTTTTGTTAAAGATTGAATGAGTTTATATAAATGATCAGAAGGAGTTTTCAAGTTAAGTTTTTGTGAAGTGGATAAAGTGTTTGTATTTCCTCAATAAAATGCTTAGTACAAATTAGGAAATTATGTTTTTTTACTGAAACCTTTTTGCTAAAATTACGTATTCTAAAATATTTAAACCAAAGGAAGGTATGGGCATTAGTGTGGCTGTTTTTAAAAACTGGAGAATTTTATTTGTTGTAACTCTGATATCATATAGCGGAGTTTTTGCTCAATCTCCGACGAGGTCTGAATATGAAAAATATATAAAGTATCATCCTTACAGTAGTCCTGAAGTCAAAGATCCTCAGTTGATCAAAGAAATGCCTAAGCAAGATAGACCAGATTTAGCTTGGGAGCAAGATTTTTTATTGACAATGGATCCAGCGCTCGGGTATCCACCTACAGAAAGAGTGCAAACACTTTCAGAAGGTATACAAAATATGCTTAATAATCCCCCGCCAATAGCTCCAGGAGAAAGTGTTAGCAATGCTTGGACGGAAAGAGGACCTTCCAACGTTGGTGGAAGAACAAGGGCATTAATGTGGGACCCTGATGGCTCGAATAAAGTATGGGCAGGAGGTGTTACGGGCGGACTTTGGTACAATCCTGATATTACTTCTGCAGCTTCTAAATGGGTTGCCGTAAATGACTTTTGGGATAATATTGCAGTGACCTGTATCGCTTACGATCCTAACAACAACAACATTATGTATGTTGGGACAGGAGAGGGTTTTACCGCTAATGGACCTAGCTCGTCAAGGGGAGCAGGTGTTTGGCGAACATTAGATGGTGGTAACAGTTGGAGTCAACTAGATGCAACCAAAGACGATTTTTACTATGTTTCTGATGTTGTAGTAAGAAATAATGCTGGTGTGAGTGAGTTGTATGTGGGGGTTTTACGACGATATGACAATAATGCTTTTCATGGTGTTCAAGGGCTATACCGATCCTTAGATAGTGGAGCAAGCTTTGCTCAAGTATTGCCAATAGCTACTTCTGCTGCACATGCCCCTGCTGATCTGGAGATAAGTGCCTCAGGGAGAATATTCGTTGGAACATTAGCCAACTCTTTTGGAAATGGAGGGGGCAAAATCTTTTTTTCAGATGATGGCACTTCTTGGACATTAAGTGACAATTTAGCTGGAGCTGGAAGAGTAGAAATTGCTGCATCTCCTAGTGACCCTAATACACTATATGCCATATATGAGAAGAATAATGTTGTCGAGAATATACGTTGGTGTTTGGATGGTGGTTTTACATGGATTCCTGATCTAAACGAACCCAATGACCTAGATTTAGGAATTCCTGCAACAGATTTTTCTAGAGGGCAAGCTTGGTATGACTTAGCTCTAGCTGTTGATCCTAATGATTCAAGTGTATTTATCTCAGGTGCGATAGACTTATTTTTTCATACATCATTTGGTGGATCAACTATAAAACATGTATCCAAATGGTCAAATAACGCCAACCTGAACACATTACCTGTTTCACTAGTCCATGCAGACCAGCATGCCATTGTTTTTAAGCCAGGTTCTTCAGATACCGTTATCTTTGGAAATGATGGAGGAGTCTACTACACTGATGATTTATCAAACGCAACAACAAGTGATGTAATAGAGCCGAGAAACAATGGTTATAACGTTACTCAATTTTATTCAGGTGCGATTCATCCAACTAGTGGCGCAAATTATTTTTTAGCAGGAGCTCAGGATAACGGTACACAACAGCTTAATACTGCTGGCATTGATGAGAATCCAGAAGAAGCAAGTGGCGGAGATGGCGGATTTTGTTTTATCGATCAAACAGATCCTACTTTCCAATTTACTTCCTATGTATACAACAATTGGTATCGTAGTACTAATGCAGGTGCATCTTTTCCTGGCTTCATATCTGATAATGGTAGTACAGGTTGGTTTATCAATAAAGCAGATTATGATGATATCAATGACATTCTCTATGCCGCTTATAATGAAGATAGCATACTTAGGCTTAATAATGCGACAGGAGCTGTCAATATAGAATTTTTGCCCATTGCATTAGGTGGTAGTTCTCCTGCTTCAAGTATAAATGTTTCCCCATATTCAACTACAGACACAACGATTCTTTTTGTCGGAACAGTTTCTGGAAGAATTTTTAAAATAGTAGAAGCCAATACCGCTACACCAACAATTACAGATATCGATCTCGGTACTACTTTACCAGTTGCAAGTATTTCTTGCATCGAAGTAGGGGCAAGTGATGATGAGCTTTTAGTAACTTTCTTTAATTATGGTGTTAACTCTGTATGGTATTCTGATAATGGAGGTGTTACTTGGGTTGATAAAGAAGGCGATTTGCCAGATATGCCTGTTAGGTGGTCACTCTTTAACCCACTAGATCGAAAAGAAGTGATCCTTGCAACCGAAGTAGGCATATGGAAAACGGCAGACATTTCCGCAGGGGGGGTAAGTTGGACACCATCCACCTCTGGTTTGGCCAACGTAAGGGTAGATATGTTACAGCTAAGAGCTTCTGATAATGAAGTATTGGCAGCGACACATGGTAGGGGACTTTTTACTGGTAAGTTTGATACGGCAAGTGTTTGTTCTTCTCCAAGTCAACCAGATTTAATAAGTGGCTTAGACACTACTTGCGAAAATGCGACAACAATTGGTTATAGCATAGACGCAGTGGTTGGAGCAACAAGATATAACTGGACGGTGCCAGTAGGGGCAAATATTGTAGGAGTAGATAGTACGGATAGCATTACCGTAAACTTTGGAACTACTTCGGGAGACATCTGTGTAAGTGCAGAAAATAGTTGTGGAATCAGTTCAGACACATGTATATCGATTACACTAATTACTGTTCCTAATGCTCCAGATACAATCTATGGAATAGATACCGTAGCGTCAGATTCGGTGGGAGTGGTCTTTATAACAAATGTCATATCAGGAACAGCAAACTACAACTGGACAGTACCAGCGGATGCAACAATTACATCAGGTCAGGGAGATACAAGCATTACGGTAACGTTTGGCGATTCAAGTGGAACAATATGTGTAAGATCGGAGAATACATGTGGAAATAGCATTTACTACTGTAGAAGTATTTATGTAGATACCACTAGCCCTGTATGTAACATTCCAAGTCAACCCGGCTTAATAAGCGGAATAGATACCACTTGTGAAAACGCAACAAATATAGGCTATAGTATAGACGCAGTCGCCGGAGCAACAAGATATAACTGGACAGTACCAGCAGGAGCAAGTATAGTGGGCGTAGATAGCACCGATAGCATTACAGTAACCCTTGGCACCACTTCAGGAGACATCTGTGTAAGTGCAGAAAATAGTTGTGGTACTAGTTCAGATACTTGTCTCTCTATCACTCTAATCACATCCCCTAATGTCCCAGACACAATCTATGGTATAGATACCGTAGCATCAGACTCAATAGGCGTAATCTTTACAACAAATGCTATATCAGGTGCAACAAATTACAACTGGACAGTAACAGCCGATGCAACAATTACATCAGGTCAGGGAGATACAAGCATTACGGTAACATTTGGCGATTCAAGTGGAACAATATGTGTAAGATCGGAGAATGCATGTGGCAATAGCGTTTATTTCTGTAGAGACATCTATGTAGATACAACAAATCCAGTATGTAATGTGCCTGCACAACCAGATTTAATAAGTGGCTTAGACACTATTTGCGAAAATGCGACAACAATTGGTTATAGCATAGACGCAGTGGTTGGAGCAACAAGATATAACTGGACGGTGCCAGTGGGGGCAAATATTGTAGGAGTGGATAGTACGGATAGTATTACCGTAAACTTTGGAACTACTTCGGGAGACATCTGTGTCAGTGCAGAAAATAGTTGTGGAATCAGTTCAGACACATGTATATCGATTACACTAATTACTGCCCCTAATGTTCCAGATACAATCTATGGAATAGATACCGTAGCGTCGGATTCGGTGGGAGTGGTCTTTATAACAAATGCCATATCAGGAGCAGCAAACTACAACTGGACAGTACCAGCCGATGCAACAATTACATCAGGTCAAGGAGATACAAGCATTACGGTAACGTTTGGCGATTTAAGTGGGATGATCTGTGTGAGAGCGGAAAATAGTTGTGGCAATAGTGTGTATTATTGTAAGAATATTTATGTTGATACCACTAGTGACCCTAATCTTCCACCTATGCCTGGACAGATTGCAGGAGACGACTCTGTTTGCCCTGGGGAAGCAGGCGTGATTTATGCCATAGAGTCAATATCTGGAGTTACAAGATACAACTGGACAGTTCCTGTAGGTGCAACTATTATTGGTTCAGATTCTTCAAGTAGCATTGTAGTTGATTTTGGTAATACAAGTGGTAATGTGTGTGTGAATACTGAAAATGCTTTTGGAACAAGTAATAATAGGTGCTTTGCTGTATATGTTGGACCAGATGCTTGCGAGCCTCCTGCGATACCTGGCGCTATTACAGGAGATGCAACGATTTGTCCTAATGTTACTGGGGTTGTATACACAATTAATGCCGTTCCAGAGGCGTCAAGATACAACTGGACTGTTCCTGCAGGGGCAGCTATCATCGGTTCAGATTCTTCAACTAGTATTGTTGTAAACTTTGGTAACTCAAGTGGTAATATTTGTGTAAATGCAGAAAATCTTGGAGGTACAAGTGGTGATAAATGCTTAGCTATATCAGTTGATCCAATGTTTTGTGGTGTTGCACCAGATATGCCAGGTATTATTACAGGGATGGATACGATTTGTGCAAATACTGTAGCCAATTATTCTATAGCAGATGTTGATAGTGCGGATTACTACCTGTGGACAGTCCCTGTTGGAGCTACGATTGTTTCAGGAGATAGTACAACCCAAGTTACAGTTGAATTTGGTAATTCTTCGGGAATGGTATGTGTGTCTGCTGGAAATGATTATGGCGTGAGTGGTCAGCAATGTAAGCCGGTAGTGGTGCGAGCGGGATTAACTGTATTGCCTCCTGACACAATATATAGCCCTGATTCTATTTGTTTAAAAGAGACCAGCGTTGAGTTTAGTGTTGATTCATCAACTCAAGTGCTTGGTTATATATGGCAAGTGCCGATTTTATCAGAGATTGTTTCAGGTCAAGGAAGTGCTAGTATATCTGTAAACTTTGGCAGTGTTGTAGATAGTATTTGTGTTCAAGCACAGGGAGCTTGTGGTTTGAGTCCTACTAAATGTATATTGCCAAATATGCTACCATATGGACAGCCAGAAATGCCTAATGATATATTAGGTAAAAGATCGGTTTGTGTCAATGAGTCTAATGTTGTATATCGTTCAACAGAACCTAGCGGCGCCATTGACTATAATTGGACGACCGTTAATTCTTCTGTCGTTTTTGGACAGGGTACAAGCGAAGTAGAAATAGATTTTGGGGCTACTGATGATAGTATATGTGTGAGAGCAGAAAATGTTTGTGGAGTTTCTTCATATCAATGTATTTCTGTAAAAGTTGACAACTGTACAGGTATAGCAATTTCAAATATAGAACACACAATTAAAATATCTCCGAATCCTACTAACGGTATGGCAATACTCTCATTTGAGAGTCCTATAAATGCTGGATGTAGACTTGTAATGCAAAATGTAATGGGGCAGGAGATTTATGCCGAGTCTATGAACAAGATGATTAACTTAAATAGTAAATATTTAGACTTTACAAATCTTAGTAAAGGCATTTACTTTGTTGAAATACAGTTAGACGGATATAGTGTTAGGAGAAAAGTAGTATACCATTGAGTTTATTTTGATTCAACTATTCGTTGGTTTGTATGGAATATTTAATCAATATAATTTGTTGATTATAAATTCATTGTGTCTTTTTTTGTTCTGTTGTAAACGTAATTTTTTGTAAAATTTTGGTTGCTAGAGTTTAATTATTGTTGTTGTTTTACAATGTTCGTACGGCAGTGAAGTTGTGAGGGCGCTAGCGCTGGTGCCCTTTTTTCTCAAGATATAGTGTCTTTTGAAAGGGGCTTGTCTACTTCCAGCCCCAAATCATATCCCTTTCTAGAGTAATATTGAATTTTTTATTTTTTAGAAAATTAGCTAGATGTTCTTTGTTCTTTTCATTATCATCAACTTTGTGTGTCTCTATAGCGATGTTTTTAATTTTGTCATAAGTGCTGTCATCTATATTATATAAAATATCGTATTCGGAACCTTCACAATCTAGCTTAAAGAAGTCTATTGTATTGATATTGTTTTGCGATATTATACTAGCTAAAGATACCGTTTTGACTTCAATCGTATCCTGTTGAGATGCTTTGTTTATAATGGTTGCAGCTGTAGTAAAATCTTCACTGGCATCGTAGTTGAGTGATATAGAGCTATCTTTTGAGCTAACGGCACTATTGAAGATATTAAGATTTAGGTTGCTAAATTTATTTTTGTATTTTGATAATAACTTGAAGTTATTAGGCATGGGTTCGTATGCAAATACAATAGCATTGGGGTTTTTATTTAAAGCGGATAGCGAAAAGTATCCGACATTGGCGCCTATGTCAATAACTGTAGGGTGGGTTTCTTTAAGTACTGCGTTGGCAAACCCTTTGAAGTAAGATTCGTCGAAAAAAGATTCCTTATAAGTCTGAAGCATTCTTTTGGGTACTTCTATATTAATGTTGCTTCTACATTTAAATGTAAATGCTTCTTTATTCTGTTTGAAGTACTTGAATGCTAAGTAGGAGTTCCAATTTTTATGGTTCCGGATATTGTTAAGTAATCGTCTCACTTTGTAATGATTCGTTTTATTTTATTTCTAATCTTTTCTGTTATAGGTAAAGAAATTTTTGGTAAAAATGGCCCAGAGTAGTTGCTACCCATTTTAAGATAATGCGTGTAAAAAGTCCTTGCTGTAATGCCCCATTTTTGTAAAAATAGTTTACTGCCAATATTGCTTTTTAACTTTTTAGTAGACTTTGATCCAAAATGATAAACCCTGCTTTTACCCACTCCTTTAAATATTCTTATGCCTTTTGCCCATAATTTCATTGAGAAGTCAGGGTCTGAATACATACCTGGAGAAAACTCCTCGCTATACCCTCCAACTAAATCCCATGTATTCTTGTGAACAATACTTGGAGGCCAAGAACTTCCATTCCAGTCTTGCTTATCTGTTTTGTTATACTCACTAAGTAGTTTTTGTTCATCAAATTTTTCCAAGCAATCACCACAGTCATTAATAATAGCAACGTAATTGGGGTTGTTGAGTTGCTTAGGCTCAATAAGTGTAGCAGATAAGTAAAATTGGGTATCATTTAAAGATTGTATTTCATCTAATATATATTTATCCCAATCAGGACAACAGTACATATCATCATTGATATAAACAATATAATCTGTCCTGACGAGTTTTCTAGATTTGTTTAGAGCTATACAAATACCAACATTTTTTTCGGAATAGATATGATCAATGTTTTTTTGACTTTTTATCCAGTTTAGGGTGTTGTCCTTTCCTTCATTTATAAAGACAATAATTTGATGCTGATGTGCAGCGTTTTTCTGTATGCTACTGATGCAAAGTTTTAAATAATCTAGATTATTCCAAGTAGGAATAATGATCGAAAACTTTTCCCTGTGTTTTGATGTTTTAGATTCAGCGGTGTGCTCCATTTATGGTATAAAATTACTAATATTCGCATTGTGTTTGGTATAATAGTATAACTTTATAGAGGGAATGGGATTATCAATTTCATGTGGACAAAAAAAGCTTGATGTAAAACTTGCTTTTTATGATTCAATAGCGCTTGTTGATAAAGATAAGTGGAATAATATTGTCGGAGGGCAAAATATCTTTTTGTCGTATGGTTATTTGATAAGCTTAGAGCAAAGTTTAGCTAGTCAACTAAGATTTAAGTACGTATTCTTTTATGATAAGGAGAATAAACCAATTGGTGTAGCAGTTGTTCAAATATTTAATGTGCAAGATCAGGATATTGAGCAATTGCAATTGTTGCAAAACGTCAGTTTGTCTACCATTGATAAGGTTAAAAGTAAACTGAATTTAAAAGTGTTGATATGTGGTAATCTTTTTGCAACTGGTGAGCATGGCTTTGCTTTTAAAAACCACATTGACTTTGCTGAAAAGTTAGCGTATTTGAATGTGGGGCTTGAAAAGCTGCTACAATCAGAACGGCAAAAAGGTCAAAAGACAACGATATTGTTAAAAGAATTCCCCCCTGAATCCTACAACAATATAGATCGGGATAATAAATTGGGCTATGATGGATTTATGATTGATGACAACATGATGCTTTGTATTGAGGACGATTGGAACTCATTCCAAGACTATTTGGATCAAATGACGACTAAATACAGAGGCAGAGTGAAAAGAATATATAAGAAATCAGAGCGGTTGTTGGTTATTGACTTTAGTGTAGATGATATTAACAAGTATGCCCAATCTATTGAAAGACTGTATATGGATGTGCTAGAAAACGCAGATTTTCATGTTGGTGCTTTTAATGCCGACACATTTAGGCTATTTAAAGAAAACCTAGGTCAGGATTTTATTTTTAAAGGCTATTTCTTGAACGAAAAGTTGGTTGGCTTTAGTACTTGCTTTCAAAATGATTCTACTTTTGAAGCAAGTTACTTAGGGCTTGATTATGAATATAACCAAGAATATATGCTGTACCCTAGAATGCTCTACGACCTGGTGTCTTATTCTATTGATAATGGAGCAAAGCAATTGGTTTTAGGAAGGACTTCGGAAGAGATTAAGAGTAGGTTAGGGGCTTTGCCTGTGCATATGAAGTTGTATGTTAAATTAAAACGATCATTGACAACATCCCTTTTGCTTAAACCACTGATTCATTCAATTCGGCCAAGCAAATATGAATTGCGGCATCCTTTTAAAGATGAAATAAGCGTGAATTAATGGACTCCTTGACACAAATTGTATTGGGCGCTTCAGTTGGAGAGATTGTCTTGGGAAAAAAAGTAGGCAATAAAGCCATTTTGTGGGGAGCTATTGCCGGAACTATTCCAGATTTAGATGTATTGACAAAGCATTTTGTGGATAATATTGTTCGTGCAAATGAGTTACATAGAGGCTTTTCGCATTCCATAGTTTTTTGTGTAATGATGGCACCTTTATTGGGTTGGTTGATATCTAAAATTCATAAGAATGCCAATGCTAATTGGAAAGACTGGTCATGGTTGATGTTTTGGGGATTATTTACACATCCTTTATTGGATGCCCATACCACATGGGGGACGCAGTTGTTTTGGCCTTTTGATCTTAGAATTGCTTATAAAAATATATTTGTTGCAGACCCTTTGTATACAATTCCTTTCATGGTCTTTGTCATTTTGGCTATGATGAGAAAAAGAAGTGATCCACTTCGTTCTAAGTTAAATAAGTTTGGCTTGATTGTTAGTTCTAGCTATATGTTGTTGACGATTCTATTTAAGGGGTATGCTTATTGCCAATTTGAAGCAAGTTTAGAGAGGCAACAAATAGCTTATTTGGAAATAGAGACCAGACCAACGCCACTTAATTGTATCCTCTGGAATGCACATGTTGAGACGCAAGATTCTTTTCTAATAGGTTACTACTCATTGTTTGATAAACCTGGATTGATTCGCTTTACAGGGTTTGCTAAAAATACTTATTTATTAGGGCGAATGGCAAATGAAGATTTGGTAAAGCGTTTGGAGAAACTATCTGAAAATTGGTATACCATTGAACAACGAAATGATAGCATTTTATGTTTTAATGATTTGAGATTTGGGCAGGCGGGCTTTGCTTCAGATGCAAAAGAGTTTGTTTTTCATTACTTATTATCATATGACTCGAAAGGAAAGTTGATGGTTTATCAGGAAGAGCCTAGGTTTAATGATGTGAAAAGTGCTCTGTATCAACTTTGGACAAGAATTAAAGGTATTTAGGCGCATTTTAGGTGGTATGAGTATTTGATTGTTTTTTTGTTTTGAGAAAGGAAAAAACGAAAAAGATTATGGAGGTCAAAAAACGAGGCGATTTTTCAATCATAGTTTTCTACTTTTTTGCTTGACCAAAAAAGTAGGCAAAAAAGGCTCATTTTTAATTGCTCTTTGAAAAATTGCTTTACTTGCTAATTTGCCTATTTAAAGCTCTATTTTCTCTAAAATAAGCTCTGAGCCTCCTTTGTTCCTAACAATATAATCATGATTGTTATACAGGGGTGTTTTATCCAACGTCAGTTTTGATATGATTTGCTTAAATTCTTGGTAATTGCTAAAAGAATATGCTCCATTACTGTATAATAATTCTACGGCTTCGTTGAACTTTTTGTGCTTAGGACCAAATAGTACAGGAATATCAAATACCACTGCTTCCAATATATTGTGAATGCCATCATTAAAGCCTCCTCCTATGATTGCAATATTCGCATATTGATATAGCTTGCTAAGCATTCCAATATTGTCAATAATTAAGGCCTTTTTGTCTTTCACATTGTCAGTACTGGCCTCGGAATACCTAATAGTATTAAAAGGTAATTGGGATATTATGCTTTGAACAAAATTTTCATTAATGATGTGAGGTGCAATAATAAATTTATAGTCAGATAGGTATTCGGGTTTTGAATTAATTAGCTGAATTAGAAAAGAAGCCTCTTTTTTCCATGCACTACCAATAATTATAATTTTGTTATGATCCTTGAATGCTTCCGCAATTGAAATAGGCTCAGCTCTTTTATAGTTGTCATATACACGATCAAACTTAGTATCATTAGCAATAGAGACATTTTTGATATTATGTTGAGAGAGTAGTTTTTGAGAAAGTTGATTTTGTGCGAAAATGTGATCAAAGCAACTAAGAGCCTTCAAAACGTGCTTGCCATACCATTTGAATATCGCCTGATTCTTTCTGAAGTTTGCGGCCACCAAGTAGCTAGGTATGTTATTCTTTTTTAGGGTAAATAAATAGTTTGCCCAAATTTCATATTTGATGAAGATTGCAATTTGGGGTTTAGTTAGTTCAACAAACTTTATGGCATTATGCGGCGTATCTATGGGAAGATAAAAAACATAGCTTGCCAGCTCATAATTTTTTCTCACTTCATACCCAGAAGGAGAGAAGAAGGTAATTAGAATTTTGCTTTCTGAATTTTGCTTTTTTATCCCTTCTATAATAGGTCTGACTTGTTCAAATTCCCCCAAAGAAGCACAGTGTATCCAAATAAAACCTACCTCATTACCAATGGCATTTCTTATGTCTTTAAAAATGTTTTTTCTGCCATTAATCCATTGTTTTGCCTTTGGATTAAACAATGAAGCAACAGAAACTGCTAAATGATATAAATAAATAGAAGTATTATAAATAAGGAAATCAAGAATCATTAATCGTAGTATTCGATTTGACTCGGCTGATGATAAATGGGGATGATCCAGCCAGCCTTAATGCCAAACAATAAATCTAACCTTGGTGTTTCGTCTTTCATCATGGTATCAAAGTTGATATCACGCCTGTTTTTGGTAAATGCCTGAATAAACTCTAATCCTACATAAAAGTTAACAAGATCCTTGGGACTCAGGTATGTATATCCAATATATTGACTCAGCAGTGCTCCGTTAGATAGTCGATCATACCCCTTTAAATATTGCTTTTCTAGTTGAGGAATATCATTGTTTATGACATTAATGTGGATTTTGTGTTGCAAAAAGCCTAGGCCAAATAAAGTTGTTAGGCCTGCATTTTGATTGTTTTTTTGCCCCCATATTTTACCTGCAGATAGGTTTAAGTTAAACCCTCTCATGGCAATTCTGATATCTCCAGGCATTCCATTAACGTTAGTTATGAAGTCATTGCTATTGGTAATATTTTTTAGAATATTGTTCTCTCTAACTTTGTCGCTAAATAAAAAGCTACCATTAGCCCTGATAAGCCAATTATCTCTTAATTTTTCAGTTAATCCAAGTTCTATACTAGCGTTGTTGCCGAATCTGTTGGCAAGGTCTTGTCCAGGGAAATGATAGCCAAATCCTATGGTAATTAGAGATCCGTTGAGTGTAGTGTCTCTAAAGTAAGTAGTCTGTGCATTTATAAGCTTGCTCAGAAGAAGAGCAGTAATTACTATATATGTTTTAAAAATCAAGACTTTGATATTATTTCCGAGCTTAAAATTATGTTTATTTAAATAATAACGCAACTAAATTGGTTTAAGTACTTTTCGACTTTTGCTAACCATTAATAAATTGTATCTTTGCAACCCTTATAATATGCAAGCTACAATGCGGAAAATACAGATGGTAGACTTGATTGCTCAATACGAGCAAATCAAAGATCGAATAGACAAAGCTATAATTGATGTCGTAAGATCATCAGCTTATATCAATGGTCCAGAGGTAAAAGCATTTCAGACAGAGCTGGAAGAGTACTTGGGAATAAAGCATGTCATTCCTTGTGCTAATGGAACAGATGCCTTGCAAATAGCCATGATGGCTTTGGGTTTAGAACCGGGAGATGAAGTGATTACTGCTAGTTTTACTTATGTAGCAACTGCAGAAGTTATCGCATTACTTAAGCTGAAGCCTGTTGTTGTAGATGTGGATCCTAATACCTTTAATATTGATATTAATGCCTTAGAAAAGGCAATTACACCTAAAACGAAAGCTATTGTTCCTGTGCATCTTTTCGGACAATGTGCCGATATGGAACAAATTCTGGACATTGCAAAAAAGCATGGGCTTTTTGTTATTGAAGACAATGCTCAGGCAATAGGAGCTGATTATAGCTTTAAAGGTGGTGGCATTGTGAAGTCTGGTACGATGGGTGATTTTGGAACGACATCGTTCTTTCCATCTAAGAATCTTGGCTGCTATGGAGATGGTGGCGCATTATTTACAGATGATGATGATCTGGCACTTAAGGCAAGACAGATTGCAAATCACGGACAGTCTAAAAGGTATTATCATGATAGAGTGGGTGTGAATTCTAGGCTAGATAGTATTCAGGCGGCAATTTTAAGAATTAAACTTAGAGCGCTTGATAAGTATGCTGAAGCTAGAAATAAAGCTGCAAACTACTACGATGAAGCCTTCCAAAATGAATCCGCTTTGACGATTCCTTCTAGAAGTGCTCAATCGACACATGTTTTTCATCAATACACGTTAAAGACTTCAAATATTGATCGGTTTGGGATGCAAAGTTACTTAGCAGAACAAGAGATACCTTCTATGGTTTATTATCCAGTAGCTTTACATATGCAAAAAGCCTATCAAGATCCAAGATATAAAGAAGGTGATTTTCCAATTACGGAAACGTTATGTGAGTCTGTAATATCGCTTCCTATTCATACAGAATTGACGAAGGAACAACAGGATCATATTATTTATCATGTAAAGAAATATATAAATCAGTAGCGCATGAATATTGCAGTAGTAGGCACAGGGTATGTTGGATTGGTTTCAGGTACTTGTTTTGCGGAGTCTGGAAATAATGTGATCTGTGTTGATATAGATCAAAATAAAGTGGAAAAACTCAGCAAGGGTGAAATTACGATCTATGAGCCGGGATTGGAGGTGATATTTGAGCGAAATATCGAGCAAGAGCGTTTATCGTTTACAACAAATTTAGAAGAAGCAGTTGATGCTTCAGATATCATTTTCTTAGCGTTACCGACGCCTCCGGGAGAGGATGGCTCGGCAGATTTGTCATACATTTTAGGGGTAGCAGAACAACTTGGTAAAATAATTAAAGACTATAAAGTAATAGTAGATAAAAGCACAGTGCCTGTTGGCACTGCTGAACAAGTTGCTGTTAAGATTAAAGAAAATGCTTCTGTCGACTTTGATGTTGTTTCTAACCCTGAGTTTTTGAGAGAAGGGATGGCTGTAGATGATTTTATGAAGCCTGATAGAGTAGTAGTAGGAACAACCTCGGATAAGGCGAAAAAGGTGATGGAAAAGCTATATGCTCCTTTTATTCGACAAGGAAATCCATTGATTTTTATGGACGAGCGTTCTGCGGAAATGACTAAGTATGCTGCAAATTCTTACCTAGCCATGAGAATATCTTATATGAATGAGATGGCAAATCTTTGTGAGAGAACAGGAGCAGATGTAAATGCAGTTAGAAAAGGAATGGGTAGTGATACTAGAATAGGCAAACGTTTTTTGTTTCCAGGAGTAGGATACGGTGGTAGTTGTTTCCCTAAAGACGTTCAGGCCTTAGGGAAGACTGCGAACGACTACGATTATGACTTTAAGATTCTTAAGCAAGTTATGGAAGTAAATAAACTTCAGAAAAATGTATTGGTTGAGAAAATTGAGAAATACTACGATGGCAATTTAAAAGGGAAAAAAATTGCGATGTGGGGATTAGCTTTTAAGCCTAATACCGATGATATCAGAGAAGCACCAGCATTAACTATAATTGATCAATTAATAGAAAAGGGAGCGAATGTGAGTGCATATGATCCTGAAGCAATGGAAAATGTAAAAGAGTTGATCGGTGATAAAATATCTTACGCCGCTAATGCATATGAAGCATTGGAGGGAGCAGATGCACTAGCCATAGTTACGGAATGGAATGTATTTAGAACGCCAGATTTTGGCAAAATGCTCAGTTTGCTGAAACATAAGGTCATATTTGATGGAAGGAACTTGTATGATCCTGAGAATATGGACGAATTAGGATATTATTATAATAGCATTGGGCGAGCGACCGTAGGATAATTTTATAAATTTGAAAAAGGTATTAATTACAGGTGCTGCTGGCTTTTTAGGATCTCATTTATGTGATCGTTTTATCAATGAGGGTTATCATGTTATTGGCATGGACAACCTTATAACTGGTAATTTGGATAATATTGAGCATCTTTTCCCAAATGAAAACTTTGAATTTTACAACCACGATGTCAGTCGATTTGTGCATGTCCCTGGTAAATTAGATTATATCTTACATTTTGCCTCCCCAGCTAGTCCAATAGATTATCTTAAAATCCCTATACAGACGTTAAAGGTTGGTTCTCTTGGTACGCATAATCTACTAGGCTTGGCAAAAGCAAAAGGAGCTAGGGTACTCATTGCATCAACTTCGGAGGTTTATGGAGATCCCTTAGTACATCCACAGACTGAGGATTATTGGGGTAATGTTAATCCAATTGGTCCTAGAGGGGTTTATGATGAAGCAAAACGTTTTCAAGAGGCAATAACAATGGCTTATCATCGTTTTCATGATGTTGAGACAAGAATCGTTAGGATATTCAATACATATGGTCCACGTATGAGATTGAACGATGGACGTGTTTTACCTGCTTTTATCGGGCAGGCATTAAGAGGAGAGGACTTGACTGTATTTGGAGATGGCAGTCAAACTAGGTCTTTCTGTTATGTAGATGATTTGGTGGAAGGTATTTATCGCTTGCTAATGAGTGACTACGTTGAGCCTGTAAATATTGGGAATCCAGATGAGATCACTATTAAGGACTTTGCAGAAGAGATTATAAGGCTGACCAACACTTCTCAGGAAATAATTTATAAAGAGTTGCCTCAGGATGATCCAATGCAAAGAAGGCCGGACATATCAAAAGCTAAAGCTATATTAGACTGGAGTCCTAGAGTATCTAGATCAGAGGGGTTAAAAATCACCTACGATTATTTTAAGTCTTTACCGGAAGATAAATTATATCAAAAAGAGCATAATAGCTTTGAAAAATACATTGTAAAGTAATGAGTTACTTTGTACATGATACAGCCGTGGTTGATGAAGGGTGCCAAATTGGAGAAGGTACAAAAATATGGCACTTTAGTCATGTTATGCCGAATTGTGAAATTGGGGAAAGGTGCAATATTGGTCAAAACGTTGTGATTTCGCCTGAGGTGATTTTAGGAAAAAATGTAAAGGTTCAAAATAACGTATCTATTTATACCGGTGTTATTTGTGAAGACGACGTGTTTTTAGGACCATCTATGGTGTTTACTAATGTTATAAACCCTAGAAGTGGAGTGAACAGGAGGGGGCAGTACACAAAAACTACAGTAAAAAAGGGTGCTTCAATTGGTGCAAATGCAACGATCGTATGCGGCCATGATATTGGAGAATATGCTTTCATTGGTGCAGGTACTGTGGTAACTAAAGAAGTACCCGCTTATGCACTAATTGTTGGTAATCCCGGTAAGCAAATCGGTTGGATGAGTGAATATGGGCATCGTTTAGACTTTGATGATAACAATGAGGCCATTTGTGAGGAAAGTAATGAAAAGTATATCTTAGAAAACGGAAAAGTTAGAAAAGTATGAGTATTTGTCAAGATTTATTAGATAAAAAGGAAAAGCTAGCAGTTATAGGATTAGGTTATGTAGGATTGCCTATTGCGCTTGAGTTTGCGAAGAAAATTTCTGTAATTGGTTTTGATATAAACGAGAAGCGTGTTGAAATGATGCGTAATAATATTGATCCTAGTGAGGAACTAGAAGCCAAGGACTTTGAAGGCACAGATATTGAGTTTACTAGCTCCTTAGATAAGTTAAAAGAGGCTAAGTTCTATGTCGTTGCAGTGCCTACTCCGGTAGATGAACATAAAGTACCTGACTTAACTCCTCTTACTGCAGCATCGACTACAGTTGGGAAAGTTTTAAAGAAAGGAGATTATGTGGTATTTGAGTCTACAGTTTATCCTGGTTGCACTGAGGAAGATTGCCTACCTATATTGGAACAAGAATCAGGTTTAAAGCTTGGTGCTGATTTTAAGCTTGGCTATTCTCCTGAAAGGATTAATCCAGGAGATAAAGTCCACACACTCGCAAACATAATGAAAGTAGCATCTGGGTCAGATGATGAGGCAGCAGATGAGATCGTGAAGGTTTATGAGATCGTTATTACAGCAGGTGTGCATAGAGCAGCTACTATTAAAGTTGCTGAAGCTGCAAAAATCATAGAGAATACGCAACGAGATGTTAACATTGCATTGATGAATGAATTGTCATTGATATTCCATAAGATGGATATTAATACTTTTGATGTACTAGAGGCTGCTGGAACAAAATGGAATTTTTTAAACTTCTTTCCAGGTCTAGTTGGTGGGCATTGTATTGGAGTAGACCCATATTACCTTACGTATAAGTCAATGGAGTTAGGCTATGAGCCAAAAGTAATACTGAGCGGTCGATCCGTAAATGACAATATGGGCGCATATGTAGCTAAAAATACGGTGCAGTCCATTATTAAACAGGAAGACAAAAAACTTAGTGAGGCTAGAATATTAGTGATGGGTGCTACATTTAAAGAAAATGTAAGTGACATTAGGAACTCTAAGGTAGCCGATGTGATAAATGAGTTGAAATCTTATTCAGTAACAGTTGAGGTTACAGATCCATATGCTGACTCAGATGAGCTGAATGAGGAGTATGGGTTTGGTCTGGTAAGCAAACCTTCAGGGAATTATGATGCGATCATTGTTGCCGTTAATCATGAGGACTACCTAACGCTAGATGAAGGCTATTTTAAAGGATTGTCTGCAAAAGGGAAAGATGGTATTCTAGTAGATTTAAAGGGGATTTACAGAGGTAAGGTCAAGGAAATGAGTTATTGGAGTCTTTAGCTTATCCCGTAAAGACTTTCTTGTTTGGCTGTTACTTAGCCCTTTACAAATTTTATCGTACTAAAGGCTATTTTATTATAAACCTTTAGGTAATAAGTGCCTGAAGTCAATTTTGAGATGTCTATAGGATCTTGATATTTGCCTTTTAGTATGATTTGTCCTATGCTATTAGTCACTTCATAGTAAGTCAACTGCAAATTGTGTTTGCCTTTTAAGTTAATAAAATCATCCACAGGGTTGGGGTAAACACTGATTTCTTGTTTGTCTAAATTATTATTTCCATAAGTACTTACTGTATCGCATTCTAGGTTGTTTAAACGTTTCCATATATCGTTATTAAGTGTGAAAGGGACTAGAGAATTATCAGGGGCGTCGCCCATCCTAATCCAGACCATGTTTTGTGAGGGGATGATATTGATAAATTGACCATTTTTGCCCAATGCAGATATCATATCATCAGGCGCATCAGGAGCCAAGCTCCCAGGGAAGATGAATTGTGTTTGTGGTATCATGAAGCTGTCTTTGCCATTGAGCCACCATAAATAACCGTATGATTCGTTGATATTTTGAGATGTATTGACCATTTGATGAAAGTAGTTCGTATCTGTCAAAACTGGCGTGCCATTCCAGTTTCCTTTATTTAAAACCAGTAGGCCAAAACGAGCCATACTCCTTGGAGTGCTATAAAATACGTTGTTGTAGTCTTGCTGAATATAGGCACCATTCATACCAGTTATGTTTTTCAGCTTTTGGGTAGTGTAAACATTTAGGGTCGTACCTACTGCATTTTCAATGACTTGATCTAGAAGGGTATAAGGTGCATTATGGTAGGCCCATCTAGTTCCTGCATCGGCTAAGTATTGCAAACAAGTATCATCTGTGCAATTAGCGTCTCTGGTACCATCATTCAAACCAGACGTCATAGTGAGTTGATGCCAAATGGTTATTTGGTCTTCCTGAGTTGGCGTACAACTGGTCCATCCTTGTCCAAGATAAGTAGCCGTAGTATCATTAATGTTTAGAAAATCTTCTTGCTGGGCAATGCCCACCATAAATGCCGTTAACGTTTTGCCAGCCGATGCCCAATACCAATTGGATGAAGTATCATGACCATCAAAATATTGTTCTAACACAATTTTCCCATCCTTGAGTAGGACAAAGGCTTTTGTATTATTGGTATCTAGAAACTCATAGAGGCTGTCGATCTTTGATTGACACCAGCCTAAGCTCGATGGCACAATCGTATCCCATGTGCTAGAATTGTTGGGCGGGAAATATAGTTGAGCCTTTATGGCAAAACTTGAAACAAGAAATATAAAAAGTAGAAGTGATGTTTTCATAGTTTAATGATTCTTTAACACTATTTGTTTAATTTGTTTATAGAATTAATGATTACTCGAATCATCAATTCTTTTTCTTCTGGTTTGCTTAATGCTATCATTAATGTAAGTGAAGCTAGTGCATTGTTTTCAACCTTCTTTTGTTATATAAATACTTGTTTTTGTTTAAATACCATACAAACAACCATGCTGCTATTCGTTTATTACCATCGCTAAATGAATGATTCTTGACAACAAAGTAGAGAAGGTTAGCAGCTTTTTCTTCTATGCTTTGATATAATTCTTTACCGTTGAAAGTTTGTTCTATTGTTGCAATTGAGCTTTTGAATGAATCATCTTTCTCGTTCCCGAATAGTTTAGAACCTCCAAATTTTTCTTTTAGTTGTTTGATAGCTTTAATAGCCTCATCGTATTCTATTTTGTAAATTGTTTCTTTCGATACCTCTTTTATTTCTAAAGATTGATTATTCTCTAATTCATTTGTTGTTTTTTGTATTAGTTTGATTGACTGTTTTAGTTGTTCTAGTCGAGATTTATTAACAGAATAACCTTGAATAAGGTATTCTTTAAGCTTATTTGTAGCCCAAATTCTGAATTGTGTACCTTGTTTTGAGTTTACACGATATCCTACAGAGATAATTGCATCTAGATTGTAAAATTCAATATCTCTTTTTATTTCTCTTTTGCCCTCAGTTTGAACTGTTGCATTTTTTGCAACAGTTGCCTTTTTCTCTAGCTCTCCTTCTTGATATATTTTTTGAAGGTGTCTTGATATAACAGATTTATCCCTATCAAATAGTTCAGATATTTGATTGAGGTTCAACCAAACGGTTTCTTGTTCAAACTTAACCTCAATTTGAGTTTCTCCTCCTGAGTTGTATATTTCAATAGAGTTGCTCATTTACTTTGTAAAGCTGAATTTATGTAAGCTTTGATTTCTTTAATGCATGTGTCAGTCTCCTAAACAAGATATTGATTTTCATTTATATATTCAAGTATAAGTATTTACAATTACTTATAAACGAATAAACTCACTTCACGAAAATACCATGCCCTGGGTTAAGCCCAGCCTGAAAAGAATGCTTGGGGTTACCGGTGTTACTAAAACAGAATACCGTCCCCGTCACCACATAACCATGTGCATCAAAACAATAAATATCACCAGTCACGGGGTCAATAAACATACCAAAGAGCGTTTCAAAGTTGCTGCCATCAATCAAGTTGGTGTTGGTAATGCTGAGACTATTTAAGTCCATTTGCATCATATTACTAGAACTTGACTCAATCAAATAGGCTTGGTCGTTATGGATGGTTATACCGCTAATGGCTTCATTCGAGACATAAATGATGCTGTCTGTAGTAGCATCAATCACCTTTAGTTTGGAGTCAATATCATCATAATTACCTCGTACCATCACATGAATGCGGTTATTGTTATCCGCTAAAACCCTTCCTGAGTTAATGCCTACGTTAACCTTTTTGATCTCTTCTAAGGCATTCAAATTGACGACCGAAACCGTACTGTCATAGTTGGGTGCATCCAATCCACCAGAGTTGGCTACATACAATCGATTATTTTGAACAGCTAGTCCCTCTGGGTTTCGTCCCACTTCAATAAAGTCCGTGGTCATAAGCGTGGCTGTATCAATCACCGCTACTGTTCCATCAAAACAACTGACAAAAGCCTTGCCTTCATGAAAAGCAATTTTCCTAGGCTGTCTTGCCGTACTGCCATCAAAAAGCGGTATTTGAGCAATGGATTGTCCAGAAAGGTTGATCACTTCAACCTGACTAGAAACATTTACTACGATGTAGATCTTGTTTCCGTATTGTTGGATATCATTACCTGTATCGCCCAGTTTTCGTCCGTTTTGTGCTTCAAAATAGTTATTGGTGGTTTTCTTTTGTGTGATGTTATATCGCGTCAGCGTCGTATTGTTCTGGTTGAACAATCCTTCATTGACGATGTACATTATACGATCTGTCGACTTTTGCTTGCCATCGTCTTTTGGCTCAGGAGTAGGAGGCTTCTTGCACGCAAAAAGCAAGCAGAGCAAAAAAATTGCGGCACAGTGAAACTTTACAACTTTAAACTTTAAACTTGTCAACTTCTAACTCTTATCCCAATTCTATAATTCCTTCCCACCATCGGAAAGCTCTTAATAATCTCATACTGCTGATCAAAAATGTTGTGAACGGCGCCGTAGACGACAATTGTCGAGTGCTTAATTTTTAGTTCATAGTTTAGGACGATGTCTTGCGTGATCCAAGCCGGAACGAGATTGGTGGCAATGTTTTCATTCAGGGCATAAGAATAGCCATTGTAAATAGTATTGTAATGGATAGATAGTTTTTTATATGCCATGCTGGTACTGCTTGAAATATTTTGCACCAGCGTGTATGCCACTTGTTGGTTGTAAGTAGGAGAGGCGGGATCTGTTTTGTCCAGTGCCTCTTGATACAAGAAGTTGACATTGCCGTAAAACCGGATAGAGTGAACAGGTTTCAACTGCCAGTTGAGCGACCACTCAATACCTCTAGTTTCTACTTGGCCAATGTTTTGCATCGACCAAATGAAGAGGTTTTTGGTAGGGATGGCAACGATCTTGTTGTCAATGTTATTTTGGAAAATATCAGTGATTATAGCAATATGGTCAAAGCAGGTGAAGTTATTTTTTTGATAAGTCACACCTAAATTAAACTGTTGAGCTTGTTCTGGAATCAAATCGGTATTGCCCACTCTTACATAATAGAGATCGTTGAAGCTTGGTAATCTAAAGGACTCCTTGTAGGAAGCACGCAAATACAAATCATGTGACTTGAATGGTTGGTAACCCAACGCCGCGTATGGCATGAGCTTATTCTTAGAAGGTAAGGCAACATTGAGATGGTTGGTCTCCTGAATAATCATGGGGCTTAACGACCCCTCTATCTTAAAGCATTTAAATGGTTTTGCCATGATGCCGATATAAGAAATCCAGCTCAGCCGTTGTGGGTTTTGATCTTCATAAACGGTAGTAGCCAGCGAGTTGAAATCAAGGTCGGTAGAGATTTGTAGGCGAATATCTCTGTGTAGCTGATATTGGTTCGCCGTAGCGATATAATAGGATTTCTGCAAAAATTGATCTTCTAAGAATCCTTCGCTATTGAGAAAAGAAGGATCAGTATATTTTAACCAATTGCTGGCGTGTTTGAAGTAAAACTTAGATTGCAATTTTTTGTTCCAACTTTTGTGATAAACACTTTGCAAAAACCAGTCTTCTCTTCTTAGTCTTTGATCATTGATCGGGTTGTACAAAATGACCGCTCCCGGAAGCCCTTGCTCTGCATGGTGATAGTATAGCTTGGTGGTCAATTGATCGTTGTTTTTTAATTGATACGTATGGTCTAAATCGACCTGCCCTGATCGGATATCACCATTTTGTCTTCTTTCGATAGAACTACTTTGTAGGTTGTTGAGCGTATATTCATAGTTACCTTTGCTGTACTGTCCTTGGAATGAAACACCGATTTGGTTACGCGTATTGATCCTTTGTTTTAAATTGATGGCCGTTCTATACGTGTTAAATGAACCTGCTGAGAAATCACCATTCAAAGCAAAGCTATCTTGTGCATCATGATCTGTTTTGATATTAATGGCATACACGCTACTATAAGCAGATGCAGGTAAGCATTTCTCAGAACTGCCATTTAATAATTCAACGGAGGTAATGTTGTTGGTGAAGTATTTTCCCAGGTCAACTTGTCCTGCTTGTGCATCGTTGATCCTAATACCATCTATCAAAACATTAGTATGATAGGCACTTAAGCTTCTAATCGATATCGTTTTGAGTCCGCCAATGCCGCCATAATCTTTGATATTTACCCCTGAAAAGTGATTGAGTCCATCGGCTATGTTGATGGCATCTATTTTTTGCAAGTCTGATTTGGTGAGTTCTTGAGTAGGAGAGAGCTCGGTAATTCCTTTTTGGATAGGACTGACAATGATTGGAATATCTTTAAGGTTGACCGTGTCAATTCCCCTAGCCAATACTTGTTGACAGATCAATAGACTAAGTATGTAAAAAGCTTTAGTCAATGAAGGTTATTTTATCCGTAAAGACATCCTGGTGTCCTTCATGAATTAGATTTAAGAAATACTGTCCAGTTGCTATTTGAGGCAATCTAATTGTCTGACTTCCTTGAAGCTGATTTTGATGAAAAATCTCCTGTCCATCGATCGTTATAATCTTGATCTCATATACTTTTGAAGAAGTATTTTTAATCTGTATAATACGATCTGTGTTGCTAATGATATTGGGGTATATCTCAATCACATTAGGTTGAATCGTTTTAATATTCGTTCCCTGTAAGTTGATTGACGCTTTACTATATCCATCACCACTGCCACCATGATAAGCGGATTGAGCGGAACAGTTTTTAGTTAATAGTTGATAGTTAATAGTTAACAATACTATTAACCAAAATTTATAATCTTTCAATTTTATAATTTTTAAACCTTAAAATTTTCTAATCTTCAAATCTCCTAACTCCTCTACCACCTGTCGTGTTTCTCCTTAAGGTCGGATTAAGTCCAGCGTATTCTCTGTCTGATATAGCCAAGTCGTTAAACCCTGCAAAGTCAATACCACTGTTCCATGCACCTCCACGATGTCCGGCTCCTGTTCCTTCCGGCCAGTCAATTTCGTTGGCACTTCCATTAGCATCTAATACTCCATCTCCATGATTGCCTTCAAACGCTAATCCTTCTGTATTTACGGTAATACATAATTCCCATAGGTTGCCACTCAGTTCTAATGCACCATAGTATCCAGCACCTATTTGAGCACGAGAAGAGGAGTCATGTCCTGCAAAACCTGTGCGGTAAGGCCCTTGAATAGAGTCACCCATGTTTTCTGTTCTGTAATTACAAGTGCCTGAATCACTAAAGCTGTTTAATAAGGCTTTTTCATTTGCAGATCCATCGTCTGACAATTCATTTGCATCTACAATCAAGGTATTGCCCCAAGCATACTCATTAGAGGTCGGATGGCTTGGCCCTCTGGTTGTTTTCTCATATTCCAACTCTGTCATTGGGCTTAACCCTGCCCAGTCTAGATAAGCACAAACATCATCCCACCCAAGATAATTGCAGGCTCTGTTTTGTCCATCATCAGACTTGTTTTGTCCACCTCCCTCAGTTCCATCACAACCATAAATAGCAGGTCTGGTATTGTCTAATCCCTTGTTCATCATGACGATACCATTTCTAAAAGTATTGGTTCCTAAAGTCATTACCCTGGTGCCAAATGCACTATTGGGTGGTAATTCGGTTCGAGCTGCTTGTTGAGCGTAATTGAGCGTGTTTAAAAAGTCGACGTATTGCTCCTGAGAAATTTCATATTTCATGATATAAAAACCATTATAACCTTTAGGATAATCTGCAGAGAGATTATCTTCCGGTGCGTATTCTCCTGTGTCTGATAATTGGTTAGTATTGTTGCCGATTGGTATCTCGTTTTCCGAATTAATTAGAAAAGGAGTGCCATCATTTCCAGTTTTAAAACAATAGTTAGAGCTACTATCGCCAATATAGAAGCTGTCTTCAGGAATATAAACCATCTCAATACCGTAGATATTAATATCTGAAATGATCACATCTAATGCTTCTGATAACTTAATGGTAACGTGAGTTTTATCGACTGCGCCGTTGACATTGGAAGCAAGCATGATACCCACTTGGTCATCATAAGTCGTTAAAGAAAGACTGTCACTAAATGAATAATCAGTAGCATTTGATGATAACTTTAAGTGTGACCAAGTAGTACCATCATAAGCTTTCAAAAATAGCCATATTCCATCATGGTTATGGGGAGTGATAGTATCTAAACTCCAGCTATTTTCCCAAGAGATTTCACATTTTATGTGCTGACTATCTACTAATACAGGATTTGTAATCTTTAGATTATTGGCATACGCTAGTACAATTTGAGCTGATAACAGTATGAAAACAAAGCTTCTCATATTTTATAAATTAATCGAACTACTTTAAGTTGGCTTTCAAAGTATTCTAAAGTTCTAAATAAAGTGATACAAATTCGTCATTGCGAATCTGCCTGCCAGTAAGGCAGGGAGTTGAAGCAATCTATACTTTGCAATAAAGAGACTGCCTGCTCGACAAGCTTTGGCAGGCGGGCTTCGATACCTCGCAGTGACGATACGAGTTTTAGAATATTTTGAAAGCCTATTAATCACTAAACTTATTATTGCTTAACCAGCTTTGTTTGATAAGTATAGTTATCAGACTGAACATAAACTAAGTAACTACCGACTGGGTAATGACTCACATCAATTTGAGCAGTGGAGCTCATCTTACCTTGATAAGCAATTCTTCCATCTAGCGTCCTAATGCTCACTAAGTACTGATCTTGCTTTGCATTGGATAACTGCAAGTTGAACGTTCCTTTTGTTGGATTAGGGTAGGCGATTAAGGTTTCCTTATTAATGCTTTCAACAAAAGGGTTTGCGATAAAGTTAATGGTTACCTTTCCCTCGGCGCATAGCGATGGTAGCCCATCGTCACAAACTTCGTAAGTAAATGAATCTACTGTGGAGGTAGCGGATGTAGAAATATATTTGATGGTATCATTGCTAATCAGCTCTGCCATTCCTTCTACAGGGTTTGTTACGATAGAAGCGGTTAAAATATTCATGTCATTTGAATCCGCGTCATTTTTAAGAATGGCAATTAATACAGAATCAAGGTTGTCAATATTTGCAACATCATCACCAGCATTAGGTGCAATGTTTTCTTCATTCACAACAAAAACAACCATTGATGTATCACAAAGGTTTCCAGTACCATTATCACAAACACTATACCATAAAGTATCAAATCCTTTAAAATCTGTATCTGGCGTATAAGTGATTTCAAACTCATCTAAACTGCTTGTTCCATTTTGTACATCCGTTACAATGGCAATGCTCAACGTATCACCATCTATATCGCTTATTGTGGCTGAAAGATCGATAGGATAGGTCGTTTCAAAAGTTACTTGAACCGTTTGATCAAAAGAAAGCGGTTGATTGTTAGAAGCTTCACTTCTTGTGTCTGCATACAATGCTTCAGGAGCAATATTTACCGAAGTATCCTCTAGAAGCGTTCCAATAGAATTATACATACTTATCGTCCCAAATGTAGCATAATCAGTTTCAGAAACGAAAATCACGTTAGAATTGTCATCGTAATGTCCACCTGCAAAACTACCTGAGATGATGGTTGTGTCCTCTACCATTTTTGTGGTAAGCTTTATACTGCCAATTCCAGCATTATTTAATCCTAAAAAAACAGATCCGCCGTCAGTGCCTATTGGAGTGCCAAAGTGTAAATCAATAATAGTGCTTTTTAAACCACTACCGTCTTTGTAAAATTGCGAAACAACACCATAATCGCTATCCCATTGAATAGAATTGAAGGTATATATGGTATCGTTATAAGCATATAGTTTGCTGATACCTTTTCCGAGCGTATCTAGATCTATTGCACTAATATAAGATTCGGATTGTAAATCTACCATGGCTACAGACCCAGTCGTGGCTTGCCAATCACCTTTTACACCAATGTATGCTGTATCATTTAATATTACAACTCCTGATGCTTGTCCTGTGATTTCGTCCACGCTATAATCCAATGATAAATCTGAAGTATTTAACACTTGGACATATTGTGAGTCGGCTCCAAAACCTCTAGATACAATTAGTTGGTTATTATAAATAGTAAGGTGCTCAGCCCCAGATAAGCTTACAGAGGCTAGCTTTTTATAGTTGTCAATATTATATTTGATGACTATACCATTAGCCGCGATGTAGGCAATATTGTTGTCAATAATGACATCACTGACAAAATTTCCATCAAACTCGTCAAAGACGCCATATAAATTAGTTGAAGTATTATAGGTGCCTATTTTTACTTTATTTCCTGGAGCGCCAAAAACGCCACCATTGGCAACGATCACTTGTCTGGAAAACCCAGTGCCAAAGGATGAGTTTACCATTAATAGGCCCATACAGCTAAGTATGAGGCATTTTAGTTGTTTGTATGTTTTATACATAATTAAGGTTTATAAATGATTAAATAATAATCATCATAACCTCAGGATTGGAATTAAGAGAATACTTTTTGTGTATTATCCTCACTTTTCTCCCGAAAGCTACGAATCAGTTTTACATTGGCAGGTCTTCTGGCTTTCCCGATTTTTGAAACCTTCCCATCCGCCAGCTGGCGGACAGTGGTATTAGATTTTCAAAAATCATGATGCTCAAATGAGCAACGGGACTACAGCAACGGGGATTGCTCCGGACTTTCCACCAACTGGCGAATCACCGGATTCCCTCTTAGTTCCGATATTTCGGAAACCAATGCATTACAAATGTAGAAATTATTTTTTTGATTTCCTGTAAAAAATTAATGTCGGTTTTATGGAAAATAATTTATTCGAGCATCTATATATCAAACCGCGGAATTAAACTAAATAAAACTAAAAATATAAAGACATGAAAAAGTTAATAATTGCAATAAGCATAATCACCTTCGCTCAAGTGAGCAGGGGAGATACAGAAAAGTTAATTGCTTCGAAAATAAAAGAAGCTACAGTTTATTTGCGTGGAGCAGAAATACAACGCACTGCCAACGTGCAAATAGGTTCGGGAATTACAGAGCTGATATTTGAAGACCTTTCAACTACAATAGACCCAAATACTATTGAGGTTTCTGGAATGGGAGGGATTGTTGTACAATCCGCTACCTTTCGTACCAATTACATCCGAAGGGGAAAAGAGGATCCAAGAATAATTTCTATACGAGATTCCATTGATCTTTTGTCAGATAATCTAGATCTGATAAGAGCCCAAAAATTTGCTTACCAAGAAGAGCAAAAATTGATCATTGAAAATCGAAAGATAGGAGGCGAGGAGACTGGCTTGTCTATTGCTGAGCTACAAAAGGCTTCAGATTTTTTTAGAACTCGATTAGCAGAAACTAATAAAATGATTGCTAGGTTTGGGAAACAAGACAAGGAAATCAATCAAGACATTACTCGGCTAAATAATCAGCTGAGAGAGTTAAATGCACAAAAAAATAAGCCAACTGGCGAAATAGTTGTCAAGGTATCTGCTAAGAAGGCTGGAAGTGCCAGTTTGAAATTGAAATATTATTTATACCAAGCTGGATGGAGCCCTTTGTACGATTTACGAGTCGATGATATCAATAGTAATGCTAACCTGATGTATAAAGCTAATGTATGGCAGAATTCGGGTAAGTCATGGGATAATATCCAGTTGACATTATCTACCGGTAATCCTTCTAGGGCAGGTAATGCACCACAATTAGTGCCTTGGAGATTATCTTTTTATGAGCAAATTGTCAGACCGCAATATAGAAAGTACAAGTCAGCACCGGCAAGTGCACAATACATGATGGATGGTGTTGCTGAAAAAGAAAGCATGTCGTATGACGATGAAATAGAGACTGTAGCAGACTATACTCAAGTAACGGAGAGTGCCTTGGCAACTAAGTTTGAGATTAGTTTACCATATACAATACCATCTAACAATAAGAGACAATTGGTAGACATTCAAAATTATACAATGCCTGCTAAGTACGAGCATTTGGCTATTCCTAAAATGAACTTAGATGCTTTCTTACTGGCTAGAGTAAGCGGATGGGAAGATTACCAGCTATTATCTGGCCCTGTTAATATATTCTTTGAGAACAGTTATGTTGGGAAGTCTCATTTAAATGTTCAAGCAACAGAAGATACGTTGAACTTCTCTTTAGGAAGAGATCAAGGTGTGATTGTTAAAAGAGATCGTTTAAGAGATTTTGAAGAAAAACGAATCTTTGGAACTAAGAAGAGAGAAAGCTTTGTATATGAGTTGACCGTTAGAAATACTAAGAGTGCAGCCATTAGTATTGATTTATTTGATCAAATACCAATTTCTTCTAATGAGGATATAAAGGTAGTGGTTGAAGAGACAGGAGTAGCTCATTACAATAAAAATACAGGAGAGCTGAAATGGAAGCTAGATTTAGCGCCATCAAGTTCTAAAAAGGTAAAGTTTAGCTTTTACGTAGAATATCCTGAGGATAAAAAGTTGGCTGATTTATAGCAAAATAGACCACAATTCCCTCCTAGATATAGGAGGGAATTGAGATGGTATTATTCTTTTCTATTTTGTGTTTAATAAGAGAATCTATTTTGCAGTAAAGATTATCGATAGCATTTAAAGTACCGCCCCCGCCCCCGCCTGTAATGCGGGGAAGTAAGTAGTGCTATTGATAATCCTTACTCTATTAATAAAACAACGTCACATTTCCAGTAAACTCCTCTCTTTCTTGATCAACGGTTTCGATAATCATTCTATATAAATAAACTTGAGGGTTAATTCTGATATCATTATTTGTAGCATCCCAGCCACTCTCATCATTTTGAGCATGATAAAGTAAGTTCCCCAATCGATCGTAAATGAATAGATCTAATATTGTGAAGTTTTCGCCAAATGCTTTAAAGACATTATTATGATTATCATAAGGGCTAAAGGCATTTGGAATGTATACTATTGTTTCCAAGGTACAATCTTCTGCAAATATATTTTTGTTCGTAGAGTCTGCTCCGCAAGGGGAAGTTGTCTTTAAATGAATATTTAAGTTTGAATTGATCGTAACATTGACAAATGAATCCGAAGATATTACTATAGAATTACTTGACCATTCATATATATCTTTATTATTCGCAACAAGTGTTACTTGATCTCCTAAGCAAACCGTTGTGTCATTTCCTAAACTAATGGAATCCGACGTTGATACGGATATGGTAATTGAATCGATTGTTGCTATACAGGTATCACTCCCTGTCAATATATAAGTAGTCGTAGTAATTGGACTGGCTAAAGTAGTTGGGTTATTAGGTGTGTTTAAGTTGCTATCAGGAGTCCAGATATAAGTTAGGCTAGTATCAGCATTCGCATTGCCTATCATAATTTCCTGATTTAAGCAAATCGTGGTGTCTGTCCCTATTCCTATGGATGAAGGGATGACAACATTTATTGTTACAGAGTCAAGCTTTGTGGTGCAGGCATTAGTTGCTGAAACTATGTATTGAGTAGTCGCATTAGGCATGGCTAGTGTAATCGAAGAATTTGGATCACTCAGAGAGTTAGTCGGAGACCATGAATAATTTAAGGATGTATCAGACAAAGGATTTCCTATCGTGATCATATCATTAAGGCATATGGTAGTATCTGGACCTGCAAAATCGAATGTTGGGGTATCTTTGTCATAATAATTAAAAAAATCAGGCAGCCCTATCATAGAGCATCTTGATCCTAATGGAAAGCTTCCGTCAATAACATTAGGATTAGATTTGTTATTAGGGTCTTCTATAGTAGAAAGTGCATTAAACAAAAAATTGGCGATATATATTTTACCATCAGGTGCTAACTGCATCGAGCCTATAGAAATCCCTCCAATGCTACCAACAATGGTTTGAGTATTTCTAATGGTGTCTGCATATCTATCGTATTGATAAACTACTCCACCTAGCTCATCATTAGCATAAATCAAAGAATCATTGGGTGAAAAAGATACACCGTAAAATGATGCATTAGAATTTGAAATTATTTCAGCATTTGACACCTCTCCTGTACAATTATCAAAGTCAACGAGCTCAATCCTTCCAATGGGTGTGAATGGAGCATTTCCCTTAATAGCACTAACTATTTTTTTTCCGTCTTTGGAAGATTTCATCTGACCTATGCTTTCTAAAGTGGTGCTAACTGAATCTCCAATAGTAGAAACAACAGGGGTAGTATTGATTCCTGTTTCATCAATTAAAAAGGCATAGTAATTGTCGTTTCCATAGCCGTGCACTACAATCCAGTACCTGATCTGATCTTCATGCAAAATTGCTGTGATCTTTTCGGCGACTGGGGTTAAAAGTGGAATATTTTTCTTGCCTGTTACTACATCGCCATCTGATATTCCATTTCCAGGAAGTGACATGTCTACAACACTATATTGTAAGCCATTTGGCAACCCTTGATGTTCTAGTGTGAAGACATAATATTGGTCGACACTATCTATTACTGGTGTTATTAATACTGCCTGTGTAGTACTCCGATTACCATTTAAACTATTACCATCGGGCATAACCATATGATTTCTATCCCAAATCGTTGTTCCACTAGCATAAAATAGAATATTGCCATTACTATCTGAAATGGAAGCACAACCTTCCCCTTGAGTTCCCGAAGAGCAGCCTCCTGGGGATCCATTAAGTAATACACCATCTGTTAATGGAGTTGGTATTGCAGTATTAAAATCTACTCCTAAGCTGTCGCCGAAATACCATATGTTGCCTTTTTTTGACTGAGCAGATAAGTTACATGCTAATAGGGTAAAAAACAAAACGAATGCCGCATATAAATATTTAGTGTATAATCGTTGCATGACAAGTTTGCTTAATGAATTAAAATTTCTCCATTCATTTCTTGTGGTATGCTGACGCCCATAAGTTGAAGGATGGTAGGGGCAAGGTCTCCAAGTTTTCCATTCTTTATCTTGTCCGCTCTGGAATTACTTATTAAAAATAGAGGAACGAGGTTTTTTGAATGTGCTGTATTAGGTGAGCCATCTTCATTAATGGCGAGATCAGCATTGCCGTGATCAGCAGTCAATAGTACCGTATAATTATTGTTTAATGCTTGTTCTATAACTTCTTTTACACATCTATCGACCGTTTCAACTGCTTTGATAATGGCATCAAACTTACCTGTGTGTCCTACCATATCAGCATTGGCAAAATTTGCACAGATAAAATCTATTTTTCCGTCATTGATTGTTTTAAGAATGGCATCCTTTACGCCAAGTGCACTCATTTCGGGTTGCAGGTCATAAGTTGCTACTTTAGGAGAGTCAAGCATGATTCTTTGTTCACCATGAAAAGGCTTTTCTCTTCCACCTGAAAAAAAGAAGGTAACATGGGGATATTTTTCCGTTTCGGCAATTCTAATTTGTGTTTTGCCATACTTTTCTAAAGTTTCTCCAAGTGTCATTTTTAGATCTTCATCTTTAAAAATGTTTGGAATATCTTTAAAAGAGCTGTCATAATTTGTCATCGTGACATATTGAATAGACAATCTTTTCATGTCATACTCTGGAAAGTCTTGTTGGGTTAACGCTTTTGTGATTTCCCTACATCGATCTGTTCTGAAGTTGACACATATCACTACGTCTCCTGGTCTAATAACTGCTAGAGGATTACCAGCCGTATCAATTTTTATAATCGGCTTTATAAACTCATCCGTTACGTCATTGTTGTATGATCTTTGGATTGCTTCTTGTATGTTGGTAGTTGCTTGTCCAACACCATTGACTAATAAGTCATATGCTACTTTGATTCTCTCCCAGCGATTGTCTCTGTCCATAGCGTAATATCTACCAACTGTACTAGCAATAGCATATTCGTATGTGCTTAAATGGTTTTCAAGTTCATTAATAAAGTTGATACCACTTTGAGGATCAGTATCTCTACCATCAGTAAAAGCATGGACGAATAAGTTCTTTACGCCGACTGTCTTCGCAACATCCGATATAGCCTTGAAGTGATTGATATGGGAGTGAACACCTCCATCCGATACTAACCCAATTAAGTGGACGTTTTTGCTTTCGGCTGTTCCTTTTTTTAAGCTTTCAACAAGTACCTCATTTTGATGAAAAGACTTATTCTCAATAGCATTGTTGATTTTGGCTAATTCTTGAAATACCACTCTTCCTGCGCCGATATTCATATGACCAACTTCTGAGTTGCCCATTTGATCATTAGGAAGTCCGACAGCACTGCCGTGTGTTATTAATTCAGCATTAGGATAGTTAAGATAAAGACTGTCGACAAAAGGCGTGTTCGCTTTATGAATTGCATTTGTATGGTCCTTTTTTCCATGTCCCCATCCATCCATGATGATGAGGGCAACCTTGTTGGACGTCATACTGCTACTATTGTATTCTCGTCATGAAAACTCTGGTGATGGCATTATCCCCATTCGTAGAAACTAAATGCCAGCCATTGTTGGATAAGTTATTTAAGATATTGGCAATGGCAATATTATTTTTCTTAGCATCTTCGGGAGTGTTGCCTCTGAGTAACTCAACTACTTCTTGAGATCCAGTGCCGTCACTAATCAATACTAAGCCTTTTGCACCATGGTAAATTTCAACGTAGAGGATATTTTCAAAAGGTTCAGTAGTTGTTTCTTCCTTGTTAGCCTGATTATCTTGAGCTTGTGATAAAGTGGGGGCTAAGCTAATTAATAAGATGGTTGATAAAGAAAGAACCAATGTTTTCATAGTTGTTGAATTTATTTAGTTTAAAGTTACGTAAATTTGTAAGATATAATAATAGATGTAGGCAATTCACTACTGATTTACTTATACTTGTCATTTAATCCACTGCCATTTAAAATCATGGGAGTGATTTTCTCTAATCTTCTTTGCTTTGTCTCATCCTTTTTTGCCTCCATAATATATTCGAAGTATTCTCTTTGACAAGAAGGGGATAATAATTCGAAGCTTTCCTTTAAAGTTTGATTGCTATCAAGTAGTGATTTTAATTGTTTGGGAATTGTAAGTTCCTTTTTCTTTTGTGGTTTTATTTCTTTTCCAAGTTTTTGATTTTCGATGGCTTCATCTATATAAGCTTTAATTAAGTCTTTATTTTTAATAATATCATCTATGGAATAAATCTTCCAATGTCGCATGCCTTTTGTTTTTCCTTCTTGGGCATTGCTCAGTTTTTGAGCTTTGTCTTTTAAAAAGGCACCTTGATGAAACCAAAGGTTGATAAAGCTTTTAAAGGCACCTACTCCAAGCACGTTTTTATTATTAATAGTATAGGTAGGCATACTCCATTTCATGGTTTCATATAATTCAGTTTGATTGATGATCTTTCTTATTTCGTCTAGTTCCGTTGCCCATTGATCATTTTTTTCGATATAAGTTTCTATTGTGGTTATCTTCTCCATCAAGATATTTTATCCTTTAATTTAATAAAAAAAGCTATGTATGTCTTGAGTGTTAAATCAATATTTAACATTTTCTTTAACTTAAGGTAACAATTACATAAGGGCAAGTGGTTTGCTTTGCAATATGAATAATAATGCCAAGCATATACTTGTTGTTGATGACGAGCCTGATATCATAGAAATACTACGTTATAATTTTGTAAACGAGGGGTATCGTGTCTCAAGTGCTTCAAATGGGGAAGAAGCTATCAAACAATGTGAAAATAATCAGTTTGACTTAGTCGTATTGGATGTAATGATGCCTAAAAAAGATGGAATAGAAGCTTGTAGAGAAATAAGAGAAATTGTAGGCTATGAGCATACGATCATTATTTTTTTAACGGCGCGAGGAGAAGAATACTCTGAAATTGCAGGGTTTGATGCAGGAGCAGATGACTATATTACAAAGCCAATAAAGCCAAGGGCGTTTTTGACAAGAGTGAAGTCATTATTGAAGAGAAATGAACGGTCTTCTAGTGACACCTCAATCAATATTGGAGACTTAAATGTTAATCCTGATAGTTACATTATTGAAAAAGGAGGACAGAAATTTCAACTGCCAAAGAAGGAATTTAAACTGGTTGAGCTATTAGCTTCAAGCCCTGGAAAAGTTTTTACGAGAGATCAAGTTTTAAGTAGAATATGGGGCAGAGATCTTATCGTTGGCGATCGAACAGTAGATGTACACATTAGAAAAATAAGAAAAAAATTAGGAAACAACCTTATTCGAACAATAAAAGGAGTAGGCTATAAACTTGAGATATGAAATCAGAAAAGTGAGAAGAGTCGTTTCAAGCTTCTAACTTCAAGTCCCCTAATTCCTTTTTCCTAGCTACTAACTCCTCGTCCCTCAATCCTCACCCCACAATTAATCTTTTCTTAAGTATCCCTTAATATATGCTTAACATTGACTGTGTTTCTTTGCGACATAAATAAATGGATAACTATTAATAAACTCTAAATTCTAAATAAAACTAGTAATGAAAAAAAGACATTTAATTTTCGCAGTAGCTATTGCAGCATCAACTGTCTTCCAGGCTTGTAAAAAGGAAGGTTGTACTGACTCTACAGCTACTAACTACGATGAAAAAGCTAAAGAAGATGATGGGTCATGTATCTATGACAATCCAGGTGGAGGGACTGAAACAGTAAGTTCTAATATTACTTCAAATACAACTTGGTCTGCTGATAAAACTTATATTTTAAGTGGTAGAATCGCGGTTGAAGATGGAGCAACGCTTACTATCGAAGCTGGAACACTTATTAAAGCAAAAGGAGGAACTGAAGCTAATGCTTCTGTTTTAATCATTGCAAGAGGTGGTAAGATTATGGCACAAGGAACAGCTGCTAGTCCAATTATCTTCACATCTGAAACGGATCAAATCAAAGCAGGTGAAATTGAAAGTCCTAACTTGGATGAGAGCGACAAAGGTCTATGGGGTGGTGTTATCATTTTAGGAAAAGCACCTATCTCTGCAGATGCTTCTGAAGTTCAAATTGAAGGTATTCCAGTAAGTGATGCAAATGGTCTTTATGGTGGATCTGTTTCAGCTGACAACTCTGGTGTATTCTCTTATGTTTCTATCAGACACGGTGGAACTTCAATTGGTTCTGGAAACGAAATTAACGGATTAACACTTGGAGGTGTTGGTAGTGGAACAACTATCGATCACGTTGAAGTTGTTGCCAACGTTGATGACGGTATCGAATTCTTCGGTGGAACAGTGGATGCTTCTGACTTATTAGTTTGGGCACAAGGTGATGATGCTTTTGATGTTGACCAAGCATGGAGTGGAACAGTAGATGGCTTTATGTATATAGGTGATGCAGAGTCTGACCACGCTTTAGAAATTGACGGACCTGAAGGATCTGGAACTGGTAGCTTTACACTAACTAACGGTACACTAATTGGATATAACGACGCTGGTGCTTGTGGTGACGGTGGAGAGTATGCTGACTTTAGAGATGGTGCTACAGGTACAGTATCTAATGTTTATGCTGAAAACTTCTGCGTGGACGCTGACTGGGAGTTAGATGGTGGAGACAATGACTCAGTATTAGTTGTTTCTCAAAACTATACAGCTGGTTCGCTAGTGTTTAGCTCAATTGAGATCAAGACTTCACATTTATCAAGCGGAAATACTGCAATTACAGATATATTCCTAGATAAATCATACTTAGATGCATTTACTACAGATCCAGCAGATGCTACTATTGTAACAACAGCCACTGTAGGTGCAACTAGTTCAGAATTTGAAAACTGGACTTGGGCTCATGCTGCAGGTGCTTTTTAAACATTTAACGTTAAGTTAACAATGCCTTAACACATTGGTATTGTACTCATATTACTTTTGAAGTGTCCTATTGAATCAATTTCAATAGGACACTTTAAGTTTAATGATAAACATAGACTAATGAAATTTAAAATATCCATAGTACTTTCTTTCTTTTTTACATTATCTGTTTTTGCTCAAAAGGGAAAAGTAAGAGGAGCACTTATTGATGATGCAACAGGGGAGCCTATCCCTTTTGCAAATGTTTCATTAGTGCAAAATGGAGAACAAAAGGGCGGTATTGCCAGTGACTTCGATGGTAATTATACCATAGAAGTTGAGTCGGGAGTATATGATCTTCAAGTGTCTTACATATCTTATGCTAGTAAAAAAGTAACTGGTGTAGAAGTAAAGCCAGGTGATATTACTATAGTCGATGTTAGAATGGTAAGCGAAAATACACAGTTAGATGAGGTTGTTGTTTCTGTTAATCAAGTAAGAAATACAGAAGGTGCCTTGCTCACGATGCAGAAAAAATCAGTAAATGTATTAGACGGCGTATCTGCTCAAACATTTAAAAAAGTAGGTGATGGGAGTGCAGCCGAAGCTGTAAATAGAGTGCCTGGTGTAGCCATACAAGGGGGGAAATATGTTTTTGTTAGAGGTTTAGGAGATCGATATACCAAAACACAACTAAATGGACTTGATGTTCCTGGGTTAGACCCCGATCGAAATGCACTTCAGATGGACATCTTTCCAACTAACATTATTGACAATATTATTGTATTAAAGACCTTTACAGCCGATCAGCCAGCGGATTTTACAGGGGGGATTGTAAATATTGAAACAAAAGAGTTTCCTGAAAAACCAACTTTAAATGTATCTGTAAGCACAGGACTTATACCCGGAATGCACTTAAATTCAAACTATCTAACACAACAAAAAAGTGGAACTGACATTTTAGGATTTGATAATGGTCATAGAAATGAACCTTTGAATATGGGCTTTCAAAATCCTCAGCCTACAGGGCCAGTAGCCGCTCCTTTTGATGAATACAATTCTACAGAAAATACAAAGAAGTTTAATTCCGACTTGGGGGCAGAGGAAAAACTCAGTCCGATAAATTATGGATTTGGAATATCTGGTGGTAATCAGATCAATAAAGAGAAAGCAACCTTTGGTTATAGTGGTGCTTTTTCCTATAAAAGTAATACAAAGTTTTATCAGGATAGGGAACAGAATATTTATAGAAAGCAAGCTGCTGATGCATCTGTTTATGAGTTGAGAGAGGAGGTTAAGCAAAAGGGAGATTTAGGGGTAAACAATACTTTTATCAATGGTATGTTAGGTGGTGCCATGAAAACAAAGTACTCAAAGTATAAGATTAACTTGATGCATTTGCAAAATGGCGAGCGGAAATCAGGCATATATGATGTGAGTAATCTAATTATTAGTAGCAATGAGTCAGTTAGAGATAACTTAGAATATACAGAGCGGTCTATTACTAATATATTACTTGCCTCAAGTCATAGAGATAAAGATGATAAATGGAAAATAGATTTGAAGCTTTCACCTACCTTTTCTAAGATTGGGGATAAAGACATTCGTAGTACAGCTTATTTAGTTGAGAATGATAGTATTTATTCGATCGATCCTAGTGAGGTAGCTTTTCCGAGTAGAATTTGGAGAAACTTATCAGAGATCAACATTGCTAGCAGGGGTGATGCTACTAGAAAGCATAAACTATTTAACTATGATGCAAAATTAAAATTTGGAGGAGGGTATGTATACAAGAAACGGGATTATGAAATTTTTAATTACCAAGTAAGAACAAAAGGTAATTTAGATTATACTGGTGATCCTAATGAGTTGTTAACCGATGATTTTATTTGGACGGAAGATAAAGATATAGGTACTTTCATATTTGGTAACTATCAAAGAAGTAATACTTACAAAGGCGTTCAGACAACGGCAGCGCTTTACGTTTCAGAAGAGTTTCAGCTAAGCAAAAAGTTAAAGAGTGTTGCGGGAGTGAGGATGGAAAAATATGATCAGTTTTATACTGGTCAGAATCAGATTGCCAATACTAACCCACAGAGTGAAAATGCACTTATTTTCACAAATGAGAAAATATTGAATTTATTAGATTTTTTCCCAACGGCAAGTTTAATTTATAGCTTAGATGATAATTCAAATTTAAGATTAGGTTATTTCAAAACAACGGCTCGTCCATCTTTCAAAGAAAAGTCAACGGCCGAGATCGTTGATCCATTATCTGGTTTTACATTTATTGGTAATATTGATCTGATTCAGACAGATATTGATAACTATGACTTAAGATATGAGTATTTTTTTAGGGACAACCAAACCGTGTCTTTGAGTGGTTTTTATAAAACTTTTAAGAACCCAATTGAGCTAACCTCTTATCAGCAAGACCCTAACTCATTTCAACCGAGAAACGTTGGTGATGCAAGAGTAATGGGAGTTGAGTTTGAAAGCAAAGTCAATTTAGATATTCTTTCCAATAGACTTTCTAACTTTTCTTTTAAAAGTAATATCTCATTTATTGACTCCAGAGTACGATTTGATACCTCTGCCAATGGTACGCTTCAAGGAAAGCTAAATGGTTTAAGAGCAGGGGAGGAACTTGGGGAGTTTAGGGATATGCAAGGGCAAGCACCATATATTATTAATGCTGGATTATCTTACTCTAACAGAGATGCTGGTATTGAAGCTGGGTTCTATTATAACGTACAAGGTCCTAAGCTTGTGATTGTAGGAATTAATCTTGCCCCTGATGTTTACTCTGTACCATTTCATAGCTTGAATTTTAACTTTTTGAAAAAATTTGGTAAGGAAGAAAGCTATCAATTAGGACTTGGAGTGGATAATATCCTTAATGATTGGAAAGAGCAGGTGACGAGGTCTTATGAAGCTACAGATCGCATCTTTGCCAGGTATAACCCTGGAAGAACATTTTCCTTAAGTCTAAGCAAAGCGTTTTTCTAACAATCTATCAGTCAGTACCTTTCTCTAACTGTTTTCAAGACAGGAGGTAAACGTGCTATTATTGTACAACTTCTAAATGCTGTTCTTCAGCATATGATTCCCATCTAGCATTTACTTTTTTAAAGATTAATCCTCTATGAAGCTCTTCAATATTATTGCATCCTGAAGCTGCGAGTAGTTCTAAGAATTCTTCTAACACATTTTGGTGATAGTTTCTTACCCTCTGCCATTTCTCAGATACGACTAGTCCGTTTACCAATCTTGGATTATTGGTAGCAACTCCTGTTGGACATTCATTGGTGTTGCACCTTAGAGCTTGTATGCAGCCTAATGCTAGCATCATTCCTCTTGCCGAGTTACATATGTCAGCACCAATACATAATGATTTAAAAATATCAAATGCAGTGAAAATTTTGGTGGCTGTTATGATCTTTATATCTTGCTTTAGTCCCAGATCAGCTAGGGTATCTGTCACAAATATCAAAGCATCCTCCCACGGCATTCCGACATAGTTAGAAAAGTCTATAGGAGCTGCACCCGTTCCACCTTCAGCACCATCAACAGTTATAAAGTCAGGCTTAATACTCGTTTTGATCATTTTTTTGCAGATGTCTATAAATTCTTGTTTATTCCCAATCGCTAACTTAAAACCAACAGGTTTTCCATTAGAGAGTTGTCTTAGTTCCTTAATAAATTCAAGCAACCCCTCAGCATCTTTAAATGCAGAATGTCCAGGAGGAGAGAGTACTTCTGTGTGTGGTTTCACGTCTCTTATTGCTGCAATTTCTTCATTGTTTTTGGAAGCAGGCAATACACCTCCATGCCCAGGTTTTGCCCCCTGAGAGATTTTAATCTCAATCATCTTTACTGCAGATAAATTGGCTTTCTCTTTGAATTTTTGAGGATCAAAGTTGCCTTCTTCTGTTCGACATCCAAAATATCCAGTACCTATTTCCCATACTAGGTCTCCTCCTTTTAGGTGATATTGAGATATAGCGCCCTCACCAGTATCATGAAAAAAGTTTCCTGCCTTAGCACCTAAGTTGAGCGCTTCTATTGCATTTTTACTCAATGCGCCATAACTCATAGCGGAAATATTAAAAAGACTTGCGCTGTATGGTTGAGTACAATCCGGACCACCTATAGTTACACGAGGTGGTGTTTGAAGCTTTTTGCCTGGATAGATACTATGTTGCATCCATCTGTAATCTTTATCGTGTACATTAAGCTCTGTCCCAAAAGGGTGAGTCAGGTTTTGTTGATTGGCTCTTTGGTAAATATAGCTTCTATGATTTCTGTCTATTGGTTTTCCATCAGTATTTGACTCTATAAAATATTGGCGAATTTCAGGGCCGATCATTTCCAATAAATATCTCATGTGCCCTATTAAAGGGAAGTTTCGGAGAATAGCGTGTTGTTTTTGAATTAAGTCATAAAGACCCAATATGAAAAGGGAGGCAGCTAAACAACTAAATCCGTATAGGGGCCATAAAAATATAGCCGTGATTATGGTAAATATAAAGAAAGCAATCGCCGTAAACTTTATAGCCTCTTTCATTTTGTCAGATTTTGGTGAGAAAAAACTAGCGCAATATACGAGATTAAAAGGGCAAAAAACTTCTTATCTGTAGTTTTTTTGATTCGGATAATCAAGATGCTTTTTGATAGTTTCCTGAAAGCCTAAGTTGTGAATTTTAGATGCTATCCAAGCGATATAATCAAAGTATCTAAGTGTGTCATTTTCCTCTTCTAAATGTTTGATTTTATTGATCTGATCATACATTCTATTTAGTGTTTTAGAGGAAGATTCCAAATTGGGCAAGTTGATTATCTCTGTAATTCCATTTAAAATCACAATTTCAACCTTATTATTCCTTGAGTTGTTTTTTAATATTCTTTTTATGGATTGTATCAATGATATGAGGAGTTCGTTGTTTTTGAGTTCGTAGTGGCATAATATTTCTAGCATTTTTGCGTGATGTTGTAAATCTGTACGTGAATTGGTCTCCTTCCTTAAGTCATTAATCCACCAATTTAAGTTATTAAATCCATCGTGAATTGGTTTTGTATGTACGTCTTCGTCTTCTGAATCTGTTGTTCCCACAAATACATACGCATCATCCTTTGTTTCAATGATACCATATGCTTCATCATATTGACTTCCTCCGTATGTTTTGGTCCAAATGGTATCTCCGTATTCATTCAGCTTCAAGATCCAGACATCATAAAATCCTTTTAGCTTATGGATATCAATATCATTAGAGCTTGTTCGTCCTGCAGCAATAAAACCTCCACCTTTTGTTGATTTTATAGCGTAGATTCTTTCTTCATTTGACCCTCCATATAGCTTTTGCTATTGTAAGTCGTTGATTTGTGCATTTATATGATAAGTGTATAAAATTAATAGCAGGTAAAGTAGGCTTCTTTTTATACCATTCTTTTGCATAAGATACTAGAAGTCAAAATTAGAAGAAAGTAATGTGTGTAAGTAAAATAAGTATTCTAAATACTATAAAATGAAAAATGAATTTACTAGAATATTGATTCTTGTTGAAACCTCTTATCTCTCAAAGAGATTAGCTCTGATCGTTATCGGAGTGGTAATTGTGAGAAAAAGTTAGCTAAAAAACGGTAAGATTTCCAGAAAATTCTGACTTTTGTTGCTTATCTGTTTTTAATTGAACTATAAGCCTGTAAGAATATATACCAGTTTGAAGCTGCTTAGAATGTTCTTTTAAATCATCATTGTTTTGTGCGAAGGCTTTTAATTTCCCCCATCTGTCATAGATGTAGATATCAAATGGATGATTAATGGCATCAGAAAAAAGCACTTGAAGATGATCATTATTGAAATCCCCATGAGGTGTTATTGCATTAGGTATAAATATTATTAAGCTTTGTGTTGCTATAGAATCACAAGAGTCTATTGCAACATAAAACGAATCTGTCAGTATTTTACAATTTAAAGTATCTGAAATACTTAGTTTGTATTTACCACTATCTTGTATGGTTATACTATTACTATAGGTTTCTTGATTTGGTGTTTGCCATAAAAGGTCGTAATCGGGCAAATTGAGGCTGAGTAGTTCTTCTTCGTCTTCACAAAGTGAAATGTCTTCTATGTCTATATTGTCTAATTCCCTTTCTGTTTTCTCAAAAATACAGTATTCGCCTTCTTGAGTAAACATAGGGGCTTGAATCATAAATCCATTTAAATATGCAGGTAAGCTAGTGTCATTATAATTAGGGTAAGAAACACAGGATATTTGTAGGTTGTCATTAATAGATAATGGCTGGTAAGCATATTGGTTAGAAACAGATCTTCCTGCAATCCAATCATTAGGAGCACCACTCCAAGCAGTTAAGCCTTCATTGCATCCGCAAACAATATCAACATGACCATCGGCGTTTACATCTGCAATTGATGGCCTTTCTTCGCCCGTAGCTGAATTACAGACATCTCTGCTTAATATCATACCATCAGTTCCCCTTACGATATCTAAAAAACCATCATCTCCACGATGAACAATCTCTAATATGCCATCACAGTCGAAATCAAAAGCTACAGCGCTTTCGCCACCTGAGGTAATGTCTTGTAATGAGCTGTTTGACCATTTGAGGGTCAAGTCATTGTCTAGCAAAATATATGCATCTCCCGATTCGATGCCAACTTCAGGTTCAGGGTCTTTGTCAAAATTTCCAACTAGTGGTATTCCTCCGTACTTAAAAGGTGTGTAAAAATAAATATCTCCTATAACATCTTGAGTCCTGGGATCCCATACATAAATCATATTGACTGCATTGGATATGATATCTGGCATTCCATCGCCGTCCATATCTGCAATCGCATTGATACCTCGTGTTACGTAGCTTGGTGCAGAGCTGATAAGTTCAAATTTTTGATTGATAAGGTCGATAGAGTACACACTTTTTCCAGTAAGTAGTTCTAGACCATCACAACTGCTACATCCAGGATGGTTATCGGGGAGTAAGTCTGCAACTATGTGCTTCATGCCATTATTCCCTGTAGTGCTCTCAATAATACCAGGAGAATCTATTAATATAGCTCCTGATGCTGCATCCATAACCATTCCTCTAACAATTAACTCCGAAGTGCCATTTAAATCTGCATCTGAGATACTCATAAAGTCGCTAATACCAACTATAGTTTGTGACCAAATAGTACCAAAACTAAAATCTAGACGGCTTAAGGTCGTTCCATCTACCACAAAGATATCTCCTAGCTTGTCACCATCTACATCTGCTATTGCTGGTACACGACCCACTGAAGTAGTTTGATTTATTAAAGTACCTGTTGCACCATCTATCATTACCAATATACCAGAAGCTTCTTCTGAGAGGACTTCTGGTATCCCAGAATTTGTAATATCGCCAATTACTTGATTAGAAGTGCCGTAAATTCCACTAGTACGCCAAAGTTGTTCCAGTTGAAAGCTGTCAATACAGCGCTGAGGTTCATCTAAACTATAAAGAAACTGTCCGCCGCAACTATCTACACATGATTCATCTAGGCAGTCAATCTTCCCGTCTCCATCGTCATCAATGCAATTGTTACATATCTCTTGAGCTTGAGCTAAGCTAAGAATAAGAAAAAAGTACAGTAGAGAGAAAGCGTTTTTCAAATTAATTAGTAAGATGTTATTTTACGAGTGTATATATGGTTTTCATAAATGAAAGAAACAAAAATGATTGAACTTTCCGGTTTATGAATCACTACTGTATTTTTTTTGAATTTCGAAATTACTCTACCTGTTATATCATAAATGAAAGCATTGTCATATTTCCTAATATCACCTTTCAACGATACCATTACATGATTACCATCTCTTTTTATCAACAAAAGATCATTCATATTTTGTCTATTGCTAAAAACAAAATTGTTTAGTGTGTCACATTCTATAGCTTTTATGTTAAGCGTGTCTTTACTATTGCACATGGCATCAACGCTTGCGCCATAGTTGACAGATAGAATTGCAATGGTATCCTTTAAAGGACAAACATCTGTAACCCTATTATTATGGGACGTGAAAAAATTATTAGGTGTCCAAATATAACTGTCACCCCCAGTTGGACCTTCTATCGTCATACATGAATCTTTACATAACGAAATGCTATCAATAGTTAGGTTTGATATAGGAATGGGCATTCGTATTACTATCTTACCTTCTATAGGATCTTCACCATTTCCCTCTCTTTCTGCATTGGTTGAGGAAACTGTTATCTCATTGATCAATAGTTGTGGGCAAAATAATATATGCGAGGTGTCGGAAGCCTCGAGAGTTCCGCCTTTTAAACTCCACCCATATATCGCCTCGTTTAGCCCTGAAGTGCCATCTAATAAGATACAAGCGCCAGGGCATAAGGAGGTGTCATTGCCAAGATTAATGGAATCCATCTGGGCTGATGAAATATAGACAAATGTTGATAATAACAGTGCTAGTATAGTTCTTTTCATAGGAAGGTAGTTATTGCATATAATATACAATATAATTTCAATCTGTAAAAAAGTATTTCATGTGGTATATAACAATTTCAAATAAGCTTAACTGAGATGTTCTTTATTGGATTGGTCAGTCTTTTATATTGGCTAGTAAATGATCAATAACTTGGTTTATCTCTTGAAAATGAAATTGTTGTATTGTTTTATCCATCTTGTTTCTTATACGATCATTACAAAGATTCCCAATACTGCCTTCATGAGTATGGTTAATTTGTACATCTGTATCAAAGTCTCCTTCTTCTATAGATCGACCTACTTTTTTATAAGCATCTCTGAAAGGAACTCCTTTTAATACTTCTTTATTCACAGCTTCTACGCTGAAAATGTATTTGTACTTCTCTTGGTTTAATAAGTCGTCTTTCACAATAATGCTTTGAAGCATGAACTCTGTCATTTCAAGACAGCTATTGATGATTTCAAATGCTGGGATGAAGTTTTCCTTGATTAATTGAAGGTCTCGGTGATAACCAGATGGTAGGTTGCTAATAATCATTGTGATTTCATTTGGTAATGCTTGTAGCTTATTATTTTTTGCTCTGGTCAATTCAAAAACATCTGGGTTTTTCTTGTGTGGCATAATGCTTGACCCCGTAGTCAGTTCATCTGGAAAGGAAATGAATCCATGATCTTGTCCCATGTAAATGCAAACGTCCATGGCTAGTTTATTAAGTGTACTGGCTATTGAAGCCAATGCCATACTGGTATTTAATTCTGCTTTGCCGCGACCCATTTGGGCATAAACTACATTATGATTCATGGATTCAAAGCCTAACAAATCAGTTGTCATTTGTCTATTAAGCGGGAAAGAGGAACCATACCCAGCTGCAGAGCCTAATGGATTTTTATTTACTATTTTGAAAGCAGCATTTAACATGATTAAATCGTCAATTAAGCTCTCTGCATAGGCTCCAAACCAAAGTCCGAAAGAAGATGGCATCGCCACTTGCATGTGCGTGTAACCAGGCAATAGTTTATCCTTGTGGTGCTCACTCAGGTTGATTAGGCGGTCAAATAGTTTTTTAACCTGAACTACTGTTTTCTCAATCTCTGATCGCATAAATAGTTTTAAATCCAATAAAACCTGATCATTTCTTGATCGCCCACTATGAATTTTTTTCCCTATATCTCCTAACTTTTGAGTCAATTGTAGTTCTATTTGAGAATGAACATCTTCAACTCCTTCTTCAATTCTAAATGAACCTTTTTTTATGTCTGAATGAATTAGCTTAAGTTCTTTTTGTAAAGCCTTTAGCTCATTTTTTTCAAGAAGTCCAATACTGTCAAGCATTTGTGCATGTGCTAATGAGCCGATAACATCATGCTCTGCGAGAAAAAGGTCTAGCTCTCTATCTTTTCCGACAGTAAATTGTTCTACCTTATCTTGTATCGTTGTGCTTTTTTGCCAAAGTTTAGTCATAGCCTTGTCTTTAGGATTATATAATTCTTCTTAAATCATCGAAAACCTTCAACGTATCTAACAAAACCGTCATTGCGAAGTTATGAAGCAATCTATCTTTTCCAATAATGAGACTGCTTCGATTCCTCGCAGTGACGAGAAGGGTTTTCGATGATTTAAAAACGATATGATTCATGTAAACTATCAATCAATTTTATATACAATTCAATTCCATCTTCAATTTCTTTAATCTCAATATACTCATCAGCCGTATGTGACCTTTCTGACTTTCCTGGACCTATTTTAACCGAGGGGAAAGGCATTAAAGCTTGGTCGGAAAGAGTAGGAGACCCGTAGGTTTTGATCTTTAACTCTTTCGCAACTTGCAATACTCTATGACCGGAGTCAATTCCCGATGGGCTTAAGCGGGTAGATCGGGCTTGAACTTCAGACGATATATGTTGCTTAATAATTTCCAAAGTTTCTTCATTAGTGTAAACATCAGTTGTTCGGACGTCTACGATAAACTTACATTGATCAGGGACGACATTATGTTGCTGTCCGGCTTCTATCTGTGTTACGGACATTTTGATTGGTCCCAGCATTTTTGACTCTTTATCAAATTGATAATTCTTAAACCATTCGATATCTTGCATGGCATTATATATCGCATTTTCTCCTTCCTCTCTTGCAGCATGTCCTGCCTTGCCATAACTAACGCAATCTAAAACTATTAAACCTTTTTCGGCTATTGCCATTTGCATTTGAGTAGGTTCACCAACAATGGCTAAGTCAATATTTCCTATGTTATCCAGTATAGACGCAACTCCATTTTGACCTGATATTTCCTCTTCTGCCGTACATGCCAATATAAGATTGAATTGTAGATCATCTTTTTCATAAAAATGTAAAAAAGTTGCAATTGAAGCTACCAAAGGACCACCTGCATCATTGCTTCCTAGACCGTACAGTTTACCTTCTTTTTCAATTGCTTCAAATGGGTTATTTGTATATCCTGCATTGGGTTTTACGGTATCATGGTGTGAATTGAGCAGCAGAGTTGGTTTTTCTTTACTGAAATGCTTATTGCTTGCCCAAATGTTATATCCTTTCCTTGATGTTTCTATTCCCTTGTTTTCCAAGAAATTTTGAATTAAGTCAGCGGTCTTATCTTCTTCTTTACTAAAAGATGGAATGGCAATTAATTGTTTCAATAATGAAATGGCTTCTTCGGTTAACATATTTCTGTTCCTGAATTAATATTTAACAATTCTTTCGATGACTTAATGAAAACTTGCTCTACACCTTTTTCTTTAGCATTGAATGCATTATCTAGTTTAGGAATCATGCCTAAGTTTATCACCGTTTCTTCTTTTAATGCGTTGTATAATTCTTTGTTAATCTTTTGAATAGGATTACCTTTCTTATCTAATACTCCAGATTTTTCAAAGCAGTAAATTAGTCGTGTTTCGAATTCAATAGACATGGCACTTGCAATTTCAGAGGCTATGGTATCAGCATTTGTATTAAGCATAATCCCTTTTTTATCATGTGTCAGAGCACAAAAAACCGGAGTTAAGCCCTGCTTTAATAAACTTGAGATTAACCCTGTATTTATATCAACAATATCTCCAACATATCCATAATCGATGACCTTAATAGGACGTTTAACAGCCTGAATGCTATTACCATCAGCACCAGATAATCCAATAGCATTACATTGCATAGATTGCAACTGTGCTATGATTTTTTTATTGGTCAAACCACCATAAACCATCAAGGCTACATCTAAAGTTTTTGAATCAGTAACACGACGACCATCAACTATATTTGGCGTAATTCCTAATTTTTTTCCAATCTCAGTTGCTTTTTTGCCGCCACCATGTACTAATATTTTGTTTCCTTCAAGACTAGAAAAGTCATGCAAAAAACTTGATAGCTCTTTTTCATTATCAATTACATTTCCTCCAATCTTTATAATACTTAACTCTCTTTGCATTGGTCTTTATTTATATACCTCTTTATTAAGTATTTCCATATAAGCATCTTTATTTTTCAATCTTCTAAAGCCATGCTTTTCGTAAAGCCAATCAGCAGTTATGGTTAATAACATCCACCTTCTCAGATTTTGTAATTTCTTATGACTCAATATGTGCTTCATTATAAAATGACTTAGTCCTAAACCTCTATATGATGATAGAATGAAAAAATCCCCCAAATATGCGACAGTTGAGTAATCCGTAATAACCCTAGCATATCCAATTTGCTGTTGATCTTTAAATAGGCCAAAGTTAAGTGAGTTTTGTATGGATAATTCTACCTTATTTTTTGGAATACCTTTACTCCAGCCAGATTCTTTTGATAAAAAACCATGGATGATATCAATATCCATATCTTTTATGTTTGTCGATATGGTATATTTATCATTGACCATTTTTTTCAATACTTTTTAATAATTCTTTTAATACTGCCTGCGCAGCAAATACACGATTACCTGCTTGTTGTATTACAATACTATTGTTTGAGTCAATTACGTCGTCACTTACCACAACGTTTCTTCTAACAGGCAAGCAATGCATGAATTTTGCATTGTTTGTAAAACTCATTTTCTCTTTTGTTATCATCCAACTTTCATCGTTTGAAAGTACCTGACCATAATTATGGTACGAAGACCAGTTCTTAGCATAAATGAAATCAGCATTTTCAAAAGCTTTATTTTGGTTATATTCTATTTTAGCGTTACCTGAAAAAGATTCAGCCAACTCATAATTTTCTGGATGGGTCAAAACAAATTCAACGTCTTGTTTTGTGATCCATTCACAGAATGAGTTAGCAACAGCTTGTGGCAAAGCTTTTGGATGGGGAGCCCAGGTTAATACTACTTTCGGCCTTGTCCAGCTCTTGACGGATTTGTTATTAGGTTTTAATTCTTGAATAGTCACCATGTCTGCCAAAGATTGAAGGGGATGCAATGTCGCTGACTCTAAGCTCAAAATTGGACAATTGGCGTATTGCTTAAACTTATTTAATATGACTTCCTCATAGTCGTATTTCCGATCTTTTAACCCTGCAAATGTTCTTACGCCCAGAATATCACAGTATTGTCCCATAACAGCTGCCGCTTCTTTGATGTGCTCTGCAGTATTGCCATTCATTACTGTTCCATCTTCCATTTCTAATGCCCAGCCATCAGAACTTACATTCATCACGATGACATCCATCCCCAAGTTTTGAGCTGCTTTTTGTGTGCTTAAACGAGTTCTCAGACTTGAGTTAAAAAATATCAACCCCAATGTCTTATGCATTCCCAATTGGGAAGTAGAGTAGGGCGTTTTTTTTATTTCCAAAGCTGGTGCTATCAGATCATTTGGATTTGCTACGTCTTGTATAGATGTAAAGTGTTTCATAAATGAGTTTCAAACTAAGGTTGAATAATTGTCGTCATGTCGGAAAAATAAATCATAAAATGAGGTTTGATTTATTTTATCCGACATCTTTAGGTTAATGTTAAGTAGATATCGGATATTTTTGCTCATAATGAGACAAAAATTCCGATATGACGTATAATAATTCATTTTAAAACCTTTTCAAAGTTTTCTAAAAATAAGTCGGCTTCTACTTTGCTAATACTTAATGGCGGCAGCAGCCTTATAGTATTTTTACTAGATGCACTTCCCGTAAAAACCTTCTCTTCAAACAATAATCGTTTTCTAATTGAGCTAGCCTCTTCAAATAACTCAATTCCAATCATTAATCCTTTTCCTCTAATATCTTTGATTTTAGTAGTACTTAGTTGTCGAAGCTCTTTTATCAAATATTGGCCCATTGTATTTGCATTTTTAATAAGCTTTTCTTTTTCTATAATTTCTAAAACGCTAATCCCTGCTGTACAGGCTAGGTGGTTACCTCCAAAAGTCGTTCCAAGCATGCCATGTTTTGATTTAAATTTGGGATGAATTAATAAACCACCAATTGGAAACCCATTGCCCATTCCCTTTGCCATAGTATATATATCTGCCTCTATATCATAGTGATCTATTGCAAAGAACTTTCCTGTTCTGCCATAACCAGACTGAACCTCATCTGCAATAAAAACAGTATTGTATGATTGGCACAAGTCAGTAATTCTTTTTAAAAAGCTTTCTTCAGGTATGTTAATACCGCCAACTCCTTGAATACCTTCTATGATCACAGCACAAATATCATTTTGTTTGAAAGCATTTTCCAATGCGGACTCATCATTGAAGGGTAGTATCAATGTGTTCTTTGTTTCATTAATTGGAGCGACTATGTTGAGGTTGTCCGTTGCCGCAACAGCTAGGGAAGTCCTTCCATGAAAGCTGTTTGTAAATGAAATCACTTTCTTCTTTTCGTTATGAAAAGAAGCCAGTTTTAAAGCATTTTCATTTGCCTCTGCACCAGAATTGCATAGAAATAAGCTATACTCATCCTTTCTTGAAGCCTTGCCTAGCTTGTCTGCCAGTTCTTGTTGAAGCGGATTTTGGATAGAATTGGAATAAAACCCTAATTCAGATACTTGTTTTGATATTTTGTTTACATAATGAGGATGGCTATGACCTATAGATATAACGGCATGTCCTCCGTAAAAGTCCAGATACTGATTGCCGTTTTTATCCCAAACATAGCACCCTTCGGCTTTAACTGGCTCAATATCGAATAATGGGTATACGTTAAACAGATTCATGTCTAAAATCGATTGCTTTTTAATGTTAATCCAGTTGTTTCTTCAAGGTCAAACATGATGTTCATGTTTTGAATAGCTTGTCCAGATGCTCCCTTTGCTAGATTGTCAATAGTACTTGTAATCAATAATTTATTGCCATGTTTTGCTAAATGTAAAATACATTTATTTGTGTTGACGACTGGTTTTAGGTCAATTGGGTTTTCAGACAAATGAACAAAAGGAGCGTGTTTGTAATACTTATTATATAGAGCCTTGGCATCTTCCAAAGAAAGGTTTGTATTGAGATATATTGAAGCCAAAATACCTCTGGTAAAGTTTCCTCGATAAGGTAAGAAGCTCACTTCTTGATCAAATCCACTTTGAAGTTGCTTTAGACTTTGCTTAATCTCTGTCAAATGTTGATGTTCAAAAGGCTTATAAGTAGAGATATTATTATTTCTCCAACTGAAATGGCTGGTATCGCTAGGTGATTGTCCAGCTCCAGTTGATCCTGTAATCGCACTAATGTGAATTTCACTATTCAGTTGATTTGCTTTAGCTAAAGGGAGCAGCCCCAGTTGTATGCAAGTTGCAAAGCATCCGGGATTAGCAATGCTGTCAGATTTGACTATGGATTCCTTTTGTAGTTCGGGTAACCCATAAGTGAAGTTACGAGTTGCGAGTTTAGAGTTTCGAGTTAACCGAAAATCATTACTTAGGTCAATGACCTTAACAAGCTCATCAACTTTATTTTGTTCTAGGAAGGTCTTTGATTTTCCATGACCTGAACAGATAAAAAGTACATCGATATCATTTGAAAATTGATTAGTGAATTTCAAACTTGTTTCACCTAAAAGGTCTTTATGCACCTCGTAAATATATTTACCATTGTTGCTAGAGCTTAACACATATTCGATAGAAGCATTAGGATGATTTAGTAATAAGCTAATCAACTCACCACCTGTGTATCCAGCACCACCAACTATTCCAACTTTTATTTTGTTAACCATTTATTTTTTTTCTAGCTTTTCTCTAATCCTTAGTTCCTAACTCCTTACCCCTCAGACCTATTCACCAATCTATGTATCATTACTTGATTACTCATAATCTTTGAAAACCCTTTTACATCTTCACCACTCCAGGTATTATTCATCTCGCCATACTGACCAAACTGAGAAGACATTAAGTCAAACTTAGATTCAATACCCAAAACTTGAAACCTTTCAGGGGCTAATAGCAATTTTACTTTTCCCGATACATTCTTTTGTGTATTTGTCATCATGGCCTCAATATCTCTCATGACCGGATCTAAAAATTGACCTTCATGTACCATCATGCCATACCAATTGGCTAACTGCTCTTTCCAATGTTGTTGCCATTTGGTCAAAATATGTTTTTCTAGCGTATGATGTGCTTTTATGATAACTAAAGGAGCTGCTGCTTCAAAACCCACACGTCCTTTAATGCCAATAATCGTATCGCCAACGTGAATATCTCTTCCAATCCCAAAGGGACTTGCAATACTTTCTAATTTCTTTATTGCATCAACTGGATTATTGAAATGTTCACCATTGATTCCCTTAAGTTCGCCTTGTTTAAAATCCAAGATAACCTCTTCAGTTTTTGTTTTTGAAATTGGGGTAGGGAATGCTTCATCTGGCAAATACTCAGCAGAAGTTAGTGTTTCTTTACCACCAACAGATGTACCCCAGATGCCTTTATTGATTGAATATTCAGCTTTTGACCAATCTCTCTCAACTCCGAGTTGCTTTAAATACTCAATTTCGGCTTCACGAGAAAGTTTATTATCACGGATTGGAGTAATGATTTTAACATCGGGAATCATGATATTAAAAATCATATCAAAGCGAACTTGGTCATTTCCTGCTCCAGTGCTTCCATGGGCAACATAATTTGCTTCCATTTCTTGAGCATACTTAGCAATAGCCATGGCCTGAAACACACGCTCAGCACTTACTGATAGGGGGTAGGTATTGTTTTTCAAAATATTACCAAACACCAAGTATTTTATACATTCTTGATAATATTTATTCAATACGTCAATTGTAGCATGAGATTTTACACCTAGCTCATATGCTTTGTTTTCGATATCTTTTAGTTCCTCATCAGAGAAGCCTCCAGTATTGATAATTGCAGAGTGCACCTCAAGGTTCATCTCATTTGATAGATATTTCACACAATAAGTTGTGTCTAATCCACCGCTGAAGGCTAGTACTACTTTTTGTTTCATGTTCTTGTTGTTTTGTGTTCACCTCTCCTAAATCCTCTCCTCAAAGAGAGGACTTGCTCCCTTCTCCTCAAGGAGAAGGGTTGGGGTTGAGGTGCTTTTCAATAATGTTTAATACCTTATTTAGATTAACAATTACTTCTTTATTATCAAATCGGATTACTTTTACTCCGAGTTCTTTTAATTCATAAGTTCTGCCATCGTCATATTCTTTCTGCTCTCTATCTTTATGATATCCTCCATCAACTTCTACGACCAACCTTGATTCGTGGCAATAAAAGTCTACAATAAAGTTCGATATAGGGTGTTGTCTTCTAAACTTATAACCATTTAGTTTACGATTTCTCAGGCTTTGCCATAGTAACTCTTCTGCTTCCGTTGCAGACTGTCTGTTTTGTTTAGCAAACTCAAAGAGTTCTTTAGATGCACCCTTATGTAAATTACTTTCAATCATGTCTTTTCTTTCTTAAATAATGAAACCTTCTTGATTTTCATCCATCGTTCGTAAAGTTTAGGTTGTTTAATAAACTTATTCTCAACTTTGGGTTTGCTCTGATCATATAACATACCTGTACAAAGGCAGTGTTTACGACTGGTTCTATTTAAGATATCATAGTTGACACAGCTTTGGCAGCCTTTCCAGAATGCTTCATCTTCTGTTAGCTCGGAAAAAGTAACTGGTTTATAGCCCAAATCTGAGTTGATCTTCATTACAGCCAAACTTGTAGTAAGACCAAATAGTTTGGCGTTAGGATATTTCTGTCTAGATAGTTCAAAAGCTTTTTCTTTAATCTTTTTTGCTATTCCAGAAGATCTATATTCAGGAGCAACAATTAAGCCAGAGTTAGCTACATATTTTTCATGTTGCCATGTCTCGATGTAGCAAAAACCAACTAGTACGTTTTTCTGAGTTAAAGCAATCACAGCTTTCCCTTCACTTATTTTCTTTTTGATATACTCAGGGTCTCTCTTGGCGATCCCTGTGCCACGTTCTTTAGCGGCATTTTCAATAAGGGTACATACTGATTTAGCAAAATCAATGTGACTTTCGTTGGCAATATATATAGCAATATTTTCCATTTAAGGAATAAATTAAATTTTAGAAATTAATATTAAGAAGTTTGAAAAACGACTACTGCATAAGTAGTCAGAAGATAATATGCAGGCTAGCGCCTACGCCTGTATGACCTAGAAGTATGAAAAAAGATGTTGCTTGCTATTTTCATTACGAGACAAATTTAAACAATTTTTTAATACGATCAACATTTCATTTAAGTAACTTTGATAGTAATTATGAACCACAAAGCTTTTATACCATTCTTAACCTTAATTATAGCTTGTAATATGAGTGATGTAGAAAATACTATCAAAACAGAGCCACCTGTAGCAAAAAAAGAACCAAAAGAACTAACTATTCATGGAGATACTAGGATTGATAACTATTACTGGTTAAATGATCGTGAAGACAAAGAAGTCATTCAATATTTAGAGGATGAAAATGCCTATACAAAGTCGATGCTGGCACATACTGATTCTTTTCAAAAAGAACTGTTTCAAGAAATGAAAAGCAGAATTAAAGAAACAGATCTTTCTGTGCCTTATAAAGACAATGGGTATTATTACTATTCAAGATACGAGGAAGGTAAGGAGTACCCTATTTATTGCAGAAAGAAAGGCAAGCAGGAAAATGCTGAAGAGATCATGTTAGAAGTCAATGATATGGCAAAAGGACATGATTATTACCAAGTAGGAGGAAGAAGTGTTAGTCCAGATAATTCAATGTTAGCATATGGTGTAGATACCTTAAGTCGAAGAATATATACCGTTCATTTTAAGAACCTAGAGACTGGTATTATGTTAACAGATGAGATTCCGAACACAACTGGGACTTTAGTTTGGGCAAATGACAACAAAACTGTTTTTTATACGGTTAAGGATGAATCTCTAAGGCCCTATAAAATATACAGACACGTATTAGGAACACCTGTGTCAGATGATGTAGAGGTCTATCATGAAGACGACCCTACCTTTACTACATATATTTTTAGAACACGATCAGATAAGTATCTCATTATAGGTTCTTCAGCAACTTTGTCTAACGAGTACAGGTTGTTAAGTGCAGATGATCCGATGGGAGAATTTCAAGTTTTTTATCCTCGAAAGAGAGACTTAGAGTATTATATCAGCCACTTCAACAATGATTTTTACATTTTGACTAATCATGAGGCGAAGAACTTTCGTTTAATGAAAACCAATCAGGATAATACCGATATAAATAACTGGGAGGAAGTAATCGAACATAGGGATCATGTTTATTTAGAAAATTTTGAAACATTTAAAGATTTCTTGGTTTTAGAAGAAAGAGAAGGAGGGTTGACAAAACTGAGAATAATCAAACATGATAAATCTGAAGAACATTATATTGACTTTGGCGAGCCGACCTACACAGCTTATACGCATACCAATATGGAGTTTGATACAGATACCTTCCGATTTGGCTATACCTCTATGACGACGCCTAACTCGGTTTACGATTATAATATGAATACACGTGAAAAGGTACTGCTAAAGCAACAAGAGGTTTTGGGTAGATTTAACCCATCAGATTATCAAGCAGAACGAATTGATGTAAAAGTGAGGGATGGGGTAGATGTACCGATGTCTATGGTGTATAAAAAAGGTTTGAAGAAAGATGGGAATGCTCCATTACTCCTTTATGCTTATGGATCTTATGGTGCAAATATGGACGCTTATTTTAGCTCTGTGCGGCTAAGTCTTTTAGATCGAGGATTTGTTTATGTAATTGCTCACATCAGGGGTGGGCAAGAGCTAGGTAGGGATTGGTATGAAGATGGAAAATTGTTAAAAAAGAAAAACACTTTCTATGACTTTATTGATTGTGCCGAGTTTTTAGTTGAAAACAAATATACCAATACAGAGAAGCTTTTTGCAATGGGCGGAAGTGCTGGGGGGTTGTTGATGGGAGCCGTCATCAATATGCGCCCAGATTTATTTAAGGGAGCGATCGCAGCAGTTCCGTTTGTTGATGTGGTCACAACTATGTTAGATGAAAGCATTCCGCTAACAACGGGTGAATATGATGAATGGGGTAACCCTAACGACAAAGAGTATTACGATTATATATTGTCTTATTCCCCTTACGATAATGTAGAATCAAAAGATTATCCAAATCTTTTGGTTACAACGGGATTACATGATTCTCAAGTACAGTATTGGGAGCCTGCAAAGTGGGTTGCAAAGCTCAGGGATATGAAAACCGATAATAATTTATTGTTATTGCACACAAACATGAGTACTGGGCATGGTGGAGCATCAGGGCGGTTTGAATATTTGAAAGAAATTGCCATGGAATATGCTTTTCTGCTAGAGTTGGCTAATGTTGATGATATCTAATGGTAAAGCCCAAGCTACGTGATAACCTAAAGCAATATTATTGGGATTTAGTCAATAGCATCGCTTTTTACCCTGTAATCATTGCAATTGGGTTTGGCATGCTGTCTTTTTTAGTGATTGCTATTGAGAGTTATCCAATAGGAAATAAAATTTCTGAGGCTATTGCTTTCTCATCAACGAAAGACCCTGATACAGCAAGAAGTTTGCTTAGTGCATTGATAGGAGGGATGTTGTCTTTAACAGTATTTAGCTTTTCAATGGTAATGGTCGTATTGAGCCAAGCAGCATCAAATTATTCTCCTAAAATTCTTGATAGCTTGGTAAAGGAAAGAAGAGCTCAATGGGTACTTGGTTTTTATATTGGAAGCATCGTTTTTTACATACCGTTGTTGCTGAAAATATCCTCTCTGCAAGGAGAACAAAGTGTTTTCTCGATAGGTATTTTGCTGTCAATCACATTGGCAATCTTTAATGTATTTCTTTTTATCTATTTCATTGCTCATGTTTCTAACTCTATAAAGCCAAATCAAATCATAAAAAATATTTACGAAAAGACTTTAAAAATTATCCAGAAAATAAGTTTGATATCAAAGGAGAAGTATGGTGTTATTACCTCAGGTGAGATAAAGGAAATGGATATTACTTCAAACTGGATTGCAATTAACTCTCATAAATCAGGATATTGCCAAGATGTTGAGGAGGATAATATGCTAAAGGTTTTATCCCAGAATGATCTTCAAATAAAAATAAAGTATCATTTTGGAGAGTATGTATTGAAAAACAGTCCGCTATTTTGGATTAACAAAGAAGACGTTAGTGAAGATGTTTTAGAAAAGATAAAGTCACATTTTGTCTTTTATACAGGAGAATCCATTAATGAAAACTTTGTTTATGGGTTGCGTCAATTGATGGAGATTGCCATTAAAGCTTTAAGCCCAGGGATCAATGATCCTGGAACAGCAAAGCTTTGTATCAATATGATCGTGGATATCATTAGTGACTTCATTGCAATAGATATTCCTAATGCCATATATGATGAAAAAAAGACTTTAAGAATTGTACTTAATAAAATTACTTTTGAAGAGGTGTTTGCTACCTGTTTCGATCCGATTAGGCAGTATGGCAAAGAGGATAAGTCTATAGCCATTGAGGTACTAAAGTTGATTAATCAATTGAAAAGCTTAGAAAAAACAACGAGTGAGCAAATTACTGTTCTAGAACAACATGAGAAGCTTTGGATTAGCGATATCAATAGCTATATGGATAATAAGCTTGATAAGAAGAAAGTAAAAGAAGTGGCTAGTCAGAAGTGATATCGGCCACTATTATAGTTATAAGATAGTTTAAAACAGATTGTTTTTTGTCTTTTTTGATTTGATTGTCAATTTGTTGTGTCTTTTTTTCTTTCTTTGAAAATATTACATTGCCATTTTTTTTAGCTGTAGACTAAAGTATTAATACAATATTTTAGTTTGTAATATGTATAGACATTATTATTTCTCAATTAGTATCGCAGTATTTATACTCTTATTTCAGCTTGCTTATAGTCAAAGCAAGCGCATTAACCATTGGTATTTTGGAAATAGAAATGATTTAGACTTTAATAATGGAAATCCTATTAATAATTTAGGGTCAAGTGCAATGGATTGCGATGAGGGAAGCTCTTCTATATGTGATACCAGTGGTAATCTGCTTTTTTACACAGACGGAGAGACGGTTTGGAATAGAGACCATGCTATTATGATGAATGGCATAGGCTTACTAGGATATAGAAGCGCTATTCAATCTAGTATCATAATTCCAATTAGTGATAGTTGCAGAGAGAGGTACTTTTATATTTTTACGACAGACGGTTCAACATTTGACCCAGGGACTGGTCGAGTAAATTTTCCTAATGGAGGCTTTTTTAGGTATTCCATAGTAGACATGGATGGGGATGGCGGACTTGGTTCAATTATAGAAAAAAATACGACCCTAATAGACACTGTAAATGAAAATGTTGCTGCAGTAAAACATTCTAATGGATTGGATACTTGGGTAGTCGTAAAAAAATATAGGTCGACAGAATATTTAGCTTATTTAGTAACAAAGGATGGTGTCCAACCTCCCGTTATATCAAATGTTGGATTGTTTCACTCCGTTCCTCCAAGTAATATTTCATCTTTAAAGTTTTCTCCAGATGGTACAAAAATAGCTTATGGAAATACTAATTCTACAGATGGGATGGAGCTATTCGATTTCAATGACAATACCGGATTATTGACAAACAGAAAGACTTTTGGCTCAGTTCAGATTGATGGCAATAACGAGTTACTTAATACACTTTATTTTTCATTTTCTCCAGATGGGAATTTGCTATATATGAGTCATAAGCAGCAAAGACTGTTGCAATTTAACTTAAATGCCGGAGGAGGAGATATGAATGCTGTCAAAGCAACCATGCAGGTTATCTTCGGAGGATCAGGTGTTAACTTATATCAAGGGAGAGATATCCAAGTAGGACCAGATCAAAAATTATATATTTTAAATGTTATCTCAGGATTAGAAGATTCTATATCCATTGTTCATCAGCCCAATGTAATTGGGGCTTCATGTAATTATGAAAACAGGGTAATATCAACAGGAGTATCTAACAATGGCTTAGACTTTATAAACTATATTCAAAGCTATAGTCTAGAGGGGTATAAAGAAAAGTATAATTTGCTCTCAGACTCTTTAGGCATATCGATTACACCAATTTTAGATACTTGTGATAACCTTGCTTATCAAATGGTGCTTTCGGATACGAATTATACCAGCAGTTTAGAAGTGATTTGGGATTTAGGTGATAATACAATTATTAATAATGAACACTCTGTTACTCATGATTATAGTGATTATGGAATGTATACAGTAAATGTACAAGTTGAAGATAACTGTAAATCACATATTGTAGAGGAGTCACATATTGCCAGTCCATGTTCTGAAGAGGATATTTTTATGAGTTTGTATGTGCCTAATGCTTTTTCCCCTAATGGAGACGGCTATCAAGATGTAATATCACCAATCATAAATACAAATCGCACATTTTCTAAGACGGAATTTAAAATATACGATCGCTTGGGAAATCTCATATTTGAATCAAACCAGCTCTCTACTGGTTGGAACGGAAGTTATAATGGTACAGAGGCATTAGATGGCTCATATACTTACGTTTTGAATATCAATGATTATCAATCTGTAGGGAATATTACATTAATCAGATAACATTAAATTATGAAAGTAAATTACTTAACACTTATTACCACTGTTATACTACTTAGTAAAAACATTATTGCACAAGGAAGTGTTAATATTACACCGAATCTTACTCAAGTATGCAATAGCGATAGCTGTTATGACTTTATGGCAGAGTATAGTAGTTCAGGTGAAGAGCCAGGACCAATTATTTATGCTTGGTCGACGGGTGATTCTATGAAAAATGTTACGATTTGTATTCAGTCCGATACAATAGTTTCTGTGGAGGCATTCGATTCTTTGAGTGGAAGTTTGCTGGGAGTAGATACGGTAGATATCTCTGTCGTGGTTAAACCTACATTTACTGATACACCAAAAATGAAAATTGTTTGTGTAGACAGTTGTACTATATTAAATGCACCTGTAGGTATTAATTATGTATGGAGAGAAATTGAAGGAACTGTTATAGGTTCATCGGCATCTGTAGAGGTTTGTCCTGATGTGCAATCTACATATTACGTTACATACGATTACTTCAATTGTCCTTTTGCAGATACAGTGCAAGTGAATGTTGTTGATACTTGTAATGATTCAACTGTAACTTTTATTAATACTGTGAGCGAAAATGTCGTATTAGCTGTTTACCCCAATCCAACCAATAGATTTGTTGTGATTGATGCTTTAGTTAATGATGTGACTAATCTTATTCTATTTAACCAACAAGGGCAAGAAATTTTCAATACGCATTCAACAAAAGAGCTAGATTTATTAAACTTTCCAAGTGGGCTTTATTTCCTAAAGGTCATTAGAAATAGTCAAATAGATATCATTGAAGTAATAAAAGAATCACCTTGAATTTCTTTTAACGAACTAGAGTAATTGTTCCTTCTTGATGAATGACCTCATCATTAATAACTCCCTCATATTCGTAATAATAGTTACCAATTGGTTGTGCTTTCTCTTTATATGTGCCGTCCCAACCGTTATTAATATCATTGCTTTCAAATATAAGTGTTCCCCATCTATTGAAAACTCTCAGGTAGTTAAATTCACTAATATTTTGGTTGACCAGACTTAAAAAGTCATTTAACCCATTACCATTTGGAGTAAAAGCTTTTGGCAAGTCGATATACTTAGTTAAAACCTCTATTTTTATGGAGTCTTTCCCAATGCAACCGTTTTCGTCTTTGGCAATTATAAAATAAGTTATCGTTTTCTCGGGAGATGCTATAACTAAAGGACAAGTATTACAATTAAGCCAATTATCAGGAGACCAGAGGAATTCAGAAAAACCATTAGCTAATAATTCAACTTCTTCACCTACTTCTATTTCCGTTTTATTTGCAGTTATAAAGATATTAGCTGAGTCAAAAGCGTGTATGGTAACAGTATCGCTTAAAGTACACCCATTACTATCTGTGGAAAATAAAAGAAAGTCGTAGTCTTTACCATTTGATAAAAAAAGTGGGGTAGGTGCACTATCATTTTCTAGTACATTCTCTGGTATCCATGAATTGTTGTATTGATTATTTATAATGGCTCCAAGTCGTATTGAGTCATTGGGGCAAATGGTGGTGTCTAAGCCAGCGTCCATTTTAGGACCATTAATATAGATATGGAAATACCGATCAACCTCACATCCGAATGTATCTTGAATATTTAAAACATATCGTAATGAATCGTAAAGTAAGTTATTTGATAATTTGGGATTTTTACTATTTACTTCTTCAAGCATATTTACAGGACTCCAAGCAAACAATAATGAATCTTTCACAAGTTCTGCTGGACCAATAATCGTATCTTCCAAGCTGCATAACTCAATTGAATCATCTTTGAAATATGGTAATTGATCATAAATAGGGATAGCAATACTATCAAAAGTATAATTGGCACAAGGGCTTTCAAAAACAATAGCAATAAATTCTTCTCCCTCTGTTATAGTGTCTTCTATCACATCAATAATAGTCTCTTTCATGGTTTCTCCAGGTAATAAAGTGATACTATCCGAGATAGAAGCATAATCTAACCCTGAAGTTGCTGTGCCCTTTATTTCATACTTAAGCTTAATAGTATCTGCATCACTACCAATTCTATTAAACCTCAATTTTCCATTTCTGCAGCCTTCGACCGCATACTCTGAGAGTTTTTCAATATAAACTGGAAAGGCATTAAAACTTCCACTTTTGATAAATATACCTGAATCATACTGTCGGTCTCTAGTATCTGCAATAACAAATTTAAAATGATAAGTTTCACACGGTGTCACACCCACCCTTGCTGGTATTACAGTAGTAAACCCATCATAAGTGAGGGTAGAAGAAGCACTTTCAGGGCAGTTTGAATTGAAGTATGCACTATTTTTATTACTATTGACACTATCTAGCTGAATGGGAGTGTTCGTCCCAGGGATCAGAGCCACATTCGTTTTGTCAGGGAATTCTGTTCCGCCTTCAATATACATGGCAAAAACGTCGTTGTACAGGTTAACATATTCTTCATATTCTTCTGAACCAAAAACGAATTCAAAGCTCAAGGTGTCATAGGCAGGAATAAAGTCGAACTCAATTGCACATGCGTCATGTGTGATATCAGGAGCAACTATATCATTCAAATCATCATCTCCCGCAGTATACCATAGGGTTCCATCACTGATTCCAATATCGCAGTAAAGGTTTGGCCCCGCTATATCGACAACGTTACCTGTGGAGAGCACAATGCCATTATCTAATCCAAGGTTTGTATTTTCTGCTGAAAATACGCCCTTAGCACTATCTATACAACTGCTTTCGATGCTACTTATTATTACTCCAGAGCCAGCCATCTCTAGAGTCAACTCCTCAATTGAAGCCGAGAAATCAATCTCAAACTGGGCACTAGTATTATATGAAAGACATATTAAAGTGGAAAGTGAAAGAATCCATTTTTTCATATTTCAATAATATCATAATCTAATATTAAAGACAATATGAAAAATTGGTCATTGTCAAAAGTCGAAAGGGCTATTTTAATTCCTACCTATTGCTCTTTTCTTTTAAGCCTTCTTTTATTAGGGACTTTACCTCCTTCTTTTCTTCTTGATCTAAAGTGGCGGCATCATTATTTTGATTATCAGATTTTTGATCGACATAGAATCGACAAAATAAAGGTAAATGGTCTGAGTTAATAGGTTTCAAAGTTTTTAGTTGCTCTATAGTAATAGAAGAGGAGTGAAAACACAAGTCAATAGGAAATTTAAGTAATTTATATTTTGCATGATAGGTAGGAATAAAGCCTCTGCCTACTCTGGGGTCAATAAGCTTAGAGGTTTTCTTGAAAAGTCTTGATATCTTTGCCCATGCTACTGTATTGAAATCTCCAATAACAATGGTCGGCTTGTTGTTTTTAGCTATTTTTTTAGCCAACATAAGCAGTTCTCCATCTCTTTCTTTTGACGTTTTTTCCTCTGTAGGACTTGGTGGAGGCGGGTGTATGCCATAAAATGAAAAAGAAACATTGTCTTTTGTTGTTAACTCTGCTTCAATGGATGGTATGTCATCCGCTATCAGGTAGTTGATTTTAAAATCACCGACTCTAAGGTTGCTATAAAAGTGCATTCCATAGGTGTTTTCTAAAGCAATTCCCCCATGGAATTTATACTCTTCTTGTAACGTACTAAGTGCTATTTCCCAATCTTTATTGCTTTCCATTGTTAACAATATATCAGGTTTTACTTTTTGTACGAGCTGAATTAGTTGCTTGTATTCTTTATTAAATTGATATACATTAATAGACATTATACTAATTCGTTCTAGGCTGTTCTTATTAGAAACTTTTTTTTGATAGCTACCTAAAGATATGTAGGGGGAAATTAGAATAAAGTTGTTAGTTGCAAAGGCAATTAGAAGAAATTGAGACAGCCAAAAGAAATGGTTATCATAGCTATCAATTATAAAAAAACCGATACTGAAATGTATTAATAGCAATATCATAATTTGAATGCGTCCAAAGTCAAGCACCCTAAAAAACCAGTGTTGATCTGATATCATTGGAAGAACGGAAATGAATATTAATAAAGTTGAAAATAGATAATAGAGTAATACCTGCATTGTTTATTTTCCGTATTTATTACTACCTGTCCTTGATAACATTTCTATAAGAGGCTTTTTGAATGTTGCTGGGTGTTCTTCAATACTAATTTTAGACTCGTTATGATTGCGAGCTCTTTTGATTGCAAGGATTAGTAGTAAAAAAATAATTAAAACAACAAATATAATTATAAGCCCCATTCGTTTTGTATTATATATTATAAAAGTTATTATACGCCAAGTCCTCCTATGATCTTAAGCTCTTTGCCCTCTGGCTTGCCATCTAGCAAAGGCATTGCTTGACCAATTAAGTCCATAACGCCATCAATCTTCAATGAATTATCATGGTCCTCTTTTGTATCCCATATTTCTGTTACATAGACCGCATTAATATCTTCATTTGACTGACTGACTAAGTATAAACGACATCCTTTTGCAGTTGATACTAATTTTGATGCATTTATGAGTATTTCTGCAAGTTTACTTGAGTTGCCGTCTATAGCGTTTAGCTTTCCTTGTAATAAATATTCTGTCATTATTATCCTTATTTTATATCATCTGTAAAGTGTCCATCATGTTTTCCTTTAGAAAACTTCTCTTTGTTAAAATCTTTAGATGCTCCTTTCGGTATGGATAAGCTTTGCCATTCTTTGCCTTTTGCCATTCTGCCAATGTATACAATTTGTCCAACATGATAAGCATAATGCATCATTTGTCGATTAACTGCCTCCACTATACTATGACTTTGATTGCGTATAAAGATTTTTGTGTCAAAATTATCTTCATTGATACTTTCCAATGCACTAAAAAGGCATTGCCAGCCTTCGACCCACTTTTTTAGTAACTCTTCTCTTGATTTGATAATTGTTTCAAACTCTAAATCTCTGTTTCTCCACTCTTTCTCTCCATCTGAGTTTAAGAAGTCAGTCCACCTTGACATCATGTTACCCCAAAGATGATTCACCGTAATCGCAATAGAATTACTTTGCTCATTATATTGCCAAAAAAGATCGTGTTCATTAAGTTGAGCAAATGTTTTGTCTCCTAGAGTTTTATAATATTCAAATTGCTTAGTGGCGCTATATATGTATCCTTCTTCCATTATTTATTACTAGAATTCAATCTTGTTTAAAGCTTCTTTACCATCTTCGAAGCCTTTTTGCATTAAGTCTTGAACTTGGTTGATATCTGACCTATTAAATGATGATAAATCTGGTTTGATCAGTAAATCTGCATGTTGAGTTTGCAAGCTTACGGTTTGCTTCATAATAAAGTGAAAACTATTCAATATAACATCAAGGATATTATCTGGTTTAGGATAGGTATGTTGAGCGTTTAAATCTACACCAATTACATAATCTGCTCCCATTTCTCTAGCCGTTTTGCTCGGAACGTTCTCAACAATACCTCCGTCAATTAGTATCTTATTATCTTCTTCTTTTGGAATAAAAATACCTGGGATACAAGTGCTAGCCATTACAGCCTTAGCAAGGTTACCCTTTTTTAGAACTACCTTTTTGCCGCTTGTTGCATCTGTAGCAACCATTGCTAGCGGGATGGGGGCCTCCTCAATATTTTTATCGCCGATATGTTTAGTTACAAGCTCTCCTAACTTATCATTAGATAGTAAACCATATTTAGACAGTGATAAGCTCGTTATATCTACCCATTGCAGCTTAAGGCCTATTTGTTCAATCTCTTTGCAGCTTTTTCCGAAAGCATATAAAGCGCCTACAAAAGCGCCAATACTTGTTCCTGATATGTAGCTTACCTCTAGATTACGTTCCTCGATAGCTTTAATGATGCCAATATGAGCCGCTCCTAAAACAGCACCTCCTCCTAAAGCTAGACCTATCTTTTTGTTCATGGTATATCTCCGTTTATTTCAAGAATTTATGTGATCCATCACAATTTGGCATTTTTTTGGAGTGCCCACAAACACAATCATTGATTCCTTTTCCGTCCAAAATTCTTGGTGCATATTTCTCTATTCTTGATTGACGAGTTTGAGATTGCTTTGCTCCACTAAAGTGTAGAAGGTAGCCTCGCTGTCTGCCAGGGCTCAATGCTTCAAAAGCCTTTTGGAAGATTGGTTCATTTTGAAACTTAGTTTCTAATTCTTCTGGGAGGGATATAGTGTTGCTTTTATCAAAGCTTACTTTTAGTCCTTTGTTCTCATTTTCTATGGCTTCCTTAATATAGGCTTCAATTATGTTTTTTGAGTCAAGAATTTTTTGAGTATCCTCAAAGCGAATAACCATTGAAGATTGAGAGTTCTCTCCAGGTTTGCGTAGCATATTATGTTTATCGTTTAAAAGTGTGCCTTTAAAAAAGCTTAGCACGCAATTTGAATTGAATGCGCTAATCATTAATATATTTTTGCCTTTATATGTATAGCAAGGCTGCCTCCATTTATACTCTTCTGATAAGAGTTTGAGATTAACTACAATGCTTCTTAGTAGCTTCATCTCGTCTTGCCACTTTTTTGCTTGATTAAAAAAGGTATCGATTGCTTTGCTCATCTGATAATGATATCGCTGATCATTTCATCGCCAATATATTCGTTGATTGATTTGATCATTTTTTGTTTGTGATATACAAACTCTTGTTTTAGAGGTGCTGATTCTACCTTGACAAATAGCTTTTTGTCTTTTATATATAGATTAGAGGTATACTTAGCAATAGTTTTGCCAAAGATCTTTTCCCAGCTATTGATAAGCTTAGCTTCATTCATTTTACCCCTTAATTTATAGGTGTCAATGAGCTTATTAATAGCTTCTTTTAATGTAACCTCATTGTGTTTATTCACATCATGAAGTTACACATTTGTATTGATTATATAAAAGTGCTAAGAGGTTTAAAACTTAGAAAATTTAGGACAGTTTATTCTAAGTGTACGCTTGCTCACATAAACAAATCCGATCTCAATAGCTCCGTAACCTGAACTTGCAGTTGCTAACGATGAAGCATTAATGTCATATCCTAAGAAAAATTGATAATCAGCCATTTTGTACCCTGCAATCAGCAGTACAGCATCTTTACTTCTTGCTCTTATGCCTAATAATGCAGCATCATCCGTTTTGTTATGGAGCATATATTCAAAATCGGCTCCGATGTTTAAAGTAGAAGCACTTCTTTGTTTCATATACATAGCTCTTGGATATATGTGGAAATCATAACCTAGGTTAAGTCTTCCTTCAGCGTAAAGAGTAAGTCTTGGTTTAAGCTTAAACTCGCTTCCAAGTGAATTAAAGTCAGGCGAATTGATCTGATTAAGTGCTGCGCCTACTTTTAATTCCGTACTTTCTTTTGTATCTCTTCTTAGTACTTTTTTATTGCTCAAACGTTTTAAGTAGTTTCCCTGAGAATGGTAGCTCCAGACAGCTCCAGCACCAAACTCAGGCTTGAGGACTCTTCCATTGATTAAAACATCACTTGTTGGAACTTCAGAGCTTAATTCTCCATTGCTTATCTGATCTGGATAAAGTAGAAGGGTAGGGTCAAGTGCTTGTTGTGTAATTCCTGCTTGAAATCCAAGTGAAATACTTTCTCTAGTATTGTCAAAATTTTTATGATATGCGCCTGAGCTCATGAGTTTAAATATTTTGTATGCTCCCCCTGCACTTACATCACTCATGATTACTCCTCCATAACCAACTTGATCATATGATTGATGATCTAATAGACTTGTTTTGTCATAAGATATCGATACGGTCTGGTAAGGATTAGCTATTGATGCCCATTGATTACGGTAAATTACTGACGCCCTCTGCACCCCATCAAAAAGACCTGCATTAGTAGGACAGAGGTAAATAGGGTTAAGCTCATACATAGAAAAGTGTAAATTCTGACTATAACCATCTATAGCAAATAACGCAACAGCCCATATGATAATTAGTTTTTTCATCTCTGTAAAACTATATTTCCAGCGTCTTTAACTTCTTTGCCATTGGCAGCAGTACCTTCTACAATATAGGTGTAAGTGTCTTTGTCCGCTGGCTTTCCTTTGTAGGTTCCGTCCCAACCATCGCCGTACGTACTTGTTTCAAAAACCAATTCACCCCAACGGTTAAAAATCTTGAAGTTAAACTGGATGAGGTCTTGGTTTACAATAAAAATATGGTCATTTATACCATCCCCATTAGGAGTAAATGTGGTAGCAACTTGTAGTTTTATACTAATAACTCTCACAAGCACTGAGTCTTGGCTAATACATCCATTAGCGGAAATGGCTTCAACTAAATACATAATGGTCTCTGGAGGCGATACCGTTGGGCTTTGAATATCAATATTGCTGATACTGCTATTTGGAGTCCACAAGTAACTTTGCTGCCCACTCGAAGCACTTAACTGAGCAGATTCTCCTTTTTCGATGATCTTATCTTCTCCTGCATCCACTTTAGGGTCTTCAAATACGCTAATAAGTACGGAGTCTGTTACAGAACACCCTGTGCTATCTATAACTTCTAGCGTATATATAGTAGATATCTCTGGTGATGCATTTGGGTTAGAAGGGTTTTGGTTGAAAACCAATCCTGAACCTGACCAAATGTATGTATATGGTGTGATCCCTGAATCGGCAGTTGGGGTTCCGCCTATAGAGATAATATCGCCTGGGCATATTTGATGGGTTGGGCCTGCATCTACAGTAAGCTTAGATAGGCTGATAGTTACACTATCTATTGAACTACAACCTATACTATCTTGCGTAGTCAATGTGATGGTTTCATTTTTTGTAACAATTAGCTGCGGATTAGCTAATGATGAATCATCTAGATTGTCGTTTGGAAACCATAAATAAGATATGTCACCTAAGCCTCCTGAAGCAGAAGGTGTTTCGCCTAGAGTGATCAACTTACTTTTACATCCACCTATATTGTCTCCTGCATGGGCTGTTAATGTGGATACATTTATTGTTACAGTATCAAATGCTAAACAATTCAATTCATCAGTAACTTGTAATACATAATCAGTGCTGGCTAATGGAGATGAAACTGGGTTGGAAATACCAGCGTCATTTAGTGTCGAACTAGGTGTCCATTGATAGTTATAGGGCAAAATACCACCAGTAACAATATTTACACCTCCAATTTCAACCGTTTCATTCTGGCATATTGATGTATCTTGCTGTGCATTAATAATGATAGGATCGGATATGAAAACTAATTGTGAATCTATTGCAAGGCAATTATTCGCATCTCTAACTTCTACATAATAATTTGTTGTAGAATCAGGAGTTGCAATTGGGTTTGCCAATGAAGAGTCATTTAATGAGCTTGCTGGTATCCACCTAAACTCAAACGGAGGATATTGACCAGATCCTGTAGAGATAGACCCTAATTGTTTTGAGGCATTAATACAAATTGTATCAGGTTGCGATGTGCTTGCAGTTGGTAGAGGGTTTACAAAAACCCTAATGGTATCATGTGCTGTGCAGGTATCACTGGTAGCTAAAATAATATATTCCATACTATCTGTAGGAAATGCAAGTGGGTTTGGAATACTCGTGTCACTCAATCCTGTAGAAGGAGCCCAGCTATATCTATTTCCGCCAGTAACGAATAATTGAGCCGTGTCATTGAGACATAGGTTAACATCGGGTCCCGAGTTGGCAGAAATCGATGTTCCAACAGATATACTTACAGAGTCAATGTCTGAGCAATTATTAATATCTATAACGGTTAATTCGTAATCGATATCTGTTGTGATGCTTGGTTTTGAATATGGGTTGGGAATGTTATCAGCCGATAAAAACGTTGATGGGGACCAGGCATAGCTTATGCCTCCAGATCCTGTCAGGTCAGCACTATCGCCAATACACATGACAACATCAAACCCAGCATTTGCCGTTGGTAGGCTATTGACATTAATCATAATTGTGTCTCTTACGATACAGTCATTGACATCTTTAACTTCTACTATGTAGGTTGTGGTATCAGAAGGAGTTGCTTTTGGGTTAGCAATTGCACTATCATTAATGGACAGTTGATTAGACCATTTATACGTAAACCCTGCTGATCCTGATGCGGTTGGACTACCACCTAATATTGCTGTATCTTTATTGCAAATAGTTGTGTCACCCCCCGCATCTACATTAAAAAGAGCAATAGGTTTTACCTTAATAGAGTCCGTTGCAGAGCATTTGTTTACATCTCTTACCGTTAATGTATATACTTGTTCTAATAATGGTAAGGCATTAGGGTTTGTAGCAGTTGAGTTTGATAGCGTTATATTTGGTTGCCATAGATAAGACAAAGGAGCTGTCCCCCCTGAACCACTCGGTGATCCACCTAAATTGACAGAATCTCCAAAACAGGAGGATATACTGTCCTCTCCTGCATCTGCTATGGGTGATGGAACAAATGTAACAAAAACAGAGTCAATACCTTGGCATCCATTTTGATCTGTAATAGTTACCTGATAGGTTGTATCTCCTATAGGTGTAACAATTGGATTAGGTACTGCATCATTACTTAGCCCATTAGATGGTATCCATTCATAAGTATAGGGCTCTAATCCTCCTGAAGCTGTAGGTGATCCCCCCAATACTAAAGTGTTCCCAGAACATATCGCTGAGTCATCTGCCCCTGCTAGTGCAAATGCTTGAGGGCTAGACTCAATAGTGATAGAGTCTACTAAGGTGTTAGCACAGCCTTCATTAGAAGTCACCTTTAGAGTGATTTCGTACGTTCCGCTATCCGTATAAGCGTGCTTGGGGTTTTGCCTTGTTGAAGTTGTTCCATCTCCGAATTGCCATTCCCATTGGGATATTATGCTTCCATCTTGTGTAAAAGAAGAGTCCAAGAAATTGATATCAATACCAGCGCATGGCGTGGCTTCAAAGTTAAACCTTGCGTAAATATCTAAATAAATTAAAACATCAACATATGCGGTGTCAGCACATGGGTAGCCTTTCTCAACTATTAGCATTACCTCGTAAGTTCCAGTATCTGCATAGCTATATGATGGATTTTCTAGAGTTGATGTATCTGCTAATGTAGTTGTGTCTCCAAAATTCCAAAAATAACGTGTTGCATTAGTACTATTATTAGGGAATGTTACCGTTATGCCCGTATCAGAGCAGTCCCAGATATATCCAAATGTTGCCAATATTTCAGCATCAGGTGCCAAGCACTGAATCACACTATATTGGAAGTCTTTTATGATGGTATTGATTTTAACACCATCTCGGTATTCATCTACACATATTCCTACTACAAATAATCCAAGTGTATTAGGAATACCAGTTAAAAAACCAGTTTTGCTGTCTATTGCAATTGGAACGCCTCCCATGACATTATTTAAGTTGTATGGAGGTTTCCAGTCAATATTGGGAATGGTGGGGCCGTTTCCAGTCCATGGAGCATAGTCTGCCGAATCGAAAGGTGCTTTAGACCAAGGAAATGTATAGCTTCCACCTTTGTATGGAACGCATAAACTGTATACCAATGAATCTCCGTCATCATCTGTTGCAGAAAAGTCAAAGTCAATGGGCTCATTCACGCAAATAAAAGTGGGAGGAAAGTTATTGAATACAGGACTGCTATTAACTATTGCTAATGAGGTGTCAGGTATATTAGTGTAGAATGTCGAGCCTGTGGAGGCAGGTTTTTTGATATTGTTAATTGCTGCGTTTCGTGCATATTCTTGAGCAAATAAGTGATACCCACCGTCTATAATCGGTAGCATAACTGTTTCCCTATATAACGCTACTTCAACACAGACATCGTCAGGTGTAATACGGCAGGGATTCGTTGTGTCTACAGGTATTGTGTCAGATCCTGGAAATGGAATGCTTAGTTGAGTGACTAGTGAGCCTTCTTTATTTCGAATGTCAATAATGGCAGGATTGGGAAATAACGCAGTAGGATTAGGGTTGTAGCAGTTTCTATACATGATGTATGTTACCTCGTACTGGTTACCACCAAGATGCTTATAATTTAGCTCTCCACCCATTACATGCGAAGCAGATAAATCTTTTACGAAAAGGAAAAGGAAAAAAATGAAAAAAAGAATGGTATTCTTAGTCATCACTTTTGCTTGGGAAAGCAAAGCTAAACAATTGAAAGGTATTTATTAATAATATTATTAATAAGTTATAAACTATATGTGTGTTTTGATAAGTCGGCTTTAAAGAGCTACTATTTAATATTTCTTTTTAGCTATATTTATCGGTCATGAAGAAGTTACAGCTACTAATATTTTGCTGTTGTTTATATGTTCTAGGAAGAGGGCAGTCCACCATTTCGGGACGATCAGCTTTTGAAAGCGAGTTGCCTGAATTTCAAAAAGTTCGAATTAGCGTTTTAAAAACAAATCCACTTGCAATGATAATTTCCCAAATACCTATTGCAGGGGAGGTGCGTGGGTTATATGAACGAATGTTATCAGCGAATCAGTCTACCATGGTGGGTGTTTCTTATAACTTCCCCAACTTTTTAATGAAAGAAATCATTGATAGTTTTAATGTTAGCACAAATCTAAAGTTGAGAATGAGTGGTTTTCGTTTTCAGGCAGCATATAAGTTTTATCTATTTGGGCAATATGAAGATTTTCTCCCACAAGGCTTTTATCTTGGTCCTCATGCATCATATAATTATGTAAAACTTTATGAAGCGCAACATCGAGATGCCTTTTTGAAAGTTACTTTCACAAATGTGAGCCTAATAGCAGGTTATCAAGTTTTAATAGCGAAGACAATAGCTATTGATACTTATATTGGAGGGGGGTATAAATATAATTTCGACGAAGTAAAAAATATAAGAACGGCTCCTGTTTCATTTAGTAAGATATCTGGTGACCCTGGTCTTTCTCAATTTTTTGGAGAGGGGTTCAAGTTTTCTTTAGCTGTTAATGTTGGATGGTATTTTTAAGTAATCCGAACTCCAATAATACATACGTCATCTATTTGGGCTATATTCCCTTTCCACTTCTTAAAGCTTTCGTTTAAGTGAAGTTTTTGTGCATTCATTTCCGCATCTTGTATGTTTAACAGTTTTTCTCTAAATCTTCGATAGGTATATTTTTTATTTTTTGCTCCACCAAACTGATCTGCATAACCATCTGTAAACAAGTAAAAAGTGTCGTCTTTTTGAAGTGTTAGTTTGTGGTTTTTAAACTCCCCACCTTTGTAAAATGAGTATCCAACTGGCATCTTATCTGCCTTTATTTGAGAGAGTTCCCCATTTCTAATCCAATACAAAGGGTTGTTTGCTCCAGCGTATTGAAGTTCCATAGTAGATTTATTAAACAAACAAAGTGAAATGTCCATTCCATCTTGATTGCCTATCTCATTCTCAGAGTTACCTTGCTTAAGTAATTTGATTATTCCACTTCTTAAGTTGTCAAGGATTTCAGATGGCTTGGTAACACCATTTTCTATCACTACTTTATTTAATAAGGCATTTCCAATCATGCTCATAAAAGCACCTGGCACTCCATGTCCTGTACAGTCTGCAACAGCTATGATGCACTCATCTTCATTAATTGGAGCAAACCAATAAAAGTCTCCGCTGACGATATCTTTGGGCTTCCCCAGTATGAATGAATCTTTAAAAAAAGATTTGATGTCTTCCTTTTCAGGGAGAATAGCGTTTTGTATGTTTCTTGCGTAGTTTATACTGGCTGTTATTTCCTGATTCGCCTCATCAATAACCTTTTTTTGTTGTTCAAGCTTTTTATTGGATTCAGCTAATGCAAGCCTTGCAATAATCTCTCTTTTAGTTAAGGAGTACCTTGTTTGGATAAGCAGAATTGTAAAGATGGCAACTGAAAAGGTTAAAAGCCCACCATTTACAAGAATTTCATCAAAATGCAGGTTGCTATTAAGTGCAAAGAAAAGAATGTTCCCTATTAATGAAATGGCGATTACACCAATAGTGTATATAGGCTTCCATAAGATCAACATACCAGCACCAATGAAGAGAGCAATGTAAGCCAGCGTGTGCTTCTCAAGCGTAATAGGATCAGTAATTACACTATACATATAAGCATTTTGGAGCGATATGCCTAAGAATGGCACGCCAATAACCAGTTCTGTAGATAAGTTGAATTTCTTCTTTCCCAAAAGAGTAAGCAAAGAAGCTAGCGATACAACAATTCGAATTACAAAAAAATCATACCAGTGTTCAGGAATGACGTAATAGTCACTTATTGTCCAGATTGGATTCAATACAACGGCAACCCAACATCCAATAGTATGGTAGTTGTCAGCAGATTTGTTAAGTGCTGCTTTCCATTGGAAAGTGCCTTTATTTGTGGGCTTCGACATTTATTTAAAAGTATTAAATATAAATGAAAAAGCCCAGTAAACTTGCTTTAAAGAGATATTACCTCTTTTTGAAGTCTAGCGAAATTGAATTGATGCAATACCGTAATCCAGTAGGTTGGGGACCATCTTCAAAGACATGCCCAAGGTGACTTCCACATTTGTTGCATTCGATCTCGTTTCTAATCATTCCATGAGACTTATCCATTTCGGTTTTGACTGCACTATGATTAATAGGTTGCCAATAACTTGGCCAGCCTGATCCGGACTCATATTTGTGCTCAGAAGAAAAAAGTTCATTTCCGCATGCGGCACATAAATAGGTGCCCTTTTCTTTATGATGATAGTATTCTCCTGTAAAAGCTCTTTCTGTTCCTTGCTCCCTTAGTACTTGATATTCTTCCGGAGTAAGTTCTTTTTTCCACTCTTCCTCGGATTTATTTATTTCAAATTTTCTCTCTTCCTGTTTCATCTTTTCTGATTCTTTTTTCTCTTGTCCGCAAGCATATATAAATGATGCTAGTAGGATAATTAATGGTAATGTTTTCATCAATATTATTAACATCAATTTAATTGAATTAGTTTCTCAACATTATTTTATTTTTAGCGTTTAGCACTTCATATGGATTAAACTAAATCATTACTTTTGCAGCATGAGCTTACAATCAGAAATAGATCGAAGAAAAACCTTTGCCATCATTAGTCATCCGGATGCGGGTAAAACAACACTAACTGAAAAACTCCTATTATTTGGTGGCGCCATTCAAGTTGCAGGAGCGGTAAAGTCCAATAAAATCAAAAAAAGCGCTACTTCTGACTTTATGGAGATTGAGCGACAAAGAGGAATTTCCGTTGCGACCTCAGTAATGGGCTTTGATTACAATGGTTTGAAAATAAACATTCTGGATACACCAGGTCACCAGGATTTTGCTGAGGATACTTTTAGAACCTTAACGGCGGTTGATAGTGTTATTGTAGTGATCGATGTTGCCAAAGGGGTAGAGGCACAAACCAGAAAACTCGTGGAGGTTTGTCGTATGAGAGATACTCCCATCATCGTTTTCATCAATAAGCTAGACAGAGTAGGAAAAGATCCGTTTGATCTATTAGATGAAGTAGAAAAAGAGCTAAAGCTAAATGTAAGGCCTCTAAGTTGGCCAATTGGCATGGGGCAAGAATTAAAAGGAGTTTATAATGTCTTCGAACATCAACTAAACTTGTTTAGTGCACATGGAAAACAGTCAGAAGATGAGGTGATTAAAATTGAAGATTTATCTGATAAGACGTTAGATCAGCAAGTAGGGGATAGCTTTGCTAATCAATTAAGAGAAGACATCGAGTTAATAGATGGTGTCTATGAAACGTTTGACGTACAAGAATACTTAGCAGGAAAGGTTTCTCCCGTCTTCTTTGGAAGTGCTATTAACAACTTTGGAGTCAAGGAACTTTTGGATTGTTTTGTTAAAATTGCTCCTTCACCTCAAGGTGGCAACACAGAGCAAAGAGAGATTAAACCAGATGAGTCAAAATTAACAGGGTTTGTGTTTAAGATCCATGCCAATATGGACCCTAATCACAGGGATAGGCTGGCTTTTTTGAGAATTTGCTCTGGCAAGTTTGAACGCAACAAGAACTACTTACATGTTCGGCACGGCAAACAGCTAAAATTTTCGAGTCCAACGGCATTTATGGCTGAAAAAAAATCAATTGTAGATGAAGCATTCCCTGGAGATATTGTGGGCTTACATGATACCGGTAACTTTAAAATTGGAGACGCTTTAACAGAGGGTGAAAAACTAAGCTTTACAGGAATACCAAGCTTTTCTCCTGAGTTATTTAAATATGTTGAGAATGCAGACCCGATGAAGTCCAAGCAATTAGCTAAAGGAATTGATCAGCTGATGGATGAAGGTGTTGCACAGCTATTTACATTAAAGGCAAATAATAGAAAAATAATCGGCACGGTTGGAGCATTACAATATGAAGTGATTCAGTACAGGTTAGAACATGAGTATGGAGCAAAATGCAGATATGAATCAGTAAACTTATATAAGGCATGTTGGATAGATGCTGAATCAGATAAAGACTTAAATGACTTTGTAGAGCGAAAAAAACAGTGGATTGCAGAAGATAAAGATGGCAAGCTGGTTTACTTGGCAGAGTCGTCCTACAATTTACAAATGATGCAGGAAACATTTCCTAAGGTTCAGTTTTACTTTACGTCGGAATACAAATAGTTTAAAGTTATAAGTTTGAAGTTTAAGGTTCTTTACAAGACTATTGACTATTGGCTATTGATTATCTGTCTAATATTGCTTAAACAGATGATAATAACACACAATGTTCTTGCTCAAGATGATGGTATGTCGGCCCTCTCCATTGAATGGGGCTACAACTGGTCGCATTACACTAAGAGCGATATTCATTTTATCGGAGACAATTATAACTTTAAGTTAAATAATGTGAGGGCCAAGGATCGGCAGAGTCCATTCTCTGCAAAGTTGTATTTCATGCCTGCTACGTTTACAATACCTCAATACAACTATAGCATCTCTTACATCAAAGGAAAAAATACTTTTAGTTTAGGGATGGATCATATGAAGTATGTTGTCGTGCAAAACCAAAATGTTTTAATCAATGGAATAATTGAAATTGATGCATCTAAGGAATACGAAGGCAGTTATGAGGATAACAACATTTTGATTAGACCTGACCTATTAGATTTTGAACATTCTGATGGGTTGAATTATTTAAATTTTCACTGGGAGAGAGCTGCCTTTCGTAAGGTAATTATTGAAAATAAAGTGGTCTTATCTATTCCATTAGGTATAGGGCTAGGCATATATATTCCCAAGACTAAAGTCATTTTATTCGGAAATGGAATGGATAATCGGTTCAATATAGCAGGTTATGGCTTTTCTGTAAAAAGCAGTTTGAAATTTGATTTTTTTCGCTGTTTTTATTTAAAAGGTAGCCTTAAATCAGGATGGGTTCACCTACCTAGTGTTTTGACACTTGGAACTACTAATGATCGAGCAAAGCATGCTTTCGGCTTTATAGAAGAGTATTTTACCGTTGGTGGGTATCTCTTTAAGTTTTAATGCCGATATTTTGGAGTGTAAGTAAATGAGTAAAAGTAGAAGCCTTTGTTTATAAAGCTACTTTTAGGCTTTTCTGAGGATGATGTTTTTAGAAGCACAAGAAACCTTCGGGTAGATATAGAATTGATTGAATAATTATGATAAGGTGCTAATTTAATCTTAACTCTTGTGGCAAAAAAGATGATGTGTTGCCCTTATTTATGATGATTTCCCGAACAATGGTAGAACTAATGTGTGAATATTCTGGTTTGCTAGTGATTAATATGGTTTCTATGTCAGGGCTCATTTTTTGATTTAGCTGAGCAATGTTTTTCTCATAGTCAAAATCTGCAGTAGTTCGCACACCTCTTACGATATATTTTGCTCCTATAGCCTTGCAATAATCCACGGTAAGTCCAGAGTAGCATTTTACAGAAACATTTTTATCGTCCTTGAAAATCTGCTCGATCCATTTTATTCTTTGGTCAATATCAAATAAGTACTTCTTTTGTGAATTTTCTCCAATTGAAATAACTACTTGGTCAAATAACTTACTTGCTCGTTCAATAATATCTTGATGTCCTAATGTTATGGGATCAAAAGAACCAGGGAAAATAGCAATCTTACTCATGTATTACTAAATATACTAAAAATAGTTGTTCCGTAGGAGCGCTGATCAATTAACGCAGGGTGTTCGTCGAAAGATAATGTATTATGGTGTTCTAGTATAAACCACCCTTCATTAGAGAGTAGTTTGTGCTGTAATATCAGGTCGGGGATTTCTGGAATATTAGTTAAGGGATAGGGTGGTCCTGCAAAAATAATATCTGCTTGAATACGGCTGTTTTTGATGAACTCAAATACATCCGTCCCATGAACCGTTATAGGTAAATCCAATGAGGTAGCAGTTTGCTCAATAAAGTTGATGCATTTTCTATTTCTTTCAACGGAGTTGATTGTCCTGCATCCTCTTGATGCAAACTCATAACTAATACTTCCTGTGCCAGCAAATAGGTCTAGAAATGTAATATTGTCAAAGTTGAAGTTATTATTTAAAATATTGAATAAACCCTCTTTCGCAAAATCTGTAGTAGGTCTAGTAGGAATATTTGATGGCGGATTGAAACGCCTTCCTTTATGTCTACCTCCAATTATTCGCATTGTGATAAGGCGAATAAGTTTGACATACTCGGTATAGTTTGCTTCTTGATGTTAGAAGATATTTTGACATTTGATGTCGGTTTAGCAAATGTTGTTTTAGGAGCATATGCTGAAAAAATTGCACTTAGTTCATTGCTTAAGATGGTCTCACTATGTATTATGAGCTCAGTAAGAGTTAAGTCAATATTTAGTTGCTTACAAGCGAATAAAAAATAATATAATAGACCATCCTTTTGTTCAAACTGAAATGTATTATTATAAAGAAGCACTCCCTTTTTAACGACGGCCATATCAAAAGTATTTTTGCCTATTCTTAAACAAACTTTTTTTGCCAATGAGTCTTTGTGGTCTTCTAATATTAACTTCAGCCATGTGCCATTTGTGCTATAAATTTTAGCATTTTGGTGTTGCTTCAGTAAAGCAGATAATATTGTTTTGTCAACTGCAAATACTTGCTTTGCCTTGATTGTTAAAAGTTGCTCTGTCGAAATAGCATGGTTTTTAGATACGTTCGCATGACTAAATGTGAGATAATCTTCCTTTAGCTTTTCATCATATAAACTGTCTGGGATGATACTTCGTACGCTACTTTCCAATGCAATGCATACTGTTTTGAATTTTTTGTTGATCCATTCATCCTTGTTGAGGATATCTCTTAATGATTTGGAATCATTGATAGAAACTTTTTTGATGATACTAATCGATTTATCTTTGATAGTCTCAACGAGATAGGAAATTGCATCTCCTTGAATTTGAATAGCCAATTTTAAATCTTTTTCCGAAGTTATTTCTTTATCAAAAATAGATTGAGTGAACGTCTGATCGACCAAATGAATATTAGATGACATGATAAGTAAAGTAACTTCAGACTACTTTAAAGGAGGCTTTATACCAAATCTAGCTTCAAACATAGAACCTAGGGTGAATCTTGCATCGGCATCGAAAAAATCTTTATCTTCTAAATCAGAAAAAATCACACCATTAGACGTACTTACCTCAAATACTTTAACCTTTACATTATTAGTGCTTATTTCTCCTGCCGATATATTGAATTTCTCTCCATTTCCGTAAGGTACCATTGCTAGTTCATCCACTGGATAGTCTTTAGAAAACAAAGATTCTAAAGCAGATTCATAGCTCGTATCTCGTTTGATTACTTGAGTAGTATCGTCAGGATTACCAATGATACTGATGACTAGTAGCGTATCCTTTTTAACGAAATTTGTTAGTTTATCGAAGTCATCTGCAAATACTCCTCTTGCTTCCTTATAAGCCATCTGAGCCTTTTTTATATCTTCTAACTTTTGGCTTATTTTTTCGTATCTAATCTCTCTGATTTTATTGAACTGTATAGGTGCATTAATGGTATCATACAAAAAGTACATTAATGCGACAACAATAATTGATAAGACGATATTGATTATTTTCATGATGTAAGAGATGCTATTAATCTGAAACTAATACACAATATTAAGACTTTTTATTGTCTTTTTAATAGGTTGAATATTAAAATTAGTAAAGACATATTGCTATATAGTTCCTTATGCTGACAGTATTAGGTGCTTTTTTTGTCAGACTTGTAATTAATTTTAAAAAAAAAGGATTATATCATTAAATCTTTTTTCTGACTTTTGTTGTATGATATTGGCATATTATTTTACTGAAGTAATTAGTTGTAGTAATACGTTTAAGAGGTGTAAGTTGTTGGTAGTGTTATTGTTATTCGGATTGCAACAAGCCTTTTGTCAAGAAATCTGTAATAATGGCATAGATGACGACGGAGATGGTTTGATTGACTGTTACGATAACGATTGCTCCGATAGCACTAATTGTGAGTCTTTTTTTATAAGTAATTATAAAGGTGATACTAGTTGTCTAACAACTCCTGATATAGATTCAACTTTTGAGTTAGTGTCTCTTTGGACTTCTGAAACGATGAGTTCTGGACTGGGAGTGCCGATGGTCGCAGATATGGACGGTGACGGGTATCCTGAGTTGATTGCCGCAAGTGATTCAAATGGAGCAGGGCTTTTCCCACCAACTTATGGTCAAATTCTTATTCTAGATGGAAATACTGGAGTAACTAAAACAAAAATCACACTATTAAAAGGCCAAACCGTAGCACCAGGATTCTATTCTTATAATATAGCAGTTGCTGATATAAATAGCGATGGGTTAGGGGAGATTATAATAAGAGTAGATACAAGTGGGATGGGAGTGAATAATTTTTCAAGATTGTTTTGTTTTGACATTATGGGAAACCTGCTTTGGAAAGCAGATAGTGGCATAGATAACAGAAGTTTTGGTGTTGATTATGGAGATTATCCTACTATAACAGACTTTAATGCAGATAGCATCCCTGAAGTCTTTATCGGTCGTAACATTTTTAATGCAACCAATGGTGAGTTGATTTCAAGAGTAGGGCCTACACTTTACGATAAATTTGTAGCATTTGGTTTCTCTATGCATTCTTCTATTGCTGCAGATTTTATCCCAACAGATTCCTGTGTGACATGTGACGGGCTAGAGTTAGTAGTGGGCAATTCAATATATTCGTTGGATATCTCAAATGATGCGTTTTATTTGTGGAGTCAATTGGACGACAGCATGCAAATAGGTTTTAATAGCATGGCAGACATGGATGGGGATAGCTTATTGGATATAGTAACTGTAGCAACTCTTGATAATTCATTGGGCACTTATGATTCTACTATAGTATACAGCTGGAACCCAAGAAATGGTAGCGTTATGAAGCAAAATATGTTGATATTTGAAAATGGTTTTGGGGGACGTGCTAACCTTGGGGACTTTGATAATGATGGAGCAGTTGAGGTAGGTTTTGCTGGTTCGGAATATTATATGGCGTTAGATAATGATTTAAGCATTATGTGGCAACATAAGGTAAAGGATGTATCTTCCTCCGTTACTGGCAGTAGCCTGTTTGACTTTAATTGTGATGGCAGCATGGAGGTTGTATATAGAGATGAAGAGTTTCTGCGAATAATGGAAGGTGAAAACGGAAATACTTTAGATTCTATTGCCTGTATTTCTGGTACATATCGCGAATTTCCTGTCATTGTTGATGTAAATAATGATAAGCATGCAGAGATAATTTGCATGTGCGATTCTATAACTGCTTTAGGTCCTAAAATATTCGCATTTGGGAATAAAAAGAACAACTGGTACCCTACAAGAAAGGTGATGAATCAGTACAACTACTTTGCTACTAATATTAATGATGACTTAAGTATTCCCATTGTGCCTCAGAACCAATCCTTAATACCTGCATTGAATGGCTTTTTGAATCAACCCTCTAATTTAGATGCAGATGGAAACCCTGCCTGTTTTATAGAGGTAAATGATTTATCTTTATTTATAGATTCAGTTGAATATATTGAGGATGAATGTAATGAAGTTAAGGTTACTTATGTTGTATGCTCAAAAAATGATTTGGCTATAATACCTTCAGGAAGCGTTGCAAGCATTTACAATGGAGATGGTGTGTTATTGCTGAAAGATACTATTTTTTACGAGTTCCAATCTGATACTTGTGTTCAGCGAGACATAATATTGAGTTTGGGTAAAAATAGCTCAATGAGAGAACTATTTTTCTTTATCAATGATATAAAAGACGGGTTTGAGACTGCTCCCAATATAGATTTTCTTGAGTGTAGCTATGACAATAATGCAGATTCTACCAATATTGTACTCACAACTTTTGACTTTGCCATAAAAGATACAACCATTTGTCCTTATGATACAGCAATGTTTAGTGCTTCAGCAGCCGATAGCTATTTGTGGGAAGCCTCTTCTGGTAAATTAATTGGTGCTACAGATAGCAATAATATTAAAGTAATACTAGATAGCGAAGACTCCGTTGACGTATTATTAACAGTAATACTCGATAATTGTTCTTTTACGAATAGGAACATGGTGAAACCTTTTTATACAGAAATATTTATCATAAATGATTCCTGTGTGTTTGGGAACCAATGCTTACAACTTTCAGAACAAACAGGATTTGGCAGTTTAAACTATTCTTGGACTCCGAATCTTTATTTAAATAATGAAAGTCAACTGAATACCATTAGTTGCCCTGTGGAAGATGTTATATATCAACTTAAGTTAACTGATGATAATGGGTGTGTCTTCATGGATTCAGTGTTGATCTGTGTAAAACAACTTATTGAGCCAATACTACCTACCATCTTTACGCCAAACGGTGATGGACTAAATGATCAACTGGGCTTTGTTGAGCCTATTTCAGGAGAATTAATTAATCTATCAATTTATAATAGGTGGGGAGAACTTGTATTTATTACTAAAGACAAAGGTTTTCAGTGGGATGGAACCTATTTAGAAGAAGAGCAAGAAACAGGTGTTTATCAAGTAGCCCTTTTTTATACCAATATAGAAGGAGCGGAGTTTGAGTACCATCAGCCTATTACATTGGTTAGGTAACACAAGAAGTTTTCTTGTGTTTGACTTGTTATTTATTGAGATCTTTTGAGTGTGTAATTTATACAATGAGTTGTACATTGGTACTTCATGCGCCTTAAACCATTATTCATATTTATAGTACTGTTTACCGTATCGTATTCGATTTTCTCTCAGGAAAGCAGTGTAGCGACGTGGTATTTTGGTAACTATGCTGGACTGAATTTTGCCAATGATACAGTTGTTGAATTAATTGATGGACAATTAAGTACAGGAGAAGGATGTACGGTCGTTTCAGATCCTTATTCAGACACTTTGCTCTTTTACTCTGATGGAAGAACGGTTTGGAATAAGTGGCATGAAGTTATTGAGAATGGCAATGCGCTTGGTGGACATAGTTCTTCTACACAATCCGTGATTGCTGTACCTATGCCAGATCATTTATATACATACTATCTGTTTACAACTGATGGGCATGGAGGAAGAACTGGGTATAGTTCGGAATCAAACGGAACCGGTTATTTCAGTTATTCTATTTTAGATATGAGTAAGAATAATGGACATGGTAAAGTGACTCAAAAACAGTCGATTCTTTTTCTATCAAGTTCAGAGAAAGTTGCTGCCGTTCAGCATTGCAATGGCAAGGACTATTGGATAGTTGGACATTCTTTGAATGACAATAAATTTCATGTCTATCAACTTACGGGTTCAGGATTATCCAATGCCGTCATTACTGAGATAGGAACACCACATGAATACCTGCTTAAGTCCTCTGGAGCAGATAGCATTTCTGGTTTCTCTGGTGTAATGAAATTTTCTCCTGACGGCACTAAAATAGCGACCTGTTTGATCACGGAAAGTTTAAACAAGTTAGGTATTGTAGAGCTGTTTGACTTTAATAACTCAACTGGTGAGTTATCCAATACCTTAACTATTGATAGTTTTTTATTTCCTTATGGCCTTTCTTTCTCACCTAATAGCAAGATCCTTTATGTTTCTGAACAGCGTTGGCAGAGTTCTAGGCTTCTCCAATTAGATGTTTCTTCTTGGGATAAAAACCTTATTAAGGCTTCTGTCTATGAACTTTTTAAAGGAGGTGTTGAGGACGAGTATTATTTGGGGCAAATCCAGCAAGCTTTAGATGGGAAACTATATGTAGCTAAAACTTTTAGTAACTCTTTTAATGATACCAGCTTTTTGGGGGTTATTACTAGTCCGAATACACTCGGGTCAGCATGTGGTTATTTAGATAGAGGAGTTACACTATCCGATGGACACAATAGTACTGCTGGACTGCCTAATTATGTTGAAAGTGACTTTTTTGAGCCTATTAATGCTGGAGATGAGGATACGGTTAATGTTTGTCTAGGAGATACCGTTGTATTGGGAGGACAGCCTACTGGACCAGATGATGTTAGCTACCAATGGATGCCCAATATTTCGTTATCTAATGATACCGTTAAAAACCCTATTGCCTTTCCTGACTCTTCCGTTTGGTATCAGGTCACTTATTCTACGGTTAATGGATGTGTTCAAAGAGTAGACTCTGTTTTCTTAAATGTGAGCGCTGCAGAAATAAGTTTGGCTGATAAATACGAAATCTGTGAGGGTGATTCTATTACTATTGGGAATATTGATAATTCTCCTTCTTGGGGCACCTATTTATGGTTACCTAGTGGACAGACTACTCCATTCATAACGATTAGTCCAGACAGTTCATCCTTATATACAATCGTTATTTCCAGCTTAGACTGTAAACATTATACAGATACTGTTGACTCAACATTTATATGGGTACATGACGCCCCCACGCTAGAAATGAGAGGAAATTATGCGGTATGTGCAGGAAGTGATCTGATTATTGGCCCCGAAGCAATTGATTCCAACTATAATTATTCTTGGGACCCTATTACATACCTTTCTTCCAATACTGTTCCTAATCCTTTATTTCATACCAATGAGCATACTACAAGTCTTTTAGATTATACTCTAACCATTACGGATTCGAATCAGTGCACTGTTGAAGACGTAATATATATTATGATTCATCCCACCCCTGAAGTAGATGCAGGGAAAGATCAAATTATTATTAAAAATACAGCTACTGATTTAATGGGTATTGTTTCTGAGTATGATATGTTATACTGGAATCCTGAATATCTAGTAGATAATAAAAATGCCATAGAGACTAATACCGTTCCATTATCTAAGTCTACACTTTTCTCTTTGACAACTATTACTGACTCAGGCTGTATTGCTATGGACACTGTCCTGATTGAAGTAATAGAGGAGCCAGTCATTGATCTCCCTAAGGCATTCACTCCTAATGGTGATGGGTTAAACGATTTACTGACCATTAATAGGTTGGTGGTTAACGAGCTAGAGTATTGGAAAATCTTTGATAAATGGGGTAACCTTATTTTTGAAACCGATAATCTAACAGATGGTTGGGATGGTACTTCTAAAGGAGTGATACAAGAAACAGGAACTTATCCTTACATGCTATCAGGACGTTTTAAGGCAGTTGATAAAGATATTTCTGTCGTCAAACATGGAATGGTTACACTGCTGAGATAACATAAATGTGATATGACCTTGAAAACCTATTGCATAATAATTTATTGTATTGGTATTCTTCTTAAAACACAAGCCCAATATTGTGTGCCCAACGTTTTATCAAATCCTATTGATACTGGAATAACTAATGTTGTACTGGATGTGGTCAACCATAGCAGCGTTGCAGGAGAAGGATACGTAGATAATACTAATGTAGATACGGCTACTTTGTTTATTGGGGGAAAAGCGACTATTCTCGTTACTGTTCCGACAATTAGTGTACTAAGAGGTTTTATTGATTATAACCAAGATGGCTTTTTTAGTTTTACAGGAGAGGCATGTTTTCTGGATACGCTAAGCCCTGGAGTTAATAAAGTTGAATTTACAGTGCCAGGGGTCTCTCCATTTATTATGTCTGGTTATACTAGAATGAGGATTGCTGTAGGAACAACATCCCTCTTTAACCCTTGTAATCTTAATTTCTCTAATGGCGATATCGAAGATTATACAGTGCGCTTAATAGAAAAGCCAATCACAGTAGATTCTGCCACAACAAAGCAGCCAAGCCCTTGTTGCTTTACAGCTGGATCATTTCGGAAAGACATCTTAGGTGTAGAAATCCATATCAGCGGAACACAAGACAGTTTAATAATAAATGATGTCACATTTAACCTCTCAGGCACAACAAATATAGCTGATATTAGCAAAGTAGAACTATGGTATACTGGAACAGAGGAAGCATATTTAGCTTGGAACTTGGATGAAGCACCTAGCTTGATGCATCGAGAATTATTAGGTACTATAAGTAATCCTTCTTCAGGTGATTTTATATTTAATACAAATCTTGTATTAAAGCAAAGTAGATTTCCTGAAAAACATTACCTATGGCTTACTTCTGATATTACAGGAAGTAGTGCAGTTGGCAATACTCTTAATGCCAACTGTGTTAACCTTACGATCGATAGTTCTGGGACATCATTGATTACCGTACCTAAAATATACCCTTCTAATATTGAATACTCTATAAGTGTTTCATCAAACCATGATATTACGAAGAAAGTAAATCACTGGTATTTTGGAGGAAATGCAGGTGTTGATTTCAATTGTGATCCACCCAAAGCAGTAGTAGAAGGACGGCTAAATGTTACAGAATCCATTGCCAGCATAGCAGATGATCAGGGAAAATTGCTCTTTTATTCTAACGGAATAACAGTGTATAATGCTTTGCATGATACCATGGATAATGGAACCGATTTAATAGGACATTATATAGGAGGTCATGGCGGCGCTATGATTATTCCAAAACCAGGAAGCAATGTAGAGTATTATCTTTTTTCCGGACTGCAAGGTTGTGATACTTTTAGGTATGGTCTTATTGATATGTCACTTAATGGAGGTCTTGGAAGGGTGATAATCAAAAATCAATTTCTTGCGGATGAAATCTGTGAATATAAAATAGCCGTTCATCATTGCAATAAAGAAGATATTTGGTTAATACTTGTTAAAGGAAGCCCCTTGGGTACTATTAGCGAATTGAATGCTTATCAAATATCCAATACCGGTATTTCAGCACCTGTTGTAAGCAACCTCCCAGCATTTTTGTTTTTAAATAACTCAAGACCATCTAATCATGTCGCCTCGCCAAATGGTAGAAAGCTGGCATTTAGCAGTCGTGATGGGTTCTACCTGCTTGATTTTGATAATTCAACGGGGAACATTTGTGACCCTTTGCTAATCCCTGTAGATCTAGGTGAGTATGTTTATGGGTTGACCTTTTCACCTGACAACTCTAAGGTATATGCTTCTTCAGGGGCAGAGGGGAAACCTATTTATCAATTTGATATGATGTTGAATACCAATGCCGAGATTATCGCTTCTAAAACCATGATCTATAAAGATACCATGACAGTTGGGCAACGTGCATTTCAAAACGGCCCGAATGGAAAGACCTATGTCGCTACGGGTTATATTAACCCCGCTTATTTTTCTAGTGATACTGCTCGAAAGTATTATCTCGATGCAATCAATAATCCCAATGAACTAGGACTTGCCTGTAACTATGAACATAATGCTTTATCTCTGGCAGGAAGAGGGACTTATAATAGTTCATTACTGCCCAAGTTTATAGATAGCTATTTTCTTGATCCAGATTGGAGGTTACCTTTGGAGTTAGACTTTGACTATACCACAACTTGTTTAGGAGATACCACAACTTTTACCAATAATACAATATATACTGATTCCTCTTGCCTGAGCTGGCCATTATATCATTGGGATTTTGGGGATTCGCTAAGTGGTAGCAAGGATACTTCTAGCCTTATAAATCCAACACATTTATATACAAAGCCCGGAATATATACGGTAACACTTATATCATCAGAATACTGTGATATAGATACCATGACGAAGACCATTCTAGTTTTGAGCGATACGACATATTCATTTCCAGATACTAGCATCTGTGAAGGAGTAGCGGTTATTATTGGGGTTGATTCGAGTATTGGAGCTACTTATAACTGGAGTCCCCCTAAAGGGCTTGCCTCAACAATAACTTCCTTTACATTGGCTGTTCCAGATTCCCAAACTACGTATCGTCTAATAATATCTAATACCACATGTACCGATACCATTTTGCAAACTGTAGTGGTGATTCCGTTTGATGGTAGCATTTTAGGAGGAGACACCTCTATTTGTCAGGAAGCAACCTTGCAGTTGTTTGCCACTGGGGGAGATACCTATAGTTGGTCACCCGCAAATGGATTGAATGATAGTAGTCTTGCAAACCCATTTGCAATGATAGGGAATACGGTTACGTACTATGTGAACATTTTTGATACAAACACGAACTGTCAACGTATGGATTCTATTCAAATTAGCTTAACAGCCTTGCAGGCAAACCTTGAAGTCGATACCACCCTTTGTGCTTCAGATGTTATTAGATTGTCGGTACTGGGAACTTTAACTATTAAGAGTTATTTATGGTCAACAGGAGAAGAGTCGGCGTCAATCTTGGTATCTGACCCAGGAGAATATTGGTTGACAGTATATCAGAACTCTTGTATGGCATCAGATACCATTGATGTTCAAAGTTGTTTTTCCCTTTTTGTTCCTAATGTTTTTTCTCCTAATGGAGATGGTATTAATGATATCTTGTCTTTATTCAATAGGGAAGAATATTTGAAGGGCAATTTCTGTGTTTATGATAGATTTGGTAAGATTGTATTTTCTACAAATGAGATACACCAAGGTTGGAATGGCTCAAGAAATGGAAGGCCTCAGCCTAGCGGAGTATATACATATGCGGTTGTTATTCAGAGAGAAGGTAGTGAAAATATCCTTATTACTGGTAATGTTACTTTGTCTAGGTGATATGCAAGAGTACATTTATTGACTAGTAAGATTAATCATTATCGCCCCTTTTATCTCCGTAGTGTTTGACTTGTAATCAACTGGTATTTCATGTCTTGTGACTATGGTTTATTATGTTGTAAATTGTAACTAATGATAATTGCTGAATTATGACAATTAGTGAAAGGGTTAGAAATGACATTAAGATGAATATAAGGGTAGAACGTATAATTTTTTTATTTGCTGGCTTTTGTTTGTTTGCAAACATTGTATCGTCACAAAACCTAGTACCGAACAATAGCTTTGAATGTTATGAGACCTGTCCAGCAGGGATTTCTGGCTCTGGCTCGGCAAATTCTAAGATTCCGCTTCCATGGATAGCACCAACAAGCGTTGGATCTTCAGATTATTTTAATACCTGCAACACAGGCTCTGTAAATCCGTATAGTAATGTATTTGGACAACAAGAACCTTATAGAGGGGAAGGATATGTAGGGTTATATTGCTATTTAAAGACAAGCCCCTTAAACAGAAGAGAGTATGTGCAAGTCGAATTATTGCAGCCGCTTGAATCAGGGAAATGTTATAATGTTTCGTTTTACGTGAGTTTAGCAGATACCATGAGATATGCTGTTGGCTCGATAGGAGCATTTTTCTCTTATACCTCAATTGGTGGAACAGGAGTTCAATATTTAGACCCAATACCTCACGTTGCATCTCCATCTGGGCAAACACTATCAGATAAAGAAGGTTGGACATTGATATCTGGTAGCTTTACTGCTAATGGAGGAGAGCGCTTTATGACGATTGGTAACTTTGAGCTTGACTCAAATATAGATACTGTATATGTTAATAATAATGGTAATGGTGATGGAAATTGGGATGCAGCCTATTACTATATAGATCATGTTATAGTGATGGGGTGTGGTGAAACGTTGTATGCCTTTTCAAAAGATACACTTTGCTATGGAGATACATTGACCATTACCCAGAAAGATGGCCTACAAACAATTTGGAATATTGATGATACTACTCCGCAAATTAGCTTTGAAGTTACTACTGATACCCTTATTTATTTAAGTGTGATAGATACTGGGAATTGTTTTACCTATAATGACTCCATAGATATTGAAGTGACTTCCGATCCTTATGCGCAGATAATTATTCCTGATTCAGTTTGTCTAGGAGATACCATCCATATATCCTCTATTATTAATGGCGATCATTTTCTTTGGAATACAGGTTCAGCGACTGATTCTTTCTTCTTTGATGTTGTAAGTGAGAATACTAGCTATAGCTTGTCTGTGATGAATGCTTGTGGTGTGGCTAAAGATTCAGTTTCAGAAATAGCTTTCCCGATAATCATTGATGCAGGGAAAGATACCTCAATCATTTTGGGAAATAGCGTTGTGCTAATGCCCTCAGGAGGGAATGCCTATACTTGGGATGATGAGCTATCTCTTAGTTGTTTAATTTGTGAAAAGCCAGTTGCTAGTCCAGATTCAAAGACAACATACTACGTTATTGCAGTTGATCCAAATGGTTGTTCAGGTCGAGATTCTGTTACCGTATTTACAAGACAAGTTCCATTTTTGCCAAATGCCTTTTCTCCGAATGGAGATGGCTATAATGATCAATTGGTAATTACCATGAAGGGTTACGAAAATGTTAAGTATGTTGAACTTAGCATCTTTGATAGATTTGGAAATCTTCTCTATAAGGAAATGAATGCAACAGAGTGGGATGGTAAAGTTGCTAATATGGTGGTAGAAAGAGGCGTTTATTTATATCGTATAGAGATAGGCTACATACTGGGTGAGACTATTACTAAAAGTTCTAATGTAACTGTAGTTTATTAATAATCAAAAAAAATTATACTAATGAAAAGAAGTTTAATAAAAAGAGAAGTGATTATTCAAAAGGTAACTTTTGTGTTACTCGTTTTTTTGATCAGCTTTAGGGCTAATGCTCAACAAGTTGTTTTAGCACAAGACATTCAACCTGGCTTTGGTTCTTCTTTTGTAGATCACTTAACTGTATTAGGGACAGATTTATTTTTTACTGCAGATGACGGCTTTAGTGGAGTAGAATTATGGAAGACTAATGGAGTGGAAACGACTTTGTTTGACATCAACCCTGATGCAGGATCCTCATCACCCGATCAATTAATTGCTTTGGGAGCAGATTTGTTCTTTACCGCAGATGATGGAACCACTGGAATAGAATTATGGAAATACGACAGTTTTATGGATTCTGTTGTTTTGGTAAAAGATATCAATCCAGGTGCTAACTCTTCAACACCATTGAAAATAAGAATATTGGGGACTGACTTATATTTCACAGCAAATGATGGTACCAATGGAGTAGAGTTTTGGAAACATGATGGTATAAATACTACGTTAATCGATGTCAATCCAGGTGCAGGATCTTCTTCGCCAAAATATCCAATTGTATTAGGTTCCAACATATATTTTCAAGCAGATGATGGCAGTAATGGCATTGAATTGTGGAGATATGACGGTTCAACTCTTTACTTAATAGACATCAACTCTGGTTCAACATCCTCTTCGCCTGAACAATTTGCCATATTTGATACAGCTCTTTATTTTAGTGCTAAAGGCTCATCTAGTGCTGGAAGAGAACTATGGAAATATGATCCTATAATGGATACTGCCATGATAATTCAAGATATTAATCTTGGAGTCAGTAACTCTAGCCCAAAATATATAACAGAATTTGAAGGGAGTCTGTATTTTCAGGCTAAAGGCACCTCGATAGGAAAAGAGCTATGGCAATATGACCCTATGATGGATACTACAATCCTAGTATTAGATATAAACTTAGGAAGTAGTTCTTCATTTCCTCAACAATTCTTGGCATTTGAAGGATATCTCTATTTTACAGCAGATGATGGTAATGTTGGAAGAGAACTATGGCGTTATGATAGCGAGACAGGCGCTACTATGGTAAAAGACCTTAATTCAGGAAGTGACAATGCTTCAATAAGTGATATGATTATATTGGGAACTGATCTTTATTTTGCAGCTGATGATGGGATCAATGGTAAGGAGCTTTGGAAGTATAGTAGTGTGGATGATACGATGTTCATGGTAAGTGATATTCGCCCTTTATCTGCTTCTTCAGATCCAGATGAATTAGCTGTTCGAGGGGCAGATCTCTACTTTTCAGCTAATGATGGCATTAATGGTAGTGAGCTATGGAAAACCTGTTTGCCTACTGTTGATTCAATATCACTTGATTTATGTGAAAGTTATGTTTCTCCTAGCGGAAAATACATTTGGTCAGATAATGGAATTTATTCAGATACTATTACCAATACAGCAGGATGCGATAGTATAATTACAATCATACTATCTATTAGAGATTCTCTAGATGTGTCAGTGACAGCCAATCAGGCAACACTTACTGCCAATTTTACAGGAGCTACCTCTTATCAATGGATAGATTGTAACAATGAAAATAATATCCTTGCAGGAGACACTAATCAATCATTTACTGCTACTATAAATGGTGATTATGCAGTTATTATTACACAAGATAATTGTAGTGATACTTCTGAATGCAATAATATCGGAATAGTGGGGATAAATGAAGGTTTTTTGAGTGATGATTTTATTGTATATCCCAACCCTAATAAAGGTCAGTTTTTAGTAGAGATATCTACAGGAGCAAGTGGAAAAGTAGAGTTATCTATCTTAGATATTGAGGGTAGGGTGGTTTATGTAGAAGACTTACAGAATGACGGTTTACTTAAACAAGAAGTGGACTTAGGTGAACTTCATGGACTTTTTTGGATAATACTAAAAACAGAAATAGGTTTTTTTTATAAAAAGTTAATATTAATTTGATAAACAGATTAAATGCCAATTCTGTAAACACCATTTTGAGTAAAGGAATATATTACGTTCTAGCCTTATACTTTTCTTGAACGATAGTTGTAAAAGGCTTGCTTTTAATTTTGCTTTCAAGCCAAGAAGGGATATCGAATAATAGCAACATATTTTTATCAGGAGTATTTTGAGACATTACTTCTTCTATGTCTACTAGTAGTTTCTTAAATGAATTGACCAATTCATTACGACTTTCTAGTTTGTGAGATCTTTGCCTTAAAAACTTCAAAACTAATGTCTCTGGGGTATATAATTTCTCAGCTTTAACTAAATAGCGATAGGTTGGCTTTATAATATTTGAAAGTAGTATTGTGTTACTTAGTTCATAGTGCAATATAAGATTAACCATTCTACTAATAGCTTTTAGATCTTTTAACTCTGCCGTTTCCTTAGAGTCAAGGACCTTGTTGAGCCATACTAGAGCTGTTGTATATGATTCAATGGTAAAACTTGCATAAAATAAGATGTAGTATATATATATTATTCTTATTTTGCTATCAAAAGCTTTGTACTGTTCTATAGCACTAGACATTACTTCAATATGCTTTTCAATACCTGTTGTTTGTCCACAATCTATATAATATTGCAGCATTAGTAAATGATAATAAAAGAATATACTTGTTGGTTGCCCGAGATTGTTTAATGGCTTCATATCATACAACGTTTGAAGCTTATCAATTAATTCCTCATAGGTTGCCTTTGAGTAGCGTGCACTCATCATAATGGCATTGGCAAGGGTTGTAATATATAATCCAATATTTAATGATAATATAGATTTGTCTGATTCTAATAGTGATAATGCCAAGTTGTCATATTTTAAAGCATTGGCTGAATCATTGATTCGATCATAGTAGCTTGCAAGAGTATTATAGTGATTTATCTTTGCATTAAAAGGAAGTTGGTTTAAATCTTGATTTTTTAGACTATTAATAATTTGCTTAAGCTTTTTATCTTGTTGTTTTCCTCTTATTACACCTTCCGTCGCTATTACCGAATAGGTCTGAATCCTATAACCCCAGTTTGTAATAATTGAATCAAGATCTTGTAGTGTCTTTCTTTCCTCTTCTAAATGCCTTGAAATCTTCAATTCGGGATTCTTGAAAAAATGTTTGTCTGTAAATGCTCTGCGCTCAAGTTTTAAGACATCTAGTGTAATTATAGGTGCGTGAACCTGTTGTGCAACATTCTTGGTATTCTTTAGTACTTTGCGACCTTGTTCAAATAGTCTTTTTTCGAATAATATTTCTACCAAAGACATTTCATACTTGAACTTCAAAACAAGGCTGCTTTCTAGATGAAAGACATGAAGGCTTTTTAAGACTTGCTGATATAAATAATGTTTTGATCTGGCAATATTTTTCACAAATGTTTCATGTCCATATTTTTTAATGATACTTTGCTCATCATATTCAGTTTGCTTGTCTACGATATCAAATAATTTTATATAACTATTTTTTTCTCCAATGATATGCAAAGATGAAAACACCTTGAAATAGCGCTTCTCATTTCTCGTAAGAGATTTTATCAGCTTAAATAAATCGTCTGAAATAGGTCGTGCCATATTGGTTGGTTGTAAATTCTAACCTGTAAGTTATAAAAGACTATTGGTAAAACAATGAGATTTTATTTGGTTTCTATTTGCAGGTAGACTTGTAATTAATAAAGGGTGGTTGACTTCTATTCTTAATAGCTAAGCGTTAGCTTTATATAAAACTATGTATAATGAAGAATAATATTGCTGGCTTGTGTTTAATGGGATTATTGTTGAGTTGTTTGAATATATGCGCTCAACAAAATAAAGCAATTGTAAAAAAAGATGCTAAAAAGAGACCCGCTGCGGCAAAAGTAGTAAAAAATGATGTGGAGAGTCACCCTGAGAAAAGAAATCGTTTGAAGACAAAATACAATAATAACCCAGAAGCTTCAAAGCAAGTCTATAAAGACGCTAAAAGTAACTATCCAAAATCAAAGAAAAAGTATGTAGATGCAAAGGGAAATCCTAAAGCCTCTAGAAGGAAGTACAAGAAGGCCACCAATCAACCTCAAAAGACTAAGGAAAAGTACAACGAGTAGCCTTAATTGACTTAATGTACATTGTGCACATTATGTAAAGCTTTTTAAAGTGGCATTTTGTTTTAATGCATTTACAGAATTATTAAGTCGAAAACTTGATATATAAATTTGTGATCTGATTCCTTAACTTTGCCGTCATGTACAAGGCTAGAAATCCGAATTATAAGGCTGTTATAGAGGATAAATTGACGCGTCAATATTTTATGAAACATATTGGCTTTGAATTGACGAATATAGGCGAGGGATTAGTAGAGGGAGAAATGCTAATTCAGCAGATACATAAACAGCAAAATGAGGCATTACATGGAGGATTGGTGTCAACACTCTGTGATATTGTTGCTGGATTTGCCGCTTTCTCATTAGTTCCAGAAGGCAAGCATGTAGTAACTGCTGAAATTAAGGTTTCTTGTCTCAAAGGTGGAGTGGGAGAAAAAGTATATGCCAAAGGGTGGGTGCTTAAGCCTGGTAATCGATTATCTTTTTGCGAAAGTGAGGTGTGGACAATTAATGGGGAGGAGAGAACTTTGATTGCTAAGGCTACAACTACAATGGCTGTGATAGACAAATTTATGTAAGCCTTTACTGATAAGGTCTTGAGCAAATGAAACTGGATATCTCCTATAAGCAAATTTGGAACTTAGCATATCCGATCGTACTAAGCACTTCAGCACAGACTTTAGTTAATATAATAGATACTATTTTCTTAGGGAGAGTGGGTGAGATAGAATTAGGTGCTGCTGCTATAGGCGGTATTTTCTACTTTATTCAGATTTTTATTTGCTTGGGACTTGGAGTTGGATTGCAGGTTTTAGTTGCACGTAGGACAGGGGAAGGAGAATATCACGAGATAGGTAAGATATTTAATCATGGTATTAAATTGCTTCTGATTGTGGCATCTCTGTTATGGATCAATATGAAAATATCATCAGGCTTTATATTTCACTTATTCTTAAAATCTGAATTAGTTGCCGAGGCAGCCCTCGAATATTTATCCTATTTGAGTTTTGGAATTATTTTTGTTGCTATTAATGTACTCTTTAGGTCCTTATATAACGGTACTGGCCAAACTGCTGTTATTGCATGGAGTACACTCGTCACTGCTGTTGTGAATATTTTGTTGGATTATGGGTTGATTTTTGGTAACTGGGGAATGCCTAAAATGGGAATTACTGGCGCAGGGCTGGCAACTTATGTAGCGGAAATAGCAGCTAGTGTTTTCTTAGTTCTTTATAGTATTGTAAAGAAAGACCATGTGCGTTATAACTTATATAAGTTTAAAGCACATTCTAAAGACTTGATTCGTAAAATTTTTCGGTTATCCTATCCTGCTATTATATTTTATCTATTTGCTTTTGGAGGATGGTTTGTATTTTTTGTCATTATTGAGCAATTAGGAGAAAGAGCATTGGCTATATCAAATATCATCAAGAGTTTATCTATGATGGTAACCATATTTGGTGTTGGTTTTGCATTTGCCTCAAATACTCTGGTAAGTAATGTTATTGGTCAAGGAAAGATAGAACTTGTTCCACTATTAATTAAGAGGATAGCTACTTTGAGTTTTTTATTGACTATAGTTGGTTGTATTATTATCTTTCTGTTTCCTAGGCAAATCGTATCAATTTATACTAGGGACATTAGTTTAATAAATGATTCATTAGGAGCGCTAAAAGTCATGTTATTTGGTGTTGTCCTTTTCTCCGTATCTACTGTTTTATTCAATTCTTTAACGGGGGCAGGGGATACACGTTCTGCAATGTTGGTGGAAGCCGTATCTGTATTTTTATCAATTTCTTCAGCTTTTGTAATGGTACATTACATGAATGTGCCCATTGAAGTAGTTTGGTTTGCAGAAGTAATATATTGGGTATTTATTGGATTGTTAGCATACAATGGCTTGAGAAAAGGCAAATGGAAACAAATTAAATTATAATTGGTTAACTTAGATTTTAAAGCAGAAAACTAGAAATTGATGAAAGAGAAGATTGAAAGGTTACAGGAAAAAATTGTAGAAGCAAAATTAGGGGGAGGACAGAAAAGAATTGATGCTCAACATGATAAAGGTAAGTTAACCGCAAGAGAAAGAATTCATTTTCTTTTAGACGAAGGCTCATTTGAAGAAATTGGTATGCTGGTACGTCATCGGTCAACCGATTTTGGCTTGGATAAAAATAGACCTTTAGGCGATGGTGTTGTGACGGGTTATGGAACCGTCAATGGACGATTAGTTTATGTTTTTTCTCAAGATTTTACAGTTTTTGGAGGGTCTCTATCAGAGACTCATGCTGAGAAAATTTGCAAGGTGATGGACTTGGCGATGAAAAATGGAGCCCCTGTTATCGGTCTGAATGATTCAGGAGGTGCTAGAATTCAAGAGGGTGTTGTTTCACTAGGAGGCTATGCTGATATTTTCTACAGAAATACTTTAGCATCTGGAGTTGTTCCGCAGATTTCTGCTATCATGGGGCCTTGTGCTGGAGGTGCTGTGTACTCACCTGCCATTACTGATTTTATTATGATGGTAGAAAATACTTCATATATGTTTGTTACGGGGCCTAATGTTGTGAAAACTGTTACTCACGAAGAGGTGACATCAGAAGAGTTAGGAGGAGCTAATACCCATGCAAGCAAGTCAGGAGTGACGCATTTTGCTTATACTAATGAAATTGAATGTATTAATGGGATTAAAACTTTATTAAGCTATATGCCTCAAAATTGTGAGGATGAAACGCCTACTCAGCCTTATGAAGGTGGAGATGAGAAAAGAGAAGATTTGCTTAATATTATCCCTGAAAACCCAAACCAACCATATGACATTCGAGATGTGATTAATGAGGTGGTTGATGAAGGTTCTTTTTATGAGATACATAAAGATTATGCAGAAAATATAGTCGTTGGATTCAGTAGACTAGCTGGAAGAAGTATCGGTATAGTGGCTAATCAGCCTGCTTTTTTGGCTGGGGTATTAGATATCAATTCTTCTAGAAAGGGAGCTAGGTTTGTTCGTTTTTGTGATGCTTTCAATATTCCCTTACTTGTATTTGAAGACGTTCCTGGCTTTTTACCTGGCACAGATCAAGAGTGGAATGCGATCATTACCAATGGAGCAAAATTGTTATACGCTTTCAGTGAAGCAACTGTTCCTAGAATTACAGTAATTACGAGAAAGGCATATGGAGGTGCTTATGATGTGATGAACTCCAAGCATATTGGAGCAGACATGAACTTTGCATGGCCAACCGCAGAAATCGCGGTAATGGGTGCAAAAGGAGCCGTTGAAATTATCTTTAGAAATGAGATCAAAGCATCTAAGGATCCCGAAAAGACATTGCAGGAGAAAACTGATGAGTATACCGAAAAATTTGCAGATCCATATAGAGCAGCAAATAGAGGCTTTGTTGATGAGGTGATTAAGCCTGATGAGACAAGAATCAAACTGATCAAAGCTTTTAAAATGTTGGAAAACAAGGTAGATAACCTGCCTAGAAAAAAACATGGTAATATTCCATTGTAAGGAATTATCGTGTTTAAAATATGATTTTATCAATTTTTTTCTTCTGAAAGGTATTCTTTTATACATATCTTAACCTGATTATGATTTTCAGGTTTTTGTGTTTTGCTATACTATGTTGTTTTTTTGCAAATTCTCTTGCGCAAGAAGTGTGTGGTGACTGTCAAGATAACGATGGAGATGGACTAATTGATTGTTACGATTCAGAATGTTATGGTAGCAGTTTTTGCGAAGATTTTGTAATTAAGACTTCCACGGATGAGCTATTTGACGAAAATTGTGTCAAAAATCAGGTGGATGATCCTTCCATGAATTTATCTCAAAAATGGAGTGTGGAGGACTCTTCATATTCTACCTTTTCAACCTTTGCTGTTGCTGATGTTAATAAAGATGGAGTAGTTGATATCATTACCGTTCAAAATCAACCCTTAGGCTCTCCTAGGCTTATATATCGGAGTGGCGTAGATGGTGCTGTTACTTTTTCTAAAGATATCGTAGCAGAAACGATCTATAGAAATTTTGCAATTGGAGATGTGGATAATGATGGATTTGGAGAAATTATTGGTTCTATGCAAGAATTTCCTGGTGATAATGTGGGCTTAGTTTGCTTTGAGCATGATGGGAGTATTAAGTGGCATAATAAAATAAATTCTCTTGCTATTGGTTTTATATCTAGTGGTTATCCCGCAAACCCAGGGTTAGCAGACTTCGATGGAGACTTTTCACCAGAAGTATATGTGCGAAATAGAATTTATAATGCAAATACAGGAGCATTATTAGCTAGAGGTTTTTCTTCAGAAGGAGTGCCTCCATCTGGTTTTGCTAATCAATCTTGGATGAGGGTTTCTGTTGCAGCAGATGTGCTTCCAAGTTCTTTTTGTGGCGATTGCGATGGATTAGAATTAATCTGTGGAGATGTAGTATATGCTTATGATCCAGGAGTATCTTTCTTGAAAATAGAAAGTACAACCAATAATGATTCTCTAAATGATGGATATACTGCGGTTGCAGATTTTGACGGAGATGACCAATTGGATGTGATTGTTAACCATGGCGCTGCTGTTTATGTCTGGAACCCTAGAACTGGAGACCAGATTGGAAACACGTTTACAATGCCACCCACAACTTCTCAGTTGGGTAGTACGCCGACAGTAGCAGATTTTGATAACGATGGAGAGGCAGAGATTGTTATATCGAATGAGGATAGCATTTATATGCTCGATAATAATATGAATGTGGTTTGGGTTCAAAAAATACGTGATGGCTCAGCAAATCTAACTCCGAGTAGCTCTGCTTTTGACTTCAACTGTGATGGCTTTTTAGATATCGTCAATAGGACTGATTCCCTGAGGATTTTTAATGGAAAAGATGGTTCTTTAGAGGCAATTGTTGAGTGTCGAAGTGGAACATTACAAGAGCGGCCTACCATTGCAGATATTGATAAGGACGGACATACTGATATTCTAATAGGTTGTACGCTTAGGGATATAGTCGCCTTTTCTAACCCTAGTTGGGCACCATCCAGGCATCTTATGAATCAGTATAACTATAACATCACTAATATTGATGATAATCTCAGAGTACCTTGTAAGCCACAACAAAACCCTTTGGTGCCATTTGAGTTATTTAATTCATTTCTTATTCAGGCACCTTTAACAGATGCTTCGGGGAATACGGTTTGTTATAATAGCGCAGCTAGTCTAGAAATACCAATTGATCAGGCAATATGTGAGCAAGAACCTTTAGAGTTGTTCGTTAAATCTCAAGCAGACATAACGGGGTATTGGATCAATGTGATAAATGATGATACCTTTAGTTTAGATGCGATGGTATTTCCAGATAGTTCTACAAACTACCTTCTAGATGCTGAATACAAAGACCCATGCTTTGGCAACTCATTTGTTCAATACATGGATTCGCTATCTATTGAGGTGGTTTCTTGTGAATATCCATTTATTCCTAATGTCTTTACGCCAAATGAAGACGGAGAGAATGATGTTTTGAAAGTCTTAAGAGCTAGTAAGAATAATTTTAATCTCAGCATATATGACCAGAAAGGTAAGTTGATATATCAATTTGCAGATAATAAGGACTTTTGGGATGGAACTTATAATGGAAGGAGCGTTTCCCAGGGCGTATATGTTTATAAGCTAGACTTTGATATTCCCTTTGGTAAACATATAAGTAGGGTGGGAAACATTCAAGTCTTGCGCTAGGTGCCAGTATTTTAAAAATCCTTTGTCCTGTCCCTTAAATTTAGCGGATAAAACTTTTTATAGTATATTTATTTCAAATTAGTAATATGAGTGATACCACATATTCCGTGCCAACAGTTGCTGAAATGATTGCCAAAGGGGAGCAACCTGAAATTTTGTTTTGGGTAGGCTGTGCTGGAAGTTATGACGAACGAGCACAAAAAATTACTGTTGCTTTTTCTAAAATATTACACCATGTAGGTATTAAGTTTGCCATTCTTGGAACAGAAGAAAGTTGTACTGGAGATCCCGCTAGAAGAGCAGGTAATGAGTTTTTGTTTCAGATGCAAGCAATGAGTAATATTCAAGTTTTAAACGGATATAACATTACTAAGATTGTTACAGCTTGTCCTCATTGTTTTAATACCTTAAAAAATGAATATCCTGATTTGGGTGGTAACTATGAAGTCATTCATCATACGGTATTACTCCAAGAGTTAATAGATCAAGGTAGAATAAAGATGACGGATGGTAATCACTTTAAAGGAAAGAAGATAACTTATCATGACTCTTGCTACATCGGGCGATCAAATGGTATTTATGAAGCACCAAGAAAAGTTCTAGAACAGTTGGATGCAGATTTGGTAGAGATGAAACGTTGCAAAGCTAAAGGGCTTTGTTGTGGAGCTGGAGGTGCTCAGATGTTTAAAGAAGATGAGCCAGGAGAGAAGAGAATTAATCAAGAACGGATTGAAGAGGCGATTGAAACTAAGGCAAATGTTGTTGCTTCCGCATGTCCTTTTTGTATGACTATGCTTATGGATGGGGTTAAAACAAAAGGTAAAGAGGAAGAGATCGAGAATCTGGATTTAGCGGAGATTGTGGCGAAAGCTAATGATTTGTAAATGCCCCATGCTCTTCAAGTATTTTTAGCGCAAGCCCTTTTTTTGTGAATGTGCTTAACTTTCGCTTTTTATTAATCTATTCAGGTATACTTGCCCCCTTTCGTCATAAGCACGTATAGTATAAATTCCTTTTGTAAGTTGTTTTACCGAAATCATTTTATTAAGGTTATTTGACTGTTGTATAATAAGCCTACCCATATTATCATAAATATAAACCTTTGTTAATGCTATGCCTTGAAAAGAAATATATTCAGAAGCAGGATTGGGGTAAACACTTATTGCTTTTTTATTTGCTTCTATAAAGGTGCTGTTCTGCACATCAATAAATGCTACTTTGTGTGGGTTGGAGCCTGTTCCAATAGTTTTTATGGAAGCAAGTGTGTTAATGTTAAAAATTCCGATACTATCATCATTATGGTACACAACCCATATCTCTTCAGCCACTGGATTTCTGAAAATATCAAAACCTGTGTGAGGTAATTCTGTGGAGTCGATAACTGATTTTGTGGATACATTGTATCGATACATTTTGGTGCCGTGTACGGCAATGTATTCACTTGCATCACTATTAAACTCTAGATATTCCCCATTTACATCCATAGAATCTATAATAGACTTTGTATTGGCATTGATAAAATAAATGCGTTCTCTCATGAAATCTCTCATAATAGCTTGTGTGCCATCATGAGAAAAACTTATTCCTGCATGAAAAAAAGTACTACCAGTATGATAGGTATATGTCGTAATGGTCGTCCCAGAGCTATAATCAACAACCCCAAAGCTGGCACCGTTAGACACCCAAACCTCCTCACTATTTGGTCGCCGATTAAGATTCGAAGGGTTATTAAAACTTAATGAGTCTATACTTTTTGTAGAAGGATCAATTAGATAAATGTTATTATTTGCAACATTTCTAGCGAATAATAAGTTTGTATTAAAACCTGTTTCCACTCCATGTGCAACTAGATCTATGGAATCAGTAACCTGCTTGGTACCATGATCGATGTAATAAATTTTATTCCCATTTGCAAAATCTACTTTTACCGTATATATAGTAGAGTTATCATTTGAAGGGGCAGGTGAAATGAAGTTTGCACAACAAATTGAATCTTGTGTGCTATGATTGGTGGGGTCTACAACAGTCATATATCCATAGCCCTCAACATAAGCTTGCTGACCGTATAAAAGAGTGGTGGTAAATATTAAGAGATTAGTCAATAAGAGATATCGGTTTTTCATAGCCATAGTTTATAATATCTACAAATATAGTTTGCTAAACTTAATTATACAATACGTCGTTTACCCTACTTAGGGTAATGAGACTAATCCAGTAACATTACTCTACTAACCCTCTACCAGTCTTTTTGATCTTCCCTTCCTCTACTAGTTGGATTCTCAGCTTATCGATGATACCATTGATAAACTCTTTACTTTTAGGAGTGCTGTAGAATTTAGATAACTCAATGTATTCGTTCATCGTCACTTTAGTGGGGATGAATGGGAATTCCAAAAACTCACAAACAGCCATTTGCATTAGAATGATGTCTAAGACTGTTATTCTATCAACTTCCCAGTTTTTTGCTTTTTCTTGAATAAGTTTTTTATACTCCGATTCATTCTTAATAGTAGTATTAAGCAATTCTTGGGCAAATGTTTCCTCTTCTTTCCAGCTAAAACTTGCATCAAAAATCCTTCCAGAGCTTTTGGATGAATTTTTTAATACATAGTTGATAACCATTTCGGCATCGTCTTGCCAATTAGGTAAAAATGCTTCTAGATGATCATCGAAATCTTCATTGTCTGCTAATAATGGATTTAGTAAGTAAGAAATTATTTTATGATGACTTTTCCAATCATTAGATTCATTGTTGATATAGTCTCTGTACTCAGGTGTTTCGATAAGTTGTTTGTAAGTTTTTTCGATTAGCTTTTCATCTAGAAGATATTTTAATTTAGCCTTTTTTATAGCTTTCTGGATAGCTTCATCTTCTCTTATAAACTGAACAATTGGGTTTTCATTGATCTTAGTAGAGATGAACTTCTTCTTATTCTCTTCTAAGAGCTTCTCAGATTGAGTAGTTGCATGTACTGTTGATTGTTCGGCAACTTGTTCAATAAATAATAAAAGATAAAGATATAGGTGGTAAGTGTCCTCTATCAGGTCTGTAAGCTGTTTTTCTACTTGTGGTAATTGCAAATCATCATTTTGCTCCTTAATGTAGAGCGTTTGCATTACCTTAATTCGAATATTTCTCCTCGTAAGCATACTTCGCAGAAGGTAGCTTAAATCTTAGCTTTTAATTTTGCAATATCGTTTATACGCTCTTCAGCTAATTCTATTGCTGCCTGATGAGATGTGATATTATCTTTCTCAGCTCGAGCGTATATCTCTAAAGTTCTATCATAGATTTTTTCAGTAGTGGCGTAAGCTCTTTCCTCACTATAGCCAACTAATTCAAGATAAACATTGATGACGCCTCCAGCATTAATTAAAAAGTCAGGGGCGTATAAGATATCTCGCTCTTTTAAAATGTTACCATGTATCTTTTCATTTTCTAACTGATTGTTGGCTGCACCAGAAATAATGCTGCATTTCAACTTATCTATTGTATCATCATTTAGAGTAGCACCCAGCGCACAAGGTGCGTAAATGTCCATGTCTACATCATAAACGTCATCAGCAGGGATTACTTCCACTTTATGTTCTTTTGCAATAGCTTCAATCTTGTCTTCGTAAATATCAGATACCAATATTTGTGCTCCTTCTTTAGCTAGGTATCCGATAAGATATGCCCCAACGTGACCCGCACCTTGAACCATTACCTTTTTGCCTTCTAGGCTATCATTCCCCCACTTTTTCTTTGCAGAAGCTTTCATGCCTAAATAAGTTCCATATGCAGTCATAGGAGAAGGATCTCCACTCCCTCCAAGGTAAGAAGGCTTGCCCATAACCCACTCCGTTTCCTCGGCAATATATTCCATCTCTTTTGCAGATGTTCCAACATCTTCAGCAGTAACATATTTACCGTTTAAGCTATTGACTACTTTTCCATAGCTTCTCCAAAGTTTTTCTGATTTATATTTTTCTTGCCTAGAGTCTCCAATAAGAACTGCTTTCCCTCCACCAAGGTTGATACCGCTTATCGCTGATTTGTAAGTCATTCCTCTAGATAACCTTAAAACATCTTTTAGGGCTTCCTTTTCTGAATTGTAATTCCAAATCCTAGTGCCTCCGAGTGCTGGCCCTAAAACTGTATTGTGTATTGCAATAATGCATTTTAATCCAGTGTCTTTATCATAGCCGTAAACAACTTGCTCATGCTCATATTGATCTAACTGTCCAAATAATGTCTCCTCCGTCTTATTTTGTATCAAGGTTTCTTGCATCGTAAATACCGTTTTGTCTTCTTTTAAAGATACTACAAATCAATTGCGGAGCAAAGCTAAATTATTTTTTGAATTATTCTTGGTCTCTCGACTTGAATTTTAGAAAAGAGTAATAATAAAGCTTAGCTTTGCTATCATAAAGGATAGTTTGTTGGGATCATTAAAGGCACTTAATAAATATATTTTAAAGTATAAGCTTCGATTTATTTCTGGAATTATATTTATTATCATTTCTAACATTTTTGCCATTTTCCCTGCCCAAGTAATTAGGAGAGCCTTTGATTTGGTTAAAGAGCAACTTAAGCTCTATAGTGCAACAGCCGATGAAACGGTAAAAGGCAATATATACGATACATTGGTTGAAAGCATATTTATTTTTGGACTAATTGTTATTGGCCTTGCTATAATGAGAGGGTTGTTTATGTTTTTCATGAGGCAAACCATCATTGTCATGTCACGTTTAATTGAGTTTGATTTAAAGAATGATGTATACAAACATTACAGTAAAATGGATATGGCATTTTATAAAAAGAACATGACAGGAGACTTAATGTCGAGAATTACAGAAGATGTCTCAAGAGTTAGAATGTATCTGGGCCCAGCGATTATGTATAGTATTAACCTAGGAGCATTATTTATCGTAACGATTTATATGATGTTGAGCGTAAATGTGCAATTGACTCTTTACGTTTTATTACCGTTACCCATATTGTCTTTTTCAATATATTTCGTAAGCAGTAGGATTAATAAGCGCAGTGAAGCGATCCAAAAGCAGTTGTCTCATCTTACAAGTATTGCTCAGGAATCTTTCTCTGGAATAAGAATCATAAAGTCATTCGTTCAGGAAAAATCAATGAAAGCCTTTTTTGATAGTGAGTGCGAGGAATATAAAGATAGGACACTAAGTTTGGCACGAGTTGAGTCACTCTTTTTCCCTTTGATGTTATTATTAACAGGATTAAGTACCATCCTGACTATTTATTTAGGAGGATTAAAAGTCATTTCAGGTGAAATTACAACAGGTAATATTGCAGAATTTGTGATATACATCAATATGTTGACATGGCCGATTGCCTCAGTAGGGTGGGTGGCATCGCTAATTCAACGTGCAGAGGCTTCTCAGAAAAGAATAAACGAATTTTTACAAGTTGAGCCTGTAATACACTCTGGGACGGTAAGTCTTACTGATAAAAATAGTATAAATATAAGGTTTGAAAATGTAGGATTTGTTTATCCAGATACTGGAATTGAGGCAATTAAGAATTTCTCTTTAGACATAAAACCTGGAGATAAAATAGCAATAATGGGTAAGACTGGATCAGGTAAGTCAACCGTTGCTAACCTATTGACGCGACTTTATGATGTTACAAAAGGGAATATAAAGATCAATAGTAATAATATTAAAGAATTAGATTTAGAGCGACTTAGAAGTTTGATTAGCTATGTCCCACAAGACGTGTTTTTATTTTCTGATACGATTTCAAATAATATCGCCTTCTCTGCAAATGATGCAGAAAAAGAGTTAATTGTTCAAGCTGCCGAGCTGGCATCTATTAAAAAAGAGATTGGGGCTATTCCTAAACAATTTGATAATCTGATAGGAGAAAGAGGAGTGACTTTGTCAGGAGGGCAGAAGCAAAGAATATCACTGGCTCGTGCATTGTTAAAAGATAGCCCAGTTTTACTTCTTGATGATTGTTTATCAGCCGTTGATGCAACAACAGAGAAAAAAATTGTAAAGAATCTTGGAGCATTGTGGGAGGATAAAACTGTCATTATAATTACACATAGAATCATTACATCTTTGAATTTTGACAAGATAGTTATCCTAGATAGTGGAAGTGTTTTAGAGTCAGGTACACACGATGAATTACTCCAGAAAAATGGTTATTATAAAGAGTTATTTGATAATCAAAACAAACAGCTTTAAATCTCCCTGATTTAAAAAGTCTTGCAAATATGTTTTTTTTTCTATATATTTATTTTTTATAACAAAAATCAAATTGGTGGATCAGGACAATGGTAAAAACCATGACGGGGTCTTTTCAAAAAGGTTAAAGGCTGGAAAAAGAAGAACTTACTTCTTTGATGTCAGAACAACAAAGTCTAACGACTATTATCTTACAATAACAGAGAGTAAGAAACGATTTGACGATGATGGCTATGAGCGACATAAACTGTTTTTATATAAAGAAGATTTTAATCGGTTTATAGAGCATCTATCAGAGGCTGTAGATCATGTCAAAACAGAGTTGCTTCCAGACTATGATTTTGATGAGTTTAGTCGAAGGGACGAGGAGAGTGAAGATTCTTAATAGTTCTAATTTGTTTCTTTATTGGGTATTTTATTCTATATTAGTTTAGATTAAACTAATGTAAATGTCATTACAATGTGGTATTGTAGGGTTGCCTAATGTTGGAAAATCAACACTTTTTAATGCTTTGTCTAGTGCAAAAGCACAAGCGGCAAATTTTCCATTTTGCACAATAGAACCTAATGTTGGAGTTATAACAGTTCCCGATGAGCGTCTTGGTATTCTTGAAAAACTGGTTGAGCCAGAGAAAGTTTTGCCAACTACAGTTGAAATTGTAGATATTGCGGGTTTGGTAAAAGGTGCTAGTAAAGGAGAAGGCCTAGGTAATCAGTTCTTAGCAAACATAAGAGATACAGATGCTATTATTCACGTTGTGAGGTGTTTTGATGACGAAAATGTAGTACATGTAGATGGGGCAGTTGATCCAGTTCGTGATAAGGAGATTATAGATACGGAACTTCAGCTTAAGGACTTAGAAACTGTTGAAAAAAGAGTGCAGAGTGCACAAAAGGTAGCAAAGTCGGGAGACAAAGAGGCAAGAAAGCAACTCGAGATATTAGAAACTTGCAGAACACACTTGCTAGAAGGCAAGAATCTTCGCAGTGCTGAAGTGGATATGGCATTATTGCAAGACTTACACTTGCTGACTGTCAAGCCAGTAATGTACGTGTGCAATGTAGATGAGGGGGCTGTTCTAGAAGGCAATCAATATGTAAACCAGCTTAAAGAGTCTATTAAAGATGAAAAAGCAGAAGTTTTAATCATAAGTGCAGCAATAGAGGCAGACATTGCACAACTGGATGACTATAATGATAGAAAAGAGTTTTTAGACGAGTTAGGTTTAAAAGAATCTGGTGTAACAAGGCTAATAAAGTCAGCATATAAGTTATTAAGTTTGATTACATACTTTACAGCAGGCAAAAAAGAAGTGAGAGCGTGGACGGTAAACATAGGAGCTTCTGCACCTCAGGCTGCGGGTGTTATTCATACTGATTTTGAAAAGGGTTTTATAAAAGCAGAAGTTATTAAGTATAATGATTTTGTTGCTTTAGGGTCTGAGTTAGCATGTAAAGAATCAGGCAAGTTGAGAATTGAGGGAAAAGAATATATTGTTGATGATGGCGATATCATGCATTTTAGATTTAATAATTAAAAAATGAGTTATGTTAAAAAAGAGTATTACAAGTTTTTGGTTCCTTTTCATTATTACTGGCTTAGTAAATGCGCAGAGTCAATATGACATGACTGTTACAGTGCGTGACACAGGAGGAGCTTTTTACGTAGAAGAGGCTATCGTAAACTTATACATATATGATATGTCAAAGAAAGTTTTTGAAAAAGCCGCAAGTAGCGTAACATCACTTGATGGACAGGCTAACTTTCAGTCTATTGATACAGGTAAGTATCTGATTTTAGCAAAACCCGATACGTCACTTAATCCTAATACAGTTCCAACCTACTATGGTGATGTTGTCAATTGGGATAGTGCCAAAATTTATCATCATACTGACACTAGTGATAAAATGATCAATCTAGTAGAGATGAAAACCTCTACTACAGGTAATGGAGTTGTACTAGGTCGAATGGTTAAAGGACCTAATGATTTTGGCAAGGTATTTGGACCTGGTGATCCATTGAATGGAGTTGATGTGTCTTTAATTGACAAAAGTGTTACGAAAGGAGCAGTTTGGGGGTATGATGTAACCCATACGCATCCAGCTGGTATTGATAGTGGTTTATATAAGTTTGCCAACATTCCTCCTGGAGAGTACTATATCTATTGTGGCATAACAGGAATAAAAGGGTTGGACTTTACTGTTAATGTAACAGGAAGCGATACGCATGATATAGAAATCATTGTTGATTCAAGTTCATTTGGCTATCAATATACTAATGTAGAAGGAGTTGATTTTGAGATGTTGAAAATTTCAATCATGCCTAATCCATTTAAAGATGTGATACAAGTTGAGTATAACCTAGAGGATAAATTTCCTGTTAATATTCAGTTGCTTGATATAAATGGCAAGTTGGTAGAGACGCTTTACGATAAAGTGTCTCCATCGGGAAGGAATAGGCACAATCTTAAAGTAGATGCCAAAGCGTTAAGTGCTGGTGTTTATTTTGTTCAATTTAAAATAGGCGAGAGCATTTACACCGAGAGAATATTAAAATACTAATATACATGATAAAAAGGAACTTCTTTATAGCTTCAATGCTACTTATATCAAGTCTATATAGCTATAGTCAGATAAAAGCCTTGACGGAAACTGGAGATGAAGTAATACTCTATGAAGATGGCAAATGGAGCTATATTGATAATGGATTGAATAATCTTGAAGTTATTTCTACAAATAAGAAAAAATACAAAAAAGAAGCTTCTTCATCTTTTATTGTCAAAAGTAATAAGGTAAATGTAGGAGTATGGATAAATCCAAAGGAATGGAAGTTTGAAAAAGAAGATAGTGAAGCAGCAGCGGAGTATACTTTTACTAGTAACGATGAAGGCATTTATGGAATGTTAATTACTGAAAAGATTGAAATTCCAATTCAAAATTTAAGACAGGCTGCCATTAATAATGCTAAAAGCGTTGCTCCAGATACTAAAGTCATTAATCAGGAGTATCGAACTGTGAATGATAATGAAGTGCTGATGATGCAGTTAATAGGTACTATTCAGGGCGTTAAGTTTGTATATTATGGCTATTATTTCACGAGTAGTTATGGAACAGTTCAACTAGTGACATATACTTCAGAAAACTTATTCAAAACTAGAGAAGGTGAAATGGAGATGTTTTTGAATGGGCTAGTTGGATTGTCTAAATAGACTATCAATATTTTATAATACGTGTTTGTAGGTTAATGTTAATATTTCTAGGCTAACATTTAGAACTTCAAACTAATTTGGTTTTCTTTGTGCTAGTCAAGTTTTAAAAGATTCATGGATATTTTTATTAAGACCTCTCAGTTCCTTCTTAGCTTATCATTCTTAATTATTCTTCACGAGCTAGGACACTTCATCCCCGCAAAACTTTTTAAGACCAAGGTTGAGAAATTTTATCTATTTTTTGATCCATGGTTTTCGTTAATCAAAAAGAAGATAGGGGAGACGGAATACGGCATTGGGTGGTTGCCATTGGGCGGATATGTCAAAATATCAGGCATGATTGATGAATCTATGGATAAAGAAGCTATGAAGCAGCCTGCTCAACCTTGGGAATTTCGTTCTAAGCCAGCTTGGCAAAGGCTTATCATTATGTTAGGAGGTGTTACCGTCAATCTATTCTTAGGCATAATTATTTATGGCATGATGCTATTTACTTGGGGAGAGGAGTATTTACCTAATGATAATGTGAAATATGGCGTTTGGGCTGATTCTATAGCACAAACAATCGGTTTTGAGAATGGTGATAATGTTGTCTCTTTGGATGACAAAAGCATTAATAAATTTTCTGAAATTACAGGAAGAGTGTTGCTTGAAGATGTAAAAACTATTCAAATAGAGCGAGGAGGGGAATCTGTTGAATTACAAGTGACAGATGCTTTTGTAAAGGCTGTAATCGATAATAGAGGTAGACCTTTTTTGACACCCAGATTCCCTTTTGTTGCAGGCAAGATTGTAAAAGACTCTTATGCTGAGGAAATTGGAATTCAAAAAGAAGATGAATTTATTGGATTAGACGGAGAAAAAATCATCTATTTTGATCGCTTTACAGAAACCTTGCAGGCTAAAAAGGGACAACGTGCAAAGCTTAAGATACTAAGAGGCGGAGAAGAACAAGAGATAGACATCGTAATTCCAGAAAGTGGAAAGCTTGGTATATACCCAGTGGAGCCCAATTACTTTTTTGATTTGGAGACCATACAATATGGGTTTTGGGAGTCTATTCCCGCAGGTGCTAAAAAAGCTTTTAAGGTTTTAAATGATTATATCAACCAATTTAAGCTTGTTCTTTCGCCTAAGACAGGAGCATATAAGTCGTTAGGAGGCTTTATCTCTATTGGAAATTTATTTCCTCCAGTTTGGGATTGGCAAACTTTTTGGAGTATGACAGCACTACTTTCCATCATTTTGGCATTTATGAATGTGCTCCCTATCCCAGCGTTAGATGGTGGTCACGTCTTATTCTTGTTGTATGAAATTATTACAGGTAGAAAACCTCACGACAAATTTATGGAATATGCTCAGATGGTTGGTATGATCATCCTTTTTGCATTGCTGATTTTTGTAAATGGCAATGACATCTTCAAGCTGTTTTAGTTGAAATAAATCTTTTATGGGGCAAGAAGTTACAGAAAAAAATATTTTTTCAATATTTAATGATTTTAATCATGCTTCAAAAGTATGGATATACCAAAGCGATAGATTGTTTAGTGATAACGAGGCATCAGAAATACGTTCAGCACTAGATACTTTTACCAATCAGTGGGCTGCGCATGGAAGCCAACTTAAGGCCGCTGGAGATGTTTTCTACAATTGTTTTATTGTTTTAATGGTTGATGAGTCTCAGGCAGGAGCAAGTGGCTGTTCAATTGATAGCTCTGTTCACTTTATTAAAGAAGTAGAGGCAAAATATAAAGTTGATTTATTCAACCGATTGAATGTTGCGTATCGATCTGAAGAAGGACTAAAGATAGTAAGCAAAGTAAAGTTCAAGCAGCTTACAGAAAGTGGAGAGGTCGATCACGATGCTGTAGTGTTTAATAACCTTGTAAGTACTAAGGAGAAGTTAGAAAAAGAATGGGAGGTTAAGTTGAAAGATAGTTGGCACAGTAAGTTAATTAAATAAACTATCTATAAACTCAGCACTATTGAAGAGTTGTATATCTTCAATCTTTTCACCAACACCTATATATTTGATTGGGACTTTAAATTGGCTTACAATACCGAGTATAACACCACCTTTTGCAGTTCCGTCAAGCTTCGTTAAAGCAATTCCAGTAACTTCTGTAGCATTGATAAATTGCTTAGCTTGTTCAATAGCATTTTGACCTGTCGAAGCATCTAATACTAAGATAACTTCATGCGGAGCATCGGGAATTACCTTTGTCATCACACGCTTTACTTTTGATAGCTCATTCATTAAGTTAACTTTGTTATGAAGCCTTCCAGCCGTATCGATAATTACTATGTCCTGATCATTTGCTACTGCAGATTGTATTGTGTCAAAAGCAACGGCTCCTGGATCTGACCCCATTTGTTGTTTGATTATAGGCACATCAACTCTCTTTGCCCAAATATCAAGCTGATCTATTGCAGCTGCTCTAAAAGTATCTGCTGCCCCAAGCAAAACCTTTTGATCAGCCTGTTTGAATTGGTTAGCAAGTTTCCCGATAGTAGTAGTTTTTCCTACACCATTTACACCAACAACCATGATGACGTGAGGCTTTTTTCCAGAAGTGATGTTGTAATTTGTTACATCATAAGTGTTGTTTTCCTTTAGTAGCTCAATAATTTCCTCTTTCAACAATCTATTCAAGCCTGAAGCATTAACGTATTTATCTTTAGCAACTCTTTGCTCTAGTCTTTCAATAATTTGAACCGTTGTATCGATGCCGACATCAGAAGAGACTAATACTTCTTCCAAATCATCCAAAACCTCATCATCAACGGTAGACTTGCCAGCGACAACTTTAGTTACTTTTGAGAAAAAGCTTTCTTTGGTCTTTTGAACAGCCTGTTGAAGGTCTTTCTTTTCTTCTTCTTGTTGCTTATTGTCTTTTTTCTTAGAAAAAATGCTAAATATTCCCATTATTATTATTTCATAAAAAAAGCTTCTCCCATTTTCTTAGGAGAAGCTTTTACATTCTTTTTAATTTGATGCAAACTATTCTGCTTCAGCTAGAAACTTTTTTACATCATCTTTATGAACATATCCTTCTTTAAAGCTATATCCTGAAGATTTTTTAGACTTGATGGCCTTAATAACTTTAACGATATCTTTACCAGTTTGATTTTGGCCTCTATCTGTTCTGGCATTCTTACTGACTTTTCCCATGACGTGCTATTTTATTTCTTTATGAACTGTATATTTCTTTAGAATAGGATTGTATTTCTTGATCTCCATTCTATCGGGGGTATTTTTTTTGTTCTTAGTTGTAATATATCTGGAAGTACCCGGTTTTCCAGATGTTTTGTGTTCTGTACACTCTAATATTACTTGAACTCTATTACCTTTCTTTGCCATAATTCTAGATTATAAAGAATCTTTATATTCTTTTTCTAATTCTTGCAAATAAGCATAAATGCCTTTCTTATTGATTGTTCTCAATGCAGAAGTAGACACCTTCAAGGTAATCCACTCATCCTCCTCAGGAATATAGAACTTCTTTGTCTTTAAATTAGGGTAAAACTTCCTTTTTGTCCTATTATTAGCATGAGAAACTTTGTTACCTGAAATAGGCCCTTTCCCTGTTAATTCACAAACTCTTGACATTTTTCTACGCTTTTAGCTTAAAACAGGTCGCAAAGATCGTAAATAATATTATTAATTCAAAAGAACTTTGCCTGTAAGTGATATTTTGCCGATCAAAATGCTTTAAATATTATTCTACAACAAATTTAAATTGTTCGTGAGTATGTGCATCTTGCTGAACTTCTAGGATATAAATACCTGATTTTAAAGGTTTGGTATTTATTTGCGTAATTGTTCCATATGTATTCACATCCACATTTATCTTTTGACCTAGTATATTCTTTATAGAGATAGATGATTCACTCATATTACCATCTTTAAATACTACGTTTAATTTTTCTTTAGCAGGAACTGGGAATATCCTAATATTGATTTTTTGGTGTAAGTCAATTTTTATAATATTAGAATAGGAAAAAGAACCGTCATCGTCTGTTTGTTTTAACCTATAATAAGCTATGCCAGCTAAAGGATTGTAATCTACTTCCTGATAATCAGTCTTTGAATATTCAGAACCATTTGCTTCAATTTGTTTTAATTCTTCAAAAGTTTGACCGTCTGCTGATCTTTCAATAGAAAAGAAAGCATTATTTACTTCACTTGCAGTTCCCCAGTAAATTTCTACATTATTTTCTTGAGGAAGGGCATAGAAGTAAAGCAACTCGATTGGCAATGGGTTTGATCCTGGGTCAGTTGTGCCTAAAACAAATGGACTAAATGATGTAATAGCAGCGGCAGAAGTTATCGTTCCACTAGAATTGTCTCCTGTAGGGCTGCCGTTGTTACCCTCGCTAACCCACTTGCTGCCATTGTATCTACAAACTATAAGGCTGTCCATATCTGTTACATCAGAGCCGTTTGTACAATTGCTATCACTCCAGCTTAAGGTAACAGTTACATCAGAGCTACCATTGGTTCTATCTAGTGTCCAGAAGTTACAACTGCTAGTATGTGCTATATCCGTGTCTTTATGTGCAGAGTAATAAGTTGGAAAATAGTTTTCTGCAAAAAACTTAGCGGTAAAATGATCAGAGGTAGAAGATGGCGCAGTAATACTTATGGGTTGGTAGTAGCCACTATCTCCGACTGGGAATGTAAAAGCATCGTCTCCTATTTTACGCACATAACCATCAACAAAACTGCTATTAGAGACACTTGCATGATTTGCATCATCTTCAAAAATCACTAGATTGTTGCTATCTGAATAGATAATGCCATTAGTAAATGTAAGTGTTCCACTAATTTCGATAGAGCCAGAATCTATAACTAATCCATTTTCATTATCCATTGTGAAGTTATCAAATATCTGAGTAACGCCATCATTCCATAATGTATCGGTACTCATTTGACATCCATCTGTAAATATTACTGTGCCTGTTGAAGAGTTAATAGTGCCACGATTAGTATAATCATCAGTCACGCAAAGTGTATTGCTTCCACTTATATTAAGTGTTGCGCCTGTCTGAACTTCTAAGTCATATACAGCTGCATAGCTAGTAATTGTTGGGCTACTTGGAGTGCCATTAGGTATAACTACAGATTTCTTATAATTAGGAATCCCGTTGCTCCAGTTATTTTTGTCAAACCAAGTAGTGGAAGTTCCAAGCCAGTTGGTAGATGTAACTGGGTCCCCAATAACAAATAGTGTATCTGATTCTACATCTGTGCTGGCGCATTCTAAATCTGTTGTTATCTCACAAGTGATCATATCATCATCGTTAGGACTGGTATTGACGTAGAAGTTCGTATCAATACCAACATTACCTCCATTTAGTTTCCATTGATAGCTAGGATCGTTTCCAATTAGTTCCCCAAATACATAACTTGTATCAGACATCCCATTATAAATCATGACATCTTGCAATGTCGCTCCATTTGTATTTAAGGAGAGGTCAACTATCATAGGTAGAGTAGGAGTCACTGAGCTAGTATATAGCTTTACACCGTTTTTGTAATAATGTACTAAGTCGTTTTCAACTGCAACTTTTACTGTGTCGCCACTTGAATAAGTTCCAAACCCTCCTCTGCTAACCCCCGATTCGTAAACGTAGATGTTTGCATTTGAGTGTAAATATATGGCATACGCTATGGTGGTATAATTATCGTCGGCACTTGAGTTGCTTAATCCGAACATACGTTGCCTATTTGTTTCGTTGACAATAGTTTGAACAAAGCCGTTGTTTGCAACTGTTTGCTTAGAATATGCCCCTGCATTCCACCCAGAGCTAGTTGTTCTAGATAGGTTGCCATTGTTACTTTGGGTAACAGAGGTGCTTATACCATCCCATAGAACTTTGATCTTGGAATATTGATTGCAGTTGAATTCTGTGCCATTTGTAATATATACATCTTCAACAACGCTATTGACTGAAACCGTGTTTTGAATAGATATTTCATTGGAAAGTTGTTGGTTGGTACAACCTATATCTGGCATGAATAGACAACTCACCACTTCATTGTCTCCAAGACTTGTATTGATGTATGTTGATGAAGTTTCCCCACCCACATCTACACCATCAATTTTCCATTGATAAGTTGGAGAAGCGCCAATATTTGATGCTCTTACCTCAAATGTATCTGATAAAGCATGGCCAATAGTCACATCTCTTAAGGTAGCGTTATATCCATATAGGGAAACATCAACTACCATTGGGGTAATAGCTTGCTTCGTACTAGTATAAAACAGCGTGCCATTTCTATAATAGTGCGCTGTATCGTCCTCAATTTGAACTTTAAAGGTATCACCTTTGGAGAAGCCACCAATAAGTCCAGATACATTAGCACCGCTCTCATATACATAATAATTAGCACTGGCTAAATATATGGCAAAATCTATTGTATTGTGATGGTCATTAGTATTGGTTTGACTCAAACCAATCATTCTATTTTCGTTGGTTTCAAATACAATGGTTTGAACATAGCCCCAATCCTCGATTTGTTTGCTAGATTCTGCTCCAGCATCCCAGCTATTATTTGTTCCAGCCGTTTTTCTGATATTATTGGATTGAATTTCAATATTATTTCCATTAGTCCATGTGACAGGATTTTCAATAATTTTACAAGAGCCGTCATTATCTATTGTGTTAGCGATATAAAAGCTATTGAGTTTGCTGAAATCCAAATCTTTGATAATTATCGGACTGGATACGACAGATGAGTCTGTGCAGTTGAGATCAATAGAAATGTCACAAGTAATTTGATCGCCATCATCTAACGAGCTAGTACCATAAACATCACTATTTGCTCCTGCAATATCGACACCATTCTTTTTCCATTGATAGGAATAGGTTACTCCTGCTTCTGCTGATATAGTTGTACGGAAGGTATCTGATAATAAATGTGCCAGCCTACAATTTTTTAATGTTCCATTTGTGCTATTTATAGATGCGTCTGCAATAAGTGGCAGGATAGGAGCGACTTCAGATATGTAAATCAATTCACTGTTTTTATAATATTTGATAACGCTGTTTTCTACTGCTATCTTTAATGTGTCGCCAGTTGTATATGTTGCATAATTCCCTCTATTAGACCCAGATTCATAAATTGCTACATTTGAGTTGCTTTGCAGATAAAAGGCAAAATCAATTGTTGTATAATTAGCATCTGTGTTATTAGAGCTCAAACCAATCATTCTTTGAGTATTGGTTTCGCCTGCAACTGTATATAGATATCCCCAGTCCGTTACAATATTGCTAGAGGCAGCTCCTCCATTCCAGCCGCTACCAGTGTTTCTTATCAAGTCATTGCTGTCCGCAGTACACGATACAATATCTGTCCATATGACTTGCTCTTCTGCTATTTTACAACCTACAGTTGATGTTGTATCATTGGTGACTTGTATGTCAAGAAAGTTATTTGCTAGGATCTCATCAACAACTATTGGTGCTGTTGTATCTCCGTTAGAGCAATTTAGATCAGGTGTGACGATACATCTAATTACGTCATCTGTATTGAGCGATGAATTTGCATAAGTTGGACTATTAGCTCCTTGGTTTATACCGTTAACTTGCCATTGATAGGTCGGGTTATTGCCAGCATTAGAAACTGTTGCTCGAAAGGTATCTGTTAACTCGTGTGCAATGTAGACGTCTTTAAGCGTTGCACCTAAAGAGTAGATTGAGGCATCTACTAATAGTGGCATCGTTGCCGAAACAGCACTTGTATAAAGTAATGAATCATTTCTATAGTAAGTAACAACGCTATTTATAACTTGTACTTTAAGCGTGTCTCCATCTACTTGTGCTCCATAGGCTCCGCGAGATGTACCTGATTCATAAATGTAAACGATACCGTTGGTATGTAAATAAAAACAATAGTCAATGGTATTCCAATTGTCATTAATATTCCCATTGCTTAAGCCAATAGCTCTATATGTATTTGTGCCCTCAATGACAGTGCTAACATAACCAGAGCTTTGAATTTGATTTGTAGACGCAGCTCCTCCATTCCAAGCACTTTGAACCGCTTTAGTTAGATCATTTTCATCAGCGATAGAATAGGCGCTTAAGTCAGTCCAGCGCACTTCTTCTTTTGCTAACTTACACGCTTTTTGAGAAGAGGTATCATTTTCAATATATAAAGAGCCGAAGGATGACAAAGGCACTTCATGAACCACTACTGTATTAGACTCTATAGAATCTGGCTCGCAGTCCAGCCCAGTTGATAATAAACAGGTAATGGTATCATTATTTGATAAACTATTGTTTGCGTAATATATGTCAGTTGCACCTGGAATGTTCGTGCCATTTAACTTCCATTGGTAGGATAGGCTGGACTCTGCATTGTTAACAACTAATCTGAACGTGTCAGACATAGGGTGTACAATGGTTACGTCTTTTAGTGTGCTGTTTAATGTATTTAAGGAGAGGTCTACTAACATTGGGAGAGTGGGAGAAGTCGTGCTCTCATACAATACGTCTCCATTTTTGTAATAGTAAACCTTATCATCTTCTATTGAAACCTTGAATGTATCTCCTGTAGCATAGGAGCCTACAGATGCTATCTGCGCTCCTGATTCATAAACAAGTACTGTTGCAGATGCCGTTAAATATAAGGCAAAATCTATACTGGTATAATTATCATTAGGGCTTGAATTGCTTAAGCCAAACATTCTAGCCGTATTTGTTTCATCTGCAATGGTCTGCACATAGCCACCATTACCGATGTAATTGGTCGATACTGCTCCAGCATTCCAGCCAGAACTATAGGTTCTGATTAAGTTGTTGCCATCTGCTGATACGTTGTCGGCAATGTCAGCCCAGGTGACCTCTTCTATAGCTTGTCTACAGGCACTAGAGTTTGTAGAATCATTATAGATATAAAATTCAATAGCATCATTAATTGGAATTTCCTCAATAACAATGTCAGGGGAATAAATTGAATCTGGGTCACAGTTTAAGTCGACAAAGAGCTTGCAAGTGATTGTATCTCCAGCATCTAGTCCAGAATGCTCATAGAAAGAACTTGTTGCCCCACCAATATCAGCGCCGTTTAGTTGCCATTGATAAGTTGGGCTACTTCCAGCATCATTTAGTAAGGTTGTCCTAAATGTATCAGTTAGTGTGTGTGCGATCATTACATTCTTGAAAGTACCACCAGTATCACGTATTGATAAGTCTCCAAACATAGGTAGTGTAGGAGCTACAGCACTTGTGTAAAACTTGACATTGTTTTTATAGTAAATAACGGTGCTATCCTCAACAGCAACTTTGAGAGTATCTCCAGTAGTATATGTTGCAAATATTCCTCTATAAGTTCCGCTTTCATAAATTTGTATTGTACCATTAGTAATAAGGTATATTGCATAGTCAATATCCTGAAATGAAGCAGTTGTATTAGCATCATTAAGGCCAAACATTCGATATTTATCAGTTTCATCTACGATAGTTTCTATATAGCCATAATCGCTTACTTGATTATACGTTATGGCAGCAGCATCCCAAGATGCATTATTGCCAGATGTTTTCTCAACATTATTTCCAGATATCGTTAAGTAGACATTGTCTGTCCAAAAAGCTTCTTCTCTTGCTCTGAGACAGGAGTTTGTTGCAGTAGCATCGTTACTGATATAAAGGTTTACGATATCTGATGCTGCAAAATTTTCTCTTATAATATAATTGGAAAATATTGAGTCGGGATCACAGTTTAGAGTTGAAATAATTTTACATCGGATGGAATCTCCATCGCTTAAGCCATTGTTTACATATGTGCTGCTTGTTGCTCCACCAATATCAACGCCATTTAGTTGCCATTGGTAAGTAGGACTTGAGCCAACATTATGAGTGCCTACCGTAAAGGTGTCGCCCGCAGCATGAAATATATTAATGTTTCTAAGTGTTGCTCCTTCTTCAACCATTGATACATCAACATAAAGTGGAGGAGATGGTACAACTAAGCTTGTATAGACTAAATCGTTATTTCTATAATACTTTACCACGCCAGACTCAATAGCCACTTGCATAGTGTCTCCTGAGTAGTATCGTCCTCCATGTGGTGCTAATTTTGAAGCCCCATTTTCATAAATATAGATGTAACCATTGTTAGATAGGTACATGGCAAAGTCTATATCTTGATATGACGCAGATGTGTTGGCTATATTTAGTCCAAACATTCTTCTTGTGTTTGTTTCATCTACGATGGTTTGAACAAAGCCATTATCTGAAACTTGATTATAAGAAACGGCTCCTGCTTCCCATGAAGCTCCTCCAGATGTTTTGATGATATCATTGCCTGAAGGTTGTAAGTGGGATAAGTCATTCCATTTAATTTCTTCTCTAGTTCTTACACATGTTTTGTCAGATGGAGTATTGTTGGTTATATAAACATCTGCAATGTCTTCTAGGGTTGAAGAAGACCTGAAAATATAATTGGAAATTAATGAGTCGGGGCTACAGTTTAAGGAACTGGTAATAACGCACGATAAGGTGTCATCATTGTTTAGTGACCCATTGACATAGAAAGAGCTTGTTGCCCCGCCAATATCAACGCTATTTAATTGCCATTGATAAGTTGGGCTTTCTCCCATATTAACGCCTACTGCTCTAAATGTATCTGTAGGAGAGTGGACAATAGTGATATCTTCTAGTGCTGCTCCTTCATCAAAAAAGGACATATCTGTATACAGAGGAAGGGTAGGTGCATTACTACTTGTATAAATAGGATTGTTGTTAACGTAGTATATGATAGTTGAGTCTTCAATAGCTACTTTTATGGTGTCACCGGTTGAGTATTGTCCAAATTGTCCAATATTAGCACCAGATTCATAAATACGCATATAGCCATTGTTTTGCAAGTAAATGGCAAAATCTATCGTTGTATAACTTGAGTTTGCATCATTACTTGTTAACCCAAACATTATTCGCTCATTGTTTGCAGTCGTAACCGCTTGAGTATATCCATTGTTTGAGATTGGATTGTATGATGATGCGCCAGCACCCCAATATGCTCCACCGCTTGTCTTTTCGCAGTCATTACCAGAAATACTTAAATTGGATATGTTGCGCCAAGCTATGTCTTCAATGACAATAGAGCAAGCTGCCGAGTCATTATCTGCTTCATTGTATATATATGCGTAAGATAAATCATTAATGCTTGTTGATTCTTTGATAATAATATTTGAAGTAATAGTGGCTTGACTACTAAAATTGTTTAAGTCAGTAGTAATTAGACAGGTAACAGTATCGCCGTCACTTAAGCTATTATTGACATAAAATGAATTTGTTGCTCCGCCAATATTTGCACCATTAACTTGCCATTGATAAGTAGGGTTACTTCCCGCGTTGAATGTATAAGCTCTAAAAGTATCAGATGCATTATTGATTACATAGGCATTTTTTACGGTTCCTCCTTCATCGCGTATAGAATTATCTGCTAAAAGTGGCAATGAAGGTGCGACCAAGCTTGTATAAAAAGGGTTTCCGTTGTGATAATATAGTACAACACTATCTTCAACTGCAACCCTGAAAGTATCACCAGCAGAAAAGGCTCCTTTTACTCCAAGGTTGCTTCCTGATTCATAGATGTAATAAGTACCATTGGCATATAAGTAAATAGCATAGTCAAGAGTTGCATAACTATTATTTGCATCATCATAATCTAACCCAATCATTCTATACTTATCATCTTCTTCAGCGATGAACTCCAGATAACCATTATCATATACTTTGTTTTTTGAAGCTGCTCCTGCGTACCATTGTGCATCGCCTCCTATGACCTTTGTTATGTTATTGCCAGTATCTACTACGTTAGACAGATTCCACCATACAACTTCTTCTCTTACTTTGCTACAACCTATGCTAACATTTGGGTCATTCAAAATCCAAACTTTAGGAAGTTCTGATGCATGAACAGTGTCTATTATAATGCTATTTGCTGTATCTGTCGACCCTGCACATGAGCCAGCACCAGATGTCATGATGCAAATAATAGTATCATTATGGCTTAAAGCAACATTATCATATATGCTATCGTTATCAACTACAACTCCATTTCTAGTCCACTCATAAGTAGTTCCAGTACCACCATTTAATGAAGTTGCAATCAGTGTATCATCAGTACCATTCGAAATGATCACATTGGTAACGGTTGCGCCTACATCGTATAACGAAGCATCAAATGTCATAGGCAGAGTAGGAGTAGCAGTACTTGTATACATTGGAATTTCGTTGTGATAATATATGACAATATTATCTTCTACCGCCACCTTGAAAGAGTCTCCAGCAGTGTATGTGCCAAATGTCCCCTTGTTGCTTCCAGATTCATAAATAGTTATAACAGCATTGTGTTGTAAATATATGGCATAGTCAATATCAGTATAGGATGAAGTGGTATTATTATCAGACAATCCGACCATTCTTCTTTTATTAGCTTCTGTTGCAGTAAGCTTTATATAGCCATTGTTGTAAATGCTAGACGTGGATATGGCACCAGAGTTCCAACCAGCAGCGGCAGATTTGGATAGATCATTACCGTTTGTGTTGATATTATCAATATCAGTCCAAACCGCTTCTTCCTTTGATATAATTGAAGCAGTTCCTGAATTTTTTGGCTGAATTGTTAGTTCACATTGTCCTAACGATGTAAAGAATAAAAAACAATTGCCAATGAGTAGAATAAGGAGTTTGGTATATTTCACAAATTGTTTTTGTTTGCTTAAGTACTTCCACTTAGTGTGGTGGACTATCAGACTACAAAGTTATAACAATTAATTATAATAATTTAATCTTTATGTGCTTATTATTAGTGCTTTAGGGCTTGGTGTGGATAACAATAGTAATGATTGTTTAAAACAAAAATGAATACTTATCGCAATTCATTACATTTGTAAAAATTAATAAGTAAAAAATGAAATTTTTTATAGATACTGCTAACATAGATCAGATAAAGGAAGCTAAAGACCTTGGCATTTTAGATGGTGTGACAACAAATCCGTCTTTAATGGCCAAAGAGGGAATTACTGGCGAGAAAAACATTTTAGATCACTATGTGAAAATTTGTGAGTTAGTTAAATCTGATGTAAGCGCTGAAGTTGTATCTACGGATTATAAGGGCATTATAGAAGAAGGACATCGCTTAGCTGCATTACACCCTAATATTGTCGTTAAAGTTCCAATGATTAAAGATGGTGTGAAGGCAATTAAAGACTTGTCTAGTCAAAACATTAAGACCAATTGTACACTTGTTTTTTCTGCAGGACAAGCATTGTTGGCAGCAAAGGCAGGTGCTACGTATCTTTCACCATTTATAGGTAGGGTAGACGATACAAGTTGGGATGGTGTTCAGCTTATTCAACAGATTAGTCATATTTATTCCGTGTATGGTTATCAAACACAAGTTTTAGCGGCATCGATTAGAAACCCACTTCATATTGTAAAATGTGCTGAGGTTGGTGCTGATGTGGTGACTTGTCCTTTAAGTTCAATTATGGGCTTGCTAAATCATCCCTTAACAGATATCGGGTTGGCTAAGTTTTTAGAAGATTATAAGAAAGGAAATGCCTAAGTTACGCAGTTTATAGTTGATAAGATACTAACTAATGACCCTTGGTTTTGTTTCGCGTTTCTGATCTCCTAATTTAGCTCTGTTCTTGCCAAGCCAGCATTCCACCTTCAAGGTTTTTGACGTTGGTAAAGCCGTTGCTTTCTAAAAACATCTTGATATTACCGCTTCTGTTGCCACTTCTACAATAGACAATAAGCTCTTTGGTTTTAAGTGACTCAAGTTCATCAAGTTTGCTAGGAATTTCACCCATTGGAATATTCTTTCCTCCAATGTTAAATTCTTCGTGCTCATGAATTTCCCTAACATCTATAATGTTTATAGCTTCTTTGTTATCAAGCCTTTCTTTTAGTTGCTGTACTGTAATATCCATAGTATTAATGTTGAATAATTAATTTTGAATGTTGAGTTTTTCTGTTTTGTTTGTCGTGTAGAGTTAAAAGATAAATGCCATTTTTTAATTGGTCGGTAAAGATACTCTTGCTACCATCTTGTTCTTTTAACACCATTTGACCTGATAGATTAGTTATAGTTATCTCTAATCCACTTTTTAATAAGTACAAAACATCGTCAGTAGGATTCGGGTAATATTCTATTTTATTAGTATTGTGGGTTGTCAAAGGATCATTGCTAGCTATCAAAACAGGCTTTCCTAATACTGGTCTTAGCATTAATGTTCCTGTTTGTCCAGATTGATTCCAATTCCCATCTGTATTAAAATAAAGCTTTGAAGAATTATCTGAGTGAATATCAAATCCAACATCAAGGCTTCTATTATCTGTTTGTCCCCATCCGATATAGAAATCTCCATCTAAAACTATAGGCTCATCTGGAAATAAAGTATAATGACTAAAACCATTGACCATTTCTGTGAATTGAGGTCTTTTGAAATCTTCCCTGTGGAGTATAACGTCACCAGAGCCCGTATTATTTTGATCTATAGTTTTCCAAATAATAATATTGAAAAGCATATTGTCTCTTTTTTGGATGAAATGAGAAAAATGAAATTGAACCGCTCGAAGTGTATCAGTTCGATTTAATGAAAACTTATAAGCTACAAATCTTTCATAACTTGCCACACCATTAATACCGTAAACTTTCTCTGAACTGCCATCATCGTAAGCCAAATAATTGTAAAAGGGTTGCTCAAAGATACAAGTGTCGTTTGGTGGACGATTGGCAATGGATGTATCACCAATTATGCATTGAGCTTGAATCCTGACTGAATCCTCATTAAAAGTTTCTGAAATATTACCCTGCAGTTTAGTTAAAAGTGGGTTGAGTGAATAACTTTCATTAATACTAGTTCCATAAGGTATAGTTGTGCTAGTTGTAGGTATTGATTCAATCAATGTATCTGTAACTGTTTCTGTAAAGGAAATCTGATAATTTATATCTGTACTGCCAACAATTGGGTGAAGACTTTTAATATGGAGTGGCAATTGTGTTTTCAGTTCTTGAGTCTCAAATCCTTTAAATTGCCTCCAAGGCATTGCTGTATAATTGCTAAGCATAGAGCTCGGAGTATTTGTGATGGCGATATCGTTGAAAGTAGAATCTATTATTGATCTATCCTTGTCAATATATATATAGTCAATATGCCAATGATCTAAGTTACCAGACAAAGTAGCTATATTGCCAAGTCTAAATTGAAAGCTTTTATGGCAATAAATATTAGTATCTATGGGTATGGCAACAAACTTAAAGTCGGACAACATAGAGTCAGATCTGCTCCAAACCGTTTGCCATTTCTTTGATGAGTCTTTAAATTGAAGAAATAAAACATCTTCTGGTTCGGGTAAGTCCCCATTTCCACCTGGCTGATAGTAAAAGCTTAGAATGATATTGCTGTCTTGTAAGTTATCTAGGTTAATAGGGCAGGAGGTCAAAAAATCAGCCGTGTCATTTGATGTGCCACCATGTGGTAATCCAAGTTCATTTAGCCCGTCCAGTGTGGCAACGCCTAATGTAGGTGGATTAATTGGAAAGGAGTTATTGATATAAGCATGTCGGTCTATCCAAAGGGTGGAGTCTGGAAATACGAAATTCCTTGAAAAATCATCAAAAAAGGGCAGTTGTAAAGTATCTAAATTATTGCTTACAGTAGACTTTGAGGCAAAGGGTTTGTTTTTAATTACCAGCTGACTATTATAGCTTGCAAAGCGAACTGATTCCTGAGCGTTGGAAATCAAGAATATTGTGCCAATCAATAAAATCAAAGAAATTCGCATCTTTTTTATAATTCCTGACTATTATTGATGTTAAGCGTATCGGGGCGCTCTTCTACTTCTTGCTTGAGAAATATGTCAATTGATTCTCCGTAGTTGAGCATGACATCAGGAAGTGATTGGGGGATTTGCTTATATATTTGTGCAGTAGATTCATCTGTTACCTCTTCATCATAGTTTACTCCGCCTGCATTTAGGTATACACTTTGAAGTAAAAACTCTGCTTCGCTTAAGGTAAGACCATAAAGATCTGGAACCTCGACTTCGGCAGTTCCATATCCATTTGCTAAAATAAGACCAATTTTACTTCCTTTGAAAACTTTGTCTCCTGGCTTTATAGGGGCTTCATCAAATGTCGTTGACAATACTGTATTCCTTCCTAATCCTGGTTTATAAGTAAGTGTGCCCGCAAACAAACCTCTACTTTCAAGTATAAGTTTTGCTTGTTCAAGAGAAACGTCTTTTAAATCGGGCATATCCACTTTCGGGGGATTCACAGAGTTAATAGTAATATAAATTTGCCTATCTTCTTTAACTTTTGATAGTGCCTTCGGGTTTTGGGATATGATAGTCAATGGAGGTTGATCAACTACAAATGAAGAGTCATGGATTTTACATCTTAAGTTTTGTTGAGCTAGTAATTCCTCTGCCTCTTCAATGGTAAGTTCCGCCAGATTGGGTACAGTTATAGTTTCTCCGTGGTTGGTGTAAAGATCTAGTGCTTTATATCCACCACAAGTGATTAATAGTGATAAGAAAAACACTATTGTCAAATTAATTAGGAATCTTCTACTGATTAAAAATCTAAACAAACTTTAAAGAATTAAATCCAAAAATAAGCTGAATAATACTTTATTTATACTAAATGATTGATATTATTTAAACGCATTTTACTCAATAATAGTGTAAATTTGGTAAAACTAAATTAAATAACCAATATGGTCAAGGTTGCTGTTTTAATGGGCGGTATTTCGACAGAGCATGGCATCTCTTTAAAGACTGGTATGGCTGTGTGTAATGGATTGGATCGCTCAAGATATGAGGTCTTGCCGATCATCATTACTAAAGATGGCTCTTGGATTTTTTTAGATTCTAAAGAAGCATTATCTCAAATTCCCAATTTTGATACAGAGAAAAAGTTGTCTTTGGTTGCTGCTTTGGGAGTTCTCGAACAAGCATCTGTTGACTTGGTTTACATTGCATTGCATGGGCTTTATGGAGAGGATGGACGGATACAGGGATTGTTGGATTATATGAAAATACCTTTTACGGGCTCTGGCCTATTTGCCAGCTCATTGGCAATGGATAAAGCTCGCTCTCAAGATATTTGTGAGTTCCACGGACTCAAGTTTCCTCAATACCTTTCTTTTAAAAAAAGTGATCGTTTAAAGGCAGATAAGATTTTAGATATTGTAAAAAGCAAAGTAGGCTTTCCGATGGTGCTTAAGCCAGTAGATGGTGGATCGAGTGAGGCAACTTTTATATTGAAAGATGGGAAAGATTTTGAGGAAAAAGTAGAAAAAGCTTTTTCCGTGAGTGATACCATAATGTTTCAGCAATATGTAAAGGGAGATGAGGTAAGTTGTGGTGTGCTAGGCAATATTGAAGCAGAGTTCCAAGTACTACCTCCAACGCAGATTATTCCATTAAAAGGTGACTTCTTTGATTTAGAGGCTAAGTATGAAAAAGGAGCTTGCGAAGAAGTGACGCCGCCAAGATTACCTCAAGATAAAATTGAAAAGATACAAGCTATTGCGCTTAAAGCCCATAGGATTTTGGGATGTCAATGTATGAGCAGAACAGATATGATTGTAACGGAGAATGATATTTATGTACTAGAAACGAATACACTGCCAGGTATGACGGAGACGAGCTTGTTGCCTCAGGCGGCAGCCCATATTGGAATTTCATTTTCTGAGTTACAAGAAAAGATTATTGAGTTTGCGTTGAAGAAATAAAAGCAGTAGATGGAAGGCATTTTATTAGCGTACTATATTTTGCCTTGATTGTTAATATTAGTTTAATAATAAAACGTACATTAGCAAAACATAAACAAAGAAATGAGTATCAGTAAAAAAATATTAGGTGCAGGGTTAGTTGTACTAGCTGCATGCAATAGTTCAGACAAACCAATGACTACTGAAACGGGTTTGAAGTATAGAATGTATACTAGCAATGAGGGAATTAAACCACAGATTGGTGACTATATTTCGTTAAATATTATTCACAAAACAGTAAAAGATTCAGTTATTTTCAGTACCTATGAAAATGGTGGAGCGGTTGAATTTCAAATGACAGAGCCTGGATTTGATGGAGATCTTATTGAAGGGTTAGCGATGATGGCTACAGGAGACAGTGCGACATTTTGGGTAAGTGCTGACTCTATGTTTAAAGGAGGAACAATGCCAGAGTTTTTAAAAGCTGGAGATGAGATTAAGTATGAAGTAAAGATTGAGAGTGTCATGACTCAAGAAGAATATGAATTAGCAAAACAAGAAGAAATGGAAAAAACAAAAGAAGTATATGCACAAGAAATAGAGAAATATGCATCAGAAAATGGATTGGATGTTCAGCAAACAACATCTGGGTTGTATTATGTTATTACACAAGAAGGCGAGGGAAGCTTTCCTGAAACAGGTCAAACGGTAAGTGTCCACTATACTGGGAAGTTAATAGACGGTAAAGTTTTTGATTCATCGGTTGATAGGGGTCAACCTATTGATTTTCCATTGGGAGTAGGACAGGTTATTCCAGGATGGGATGAAGGAATTGCTTTGCTAAAGAAAGGAAGCAAAGGAACATTAATTATTCCTCCGTATCTTGCTTATGGAGAAAGTGGGGCAGGCAATATTATTCCGCCAAATGCAATCTTGGTATTTGACGTTGAATTAGTAGATATTCAAGAAGGAGTTTAGTAAAAAAGAGTGTGCTTATTGCTGAAGAATTGCTTTGGCATAAGTTTCCCAACTTAATGCGCTTTTGTATTGCTCAACATTCTTACGAGGTATTGGGTTATTAAGAGCTTTAATCATTGTATCGGCCATAGATTGAATATCTTGGTCTTTAGCGAGGTAGCCATTTTGTCCTTCCTTGATGGTTTCTGGAAAATGTCCAACATCCGTTGCAACAATCGGTAGATCAAAATTGTAGCTCAATGATTCTATTCCAGAAGGGGTTGCTGTTAGGTAGTATAGTACCACTGCATCTGCCACTTGGAAATACTTATGAACGTCCTCGTTAGGTACATACTCGCTTATTACCATTGTCTTATCTTGTAAGCCTAATTCATCAATGAGTAACAATGGGTTATAGTTTTTCTCGTCGTCATCAGAATTAAGAAAGATCTTCTTTGCTGAGGAAAATAGCACCTTTTTAACTTTAGTAAAGATGTTGTTAGAATCTAATGTGTTCCAAAACAATTCACCACAAATAAGAAAAGAGACATCATCTCGTTGTTGTGAGACAATGTTAAAGGCTTTAATGGCGTTATGTAACCCTTTATATTTTCGGATAAAACCAAAGAATAAAAATACATTCTCTTTTAGTCCATTTTTATCCTTAAATTCCTGTATATCAAAACTTTGATCTGGCTTATAAAGATCATAAATAGGGTGAAATAATTTAATAACAGGAGTAGAAGAATGGTCTTTGAAATCACGTTCTCCTGTAGTTGTTAATGTAAACTTCTTTTTAGGAAAGATCTCTTTTAGCTCCTCAAACGTCTTTAGTGCATGTACAATATAAGAGTCTGCACTTTTTATACCCATTTGAGTAAGTTTTTTGTCTATGTTGCTTTTTTCCTTTTGTATAACAAAATGCAGGTCTAAAATAACTTCACATGGATGAATCTTTTTAAGTTTTCTTATGATACTACTAATAGGCAGGCCTTGTATTGCAATAGACCATTGAATAACAACGATATCAGGCTTTAAAGAGGCAATGTGTTTTGCTGTAGCCGTCCATGAAAGTGGATTGTTATAGTTCGTTATATATTTACATGAAATATCCGTTCCTTCTAAAAAGTCTAGGCGACTGCTTTTGTCCTTAAACTCTCTTGGAACAATACTCGGATATTGTTGAGACCAGGAAACAATATGAACTTTTACGTTGTCAAACTTGTCTAATGTTTTTGCAAGAGAAGTGTTATAATTAGACATACCGCCTTTATAGGCAGGGCCAGCACCGAAGCAAACAACAGTCGTATTCTTATTTTGCATTTGCAAGCTCTTTCTCAGCTACTGCGTCGTAAACTCTTTTTAAGCCAGCTTCTAGAGAGATTTTGGGCTCCCAGCCGAGGTGTTCTTTAACGTAATCAATGCTACAATATCTAGAGAAAACGCCAACGGGCTTGTCTAATAAACATTTAATATCCGTTTCATAACCAGCAATTTGACAGAATATGCCAATAATATCTCTAAAGGTAGTGAGCTTACCCATACCGATGTTGATTGCTGTTCCATCGTTGATTTTATCCATTGCAAGCAATGTGCAATCTAGAACATCATCAATATGCACAAAATCTCTTCCTTGAAGTCCAGTTCCCCAAACCTCAAAAGGACTTTCTTTATAAACTGCTCTTCTTGCAATAGCAGGGATAGGATAAGAGTAATCTTGATCTTCCCCGTATCCTGAAAAAGGTCTTATGCATACTATATTAATACCATAATGTTCTGCTGCTATTTTAGCTAGAAATTCACCCGTTAACTTAGTCCAACCATAAGTCATATCAGGCTGTCCCATATTCATGAAGTCAATATCGGACTCCCTTAATTGGATAGCATTTTCTTCAGTTTGTTTACTGATTGGGTACGCCGCACTAGAGCTTGGATAAAGCACCCTTTGTGGCTTAGACCTTGTTATCCAATAAAAGAATTCCGCATCGATAGATAAGTCAAGTGCGACCTTCATGGGGTCGCCATCAATCATGGCTCTACCGCCTACGATAGCTGCAAAATGGAATACATCAGCAAATTCAATGGCATCTACTTCAAACTCTTTTAAAAACCACTCTGGATTAGCAATAAGATTTCTAAGAACATCGATGAAATCACTTTTGAAAAACATCAGTCTCTCATCCTCTCCATAAATCTTAAGCCCCTTTACTTCTCTTTTTAATGGTACATCAAGCCAATTAGATGGATCTGTTCCAACAGATAGGTTGTCAATAAATATAACTCTATCTGAGGTTGTATTGTATAGTCTTTTGACCATGTTTCTACCTACAAACCCGCAGCCTCCTGATATTAGATGATTTTTCATATTATTGATTTAATCTTCTGCAATGTGTCCAAATATAGCAAAAAACTAATACTCAAACGTCCCAAACTCACTATTAATAGTAAGTCTTTTACTTTCTGATTCTTTTACTTTTCCAATGATTTGTGCATCAATATTAAAACTATTAGAAATAGCAATGATGTCACTGGCTATTTGCTCATCGCAATATATTTCCATTCTATGCCCCATATTAAATACTTGGTACATTTCTTTCCAATCGGTACCTGACTCTTCTTTTATTAATTTAAAGAGAGGTGGGATAGGGAACATATTATCTTTTATGACATGGAGTTTGTCTACAAAATGTAGCACTTTTGTCTGTGCCCCTCCAGAACAATGAACCATGCCACTAATATTAGATTTATATTTTTCGATGATCTCTTTTAAGACGGGTGCGTAAGTTCGAGTAGGGGATAAAACTAATTTTCCAGCATCTAGCGGACTGTCATCTACAGCATCTGTCAATTTTTTTGAACCTGAATAAATGATATCTTTAGGCACAGCATGGTCATAAGTTTCAGGATATTTATCTGCAACCTCTTTGTTAAACACATCATGTCTTGCAGAAGTAAGTCCATTGCTTCCCATTCCTCCATTATAAGCATTTTCGTACGTGGCTTGACCATATGACGCTAGTCCAACAATAACGTTCCCCGACTTAATATTTGCGTTGTCAATAACATCAGCTCGTTTTATTCTTGCTATGACTGTTGAGTCAACAATGATGGTGCGAACTAGATCGCCCACATCTGCGGTTTCGCCACCTGTAGAATGAATTTTTATGCCATACACTTCTAGCTCTCTAATGAGCTCTTCTGTACCATTTATAATAGCCGAAATAACCTCTCCTGGAATAAGATTTTTATTTCTCCCTATCGTTGACGACAACATGAAATTATCAGTTGCACCTACACACAATAGATCATCGATATTCATAACCAGTGCATCTTGAGCAATTCCTTTCCAAACAGATAAATCTCCAGTTTCTTTCCAATAAGCATATGCAAGTGAAGATTTTGTTCCAGCACCATCTGCATGCATAATAATACAATGCTCTTCTGAGTTTCCTAAGTAGTCTGGCACTATCTTGCAAAACGCCTTAGGGAAGAGCCCTTTATCTACATTTTTTATAGCTGCGTGAACATCTTCTTTTTGCGCGGAAACCCCTCTTTGAGAATATTTCAGATTTGACATGAAACAAAGTTAATCATCAATACATTTATATTTCGTACAACTTATCAACTTATATTAATATGATTCGCTTTTATTTAAGCTGTATGTGTAAATGTAATATAATTGCCAGTATAACGTGAGTTTCTAACTTTGAACTAAACCTATCTATACTTTAAGTAAAATCTTACTGCCAAATTATGCGGCTTATTATATCCTTGAAACTTTGGGTTTAAAACTGGAATATTCAGCCCATATACGATTTCTGCATATCCACCTTTGAAAGGCATCCAATCAAAATAATTTACAAAACCGATTTCAGGTCTTAATACTAAGTTGCCATCATTAGTATTGGTATATGTGATTAAGTTGAGTCCATATTTGATATTCCGTAATCCCATAACTGCAAAAAAGTCATTAGACCAGTAAGATAATTGTGGTGCAATTAATAGGCTGTCAAGCAATCTAGCTTCCAATGACATGGATATTGAGCTTATAATAGGTCCAGTAGCCAAGTATCTGCCTCCAGCTTTAGGATAAATTAGTTGAGAGGTAACGCTGCCTATGCCAAACTGAAAGAATTTATGGTCTAATTGATGATAGCCCAATATTAAAACCTCGTCAATATGGTCTTTGTTGAAAAAAGTACATTGCATGGCATCTTTCTTTTGAGCAAGGCTTACAAAAGAAAGTGATGTAAATACAATTAATACTATACTTCTAAACTGACACATCAATCCACAACAATAACGTGATTTTTTATTGTTTATTCTCACAGCGTGCTAAGGTACAAGTTATACCAATTCTTGATCAAAATAGTTTAAACTATTTTGATCAAGAGAAAGGCAAGTGTTGTTTTGCTTTAGGCATACTTGCGAATCAACTGATATTATTATGTGTCGTAATTAACTTATTTGTTTGATCTGCACCGTTTTGTTTTTGGTGAATAATTGTTTTCAACAATTTCTTATTAATAATGTCAATATGTGTTGACTTAAGTATATATTTTCTTTATTTTAGCCCTTTGTTGACCGAAAAATCATGTCTATTTTTTTAGACTTTTTTCTTGAATGCATAGAATATATAGATTCTTACTGGTTTTAGTTTGTCTGCTTTTTATAGTAAGAATTGCTGGTGCGCAACAAAGTCAAGGGCCTAATTCAGCTGGTTCAGGGGCAAATGTAGCAACTGGAGGAGTTGCATGGAGTACACCATTCAATATAGGTTTAAGTGATGATTTACATGCAAATGTCTCTTTATTTCTTCAGTCTTCTTATTGGCTTTATGTAACAGATTTTGGATTTTGTATTCCTAATGGAGCCACTATTGATAGTGTAGTAGTTGTAATGGAAAAGTCAGCAGGAACTGACATAAGAGATGCGGACGTGCAGTTGCTCAAAGATGCGGGGCCTCCAACAGGGAGTAATCATGCAAAAACTCTTACCCCTTGGCCGTCTACAGATGCCTATGTTGCTTACAGTGGTCATGGTACTTGGGGCGTTTCATTGACGTCTGCTATTGTTAATTCACCAGATTTTGGGGTGGCCATCCGTGTGGAGAATGGTACGTTCGGGTTTCAAACTGCAAATATAGACCATATATTAATTACAGTATATTATTCAGGTGGAAGTGGCTTGCTCGGAGAATACACGATTGATGGGAGTCAAGCAGCAAGTGCAACCAATTATAGAACTTTCTCTGCAGCAGCAGAAGATCTTAGTTATGGAACAAGGTCTGATGGTGGCCCAACAAATGGTCCTGGAGTTGCCTGTAAGGTGAATTTTGAAGTAGCTACAGGTACTTATAATGAGCAATTTGTACTCGATAATATTGTAGGAACAAGTCCTTCTAAAACAATCAGTTTTAGCTCTGCAACAAACGATAGAAAAGATGTTGTAGTTCAGTATCAAGCGAGCGTAGCTGACAGTAACTATGTGGTAGATATTATAGAAACTCCATATGTAGATTTCGAAGCACTTACCCTCAAAGCATTAGGAGAGCCTTTCGGTTACAGCAGGGTAGTTGTATTGGAAGGAGTTGCAAAAAAGATTAAGTTTTCTGACTGTTCAATAGAAGCATTTAATACTTCTTCTACAGGTGATAATAGAGCTTTAGTTTTTGCTGTTGACAGTTTTACCCAGGATAGTATTGAATTTCAATATTGTGACTTCTTGAATGGAGCAATAGGAATAGACTTTAGAAACCCTACAATGACCGCTGATGCATTAGGTACAATAATTAATGGTTGCTATTTTGGAAACCAGAGACATCGAGCGATGGAGTTAGGAGACCATACTGCCATTAAAATAACTCAAAATCAAGTTGTTGCTGACAATGCAACTATAAGTTATAGAGGTATTTATTGTGATCGATGCTCTTACGATTTTGAAGCAAGAAATAATAAAGTATCAATTAATACTGGTCATTCTGCAATTAGTTTTACTTCAGGAAGTGGCTCTCTTGGGCAAATGGGTTTGATTGCTAACAACTTTGCTTCAATTCATAACTCATCTGCTGAGTCAAGAACGCTCTTTATTGCTGGGTCAGACTATATAAATGTTTACAATAATAGTGTGCTTACGAATAGTAATCATCCTAACGCAGCTGCGTTTTCTTATCCTACTTCTGGTAACAATATTAACATTCAAAATAACATATTTTATAATAAGGGTACAGGAGGATATGCCATATTTATAAACAATGCTACTACCGTTAATGTTTTAGATAATAATGATCACTTTTCTAATTCTGCAAATTTAGGACATTATGATGGAGTAGATTACCCGACTTTAACCCTTTGGAAGCCCGCTACAGGAAAAGATGCAAGCTCTGTATCTTTCGATCCAGTCTATCAATATGATTCTTTGCTTTATCTGACAGTTACGACCCCCGCAGAATTGTACGATAACGCAGCAAATCTTTCTCCTGTAATTACTGACGATGTTGATGGTAAACCTCGTTTGGGTTTTTGGATGGGTGCTCATGAAGCGAATCCTCCGAGCAGAAAATATTATGTAAACGATCTTAATACTCCAGGTGATACTTTTACTACGGCTATTGGAGCACCATATGGAACCAACTTTGGCATGAGTCCCTCAGACCCAATAACATCAATTCAGGATATTTTTGATAATTATGATATCAATGAAAATGATACCATATATATAGATGCGGGTTCTTATGTTGAAAATGTAAATATTTCTATAGCAGATGCAGGATCAAAATCTTTTCCAGTCGTTATTATTGGAGCAGGCCCTGGAGTTACTAACTGGAGAGAAGCATCTGGAGTTGGATTGGATATGTTCAATACCTCGGGTTATGAAATATCCAATATTAGGTTTGAAAATGTTGGTGCAGCTCTTTCTTTAATTAGAATTGCTCAATCAGAAGATATCTCATTTTCAGATTGTAGCTTTTTTAGCGCTGCAAACTTAGACATGATCCGAATTGAAAATATCGGGGGAAATAATTCAAATAACTTATATTTTTCACAATGTACATTCTCTTTAAGCGGTCCATCCAGTCCTACTGCCATTTCTTTTTCTGGAGACGATATGTCAAATCGTGCAAGGTTTCTCAAGGTTGAATCGTGTACTTTTGATTTGTCTTTTGCAGGAGGCAATAGTATTGGGCTTGACCTGACTAAAGTCGATTCTGCTGAAATTAGCAAGTCTAGATTTATAAGGGGGTGGAGAGGATTGCGCATGAATATGCCAGGCGGTGCAACAAATACAGAAATATTTAACAATTATTTCAGTGAAAATGTTAAGGGGATAGCAGTAGGAGCAGGAGTATCCAATGACAATACACTACAGTTTAATAGCTTCTACACTATGGAAGCATGTGTTGACTTCGGAAGCAGCGGAGCAAACTTAGGATGGGATGTTAGAAATAATATTTTTCAGACAACTGGAGGTGGGGGGCAGTTTTGTTTAGAGATTACTGGTTCAAGTAAGTTTGACTTCTGTGATTATAACGTTTTTTGGAATCCTGGAGGTGAAGTGGTTCAATTTGATGGAGCGAATTACCCAGATGTCACTACTTGGTCAACTATAGACCACTCAGAAGAAGGCATAAATAATGGCGATGAAAATTCATTAGAAGTAGATCCTCGATTTTTGGACCCTACTGGAAATAATTTAGATCTTGAAAAAGGCTCTCCTGTTGTTGAAGCAGGTTTTAGCATCTTAAGCATTGAGGAAGACATAAATGGAGAGGAAAGAAATGATCCTCCTACCATTGGAGCATACGAATCATCTAATGGCTTTTATGTAAATGATAATAGTCAAGCTGGAGACATTTATACCACAATAGTGGGCTCAGATGTTCCAGGTTGCGGAGAACCAGGGCATCCTTGTCGTAGCTTGAAGTATGTTTTAGACAATAATGATCTTACTTTTAAGGACACCATTTTTGTAGATGCTGGCGATTATACGGATGAAGGAATTATGACAGCAAATGATGAAGGTGTAACAATATTGGGCGCTGGCAAAAATACAACAACTTTCGATGGTGCAAGCTATGGCGTAATTGGCAGATGGATGCAGATCAATGTAGGTAGCCATAATATGACAATTAGTGATATTACTGTTAAAAACTATGATATTTCAGGCTTTGCCTCAAGTGGCGCAGCTATTCTTTTTAATGCCAATACAACAGATGAACTTACCCTTCTTAATTGTGCTTTTGAAAGGTGTAAAGGAGTAAATGGTGGAGCAGTTTTCTTTGATGGAGACACATTAGTATCAATTGGAAATAAATTTGATAATAATGAGTCAACCGGTGATGGAGGAGGGCTACATATGCCTGATATTGCAAATGTAACCTATTTGTCATCTAACGACACATTTATCTCTAATGAGGCAAGTGGTGTTAATGGTGAGGGTGGCGCAATTTACTTCGGATCTACCAATAATGCAAACATTAAAAATGGTATCATTGGAGAAAAATCAAATGGAAATAAGTCGGTAAGACATGGAGGGGGCATTTACTTTGATGGAGACACCTTGATGATTTCTAAAACCTTAATCGCAGGCGATAGTGTTACTGGAGCCTCTAGAAGTGGTGGTGGGATATATGTGAATAGTTGCAATTTATTGTTTATAGACTCTTCTGAGATTAGTAACAATTATTGTACACTTAATGGCGGAGGCATATACTACAATACAGTTTCTGATTCTGTATTTATAAACAACTCTAGGATTAGCAATAACCATGCAGGTAGTCGTGGTGGGGGTATCTATGCTAATGATCCTACCATTATTCTAAATAGTAATATTGATAGCAACCTAGCAAATACGGGTGGAGGAGGCATATACCAGTTTGGCGACTTTTTATATATTGAAAATTCAAGCTTTAAGGGAGATACGTCAGGTACTGGAGGGGCAATATATGGTGATGGTACAAGCGAATCTATAACAACTATTAACACTCAATTTGAAGCAAATAAGGTAAGTAATAGTGGCGCAGGAGTATGTCTAGCAAATGGCGCTACAGGAACATTCTCAGGAGGAAATTTCTTAAACAATATTTCAGTAAATAGTGGCGGAGCATTGTTTTTGGGAGGATTAGGTAGTAGAGGATATCTTAATGGGATCACTATAGACAACAATACAAGAGGTGCCGTTTATTTATCATCTGATGCTAGGTTAGAAGCAGATAGCGTAGTGTTTATAAATAATGCAAGCACAAATGGAGCGGCAATAAGAGGGATGACTTCATCAGACATCATTATCAGTAATTCAATATTAGGTACACAAAGTGAAGGCAATCGTGTGACAAATCAGGGAGGAGCGATCCATTTTATAGGGGACTCATTAGTGATTAATCATTCTGAAATAGCAGGCAACAGCTCAATGGCCAGTCAAGGAGGAGGAGCCTTTATGTTTTCAGGAGGCTCAACAGTTATTATAGATGAGTGTGATATTCACCATAACTATACTGATAACGGAAGTAATACTGCCGATGGGGGTGCAATATTAGCATATACAACGGAGGCACACATTTCTAAAACGATATTTTATGAAAATTATGCAGAAGACGATGGTTCTGCTATTATGGTTGATAATGCTAGTGCAACAGTAACTTTAGAAAACTGTCTGCTATATAAGGATACTGCAGAAACACAAGGTATAATCTATTATAACTCAGGAAGTGGAAGTATTTCAAACTGTACTTTTGCAGATAATGTTTCAAATACGAGTAATGCTGCAATATATTCTAACAATACTGGTAATGTTATCAATGTTCAGAATAGTATATTTTATGGCAATACAGGAAGAGATTTTAGCCAATTAAATGGTGCGATAAACGTTTCATATTCATTATATGATAATGCATCTGCTGGGACTGACTTTACAGATAATGGAAATAACATAACAGGTCAAGATCCTCTTTTCAATAGTTCGGTTACAAATGATTACACTCTGCAAGAAGCCTCTCCTGCTATAGATGTAGGAACTGCTACAGGAGCACCAGCAGTAGATATCAACGATACAATACGTCCTAAAGGCAATGGTTTTGACTTAGGTGCCTATGAATCAAATTTCTCAACTCCTTTGGAATTAACTGGAGCAGGAGAAGCATTGGATTTTGATGGAAATGATGACTATGTGAATGTTGGTTCTACTGTAACAACTAGTTTAATTGATGTTACGATAGAGGCTTGGTTTAAATGGAATGGGACTGGATCGGGAACGGTGCGCTATATTATGATGAATGGGCATAGCACAAATAATGGCTATGGCTTTTTTATGAATGCTGCTAATCAATTACTTTTTAGGCTAGGTAACGGTACAAGTGCCTCAACAGCATATATCCCAACTCCAAATAAATGGACACATTTCGCTGCAACTAGAAGAATAGCTGGAGGTACTTGGGAGATTTATGTAGATGGACAGCTTAGGGCAACTAATAATAATACTCCAGCATTCCCATCGGGAGACCTTACGATAGGCTCAAGAGAATTTGGTACGTCAAACTTTCCTGGCCAAATTGACGAGGTGCGTATTTGGGAGAGCGAGTTGACAACTGCAGAAATTAGAAATTGGATGTGTCGGAAAGTTACTGACAAGCATCCTAAATATTCCGACCTAGTTGCATACTATCGTTTTGATGACACCACTGGAACAACCTTGACAGACTATTCAGGGAATGCTAATCATGGAGTATTAAACGCCATGAATCCAGCAACAGACTGGGTGACTTCAGGTGCAGCTCTTGGAGATACCTCTGTCTATTTATATGGAGGTTCACCAGTTAATTATACTTTTGATAATGGGGGAGTACTTAGTTTAGGAGACTTCACTGGCGCAATTGATGGCATGCATATATATGAGGTGAATGATAGTATATTAATCGACCAATTACCATCTGGGATAAGCTCATACGATCAAGGAGGTTATGTTGGTGTCTTTAAAGTAGGAGACGCCAATGCAGGTTATAGGCCCACCTATAACTATACGGGTACACCATTAAATGGTTCTGGCAATGAGGATCGAGTAAGGTTGTTGAAAAGGCAGAATGGTGCTGATAATACATGGAAAAGAGCATCAGGCCAGCTAAGAACGAATACCGACAACAATACAATCTCTTCGGGTTATCAGTACGGAACAGAGTATGTGTTAGGATACGCAAATTCAACGTATCCTGATGAACCAGGTTCAGGCTATGCAACACGATTTAATTCTGGAGGTTCTAATGATGAATACGTAGCTGTTGTTCCAGATGCTAGCTTGGATTTTGGTACTACAAGAGATTTTACCGTTGAAATGTGGGTGAAAATTGACGATCCTCAAACCCCTGTAACTGGCTTGTTGTCAAAAGCAAATCAAATATTGAACATTGATGATATGAAAGGATTCCAATTGGTCGTCAATACCAATACGTTTGGAGCAGAAATAGGAGATGGACTTGGTGGGCTTAATACTGCTGTGATTTCTACTTCCACAATTATAGATGACCAACAGCCGCATCATCTTGTTTTATCTGTTGATCGGTCTATAAATACTGCAAGACTCTACGTGGACGGGGTTGTTGAGGTTACCGTTGCCGACCCAGTTATAGGACAAGACCTTACTGTTGGTGATAGCCTTTTTATCGGAACCAATAGATTGATGGGTGAATACTTTGATGGGTATATTGATGAAGTAAGAATTTGGGATACTTTGATGCCAGAATCAATTATCCGAAAATATATGTGTAACAAAACACTCAATAATCATCCAGCTGAATCAAGGCTTTTAGCCTATTGGCGTTTTGATGACGGGTTGATTGATACTCTAGAAGATTTGGTAACAGGAAAGGATGGGTTTTATCGAAATGCGGAGAATACAGACAGGCAACTTTCGATTGCTCCAATAGGGGATACAAGTGTGTTTGCATATGCAGGAGTTCCTATGCTATCAATGTTGAGCCCATCGAGTGGACAAATGAATTTACAAGCTTTCCCAACAGGGTTAGCAGACAGTGTGCACCTATATTTTGTGTCAGATACACCTAATAATATTGTATTGCCCACAGGAGTTGATAGTTTTGAGCTATCAGGCTATTGGGGAACTTATCGAGTTGGTAATCACACCAGTTTAATTAAACATGAACTGGACTATACGACTAATCCAAAACTTAATGGTGCTGTTAATGAAGCCTCGATTAGATTAGGCAATAGAAATAATAATGCATCGGGTTCTTGGGCTGTTGACTCATTTACAATTGCTGATATATCATCGAATACGATTTATAGCATATATGATGGTAATAGTACAGGACGTCAGGAACAAGTCATACCAATGTATGGCCCTGGTTATACCTTTGATGTAGATAGTTTAGAAAAGCAAGACACCGTATTTTGCCAAGGACAATCATTTCGGGTATATTTCTCTTCTACAGGAATAGAATGGCCACCAATACCTTTTGATACTTTTTATGCTGAATTATCTGATGCAGGAGGAAGCTTTACTTCACCCGATACAATTGGTATGATTGTGTCTGATGTGGATAGTTTTATTAATGTTGTCATTCCAATTGCCCAAGTTCCAGGCATCACATACCGAATAAGAATACAGTCTTCCGTCCCTTCCGCAACCAGCACTGATAATGGCTATGATCTTACGATTGCCAATACAAATAATTATTACGTAAATGACGGATCAAGTACAAATGACATGTTTACAACAAATATTGGAATAGATGAGCCAGGTTGTGGTTGCCCATCAAATCCATGTAGAACAGTGCAATACGTTTTAGATAATAATATTTTAGGAGGAGATACCATATTCATCGATGCAGGATCATACCCAGATGCAAATATTATGGTCAATTACGACGATACTGCAGTGTTTATAGGTGCAGATTCGTCTCTTACAGTTTTTGATGGCTCTATTCTAGGAACGAATATGATTCGTGCATTTAGGTTTGATAGTACATTGATAAATCTTCAAAAAGTAACGATAAAAAATTATGATTCTAGAGGTATTGCTTCAGAACCAGCAGGAGGAGGAGTAAAAATAAAAAATGCTCAAGGCAATTGTATTATCGACGAAGTTGTAATTGTTGATAACTTAGCACAAGGTGCAGGAGGTATTATGTTTGAAAATAAACCCAATACAGATGCTACGTTATACTTGTCAAATTCAAAATTAGATGGTAATTATGCAAATGGTCGTGGAGGAGCAATACGGTCATTTGATCGCGGAGGATTTTCAAATCTTAAAGTTGAAAACTCAAAAATAGGGACACTTAATGGTAATGAATCTGTTTCAGGAGGAGGAGGTATCTACTTTGAGGGAGATACACTGATTATTAACAATTCCCTTTTTAGTAAAAACACAACTAGTGATAATGGTGGTGCCGTCTATATAAATGATAATTATGCCACTATCAGTAAAACAACATTCAGAAGAGACTCTGCAATGGGTCATGGTGGTGCCATATATGCTACCAATAATACCGTTCTCTTAATATCTGATTCTACTAGAGTAGGAATAGGGGCTTTGGGGAATTATGCCAATCAAAATGGAGGAGGCATCTACTTTGATGGGGATGATCTAACAGTAAGAACCTCTTATTTTATAAGTAATGAGGCTTCTAATGGAGGAGCGGTTTACAGTTTGGCAGAAAATAGTACGACAATCCAGAATAGGTCTAATATAGGGCTCAATACTGCTGCATTAGACGGCGCAGGTATTTATATTGATGGTCAAAACGCACAACGAGTATATATCGATAATACGGATATTGGGTTAAATGATGCTACAGGAAATGGAGGAGGAGTATATGTAGCTAACAACGGTGGTTCTGCTAGTTTGTATATATCTGGCCTTTCGGCCATAGGTAATCTAGCATTAGCTAATACTGCAAACAACGGTGCAGGAGTTTATTTTGATGGAGATACGCTAAGTTTAGATACAGCTATTGTAAGCGGAAATATAGCAGATAGCAATGGTGGTGCACTTTACATTGAGAATGGGTACGTTGATATAAGCATATGTGCTATTGAGCAGAACGCTGCGCTAAATAATAATGGAGGCGGTATATATACATCTTCTAATAATCCAATGATAATGAGAGGAACTGTTATTGATAGTTCCTTTGCTAAAGAAAATGGAGGTGCTTTGTATGCAGCAACAGGAGCAAATATACTAATGACGAATAATACCTTAATCGGTGTTACGGGCAAGAAGAATAGGGCTAGAAATGGAGGGGGAATCTATTTTAATGGAGATAGTTTGACTATAACCAATAACAGCGCAATTACATCTAATGTTGCTTCTCTCGATGGAGGAGGTATCTATTTTGCTGGAAATGAGTTAAATATTCAAAATAGTAATATAAATATAGACTCTGCTGGTCAGCTTGGAGGAGGTATCTATGTTCATGTTGGAAATGCAAATTTAAATACAACCAATATAGATGGCAATATTTCAACAAATGGAGGAGGAGGAGTGTTCTTCTTTGATGGAGATACATTAAAACTAACAGCTTCTACGATAAGTCGTAATAGGGTAAGAGCCTCTTCTCCAAATGATGGAGGCGCAGGTGTCAGAATTTCTGATGGTCTAGCAATTATAACAAAGTGTATTTTTGATAGCAACTATGTGTACAATCATGCTGCTGCTGATGGTGGAGCCATGAAAATTGGAGGCATTGTAAAAGTATTTCAATCACAGTTTTTTGATAATATAGCTCCAGACGATGGCTCTGTTGTGTTTTTGGGTGCTACAGACTCAGTTTATCTTGAGAATTGCTTAGTATATGACAATATTGCTGGAGACGATGGAGCAATTAAAGGAATTGGTAGTTCTGGCATTGAAATAGTTAATTCTACAATTATCGACAACTATTCTACGAACTCAAGTTCAGGAGGTGTTGTAACAGAAACATTTGCCAAAGTAGATATTATTAATAGTATCGTTTATAATAATGAAACTTTTGACTTTGACGTGCTGGGTGGAAATATAACAGTTGATCATTCCATATACAATATGAGTAATGGTGCAACTATTTTTAATAGCTCAACAAGCTATCCAATATTTGTTGACTCAATGAATAATGATTTTAGCATTGCTAATCCGTTATCTCCAGCATATAATGGAGGAATAAGTTTAAATGCGCCTATTGTTGATATTGTAGATAGTGCAAGACCTCAAAAAGGAATTTGGGATATAGGAGCATACGAGGCATTTTTCGCAGATACACTTTATATTGATACAATGCTCTCAGGTTTATTATACTGCCAGGGTGACAATCTAGAGGCTGTGGTAGTAGCTGTGAATACATACAATGCCGCAAGTGAACTTATTTTTCAGATATCAGATAACGCAGGTAGCTTTGCTTCTCCGACAAATTTAGATACCATTACTGGTTTTCCTAATGTGCCTGATACATTTAGCGTGAATATTCCTAGTATGCTCTCAGGTACAGGGTATAGAGTCCGAGCAATTAGTCTAAATCCAAACTTTATAGGAATCGATAATGGACAAGATATCAGCATCGGGCAACCTTTATTAGTTACCTCTACGGCTGATGACTCCACCTGTGGAACCTTGAGATATGCTATCGGATATGCCAATGCTAATCCAGGAGCCGATACCATCACTTTTGATACCGTTGCTATGGGCGGACATACTATTGCTATTGTAAATGGACAGTTGCCACTCATATTTGATGACTCTACAGTTATCAATGGCGACCTAAGTATGGACGGAAAGCCAGATGTAGAAATTTGGGGAGGGAGTTTAAATAATAGTGAAATAGGACTCCGTATTCAGTCTTCTTATAATGAGATAAGAGGACTCGTCATAAATCAATTTGACTCGGTTGCTTTAGAGATTGCAGGGGCAGGGAGTATTCGAAATAGAATTGTTGGAAACTATATCAATACCGACTATTCTGGTATGGTTGATTCAGGAAGAGGCCACTTGGGAATTTCTATTAATGATGCAAATAGCAACTTTATTGGCGATGGAACTCTTGTTGGAAGAAACTTAATAGCAGGAGCCACTACGGGAGGAGGTTTTGGAAGTGAAATACGACTTAATAATTCATCGGGAAATATCGTCATAGGAAACTATATTGGTACGAATATTACGTTAAGCGGACCGATTAACGCAATCAATGACCTGGTAAATGTCGCCGTACGTATAGCAGGAACTAGTAGTGGTAATATTATCGGAGATACTTCATTAAATCAATATAATGTAATTGTTGGAAGACAAAAAGGTATTGAAATAATTGGAGATAGTAACATTATTAGAGGCAACTACGTAGGTACAGATACTTCAGAAACCATAGATATGGGTACTATTGGAGGCGGGAATGGAATTAATATTCAGTCGTCCTCTAATATTATTAACTATAACGTTATTGCACATCATGAAGGCTCGGGTATAAGATATCCATCTGCTGCTTCATCCAAAAATATGATGCATCAAAATAGGTTCTGGGACAACGGCATTAATCGTGCGATATGGTTTCAGGTAGCTGGAGTACAGGAAAATATAAAACCGCCAATTATTAATAACCTTTCTGCAGACAGCACTCTTTCTGGAACTTCATCTCCAAACGCTTTTATTCAGATTTATGCAGATTCTACTTTTGAAGGGCAAATTTTTGTAGATACAACTAGAGCAGATGCAGCAGGAGATTGGAGTATTCAGATTGACCTATCAAGCTTGCCTGCCAATGTTGATACACTTCGAGCACTTCAAGATAGTTTAGAAAATACCTCAGACTTCTCGTTAGAATTCTTTATTGACATTTGTAATAATCCTTTACTGGTTACTTCTGCTGCTGATGATTCCTCCTGTGGAACCTTGAGAAGAGCAATAGGGTATGCCAATAATAACTTTGGAGCTGATACAATCACATTTGATACCATTGCTATGGGGGGACATACCATCACAATTTTGTCAGCTTTACCTGATCTGATCGATGATAGCACATATATAAACGGCGACTTAAATAACAATAATAGGCCAGATGTCGAACTGTACGGAGCAAATGTTGGACCCATTACAAATGGTCTTGAAATTTTAAGTAGTACAAATACGATTAAGGGGCTAGTAATTAATAGATTCTCGGCTAGCGGAATTTTAATCAATACAGTAAATGCAAGAAATAATACTATAATATCTAACTATCTAGGGACAGATTACAGTGGATTAGCAGATAGCGGAAATGCTTTGGATGGTGTAAGGATTGACAATGGCGCATCTAATAATAATATTGGAATACCTGGGCAAGGAAACTTGTTGTCTGCTAATACAGAGAGAGGTTGCCATATAATCAGTGCTAATTGTCATAACAATATTATATCTGGAAACTTTATTGGGACGGATGTTACTGGAAATGTAGCTCTTGGAAATGGATTTCAGGGTATTTCAATCGATGCAGATAGTAATCAGATAGGGCTAGCAGTTGTAGGTGGGGGCAACGTAATTGCTGGAAATAATGGAGAGAATATTAGCACATCTGTATCTAAGCATAACATTTTATATAATAATAATATAGGATTAGCCTTAGATGGTATTACAGTTTTCTCAGCAGGGTCTGCTTCATTATTGATCTTTAATGACTCTAATCAGATTGGTGGTTTTGACCCAATGCAAGCCAATAATATAAGAGGAGGAAACTCATTAGGAGGAATTTATATGCTTGGCAAAGACAATTTAATACATGGAAACTCTATTGCACAGAATGTTGGATTGGGAATTGATTTTAATCCAGGTGCACAAGAAGGTATATTGCCACCAAAAATTAACAACGTTACTGTCGTGGGTACAGATACTATTGTTTCAGGAACTGCTTCGCCAAATGCTTTAATACAAATATATTGTGACTCTGCACATGAAGGGCAGGCGTTCCTAGATACTACTTTAGCAGATGCTACTGGAAACTGGAGTAAAGTTATTAACGGATACGGAGTATATGGTACTAATGGTTTGGATAGCTTAACTGCATTGCAAGACAGTGCTGGGAATACCTCAAAGTTTTCAGCGCCTTATTTCAAAATGCCCGAAACACTTGGACCTAATTATTATGTCAATGATGTATTAGGAGGAGATGAAAAATGGACTTCCGCAACAGGTGTTGATGCTGTAGGTTGTGGTACGCCAAGCAATCCTTGTAGGACAGTTCAATTTGTACTGGATCAGTATGTGTTAAATAATGATACGATATTTATCGATGCTGGTACATATCCTGATACCAATACTACAATTACATCAGACGTTGCCGTTTTTTATGGAGTGATCAGCGGTGGAGTACACAACACAATATTTGACGGAACAACTTATGGGGCTAATGATAAAAGTGCCTTTCTTGTACAAACTTCAGGCAATGTATTTAAGAGTATTAGAATAAGAAAATATAATGCTTCAGCCTCTCCAAGTGGTTCAGGAGGTGCACTAGCTATCAGTGGGTTTAGAGGTATTACTACTCTAGATAGTATGGTTGTAGATAGTAACTTAGCCACACAAGGAGGAGGAGTTGCTATGGTAGCTTTAGTTGGAGATACCAATATCTTAGTTATACAAAATAGTAACCTAGTGCAAAATCAGGCATCCATTAGAGGTGGCGCTGTGTTTGCGGATAACCTAGGTGGAAGTTTTAGTATATTGATTGATGAGACTAATTTAGGTGACTTTGGGCAAGGAAATGCTGCAAATCGCGGTGGAGGGCTTTGGGTTTCAGGTGCTGAAGAAATAGTCTTTTCTAACTCAACTATTAGAGAAAATATAGCATTGACAGGTAGTGGAGGCGGTATCTTTGCTCGAAACTCTTATATTGTTATAGACTCAACTAACATCAACCAAAATCGTTCTGCTCGAGATGGAGGAGGAGTATACTTCCAGACATCAGATGTGAATGACAGCTTATTTGTTACGCCAGGATCTGATGTGAGTTTTAATAAGGCAGACAGTGTTGGAGGAGGTATGTACATAGAAACCAATAGTATTGCTCTTATTGCTAATACATTATTTTGGGACAACAGGGCATTTCATGGAGGTGGTATCGGTATGCCTGCTACGGGAAGTGGTAACCTAGTTTTACAAAGTGTTTTCTTTCAAAGGGATTCTTCGTTAAGAAATGGAGGTGCTGTATTTGTGGATTCCAACAATACCATCGTATCTATATCATCTACATATTTTGCGTCAATAGCGAGAAGAGGAGGTGCCATTTTTAATAACGGAAGTGCCTCATTAAGCCAAAATACAATTGAGTTAAATCGAACATTTAATAGTGCTGCTAATAGCTTTGGAGGTGGAATATATAATGCTGGTAGGATGACGGTAGGCAATACTGCCATCGAAAATAATTTTGCGCATCACGCTGGAGGGGGTATTTTTAGTGGACTAAACTCTGACCTTTACCTTATAAATAATACAAATGTTGGGGCTCAATTTGGAGGCAATAAGTCATTTGAAGGAGGAGGATTATATTTCAATGGAGATACATTATATGCTCAAGATGTTTCCTTTGAGGGTGATTCCGCTAATGCTGGAGGGGCAATATACCTAGCACGCGGGAATGCAACATTGGTTTCTGTAAGAATAGATAGCAATATAGCCAGAATAAATGGTGGAGGTATAAATCAGGCAAATAATTCGTCTCTTCTAGGATTGGATGATGTGAGTCTGATTGATAATGAAGCTAATATTGGAGCAGGGATATATAGCTTCGTACCTGGAGGAAGTATCAAAATTTTGAATTCAATAATTGGCAATGCTGCTCAAGGTGGTAATATATCCAATACCTCAGCTGGAGGTATTTACTTTGCTAGTGATTCATTGGTTATTGACAGTTCAGATATTGCTTTTAACAATGCTAGTTCGAGCGGTGGTGGTATCGAATTGGCTGAGTTAGCAAATTTCTTCTCCATAAGTAATAGTGAAATACATGATAATAATGCAAATGTTTTAGGTGGAGGGCTTTGGATAAGAGGAAGTGGTTATGCTAGCAAAGTAAGGGCTTATAATAACACGTCTAATCGTGGGGCGTTTTTAGCCTCTTCAGGAAATACTGGCTCAGACACGTTTAACTTGGTTAATAGCTTAATCTATGAAAATATAGCCTTAATAGAAGCTGTTATATTTGACGACGAGCAGGTTACCAACCTATTAAATACAACAATTGCTGATAATCAGTCACTTGGCGCTGCTCCACTCTCTGGAGGAATTGTCACTACAGGCACTGGACAGATTAGTGCATTTAATACTATTTTACATGGCAACTCAGTAATGGATGCACGTGAAAATGGAGGAGGAGCAATTATTGCTGATCATAGCATTTTTGATAGTATTAGCATTGGCGTTGTTACGACCAATAGTGTCAATGGAAACCCACTCTTTACAGATGCTGTTAATGATGATTATACCATCGACACAAGTACTTCTCCAGCAGTTAACTCAGGAGATAATTCTTATGTAGCCGCTATTTCTACTGATTTAGACAATAATGACCGTATCATTGGGGGAATAGTTGATATGGGAGCATTTGAGTTTGTAGGTGCTACTATTACTATTGACTCAGTATCGCCAGATACGACTTGTGCAGGTACAAATTTATATGTTTGTTTTAGTAAGACAGGTACATTTAATTTAGGTAATGTTTTCTCAGTTGAACTATCAGACAGCAACGGTAGCTTCTCTTCACCAACAGTTATTGATACAATTATAGATACGGTGGGGCAATGTCGATTTATTGATGTACCAGATACGATTCCAGCGGGAGATGGTTATCGAATTAGAATTGTATCTAGCGATCCAATTATTACAGGTTTAGATAACGGTACAGATATTGTCATTACTCCTTCATCAAGCTCTGCTTTTACAGGTCTTGATAGTACTTATTGTACTTCTAGCTTTCTTCAAATTTTAAATCCTGTCAACCCTGGAGGAACATTCTTTGGAGTAGGGATCAAATTTAGCGTAGGCTTAAATAAATGGTATTTCGATCCCGAAGAAGCAGGAATCGGTACGCACATTATTGGTCATGTGATCTGCGATACTACATTTGATACCACAACAATATTACCCGCTCCTTGTGTAGATGATGTCGTAAATGATAGCACAGAAAAAGCAATAAAAGATCCTCAAGGCTTGTTTACAGATTGTGATGGACAAATTTATACAACACAGCCTACTTGGTTAGTAGAAGTTGATACATTTGGTAATGCGAGTCTAATAGCAGGAGATAGTAGTACATCTGGCTATCGAGATGGTTATGCATTTGATCCAATTGCTAGTAAGGCTTTAATGGATCAACCTTTTGGTATTGTAAAAGACCCTACTGGGTTGATTTATTTTGTAGATGTTAATAACCATACTGTTCGTTTATTAAGGAATGACTCTGTTATTACTGTAGTTGGAAATGGTAGTGCAGGAACTTCTGTGGGACCGGGTGTTTCAGCTAGACTGTCAGCTCCTTATGGTTTATGTTTTAGCCCATCTTTGGATGCTCTATATGTGGCTCAAGAGGGGGGATTTGCTGGTGCTATTCCAAGAGTGAAAAGGATAGACTTGTTAAGTGGTGATTATAATGTGACAAATGTTATAGGAGGTGGAGGTATGGATATAGCTTTATATGGTGTGAATATTGCTGCTTCGGATGCTCGCTTGTATCGACCGCGACACATTATAAGCGATAATGATTACTTGTATATTGCAGACGAGTTTAGAAATGCGATTTACAGATATGAATATGCTACAGATTCAATAACACTTTATGCTGGTAATCCACCATTTCCAGGTTTTACAGATGGCACCTTGTCTGAAGGCGCTGGCCAAGGAGGTCTTTGGTTACCTAATGGGGTTAGTGTTACATGTAATGGTGAAGTATTTGTTGCAGATAAACAAAATCAAGCAATAAGAAAAATTGATTTATCTGAAGATTCTTTGACGACCTTTGCTGGTGCTTTAGGTATTTCAGGAGACGTAACTGGCTCTGCGGAAGATGCAAGATTCAATGATCCTACAGCGGTATCTGCTTTTATCAAAGGTTTTATAGATGTTGCCGATACTAGAAATAACAAAATAAAAAGGGTTTCGCTTGTAGATTGGAACGTTAGTCCTTGGAATGGTCTAGACAGTATTTACTGTACTACAGATGATCCAGATACATCAACGCCATTTTACGTTTGTAATGCGACTTACTCAGGTCCAGGTATGTCCTCAAGCGGAGTATTCGACCCCGCAGTTGCTGGAGCAGGATTACATACAATTCAGTACAATTACACGATAGGGTATTGTGGAAGTATATTAACAACTACAATCAGAGTCGTAGACGGGGTAGAGCCTCAGCTCCAAGATACTGCTTATGCCTGTGGTTTGGATTCAGTAATGCTTGATGTTGGACTTGGGTTTGATTCTATTCTTTGGAGCACTACAGACACGACTCAAACCATTACGGTAAATACACCTGGTCTTTATACAGTAGCTGTAACCGATACCAATGGATGTATGTCAACTGACCAGACGGAAGTATTACCATCTACACCACCTGTGGTAGATGCTGGAAATGATACTGGCATTTGTATTGGAGATACACTTGTCTTAGGTGGCATTCCTACAGGAAGTTCTGCAATAGGTATATTAAGTTACCAGTGGACTCCAGACACATTCTTTGTAGATGCGGATACAGTAGCAAACCCAAGGGTAGTTGCTTTATTCGATACAACTTACATAGTCACTGTTGCGGATAGCAATGGCTGTGCTTCAATCGATACTATTGATGTTGTTGTAAATGATAGACCTAATACTAATGCAGGAGTTGATGACACAATATGTTCTGGAGATTCTATCCAACTAAATTCAACGGCATCAACAGGATTAATGCCTTACAGCTATCAATGGTTGCCTACAGACTCTTTAAGTAATGATACAATAGCTAACCCTTGGGCTTATCCTATAGATACAACTGATTATATTGTCACAATTACCGATGCAAATGGGTGTAGCAATGCAGATACGGTCAACATACTTGTTCTTCCTGGCTTAACTTTGTCATTAACTAATGATACTGGAATATGCCTAGGAGATACAACAACTTTACTGGCTGCGGTTGCTGGAGGAACAATGCCTTATAGTATTCAATGGACGCCATCAGATAGTTTAGACTGTGATACTTGCTTTTTCACAATGGCATGGCCGACTTCAACCACTAGCTACATTTTTACAGTAGTAGATACATATCTCTGTTCAGCTCAGGATAGTGTCCAAATTACTGTAAATGCAAATCCAATTGCTGATGCCGGAGCTGATGACAGCTTATGTATTGGAGATACAGTTCTGATAGGAAGTTTATTTGGTTCAAGTGGAGGAACATCTCCTTATAGTTATCAGTGGGCTCCATCAGATTCATTAAGCAATGATACAATCTTTAATCCGTTAGCTTTCCCGACTACTACTACTGAATACCAACTTCAAGTTACTGATGCGAATGGCTGTATCGGTGTTGATTCGGTGAATGTAAGAGTAGATAGTTTACCAACAATAGCAGGCGCAGGAGTGGACACGGTATTATGCAACGGTACAAATTTAGTATTATATGGCAACACGCCACTAGTGGGTAATGGCCTATGGCAGATATTGAGTGGCAGTGGCAATTTAGTAGACTCGTCACAACCAACAACGACGATTAATGGACTGTTGTTTCCAGACACGATTGACTTAGAGTGGAGTATTAGCAATGGCATCTGTCCAACGAGTAGAGACAGCATGACGATATACAATATCAATCCATTAGATCCTAATGTAGTGATATCTGTAAGTCCAAACGATACGATCTGTGAAGGCACAAGCGTAACGTTTAGTCTTTCTACCGCAGTAGATAGTGGTTTAACCCCAAGCTACCAATGGTTGCTAAACGGAGTAAATATTACAGGAGCGACCAACATACATTATGTAACCGATAGCTTAAAAGACGGCGATAGTGTACAATTGATAATGACGGTATCAGAAAATTGCTTCATTGTACAAAGCGATACGAGTACCACAATTCAGATGACGGTAGACACATTACCATCAGCAGCAGTAGTAGGGGTAGATACAACTATTTGCGACACGTTCTTGACGTTGTATGCTACAAATCCAGTTGTAGGTGCTGGAAGATGGAGTGTCTTAAGTGGGATGGCAAACGTTGTGAATGATCTTAACCCAATTAGTCTTGTTAATGAGATGGCTTATGGCGATACTGTAGAGTTGCAATGGCGTGTAGCGAATGGTATGATCTGTCCATCAAATAGAGATACTTTAACGATCACAATACTGGACTTGCCAACGGCAGCAGACGCAGGAGAGGACACTGCCATTTGTGATACGGTGATTACCTTATATGCGAATACCCCAACAGTAGGCGTAGGAAATTGGATGCTGTTAAGTGGAACAGGCAACATTGTGAATCCATTGGATCCAACAAGCCAATTAGATGGACTAGTAAGAGGAGATACCGTAGTATTAGAGTGGAGCATTAGTAATGGTATTTGTACAGTAAGTAGAGATACGATAGAGATATCCGTATTAGACTTACCAACAGTAGCAGATGCAGGAGTAGATACCGTATTATGTAACGGTACGAATTTAGTATTATATGGCAACACGCCAATAGTAGGCAATGGTTTATGGCAGATATTGAGTGGCAGTGGCTCATTAGTAGCCCCAACTTCCCCAACAAGTAATGTTAATAGTTTATTATTTCCAGATACGATTGATTTAGAATGGAGTATCAGCAATGGTATTTGTCCAGTGAGTAGAGATAGCATGAGGATTTATAACATCAATCCACTTAATCCAGACGTCACCATATCTGTCAGTCCAAATGATACGATTTGTGAGGGTACAAGTGTAACATTTAGTTTGTCGACAGCCGTAGACAGCGGACTAAGTCCAAGCTATCAATGGTTGCTAAACGGAGTAAATATTACAGGAGCGACCAACATGCATTATGTAACCGATAGCTTAAAAGACGGTGATAGTGTACAATTGATAATGACGGTATCAGAAAACTGCTTCATTGTACAAAGCGATACAAGTACCGCAATTCAAATTACGGTAGATACGTTGCCGACAATAGCGGATGCAGGAGTGGACACGGTATTATGCAACGGTACAAATTTAGTATTATATGGCAACACGCCAATAGTAGGCAATGGTTTATGGCAGATATTGAGTGGCAGTGGCAATTTAGTAGACTCGTCACAACCAACAACGACGATTAATGGACTGTTGTTTCCAGACACGATTGGCTTAGAGTGGAGTATTAGCAATGGCATCTGTCCAACGAGTAGAGACAGCATGACGATATACAACATCAATCCATTAGATCCTAATGTAGTGATATCTGTAAGTCCAAACGATACGATCTGTGAAGGTACAAGCGTAACGTTTAATCTTTCCACCGCAGTAGATAGTGGATTAACCCCAAGCTACCAATGGTTGCTAAACGGAGTAAATATTACAGGAGCGACCAACATACATTATGTAACCGATAGCTTAAAAGACGGCGATAGTGTACAATTGATAATGACGGTATCAGAAAACTGCTTCATTGTACAAAGCGATACAAGTACCGCAATTCAGATGACGGTAGACACATTGCCATCAGCAGCAGTAGTAGGGGTAGATACAACTATTTGCGACACGTTCTTGACGTTGTATGCTACAAATCCAGATACTGGAATAGGAATGTGGAGTATAGTAAGTGGCACCGCTAATATTGTGGCGAATACCGATCCATTGAGCTTAGTAAATCAGATGAATTATGGCAATACAGTAGAATTAGGTTGGGAAATATCTAGTGGTGTATGTCCATCAAATAGAGATACTTTAACGATCACAATACTGGACTTGCCAACGGCAGCAGACGCAGGAGAGGACACTACCATTTGTGATACAATGATTACCTTGTATGCGAATACCCCAACAGTAGGCGCAGGAAACTGGATGCTGTTAAGTGGAGCAGGCAACATTGTGAATCCATTAGATCCAGTAAGTCAATTAGATGGACTAGTAAGAGGAGATACCGTAGTATTAGAGTGGAGTATTAGTAATGGCATTTGTACAGTAAGTAGAGATACTATAGAGATATCCGTATTAGACTTACCGACAGTAGCAGATGCAGGAGTAGATACCGTATTATGTAACGGTACGAATTTAGTATTATATGGCAACACGCCAATAGTAGGCAATGGCTTATGGCAGATATTAAGTGGCACAGGTAGCTTGGTAAATGCTTCACTACCTAGCGCAACAATAGGTGGGCTAGTTGCTCCTGATAATATAGAATTAGAGTGGAGCATTGATAATGGCGTTTGTCCTGCTACTAGAGATACAATGGAAATATTTAATATTAATCCGCTGAACCCATCTATTACCATTCAGAGCAATGATGTGAATGATACCATTTGTATTGGAGATACGGTTGTTTTCTCTATTGCTACTGTTACAGATAGTGGTTTTACACCAAACTATCAATGGTTACTAAATGGAGTTGCTATTACTGGTGCGACTGGGCTGACATATATCACAGATACCTTAACTGATGGAGATAATATTGAGCTAGCCCTTACAGTAGCTGAAAACTGCTTTATTAATCGAAGTGATACTAGCAACATTATTACAATTCGAGTTTCAAACGGAGTTTTAGCTGATGCAGGAAATGATACAGCAATATGTTTAGATCAATCTGTTATGATAGGGGGTAGCCCAACTGCCATAGGTGGTCTTGGCTCAATACTATATGCTTGGTCTCCAATACTCTCATTAGATAACTTTGCAATAAGTAATCCTACGGCACAGCCTCTTGCTACAACAGAGTATTTTGTAAGGGTAACAGATGCTGGAGGTTGTTTTACAGTAGACTCTATCACCGTTCAAGTTTCAAATCCAGTCGCAGATGCTGGAGTAAATGATACCATTTGTGATGGTGACGTGGTTAGCATTGGAGGAACTCCTTCTGCTTCTGGTGGGCTAGGGGGGTATACTTATCTATGGTCTCCAGCTGATAGTATTAATAATACGAGTATCGCTAACCCACTTGTATTCCCTACAAGTAATACCACTTATCAATTGCTTATTACGGATAGTATTGGTTGTCCAGCAACAGATTCCGTTATTATAAGTGTGTCTGCTCCTGTGGCAGATGCTGGCTCTGACACTACAGTATGTATGGATAATATCATTACTTTGGGAGGAGTAACTGTTTCTTCAGGAGGCTTTGCTCCTTATACTTACTTATGGTCACCAAATACAGGATTTATTGACCCAAACACAGATTCTAATCCACAAGTCAATCCAATTGATACAACATATGTGATTGTAATTACTGATGTTGCAGGTTGTATGGCAAGTGACTCTGTAACTCTAATGGTGAACCCACTTCCAATTGCAGATGCAGGGTTGAATGATACTATTTGTATTGGAGATAATATAATGATAGGAGGAGCTCCTACAGCTTCTGGTACAACAGGTAGTTATGTGTATAATTGGACACCTACAGGAGGCTTTATTGCTAACCCGACAGATTCCAATCCGACAGTTACAGGTGATACAACGAGAACTTATGCTGTTGTTGTTGTCGATACGAATGGTTGTATGGCAAGTGACTCTGTAGAAGTATTTGTGATACCAAGCTTTAGTATAGCCATTTCTGATACGGCATTATGTTTCGGAGACTCCGTTCAACTATCGGTTACAGGAGGCGTAAGTTATCAATGGGCTCCATCAAGAGGGTTGTCTGACTCAACTATTGGCAATCCAATGGCGAGTCCAGATAGCACAACTATTTATAGAGTAATTGCATCAAGTAATCAGTGTCCAAGCGATAGTGGATTTATAACAGTTACTGTTCATCCAGCAGTTGATGTGAATATTGTACCAGGTGATACGTTGGTCGTAATCGGTGCGGAAATTCAGTTGGATGGAACAACGCGTAGCGGAGAGTTTTATACTTGGTCTCCTTTAGGTGATTTGGATGATGACAAAATACCAACGCCTATTACGATACCATTATTTGATAGTGTAACATATTCACTTGAAGTGATAGACTCCAATGGTTGTTATGGGTATGATACCATAACGATTACGGTACAAGATGTGTATGAAGTTTTTGTGCCAAACCTATTTACGCCTAACGGAGATGGAGTGAACGATGAGTTGTGTGTAGAAAATTATGGAATAGAAGAGTTGGAATTTAAAGTGTTTAATAAATGGGGTAATGAAGTGTTTATTACTGCAGATCCAAGTATATGTTGGGATGGTACAATGGGAGGGGATCCATTAGATGCAGATACTTATGCTTATTACTTAAGGTATGTAACATTTGGTGGAGAAGAAATTATGGGAGAAGGGACAATAACATTGATTAGATAATCATGAGGTTTAAAGTTAAAAGTTTAGAGTTAAAAGTTGCTTTCGTATTCATGTTTCTAGTTTCAAATTCTATATTTGGACTAGATCCTCATTTCTCACAATTTTACGCTTCGCCTTTGACGTTGAATCCTGCATTAACGGGCTTGTCGGCAGGAGATGTAAGGTTGGCAGCAATCTACCGAACCCAATGGGCAAGTATCGATCCATTTATTTCGTACGGTGCTTCTGCAGATATGTCTATTTGGAGAGATAATGATAATAATGACTTTGGAGGAATCGGACTGTCAATGGTCAATGACAAAACAGGTGCTTTGGATTATTCAGGTCAACGCTATATGTTTTCTTTATCTTATCACAAGTCTTTAAATGCAAAAGGCGATCACTACTTAGCCTTAGGCTTTCAAGGTGGAGTTGTTCAAAATTCAATAGACTTAAGCAAGGCTCAAACTTCCTCTCAATGGCAAGACTTTGTTGGATATGATGAGGGATTACCTATTGGAGAAAATATTTCCAATACTGCCGTTACTTATCCAGATTTTCAGGCAGGCTTGATGTGGTATAAGTATTTAAATGGAAATAATAGCTTGTTTGCAGGTGGTAGTGTTTTTCATATTACAGAACCCAATCAATCTTTTATTACTGGAGCCACTAATAAACTTTCAAGAAGGTATGTTGCGCATGCAGGTGGTCGAGTAGGCATATTTGGTAAGTTTAATTTGACTCCAAGTATGATCTATATGCTTCAGGGTGTGGGAAAAGAGTTGAACTTAGGAGGGTCTTTTGAGTATGATATGTCAACTTCTTCTGAATATAAAATGGTGGCGCTAGGAGCATGGTTTAGAAATAAAGATGCATTTATTCTAGCAGGAAGAATTGATTATAAAAACTTAAATTTGGGGGTTAGTTATGATTTAAACATTTCAGACTTGAATAATGTAACTAATTTACGAGGAGGTTTAGAGATAACGCTAACGTACTTATTTGTGAAATCATCTGAGACACAAATAGATAATTTATCTACAAATCCTTGCCCGCGTTTGTAAATGAGACAAAATGCCAAGAAAGTAGTGATGATAGGAAGTGCACAATTAAGGTTGCTTGTGATTTTGATTTCTATTGTCTTCGTTAGCAATGTCTATGCTCAATTTGAAAAGCGTTACAGACCACCTAAGAAAAGTAGAACGGTAGAAGAAAACCTTCGATTAGCAGAAGACTTATATAGAGGTAAGCACTATTATGCTGCTATTGAATACTTCGAAAAAGCCTTGCAAGAAGATCCTGAGAATGTTACCGCTAATTATAAGTTAGGTGAAATTGATAGAGCGTTAAGACTGTATAAAACAGCTGTATTGTATTATGGCAAGGTCGTTAATAGTCCTAATGCCAGCCAGTATGAATTAGCACCTTTTTGGTATGCCAAAATGCTCAAAGCAGATGGGAACTATGAAAAATCTAAAGAAGCTTTTGAGGACTTTGTGGAAAATTATTCAGGAAGTAATACAACATATCTAGATGAAGCTAAGAAAGAGATGGAGTCTTATGAAGTAGTGGAAGAGTTAAAAATGAAAGCACCACAAGCAACTTCAGAAAATGTCGGGGATCGGGTAAATGAGAAGCTATCTGACTTTGCTGCAATCGATTACAACAAAAATACTTTATACTTCACAGGTGCGACCATTATAGATGCCAAGCAAAAAGAAAACCTATCTGAGGTATCCGAAGAAAAAATTGAAATTGATAGTGTTTATGTCAGCAGAATCTTTTCAATAGAGAAAGATTCCAGCTCATGGGGGGAGAGAGCGCTTGTGAATATCAGCCCAAATGAAAATATAGCCAATATTGGCACGCCATCACTTTCACCTGACGGCAAACGCCTATATTACACGATTTGTGAGGAAATTGAAACTGGAAACAACTGTAATATCTATTACAGTAATAAGGAGGGAGGCGATAAATGGAGTGTTCCTATAAAAATGAATGAGCCGATCAATATTTCAGGTTTTTCTTCTAAGCATCCTATGATCATTGAAGACGAAAAGGAAGGTGCAATGATATTTTATACTTCCAATAGGCTAGGAGGTTCAGGTGGTTTTGATATTTGGTTTTGCAAGGTAGACTCTGCGGGAAATATAGGCACACCAAGTAATATGGGCGCTTCGATTAATACGGCAAAAGATGAAGTTAGCCCTTTTTATGACTATCGAAAAGGTGTCTTGTATTTTAGCTCTAATGGTCATATAGGACTTGGGGAACTAGATATTTTTATTGCCAAATTTACTTTCGAGACAAAAGATGGTAAGATTTTTAACTTGGGGCAACCTATGAATAGCAGTGCAGATGATTACTATTTCTATTTATCAGACGGAGGGCTGAGAGGTTACTTTTCTTCGAATCGTCTCGGAGGGTATTCAAAAAACTCTGGAACATGCTGTGATGATATCTACAGCTTTAAGTTTGACAACAATTTTGATTTTGAAAAGTTGGAAACTATGGCAACAGAAGTTGCTTTGATAGAAGAGGAAGACGATATGGGCTTTTTTGAAGAAGATTTCCTCTATAAGAAACTTCAACAAGCAGAGTCAGAGCTGACATTGCTGGATGAGGAAGATGTTGATCCATTAAGCGACGAGTTTTTATATAAGAAGCTAAGACAGGATGCTTTAGCATTAGGTTTGATGGATGAAGAGGATATTGAAGCATATATTGATGAAGAGAGAGCTAAGTTAAATAAGTTGAAGACTGCTGATGCTGATGGTTTAAATTTGACTGATGAGGATGATGTGGAGACCAGTTTTAGCGACGATGAATTTAGTCTTGTTGATATTATTAAGAAATATGAAAGATCGAGTATGAGAGGAGAAGGAATGACTTATGATGAATTGCTAAAAAAATATGGAGACTATAGAGGCGAACGACTGAGTTTTAAAGTTCAGGTCGGGGCATTAAGATATGCTAGCCCAACTTCATACAATTACTTGGAGAAAACTTTAGGCACAATCAAAAAAGAGAATACCTCGGGCTATACAAAATACCTCATCGGGAATTTTGATAGATTGAATGAAGCCGAAGCGTTGAGGTTGAAAGCAAGACAGTCCGTTAATGATGCCTTTGTAGCTGTCTATCAGGGAAAAGATAGGATTGCTATTTTGGTGAAGTAGTAGACCAAAATCACTACTGTCTCTCGCAAGCAGTCTACTGTAACGGAGTAAAGGAGGAGCGGTGCTTGTGAGGAATAAAATGAATGAAGCAGGAAAATATTTTAAGACTAATAGGTCACCAGCGGACGCTGGCGACAGAGAGGGGTCTCGCTTATCAGATAATAGAGAGATTGCTAGTGAATTAGAGCAGTTCGTGCAAAATTAAGATTTCTTGAAGCGAACTAGAATTAAAAGTCGATATATTCATTTTCAGTCTCCCATAAAATAGGACAAAAATATATTTTATGAAGAGACAGTGTATATCAAAAACTCTTATCAAACTCCAATCGACTTCCTTTTTGCTCTTCATAGAAGTTGCCATTGTGGTAGGCTAGGAAGCCATTAACAAAAGTATGGGTTACTTTTCCCTTAAACATATAAGTTTCAAAAGGAGACCAGCTACATTTATAGTAAACATTGGACTTGTCAACGATCCATTCTTTATTGATGTCTACTAGAGCTAAATCAGCATGATATCCCTCTCTAATGTATCCTCGGTTTTTCACTTTGAAGCACTCAGCAGGTGCATGACACATTTTTTCTACTATCTTTTCTAACGTTATCTTTCCCTGATGGTAAAAAGTCAACATAACATTTAGAGAGTGTTGTAGTAAAGGAACACCCGCTGGTGCTTTGGTATATGGGTTTTGCTTTTCATATAACGCGTGAGGCGCATGATCTGTAGCAATAATGTCTAATCTGTCATCCAATAGTGCCTCCATCAAGGCATATTTGTGTTTGAAGTCTTTTATGGCTGGGTTGCATTTTATCTGCGTGCCATGAAGATCATAATCAAACTTGTCAAACCACAAGTGATGAACGCAAACCTCAGACGTAATATGTTTTTTCGATAGTGGAATAGAGTTGTCAAAAAGTTTCGTTTCTTCTGCAGTTGAAATATGTAGTATATGCAATCTTGTATGGTGCTTTTTTGCCAGCTCAATAGCAAAAGAAGAAGATTTGATGCAAGCTTCCTCATTTCTTATTTCAGGATGGCACTCGATGGGAATATCATCACCATATTTTTTGATATAAGCTTCTAAGTTGGCTTCTACCGTTGCCTCATCTTCACAATGTGTAGCAATGAGCATAGGTGTCTTGGAAAAAATTGCTTCTAAAGTCCTTTCACTATCTACCAACATATTTCCTGTCGAAGACCCCATAAAGATCTTGATACCACAAACATTTGCAGGGTCGGTTTTCAATACCTCATCGATATTATCATTTGATACGCCCATAAAGAAGGAATAGTTTGCCAAAGAGGTTTTTGCTCCAATTTGGTATTTTTCTTCCAGTTTTTCCTGTGTGATAGCAGGAGGCTTTGTATTAGGCATCTCCATGAAGCTTGTTACACCACCCGCTACTCCTGCCTTTGCTTCATGATAAATATCTGCTTTGTGTGGGAAGCCAGGTTCTCTAAAGTGAACCTGATCATCAATAATACCAGGAATTAGATATTTCCCATCTGCATATACCTCTCTTATGGCTTTATTGGAAGGAGTATTTATGTTTGGAGCTATTTTTTCAATTATTCCACCATTAACCAAAACATCAGATACAAATTGTTTGCCTTCATTAATGATCGTTGCGTTCTTTATCAAATATGAATTATTCATTTGTAGATATTTTGATTAAGTAGATAGTATTTCAGATAATTCTAATAAATTTTTATTGATCACTTTATGGTGTTTAATGGCTTTGCTAAAAGGAATATGCACAATTGATCTGTGTTCTAAACCCAACATTACATTTTTATCTCCATTCAATAATGCCTCTACTGCAGCAACACCCATTCTGCTTCCCAAGACTCTGTCTAGGCAAGTAGGAGAGCCTCCTCGTTGTATATGTCCTAATATGCTCACTTTGATTTCACAGTTTTTTATTTTCTTTTTGACAGATTCCGCTACTTTAAATGCTCCTCCTGCATCATCTCCTTCTGCAATAACAACAATCATAGATTGTTTTTTCTTTTTCCAACCAGCTTCTATTGTACTTGTTAGCTGATCTAGATTGGTCTTCATTTCTGGAACTAAAATAGCTTCGGCACCTCCAGCAATACCACTTCTTAAGGCAATAAAGCCAGCGTCTCTTCCCATTACTTCTATGAAAAAAAGACGATCATGTGCTGCTGCAGTATCACGAATATTGTCAATAGCGTGCATGGCAGTATTAATAGCCGTGTCATATCCTAATGTGTAGTCTGTGCCATAAAGATCGTTATCTATTGTGCCAGGTATGCCAATACAGTTAATAGCAAATTTCTCTGAAAGTTCCTTAGCACCTTTAAAGCTTCCGTCCCCACCAATTACAACAAGACCATTGATTTCATTTTTAGCCAAATTGTCAAAGGCAGTTTGCATTCCTTCAACGGTTCTGAACTTTTCACTCCTAGAAGACCTCAGTATTGTGCCACCACGTTGAATAATATTACTTACTGAATGGTATGCCATTTGAGTGAAATCATTGTCGATAAGACCTTCATAACCACGATTAACACCATATACTTGAAGCTTGTAATGGAGAGACGTGCGCACTACTGCTCTGATAGCTGCATTCATACCTGGTGAATCGCCTCCTGATGTTAAGACCGCAATTTTGCTTATTTTTGATGACATCTCATTACTAAATTAGAGATAATAATGCACATAACTTTACTCGATTGGGGAATAATTGTTGGTGTTTTACTAATTAATCTGGCAATTGCGCTATCATTTGCATCGAAAGCTGGAAAGAGTCTAGAAGATTTCTTTTTAAGTGGTCGAAAACTGCCTTGGTATATTGCAGGTGTTTCAATGGTGGCAACTACATTCGCTGCAGATACACCATTGGCCGTAACAGAGATAGTAAATAAACAGGGCATTTCGGGTAATTGGCTTTGGTGGAATTTCTTAATAGGAGGATTATTAACAACTTTCTTTTTTGCTAAGCTATGGAGAAGGGCAGGGGTGGTAACTGAGCTAGAATTTATTAATATACGTTATAGCGGTATTTCAGCGAAAATACTCAGAGTGTTTAAGGTTTTTTATCATGGCTTATTCATGAATGCAATCATAATAGGGTGGGTAAATTTAGCTTTTATCTCAATTCTTCAAGTATTCTTTGATCTCCCTAAAGAAGAGGCGCTTTTATATACTGGAGGCGTAATGTTATTTGTGGCGATATATTCTTCCTTGTCAGGGCTTTGGGGCGTTGTTCTTAATGATGTAGTTCAGTTTTTTATTGCCATGTTTGGCTGCATTATACTAGCATACTTTGTTTTAGCCTCAGAGGACATTGGCGGAGTTGATGGTCTTGTTCAAAAACTTCCAGAGGGTAGCTTAAATTTCTTCCCAACTTTAGGAGATTCATTACAGGGCAACGCAACAATTTTAACTCTCAGTATAGGCTCATTCTTGGCATATGCTTGTTTTCAATGGTGGGCGACCTGGTATCCTGGTGCAGAGCCAGGCGGCGGCGGGTATATTGCACAAAGAATGATGAGTGCTAAAGATGAGAAAAATGCAGTTTGGGCAACTCTGTTCTTTCAAATTGCCCATTATTGTATTAGGCCGTGGCCATGGATTATTGTTGGATTATGTACCATTGTATTATATCCAGAATTGGGGGCTGATGAAAAGCGCTTAGGCTATATTATGACCATAAAAGAATTTATGCCACCTGGATATAGAGGACTATTATTAGTTGGATTATTTGCGGCCTATATGAGCACAATTTCCACTCAATTGAATTGGGGCGCAAGCTATGTAGTTAATGACTTCTATAAACCGTTTATAGATAAGTTGGCATCGGGTAAAAAGCAAGTTGCTATTTCTCGAATTACAACTATTGTTTTAATGCTTTTTTCTTTAGCGGTGACGACTCAAATGGATAGTATTAGTGGTGTTTGGCAGTTTATTATAGAATGTGGAGCAGGGTTGGGGCTGGTATTGATTTTAAGATGGTATTGGTGGCGTATCAATGCATGGACGGAGATTGCAGCCACTATACTTCCATTTGTAGCCTTTTTTATAGCTCAGCAAATGGATTTAGTATTTCCTAATAGTTTCTTTTTTGTGCTATCCATAACGACAATAGGGTGGTTGATTGTGGCGTTCGTCTCTCCGGCAACAGATGAAGAGACTTTGGATAAGTTTATTCAAAAAGTCAAGCCTTCTGGTAGTTGGGGTAGAAGAGCTTCGATTAATCAAGGGAAGCTGAGATATGCTTTTTTGAGTTGGGGGTCATCTGTTATAATGGTTTATTCTATTTTATTTGGAATGGGAAAGCTGATTTTCAAAGATTGGATGATGGCATTGATTTTTCTTGCTGTAGCATGTGTCGCTTTTACTATTCTAAGGTATGCGATGCAGAGAGAAGAGGCTTTGGAAGTATAGAGTTTTTAGTTTATAATTTGTTGCAACCAACTGACCTAAAAACAAAAAAATGGATTTAAAAAAATTCTTTTCTTCAGGTCTTAGAGAATGGGAAGGTTACTATTCTGACAAAAGGACTTCAAAAACTAAAACTTCTGGAAAAACTGAAATAATTCATGAAGGTGATCAGATTAAAGCAATTATAACGTATAATTTAGAAGATGACCTATATCCTAAAGAACAAACTTTCACAAAGCCAAAATCAATAATTGATTCTGGTATTTTAAGTATTAAAGAGGATAATCCTGAGTATGGTAAAATTAAAACGGATCAATTGTTAGTAGGAGATAAACTTATCCATCACTTTCATTCTGCAAATGGACAGTACAGAGGCTCTTCGGTAGTTCAACAAATAAGTGAAAATGAATTTGTAGAAACTGGTTTTGCCTATAATGCAGAAGATGATATTCTAAGATGGGAAAAAACAATTCGACTAATTAACTAGCAAAAGTAATACTGACCATGCCTAAAAATGTTTATAGTCATCCTGCTAACTATAAACCATTAACTAATTTGCAAACAACTCCCCTCTCTCGCAAGCATTAGTGCACTTGTCCGCCGTAACGGAGTGAAGGAGGAACGATCCTTGTGAGGAGTAAAATGAATGAAATAGGAAAATATTTTAAGACGAGACAGCGGGCAAGCGTCGAAATGAAACAAAAACTAATGAAAAAACGTTAAATTCAGGAGACTAAACCTTTTAAATATGGATATTCAAGCAACAAAACTAGACTTGATGCAAAAGCTATTAATGTTGGATAGTGAAGAAGTCTTAAACAAAGTAAAAGAGCTTTTAAACAAAACAGAAAGTGACTTTACCTTAACGCAGGCTCAAAAAAGAATATTAGATGAACGAAGAACCGCACACCTATCAGGAGAAAGCAAGAGTTATAGTTGGGAAGAAGTTCGAGCCAAAGCACGAGCAGCGTTAAAGTAATAATGAAGTACACACTTACTGTTAAATCATCAGCCGCTTTAGAAATCATAGAAGCATATCTATGGTATGAAAAGCAACAAGAAGGTTTAGGAGAATTATTTTTTGATGAGCTAGACTTATGTTATAATCATATTATAAAACATCCCCAGACTTGTCCCAAAACCTACAAGTCTTACCGAAAAGCGATCATTAATCGTTACCCTTATGTTGTTATATACGAAATAATAAAGTCAGAAATAATCGTGTATAGCGTATTCCATACCAGTCGAGATCCTCAATCTAGAGAGGTGTAGATATCATAATTAAGATTCTTGGAAAGCCCCCTCTGTCGCAAGGATTAGTGCACTTGTCCGCCGTAGCGGAGTGAAGGAGGAACGGTGCTTGTGAGGAATAAAATGAATGAAACAGGAAAATATTTTAAGACTAATAGATCACCAGCGGACGCATGCGATAAAAATGGGAGCTACATCCCCTCCAGTAGGCGGGCAAGCGTCGAAATGAAACAAAAACTAATGAAAAAACGTTAAATTTAGGAGACTAAACTCTTTAACTATGGATGCAATAGACATACGTACAGAACTACAGAAACTAATAGAACAAGAAAAAGACATCAATATTTTAGAGGCAATCAGAACCCTATTAAATAAAACTCGTCTTGACAATGTGCTGAAAGCGAAGTTGATACAAAGATCAGAAAAGAGCGAAAAAGATATTGTAAACGGTCGGTTATTAAGCAGGGAAGATGTTATTAGAAGAATGGATAGTTCTTTAGGTAAATGAAATTATTATATACCGAGCAAGCGCTAGAAAGCTTGCAAGAAGCTTTATCCCTTATAAGTGATGACGCTCCTGAATCAAAGCTCATGGAAATACGAGATAACATCCTCAACAGAGCCGATACGTTACTATCCAATCCTAAAATTGGTCAACGAGAAGAATACCTTAGGCATCTAGGCTTAAAGCATCGTAGAATAGTGGAAAGTCATTATAAGATAATTTACCGAATAGCAGGGGAATATATTTACATTACAGACATCTTTGATACGCGACAAGATCCAGCCAAAATGAAAGGATAATCTCCCAATCTGTCGCAAGGATTAGTGCACTTGTCCGCCGTAACGGAGTGAAGGAGGAACGGTCCTTGTGAGAAGTTATCTAACTAGAAACGAATAATCATAAACTATTAACTAACTAGCTTGCAAACCAACTCTTTGCTAAACTTATTCATTTTCAAAATCTCTCTTGGGCTTGCGATCCTGAGTTGCCGGAAGACTAATAGTTTATTATGATAGCTTTCTAAATGATAAATATCCTCATACTCAAAAAACTTGATCAATTCTGGCGTGAACAGCTTTCTAATAGACTCCTTATCTTTTCCTTTTAATGTAAACTGATTAGAAAACTCTGTAAATGTCTTAAAATCTATATCTTCATAGCCTGCAAACTGGATAAGCTTATTGAAAAATACTTCTTTTTCTAGTGTGAAAGATGGTAGTTTAATAGGTAGTGTGATTATCTCAACAGTAGTGTGGTAAACTTCTGTTGCCAATAAAGCCCCTTCGTCAAAGGTGATATCGCTAATTTCCCAAGTTGTATCATACTCCTTATATGATCCCTTGATTGTATTTTTCTTGAACTCTACAGGTCTTGTTTCAAAAAAGCTAAATGGTCTTAGTTGCTTTGTCGACCAAACTCTTTTAGGTCTAAATTCCCAGCCTTGATAATTGGCCATCCTTTTAAGTTCTTCTTGTCTTTTGGAAAGCCTTTTAGGTTTAAAGCTTTTGAGTTTACCCAGTCTATGAATAGAATCTGGGTGTTCTGACGAACTTATATGTACACTAAGGCCAGTGATGTCGAAATTTCCTCCATTATTAATGTAAAGCAATTGATAATCATGGACAAATTCCATCATTGTATGGTCAATCATTTCAGTATGAGAAAAGTCAACAATCACATTTTCTCGTGGAGGAATTTTTTCCAACTGCTTACTAAGTCTTTGGATATTAATAAAGTTTGCAATACCCCTGACTTTTATATAATAGCTGGAATCATTTTTTAAGTGTACAATATTCATCGACGCTCGAATTAAATAGGTTATGAATTTAGGTAGCGGCAATTTGGTTGTGGCAAAATGTATAATTAGTGTAATGAATGTACCTATTACAATACCCATGATCAATCCCCATACAAGTGTTGCTATAATAGTTGCTATAAGTATAAAAAGTTGTTCTTTGCCTTTTAGATAGCTGTCTTTAAACAATTTAGGAGATGTTAATTTATACCCTATAAATACCAATATGCCCGCTAAGGCAGCTAGTGGTATGGTCTTAACTATAGGAGATAGTAACACTATGAAAGTCAAGATAACCAACCCTTGGAAAAAATTAGCCCATTTGGTTCTACCTCCATGACTAATGTTAACGGAGCTTTTAGCTATAACGGTTGCTATGGGTAAGCCGCCTATAAATCCTGATAGAATAGTTCCGATGCCCAATGCAGATAATTCTTTGCTAAGGTTTGTTTTTCTGCTAAATGGATCAAGTTTGTCAACAGCCTTTGCGCTAATCAATGATTCTATGCTAGAGACCAATGTGATGGAGAAAACAATTAACCAAAACTGTGGCTCAGCAATTTTAGAAAAATTAGGAAAAACAATACTATTGAATAAGTTTTCGGGAATTCGTACTAATAAAAATGGTCCTATATTATGCATTCTATTTAAAAAATCTATGTTTCTATAAGATTCAAAATCAAAAGCAAAAACAAAGGGTATAGCAAATATGATTGCCCAGATAGTACCAGGTATAAAGTGAATAAATTTATTTTTAATCTTTGGATGTATTACTAGTATCATAATAGTATTGATGGCTATAATCGCAACAAATGGGTTTAAATTTAGTACCCAAGTAGGGATATTTTTAATCACATTAAACATTGATCCAGGCTCAGATAAAATGCCTAGGGAAGCAGGAATCTGCTTAGATATGATGATGATTCCAATCGCCGCTAGCATTCCATGGATCACTGATGATGGGAAAAAGTTTCCAAGATTACCTAGACGAAAAATACCCATGAGTAGCTGAAATAACCCAGCAATAATAAATGCAGCTAAGACATAAGGATAACCAGATACGACACCATCGCTATATAACTCATTTGCACTAATGGTAATCGTAATTAGTCCCGCTGCAGGTCCAGTAACTCCTAGTGATCCGCTTTTAAGAAAAGTAACAATAAACCCACCTAATACTACTGGAATTACGCCTGACATGGCTGGAGCACCAGACGCAATGGCAATGCCCATGCATGATGGTAGTGCAACTAGTGCAACGCTTAGGCCTGCTATCAAGTCGTTCTTCCAATTCTCTTTAAGACCTTTAAACCCTGTTTGTGGAATACTTTGATGTATGGTCATACCTTTAAAATAGAAATTAGTTCTAATATCTTAAAATAATGATATTAACAGTTTCTGTAATACATGATGTAAATACTGAAACTTAAGGGCTGGTCAGAATAGCACTATTTCTCTCCTGTTAGAAACCCTAAAGTAAATTTCTTTAACTCCTCAAGAGAAAGATCTGTCTTAAGCTCTCCTTTAAGTGAATAACTAAGGTGCCCTGTTTCTTCTGATACGATAACAGCTAAAGCATCACTTATTTCTGTAATGCCTACTGCAGCCCTATGTCTCATGCCAATTCTTTGAGGTAGGTCAGGGTTTTCTGATATCGGTAAAACGCAATTTGCCGCTTTGATTTTATTTCCGACAATAATTGCGGCTCCATCATGCAAAGGGCTTTTTTTATTAAATATACTTTCTAAAAACTTTCCAGAAACCATACCGTTAATCAACACTCCCGTGTCTGCATAAGACTGCAATTCTGAAGTTTGAGGGAATATTATTAAAGCACCTGTCTTTGTTTTTGAAAGATTACTAATGGCAATATTTAATTCGTTGACCATATTCTCAATGTCGGTCATGCCTGTGATTTTCTTTGATATGAACTTTTTCCAAACATTTTCTTTATTAAGAATATTCCCACGTCCAATAAAGATTAGGAAGCGTCTTATTTCTGGCTGAAAGATAATAAGCAATAAAATGACGCCAACGTCAATGAACTGCCCCAAAATACCTGAAAGCATTTTCATATCTAATGCTTTAACTAGTTGAGATGCCATATATATGAAAATCAGGCTGATGAAAATGTTAAGTGCCAGGCTACCTTTTAATAACTTATATAGCTGGTATATCAAAAAACCAACTAAGATGATATCAATGATATCAAGAGCCCTTACTTCTAAAAAGCCTATTTTAACCAAAGGTATCACAATACTCTACAATTTTGATTGCATCTATAGCGGGCTTTACATCGTGAACTCTTAATATTTTTGCACCTTGTTGAAGTGCAATCACATGAGCAGCAGTAGTTCCGTTAAGCGCATTTTCAGGATCTGTATCTAGCAATTTATATATCATTGATTTGCGTGATATACCTGCTAAAATAGGTAAATTAAAATTCTTAAAGTAGCTTAAATTGCTGAGTAGCTTAAAATTATCTTCTAAGGTTTTCCCAAATCCAAAACCGAGATCTAAAATGATATCATTTAGACCATTTGATTTTAGAATATTGATTTTTTCGTTAAAAAAATTGGTAATATCAGTGATAATATCGTCATAACATGGGTTTTCTTGCATAGATTGAGGCGTTCCCTGCATATGCATCAGTACGTAAGGTATTTTGTAATTAACTATAACCTTTAATAGTTGTTTGTCCATTTCAAAAGCGGAAATATCATTAACAATATTTGCTCCTTCTTCAATTGCGCTTTGAACAACATTAGTATTAAAAGAATCGATCGAAATAATAGTTTCTGGAAACACTTGTCTGATCTTTCTTATGATCGGGATTACTCGGCCTATTTCTTCTTGTTCATTTATCTCTTTTGCTCCAGGACGTGAGCTGCATCCTCCGATATCTAAAATAGAAGCGCCATCCCTTAGCATGCTTTCTGCTTTTTGTAATGCTTGATCAACAGAAGAGTACTTCCCACCATCATAAAAAGAGTCGGGAGTTACGTTTAAAATACCCATGACTATTGGCGATGATAAATCTAAAATCTTCCCGTTACAATTGATGGTTGATTTTTGTATAAAAGCGGTATCTTTGATGCTCATTTTTTGTTAACTAATTTCAAATTTAATTAATAAGTTCTTAACTTAAAGAATACATCATAATCTATACTTTATGCCTGAGCAGGAGGTTGAGCAAAAGAAAGAGTCAAAGAATACAATAGCGCAATATGACGAGGTTATCCAAAAATGCAGAGATGTGTTTTTGAAGAAGTCAAAAGACTATGGCACTTCCTGGCGTATCTTACGCACTAGCTCGCTGACAGACCAGATATTTATCAAGGCACAAAGAATTAGAACAATTGAAGAGAAGGGAGAACGTAAAGTTCAGGATTCAATAGAAGGAGAGTACTCGGGGATGATTAATTATTGTATTATTGCTTTAATACAATTAGAGATCGGTTCTGACTTAGATATTGATTTGCCGATTGACAAACTAGAAGTGCTATACGATCAAAAAGTTAATGCGACCAAACAGCTAATGTTAGACAAAAATCATGATTATGGGGAAGCCTGGCGAGATATGAGAACGAGCTCCTTAACAGATCTGATTTTAGCCAAATTACTTCGTATAAAGCAGATTGAGGATAATAAAGGAGCTACACTAATATCTGAAGGAATTGATGCAAACTATCATGATATTATCAATTATTCAATTTTTGCATTGATAAAAATGAGTGAAGCTTGAAAGTTCTATTAAACATATCTAGGTGGTTAGTCGGATTACTCTTCATCTTTTCAGGAGCTATTAAAGCTAATGATGCATTAGGATTTTCATATAAGCTTGAGGAGTATTTTGTATTGTTCGGAATGGACTGGTTAGCAGCCATTGCCTTGTTATTGGCAATGATCATCTGTGTTGTAGAGATAATAGTTGGCTTAGCATTACTACTGGGTATAAAGCGAGAGTTGGTTAGTTGGAGTTTACTAGCAATGATATTATTTTTTACTTGGTTAACTGGCTTTTCAGCGGTAACAGGTAAAGTAACAGACTGCGGTTGTTTTGGAGATGCGATTCCACTAACACCTTGGGAGTCTTTTTATAAAGATCTCGTTCTTTTAGTCTTTATATTAGTCATTTTTCTATCCCGAAAAAAATTGCAACCCATATTGAGTATCAAAATAAGTTATCGCATTGTTGGAGCAGTTACTATTCTTGTAATAGCTTTTATGATTTGGTGTTATCAACATCTTCCGGCAATGGATTTTCGAGCGTACAAAGAAGGCGCCGATATTATGGCACTGATGAATGATGGTACTGCTGCAGAAGTAGAGATGATATTTATTTATAAAAATAAATCTTCAGGGGAGACTAAGGAGTTTAAGACTTCCAATATTCCGCAAGATGGGCAATGGGAATATGTGGATAGAAAAGATGAAATCATCAAAGAAGGAGAGATATCTACTATACATGACTTTGATATTATGAATGAGGATGGAGATGTTATTACGGAAGAATTAGTATCAGCTCCTAATCATAGCATGATGATTATAGCATATGATATTAGTAAATCTGATGTCGATAATTTCAAGAAAATTGCCCTTTTAGCTAAAGAAATAGAAAAGCATGATATTAAAACGTTTGGACTAAGCTCCAGTAATTATGAAAAAGTTGAAAACTTAAGGCATGAAGTTGGAGCTGCTTTCACTTTCTACAGTTGTGATGCTACTGCGCTTAAAACCATTATACGTTCTAATCCTGGAATAGTATTGATAGGAAACGGGAAGATTATTAAAAAGTGGCATGGAAATGATACGCCATCTTTGGAGGAAGTAAAATCGATGATCAAATAATTAACATTGATTCAATACATTTTACGTAAGATTATTTATGGATTGCTGGTCTTAGCTGGAGTAGTTATTATTGTGTTTATGTTGTTTAACATTTTGCCTGGTGATCCAGCAAGGCTTACATTAGGACAGCGAGCAGATGTGGCTTCCATAGAGGCCATTAATAAAGAACTAGGCTTGGATAAACCTATTTTAACTCAGTTTTTGATGTATGTCAATGACCTTTCTCCTATATCAGTTCATGAGCATACAGAGAAAAATAAAGAAAAGTATGAATATAATGAGCTGTTAACGGTGGGAGAAAAAGTTGTGGTCATAAAAGTGCCTTACCTTAGGAGGTCTTACCAGACGAGAAGGCGAGTTTCAGAAATATTAATAGAAGCTTTGCCAGGTACCTTTATCTTAGCATTGTCATCCATTGTTTTTGCATCAATTTTAGGTGTTTTCTTAGGTGTAATTACAGCTATAAGGCAAAATACTATTACCGATGGTATTATAAGCATATTATCTATTATGGGAACTTCTGTACCATCCTTTTTTTCAGCTATTTTATTATCGTATTTGTTTGGTTTCGTTTTAAGTGAAATAACTGGGTTAAACATGACAGGTAGTTTATATGAAGTAGATGCTTTTGAAGGTAGAATATTGGCACCTCAAAATCTCATTTTACCGATGATTAGCCTTGGTATAAGACCTTTAGCTATAATAGTTCAATTGACTAGAAGTTCTATGCTAGACGTATTATCGCAAGATTATATTAGAACGGCAGTATCAAAAGGCGTTTTGAGGAACGTGGTTATATTTAAACATGCTTTAAGAAATGCTTTAAATCCAGTAGTTACGGCTGTCTCTGGACTATTTGCATCTATGATGGCAGGAGCTTTCTTCGTAGAGTATATTTTTAGCTGGAAAGGAATTGGCAAAGCCGCAGTTGATGCATTACAGAAGTCTGACTTCCCAGTAGTGATGGGTACCGTCTTATTTACTGCTACAATTTTCGTTTTGATCAACACTATTGTTGATGTAATATATAGCCTGCTAGATCCTAGAGTAGCTGTAAATGAAGCTTAAAAAAAAGTGAGAGTTTTTCTTATTGGATTTATGGGTGCTGGAAAATCTTACCTTGGCAAAAAGGTAGCCAAAAAGATCAATTGGGACTTTATCGACTTTGATGAGTTCATAGAAGCAAAGACAAATCAAAGCATTGAAGATATTTTTTCAAAGAAAGGAGAAGTCTATTTTCGACAGCTAGAATCACATCTGTTAGAAAAGCTGCCATTAAAAGATAATACTATTATTGCACTTGGAGGAGGAACTCCATGCTATAATAATAATATGGACTGGGTTAAGGCAAATGGAAAATCTGTTTACTTAGCAGTTGATCCTAAGATACTTTTTAATAGACTTGTTATGCAGGATCAAAAGCGTCCCTTATTAGCTTCATATGAACCAGAGGAGTGGTTAAATCTTATAAAAGATAAGCTGGAGGAAAGAAAGAAATATTATGACCTTTGTGATCAAACGATTGATGCAGATGTGATCACGGCAAAGCAACTATCTGAAAAATTAGATACTTTTTGATACGTATTTTTTATTGATTAATAAACCATTAGATACTGTTTCTCTTGATGGCTTCTTTGTTGGGATCCTGATAATATGAATTATTTTAGTTGTTTTTAGCTTGGAAAATGACTAATTTGTAATCAAAGTATTATAAATTAAAATAAAATGAAAAAAAGAACAGTAGCGTTATCCATCTTATGTATAAGCATTATTATATTCTCCGCTTGTAAAAAGGAGAAAAAAGAAGGGTGCACAGACTCTTCAGCAACAAACTACAATGCTGAGGCAGAAGTAGATGATGGAACTTGTCAATATCCAGAACCTATTGTTGTAAAAGGTTGCATGGATGCAGAGGCTGTTAACTATAATGGTGAAGCAACGGAAGAAGATGGTAGTTGCCAATATGCAGAGGAAAAGCAAAATGCACTATTTGTGGAGGTTACTGGTAGCTGGTGTCCCCCTTGTGGATCTAATGGAGGACCGTTTTTTAATAGCGTTAATGCTAATTACGGTGACGACCTTATTGCATTAGCTGTTCATGTTCCAAGTCAATATGCTTCAGATCCAATGCAGGTAGATCAAATTTGGAATGATTTCCTTTCTACAGTGTTTTCTGTTAGTGGAGTTCCTTCTTTTTTTATTAATCATGAACAATTAGGCTACAATACACAGATGTCTCAAGTAGAAACAATAATAGATGGAAAGATAAGCTCTGATCCCTTGATGGCTACTGGGTTTAGAACAACATTAGATGGTAGTGAGTTTACAATTGATTACAAAGTTCAAATATTTCAAGAGGTTGACGCAGAGTACTATCTGGCATTTTATGCTGTAGAAGATGGTATTCCAGCAACAGGTGTTTATTCACAGGCAAGTGGCGCTGCAGGGTATGAGCATAATCATACTGTTATAGCACCAACTAGTAATACTTGGGGAGAGGTTTTATTAGATGGGGAAGCAGAACCAGGAGAAATATTAGAAGGACAAACTTCTCTAAGTGTTAATGCGCATAACGATATCAATAATGTCCACATTGTTTCCGTAATCTGGGAGAAAAAGTCGTACGTGAATTATCAGTATGTTAACGCTAATAAAGAGTTGTCTCATAACTAGTGTATTAAGATTTCCATTTAGAACAAAAGCCCAACCACATCTTTTGAGTTGGGCTTTTGCTTTATAGTAGCATAGACCTTAGTTATTTTTACTAAGTTTGTGGTACTCAAATAATACTAATAACGTGTCATCAGAGGAAAGCAAGTTGAAAAAAGCAATTAAGTTTATTCGCTATGATATTTGGAATATGTCCTTAGACGGACTTCCAAAAAGTCAGTATTTTTTAATTCGTCAACTTAGGGTAGTTATGTTGGCTATTAGGGGGTTTAACGAAGATAAGTGTATGCTTCAGGCTTCGGCACTAACCTTTTATTCCCTGCTTTCTATTGTTCCCATCATTGCTATGGCATTTGGTATTGCTCAAGGTTTTGGGTTTCAGAAAATGCTAGATAAAGAGCTGGAAGAGATGTTTGGTGCTCAAAAAGAGGTGTTACATCAGGCAACTAGCTTTGCACATAGTATGTTGGAAAATACTAAAGGAGGCTTAGTAGCAGGAATTGGTGTAGCTATTCTGATCTGGACGGTAATGAAAGTTCTAGGGAATATAGAGGCTTCATTTAATGATATCTGGCAAATAAAAAAATCAAGATCTTGGTTGAGAAAGTTTACCGACTATCTTTCTATTATGTTGTTGGCACCACTTTTATTGGTACTATCAAGTAGTATTACGGTTTTTATTAATACCAGTCTAACTGCTTTGGTGGAGAAAGTTGACTATTCAGGATTTATGGTTTCAATGGTTAACTTTCTATTTGGCTTTTCACCATACTTTCTGATGTGGGTGTTATTCACATTCCTCTACATAGTCATGCCAAACACCACAGTAAAAATAAGGTCTGCTATCATTGCAGGCATAATTGCAGGAACTATATATAAAATAACAGAGTGGGGATTTGTGAGTTTTGAAATCGGAGTGGCGCAATATAATAGAATTTATGGGAGTTTTGCGGCATTGCCTCTATTTCTCTTTTTTATGCAAACAGCATGGCTAATTGTTTTGTTTGGCGCGGAAATAGCATTTGCTGAGCAAAATGTTGGTCGGTATGAATTCGAGCTGGAATCTAAGTTAATTAGCAACAATTATCGAGGAATGTTGACATTATGGGTCATGCATCTTTTAGTAAAGAACTTTGAAGTAGGCGGGAAAGCTATGACGGCAAATGAGATATCAGAAAAACTTAGACTGCCAATGAGAGTTTTAAATAAAACCCTTCATGATTTACATCTAGCAGGGGGTGTTTCTGAAGTAAAAACAGAAAACGAAAAAGAGTTAGCCTATCAACCTGCACTAGATATTAATAAAATTACTGTAAAACGAGTTGTTGATATGATTAATGAAACTGGGATCAATGACCTTCCAGTAACGAAAAACGAATCTTATAAAAAGATTGATCAGGTTTTTCATCAACTCCAAGAGCATACTGCTAAGGCTAAAGAGAATGTTTTATTGATAAATATCTAATAAGCTTATCGGCTTAAAGTTCTGTCAAAGATATTTTGTACGTTTGTTCTATGGTTAAATCTATTGATTGGTTTGAGAGTTGGTTTGATTCTGCATACTATCACGTATTATATCAAAATAGGGATGATACAGAAGCAAAGTTCTTCTTAGACAATATTACTAACCAGCTCCCCATTTTTTTAAATCATGGGATTAAAGTTTTAGACCTTGCCTGCGGTAAGGGGAGACACGCAAGATATCTCTCATCAAAAGGCTTTGATGTCACAGGTGTTGACCTATCTCAAGAAAGTATTATTCATGCTAGTCAATATACAAATGATAAGTTACGATTTGAGGTTCATGACATGAGAGCAGTCTACAAAGAAGATCATTTTGATATTATCTTAAACCTCTTTACCAGTTTCGGGTATTTTAATTCTGAGGAAGAAAACCAGCTTGTTGTTAATGCTATGTATGAAAATCTGAAGCAACATGGTTTTGTTGTGATTGATTTTTTTAATGCAGTTCTTACATTGGATCAATTGGTCAAGCAAGAGACCAAAATACTTAATGACATTTCGTTTAATATTATTCGCCACTACAATGAAGGGAAGATAATTAAGGCAATTGAGTTTACGGACAGGGGGAAAAAGTTTAAATTTGAAGAAAAAGTACAGGCACTCAATTTATATGACTTTGAACGATATCTTAGTCAAGCAGGTTTTAGGGTAAAGCACACATTTGGGGATTATAATCTCAATCAATATGATGAAAAACAATCACCTCGTCTGATTATAGTGGCAGAAAAGTAATGATGGAATATATTTTATCCGTTGACTATAACTTATTTTACTTCATTAATATCAAATGGAGTAATAGCTTTTTTGATACTGTGATGCCTTACCTTAGGAACAAGTATTTTTGGGCACCTCTATATTTGTTTATTGTTTCCTATTTGCTTGTAAATCACAAAAGAGAAGGTGGCTATCTAGTTGTCTTTTTAGTCTTAACCGTTTTGGTCGGAGATCAAATAAGTAGTGCTTTACTAAAGCCACTATTTGGAAGACTTCGACCTTGTAATACCGAAAATATAGTAGAATATATAAATGTTTTAGTTAGGTGTGGAGGCGGCAAAAGCTTTCCCTCTTCCCATGCCACGAATCACTTTGCTGTTGCAACACTTTTGATAGGAACTATAAAGTATATGAAGTTCAGTATAAGGTATTTGTTGATTTTTTGGGCTTTAAGCATTTCGTATGCACAGGTTTATGTAGGGGTTCACTTTCCATTAGATATCATTTTTGGTGGAATACTAGGAAGCAGTGTTGGTATCGTAATGTCAAGCTTGTTTGCAAAATATATACAACTTTGATTGAAGGTCTTTTAAATAACATTATAATATTCGTCGCTCCAGTAATCGGAGGTGCTTTTGCTATTTCAATTAGCAAAAAAGTAGATATTAAATTATTTATAGCATTGAGTGGCGCCTACTTGTTGAGCATTTCTATTTTACACTTATTGCCTGAGGCTTATCACAATGATCATTTAACAACAGGTAGATATATTTTAATTGGTTTTTTCATTCAAGTAGTCTTAGAGCAATTATCAAGTGGTATTGAGCATGGGCATACACACTTGCACAAGCATGGAGGTCGTTCATTTGTCTTGCCTATAATGTTAGGACTTTCTTTTCATGCTTTTATAGAAGGCTTGCCTTTAGGAGAACATCATCATGGCGAACATAACCATATGCCATTAGTGCTTGGAATAGCATTGCATAAAATTCCTGCTGCGTTCGCTCTGGTTACAGTTTTTAGGCATGAAAACCTTTCAAGGCAAAAAATTGTACTACTCTTGTTTTTATTTGCACTAATCACTCCAATGACCTCTTTTGTTTCTGCCCAGCTGGGCTTTAGTGATTGGGTAGGGCATAAATATATGGGACTCTTGATGGGATTGGTTGTTGGCTCATTTCTTCATATATCAACTACCATTTTATTTGAGTCCAGCACAGAAAGTCATCAATTTAGCGTGACAAAAATTTTAGCTATTTTAGCAGGTGTGCTATTGGCATTAATAACTTGAAACGTCCATAAGCATTTTATTTACACAAAAATTACCACGAATAAAATGCTTTTGGTAAGTTCCATATGACCATTGAAAAACTAAATATATATATGAAAATTATTTCATTATGAGCTTGGAATTTATAAAAGTCGATAAACAATATGAGGAGCATATTGCATTAATACAATTAAACAGACCTAAAGAACTAAATGCGCTCAATCTTCAGCTAATGGGAGAGATAAGAGATACGCTTAAAGAGTTAGATAGTGATGATAGCGTGCGAGCCATCATTATCACGGGAAATGAAAAAGCCTTTGCTGCTGGAGCAGATATAAAACAAATGGCAGGCAAAACTGCTATTGATATGTTAAATATCGACCAGTTTTCTACGTGGGATCAAATCAAAAAAACAAAAAAACCTTTGATTGCAGCAGTATCTGGTTTTGCCTTAGGAGGAGGTTGTGAATTGTGTATGCATTGTGACATGATTGTAGCCTCTGAAACTGCAAAATTTGGACAACCAGAAATCAAGATAGGAGTAATGCCTGGTGCTGGTGGAACACAAAGATTGACTAAAGCAATTGGTAAGGTAAAGGCAATGGAGATGGTACTAACGGGTAAGTTCATTAGTGCAGAAGAAGCACAAGGTGCAGGACTCATCAACAAAGTAGTTCCTGTTGACGTGTATTTATCAGAAGCTGTTAAGTTGGCAAAAGAAGTGGCAAGTATGTCTCCCGTTGCTGTTAAACTAGCAAAAGAAGCCGTTTTAGAATCCTTTAATACATCATTAGATGAAGGGCTGGTATTGGAGCGTAAAAACTTTTATCTATTGTTTGCGGGAGAAGATCAAAAAGAAGGTATGCAGGCATTTATAGAAAAGAGAAAGCCAAACTTTAAGGGTAAATAATATGAATAGACTTACGACCATTGCTTTAATTGTTTTAATTTCAGTCACTTCGTTTGCTAAGGAATTAAAGAAAAAGGATGTCAAGAAGTTAGCTGCCTCGTTTTATAAAGAGGGCGAATATAAAAAAGCATCAGAGTTTTACGAGCAACTGGTTGATTTTTACCCTAAAAAAACAGAATATAAGTATTATCTCGGCATTTGCTATTTGGAAACACCTGTTAATAGAGATAAAGCAACAGCTATTTTTCATGATGTTAGGGAAAAGGATAAAAAAGGAAAGCTGAAATATACCAATTACTATAGTGGACTTGCCAATATGTATGTTCATCAATTTGATGATGCTATTGAGTTCTTCAATAAAGCTAGAGAAGAAGCTAAAGATGAGCCCAGAAAAAACCTAATTAACAAGTTTATTGAAAATTGTGAAAATGGTAAAGTTTTAGTAGCGAACCCTATTGATGCTGAAATCAACAATCTTGGCGGTCGTATTAATACTAAATACGAAGAGTATGCACCTGTCATCTCATCTGATGAGTCTGTATTGATCTACACTTACAGAGGAGATGGTGTTTTAGGAGGCAAGCTAAATATTTTTTTAGAGCCTGATCCTAAAGGTGATTATTATGAAGATATTTACTTTTCTGAAAAAGATGAAGAATGGTCTAGTCCTAAAGGGATTAGTACGGTAATTAACACATTGGGGCATGACGCTAGTATTGCATTATCAGCAGATGGTCAGACTTTGTTTTTATATAAAAACGACAAGGGTGGCAAAGGCGGAAACGGAGAGATATACCTCAGTAAACTCAAAGGTAGCAATTGGACAAAGCCTGAGAAAATGAGTGATAATATAAATTCGAAGTTTTGGGAGGGAAGTATTACGCTTTCCTCAGATAACAAAACGGTTTATTTCAGTAGCGATCGTCCTGAAGGTTTTGGAGGAAAAGATATTTATAAATCGACTAAAAATGAAGAAGGGGAATGGGGGGCTGCTGAAAACTTGGGTGATTCTATCAATACTCCTTATGATGAAGATGCACCATTTATTCATCCAGATGGGGTTACTTTATATTTTAGCTCTCAAGGGCATAACAGTATGGGAGCCTATGATATATTTCAATCAAAGAAGAAGGGTGGGAAGTGGTTAGCTCCTAAGAATATTGGCTATCCGATCAATACGACAGGAGATGATATTCATTATGTGGTATCAGCAAGTGGCGCGCACGGCTATTTCTCGTCCAGTAGAAAAGGAGGGTTTGGTAAAGGAGATATTTATGTGGTAACTCCTGGTAGTATTGAGGTAGAAGAAAGAAAAACCGTATATATCATGTTGATAAAGGGAGTGGTAACCGCTAATGATATGCCTATTGGTGCAAATATTACGGTTTATGATAATGCTAATATGAATGTGTTATCTAGTTTTACCTCTAATGATGCGACAGGTAAGTATCTGATTAACCTAAAGTCTGGCAAGGAGTATAAGTTGGAGTTTGTTATTGACGGATTCCCGAACTATGTGGACTATATTGATGTAAAAGAATTAAGTGACTTTGAAGAGGTTGTGAAAAATATATCACTTTATAACGAATCTTATTCGTCAAAACAAGACACTATGCAACAAGATTCTGTTCAGGAAGCATCTATGGATAAACCAATAGAGGAATCAAGTAAAAACAATATAACTAATTTGGCGGATAATAAGGAAGAGCCTATAAAGCAAGTAAATGATACTGAAGGAGGGCAGAAGGTCTATAATATGACGATGTCACAAAGTGTTGCTATGGAAAACATTATTTTGAAGTATAAAGACAATATGTTTACGGATATCAACTTTACTATACAGATAGGAGCATTTAAAAATCCACAATTCTTTAAATATCCTGACCTTAGCTCAATAGGTGAAGTGAATAAAAAATTAGGAAGTGATGGGATTACTAGATTTCAGGTAGGCGAAATCAATAATATTGCCAAAGCCGAAGAGGCAAGAAGGAGTATTATCGATCAAGGCATTAGAGATGCCTTTATTGTAGCTTTTTATCAAGGCAAACAGATCAGCCTAAAAGATCTTTATGCTAATGATTTTTATCTAGGTGAGTAAGTTTGTAACATATATAAGCAGGTCATTATTTTCTTACCTCATAATGATTCTGTTTTCTGTCACTTATCTACACGCTCAATACTGCAATGTCGTGATCACAGCGTCAGACGCTACTACTGGGGTAACAGATATTAGCTTTGAGCAAATCAATAGAACAAGTTCGGCAGATGAGGGTTATGTAGATAGAACGGCAACTGATACAGCGGTGGTAGCGAGAGGTGGTTATTATAGATTTACATTAGGCCCTATACCAGGTCCAGAAACCGTTAGAGTTTGGTTTGATTGGAATCAAGATGGAGACTTTGACGATGCAGATGAAAAGATTTTTGATGAAGAACTACCTGGATCAGACCAAATAGATAGGGACATTTTAATTCCAACTACAGCACAATTAGGCGCTACGCGGTTAAGAATCCGTTCAGATGATTTTGGCTTCTGGAATTCTTGTGATACAACAACCTTAGGGGAAGCAGAAGACTTCACCATTATGATTGTTGATCAAGATATGACCTATCGTTCGTCTGATGTTCGTCAAAAAGTTTGCCAGATTGGACCAGGAGCAACAGGTTGCTTTACTACGGTTCCTGCCTCCAATACGGAAGTGATTAGCATTGAGATAGATATGGAGTACTTGCTCAACCCATCCGTAGCTCAAACATTTTCATTCGATATGACGGGTACAACAACTAACCTTGCTAATATTACAAGGGCTAACTTGTGGTATACCGATGTCGATACCTTTGGAATAACAATACTAGCAGGAACTTTCCTGAACCCTAATGGAGCATTTTCTATCACGACTTCTCAGGTTTTACAAACAGGATTGAATTATTTTTGGCTGACTTTTGATATAACCGACGATGCGGTATCTGGAGATATTTTTGATGCTGCGTGCAATACCATACAAATAGATGGTATTACTTTCACTCCTGCAAACACTTCACAACCCAGTACTTGTAGAATTATAGACGTTTCAGAAACATATGGTCCAACAGGGAATGTAGTCCCCAATTATAGCTTTGAAGAATACGATTGCTGTCCGCCAGGAATAAATACTAACACTTTACATACGCCTTATCCATGGACAGATCCTTTGGGCACATCAGATCATTATCACTCTTGTAACAATGGACTAAGCGGAACTGTTGGAGTTCCTGATAATCAACAGGGAAATCAGTTAGCAATGCATGGAGATGGATATTGCGGAATAATACTTTATCATCAATTTCAAGCAAGAGAGTATTTAATTACACCTTTAGAACAACCACTTGAAGCTGGAAGAAACTATTGTGTAAGCTTATATTATTCAAAAGCAAATAAGTCTCAGTACTCGATAGACCGTATTGGTGCATTTTTTTCATCTTTTGATACGGATACAAACCTGGTTAATGTTTTGCCCTATACGCCTCAAATAGAGACCACTCCAGGAGTCATATTGTCAGATACTTCAAATTGGACTCAGTTATCAGGAACTTACACGGCAGTGGGAGGGGAGCGCTATATTACCATTGGTAACTTTTATGATAATGCAAATACAACTTTTGTACAAGATAATCCAGGAGCTACGTATAATTGGGCTTACTACTATTTTGACAATGTCACAGTTGTACCAGAGCCCATCATATCTTTTGCGCAAAGAGATACTTCTGTATGCCTAAATGATTCCATTACCATTGGTGAAGAAATTGAAGATGTTGCTTCGTATTTATGGTCAACCGGAGATACTACACCTTTTATTACGGTTAGTCCCGATGATACGACAACCTATTACCTTGAGATAAATAATATTTGTAGTAGTGATACCGATTCGATTAATGTTTTTGTAAGGCAGTTACCCAGCCTGATAACTGAACCCTTGATAGACACAGCCATTTGTCTCGGTGATAGTTTACAGATACAAGCTATTTCACCCTCTGCTAGTAGTTTTATATGGAAATCGGATAATTCACTTAGTAATCTATTTATAAATAATCCAATTGCGAAGCCCCTTGAAACAACAATGTATTACATTTCTATAATAGATAGCTCAACCAATTGTAATAATGCAGACTCTCTTAGTGTTGAAACTATAACCGTAAGTGTTGACTTGGGAGTAGATACTATAACTTGCGAGCGTATTCCTCTAATACTTGATGCAGGGGGCGACTTCGATAGCTATCTATGGTCTACAAATGAAATAACCTCGTTTATCACGGTTACTGACTCAGGAACATATTCTATATATGTTCTTAAGTCTGGTTGTGAAGGTAGCGACACAGTAAACATATCGATAAGCTGTCCATCTATATTTGTGCCTAATGTTATTAAGCTAAGTGGAACTAATAATTTATTTCGAATTAGAGGAGAACGTATAGAGGATGTTAGAGTTAGGATTTTTGATCGATGGGGAAAGATGATTTTTGAAGCAACAGACATTAATGATACTTGGGATGGGATGATTAATGGAAAGCCTGCTAATCAAGAAACGTATGTTTACATAGTTGATGCGACGCTAGAGGGGATTGGTTTTTTTCAGCAAAGAGGAAACTTGACTTTAATTAAATAATGTGGATCTTAGCTCAATAAAGAATATCGTATCAAGAGCTTACCATTTTCATGCCATTTTACCCAGCCTTCATCCACCTTTTTTAGATTATTATCTAATAAATTTACTTTAGCCCAGTTTTGTTTTACTTGGATAGGTCGCAGAAATTCATACTTTGTGTTGACAATGCCAGCATGATCTAACGGCTTTATTTTGACCTTTTGATTTATATCATCTAATAGCTCAATAGAGTTAACGGATAATAAAAATTCTGGCCATAGGATTGTTTTTCCAGCATATTTACTAGCATAAGTCTTTTGCTGATTGTATGTATTGACTTCAATTTCTATAAAGTCATAAGCCAAGCTTTCAAGTTTAAAAAGTAAAATGCCATAGTCCATTTTCATGTGCTTTGGAGCCAGCCAAGGAGGGGCTTTAGCGATCTCTATACCGCGTTCTGTTTGTTTGAATAAAATACTATCATAAGGTAAATGATCGCTTATTGCTTTCTCTAGGTTTAGGTTGCCATAAAAGTATAAAGTCTTGTGTTCGTAAAAATTGGGCGCAAAAAAGCCCATTCCCATTGATTTTTCTTGCCCCTGACTTGATATCAGAGAAACAGGAATTGCTGGTGATGATACTTTGGGAGGAAACTGTTCTTTTTGAGCAGGAGGTTGGTTCTTGGATCTTTTCAAAACTTTGTAGGCAACATAAGTAGACAGTAATAGTAACAACAAGACAAGTACTTTATTAATGTTTTTGATTGTTCGAATATTAAATTGACTAACCATAAGTAGTGCAAAAAATAAAGCAGCAAAAGCAAATGAAATACCATAAAAGAGAACAATAGCTCCTCCTGCTAACCCTTGACCCTTTGCCGCATCTGTAATGCCGGCATAGATCAACCCGAGGATGAAAAATACAATCAATGATTGGACATAAAATAAAAGACTTGCAGGAGCGATCAATTTTCTTATCATGTTAAATGGTTAATAAAGTTTTGTAAAGTTTATGAATTGGTAGTCCCACAACATTATAATAGCATCCCTCAAGCCTTTTAACTCCAATCATCCCAATCCATTCTTGGATGGCATAGCTTCCTGCTTTATCATAGGGCTTATACTTATCTATATAATAATAAATTTCTTCTGAACTCAAAGATTTAAAAGTAACTTTAGTGATTTCATTGAAAGATTTCATATTATCTCCCTGCATGATCGTAACACCAGATACTACCTTATGTTGTTTTTCTGAAAGCATTTCTAGCATCTTTTGAGCATCTGATCTGTCAATAGGCTTTTCTAAAATTTTTTCGTCAATGGTAACGATAGTATCTGCTGCAATAATGATTGCTTTCTCTGCAACATCACTTGATATGCTCTTAGCTTTTTTTTGTGATAGATATATGGGTATTTCGGTTAATGGCAGATTATTAGGATAAGTCTCTTCAATGTTTTTAGATCGAACCTCAAAGTCTAATCCAAGCATTCTTAATAGTTCTTGCCTGCGAGGAGATTGTGAAGCAAGGATATATTTGTTTTTTAATACGTTGTTTATCATAACAAAAATAACTGGACAAAAGTAAAAAGACCGCTTTTATAAAGCAAGTAAAAGACTGTGAGTCTTAGTTATTCAACTTTAGACAGATCCTATTTTCTCAATTTTTTCATCAACTTATTAGCTCTAGAATAAATCCCCGCAGTTGGTGTCAATTCTATACAAAGCTTCAGAGTTTGAATAAACTCCTCTTTCAACTCATTGTCCTTTTTTAACACTATATTAAAAGCAATTTGCATCGCATGAACCTTGACCGCTACAGGATCATCAGGTGACAAAATCCATTGATAACAGATGTCAAGCATTTTCATTGTTTCTTTATCAGGAATCGTTTTGTTAGATAAAACTTTACCGAAGTGTCTTTTAACAGAAGGAGAACGAATATGTTTAGCCTCTTTAGCAATGTTAGGCATATACTTATCCAATAACGTTGGATTGTGTTCTGTACAAAACTCCATCAGATATGCTGATCTAAAAGAAGTATCATGATCTTTTTCAAACATCAATAGCCATAGTTGGTCAAAAATACCTTGATCGTTGCCAACTTTTTTGCTTAAATCAATCAAGTAAGCCTTAGAGCGATCTTTAAATAGAGCTTTCTTTAAGTCCATAAGTTTAAATTAATCAATTATATTTGAGCGTCATAATACGGATTCTTAAAGGGCGATTATTAGAGAGGTAAGATGAAAAATATTCAGGAGCTAAAAGAAAAATTACTTAACTCAAAAAAAGTTATAATAACAACACATCACAAACCAGATGGTGATGCGATTGGTTCTTCGCTTGGCTTATATCACTTCCTAAAAAATAATTATAGACACCTAAAGGTAGTTGTTGTTACCCCAAATGATTATGCCCATTTTTTGCAATGGTTGCCAGGGAATGACCTAGTTATTGACTTTGAGCAGAAGCCAGAAATGACAAAACAACTTGTCGCTGATGCGGATCTTATTTTTTGTTTAGATTTTAACAAGCTACATCGTATAAATAAGCTTGGGAAGGAAGTAGGGAGTTCTAAAGCAGAAAAAGTATTAATCGACCACCATATTGAGCCAGATGATTTTGCCAAATACAAACTTAGTGTTGTAACTGCTTCTTCTACAGCTGAGTTGATATACGATTTTATCAAATTATTAGATGCAAACAATAAATTATCTAAAGACATCGCTACTTGTCTTTATGTGGGTATTATGACTGATACAGGTTCCTTTCGTTTTGACTCAGTTACTCCCAAAGTACATGAGATTACAGCAGATATCTTACGTTATAATATTGCACATGATGAAATATATAATAGGGTATATAATACATTTACCGAAAATCGATTGCACTTCTTTGGATATTGCATGCAAGAATGTTTAGAGTATTTTCCTGAATATCATACTACTTTAATTGCGGTCGACAGGGAAGCATTGGAAAGGTATGAAATCTCAACTGGAGATACTGAAGGTTTGGTTAATTATGCATTAGCTATTGAAGGTACCAGGTTTGGCGCGCTAATTGTCGATCGTATAGTTACTATAAAAATGTCGTTTAGATCAACATGTGACTTTGATGTACATGAGTTTGCTAAAAAGTATTTTAATGGAGGTGGGCATCAGAAGGCGGCAGGAGGGAATGCTAACACTAGCCTTGAAACTGAGGTGCGAAAATTTAAAGAATTATTACCTCGGGTAAAAGACCAAATTGTTTAATAAGAGGTCGAGAAACTTCAATAAACTCTTATTTTTATTTACCTTTTCTTGCTCACCTGGCTTAAGTTTAGCGGAGTGCAACTTAAAATTAACGTTGGCCGTTTTTATTTAGAAATAGTTAAATCACATTAATAGGTAACATTAAATGATTGAAAATATGGATATAAAGGAAAGTTTCAAGCAAATTAATTTAGTCAATCTAGCTATGATAGTTATGCAGTTTGCTTTATTAATGGTAAGTGTTTTTCTTGTAGAAATAAAGGGAGTATTATCTGAAAGTCAAGAGTTAAATGAAGTGTTCTTTTATTTTATTCCGATATTTTCTTTAATCTGCATAGTTATTAGTAAACAGGTATATAAAATTTTTATAAAACAGAATAAAAAAGAAGACATTAGTCTAGATCAGCGTTTAAGTAAATATAAAACTGCTGTAATTGTAAGACTTGCTTTGTTAGAGGCGCCAACTATTACTGCTTTAGTTGCTTATTTGTTACTTGGACATTATATTTACTTGGGAGTTGCTGTCTTAATGTTAGCCTTTTTTACGATGAGCAGAGTTACTAGGCAAGGTATAATTAATGATTGCAATCTATCTTTTGATGAGCAAAATCAACTTGCCTAAAAGGTGAATTTTAGCCCCATACTAGGAATTATCGGTAACTGGTTAACACGAGAATAAGTTATTCTGTCGAAATAGAAGATGTTTTCTCTATTATAAACATTTGTTACAGTAGCATTGGCCTCTAATTCCATATCATTCTTGAAGAAAAATTTTCTTTTGGCTGCAAAGTCTAGTCGATGATAATAGGGTAGTCGTCCACCATTAATCTCATCTGCATATAAAATACCCAAGTTGCCATTTTGAGTAGTGTAGTTGGTATTGATACCATTTTGGAAACTTATTTCTTCATAAAATCCCTGTGTCTGAGTAAATGGGAATCCAGAGCCAAGGTTCCATCTAGCGCTTACCTCCCAATTTAAATCTTTTCCAAGTATTCTTGATCCCACAAAGTTGATATTATGCCTTCTATCGAAATTAGGAGGATATATTTGATCACCATTATTCCGCTTGACATACCCATGTGAATAGACTGCCCATAGAAACCATCTTTTATATTCATAGTGTAGTAAGAAGTCTATTCCATATGCAATACCAGTCTCTATAGCATAATCAGGATCACTGTCAAATAGCTTATTTCTATTGAGAACTATTAGCTGTGTAAAGTCTTTAACATAGGTTTCTACATTGACCTCCCAGTGGTTATTAATGTCATATTCAACTCCTGCAATGGCATGCCAAGCTTTTTGAATATTGGCACTTACTACTTCACCATCAAGGTCTCTCAATGTGACTTCTGGACCAGATAAATATCCACTAAATAGGTTTACAACATCTTGATCTGAATTAGTGCTTATTAAGTTTTGGGTAAATCTGCCTCCAGCAAACTTAAACCTAAGTCGATCTGTTGCATTATATTTCATGCCTAGACGAGGCTCTAAGGAAGGAGTAGAAAGTGTTGCATAATACTGTAGCCTTAAGCTAGGCTCAATCAAAAACTTCTTGATCTTCTTTTTATATTTTACAAACCCAGCTAGTTCTGTCGTATTTTGAGTTTGGTCTATTATTAACCCAAGAGAATTGTAAAATTCAAAGGCAGTTTTAAATCCTACAATTTCAATTCCATATTTTACTTCTCCGTCAGGTATAAAATAAGTAAAATCTATTCCAGCATTAAACCCTCCAATTTCACTGTATCTGGGCTTTTCTGCATTTTCTGAAAAGGTAACCTTATAGTCTGAATAAGAAAATCTTCCATTAATCAATACCTGTGATTTTCCTGGAACGATTACGAAGTTGGTGCCAAAACCTAAAGCATTCCAGTTTAAATCTGAAACGCCTGTAAAGTTGACATTGTCATTGTAGTTAAATCCAAAGAGATTAAGCTTACTTCCATTAGCTGAGTTAAAAGAAACTTTACCATAAAAGTCTTTAAAGTTATAAGGTAATGTATCTATATGAGGGTAGAATAGTGGAGAGCTTTTGTCCAAATAGGAGTACTTAGATGAAAGTATAAAAGAAGAACTCCCCCCCTTATCATTTAATTTAGAAATAGGCCCTTCTAGTAAGAATGATGATACAAAGGGATTGGCCGATACTTTCCCTCCTAGTTCCTTTTTATTGCCATCTCTAGTTGTGATATCAACAATTGCGGATATTCTATCCCCATACTCTGCATTAAACCCTCCTGTCAATACCTCTACATTTCTTATGATGTCTGTTTCAAATACTGAAAATAAGCCGATAGAGTGAAATGGATTATAAATAACCATTCCGTCTAATAACACCTTATTTTGTATTGGAGATCCTCCTCTGATGTATAACTGTCCTCCTTGGTCTCCTGTGAATACCACTCCTGGTAAAACTTGTAAGTATTGTGCTAGGTCAGGTTCACCACCAACAGCAGGAATATGTTTAATTTGTTGGGGGGTGATTTTAACTGTAGATATCTGAATGTTGTTCTCTTTTTCAGTTTTAGATGCAGTAATATCTACTGCCTTTAATTGAACTGAGTTCTTTTTGGGGAAAAGATTTTGAGAGACAATGTCGTCATCTGACTTTAATTCGACAGTATAACCTACTGAATCGTAACCTAAAGCTTTACATTGTATGAGATAAGTTCCTTTTTTCAAACCATTTAAGGAGTAAAATCCATTAATATCTGTCATAGCGCCTTGGGTAGTGCCTTTAATGAAAACAGGAGTGAAAATCACTGGCTCTCCACTTTCCTCTTCATACACAAAGCCTCTAATATTGCCATTTTGTGCGAACGAGTTGAAACTTAAAAGTATAATGAGTAATGTGAATGTCTTTTGAAAATACCTATTCAACTTCGAGATATTTTGTTTTTATACCGTAAAGATACATTAAGAAATGTAACATCTAGTTTACAAATTGCAGTATTTGTGAGCATAATACTGAAAAATCCATTTCATTTAAAGTAATATTATATTCGATTATACAGTTATTTGTCATTCTGAACGTAGTGAAGAATCTACCTTTAGTTAAGACACAAAGTTAGATTTCTCCTAACGTCGAAATGACCCTGGTTTAGCAAGATTTTGGTAATTCAATTATAATTAATGCTGACTTAAAGTGCATTTTGTTTAATCTGTTCAACTACAGATGGGTCTAGCAGGGTAGAAGTATCGCCAAGATTGCTGGTATCTCTCTCCGCAATTTTTCTTAAGATACGTCTCATGATCTTTCCAGAGCGAGTTTTAGGTAAGCCTGTAACAAACTGAATCTTGTCAGGCTTGGCGATCGGTCCTATAATTTTATTAATCAAAGTGACGATGCTTTTCCTTAGCTCATTTTGATCGGAAGGAGAATCATAGCATACCACATAAGCATAAATCCCTTGCCCTTTTATTTCATGCGGAAACCCAACTACAGCGGTTTCACAAACAGCTTCGTGTTCATCAATAGCATTTTCCACCTCAGCTGTACCGATGCGATGTCCTGAAACATTAATTACATCATCCACTCTGCCAGTAATTCTGTAAAAGCCATCTTTATCTCGTTTGCAACCATCTCCAGTGAAATACTTCCCTTTATAAGTACTAAAATAGGTTTGAACAAAACGATCATGATCTCCATATATTGTGCGGGCTTGTGATGGCCATGAATTTATTATGCAAAGATTACCTTCTTTATCATTGCCTTCAATAATATTTCCTTCGGTATCAACTAAAGCAGGGTGAACACCAGGAAGCGGAAGTGTTGCATACGATGGTTTTAAAGGGGTAATATTAGCTAAAGGTGAAATTAAAATAGCCCCAGTTTCCGTTTGCCACCAAGTATCTACAATTGGGCATTTTTTCTTGCCAACGTATTCATTATACCAATGCCAAGCTTCCTCATTTATTGGCTCGCCAACTGATCCCAAAACCTTTAATGATGATAAGTCTTTGTTTTTTACAAAGTTGATATCGCAAGCTTGTAATGCTCTTATAGCAGTTGGAGCAGTATAAAATATACTTACTTTGTGCTTATCGACGATCTCCCAAAACCTTCCTGCATCAGGAAACGTTGGAATACCTTCAAACATTAAAGTAGTTGCACCACATAACAAAGGTCCATAAACGATATAAGAGTGACCAGTAATCCAACCAATATCTGCAGTGCACCAATAGATGTCATTTTCTTCAAATTGAAAAACATTAGCGAACGTATAAGCAGTATTGACCATGTAGCCTGCCGAAGTATGCAAAACCCCTTTAGGCTTTCCGGTAGAACCAGAAGTATATAGAATGAATAAAGGATCTTCAGCATCCATGCTGGTCGCATCATGATGGTCTTGTACATCGGATAGCGCATCATGCCACCAAAGATCTCTTTCCTGTTGCATGTGCACTGTATTACCAGTTCTTTTGTAGGTGATACAAGTGGTTATACTGGGAGCTTTTTGCATGGCCTCATCAGCAATATCTTTTAGTTTGATTTCTTTGTTTCCTCGCATGACACTATCTGCAGTAAGCAAAATCTTGCATGATGCATCATTAATTCGATCAGCCAACGCAGTGGCAGAGAACCCTCCAAAAATAACCGAGTGAATAGCACCAATTCTTGCACAAGCTAATACAGCAATGGCTAACTCAGGAACCATAGGCATATAAAGGCATACTACATCTCCCTTCTTTACGCCTTGATTGATTAATAAATTGGCAAATCGACATACCTCTTTATGTAATTCTTTGTACGAAATGTGCTTTGAGGCTTCATTTGGATCATTAGATTCCCATATGATAGCCGTTTTATCTCCATTGTTTTCCAGGTGTCTATCCAAACAGTTTTCTGTAATGTTAAGCTGCGCTCCTTCAAACCATTTAAAATCAACATCGTCAAAATTACCCGACCTTACCTTATTCCATTTCTTTTTCCAAGTGAAATGTTCGGCAACTTTACTCCAAAAAGATTCTGGATTTTCAATGCTTTCTTTGTAAACAGATTGGTATTCTTCAAGGGATCTTATTATAGGTATCATAAACTAAATATACACTTTTGAGAAAACAAAATAAAGAGAGATCTCAATGAGATAGGGGTTGTTTTGACAACATATCATTAAACGGTATAATAGTCTTGAACCCTTTATCCTCAAAGTAGTTTTTTTCACCCCTAGTTGCCAGTGCAAAATCTCCTCCCCAAGCACCTAGTGACTTGATACTTCCAGGGTAAGGGTAGTCTGCGAAGAGTTTTTCTTTTACAGTTGGAGTTTGAATTAACTCACTAAGCATTTGCTCGTGCTCATCTATTAATTGCTCAAAACCTTCAAGAGTATTGCAATTAAGAATAGCATTGGTAATATCATTTATCTGCAATACTTTCTGCTTTCTATTTTCAAGGTTGATCGTTTTATAATCAGTCACTGCCTTTTGACTGTTCATCTTATTACCCAAATAAATAAAAATCAGTTCGTCTTTAAATACCGGATTAAAATCTACTTCTTTATAATGAGGCTCATTATTAATAATCTGAAATATAAAAGGATTATTGATTTTAGCAGCAACCAGATCGTATCCACTGCCTCCAAAAGTACTTTGCAATAATTCAAAAGGGTTTACTTGAGCCCAATCTGCAATATTGTTAATCAGAGTAGAACTACTCCCTAGTCCCCAATTTCTATTAAACTCAAGCTTTGTAGTCACCTCGTAAGTTGGTCCTGATTCCAGAAATAAAGGATTTAGTTTTCGAGCAGTTCTTAAAATGTGTTGTAGCTTTTCAGCAACTTTATCCATATTGCTGATAATAATGTCAAAGTTGTTTAGTTTAAACGATCCCGAAAACCAAACAGAGCCATCTTCATTTAAACTAATCCAACTAAGTATATCTAATTGATCTTTATCGTTGACTTTTGCTTGTAAGCTTTGACCTTTTGGAGTCGGAAGAGCAAGTGCTTTAGCACCATCTAAAACAACATATTCACCCGTTAGTAATAACTTGCCATTACTGTGAAAGTGCTGCAATGGCTATTTCTTTGTGACTAGATTAGGATTCTTGATACCTCTTAGTTGATAAAAGTAGTTGGTTGCAGATTGTACACTCACTACTTTATCTTTGAAATAATGCTTGGCTTTCTCTTTCTCAGCATCATTGGCACCAAGTTGATTCATAATATTTAATAGGTGCATTTTCATATGACCTTTTTGAATGCCTGTAGTTACTAGTGATCGAACCGCACCAAAGTTTTGTGCTAAGCCTGCTGAAGCAATTATTTTCATTAGCTCTTCTGCATTTGGATTGCCTAACATCTTATGAGCTAGTTTTACCATAGGATGAAGTGAGGTTAATCCTCCAACTGTACCCAGCGCCATTGGGATTTCAATAAAAAACTTGAACATCCCATTTTTTACTTCAACATCGGTTAAACTTCTGTATTGACCATCTCTGGATGCGTAAGTATGTGCACAGGCTTCCACTGCTCTAAAATCGTTTCCTGTTGCAATCACAACGGCATCAATACCATTCATAATCCCTTTATTATGTGTTGTTGCACGATAAGGTTCTTTTTGCGCAATTCGAATCGCCTGTTTAAACTTATCTGTAAATTCCTGATGAGACATTTCATCTCCATCTATTAAATCCTCTACCTTACAACTTACTTCAGATCGCACGATACATTCCGGTGTGTAATTAGACAATATACACATGATGATAGAAACTTCTTTTTCCTTCGTTGTAAAGCTTTTCGCATTAGCTAATTCAGCTTTAAACGTTTTAGCAATAGATTCTAAAATGGAGTTAATAAAGTTAGCCCCCATGGAGTCACAAGTCTCAAATGTACCTTGTATTTGATAATAGTTCGGTTCCTCTAAAGTTTTATCGATTAACTCAATATCAACAATACCGCCTCCTCTTTTTCTCATATTTACTGTAATATCATCGGTAGATGCTAATAATTGAGATTTAATTTCATTGAAGAACTTTTGGAGCTTTTCTGTATCACCGTTCCAAGAAAAGTGTACGTGCCCGACTTTCTTTGTAGAAATCACTTCTGCTTTAAAACCACCTCTGGTTAGCCAATATCTAGCTGCTTTAGCCGCTGCTGCCACTACAGAGCTTTCCTCAATTGCCATTGGAAGACAATATAATGTGTCATTAATCATAAAGTTTGGAGCTATACCAAAAGGTAAGTAAAAATTGGTTATTGTATTTTCAATAAACTCATCGTGCAGTTGTTGCGTTTTAGCATCTTTATGCCAGTAACTTTTAATCAACTCAATGGTATCATCTCCATCTTGGAGGTATTTATCGGAAAGCCATTCAAGTTTTGCGTCTTTAGATAGTTTGGAGAAACCTTTTACAGGTTGTATATTTTCTTGCATCCAGCTTTGTTTATGTTGCAAATATAGCTATTAATACAACACAAAAGTCAAGTGCTTTATTGTGCTAATGCTAAATCAAGCACCTTTACGTTTTATGAAAGAAGTAACTTATGATGGTCTGACAAATAAGAAGAGAAGATTTACTCTATAGCTCCATATAAACATTAATAATACTTACATTTAGGATTATCATGTATAAGAAAGAAAAAGTAAACTTTATTATTGAAAAGCTAGAAGAGCTTTACCCTGAAGTGCCTATACCACTAGGCCATAACGATTCATATACGTTGTTGATTGCAGTTCTATTATCGGCACAGTGCACAGATGCCAGAGTAAATACCGTTACACCACATCTGTTTAAGAGAGCAGACAATCCATTTGATATGGCAAAGATGAATGTAGATGATATTCGTGAAATTATTAAACCATGTGGACTTTCTCCAAGAAAATCAAAGGCAATATCGGAGCTTTCCCAAATTTTAATAAAAAAATATGATGGAGAAGTGCCTCAAAGCTTTGAACAATTAGAGGAGTTACCAGGTGTAGGGCATAAAACAGCATCAGTTGTGATGAGTCAGGCATTTGGTGTTCCAGCTTTCCCAGTAGATACACATATACATCGGTTGATGTATCGATGGCGTTTATCTTCAGGTAAAAATGTTGAGCAAACCGAGAAAGATGCAAAAAGACTTTTCCCCAAAGAGCTTTGGAACAAGTTGCATTTGCAAATAATCTATTACGGCAGGGAGTATTCTCCAGCAAGAGGGTTTAAGCCAGAACAAGCTCCAATTGAACAAGAGATAGGATGGAGGGGTTAAGTTGATGCATAGAAAAGCCCCAAATTAAGGGGCTTTATGAGCTTTAGTGCTCTGAGCGGAGACGGAGGGATTCGAACCCCCGGACCCGCGAAGGTCAACGGTTTTCAAGACCGCCTCATTCGACCACTCTGACACGTCTCCAGCACAAAGATAGAAATTCTATGAAATTAATCTTTAGGAAAAGGAATATTTTCTTTCATCCAACGTCTACCAGATCGAGATTTTAGCCATAATTCTTTATGTCTCGCCTCTTCAAAGGTGTCATGTTCTTCATAATGTATTAGAATCCATGGTTTATATTTTCTAGTACTTTTTGTTTTTCCTAAATTATGTTCACTTAATCTAAGATTAACGTCATTCCTAGAAGTGCATCCCGTATAGGTCTTTCTGCAAGACTTACTAAATAGAATATATGTAAATGGCAAATATAAAATTTTAACTTGCTACCTCATTCCCGTCTCTCATTACTTCGAGCCGAGGCAGGCGACCACTTTATCTCGGCTGGCTGGCTTAAAGCCAGTAAAGACGGATCTGACACGTCTCCAGCACAAAGATATAATTTTTATGAAACTATTAATCATGAAAAAGCTAGATTTTCCTTTGTTGACTTATAAAGAAATCTTATTTCTTTAATACAAGCCATTTTATCAGATTTTCTGATGCATTTATCGAAAAACAATGTGCAGATTGACTTGATTTGCTTATATTTCACGATTGTAAAGACTTAGAAAATGAGGGGAGAACCATATTTGATTTTTTGTATTGATGATGATCCAGAAAGTTCAGGGCTGCTAGAAGAATATATTGCTGATGCGGTAAAAGGGTGTCAGGTTATGAGTTTTGTGAATCCAGAAGGAGCTATCAAGAATATGTATCATAACCCAGACTTGATAATTTTGGACTACTCACTTCAAACAACGACAGGTCTTGAGGTATTAAAAAAAATTAAAAACAAAAGCATTGAGACAACAGTTTTGATGTTGTCAAATTATACAGATCCAGAGGTTAAGAATGCGACATTAGAATACGGTGCAACTGATTTTTTTGCTAAAGATGATGATGGGTATGATAACATCATAAAATATATAAAGAGAAACGCCCATAAGTCAGCATCTATATGGAATAAGCTGACATCTTTGTTTCGTTAAGGTTCTGTCATTGTATTGTTTATGTATAATGCCAATAAATATGTGCCTATAGTGCAACTTTTTAAGTAAAAATACGTAATAATAGTCAATGTATGTTTGTTGTTAATTAAGTTTGCTAAAGTATAGAGTATGAGAGCAACAATAATGAGATATAACTTTTTATTTAATTACATCGTAAGTGCAATGCTTTTTGCTTTTACAATAGTATTTGCCAATGCCCAAACTAACCCACTTCAAGAAGAGAATCTTGCTATAGCAGCTGAAGATCAAAATTGGAACTACAACATGGGTTATCGTTTTACAGCTGAGGTGGATGGCAATGTAACTCAGCTAGGAGGTAGATGGAGAAGCGGTGTCTCACACACTGTTCGATTATATAGTTATCCAGCGGGCACTCAGTTGGCATCTGTATCTGTTACTGGTGCAGGATCTTCTACATGGGTGTATCAAAATATTTCTACAGTTTCTTTGACAGCTGGCAATCAATATTTTGTTGCAGTTAGACTAAATAGTCAATCAAGCGGTTTATATTCAACTGGTGTTTCTGCTCCTTTTTCTTCGGGAGGAGTTACCGTAAGTGGTTCAGGGTATCAGTATAATAGTAATGCAATGCCCACGAACTTGATAACAGCGACTATGTATGGACAAGCTGATATTACATTCGAACCTTGTTCTTATGCTGGCAATATTACAGCTGATGATTATGAGATCGTAAGAGGAAATAATACTACGCTAACGGTATTAGGCAATGAGGGTAGTATTCAATGGCAATCTTCACCAGACAACAGTTCTTTTACCAATATTCTGGGAGCCACAGGAGCTGTTTTAAATACAGGAGCTTTAGATTCATCGATGTATTACAGGACGTATATAACATCAGGTGCTTGTGGCTCTGATACTTCTGAATCAGTAAAGATAGAAGTTATCGAAGCATTTTATCCTTTACAAGCAACTAATCCTGAGCTAACAGGAACTGACCAGAATTGGAATTACAATATGGGCTATCGCTTTACTGCTAACAAAGATGGAGAAATTACAGAGCTAGGTGGGCGTTGGAGAAATGGCGTTACGCACACCGTTCGTTTATATGCTTATCCAGCAGGAACTGTTTTAGCTACCGTTAACGTTCAAGGTACTGGAGATTGGACATACGAAGCTATTACACCAGTAAGTATAACTAATGGAAATCAATATGTTGTTGCGGCCAGATTAAATAACCAATCTAGTGGATATTATGCCTTATTTGCTACTCCTCTATCTTCTGTTGGAATTACAATAACAAATGCAACGTATCTAAGTAATAGTAATGCTATGCCCACCAATATTGTGACTAACTATATGTATGGAATGGCTGATATTCGTTTTGAGCCTTGTGATTTTGCAGGATTGATTGTTGCAGATCAGCAAATAGTGGAGACTGGAGATAGCACTGTTTTGACGGCGGTAGATAATACTGGCAGCATAAAGTGGCAGATATCTTCTGATAATGTATCTTTTTCAGATATTTCTGGTGCGACGGATTCTACACTTAATACGGGAGCGTTAACGAGTACGACTTATTATAGAACAGTTTTGACGACAACAAACTGTGGCGGGGATACTTCAGAGTCTATCGGTATAGAAGTGATAGACCCATTTCACCCACTTCAATATACTCAAATTGACGAAACCGCAGAAAACCAGAATTGGAACTATAACATGGGTTATAGGTTTACGGCTTTAAAAAGTGGTCAAATTACAGAATTGGGTGGTAATTGGAGGGATGGCGTGGCTCATACCGTAAGGCTATATGCTTATCCAGCAGGAACTGTTTTAGCCTCAGTATCAGTAATAGGATCTAGGGATTGGGCATACACTTCCATTACTCCAGTGAGTATAACTTCAGGGAATCAGTACGTCGTTGCTGTGAGATTAGACAATCAATCTAGCGGTGTTTATAAAAATGGTTTTAATACACCTGTTGTTTCAAACCATTTAAATATTACACATTCAACCTATAGAAGTAGCAGTAATGCTATGCCCAATATTACTACCAATACAGCAATGTATGGTTATGCAGATGTTAAATTTGAACCTTGTGTTTCTGGTGGGGTAAACTTTGGAGATGATGATCAAGTGTGTATTAATGGGACAACCATTATGAGGGCAGAAGGTGCCTCAGGTACAACATTACAATGGCAAACTTCGACGGATAATGTAAGCTTTAGCAATATTTCAGGAGCTAATAATATTATTTATACTACTCCAGCATTGACGGCAACCACCTATTATCGTCTAGTTGCAAGTTCTGTTTGTGGAAGTGATACTTCAAATGTTGATTCTGTTAATATAATTGGTTCCGCTGGTGGACAGCATGGACTTTGGACTGGTGCTGTAAGCACTGACTGGACAGATGCTTGTAACTGGGATGATGGTCAAACACCTTCTTCAGGTGATAGTGTTTGGATATCTCTTGGCACGAGTTCCCCTACTAATCAACCTGCAATCACATTAAGTTATTTAGAAGTAGACAATATTAATGGTTTTACGTTATCTAACAACTTGAGCATTACTCAAAACATTGTTTTCAAAACAGGTAGGATAATCTTAGGTGCAAGTAACCTAACCTTAGGTGCAAATGCTATCATAACAACGCCAACTTCTACCTCCTATATTCAGGCAAATGGTACTGGTGAATTGCGTAAGGATTATACCGTTGCTGATGGAAGCACTTTTACTTATCCTGTAGGTGATAATTCAAACTACACTCCAGTTTTTATAGACTTAAATGTGGGTACTGTTCTTGGTGCGACTCCTTATATTGCTGTAAGAGTGAATAATAGTAAACATCCCGATATTGGAGACCCAACGAGTTATACTGATATGTACTGGGATGTAAGCTCTAATGATTTGTCTTCAATAAACTATGATATTGTGCTAGAATATGCAGATGCGAAGATAGTGGGTGCAGAATCTGAAATGGTTACTAGAAAAGAGGCTTCAATAGGAGGCTGGGTTACCTATAACGCTACAATTACGTCAACCAATAGATTGTCTGCAACGGTTACTGCTGATGAGTTTGGTGAATTTACAGGAGCAAATTCAATTTTATTTATATCAGCAAATAGCGGTAGCTGGCTTACAGGAGCGACTTGGCTAGGAGGAGTAACTCCATCAAATACAAACGATGCTAGGATACAGAGCGGTCATAATGTAACCTTTCCATCAGACCAAAACATTAAAAGCCTTGAAGTAGAAAATGGAGGTCAATTAACATTAGCATCAAATCAATTAACCTTATCAGGAAATCTAATTATTAATGGTGACTATGATGAGACAGGTGTTGTCGCTTTTAATGGAACCTCGGCACAGACAATATCGGGAGATATAAGCTTTTATGACTTAGTTATCAATAATGCTTCAGGTGTTTCAACCTTAAGTGGAAGTAATGATACGATAATAAACGTTTTGACACTTACAAATGGTGTTTTAGACGTAAGTTCAGGCAATTCATTTGTACTGTTATCAGATGCATCTGGTACGGCGAGAGTTGATGCAGGAAATGGTGCAACAGGAACAATAACTGGAGATTTAACCTTTCAGAGATATCTATCAGGTACTACCGAGGGATATAGATATCTATCTGCTCCTGTAGCGGGTCAAACTATAGCAGATTGGTTAGATGACTTTGATATTGCCATTTCTGGTGGAACAGCAGACCCTTGGAGTGGAACATGGACAAGTGTTCAATGGTATGATGAATCATTAGATGGGGCAAGCAACGATACAGGCTGGACATTAATTTCTAACACTTCTAAAACTTTAGATAGAGGTGTGGGATATGGCGCTTATATCTTTCAGAACGGATATACCTCTTATGGACTCGGCCCTGATTTACCCCTTACAGTAGATTTAGTTGGAGCAACAGACTTTTCTGATGCTAACTTTAATATCCAATACACTGATAATGGAGATGCTTTAAATGATGGATGGAACTTGGTTGCAAACCCTTATCCTTCTGTTCTAGATTGGACTTCTGGTACTGGATGGACTAAAACAAACTTAAATAATGCTACATACATATGGCGAGCGGATGTTGGTCAATATGCTTCGTATGTGAGTGGTATAGGAACAAATGGTGGAACTGAATTTATTGCTCCTGGACAAGCCTTTTTCGTAAAAGCTAATGCAGCTAGTCCTGGTTTGACAATAAATAGAGAAGCGACTTCAGCTTCGTCAACTCCGTTCTTTAAGACAATAAAGGAAGAGCACATTATGCGTATAAGCTTAAATGATGGAGTAGATGAGTCCATTATTAGAATACATGAGGATGCAACAGAACAGATAGATGCAAATCTAGATGCTTATAAAATATTATCAGAGGTATCAGGTATGCCTAATCTTTATACCATGTCCAACACTAATAGCTCAAGGCTCTCTGTTAATAGTATTGGGACTGCAGATGTTATTAATGGATATGGAATGCCGATTGAGTTGCAGTATTCTATAGAAGATACTTTTGAACTCGATTTTTCTGGATTGGCTTCATTTCCTTCTAAGTATTGTATCACCTTAGAAGATTCAGAACTTAATATAGAGGTTGATATAAGAAATGATTCTACTTATCGATTCTTTGCAACATTAGATAGTTCAGGAAAAGGACTTAGAAAATTAGTTTTGCGTATAAATGAAATAGATGCTGGCTTCGCATCTAGCGTAAACTTGATTAACGAGAATGAATCTGTGTCTTTTAATCCAATTATTATTGATAGTCTTTACGAATATCGTTGGAATTTTGGCAACGGTACCCAGAGTACAGAAAGGGGAGGTGCTACTAGTACCTATTCGGATAGGGGAACTTATGTAGTAAGCCTGAATGTTATAGGTGTTGGTTGTTCAGATTCTTTTAAAGATACCATTACGGTTGTGGAGCCATTATGGGTTGATTTTAAAGATGACAATAACTTTATCTCGGTTTACCCAAATCCGACGAGCAACAATGTGAATATATATTTAGAGCATGGAGTCGACAAAATGTCTATTTATGACCTAGCTGGAAATGAGTTATTACCATTAGAATTGAAAAGAGACAAGTCACTTTATTCTATAGATATATCAGAATTAGCCTCAGGTCTGTACTATGTCAGGGTGAAGGAAGGGGAGGATGTTCACATTATTAAATTTTCTAAGCTTTAGTTATCTTATAATAAGTAATACGGTAGAAAAAGTTGCTCTATTTAGACTTTTGCAAATCTTTTATAAGCAAGTCTGAGAATAGATAAATATGATGGGATTTACTTTTAGATATTTCATTTAGTCTCGTTAATAGATTATTTCTTTCTTCGTTAGCAGAATTTGATTTACGGTGCCCCGTATTATTTATAGCTGAATAGTATTCAATGATAGATGTAGTAACTATATTCTCTAAATCGTATTTTTTTATAAATCTCTTGAGACTTGGAATTTTATTTTCCAGCAAAAAGGAATTTCCTAGTTGATAATGGAGTACTATTTCTAAAATTCTTGTTATTAGTATTGAGTTAACATTATCAGTTGCTTCAAAACCATTTAAAGTATCATTGATCCAGTCCAAGGATTTATTATAGTTCTCGACTGCAAAATATAACAATGAAATATTTTGATACAACCCTACCTTTTGAGCTTTGCCTAAAGCATTCAAGTAGTTTTCTAAATTACTTTTAAAGCTTTCAAAGAAGACAACACCTTCATTATATTTTTCCATTCTTAAATACAGGTTTACACCATATAATAGACAAATACCCTTTTGTTTTAGTATTGTATTCTCATTACTTAGCTTTATCTTCTCTGTCTTCTTAAGATAAAATAAGCCTTCTTCATATTTACCATTTTGGATACAGGATAACAAAATATTTTGATAGGCATTTAAATAAGATAATTCATCTAGCTTTTTAGCTTTAGGGTACTCCTCATAAAGCACTAGCATTTTTTTGCTGTATTTGTAATTCAGCTTAGTATCATTCAGTAAGTGACCGAGTGCTATATAGATTAGGTTATACATTTGTTTATTTCTGTAATCCAGATTATCATATTTTATGTACTCTAGTGACTTTATATTGATATAATTAAAAAGTTTTTTTTCTTGAGATTTGTTTTTTGGCTGACCAAATTTCGACCGATAGTCCACTATTAAGTAAAAGACTTCCTCTTGGATTAAATGAGTTTCTAAGCCTTTAACTAACTCTTTTCGTCGGTTTATAACTTCCTTTATATCAATTTTCTTTGTTTGCATGGCTAACCCTCGTTCAATGAAAGTAGCACTAAGGTTATCGTGAAAGCTCCCTACCAGAGTTGCTAGCTTTTTTGCTTCTTTTAAAGTATTAAAACTTAGATCATACTGTCCTTTTTCATATAAAATCTCAGCGTTGTTGAGTTGATTTCGGATTGTAACAGAAATACTTATGTTCGTATGATATGTTCTTAGCGATTTTAGAATAACATTGAATAGGTAATTTTTTTCTCTAGAAAGCTGAGATAAAAATGTTTCCCCTTTAAGTGATTGTCTTAACTTCCTTTCATCATATTTGTCCTTTTGTTTATCTACCGCGTCAAAAAGCTTTATATAATTATTTGTATTACCTTTTACATGAATGCCTGCAAATCTTTTGAAGTACCTCTTCTCATTTTTTGTAAGAGACTTGATGAGTACAAAAATGTTATCGGATACAGTTTTCATCTATTAACATAAATATAATGTATTTTTAAACGATATATTATTTAACTATCAAGAAGGAGTTGAGCAATATTTTTAAGATGAATGTTCGTTTACGATATGTTTTTATAATAGGCATTTTAGCTCGGCTATTATTATTAACAATAATGCACTATCAGAATTCAGATGGATTCTTACTGTTTGATTCATATCGTTATTTAACGCTTTCAAATAATATTTCAGCTGGTCATGGGTTTAGTCTTAGCCTTGTTGAACCATATATGCCCGATCATACCAGAGTCCCATTGTACCCATTGCTTATAAGTGGTGCTTTAAGGAATGAGTTTGTTGTGATATTCTTTCAGGCGATACTATCTTTATTAACAGCCCTGATCGTATATAACCTGATCCTGAAAATGAGCAGTAATGATTATAGGTTTGCTAAAATAGGAGCAAGTATTTACTTAATCGATATCCCATCTATTCTTATTGGCAATACGATTATGACAGAGGCACTATTTACCTTCTTATTATTAGTAAATGTTTATGTGTTTTGGCTGGTAATAAAAAATAGTTGTACACAAAATTTTATGATGCTAGGTATTCTGTCTTCCCTTTGTATTTTATGCAAGCCAATTGCCATGTTCTTACCTATTATCATGCTATTATGCCTTTTATATTTGAAAAAGAATGCAATTAAAAGTGTATTAATGGTTCTGATGTCTATTTTAACACTTATGCCATGGTTAATAAGAAATTACAATGCTTTTGGCTCAGTATTCATTAGTACCATTGGTAGCACAAACTTATTGTATTATAGAGCAGCAGAAATAGCTTCTGACGTTACAGAAAAACCAATAGAGACTATTCAAGCTGAGTATTGGGATGAACTTGTGAAAAAATTCCGTGTAGAGTACTATTATAAACCTGATAAGATAAGCCAATACCAAATAGAAAAGGCTTTTAATATATTCGTGAGCCACCCTTATTTACTTGCTAAAAATACAGTATATTATTTCTTGAAATTTTTTTTCGTACCAGATAGGGGACTGTCAAGCAAAATAATGGCAATAGACAGAAACCATTGGATACTGAAGCTATCAATGGGCTATCAACTTTTCATACAGTTATTACTGATATTGGGGTGCTTCTTGCTAGCAATAAAATGCTTTAGCAATAACAATCTTCAGGAGCGATTATTCATATCCTTTGTAATCACAGTAATTATATACTTTGCTCTTTTATCTTCAGGAGCAGAAGTTAGCTCTCGCTTTAGAGTTCCAGTACAACCGTTAATAATTATACTTTTTGTAATAAGTGCAAAACAAATGAGTAGTAAGGATTCAAATATCCTTTTTATCTAATAATAGAAACATTCTGAATCTCTGAAATGACCTTTGCTTTACCATTAGGGTCTACTATATTTGCCTCATTGAATTTGTAAAGCGACTCCGCTTCTAATCTCACAACTACAACACCATTAATAGGCTTCCCTTTGAAGTTTCCATCCCAGTTTTGCCCCTCATAGATTTTATTGCCTCTTCTTTCATATATATGCAGTTTCCAACCATCAGCCAACCTTTCTGAACGAATACTAAGAAAGTCGTTGTTGCCATTATTATTGGGTGAAAATGCATTTGGAATATAATAGATAGGATCACACTCCTCAGTAGTTTCAATATAATATGTCTTGGTAGTTGTACAGTTATTAGGTCCAACCATATCAACAAAAACCGCATAGTCAGGATTATTGTTATCCCCAACTACTACGATAGTCTTAGTTGTATCTCCTGTACTCCAATTATAAGACATTCCTCCATCAGGAGCTGATATTTCTCTTTCTTCCAAGTGACAGAGTATAAGCTCTTCTGCCATAGAGTCGAGTACATTTACAGTCACTTCCTCATCTACAGAGCATCCATATACAGTATCCTCTATGATAACAGTATAAGTAGTTGTTATCTCTGGAGTAGCAATAGGACTTTCTAATGTTGTATCGTTAAGCGTGTTGGTAGGGTCTATCCATGTATAAATATGTCCATTATAGGCATTTATATTAATAGATTCTCCGATACAGATTGTAACGATAGAATCCACTATTAATTGAGGTGATACACTCACGGTCATTCTCTGGTGATTATAATCACACTCCTCAGGACCAACTGCATTATCTAATTTCCCCCAATAGACTGTTGTCACATCTGGAGTAACTGTAATGTTTTTTGTCTCAGCAATAAATAATGAATCTTCCCACCAAGTATATCTACCAAACTCAGGACCACTCAAAAATTCCAGTTTTACTGATTCTCCATAGCAAATAAAAGTATCGGGTGTGATTTCTATTTCAGGAGCGGATACCACTTGTACATTCCTCTGGAATTGCCCAGAACCACAAGCATTTGATGCAACAACTCTTACGGTATAGGTTTCATCAGCTTCTGGAAATTCAAGATAAGCTAAGTGAGAGCTAAAAGGCTGTAGTGTATCATCTATGTACCAACTATATGTTGCTCCTTCTGCAAAATCAAGCTCAAACAGTTGGGGTTGCCCTTCGCAAATAGGGTCTGGAAATTCAAACATCACATCTGGAGGGCCAATGGCTAAGGTAGTATCACAAACCCATGGTCCAGGACATCCATTGTTTACTTCTTGTACGCAAATCTCTATGTCTCCTGGAGGTCCGTTATAGATAGGAGTTACACCCCCTGGTAATCCATCAACCCATGGCGCTCCATTAAAAGTATAGTTGTAAATCGATCCTTGCATAAAACGATTTGGAACTGGAAATACGGAAAATTGGCCATTAGCAATGTTCGCACATATATAGTCAAAGCCATTAAATATACTTTTGGTTATAGTTTGATTATCTATATAGTGTCCCACAGTTAAATTTACAATTGTACCATGTGCATTATTAGGATCGCTAGGATTCGTTGATATGATCCTTAAGAAAAAACTACCAGGGCCTAGACCCACCGTAGAAAGGTCAAACCCAGAAGGGAAATTTAGAGTCATTGTTCCTGATGCTGTATCAACTTCAACGCCTATTACTCCAGTGTTAATAATTGTAAAAAACATTGGATCTAATAGTTGTGCTTGAAATTCATTAGGAGGAGAAAACGTAACACCATTGTCGGTCGTATCGATGATAAATGGAATAGTAATAGAGCTTCCAACTGTATCAGATACACATACTTCAACAGGGTTGTTGTCATTAGTTCTAATTGGACAAGCTTTTACACAGTAGTTTCCATCTATAGTAAATATGGCAGGGGGATTAGTACTTCTAATTCTAAACCTATAATCACACCCTGGAGGCCAATCTTCTGGAACTAATCCACCAACAGATCCTGGTGACAAAGGGCTAGGGTATTGATTTGGGTCTGTTATTCTACCAACTTCTCTCAATAGGGGAGAGTTGAAATTGTCTGTAGTATCTCCTTCCAAGATATATTGATTGCCGACGTTAAAAGTTCCAAAAGACAAAAAATTCATATTCATCACACTACCTCTACATGTTGTATCATTAGGGTATGGAGGATGTGTTAGCGTAAGTGGTTTGCCTGGAACGGCTGTTACGCCAGTTACTGGACAGTCGTATGCGACAACACAGCCACTTACAATTCCTGTAATGGCAGGCTGATCTAACCTATCAATCCTGAAGTAGTAGCACCCTGGTGTTGTTCCTGGAGGAAATGATATATTAATGTTCCATACGCCGCTACCTGTTTGGAATGTACCTATACTGGGAAATCCAATTTGTGTAGGACTAGTAAAGCCAGGATTGTCGTCCATCCAAAGTTGGTAAGTGCCAGAACAAAGTCTTTCTGAGATTTCAAAACCTAAGCCGCCGCCACTACCTATACATATAGAGTCAGAAGCGACACTTGCGGTAATAGTTGCTGTAGATGCATCTTCACCTACAACAGAGATATCATCTACTGCAAATGATATACGGTTTGCACCTCCACTAGGATCATTAGTCCACCTAAAAAGAAAACGCAAATTGTCTGCTCCACCAAAATTAGGATCAGTTATTGTTTCTTCTTGCCACAGTGAATTATTACCATCATATTGTGTTAAACCACTTGGTGCTCCTGCTGGTGCTTGTGTCCATCCGCCAAAATTTTTAGAATAATAAATCTCAACATGGTCGTTTAATGATCCATCACCAAGCCAAAAGAAACCTAGTTTGACATTGCTAAAGCCATTTGTACATATTCCTGTTGTAACGGCTATTTTGTCAGAAGCTGCACTGGTATTATAGTTGGCATTAGTTATTGCTGAGGATGAATTATATATATGCAGATACCTTCCTGTAGGGGCATTGGTGATACTCCCGCCTGAAGTAACATTTTGCTGTATCGTATTTGGATAAGTGCCTCCTCCATTGTAAACATCGTTTACAACCCATATGTTATTTCCAGTATTTCCAAAAGTATCTGCAGAGTTCAAAAGCATATTAAAAGTCGCGCCTTCAAAATCTTCCTCATAAAGTGTGTATTGAGTTTGAGATTTAACAATAGAAAAAGCGAGAACGAATGACGAGAGAAAAAGAATTTTTGCGAAATGTATAAATTTCATTTTCTGTAGTTTACACAAAAGTCGCTATTTTTTAGGAGCAATACAAACACATATAATAGGTAATGTGAATTTGTTTAGATGATGCTATCCCATAAAATGAGCACATTTATTCATCTTATCTGGCTGAAAATAAAATCATTATATTTAAAAAAAACGTTTTCAAAATGTAAAAATAGAAGAAAATTGTTTCAACTCAGAATATGATGAATCCTGTTTTACCTTTTTTTCTTTTTTATTTTATATTGCTTCTTGGGATTTAAAGCATTTTGAGCTAGTTGCATAAATGCTTCTTGACTAATATAGCCTTCTCCTTGGTATCTGAGGTTCTTTTCTGAATCTACGAATAGGAAAGTAGGCATACCCTTTACCTTATAATAATCTGCAATATTGTTTCCCTCTTTTGTATCAACATCAAGCTTATAGCTGATAAAGTTTTCATTATAAAAAGTCGCTATATTCTCTTTTGTAAAAACTTCTTTTTCCATCATTTTACAAGGCTTACACCATGTTGCGTAAGCATCTACAAACAATAGTTTTTGCTCTTCTTTAGCTTTTGCTAGAGCTTCCTCCCAATTGCCTTCAAAGAAAATAATGCTTTTTTGACAGAAGGCAACTGTGCAAAATAAAACGAACAATAGGGTATTGGATATTCTAAGCATTAGTATAGTTCAATCTTAATTAAATCACCTTCCATCTAAACTGTATTTTCCTGGTCCGATAAAAAACATTCCGACAAAAATAGTCATTAGTTCAATTGTATGACTCGCTCCGTGCAGCCCGTCACCTTTCCCAAAGTGATATATTGTCGCAACAAACATAGTGAAACCTAAGAATATACAGGCAATCCTTAGGTTAAAGCCGATTAAAAACATAATACCTCCAAAAAATTCTGAAACTGCTGCCATAAAACCCCAAAATACAGGCAGAAATGTTATTTCAAGATATCCCATACTTTGACCTAGGCTATCCCAAGTTGCTATTCCTCCTATTAGTTTAGGATATCCGTGAGTAATAAAACTCAGACCTATACCTATGCGAATGATAAGCCTACCTAAATCTCTATTTCTAGACAACTTTTTAATCATTTCTATTTATTTATTCTAAATTAGTAAATAATCCGATAGGGGGTAGATTAATATACTATCTAATAACAAGTAAATTAGGTTGAGAAGGTTTGTAAATACTATAGTAATTATCGTTTGGTTATTGACCATTTTTTTTGTTGAAGATGTCTTTACTCAAAAAAAAGAACAACTTTTTCTGGGGCCTACGCCCAATTCAGTTACTTTCTTTAGAACCTTCAAAGGTGTGCTTTCTGAGCCCCAAGAAAACTTAATTATAAATAGTTTAGAGCAACAAGAAAAGCTTACTAATGAATTAAAGGTTTTTAGGATCGGCGCTATTGGGAGTGATTTAACATATCATGCTGTATTAGGACATCCAGTTGACCTTGATAGTAGAATTGATAGAATGATTAAGTATTCTGATATTTTGGGTCTTCGAATGCAGTATGAAAAGGCATTAACGAAGTACAAAAATTTTGATATTAATAATAAAAGTTTTGCAAGCGACCTATCCGAATTATTAAATGAAACCAATGTAGATTTATTATCACATAAAAATTACGTTTATGCAGCAATATTAACAACAGGTTCGTGGCTAGAAACAATCTATATAACAGCAACTTTGGCTTCTGAACAGGTCTCATTAGAAGCTATTAATAAACTAGGAGAGCTGAAGCACACGGTAGAGCAGTTAAGAAGACTTCTAGAGCAACATAAGCGCAAAAACAAGATTGTTAAACAATTATATAATGAAGTATTAAGTCTAGAAAGTGTTTACAATGAAGTTAGTATATATTACGAGTACAAAACACCAACTGTTTCTGTTCAACACAAAACAACAACAGTTGAGACGATCGCACACGTTACCATTTCTTTAGAAACTGTAGAGGAAATACTAGATCATGTAAAACAAGTTAGGTCCAAATATTATTAATTATTGCTGATAAGCAATTTTTAGTTCATCAAAAGTATTGTCTTTGATTACTTCCAAAGCTCTTACATAAGCATCATTTAGCTCATTGATTACCTCAAAATAAGCACCTGTATCCCAAAGGTTTCTTGCAATTAGTGCTTGAATTTGAACTTTAAGAATAGGGTCTAAGTTTTGAACATCAACACTATCAGTTTCTATTTTTTTCTTTTTTGCAAATTTTATAAACTCAGTGAGGTATTCTTCTTCTTTGTGAAAACTATTCTTGAATGATGCCAAATCAGGGTGGTCTGCTAATAATTTTTTACGTTTTTTGTCTACGTAGCTTAGTGCAAAGCTATGCATAGTTCCTTTTCTTCTTACGGTATTGTAAAAATCATCTCTTTTGACTGTATCTAGTGGTATGAAAAAGTCAGGCATAATTCCACCACCACCATAAACAACTCTTTTATTCGGGGTATAGAATTTCAAAGAGTCTGGAAAGGTAATGCTATCTGCATTAATGAGCTCTCCAGCTTTATATCTTGTACTTAGTTCTTTGTGGTATGCATCTACACCATCATCATATGGTTTTTGAATACACCTTCCAGTAGGAGTGTAGTATCTGGAAACGGTTAATCTCATCGAGGAGCCATCGGGAAGATTAAAGGGCTTTTGTACTAGGCCTTTTCCAAATGTCCTCCTTCCAATAATAATTCCTCTATCGTGATCTTGTATCGCTCCAGAAACAATTTCACTGGCAGATGCAGAACCTTCATTTACTAAAACAACTAATTTTCCTGATTCAAACAAGCCTCTACTTGAGGCTTTTGCATCATATCTTGGACTCTTTCTGCCTTCGGTATAAACAATTAGTTTATTATCAGCTAAAAATTGATCTGCCATATTAATAGCAGCATTGAGATATCCTCCAGAATTGTTTTGTAAATCTAGTATCAAATCTTGCATTCCCTCTGCTTTAAGCTTTTGCAACGCTTCTTCCAATTCTTTTGATGTTGTTGCAGAAAAGCGATTTACTTTGATATAACCAACTGTAGGGGTTGCCATGTAGCTTGCATCTACACTGAAGATTGGAATTTTATCTCTAATGATCTCGTAATCAATTAGCTTCTTTTCTCCTTCTCTTTTTATACTCACATTAACTGCTGTGCCTTTTTGACCTCTTAAGTTATTAACGACATCAGTAGTTGTATAGCCTACACCTGCAACTACAGAGTCTTCAATTTTAATGATTTTGTCCCCAGATTGAATGCCTAGCTTTTCAGATGGTCCTCCTGATATTGGAGAGACAACAACAATTGTATCTTCTAAAATATTAAATTGAATACCAATTCCTTCAAAGTTACCCACTAATGGCTCATTCATCTTTTTTACTTTCTTTTTAGGGATATAAACTGAATGTGGATCTAGCTCCTTCAGTATGGAAGTAATTGCAGTTTCTGCTAGCGTAGAATCATTCGTCTCTTCTACATAGTAGGATTCTATAATATCAAATACTTTAGCTACTTTATTTTTACTTGAAGAGCCATAATAGTTTTGCTGAGCAAAAACGAGTGTACTTGTAGTAAGAAATAAAAGAGAAAGGATGACTAGTCTAATGTTGTATGTATTCATATATCTAATTAACGAAATTTTGTAAAGAATATTAGTTAATAAATGTTAAACTTATATTTTTAGGTTTGTCTAAAAATATTTTTAATTAATCTTAAATATTTGTATTTTTGAATCATGCAAACGTTAACAGAAGAGAATTATCTCAAAGCCATTTATAAACTTTCAAGATCTAATGCAAATGAAGCATCTAGTACAAATTCAATTGCTAATGAATTAACTACTAAAGCGGCCTCTGTTACTGATATGTTGAAAAAATTGGCAGAAAAAAAATTGATTAACTACGTTAAGTATCACGGTGTATCTCTAACAGAGAAAGGCAGGCTGATTGCCATCAAAATACTTAGGAGGCACCGGCTTTGGGAGTACTTTTTGGTTGAAAAACTTAGCTTTTCTTGGGACGAGGTGCATGATGTTGCAGAAGAACTAGAGCATGTCAACTCTGATCTATTGACAGATAGATTAGATGACTTTTTAGGACATCCAAAATTCGATCCTCATGGAGATCCTATTCCAGATAAGGATGGCAATATTACTCAACGATCGGGGATTCAACTATCTGCTCTTGCGGTAGGGGAGTCTGGCAAAGTAATAGGCGTACGAGATAGTTCAAGTGAATTTCTATCTTACCTCAATGAGATAGACATTGCCTTAGGAATAGAAATAAAAATCCTGAATAAGATTGATTTTGATAATTCCTTGATGATAGAATACAATAATCAAAAGATCAACATCTCACATCAAATTGCTAAAAACATTTATTTAAAATAAAATTATATGGAAGCTGTTTTAGACTTCTTTAAAGACCTTAACCCAATATTAGGCGCCCTAATTGCTACTTGTTTTACATGGGGGCTAACTGCACTAGGTGCTTCTTTGGTATTTATGATGAAAGATCTTAGTCGTAAGATGCTTGATGGGATGCTTGGGTTTACAGGTGGAGTAATGCTAGCTGCAAGCTTTTGGTCATTATTGGCACCAGCAATTGATTTATCAGAGGAGATGGGGACTCCTGGCTGGATACCATCAAGCATTGGTTTTTTATCTGGAGCATTATTTATTTATGGTTTAGACAAGGTATTACCGCATCTACATATCAATTATAAAATGTCAGAAAGTGAAGGGATTGAAACCAACTGGCAAAGAACGACATTGCTTATTTTGGCTATTACACTGCATAATATACCTGAAGGTTTAGCAGTAGGGGTGTTGTTTGGGGCTGTAGCTTATGATTTACCAGGAGCTAATTTAACGGGTGCCATAACTTTGGCAATAGGTATTGGAATACAAAATTTTCCAGAAGGGATTGCAGTTGCAATGCCCTTGAGAAGACAAGGGGTTAGCCAACTCAAATGTTTTTGGTATGGACAGTTATCTGCCATAGTAGAGCCAATTGCTGGTGTTTTAGGAGCCATAGCCGTTCTTTCTATTCAGCCTATTTTACCTTATGCACTTGCTTTTGCTGCTGGTGCCATGATTTATGTTGTGATTGAAGAAGTTGTTCCAGAAGCTCAGAGAGATAAGTATACAGACTTTTCTACAATGGGACTAGTCATTGGTTTTATTGTTATGATGGTATTAGATGTTGCTTTAGGTTAATAAGTTCTTTGTAAGTTGGCACATATGATGTAAATTTGTTAAGTTTGGGAAGCTTATCGTAAAAGAAGAACTTGAAGCAAAGAATTTTTCTCTTAATTTTACTTTCGTTACTATTGGCACACAAAGGTTTTAGCCAGCTGGCCCATACTTTCACTGCTGGGCCAAAACTAGGATTTAATATTAGTAAGGTTCCATCGATAGCTAACGCTAAGTATATTACTGGGTTTACAGGAGGCGGATTCATCCAATATTGTATTACAGATCATCTAGGATTTAATGCCGATTTGCTTTATGCTGAGCGTGGAAGTAAATACGTTAAAGATGATATAGACCTAGATTTAAGACTAAACTATTTAGAAGTACCTATATTATTTAATTACTACTATGGTGATAAGAGAACCCATTTGCACCCCAAGGCAAATATTGGACCAGTGGTAGGCCTTATGATTGAGGCACTTCAAACAGGTGTAGGATATGTTACGCAAGATTTTCGTACATTGAATTATGGTATGAGATTAGGAACAGGCTTTAATTATCACGCTTCAGAACATAGTTGGGTTAATTTTGATCTGAGCTATACTCTTGGACTAGCTAAGGTAGCTGATGATAATGCGCCATCCTTAATACATACTGGAGGCCTTAAAAACAGAAGCATTGACTTTGTTATTAGCTTCGGAATAGATCTTAACCAATAAGATTAGAAATTAAATTTCATTAATTTTTTAGTATTTAAATCATGAATGAACTGAAAGTATTTTGCATTAGTGCTTTTTTATTATTCACAGCGATGCCTTCTATAGTGGCTCAAGATATTTCAGTTGAAGAAAGAATAAGAAGAGCAGACGTTTTGATTATACGAGAGCGATATGTTGAGGCAAGCGATATGCTCAATCAGGCTTTGATACTAGATACAAGTTCTGTTAATACAAAGATGGAGCTAGCTAAGCTTTATATGCTTTTAGGAGATAACGAAGCAGCATTAAATCTATTTTATGATTTAGCAATTGCTAAACCTGATGATTATCTTGTTGCAATGCAAATAGGTAAGTTGCAAATGGAGCTTGAGCTATATAATTTAGCAGAGAACTCCCTTTTTCAAAGTATTAGAATGGAAAAGGCAAATCCTATTGCTTATTATTATTTAGCAAAAAGCTACCAAACACAAGATAGATATGATAAAGCCATTGAATATTTTGAAAAATGTATAGAATACATACCGGGTTTTCAAGATGCATATGAACGGTTAGGGCAAAGTTATTACAAGACACAAAATTATGAGCAGGCATTGAAGTATATGCAACTATCTATTGATGGAAATACTGACAATGCTGAAAAATATTTAGAAAAGGCCTTGGTTTATTTTGATATGGAGCAGTATGCAGATGCGATATCTGAAACAGACAAAGCAATAGATATTGATGGCTTAAATTCATATTATCACTACTGGAAAGGGTATGCACACCATTACCTAAAACAAGATTCAATAGCATTAAAAGAGCTTAATGATGCGATTAATTTCAACGCATATGTAGACAAGTACTATTATGTGAGAGGCTTTATTCAACTTTCATTGAAAGACTTTGGTGCTGCTTGTCATGACTTTAATCGATCTGCAGACCTTGGAAACCTAAAAGCGATACGAGAACTTGAGGTATATTGTCATAAAAAGAGAAACAAGAAGGTCTTAAAAGACTAGTTGACAGGCTTATCTGTATAGCTTGATAAGATTTGATAAGTTTGTTGAAAATCATCATCTATCTCATGTATAATTGGATAAAACCCTTCACTTTGCCACATTTGCTTTGCAATATAAGCTTTTAACCTCGTCTTGATTTTCTTTTTGCTTTTAGCTATTATATCAGAAGGGAAGTCCTTAACGCCCTTTTCTTCAGCGAATTGAACAAACTCATTAAATAAATCATCAGAAATGAAAAACTGATCTTTATATTCTTTGAAAGAACTGAACATGAGTTTTTCTTTATGATTGGCATAATATCCATAAATAAACTGTGGGATAACCCCTTTTATAAGAACTGAAACTAAAAAGTCGTTTGCAGGGGTACTATCTCGTTTTAGGGTAATATTTGGCACTATACCTCCAGAAGCAAAAACTTCTTTTCCTTTAGATGTATAGAATGTGTCTTGATATATCGAACTATCGATAGAAGAGTATCCGTCATGATACTTTATGCCTTTTGAATTTTCTTTAAAAGGACGTTGAATACATCTGCCTGATGGGGTATAATATTTTGCAACAGTAAGCCTCAACGCGGAGCCATCTTTAAGAGGGTATTGCTCTTGGACGAGTCCTTTTCCAAAAGAGTTATGTCCTACAATTAAACCTCTATCCCAGTCTTGGATTGCACCTGATACAATTTCACTAGCAGATGCCGATCCCTCATCTATCATAACAATCAACTTGCCTTCTTCAAATAAAGATGTTTTGCCCGCGTAGAAGTCATTTCTTTTAGCATTTAGCCCTTCGGTATATACAATTAAATTGTCTCCTGAAATAAAGTCATCAGCTATCATTGTTGCTGCAGTCAGGAACCCACCTGGATTTTGTCTTAAGTCTAAAATTAGTTGCTTCATCCCTGATTGAATAAGACTTTGCATACCTTTTCTAAACTCTTCATATGTTGATGAACTAAACCGATTGATCTTTAAATAACCTGTAGAGTCATCTACCATATAAGAGATGTCGACACTATAAATAGGAATTTTATCCCTAATAATATCAAAGCTTATCAAACTAGAGTTCCCATTACGTTGTATTTCTACATTTACTTCTGTTCCTTTTTCGCCTCTTAGTTTATCAATGACATCTTGATTCGTAATATTTATACCTGCAACATTTATAGAATCAATCTTAATGATTTTATCACCTGACAATATGCCTAGTGCTTCTGATGGCCCACCCGAAATAGGAGTAACAACAGTAATCGTATCATTGACAATATAAAACTCTATTCCAATGCCTTCGAATTTTCCTTCTAAAGATTCATTTACTGTTTTTAAGTCTCTGGGAGGTATATACGCAGAGAAAGGATCAAGGTTATCAAATATTGATTGGATAGCGACCTCTCTTAGCTGAGAGTTGTTAACTGTATCTAGGTACCTATTATTTATGAATTGAATAATGTCATCAATATTCGTCTCTTTACTTGGAGTTGCTATTCTAGAGATAACTGATTTTGTGCCTGTTCCTACTTTGCTGAACTTAATACCAATTTGCATTCCCAATGCTAATACCAATCCTAAAATAACTGGTAACACTATCTGAAATGATTTTTTATTCATCAGAAGGTATTAATTAATATAGTAAGTATATCGAAAAGTGTGTATAACCAAACCCAAAGCTACTCCTTAATGATCTTAACCTCTACGCGTCTATTTAAAGCTCTTCCTGCTTCTGTATCATTATTAGCTTTGGGTACACTGGAGCCGTATCCAACAGATTTTAAAATATTAGCTTCATCAACACCGTTTGCAAGCATATATTCTCGAACAGCCTTTATTCTGTTTTCAGAAAGTGTTTTGTTATAAGCTGCATTACCTTTAGAATCTGTGTGACCAAATAGTTCAATGGAAAATTGATCTAATGTTTTTATTTTTTGTATTAAATCATCTAGTCTTCTCTTACCTTTTTCATTGTCATATTCCAAATCAGAAGCATCAAAATCAAAGAAGACGACAACGCCCAATTGTTCTGATACAGAAGGCTTATTTTTGTTTTTATTGAAAGAAAAATTTAAAACGTGTAAATTGAAATTATCGTCATTCGCTATGTCTATTATCTTTTCTGTCTTTTCGTATCCTTTAGCTTCGGCTGTTATTTTATAACTATTTCCTGAGAACAATGATAATACATAGCTCCCATCAGTTTCATCAGATGTTTCTTTCGCGATCATTTTTGAGGTTTCTTCGTCGACAACAGTTATGTCTGCTTTACCTGGCTTATTCTCAATTAAAACATTTCCTTTTACAATAGACAGTTCTCCTTCCTCTTTCTTTTCTCCAAATTCAAAGTTAGACGTTACTAGATTAAAACCTTTTTTACTCTCTAGATTGATTGTTTTGGACTGCTCCTCCTTGCCTTGAGGTTTTGCTATAAGCTCATATGTTTTACCGCTAGGTAATGAAACCACATATTTACCAGTTTTAGGATTAGACTTTATTGTTGCGATAATTTCTGATGTTACATTATCTTTTATAGTAATAGTAGCCTCTATAGGTGCTCCATCTATACTTATTTTGCCTTTTAAAATTGCAATTTGTGCCGTGTCTTCTTTATGGATTTTATTCATGTAAACTTTGTACAAGTCTTGTTGTCCATAACAATGCCTTACTCTTTCTGAAGATAAATATCCAATTTCTCCATCTTGAGAAAGCACAAAATAGGGGTCATCATCTGTTGTATTAACTGGGAATCCCATGTTTTCTGCCTTTTCAAATACGCCGTTTTTTCCTTTAGACTTAAATATATCAAGTCCTCCCATACTATTATGTCCATAGGAAGAAAAGTATAAAGTATTGGTAGGGGAGTGCATAAATGGTCCTTCTTCGTCGTATTGAGTATTAATACTTTTGCCTAAGTTTTTAGGATTTGTCCAACCACCATCATCTTTCTTTTGTGAAACGTATATATCCTTGCCTCCAAAGCCACCAGGGCGATCGCTTGAGAAGTATATTGTGTTTCCATCATTTGAAATACAGGCATGGGCTTCAAAATACTTTGTATTTATCGGACTAGGTAGTTGTTCTGGTGTACTCCATGAACTGCCATCAAAAGTACTCATCCATATATCATCTGGACTTTTGCTATCACTCTTGTAGAAAAATAGCGTTTTGCCATCAGGGGTTAATCCTGTAGTGGCTTCTGGTAGCTCCGTATTTATTTCGTCACCAATGCTTTGAGGCTTAGACCATGTATTATCATTTAAAGTGCTTATATATATGTCTTCCATATAAAAGCCATTGGAGTCAACCTGTCCATAATAGTTTCTTTTGCCTCCTTTACAGCCTTCACCGACATAGGTGAAAATAATAGTTTTTTGATCTTCAGATATCAATGGTGAATATTCTGAATATTTACTATTGATAGTGTTCCCAAGGTTTACAACTTTTTCGCTTCCTTTATTATTAAAGAAGTGGATCGCATTTTCTAAAGTTTCAATTTCTCTATCTATCTCTTTTAACAATTCTTCATTACCTTTTTCTCCAATTAATCGCTCAAAAGTTATGTATGCCTCTCTTGCTGCTGTGAAGTCATTTGCAATGTGATATGCACGACCCAAATAATAATAGGCTTCTGGAACTGAATCTGGAGTAAAAGCAGCATCTTCAAGATAAGCCAAAGACTTTGCACGATGAAATGAAGCGTTTAAATAGCAGATGCCAATAGATAAATTAAACTCTATATCAGTACTATCTTCTTTATATAATTCTAAATAAAGGGGTAAAGCAGCTTTATAGTTTTCTGCATCAAAGAAACTTCTAGCATCATCTAATGTATTGTCTTTAGTGTATCCAGCTGTGATCGCAAATAAAATACTAAGAAGTAATCCTGCTATTTTTTTCATCTACACCTAGGTTTGTCTTACAAATATACAAATATTAATATACAGCCCTCGTTTATTCTTGAAAATCTGGGTATAATAGATATTTTTCTCGAATTTTTTTAAACCTTTCAAGCTTATTTATCCATTCACTTCTGATTTGAACTTCTGTCCATCCATCTATAATATTTTGTTTAAGGGAGTGGTTTCCTGATAACTTATCAAAGTAACCTGTAAAAAAATCCGTACTATCATTTTTTAAGCTATTGTAAGTATCAATTAGCCATTGAAGATTTATTCTCCTATTGCTCGTAAAAGTTTCAGGAGCCAAGTTAGACAAGTCATACCCAAAACATTTTGCCCCCCAATGTTTTGGCATCTTTGCCCCTTCAATACTTTCAGGTGTGAATTCAAATGACAAATTGGAGGGAAGATTGGGATGCCCAAACACTTGAAAGGGTAGGTCTGTACCTCTTCCTATACTAACGATAGTCCCTTCAAACAAACAAAGTGAGGGGTATAAATATATTGCAGTGCTATTAGGTAGGTTAGGAGAGGGTTTAATGGGCAAAATGTAAAGACTATCGTGTGTATAATTTTTGCATTTTACTACTTCCAATTGGCATTGAACACCTCCTTGTAACCACTTTTCTGAATTTACCATTAATGCATATTCAGCAACAGTCATTCCATGAACAATTGGAATAGGATGTAGTCCTACGAATGATTTTACATCAGGCTCTAATATTGGTCCATCTACATAAAACCCATTAGGATTTGGTCTATCTAGAACCATAAAGGAAACATTATTTTCGGCACATGCTTCCATGGCATAACTCATCGTTGAAATGTAAGTATAAAATCTAGTGCCTACATCTTGTATGTCAAAAACTACTATATCAACTCCCTGTAAGTCATCTTTAGTAGGTTTTCGATGACTGCCATATAAGGATATAAGTGCGATTCCAGTTTTTTCATCTCTACTATCATCAACTTTCTCTCCTGCTCCTGCTTTTCCCCTAAATCCATGTTCAGGACTAAAAACTTTTACAATATTTATTCCAAGTGATTGCAATGTATCAACTAAATGGGTTTTATGCACAACCGACGTCTGGTTTGCAATGATAGCTACATTTTTCCCTTTTAAATTTTCTATATAAAGATCGATTTGAGCAGCCCCTGTTGTTATTTTATTTTCAAGATCTGGTAATGTGTTGCTACTACAAGAATTAAAAGATAAAATTATGTGGGATATTATTAGTATGAATACTTGATGTTGAAGCATAGACAAAGCTAAACTTTTTATTTATTATGATGTAGATATTTGAAGTCAATCACAAGTGAGATGTGTGTTAAAATAATTACTTTAGCAAAATACAGATAATAAACTACTACTTGAATACAGAACATTTTATAGCAAGACGATTATCAAGCTCTAAAAAGAAAGGGTTTTCTAAGTTTATTATAAGGCTTGCTGTTACGGCTACTGCGTTGAGCATTGCTGTCATGATTATATCTTCGGCCATTATATTGGGCTTTCAACAGCAAATCAGTGAAAAAGTTTTTGGCTTTTGGGGACACATTCAAATTATGAATTTTGATTTCAACTATGGTCAGTCCTATGAAAATGACCCCGTGAATATCAAACAAAATTTTTACCCTCATATAGATACTTTTCCCGAAATAGACCATATTCAAATATATGCCACTAAGCCTGCCATTGCTAAGGTGAATGATCAGATTGAAGGTATTGTATTGAAGGGTATAGGTGCAGATTTTGATTGGCAGTTTTTTGAAAAAAGCCTAGTGGAGGGAACTTCCTTTCTAATTGATAATAACAAGCTTTCCAATAATGTTTTGATTTCAAAAGCTACGGCAAAAAGGCTAAAACTATCTACTGGAGATGATTTTTTAGTTTATTTTATCCAAGAACCTCCAAGAGCTAGAAAGTTTAAAATTACAGGTATTTATAATACAGGAATAGAAGAATATGATCAGGTTTTTGCGATAATAGACATTAAGCACATTCAAAAGCTTAATAACTGGTCACCCAATCAGGCAGGAGGATTCGAATTATTTATTCATGATATTAACTACTTAGATAAAGCATCAGATTTTGTGTATAATCATATTTTAGACCTTGCACTAGACGCTAAAACAATAAAAGAAATCAATCCTAATATTTTTGATTGGCTTGAACTACAAAATGTAAATCAACAATTGATATTGATATTAATGACAATCGTTGCTGCCATAAATTTAATAACGGTCTTACTAATCTTGATCTTAGAGAGAACTAATATGGTTGGCATACTGAAAGCACTTGGTGCATCCAACTGGTTTATTAGAAAAATATTTCTTTACAATGCCTTTTACATAATCATAGTGGGACTAGGTATTGGAAATTTAGTAGGGTTAGGACTCTGTTTTATTCAGAAATATTTTTCTATAGTAAGCCTTCCAGAGGAATCGTATTATCTTTCTGTTGTTCCAATCGACTTAAGTATATCGAGTATTTTATATATAAACTTAGCTGCCATTATCTTAAATTTATTAATATTAATTATTCCATCATATCTAGTAGTAAGAATTAGCCCTGTAAAGGCTATTAGATTTTCATAACATAGATCAGTATGAAGAAAGTATTAACAGTAATAGGAGCGAGGCCACAATTTGTAAAAGCGGCTGTAGTAAGTAGAGAAATAAAAAAGTCTAATTTATTAGAAGAATATATAGTACATACTGGACAGCACTTTGATGCTAATATGTCGGATATATTTTTTGAAGAAATGAGTATTCCTAAACCCGATAAAAATTTAGATGTCAATGGAGTAGGGCATGGTGCCATGACAGGTAGAATGCTAGAAGGACTAGAGCAGTCAATGCTTGAGCAAAAACCCGATATTGTCTTAGTTTATGGCGATACAAACTCAACTTTGGCGGGAGCAATAGCTGCAAAAAAACTACATATTCCAATTGCCCATGTTGAAGCAGGGCTGAGGTCATTCAATAATAAAATGCCTGAAGAGATTAATAGAATTGTTACAGATCGGATATCAGATATTTTATTTTGCCCTACAGATAATGCGATCGCTAATCTAAAAAACGAAGGCTTTGATAATATAGAAGCGAAAGTTTATAATGTTGGAGATGTTATGAACGATGCAGCTATATTTTACGCCAAGATGTCTAAACAGAAGTCAGATATTATTGATACCAATGACTTAAAGGCTAATGATTTTATATTATGTACCATTCATAGGCAAGAAAATACTGACGATGAAAATAAGTTAAAACATATTATATCTGCTTTAGAAAAAATCCATCAAAACAATAAACGTGTCATTATGCCGCTTCATCCACGTACAGCGCATAAACTTAAGGCTCTACATATAAGTCCAAGCTTTGGTACTATTCCACCTGTAGGTTATTTTGACATGATAGAACTATTAAAAAATTGTTCCTTAGTAATGACAGATAGTGGTGGACTACAAAAAGAAGCCAGTTTTTTTGAAAAACCGTGCATTACAATAAGAGATCAAACTGAGTGGGTTGAACTTATTAATGCTGGATATAATATTTTGTCTGATGCAGAAATCAACTCTATATGTGAAAGGTATACTTTAATGTCTAATAAGTCAATTGACTTTAGTCAAAAACTTTATGGAAATGGTAATGCAGGTAACATAATCGTTAAAGAAATAGGACAGTATCTATTATAGTATTAAATTCAAGTCGAAACTTCTATTTAACATAATATTAATTATAGGACAATTTATATTATTGATAATATGAATCAATAACTTGATTTTCTAGTTTCTATGTAATAAGCGATTGAATAATTATTGAGCCTTAGACTGCTCTTCATCAATCTTTCCTTTGATGATTTTAGCATTGGCATAATCACCGACTTTGACGTAAATTTCTCTAAGTGTTTTCAATGTAGCGATAAATTGAGGATCTTCGTTTGGTGCATCTACGGCTTGTTGTAAATACTTTGCAGCTTGTTTAAACAATTCATCTTTTTCTGCCTTGAGCTTATCATATTCTTTTTGCTGGCTCATACTTAGCTTATTCATTTGCTCAATTTTTTCATTAGCTTGATCGCCGTATATAGCACTTAAGTTGATTAGTGCGTCATAATAGTCAGGTTTCAGTTCAATGGATTTAGATAAGTCTTCTTTTGCTTTTTTATAATCTTTCGCCTGATAATACAATGTTCCTCTATTATAATAATATAACTCATTTTGATCATCAGCAGCTATTGCATCTCCAAGTTTTTTTATCAATTCTTCTGATTTACCAGCTAGGTTATACAGATAAATTTCTTGGTTTAATAAGTCCTTGTTATCATCATAAATAGCCCGGCCTTTATTAATCGACTCAATAGCGCCATCCAAGTCTTTCTCCTCTACAAGTATGTTACTCATCCATGCATAAATCTTAGGCTCATTGTAGTTTTTATCCATCAAAATTTGAAGTTGCTTTTTAGCCTCAGAATAGTCTTTGGTCGAGGCAGCGATAGAATAAAAACGTTCATGAAGTAATTCCTCTGTAATATTATTTCTAGCTATATTTTTATCCTCATCATATTTCATTAGATCAAAAATGATTTGATAATAGTCTTTTGCTTTAACGTAATCACTCTTTTGTTCGGCATCTACTCCAAGATTGTATATACCAGTAGCAGCGCCCCCCATCAAAGGTTTAACATCTTTTATATAGCGCTTTTTTACATCTAGCTCAAAGGTTTTTATAATACTTTCTCCTGATACTTTGATAGCATTCGCATCAAGACTCTGCCACTTAGGATTTGCCGCTATTTGATAATAAACCCTTGAGCGATACATATACATTTTAGGATCGCTTGAAGTACTTTCATGGGCAGCAGCTTTGTCTATAGCTTCTTTTGCTTTATCAATCTCTTTGTACCTTATATAGTTTGCTGCACTTTGCACATTGAAGTTTTGTCCAAAAACTTGAAGTTCAAAACATGATAACAAAACAACTAGAGTGATTGAATATTTGAAAAAAATCTTCATAATCTTAAATCTTTTAATCTTAAAATCGAAGCACTAATCTATGGTTATTTCTTTTATTTTGCCATATCCTAATGCTTCTAATTCATCCTTCAAGCGATATTTATTTCCAACAATAACTATTGCCATTTCTTCGGGCTTGATATGCTTTTTTGCTAAGGCATCTATTTCAGCCTTGGTCATGTTTGCAATGATCGCCTTTTGTTTTTCACGATAACCCTTTTCTAGGTCATTTTCTAGTATTCTCTGCAAAAATCGTGCCTTTTGTATTGGGGTTTCATAATTTAGGGCGTCACTTTGCAGGATAGACTTTTGCGTAAAGCTCAGTTCATCCTCAGTGATTCCAGAAGTTTTGAATTGCTTTAACTCTTTCATAACCTCTTTGATTGCATTTGCTGTATTAACATCATCTATACTACCAGAAATGGAATACTCTCCCATTAGTTTATGCCCATTAAAAAAACCATATATACCGTAAGTATAGCCTTTATCTTCTCTTAGGTTTTGATTTACTCTGCCATTAAAAGAACCTGCTAATGGATAATTCATAATTACAGTTTTATACTGTTCTCCTAATGCATCATAAGGCAAAGATCTGTAGCCCATATAGAGCATTGATTGAGGCGACTTTTGCTTATGGATAACATATATAGTCGTTTCTTCAATCTCAGGCAAGTCCTCTGCCGCCAGTTTAGCTTCTGTTGCTTTCTTCCCCTCCCATGTTGTCAAAAAATTCAATTTTGGCAAAATAGCTTCTTTAGTTGTATTCCCCACTACTACTACACTTGCAAGTGATGGGCTATAATGGTTTTTATAAAATTCCTTTACATCATCCAAAGATATCTTCCTTGCTGTTTTTAAAGTCATTGTTGTTCCCAAAGGTGTTTCGCCATATAATACTTGATTATAGGCATAAGCACCAAGGTATCCTGACGTTTTCTTCGCTTGATTTAGACTTTGTAAGTTCTGCTTGTGAATTCTTTTGAAGCTCTCTTCATCAAATCTAGGTCTAAACAACATTTCCTCCAACAGCTCCATCGTTCTGTCCACTTTATCATCCATACACTGTACAAAAACCTGATCATTATATGTACCTGAAGAAAACCGAATACTACTTCCTATTTTATCTAGTTCTGCATCAATTTGCTCTGCTGTATAATTTTTAGTTCCCTCATTCATCATCTCGGCCGTAAGATCTGATATTCCCGTCTTTTTAGGATCAGATTCCATAATGCTTCCACCTCCAACATTGATCAGTATGGATACTTTAGGAATCTCATCTGATTTAGTACCAATAATTGAAATACCATTCGAAAGTTTTGCTTCGTAATATTCAGGCACCTTAGCTGCTTTTGCTGGCTTTAACTCTGGTCTCTGGCTTCTATCAAAAGTTTCTTTTGCAGGTTGAAACTGCCACTCTCCCATGCCTTCTTTCAATAGTATTGGTTTGTCTTCAAGCTTAATATTGGCATAAGGGTTTAAGCTTTCATTTTTCTTCTCTTCTTCACCTGGTGGGTTAGCAGATACGTTCATAATAGCTGCTTTCTTACCATTGATATATTTATTAAAGACTCTTATAATATCCTCTTTAGTGACTTTCTCATATCTTGCTATCTCATCAGACATATTATACGTTCTACCAACTAGTCGATCCCAAGTAGATAAGAAAGAGGCTTTTGAAGATACACTAGAGACTGCTCCTACTAATCCAGATATAGTTCTTGCTTTTACTCTGTCTAATGCTTCTTGAGTAATTCCTGTTTTGCCAAATTCTTCTATAGACTTCCTAATGATATCTTCAATTTCATTGAAAGTATATTGTGGGGATGTAATTGCAACTATTGAAAATTCTCCAGCTAATTCTCTTGCCTGATATTGCGCGTTTGCTTGCACTGCAATTTGCTTCTTAACAAGGTTTTGATACAAAACAGAGTTTCTTCCTTGACCTATCATTGCTGTCAATAAATCCATTGCTGGTTCATCTCTATCATAATTTTCGGGCGCAGGATATGTCATATAAGTCATTGGCAAATAAATATTATCAGTAGCTGTGATATATTTATCTGTAGGTAGAATAGGCACTTGTGGTTTTAATTTTTGAACAGGAGGCCCAGGGTTTATGTCTGAAAAATATTTTTCTATTAAGCTGATCACTTGCTTAGGGTCCACATCTCCAGCAATTACCATCGTTGCGTTATTAGGCCCATACCATCTGATGTAAAAATCTTTCAAATGAGTATACTGTACTCTATCTAAGTCATCTGTATAACCAATTACCGACCAGCTATATGGGTGTCCTTGAGGATATAGATGGAAAGGAAGTGTTTCCCAAATTGGTAAAACATAGGGTTGGTTATTAACTCTTTGCTCTTTCTCATTTTTAACGGCAGCTCTTTGTGTTTCAAATTTTTCCTTTGTAATAGAATCTAGATAGTATCCCATTCTATCAGACTCTAGCCACATGATTGTTTCTAAGTTGGCGGAAGGGAAAGTCTGATGGTAATATGTTCGATCAGATGTCGTATTAGCATTGCTTCTGCCTCCAATTTCCTGAACTATCTTACCATGATCTCCGTCTTTAATATGCACAGAACCTTCAAATAACATATGCTCAAACAAGTGAGCAAACCCAGTCATTCCAGGTTTTTCTCTATTGGAGCCTACTTTATAAGTAATTGATAATTCTGCGATAGGATCTGAATGATCTTCATGAATAAAGATGGTCATACCGTTGCTTAGCTCCCATTTTTCATAAGATATATCTACCGAACCTGGTTCTGCTTCAACCTTTTCAATTAACTTGGCTTTTCCTTGGGCAATTGAGTACAAAGAAGCACTGATGGTAAGCAAAAGGAGGATTAACTTTTTCATTTGTGTTGTTTTAATATTTGGAACGCTAAAATATCAATTTGAAGAACGGTTTGCTAATGTTTAACATTCTTTAACTTTTTCTTTAGTGACTAGCCACTAGTGAATAGTCATCAGTTAAAGTATGTGGTCTATTCTACTCCTCGTTACTTTCTGACTTTTCTTCCTCATTATCGTCAGTAGCAGTATCATCTGTATCTTCATTTGAAGCTTTGGGTTCTTCAGAGCTACCGTTATCAGTTACTGCTGCATCTGTGTTATCATCATCTTCTTCAACCTCTACCTCTTCGATTTTGGTAACAGCAGCAATTTCATCATTATCATTTAGTTTGATCAAACGAACACCTTGTGTTGCTCTTCCCATGACCCTTAAATCATCTACTGACATACGAATGGTAATACCTGATTTATTGATGATCATTAAGTCATTCCCATCTGTTACCGACTTTAAGGTAATAAGACTTCCTGTTTTATCTGTCACGTTGATGGTCTTCACTCCCTTTCCTCCCCTATTGGTAACTCTATAGTCTTCTAGATCGGTTCTTTTTCCGTATCCTTTTTCGGAAACCACCAAGATTGTATTGGCTTCGTCTTTAGGGTCAACACAAACCATACCTACGACCTCATCTCCTTTGGTTTTCATTCTAATACCTGTTACTCCTGCTGCAGAACGCCCCATTGACCTAACTTTCTCTTCAGGGAAACGTATGGCAAATCCTGATTTTACACCAAGTAAAATATCATTTTGACCATTCGTTAGTTTCACTTCTAGCAAGCTGTCTCCATCTTTGAAGGATATGGCGTTAATACCATTTTGTCTTGGCCTAGAGAATGCTTCTACCGCTGTCTTTTTAATTACACCTCCTTTGGTACAGAAAACGATGTAGTTGTTATTAATAAACTCCTCGTCTTTTAAGTCTTTAATATTGATAAAAGCTTTGATATTATCATCTGGTGGTATACTGATTAAGTTCTGAACAGCACGCCCCTTACTTGTTTTTGTGCCTTCTGGTATTTGGTGTACTTTGAGCCAGAAACATCTTCCTTGTTCTGTAAAGATGAGCATATAATTATGCGTGGTGGCTACCATAATATGCTCAATAAAATCTTCATCCCTTGTACTACCACCTCTAGAACCTCTTCCTCCCCTACTTTGCGTTCTATACTCTGCCAATTGAGTTCGCTTCATGTAACCTAAGTGTGAAATAGTAATCACGACAGGCTCATCGGGAATAATATCTTCAATGTTGAACTCATTTTCTGCATGAATGATATCTGTTCTACGCTCATCTCCATACTTCTCCTTAATTTCAGTCATCTCCTCCTTAATGATATCCATTCTCATATCTTCGTTTTCGAGAATTTCTTTTAAGTGAGCGATTAACTTTAATAACTCTTCATACTCTGCTTTGATTTTTTCTCTTTCAAGACCAGTAAGCTTTTGAAGACGCATATCCAATATAGCCTTGGATTGCTCTTCACTTAAATCAAAGGTCTTCATCAAGCCATTCTTTGCGTCCTCTGGCGTTTTTGATGCTCTAATCAAGGCAATTACCTCATCAAGATGGTCTAACGCAACTAATAAGCCTTCTAGAATATGCGCTCTCTTTTCAGCTTGTGCTAATTCATACTTTGTTCTTCTTACAACAACCTCATGCCTAAAGTCAACAAAGTTGGAAATCAAATCTTTAAGATTGAGCAATTTAGGTCTGCCATTTACTAAAGCGATATTGTTAACACCATAAGATGTTTGGAGTTGTGTATATCGGTATAGCTGATTTAAAACAACATTGGCATTGGCGTCTCGCTTAAGGTCGTAAACAATTCTCAAGCCTCTTTTATCAGACTCATCCCGCAAATCAGATATACCCTCAATTTTCTTGTCATTAATTAACTCAGCTGTTTTGATCAATAGATGAGACTTGTTTACCTGAAAAGGAATTTCAGAAACTATGATTTGCTCTTTACCTGTACTAGTTGTCTCGATTTCGGCTTTACCCCTTACAACAATTTTCCCCCTACCTGTTTCAAAAGCTTCTTTAATACCAGTATATCCATAAATAGTGCCTCCTGTAGGAAAGTCTGGTGCTTTGATATGCTGCATTAATTCTTCTACAGTAATATCATTATTATCCACATAAGCTATGATGCCATCAATTGCCTCAGAAAGGTTATGTGGCAACATGTTGGTCGCCATTCCTACTGCAATACCAGAAGCTCCATTTACTAACAAATTAGGAATGCGAGAAGGAAGAACAGTTGGCTCTTTAAGCGTATCATCGAAGTTGAGGCTAAAGTCAACAGTATCTTTTTCAATATCAGTTAAAATTTCTTCAGCAGTTTTTGCAAAGCGTGCCTCTGTATATCTCATTGCTGCTGGACTATCACCATCCACAGAACCAAAGTTCCCTTGACCTTCTACTAAGGGATATCTTAATGACCACTCTTGTGCCATTCTCACCATAGCATCATATACAGAAGTATCTCCATGTGGGTGATATTTACCGAGCACCTCACCTACTATTCTCGCAGACTTCTTATACGGTTTATTGCTAGCTAGTCCCAAACCATCCATGCCATAAAGTACTCTTCTGTGAACGGGCTTAAGTCCATCTCTCACATCTGGAATAGCCCTTGCCACGATTACCGACATCGAATAATCGATGTAGGCTGTCTTCATTTCCTCCTCTATATTAATCGGTATTATTCTTTCTCCTGATTCCGTACTCATAGTCGATTAGAATTTGATATTTTTTGGTATTCAAAGATAGCTAAAATGAACCCAAGAATTAGGCTGCAAATGGGCATTGTGGATAATTAAACAGGTGGTGTTGATAACCCAACAGAGCGGCTAGAAAGCTGAAATCAGAAGTATAAAAAGATATAAACTATAAGCACCTACTTCCTATTTCAAGTTTCTGATATAGCACAATCATTCTAACAAGGAAATATTACCTCTTTTCTGCAATCTTTCACCTGAAAGCGTAGTAGCATCTAGATAATATGTATATACCGCAGCAGGCACATTTTGACCATTAAAAGAGCCATCCCAATATATATTATGATCATTCGTTTCAAAAAGCATTTTTCCTTTATTATCATAAACCCTAAACAAAAACTGGTCAAAAGGTCCTCCAAACAATTTTAAGTAATCATTTTGGCCATCTCCATTAGGACTAAAAACATTAGGAATATAAAGTTCTTCCTCAATAATACTATCTAAAATCTTGACATATACAGAGTCTTTAAAACGACATAAAGAGGAATGCAGGATCAGTAAGTTATATTGACCTTCCTCTGAGACAAATATAGCTGTGTCATTGCTTCCAGTTGACCAAAATATACTACTACCGAAGTTTTCCGCATTCAAGTAAGCACTGTCTCCTTCTTCTATATAAATGGTATCTTCAAATATATTTTCATAAGGTGCTGACTTTACCGTTACTAGTTTAACTATGGTATCTGGCTCTAGGCAAGGCTGGTTGATAATTAGTTGAACAGAGAAGTCTCCATCATTAGAAAATAAATGGCTAGGATTTTTTAAAACTGAATTATTTTCATTGCCACTTACTGGATCGCCAAAATTCCAAGACCAAGTAACATCATCATCAGGATAATTGTGTAGGGATAAATTTGTAAATAAAGTAGTGTCTCCAAAACAAACCTCATTAGCATCGAAATCGGCTTTTAGTGTATCTTGAAAATAGCTTTGGATAAAATTAGGAGCTCCGAGTCCGGTCGATCTAATTAAGCTTAAAAACTCAACATTAATGTCATTAGTATTGTCATTGGGATTTTCTAACACAATCATGGTGCTCCCAAATTGACCAGACATTTGATACAACCTACCATCTATACCTAAAGTCAACCCTCCTTCGCTAACGCCAACCGACGCTTCTGCCTTTGATGCAATAATAGAATCCACATCCCAAACCGACAAGTTAAATTGAAGTATTCTGGAAGTTCCAGAAGAGAAGTCATAGTTAGTACAGTAAACCTTGGAGCTATTGGGCGAAAAACAAGTTCCATATGGATCTTGTACAGTGTCTATTGTAATCAGGTCAGACATAATTCCCGTTGATCGATCAAATTTATACAATTCTAATGCCTCTATACCAATAAACTGCTTATGCACTATTGCTAGATATTTACCATTTGGCGAAAACATCATTTGTCCGATATTAGGCAGTACGGTATTATCATAATTATATACGTACCCGATATTTGTCTTAATCGGAGCTTCAAGTCCAGTGCTCGTCAATTTATAAGTATAAAAAGTGTCACCAATATCCGTATGTGTTACAATCCAAACACCATTTTTGTCGCAAGTCTCTACTGCTGTAATTTTCTCTGAATTATTAATAATCAGAATATTATTCTTTATAACAACTTCTCCTAATCCTCCCTGTTTATTCATGTTGACGACAGAATAAGTCAAGCCATTGTTATATGGAATCGAATGTGATAATGGAGAAAAGTCTGTTCTAGTTCCTGCAATAAAGACGTAATATATAGAATCATTTCCAGGTTGTGGTATAATTAATGCTCCTTGTGTTGAAGAGTAGTTTCCCCAAAGACTATCGCCGTTAACCATAACTTCGTGGTTTCTATTCCAAATGAAAACGTTATTAGTATAAAAAAGCAAATCTCCATTGCTATCTGAGATAGAAGCGCCTCCTTCATTTACAAAAGTCCTATTAGGATCAGTAGCAATAAAGGGTGTTGCCACATTATTGACAAAATGCAAACCTATACTATCACCTAAGTACCAATGCGTAGCTTGTTTTTGAGCATAAATCAAGCTAGACATGAGTAAAAAGAACACCAATACTTTAATAGAGAACCGTAACATTGCCTAGTTGATTAGTGTAAGTTCCATCTGCCGAATTTAAGTATAAATGATAAATATATACTCCTTTAGAAACCCTTTTATTTAAATACGTACCATCCCATACGAACCGTTTATCATTGCTTTCAAAAAGCAATTTGCCAGTTTTGTCATAGATAGATATACTTGAAAAATCAAGGTTGTCAATATTCTTTTGTGGTAGTCTAAATAAAGTATTCTGGGTACTAAACAGAGTAATGGCATTGGGTAGATAAAGGTCATAATCACAAACATCATACTCCAGAGTTACATTGCCATTTGTAATACATCCGTGTGTATCGGTATAAGTTATAAAATAAGTTCCTGTGTCTTGCAAAAAAACGAATAGAGATGAATCACCAGATGACCATACAGCATCTCCAAAATTAACATCTAGTTCATAAATAATTCCAGAATCAGGACATACGAGAATACTATCATCCAAATGGTTAATGCCATCATCAACACTTACCATTTGCAAGAATGAATCGCTTCCGCAAAATGCGGAAGTCATTATTTTAATTGTATAATCGCCTCCATTGTCATACTTATGCTTAGGGCTCATTAAAGTGGAAGTACTGCCATCGCCAAAATCCCAATTGTATAAAGTACCTAGTCCAGAAGTATTAATCAACTTAAAAGAATCAGCAAAACACTCTTCGCAAATATTGAAACTTACCTTAGGCGGATAAATAAAGTCCAATGGAAACTCAGCAATACCTAACTCACTCATATTTCCTGCCATATCAAAGCCATTGTCTACAAATTCTGATTCAACGCCGATATTATTTGGACTACCAATAGTTGCTAGTGAGGTTGCACTTTTTGATATGTATATTTTGTTATCAGGCCCTAACTTCATTGCATATAAAGAGCTTGAAGAATTGCCAATTTGAGCTCTATAAAAATCCCAGTTTACACTATCACATTCTGCTTTACCTAAATCAAATTGAAAAACTCGTGTACCTGAAGAAGCATACAACTTTGTATTGTCAGATGAAAATGAGACACCATAAGCCTGATTAGGCATATAGGTTGGTCGCGGGTTGCTTACAGATCCAGTTGAATTGTCAAAATCATATAATTCTACAAGGTTAGATTCATAAACAGCTCCAGCTAGTAATCTGCCATTTGGAGAAGCAACTAGTTGCCCAGTACCTGAAAATCCAATTCCAGACCCATTATAAGCTGTCCCGACCTTTTGAATTATTGGCATTCCTAGTCCAGATGAAGTTAATGGATACACATAAAACGAGTCTGTAATGTGACCGATCACCCAATAATCACAACCATTAGCGTGCTTGATAGCAGTTACTTTTTCATTCGCTCCAGAAAAAAGCAAGATATTTTTTCTAGAAGGAACGATATCACCTAATGGATTAGCTAATGTGCCGTTACCTGGAAGCGACGTATCAATAACAGAATAACTCAATCCATTCTGTAAAAAATTTTCATTACAATCAACAGTAAACAAAAAGATCAAATGACTACTATCAGGATCAGGGTGTCTCACCATGATTGACGATTGACTGCTACTGGAGCATCCATTAAGTGTATCTTTACTATTTGGTAAGGTATCATGTGAACTATCCCAGACAAACTCTCCATTGGAATAGTACTTTATATTTCCATTGGGGTTACATATGATAGAGCTGCCTTCTCGAGATACTAAATCCCCATTAGCAATAGCAATCGGACTGCCGCTATTAAAGTCTATTCCAGCATTGGTTCCAAAATACCAAACATTTGCTTGATTCTGAGAATAAGACGAGGAGCTAACCATACAAAAAACAAATAGAAAAGAATACAGTAAAGCATTCATGCATCTAGTACTTCATCAGTTTGCGTACAGACACATTATCCTTATGGTCGGTAATCATCAGATAATACATTCCGCTAGAAAAGCTTTCCATTTCACCTAACGTAATATTAGCTTGACCTTTTGATAGGCTTGGATATTCCACTGCATATATTTCTTTTGAATTAATATCAAAAACCTTAATATCCAAATCTGATTTTTCCTTAAGTGTAATTGATAGATTCAACTCGCTTTTAAAAGGAATTGGAGAGACCTTAGATGTTAAATGAGATTTACTTATTGTAGAAATCGACGTAGCTCCTCCTGACCCAAATAGTACCACAAAGTCGTGATTTGCAACACAATCATTGGTATCAATAACAACTACCGTATAATTACCTTCTTGTGATATTTCTATCGTTTGAGACGTTGCTCCAGAAGGCTGCCACAGGTAATCTGCTCCAGGGTTTCTAGCATCTAAAGTAACGCTTGTGACGTTGGGCGTATCTATATATACAGTATCCCCAAAGCTAATAGATGCACCGACATATACTGTAACTGGTGTCCTGATAATATCTTCATACTCTGCTTCATTCGCCACATAGAATGTTGTGGTTTGCTGTAACTGAGGGTCGTAAGTGGTACCTGTATGTAACAAATTGCCTCCTGTTTCGCTATCATACCATTTGTAGGTATTCCCTCCAGTCATTACAACGCTAGCGGTATCTTCATAACAAATGGTATCTCCGAACGAATGAATGCTTAACTTTCTAATGGTATTATACATTGTATCTGTTGTTGGCGCAAAAAAACTTGTTACATACAAATTGCCTGCTCCATCAATAGTAATGCCTTCAATAGCTGGTATTACAGCTGATGTGCTCACTCCATCTTTGTAACCATAAACGTTGTTTTGATACACGGTCGTAACATCATAGTCAGCACCACTATTTGTCGTTATTTTTCTAATTGCACCATTTCCCCAATCATAAACATATAAATTACCTTCATGATCAAAAGTCATCTGCCGAGGATCATTAAACCTAGCATTTGTCCCATTTGAATCTATATATCCAGATACTGTTCCTTGACCAGCGATAGTTGTTACCATACGATCAACACTTACCTTTCTTATACAATGATTGCTCGCATCAGCAACATATAATACTCCAGCTTGATCAACCGCCAAGCCATTTATTTCTCCAAACCTAGCAGAATCAGCTTCTCCATCTTTATATCCCATTGTTCCTGATAAAGGAGGCCAATATTGAGGGTATCCTGCATATAAGTAGGCAGAGTCATTGTTCAAATCTATCCGAAAAATGCAAAAGTTATTAATATCGGCAATAAATAGAGAGCTACTACCTTCATGGTAGCAAATTGCTGACAATTCAAAGAACTTAGCGCTATCAACGGCTCCTATTTTAGGTATGGGAGCTGTTGGGACGGCTCCTCCATAAGCGCTACCTGTATATGCTGTTACAGTGCCATTGGAATCAATCTTTCTAATTCGATTATTATTAGCATCTGTGACATATATTTCATTATCATTAACATAGCAAACGCCATAAGGTTGTGAAAACTCAGCAACATTACCTGAACCATTAGCATAACCTTGAAAGCCTGTTCCAGCAATTGTAGTAACATTCCCATATCTGTCAATCTTTCTAACTGCATGGTTCTCATTCTCGACAACGTAAATATTATTTTCATCATCAGAATCTAAGCCCCAGGGGCCTTTAAATCTAGCTACACTATCTGCCCCATCAATTAATCCAGACGTGTCACTACCTCCTGCAAATGTGCTAACCCAGTATTGTCCAAAGCAATAATGAGTTAAAAAAGACAATATGAAAACAGTAGTGAATGTGAAACGGCTCATGATTAGGTTGTTGTTATTTTAGCTAAAAGATAAGCCTGTTTTTTAATTCTACCAAACACTCTTTGTGATGAATATTAGTTTTTATCTGAAATGTATCCATTTTAAAAAATTGACTATGAGGCATATATCTCCTTGTTTAAAATGTTTTTATTCTATTTCTATGGAATGCTCATTTTGTATGCATCTATATGTTGTATAAAATGAACAATAAATCATATTGTGTTTATTTCTTATCAAAAAATACCGTGGTTTAAACATTATATTTGGTAGCAAAATATTCTAGTAATAAAACAATAACTCAAACGTTATAACTATATGATTACATTATTCTTACAGACAATAGACACTATAGGCTCTGGTCCTGATGGATTGATGATGGAAGAAAAAACCAATATTCTAGCACTCCTTAGCAAAGGAGGTTTATTGGTCATTCCTATTGTAGTATTATCCTTGGTAGCAATATACATATTTGTAGAAAGATATCTTACCATTAGAAAAGCAAGTAACGTTGATAAACACTTCATGGATAATATCAAAGATTATGTTGTTACTGGCAATATCGAAGCAGCCAAATCACTATGCAAAAACACCGATTCTCCTGTTGCTAGAATGATTGAAAAAGGTGTGATGAGAATTGGTAAGCCATTAAGAGATATTGATGTCTCAATTGAAAATGTAGGAAAGCTAGAAGTATATAAACTAGAAAAAAACCTGGCAACACTAGCGACCATATCTGGTGCAGCACCTATGATTGGCTTTCTGGGAACAGTAACTGGTATGATCAATGCTTTCTTTAATATGTCCAAAGCAGGCAACAATATCGATCCATCTTTATTAGCAGGTGGTATTTACGAAGCAATGGTTACTACAGCCGCTGGGCTTGCCGTTGGTATTATTGCTTACATCGCTTACAACTATTTGGTAGCCATGGTTGACAAGGTTATTAACAAGATGGAAGCAGTAACTGTAGAATTTATTGACTTACTTCAAGAACCTTCCAAATGAGTTTAAGAAGCCGAAATAAAATTAGTGCGGAGTTTAGTATGTCGTCTTTGACGGACATCATCTTCTTATTGTTAATATTTTTCATGTTGACGTCAACCTTAGTAAGTCCTAATGCGTTAAAGCTGTTATTGCCCAAGTCTAATAGTCAAACTTTAGCCAAACAAACTATCTCTGTTTCTATTGATCAGAACTTAGACTATTATATCAACAAGCAGAAGGTATCTCGTGATGAGATCATGCCAATGCTTCGACAAAAACTACAGGGAGAACAAGACCCAACAGTTATTTTGAATGCTGAAAAATCTGTTCCAGTAGAAAATGTAGTGGACATTATGAATATTGCCAACGATTTAAAAGTTAAAATGGTCTTGGCTACTAGTCCTAAGAAGTAACTTCAGTTTAAAGTTAGAAAGTTTATAGTTTGGAATTTTTTAGTCAAAATAATGGAGATCGACGTAAAGGGTTGGTAGCGACGATACTAATTCACGGATTGCTATTGTTGCTATTCATTATTTTAGGATTGACTGCGCCCTACCCTCCACCTCCCGAAGAAGGCGTTATGATTAGTTTCGGCAATTCTGAGGTTGGTTCTGGAGAAGAACAACCTGAGCAAATAGAAGAAATCACTTCGGAATCACAAGAACAACCTACAGAAGAAACTATAGAAAATACAGAACCTGTTGTTGAAGAAGAAATTGTGGAGCAAGAGTTAGAAGATGCCCCCTCTCTAGAACAACAAGAAAACCCAACCGAAGAGATTGTGGAAGAAATCAAAGAAGAAGTTAAAGAAACACCCGTAGAAGAGGTAAAAGAGCAACCTGAAGAAAAAAAGCCTACAGTTGATGAAAGCCTTCTTTTTAATAAAGATAAACTCAACAACAGTACTAGTGAAGGCAAGGATGAAGCAAAGGGAGATAAGGGCAAACTAGATGGTGACTTAAGTAAAGATGGTCTTGTGGGGTTAGGCAATGAGGGGATTGGCTTTGATCTATCTGGAAGGTCTATGATACTAAAGCCACCCATTGAGGACAACTCTCAAGCTACTGGAAAAGTGGTTGTTAGAATTAAGGTTGACAGATACGGTAAAGTCTTATTTGCAAAATACCAACTCAAAGGTTCCACAACCAATGATCCTCACTTAGTCAAGATCGCGGAGGAAGCCGCTGGCAAGGCAAAGTTTAATCACTCTCAATACGCCAAAGAGGAGCAATATGGTACGATTACCTTTACTTTCAAGGTGAAATAATTAAAATGGTTTCAGGTCAATACGCTGCAACAGTTGATTATCTATACAGTCAATTGCCCATGTACCAGCGTGACGGGAAGTCAGCATTTAAAAAGGATCTTAATAACACTATTCAACTTTGTCGGCTCCTGGGCAATCCGCATAAAAAGCTCCAGTCAATACACATTGCGGGCACCAATGGTAAAGGGTCGACGGCACATATATTAGCTTCCATATTACAATCTCAGGGATATAAGGTGGGTTTGTATACTTCACCACATTATAAAGATTACAGAGAGCGAATTAAAATAAATGGATCGTATATCTCAGAGAAGTATGTAATTGAGTTTGTTGAAAAATATAAAAGTGACTTTGGGCAAATCAAGCCATCTTTTTTTGAGATCACAGTTGCCTTGGCTTTTGACTATTTCGCAAATCAAAAAGTAGATTATGCCATTATTGAAACAGGATTAGGTGGTAGGCTAGATTCTACTAATGTTATAACCCCTATCCTATCTGTCATTACTAATATCGGATTAGATCATCAAGATCTTTTGGGTAATACTTTACAAGAAATTGCTGCCGAAAAGGCAGGAATCATCAAGCCTAATATTCCTGTTGTCATTAGAGAACAGAAACAAGAAACACAAGAAGTTTTTCAAAATAAAGCAAAAGATCAAAAGTCTCCATTGTATTGGGCAGATTCTAGCTCAATCAAAAACATATCTCAGTCTATCATACAGGAGCAACAAGTTTTCATAATAGATGATAAAGAGTATGTAACAGATTTGCTAGGAAGCTACCAAATTAAGAATATATCCACCTCATTAAAGGCAATTGAAGTACTGAAAGATATAGGGATCAAGATTTCTGATGATGCTATCAGTTTAGGACTTAACCATGTTAAGTCAAATACAAAGCTTCTTGGGCGCTGCCAAGTATTGTCAAAAGAGCCCCTTACTATTGCTGATGCTGGGCATAACGAAGATGGGATCAAGGAAACTATAGCGCAAATAAAAGATATAGAATATGATAAATTACATATTGTTCTTGGTATGGTAAAAGATAAAGATATATCAGGAATGTTATCTCTATTTCCGAAGAATGCAACTTATTATTTTTGTCAACCTAATATTCCAAGAGGACTAGATGTTATAGAATTAAAAACAAAATCATCAAGTTTTAGTTTATATGGAAATGCATACAAAACTGTTAAAGAAGCACTTGAGGCATCTAGGAATTGTGCAAAAGAAACGGATTTAATCTTTATCGGCGGGAGTAGTTTTGTAGTTGCGGAGGTCGTTTGATTTGAAAATCTTAAGGCTAGTTTGGACAGTGATTTAGAGAAGGAAATACGTTTAAACTAGTCCCTCGCAGCTGATTCCTAGTCCCTATAAAAAACGTCTAAAATATTTAGCAAAACTCGTCTTTTCTCAAATTTAAAGTTTCATATTTCTACCTTCAATAAATGTCGGATGAATACTTAAAAGGTAGAGGTGCTCAAATAAATACAAAGAATAAGTACCTGTCCAATGAAGTAGTCAAAGAGCACGATGAGGGGATTGATGACTATGAAACACAAAATAGCAAAACTCAATACTTTTACGAGTCTGCTAAGAAAATAGTTAACAAAGTTACAAGCCCTGATATTGGTATGTTTTATTCTATGAACCCATATCAAGGATGTGAACATGGGTGTATTTATTGCTATGCCAGAAATACTCATGAATACTGGGGCTATAGCGCCGGATTGGACTTTGAAACAAAAATCATTATCAAAGAAAATGCTCCTGAATTATTAGAGAAACAATTCAAAAATAAAAATTGGAAAGTACATCCTATCATGTTGTCTGGCAATACCGATTGCTATCAACCGATTGAGAAGAAGTTAGAGATTACCAGAGCTATACTTCAAACACTACTTAAATACAAACACCCTGTAGGGATTATTACTAAAAATGCCCTTATTCTGAGAGATTTAGACATATTAAAAGAGTTAGCAAGCCAAAATTTACTTCATGTCAATATCTCAATCACTAGCTTAAACGAAGAATTGCGACGACAATTAGAACCAAGAACTGTGTCTGGGATAAAAAGATTAAAGATAGTAGAGAAATTAAGCAGTGACGGAATTCCTGTAAACGTGATGCTAGCCCCTATCATACCCGCACTAAATAGTGAAGAAATACCTAAGATTATCAGATTGTCATCAGAGCACGGTGCAAGCTCTATAGCCTATACACTTGTTAGACTAAACGGTGAAATCGGCAATATATTTATCGATTGGACACGCAAAAACTATCCTGATAGAGCAGAAAAAGTGCTAAGTCAAATTAGAGATTGTCACGGAGGACAGTTAAGCAATAGCAGGTTTAAGCGTAGAATGCGCGGAGAAGGCAATATTTCAGAAAGCATCAACAAGTTATTTAAAATCAATAAAAATAGATACTTCAAAGGTAAGTCCATGCCCGTTTTAAACACAAAATCTTTTATACGAAATAACAATACATCCCAGCTCAAACTATGGTAGAAAATATATCAAAAATGTTAATATTTATTTTTGCTGTAATATGCATTATGTAGTAACTTTAACTAAAATTCATACCAATGAATAAAGACATCAAAAATAAACTCCGCTCATATGCACTTTTAGCAGGCGGAACACTAACGGGTTCTGTTGCCAATGCAGATATTATCTACACCAATATCGATCCAGATAGTACCTTGTCAATGGATCAGGATTTTATTATCATTGACATAGACAATAATAGTACGCCTGACTTCAGGATTGACTTTATGACCACTGCAAGCTCTTCTATTTCATTTTATTACAAGCGATTTGCAAAAGCAAGAGGTCTAAATAGCGCTTCTTTAGTAGCTAGCTCAGGACCAGGGCCAGCAGTAATGGCAAAAGGTGAACCAGTATCTTATCAAGCAACTGGCAGTAGATACTGGGTGGATTCTTTTTCAGAGTTTGGCAACCTTGGTAGTTACACCTATCGAGATTACATGGGCTTTTCTACAAACAAAATAGTTAATGGCAATTGGCCAGGTGAGACAAATAAATATCTAGGAATTCGATTAAAAGTCGGCTTGGACAGTCTATATGGCTGGATACGACTAAGCGTAGATGACAGTATGAAAACGCTTACTGTAAAAGACTACGCATATGAATCTATCCCTGGAAAGTCAATTGAAGCTGGAGCAAGACAAGCTGAAGCCGTAAGTGGCAGTAGTATTGTTCTATCTGATGTTGGAGATAATGGGAATGCTAGTGACATAAGAATACGTTTTAATAAACTAGCTGATGAAAGTGTCATTGCTAGGTATGATGTTTTTCTTGTCAAGGCTACTGAAGCAAGTGGCTTCGACTTACAAGCCGCTAATAGTGCAAGCCTTTTAGGACATGCCGAATTCGTGCCTAAAACTGGATCAAACATTGACATCACACTTTCTGCGAATACCGTAGATAAGAATGGCGACCCAATTCAGGTAGGTGTGGCCTACAGAGCCTTTGTATTGACCGTAGCAAACGGTGCCAATACAACTATTAACAACCTTTCTAGCCAATCTAATAGCGTCACACTTCAAAGTATTCCATTGACAGGAACGGTATTCTTAGGTTCCACCAGTGATACGGTTAAAGTTGGTATCGTACAACTAATTAGAAAAAATCCTGATCTAGGACAATTTCCGATAGTTGGTCAATCGTTTATCAATGAGGATGGTAGTTATACTTTCCCATCAGTATTACCCAATGTAGAATATTTCTTGTTAGCTATTGCAGATGAGGGCATATACCCCAATAGTAATCAAACCTATAATGGCAATGTTGCTAATTGGCAAAAGGCACCAACGATAACTGCTAGTGTGGGCTCGAGTGGTCTGACAGAAGACATTATCGTTAACAACGTAGTATCCGCTCCATCAGGCGCAGGTACGATTAGTGGACGAATTGTCAGAGGTGAGGGGTTTGGAAAAGTACAAGGTCCAGGAGATCCATTAAACGGTCTCGATGTCTCGCTAATAGATAAATCTACTTCTAGCCCTGCATTAGGTGGACAAGAATCTAATCAAAATGGTATGTTTAACTTTTCAGGCTTAGACGATGGAGAATACAGCATTTATGTCAATATCCCAGGAATACCTATTGATACAAACTATACTGTAAATGTTTCTGCTGGACAATCTAGTCAAGGATTGGTAAAAGTAACGGTTGATTCAAACTATATTTCTTTTGAAGATGCAACGGGAATTAAGGTATACGGAGCGAAAGATCATCCTAGTTTAGCCATCTATCCCAATCCGATCTCAAGTAGAGCCGACATTAGCTATGAGCTCAAGCAAAATGCTGATGTAAAGTTAGAATTGAAAGATATTGAAGGAAGACAGATTGCGATCTTAATAGATGAAAGACAAGCAAAAGGTCAACATACAGTAAATATCGACGCCACTAGGTACAATATGCCTTCAGGTAATTATTTTATTGTGATTAATATTAATGGTTTAGTTGAAAGAAAGCAACTAATTAAGATAAACTAACGTACCAATGGAATCTAAATTAAAAAACAAGCTACTCTCCTATTCTAAAGTTGCAGGGGGAATCTTAGCATCGTCTCAATTAGCTAATGCAGATATTATCTATACCAATATAGACCCTGATTCGACATTGTCTGTAATTGATAGTGATACTCTATTGTTGGATATTAATAATGATGGCACAGATGACTTTAGAATTGATGGCCGCCTATACGATGTGACTTACCTTAGCGTCAGTTCTAGTACTAGAAGATATGCCTATGTTTATGGCTTAAACACCAACTCAATATCTGCTACAGGAGGAGAAGGGTTTTATTTTCCCATTGCACATGAAAAAAATCAAGTATTAGGGAGTTTGAACTCAAACTGGAATTCTCAATTTAGCCCTACAGCCACTTTTAAAATGGCTCAAAGAAATCGTCGTTTCTCTTCATCAACAACTTTTAACATAAATACTAATGGCCAATGGGTAAATACAACGGATAAATATTTAGGACTGAGATTTAAAGTGGGTGTAAACGTTTTTTACGGTTGGGCAAGACTTTCTATAGATAGTACTGTAGGAACCGTTGTGGTAAAAGACTATGCCTATGAATCCACACCTGGAAAGTCTATTATAACAGGGGTAGTTCCCGCAGGATCCGTTAGTGGTGGCATTATTGCTGAAGACATTAATGACTTAGGTAATGCGGGCGATATTAAAGTATCATTCAATAAAGCTAGTGATGAATCTTTGATCGCCAGATATGATGCTATCATTGTGAAAGAGTCAGAATCTGCTACCTTTAATGATAGCCTTGCAAATATTGCAAGCTTATCTGGCTATTCTACTCCGATACCTAAAACTGGCTCTAATATAAGTACCATACTATCGGCCAACACGCCTGATAAAAATGGTGCCCCTATTCAAAGCAATATCCCGTATAAAGTTTTTATTCTATCTATCGCAGATGGTGGTAATGCTAGTGTAAATTCGTTATCTAATGCATCAAATACCATTACGCTAGAAAGTATTCCATTGTCTGGATATGTACTTCTAGGTTCTACTGATGATACCGTAAAAACAGGTACAGTTCAATTAATAAAAAGAAATCCTGATCCAGGACAATTCCCAGTAGCAGCACAAGCATTTATCGATGAAGATGGAAGCTACTCTTTCCCTTCTATAATACCTAATACAGCATATAATATATTGGTTTTGCCTGATATTGGGCTATATCCGAATAGTACTCCAACCTATAATGGAGGGCACGTTAATTGGCAAAAAGCACCTGCAATAATTGCAAATGTAGGCTCTAATGGAATAACAGAAGATATTATTGTTAATAACGTAACGTCTGTTCCGTCTGGAACAGGAAAAATAGTGGGAAGAGTTGTAAAGGGAGAAGGAGTTGGGAAAGTGCAAGGACCAGGTGACCCTTTAAATGGCTTAGATGTCTCTTTAATTGACAAATCAACCTCAACGCCATCTATAGGGAGTGATCAAACCGACCAAGACGGGTATTTTCAGTTCAATGGCCTGAACGATGGTGAATATGGTATTTATGTCAATATTCCTGGAGTGCCAATAGATACTAATTATGGTATAAATATTTCGGGTGGTGTTGCTGATGAAACTTTGGTAAAAGTAACTGTCGACTCTGACTATATTCATTTTGAGGATGCTACTGGCATCCAAATTATTGGATTCGCAAGTAAACCTAATCTTCATATTTATCCTAATCCCTCTGATGGAATAACTAAGGTTGATTATGAATTGAAACAAAATGCTTCTGTTTTATTAGAACTTTTAAGCATTGAAGGTAAACGCATCTCCATTCTGGTTGATGAAAAACAACTAAAAGGGAAACATTATAATCAATTAGATAGTAAAGCATTGCAATTGCCTAGTGGCAGCTATTTGATATCAATTAGCATTGATGGTTATATCGAACGAAAACAGCTGATTACGATTAATTAAGCTATTTAGCAAGGCATATCCGAAAGAAACTTAAGTACTTGGTCATCACATAATTGTTTTGTTTTTTAAGGTTTGATGGCCAAAAATAGTTGATAAAAAGTTCTGTAATATTTACTATTATCGATTTTGCAAAAGTTTATCAACTATAAAGTGGGAAAAGCAAAAAGGGAAATAACGTTTCAAGTGCAATGATTGTGGTATAAGAAACTTTTTTACCTTACCCCATATCACTCCTCTTTTTGTAAAAAAATAGATTTGTATGTTTGTAATCGGTTAACATTACCTTAACCCATGAAGAAGCATAAGTATATATTCATTGACGAATCTGGTAGTCCAACCTTCTTAGGTAAGAGAGGAAAGAGTCTAGTAGGTACAGATGGGTACTCTCCTCTACTACTAATCGGCATGGTTTCTACTAACAATAGAGTATTACTTAGAGAACAGGTAGTTGGCTTTCAGAAGAAGATATTAGCAGACCCTCTATATAAAAGCATTTATTCCGTAAGTCAACCTGATTGGTATTTACACGCAAAAAATGACCACTCAGAGATAAGAGCAAAGTTCTTTGAATATCTAAGAAGATTAAAAGGTTTTCAGGTACACGTTATCATCGGCAGAAAACATTTAGGTAGATTCAAGAAACGGCATAACAGTGACCCAACAGCATTCTACTTTGAACTATTAAAGCTACTGCTAACCAGAAGGCTAAGCAAAGCTGATATTCAATACAATCTTTATCTAGCACAGAGAAAGAGTTCAACAATGGAACGCTTTAATCAAGCCATTATAAAAGCAATAGACTCAGTTGCACAAGATGATAAGGTTGAACTATCTTACAAAAGTGATATAGTTAAAAGCAGTATGTATCCAGAGTTAAGTATTGTGGATTATTTACTGTGGGCATTACAGAGATATATCATTTTTAAAGAAGAAAGATACTTCAAAGCTTTACAGCATAAATACAATCTCATCATAGATCCTTTTGATAGAAAGCGTTTTGAAGAAGAAAAGCTAGGAAATTTCTATTGGAAGGATAATCCATTCTCATTGGATGTTGCTAGTCCTTTTAATGTAGATAAGCCAAAATAAGAAAGGTTCTCTTATACCCGTGCTAACTGAATAGCAACCGCCGCATGAAGCGGGTTATGGTAATAAGACAACCTTAATTTTTTAACTAGAAGTTGTCTAGTTTAGTTCCTTATGAAACAAATTTACACTCTTATAACGGGAAAATGACATATTTCTTGTCATTTATTTGCATAAATTGTCAAACTATTTGAAAAAACAAACAAAATATTCCTAAAGTTCATCTAATCTAAATGTAAAAAAATACACTTTTTACGCTATCAAAAACATATAAGGATACATGTATAATGAATTATTCTTGTACATATAACATCAATGTAGGCAACTATTTCAACAAATGGTATAGCAATAACCAATAATATTAAATATGGTTAGAGACTTGTAATGGTTGTCCAGCAGGTGTTACAATAGACATTTTACTACCCTCCTTGCAGAGCTACTGAGCATCTAGCGTAACTCTAAACGATTACCCCATCCCTCATTACCAGTTTTTTATCAGAAAGATCGGCTAGATCATTATTATGCGTCACTATAATAAAAGTCTGATTAAATTCATTTTTGAGTTCAAAAAAAAGTTGATGTAACTCTTTTGAGTTTTTCGAGTCCAAGTTGCCAGATGGCTCATCAGCAAATATAACTGCGGGTCTGTTAATCAAAGCTCTTGCTACAGCTACCCTTTGTTGTTCTCCACCTGATAGTTCGTTTGGCTTGTGAACTAGTCGGTCTTTTAATCCTAGCCTAACCAATAGCTTTTCTCCACTTTCGATAACATCTTGCTCATCTCTTTCGGCTATGTGCCCAGGAATACAAACATTTTCTAAAGCAGTAAACTCAGGAAGCAAATGATGAAACTGAAAAATAAAGCCAATCTCTTTATTCCGAAACCTAGATAATTCTTTGTTTTTTAAAGTTTGAAGCCGTTGATTATTAATTACAATTTCTCCTTTATCTGCTGTATCTAAAGTGCCTAAAATTTGAAGCAACGTGCTTTTTCCTGCTCCCGAAGAGCCAACTATTGAGACCAACTCCCCCTGTCCTACTGTTAAACTAACACCCTTTAGTACTTCTAAATCTCCATAGGATTTAAATACATCTTTTGCAACAATCATTAAAGTAAAGATACCGATAATTATGATTTTATTCATGTATTGATATTATTCAGAATAAATGGACAGCTTAATTTGTATTCACGATACAAAGTCTTAATTTTATACCGCTCGCACTTTAGTTTGAGAATTTTGCGGCGGTATAACCTATTCTAAATGGCTTTACATTTAAATAAACCTAATAAGAATAGGTATATCTAATAGAAACATTTTAACATATATAATATGAATTTACACGAATACCAGAGTAAAGCTATTTTAAAAAGCTTTGGCGTAGATATACAAGAAGGCATCGCTATTGACAACGCTAATGATATCAAAGCTACAACAGAAAAGCTCAATGCAGAAACAGGAACTGAGTGGTATGTTGTCAAAGCACAGATTCACGCAGGTGGACGTGGTAAAGGTGGAGGTGTAAAATTAGCAAAGTCCCAAGAAGAAGCGGTACAAATTGGAAATGAGATACTTGGAATGCAGTTAATTACCCCTCAAACAGGTGCTAAAGGAAAGAAAGTAAATAAAATTTTAGTTGCACAAGACGTTTACTATCCTGGAGCTTCCGAACCAAAAGAGTTTTATGTTAGTATTTTAATGGATAGAGAGAAAAAGTGTAACGTAATTATATACTCCACTGAAGGGGGAATGGACATAGAAGCAGTTGCAGAAGAGACCCCACACCTTGTACATAAGGAGTGGATTGATCCTAAAACTGGAGGGCTTATGCCATTTCAGGCTAGAAAGATCGCTTTCAACTTAGGGCTTTCAGGAGATGCATTTAAGAATATGACCAAGTTTATCACTAAGCTTTACAATACATTTGTATCGATTGATGCTTCTTTAGTAGAGATTAACCCTGTTTTAAAGACTTCCGATGACAAGATCATTGCAGTAGATGCAAAAGTGACGCTAGATGATAATGCGTTATATCGCCATAAAGATTATGCTGAGCTAAGAGATGAAACGGAAGAAGATCCAACGGAAGTTGAAGCAAGTAAATATGGTCTTAATTTCATTAAGCTAGATGGGAATGTAGGTTGCATGGTAAACGGAGCAGGTTTAGCAATGGCAACTATGGATATCATCAAGTTAGCGGGAGGCTCACCTGCTAACTTCCTTGATGTTGGTGGAAAGGCAAATGCAGAAACTGTTGAAGCTGGATTTAGAATTATCTTGCAAGATCCTGCGGTCAAAGCTATATTGGTCAACATCTTTGGAGGAATTGTACGTTGTGATCGTGTAGCTCAAGGAGTTGTAGATGCTTACAAAAATATCGGAGAGGTAAATGTACCTATTATTGTTAGACTTCAAGGTACTAATGCAGAAGAGGCAAAGAAGTTGATCGACGAATCTGGATTAAGAGTTACTTCCGTCATCTTACTTCAAGAAGCAGCAGATGCTGTGAATGATGTGTTGAAGTAAAATTAGTTCACTTAATATGTTCTTAAGCATACATCCTGACAATCCTGAAAGGAGAAAGATCAATCAGGTTGTAGAGTGTCTTAAAAGTGGTGGTGTCATTATTTACCCTACGGATACTGTATATGCTTTGGGTTGTGACATATCAAAACCCAAGGCCATTGCAAGAGTTTGTCAAATAAAAGGTATTAAGCCAGAGAAAGCTAATCTATCTTTTATTTGTAATGATTTAAGCCATATTTCGGAATATACACTAAACCTGCCAACCCCTGCTTATAAAGTAATGCGCAAAGCGCTTCCTGGTCCTTTTACTTTTATTTTAAAGGCGAATAATAATGTTCCGAAGCTTTTAAAAACCAAGAAAAAGTCAGTAGGCATAAGAATTCCTAACAATGAAATAGCAAGATCGATTGTAAGGGAGCTTAACCACCCTATCTTATCGACTTCATTGCATCACGACGATGAGGTTTTAGAGTACATGACAGACCCAAATGAGATTTTTCAACAGTATGGTAAATTAGTGGATCTAGTTATTGATGGTGGATATGGAGATAATCAAGCTTCTTCCATTATTAGTTTTGAAAACGATAACTTAGAGGTTATTCGTGAAGGGAAAGGTGATATAAATGAATTTATTTAATCTTAATTAAAGATGAAAAGCAACCAGCCCTATCCCCTAAAAGGAAGAGGGGATGTATTATCCTCCATATTTAATCTGATTCGACCAATTAATCTTGCAATAATATTAGCAACACAATATCTGCTTCATTACCTAGTTTTTATCCCTATATTAAATATTTATGGAAAGTATTCTACTCTTGATCACATTCATTTTTTCTTACTTAGCTTATCCACTGTTTTAATTGCCTCGGCAGGTTATATCATAAACGACTACTATGATGTAGGAATTGATAAAATAAACAAACCTGATAAAGTTATTATTGGCAATAAAATCAAAGAAAAATATGCTTTCAACCTTCACCTTATCCTAAATACAATAGCTATTATTATCGGTTTTTATTTAGCCTGGACGGCTGGGAATATCAAACTAGGCTTTATTCATGTTGTTATTGCTGGGATGCTTTGGTTTTATGCTAATTCTTACAAAAAGCAATTTATCATAGGCAATCTTGTAATAGCTGGTTTATCAGCAATGGTAATTGTCACAGTTACTCTTTTTGAATCTATCATTTTTAAAGGAAAGACAGCTAGTGATCTTTATGCCGTGAGTGGATTATTATCTATGACGATAGCCTATACCTTATTCGCATTTTTTGTATCCTTAGTAAGAGAAATTATTAAAGATATTGAAGATGTAAAGGGAGATCGAGCCTATAATGCAAAAACACTTCCCATCGTCTTGGGAATAGGTAAGTCGAAAATAATTATCTATATACTGAGTTTAATTGTACTAGCTGGTACGATTTACGTACAAACATTGAGGATCGTAAAAGAGCCTTATGAAATGTGGATGTACATTTTAGCAACCATACAACTGCCAATTCTCTTTATGCTTTGGAATCTTTTTCAAGCAAAAGAAAAGCAAGATTATGAGCAGCTCAGTAAAGTCATGAAAGCCATTCTCTTCCTGGGTATTGCATCGATGGGGTATTTTTACTACTTATTAGAAATTAAGGGCTAATAATTGACTGAACTTGACATTAAAAAGCTTACTAGTTTTCTAATAGCCTCTCCTCTATGACTTATTGAACTCTTTTGCTCCAAAGGCATTTCAGCAAAAGAAGTTTCATAACCATTAGGTCTAAATATTGGATCATAACCAAACCCATCAGCCCCAACCCTTTCTTTCAAAATTTCTCCAGTTACAATTCCTTCAAACTGATATTTTTTGCCATCTATAATTAAAGAAATAATCGTTCGAAACCTTGCTGCTCTATTCTCAACGTCTTTCATATTTTTTAATACTAGATCCATATTCGCTTCAGCATTGCCATGCTCACCAGCATATCTAGCTGAATAAACGCCAGGCGCTCCATTTAATGCGTCTATCTCTAATCCGGTGTCCTCTGAAAAACAGTTTACGCTATAGTTAGTATAAACATAGTTTGCTTTTTCAAAAGCATTCTCCTCTAATGTATCATGCGTTTCAGGCAGTTCTTCTTCGCAACCAATATCCTTAAGGCTAAGTATCTCTAGCTTATTTGATAGCAAGCTTTTGGCTTCTTTCAATTTATTAGGATTGTTAGTCGCAAATACTAGCTTCATCTTACATTTCTTTTTTTACCATAAATAACGCTTGTAGTGCATTCCAAAGCTTAGCTTTCTTTTCTTTATCTTCTTGAACTTTAAATAAAGATTCGCTAAACAGTAGTGTTTTATCTCCGATGGCCAGAGGTCTATATTTTATCGAATTTATATTTAGGTTGATAGCTTCAGGGCTTATGCCAAAGCATATTACTTTCTTAAAACGAATGTTTTGCTCCAGATATGTAAACCTTTTATTGGGTAAATCATTCACGTTAGTTAGAGTCGTATTTGTAATATCGTAATGCACTGCAGATAGAATTTTACTTAAAAATTCCCTCAAATCTGATGTCAATTCACTATCAAGCAACACAAGCAAATCATTATCCCCTTGTTGTTCCAATAAAAAGCTTTCTTCAGATACTAAAGGACTCTTAACTTGATAAACAGAATCACCTAAAATCTCTGATATTATTTTTTTGTTCATTTAACAGTAGTGAAAATCAGTAGAATACAAGCACGCCAACGGTTACAAAAAATATTTTCATCAAAAAAGTGACAAATTTTCGTTAAATTTACCAAAAATATAGAGCAATATGAATTATCCCATTAGTATTGAAAAGGTTTCTTATTCTCGTGTCCATGAAGTAGATTTTGATAATCTTTTATTTGGACATAGTTATGGAGATCATATGTTCATTGCAGATTATTATGATGGCGATTGGAGAGATTGTAGAATCGTGCCTTATGGCGATATATCGTTAAGTCCTGCAACAACTTTTATTCATTACGGTCAATCTATATTTGAGGGAATGAAGGCCTATAAAGCTCCAGATGGCACACCGCAGCTTTTCAGACCTGAAAGAAATCAAGAAAGATTAAATATCTCTGCCAGAAGAATGGCAATGCCGGATCTTCCAAAAGAGATTTTCATGGAGGGTTTAAATAAATTAATAGAACTAGATCACGCATGGATTCCAACAAAAGAACATTGTTCCTTATATGTAAGACCATTCATGTTTGCTACTGATGATTATATAGGGATCAAGCCAACTCAGAACTTTAGGTTTATGATCATCACCTCTCCTGCAGGCGCGTATTATTCCAAGCCTGTAAGAGTAAAGGTAGCAGATAAATATGTCAGAGCATTTTCTGGAGGTACAGGATTTGCAAAAGCAGCAGGAAACTATGCTGCTACATTCCTTCCTATGAAAGAGGCTAGAGAGCAGGGATATGACCAGGTACTTTGGTTAGACGGCAGAGATTTTAAGTATGTTCAGGAAATTGGTACGATGAACATATTCTTCATTATGGATGACACAATCGTAACACCAAAGGTCAATGACTCACTGTTAGATGGTATCACAAGAGACTCTGTTATTCAATTGCTAAAACACTTAGGCGCTAAAGTAGAAGAAAGAGAGCTAACAATAGACGAAATTGTTACCGCATATCGTGAAGGCAAACTAGAAGGTTCTTTTGGAACTGGAACTGCAGCAACGATAGCTCCTGTTGCCACTTATAACTACAAAGGGGAAGACTTAGATTTACCTGAGCTTTCTCAAGATTCCATTATATACAAGGTAAAGTCTGAATTAGAGGCCATTAAAACTTCGAAAACAGAGGATCCCTTTGGATGGGTCAAAAAGGTTAAGGTAGACACAGAAGTAGTCTAACTAATAATCATACATTCTTACACATCCTTCCTCATTTGAGGTTTTAAAGGCTCTGTACATTCCAGGTGTATTAAATGGCATTGCAACTAGCCCATTTTTGTCGATAGCAATAACTCCTCCTAACCCTCCAATATCCGCTAACTTTTTATTGATAGTGTTTTCACACACCTCTTTCAAACTCAACGAACTTAACTCAATAGACTTTACAATATCATAAGCTACTACATTCCTAAGAAAATACTCGCCATGCCCCGTAGATGAAACCGCACATTGATGATTGGCGTACAAGCCACTTCCGATCACAGGAGAGTCTCCAACCCTACCATGTTTTTTATTGGTAACACCTCCCGTAGAAGAACCACTTGCTAAATTACCTTGTTGATCTAGGGCTACAGCTCCTACAGTTCCAAACTTATTGTTCTCAAGTATATCAACATTTGATTGTGAATGATCTAGCTGAGTTGCCTCTGTATCTCTAATTTTTTGAAACTGCTCCCAACGCTTATGATCAAAAAAATATCGATCATCTTCAAAATCGATACTGTTGTCTTTAGCAAATTGCTCTGCTCCCTCTCCTATTAAAAAAACATGGTCAGAAATGTCTAATACTTTACGAGCCAGTGTAATCGGATTTTTAATATTTTTAACGCCTGCTACAGCTCCTGCAGTCAGGTTTTCACCATTCATAATCGCTGCATCCATTTCAATTTTACCCTGATGATTAAAAACAGACCCCTTGCCTGCGTTAAAAAGCGGGCTATCTTCTAACACTTTAATTGTCTCTTCAGCAACATTTAAAGATGGTGCGCCAGATGCCAAGAGCTTATAACCAACTTCTAAAGCCTCCGAAAGCTTTTCTTCATAGGCCCTTTCCAATTCAGGTGTCATATATTCCTTTTGAATATTGCCTGCACCTCCATGTATTGCTAAACCAAATACTTTCATTTTAATGATGTTGTGTATATTTAAATTGTGATAGATAAATTTACAACTTTAAAGACCTACATAACTTACTTAATTCAATCAAAAACCAAACATGGAACACACTCTCCTTTTGTATATAAACTACTGGAAGACTGTATATATGACAAAACATATTTCGAAGCTTACAAACAGATAGACAACCTTAGAAATAAGCTATTAAAAAGTAACGAATATATTACCATAAATGACTTAGGTGCGGGATCAAAGACTAAGAATAACAATCGTAGAAAAATCAGCGCTATCGTAAAGCACTCTTCAGTCAGTAAAAAGTATGGTCAGCTTTTGTTCCGGTTGACTCGATACTTTAAACCAAATAATATATTGGAACTTGGCACAAATCTTGGTTTAGGAACTACATACCTTTCAAAAGGAATTCCCGAAAGTCAGATCACAACTATTGAGGGATGTGAAAACATCACCAATAAAGCTCAAAATAATTTTTCAAATTTAGGAGTCAGTAATGTCAACCTGATCACAGGTAACTTCGATCAAGTGCTCAAGCAAGTAGTGAAGAGCATACCATCTCTAGACATGATTTTTTTTGATGGAAACCATCAGTATGAAAGCACTTTAAACTATTTCGAAATCTGCTTAGACAAGGTCAATAACGACTCTGTTTTTGTCTTTGATGACATCCATTGGTCAAAGCAAATGGAAAAGGTCTGGAAAGAAATAATCAATCATCCGAGGGTTACGGTAAGTATAGACTTATTCAGAATGGGCTTAGTATTTTTTAGAAAAGAACAGACAAAAGAGCATTTCACAATAAGGTATTAAATTTTCCTGACCTTGCTTACAACTTATCATTTTAGGCACAATAAAAATCTGACTGTATTACATTTACAGCTAAAATGTCCTTGTTTGAGACATTTCTTATTGTAAAATAAGTTTTTTACTCCAATTTTCTTAGTGCTATCTTGCTAGATCATCTTTTTATATCAAATACTTCTATTTCAAACATATGAAGCTTAGTTCAAGCATTTTCTTAACCTTAATACTAATTAAGGGTTTGTCTGCCCAAGAAATATGTAACAATGGCATTGATGACGATGGGGATGGATTAATAGACTGTTATGATTTTGAATGTATTGAATCTTCTATTTGCCTAGAAAAGCAATTTTTTATTTCACCGAGTTATAGTGATCCTGTTTGCAGAGTTGATTTACCAGGAACCGATATTCTAATCGATACACTTTGGAGATCCCCTAATTTAGAGTACATAATTGCCAATAGCTCTTTTGTTGCAGGAGATATTGATGGTAATAAAATACCCGAAATTGTAGCAAAAGGATTTTCAACAACAGGTGAGGCAGATTCTTTAATTGTCATATTGGACGGTAAAACAGGTCAGATCAAAACTACCTTAAATATTCGTCCTTATATAGCCAATTTATCTAACGGAGAATTTCTTGCACTAGGTGATATAGACAATGACGGTCTTGGAGAATTAATCATTGAAGCTATTGATCCAACTAATAGTAACAAAAAACATCTCTTGTGTTATGAAAATGATGGATTACTAAAATGGGTAACTTCAGACTCAATACCCTATGACGCAACAATAGGACTTGCAGATTTCAATGGAGATGGAACCAGCGAAATATATTATGCATTAAGGATTTATGATGCGACCAACGGTAACCTATTGGCAAAAGGTAGTGATATAAATATACCTTCATACGGTTCAGTGCTAGCAGCAGATGTCTTACCAGATAGCTATTGTCCTGATTGTGATGGCTTAGAAATAATGTCGGGATCAGAGGTATATAGTGTTACTATAAATGGAGGAACTTCAAGCATGACCTTACGAAATTCTATCACAGGCTTTCCAGCATTAATAAATGTTGCTGATTATGATGGAGACAATTCTTTAGACATCATTCTTCAAGGAAACCCGATAAAAACTTATGGTCTTTTAGCTTGGAACCCTAGGTCTGGCAATCAGTTTGCCAGTTCGGGCTTTGCTAGCTTGCCTCCTCCCGACCCTGGTTGCTTTTTATCTTCAGCTGACTTTGATCATGATGATACTTTAGAATTTCTAGTAACAAATAGATGGTGGATTACTTTATTTGACTCTGACTTTAGTACTATTATCTGGCGAAGAAACAAGCAAGACTTTTCAGGGTGTGCATCATCCAGTCTGTTTGACTTCAATTGCGATGGGGAATTAGAAGTTTTAGTAAGAGATCAGGCAACACTCAAAATATTCAACGGTTTAACAGGTCAAACTTATGACTCCGTTGGTTGCTTATCTGGAACTGCAAGTGAATATCCGTTAATTGCTGATATAGATAATAATGGTAGTGCAAATATTTTATGTGGTTGTGCTAAAGGAACAGGAGATTATTCTTACATCTTAAGCTATAAAGCTCCTGATGACAACTGGGCTTCTTCTAGAAGCATTTGGAATCAATATATGTATCATAATACAAATATCAATGACGACCTATCCATACCTAAAAAAATTCAAAGTCATAGTAATACACCTCAGGATAACTTAAATGGATTTTCAATTCAATCAAACTTGTTAGATGAAAACTATCAAAGCAAATGCTACAAGGAGCTCAATGATTTTTCTGTAGCTATTGATTCAATTGATAGCTGTTCGGGCTTTATTCGCTTATCTGTTTGTAATAATGGTCCACTATTTTGCTACACAACAAATCTCAATCTTTATGACTCTGTTCAAAATAGGCTCTTATTCGTTGATAGCATCCCTAGTTCGGTAAAGCCAGATACGTGCTACAGCTTTGATTTCACAATAACTAAAAACAGTAATTACAATTTATTTACTTCAATTAGCTATTCTGCAAATGACAATACGTTTACTTTTGACACTACCGTAGATTGTGATTTAAGCAATAATTTATCTTCAAGGATTGCTGCAATTACCATATTTGATACTCCTGCCCTATCAAATGATATTGAAATTTGTGAGGAAGACTCCGTAATAGTCTTTGCCAATGTTCATCAAGTGGACTACTTGTGGTCTGATTCAACGACCGATTCAATTTTACTGATAAAATCACCTGGAATATATTGGCTGGCAATTTCATCAATGGAACAATGTCACAAAAGAGATAGCTTTGAGGTAAATGCAGTGAGTTGTGAAATAACAAAGGAACAAGACACCATTTATATATTAAACGCTTTCTCGCCAAACGGAGATGGCATTAATGATCTATTTGGTATCAACACAAATAGAACGTTATCAGAAGATTTCTTATTACGTATTTACAACAGATATGGTACATTACTTTTTGAGTCTACAAGTTCAGATGAAAAGTGGGATGGAACTTATCGATCTACTCCACTGCAATACGGCAATTACATCTACTCTGTAAGTTATAAAGATGTTTTCTACTCCAATGGCTCCGTAACCTTATTAAGGTAGCGTTGTGTGATCTCCTCTTTACTTTTTGGCCTTAGTCCCTCATGCCATACAAAACCCTTTAGAACAAAGTCATCGGGGTTAATCTCAGCAATTGGGTGAAATATCGCATCAGGTTTAGTTAGAAATGTGATACGATCAACTTCTTGCTCCTTCATATATATCCACATTTTACTACAAACTGACTTGTTTACACCAATATATTGCCCTGAATCATTTTTAGCATAATAAATACTTTCTCCGTTCCCTTCCACCAGAAGCTTTCTAAGGTCACCCTCTTTAAAAAAGCCATAAATGTTCTTTCCTTTTATTTGATTATATAAAACAGGATGAGTACGATTGACCATAAAAGCTTTTTTCTTTAAGTTAATTTTATGTAGCTCTTTATTTTTCAATTCCATCGTCACAGAATCCGCAGTCATTTGGCTACTATCTGACCAAATAATAGGCTCCTTATACATCGTAATGAGGGAATCAGACTCTCTATAAACCAAAGAATCACAGACACCTTGTAAGTCTTCTTTGTAAATTTTAACACGATGATAAGCTAATAGGATATTCCCTTTCTTTACAGAATCATTACTCTCATAGGCAAATAAGGTATCAGCCGATAAGAATAAGGAATCATCATTAGTGATGTATGTAAAGTATGCCTGTATAGTAGCTAGTGCAGTATTATTCTTTTCATTAAAATAAAAATATTCACTATTGATTATGGTTTTAGCCGATGTGTCTTCACTTTCAACGTTGTAATATCCCTTCCCTTCTCCGTTTTTCTGGTCATACCAGATACTATCTGCCGTCAATACTTGTTCTTGATTAATAATTATAGCCCTATTTCTCAGAATAGAAACTCCTGATTTGGAATTGTAAAATCCTGAGTTGCAAAAGATGGTACTGCTATCACTCACAATGGTGGTAGAATCAAAGAAATAAGATATCCCATTTTTAATATCATATTTAAGTGTATCGCTTTTTAAGGTATAGTCCGGGTTAATCAATACAACATTTTTCCGAAAATAAGCTATTTCTATATCGGGATAATAGTAGCCAATTTGACTCGTCAAGTCATTGTTTCCCTCTTTAATTTTAGCACCCGAATAATATCGGGCCACTTTATCTCTAACATTGTAATACATTGTTGGCGTTTTCAGCGTCATCCTACTGGAAATCAATGTCACGCCTCCAGATATCTCCGCATCTTTCGTTTCGTTATCAAAATGTAATGCTTTTGCATACATATCTACACTATCCCCCTGTTCAATATGTATTTTTCCGAAGGCATCAATACTATTATCAGGAAAGATGTACGCACTATCACAATTCATGATTACATCTTTCTGTTGAAGCTTTACATTGCCAATAAGTTTTTTGATTTTGACTTCCCCTAATTTATCTAGTCTAAACCTATCTGCATTTAGGATTTTGACTTTTTTCTGAGCGTAAATATTGCCTTGTAATAAAAAGATGATAGTAACAACAAAACAAAGTTTGAGATTAAACACCTTGAGGCAGTTTTTCATTAACGATGAAAGATACGTGAATGTTAATTGCTAGCTTCCTTCGCCTCTTTTTTCTCCACCTTTTTCTTCTTATATCCCAGTGGGGCAAGGTATTTCCTAGGATTTTCCTGAAATTCAACGAGCAAGGAGTCAAGTTCAGCAGTGGACTTAACGAGATTAATATAAAGTTCATCATCATTGACCAAAAGCCCCAAAGACCCTTCACCTTTTTCAATCTTTTCCATCACTTTGCCCATCTGAATTAAACTCTTTTCTGCACTATTAATGGCATCGGTCAAGTCAGATTGAGCAATGGCAGATGTAATAGCTGTTGCATTATTTGTCATTTTAACTATTGAATCATTTAGTATAACAAAGTTTGAAGTAATTGATGATAAGTTGGTCATAATAACGGAAAGCTTTTTTTCAACCATTATATCCATTCTATTAGATAGCTTATTTATATTATGTAGTGTTTCTTTCATGTCAAAAACACCTCGCTGTATGCTTGTTCTCGTTTCAGGGTTAAAAATGGATTGGACTATTATCATTACCGTATCCATTGATGCTAGTAAACTTTCTGCTTTTACTTTAACTGGCAGTATTTGCGAGGTAACTTGATCTGACAAGCTTTCTTCCTGTCTAGACGCAAGTGTATCATTATCTCCGACCAACTCTCTTGAATCTCCAAGTTTTAATTCTATTGCCTTGGTTCCTAATATATCTGCACTTACAACAACTGCTTTTGAGTTTTTCGGAATTTTCACATCTCCATTTACAATAAAACGAACCAATATACCGTCTTTCCCATTATCTTGGAGCTTCATATTCGTAATACGCCCCACTTTCATTCCCTTTATAGTAATGGCATTTGAGTTTTGCAAACCATCAATAGATTCATATTTGGCATATAAAACAACTTCTTTACTAAACAGGTCTTTACCTTTTAAAAAGTTGTAGCCTAGTATTAAAATGGTAATTGCTATTGCAACAAGTGCCCCTACTTTAGTTTCATTTGATATTTTTAATGCCAAAACAGATTTTCTTATGTTTCAAAAATAGCTTATTAAAGTGAATAAACTTAAAATAAACCGATTTATGTCTTTAATTCTTTATTAACTCCTTTGCTTTTTTCAATGAAATACGCTCCTTATTGTAGTATGCCACAACAAATGCACCTTCGAAACCGATACCTTGTAAAAAATGTTGTTTTTCAATTGCCTCTTCCAAACTGTAAAAGTCACCGACCATACACTTTAAGTATTTATCCTGATAATCTTCTACTATCAATTGATTTTTAATAGGTAATAACTTCGGATTATTTTCATCAAGAGGCTTCGTTACAATAGCTATCTGTATTCTAAATGCTACTTTTTTTCCATTATCTTCTGTTTTTTCTGCTACTTTTTCCGCTGTAGTTTCTTGAGTAGAAGATTGCTCTATTTCACGACCCTCTTCCTTTATCGGATCAATTTGCTGTTGTTCTTCTTCTGGTTTTTCATCTTTAGACTCTTCCAACAATCTTCTTGCCGTAACTTCTTCTTTATAACCTCTGAATGCTCTATATATTGCAGAAGCCATGTAGTCCTGCCCTTGCTCTGAGTTTAGAAACTTTTCCTCCGCCTTATTCGTAATAAATCCCGTTTCAATTAAAACGCTGGGCATTGTTGTTTTGTACAAAACCAGAAATCCAGCTTGATGCACCCCCCTATTCTTTCGCCCGACCCTTTTTTCAAATTGGTCCTGAATCTTTGAAGCAAATGAAATACTTTGATCCAAATAGGTATTTTGATAAAGTGAAAACAAGATATAAGCTTCAGGAGAATTAGGATTAAACCCATCATAATTCTCAGTATAGTTGTCTTCCTTTAAGATCACCGCATTTTCTCTTTGGGCTACCTTCAAATTACTTTCTGTTACATGAAGCCCCATCACGTAAGTTTCTGTACCATATGGGCTACTGGAGTTATTAGCATTCAAATGAATGGAGAGAAATAAGTCTGCGTTGTTTTTATTAGCAATTGATGCCCGTTCATCCAGCGTTGGATAACTATCTCCTTTTCTTGTATAAATAACCTGCACATCAGGCAGAAGCTCTTCAATATAACCACCAAGCTTCAGTGCAATAGCTAATGCTACATCTTTTTCCTTTGAAAATGAACCCAATGCTCCAGGATCTGAGCCACCATGACCAGCATCAATTACAACGACAAATTTTTCGGCATCATCTGAAAAAGCTACTGGTGCAAACAATATCAGGAGTAAAAATGCGATTAGTAATATAGGCAGTGAATATTTTATTCCACTATTTTGAAGAGTTTCCTTAGTTTTGAGCATCAATTTTATACCACTAATTACTCGCAAAGATAATACAATACTGATCTTTGACTGTTAATTTCCATATAACGTTTTGCACATCATTGCTATTATGTTCACTAGTCACTTTTGGACAGGTGGATACACTCCAATTTGACAGCCTTTCCAGTCAAGTAGTAACAGACACTTCAGCTATTAAAGATTCATCATTATCTCTCATAGATTCGTTAGCAATACCTGTTGCCAAAGATCCTTTGGAACATGATGTAGACTATGAGGCAGAAGATTCTATCAACTTTGATATTACCCAAAACAAAGCTTTTCTTTATGGTAATGCAAAGGTTCTTTATGGTGATATTAGTTTGGACGCAGACTACATCGTATTCGACTGGGGTAAAAAGCTTATTACCGCAGAGGGTACGCTAGACTCTAATGGAAGTCTCAAGGGTACTCCTGTTTTTGTAGAAGCAGGAAAAACATATAATGCGGAACGCATGGTTTATAACTATGACTCAAAGAAGGGAAAAATATATAAAATACTTACAGAGGAAGGCGGGGGTTATGTTCATGGCGAAGAAGTGAAGAAGAATGAAAAGGATGAAATGTTTATCAAAAATGCGAAATACACAACCTGCAACCTCGAAGACCCACACTTTTATATGCGTATTAGCAAATTAAAAGTAATACCAGATAAACAAATTGTTGCAGGACCTTCTATCATGGAGATTGAAAAAGTACCAACCCCTTTAGCGATCCCTTTTGGTATCTTTCCGATAAACAAAAAGCAAGCTTCAGGCATCCTCTTCCCTACTTATGGGTTCTCCACTGGACAAGGTTACTACCTGAGAGATGGGGGTTATTATTTTGGCATTAGCGATCGATTTGATTTACAGCTTCGAGGCGATATCTATTCAAGAGGCAGCTGGGGACTTGGAGGAACAGCAAGGTATGTGAAACGTTATAAATACGATGGCTCTACGACTTTAAGATATACCGTGAACAAAGTCGGGATTCCTGAGTCTCCAAATTACAGCGAGACTCCAAACTTTAAAATCAAATCAGATTTCAGAGTAGATGATAAAAGGTGGCCTAATGCAGGCTTTGATATGAATGTGGATATCCAAACACGTGGTTTTGCCAGAAGCAACTCTTACTCTCAGAATCAGTACTTAAACAACGAGTTAAGCTCGGGTATCAATTACAGGAAGACTTTTGCAGGAACGCCTTTTAGTGCTAATGTCAACTTCAGACATAATCAAAACCTACAAACGGGCGTACTCAACCTAACTCTTCCCGACGCTGCATTGGTGATGCGAACGGTTTATCCTTTTAAAAGGAAAATACAAGTCGGAGATAAAAAATGGTACGAAAAAGTAGGTGTAAACTACAGGATGGAAGAGAAAAATCGACTATCAACCTATGATTCACTACTATTTGAAGACCCCAATATTATTCAGGAGTTTCAAACAGGCTTCAAAAACTCCGTTACCATGAACTTTGGATCTTATAAGCTATTCAACTATTTCAACCTAGGAATACTTCCAAACCTTAGTTTTAATGAGTACACTTATTTTAAAACTATTGAGAAGATTTATGATACGACTACTCAATCGGTTGTCACTAATGATATTCAGGGATTAAAGTCATCTAGAGATATCAGAGGCCTGAGTACGAACTTGAGTACCAATCTTTATGGCATGGTCGCTTTCAAAAGAGGCAAGGTGCGCGCCATCAGGCATGTTTTAACACCTACATTAGCAGCAAGATATGATATCGACTTTACAGATCCCAAATGGGGATACTTTGAGACCGTTCAAACAGATAGTCTAGGAAGTACCACCACCTATTCTAGGTTTGAGGGCGGTATTGTGGGGAGTCCAAATCAAAGAGAGTTTGGAGGTATTGACTTTTCATTAAACAATAACTTAACCGCAAAGATATTCTCTAAAAAGGACACCCTAAGTGATGACAACTTGAAGAAAATTTCAATTCTAGATCAGTTTAACCTAAATACAAGCTACAATGTCATTGCTGACTCTTTAAACTGGTCTCCCATTGTGCTAAGAGCAACCACCAAACTATTTAACAAAATCAACATCAACCTGACACAAAACCTGGACCCCTATGTTACCGTAGTAAATGCTGGTGGCACTGGAACAAGAATCAACACTTCTATGTGGGAAGACAGAAAGAAACTTTTTAGAGTGACCAGCACAGATTTAGCGGTTAACACAAGTCTAAAATCTAATCCAAGAACCGTAAATGAGAATGTAGAGGAAGCGACATCATTGGTCAACCAATACCCAGATGAATATATTGACTTTAACATTCCTTGGGACTTGAATCTAGGCTATAAACTAAGAATAAACAATACATTTATAGGTGGTGTAGATACCCAGATTATTACTAACAACATTACTATAGGAACGAACTTCTCTATTACTCCAAAATGGAAAATCAGTGTGCAAAGTGGCTATGACTTTACTGACAAGCAAATCACAGCTACCAATATTGGTATATATAGAGACTTACATTGTTGGGAGATGAGTTTTAATATTATTCCATTTGGCGCTTTACAAAGCTATAATTTCACCATTAAGCCTAAGTCTTCTGTTTTACAGGATTTAAAGCTGACTAGAAAGAGAGATTGGTTTGATAACTAAACAAAGTTTGATAATTTGTGATACCCTAAATATAACCAAACTTTGTTTGTTACAAGGACCATTCCTCTTTCACTCCGTTACGACGGACAAGTGCACTAATCCTTGCGACAGATTTTGGGGTAATCATCAAAATACACTTTTACATTCTTATCAGAGGTATTTTCTAAGAATACTTCTATGTAGCCACTATCTTCTACACCTTGAGATAACGTCAAGTATTCATGGGTTTCTTCTTCATGTCCTTTTTGTCGCTTCTTAGGGCTAACATTTGTTGGGCGGGAGGTTGTTGGCAAGGGAATAACATGCCGAAGGGGTAAACATTAGAGGTGTAATTTGAATTACTGTATAGCATAGCTGGTATACAAAAATATAGTTATAAAGGTTGCTGGTCAATACGTATAAATACTTAAGTAAACTGCTTAAAGCAAGCATGAATATTAGCTTTTGTATCAAATATACACTATCAGTAGCATGGAGTGAAGAAAGAATTACCGCTTTAAAATCGTTTAAAACTAATAGGGGTATAGATTTCACTAGTATTGCGTTGGTTGATAACAGCAATATTGTTTTGAAGTTTGTGTCATGTACCGAACACGAAAGCAGATTGAGGAAACAAATTATATTCAGCTAGAATATATTGAGAGACTAACAGATAAGATTGAATTGTTAGAACAACAAAATCAAGTTCTAGCTAAGTTGACCAATAAGCTATTGGATATGGTTGAGCCAAAGAAAAAGTTTAAACCGTATGGTAAATAGCTGTTTTGCTATTCATTTGTGGGTGGGGTTACCAGCTAATATTTTCTAATATTTCCAGATCTAGGTCAGTTGATTTCGTTTTATTAGAATAGTTTTCATAAACCCAATCCCAGTCAATATCAACTATTCTGTACATTCTATTTATATCTAGTGGTACTTCATTATTTGGGAATCTGAGAAGAAACTCCATGTTAATTTTCTCGTAATCTTGAAGATCCTTTTTGCCTCTCTTAAGCACCAATGCCTTTATTGGAAGCATCGTAATAGCATAATTATTACCTGAGATTTTGTTCTTTCCAGAGTATAATAGTGTACAATTTTCCCTGTACTCCTTTTCATCTTCTTTGTCAATATAAAATATCAATGCCTTTTGTGTTTTTACCTTTAAAACACTATCAGAAAATTCTGTCGATTTAGGAAAAAGAAGAAAAGTATTTTGATGTCCAGTTGCAAAATCATACTCTTTGGTCTTAGGATTCATCAATCGGTTGCCATTCCTTAAATCATTAGCTAAAACTAAATACCCTTCGCAGTGTCTCACTTTACAGCTTCTTCTTAAGCTAAAAGGGCTACAGGCAACTAAGAGCATTAATACACATGATGAGTATATAGCTAATTTCATTATGCTAATTTAAAAAGTTGCTCTAAATCCTTTAGGCTTTTCATCACTAAGATTTAGTGGTTTACTCTCAATAGTTTGAAAGTCAATTATGATTGTTACCTGTGAACTAAAGGTTTTTGCTGGGACGACAGATTCGTTAAAGATTGTACTTAGGTTTGCCCCTTGCTCTTTGGCTCTTGTTGCTTCATTCAATGTTGCTAAACTGACATCACTGTATGCTTTAGTAAGAAAATTCTTAGCTATGGTTTCAAAATGAGCTTGGCTAAATTGCGGATTATTACTCCTTGCAGGACCTGTTAAAACATCATTTTCAAAGCCCACTTCTATCGCAAGCGTCCGGGGGTAAACATTAGAGGTATAATTTGAATTACTGTGTAGCATAGCTGGCATACAAAAATACAGTTATAAAGGTTGCTAGGCAATACGTATTATTACCTAAGTAGATTGATTAGACGGGTTTTGTTTAGTCTCATTCCGATATTCAAAAATCATCCAAAAAGTATACTATAATTGTATTTTAAACGTATTATAATTGTATAGTAATCGTACTATATTTGTATTATAAATGTAACCTAAATGTACATTTTTCGTATATTTGTAGTGTTATGACCTTTCGACAAAAGTATTTACAACTTCAAAATACAGACTTTGTAATCAATATGATTACAAAGTCTGTATATGATACTATGCACCTAGAAAATCAAGGTTTATCTAAAGCTAAGATTAAAAAAATGGTGTTAGCTGAGATGGCTTTGTCTATTAACTAAAGGGTTTCAGTTCCGCTTTTACAATCTCTCTTAATAAGTCAAAATTGTTGTTATCTGCTTCCCTAATAGCATTTATGTAGATATGTCGCTGCTTACCAGTCCTGTGGTAGATGTTTATCTCATTGTACCCATTTTTGAAAGCAACTAGGTTAGTTAGTAGCCTAGCTGTTCTTCCATTGCCATTATTGAAAGGATGGATATGAACCATTTTATGATGACAATAACAAAGCACTTCTAATATATCGTCCTCATTCCTTACTTGTGAGAGTTTATATTTTAATTCATCCGCAAATTGATACATTAGATTCGCTATTCTATCTGGACTTGGTGGAGTATGTTTTCCAACAGTAACAATGCTATTTCTCCACTTTCCAGCCCAATCATATAGATGACCAAAAACGGTTCTATGCAACTCTAATATTAGTTTAACATCCAATTCAATATCTTCCTCTAAATTCAGTAATAATGCTTCTCCTCTGATAACTCCTCTTGCTTCTTCTATATCTATATCGGATTGGTTGGTTAAACCGAGTAAATTATCATCTACTGAAGGCGTATAATCTGTTGAGTCACTCACACTATAAAGCTAACATTATTAAATCATAAACACTTCTATCGCAAGCGTCCGCTTGTGATTTATTAATGTAATAATTCAACATTTAATAAACCTTTTGATCCAGTATAATCAATTGCACTACTCCATTTATAATCTTCTGGCATTACAACTATTTCCGCCTCCACTGGATTATCATGCAGGTAGGTTAGCTTATTGTCAATCATATAGTTATCCCATAGTTCGATCGGCTGATTATGTTGTTGCCATAACTGCCAGTTTTTATTATTGCCGTTCTTTTTACCTGCACGCTCAAACATCCATATTAACCATTCTTTTCTACTTTCCGTCGGATGATTTATAATTTGTTCTTTCAATTCCCTAGAAGTATAACTTTTAAAATCTCTCATTATTTCTTGCATAGGCTTGTCCTTTGTCCCAATTATTAAGTGAATATGACTTGGTTGTATTGTCCAGGCATGAATAATTAACCCTTTTGTCTTTTGACAAAATTCCAAGCTTTCCAAAATTGTATAACAATATTCTTTTCGAGTAAATAAGTCAATCCAATTAACTACTGCGAAACTAACAAAGTGAGGTTTGTTTTGGTCTCTAAACTTATAAGCCCTACTCATGTATTAAAGATAAATATTTCTATACTATTGTTCCAAGCGGACGCTTGAAACAGAGGGGGGGGGTATTTATTACTCTTTGCACTTTTTATTTAATGAATATTCTATCTCTTCTTTCCCATCAATAATTAACCTTAATAACATTTTATTGCCATTTTCATATTGATTTATCACAAATCGATTATTGACTTTACTTTTAGTTTTGTCCGAATATATTATTATGCTATCAATATCATGAATTTCCCAATAAGAGGGTACAGCATTAAGAATGCCATTCTCAAGCGTAAATTCTTGATTTTCGCTAAACTTCATGTATGGACACTCTATAACTCCTCCAGAGACTTTTTTATTACTTTTTAATTGAACTACATTTTCTATAAACCATTTCCCTTTAATATCTGGAGTCTTCTTCGTCATACATCCTAAAATGGACATTGACAAAATATAACTACTGGACAGGAGGCATATCGCCAGATTATTGTGCTTCAGTCGTATCACCTTTTCTAGATTTATCGATTTGTTTTTTTGTTTTAAGTAATATCCACGCATCTTTAACTCCCTTCTCTATATCGCAAGCGTCCGCTTGTGATTGAATAATCTGATCACTTACTCTAAACTTATAAGCACTATTGTTCCAAGCGGACGCTTGAAACAGAATTCTATATGCTTGGAACAGAGGGGGGGTTAACATCCAATTCAATATCTTCCTCTAAATTCAGTAATAATGCTTCTCCTCTGATAACCCTCATCATCCTTCTCCATACCATTAAACGCATACCTATAAGAACAATCCTCTTCCTCTTCTTGCGCACTCATCACGGTAATCTGATAATCATCAAAATACACCTTAACCGCTTCTTCAGAAGTGTTTTCTAAGTACACTTCAATAAAGCCCGTATCATCAATGCCTTGCGATAAGAGTAAAAATTTATCTAGGCAACTATCTTTTCATCACTTCCTTTACTTCTTAAATTACGTAATGTATTATTTAATGCAGCTGTTTTGATAAAACCTTTTATAGACAAATCCTCATCAAGATCTTGCCATCTTATTCCTACACCACCTCCAATGAGCTTCCAATTAGCCAATTGTTGCTTTTTAGCTTTGAACAGTTTTGGATAATCCGATATTTTCAGTTTAATTATTTTACCATTATTGAAGATAATTGCAAGCATATCTAACTCTTTATCAATTAAAAGCTGTTTAGCTCTCAGTCTATCTTCAAAAATAAGCTGGTCAAAAGGATCACGTGCTTTCTTATTAGATACTTTATCTGAAGTGTTCATCCCATGCTTTTTTAATTGTTTGTATGTTTTCAGAAATGATTTTATTTATTTCCCTTCTTTGCTTATTAGTAAACCCATAACTATACTCCTCTAGTAAAGGCTCAATCCAGTATTTTGCATTTCCTTCTCCTTTAGAGATATGAATATGTATCGGTTCATCATTTTCATTGCTATAAAAATAAAACCTAAATCCATTTATGGTAAATACTGTTGGCATTCATACTAATTTAACGTTTTTACACTTTAAATTGTTTCATTCTATCCCCAAAAATAAATTCTTAAACTAGCATCTAACATCTCCATTCTTCTTGAGTAGCAAATACTATATTTTGACAAACGCTTTAAATCCATACGTAAGGTCAAATGCATACGTTCTATGGTATTGATTAAATACTTATTGACTACATGAATTGATTTAGGTATTAAACTTTTGTATTGACCTAGCCCATCTGTATAAATATGTTTAGGTTTCGTAGCCAGTAATTTCTTAATAACTTTATTAATTACCTCATTTGTTCGTCTGCCTATTGAATATGCAACTACCTGTTTACTGGCTTTGTTGATAGCATACACCAGCCAATAATGATTCTCTTCTCCTTTTCTTGCTTTTCTACCTATTACTATACGCATTTCATCGACTTCATAACTTTGATTGGTTTCTAAAAAATTGGGATATTCTATATTTTTTGATATTTCATTTAGCCTTCTCAATATAGTTGTCGGTGATACACCTAATGCAGATGCCATTTTTCTTACACCTACTCCTATATTATTCAACAATTTTATCATAGGATTTATATCTGTTGTATAAATTTTTGAGCTATATGTATCTTGTTGATAAGTGTTGCAAACCTTACAGTAATACTTCTGTTTTCCATTGCTTTGTCTGCCTTTTTTTATGCAACTTGAGTTACAGTATTTACAATACATCCGTTCATCTTTAATTTTATAAAAACCGACAAATATATCATATAAAAACTTTCTAAGTGATAATTTGATACATAAGGGGATTTAAAACGCCTGCTACAATGAGTTTTTAGAAGCCCTAATAAACTTTCTGTCTCTTTTAAGGTTATTACTGATCAATATATCAAAGAACTAAAGATTGACGATCAATCTTTTAAGTTGCCCTTATCACTCAGGTGATAAGTTGGTACAGGACTTAATTAGTAACTAAATAAATCAAAAGTATAAGAGGTGGTAGAAAACCTACAGAAAGAACTACAAACCCCTTGAATTGAAACTGTGATCTCTTTATATCTTTGTGGGTGCGGGTGGTCATAAATGGAACTACCATTCCATCTTTAAAATATTATTCAACTTTCCTTTGTCAAACTCTTGAACATTCTCATATTTTTGTCCATCACCATACATGTATTCTTTAGATAATCCGTGTTTCTCTCCATTGAGATAAAAAATCTCAGAAACAACTCTTGAACTCTTATCCCATTTTTTAACTAAACCGTGATATTTACCATCTTGAATTACACATGTTAAAGCTGTATCTGTCTTGTCCATATCATAAAAGACAATCCAGTTCCCATCTATTGCTGAACTTTTAATATCATAGTTATTTGTAAAGCTGTTATTAAAAATGCTATCGCCTAAAACTACCTGCTGGTTGTCTTTCGCAAACCCAACATTAGCTATCATTATAAGTACAAATGCTATTTTTTTCATCTCAACAGTTAATATTACTTAAATTAATTCAATAATCGTGCCAAATTAAAAATCAACACCCTCAACAGGTTGCTCTTTTCCAAAAAGCTCTATGTTATCAGGTGCTCTATCGCCCTTTTGTGCTGGTGTGTGTGCTCCAATTTCTAATGTAGCTTCACCTCTTACCACGTCAGGAATGTCAGTTGTTGCGATATTACGTTCACCTTCGTATAAAACATACATTGTCTTAACATCATCAGGCAATTCAAACTCAAATTCGTATTCAACCTCTTCATCGGATACAACTAAGTCAACTACTCCGAAATCAATAAAATTATAATCTTCATCGTAATAGCCAACGTATAACTTTTGAGGCTCAGCAATTGAACTTGCCCTTACTTCAAGGATACCTTTTGATTCAGAAGGAGTGATTCCCTCCCTATGTAACGCAGAAATATCAATAGGCTTTTCAGGAGTGTCCGCACCTCTTACGCTGTAAGTAAATGCATTGGGGTTTCTCTGCTGAATTTCGTACATGTTTTGTGTTACTTCAAACCACCCGTTTGCAGATTTCCTCTTATATGATTGGGCTTGCTCAGGAGTAACATTCTGATAGTACCACTTAGCGAGATACTTTGTTTTTACATCACCGCTATTGCTATTCCTTATTTGAATTTCAGTAATATACAGTCTTCTAACTCCATCGCCAGGACCAAATCCATCCTTGTCCATGAATCTAACTGGGTTATTCAAAGCATACGCAAAAGGACTAAATTCTGGAAATTCCTTCCATCTTGGATCGACACTAAAGAACCTTCCAACCCTCGGATCATACATCCTCGCACCAAAGTCATAACTCGTCCCCTCACTACCATACACCTCATCATCCTTCTCCATACCATTAAAAGCATACCGATAAGAACAATCCTCTTCCTCTTCTTGCGCACTCATCACGGTAATCTGGTAATCATCAAAATACACCTTAACCGCTTCTTCAGAAGTGTTTTCTAAGTACACTTCAATAAAGCCTGTATCATCAATACCTTGCGATAGAGTCAAGTATTCATGGGTTTCCTCCTCGCCCGCCGAAGCCTTGGCGGAGGTGGGCTTTTTCTTTCTACGCTTCGGCTTACCATCATCCGCAGCAGCTCTAGTAACAGCGACTTCTCCTGAGTCTACAACCACACTATCTAAGTCATACAACCTGTATTTTAAAGCAGCAATCGGTCGGTACTTGTTTTTATCGTTATTGATATTCGGTAGTGGTAAGTTCACTAGTGGTGGAATAATCGTATTCTTTAAGATACCAAATTCTGTTGGGATAACATTTACTAAGGTATTAATCAATGGTATCAATGGAAGACCTACATCTTCAGTTACTCCTCTTTCTACTACTGGGAGGTACTTTGCATAAACTTCCATAATCACGCTGTCTTCAGGGAGTACAGGAACGAGTTTACGCATCCCTTGAGCACCTGCCTCATCTTTTTCCAGTTCTAGCACTTTAATAGAACCTGCAGAGTCGGTATGATTCATCGCAGACATCGTAATTCTGTTGATGCTGTCGTAGCTTTCGTAGAAAGTAGTGGATTCTATGTCTTCTCTGCTGTCCTCGAAAGTCGCTAACATTTGTTGAGCGGGAGGTTGCTGGCAAGGAAAGAGCATACCAAAGGAAGATTAGGAATTCTTAATACCTGCAAACTATGTGGGTTCTAACGTAACTGATAATTCTAAAATCGCAATGGTTTTGAGGTGTTTTAACAATACGTCAAAGAACTATATTACAAAGATATTTAATTAGTTCTTTATTGTCAATCCATATTTTTACTTAAGTAACTCATTGAGTTGTTATAAATGGAAAGATTTATTTTTTGAAACAAAAAGTATGTTTATTTCGTTATAAGATTGTACATTTGCATAGACGCTCTCATTTTTTGTGAAGTCCTAAGTTCCTACTTGGGAGATATGTAGCAAGAAATCCTGAGCGTTTTTTTATTTTGTCTTCTTATATCCCTTGTTTATTTCGTAATCCCTTGGTCTGTGATTAAAATGAGTATAAGGATATTTCCATCTGTTAGAATAACTACTTCTTAAACCTGTTGATATTCCAATATTGAACTTTCGATCAACGTGAACATCATTTATCAATGAAAAAATGTGTTTGTATAGTTTTTCTTTAGCAATTGTCTTTTTACGGTAACATTCCTAAGGATTTTACAATTGTCCAACGTTCAATAAATTCAATACTTTGTGAAACTTTTTTAGTATTTTTACGTTATAATAAGTGTTATGAGGAAACAATTTGTAACAGACGACCACGGCAAGAAAGTAGCCGTTTTGCTTCCAATTAAGGATTATGCTAAGCTTATTGAAGACTTAGAGGAATTGAAGTGTGAAAAAGCCTATGACAAGGCAAAAAATGCTAAACAAGAATTTATTGATGCGGAACAAGCTTTTGCTGAAATTGAAGCTGAACGCAAAAATAAATAATGTATAAGGTCCTTATTGAGCGAAAAGCTCAAAAGCAACTCAAAAAAGTATCTGAACCTCATTATTCACGTCTTAAAAAAGCCATTCTTGGCTTGGCTGACAATCCTCGTCCGATTGGATATAAAAAACTTGTAAAAAGATCGGGTTATCGAATACGTCAAGGTAATTATAGAATTATCTATGACATTGATGATAAAGTACTGAAAGTATATATCATATCCGCAGGACACCGAAAGGATATCTACGAGTGAGATTTACCTCTCTACTCCAATCAAATAATCCTCCTATAAAAACTAGTTATTGAAATACCTATCAATAGTGAATTGGTCTTGACGATTTAGTGGCATCAAATAAACGAAGGTTTGTTTGATAGATATTTTCTGTTGATCGTTGCAGTCATATTGTTAAACGAAGCTTGACGGAGCTTATACTGGAAATAAATGAACTGGTCAATAAAAATATAGCATTTATAGCTTTGAAAGATAATATTGATTTTTCTACACCTGTTGGTAGATTACAGTTTAATATCCTTGGTTCTATTGCTGAATTTGAAAGAGAAATTATTCGTCAAAGGACACTTGAAGGATTGGCTAGGGCTAAATCACAGGGAAAGAAACTTGGAAGACCTCATGGCAGTAAAGACAGAAAGAAACGGTCTTCTAAGAACTATATTCTTAAGGAAGAAAGGAAACGTCTATTGAAGCATAATAGCAAGAGCAGTATTAATTAGTAGACTCAAGTTTATTTAAATAGTAGAACTTAACTAACTAGTAATACTATAATATAAATAGTAGTATAATTATATTATTAAGTTAAAGTAGTTAGTTAAGTTCTTATAGTTTATTATTTATTAATATTATAAATATTAAATACTGCTACTATTATCTACGATACACCACACTCCCTTATTCAATTTATCAATACAGCCGTCTTGCAATAATTCATTGAGATGTTTGTACATGGTTGGTTTAGACATAATATCACTATCTACAAACTTCTCTGATAATTCTAGTGCTGTAAGCTTAGAGTTTATGTCATGTACCGAACACGAAAGCAGATTTTGGAAACTAATTATGTTCAGCTAGAATATATTGAGAGACTCACAGATAAGATTGAATTGTTAGAACAACAAAATCAAGTTCTAGCTAAGTTAACCAACAAGTTATTGGATATGGTTGAGCCAAAGAAAAAGTTTAAACCGTATAGTATGTAGCAGTTTTTGCTATTCATTTGTTGGTGAAAGCATCAGTTATTTTCTCCCATAACCAGGTTCCCAACCTGGAGGTTCAACTGGTAAGTTATCATAGGTAACTAACTTAAATCCTATTCTAACCGCTGAAAAAATAACAAAAGCAAGAATTAGGAGGATAATTATCCGTATCGGAAAGCTAGGTATAAACTCTTGAAATTTTAGCCAAAATAAATGCCACTTTGTTATTTTACTCATCTATGTTTCGGGTGGGGTGGTTTACTTTACTCTTCTTTGATTTTTTGTTTTTCTATATTTTGAAGATAATTCTTCCAATAATCAATATCTTTTTCTTTCTCCGCAATTAGCCAATCTTCTCGTTTTATTCGATATAGAGATATAGCATCTTTTTCAAATAAATAATGAAGTGTAAGATTAGCTGCAAAATCCGTTGATTCATTGGTTAATAGATCAAGCCATTTATTATTGCTTATTGATTTTACTACTGACAATTGCTCCTCAGTTAATTCCAATTCAACAAAGAACATAGATGGAGTCATTTCCTTAAGAGAATCATCTATTGAAGCAGCTTTCAGTAACATATCATATTCTAAATCATCATTGTTAAGCCACGAGATATCGCCTTGAATGTCTTGACCGAAGACAAAGTTGCCGATTGTAAATAAAAATGTAAAGGTTAATATATATTTCATGTCATTAATATTTCATACAAAAATCATTCCAATTCTCTGTCATCAACATTTTTTTGATCAACAGGTTTACCCTTAAGCTCCTCATCAGATGCAGTCCCTTTCTCTTTAGCAATCTGTTTATCTCGTTCTTTTTGACCTAATGCTCTGTAAGCCTCGATTGCAAACTCACCTGTACTTTTAATTTTAACTTTATTTTTATTATTGTTGAGGACTGCACTTCTAAGGGCTTCTTCTGTTATTTTTTCATCTTGAAGTCTCTTTTTATAAAAGTTCACAGTAAAATTATCTGTTTTGATATCAAGTTCTGCCGCCACCATTATTTTATTGACTATTCCTTCAAGTTCTAAACTTATCCAAGTCTCAGCAAATTGATCTGGTGTGATTGCTCCTGATCTTACATCATCTAAAGCCTTATCAACTTTGTCAAGGTTTCCTCTATTTGTAAGCTCATGTGTAAGAGAGAGAACTGAAGTTTCCTCGTCTGTAATTCGTAATTTAATCCTACCACTTATTGAAGCCGTTGTTGACTTATCTGATACTTTAATAACACTTTTATAATTAATGTCTGTGATGTCATTAGCCATTAGTAACTTAACAAAAGTTTTGGACTTTTTACCACGATCAATTACCTCTTTTAATGTCGGAGGATCATCACCATTAGGGTCAATTCTGTTAACAGGATTATTTAGTGAGAATACATAGGGACTCCAGCCAGCATATTTACGCTCTTCTGGATCTGTGCTCCACCACCTACCCACACGTGGGTCATAATTCCTAAAGTGAGTTGTATAACTCGTCCCCTCACTACCATACACCTCATCATCCTTCTCCATGCCATTAAACGCATACCTATAAGAACAATCCTCTTCCTCTTCTTGCGCACTCATCACGGTAATCTGGTAATCATCAAAATACACTTTAACCGCTTCTTCAGAAGTGTTTTCTAAGTAAACTTCAATAAAGCCAGTATCATCAATACCTTGCGATAGTGTCAAATACTCATGGGTTTCCTCAGATTGAGTATTGTGTTTGCGTGTGTTAGAAGCAGGAGTGTGTTTTCTTCGTTTGTATTTGCCAAGTCTACGCTTCGGCTTACCATCATCCGCAGCAGCTCTAGTGACCGCCACTTCTCCAGAGTCAATAACTACACTATCTATATCATACAACCTGTATTTTAAAGCAGCAATCGGTCGGTGCTTGTTTTTATTGTTGTTGATATTAGGTAGTGGTAAGTTCACTAGTGGTGGTATAATAGTATTCTTTAAGATACCAAATTCTGTTGGGATAACATTTACTAATCTCTACCGTAGTATAAAGTTACTACCGAACCAAATTTAACCTTTTCACTTGCTGAAACTTCCTTGCCATTTATAATGGCTTTAACATAACCTTTTTTATCATTCATGAATATGACAGTATCCAATGTTAGATAATTAACCTCAATAAGTAATTTTGCATCATCTAATCCTAATTCTGATAATATAGGAAACTCGATCAAAGTTTCTATTTCATTCTCCCTAGCTTCTAGTTCTTTTCTTGATGAATTATCTTGACCGTTACAATGTGTGAAAATACAACACGCAAGACAAATGCCGATAATACTTCTTTTTATGGATTTGTTAATTTCAATCATAACTTTCTTATTTATTCCTATTTTTTGTCTTTTAGCCCTCCTGAAACCACAACTTGTGTCGCCTTTATCTCAAAATCATCCTCGGATAAAGCTGCGGGATTGCCTCGGGAAATATTAATTTTGGCGTCCTTGTCAACTAAATCTCCAAAGCTTTCTTTAAGAGTTTCTCTAACATTTTCATCACTTAATTTTGTGAAGTCTCCCGACAAATTAACATCAAAATAAATTACCGTGCGACTGCGCCCATCATCTAAACTACTGGATAGGTCAGAAGACTCTCGCTCAAAGATTATTTCAGCTTGTTCTTGAGGTATTCTAGAAATTCCACCTTTAAAAGTTTTAGTGACACTACCTTCTAAGAAAAGAACATCTGTTTTAGCTTCTCGAATAGCATTATTCCCCATCGTATTTACCTCGGTTTTAAGTAGTTTATCTGATAATTGCCTAATCTTCTTTCGCACAAAGAAGTTTACATCTATCTTTTCAAGATCATTTGAGTACAAAAGTTTTTCATCTCGGTCATTTATCTTTTCTCTTACTTTAAATAGTTCACTTGATTCTTTTAAATCAAAAGGTCTGCCCTCAGTGTCAAAAATAACTTTTAACTGGACATTTGTGACTTGATTTCGTCTTTTTACTTTGGCATCTACTTTTTCCAAACCATCTAGGTCTATATTTAATATTGGACCATCTTCAGCATATGAGTAAGGACTATTCCAGGGGAACCCCTTAAACAGCGGATCAACACTCAAAAACCTAGCTACTCTAGGGTCATAAATCCTAAACCCATAATCATACAACGTACCATCACTCCCATAAGGTTCGTTATCCATACGTTTACCATTGTAAGCATAAGGGTATTTGCACTCCTCACTCTCCTCCTGCGCTGACATGACCGTAATAGCCATATCATCAAAATACACTTTATAATTATCCTCACTAGCATTCTCTAAAAATACCTCTATATACCCACTATCCTCAATTCCTCTAGTTAATACCAAGTATTCGTGACTCTCTTCTTGAGGTGTGTTCGTTTGTATTCCTTTACGCCTTAATCTCCTTTCGGATTTACTTCTTCGCTTAGGCTTCCCGTTATCCAAAGCTACGTTCGTTACTTTCACTTCTCCAGAATCAACCACCACACTATCCAAGTTATACCAACGATACTTTAAACTAGCGGTAGGCTTATACTTGTCTTTTTTACGCACTAAGTTAGGCAATGGTAGGTTCACTAGAGGTGGTATTATCGTATTACGCAATATACCAAACTCTGTCGGAATAACATTCGTCAATGTACTAATCAATGGGATAAGTGGTAGCCCTATTTCTTCTTCAGTACTTTTTGACTCGTTAGGGAGGTATTTTGCATATACTTCCATGACAATACTGTCCTCTGGTACTAAAGACAATCTTTTCATTAACCCTTTTGCACCTGCCTCGTCTTTGTTGAGTTCTAAGACTTTGCTAGAAGCAATAGCACTATCTAAGTTGTCATTACGTCTAGTATGGTCCATAGCACTCATGGTAATACGCTTCACACTATCGTAGCTTTCATAAAAATCTGTAGACTCTTGTTGTTGTCTACTGTCTTCAAATGTCGCTAACATTTGTTGGGCGGGAGGTTGTTGGCAAGGGAAGAGCATTCCGAAGGGGTAGTAATTGTTGTAATCTACTAAGTTGGCAGTGAAGTTGCCCAATTTAGATCCACAAGCCTGTCCCTCTGTACTCCAGGTAGGATCAATAGCTTCTGTTGTATTGTCTATTCCTAAGAAACCTATATTATTGTTATTATCACTATAATCATATACAGTTTGTTCTTCCCCTTCATCAAAATTCCAATAACTGACTAATCCTGGTTCGCTCCCAGATAATGGCATATCCATTGCAGTTTGTATTTCAAGTGGCGTACGAACAACATCCCACATACGAACTTCATCAATCAGACCATAGAAGTGCTGATCACTTTCATCCAATCCACGACCGATTGAAAACTCAGTTGTAAAGCCTGTCCCTGATGGCTCAGCATATAAGGTTTGTGAAACACCATCAACATATATTTCATCAGTAACGCCATCCCAAACTGCTGCTATATGATGCCAAGCATCGTTTTGTATCACATTAGGATTCGTTCTATATTTTCCAGTCGGGTCCACTCCAGCAACCTTCCGATTGGTATATACAATAGCGCCATTAGACCCAACTGCTAATAAGACATCACCAATGGCATCTCCTCTAGATATTCTTATAAAGCCTCTGCCATGCGTTCTGTCAGCAGCTAAATAATCGTCTACTTTTATCCATGCTTCAATCGTAAAATTGCTTAGTCCGATCATCGGATCACTAGATAAGGTAACGAAGTCATCACTACCATCAAAATCCAAACTACTGCATGGCGCATTCTCACCTGGCTCTTTTCGGTCTGTCACCAATGCTCTGACATTGCCTAGATGATCTTTCAATTCATATTTCTTTTTATCTAATACTCGACAATATAATAACGTATCTTCTATTATAGAATCTCTTGCGATATTGGTGAAGTGCGTCCCCAGTCGTTCGCTACCGTATAGTGGAATCTCTTTGAGGTGTGCCGTGTCTTCCCATTTGTCTTCCTCCTCATAAATGGCCATAATGTTACCAGATGCATCTCGCACATAGAATGTCTCAATCACCGTGGTATCACTACTTCTGAAATAGCGTTTTTTGACTCGGTTACCTTGTGCGTCATAAGCAAACGTCAGTGTATCACCAGTTGTTTTGATGACTTGACTTACTTTCCCATAGGTTGTCCAAGTGATGGTATCTATCTTGCCCCAAACATCCTTTGTCAAGTTGCCGATTTTATCATAATAGTAATTCATAGAATCTTGGTCATCTAGATCTACTTTATACCTGCCTTGAGGAACAGCATCATCAATATATCGCAGTCTATTAGTTTCATTGTCATAATGATAAGTCATCAGATCCATCTCATGTATTTTGAGTGGTCTAATTGCTACTCCCGTCACAACAGGTCCTGAAACGGAAACAGAAACACCACTTGATCCAGCCGCTGCATCGCTTTGTAATTGTTTGAGTTGATTACGGCTATAGGCGCTTGTTGGATAATGGTATACCGTGTCGTAAGGAAGCGCTTGCAAACCACAACCATTTCTATTGAGCTTAGTGATATTGCCATTAGCATCATACTCAAAGGTTGCTTTATAGTTTTGAGAGTTAACAAACTTAGTATTGTTGTATTTTCTAAAGTTTGCCCGCTTGATTCTATTTAAAATGTCGTATCGGTATTGATAACCAGTCATTTTATTGTAAGTAGGAATTGTCGCGTGGAAATAATCTACGTTCCACGTCCAGTTAGCAATATTGCCATTGTATAGGTCGTTATTCATACTCAATGCATATTGGTTAGAATCGATGAATGGTGAGCCTTGCTTGATAAAATCATCGTCATGGTAACCCAATTGCATGCCCCAAATATCTTGAGCATATCTACTTACAATACTGCTTCCATCATTTCCGGGATCTAACGTATCTTCAAGAGAAGCATGATTGACAGCCTTTAGCCAACCCTGTAGCGTATAGGTATAGTCAATCCCTTGAATTTTATCCTCTCCTAGGTTTATTCTTCGTAATGGACCATGTGCATAATAATGATAGTCTGCATCTCGATCCCATATAATACCATCTTTGGAGGTGTAAGCACATTGAATTCGGTTATCCTCATCGTAAGTGTAACGATGGTAAAATTCATCGACCATGCCCTCATTAAAACAAACCTTAAGCACGTTACCACTGATTAAATCATATTCATAACGCAAGTAGTTATTACCAATTCCCGGGATGTCGGTGATGATCCATTCGACGTTGCCGTGGGGGTCGTAGCTATAATACGTTGAAACCACCCCACCCCCCTGTATCCCCCCTGAGAGGTGGGAAGCTTGGCTTGTGTATGTATAGCTGACTCGGTTTTGGAGGAAGCGTTGGGTGGAGCCATCTAAGTAGGTAATATTAGGGGCGACTTCTGAATAGACGGTAAACGTTTCTTCTCGATTGCCTGTGGTTGGGAAGGCTTGCTCCTCTGTATGCGTAGCTAAGTTAGCAACATCCTCATCGCTCTCTCCTACCTCAATGATTCTGCCTAGCTCATCATATTTGGTATAGGAGTAAAGCCCTTCATCGGCTTGTTGTGCATTTTGACTAAAACGCAATTGCCCCAGTTGGTCGTAATAGAAGACGGTCTCTCCCCCATCTGGTGTTTTTTGACGAATGAGTTGTTTTAAGCTATTATACTCATATTCCGTAACAAAAGTGTGATCTGGATGTTCCTGTCTACTTGTATTGTCTTGATCTACTCCTTTAGGCGGAACGGTTTTAACTAGATTACCTGCTCTGTCATAATAGTAAAGCGTATAGTGATAGGTTTCATCTTCATACTGCATACTAAATATATCACTCATGGTATCAGGATGAAGACATCTGCTGAAATACTGCTCTTCAAAATCGCCCATTTTACTATCTATATAATTGGCTACTTCTGCATCTAGAACTGCTTCTATAGACTGTGCATTTTGCTCTGCACAAGAAACTGGCTCAAAATCAATCAATAAAGAATCTGGTGGATTAAGTGTCGGTAGTCCATCCCATTTGAAGCAGATGGGAGAACAGGTAAGTCCATCATTATGCCTGATTTCTATATTGTCGATATAAAAGTTCATTGGATGGCCAGCGATAGATACACCAATTACTGAAATATCAATATTACTAACAACAGAAACCCCAGCATCAACAACTATTGTTGAACTTATTTCAATCCATTGGCTCTGACCATCGGATGGCGTCCACGTTTTATTTACAATGTTAGTAATTCCGTTTCCTGTTCCTCCTATTACGATTTGATCTGGAGTCGTACCAGAAGTTGGGTTGCCTACGTATACCCATGCGTTGCAAATAAAGGAATTGCTTCCCTCTAAAGTAGCAATGTTGCTGGTACAAGAAGCGACCTGAACCATATTGGCTGATTGCAGATTTAATGAATGTGTTCCCTGATATGCTTGAGTTGAGCTTTGTTGTGCTGAAATACCTGGAAAGTAAGTAAATCCGTTAACATTAGCTTCCATTGTTCCAAAATCGCCATCGACAAATTGATTAGAACCTAAATTGGTTTCATTAATGCCATTTATTAAAGTGAACCCTTGTCCAGAACAATTGCCTCCAGAAGGTATATCCACTAAATAACTGTGCGTCATCGCTTCTGCTAAGGCATCTAGTTGGGCAGTTGTACCCACCTGGACAGTATCATTGCCTTGTATTATGTAATCTAGCTGACAAGAAGACTGGCAATGTCGTACCAATGCCTCTGCTTGACAAAATACGGTTTCCGTATCTACATCAAAAGAGAAGCCTCCTGATAATGGGTTTCCACTAGTTTGCCAACCCAACCCCCAAGTAGAATCAAAAACTAAGGCGTTTTCATCTCCTTGCACATATTGTTGATTTTGATGATAGGCATCTATAATGCTTTGCTCAAAGCCATATCGACGGCTTTCACAAGTGGTAGAGCAACTTTGCACGACGGAGTCTCTCAGTGATGCAATAGGTGGTACTGCACTTGGAGGTGCAGCATTGGTGACACAATTGTAGAAATCTGACCACTCAGCATCTGAATAACCTCCAGGACAAGGTGTAGTCGTACAATTCAAAATAGCTTCTTCACATGCTGTATTTTTACCCCAGCTATAGTCAAATATTTTATAAGCATGGGATAAATATCCATTATTAGGGTGAATGGCAACATTGCTAAAGCCTTTTATTTGTCTACCACCAGTACAATTCAAAAAGTCTTTCAGCAAGTCATATTCAAAGTCATCTGTGCTGTCTTCTAAATCTCTCATGACTTGGTAAGTTCCGACCACCCGTTCCCAACAGAGCCATAAGGAATCGCAAGTATAATTAAATGCAGGATCGTTGAGCATATTAGAGATTGTATTATTAAACCCTCCTGAAACATAGGCAGCCTCTTTAACAGAAACATTGTCAAGGAAAAACTCACCATCATCTGCAAAAAAGTTAATATTTGTATTTGATATGCTTGAGCCTAATGTATAGTATATATTATATGTGCCTGAAACCTGTGGTACACTAACAACCTCTCCTCCCAGAGAAACGACTAAATTATCGCTCCCACTAAAATTGGAAAGTTGAAATCTAACAATATAACTTTTGTTTGGTTCAATTAAAATTGATTGTGAAATATTTCCTGCACTAGGACCAAATACCAGATCATCATACTCTGCTCTTCCAAGTAAAAAAGACCAAACTAAAGGATTTGAATTATTCCAACTAGTCCCCCCAGTCTCAAAATTGCCATTTTCAATTAGTTCATTAGGATTAAAATAATCATTAATATCATTTCCATATACACTTCCCCATTGATCAGTCATGTAGCCTTCAAAATCTGGCGCATTACCAGGACAGCTATACGTTTTGCAAGCCATAATCGGAATATCAATCGTACCACAACCTAAATTAATGGGCACACTGGAATCAGCAAAAACCGCTTCTGCATTTTCGATCTGAACATCTACGCCTAAGTAACGATATAAACTATCTAAGTAAAATTTTTCATTTTTAGCGACCTGCGTAGAATCCAATAATGCTCGGATCAACGTTAATGAGTCCAGCACTTGTTGGGTAAGAACAACTTCTATTGAATCTAAGGCTACCTCTAAATGGCTTTTTGCTAATGAAGTATCAGTTGCTGTTCCCGGTACTGGATCATCTACTATCAATCTTTTCTCAATGACGTAGTCTCCAGCAGGTAAAAAGTATTGGAAAGTAGTATCATAGTCGCCATTTTGGGTATTCAAGGCATAAGTAATGACTTGTCCATCACTAGAGCTTTCTTTATTGTGTATCAATACTTGCACCGTGTATTGACATCCCGTGATATAGTTGGTGCATAAGTCTTGTAAAACCTTGGCATCAAAGTGGTGATTAAATGTGATATTTTTGTCTTGCAATAAGAATAAAGGCTTGTTGACCACAATACCATTGCTAAAAGTATCATTGATGCTTTGCGCTGCGCCACCTTGAGAGGGTAAACTGTCTAAATAGTTGTTGTCGCCATTGTATGATATGGCCGTGATAATGGTTTGTCCTTCTTTTGAAATATAGCTTGCTGTAGCTACTTTATTGGCATCTACATTGATGATCTTATAGACAGACTCTGCTGCAGGCGCTTCATCTCCCAATACTCTAATCAATTCATCATTGCTCACACCTGTATAAAAAGTTCGAATGGTATGGGAAGTTGTGTCTGCTGGACGGATGGTATGCACTGGACCCACTCCACCCTGTTCTTTCACCCGATTGGTGCCATCCCTAAAATATAAAGATCGAGTAAAAGGATAGCCTTCTGCACTAGCAATGCTTAGGTCTGCATTTTCATCAGAATAATAATCTTGCAACGGTCCTTCTGCAATGGTTTGTGCATTGTCAAAGTTGTTGTCTTCGTCAAAGTCTATGGCGGTATAGAGTTCTCCTGGGGCTTTTTGTAAGTATTGTTTCACAAAGCCTAAGCTGTTAGTCGCGATTGGTGCTGCCATAGAAGTCAAACTTGGACGGCCACTAAAGTCTTGCACGGTCTGGCTGACCAAAACATTGTTTTGTGATTGTAGTTTAGCTTGGTTTTGGACGACTTGTTGGAGGCCGTTGGCGTAGGTGATTTGTTCTGAGATTCGAGTGCCAGTACCCCCCTGTAGAGCGTATGAACCAGAAACCACCCCCAACCCCTCCTGGGAGGAGGGGAGTTCTCCTTCGGTGAAGGTACGGGAGTAAATCCAGTTGAGAGAGTCGTCGAATTGTTTGTAGTAGAAGGCATACATGTCTCCTTCTATACCTGAGTATCCTGTTATTATACCTTGTGCAGGTGCATTGCTCCAGTTGCCCCAATTTCTAGCGCTTCCTTCTGGGTAAGCGTTGCCTAATGGGCGCACACGCCAAATGTAGTAGCCATTGCCTTCTGCTAAAGTCAATGTCATGGAAGTTTGTTGGCCTGTTAATACACTCAGGGCTTTGCCCCAATCCACCTCAGCATCGCCTATCACACGCTCATCCGTTATGTTCAATTCATCTTTGTTGTATAATCTTAATACCTGCAGTTCGTACCCGGGAATATCCTCACAAGGTGTATTCCAAGCAAATGTGACCGGATTGGATGTGACGGAGTCATTGCTAAGGTCTATCGGTGTTATCGCTCCTGAGAGGGAAGCAATATCATATTTAGGTTCTGCTTCTATAGATATCTCAAAACGAAGATTATCATTAATATACTCTACTGTATCTACAGCATCATAATTCATAACATAAAGAATCAATCTTTTGATATCACTGTAATGAGAGGATATGTCTACTGAAAAGTATTTTTCAGGTATACTATCGCTTATGCCCATTGTGTCTGGCTCATATGTAGCAATAAAGCCATTTGAGCCACCAGTGGTAGAATATAAATCTAACTTAAATTTTACTTTACGGTCAAAGGAGTTACTTCCGTATTCATAATCGGCACCTGTATTTAACTTGATGATTAATCTAGCATTAGCATCAGCTAAATCTAAGCACGGGTTTATACTTTCTGTCAGTATTTCTAAAGTACTTATGGACTCTAAGTCAGGATGATATAATACGAGAGGTAATGTGTCGTTTGCAATAATTGTATCTCCCGCCAGAGCAAATACTGGCTCCGTAAAATCATTATAACTGTTGATTGTAAATGTTTTATAACTTCCTGAAGTTCCCTCATTTATAGAGGCAGCAAAAGCAACATTTTCCCATTTACCAGATTCTTGCCATTGTCCAATCGTCGTGTATTCTCCATCAATTGACTCATCTGAATATAGTGTGACATTTACGGGAACACTACCCGATATACGTTCTATTCTCCAATAATACGCTGATTGAATATCTCCTAGCCCTAACCTAATGTTTCTAGGATATCCATCATTAGTTGGATCATCATTTATGGCACATACCTTGAAAACATGACTTCCTGGACTTGTAGAGGCTATATCTACCTGTCTTTGCAAAGCACTTCCTGCTGAAACTGGAAAAGGATAAGTAGTTGTGCTACCCATTGTTCTCTGCAATCCGCTTATACTATCTTCGCAACTAAAAAATCCAGTGGTATATTGTAATAGACTGACATTTGTACGCTCTAAATTGATTGTCGCTCCAGAGTTTAAGTGTATCACTTTGTCTCCAATATTGACGTGAAATTCAACGGTCATGTCTTGTTCAATTGTCTTATCCCCAGAACCTGCTGCTAAAAATTGTCCTAAGGCTGTAGACCCTGTTCCTGTAATACTCTGAGTTCCTCCTAATAGTTGCAACTCTCCATCTATATCAATGGTTCCGTTATTAATTAGGTTTTCATTGATGATTATGTCTTTTGAAGATGTTGCAGGTATTAAGGCACCAGTTGGTGTAATCGTTAATGTTTTATTAAAAGTAATATCACGTTCATTGAATGAATTTCCTGCTAGAAAATTATCTGCTAAATATGTTGAATCCATAACTGTCATAGATGAATTGTCAATATCTATTCCTCCAGAGAATACCTTTAATTGGCCATTGATCAAAAGCAGAGGATTTCCACTAGCATCAAAAAGTACTCCATCATCATTTTTTATATGTAGATTATAATACTCTGTAAAAATTCCATCTACAGGGTTGGGCCCTGCATCACCTGGACCATCGTAGATAATGGTATTTCCTTGTGCCGTAAAGTCTACTACATTAAAATTATTTACTGATCTTTTAAGAGTTAATGTTGAATTAGTACCATTAATCCAATAACCTCCAATATCATCTTCTATGTACATGTCGACTATTAGATTACCTAAGTTAAGCACAGTGTCTTGTACAATCATACCATCTCCAGAAGTGCTGACAAAAGTCAAACTCGACTCATTTAACAACGTTTTGTTGCCATTTTGAAAATAAACATCTGATCCAGCATTTATAATCCCATTTCCATCTAAGGTATTGTCACCAATAAAGAAAATATCACGATTTGTTGAAGATGTATGTGTTCCATTATTTAAGTAATCTGCCGTAATAAAAAGAATAGAGCGTTGATCGAGCAAGGAGCCTGAATCTATGAGCACAGAAGATAATGTATCTGGAACACCAGAGCCAGTTTGAAATACAGATTGTCGAGTAATTATCAGATTACCTCCGAAGGATGTATTCGAGCCTTCCAAAAGTAAGTTAGAAGCCGAATCTACTACTATCGTATCTGATATATCAAATTCAGGACCGTTATCAGCCTCAATAGTTGATCCAGATAAAACCAATATATCGTTGGCTGATAAATCGAACGAACTTCCAGAGTGTTCTAATACTCGGCCATTAGATACGACTAACCTATCATAAATATTAGGCCCTCGAACGTCTGTCGTTCCTGCTCCAAAGAAGTTCACGGTATTGGGTGTAGAAGATGATATAATATGAACATCTAAATCGTTAGATAAAATATTGCCACCTATGTTTAACTTTGATCCGCTATTATTCATCCATGAGGCGGTCGTTGAAACAATATCTGTATAGAAAGTAACGGTACCATTATTGGTCACTGAATTACTAGACATATCAAAATCAACCAAATCATCTGTGAAGGTTAAGTCTGTTCCAACAGGAATGGTAATATCTGCCTCAATATCAAAACTTCCCGTTGCATTAATGATACCTGTACCACCCATTGTAGAAGGCGTTCCATTGTCTGCAATACGAATAGAACCAACACCGGAATGCATACCATTATTGACATAGTCACTATCAACCCGAAACGTCGTATTGGTAATCAATACTCCTGATGCATTGATTGTTACATCATTAATCGTTTCTGAAACAGTAGTAGTTACCGTATCTCCTGCTGAAATAATTGCATCGTCGTCATTACTAGGGTTGCAATTACAGTCCCACGTACTAGGGCTATTCCAGTTACCCGATTGAACGGAGGTGATGGTGATTTGGGAAAATGAGTTGAAAGAGATAAGTATACAATAGGCAATAGTCAGTAGGCAAAAGTTTGAAACGAACTGTTGCGCGTTTGAAACGCGTAACAGTTCGTTATGTATCATTAAATCTATCACGCGTTTAAAACGCGCGATAGATTCCTTATTCCTTTTAACTATATGTTTTGATTTTCTATTCATCTCTTTAAACTTTATAACTCCAAATGATAAAAACTTTAGCGCGTTTCAAACGCGTTAAAGTTTTTTCATAACTTATTAATCCTGCTATCTACCAACTCGTATTGCTGATAGGGTGCTTGTAATTCATTTTTGCTGTTAATAAACTTGTTGACGACTGATTTAGGGAATTGCTTTTGGGCATTTAATTTTAGTTCACCCAGTTCCATATCTATTAATGTTATTTTTTTATCGTTTGGTAGCATTTTTTGTTGGATTTGAGTAAGCCTTCCAGCAGATTGATCTATGAAAAAAGTCACTTGATCTACTTTGTATTTGTTTCGCATGTACTCATTGCTGACAGAAGCGATTACTGTTTTTGAACCATCCACTGTTTTGCAGTTTTGCTCTTCTAAATAATACATCAGACTATCTTGTAATTGAAATACTTTGTTTTGTTTGCTTTTATCCCGATCTACTCGAATCACTTGTTTATCTTCTGGTATGACGATAAAGGCATCTTTTGCATCTTGGTAATATTCCATGGCGGCACTCAAAATCATCAAGGTTTGACCTTTTTGATGAATTGTCACTTCGAGCGAGTTTTGAGTTCGTTCTCCATTGTAAATGGCAGTGGTGGTTGTGTTATAGGTGAATTCAATAGGTTGATTGTTTTGTTCTGCTTGGGTAAATTGGTTGGTGAGATTTTGGTAGGATTCTTGGGCAGTTTGGAGGCATGGAAGTTGGGCGGTTGAGTTGAAAGTTGTAAGTATAAAGTACAAAGTTGTAAGTATAAATAAGTTGGGAGTTAGAAGTTTGAAGCGTGAAGTTGGGAGATGGAAGTACACAAACTGTTGCGCGTTTGAAAAGTAGGTCATATCAAAAACTATTGCGCGTTTGAAACACGTAATAGGGGAAATCATTAATGCTATCACGCGTTTCAAACGCGCGATAAGCTCAATGTTATATTTCAACGCCATCTTCAATTGATATTACATTTAATACACCTTGTTCTCCATTATAGTTACGAGCAGAACTATAAACATAATCTTCTGGTTGATTCACAATACCCGCTTTTACGGGGTTTTGATGAATATATTCTAGTTTTTGATCCAGTAGATAGTTTGTAGCTAATTCAATGGGATGATTCCCATCTTGCCAAAATTTGTAGCCTTTTATTCTTTTTAATTTCTTACCTGCTTTTTCAAAATGCTCAAGCATCCACTTTCGTTTGGGATGTGTTTCTTTTATAAATTTTATAATAGACTTACTCGTATATTTTTTAAAATCTCTTAAAATTGCAGGTAAGTCTCCATTCTTAGCTCTTACGATCATATGCAGGTGGTTGGACATTAAGCAGTAAGCATATATTTCTAATCCTCTGTTGTTTTGACAGTATTCTAAAGATTCCATAATAATGTCACAATAGCTTCTTCTCGTAAATAAATCGATCCAGTTCACAACAGTTGATGTTGTAAAGTGAAGCAACTCTGGATCTCTTATTTTATATGCTTCTGACATCTTTATTCAATTCAATCAAATCATTATAGTTGTATGAAAATCTGTTGCGCGTTTAAAACGCGCGATAGATTTAATTTCCTAATTTCTAACATCTTTGTTTTCAAATTATCCATTATAAACTATTAACTAACAACTATCTACTCACTTGTGGCGTATGATACTGTGTTTCTTGAATGGTTTTGATTCCTCTTTCTGTTTCTATCTGTTTTCTGATGAGTTTGCCTTCGGCATTGTATTGGTAGTACAAACCAAAGTGTTGATCGTCGAAGCTAGTGATGAGTCTTCTAGTATCTACATCATAGACGTAGCAAATAGCTTGTGCGTCGAAGGGTTGGATACGCACATCGTCGATGTAGACTGTGCCACTAGCAGAATTTTCAGTAATTTTTATTGTTAAATCCTCTACAACAAAAAATCCTGTATTTAGAAGATTACCTTTAAACAAACGCCATTCACCGACTTCTGCAACGCTTTCCATTGGAACCGTTTTAATTATTCCTCCTCCTACGCTTGTAACCTCAACTAATACTGGCGCGTTATCATAACTTAAGTCTTTTACCCATATGCTAAAAAATATACCATGATCATCTAGCTGTTGAATAAATTGAATAACATTCATCTCAAAGGACCCTCCCTCGGAAAACATCAAAGACTGCTGCCCAGAGTGAGCTGTTGAGTTTACAACTGTATTATTGCCTGGCACCCTATTTTCTTCTAGCGTATTTCCACCATACAGATTCTCAAAGCTCTCAAACTGTACTGAACGATAGTCACTGTTTTGAGCGACGACTGTTGGCAAGGTTTTGCTATACCCAAACTTAGCTGTGCTTTGAATGCCGAGAATGTTTTCTTCTTCTAGTGCATTGCCATTAGGATCATACGTTTTGACGGTATTAAGCTTGATCCATTTTTCAGGATCATTGGCAGATGGATTTTGCCAGTTGAAAAACGTGAACTCATCAAATACACCTGCTTCGTCATAGACGGTTTCTCCCGGTTTTGCGCCACCAATGATGGTGCTCTCATAGACGTAGTTTTCTTTTTGTCGCCACTTGCCTCTTGCGCCTGTAATGAAGGGGTTGTCACCTCCAAAACCAATGCCATAAGGGTTGGCTACAGCACTAGTCAATTGCCAATTATCTTCAAAGGTTTGTGCAGCAGCGGCGATGACGTTGGAGGCAGTGACTATTTCATTAGAGCAAAAGTGACAATCCATGAGTGAAAAAAGTGATGCACAAACTGAGTTTTCTTGACCTGCCCATCCAGAAAGGCTTAGTCTGCCGTTTCCAGAAAATTGAGAGTAAATTAACTCTGGAATAAAAGTTATCGCTCCAGAAAAAAAATCAACTCTTGTAAGTAACTTGTCTGGAAAAGTAGGCTTTAATGGGATCTCACATATAATGACGCTATTTTGATCAAAAAATCTTGCGACAAACTCATCATCTGTTGTATTAACTTCATCTGCAATACATGCAAATTGAAACTGATGTAAAGATGGAGTTCTCTCAAATTCAATTTTTGTGATATCTCTACATCCACAACTTGAAGTCATGCTAAAATTGTATTTTGTGGTATTTAATGAAGCAATCAATATGTTATTGGTAAACATATCTGTAATAATGTCATTAGCTGCATCTGTCATATCTTGTATTCCTTGTACATTCACCATCCCCGAAAATGACTCAAACATCTCATCCCCGTAAGTCGTAATATTTCCTGCACTTTGGCTTAAGGTATTTTGCTTACCAGATTTTAACACCTCAATAGTATCTACAGACACTGGTCCACTTAAGTTGCCTGTAAAGTGACTACTGGCTTTCAAATTTATACCGGCTGCACCAATACCTGAAATATTAAAAAAACCTTCTGAACTACTGGAAGATACTCTGATCAAGTCCCCTGTTTCAATGTCCAAACAACAGCCATTATTTTGGTTTAAAGTAATTATAGGCTCACTGCCCGAATCATCATAGGTGGCGTCTAAATTATCTAATACGACTGTTTCATTTTCGGCTCGCTGTCCCATGGCTGAATATTGATGAGATGCCGGAAAGTCGAAGTTGGTGTACATACCGTTGTGGTCAGCAGAGGCTAATAGGTTTTCTAAATGAAAGCCATCAGTGGTTTCTGTAATCACAGGCTTGCCTGTCTCCGGGTTGAATGCCATATTGTTGGTCTGGTGGTAAATACCATCTTGATAGGTGGTTACACACTTTTGTATAGCAGGATAACTGATCACTTTCGTCGTCACATGTGTTCTGATACGGTCTGCATTTCTATTCAGCTCTGGGACACCAGAAATAAATGGAAAGAAAGGTAATCCAAGACTAATATCCCCCTCTATCGTACCATCGGTAGAAATATCTTCTACCTCTCTAGATTCAAAGACTACTTCAGATTCTTTGCCCGGGTTTTCATATACCACTCCTTGGGTCACATCATATAGCATAGGTACTTTTTCGCCATTCTTGGTATCAAAGTATTCAAATGATTGCTCCGTACTTAAGAAAGTAGAATCGGGCACTAATGGGTTGCCTACATCTCCACCGTAAGTAGCAATTCGTTTGGGCTGACCGTGCATATTGTTGAGTTGTATGCTATAGCCTTGTGATAGGTAGATGTCCGTCTTAGAATAGTTGATCACTCCTGTTGGGATGTTGATAGGAATTGGACTTTTGTTGTCGATGGTTGTGTTTTTAACTATTACCGGATGTTGTCGTGCTGTATGAAAATCATTTACAGTAATGCCTGTGTTTGTTTTTCCAGAGTGTATGTTCTTCACTACTACTTTAGAGTATCCTACAGAAGCTCCCGGAAAAACACTCTCTCCATAAGGTCCTTCTAGTTGTTCTTTGTCTTTTCCGGCGATTAACTTACTACCCAGGCTTTGGTGCTTCTTCGGTATATAGCGCACCAACGCATTCTCTTCGCGAATGCTAGGTGGTTCATTAGCCGCTACGCCACTGCTGACGGCTTTCCCTTCTTTATTCAACGTCTGGTATTGGTATTCGCTACCGTATAACATCGCCGCTCCGGTTTCTATTCCTTTGTCAAACATCAATAGTCGTTTTACACGAACTCCTCCCCCCTTCTTTGCTTGGCAGATGGGCACCCTCAAGTAAGAATATTCCGGATTGATCTCTTTACATAATGATGGTGGATAGGCAAAGCTTTTGACAAATGGAATAAAGCTCATTACTACTTGTTGGCCATCTGAATTATCTTGTACACCATTGGCAGATGCATCACAATTGCCGTTGGCATTCAACTTACCTGCTCTTTGTGATTTTACAAACTCTCTACAAACTTGTTTGGGGAGTTCATGTTTTCCTCCGGAAACGGACCCTAGCTCCACGTATAATCCATCATCTTCGTCGATATCTACTTTCTTGACCTTGACGTAGCCATCTATAAACTCTGCGTTGCAAAAGTCCAATTGTGGTTGACCATTACCGATCAGTTTGTACAAGAACTTAAAATATAATCGCTGATCTCTTAAAAGAAACTGATCAATGATCTTTCTTTGTAAATCAATTAACTCCGGATGATTGTCTAGCTCACCTTCAAACTCAGATATATTAATACCCAAGTCACCTTCATTGATAAAAAACTTGTTGTCTGACTCACTTGTTGGGTCGTCTTTTAGGCTCAACATTGCCATAGCTGGTTGATCCTGAACATATCGATAGTCATCTTGCTCATACTGTACATGAATCTCTCCACCAGAGGGTAAGTGAATTTGTTTGAGTTGCCAAGCTGCAGGATCAAAGTCGAGCTCGGGATCTTGATTGACCCAGGGTTTCATCTCTGCGTAGCGTAAGTCTCCACCTTTTTGATAATTTCCCCAAGGATCGATGTTCAATGGATTATAAACCGGGTTTTGATCTAGCGTATCTGCTAAATTTTCTGCAAAGCTTATGATGGTATCATATTTTTCAGCGATGGCCGGAGGTAAAAAGTCTTCGTATTGGTCTTTTGTTTTGTATTGGTACTCGAAAGTGTAAGGCGCAATTCTCGCATTGACTACACCTTCGTACTCAAACCATACTTTTTTAAGTGTTAGTTTGCCTTCGTTTCCTGAAGCACTGTTGGGTAATCCTCTGCCCAGCTCATAAGTATAATCAAAGTGAACCGTTTTAATGGGGTCATCACTGAGCGAACCATCTGATTTCTTTGCATATAAATCGATCCGATCTAGTTTTTGCAAGATTTCATCTCCTTTTGCGGTAGTACTTTCAATGACATTGGAATTTTTACTGGCTGAGTAAGCATCTGCCCTATCAGAAGTAATAAAAATAGCCTTGTGTGTCTTAGTCTCAATACTTTTGAGGTAATAAATCTCTTTCTCTCCTTCAATCACAGAACCCATGTCATCATCTGGATCGGATAAAGAGTTTCTAGCATAAAACATGCCATTATAGGGCATTCTCCATTTGAACCAATCTTCGTTAAAGAACCATGAGCTCTTTCATATTCAAACTTCGTCCAACCTCCAAAGTCAAAGTCATCTGGCCCGTTGAGGTTACGATCAATATAGTCGGGAGAGACAATGGAAGTCAATAGATAGCTGGTGGCGTAAGGCACATCGCGCTCCTCGCCTACTTTTGTCTCGCTGTTGCTAACATTTTTGTGTACTAAGTAATTGTTCGTCACTTGACCTGAAGTCGCACCTTGCACACCATATTGTAAGTTTTTTTCATTTCTCGAATAAACAGGCAATCCATAGGTATATCGTGTGCCATCTTCATTAAATACCACTAACTCTCCGATTTGATCACTCAAGACTTGTTCATATCGATTGATAAAATCTTCTAAATCCTCGCTCAACTCGTAGGAATAATATGGGTTGCCGTTGGAAGACGTTTGTGTCATTTGATGATTGGTATGAAAGCCGATGTAGGAAGATCGACCACTACGTTGGTTATTGTTCATCACACCTTCTATCGCAGAAACATTTGGCTGTTGAGAGACGATACTCGCCCGTTGTGCTTCATCATTACTACCAAACTCAACGCTACCTCCCAAATCATTGCTAAATCGGAAAAAGTTAGGTTCATCTCCTGTGCCTGCAAAAGCGGTGAGATTATTCCAAGCCCCTGCTCTAAGCTCTTGTCGACCGACACCTACATCTAATCCTGCTCCTATATTGCCTCCAGCCTCAACTTCTGCACCTAAGTTGACAATATTGATTCGGCTAAACATGGCATTGGGTCTAAAGTGCCCTGCTCTCTTGTTGTGCAACCTAAAACCTCCGCCAATACCCTCTCCTGTGACGACAAAGTTGTCTTTATTGCTAAAAGGCAGACCTAAAAACTTATCTCTTTTGTCAAACGGGTTCTCTTTTTCAGTGTAATAATCCATCATAGCATCCTCATCAGTCGCCTCAGAGGAGTACATATATCCGTAAGTCATATGATCGTCCGTCTCTACATTGTTTTGGTAGGTATAGTTGCCAAAAATGTCACCACTAGGTCCACCTTGAAGAATAGTAAGCGTTGGCATTACACCTACTGTCACATTGAAGGATCCTCCTTTGTATTCTGGAATATTCAGCGATCGAACAGATTCGTTGGGTGAGAAAATGCCATAGTTGCTTCCTGCAAGGCTGAGGTTGATTCTATCGGAAACTTTTGTGTTTTTTCTATTGTCTGTAGCATACTTTCTTGCCGTTTGTCTTAATTCAGCTTTTGTTTCTTCCCCAGTAAGCACAGGTTTTGCAGAGGGTTGTGTCTCATCCTTCTTGCTGTCTTTTTTTGCTGCATTTATAAAACTGACTGGATTTATCTTAGCAGAAAAACTTTGTTGACCGTCTGATACATTAAAGCCTAAATTGATACCACTTTGTGATAAGCCCACTCCAGCAGTATACCCAAATCCTTTGTAGCTGTTGTATCTTAACGTAGCATTGGCACTAGCACCCAATCCAAAACTAAATAGTTCACCATTGATTGCACCACCAACGCTTACCGTCCAGTTTTTAGGTGTTTTGTTCCAATACCTCACATTCTGTCCATTGTAATCATCGGGAAAACCACGTTTGCTTCTGTTGATTGCACCCGGATTTAATGACCAACCATACCCGACCCAAGAAGCTTCTTCTTCCGGAGATGCACCACTGTGATAAGACAGGGACATAGCATATCCACCGCCGTTTGCCCCAGGGATTTCAATTACCGGAAGATTGTAAGTAAAATCTCCCGTGAACTCATTCACCATGTTGGTAGTCGCGACAGGCTCAAATCCTGAAAACTCTGGTTGGTTTGGACCACTGGTCAAAGCCATCACCGATAATGGGCTGATCGCCTGAAAAAGGATGCTGAATACAACGACGAAACACAGTCGCTTAATGATCCAATATTTTGTATTTAAGTTCATCTGTATTATTTTTTTTACTGAAGATTTCCTGGATATCTAGAGGTACTCACTAAAAGCAAAGTTTTCACAGAGGTTGAAACCCACCCCTTTATCCCCTCCCATCCCGATAGCTATCGGGAGGAGGGGAGTTTTTTCGCTTTTGTTTATTATGACCATTTATGGATATTCATCTTTATCTTGTCAAATATTGAGTTTGGGTATGTTATCGATATCTTCTCTTTTGAATGCAAAATGGTTAATGCCTAGGTCAAATAGGGCGTCATCATAAACCAGATCGTATGAGGTTGCATTCATCAAGTTGGTGCTATCCTCAGGATCGTTTGGAGCAAAAACCAATAATATGTTTCTGGATTTTTTTAAACCATATGTGTTTTCCATGTTGGTCAATACGGGTTGATATAGACCATTTTCTGTCTTTAATGATATATATTGCCCTATTTCAAAATTCATAGTCAGCATACGCTCTGCATATTCTTCATATTTGCTGATATTTTGAAACATAATATCTTGCTGTCTGTCTTCCCGCTCATCTGGTCCAATGGTTAATAAAAATGTGAGGGAATTTTTATAAATAGCTCTCAAGCTATCTGTTTCTTGTGTAGATTTAGGTCGCTCTCTGCTTATTAAATAATCTGTCGGCAGATATGTGGCTGTCAATTGAATGCCATTTACAAACCTTTGTTTGGAAAGGCCGCTTTCTAGCGTTTTTATATAAGACAAGTAATCACTTAAATTATTGAACGAGTGATTGCAGGATATACATAATATTAAAAAGCAGTATGCAATGATTTCATTAAAAGAAGGGAAATGAAAAATTTTCATAGAAAATAAGCCCCACCCCTTTATCCCCTCCCACTGGAGGGGAGTTTTAGAAGTTTTTGAACCTATTCTCATGATTTTAGCTTTCAGGCAATCTTACTGTCCTGCATAGTTTTTATTCAGTGCCTTTAGTAGGTCATCTGTAATATCTTCTGCCTCATTTCCATAAAGAATATTGCCGGATACTGTTGTACCGAGTATTAAAGTATAACCTTTTTCTTTGCCATATTCCTCAATGAAGCTATTGATCTGATTGAGCACTGCTTGTGTGATTTTTTCGTCTTCTTCCTGCATACGTTGTTCAATAGCTTTTGCGTATTGACGAATGTTTTGCTCTTGTTTTTGCAATAAAGTTTGTTGCTTTTGTTTTTCCTCTTCAGACCATTCTTCTGCATTATAGTTGTCAACGGTTCTTTGATAATCTGCTTTTAATGTGTCTAGGTTGGCCTGTAATTGATTGGTATTAGCTTTGAATTTTTCGTGAGCCTCTTTCATTCCATCATAGCCATATACTAAGTCCTGAGAGCGGACAAAAGCAATATGGTTGTCTTTCCTTATAACAACTAAGGTAATTGCGGTCAGGCTCAATAATAAAGCCATTATTGAGAGGAGTAGTGTGTATCTCATCGTCATGGTAAAAGTTGGACGACAAAACTATACTAAATTCTGCTATTTAGAAATAGGTAAATTACCTATTTTCAATACCAATAACATAGGTAATTTGCTTAAGCAAAGATTTTAAAATAATAATAATCAAGCATTTAAACAAGGCTAAAACGAATCATTCAACCTTTAGACAATCATGTTACATTTTTGAGGAGTTGTACAGAGAAGTTAAACCATAATACTGTAAGAAGCCTATAGAGTCAATAGCTTCAAAAAATGTTGTACATGAATATATATCGACTTTTAATTCTAGTTCGCTTCAAGAAATCTTAATTTTGCACGAACTGCTCCAACTCACTAGCAATCTCTCTATTATCTGATAAGCGAGGCACCTTATTTTGACCACCTAACTTACCTTTTGACTTCATATAGTTCCTAAAAGCATCTTTTTGCATTAAAGTAATCTTCAATGTTTCCAAAACCCCTCCGTCAATCAAATCTTTGTAATATATATTTTGCTTTTGTAATTCCTGATCAACTCGACCTGCAAAAGTATCGATGTCATTAGGCATTTTTCCAAACTCTACAAACCATTCGTGATGAGGCAATCCCTTTTTATTCTCTACAACAGGTGCTACCGAAAATTCAATAATCTCAACACTTTCTTCATTTGCAACTGACAATAATGCCTTTTCGACCTCTTCGGCAATCACATGTTCTCCAAAGGCAGAAATAAAATGCTTAATTCTTCCGGTAACAACCAACCTGTAAGGATTTTTAGAAACAAACTTGACCGTATCACCAATACAATAACCCCATAAACCCGCATTGGTATTTAAAATGATGGCATAGTTTTCTCCCATCTTAACATCTGCTAATGAAAGTCTGGTAGGGTTTTCATTAAATATCTCTTTGGCAGGAACAAATTCAAAAAATATACCAGAATCGACATTGAGCAAAAGTCCTTTTTCCTTCTGAGAATCCTGAAAGGCAATAAAGCCTTCCGATGCTGGGTAGGTTTCTATAGTGTCTATAGATTTCCCTATAGACGCTTCGAGCTTACTTCTATAAGGCTCATAGTTAACACCTCCATGCACAAATACTGAGAAGTTGGGAAAGAGACTATTGATGTCTTTTCCTGTTTTTTCTTGCAGCTTATCAAAATACATTTGCACCCAAGGAGGAATACCACTGATTAAACTCATATTCTCTTTTAAGGTTTCATCAACGATCTGATCTACCTTTTTTTCCCAGTCTTCTATGCAATTGGTTTTATAGCTTGGCATCTGATTTTTTCGCAGATACCCAGGAACGTGATGATTAACTATTCCAGACAATCTTCCTGTCCAGATACCCCCTACTCGCTCTAATTCAGGGCTACCAGATAGAAAAATCATTTTTCCATCTACAAATTGAGCATTGCCTGTTTCTGCAATATAGCACAGCAAGGCATTTCGTGCTGTATTGATGTGATTGGAAATGGAATCTTTTGTGATTGGTATATACTTCGTTCCAGAGGTTGTTCCCGAAGTTTTTGCAAAGTATATCGGCTTTTCCTTCCAAAGTACGTTGCGCTCCCCATTGATAATCCTATCAATGTAAGGCTTTAGCTGCTCGTAATCTCGAATGGGCACCTTCTTTTTAAAGTCTTCATACGAGGAAATAGAAGCAAAATGATGGTCTCTACCAAATACGGTAAACCTCGCATCTTTTAATAACTTTCGAAAAACCTTCTTCTGAACGTAGATTCCATCACGACTACTTTTGTAAATCTGCCTAGAGATCTCTTTTGCCAGTGGCCTCGCTAGTATTGACTTAACAGAAAAAGGTAGTTTCATCGCTATAACTATACCCATTCTTATTGGGTTTGCAAAATGTAAAGCCAGTTAGAATGGGTTATGCCGCCGCAAAATTCTCAAACTGAAGTGCGAGCGGTATAAAGATAGCGCTTAAAATGGATTTTATGATATTCAGGCTAAATAAACTTTATTTACACGAACATTGACAGCTTTCATGTCATTAGATAGAAAGCTGGCAAACTAAGTTTATTTCAATACCGTAATAGTGCCAGTTTGAATAAAATTATTTTCTATATCACCTATATAGCTTCCAATTAGTTGATACGTCAATGTCCCATTTATCAGTCTATTATTGAACATCCCATTCCACTTATCCTCTATATTTTCTGTCTCAAATACTTTCTTACCTTTACTATCGTAAATAGTTAACCAAATATCAGCTACACCATTAGAAGAAATTCCAAATTCATCATTGCTTCCATCTGCATTCGGAGTAAAACCATTTGGGACATAAATGTATTTATCAAATTCTAAGGTAACATTTACATCATCACTTGCACTGCAGCCGTTTCCATCAGTATAGGTAACTATATAGTTATACACAATATCACTTCCATTTAACGGTGGAGAACAAATGGTTACAGGACAGTCCGTACAACTTAGCCCCTCAGATGGTGACCACTCATAGGTACCACTGTTTGTGTTATTTAACACAAGACCAGAAGAATCGGTTACTATAGCCGATAACTCTGTACTTATGTCATTAACATTTAAAATGATATCTTCTCCTGCATCTACAAATGGTACACTATTAATGGTTAAAGTTGTGGAATCCATACTTAAACATGCTGAGTTCAATTCATAAAACACGGTATGTACTCCTACTTCGGTTTCTGACAAATTGATTTCACCTGTTAAAGAATCAATGATACCATTTCCAGAGATGGCAAAAAATCCATCAGTGTTTCCAAGAATAGTTGGCAAAGGATTTACATCATTTTTACAAAATGCATTATCGTACATAATCTCGGCACTATCTTTAGGCGCAACCATTACCACTACCGTATCTGTGTAGGTATGACACAAATATGTAGCAGTACGTATATATGTTGTACTTGATTGAGGACTAGCAACAGGGTTAGCTGCAGAGGCATCACTAAGATCGCTTGCAGGAGACCAAGAATAAATAAAATCGGTATCACTACATAATGTGGAAGCAACTTGAATAATAACAGAATCTCCGATGCAAATCCCATAAGTTTCTTTGCTGCTGTTATATGGCAACCCATTCCTTTCATAATCAAAATAATGAGGGAAATTGTAACTCACTAAATTTGAATCTGTATCCATAAATTCATTCTGAAGACCAGGTTTCTGATAAATATCGGGGCTTGACAGAAGGCTTATAAAATAATTGTTGACCCCAGCAGTTGCAATATACAAGCTATCTCCGTATACTCTCATGCCATAATGCTTGCCACTTCCAACATAAAATCTTGTACTAGGAATATTGTCATCAAAACGTTTATATTGATTTAAATAGTTTTCTTTGCTAATGTATATCAAGCTATCATTTGGCGAAAAACAAATATCATACCCACCATTAGAATTATCAATATATTTCATATTTGATAACTTGCCAGTACATTGATTAAAATCGAAAAGCTGAGGTCTATTATAGCTCTCAACTGTAGCAATTTGAGTTCCATCAAAACTAGCTTTCATTTGCATTAATCCTTTTGCTAGATTGCCTGGTGCAGTTACTTGCCCTGGTGCTGGTCTTGGTGCAAAATTACCACTTCCCACTTCAGAGATAACAGGAGTAGGGCAAATTCCATCTTTCGTAACTAAAAATGCGTAAAAAGTAGAACTAAGGGCTTTTCTTGTCACAATCCAATAATCAACTCCATTATCATGCATAATACCAATAACTGCCTCACCTGTTGTATCTACTAAAACATTGTTTTTTTCTCCTGGAACGATACCTCCTTTGCCACCATTTAAGGTCATATCAATTACATGATAATATAGCCCGTCATACCTTTTAGCGGGCCCACACCATGGCAATGTGAAAGTAGCAGAGCTTCCATCAACTTGAAATACATAAAATTTTCTTGGATTATCAATAAATGGGACAAAGATAGGTCCCTGTCTGGCACTCTGAGAGCTCCAAACTTCACCATTTTGTATTACATCATCATTTTTATCATATATAAACTTACCATCTGAATAGAGTAATAAATCTCCATTAGGGTCGCAATGCGCTCCTGCTGTCTCTATTGTTGTATTTTTCCCAAACTTACTATGAACAGGCCTTCCCGAAGAAAAGTCTAACATATTATTGTTCCCAAACACCCACTTGTTAAATTGTGGCTTTTTCGTTGGCTGTGCATATAGCATTGGAGTACTTATCACTAAAGTGATAACATACAGTAATAAGCTTTTTATTAGGGGTAAATCTACGTTCATTGGTGGTTGTGATTTAGTTTTATATAACTAAAATTTACCCCTAATAACCAATCAAATCAAATAAATAAACTCATTACTTTACTACTTCCTAAAAGGAATAAAACGCAATTATATAATTGATTATCAACATATTAAATGCTATACGATTACTATATTTATATGCTTAGTATTAGCACATCTTGATTAGAAAGACAGACTTAGTAAAAATATAATTGATAGAGACTATTAGTTTGTATAAACTTCTTTCCTTGCGGACTTTAGAGTATTTAACAAGAGTGCTACCCTTGTCATTGGACCAACACCCCCAGGAACTGGTGTAATATACCCTGCTTTTTTTGACACCTCCTTGAAGTCTACATCCCCCAACAAACGATAACCAGACTTTTTAGTTTTATCTGTCACTCGTGTAATGCCTACATCAATTACCGTAGCACCTTCCTTCACCATGTCAGCAGTTACATATTCTGCCTTTCCAAGTGCTACTATTAAAATATCCGCTTTTCTTGTAAACTCAGATAAATTTTTAGTCTTACTATGACATAATGTAACCGTACTATTACCTGTTTTAAAGCTTCTAGACATCAATATACTCATTGGTCGACCAACAATATCACTTCTGCCTAACACCACACAGTGTTTTCCATTAGTTTCAATGCCATTTCGTTCAATCAATTTCAAGATACCAAAAGGCGTTGCGGAGATAAAGGCAGGTAAATTTTTAGTCATTCGACCGACATTAACTGGATGAAAACCATCTACATCTTTTTCTGGCTTAATTCTTTCTATAACTCGCTCTACATTAATATGTTTAGGTAATGGCAACTGAACCAAAATACCATCTATATCCACATCGTTATTCAGTGTATCAATTGTAAATAACAATTCATCTTCTTTTATGTCTTTTTTGAATCGATAAAGCGATGAATTAAATCCAACTTCTTTACAATCTTTAACCTTACTATTGACATAGGTTTCACTAGCACCATCATTACCAACTAAAATAGCAGCCAAGTGAGGTTCTCTAGAAAATTTTTGTTTATACGCCTTAGTTTGCTCTGCAATCTCCCCTTTAATTTCTAAAGCCAATCCTTTTCCGTCTAATAATTGCATGAGAGTTTATAGTTTATAATAGTTTAAATCTCTAATTTCGAGTTTCTAGTTTTATCACTAATCCAGTTTCAAGACAGCTAGGAAAGCAGATTGAGGCACCTCTACGTTTCCTATTTGCTTCATTCTTTTCTTTCCTTTCTTTTGCTTTTCTAAGAGTTTTCTCTTCCTAGTAATGTCACCTCCATAACATTTTGCTGTCACATCTTTACGCAAAGCACTAATCGTCTCTCTAGAAACAATTTTTGCCCCAATAGCAGCTTGAATGGCAATTGCAAACTGCTGACGAGGAAGCAATTCTTTTAATTTAGAACATATTCTTCTACCAAAATCCTGAGCTTTGGATTTGTGTATCAAAGACGATAGGGCATCTACATCATCGCCATTTAGCTTGATATCCAGCTTAACAAGTTCAGAAGCTCTAAAGTCGATTGGATAATAGTCAAAAGAAGCATAACCCTTTGAAATGGATTTTAAAATATCATAAAAATCAAATACTATTTCTGCTAATGGCATCTCAAAAGTCAATTCCACTCTGCTTGTTGTCAGGTAAACTTGATTAGTTAACTCTCCCCTTTTTTCCATGCATAGCTTCATAATTGCACCGATATAGTCAGGCTTGGTGATAATTTGCGCCCGAATGTACGGCTCCTCCACCTTATCTAAAGTCGATGGATCAGGAAACTCAGAGGGATTGCTCACAATAGACATTTCTCCCCTCGTGACATAAACTTTGTACGATACGTTAGGAACGGTTGTGATTACCGTCATATCATATTCTCGATCTAACCTTTCTTGGATAATTTCTAGATGTAACATTCCTAAGAAGCCGCACCTAAAACCAAAGCCTAACGCTGCTGAGGTTTCTGGCTCATAAACCAATGAAGCATCATTCAATTGAAGTTTTTCAAGCGAATCTCTCAAATCTTCATAATCTGCACTGTCCACAGGGTAAACTCCAGCAAAAACCATAGGCTTCACGTGCTCAAACCCCTTTACATCTTCTTTGGTTGGGTTAGATTTTAAAGTAATCGTATCACCTACTTTAATCTCTTTTGACTCCTTGACCCCTGTAATTACGTAACCAACATCACCTGCTTTTACTTCGCTTTTAGCTTCCATACCAAGTTTCAAAATACCTACCTCATCTGCATCATACTCGCTTTTAGCATGATAAAACTTGATCTTATCATTTTTACGAATGGTGCCGTTGAAGATTCTATAATAGGCAATTACACCTCTATACGAATTGAAAACAGAATCAAATATGAGCGCTTGCAGTGGTGCTTCAGGATCTCCCGTTGGAGCAGGTACTCTTTCCACAATTGCCTCTAAAACCTTATCTACCCCTTCACCTGTCTTGCCACTAGCCGCAATAACATCCTCAGGACTACACCCAATTAAATCAACTATTTGATCTGTTGTTTCCTCAATCATCGCACCATCCATATCTATTTTATTAATGATTGGAATGATATGCAAATCATGCTCCATTGCTAAGTATAGGTTGGAAATAGTTTGGGCTTGAATTCCTTGTGTTGCATCGACTAAAAGCAATGCTCCTTCACAAGCCGCAATAGCCCTAGATACTTCATAAGAAAAATCGACATGTCCTGGAGTGTCAATCAGATTGAGCGTATACTTATCACTACCTTGCAAATAGTCCATTTGTATCGCGTGGCTTTTGATGGTAATCCCCTTCTCCCGCTCTAACTCCATATCATCCAAAACCTGATTCTGTTTTTGACGTTCTGTAATGGTCTTAGTCGTATCGAGAAGTCGATCTGCTAGCGTACTCTTGCCATGATCAATATGTGCGATAATACAGAAATTTCTGATGTGCTTCATGCTAACTCCCACTTAGGTTGCGCAAAATACGAATTTTTAATATTGTAAATACTTTCCGAAACGACTACTTTTCCTATTTAACAGTCATTTTATCAACACATTTCCCTTAAGGATTATTAATTCTGGGAATTAATAATGCCAAAGATGAGTTAATGTAGATACATTTTAGTCAGGCTTTAGTATATTTGACTTCCGTTATGACCCAATAGTAATGATTATAGAATTACAAAATAACATCTCTACCCAAGATAAGGAGGCTATCCTTAATAAAATAGAAAGTTTATCCTATGCTTTTACAGAGGTCATTACGCAAACAGGGCACTATGTGGTGGGCAAAAATGGTATTGAATTAGATAAAGCCCAATTTGATACGCTAGGTGGCATCAAACATTTACACTATGGGCTATCTAACTACAAGCTTGTATCTAGGCAATGGAAAACGCAAGCGACCAAAATACAACTTAACAACAATTCGATTATTCAAGATGGTGGATTTTCTATCATTGCAGGACCATGTGCGATAGAAAGTGAAGACCAGATTGAGACGATTATTAAACATTTAGCCGACAACAATATTACCATGATGCGTGGTGGTATTTTTAAACCTAGAACCTCACCATATTCTTTTCAGGGACTTGGCTTGGAAGGTTTAAAGCAATTGCACAATGTGGCAAGCAGTAAAGGTATTGGCATCATCTCAGAAGTGATGGACATTAGTCAAATTGAAGAAATGTACGATTATGTAAGTGCATTTCAAATAGGTGCAAGAAATAGCCAGAACTACAATCTTTTAAAAGCATTAGGCAAAACAAATAAGCCGATTTTACTCAAAAGGGGTATTTCTAGTACTTTAGATGAGTTGCTTAACTCTGCTGAGCATATTTACTCTAGTGGTAATGAGCAAATTATACTTTGCGAAAGAGGAATCAGAACTTATGAAAATGCTTATAGGAATACTTTTGATTTAAATGCAGTACCTGTACTCAAGGAGAAAACACACCTTCCAATAATTGTTGATCCTTCTCACGGAATTGGTATTAGCAGACACATTGAATCTATGGCGTTGGCTGGTGTCATGGCTGGGGCGGATGGTATATTACTTGAAGTACATGAAAATCCTGCACAAGCTTTGTCAGATGGGCAACAGTCTATCGACTTCAAAACAGCCGAAAGCCTATACAGAAAACTGAGTGCTACTTATGATTTGAGAAGCTCATTTGAGGCTTGATTTTATTGAAGATAACACCCTCAACGATTCAGTCTATACCCTACACCCCTTACTGACTCAAAGAAAACTGGCTTCTTAGGAACTTTTTCAAAATATTTTCTTAGGTTGACAATAAAGTTATCGATAGTCCTTGTCGATGGGTACACATCATATTCCCAAACTTTTTCCATGATTTCTTGCCTAGAGACAACTTCTCCTGGTTTTGATGCAAAAAGTCGAAGTAGCTTTATCTCTTTATTGGTAAGGTTGATTTTTTTTCCATTAAAGGTAGTTGCCGTGTAATTGCTAAAATCTATTTTATTATCACCTAATGAGAGGCTTACCTTATTAGGCAACTCATTAAAAATCTTTCTTTTAAGCAAATTAGAAACTCTTAAAAGTAACTCTTCTAAATTGAAGGGTTTTGCCAAATAGTCGTCACCTCCTATTTTTAGACCTTTAATTCGGTCTTCACTGCTATCTTTTGCGGTAAGGAATAAAATAGGTGTCTGGGTATCTTTTACCCTTATTCGCTCACAAAGCTCAAAACCATCTATTTCAGGCAGCATAACATCAAGGATAATCAGATCAAACCTTTGGTTATTAAAACTGTCTAGTGCATCTCTCCCGTCTATTGCCAAAACAACTTCATATCCCTCTAACTCAAGGTTCATCTTGATCACCGTATGTAGGCTTTTTTCATCCTCGACTAATAGAATGCGTGTCATGATTCAGCTGCTTTAGGTAGTGTCACAACTACTTTGATTTTTCCGTCATTGCCTTTCATGACAACAGTCCCCTCATGGTTTTGCACGACTCTCTTCACAATAAATAGCCCCAATCCTGTTCCTTTCTGTGATCGTGTATGCTCATCACCCACTCTATAAAACTTATCAAATACCTTCGCAAGCGAATCATTGGATATGGGTTCCCCATCATTATATACCGTAAGCTCTATCTTATCTTTGCTTGTTTTCAAATCCACTACAATAGCACTTTCAGGCTTTTTATACCTTAGTGCATTGTCTAATAAGTTGTCAATTACTGAAATAAAGGTTTCTTTATCTACGCTTACACCAATGCCTTCTTCAATATTATATTTGATGTGTGTTTCACCTAATTGCTCCAATTGATAGATTCGCCCCTTGACCAATTGGCTTAAGTCAAGATACTCAAAGTTATACTGATAGCTACTATTTTCGAGTTTAGTTGTTGCTAAAAGATTATCTACCAATGTTTCTAAACGTTCAATGTCATTCATGCTATTTTGATGCAATGCCTTTCTTTGCTCAACTGAAATGTCAGCTCTTTTTTGGTTCGTTTGCAAAGCTAACTTCAATGAAGCTATAGGTGATTTAAGTTCATGTGTAATGGACAGAAGAAAGTTTTTCTGTTGTTGCTCCAGCCTTATTTCTCTCATAAAATACCTTTGAACCAAATAAATACCAATGGATAAAAAGACTAGAAAAACGACTCCTTCTCCTACGATCATCCATTGCTGGCTGACTTCTTTATAGTTAATTAAATCTACGTTATCGCTTGAGCTCACTCTCTTGAGGTGAGCAATTTGCTTATTTTTTTCCAACAATAAGTATCCCCACCAAACAAAAGCAGTAATGACATAGAGCACCAATAAATAAAAGACGATATGGGGTCTGTTCTTATTTTTCATACAATGGCAATTGAATATAAAAAGTAGAACCCTCCCCTAGTTTTGAGTCAAACCAAATATCCCCCCCTGCCTGAACAACAATATTTTTAGAAATAGCTAGCCCGATGCCTGTACCAGAGCTTTTTGTTGTAAAATTAGGCACAAAAACCTTGTCATACTGCTCTTTTTCTATACCAATACCATTGTCGCTTATTGCTATCTTGATGTTGTTATCCTCTTTTACAAGGATTATTTCAATTTTGCCAGACTTATCATTAGATAATGCTTGTAGTGCATTTTTCAATATATTGTTTAACACTCTTATTATCAAATCTTTATCTATGTAAATTTGAAGTTTTTTAATAGGTGAATCAAGTGTAATTGTAGCCTCACTTGTATCTTTAAACAAAGTATACACACCTTCAATAACATCATTTATGACGAGCACTTCGTTGTTGGCTTTGGGCATCTTAGCAAAGCTGGAAAATTCAGTAGCAATCCTACTCAAAGCATCTATTTGCTCGATCATTGTTTGAGCTACTTTAACGGTCAGTTCCTTAACATTTTTATCTTCATTCTTTATAGCCATTTGTAAGTGCTGTATGCTCAGCTTCATAGGCGTTAGAGGATTTTTGATCTCGTGTGCCACTTGCTTTGCCATGTCTCTCCATGCTCCTTCTCTCTCTGATACTGAAAGCAATCTAGCACTTTCATCCAGTTTATCAATCATCTTATTGTATTGATCAACAAGATCTCCTATTTCGTCATTAGAATGCCAAAAAATATGCTCATTCTTCTTTCCCAGTTGTACAGCTTTCATCTTCTGAGCAATTATATCAAGTGATCTTGTAAGATAGTTGCTGATTAATAGAATGAGAATTGTTCCAGCAAGAATGAAAACAAAGTAAATGTTGACGAAACCTTTTAAAAAGGAAGCGATTTCACTCCCAAGATCTTCTTTCTGTGAAAAGTAGGGCAAGTTGATATATCCAATCAGTTTGCCATCTTCATTATTTCTAATACCTGCATATGCCGAAATATACTGTAAGCTTCCAATTTGCTCATCCAACGTATACAGATAGCTTGTCTTGTTGGTAATTTTATCAGAATCTATTAATGCCTTGGCTTGTGGACTAATTAGTCTAGACAAGATCTTTTTATTAAAAATATCGGGCTGAGATGTGGCCAATAAAACACCTTGAAAATTATATAAATTGATGTCAAATGAGTGAATATTAGCAAGTTCTTTAAGCATGTCATTCAAAATAGCTTGACTACTATCAGAAGATAATGAAGACAGATCACTCAATTTATAATTAATACTTGTCAAAATAGAACTAGCCTTTCTCTTAAGTCTAGAGTGATGATATTCACCATATTCATCAGATACATTTTTAAAGGTATACGCGACTAAGCCTATTAAGGAAATCATAATAAAGCTAACCATCATCATACTGATCTTATCTCGCAAGAACATATTCTGATAATTATTGACCAAGGTATTGAAATCATTGTCAACAATTATAAACTTTAACAAATAAAGAAAAAGGAGTGCTAGTAAAAAAAAGCAGAACAAAAATGAAACCAAAGCAAGGTTAGTAAAAAAATGATGTTCTGTTTCTTGAAAAAACACATCAAATCGACCAACATTTACATGAAAAACATCTTTGCGTTTACTTATTTCTTCAAAATCTTTGTTGATCAAGTCTTTTACTAACTTGCCACTGCTCTTGTAAGGCTTCTCTCTTTTGTAAATGATGTAATTATAATCTTCTTCATTTATGAAGTTGCTTACCCCATCTTCTAATAAGAGCTCGGGATAAGAATTCCCTTTTATTGTTTTCCTTGGTAGCATGAAGATATCCAATGCACAACAAGTATCATTGCCTGGAAATATTACTTTGTAATCTTCTTTATCATTATAGTCAAAAATGATTGCCAGGCTATCAGATGGATTTTGGGCTTGAGCAATAACTATGTCATAGTGATTAAAATAAGCGCCCAATACATTATCTCTTAAATAAGAAATAGCATCATTAGAACTTTGCTTGTATAGCTCGTATAGTTCTCCTCTATTTTTTTCAAAGTATTTTTCCAAATTATCCTCTAAAAGATATTCTGCAACAGGGTCTTTCTCTAGTGCTATTTTTGATGCTGCCAGTTCATAACGATCCCTACTTCTGACCTTATTGCTATTTAAAATAATAATTGCTGTTAGGCCTGAGGCAAGTAGCACCCACAAAATCACGCCAAGAATAGAGGTCGTCATTCTTAGCTTTATATTCAGAACAGGAACAAGCTTCTTTATTAGAATAAATAGCGACAGGCTTAAGACACAGGCGATTACTACTCCCACAATAGAGTAGCTATCAAATGTATAAAGTTTTTGAATAACCAATAAACCTTGTGAATCTATTGTAAGGCTTGCAATTATTTTAATATATAGACCTAAACAAAATAAAACAGCAAGCATCACAGTGACGAGAATAGACTGTTTCTGCCATTTTCGTTCTAATCTATTATACCATAGGGCTAATATTCTTGTATCCACTAAATAAATCAACCAAAGTGCCAAAATCGAATACGTTAGCAAATGACCTAGTGATGCAGCAAAACCAGATGCATATTGAAATGGTGCCCACAAACCAAATTCCTTTAAAAGCAAATCGACCCTGTTAAGAGAAAACAAACCAATTAATGCAATAATAAAAACGAACGCAGTTACTTCTCTTATAGCACTATTTCTGCTTTGAATAACGTTAATGGCAACAAAAGTCAAAATGATGCCGAGCCAAAAGAAGTATAGAAATAAGTGATTCTTCCTGTTCTTACTATCAAATAATAAATACACTGATTGATCAGATAAAACAATTTCCTCACTTAGCTGGTTGGGAATTGGCTTTTTTGAAAGCGTGAATTGTTTTTTCAACCCAAGCTTTGAGTTTTTCTTATCTGAGAGATATTTATTAGTAAAAGGGTATCTCTTTATAAGAGGAACATATACCTCCCAAGTATAAAGCTGCCCCCCCATCTCTACCTCTTTAAACAATTGATAATAAATACTTTCCGTATCATTTTTAGAGAAAAAACGATTGGAGTTCCATTGTAGAATAGAATCGGCTGAGGATACAAAATAGATAGCATTATACTTTGCAATTTCTTTCACAAAACCAGACATCAAGCGTTTTTCTTTGCCACTCAGGCAAGCTTGTGTAGTTTGCTTGTTTACGTTCTCTTGTATAAGGTTTTCTACCTCCTCAAGATTTTTGTTGATTTTAGCAGCAGAATGCCCAAGCATTATCTGCTCCCAGTTGGCAGACTGAAAAAACAGAGAAAGTCCTAAGCAAAAGAGACCTAGGTAAATAAAGAGATGTGCTTTTTTAGGTATTTTTTTCAAATAAAAATTATTATTCGACTTAATTCAATAATCAAATTAAATCAGCTATCTTAAAAGTTGGAATGGAATAACTTTTGCATATCTTTGCAAAGATAAGTTATTAAAATATAGTTTAATAGGATGAATGAGAAGTTGCTAAGAGCACTGATGGAGTTGTTTGCTATCGCGGCAAATATTGAGGTGCTAACTTCTGAGGGGCGCGAAATTGTAAAATCATTTCTTAAAGAACAGGTTACTTTAGATATTGTCAACCAATATCTGGAACTCTTTGATCACTTCGTAGAAAAGCATGGTTCTTTTAGCAAAAGCTCTGAAAAGGCTAAGGCTAAAGCTAAAGAAAGAATGGGGCTTCCCGTTCGAGATTCGACAAAAGCACTTGTGATAAGTGAACAGATCAATACAGAGCTCACTCAAAAGCAAAAAATTGTCGTATTGATTAGAGTATTGGAGTTTATGTTTGCAGATGGCAAGATATCTCCAGTACAAGATGACTTCATCTCAACGGTAGCTTCTGCTTTTAACACCGATGAGAGTGAGTTTAATATTATAAAAGCTTATATTCTACACAACGATGTGCAACCCTCTACTGCTCCTCATGCCCTGATGATCGATAAGGAAAGTGACTTTTCTGGAGAAGCCAAGCATATACAGTCCAGCCATTTAGAGGGGCAACTATCCTTCTTAAGAATAGCTAGTGTTGATACCTATCTAGTCAAGTATCTTGGTGATGATGAGCTTTACTTAAACGGTGTCTCCGTTAGATCAGGCTTAATCTACTTATTTGCCAATGGTAGCTCCATTAGGAACCCTAGAATTAGCCCAATATATTATAGTGACGTAGTTAGTCAGTTTTTAAGTGAATTGACTGAGTCGAGTATCAATTTTGTTGCAAAAGACATTAAGTTTCAATTTCCTAATGGTAAAATAGGACTAAGAAATATTAATATCGCAGAGGAATCTGGAAAGCTGCTAGGATTCATGGGAGCTAGTGGTGCAGGAAAGACAACACTCATGAATGTATTGAGCGGTTTAGAAACTCCTACGGAAGGTGCAGCCTTGATCAATGGTATCAATATTCATAAAGATAAAAAAGCTATTGAAGGGGTGATTGGCTATGTTGCTCAAGATGATTTATTGATAGAAGAGCTTACCGTTTACCAAAACCTATATTACAACGCCAAGCTTTGTTTTGGAAATCTAGGAGAAGAAGATATTGATAAATTGGTAATGAAAACGCTTACTAATCTAGGCTTGGCAGAAACCAGAGATATCATTGTTGGTTCACCTTTAAATAAAAAGATTAGTGGTGGACAAAGAAAAAGATTGAACATTGGCTTGGAGTTAATAAGAGAACCTTCTGTGATGTTTGTGGATGAACCTACTTCAGGACTTTCGTCTAGAGACTCCGAAAATATCATGGATCTTTTAAAGGAACTCTCTTTGAAAGGAAAATTGATCTTTGTAGTAATCCATCAACCTTCATCGGACATCTTTAAAATGTTTGATAAACTCTACATACTAGATACTGGTGGCTACCCTGCCTACTACGGCAATCCATCAGAAGCCGTTATCTATTTCAAAAAGATGACCAACCATGTTAACGCAGATAAAGCCGAGTGTGCAGAATGTGGTAATATCAACCCTGAGCAGATATTTAACATTATTGAGTCAAAGGTCATTGATGAATATGGAAACTTTACAGAAAAACGAAAAATTTCCCCTCAGCAATGGCACGAGTTCTACAAAGAGAATGTCAAAGTACCCAAAGTACAGGATATTAATGAGAAGCCACATAGTACATTAGTACTTCCTAATCCATTAAAACAACTTAAGGTATTTGTCACGAGGGATGTTTTGTCAAAATTGAGCAATACACAATACATGGTAATTAACTTTACCGAAGCTCCCCTACTTGCTTTTATACTATCCTATTTAGTAAGGTATTTCACAATTGACGATAGTACTGGCTTAAAGGACTATGTGTTTAGCAAGAATGAAAACGTAATGGTGTATGTCTTCATGAGTGTTATTGTAGCATTATTCATGGGCTTAACCGTAAGTGCAGAAGAGATTATCAAAGACCAAAAAATACGTAAAAGGGAAACCTTCCTAAATTTAAGCAAACAGAGTTATCTATTCTCAAAGGTACTGATTTTGCTTGCTGTATCGTCTATACAGATGTTTACATATGTATTAATTGGCAATTACATTCTTGAAATAAAAGATATGGGCATACAATATTGGTTGGCACTTTTCTCAACCGCATTCTTTGCCAATATGCTAGGATTAAACGTTTCTGCAACTTTCAACTCTGCCGTAACAATCTATATCTTAATTCCGATTTTGTTAATACCACAGCTTTTACTAAGCGGTGCTGTTGTTAAATTTGACAAACTAAACCCTAAACTTTCTTCTCAAGTTCATGTGCCGCTTACTGGAGACATGATGGCTTCTAAATGGGCATTTGAAGCATTAATGGTTAATCAGTTTAAAAACAACAAATACGAAAGATCACTATACAAATATGATAAGTTGATGAGTATTGCTGAGTATAAGAAAAACTATTTAGTCCCTAAGTTGATTGCAAAAAATGATTTTTGCGATAATAACTATCAAGATCAATCTGTAGAGCAGCAGCAAAACCTGTCGAAAGAGCTAGGCATTCTAAGGAACTATATTAGTATAGAACTTGAGAAGCAGTCTATCGTAAGGTTTGACCTCTTAGATCAATTAAAACCTGAAGTGTATAACTCTAAGGTTGCGGAGAACACGAAAGAGTTTTTAAAGGATTTAAAAACATACTATATCAAAACCTATAATTACGCAAATAATGAAAAGGATAAGGTCGTTTCTAAAATGCAAGATACTCCTGAGAAAAGAGAAGCTTTCCTAGCCATGAAAGATGCTTATTACAATGAAAATATATCAACGCTAGTAAAGAATAATAATTCAGAAAACAGAATTATTGAGACGGAAGGTTTATTGGTCCAAAAGATAGATCCGATCTTTATGGATCCCAATAATGCTAATAGCCCCATAGATTTTAGAGCACATATGTTTGCTCCAAGAAAGTATTTCATGGGAAACTTATATGGCACCTTCGGCTTTAATATGATTATTATTTGGATGATGTCTTTGACATTATACATCACACTATCTTTTGATGGATTCAAGCGTTTTCTTGCAATGTTTTCCCTATTGTTTGAACAGATAGCTAGTCTTTTCAAAAAGAAAAAGGCACATTAGGTAAAACGTTTTCCATTGCCTCTTGTACCCCAAAGCGATTATTTTCCATCTTTTGTTTTTAAAAATCGTCACTTAAACACGATCTATCCTAACTTATTGAGGTCAGTATCCATAAACTACTCCAGAAAGCGCATTTTCACTCCAGATAACGACTTCCTCGACCTAGACTTTTCTATTATCGGAAGCGATAAAATTGCTGTTGTGTTACATGGTTTGGAAGGTAGCACCGATAGAGCTTATATGAAAGGTATTTCTAAGCACCTAAATATTAAAGACATTGACGTCTGTGCAGTTAACATGAGGGGATGCGGAGGAGAATTAAATAGACTATTCAGTTCGTACCATAGTGGAAAAACAGACGATCTTAAATATGTCTTAGATTACATCAAAGCTAATCATAAATACGATGCAATATATTTAATTGGATTTAGTTTAGGCGGAAACATTATGTTAAAATATCTGGGAGAAGAAGGTACTCACTCATTTATAAGTAAGGCCGTTGCCATATCAGTTCCTTGTGATTTAGAAGCTTCCGCAATTCACCTTAAGAAGCATGCAGGTAAAATCTATATCAACCGGCTGATCAAGTCATTAAAAGGGAAAATAAAATTGAAGATCAAAGCCTTTCCTAACGAAGGGATACGCTTAAAAGACATTGATAATATTAACGACTTTCATCAATTTGATGACTTATACACGGCACCTGTACATGGCTTTAAAAACGCTAAAGATTATTGGTCAAAATGCAGTTCGATTGGGTTTATGAATACTATAAAAGTTCCAACCTTGTTAATTAATGCTCAGGATGATCCATTTTTGCCTAATGAATGTTACCCTTACAAAGAAGCTGAAAAAAGTGAGTTTTTATTCCTTGAAGCTCCGAATTATGGCGGCCATGTTGGGTTTTGCAATGACTTTTTATTTCAAAAACCTCTGTGGCATGAAAAGAGATGCCTTGATTTTATTACCAGTTTATAAAATATTCAAATGTTTTCTTCCAAAGCAAAAACAAATTATCACATTTTAGCAAAAAATGCCTAAAATGTACTTTAGAAATATGATTTTGGGCTTTTTTTTATTTGAAAAAAGGTAATTTATCTCGTAGCTATGCCTTAAAACAGGTTTTGTATAGAATTTTTCATAATACTTTAAACTACTTTTTAATTATTATAATTAGTAGTTTTTATGTTCATTCACAAGAGGAGAACATGATTTGGCACTTTGGCATCAACTCAGTTGTTGATTTTCGCACAGTCCCACCATCAATCGATTCTGGCGGACAAAAGATATTTGAAGGAGGTGCTTCTTTATGTGACTCTGACGGAAATTTACTTTTATATACTGATGGATTAAGTGTATTTGACCGCACACATAATAAGATGCTTAATGGAACTAATATCTTAAAGCCACCCTCTGGGTCTTCTACACAATCTTCTTTAATTGTTCGATTGCCAGGAAGCGATAGTTTATATTATGTCTTTTTAGTAAATGGGAGAACGAACTTTGCTGCTTATGGAGGAGGAGCGACTATTCCTGTTGATTCCATGACATTTTCCTATGTCGTAGTTGATCTATCATTAAATGGAGGCTTGGGAGATGTTAGCCAACCCTATAAAGTACTTTTTATTGGAAGCAGTGAAAAAATAACTGGAGTAAAACATCGCAATGGAATTGACTATTGGATTTTAGGAAAACAATCTCATACAACGAATATGTATGCTTTTCTATTAACGTGCAAAGGAATTACAGATACTGTAATATCAGCAGTTGGTGTTACTGACTCATTAAAAACAGATAATGGTCAAATGAAAGTATCTCCAGATGGGAAAAAGGTAGCCACTATCTCCTACTCTTATTTTAATACTTACGGATATCTTAAGATATGGGATTTTGATGATTCCACTGGCGAATTAGCCACATTGCATTATGATGAGTATGTTGGCGGCTATGGTTTAGAGTTTTCTGGTAACAGCAAGTATCTTTATTATACCTACACAGATATTCCCAACAGTACTGGCAGGGTAATTTTTAAATATGATCTAATATCAGAAGATACTTGGACATTATACTCAGGAAGTGGTTCTGGCTTTGGCAGTATGCAATTAGCTCCAAATGGCAATACGATTTACATAGCCACCAACAGTAGTAACTTAGCTGCTATTCGTGATGTTAATGAAATAGGAAATATTTCTAGCTTTGGTTTTAATGCATTATCGCTTGCTCCTTATGCCTCGGGAATGTCGTTGCCAAACTTTATTGTGGACTTTCATGACACAGCAAAAAACTCAATCCAGCCAACAACGATTGATTTATCAATTGTAAACAAACAAGCTTGTATCAACGATGACTTTAATCTTACCGACAAAAATCAAAGCACCTATAATTCATATGAATGGACAATTTATGATGCATTGGACAATATTCGCCTAACATCTAACTCAAGTAAATTGGTTTACAACTTTGATACAACAGGTACGTTCTCAATAACTGTTGATATTCAAGATCGATACTGTCAAGAAGATAGTGATAGTTTAAATATAGAAGTCAATAACTGTGAAGTAAACAGTTTCTTTATTCCCAACTCATTTTCACCGAATGGTGATGGTATAAATGATATTTTCAACGTCATATCTGCTTACGACCTTTCTCGTGATGACGTTCAACTTAAAATATTTGATCGGTTTGGGAAATTGATTTATAGCTCAAATACATTAAGTTGGGACGGTGGACAAAATAGTCCTGCAAGTTATACTTATGTGCTAATAAGTGGTATTAACAATAAGAAAGTGATTAAGTCTGGAACTATAACCCTATTGTGGTAAGTAAGGTAAAACTATCTTCTCTTTTTTCTGTAGGAACTAAATTTCTTATGCCTGCTTCTATTCTGCTTCAAACGATTTGCAATAGAAGAGGAAGTTCTGTTAAACTTAGGCTTATAGTATTTTGACGTTTGAAACTTATATCCAATACTAAGCGATGTATAAAAATAATAATCTTTGCCTGTTGGATTACCTCTAATTGCACCAGCTCCTGAATACTCCCAATCATCTCCATTTCCTGTTATCTCTCCTGTTCTATTAGATAAAAGTGCTGCTTCTGATCCATAGGCGGCTTCAATCTCTGCCTTATCATAATAAACGCCACTAACATCATCTAAATAGTCTGTAAAGGTTTTCCTGGCACCTATATCTAGCCCAATTCTGACTTTGGGATTTACTGGCATAAATACTTCTAAGCCAAATGGCATAGCAATTTGCAACCTACTGTATTTATTTCTCTGCCCATCTAGCCCTTGACCTTCTGTTCCCAATGGTTGTAAATCATACCAAGTACCATCTAATTGTGCTTGTGGGTTGTGATAAAATAGTCCTAGCCCCATATAAGCCAAAACATGAATTGGGCTACCTGAAGATATACCACCTACTGACCTTCTTGCAGTAGTTCCTCGTACCCTACTAATAGTCTCAAAAAGTTCTAATTGAACAACACTGGAAACTTCATATATCGTATTTCTAAAACTTAAGTTTCTTGCCCTCCTAGTCTCACTTCCACTTTGCTTATCATCGCCTGAAATCTGACCATACATAAATTGACTACGTATCGCCCAAAGTGGATCTGTTTGGTACTTATAAAAAAAACCAAAACCAGGCTTCGTTTCTTTTAAGTCTACATCTAAGAAAAAAGGCTTTGCTTTTTCACTAGCACCACCAATTTCGCCTAAGTAGCTCGCACTTCCTACAATCACACCAGCCTCCAATTCAGCTTGTGCAAAGGATGCAGTTATATTTGCAAGTATAAAGCTTGCGGTTAAAAATGTGATGAATGAGTTACGAATATTCATATCCTACCTTGTAAAAATAAGAAATAATCTTTGCATTTTTACAAACATTAACTAGTTATACGAACTTTTTAAAATTTGGTTACAAAAGGTGTAGCTTTTTGTAGTCATCATAATATGAAAATTTTAATATCAGGATATACTGGATTGGGTAATTTTATTTTAAAAACACCCATGATTCAGTCATTGCGCAAACTGTACCCCAATGCGGTAATTGATGTAATTACCGACAATCAATATGGAGTTGAAAGTGTTCTAAAACAGCATGATATCATAAATAACATCATTCATTTATCAAGTAAGGATAGTATTGTATCGAAAGCACTATTTTTTTTAAAAAAAAGAAAACATAAATACGATGCAATATTTCTGCCGTTTGATGCAATATCTAACTTTTTATATTTTGGCTCTTATTTAGCTGGAATCAAATATCGGATAGGACATAAGAATCTTAAAAAAGATCAATTACGGCGATTGTTTTCATTTAAAACAAAATGGATTCCCTTTTCAGAAAAGAAACACGAAATAGACAGCAATTATAATTTACTAGAGTTATATACCAACAAGCCATTAATGGAAAGGCCTCACAACACTCTGATACAATTTGATAGAGATGAAGAGATAATTAATGAGTTTGACCTAGAAACGAATAAATATATAGTTATTCAACCAGGAGCGGCAAATGGGCTTGGAAAACAAAAGTCTTGGCCAACTGAAAACTTTGTTAGACTGATACAAGATATTTTGTCAAAAAATGAATATAAAATCGTTTTAGTTGGAGATCAAAAGGATAATGAAGTATTTGCACAACCTATTTTGTCTAAACTAGATAATTTAAAAAAAATAGTAAACTCTGCGGGGCAAACAACGATTAATGACTTAACAAATATTATTAACCATGCTAGATTCGTTATCTGTCATGATTCTGGTGTAATGCATATTGCTGACGCTTTATCGAAAAATTTAATTGCTTTGTATGGCCCAACTAATGCCATCAGAACTCGACCTCTAAAGCCTACTTCCTATCTGGTTTATTCTAGAGATAATACAATGAAAGGAATTGATTATAAGGATGTAATAAATATCATAGACAAGCAACCAACGAACGCTATAGAAGATTAATACTTACTTAGTTTAGTTACATATAGCCTTACGCCTTGCATATTAACTAATTCCAAATAATATAGCCCACGTATTAAAGATTCATCCTTAACAAATATTTTACTTCTTGTATTTGAGATTGTTTGATTAGACACTACCTGCCCTCTTAGATTGAGAATATTTACACGTAATTTTTTTTCCTGATAACTGTGCTCAACTACAATCTCATCTTTAAACGGATTGGGATAAACCTTAACACCTTCATTCCATCCTATTTTTATGCCTACGTATTCACAACTTTCATCATCAATATTTGCCAAGCTATCATAGTTTGAGGCAAGACTGTCTGTGCAACCATAGACTTTTGGCACACAACTACCATCATCGACATTAGCTAAGGAATCATAATTAAAAGCACTAGTATCTGTACATCCCAATATCTTTTCAATACAACTGCTATCATCCGTATTTGATAGGCTATCATAGTTTAATGCCAAGCTATCAGTACAGCCATAAATCTTAGGAATACAACTATTATCATCTACGTTTGCTAATGGATCATAGTTAAAAGCACTAGTATCTGTACATCCATAGACCTTATTGACACAAGAACCATCATTTACATTTGCGAACGTATCGTAATTTAGTGCACCTGTATCAGTGCATCCTAAAACAGTATCATCTGCTAATACACCGAATGCATATACCTTCCCGTATCCCCAACTATCGTTAATTGTATCTCCAGTAAAAGCATCTCTTTTTGCATTATTTAGGATGGCATCTTTTACTTCTTGAAAATCGGCATTGGGGTGCTTTTGCAAGTACAAAGCCGCAATTCCACTCACGATTGGAGCTGCCATAGACGTTCCTCCATTTCGAGTATGTTGACTTCCAAATCCAACTTTATGTGCCTGCCCAGAGCCCAACAGTAGTGAAATTGTCCCTAACCTACCAGAGGCAATTGTCGTATTTCCAGATGCAGCTATTTCTGGTTTTAAACGACCATCTCGTGTTGGTCCAATACTGGATGAAGCAGCAATGCTTCCCGCTGGCAAATCTTGCAATTTAGCGGTTTGCAATACACTATCCGCATCAAGATAAGTACCTCTATTATTGTAATTAGCTACTGTGATAACATTGGGAGCGCAAGTCCAGCTACTCGTAATCGTTTGTAAATTATCAGGAGGTGTGTAATTAATTATTTCAGGCATTTCTGCCATTGTGGGTAATTCTGATTGACGGACCATATTGGAAGTTCCTACATTATTGCCCGTTGTAGACCAAACATCAAAAGAACCGCTTCCAGTTGTGCTAAATCGCCATAAGTAGTGAATAGAGTCTGTTACAATGGCCATATTCAAACGATAGGCAAAACTATCATTTTCGTATACCGCATAAGGATAAACAATGCCTGCAATGCCCATATTTTGATTGTATAATGTATCTACGACGTTACCATAAAGTATATCATCTATACTGTAATATGGCGTTTCATCTAAGAAAACATAATCAGAATCATCTACACCAATCGAAAAATAAACACTGTCAAATTCAGCTGTATCGGCCCAGCCAAAAAACCATACTTGGGGATGTGCAGGTGAAATATAGTTATACTTAAACCATGTAAAGCTTGTATCAGAAGTAACGTCTTGATGCAAATGCATAGAATCTTTTCTACCATTACCTCCTGCACAAACAACTACTCTCCCATCCTTTTCTGCAATCATATTATTTATGGCTTGAGCATATATATCTTTTCCGTCATGAGAGCCCCAATAACTACCTAAGCTCATATTAATAACACATGGTTGCCCCAATGAATCTGCTTTTCTAAAGATATAGTCTACAGCATCTACTACTGAAGTATCTTGATAGTTTGTTGCAACAATAATAATATCAGCTTCAGGAGCCACCCCTTTATAATTATTTACAGCTAAACCGTTTCCAGTGGCTATTCCAGCTACATTAGTACCGTGTGATGCAACTACACTGTAGTCATTATGCGTGCATATACCACTGTCAATTTGCTGTCCTGTCCACTCTTTTCCATAATTATAAGGATTAGGAGCAGAAGTATCCGTAGTTGCTCTTTGATCCCAGATGTATAATATGCGACTGGTACTATCTTTATTTTTAAAGTCAAAGTGGTTTACATCAATACCATCATCAATAATGCCAACGATAACTCCCTTTCCAGTTAACCCTTCTTTAAATGGCTCCACTCCTTGATGTACAGCTAAGATACCATTGTTAATTAGAGAGGTATCCATTAGCGGCTGAGACTTACTAACGGTTTGCTCTACTCTTTGCACAAAGTCATTCATTAAGAATTTGTCAATATAATCGCTAGGAATAGAGATAGCACAAATATTACCATGGCAGTATTTAAGACTTCCTCCTAGTTCTGATACTTTTGATTTTATTTTGTTCGGATCACCTTTGACGAATAATGACTTGTTAAGAGGTTGCGCATCAACCACCTTCTCTGTCGTAATCCCATAAATAAAGCGGGGAGCATACTTCGTTTTTTGAGCAAACACTGAAATACAAAAAATGATAATAAAAGAAAAAGTAAGAAGATGAATACTTTTATTTGGCATCTTGACCTGTTGTAGAATAGTAAAGTTAATTACTATTGTTATTTTTACGGTATAAATATGAAATAGTTACAATTAATGGTAGACTCAAGTTCAATAATTTTAGACAATAAACAGATTGAGAAAAAACTGAATAGAATTGCTTATCAAATAGCAGAAAACAACTATGATGAAAAAGAGCTTTTCTTAATAGGCATCAAAGAGAATGGTCTGTTATTGACTCAAAAACTGAAAAAGATTATTGAAAAAATTGTTGACGTACAAATTCATATTGCCGCTATATCTATGAATAAGAAAAAGCCTCACTCTGATGATATTCAATTATCAATAGATGCCAAAGGGCTCACCAATAAAACCGTTATTATTGTTGATGATGTTGCGAATACAGGCAGCACATTAACATATGCATTGAAACCGTTAATGAGTATCAAGCCTAAAAAAATTCAGACTGCTGTCTTGGTCGATAGAAAACACAAGCTATTTCCTGTATGTGTAGATTACGTAGGATTATCTTTAGCAACTACTATGCAAGAACACATAGAGGTAAATATGACTTCTAAAAAGGAAAGTGCAACGCTAGCTTAAACTTCATTTTTATATTTGTACTTTAAATGCTTTGCACAGTATGATATATATGGAAAGAAATTATTAACGGGTATTAGATTTCCAGGAATCCCTACCTTTTCAAACTGCTGATAAATAGCAGTATTTGCTCCAATAATATAGACTTCAATATCACGTTCTTGAAGGTCTTTAATACACTGTTCTAATGTTACCAATCCTGTTTCGTCCATAAACGGAACTTTTTTCATTTCTATCATAACCGCGTAAACATCTTCAATAGCTTTGAAATACTCTCTAAATTGATCTGCAAACCCAAAGAACAATGGACCATCAAGACTTTTTACGTGGATTCTATTTTTCAGGTCATCAGGCAGATTGGAAATACTAGATTTTTTAGCAAAAGCTTCCAAGTCGCCTTCCTTCTCCATATCTGTTACCACATCTGACATCTTCTTCATAAATACCATAGTGGAAAGAATAGCACCTAATGCAACGGCATCCAATAATGTATCAAATACAGTTACAAATAAGGTCAGCAATAAGATGATGGCATCTCCCTGAGGAACTTTCAACAATAATCTTATTCCTTTAAAGTCAATAATTCCTGCACCTATCGTGAATAGAATGCCTGCTAATACAGACATGGGTACATATTGTACATAACCTCCTAATGCAAGCACAATGATTAAAAGGAATAAGCCTTTGAACATTCCAGATAAGTTGGTTTTAGCACCTGACCTAATATTGATAACTGTTCCCATTGTTGCTCCAGCTCCTGGGAAACCACCAAACAAAGCAGTCAACATATTACCTATCCCCTGACCGACAAGCTCTTTATTTCCATTGTGCTTTGTTTTAGTCATATTATCTGCTACAACAGATGTTAGAAGCGTATCTATAACACCTAAGGAAGCCAGCGTGATTGCAGGAACGAAGATTAAATGAAAGTCAGAAAACTTGAACTGGCTTAGCTCACTAAATAGTGGCATTGGAATACCAGCGGGTATCTGCCCTACCCTTGGTACGTTGCTATCTAATAAGACAGAAACAATTGTAGCAGACAGTAATGCAACTAAAATGCTCGGAATTTTCTTGGAAATCAATGGTAATAAATAAATCAATGCAATTGTTCCTAAGCCTAACAATAAGGCCTCCATATTTAAATTACTAATAGGATCTGCTATGTTTGAAAAAATATTAATCACACCTTTGGGAGAGGAATGTCCCATCAATGGAAATATCTGCAGTGCAATGATGATTACCCCAATTCCTCCCATAAAGCCAGAAACAACAGGGTATGAAATGTACTTTATGTATTGGGCGATATTTAAAAAGCCGAAAGCTATTTGTAATAATCCTGCTAATAAAAAAGTAGCAATAATTAAGGGGATCGCTTCTGTAATGCTATTGCTATGTTCCACTAACCCAAGCGAAACAACAGTTGCTGCTACAACTGTCATCGGTCCAGTTGGGTCACTAATTAATGTTTTTGTTCCACCAACAAAGGCAGCAAAAAATGCAAGAATAATAGCCGTATACAAACCTGCTTCTGCACCTAACCCAGACTGAATACCAAAAGCAAGCCCCATTGGGAGAGATATAATAGCAGCAGTTATGCCTCCCATCAAATCTCCTTTTACATTAGAAAAATCAAATAATTTCATATCATACCACTTTTCAAAAGTGAATTTAAGAAAATTATTTCACCCTATTAAGGTTGAATTGTAATACCATCAGCAGAAACAGCTCCCATATTAAACCATCCTATTGCAAGCACTTCAGAGGTGGTATCTACATTAAAAATATTAGTAGGTACATTCACAGGAGGTTCTGCAAAGAGACCTGCATTAGATAATTGGGATTGTGCTATTCCGAGAAAAGCATAAGTATTAAAATTTAAAGACATAATCTCTACTTTTAAACTATCTCCCTCATTATAAACTGTTCCAAAAGGCGTAATAGACTCTCTTATAGGCGGAATAAACAACAAACCATCAGAAGCATCACCTTCAAAAGCCCCATCTTGAGATATAAGAATAGAACCTGGAGAATTGTTAAACTGACCGTTTAAATAAGTTTTTATCCAATAAAAATCAGGCCTCCCAGCAATATCAAAAGCATATAATGATGCATAATAGCCCGTTTCTGGATAATTAGGCGGTTCTGCATCCCTGTAAAGAACAGATATAGAGTCTATTGGAGGAGTTGGATTTAAGATAGACTGGGCTTGATATTGCTCTCCGTCATAAGTAATAGATAATGTATAAATATTTCCTACTGTTAATTGTTCAGAAATACTTGGAGTCCAATTATAGAGACCATTGTTTGTAACATCTGTAAATAAATATTCTTGTGCGGTGAACCCATCAATTAACTTCACAGTTGCTCCAGTTGCTCTCGGAGAAGCGCTATTTTCAAAATATGGCGACGTAATGGACAGGCTAATCGTTTGTGTCTTCATTTCATTGGTAATAAAAGCGTCGACCGCCAACTGAGGAGTTCCCTCATCTAGGTTTATATCAATTACATCTTCACAACTTGTTAATGCAAGTAGTATGGGCAATATCCAAACGAAATAGTATTTTCTATTAACTATCAAAATTTAAAGTTATAGGTTGCTGCTACAACAACTGTTCCTAATATAGAATAGCGAACTGCTTCTGTAACTTGTGGATTGTCTTCATTTTGTTGAAAATAAATGGAAAACGGATTACGTCTACCATATGTATTGTATAATGAAAAAACCCAATTGCTTTCATTCTTTGGATTCTCTTTTTTACGATACAAAGTGACGGACAAATCCAATCTATGATATGGAGGAATCCGATAATTGTTTCGTTTATATTCTGAGTTATGCGGTATAATATAACCTTGCAATTCAATCCTATTGGTAGGAAATGTTGCAGGAGTTCCTGTTGAAAAAACAAAACTAGCAGAAAAGGTAACATATTTACTAAAGTCATAATTCCCTACAATATTAAAGTTGTGTAACTTATCAAACCTATTGGCATACCAATTTCCTTGATTAATACCATCAACCTTTCGCTCTGTCCTTGCTAGTGTGTAACTAATCCAACCGTTTAGCTTACCAGTATTTTTCTTAACATAAAATTCTACTCCATAAGCCCTTCCTTTTGCATTTAGCAAATCTCCTTCTAAAAACGGGTTTAATAATAAACTTGCTCCGTCAATATAGTCAATTTGATTCTGCAGCCACTTGTGATAAGTCTCTACAGATGTCTCATAATCATCATTCTCACCAAAATTCCTAAAATAGCCTAACGCTACTTGGTCAGCTATTTGTGGTTTGATGTTATTCGTGCTTGGCGTCCAAACATCAAGTGGCGTAGAAGCTGTTGTATTAGAAATGAGGTGTATGTATTGCGCCATTCTGTTATAACTGGCTTTAATTGAGCTTACTTCATTCAATTGATATTTTACAGAAAACCTTGGCTCAAAATTATTATATGTATTGATCGTCTCCCATTGTTCAAAAGAATCAATATTGGTAACCATTTTTCTCATACCTGGCTCAGGATCATTAAATTCATAAATTACACTCTCTCCTAAGTATTGATAAAAAGATTGCCTAACTCCGTATTGCAATGTGATTAACGCTCCTACTTTTTGCTCATTGCTTACATAAACAGAACTTTCTAGCGCATATTTATCAGGCAGACTTATATCGTTTGAAACGCCACCACTTGAAAAAGAAGCTGTTCCTGGGACAAAGTTATAGAGCAATGACTGGCCTCCAAACTTAACGGTATTATTAGGATTAGCATACCAAGTAAATTCAGGCTTGATACTGTAGTTAATTATTCTAGACTTCCAATTGAATCCCTCTGTATCATCTCCTACTTCTAAACGATAGTCATAATTGCTATAAAACGCGGTAGCATTAAAGAAAAGCTTCTTATTAAAGACGTGGTTCCATCGTAAGGTTACCGTTGAGTTGCCCCAGTTAAAGCCAAAGTCGGCACCAAATACATCTCTACCAAAATACCCTGATAAAAACAACCTATTATTGTCATTTAATGTAGCATTAACTTTAGCTGTAAGGTCATAAAAATAAAACTTGCTATCTTTTAAATCTCCTTTTAAAAAAGGTTTTGCTAAAATATCAATATATGACCTTCTTGCTGCTACTATAAAGGAGGCTTTATTCTTGATAATTGGCCCTTCCAACGCAAGTCTGCTAAAGATAACACCAACACCACCTTCTCCAGCAAACTTTTTTGAATTACCTTCTTTCATTCTCACATCTAAAATAGAAGAAAGCCTACCTCCATAGGTAGAAGGGATACCGCCTTTAATCAATTTTACATTACTCACTGCATCTGGGTTAAAAACAGAGAAAAAACCAAAAAGATGTGAGGAGTTATAGACAGGAGCCTCATCTAACAAAATCAAATTTTGATCAATAGCGCCACCTCGCACATTAAAGCCAGAAGAACCCTCCCCAACGGTTGACACACCAGGAAGTAACTGAATACTTCTTATCACATCTACCTCTCCTAATAATGCAGGTATTTTCTCTATTGTTTTGATATCCAGCTTACTAACACTCATTTCTACATTCTTCACATTTGGCCGATCTCCCTCAGAAGAAATAACGACCTCATCTAAAGTGCTAGAGCTTTCTTGCATCTCAAGATTGATTTTGATGTCTTCAGTTAATTCAATCTGCTTTGTAACTTCATCAAATCCAATAAACGTATAAACCAATGTATAACTGCCTTCTGGAACAGTCAAAGAATAGAAACCATAAACGTTAGCTGCAGTTCCAGTTTGTAATTCTTTGATATAGACTGTTGCACCTATTAGTGTTTCGCCAGTTTCTACATCTTTTATATATCCACTAATGCTGTATTTCTGTTGCGAAAACGCAAAAAGCACTGAAAAGAAAGCAAAAAAGGATATTAAAAATGTTTTACGCAAACCGCTTACATCATTTGTGACCTCAAAGATATTATTCCTGAAATTCAAATCACAGAAAATGGGCTAAATGTTATTTCTGAAGGATGATTTTTTTGCTAGCAACCTTATCTTCAGAAATGACCTTAACCAGGTAGAGTCCACTAGAATACCCCGTCATATCTACATGATATAGCCCACCATAGGTCAATGCGTCACCTTTATAGTAAACCACATTCCCTGTTTCATTTATTACGTACACTTCAGCCATTGCAGCATCTTTAAGGTCAAATTGAACATTAACTGCCCTATTGGTGATGTTGGGGTAAACCTTTAGTTCATTTTCAAATTGATCATCTTCAACACAAAAGTCAACTTCCAAAATTCTGTTATTACTTAAAAAGTCTGAAATGCCATTTGCTTCAAGAATCTCAATTTTTATAACCGCGTCTAAGGTTAGATTCTTTATGGGTAATGATATATGCAAGGTACTATCAGACGATATACTTCCAGACCAATCAAAAGTATTTTCATCTCCATTGGGCAAAAAATGATATTTTATTTTTAGCTCACGAATTGTTTTAGCACCTATATTAGCGACTTCAATAACTGGCAATAAATTCCCTATACAGTAAGATGTATCTTGTAAGACAAGCTCATTAAGGTCAACGCCAACTGATGTAAGTTCTGCAGCACAATCCAAACTATTTTTCACATTAAGTCTTCCTGCGCCTAATTTATTTTTAAATAGAGTTGGCTGAAGATGGTCTATCGTATCTGCCCCTAATTTTAGGCAAGTTTCAACTTCCTGTGTTGTCATTCCAGCATTGACAGACAAGAGTAGCCCACAAGCACCTGCAACTAAAGGAGCTGACATAGATGTACCTTGATACTCATCATACATTGCACCATAGCTAACCGTACTTAATATATCTATACCTGGTGCAGAAATGTCTACACTATCATTGTATTGAGAAAAACTAGTTTTGATGTCTGTAACACCAGTTGCAGCAACACTTATAACATGCTGATAGGAAGCAGGGTAAGCCATATCTGACACCCCATCATTTCCCGCAGCTGCTACTAATACAATACCTTGATTGTGAGCGGAGATTATGATATTTTGGTTTGTTTGAGACGCACTATCAACCGATCCCCAAGACATATTAATGATATCTGCCCCCTGCTCGATAGCATACTCGATACAGTCATATGCAACTGGATTGCCTCCTATTTGTGGGTAGGGAGAGTTATCGAAATTAGTTTTCAATGCCATTATTTTAATATTTCTACCTATTGAAGCAATACCAATATTATTATCTGTAGTGGCCGCCACAGTACCAGAAACGTGCGTTCCGTGCCCTGCAATTCTAAGATCTTCCTGTGTCGTACCATTATTGACGAAGTTAGGGCTTGGGTCTCCATCCCCATCTGCTAAATCTGCACCTTTTATATCATCTATTATACCATTAAAATCGTTGTCTATGTTATCATTTGGAATTTCGTTTTCATTTGTCCAAATATTATCTACCAAGTCTGGATGATTAATGTCAATAGCATTGTCTACAACAGCAACAACGATCTCTTCACTCCCTGTGGTTATATCCCAAGCTTCTTCTGCTAAAACCTTAAACAATCCCCACTGATTTGTGGCATTGTATTCTGGGTCATTAGGTTCTATGAATGACCAATCGATTGGAATTTTCTCGGCATAGTCTACATCAGGATGCTGTTCAAGGTGCCTAATTAGTGCATCTACTCGATCAGGATTATTAAATGAAAGCCTATAAGTGAGTTGTAGTGGTCGGTATTCAGAACGAATAAATGGTCGCTCTGACTTCGTAATGATAAAACTATCTTGTAAATAACCCATCAATGGAAATTGATCAATGACTAGTTCATTAGATTTATTATTTACAATTTCATCATGCAGCTTAACATATATTTTGCCATCCCAATGTCCTTTATATACCGTTTGGGCATATATGTTTCCAGCTAATATTAAAACACTTAACAATAAAATACTACGAAATATCTTTATCTCCCTCATAAAATCATCTAGTTACAAGTAATTTCTTCAATTACAAGATACGCTATCTTAACTAATTTGACGAAAGAAAAGTTTACGAATCATTCATTTTCTAATTTTATAGACAAAAATAAATGCGCTAAATTATTAATCCACATAGTCGACATTTTATCCACAATAATTGGCATAAATAGATAGCTTCATGAAAATAACCTTAATTTTAAATATGATAATTTTTAAGTGTATTTAACGTTAAATAGTAAGGTGCTTCTCTTAAAAAAAATATTTTTATTACTAGCTTTTCTATGCATACAACACTTATCGTTTAGTCAACAAACCAATGTTTATCTAGATCCACAAATATCTTACAAAAATGGAGTAGATTACTTTCAGCAAAAAGAATACATTCCAGCAAAAAGACACTTTGATCATTTCTTGGAAAATTTCGGACAAAAGCCAATACCTAATGCTCATCGTGTTATTTTCTTAAATGCTGAATATTATAATGCCATTTGCTGCTATTATTTGCAATATGCAAATGCCGATAGTTTATTAAGACATATTATCAGCACTTACCCCAATACAACACAAGCCAATAGAAGCAACTATTTCTTGGGCAAGCTTTATTTTGAGCAAAAAGAATACGAACAAGCAAAGCATTATTGGTCGTCCGTTGACCATTCATTGCTAAACAAAGAGGAACAACCTGAATTTAGATTTCAAAATGCTTACCTGCTGTTTTTGGACGAGAAGTATGACGCAGCAAGAAAAGAGTTTGGAGCAATAAAGGATATACAAGACAAATATTATTTCCCTTCTAATTATTACTACGGCTATATAGCTTATGAGCAGAAGGATTATGATATTGCATTGAATAGTTTTTTCAAAATTTCAGAATCGAAAAAATACAGCCGATTAGTACCTTTTTATATTGCAAGCATCTACTTTCAGCAAAAGGATTATGAAAAAACAATCAACTATGGCACAAAGCATCTGAACGATCCGAGAATACTATACTCCAATGAAATTGAACACTTAGTTGGAAAGGCTTATTTCGAGAAGAAAGACTATAAAAAAGCTATAGCACATATAAGCCAGTATATCAAAGAGGCAAAGGAGATCAGTAAATACGACCAATACCAATTGGCTTACGCGTATTCTAAAACAGAGCAATACAGACTGGCCATTAATAACTTTGTACAACTCAACTTTCTTGAAGATTCACTAGGACAAAACGCCTTATATAATTTAGCATCTTGTTTTATTAAAATAGGACAAACTAGAGAAGCAAAAAACGCATTTTCAAAGGCTTCTAAAATGGATTATGATCCATACATTAAAGAAATAGCTACTTACAACCATGCAAAAATATCTTGTGAAATGGGCTATGAAGATGTAGCTATAAAATCATTACAAGCTTTTATAAATGATTATCCAAATTCTATTTACATAAGTGAAGCAAAAGAGTTGTTAACGGATCTATTCCTAACAACTAGAAACTTCAAGGATGCTTTTGCGGTAATTCAAAGTATTGAGGAGAAAAGTCCAAAGATTAAGAAAGCTTATCAAAAAACAGCTTATTATAGAGGTGTCGAGTTCTTTAATATCGAAATGTATGATACGGCAATACATTACTTCAATCTATCCAACAACTACCCTATTGATGAATTGACAGAGGCTCTTTCATTCTTTTGGAAAGGAGAAGCACTTTATATTCAAGAAAATTACAAACAAGCTATACCGAGCTATAATAAATTTATAGGCACAAGTAGAATCGTATCTGGATTACCTCATAATGTATCTGCATCTTCGGCCAATTATGCTATAGGATATTCCTTTTATAATATGGAACAATATACTCAAGCCATCGCGTATTTCAAGAAAGCAATAGAATCCAAACAACAAAGTATATCTACAGATGCATCACTACGCGTTGGTGATTGTGAGTTTATTATTAAAAACTATGCTTCTGCTCTCAAGTATTATGCGACTGTATATGAATCTTCACTATCTGGATCTGATTACGCCTTATTACAATCTGGCATCATAAAAGGGTTACAAAATAACAATACAAGTAAAATAGAAATTATATCTAAAATATTGACCCAATATAAATCTTCTAATTTTTATGATGATGCCCTATACGAAACAGGAAAAGCATTTATTGCATCATCCAATTATAATAAAGCAGAACAGTATTTCAATCAAATAATTACCGACTACAAGCAAAGCGGCTATGTCTCAAGATCTCTACTAGAGCTTGGCTTAATAAGCTATAACTTGAATAAAGAAAGCGAAGCATTGAAGTTTTATAAAAATGTTGTCAAAGCTTTTCCTGGCACCAATGAAGCGAATATTGCATTACGAAGTATAAAAGATATCTATATCGCATCTGGGAATGCGCAGGAATATATCAATTTTGCTAGCACTGTTCCAAATATAAACTTAAGCAATACATCACAAGACTCACTAACCTATCTTGCTTCTGAAGCTTTGTATATCAAAGATGATTGTGCAGCGGCTATAAAAAGTTTCGGTAAGTATATTGATGGATTCCCTCATGGGCTATTTGCTTTGCCAGCTTATTATTACAGAGCAGAATGCCTGTATAGCTTAAAAAAATATCAAAAGTCAATTGAAGATTATCAGCATATTATTAATGCACCTTACAATCAATTTAAGGAAAAGGCCCTAGTAAAAACAGCAACACTGTTTGAAGAGGAGTATGATAGTTCTAAAGCTGCTTATAATTATTACGAAAAACTATTGATGATTGCAGACTTAAAAGAAAACATTGAACGAGCTCAATTAGGACTTATACGAACGGGATTTGAGGTTGGAGAATATCAATCGGTCATCAATTATACCAATAGCCTTAATTACCTTGCTGGGATAAATGAATCAGACATCATATTGTCAAACTTATTGGCTGGTAAATCGGCTTTAAGGTTAAAAGATACCATGAGCGCCATTCAATACTTCAATGTATCTGACTCAATAACGGATAACCCTCTCGGAACCGAAGCAAGGTATTTATTAGCAGAAATTGCTTACGATAATGTTCTATTAGATTCTTCAAAAAACATATGCCTCTCTATTATTAAGCAAACTCCAAGCCATGAATACTGGATTGTGAAAAGTTTTATTTTGATTTCTGATATTTATAGGGAAAAGGAAGACTACTTTCAGGCAAAAGCAACACTGCAAAGTATCGTAAACGGCTATGATGGTGACGAGGTCTTGTCGGCTTTAGCTAAATTAAAACTACAAGAGATAATAACATTAGAAGAACAGCATTCTAAGATTCAAGAAAATGAAGAAGAAATTATAAAGCCAATAGAGCTAGATTCATTAGATAATAATATTGAAAGCAATGAATAGGTTAGAAAGACATACCATTGCCCTTGCAGTATTAGCTTTTCTGCTATTGCCAAGCTATATTTTTGCACAAGCGAATATACGTTCAGAAGAGATAAATATTGTCAAGGAATACAAACCTAAGTTGGCCAATGCAAGCAAAATCAACTTTTTGCCTAGCTTGCCTCCTATTAATCAGAAACCTTCAAATTTTGAATACAATACACCTGATAGACTACTAGAACTAAAATACCCATCAAAGTTAATACCAGCAGCGTCTATTGGAAAGGAAAAAAGAGAGGAGCTATCTAAAGCTTCTGTTAAAGCAGGAGTCGGCAATAGATCTACTACCCTTTTAAATGCTAATTACTATGGTAGTCGTGAAAATTTACATTATAATTTTTACGCCAATCACCTAGCTCAAAATAGCCTGAAACTCGACCATCAAGCGTATAGTAATAATACAATAGGTGCTTGGGGTGAACAGCTTTTTAATAAAAATACTCTTAAAGGCGATATAAACTACAATAGAGATATTTATCACTTTTATGGATATGATCATACGACAGATACTTTTTCTAAAGAAGATGTAAGACAACGATATAATAAACTCAACACTACTTTGACTTTAAAAAGCCATGCCAGTAACGAGATTGGACTAGATCATATTTCAACACTAAGCTATTACAACTTGTCTAACCTAAACCCACTAAGTGAAAATAATATTTCTTTTACCAGCACTCTCAGCAAAAACATACTAGAAAGAGACACACAGCTGCTTCATAGAGCTAACCTAGGAATTGGATACAACTTTATAAATACCACCGATTCCTCAGTAGCAACACAAAGACAGGTTATTAATATTGCGCCACAATATCACCTAAGTATTAAAAACCTTCAGTTCGAGTTAGGTGGAGATGCAACTTGGGTAAATAGCATATTCTACTTTTTGCCATACTTCAACTGGACAACCAATGTTATTGATAATAAATTAATTTCCTTTGCTGGTTGGGATGAAAGCCTTGAGATACACACGATTGATGGATTTAGATCTCAGAACCCATTTATCGGGACCAACACACCACTTCGTAATTCGAGAGTAATTGACAAATACACTGGATTTAGGGGTTATTTGGGAAAGAAGTTGAATTTTGAAATCAGGTTTGCCCATAAAAAGATAACCAGACTTCCTTTGTTTATAAATGATACTAATGATTACAAACGCTTTGAAGTGTTATATGACCGTAAAGCCACTATACTAAACTTTAGTTTTGGCTTGAGCTATCAACTTACTGAAAAGTACCAAGTGACAACGACTTTTGAATACAATGATTATCAACTATCTGTCGAAGCTCATCCTTGGCATCTTCCAACTTTTAAATTTAACTTAGGAGGACACTATAATTTGTCAGACAAAATAATCATCAGTACCGCAATATTTGCTCAAGACCCAGTAAAAGCGAGAGACGAAGCAGGTAGTACGATTACACTAAAAGGCATAGTCGATGCAAACCTTCAAGCAACCTATGTACTGAATAAAAATTTCAGTGTTTTTGCTAATTTTAATAATATTGCATCAAGACAGTGGCAAAGGTTTTATCATTACCCGTCTTATGGATTTAATGGAATCATTGGCTTAAAATATAAAATGTACTAATCATGGACATCGTAAAACATATAGAATACTTACTTAAAACAAACGATGCATTAGTTATACCTGGCTTAGGGTTATTTTCAATCAAGAAAAATGCAGCCAAAGTAGATCAAAAAAGAAATGTAGCCATACCTCCAAGTATTGAAATCACATTTAAGGCAAATCCTAAAGTCAAAGATGACTCCGTTTTAAAGAATCACATTAGAATAAAAGAAAAGTTGGCCGCAAGTAAAGCTACTGAAGCAATTAACGCATTTGTCAAGGCTAGTATGGGTATAATTGATTCAGGCGAACCTTTAAAATTGCCTGGAATTGGGAAATTATACAAAAATGACAAGGGAGCATTACTCTTTGAAGGAGAAAGTAACTTAACTGTCGATGCTAAAAATTTTGGGATGACAGATGTTGAGCTCAAAAAGGCATCAAAACCTACTGCAACTGCTTCCCAATCATCTTCTACTTCATCAAGTAAAAAAGAAGAGAATAAACAAGAGACAAAAACGCCTGCAATATCTAAGAAAGAATCGACACAACAAACAGCTAAAAAGGAGGAACCTAAAGTAGCTGCCAGCAATACTACCAAAACAGAAGAGAACAAAAAGGTCGAACCCCAAAAGACTCAGGACGTTCAAAAAGAACAAAATAATAACAGCCCTGCCACGAAAAAAACCGAAAGCAAGAAAAAAAGGAAAGGTGGTGTTGTTCTTTTTTTACTTTGGATACTACTATTTGTTATCGCTTTCTTTTTTATTCACAATGGCTTTGATTTAGCAAAAACCAAGGAGGCTCTAAAACTTAAGTACGTACATGTAAATGAGTTATTTGCATCCTCGAAGCCCTCTAATAAGAAAAATTCAGATAAAGAAGAGACTTTGGACGATGTTGTAGAGCATGTAATGGAAGATGGAGATGAAGAAGACATTGCAGAAGAAATCGAGGAAAAAGTTGCAGATGAGATTGAGCATGAACACGAAGTAGAAGAAAATACTCCTATTGAGACAGACTTTATTATTGAATACCCTGATGGCAGGTTCTACGTTATTATCAATTCATACAGAAATGAACGCTTCGCAAATGCCTTTGCGAAAAAAATAAATGACTTAGGAATATATTATGCTGAGGTAGTAGAAGGCGGAGGTTATTATAGAGTAAGTATTGAAAAGCATCAAGATCCTGAAAAGGCTCAAAAGAGTTTAGATTTTGCAAGAGACGAATTTGGAGCAGATGCTTGGGTATGGAATGCTCCTGCAGAATAATATAATGCTTAAATCTTTCTTTTATAAAATCAAACTTGCTAATTTTAATCTTCAAAATTTAAAATCATGAAAAAATATTTAGTATTTACTTTAAGTGTTTGTGTACTTTTCTTTGCTTGTAATAATGAAGAAACTAACAACTCAGGTGATAATGCAAGTAGTGAATCTACGCTTTCTACGGATTTAGTAAAAAATCCAGAATCTGCTTCAGGTAAAGAAAACATCAATCAGGAAGATTTGCCACAAATGACTTTTGCAGAGACAGAATATGTTTTTGGAGAAATACAACAAGGCGATGTGGTAAAACATGATTTCATATTTACCAATACAGGACATAGTGACTTAATCATCACAAATGCTAAGGCATCTTGTGGCTGCACAGTACCTTATTACCCTCAAGAACCAATCGCTAGTGGAGCATCTGACACTATTAAAGTTAGCTTTAACAGTAAAGGCAAGTCTGGTAAGACAACTAAGTCAATCACAGTTACACACAACGGTGTTCCTAATAAAAGCGTGATCTACATTAAAGGAGATATTATTGTTCCTGAAGAAACTTTATAATTAGAAAACAATGACAAACACTTTATTTCTTTTTTTAGCTATGGGTGCCCCCCAAGGGGAAGGTAGCTCTACCATGAATATGATATTCTTAGGTAGCATCTTCGTAATCATGTATTTATTTATGATACGTCCTCAGGTAAAAAAAGCAAAAGAACAGAAGAATTTTATTGAAGCACTGAAAAAGGGAGATGAGGTTTTGACGTCTGGAGGGCTATATGGTAAAATAAGCCATATAAATGAATCAGATGTTCAACTGGAAATTGCTCCTAACATTAAGATTAAAGTAGATAAAAACTCCATTTCTGTCGCTCCCTCCCCAACGGATAAAAAGAAATAACACATTAAGCTTTTACCTATTGTTAAAGCCAATATATAAGCTTCTCTCCTCTTTCATACCAGATATTAAAAAAAGAGAAAAGTACTCGGTTTTATTGTTGTGTATTTTTATTGCAGGTGTATTTTGGCTCGTCAATGCTTTTTCCAAGTTCTATACAGAACGTTATACATTTAAAGTAGAATACCATAATTATCCAGAGAATAAAGTACTTGTTAATACGCCTCCTAAAGAAGTAAATATTTCAATCAGATCGAGTGGTTGGTATTTATTTGGCTTAAGATTTAAGGGATTACCGTCTAATATTAAAATTGACTTAAGCAAACTTCAAAATAGCAAGCTAGAAACAGAAGCATTACTAAACCAGTTTACCAAGCAGCTTTCTAGAAACTACAAGATTGTAAAGATCTCTCCAAACAAAATTGACTTTTCATTTGATAAAAAGAAATACAAAACTGTGCCTGTTAAACAAAATTTAAATATTAGCATAAAAAAACAATTTGGTATAGTTGGTGATATTAAGATCATGCCAAGCAACATAAAAATATCAGGTACAGAAAACGTATTAAGCGACATCTTATACTGGGAAACAGATACTTTAAGTTTGCAAGAACTGAGTGAGCCATTTCGTACAAAGCTTGCATTAAAACCTAGTAAACACAACACGCTGCAACCATTACAAGATTCCGTTGAAATCATTGTCAATGTGGAGGAGTTTACAGAAGGCTCTATCATTTCAAAAATTGAGGGAGTCAATGTGCCAGAAGGAAAATCCATTATTTTCTACCCCAAAGAGGTTACCGTAAAATATATTACATCATTATCCAAATTTGATGAGATAGATGCCTATGCTTTTGAAACAGTCATCAACTATGATCATATAGACTTTAAAAACAATTTGGCAAAAATTGAATTGGCAAGCACACCTGAAAACACGAAGAACGTTCAACTTACTCCCCAAGAAGTTGAGTACATCATCTATGAATAAACCTTTGCTTAAAGTTGGCATTACAGGAGGAATTGGCAGTGGAAAGACTACAATATGTAAAATATTTGAAGAATACGGTATACCCGTATACTATGCTGATGAAGCCTCCAAAATATTGATACAAGAAGATAGAACACTTATTGAAAAGATAAAAGAAGCTTTTGGTAATGACTTGTATGATAAAGACAATGTGCTCAATAAAAAGCTCTTGGCAGGTAGAGCCTTCTCCGATAAAAATGCTACTAACAAATTAAATGCTATTGTACATCCAGCTGTTGGCAAAGACTTTGACAGATGGTATAATAAACAATCCACCCCAAATGTGTCATATGTACTTAAAGAAGCAGCATTGCTATTCGAAAGTGACTCTTACAAATCCCTAGATAAAGTAATCACAGTTCTAGCATCTGAAGAAATAAGAATAGCAAGGGTTATCAAGAGAGATCAAGCAAATGAGCAGGACGTGAGAGCTAGAATGGATAAACAAATGAGTGATGATGAAAAAGTAAAGCGATCGGATTTTGTTATTAATAATGATGGAAGTCAATCGTTGATTTATCAAGTTAATGAAATACACAAAAAGCTTTGTGCTTTTAGTGAAATCATGTAGGTTTGCACAAAATTTAGAATAATGAGCGGAAATAGAACATTTACAATGATTAAGCCTGATGCAGTAGAGGCAAGCAATACAGGTAATATTTTAGCAATGATTGAAAAGGCAGGTTTTAGAATTGTTGCCATGAAAAAAACACTGTTGAGCAAAGAACAAGCAGAATCTTTTTATGGCATTCATAAAGAAAGACCTTTCTTTAATGATTTAGTTGCTTACATGACTTCTGGTCCTATTTTTCCAGCCATTTTGGAGAAAGACAATGCAGTTGAAGACTTTAGAAAGTTAATCGGTGCTACAAATCCAGAAGAAGCTGCTGAAGGAACAGTAAGAAAACTATATGCTACTTCTATTGAAGCGAATGCCATTCATGGGTCCGACTCAGATGAGAATGCAACAATCGAAGGAGATTTCTTCTTCTCTACAGAAGAACGTTACTAAGAAAACATTCCTGCTAAGCACACCTTTATTTACGAGTTTTCGTAAAACTTGCTCATAAACTAGAATAAGTTTATATTCGGCTTATGGCTAATATTAAGAAAACTTTTATCTATAGTTTTTTTATAGCCATACTACTATATTCTTGTGCTAGTGAGCCAGAAAAAGAGCACATACAGAATAAGCAAGAAGCGTCAAAAAAAACAATAGCTCATAATACTAGTAGCTCCAAGTCAAAAAGTTTTAGTGAAGATTTTATAATTCACAAACCTGCTGACTATAATGCTTCTCAGCTCTACCCCGTTTGTTTTATTTTTGATTCACACGCTAGAGCAAACATTCCATTAAAAAAGTATAAACAAATAGCCGATCAGTTTAGTGTTGTTTTAGTAGCGTCTACCTATTCTCAAAATGGTATACAGCTAAAACTTATCGAAGATCATTTCTCGCAAGTATACTCACTTGTCAAAAAAGATATCCATATAGATGACAATAATGTTTTCACCCTAGGGTTTTCTGGAGGAGGAAGAGTTGCATATCATTTAGCTAACAAATTCAATTATATTAATGGCGCAATAAGCTGTGGTGCAGGGATCAATAATACTAAACCCTTAACTCGAAAACACACTCCCTTCTTTATTGGGGTTATTGGAGATAAAGATTTTAATTATTTAGAGATGCTACAAACTAGTCTAGGCTTAGCTAAATCTAAATACCCTCATCATATAATCGAGTTTTCGGGAATTCATGAATGGCCAGATATCAAAACAATGTCAACTGTTTTCCAATGCATTTTTAACAACTGCTATTCTAGCTCTCCTAATTATAAACTCAACGCCACTATCGGAACAATAAAGTTAGAAACTGATTTGAAGGAGTCTTATAAAAATGCTTTCTACAATAAAGACTGGGATTGGTGGGAAAAGGAAATAAAACTAATCTATAAACTTAAAGATAAGATGCAAGAAAGCGCTAAAAAGCTAGTTTATGAAAGGGTATTGCAATATTTAAGCTTAATGTCTTACTTAACAATTGATAAAGAAAGAAAGCAATATGGGACAGTTAATCAGAAGTATCTTAACATTTATGAACAAGTAGATCCTGAAAATCCTGAGGTTTATTATTTAAAGGCACTTACATATGAAGACGATAAAGAAAAAATGGCATACTTTTTGCAATTAGCTATAGAAAAAGGATTAAGGGATAAAAAGAAGCTGACAGAAGAAAAGTCATTTAGCTCCTTGTTTAATTCTTCTATATTTAATAATATGCTTCATACTATAGACAGCACAAATCAGATCAATGAAATTTAATTCAATTTCAGGGCACATAAGCTACCTTTTATTGTCTTTTTTTATAGTCATAGCTGTAGAAGGTATTGTACAAAGTAAAATCCCAGATGATCACTATGGCCCGGAAGTTAGAATAACAGATGTTCAATTGCTACCAGAGAAAAAAACACGTTGGCAAAAATACTCAGACAATCTGGATCATAACGATATGCCTATTGATCTTGTCTTGCCACATAGCAAACATGATTTAAGATTTGATTATAACGTGTTTAATGTTACAGATCCAGATGCTATAGGATATGAATACAAGTTAGTTGGATTAGATGACCATTGGTCAAAAATCACAAAAGAAAAATCTGCTGTATTTACCAATTTAAAGCCTGGCGAATATAATTTCAAAGTCAAAGCAAGAAGCAATGATGGCTTTTGGAGTGAGCAACGTGCATCTTTTTCTTTTAAGATCAAAAAGCCTTTTTGGCAAACATCAGAATGTCATTTGCTTATAATTATATTGATCACAGTTATATCATATTTTTTATCAAGATGGCGATTAAGCTATTTAAGAAAGGCAAAAACAAAACTAGAAGAGACAGTTAATGAACGCACACAAGAACTCGCTCAAAAAAATGATAAATTAGAAACTGCATATTTAGAAATAGAGCTTAAAAACAAAGATATCACAGACAGCCTAAGGTATGCACTGCAAATTCAGAAAGCCATATTGCCTACGAAAGCAACAATTAAAGCAAGCCTTCCCGATTCATTTATTCTCTATAAACCAAAAGACATCGTAAGTGGAGATTTTTATTGGTATGATGAGGATGATACTATTAATATAGCAGCTGTAGATTGTACAGGGCATGGCGTTCCTGGGGCATTTGTATCCATGGTGGGGTATAACGCCCTAAATAACATTGTACATGATCAGCATATTTCTGAACCAGGAAAAGTATTAAAGCTATTGCACAAAAAAGTTAAAATGATGTTGAATCAGGATTCTGAAAACACAGTGGCAACAAATGATGGCATGGATATCGCGCTTTGCAATATTGACAGCAAGAACAAGACCATTAAGTATGCAGGTGCCAACAGACCATTGTATTATATTTCAAACGATCAGCTAGAAGAAATTAGAGGTACTCGATATTGTATTGGTGGATACCAAACAGAAGATGAAAGAGATTTTGTAACAAATGAGATACGTTACAAAACTGGTGACTGTATCTATATATCATCAGACGGATATGCAGATCAGTTTGGAGGAGAAAATGGCAAAAAATTCATGACAAAAAAATTAAAAGCACTATTAGTAGAAATAAGCCAACTTCCCATGGAGCAACAAAAGAAACAATTGGAAGAAGCACTTATCTCATGGAAAGGGAATCATGATCAAATTGACGATATCTTGTTAATTGGAATTCGATTGCAATAAAGAACAATTTTTAGAATTTAAATTGATGATGTCTTAAACTTTAAACCTCTGATATATACTAACCGAGTCAATACTTTTCCAACCACCTCGAAAGAAATACATCATATACCCAATAAGCACCACTTTCCTCATACACCATCTCTTTATCAATAAGTGCTGAAATAGCTAGTTTTACAGATGAAGGCGCTCCAAGCTGATGGCCGCCAATAAAACGCTTAGAGGTAGGCTCATCTTCTGAACCTTCCTTAGCAATGGCTTTCAGCACATTAAACTGTAGATCAGTGAGTAAGCTTCTAAAGCCATAATAAATATGCTCATTTTCTTTTAAAATGTTTTTCATAGCGATGTATGCAAACTTTTCATCAATATTTCTATCAGCACTATTATACAATTTGTTACATAAATACTGTGTATAGTATGTGTGTCCGCGAGTCCACTCCATGATTAACTCTAAAGCATCTTTTTCAATAGACACCTTTTTCTGTCTGAATTTTCTTTTGATAAATTGCTTATAAATTTTAGCATCAATCTTATCCAAATACATCATCTCCGTGCTTTGATAAAATGGCCGACTATATTTGTTAAACATCGGAACGATGAGGTGTTGATGACTCCCAGAAAAGATAAAGTTTACCTCAGGTATTTGCTGAATCTCTGACCTTAAAAGTGCTTCAACATTCTTTTCTTCATAGTTGATAATCTGTTGAAATTCGTCTATAATAAGAATGCCATTATATTTTTGCTCTTTCAAGTATGCAAATATTTGTTTCAATGTCTGACCTCCCCTATTTTCTGCCACATCAACAGTAACTTGAGGTTCTCCTGTAATGCTATCGAAGCTAATGGTAGGACGGATATTGGCAAAAAACTGTAATGCACGTTTAAATATGTTTTTATCCTTTTGGTTTATTTTTTCAATCACGGCTACTCCAAGGGCAGATACAAAGTCTTTCAAACTTGTTGTCCCCATTATATCTATATATATCGGCAAAGTATTTTTACGCTTTGCTAAATGATAGGCCACATGATTCAACAAGCCCGTTTTTCCAATCCTTCTTTTAGAAAAAAGTGTCAGGTTTCGACCATTATCAATCGCTTGGATAATTCGATCTGTCTCATCATTTCTATCACAAAATAGCTTAGGACCTAAGTAACCAGAGACCGGAAATGGATTATCTTTTTTCATTACACAAAGATATATATTTTATATTACATAAAATGCATTTCATAAAATATGAAACATAATTTATGGAAAATGATAAAATTAGGATGGATTATACTTCCCCCTATTAATGAATTTAATTGTTCATAAATAGTTAATACTATATTATCAAGACACATGTAGTAGTTGTATTTTTATACAATCTATGTCTACCAAAGCAAAGAGTAAGCTAAAAGCAAAAAAGGAGACGCCATTAATGGCGCAATACAATACAATCAAATCGAAATATCCAGATGCGATATTGCTTTTTAGAGTCGGCGATTTTTACGAAACATTTGGACAAGATGCGATCAAGGCTTCAGAAACTCTAGGTATCATTCTAACCAAAAGATCCAATGGAGCTGCTTCAGAAATGGAGTTAGCTGGCTTTCCCCACCATTCTCTTGACACCTATCTGCCTAAGCTGGTAAGAGCTGGGTATCGAGTGGCCATTTGCGATCAATTGGAAGACCCCAAAATGACAAAAACAATTGTCAAAAGAGGTGTTACAGAATTAATCACTCCTGGTGTTGCTCACAATGATCAAATCCTTAACAATAAAGCAAATAACTTCTTAGCGGCAGTTGCATTTGAAAAAGATAAGTTAGGCATCGCCTTCCTAGATATTTCAACTGGAGAATTCTTAGTGGCAGAGGGAAACGAGGAATATATTGACAAGCTATTGCAAGGCTTTCAACCATCTGAAGTGCTTTTTTCAAAAAACAAACAAAAGGATTTCAGGAATCACTTTGGCTCTAAGTTTTATACCTATACGCTAGACGAGTGGCTCTTTGATTATGACTTTGGAAAAGAAAAACTGACTAAGCATTTTGAAGTTAAATCATTAAAGGGATTTGGGATAGATACTTTTCAGCCTGGTATTTCTGCAGCTGGTACTATTTTACATTATTTGGAAGAAACCGAGCACCCTAACGTTGGTCACATCAGTAATATTTCTAGAATTGAGGAAGATAAATATGTTTGGCTGGACAAGTTCACCATAAGAAACTTAGAACTTATCTATAGTACACATGAAGATGGAAAAAGCTTATTAGACATATTAGATCATACCATTTCTCCAATGGGTGCTCGCTTATTAAGAAGATGGCTTATCCTCCCACTAAAAGAAAAAAGCTTAATTGACCAACGACTAGAGGTAGTTGAATCGCTCATAAAAGACCAAACACTTTCCAACGCTTTAGTTGAGCAAATAAGCACCATCGGTGATCTAGAGCGATTGATTTCAAAAGTACCATTAGGGAAAATCAATCCAAGAGAGGTATTACAGTTGAAAAAAGCGCTGATTGCTATAAATCCAATTATTGAGTTGTGTAAGCAATCTTCTAACAAGCAACTAAAGCAAATTGCTGAGCAACTCAACCCATGCGCAATTATAAGAGACAGAATTGACAGCGAAATACAGGAAGATGCTTCTGTATTGCTTAACAAGGGCAATGTAATAAAAGAAAGCGTCTCAAAAGAATTAGATGACCTGAGGTCTATTACTACTTCAGGAAAAGAATATTTAATAGAAATTCAGGAAAGGGAGATAAAAAACACAGGTATCCCCTCTTTAAAGGTAAAGTTTAACAATGTTTTTGGCTATTATCTCGAAGTAACCAATTCGCATAAAGACAAAGTGCCCCAAAATTGGGTTAGAAAGCAAACACTCACTAATGCCGAGCGTTACATTACAGAAGAACTCAAAGAGTACGAGGAAAAGATTTTAGGAGCTGAGGAAAAGATATTAGCCTTAGAAACAAAAATCTTTGGAGAGCTTGTATTGGCATTAAATGATTACATACAACCTATTCAAACCAATGCTTCTTGGATTGCACATTTGGATTGCTTACTAAACTTTTCACAAATAGCTCTAAAGTATAATTATCATAAGCCAGTCATTACTGACGACCATAAATTGGAAATAAAAGAAGGTCGACATCCAGTTATTGAGCAACAATTAGATGTTAGCGAAGAGTATATCCCAAATGACATTTACTTGGACAATGAAGAACAGCAAATCATCATCATTACAGGACCAAACATGGCTGGAAAGTCTGCTGTATTAAGACAAACAGCCTTGATCGTTTTGCTTGCCCAAATAGGCTCTTTTGTGCCTGCAAAGGCAACTATCGGTATCGTTGATAAAATATTTACCCGAGTTGGTGCGTCAGATAATATTTCTTCTGGGGAGTCTACCTTCATGGTTGAAATGAATGAGACAGCTAGTATTGTTAATAACATATCTTCAAAAAGCTTGATCTTGCTAGATGAGATTGGAAGAGGCACAAGCACTTATGATGGAATCTCTATTGCGTGGTCTATTGCTGAATACCTTCATAATGCCAAAGACTTGAAGCCGAAAACACTATTCGCTACGCATTATCACGAACTGAATGAGCTAGAAAACAAACTCCCTAGAGTAAAGAACTATAATATTGCTACCAAAGAAGTTGGTAATAAAGTTATCTTCCTCAGAAAACTAGTTCCTGGTGGTAGCAAACATAGCTTTGGTATTCACGTTGCAAAAATGGCGGGAATGCCAAATGAAATAGTCAAAAAGGCAAATAGTATACTGAGCGAACTTGAAAAAAAGAGCTTAGGTACAGATATTTCTACCACCTTAGAAAAAGCACCTGCTACTCCACCCCCTTCAACCCAAGATTACCAACTTAGCTTTTTTCAATTAGATGATCCTAGTTTATTACAAATCAAAGAACTTCTTGAAGCAGTTGATATTAACACACTCACTCCTGTAGAAGCTCTGATGAAGCTGAATGAGATCAAGAATGTGATAAAAAAGTGAACTATTTCAGTTTACAAATTGTATTAATTAAAGTTGTAATAATTTACTAATAAATTAAAATTTTCTAAAACTAACATGAGTAAATCTCTTTGTCATTTTGAACGAAGTGAAAAATCTACCTTTAGGGAAAATACTAAGTTAGATTTCTCCTAACGTCGAAATGACAGTACTTTTTAGAAAACCTCATTGAGTTAGCTTTAGACAAGCTCATAAAAAATCAAACTTCACGTTCATGAAAAAAATCAACCTAGTTCTACTAATAGTCATTGGAAGTATAACAATTGGCACAAGCCAAATGCAAAAAAAAGTTGTTGTTGAACACTTTACGAACACAAGATGCTCGGTTTGTGCAAGCAGAAACCCAGGATTCTTTAGCAATTTGAATAATTACCCCGAAGTGATTCACCTATCTATACATCCTAGCACGCCTTATAGCAACTGCTTTTTACATTTGCATAACCCTAGTGAAAATGATGCAAGGGCTAGTTATTATGGAAATCTCGGTACACCTAGATTAGTTATACAAGGAGATGTCATATCTTCTGGAACAAACTATGGAGACAGCACTCTTTTTACTAGTGTTAGTGGCGATTCCATGTCTATAAATATTGGGCTTATTTCTAATAATAAGAATGGAGACTCTATCGCAACAACCATCATTTTGAAGTCGGAGGGGACTGTGCTAGGTGGCAAATTGCAACTTTACGCTGTTGTAGCAGAAGAAACTGTCGATTACAATGCACCAAATGGCGAAGATGTTCATCACAATGTATTTAGAAGAATGTTGTTTGAGAATCAAAGTTTTGAAATGCCTAGTATGAATGACTCCTTAGTTTTCAACACAACAATTGCAATAGACGGGGCATGGAATGAAAATGAGCTAGAAATCATTGTAATAGTACAAGATTCAGTAACCAAAGAGGTATACCAGTCTAATAAGCTAGTCGGTTATGGAACGAGCTATAACGAAACATATATCCATGATACTTCTGGAAATAATTCTGGAGGAAATGGAACAACAGCTATTTCCAATCAAAAAGCTAATGAGCGCCTTAAGCTCTTTTATCCAAACCCTTTCTCTGAGTCTGTATATGCTTTCACATCAGACAATTACGAGATAGTAGTATACAATAGTTTAGGTAAAATCATCTTACATAAGAATAACAACAATCAAGGAGCTATCAATACAGACGAACTAGACAGTGGTATATACTTTTTTGAAGCCAAAACGAATAATGAAACTGTGTTTAGGCAAAAAATGATTAAGCTATAACTAGAAAAAGAATTCTATAGCAGACTAAATCTTCCTCTCCCATGGGAGGGGAAGATTTAGAATAAAAATTTTACTTTTATTCATCTATCATGACTTCAAAATTTTATCTATTTTAAATAATCATGCAATTACACGTAATAGACACTGGTTTCTTCAAACTAGACGGTGGTGCGATGTTTGGTGTCGTGCCAAAAACGATTTGGAAAAACATCAACCCTCCTGATGATAATAATCTATGCACTTGGGCGATGAGATGTCTTCTGATTGATTACGGAGATAGAAAAGTGCTTATAGATACAGGAATTGGAGATAAACAAAGTGAAAAGTTCTTTAGCTATTACGAGCCTCATGGAAAAAATTCTTTAATATCATCCTTACAAGCCAAAGGGTATACACCTGGTGAAATAACAGATGTCTTTTTAACTCATCTTCATTTTGACCATTGTGGAGGCGCCATTCAAAAGAATGGAGAAGATTTGACTCCAGCATTTCCTAATGCTACCTATTGGTCTAACAAAACACATTGGGAATGGGCGGTAAATCCTAATCCAAGAGAAAAGGCATCTTTTTTAAAGGAAAATATCTTACCAATTCAGGAAAGTGGTAAGCTTGAGTTTGTTGATGAAACAGATATGATTGAATTATTTCCCAATTTCAAAATTCACTTCGTACATGGTCACACCGCTGCAATGATGATTCCTCATATAGAATACAATGGGCAAATGATCGTTTATATGGCCGATCTACTGCCCTCTCCAGGACATATTCCTGTACCTTATGTAATGGCTTATGATACGAATCCTTTACAAACACTAAAGGAAAAAGAAGCTTTCTTAAAAAGCGCAACCAAAGAAAACTACACATTATTCTTTGAACATGAGAAAGAACATGAATGTTGCACGCTTCAATTTACCGATAGAGGAGTCAGACCTGATGAGATGTTTGGATTAGATAAAGTTCTTTAAATAAGCTTGTCCAAAGTTTAAGAACTAAAATCTCATAACCTTCTCAATTACACTTTTTCCATTGCCCTCAACCAATACTACATATACCCCAATAGGCAAATGCTTTATATCAAAACCTACTTCTCCTAAAACATTATCTTGACTAAAAATAACGGCTCCCGTCAAACTATATAGCACTATATCTAACGGATTATTGGAAGCATTCGTTACATAAAGAATATTATCCCTTGCTTGAAGGTCAAATAAAGGGTTTATCTCCTCCCCTACACTAGCAATTGTATTACAATCAGCCCACTTGGCGGAAGTATTATTTCTCAACTCACCTAACCTATCAAACACTTCTTGTCCAGGGCATTCTGTAGCACACCCTTGTCGATGTCCTGCAATCACATCCAATTGACTTCCTGATGAAACAGGGTGAATAAAGCTGGAAATAGGATCGATGTTTTCTTTATCACATTTCCACGCACATAAGCTCAATAGGCTTCTCATCATAGTATCTGCTGGTGTTTCACTAGTGTATGTTCCCAAAAGACATACACCCATTGTGCCTGAGTTTTTACTGCAGTAATGCGCCCCTTGAACATTGTCTCCATCATACAATCCTTGTCCATCTCTACCCTCAAAAATGCTGCCATCTTGTGCAATGACAAAATTATAACCAATGTCATCCCACCCATTCCCAGCGGGTGGTGCTGAGGTGTGATAGGTATATATATTTCTGACCACTTCTGTATAATTAGTATTGGTATTAGAACCAGCCGAATGATGCACTATGATATGCTGCACGTCTGTTTCTGTTGGAGAAACGGCTGGTGCGGGTAATCCGGATCGCCAAGTAGCCTGATCAATTGTAGTAGGTTTGTCACAATTATTCAGTATGCTTTTTTTTTCATCTGCTTTATTCAGAGCAGGCTTAGGGACGAAAAATGTATAAATACTAATATTATCAATTGTTTCATTGGAAATAATGGTCAAACGATCGAACATTTCCCGTGGAACAATCAGTTGTGATCTTATCACCCCTTCACGAGCATGAGGATCCTCTATTAGTTGAATCTTTTCATGATTAATTTCAACGTAAACTTCAGCATCAGAGAAAGATGCTTCAAACTCAAAGACAATGCTAGAATATTGCTGATCAAGTTGAATATGTTTCATGGAATCTTTAGATAAAAAGAAGCTTAGCTGATCTATATTCTCGCTTGAGAAAACAGTCAAATTCATGAACAACAGGAATATGCAAAGTACTTTATTCATATCGTACTTCTATTTCATCCAATTCTGCCCTCATCTCATTCATTGACTTTTTATAATCACTCAAATTGTCTTTTTTAACTGGATTTGCAGGTGGCAGATCGACTTTAAGCGCATCTACCTGAGTGCCATGCTTCCAAAAACGATAACATAAGTGGGGGCCCGTTGCCAACCCTGTACTCCCCACATAACCAATAAGTTGACCTTGCTTGACTTTGACACCACTTCTAATGCCTTTAGCAATTCTGGACATGTGCAAATACCCCGTCGTATAAGTGCTGTTATGTCTTATTTTAACGTAATTACCATTCCCCCTAGTATACCCTGCTTTTTCGACAATACCAGTACCAACCGACCTTATTGGTGTACCTGTTGGAGCAGCAAAATCAGTACCTAAATGCGCTTTGAACCTTTTTAACACTGGATGATAACGTCTGCCCGTATACCTTGAACTGATTCTGGAAAACTTAATAGGATACTTTAAAAGTGACTTTTGTAAGCTATTACCTGTTGTGTCAAAATAATCGCCAATGCTGTCTTGCTCAAAATATACTGCATAACTCTGCTTGCCAAAGCTTTCGAAATAGGCTCCGTGTATTCTTCCTATCCCAACTAACTGACTATCTATGCGATGTTCATTATAAATTACCTTAAAAATATCTCCTTTATTTAAACGAAAGAAGTCGATCTCCCAGCCAAAGATATCGGCCAAATCATTAACCAAGAGTGGAGAGGCATCCTGAGCCATCATATCTACATAAAGCGATGTGGTAATCACACCACTTCTTTTTGTCAATACGGTATCTATCTTTTTATGATAGGGATAGACCGATATGGAGTCTATAAATTGAAACACGATAAAGTTGGCCTTGTCTTCTTCATAAACCAGGTATGCTAACTCAGATATAGTATCTAGGGTAAAAAAGGTAGTATATTTTTGCCCTCTTACAATTCTTCTAGGATTAAATATTCCTTTACCCTTTTGAGTCGTTTCGTAAATAGATTGATTGGAAACGCCCAGTTTTTGTAATATGGAAGCCAGTGTTTCATTTCGTCTTACTCGTCCCTCCTCTATTATAAATGAATCAACTGGAATGCCGTATTGTAATTCTACAGGAATAATAACTTCTTCCTGAATTGATAGGCTATTTGGCTCAGTTATCTTACCACGTACTTCATAGACATTCCTCCAGGGGCTATAATACCATAAAACAACCGCTCCAATGAATACGAGCGTAAGAACAACAAATAACCATTTGTTTTTATTATTCAATGATTATTCTTCTTACATGAGCAATGTCATCAGTGACAATACTAACAAAGTACATTCCTGAGTTTAGTGCCATCTCGCTTCTGTTAATCATATAACGATGGTTCCCATTTTCTAGTATTTTCTGTGACAATAACTCAACCCTTCTGCCTGTTATATCATAAATATCAATCCTGACTTCGCTTCGCTCTTCTAAATTCAAGTCAATAACAGCAAAGTCTTTAACTGGATTTGGATATATTTTCGCATCTATATTGTTATCTGCGACCAATTCAATACCCACACTATTGGAGCCATAAGTTAATGGCATCTTAAATGCATTCAATACGAAACGATCGCTACTATCTGAGTTATTAAACTTCTGCACAAATACAACTACCGATAGGTTAGCTTCAGCCCAGGTTTCTGGTATTCCACCGACTGGAAAATTGTATTGATAATCAAATTCATCATTGGCATCAATTGTACCACTTATTGAACCTGCTGTACCCCAAGTACCCCCAAATGCATGACGCAACACATTATTATGCTCATAGTCGACAATAGGATCGCCAGCTCCTTCAAATGGATGCCCCGCAGTAGAATTTAGCAAATTGGTCTGGTCAAACAATGTTCCCGTACCCTGAACGCCATCTTCAACAATGTAGCAATTTACTCTATATTCCCCTCCATCACCTGGAGCGAGAAATTCTACGTCAACATCTATCACCCAACTTCTATCAATGGTATCAAAGCTATTGGTTGCAGATAAGGACACATTGGTGATCTCATTAAGTTGTTCATCTACTTTCTCTTTCCAGGATGTAGTATCCGGATATGCCATGTCTACATATGGTAAGTTGTTAAAACCACTTCTGTCAATCAACGCTCTATTATTAGAGCCAATTCTAAAGGGATCTAAGTTTTCACTATACTCTAATATAACGTCAGTTGTTCCTAGGGGTGGCAGTATTTCCATAGAGTCTTGTAAGTGAATACTTACGCCTATTACATTGTCCGCCTCCATTTGCGCTACCCTGTAATCTCCATCAGGAATCCAGCCGTGCCATGTTCCTGAAAACTGCTCTAACAAAACGCGCTTAGTTGGAATTTCACTCATCACATAAAATGAAACCTCTAATGTATCATTCACATGGTTTTGATCCTCCATTCCGTTGATGCTATCAGCCCATATTTTTAAAGTGTGTTCTCCAGTTGCCGTAACGTTCAACATAGTTGTATGATCAAAGCTATAGCTTGCTTGCGGAGCAATATTTTCAGATGCGATGAAATCCGTATTGACAGTTCCACCATCTATTTGCCATCTCAAGTTAAAAAATCGCATCGTGTCTGCGCCCTCATTTTTTAACACTCCAGCAACAGGGTGATTTACTCCTGAGCCAATAAATCCTATATCAGCGCTAGTTACTGCTGCATCTAAAGTGGTGACTTCATAGACATGAATAGAATCAATATACAACTCAACATGTTGATGTACAAACTCTGTTGTGTTATTGCGGAAGGCAATATAAAATGTATCATTATTATATCCTAAGGCTCCAAGGTCAACTATTCTAGTTTCTCCTGTATAGTCTGAGAGGGCAGGAGTGACTTCATCAATCGGCAAAGTTGCCATAAAACTATCAATGGCGGTATCTCTGGCAATCCGAACCTCTACCCTACTAAAATCAGCGTCATTAAGCCTTGCAATTTTATAAGACAGTACTCCATTTTTCGTAAATACTACTGATGATGTTATCATCCAATCATCAGAAAAGACCCCATCTGTATAAAAGCATGTACTTACAGCTACTAAGTCGCCATTAAAGGCATTTGTATCCGCTACCCAAGCATCATTAATATGTGCAACTGTATCTTCAGGCGTATGTCCATCCAAATCCCTTAATGTGAATCCAGCAGGCATTCCTGCGTTAAAATCTTCAAATAGCAAAGTGGTAGGTTGTGCAAATAAACCTAAGCTTAGCGATAATAATGTTATTGTAAATACTTTTTTCATAATTGTTTTTTTGAGAGCTTGTTAAAGCTAAGCCTAACAAAGCCCAGTCATTTCGACGATAGGAGAAACCTGCCTAGCCGTCAGGCAGGTCTAACTTTTCATCAAGGTGGATTTCTCATCCGCCAGTTGGCGGATGAGAAATGACAAGAGGTTTTTATTTATTTTTTGTGTCTTTTGTCATTTATTAACTTACGCACTCATTGTTTCCATTTCTCTACTTACTTTTTTCACTAATCCTTGTAATACCTTTCCTGGACCAACTTCAGTAAAGCTTGATGCCCCATCGGCAATCATATTTTCAACGGTCTGTGTCCATCTAACCGGTGCTGTCAATTGTGCAATTAGGTTTTCCTTAATCTCGTCAGCATTGCTAGTTGGTCTGGCTGTATAGTTTTGATAAACTGGGCAAATCGGCTCATTGAAAGTAACATGATTAATCGCCTCCTCTAGTTCTACTCTAGCCGATTCCATTAAAGGTGAGTGAAAAGCACCTCCTACATTTAATGGCAAAGCTCTTTTTGCACCAGCCTCTTTCAACTGCTCGCAAGCTATTTCGATTCCTTTATTTGAACCTGATATAACTAACTGTCCGGGACAGTTGTAATTTGCGGCAACTACGACCTCATCAATATTATTGCAAATTTCTTCAACCACTTTATCTTCCAATCCTAATATCGCAGCCATAGTAGAAGGATTTGCTTCACACGCTTTTTGCATGGCCAATGCTCTTTTGCTTACCAAAGAAAGACCATCTTCAAAAGATAAAGTCCCATTGGCTACTAAAGAGGAAAACTCTCCTAATGAGTGCCCTGCAACCATATTAGGTTTAAAGTCCTCGATGTTTGTAGCTAAAATAACCGAGTGTAGAAAAATAGCGGGTTGTGTTACTTTAGTCTGCTTCAATTCCTCATCTGTTCCTGCAAACATGGTATTGGTTATATTAAATCCTAATACTTCATTTGCTTTATCAAATAATGCTTTAGCCTCAGCGGAAGAGTCATAAAGCTCTTTACCCATTCCTACAAATTGTGCTCCCTGCCCTGGAAAAATGTACGCTTTCATGTTTTTTAGTTTATAGTTTAGAATTCAGAATTTGTAGCTTTCAATTATGAATTACAAACTCCAAACTGCTCAATTAGCTCAACTTTGCTTCAATTAGATTAATAAATTCGTTTCTTGTTGCTTCTTTCTCAAACTCTCCTACAAATGCGGAAGTGGTCGTTACTGAATTTTGTTTTTGCGCCCCGCGCATCATCATACATAAATGTTTAGCCTCTACAACCACAGCAACTCCTAATGGCTTGAGCGTCTCGTTAATACAGTCTCTGATCTGTCCTGTCAATCGTTCTTGAACTTGCAACCTTCTTGCAAACACATCTACAATTCTCGGTATTTTGCTCAGTCCAACAATATGACCATTAGGAATGTATGCAATATGTGCTTTCCCGAAAAAAGGCACCATGTGATGTTCGCAAAGCGAATACAGTTCGATATCTTTTACAATGACCATTTCGCTGTACTCCTCTTTAAACTTAGCTGAATTTAATATTGCTACAGGATCTTGGTCATAACCTTGCATAAAAAACTGCATGGCTTTAGAAATACGCTCGGGAGTTTTCTCTAATCCTTCCCTATTCACATCTTCACCAAGCTTATCTATAATTGACTTATAATGATCTGAAAGTTCATTAGTCAACTGATCGTTATAGTTATCTACCTTTTTATATGTTGTCACTTGTGTTTTTAGTTTTCGCCAAAATATTCAGCATAGATTGCCTCTGTTTCATACAATTTTATAGCATGTAGTTGGCACTCCTTGATATGAGGCTCTAATTGTTGCCATATGGCTTTTGCCAGATTTTCTGTTGATGGTAAAATACCCTTCATAAAGGCAACATCTACGTTTAGATTCTTATGGTCTAGCTTTTCCAAGACATGTTCGTTTATTATATCACTAAGTTCTTTGACATTCATAATGAATCCTGTATCAGGGTTTGGTTGCCCTTTTATTGTTACATAAAGGTTATAATTATGTCCATGCCAATTGGCATTATTGCACTTGCCAAAGACTGCTTCATTTTGTTCATGCGTCCAATCAGGATTGTGCAAACGATGTGCTGCGTTAAAATGTTCTTTCCTGGTAATATAAAGCATGGTGCAAAATTAGTAAATAAATAACGATTTTATACTTAATTTCGTCGGATGTCTAAATTGATTGTTAGTGCGACATATCAAGAAATTGCGCCACTTGTTAAACATCTTAAGATAAGCCCACCTAACACTAACGAAAATAATCTTTTATCGAATGGTACATTAGACATTCTAATTACGGGAATTGGCATACTCAACACAACCTATCATCTAACTAAGCAATTACTATCAAAAAAGTATGACGAGGCCATAAATATTGGCATTTGTGGAGCTTATAATAAAAGCTTAAACATTGGAGAAGTTGTTAATATAAATGAAGATAGATTGGGCGACCTAGGTGCAGATGACAATGGTAAGTTTCTAGATAGTTTTGAATTGGGGCTAGAGTCTCCCGATTCATTCCCTCTCAAAAATGGCAAATTCATCAATCCTAGTATCGAGGATAACGGATTGAAAAAAGTTTCTGGTATAACAGTCAACAAGGTAAATGGTGAAGAAAGCGCTATACAAGCTATGATTGATAAATATCATCCTGATGTAGAGAGCATGGAAAGTGCCGCATTCTTTTATTGTTGCTTGCAAGAGCAAGTTCCATTCTCTGCGATTAGAGCCATTTCAAACTATGTTGAACCTAGAAATAGAGACAATTGGAAAATCAACAAGGCCATCAAGAACTTAAATCAAGAGACCTTAACCTTTATTTAATTAATTTATGAATAAACTTATTCCATTATTATTTCTTGCATTATTTAGCCTTAAGATCTTTTCACAAGAATTTATCGATGTGCAAAGACCAACACAAACAGAGTCTTATACGATAATTGCACCAGGTGTTATTCAAGCTGAAAATGGTATTGGCTACAGCTCCATAGATACCTTATATGGCAATACATTTTTCAGGCTAGGGTTATCTGAAAGAATTGAGTTCAGGGCGGCCACAGATTTTACATCCAGATTTCTTGATTTAGGAGCAAAAGTAGTCTTACTTCATAGTCAAAAAGCAAGACCTGGAATATCTTTTATACTAAACTATGATTTTCACAAAGGTGTTCAGAATTACACCTTCTCTACAAGTAATAGTTTAGGAAGCTCATTCTTTTACACTTTTAACCTAGGTCACGATACAGACTGGTATACTATTTACCTATTGGGAAAAAGCTTAGGAGATAAAACGGCATCTTATGTTGAGTTATACTTGGGAAATAATTACGAGCAACTAAATGCGGGAATTACTCATCGTATAAATAATGATATACAAATTGACCTATCAGGTGGACTTTTAGATTTTAACGATTTCTATGTTTCAGCAGGATTTTCGTTCAGAATAATACAAAAATAGTTATGGAATTAACACTTGGCTTCTCCCCGTGCCCAAATGATACCTTTATTTTCGATGCATTGATTCATGAAAAGATCGACACAGAAGGTTTAACATTTAAAGTAATTATGGAAGATGTCGAGGCGCTTAATCAACGAGCACTTAACAATGAACTTGACATAACAAAATTGAGTTACCACGCTTTTGCATATTGTATTCGAGATTATGTTTTGCTTAACTCTGGAAGTGCACTAGGAAACAATTGTGGACCACTCTTAATTTCAGATTTCAGAATGTCGATTGACGAATTAAAATCCAAACTCGTAAACCCACAATCTGAAATATCGGTTGCTATTCCTGGAAAATATACTACAGCTAACTTTTTATTACAATTTGCTTATCCTGAGATAATACAGAAACAGGCGTTTTTATTCTCGGAGATAGAGGATGCAGTCCTGTCTGGCAAAGTTCATTTAGGAGTCATTATCCATGAGAATAGATTTACTTATCAGGAAAAAGGGTTAAAGAAAATAATGGACTTGGGCGAATATTGGGAGAAAAAAACAGGACTTCCTATCCCATTAGGAGGCATCGTTGCTAAGCGGTCTCTTAAAACAGAGATCATTCAAAAGATTGACCGGGTCTTAAAACGAAGCATAGCTTTTGCTTTTGAAACCCCTGAGTCGGCTAAAAGCTTCATTAGAGAAAATGCTCAAGAAATGGATGAGCATGTTTGTCAGCAACATATTGATTTATATGTCAATCAATTTACTTTAGACTTAGGTGAGACGGGCAAGGCAGCTGTAAATAAATTACTATCAACCTGTAATGTTGTCTCAGATCACGCAATTTTAATTGCTTAAGACTATAGCTTAGGTTTTGCGAGATAACTCTTTACTACTACCTTATGGCTATTGGCTACTGAAAACTAGACAAAGGCAATATCCTGCTCTTTAATAATCGGAATACTCTTATACTTTAATAAAATTTGTGCTGTTGTTATCACATCTTTCTGACAATAAGTTACAATTCTATCCAAATCATTATCCCTCCAATAAACTCCTGCTACCTGGCTCCCGTCAATATCATCTTTAGGAGTTGGAATATTGAATAATGCTGCTAAAAGATTTAAGGAAGTATAGCTTTTATAGTCTCCAAACTTCCATAACTGCATGGTATCTATATAATTTACTTCCCACGGCTTTTTTCCTGCGATATCAAGAATTTTAGGAAGTCTAACCCCATTCACCAACATTCTTCTGCAAACGAAAGGAACATCGAACTCTTTGATATTATGTCCGCAGAGGCTACTACTGGCATGACTGTATTTCAAGTTTAGCAGTTCAGCGAAGTCTGATAATATTTTCTGCTCATTACCACCAGCAAAAGACTTAATTCGAAGCCCTGTATTACCATTTTCGTTGTTGGTAACAAAAGCCCCTACTGAAATACAAACGATCTTTGAAAACTCAGCGTAGATTCCAGCTTTATCAAAAAATGTTTCTCTAGGATCTTCACCATCAGCAATATTGGAAGACTTTTTCTCCCACAATGCCTTAAAATCATCCGATAATTCATCAAAAGTACTTGTAATGGGAACCGTTTCAATGTCTAAGACAAGTACATTTGCAATATTTAATTCTGCTAACATTTTTAAAGCTTTGAATTGGTTGTAAATGTAAAAAAAATGACGTTATTTTACGTTAGACAAAACTAAATTTGAATAGTTGTAAAATAACAATACGATAATGGCTGAAAAAACCACCAAAGAAGCTACTCCAACGGAAGCTAAAAAGAAAAGCAAAAAGCCCATATTGCCAGTAATATTCATTGTAGTATTACTAATATTAAATGGCTTTCTTCTATTTTACAACTGGCAAGCCAATGAGAGTAATGAAAAGCTAACAATTCAAAGAGATTCTATTGAAACATTAAAAATCAAATTAGAGCAAGACTATAACCAAGCAAAAGCTGACCTTGAGGCTCAATTAGGAAAAAATGCCGAACTAGATAGTGTTATTCAAATGCAATTGGAAGAGCTAGCAAGCCAAAAAGAGGAAATCAAAAAGCTCATTTATTTCAAAGGGCAATATTATAAGAAGAAAGCCCTTGTAGATGGTCTGAATCGCTCTATTGACAACTATATTGCCAGAATTGATTCTATGAAGAAGGCATTTGCCATTACGGTTGATACGCTCAATCAAAAAATTGCTGCTGGATTGGAGGAAAATGAAAAGCTAATGCAAACAAATGATGAACTATCGGCTAAAGTAGCAGTGGGCTCTATTTTAAAAGCAGTAGAGATCAATGCTTCTGGCATTCAGGTAAAAGGAAGTGGCAAGGAAAAAGAGACAACAAAAGCTAAAAAGACAAACAAAATTGATGTAAATTTTGTAGTAGCAGAGAATAAAGTAGCAGAACCAGGAGAGAAAGAATTACTATTGAGAATAGTAGCACCTGATGGCACAACACTGTCTGTTGATAGCAAAGGATCAGGAATGTTTACACCTGAGGGGATGAATTCTCAGATTAAGTATTCTCTTCGAAAGACAATCAACTTTAACAATGAATCTAAGGCAATGTCAATGTCTTGGAGTCAAGAAACAGAGTTTATTGCTGGAACATATAAAATTGAGGTCTATAACGACAACTACTTGTCTGGAAAGTCTACATTGGTACTAGACTAGAATTCTATAAAGGGTTCTAATAGATTTAGTTTTTCAAATATACTTCTATAATTTTTGTGCCTGCACAAGACTTATGGAGATGGAACTTATCAACAACAATGCCCTAGATCACCCAATAAGGGCTTGTAGATAAATATCCACAGGATAGTTTATCACAGAATCAACACTAATTTGTCATATTGAACGAAGTGAAATATCTAACTTTATTTAAGGTAGGTGCTTCGTGCCTCAGCATGACGAATTTATATTAAATTCATTTGTACTCAACCAACAGAGTATCATCGATTATTCTAATAGATTTGCCCCCCCTGAAGGTATTTCATGTAATCTGCAATCCCATCCTCTAGACTATAAAACGGCTTTTCATACCCAACTGACCTCAGTTTATTCATATTAGCTTCCGTAAAATATTGATATTTGTCCCTGATATCCTCTGGAGTATCGATAAAAGATATGTTTTCTGTCTTATTAAGTGCCTCAAAGCATGCTTTCGCTAATACCAAAAATGTTCTAGCTTCTCCCGTTCCTAAATTATATATACCTGAATTAGGTTTATCACTCATTAAAAAGGTGCATACATTAACAATGTCTTTGACATATACAAAGTCTCTAAGCTGTTCTCCATCTTTGTAATCTTTATGATGCGACTTAAATAGCTTAACGCCACCAGTTTCATTAATTTGGTTAAAAGCATGTAAAATGACCGAAGCCATCCTTCCTTTGTGATATTCATTCGGGCCATATACGTTAAAAAACTTAAGACCATGCCACTTAGGAGGTGTTCGCTTTTGTTCTAAAACCCATTTATCAAAACCGTTTTTAGACTCTCCATAGGGGTTTAAAGGCTTTAATTCTGAGATTATATTGTGATTGTCGTCATAACCTAACTCCCCTAAGCCATAGGTAGCCGCTGATGAGGCATACACTAATGGGATTTGATTTTCTACACAGATTGTCCAGACACGCTTAGAATAATTCAAGTTGAGTTCGTCAAATATAGATTTATCAAACTCTGTAGTATCGGTTCGAGCACCTATGTGATAAACAAACTCAACATTAATTACATTTTCTTTAAACCAGTCTAAAAAAACAGAACGCTCTATTTTTTCTATAAACTTTTTACCATCAAGGTTTCTGCTCTTATTTTCACGAGAAAAATCGTCAACTAAGATCAAATTGTCATATCCTGACGAATTGAGCTTTGAAACTAAACAACTGGCAATAAACCCGGCAGCTCCTGTAACAACTATCATTTTCTTAGTGCTCTCTTCTTTGAACCAATGTCACAATAAGCGAAACCAACAACCCAATAAACAGGACTGTTGCAAAAACAACCATACTATGAAAAGAGGGTCTAAAAATGAGTGCACTGCTTGCTTCAAGGTCCTTCAATAAAATAGCGATATCTTCTGCTGAAGCACCGCTTTGCTGTATTTGCTCAATACTAAATTCATAATATATCTCCATAAAAGACGGATCAATAAAACCTAGATGGATATATACATATCCCCCTGAAATAAAAGCTGCTAGCATTATAGTTTGAACACAAACTTTAAACCCGTTGGAGAATGTCAATATTCCACCAGAATGATAATCTCGAACTCTCATGGTGGAAAAATAAGTACCCAAAGCAGTTCCACCCAATATCGAAGCTATTCCAAATAATTCAAAAATTCTAAATGAATAGGTACTGGTACCTATGGCAATGAACGCCAACGTAAAGGCCATTACGATAAATCCGCCTGCTAAACCTCCGTACTTGAGGATAATATTATTCATTAGAGGTATTTATATACCTAATATGAAAGCTAATATAGCTAAAGTAGTTGATGATTCACAAGTAGTCTGCGCTATAAATCAATTTGAATTGCGCCTGTAATTTCTAAATCTCCTCTATTTTGCACATATAATATGGCCTTAGAATTTGCCTGATTTAGTTCTTTAGGTAAAGCAATTCCTATCTCTCCCTCACCATTTCCTTTTTTCAGGTTAATAGCACGATATGCCCTGACAACATTGGCATGCGTAATACTTTTACCATTATTCTCTCCTGCTTGAATATCACTACTTAAGCTACTTTCTACAATGCCAATACTGAGATAACTATTTTCAGGAACATTCTTTACCTGATAATCAAAAATCAACTGCCCCTGTGCTCCAGTCTTTTTACCAAGCACAGTAATATTTGTTTTAGCTGGAACTTTAAGTGCGCTTTCCAAAGCCGATTCCATTTTGGGTCTACTCGATCCTAAAAACTGCTGACTGCCATTAACAATCATTTGTGGCGTATATACACTACTATTTAAAATCTGCGCATAGCTCTTTTGCTTTGTGGCATAGATAGGATCGCTAAATCGATCTTCCCAACCAATATAGTTCCAATAATCTACGTGAAAACCAAGCACATATATTGGCAAGTCATTATCTACCACATTTTCAACAAGTTCATTCAACAACTTATCTGCTGGGGGGCAACTAGAACATCCCTCTGATGTAAATAGCTCAACTACAGCAACTGAACTAGAAGCAACCTCGTACCTTTTCTTAGCTGTTGTATTACTACAGCTTGATATGAACACTATCAAGCCTATAAAAAGAGCCATTCTCATTATCATAATCTTATACACTTTACATCAACTTTAACAACAGAAAAAACAAGATCATTGTTCCATCTAAAACACCTAAATAAAAATAATCGTTTCTCCTTTTATAACTTAACAATATAGCGGCTAATGTAAAAGCAAATGTCAATATTATTGCACTTATATAATCAAATGCAAAATATCCTACTGCGCACCACAAAATCAATAAAGCAACACTTAGTAGCATAGACTTGTACTCACCCAATATTGAAGGAATGGTAGTCATTCCTGCCTTCATGTCATATTCAATATCACGAATATCAAAAGGCAGCGTAATTGCTAAAATGAAAACAAAACGCTCTGCTACTAAATAAATCGTTTCAAGCAATGTAATATTTTGACTAGAAGAAATAATAGGCAACAATGCAGTCACACCAGTCCATGATATCGCTATCAGGAATATTTTCAATCCCCAAAGCTCTCTGAAACTCTTCTTGCCTTTATTTAGAAAAGGAAAGGCATACCCTAGAGCAAGCAATCCAAATGGAACAACCACTATTTGGGCTTTACTATCTAATAAAAGAAAAGATACTATAGCAACAATGGAGTTTAGACCTATGGTTACTCTAGCTATATTCGGATTTGATTTTAGCCATTGCCTGCGGCTTATAAAATTACTATCATATGAAACGGAGACTGCATTGCTTCGCTCCCAAATACTGCATAAAGCATACATCAGCCACGTCCCAGAAAAAACAAATGCTAGAACTTCAAATTGAATGATGCTCTCTTCAAGTAGAATATAAGTAGAACACGTTAGTGATAATGCACAAAAAGAAATGTAAAGATTGCTTACTAAAACCCAAGACAATACTTTACGTACTAATATCAAAGGGTGTGCTATTTCAAATACTGAAAGTCGTGATTAACCTCAATATTTTGCAAAGCCTCATACATCAACTGTATTACTCCTTTTACATCGTCCTTGTGAACACTTTCTACTGTAGTATGCATATATCGCATGGGCAATGAAATCAGAGCGGATGGCACACCACCATTTGAATATGCAAAAGCATCCGTATCAGTGCCCGTAAAGCGTGAAGCAGCTGCATGCTGAAATTGAACACCTGCCTTTTCTGCTGTATCTATTAATATATCTAGAAGAGTATTATGAACAGACGGTGCATGTAATAAGACTGGTCCTTTACCACATTTAAAATAGCCTTGCTCCTTCTGGTCAATCATTGGCGTTGTAGTATCATGGCAAACATCTGTAATAATGGCAACATCAGGCTTGATTGTCTCTGTTATCATTTGAGCTCCTCTTAATCCAACTTCTTCCTGAACTGCATTGACGACATACAAACTATATGGCAGTTTAATGTTATTTTCTTTCAGTAGTCTGGCTACTTGAGCAATCATAAATCCTCCTGCCCTATTATCCAATGCACGACCTGTATAATAGCGATCATTTAAGACGATAAACTCATCCTCGTAAGTAATGACACAACCCACATGAATACCTAATTCCTTAACTTCTTCTGGTGATGTGCAACCACAGTCTAAGAAAATATTAGTTAATTCAGGGGCTTTTTCCTTTGTACCACCTTTTCTTGTATGAATTGCTGGCCACCCAAAAATTGCTTTAACAATACCTTTTTTGGTGTGAATATTAACTCTTTTGGATGGTGCTATTTGATGATCAGATCCTCCATTTCGACATACATAAATTAAACCTTCATCAGATATATAATTTACATACCAAGAAATTTCATCAGAGTGTGCCTCTATAACTACCTTATAGTCTGAACCAGGGTTTATGATGCCAACCGCTGTGCCATATTTATCAACATAATGATCGTCTATATAAGGCTTGATATAATCTAGCCAAAGCTTTTGACCTTCTACCTCATAACCTGTTGGTGATGGGTTATTTATATACTTTTCTAAAAACTTCTCTGACTCTTTGGTAACAAAATCCATACTATTAATTTTATTTAAGAAAGGATTGCAAAGGTATAAAAAATGGACGTTTATTTCTATTTAAGAATCGTAACGTTTGAAACAAACCTTTTTTGATCTCCCATATCTATAGATACAACAACCGTTGTTAGGTCTGAAAAATCTTTTACCTCCCATTGATCAACAAGTTTTTTGGATTCATATATTATGTTCCCTAACCTATCAGCTATTAAAACATGGACATTGTTGGTTATCCCTCTTAAGTCCCACTCAAGCTCATTATTTTCATCGTTATTAAGAGAGAGTGCATTGGGCAAGAAGAATTGTTTGAGAACATTTACTGTTATACTATCAATATCAGAACATCCATTTTTATCTGTGCCTGTAACATAATATGTAGTCGTCTCTTGTGGAATGGCATTGGGGGCAACGCAATTACCACAGCTCAAAGTACTGCTATCTGTCCAAATATAACCCATTGCACCTGTTGCCATTAGGGTAATATTTTCTCCAAAGTTGATAGTTGTATCCTTACCTGCATCTACTGTAATACTTGATATTAAAACATCTATAGCATAGGTATCAATACAACCTAAGTAAGAAGTTTCCACTAAATATCGTTCATTTACAGTTCCAACAAATGTTGGTTTAGCAGTGGTATCAATATCCAAGCCTGTAGATGGCGACCATAAATAGTTATCATAATAATCTGGAATGCTATCGATTGATGCAGAATCTCCAGCGCAAACATTAACTGAGTCTAGATTAAAAAAGCTTTCTTTTGTAATAAATATTGTATCAACGAAGGTATCAACCTCACAAATACCTTCTTCTATTAATGTAATAATATATTCTCCTGTACTAGTATAGTAATGAGTAGGGTTTACTACAGAATCTATATTTAAAGCACCTGAAGCAGGATCACCGAAGTCCCACTTTCTGTTAACAATTTTAATGCAAGTATCAATATCGGTATTAAAGGAAATGGTATCACTACAGTTTATATTTGATAAAGTAAAACTAGAATTAATTGACAAATCTCCTCTAGAGGTGTAATTACTGATAACACTAGAAAGACCACTCTCACAACTGCTGGTCGGTACATTGCTTACCGAAATCATGTTATATTGATAGTTACACCCTACTCCTAAAACATTTGGATCATGTATACAATCTATAGAATCTTGCAACCTTCTTGCACAGTATATCTTTCCATCAATAGCAAGCTGTATGCCAGCACTAGTCGCTGGCATTGCAATCTTGTATTTACTAGCATCAACTGTAGCTGGCACACCCGACGACAAATCATACTGTACGATCTTTGTACTATCATCATGTGTTGTATATAAAACATTACTATTTGGAGAAAATTCTAAACCATAAATAGAATTTGAAATAGAGTTAAGAGTGTAATTGTAGTTTACCAATCCCGATGCATTATTAAAATCGAACACCTCAAAAGTCATTGGCCTGTTAGTAATAGCTAACCTTTGACCATTAGGGGAAAACCTCATTTGCCCTGGGATGTTCACACTAGGATGAATTGCTCCTTGCTTAGAAATTACTGGGGTACTTAGCCCATCCTGAGTCAACAGATAAGCATAGAAACTATCACTATCTAGCCCATGTGCCATGATCCAAACATCTTTGCCGTTGGCATGCATAGTAGCTGCCATCTTCTCTGTGCTTTTGTTCAATAATGTATCATTTTTAACCGTAACCTCTCCAAGCCCATTATCCCCATTGATGTTAACAACTGAATATGCCAATCCTCCAAAAAGCTGAGATCCTCCAAAGTCACCTCCCTGAGCTGCTTGCGTAAAAACATAGTACAAGCAGTTATTTCCAGGTTGAGGAACTATCAAGGCACCTTGTGCCGATGATTTCTGTCCTAATAAGCTATCTCCATTCAACATGATTTGATTGTCTCTATTATAAATAGTAAAGTAGTTTGTTGTAAACCTATTGGAGACATAAAACAACAGATTCCCAGAAAAATCTGATATAGTTGCAGTTCCTTCCGAGGCATTTCCTTTTAAACCATCAATTGGAATCGGTGTTCCTGAGATAAAACTCAATCCAGCTTCCTTTCCAAAAGCCCAGTTGGCAAATTCATTTTGTGAAAATACTGGTGTAATTAATAATAAATAGACAAAGACTTTAACGATAAACCTCACCATGCTAAAATAAACATCTTTTTAGTTAATAATCCGAAACATTATTTAAATATTGTTACAAGTCCAATTGATTATGTATTAAAGTTAACTTCACTTTAGCCTCTATGAGATAATCAATAGAACTAGCTTAGAAAAGATATAATAGTTATTTTTTAAGTTATAGAAATATTATCTGGTAAACTTCGGGTTCTAAACAAAATCAGCTTAATAGAGTAGCTTTTACACTACTCAATATATCATTAACCTTATCTATGTTCTCCGCCTCAGCATAAACCCTCAAAACAGGCTCTGTACCCGATGGGCGTATCATTACCCAACTATCATCTTCAAAAAAGAATTTAAACCCATCGACACTCTCTACAGATTGAACAGTATAACTACCAAATGAATTATACGTATTGTTTTTACAATTTTCAACAATCTTTAGTTTAAGGTCTTCATCAATGTGTAAGTCGTTTCTTTCAAATGAAAATGAGCCAACAATATCGTAGACCTCCTGAATTAACTCACTAATCGTTTTACCCGTCTCTGCCATAAACTCTAACAAAAGCAATGCATTCCATACACCATCGCGCTCTGGAACGTGTCCCTTAACAGCAATGCCTCCTGACTCTTCCCCTCCTACCAACACATCCTCGTCAACCATATGCCCGCAAATGTACTTAAATCCAATCTTAGTAATCTCATACTGTAATCCATAAACTTCACAAAGCTTTTTAATTTTATTAGAGCATGAGAATGAAATAACTACTTTACCATCCATGTCTTTATATTTATGCAAATAATGCACTAAAAGTAAAATGACATGATGTGAGTCTATAAAAACACCATTCTCATCATAAACACCAATTCTATCAGCATCTCCATCTGTTGCAAAACCAAATTTTAAATTGTTGTCTCCTTTTATTAGCGCAGACAATTCTGATAAGTTTTTATGCAAAGGCTCTGGCGCTTGATCATTAAAGGAAGGGTTAAACTCAGCGTGCAAGTAGCTGACATTTTTATCGAATAATCTTTTCACAATACTTTGCCCTGCACCATACATTGCATCGTATGCTAAATGGATATCTGTAGACTTTATCTTATCAAGATTAAAGCTGCTTTTAGCATGCTCTAGATATAGCTGCTCTAAGTTTTGCACTTCGATAAAGCCTTTGCTTTTATATTCATCAACACTTGATAATAATAAGTTTGTTGATTCTGGTATCAAATTCTCTATCTCACTAATAACATTTGGTAATGATGGCCCGCCATAATGACCTTTTAATTTAAATCCATTATAGGAAGGTGGATTATGGCTCGCAGTAATCACTACGCCAATATTAGCACCGAGCTTTTTAGCAGCTAATGAAACCATCGGAGTAGAACTAAAACTATCAGAGATGATCACTTTTACTCCTTGGGAACACAAAACCTGAATCACAACATCCTGAAACATCTGTCCTCCAAAACGACAATCATATCCAATTACTGCAATCGGATTATCATACTTTTCATTCAACCAATCAGCAGTAGCTTTCGTTACACGCATCAAGTTGTCTACCGTATAATCTTTTGCGATAATAGCTCTCCATCCGTCTGTGCCAAACTTAATCAAGCTCATAACTCAATTTCTTATTTCAATTAATTATTTTTGTTTGCTTCTTAACGGTTAAAGTTAAGACATTTTATCAGGAACAAACCGTCACTTTTGAAATTTAACCTTTCATTAATCCTTATATTATTTTCTTTATCTCTATATGCACAGGAAAGGAACTATCAAATACAAAAGGCTAAAGGAAAAATAGCACTTGACGGTCAATTAGATGAATCAGATTGGCAAATAGCCGAAACAACAGGAGGCTTTCAGCAGCAAACACCTTATGATACTTCATTATCCGTCACAAAAACAGAAGTCAAGATGACTTATGATGATAAATTTATCTATGTGGGAGCTATATGCTATGATACTTTTGGAGGTGACTACATTATACGTTCACTCATTCGAGATTTCTCCTATCCAGCTAATGATGCTTTTGCAATTTATTTAGATCCATTTGGAGATCAGACCAATGGGTTTAACTTCACAGTAAGCCCAATGGGTGTACAAAGAGAAGGGCTCATTGCCAACAATGGTCGATTTGGCGTTACAACAAGTTGGGATAATAGATGGTTTTCTGAAGTCAAAAGATATCATGATCGTTGGATTGTTGAAATGGCTATCCCATTCAAATCTATCAGATATAAAGAGGGCAGCGATACTTGGAGAGTAAACTTCTCTAGAAATAATTTAAAGATTAATGAAAACTCTGCATGGTCACCAGTACCTCGAAACTTTAATGTTGCCTCATTGGGTTTTACGGGAATTTTAAAATGGGACGCATCCCCTAAAAAAGCGGGAAACAATATATCTATTATCCCCTACACATTACTTGGCACAGATAGAAATTATCAATCTGAAGAAAAATTCAACTTAAGAACTAATGTGGGTGGAGATGCAAAAATAGCAGTTACATCATCTCTTAATCTTGACCTAACATTTAATCCAGATTTCAGTCAGGTAGAAGTTGATCAGCAACAAACCAATTTGACACGCTTTGAACTAAACCTACCAGAAAAAAGACAATTTTTTATTGAAAATAGCGACCTCTTCGGAAATTTCGGATTCAGTCGAATCAGGCCATTCTTTTCAAGAAGAATAGGCATATCGCAAGGTATGCAAGTGCCTATTTTAGCTGGAGCACGACTAAGTGGAAAGGTAAATAAAAACTGGAGAGTTGGCTTGATGGATATACAAACAGAAGGTGTCAGCGAATTAAATCTAGCATCTCAAAATTACTTTGTAGGTGCTGTACAGCGAAGGATTTTTGATCAGTCAAATATTGGATTGATTGTTGTCAACAAACAAGGATTTAAGGGCTACCAACCCATTGCTGGGGACTATAATACTATTGTAGGATTAGACTATAAGCTTACCTCTAACAACAATAAATGGAGTGGAATCTTTTTTTACCACAAATCTTTTACGAACGAAAAGCTAAATGATAATAAAGCGCATGCCTCTTTTTTAGCTTATAACACCCGTAATCTAGCTATTGCATGGAATCACGAATATGTAGGCAATAACTATATTGCAGAAGTTGGCTTTGTTCCCAGGCTTTTTAGAAGAGATACTGAAAATGATTCGACTATAAGATTTGCTTATTGGAGATTAGAGCCTTCAGCTCAATATACATTCTATCCTAAAACACCTTGGATTATTCAGCAATCTTTCAAATTATATTTAAACAATTATTATGACATTAACTACAATATAAGTGATGAGCAATATCAACAGCAATATAATATTGTGTTCTCAAATACGAGTAGCCTTACTCTTACACATAATAATTTTATGACAAGGCTCTTATTTCCAGTAGATATAACGAGAACAGGTACTGCTGAATTACCAAAAGGGAAATATTATTATGAAAACATTAGCGGATCATATTCGTCAGATAATAGAAAGCTATTCAGTGTTGAGGGAAATATTGACTGGGGAACATTTTTTAATGGTCACAAAACAACCTATGGTGCCAATGTTAACTATCGGCTTCAACCACTTGGGGTATTTACGCTAGGCGCCACAAGAAATCTTATTGAACTGCCCGATCCTTATGGCACAACAGACTTTCTAAGTATAAACCTTAAGACAATACTTTCTTTCAATAAAAAGCTATTTTTAAGAAACTACTTACAATATAATGTTCAGCTAGATAATATCAGCGTAAATTGTCGGCTACAATGGCGCTTTAAGCCTCTATCTGATTTATATATTGTTTATACAGACAATTATGACCCAACTTCTTTTTACATCAAAAACAGAGCCTTAATTGCCAAACTCATTTATTGGTTTACAGTATAAAATGGAAGATAATTACAGACACGCAGGGTTAAGGAAAAAGTTAACAGAGTTACTAGTTCAAAAAGGTATATCTAATCAAGAAATACTAGGCGCTATTGCTACAATTCCAAGACACTTATTTTTAGACAAGGCTTTTGTAGAAGCAGCTTACGAAGACAAGGCATTTCAAATTGGAGAGGGACAGACTATCTCTCAACCTTATACCGTCGCATTTCAAACTCAGCTACTTAATGTAGAACGCAATCATAAGGTATTAGAAGTTGGTACTGGATCGGGATACCAAGCATCCGTTTTATCTTATTTAGGTGCGAGGATATTTACTATAGAGCGGCAAAAAAAACTACATGATAAAACCAAGCCATTGTTAAATAAATTAGGCTTTAAAAACATCAAATTTTTCTTTGGAGACGGCTATTTAGGCCTACCTGCTTATGCACCTTTTGATAGGATAATCGTAACAGCGGGAGCCCCCTACATTCCAGAGGAACTAATAAAACAATTAAAAGTCGACGGATTATTAGTGATACCTATTGATGACCAAAATGGTCAAAAAATGAAGCGAATTATTAAAATCTCAGATACAGAAATAAAAACGGAAGATCATGGCGACTTTGCCTTTGTCCCAATGTTACAAGGTAAAAACTGGTAAAAGCTATTCTTCAACAAGCGTGTACTCCAATAGTTCATCCTGAAAGTCAAATATTAAGTTATCGTTTTCCTTAACGAAAGACACTTCAATAGTATCATCTATAACAGGAAGCAAGATGTAATACTGATCATTGTCACGCTGAATTGGCAACTCCATATTTCTCATCATACGATGTGTTACAATCTTATCATTCTTTACATATATGGTTTGACTTAATGTCAATTGAGAGGTCAGAGCCTGCGCTGCTTTCCCTAACAACCTTCCAAAAGCAGCTTTATTTGAAGTATCTATTGTCACAAAATCTTCTCTAACATACTTACCATCTTTCGGCCCTTGGTCACAACCTAAAAGAAAAACCGTAAGAACAAATAAAGCAAGATACTTGACCATGGTATTGTTATTGATTTTCACTTGGATTATCCTCCTTCATTTGCACTGGTCCAAGCTTACCATCTTTACTTTTGTCGTATCTTTCTATAAAGTCTTGCACTTGCTCTGCACCAAGCCTCTTAGCTATGATTTTTTTATTCTTATCTACAATATAAACCTGAGGAGTGCTTGTAATGTCATATTGGCTCCTGAAATAGCTGTGCTTATCAATGTCTGCCACATTTATCCACTCAGTTATACTTTTATCCTTTACAAACTTTCTCCATTCCTGATCATTTACTTCCGTACAAGCAGCATAAACTTCAACGTCAATTTTCTTAGCTTTTAGTGTATCTATTCCCTTTTTTAGTTTAGGAGCAGCTTTCTTACAATGTCCACAACCAGAGTCATACAAGAATAAGACAGTATACTTATTTTTTGAGGCCACATCGTGCATAGAGACATATTTACCTCCAAGGTCTTTCAACACCATGTTTGGAGGTACCTTTCCAATCAATAGTGGACTCAATGATTTAGCACGATCTGAAATTTTCTTAAGATTAGCATCATCTACCCAATATGCAGTACCCTTATCATAGTAGTTTTGCACCAAATGAACATAAACAGCATCCATTCCCATAATCTTCGAGTTGGCATATTCGTTTAGAAGATTCGCAAGAAAATACTTCATCATCTCCGAGTTTTTTGGAGCTTGAGATAAGATAAAATCAGCCGATTTTATTATTGAATCTGGTATTTGAAGCGTCATTTTATTTAAATAGCGATCCATCTTACCTTTCAGTATAGGCGTCCTAACTAAACCATCTTCATTAAAGTCAAAATTATCCCAGTAATGCGCTTTATAATATTTAAATGTAAAGTTGGAATCGATTAAATTGCCATTATTATCTTTTGGAGGATCTGGCACTTCAGGATCCTTCATTGCCTTTAAAATATGCGCATAGAACGTTTTAGGGTGACTTGTTATAATCTTCTCCTGATAGCTTCTTATTGCCTCTCCATTATCAGAAAGCTTCTTATCAATCTCTTCCATTCTGACTTTTTCATCCTTTTTAGGTTTTTCAATTTTTTTCAGACCTGAGAGCTCATTTTTTAGCTTTTTATTTTCTTCCTGTTTCTCCCCCCAAAATTGCAGAAAGCCATAAAATAGCTCATTATTAATAGATTCTTTTACGACCATACTCTTGATGAGGTCGCTCGTATCTGTCTCCATGTAAAACTCTTGTTCTTCCCCAATCAATAATTCAAAATAGCTTTGGTTTGGCAGAACAAGAAGGTATATTCCTTTTTGTAATTTTTTATCTCCTTTAATATTTACAATCCCTTTTTTGTCAAAATGCAAAGAATCTATCTCTAAATATTTTTTAGTTTCGTAGTGATAGGCTAGTTGGCCTTTTGCATTCTTTACTCCCTCTACTTTAATTGTAATATCATGCCCATCTTTAGCAGCAAAAATCAAAAACGAACATAGTAGCAATATACTAGCAAGAAATCCTTTTCTCATATCTTTATCTTGGGTTAATTGGGTTGAATTTATGACTTATATCCTAAAAAAGGAACAAAAATCATGCCATTTTTGGTTCAATGTGTTGTATTTATTTTAAAAACATCTATATTTGCAGTCCAAAATTTCGTTAACGGGTATTAATTGCCCACAAACCTAAAAAAACATGGCTACAAGAATAAGATTACAAAGACACGGTCGTAAAGCAAGACCTTTTTACAAGATAGTTGTTGCAGACATTAGATCTCCAAGAGATGGAAAATATATTGAAAAGCTAGGTGTTTACAATCCAACAACCGTACCTGCTCAAATAGATGTTGATATTGACAAGTCAGTTGAGTGGTTACAAAAAGGAGCCCAGCCAACAGAAACGGTTAGAGCAATTTTATCATTTAAAGGCGCATTGTACAAAAAACACTTATTGAGAGGTGTTGCAAAAGGTGCCGTCAAAGAAGAAGAAGTTGACAAACTGGTTGAGGCTTGGTTAAAAGACAAAGAATCAAGAACAGCAAAACAAGTAGAAGCTAAAAAGAAAAAGAAAGAAGAAGCGGCAAAGAAAAAAGCAGACGAGTTGGCAGCAAAGCTAAAAGAAGAAGAAGCGGCAAATGCTCCTGAGGAAGCACCAGCCGCCGAAGCAAGTACTGAGACACCTACAGATGCAGAAGCTCCTGCACAGCCTGAAGCTAAAGAAGAGGCTCCTGCTGAAGAGGTAAAGGAAGAACCAAAAGCTGAAGAAAAGCCTGCTGAAGCAGCTAAAGAAGGAACTCCGAAAGCCGAGGAAAAGCCCGAAGACAACAAGAAAGAAGAAGCGCCAGTAGAAGCGAAAGAAGAAACCAAAGCTGAAAAAGAAGAGACTCCCAAAGCAGAAGTTAAGGAGGAAGAAGCCTCCAAAGAAAAATAACTACTTCATTAAACATGGTAACTAACGATCTAGTCAAAGTTGGCTATATCGGAAAGCCTCATGGCTTTAAAGGTCAGTTCAAGATAACTCTTGAAGATGGTGTCACTATTGGAAATCCACAAGATGTTTTATCCGTATTCATTCAAAGCAATGAAAAACCGCTGCCCTACTTTGTAGAATCGTTTGAGTTAACCTACGAGAACTTTGCCCTACTCAAATTAGATGAAGTAAACTCTAAAGAAGAAGCTGCCCTCTTAAAAGGCAAAGGCATTTTCCTGAACAAAGAAACTGTGATCACTAATGAAAGATTGGCACAAATTGAAGACGATTATATCGGATTTAAAATTTTAGACACGAAAAAAGGAGAACTAGGAATCATCAGTGAGATCATGGATTTACCATCTCACCAAGTTGCTGTGCTTCAATATCAAAACAATGAGATTTTACTTCCCCTTACAGAACACACCATCCTTGAAGTCAAACCCAAAGAAAAAGAACTACGCATAAAGCTTCCAAAGGGTCTATTAGACATCTATCAATAATATTGTTCAATTTTACATACATTTTTGACTTATATACAGCTTACTGTCACTAAGTACCGTTGCAAAGTATACTTAAAGTCATTAGTATTGTTTGTCTCAAATATCATTCAAATATGAAAAGTTTCAATAAGTCAGTCCTAGCTATTTCTTTATCAATAATTTGTACTAGTTCTATTGCGCAGGAAGAATCCGTTCTAGGTTCTCAAAAGGACAAGTATGTCAATTACAGTAAAGTAATGCTCGTACCTTTTAATGAAGACTTTTATTTTTCGGACTCAGACAAAGAATTAGCAGATTATAACAAAAAGAGTTCGGATGAAATCAGTAAATGGTTTAAGGAAGGGTTAAACTTTAATGTAAATGCAAGAATCTTATCGATGTATAATACGCTGCCTATGACTGATGAAGCAGACCCCGACATGGCTGCCGATCTAAAGGCAATTTACGGTGGAATTTCATACAAACTTGACAAACCTTATCATTACGAAGTACAAGGAAAATATACTCATCAAGAAAGTGATAAAAGCAGAGAAACAAAAGTGGAGCAATGGATTAATGATAAATTACATATCAATGATCATGAAAACAGCAATATTTTAGCTAGTGGCGGTGTAGGTACTGGAAAATACATAGAGGAAAACGAAAGTAAAGAATACATGAGTGCGACAATCAAGAATCCTGAGATGCTTCAATTTATGAATGAAAAATATGGCACCGACTTATTTGTTTTTATTAATCAATTTGAACTCAAAAAGGATTACGAAGTATGTCTAGACAGAGCAAATAACAAGTACACAAGAAAAGTAAAAGTACATTTTTCTATTTATAATTCAGATGCCGATCTACTGTATGGAGATGTGGTAACTGTAATTATGCCTTCCAATTCTAATGATATGGACCATATAATTAGAAATAACTTCCCCCTAGTTGCTGACTATATGGCTTCTTATATTCCGAAGCAGAAACAACTAGATTAATGCATGACCAATATTAGGGATTGACGGACTTTATCATTGTTAACAATTCAGGAATATCTTTAGATACCGTTTGCCAAACAATCCAAAGATCAACATCAATATAAGTCGTGAATCAATTTATCTCTCATACCTGCCATATCTGACCAAGGTATTTCGCAATATTTTTCTTTAAACTCTTTTGAAATCTTTTTTGTGGCTTCACCGATTATTTCCAATTGTCGAATTACAGCATCCTGTGTTTTATTAGAATCAAGAAAACTACTCTCAGTGTATCCTTCCGTATATTCAGTAATCTTATTTAAAGATTCCAATATATGATCTATGTATATGGAATCATCTCTTTTCATTCAAAAATTATTTGAAGATCATTATATATATATTTCTTTAGTTTTTCATTTTTCAAGGACCGCTCAGTCACAAGGTCTACTTTTTTGCCTAGCACGTTAGAAAGCTCTCTCTCAATTCTAACCAACTGCAAAAGCCCTAGACCACCTTTAAAAGAAACCAAGATGTCAATATCACTTGAAGAGTTGACGTCTCCACGTGCAAATGATCCAAAAATGCCTATTCTACTAGGGTTAAAAGATTTCAAATATTGAACAATCTTATTATTTACATCACTTCTATGCATAAAACAAAAATAATAAATATGCAAGACAAAAACAGGCACAACTTATCACCTAATACATTGTATTTGGATTAGCCGACTCTTCAGGTATCTGCTGAATGGCGTCCCAATGTTCACATATTTTACCATTTTCATCAAATCTAAAGAAATCCATCGTTACATATTGATCGTTGCCTGGCCATATTTGATGTGTATGTAATGCAACTATATCTCCTTCAGCAATGCATCTTACAAATTCGATCGATTTATCTGGATATTCTTTTTTCATCCGCTCAAAGTAATCAATAAAGCCCTGTGGTCCGTTTGCAACATCAGGGTTATGCTGGATGTATTCAGCCCCAACATATTGCTTAATGGCTTCGCGGGGGTTCCCATTATACGCCATCTTATAAAAATTAATGGCATTACTTTTATTGATTTCTAAATTCATTTCAGTATTACTAAATATTTATTCACAAAATAAAAAAATCCAAAACAAGCACTATGACTCATTTTGGATTTACTTTAAGAAGTACCCCGGGCGGGACTTGAACCCGCACGGCCGCAATGGCCACAGGATTTTAAGTCCTGCGTGTCTACCAGTTCCACCACCAGGGCAACAAAAGTTAGACTAAGTAGACATTAACCTAACCTATAAATTAAAAAGTCTCAATAGTTGAGACTTTTGAGCGAGAAACGGGACTCGAACCCGCGACCCCGACCTTGGCAAGGTCGTGCTCTACCAGCTGAGCTATTCTCGCAGTAGATAAAACTAAATTAATATTTAGCTTGTCCCTAGCAAAAACACCTATTTAAATACCGCTCAGCTTAGCTGAGCCCTGCCTGCCGGCAGGCAGGTATTCTCACAAGGAATGCAAATATAATATTTATTAATATAAACGGAATATACTACGGGAGAAAATTTAGCGAATACTTTGATTAGTTCGCATGTGCTATGTTCCTACTAAAATAAGTTCGGTTTTTACTAAGCAAATTGATGGCATTTAATATTTCACTTTTACTGTCACCTTTTAGCACATAACCACTTGCACCTTGCTTCATCATAGAATTAATACTGGCTTTATCATCATATAAAGAAAGTGCTAAAACCTTTGTTTTGGGATTTCGCTGTTTTACCAGCCTAGTCGCGGTAACCCCATCCATCTCTGGCATTCTTACATCCATCATCACCAGATCAATGTCACTTTTCATCTTCCTTAATGCCACCTTACCATTCTCCGCTTCATCTACAACTTCAATATTTTCAGTACCAGACAAGATATATCTTAGTCCCTTTCTAACGGTGGCATTATCATCTACTAAAAGTATTTTAGTCAATCTTGCGACAGTACCTTCTTCCTCCCCATAATTAGGTAGCACTATTGACTGATTCATTCTGGCTAAAAGAATTAAAAGAAAAATAATAAGGCTGGAAGCAATAGAAATAATAAAAAAGATACTACTATTCATAGAAATCATCATACCCAGCAAGCCAAACCCTTCATTGTAGTTCATAGTTGATATTTTTCTACTCTGAATATAACAAAAAAGCTCTATAAAAGAGAGTGGTTGAATTAAAAAATAATTTCTTTTTTTTGACACAGGCTTTTCCATTTTTCTTTTTGTAATTTCACATTATGGAAACAATTGTAAGCGGGACAAGACCTACGGGTAATTTACATTTAGGAAATTACTTTGGAGCAGTCAAAAATTTTATTCGTCTGCAGGAAGAACACAATTGCTTCTTTTTTGTTGCCGACTATCACTCACTTACAACCCATCCAAAACCTGGAAGCCTCCACGAAAACGTAAAGACCATTCTTTCTGAATATTTAGGTTGTGGTTTGGATCCTGAGAAATGTACGATATATGTACAAAGTGATATTCCAGAAATCCCAGAGTTGTATCTCATCTTAAATATGATGGCATATAAAGGGGAATTAGAACGATGTAATACCTTCAAGGAAAAAGTCAGAAAACAAAAAGAAAATATTAATGCAGGATTATTAACCTATCCTGTACTTCAAGCCGCTGATATTATTGTCCACAAGGCAAACAAGGTGCCTGTAGGCAAAGATCAAGAACAGCACTTGGAGATGACTAGAGATTTCGTAAAACGTTTTAATAATTTATATGGTGTTGAGGTCTTTCCCGAACCTACCGCTTATAATTATGGAGACGACCTGATCAAGATTCCGGGATTAGATGGTAGTGGTAAGATGGGTAAATCTGAGGGAGAAGGGAATGCCATTTTTCTGGTTGAGGAGGAAAAGTCTATCAGGAAGAAAGTAATGAGAGCAGTCACCGATAGCGGCCCAACAGAATCTAATCAAGAAATGCCTGAAGCGATCCAAAATATATTTACCATACTAAAGATAGTTTCCAAACAGGAAACCGTTCAACACTTTACGGATGCATATAATAATTGCTCCATTAGATATGGTGAATTGAAACAACAATTGGCTGAAGATATAATAGCCTTTACGACACCGATAAAAGAAAGAATCAAAGAAATTTCTTCAGATGAAGAAAATTTAAAAAAAATCCTTAAGTTAGGGACTGAAAAAGCAAGAGCAAGTGCGAGAGAAACTCTATCTGAGGTTCGTCAAGCCATTGGAATCAGAACGCTTTAATAAACAGCTTTGAAAAAAAACGACAGCACTTCAAAAAATAAATACATTGCCATTGCAGGCAATATTGGTGCAGGTAAGACAACTCTTACGGGTCTACTTGCAAAACACTTCAACTGGGAAGCTCAGTACGAGAGTCCTGAAGAAAATCCATATTTATATGATTTTTATGAAGATATGCCTAGATGGTCTTTCAATCTCCAGGTATCCTTTCTAAATCTAAGGTTTAATCATTTATTAAAAGTGTTGGATAGCTCGACTTCCGTCGTTCAAGACAGAACCATTTATGAAGATGCGTACATCTTTGCAGCAAATCTACACGCAATGGGCTTGCTATCGACTAGAGATTATAATAGTTATCTTAAACTATTCGAGTCGGTAAGCTCTCTAATTAAAGCACCAGATTTATTAATATACCTGAGAAGTGACATTCCAACACTTGTAGACCGTATTCAAAAGAGAGGAAGAGAATACGAGGAAAACCTTCGCCTAGATTACTTAAAAAGGCTAAATGAGCGCTACGAGGCTTGGATTAGTACTTACAAAGAAGGAAATTTATTGATAATTGACGTGGATAAAATAGACTTTGAAGCCAATCCAGAAGACCTTGGAAGTATTATCAACAAGGTTAATGCAGAATTGCATGGTTTGTTTTAGTTAGTTCATGCAAATACTCTGATCTCAACCAACTTTTCTAGTCTAAAAAAAACAAAAAGGGCTCCTACTAAATTATCAATAGCAGAAACCCTCAATTTAATGATCAATGATAGAATTAGCCTCTTTTTTTAGGTATTCTCGTAGCTGTTAAGATTCCGACTTCTTCAATCCCTCCTCCTTTTATTTTTGAAAGGTGTTTGGCTTTTATTTTGTTTAATGTATTCGTTTTCATATCATTCATTTTAATTATTTCACTTAATATCCTCTTAAGGCCTTATTCAGTTTCTTTTTCTTGACAACATTAAACATCGTTAATATGCCTACTTCATCAAGTCCACCTCCCTTTATTTTCAAGAGATGTTTCTCATTTAACTTAACTTTTAAAGTTTTTTGTTTCATCCTTTTAATTTTTATTATCGTTTTTTTAAAGCATTATACATGCCAATTGCTCCTATTTGGTCTAAACCTTTACCCGCTATTTTTACTAGCTCTTTGTAGTTTAACTTTTTTACTGTTTTAATCTTGTTCATGAGTTTAAGTTTTATTAGTTGTATCAATGATAGTAATTTCAGTGCCTTTTTTAGAGATAAAAATCCTTTCATTTTACTATTCCTAATGAAAAGATGTTAATGATTTGCAGCAGCTAGTAGTGAATAGAAGAAATTAAACGCTCTCTTTAACGAACCTTAAAAGAAATCGCGCCTACAACTAATACCGATTAATTTAGAAAATCTCCTAAGACTAGACCGTATTAAGAAGTCTTAGCACTTTTTTTCAATTGAAAGTCCACATTTTTCAAGATCAGCAAATTGATAGGATTACCTGCTAATCCTTTAACGTCTTTTCTTATAAATCGTACGACTTCGTCATAAAAAAGCGGGATCACAGGAGCTTCTTCGATAACAATCCGATCCATTTCCTGATACATTGTATAACGTTTAGCATCATTGTTTTCATTTAATGACGCTTCATATAAGCTATCAAATTTTGTATTAGAAAATCGGGTATAGTTTGGAGGAGCAGGGTTTTTACTGTAAAACATCCCCAAATAACTTTCTCCATCCGGATAGTCTGCAATCCAAGAACCTCTGAAAAAACTTGCTTCTGATCTGGCCATTAAATCCCTGAGCAAACCAGGTTGTACTATTTCTAACTCGATGGAGACACCTATTTCTGACAACTGTCGTTGTATATAGGTGCAAAAGTCAACATAAGAAGGATTAGTAAATAAGAGTACTTCTGGCATATCCTCACCATTAGGATAACCTGCATCTGAAAGTAGCTTTCTGGCCAACTCAGGATCGTACTCATACCCTGTAACCGCATGATCGTGATAAGAAGGTAATCCTTTTGGCAAGAAGCCAGATACAGCAGGTGTTCCAATATTGTTTCGCATAAAAGAAATCATTTGTTTTCTATCAAACCCATGATTAATCGCTTTTCTAACCAACTTATCGCTTAACGGATTTTCTTCCATAGCTGGGTTTGACGGATCAACCAAAACGCCTAAATATTCTGTGTTTAGATAAGGTGTTTTGTAAAGGTTAATTTTATCCGAATACTCCTTTTTTAGTGTGCCATCTTTGTCAATCACATCATCTTTAAAACTTGGATCAATACCGGAGAAAAAATCCAATTCACCCGACATAAAATTTAAAAATGCAGTATGTTTATTCTCGGCAAACTCTATCTTAACGCCGTCCAAGAATGGCAACTTTTTGCCATTTTCCATTTCAAAGTAATTACCATTTTTAACCATTGTCAAAACGACTCCTTCTTCCCATATCTTCAACTTAAAAGGTCCGGTTCCTATTGGATTTTTTCTAAAATCTTTACCATAATGTGTTACAATCTCTTCTGGAACGACAGAGCAATACTGCATGGTAAGCACTCCAAGCATTGGACGAAACGGCGCTTTTAATTTTAATTGAAAAGTTGAGTCGTTAAGCGCTAAAAAAGGCTGCTCTGTATCGACTTTATCGTTGAATATCCAGGCTCCCGGAGATGCTGTTTGGGGATTCATAACTCTCTTGAAGCTGTAAACAACATCGTTTGCTACAAGCCTTCTACCCTTGCCCCCTTCAAATAAATCATGATCGTGAAAAAAAACATCGTTACGAAGATGGAAAGTGTAGACCAGTCCGTCTTCAGATATATCCCAGGACTTGGCAATACAGGGCTTTATTTCTAAATCATTGCTAATCTGCACTAAGCCATTAAATAGTTGGTTGGTAGCCCAAATAACTGCCTGATCTTTTGCAAATGCAGGATCTAGAGATATCAGCCCTGCAGATTCGTTATATCTAAATATTTTTTTCGGAACTTGTTTTTTACCACCTCCACAAGAAGACAATAATCCAACAACAAATACTATCGAGAATAATCGTAAATATTTTTGCATTTTAAAATTTTATAAATCCTTCAATTTGTTTTTCAATACGCTTCAAAATACCTTCATCAAACAACCTTCCATCCCTCAACTTGTTATTAATGTCGGGCAAAGTGACTTCTTTATGGTAAACGTCAATATTCAAATAATTCAAAATACCTGTTAGATGATCCAGCCCTCTCATATTACCTCCTCTACCCGATCCTAACCCTACCAAGCAAGCTTTTTTAAAATGAAAAGATTCCTTTACATTACAAGCATCTATAAACAGTTTTAATATCCCAGGAATACTGCCATTATACTCAGGAGCAACGAATAAAAACTTTGTAGCAGGAATCATTATCCTTTCCTGAAAGTCAATACCACTTTGCTGAATTTTGGTATAGTGATTAGGATCATAAAATGCCCAGTCAACATCTTTAAGACATACCAATTCAACATCTACACCTTTTCTTTTTACCATTTCAAAGTATTGACTAGCTACTTTCTTAGTATTACTTTGAGGTCGGTTAGTACCCGCGATGACGACATACTTATCCACTTTACTCATGGACGACTAAAATAGCATTAAAATCTATTCGATATATTCAAAATGTGGCTAAGAAATGAACATTCATAGCTCAAGAGCTTTGAAATGTGGATAAGTCTGAAACAATTCGTTAGTAATTGGCTTACTTATAAATTGATCAAAATAGGCTTTATGCCTAACTTTATAATTGGTTTCAATTATATTTTGCACCACTTATGGAAATCACTTATTACGGACATTCTTGTTTTGGCATATTACTAGAGGGCAAACATTTGCTTTTTGATCCGTTTGTTACTCCTAATGATCTTGCAAAAGATATTGACATCATGTCGATTAAAGCAGATTACATACTTATCTCCCACGGACATGAAGACCACGTTGCCGATGCAGTTGCAATAGCTAAGAATACTGGAGCCAGAGTTATCTCAAACTTTGAAATTATTAATTGGTTAACCGTTCAAGGAATAAAAAATGTTCACCCAATGAATCATGGTGGCAATGTAAATCTTGAAGGCATAAATGCCAAGTATGTCAACGCAGTGCATTCAAGCATACTACCAGATGGCACTTATGGCGGGAACCCAGGAGGGTTTGTTCTCACAAGCAATGACAAAAATTTCTACTATGCCGGAGATACGGCATTAACAATGGACATGAAGTTAATCCCAATGTCAGCAAAACTTGATTTATCTTTTTTACCCATTGGAGACACTTTTACTATGGGAGTTAATGATGCTGTTTTAGCTGCTGATTTTACTGAATGTAAAAAAGTAATAGGAATGCATTACGATACATTCCCTCCCATAAGTATTGATAGAGAGAAAGCAATAAATACATTTAAAGCATCTGGAAAGGAATTGATTTTAATGAATATTGGAGAAACGAAGGAATTTTAAAATATGGCAAAAGTTATTAGTCTGGCAAATCAAAAAGGCGGTGTAGGAAAAACTACCTCTACGATTAATCTTGCTGCAAGCCTTGCAGCTCTTGAATACAAAACGTTGGTCATTGATGTAGATCCACAAGCCAATGCAACCTCGGGAATGGGCTTTGACCCGAAAAATGTAAAAACAAGTGTTTACGAATGCTTAATTGATGAAGCCAACGCTAAAGACATTATTTTAGAAACAGATATTCCATTTCTTCATTTGCTTCCCTCCCACCTTGATCTAGTCGGTGCCGAGATAGAATTGATTAATCATCCCAATCGAGAAAAGATCATGAAGCGGGTTATTAAACCATTAAGGAAAATCTATGATTTTATCATCATTGACTGTTCTCCTTCTCTGGGCTTAATTACAGTAAACGCCCTATCTGCTTCTGATTCTGTTGCAATACCTGTTCAATGTGAGTTCTTTGCACTAGAAGGCTTGGGAAAACTATTAAACACGATCAAAATTGTACAAAACAGATTAAATGAAGATTTGGAAATTGAAGGCATTCTGTTAACAATGTATGATCAAAGACTCCGACTCTCTAATGAGGTAGTAACTGAAGTGCAACGACATTTTCAAGACTTAGTATTTGACACAATCGTTCACAGAAATACAAAGGTTGCTGAAGCACCAAGTACTGGAAAACCAATCTTGATGTATGATGCCTCTAGTACAGGGGCAAAAAATTACCTCAACCTTGCTAGGGAGGTATTACAAAAGAATGACATTACGAAAATCAAGGAAGCTGACAAAGTATTAGATGTAAAATGAGCAAGAAAAAGGAAGCATTAGGCAAGGGAATCAGAGCCTTACTTGAAACAATCGATGACAAACCTGATTTAAGCAGTTCAACGCTAGGCAGCAAGTCAGATAACAAAGATTTTTTACTGGTAAAGGTTGATCAAATTGAGGTTAATCCCTATCAACCAAGAACCGAGTTTGACAAGCAATCATTAGAAGAACTTTCACAGTCTATCAAAGTACATGGACTTATTCAACCGATAACGGTTAGAAAGCTAGGAAATAAATTCCAGTTAATCTCTGGTGAAAGAAGGGTTCGAGCATCAAGATTAGCAAAGCTCAAAGAGGTTCCGGCTTATGTAAGAACAGCAGACGATCAAGGGATGCTGGAAATGGGGCTTATTGAAAACATTCAAAGAGAGGACCTTAATGCGCTGGAAGTGGCGATTAACTATCAGAGGCTTATTGATGAATGTGACTTAAAACAGGATGAGCTTGGAGAACGTATTGGAAAAAATCGATCTACTATTTCTAATTATTTGCGTCTTTTAAAACTTCCACCAAGCATTCAAATTGGAATTAAAGATAAAAAGATCAGCATGGGACATGCAAGGGCTATTGTGAGTATCGATGATCCCATTTCTCAAACTGATATTTACAATACAATTGTACAAAAAGGGCTTTCTGTAAGAGGAACAGAACAGCTAGTAAGAGAATACAGTGAAAGTGCTGCAAAGAGCAGAAAGAAATCTACTACCCCATCCTTACCAACTGAATACAAAAACATACAAAATCAACTGACATCTAGATTAAGCACGAAAGTGGCTTTAAAACATAAGTCAAATGGTAGAGGGGAAATTGTTATTTCCTACTTTTCAGATGATGATCTCAATCGAATATTAGAATTGCTTGACGATTAATACATTGATTAGGCTTAGCTTTTTATTTGTTGTTTTACTTTTTACCTGCCTTTCTTCGAGAGGACAAGATACCATAAAGCCTATTTCCGAAATCAAACAAAAAGCACCTGCTATTGACACAACCTCAAAGGACCTAAAACCTAGAAACCCCAAGACTGCAACTTTGCTTTCACTATTTCCTGGATTAGGTCAAGCCTACAATAGAAAATACTGGAAAATGCCTATCATCTATGGTGGGTTAGGAGTACTTGGATATGTTTTTAATAACAACAGGGTACTATACAATCAAAACCTAAAGCAATATGAAGCCAGTGGTTTTACCGATGCATTTGCATTATCCGAGCTAGAAGCTTATAGAAAAAACATGGAAATCAACGTTATCATGATGGCGGGTGTTTACCTATTACAGATCATTGACGCCAATGTAGATGCCCATCTAAGTGGATTTGATATTAGCGATGACCTTAGTCTAGATATTCAACCCAGCTTCATAAATCATGCTAATGGAAATTTCTCGGCTGGTGTGGGCTTGAAACTTCATCTATTTTAGCTTCTAAATATTTGCATTCTTTTTCTTAACAGCATCCTCAAAACTTATTTTTTGACTCTTGGTTTCCAGCCAGGAGTCAAAATGAAAGTAGTGAAATATGTTTTTTTCATAAGGATCTGCTCTCAGTCTTTGTATGTTCAACAAGGCTGATTTTGCTATTTCTTGTTTTAGCTCTTTTATAGAAGCATTTTGAAACTCTTTAATAAACTTGATAATAATACTTTCTCCTTTATATAAACGTTTCGTCCTGTAAAGGTGTTTATACAAAGAACTCATGACTTGGTGAACATAAATGCTGTGTCCTAATTCAAAATGACAAATCAAACTGATAACTTTAGAAAAGTTGTACATATCCTTTCTCTGCTTAGTATTTGGCTCAGATAATAGTTTATCAAACCAACTTACAGACTCTTCAAATTTGCCAAGGCCAAAGTACAAGTTACCGATCGAATAAAATATATTAATTCTGGAGAAACTCGACATATATGATCCATAAGCCTTCCATTTTAGATCAAAATACTCTTTAACAAAAAGTTCGAACTCAGCATATGCGGTCCTAGATGAAAAGTCAGATAGACTTAAAACAATAACAGATTCTGTTTGAAGAATAGCTGCAGAATCATAACTGCTTTGAAACTGCATAAGATGTTTCATTTCTTTTTTTGAATCTAACTCAAAACCAGAAATAGCAAGCAAAAATATATAATTATGACGAACTCTTAAATACTCAATTGTATCTATTAGACTATCCTCTTTATATAGATCAATTACCTCTAATGCCTTTCTCAGAAATTCCACTCCTTCTTCTATTTTGCCACAGGCATAAGCATAGGATCCATGAATATAATTTAGGTAATATAATCCTCTTGCTGTATTAGCAGATCCATTTTTCAATTTGCTTTTTAATTCGTCAATTAGTTTTTCAATCTCTAGATAATCCTCTTTCGCTCTACTTTTACCTAGTTTTTTTATTTTTTGTGATACTTTGATTGCAGCGTTCTGTTGTTTATTAAGTTGCGTGATTTTATCAATAGCTTCTTGTTCTTCTATAACAAGATCATCTATATTTCTTTGCAGAACCCCATCACTCACCAACCTCTTTTCCCATCTTATGACATCAAGATAAAACAACATGCTCTCTGCTCTAATCGCTCTTTTCTTAGCTTTTGCCAGTTGACTTATTAGCTTAGACATCATTCCTTTGTCATACAATACAACAAACTGATCAGACAATACTTGAAAGCTCGAATAATAAGACTTTCCATTGTATTGCACGACCAAACTTTTCAGCAATAGATTCAACAAGTAATGCCTCATTGATGGAGCGCCTATTGTGTTTTTATTTGAATTTGGATTATCTAATGATTCAAGTAATTTATCAAATAGTGTATTGTACTTTTTAGGACGTTCATATAAATCAGCAAACAACCTAAAAAATCTCTTTTCGGAAGGAGACAACCTATTAAGTAATAAAGTCAAATCATCTTTCTTCATTAAAAGAGCAATTTTTCAGGACAAAAAATAAAATCATTTTATTGATTTTCAACAAAATAAATTCTTAAAATTAATATCAGATTTCTAATATAAATAGATTTTGTACCCAAAAGTAATTAAAATAAGTCCTATTATTGGCAATAACAATGTTGTCAATCAAATGAATTACAGGTTATTATTTTTATTTATTTTAATAACCCCAAGTTTAACCAAAGCACAGTATTGCAATCCAACAGTTGGGACTGGGTTTACAGCAAATGGAATAGACTCCGTTCATATGGGAAGTATTTCAAATGGAAGCCCACTATTAGAAGGCTATGCTGATTATTCAAGTTTAAGCACAAAGGTATACAGAGGAGGAACCCATTTTCTTGAATTGAGTGGCGGTACGATTGACCAACCAGCAAAGGCTTGGATAGACTGGAATCAGGATAGTATTTTTGCAGATCCTGGAGAAGACTTTTCTTTAACAGAACTTACTTCTGCTGCACAAATGTACGCTTCACCAATAACAGTACCAATAACTGCAAATCTTGGTCCTGCAAGAATGCGAATCGGCTCTGGACAAGATGTTCCGCCTTTAATGCCTTGCAACATAGGTGACGGAGATATGGAAGATTATACGGTGATAGTAGCCGACACCAATATGGTTTTTGATTCTATTGTAACAGAACAATATTTTTGCCCGGATTCGATCACCTATTTACCTACTGCAGGCACACCCTTTTCTGTTTGCATTACCCCTAAGCAAAATGATATTTTGATAATGAAGTTTAGGGTATACACTAATTATACATTAAACCCCTTAGACTTAACCAATCTATCTTGTTCTCTCAATGGAACCGACAACGTAACAGACATTAGCACAATAAGAATATGGACAACTGGTAATAATGAAAAGTTTACCTCACCAACTTTATTTAGCACAAATAACGCTCCAGCTCTTAACTTTAATGCAACCGGAAATACAACACTAAATTCGGGTATCAATTATTTTTGGATAACTACTGATATTAACGGCATTGAAGGCAATAGTATCGACATTCAACTTAATACCGCAACAATAGATGGAAACCTATCATCTCCTGTCAATCCTGATCCAGAAGGAGATTTTCAAATAGGCAATCCTAGCTCAACTCCTTACCCTCGTTCACATAAATGGTACTTTGGTAATTATGCTGGGCTAGACTTTAACTGTACGCCCCCATCTCCTGTAACTGGAAGCCAAATGAGTGCTCAAGAAGGATGCACTAGCGTCGCCGATGATGACGGAAACTTACTATTTTATTCAGATGGAACAAGAATTTGGGACAGAACAAATACCCCTATGCCAAACGCAAGTGGAACACAATATCCAGCAGAGTGGGATTTAATGCTTTCAGGAGATTGGAGCTCAGCAAGGTCTGTTATTGCTACTCCCGTCATTGGTGACAGAAATAGATTTTGGATTTTCACAACAGATGGGGTAAGTGCAAAACCATTTATAGGTCCTCAAGGTAAATACGACGGGCTATATTATACGGTCGTTGATATGCGATTAAACAATGGATACGGTGATATTGACACGAGTTATATCAGAAACCTAGGATACTCAGGAAATAAAATACAGTTAATAGACTCCATTGGAGAAAAAATTGTTGCTGTATCTCATGACAACAACTTTAATTATTGGATTGTTGCAGAAAAAGCATTTCAAAATACTTTTTACGCCTTTCTGGTTTGCGGGCAAGGGGTCACACATACTCCAGTTATATCAAGCCTTGCAGGCACCAATGCCGGGGGATTAGGAGACTTAGTAGCAAGTAGAGATGGTAAAATGATTGTCAGTCAGATGGAAGCAAGCTCATTTGATAGCTATGAGCCAGAACTCTATGATTTCAACAATGGATTTGGACTACCTGCTGATCATGGCAAACTAACTACAAACCTTGTTCTGGATGCGATATCCTGCAAGGGAGCTGGTGCAGCATTTTCACCCAATGATTCCATTCTTTATCTATCTTCAGAAGATGGCACTAGATTATGTCGTTATAAAAGGTTTGATCCTGACATTGTATCAACGGAAATAATGATCGACCCTCCAAGTACCTCTTGGCCTTACTCAGTACAAAACGCTTTCGGCTCTATGCAAATGGGGCCAGATCAAAATATTTACATAGCTGGAGTAGCCACTGGGCATGTTGGTATTATTGATAATCCAAATAACTGGATGGATCCTGAACTAAAACTTCCCGGAATAGTAACAGGTGGAAAGGCTGTATATTATGGATTGCCTAACTTTTTTGATGCTTACGTGTACGAATCAATCGATGTAGCACTAGGATTGGAAGACACCATCATATGCAAAGGAGATGGTTTAATAATTGGCGAAGAGGAAATGCAAGGAATTTCATTTTCATGGCTTACTACTGGCGATATCAACACCATAAGTGACACAAATTCTGTAGAGCCTACGTTCACTCCCGATACTACAACTATGTATATTTTAAAAATAACTGATGTATGTGGTGACTTCTATGATACGATGATTGTAACTGTAGAAGACATTCCAGAACTATTCACCTCACCAGATACTGCGATTTGTTTTGGAGAAAGCGCTCAATTATCTGTAAACGGAAGCGATACTATTATCTGGTCTCCTACTTCAAGTTTAAGCGACTCCTTATCAACCTCTCCGATAGCCAGCCCCGATCAAACCACTACATATAATGTGAAGCTAGACATTAATACAATTTGCAATCAACAAGGTAAAAATGTTACCGTTACTGTTAACTCCTTACCTGAATTTGACCTTTCTACTTCAGACAGCGCCATCTGCATCGAGCAAGAAACGGTGCTAAAGACCAGTAATAGTCAAAATGAAGGAAATTATATTTGGAATAATGGTGAAATAATCGGCTATGGAGAACAATTCAGTCAGCTAACCATCAGACCACAAGAAAGTAAACTATATAAACTCATAAAAATTGATACATTCACGCAATGTTCAAGTCAAGACTCTATCTATATTATAGCCAATGATTGCAAATATTACATCCCAAATGCTTTTTCACCAAATGGTGACAACCTTAATGATTACTTTTATATAGTTGGTGAAGGAATTAATGCTATTGAGACCAACATTTTTGATAGAAGAGGAAATTTAGTCTTTTCATCGCAAAGTCAAAGCATAAAATGGGATGGAAAAAACAAGAATGGCAACTTACATTCTGATGGCATATACACTTATCATGCTAATTTCTCCTATCTCAATGGAGAATCCTTCAGCCTAATGGGCAATGTTACTTTGATAAGATAATATATCCTTTTGAATACTAATTCCTACTTTGATGATCGTATTTTAAAAACTGGCAACGTATATTTATCAAGATAAAATACGACAATGCCACTATTTCAATTTACCGCTGAACAACTTATCCCCGCATCAATTGATACAGTATGGGATTTTATATCGTCTCCTAAAAACCTTAAAGAAATTACCCCAGACTATATGGGTTTTGATATCATGTCAAAGGATTTACCTGAGAAAATGTATGCTGGTATGATTATTCAATATAAAGTTAGCCCCCTTTTAGGAATCAAAACAACGTGGGTAACAGAAATCACACACGTAAGAGATAAAGAATACTTTGTAGATGAACAAAGGGTTGGTCCATACAACATTTGGCACCATCAACATATTTTATCCAAACAAGAATACGGCAGCGTATTAATGAAGGATATAGTAAGCTATCAGCCACCGTTTGGTTTTTTAGGGAGTATTGCCAATAGTCTTTTTATAAAAAGTAAGTTAAAGGAAATATTTGATTACCGAACAATTGCAGTTGAACAGAAATTTTCGAAAAAATCATGAGCACCGCACCATATTACGTCTCTATATTGTTTATTACAATTACTATTGTTACTGTTTTATGGTTCTATCTAGCATCTAAATCAACAAATTTCTTAGTTATTGCTGGTATTTGGATAACCTTACTTACAGCACTTGGTCTTAATAAGGTTTTTCTGGACACAGAATTTCCCCCTAAACTCTTTTTAGCTTTTGCTCCCACGCTAGTGGCTATGTTAGTTTTATTTAATACTAAAAAGGGCAAAATCTTTATTGATCAAATCAACTTAGAAACAATAACTTACTTAAGTGTAATCAGAATACCTGTTGAGATCGTATTAGCATTACTTTACCACTTTGGTTTAATTTCCATTTGGCAAACATTTGAGGGTAGTAACTGGGACATTCTATCGGGAATATCTGCTCCAATTGTGGCTTATCTGGTTTTTAGAAAGAAGTCACTCGGTAAAAAAGGATTATTAATATGGAACTTTGTCTGCTTGGGATTATTATTAAATGTGGTGATCACATCTGTCTTAGCCATTCCCGGACCAATGCAACAAATATCATTTGATCAACCCAATATTGGTATTTTATACTACCCTTTTTGTTTGCTACCAGGCGTTGTAGTTCCTATCGTACTATTATCTCATTTTACTGCAATTAGACAATTACTCATAAAGCAATGAACTTTATAACGCTATAAGTCGTTTCAACAACATGACAACTGCAGTAATATACGGATCTCACAGATCTAACAGACAAGGAATAAAAGCGGCCAAGTTTATTGTAAATCAAATCAATGCCGAAGGAAACGAAGCAATTTTAGTTGATGCCAAAGCTTATGACCTACCATTCTTAGATAAGATGTATAAAGAATATGAAGAAGGACAAGCTCCTGAATCATTAGAGCAAGTTGCTCAAATTCTAAAAAAAGCAGACGGATTCATGATTGTATCTGGAGAATATAACCATAGTATTCCAGCTTCCCTTAAAAATCTTTTAGACTACTTCCAAAGTGAGTATTTCTTCAAGCCGGCTGGTATTGCTTGTTATTCTGCCGGCACTTTCGGTGGCGTTCGAGTAGCGGTTCATTTAAGGGCAGTATTAGGTGAGCTAGGGATGGTTACTCTACCTTCTCTTTTTCCAATTTCTAAAGTTCAGGATTCCTTTGACGAAAACGGCAATGCCATTGATAAAGCTTATGAAAAGAGAATTAAAAAATTCTTGTCTGAGTACAATTGGTATTGTGAAGCACTTCAGAAAAAGAGAACTGAAGGAACACCTTATTAGACATATATTAATTCCACACCTTGTTATGTCATGTCAACCTGCCTGCGTTATGCTCCGGCAAGGCAGAGGCACGAGACATCTACCTTACCATTACCCCAAAGGTAGATATTTCGCTACGCTCAATATGACAGGATAATTAGCAAAACCATCCTTCAATGTCATGCTGAGGCACGAAGCATCTAACTTCTTGTTGTCAAAAAAGATAGATACCTGCCTCGCCGTCAGGCGGGTTTCTCCGCCATTCTCCGACGGCTATAGCCTTACGCTTGTGCTGAAGCTTCAGCGTAGGAACATGACGACGGTACGTTGCGGATCAATATAGCAAAATCAAAAATCTAAACCCTTTGTCATGTCGAGGCAAGAGACATCCACCTTTCTATTACCTCAAAGGTAGATTTTTCGCTACGCTCAATATGACAGTATCGTTATAAAGTTCATCCTCCCTTATCCTGCCGACCTGCCTGCGTTGCACTCCAGCAAGGCAGGAGTACGAGACATAGCAACTTATCCGTACAATTGCCATAATTTGTACTTGAATCAAATAAGCAATTCCAGTATATTTGTCTCACCTGGTTAAGAAATAGATACGATCATATATGAAAAAATTAATACCCTTAGCAGTACTACTGTTCTTGTTTAGTGGCTTCACCTCTTATGGGCAATCTGCTGAATGGGTGAAAAGTTGGGGAGCGGGATATTATGATATTACAAGTGAAATAGTCTATGGTCCTCTTGGCTACATATATGTTACTGGCGTATTTGAAGACACTACCATTATTGAAAATGATACGCTAGTTTCGGAAGGAAAAACAGATATTTTTATAGTTAAAACAGATACAGTAGGTAATCTGATTTGGGTAAAACAAATAGGCGGAAGCGAGGAAGACGCATCAATATCTTTAGCCATTGGACATACTGGTAATATCTATCTATTTGGAAGTTCCAATAGTAATCCGCTTAACTTCTATAACGATACTTCAATAACCTATAACTACGACCTTGGCTTCACAGCTACACACAACTTTATCGCAAAATTAGATACTAGTTGTAATTTAGTATGGATTAATGGTTTGAGAACTTCAACCTTTAACGTTTTCCCAAGTTTTACAATAGATACTTTTGAGAATTTATATTTAAACTCTGTATTCCGTAATACCCTGATTTACGGACAAGATACTTTGATTGAATATCTCGGGGATGAGATTAATGCTTGTATTCTCAAGTTTAATAAATATGGAGCATACCAATGGTATACTCATTTAATAAATGATTTTTCAATCTTTAGCAGCTTTAGTTTTGATGCCACTAAACAGGGAGACATTTGTTTCTTAGGCAATCTCTTTGATACTTTAGTTATAAAATCAACTATTAAAACTGATACATTATCTTCCTTAAATCCAACAGAAGAATCTGATGTGTTTATCTTTAAGATAGATTCTGATGGCAATATGCTTTGGCTACATCGTTTAGGAGGAAAAAAAGACGAGACAGGGTCGGGACTCGTAATAGATGATAAAACTAATGATATAACTATAAGTGGTTCATTTAACGACACTGTAGACTTTGACTTGGGAGCTTCAGAGTTTAAATTAATAGCTAAAGAACCGTCAAGTATTTTTTTGGTACAAATGACCAGTAATGCAGATTTTAAATGGGCTTCTGATATACCCATGCCTGGTAATTATGGTCATAGGCTATTAACCAGAGATAAACGAAACAACATTTATATAGCGGGAATATTTGAGGACACTATAAATACTGTCAGTGAGTGTGACAAAGATAGTATTTATATAGCATCAAATGGGTATTCAGATATCATAATTCAAAAAGTTTCTGATTCAGGAAAAGTACAATGGACGAGGCAACTTGGTGGAGCTTATAAAGAATCTATTCAAAGCTTTGTAAGCGATGACTTTGATGGATTATTCATTGCTGGTATTTTTCGCGATTCTTTAAACTTAGAAAAAATAGACTATGACACCACGTTGGTAGCAAATATTAATATGAGCTCGACTAACCCTAATAGCATAGATCATCAGGATATTTTTTTACTAAAACTAAATACAAACCTAGATAGACTTGATACCGCTACTTGTGATTTATATATATCCCCCAGTGGCGAAACATGGACTCAAAGTGGAGTATATAAAGATACTGTTCAAAGTGTTAATAGCTGTGACTGTATTTACGAAATCAACTTAGAAACAAATAATTCCAACTCCATGTCTATTGTCACATCTTGTGGCGTCTATACTTGGAACGGAGATATTTATGATACTACTGGCATCTACTATGACACGATACTCAACAATGCAGGTTGCGATAGCTTTATGGTGTTAGACCTTACTATTCAAGATACATTAAAGTATATTAAAGGAGTAATAACTACTAGTAATGCATCCGCGTTACCCAACACGCTTACTTACCTAGTCGGTTACGATAATTTAAATGACAGTGTTTATTTACTAGACTCTACTTTTACCGATGTAGCTGGAATGTATCAATTTAATACTTATGCTCCCAAAATTTACTTAAAAGTAATTCCTGATTCAGTCACCTACCCGAATGAAATGCCAACGTACTTTGATTCCACGCTAACCTTCTTGAATGCAACACCAATTATTATTAATAGCTGTGATACAGAAGAAGTTAATATCAAAACGATAGCAGGTCAAAACCCAGGTGGCCCTGGTTTTATTGGTGGCAATATCAATGAAGGAGCAGGAAAGGTTTTAGACTGTGATGGTACTCCAGTGTCAAGTTTGTTTTTAATTTTAATGAATGATCAGGATAAGCCGATGACATATACCCAAACTAATGCTGAGGGCAACTTTTCTTTTGCAAACCTTCCACTTGGAACTTATTACATTTGGGCAGATGATGTAAATATTGATAATAGTAATCCACCTGAATTTACCATTACGAATGAATCAAAACAATTAACAAACATTGTATTGAAATATTCTAATTCACTTCAAAAATGTGTAGAAGATACAACCAGTTTATCTTATGCAGACAAGATAGATTTTCACGTTATTCCAAACCCTACTAAAAATGAGCTAAATATTTCGGGCTTATCAAACTTTGAAGTCAGGCTAACGGATTTATCTGGTCACCATTTGATGTACACAAAAGCAAATGGTAAAGCAACGTTATACTTGTCAGGGTTAGACCAGGGTATTTATATGCTAGAAATCACACAAGGCGGTAATAAATATTACAAAAAAGTGATAAAGAACTAACTCATTTATACATTTCCATTGTGAGTGATACACTATAAATAAGTTAGATATTTCGCTACGCTCAATATGACAAAATCAAAACCTAAACACTTTGTCATGTCGAGGCACGAGACATCTACCTTCTCATTGCCTCAAATGGGAACTTTCTCCGTCAGACGGTAAATAAAAATGATGGCAATTCAATAATAAAAGAAATATCATACTGAAGAATGAAGCATCTAACCTTCTGTAATGCTACAAATGCTTAACTTTAGATCATGAACGCTGGCAACTATTTTGTATACATCGTCACCAATCCAAAGAAAACAACATTATATACTGGTGTTACTAATGATCTGGAAAGAAGATTAAACGAGCATTTTGAAAACAGAGGTCAATCAGCAACTTTTGCGAGAAAATATTATTGTTACAATTTAGTTTATTGGGAAAGGCATAGTGATATAAATCATGCTATCGAACGAGAAAAAGAAATCAAAGGATGGAAAAGGGAGCGAAAGGATAAACTCATTGAAAAGGATAATCCTAATTGGCTTTCTTTAAATAAGGGTATTTGGAGTTATTAAAACTTCTTTCCTTATTTAATCAAAGGTGGATATCTCGCTCTGCTCGATATGACACGATAAATCAAAAACCTAAAGCCTTTGTCATGTCGAGGCACGAGACATCTAACATCTATTACCTCAAAGGTAGATTTTTCTCCGCCAGTTGGCGGATCAATATGACAGAGTGAAATAATAAATAGAAACATATCAGCAGGAATCAACTCGCCTTCTTCAAAGCCCTGAAATCAACAGGAACTAACTTCGACACACCTTCCTCGGCCATAGTCACGCCGTAAATCACATCCATAAAAGACATGGTTTGTTTATTATGTGTGACAATGATAAACTGAGACTCGCTAGAGAAGTCTTTGATAATATTGTTAAACTTAGCAATGTTCGTATCATCTAAAGGAGCATCCACCTCATCAAAAATACAGAAAGGTGCTGGTTTCAAGAGATATAATGAAAATAACAAAGCTGTTGCCGTCAGCGTTTTTTCTCCACCTGAAAGCTGATTGATTGTCAGTGGTTTCTTTCCTTTTGGCTTTGCAATAATCTCAATTTTTGCTTCTAATGGATTTTCTTCATCTGATAAGATCAAATCACATTGATCTTCCTCCGAAAATAAACTGTGAAACACTTTGATGAAGTTTTCCCTTGCTTCAGTAAAGGCGTTTAAGAATTTTTCTTTGGCAATCCCATCAATCTCATCGATTGTATCTAATAGTGACTGCTTGGCATTCAACAAGTCATTCTTTTGATTGGTAATAAAATCAAACCTTTTCTGCATCTCGTCAAAGGCTTCAACTGCCATTGGGTTGATCTCTCCATAATTATCCAATCGCCCCTTTAATTTCTCAACCTTTTCGGCTACAACATCAGCATTGTATTTAGGATCAGGCTCTTGATTGATAATTTCATTAACATCAATATTAAATTCTACCGACAATCGTTCTCGGATACTTGTTGTCGTCAACTTCAGTTCATTCACTTTCTCTCTGATCTCATTGAGCAATGTATCTAATTGCTCTTTTTGACGACTAAGCTCTTTAAGTTGTTGTTCTAACTCGTTTACATTCCCTTTTGACTTGTAGTAGTTTTCCTCGGAAACATTGAGCTTTTTCTCAAAAGCCTCTTTCTCTTCATATAGCTTGATCAAAGACTTTTCAAGATCGGTAGAATTTGAAAAAGAGTTTTTAATTTGATCATCCGCATCTTTGAGTGCTTGCTGATTTGCTTCAATCTTGCTTTGATTGCTTTTTAGTTGCTCTTCTTTATATGTTAATTGCTGAATGGTGCTATTCAAAGCATTTTGCAGCTTATGCACTTCAATATTATTAGAGTTGTAGGTTTGGCTTGTCAATTCATGTTGCTTATCAATTTCTCGAAAGCCCTCCTCCCGCTTTTCAAGCCTCAATTGCAAGCTACTTTTCAATTCCTTTACACCTACCAATTGCTTTTGTACGTTTTCATTTTCCGCCTCAAGAATCTTTACCTTTTGTGCTGCATCTTCCTCTTTATCATTGTTGTTTTTAATCAACTCTGCCAAACCTTCAACCTTAGCCTTAAGGCTAATAAATTGACTATTTTTAATATTCCAGCTGTCTTTAAATCCTCTAATAGCATCCAACCGAGAAGCCTCCTCCTGTTTCTTTAACGCAACACTAGCTTGGTCTATTTGCTTTTTACACTTGTTAATTTCCGTATTAAGTTGATCTATTTCTTTTTTGAGCTTTTCTAAATTTTTTCCCCGTCCGATGCGCTTGCCCTCAAAAAGTCCGACTGCCCCTCCAGATACTATTCGACTCGATTGAACAAATTTTCCATTTTTAGAAACATATATTTCATCGTCATTTGGTGATACATCATTGCCATCAACTAAAACCACATTTCTTAGCAAGTATCGACACAAGCTAGTATACCTTTGCTCTACATCAATCACATCAGTTGCCCATACTCCGTCAACTTTCCCTTTCTTTTCTTTTTCTGCTTTAAACTGGTCTAATAAGAAAAAGTTTGCTCTTCCTTTTGAAGCATCACTTAAAATATTGATTGCAACGATTGCCTCTTCTCTATTATTGACAACATAATGATTCAAATATGGCTCAAGATAATTTTCAATAGCAACTCTATATTCTTCTCCACAAGAAATAATATCAGATAACAGAGGCGCATTTTTTGTTACGGCAACTTCCTTTTTCAAAAAACGAACGGACTCAGGAAAGCCCTCTAAGCTATCAACCAGATCTTTCGTAAGATCGTACTCGTTTTGCTTGGCATCCAACTTTCGATTAAGATCAACCAACTTTTGTTGTTCCGTGTCAATAGTACCCCTTGCTTCGCCAATGGCTTGCTCTATAGTTTCTTGTTGCGCTTCTAGCTTTTTTATTTTAGCTGACTCACTGTCAAGCTCTTGCTCTTTTTCCTTTAGTTCTTTTGTTAAAGCTTTTAGTTCTCCTTCTCGACTGTCTTTCTCTGTCAGACTTAATTCCAGAGAAGACTTCAAGTTTTCTAATTGTGATGTATTTACTTCTAATTTCTTTTCTAGCTCGTAGTATTCTCTTTCCTTCGTTTGTAAAGAAATCCGAACTTCGCCAAGTTCTTTTTTTGCTTTCTCGTATTCAGTCGAATGCTTCTCTTTTTCTTTTAGTAATTGCTCTAGTTCTTTTTGAGCCTTATCAAATAAAGCTTGTTCCTCATTCTTTTTAACTTCTAATGCTTTTATTTCCTCAGCTAAGAAGTTATTTTGATCTTTTAAATCAGAAATCTGCTGCGTTACGGACTCTCTCTTTTCAGTTAAGAATTTCGCTTTTTCAGAAAATAGGTTCTTCTGATTTTCTTGCTCTCTAAGCTTATGCAACTTTTCGTTCAGCTCTTTTTGAAGTGAAGACAATTGCTTTTCTTTTTCTAAGCTTTGCAGCTTTTCTTTCTCTACCGTTGAGTCAATGCTTTTAAAGTCCACCTCTACCTTAGAACGTTTGTCCTCATTTTCCTGCTGCTGTTGTTTCAACCGCTTAAACTGCTCTCCAAAACCAGACAAAGTATGTTTGGCATGCTCAACACTGAAAGTTTGATATTCTTCTTTTAACTGGTAATATCGCTTAGTTCTTCTTGCTTGGGATTCTAGAGATTTAAGATTGTCATTTATTTCAAAAAGTAAATCCTCCACCCTGTTCAAATCTCCTTCAGTTGCAGAGAGCTTATTCAGCGTCTCTCTTTTTCGCGTCTTATATTTTGATATTCCAGCAGCCTGCTCAAACAACCTTCTTCTGGAATGTTCCCGATCATTTAGTATCTCATCGACCATTCCTAATTCAATAATGGCATAAGAGTCACTGCCAATCCCAGTATCCAAGAATAGATTGGTAATATCTTTTAACCGACACGAAATGCCATTCAGCTTATATTCGCTTTCGCCATTTCGATAAAGCATTCTGGTAATGGTAACCGTAGTATATTCTGTGGGTAAAACGTTTTTTGTATTCTCAAATGTCAAGGAAACTTCAGCCAAACTGGAAGCCTTACGCTTTTTAGAGCCATTGAAGATGACATTCTCCATTTTATCGGAACGCAATGCGCTAGTTTTCTGCTCGCCAAGTACCCAGCGAATAGAGTCAATCACGTTGGATTTACCACATCCATTTGGTCCCACAATACCTGTAATATTATCATTAAAGTTAATTACAGTCTTGTCGGCAAAACTTTTAAAACCCTTCGTCTCTAGACTTACTAGTCGCATAACATAAAAATACTTGAATTTGCAGTGCTTTCAATAGTTTGAAAAGCAAAGAAACTAACTTGATATCAACAAAACGAGAAATGCTTCAACCTAAACAAACCTTTCTAAAACCTTTACCGTCACTGCGAGGTATCGAAGCAGTCTCGTTGCTAAAGGTTTTAGATTGCTTCAGTTCTTCGCAATGACGTTTTCACCAATATTAATACTAGATGGTTTTAGAAAGGTTTGTTTTCTCTTTTGACTTTAGCTGGTTCATTTCTAAAGAACTATTATCTTTGGCAAATCATGCATCAGTTCGGTATTTGTAATTTATGTGTCGTCCCCATCAGAAAAGAGCCTTCAGATGCAAGTGAAATGATTTCTCAGCTTCTATTTGGAGAAACATTTACTATCCAACAAACCAAAGATCAATGGCTTAAAATTGAAAGCTTTCATGATCAATACACGGGTTGGATTGACTCGAAGCAATGCCTAAAGTTAGACGAAAAAGAGTTCACAAAAACCAACCAATCCGATAAAGGTTACTCTCTAAGTCTGTTACAGCCGGCAACTTCAAACAAAAACCACATCCAGTTATTAATAGGAAGCACGCTCCCCTTCTTTGATGGCATGAACTTTAAACTGAATAATAAAAAGTGGGTATATAATGGCAATACCATCAGACCTCACATGTCACCCGTAAGCAATGACATCCTGATAAAAATTGCAAAAAAATATCTCAATACTCCGTATCTCTGGGGTGGACGTTCCCCTTTCGGCATAGACTGTTCTGGCCTGACCCAAGTAGTTTTTAAACTTTGTGGCATACAACTTCAAAGAGATGCCTATCAACAAGCAGAACAAGGAAAAAACGTTGACATACTAGCCATGGCAAAGGATGGTGATTTGGCATTCTTTGCCAATAAGGAAAATAAAATAACACATGTTGGTATTATCTTAAAAAAAGAAGATGGCGAATTTGACATCATACACGCCTCAGGAAAGGTAAGGCAAGATAAGCTAGACCAGTATGGCATTTATAATAGTGCTACAAAGCAATATTCGCATCAATTAAAGTCTATTAAAAGACTTACTTAAGACTTCTCATTATTTATTACCTTGTAATAAATGAATAAACAACTCCTTCGCCTAGCCATTCCCAATATTATCAGCAACCTCTCTGTGCCGCTATTAGGTGCAGTGGATACTGCCTTAATGGGACACATGGAATCAAGCGCCTACATTGGTGCAATAGCACTTGGAGGTATCATTTTTAGCTTTATTTATTCCGGTTTTAGCTTTTTAAGAATGGGCACAACAGGTTTAGTTGCCCAAAGCTTTGGCAATAAAGACGATGGAGGTGTGATTGTTTCATTAGGTAGAGCAGCTGTAGTAGCATTATGTGGCGGCATATTAGTTTTATTACTGCAATCTCCCATCGAATGGATTAGTTTTAATATACTAGAGGGCAGTCAAGAGGTAGAGGCTCTTGCCAAAGAATACTATAACATTAGAATTTGGGCGGCTCCTGCAACTGTCGGATTATATGCTATGCTTGGATGGTTTCTCGGGATGCAAAATGCCAAATACCCTATGTATATCACCATATTCATCAATGTAGCTAACGTTCTATTCAACCTACTATTTATATTCCAGTTTAACATGGCTTCTGATGGTGTTGCACTAGGTACAGTCTGTGCACAATACCTAGGATTGACATTAGCAATTGTCTTGTTTTTCAAAACGTATAGACATTACCTAAGTTACTGGAGTAAAGAGCGTTTTCATAAACTGAACGAATTAAAAAAATTCTTTACTGTAAACAGAGATATTTTTCTTCGAACATTATGCCTCATCTTTGCCTTTTCTTTCTTTACTGCCAAGTCAGCCACTTTAGGAGATCAAATACTGGCAGCCAATGCCATATTATTGCAGTTATTTATGATCTTGTCTTTTGGAATTGATGGATTCGCCTATGCAGCAGAGAGTCTTGTAGGGAAATACTATGGAGCAAAGGATTTACTTAACTTAAAGCTTGCTATCAAGAAATCTTTTTATTGGGGTATGATATTAGGAATGATATATGCCTTAGTATACGGTTTAGGAGGAAAAAGTCTATTAGGGCTGTTCACGGACAAACCAGAAATTGTTGATTTAGCTAATTCATTTCTCTTTTGGACTGTTATTGGATCAGTTATTAATGTAGCACCGTATATATGGGATGGAGTCTACATTGGTACTACCGCATCTGTCCCAATGAGAAATGTCATGTTTATTTCTACCTTTTTAGTTTTTATCCCATTATTTTATTTACTGCATCCCTTTGTTGGGAATCATGCTTTGTGGATTGCTCTACAGGGATTTATGATTTCCAGAGGTTTTATACAAACCATATTAGCAAAGCGATATATTTATACATTTACTTGATGTCTGCTAAAGTAAACTCAAAATATGAGTGGGCAATTTATGCCCCAAGTGTATTAATTGTATTTTCAATTTGTGCCACTAGTATGATGTTGTATTTATACTCTGGAGAAACTCAAATCAAACAACAATTATTATATATTGGCTTATCACTTCTCTTTTTCTCCATGCTGATCATTGGTTTTTTTGAACTTATAATAAAGGGCAATAAATTGGCTATGGATGAGCAACAGGTAATTGTGAATCCATACTTTAAACACTTTTTCAAAACCGTAAGCTTTTATTTTAAAGATTTAGATGGTTATAAGACCGTTATTCAATCTTCAAAGCATGCTGACTACGAAGTGCTTTATCTCTATAAAGGCGGAGAAAAGATACTTCAGGTTTCTCAGTTTTATTACGAAAACTACGATGCACTAAAGGAATACATCGACAATCAACTAAAATATCTTGGTCATGTTCCGATGAGCAAGTTTTACGAAGCGATTAAAATTTACTTATACTTTAGACGTTATATTTAAGATGAGATTCAAAACAGTCCCTACTTTACTCTACCTGTCCTTTTTTATATTTACAAAAGGCTCTTTTGCTCAGATAAAAATAGATAAACGAACACATGACTATGGTATCGTAAGTGAGTGGCTACCTCAACAAATTCCATTTAGGATAACGAATAACGATAGCAAGCCAGCATTCATACTACCTCAAAGGTATTCCAGAGATTTACTTGTAAGACACCCCAAGCGCCCTATTCAACCGGGAGAAACAATCGTAGTATGGATCACTTACTATGCAGATCATGCCGGAGCATTTGAAAAAACAGTTCCTATAAATATTTCAGCTTCGAGCAAGCCAATAATAATTAAACTAAAAGGCGAAGTTTTATCTCTAGCTAAAGGAGCAGTTACCGAATGTCCGACCGTTAACCCTTCTGCTATTTACGAAGAAACGCCCACAGGTCTTGTTGGTCAAAAATATACTTTACAAGCCAAGGTGATTGACAGATTAACCAGAAAGAGAATTGAAGGCGCTGAAGTAGAACTAGTCCTCAACAACAAACCTTTATATACTGTGACCACCCCAAAAGACGGCACTTTTAAAGGAGAAGTAACTCCAGGGAGGTATGTTATTTCTACAAAAGCAGAGGGTTATCAACCCAATACAATGAAGTATGATGTCAATAAAGAAATCATGACAGTCATTATAAAACTGGACAAAATACCCAGAGATGAACCTATAGATGAAGAGGAGCAAAAAGATATAATAGTAGAAAAGGAAGCATCCCCCAAACCTATAATAGAGAGCGACCTAGAACTCCCTGTTACAGAATACAAGCCCAATAATGTTGTGTTCTTGATTGATGTCTCTCTATCAATGGGCAAAAACAACAAACTTGAATCGCTAAAAACGTCTATCAAGCGAATGATAAAGGGGTTGAGAGATATAGACCAAGTTTCCATCATTACCTACAAGTACTCACCCACTATTGTATTGGAGCCAACGAAAGCCGATGATAAAGAACTACTGTATACTATTATTGACAGCTTGAAATCCGGTGGGTTAACCAATGGAGTAAATGGCCTTACAGAAGCTTATAAAATTGCTAGAGAGCATTACTTCCTAGAAGGCAATAATCAAATCATTATTGCGACAGACGGCTTATTCAGCAATAAAAATGATTCAGAAAAGGAGATACACAAAATGGCAAAAAGAGAATCAAATAAATTGCTTCAGGCAGACAAACCTATTTACTTATCCGTTGTTGGGTTAGGAAAGGATCAAGATGCCATCAACACGATGAAACTTTTAGCAAGTTCAGGCAAAGGCAATTTCATCCCAATTTCTCCACTTAAGCCAAATAAAGAAGCTTTGATTGAGGAAATCAAAAGAATGTCCAGAATTACCGAAGAATAGCAATATCTACTTTATCCCTTGCCATGGACCGACTTTAGGTATTGGTGCTTGAATAACAAGTTTCTCCTTTTTTACTGGATGCATAAGCTCCAGTGCCTTTGCATGCAAACAAATAGATTTATCGGCATTAGGTTTAGGATAGTGATACTTTAAATCTCCGATTATCGGGCATTGCATTGCGCTTAGCTGTGCACGAATCTGATGATGCCGACCTGTTTCAGGCTTGACTTCAAGCAAACATTTTCCATCATAGATCTTTAAGACTGCATAGCTTAAAACGCCTTTCTTAACATCCCCTTTAGGTCTCATCAACGCTTTAGAAACGTTATTTTTTCTGTCTCTTAAAATATGATGCTCTAGTCTAGCTTGAAGCTGCTTTGGTTTGTTTTTAGTTAGTGCCCAATAGGTTTTCTTTATTTCTCTGTTTTGGAATGCCTTGTTAAGCCTTTCCGTTGCTTTGCTTGTTCTTGCAAACAATAATACTCCGGTAACTGGTCTATCTATTCGATGTACTAGATTCAAGAACACATCCCCAGGCTTATTATATTTTACCTTAATGTATTGCTTAACTTGTTCAAGAAGTGAAGTATCTCCTGTTTTATCCCCTTGAACTATTTGCCCCGATCTCTTATTGATCGCAATTAAGTGATTGTCTTCATAGATGACTTGGTCCAGAGTAAAGTTGTTCGAGCGATTCATTTCAAAACAAAATTAGCTAAATATTTGCGGTTGGTTTACGAAGATTTTGTATTTGTTATCTTTACAGCCAATATTAACATAGCTTATGTCATTACTTTGGAAGGCTAAAGCCATTACTCAAAAAGCCATTTCATTTCTTCCTTACAGTAACAAAGTAAATTATCTTTTTCAACGATATGTCACCAAGGGCGTCTTTTTAGATGATGAACATTTGAGATATAAGCTAGAGCATGCCAGAGATCATATTCATTTCTTGAGAAAATATGGTGCGAAAGCAACTGACAATGAAATACTGGAACTAGGAACTGGATGGTATCCTATCATACCCATTTGCTTTTATTTAAAGGACTTAGGTCAAACAACATCTATTGATATTCAGCTTTGGCTGAACAAAGAAAATATACTGACAACACTACAAAAGCTAGAAGAGTGGAAAAATAAGGGCTTACTAACGCAATACCTGGATAGCTTTAATCAGGATAAATGGGAACAGCTAATTCAAATTATCAACCACCCATTGGATTATGACTTAAACAAGATTAAAGATATAATTGGCTTACATACATTGGTAACAGATGCCCGTAAAACAAACATACCATCACAAAGTATAGATTTCGTCTGCTCAAATAATACTTTTGAGCATATTCATAAGAATATATTGATAGATATACTGATAGAATTTAAAAGAGTCTTGAAGACCAATGGTATCATGAGTCATTTTATAGATCTATCGGATCACTTTGCACACTTTGATAAAAGCATTACGATATATAACTTTTTAAAGTTTAGCCAGGCACAATGGAAAATGATAGACAACAGCATCCAGCCCCAAAATAGAATGCGATTTAAAGATTATAAAGTCATATATGAAGACCTTCAAATACCTATTACCGAAGAACAAATAAGAGAGGGAAACATAGAAGAACTTAGCAAAGTAAAAGTGCACCGTGATTATGCAAAACACAGTAAAGAAGAACTGGCCATCAGTCATGGATACGTCGTCAGTTCATTTAATTGATGACAATTTCATTGATTAACGCTTGGTTGATCTTTATAAAATCTTCTCAAAGGCTTGTCATTCTGACGCTAGGAAGAATCTACCTTTGAAAGTTATTTAAAGTGAGATTTCTCACTTTGTTCGAAATGACAAAAAAGGTTTGTAACTTCGATTTTATCATTATCATTCAACTTAAAATAAGTTCTACAAGTTGAAAATGTTGAAGCAAGCTTTAAAGAAATTTTACAGCAATTTTCGTTTTTCGCTTAGTGCCAATAATAGTATCTTATTTATTGGTTTTTATAAGCTGTTGTATCAACCGAAAGCAGGAAGCATCTCCGCAATAATTGATCAATTTTCAAAAAGTATCGGAAAAGGATTTACGGTAATTCAAGTAGGTGCCAATGATGGCATTAACAATGACCCCATTCACAAGTTCATCAAGCGAGATAAATGGAACGGAGTATTATTGGAACCTCAGAGAGAAGTATTTGAAAAATACCTTTCTAGAATTTACAAAAAAGATAAAGGTATTATCACACTAAATGCCGCTATTGGAGAACGTGATGCACAAACAAGCTTATACAAAATTGGTTTTAGCAACGCAAGGTGGGCAACAGGCTTAGCAACTTTTAACAAAAAAGTCTTAGAAGGTGCATTTGAATCGGGTTATGTAAAAGCCAAATCTCAAGAAGAAGGAATTGAGATACCCAAGGATAGTTCCAAGCACATTGTAGAGGAAAATATTGAAACCATCAGTCCAAAAACGCTTTTATCTCAATATGATCTACAAAAAATAGACCTTTTAATGATGGATACAGAAGGGTTTGACTTTGAAGTCATTAAAATGTTCGATATTGCTACTAGCAAACCCAACATGATCATTTTTGAACATCATCATTTCGATACTGATAAAAACAATGAGATAAAGGCTTATTTGAATAACCATGATTACCAAACCATTCAGATAGGTAGCAATACAGTTGCAATAAAGCAAGAACATCTTCACAGAATCAAAGTATGAAATGAGCCAAAAGAAAAATATTCATACCAATCAGAACTTATATGTTTTTTGTTGGCGAATTCCATCTGGCAATTTTAACAAAATTGTGCACATATGAAAATCGCCATAATACATTATCGTTTAGTCAACATGGGTGGTTTAGAAACACGACTCCTCAACTACATTGATGCATTTAGGAACAAAGGGCATCAGGTGACTGTCATTTATGCGAAGAAATCTAACAATGTCAAGCTGCCTGAAAATGTCAACGAAATAAGAATCAAACTAGGTATTACACCTAAACGCTTTAGAACCTTGCTATTTAGCAAGAAGTTAAAGAAGGTAATGAACAAGAATAACTTCGATTTTAGTCTCTCTCTTGGAAGAACAGGAAGTCAAACAGCAGTATTGGCGCCATGTACCCATCTTGGGTACCTCAAAGCATTGAATAAAACCAGCAGAAATATCCAGGATCGAATTGAAATTGACTTGGACAAAGTTGCATATCAAAATTCGGATGTCATTTTCGCCTGCTCAGAAATGATCAAACAAGAATTAATTAACCTGTATAAGGTTGCCTCTGATAAAATCATTACACTCTACCCTCCTCTCAATAATCAAAAATACTTTCCTGCTAAATCGAAAGAAGAAATAACTCAACTAAAGGATAAATATGGAATCCAGCCTCAAACGACAAATTTTCTATTTGTTTCAACAAGCCATAAACGCAAGGGTCTTCCTTTATTATTAGAACTATTTGAACAACTTCCCAAAGATCAATTTCAACTCTATATTGTTGGAAAGCCTAAAGTAAAAAGCAACTTACCTAATGTTAACTATCTCGGATATTACACCAACTTAAGGGACATTTATGTCACCATGGATTTCACGATCCACCCTTCTATTTATGAACCCTTTGGACAAATCATCTCAGAATCAATTCAATGCAATACGCCTGTTATTGTGTCCAACAATGTTGGAGCAAAGGAAATTGTGAATGAGAAAAATGGAATCATTATCAACTCACTTGAAGCAAATGATTGGATTAACGAGATAAAGACACTTTCTCAAAAAAGCTTTGATATAGATAAAAAAGTATTGATTGAAAATAACATCTATGTCAATGATCACGTAGACCGTATAATAAACTTCGCTAATTGATTCTTCGATTCATTAAGTACTTTTACTGGGGGCTTATTTTATTTTTTAGTCTACTTATTGTTTACAACTCTATACCCTATTACACTTTACGAACAGATTATCCATTCCTACTTTCAAAACAACACGAATTAAAAGACCTTTTTTGGAGAATAAGTTTCTATGCTCATATAACTGGAGCTATGGTATGTATATTAACTGGTTTCCCTCAATTCTCGCACTATGTGCTTACTAAGCATAAAAAGATTCACATTTTTTTAGGGAAAGTTTATGTCATTGCCGTTCTATCCGTTGCCTGCCCATCCGGATTCTATATGTCTTTTTATGCAAATGGAGGCTTTTTAGGACAACTACCCTTTGCTCTTATAGCCATACTATGGTTTGTTACCACTCTGAGATCATATCTGCTTATTAGAAAAAAGCAAGTCAAAGCACATGGTATTTGGATGATACGATCCTACGCATTAACTCTATCTGCCGTTACCTTTCGAATATATAACGTTTTTTTTGGCAGAGTACTTTATATGGACCCCATCGAAAATTATCAGCTATCGCTTTGGCTAAGCCTGATAGGAAATATTATTTTTGGTGAATTAGCCGTTTTGTTTTATAATAAGTATTATTTTAAAACATATTTCAAACGGTAATGCAACTCATTCTCGGAATAATAATATTCATATTTTCTTTGTCCGTAGGGCAAGAAGAAGATTCTATTAAAGAATTAGTTGACAGTAAGCTTCTGAAGCCGTTGAGGATGATGCATGATCCTGCCAACGCAGCTATGTTTTCCAGAGCATATGTTGGTTCTGTATGGAAATACGAGCTTTTTACTAAACCCAACGAAAAAAATAAATACTTTCTTTATCAACTAAGAGAATATAGGGGCGTATTTGTAGTAGATCAAGTTAATTTCAAGGTATATTTGGATAAAGGCACAATAACGCTTGAAGATTGGGAATCGGGAAGCTATATCAATGTAGAAACCTGGTTAGAAAAATATAAAAACGAAAAAGGACAAGCACAATAATTATGAATTATTTAAAAGAACTTCTCATACTATCAATAGCAATAGTTATTTTTTCATGCAATGTTGCACATGATCAAGAGCAATACAAAATTACCATTAATGCTAAAAATGCTTCTCAAAAGAAAGTTTATCTTGAAGAACTTGCCCCCAATAACCTAACTGTAATTGATACAGGCAACATTGCTGATAATGGGATATGCACCTTACAAGGATATGTAAGCGAAAAAGGCATATTTCGCTTAAAGTTCGAAACAGAGCAAGTTATATTCTTAATTTTAGATAATCAAGAAATCAATGTCGATATAGATTTAGAAGACCCTAAGGACTATTCCATTTCAAACTCTGAGGAATCCCTAGAACTCAAAACATTAATTGACAAAGCGGGTGAAGCAAACAAAAAGTTACAAGGCATTCAACAAGCTTACAAAAAAGCAATTATCATAACAAACAATAGAGACTCCCTAATGAAAGAAACACAGCAAAGTTATATGCAAGAAACAGAAAAGTTCAACACTTTTCTTAAGTCTTTTATTAGTGAATCCTCATCTCCTTTCGTTAAGATTTTTGCCGCAGGAATGCTAGACCCGAATAGAGATGGAGAAATGTTACAGAAAACTGCAAATTACTTAAAGAAGAATATTCCAGACTCTAAATACACTAAAGACTTCTTAGCAAAAATAGGAGGCCCAAAAGGAACTCAGCAAGGTAATCCAGCAAAGGAAATCGACTTACCTATGCCTAATGGCAATTCTTTAGCACTCTCTTCGCTTAAAGGTAAAGTTGTATTACTAGACTTTTGGGCTTCATGGTGTAAGCCCTGTAGAATGGAGAATCCGAACGTTGTCAAAACCTATGAAAAGTATAAAGATCGTGGATTCACCATCTATAGCGTATCACTAGATCAAAGAAAAGATCAATGGATCAGTGCGATTAAAGCAGATGGTTTGACATGGAGTAATCATGTAAGCGATCTCAAAGGCTGGAATTCTTCAGCGGCTGCTACTTACAACGTGAATGGTATTCCTGCAACATTTCTTATTGATGAATCGGGGACAATTGTTGCTAAAAATTTAAGGGGCGAGCAACTCAATGCTTTTCTTGAAGAGTATTTTAACAAGAAAAGTTCTTAGACGTATTGGACTTCTCTAAACTTACCATCTTAGAACTTGCAAGCGTCTTGGCTGGCCCAAGCGTTGGTATGTTTTTTGCTGAATTGGGTGCCAATGTCATAAAAGTTGAAAATCCAAAAACGGAAGGCGATATTACTAGAAAATGGAAGTCGAAAAACGAAAAAACGAATAGTGATATCTCTGCATACTTCTCAAGTGCCAATTGGGGCAAGAAGTCTGTTGGGATTGACTTGGCAAAAAAAGAAGGTCAGGATATTGTAAAAAAGTTAGCCGATCAATCTGATATTGTCATTTCCAGCTACAAACCTGGGGATAGTAAAAAACTAAATGTAGACTATCCTACTTTATCAAAAGATAATTCGGAATTGATTTATGCTCAGATTACGGGTTATGGTGATGATGATCCGAGAACGGGCTATGATGCAATCATTCAAGCAGAGGCTGGCTTTATGCATATAAATGGTTTTCCAGACAAGCCACCCGTTAAAATGCCTGTAGCAATGGTCGATATTCTAACAGGGCATCATGTCAAGGAGGCAATTCTCATTGCTCTACTAGAAAGAAGAAGAAACAACTCTGGGAAATATATTTCGATCTCACTCTTTGATGTAGCAGTAAGCTCTTTGGCTAATCAAGCCACAAACTACTTAATGACTGGACATAGCCCTGAAAGAATTGGCTCTGAGCATCCTAATATATTTCCTTATGGCACTATTTTCAGAAGTAAAGACCATATTGACTTCGTTATTGCCATTACCTCTGATGCACAATTTGAAAAACTGGCCGAAATCATTCAATTTCAAGATATTGGGCTATTTCATTCAAATGATAAAAGAATACGCAATAAAAAAAAGTTACAACAGCTATTAGCAACAGCTTTTTTAAAGTTTTCGTTTAAAACTCTTAGCCAACAATTTTTAAAATATCACTTGCCTATTGGCAGGGTTAATGATATTCCATCTGTCTTCAAAACAGACCAAGCCAAAAGGCTAATCTTGAAAGACAATAACATCCTTGGCTTAAAGACATTCTTACAAAAAAATAACCCTAACCCATCAAAGCCACCAAAGTATTCAGAACATAGTAGTGAAACCTTAACCAAAGAACTCAAACTATCTAAGGATGAGATACTAAGAGCCATAAAAGCAAAAGTTATTTTTGATTAAAACAGTCTTAAATAATTATAATATTTGGCAAAAAAAACTTAACTTTGTGGCGCAAATTTTGCTAAACTAAAACTCTAAAATTCAAAACAATGAAAAAAATATTTGCTTTGTTTCTTACAGTTGCAACTGTAGGAGCGATTTTTACAAGCTGTAAAAAAGATGAGCCTGTTGGACCAACTATTTCTTACGATACAAACATAGGTGTTACTGCAAACACTACTGTTGATCCAGGAGATACTGTAGACGTTGGCGTTATCATGACTGCTGGAGACGCAGATCTTTCTGAATTAAAAGTAACAGTTTCTTATGATGGAGCTCTAGCTCAAGAATACGCAACTGAATCTCAAAGTGGTACAAGTGGCAAGTATGACACTAAAATTGCCACAAGATCTACAGAAGGAACTGAAACTTACACTTTTACAGTCACAGACAAAGACGGGTTAACTGGCGAACTGAAGTTGACTATTACTACAGAGAGTAGCTCTGTAGCTTACACTACTTTTGCAGATAAGGACTTAGGCAACCAAAACCATGCAACCAAAGGTAGCTTTTTTGCGACTGCAGATGGAAGCATAAGCCTTACAGCTGCTGCCAATTCTGCTCCAGCTACTATTGATTTTGCACACTATTATGGTGCAACAAATATGGCCACAATAGCAGCTCCTGACAATTCACAAGCTCAAACTATTTTCACTAGTATGTCAGGATGGGCAACTCAAAATGCAACTAAGTTCAAAACGTCTACAATGACTAAAGCTGAATTTGATGCAATTGCTGACGGTTCTGAAATCAATGCTGCTTATTCTGCAAGTACAGCTACAGAAGCTAGCCATGCGACTCAGTTAGCTGCCGATGATGTAGTTGCGTTTTCAACTGCTGCTGGCAAGAAAGGGTTAATTTTAGTAAAAAGTATTTCAGGAGATAATTCTACTTCTGGATCAATGGTCATTACAGTAAAGATTGTTGACTAATTAATACTAGAATTTATAAAGGGAAAAACCCGATCAAATTGATCGGGTTTTTTTATGTATATATGTGAACTTTTATATCTAGTAAATAGTTATAGTTCTTATTAAACATAAACCCCAATCAATGAAAAAAATATTTGGATTAGCCTTAGCAATTGGATTTGCTTCTACTGTAGCTTATGCTCAAACAACCTATAATGTAGATACGAAAAAGTCAACTCTTGATTGGCTTGGCAAAAAAGTTACAGGACAACACAACGGAACTGTTGATATAAAAGAAGGCTCTTTGACCACCAAGAAAGGCATCATCACTGCTGGAACTTTCACAATAGATATGCAAGCTATTAAATGTCTTGACTTAACGGATAAAACTTACAACCAAAAACTAGTTGGACATCTGGAATCAAAAGACTTTTTTAATGTAGCAGAGCATCCAACAGCAAAGCTTGTGATCAAAAGTGTTACAGATAAGCAAGTAACGGCTGACTTAACGATCAAAGGAATCACAAATGAAATTAAATTTCCTGTTACAGTTAAAGAAACAGCTAGTGAAATTATAGCAGATGCATCTTTTAAAGTAGATCGGTCTAAATACGATGTTCGTTACGGTTCTTCTTCTTTCTTTGATTCTTTAGGGGATAAAGTCATCTACGATGACATTGAATTCACCGTTCATATTGAAGGAAAGAAATAGTTGATAGTTAGTGGTTTATGGTTCATAGTTTAATACCTATTAAACTATGAACCATGATTGAAGCAACCTTAAACAAGAGCTTTGACTTCCCTTTCCCCCTCTTAACTTCCTAAAAGAAAATCTGACAATTCGGCAACTGGTCTTTTATTTGCTCCCGATCTGTTACAGGAATTCGATTTCTATTAAGATGCAACTTCTGTAAGTTGCTCAAACCAGAAATATCTTTCGGTAAAGCATTAATTTTATTAACGCTTATATTTAGCTCCTTAAGACTTTCCACTTGGAAAACCTGAACTGGCATCTCTGCAAATCTATTTATCCTAATATCTAATACCCTAAGCTGTTTAAGCACTGTTACTTCATCAGGTAAAGAGAATAGGTTATTAGCATACACCTCTAGCTTTTCAAGCTTTTTTAGCAACTTAATTTCACTTGGCAATTCATTCAATTCATTTTCACTTATGTTTAAATGTCTCAAGAACTTTAACTTACTTAATAAAACAAGCTCCATGCGAAAATCAGCCTTTTCGTTTTTGCTTAAGTTTAAATACTCCAGCTTTTTGCACTTTTGTACTTCCTTTGGCAATACAGTTATATTCAGACCTCTTAATTCTAGATTCTTTATCTTTTTATTTGGTAAAACTTTCTGCAGCTCTTCTACCTTGCCCAAGTGCTTGTTATAGGTCAAATTTAACGTCTCAAGATTTTCCAAGCCAGTAAGCCCATCAGGAAGTTCAACCAACCTATTGTTAGCAAGGTTAAGATCAGTAAGTGCTACTAACCTTGCAAAAGAGCGTGGAAGATATTTTAGGTTATTATAAGGCAAAGCCAAAACCTCTAAGCTTTCTAAATCCGAAAGTTCATTCGGCAGTGTATCTAGTTTGTTTCTGGCTAACTCCAATACCCTCAACTTTTTCAATTGTCCGATTGAATTAGGCAATGTAGAAATGTAACAGTCTTGAATTACGATAACCTCTAGCCTATCAAGTTTGCTAATGCTTTCAGGAATATGCGTAATATCAGCATTGTTTAATATTAACTCTCTAAGATTTTTGAATTGCAATATCCTACTCGGAAAACCATAAAATGGATGATTACTCAAGTCTAAACGAAAAACACTATCCTTATTAGCTAAGGCATCTGGCAATGATTTGTAAACCTTATATTGACTAAGATCACTAGCTAAGGTACTTACTGAAAGTACAGTAATTGGAAGAAGGAAAAATAAAGCAAAACGAAATTTCTTGGTAGTCAAGGGAAATTACACTCCTGTTTCGATGAGCTTTTCTTTAATGGCATACATAATTATACCAGCAGTATTGCGCACCTCTAATTTTTTCATAATATTTTTACGGTGCGTATTAACGGTATGCCCACTTAAGTATAGTTGTTCTGCCATTTCCTGGTTTGTCAAACCAGAGGCTATTAGCTTAACGACTTCAATTTCTCTTTCAGAGAGTAAAACTGGCTCACAAGACATTAGCGCAATGTCTTTTATGGATACATCTTCATCGTTTAATACGGTCTCTACAATTTTGCCACAGTAAAACTGCTCTCCTTTAATGGTAGCTTTGATAGCGTCCATCACTTCTTTTTTATCACACTCTTTTAGCAAATAACTATCTACACCATTCTTAATTGCCTGCAGGATAGTGTGCTTATTCAAGTTTGGTGTTATCGCAATGATCTTAGCTTGGTTGAAGCTACTCTTAATATATTGAATATCACGCGCATTAAAAGCATGATTATCAAAGTCGATAATTACCAGGTCAAGAGATTTTGAAACGGATAAAACAGAGTGTAACTCAATATTGTTCTGTACTTCTTCAACATCAGTAATACCGTTAATATACTTAAGAAGTGACTTTAAGCCTTCCCTGACAAGATATTGTGAATCTGCAATAATGACTCTCATAATTCTTATTTAGAATTAATTTAAATAGTAAAAATAAGGTAGGCTGTTCAGAAAACCAAATAACAAGACATTAACCTCAAAGTAAAATTCTTAACCCTGTTTACTAACAAAACACAGGAAAAATGAAACATTTCCCTCTCGTCTGCCACAGTGGATCGGAGGAGGATTATTCTCCTAATAAACCTGATTGTCAAAAGCCGGCGTCTCAGGTAGCTTGATTTGAATAAATGCATGACCCGCAACAGCATGACAACTGTTACAAGCGTTCATCATGATCATATAATTTTCCTTAAATGCCGAGGTATCGACCTGTCCTATTCCTTCTTCGAGGCTTTTTATTCCTGGCTCGGCCATCATTTTAACCAAAGCACTTATATCTTTGCCTTCATCTACTACCTGAGCCCCTTCGATAGATTCAAAAACCTCTTCTATTTCATGCACGTAAAACGATGCTAACTCCCAATTAGCATTATTTCCAGCAAACCACAACTTGTTAAAATATCGTTGAACATTTCCCATACTCTCCGCCAGCTCAAAATGTTCACTTTCCGTATCTGTATCATTTTTTAAATGAGCTTTTAACGACTCTAATTCTTTTCTATTGATAATTGATGTAACCAACAAATACACCATTACAAATAAGCAAAGTGAGATTAAGCTCACCAAAAGTCTTTGATTCATTTTGTAATTTTCTTTAATCTTCTGATTTAGCAAAGTATCTTTGCCTTTGGCAAATGTAAACTATTTTACAAAGAGTTTTATGATCGAAACAGATATCATTATTATTGGAGCAGGCCCTTGTGGTTTATTTACCGTATTTGAGGCAGGTTTAATAAAACTCCGATGTCATCTCATTGATACATTGCCCATTCCAGGCGGCCAATGTGCAGAGATATACCCTAAAAAGCCTATTTATGATATACCAGGCTATCCTGAAGTTCTTGCTGGAGAACTTATAGACAATTTGATGAAACAGATTGAACCTTTTAAGCCTGGTTTTACTCTTGGAGAAAGAGCTGAAAATATAATAAAAGAGGAAGATGGAAGGTTTTGTGTCATTACTAATCTAGGAACAAAACATGTTGCCCCTATTATCTGTATTGCAGGTGGTCTAGGTTGTTTTGAACCACGAAAGCCACCTATTGAAAATATTACTTCTTTTGAGCAAAGGGGCGTTGAATACATCATCAAAGACCCTGCAATATACAAAGACAAAAAAGTAGTTGTTGCTGGAGGTGGCGATTCTGCTCTGGATTGGTCTATATTCTTAACGGATATAGCAAAAGAAGTTTCTTTGGTGCATAGAAGAACAGAATTTAGAGGTGCTTTGGATTCTGTCGAAAAAGTAAACAAACTTCACGTTGAGGGTAAAATACAGCTATTAACGGAATCGGAAGTAATTGGACTAAACGGTAATGGAAAGCTGCAAAGTGTTTTGATCAAACAGAAAGATGGTAACATTACAAAAGACACAGACCATTTTATTCCACTATTTGGCTTATCTCCAAAGCTTGGTCCCATAGCAGAATGGGGGCTAAATATTGACAAAAATGCCATTGAAGTAGACACTTTTGACTACAGCACTAATGTTCCCGGCATTTATGCCATTGGAGATGTAAATACCTATCCGGGAAAGTTAAAGTTAATCTTATGTGGATTTCACGAGGCTACACTAATGGTGCAATCTGCCTATAAAAGAATTAACCCGGATAAAAAGCTAACATTGAAATACACGACCGTAAACGGTGTAAACGGATTTGATTAATGGCTGATATTAACATCACAATAGTAGATAGAGAGGATGTTGCCCACGAAATTGTAGTTCCAACAGATATGGGGCTAAACCTAATGGAATTATGCAAAGCAAACGAACTGCCCGTAGAAGGCACCTGTGGTGGTATGGCACTTTGCTCCACTTGCCATGTTTATGTCCAAACTGAGCATACTTTAAATGAAATGACAGACGATGAAGAAGATATGCTAGATCAAGCCTTTTTTGTAGAGGATAATAGTCGATTAGGCTGTCAAATCCCTATTGAGGAGAGCTTGGATGGATTGGTAGTTAAGTTGGCTCCGACTAGTAATTAGCATTTTTTTCTATAATGTAAATACTGAAAGGTAACAGTGATTGCCTATTTGGCTGCTAAACCATTAAAAAATAGCCCTTACCTGAGCACTCCCTGTATGTACAACAGGATTGTCATTTCCAGTTTGCCTGCCATCATATCTCAAGCTCATTTGAATATTATTAGATAAAGTTCTCTCATAAGTAATTGCCCACAGAATATTATCTCCAGCTTGTAGTCCTTCCAACATGGCATAAGCAACAGGTGTACTTTGGATTGCCTCAAAGTTCTTTGTATCAATTTTGATAAATGAAGCGTTCAACGTCAAAACGCTCTTACCAACTGTATTGTAACGCAACTCCCCTTCTACTTTGTTATTGGTATTTTGCCCACCTCCATAGTCTGCATTATTTCTATTGTTTACCAAAGAGTAACCTAATGACAAGCGGTATTTATTATTGGCAATATAACTGATGTTAGGCTCTATCGCAGTGTAGTTAATGACATAATTATTTACAGAAAAAAACTGTGAGATGTTGGACTTTGTTCCTGAAGCATAGTCCATATTAATAGTAACACTTGATGAGAGGTTGGCTCTTGCTTTAGTGACGTATTCTCTCCTAGTTCTCAAATCCAGACCATTGGTAAGCAACGTCTTACTCTGGTCATCTGTGCGTGTCAGCTCCAATCCAAAATTACCACTAACACGGTTGAAAAATATAGAATTACGAATAATGTCTGTTGCTGAAACCAAAACAGAATCGGCAATATCATTCAAAAATGGATTGAACAACAAAAATTCATTGTCGGCTATAACTTGCTTGGATACCTGTACCGAACTCTGAGTTGAAAACCTGCTAATAAACTTCTTAATCCCATCTTCCCGATACCAAACCGCCTTAGGATTGATGGATAGTATTTCATTAAACCGAATCTGATTTGTTTTTACAAACTCATTGGCAAAAATGAACTGCTTGATATGCGTACCTTGTCCGGGAAGTACTGCCGGAACATATTCGTTTTTCTGATCAATACCATCTTCATTAAAATCTTCCCAATAATGTGTTCCAGTACCATCTAACACAACGGGGATAAACTGAAAATCTCGTTTCCGCTCCTGCCCTCTGGATAATTCATACAGGGTATTAGATCGAATCAAGCCATTCTTTACGACAAATAAATATTCCAAACGCCCCAATATAGATTGCTCATCTTGAGATGCATTCAACGCATTCGTATCTTTTACGTAAAGCTCTCGATAAGAGACGTTCCACCTAAATTGACTAGCAGGATTTTTATTCAAAGCACCAAATACGTTGACAGAATTCGCTTCAGTTGATATCTTGAACCCTTGATTAATAGGAATATGGTCTATCCGTCTCGTGAGGTCCAGACCAAATTGGTTTTCATTTGTATCAGCACTTTGAGCATATACTTTATAAACATCATACTTAAAACTACTTTTTGATAGTGTATCTGACTCCAGTATTTCATTATCCTCTTGTTCAAAGTAAGCTCCTATTACCCAATTGTTAAGTCGTTCAAACGTTTTTGACAGATCAACCCTTGGGCGGAAGAAGTTTGTACTTCTGTTCTCCTCCCTAGAAGTCATTAAACTTCCAAATACTTTTAGTTGGTAGCCATTGCGTTTGACAAAAGAGTTGGTTGCATGCTTAAACCCCATATAATCGTTTCCTCGGATAAAGGAAGACAAGTTATAATTCACGTTATATTGCTTAGACCTAGCAATACCAATAGTTCCATTAATAATATGCTCATCATTAGGCAAAACCTGATCTATTAAGTTCCAGTTTCTATTAAACTCAACTGGACGATAACGCTCTATTACTTCAAAATTATGATCTCGATACTCGTAATCAGTCATGATGTTGATAGTAGTCTTCTTTTCTTCGTTTAGGATGTATTTTGTCTGATAAGCTACCTTGCCAGAAAATCCCTGATTATTTGTATTATCGACCTTTGAAAATGTATTGACATCATTATTACTCATTGCACCTTCTAGTGATAGAATAGAATGCTCTCCTAACTTCCGATCAAAGCCCAGAGAAAACATTTGCTGTCTGTTCGGAGCGACAAGTAATACAATAGGCTCATAATCTCCTTGTGGTTGACCGAGCGCAGGGGCAACCCATTGATAGACTCTACCATTTGCAGTGCTCTGAGCGATGGCATAATTACCATTTCCCGCTCCAACGAAACTAAAGCTCAAGGTAAATCGAGCACTATCAGGATTTGTAGAGTATACAAATACGGAATCATACCCTAATGAGTCAATCATCTTATAAAGCACCCTTGTCTCGTCAAACAAAGCGGTATCAACGCCTGAAACCAGAGCAGGATCTGCCCCGGCACTACTTAAAACCAACTTGTCTTCATTGGATAGCTCTCTGTTGATTGGCTGATTTTTGGCATCTTGTTCTGAGTACACATCAAACCTAAATTGAGACTGCTCGTTTCCATATGCCGCTCCCACATGAGAAAGTGTTCTAAGATAACTCTGCTCTGAATACTGAAACTCAATGCTAATTCGCTTATCCTTTGTAATCAACTGATTGGGCATAAATGTAACCTCCCCAGTGTTGTAGTCAATAATATAATCATTTTCTGCTCCCCTTTCCATCCTGACACCATCAATATAGACACGCTCTGTTCCTGAAAGTATTATAATAAATACTTCCCCATTTCCTCCTGTCAATTTATAAGGTCCCTGATTCCCCTCTTCGGCGACAAATTGATTTCTTGCCCACTTACCACGTGAAACACCCAATTCAGACTGAAGTCTCAATGTACTTTTCTTTTTATTTTTAATCGCTGTTTGAAAACCTAGTCCCTGAGTCTTCTTTTTATATTGCATAAAATGACTGGGTGGATTATCCATCAAAAAATCCCCCATTATTAAAGACGTCGAATCTTTACTTAACTGAATAAAAACATTATCAAAGTCTTGTATTTGCTGTGTATTTCCTTCAGGCTGAATAGGTATATTATCATCTGTCAAGGCTGCCACAATATCCACTTCGTTATTCAGCTTTCCGGTCAATTGAAGATTAAAGCTGGAACTCAATGCTACATCCTGGCTATTACCAAATGAAATACCTCTTGAAAAACTGCCATTATAATCTAAATCGCCAAAATTTGTAAAGCTGGATTTTGAAGCATAAGGATCGTATGTAAATGGGTTTGTTGTTTCGTTGACTTGGTTTTCTAAAAGTGAGATGTCTTTGTGAAAATATTTATTATCTAAGTCATAAGGGAAAGTTCTATAAGTAATCTCATAAGACTGACCACAATAAGATCTATCTATAAATATCAGCTGAGAAGCTCCATAGTCAATCGTATAAATCTTTGAATCTACAATTACCCCCTTATTATCTTCAATAATAACCGATCCGGGAATAATGCTTAATGAGTCTATAATAGTAGTATCTGTATCGATCCTAATAACTCGTTTTATGGACTGACCAATCAACGGTATTACAGAGACTAGAAAAAACATAAGAGAAAGGCTTATAAGTCTGATAGTCAAACTAATTTTCACACTAATATAATGCTTAAATACGAGGTTTATTGTGGGAACCAAACATCTCAGTACTGAAACTGGGCTTGCTACCTAAGAAGTGTAAAGGTTCCATTTTGTTCTTGGAGAACACCATCGAGGGCCTCAACACTAAGTGCATAAGCGTAGGTACTTGGAGGTAGTTTTTTACCTTTGTAAGTTCCATCCCATCCTTCTAAAGGATTATTACTTTTAAATATCAACTTACCATGTCTATCATAAATATATAGTGACATATTTTGAATATTGCTTTGATACAGTCCGAAATATTCATTTATACCATCTCCATTTGGGCTAAAAACATTTGGGAGAACACAACATAAGCCCTACGTACTTAATTAATGGAAAAAAGAAATAGCATTACTGCTACAACCATTTAACTTTAGTTAAAGAGGTTCAACTGCTCCCCTCCTTTTTCATGCTCAATTAGCCACTTCTTTCTTTCAATGCCACTTGCATAACCAGTTAGCTTGCCGTCAGAGCCAACTACGCGATGACAGGGTATAACTATAGCAATTTGATTTTTACCATTCGCATTACCGACTGCTCTTGTGGCATTAGAATCACCAATTTCATTGGCAATATCAAGATAAGAGCATGTTTTCCCATAAGGTACTTTTAAGAGCTTTTTCCAGACTTGCTTTTGAAAATCTGTGCCTTGCATGTCTAGTGACAAATCAAACATTTTTCTATCTCCATTAAAATATTCATCCAACTGTTCCATAGCAGCGTCAATATCACTTGACAGATTCTGTTCATTTGCTTCTTTATCTACAAATTGAATAGAAGTTATACCATCTTTACTAGCTTTTATTTCCATTAAGCCTAGAGCAGACTTATAACATCCCTTAAACATAGTCCTATTTAGGAAAATCTGCTGAATTCATCACCCGCTTTGCTTGATTAAAATGCCGTTGCTCATGATTAAACAACATCTCAACTAAATAAGATAAACTATAGGTTATAAATGCTCCTGCTGGTGAGTGAATCATGATACTACCATGATTCATGCCTTTCGTTTTCTCAAAATAGGTAATCAATTGTTCTTGATGTTTTTCAAAGTCATTAACAATTTGTATTGTAATATTGCTATAAGAAGGCTTAAAAGCTTTAGGTGAAATCGCTTTTCTTTTTACCTCAGGGGAAACTGAGTCTAAAAGCATTTTACCAAACATGCTACTAAATGGACTATTCTTTGCCCAAAAATCTGGTCTATAATTACCACTTGTAATATCTTCCAAAACAGGAAAATAGGTTTTATTGGAAGTAATCAGATGATCCAAACACTCTCCTACGCTCCATGACTTGTTGTCTGGTTTCCAATTCAATTGCTCGTTGGACAAACCTTTAAACGCATCAACGATTTCCTGCCCAACACGCTTGCCTCTTTCTAGTTGCTTTTCTAGGTCAATTTGATGTTTTGCCATTGCTCAAAATTTTAATACTAATCTGGCATTTAGCCTTCTTGAAGTTAAGAAATTTGGAACAGCATATTGCGTATTGGTCACATCTTTTATCCATATATAAGACACTGTATTATTTACATCTAATAAATTAAACACTTCCAAACTAAACCAAATAGTATTAAAGTATTTGAGTGGCGTTTTATTCTGCTCAATACGTTTTGCCTTATCCCATAAAAGTGCCGAGAAACCAATATCCACTCTTCTGTATGGCGGCACACGAAGTCGATCGTTATACTTCTTCCCATCTGCCGGTCCAAAAGGGAGTCCAGTTCCAAAAACAAGGTTTAAGTGCATTTTAAAGTTTTCGTTCTTCGGAAAATAATCTTGAAAAAATATAGAAAAATTAACTCGTTGATCAGTCGGTCGATTGATCAGTCCAGGCTCTACCTTTATACTGTCCGCAGGATTTTGATCTTGAACACTAGGCGTAATTTTGATACCTGCTGCATTATAATATTCATAGAAAAAGTCGTTAGCGATATCCTCTTGTGTTTTTAGAAAAGAGAGACTAAACCAAGAGTCTGCATTTTTAACAAACTCTCCATAAAGACGAAAATCAACACCAGTTGCGTACCCAGAGGCCACATTATCAGAAAAATATCGAATTCGCACATTCTCAATTTCATAAGGGTTCAAATTAGAGAGCTGCTTGTAGTATAATTCAGTAATAAACTTGAATGGCCTTCCCCAAGCTTTAAAATTATAGTCCATTCCAGCTACATAATGTATTGCCTTTTGTGCCTTAACTGTAGTATTTATATTTCCCTGTAAGTCTCTCAGCTCTCTATAAAATGGAGCTTGATAATATATACCATAGGCCAGCTTATAGACAACATCCCGCTTCCACCTCGGCTTGAAAGCGAATTGCAATCTAGGACTTAGCAAACTTTCTTTATTCAAATCCCAATATTGATATCTCAAGCCACCGGTCAAAGTCATCTCATTAGAGTCTGTCAGCGACCAGCTATCTTGAATATAGCCTGTATATCTTCTAGAACTCAAATCAACTTTTGACCGATTATACTCTCTTACCAAAACTTCTTGATTTGAATACGGTAAAGAGTAACCCGCTGAATCCAATCGTTGCCATTCTTTTAATCGATCATCAATCAATTCATACTGAAACCGAGCACCCCATTGCACAAAGTGTTTATCCTTTGACAAATATCCTTTATGAGCAAAATTGGGCACCAAAACGTTTAGAAAATTTCTTCCATTGTCATGAAAAGTACCAACACCCAAATTATATTTTACTTGTCCAAAATCTTCATTTCCAAGATTACTCTCTATTGCATCTAGCCAATATTCTCCGATCACGTCAAAGGTTTCTCGCTCATCAGCAACATAAACAGATGCCAACCATTTTAAACGTAGGTTTTCGCTTGGCTTAAATGTTGTTGACAATCCAGTCATTGCAGTCGTATATTGATTTATCTCTTGTCCATCGAAAAATACAGTTAGACGCAAAACATTATTTACTACTCCAAATTCAGTTGCTCTGGTCTCTGGTATAAATTGAAATCTATTTTGCGAATAATTTCCGATCCATTCTACTTCCCACTTGTCTGAGAAATCGTACCCTATTAGCGCTTGCACATCTGCAAATGATGGTCGATAATCTCCTTGTTGATCTAAACCGTTTAGCAAATATTGATTAGACTTATATCGCAACCCAAACAAATATCTTAGTTTATAATTATCATTTGTTCCCTCCAGATGCATATTAGCACCCAAGAGGCTCGCACTTACCGAGCCAGCTAATGCATCTGGTCGTTTATATTTTATATCCAGAACAGAAGACATCTTATCACCATATTTTGCTTCATAACCGCCAGATGAAAATTCAATATTCCCTACTAAGTCAGGATTCACAAAACTTAAGCCCTCCTGTTGTCCAGAACGAATCAAAAAAGGTCTATAAATTTCGAAATCATTAACATATACAAGGTTTTCATCGAAATTCCCCCCTCTTACTGAATATTGAGAACTCAATTCATTATTTGAGGTGACACCAGGGAGCGTTTTCAAGATACCTTCAATATTGCCAGAAGCGTTTGGCATCACATTAATATCTTTTACATCAATTTGATGTGTACTTACTTTATCTCTCACTCGCTTATCCTCTACTTCCACTTCTCCAATATCAATGGATTGAGGAGAAAGTAAAACAGTCAACCGCTCACGCTTTCCAGAAGCTACTTCAATCGTCTCTTTTTTAATAGCATATCCCAGATAAGAAAAATAAATTTCAATAGCAGAATCTGATGCAATCTCCAATTCATATTTTCCTCTTGCATCTGAAACTGCTCCTTTAGTTTGCCCTGTCACAACCACAGCAACTCCTTCCAGGGGCTTTCCGTTTTCATCTTTAACAACTCCAAAAACTTCACCAACTGAATTTTGAGCTAGAATACCATTACAATAAAAAAATAAAAAGAGTGGGATAAGATATAAGTTGTTCCTGATCACGCTATTAGTAACGCATTTTAATACCATAAAGTATTAAGCAAGGTGCTTTAATTGACTAATAGTTGCCAACGGGTCACTAGCTCCAAAAACACTACTTCCTGCAACCAGTACATCAGCGCCTGTTTCTATAAGCTTAGAAGCATTTTGAACTCCCACGCCACCATCAATTTCAATTTTGGCACGGGAACCTGATTCATGAATCAATTCTTTTAACTGAGCAATTTTTTTGTAGGTATTTTCAATAAATTTTTGACCTCCAAAGCCTGGGTTAACAGACATCAAACAAACCAAGTCAATATCTTTAATGATATCTTCCAAAACATTAATTGGCGTATGGGGATTAAGTGCAACGCCAGCTTGCATGTCTAGATTTTTAATACTCTGCACATCTCTATGTAAATGCGTGCTTGCTTCGTAATGAATGGTCAAAATATCAGCTCCGACGCTATGAAATGCCTCTATATATTTTCCCGGATTAACAATCATCAAGTGTACATCGAGTGGCTTGGAAGCTTTCTCGTTGATCGCTTTGATTACGGGAACACCAAATGATATGTTCGGCACAAAAACACCATCCATTACATCTAAATGAAACCAATCCGCCTCGCTTTCATTTACCATTGATATATCTCTTTCAAGATTTGAAAAGTCTGCAGCAAGAATTGATGGAGCAATTAGATAATTCATAAAACAAAGATATGTTTAAATTAGAATTGATACAACAAGATCTGTATTATCCGATTGGACTTTATACTTTCAGAGCACTTTGACTCTTAATCTTATTGATAAAATATTATTTTAGTCAAAAAACAAACCTATTACTTTCAATCTTTAATTTGTACCGAACTTAAAAGCCTAACACCTTGAAAAAACAACACCTACTTTAAAAAGCACTTATATACTGTTTTCGAAACAGAATGATAATTTAAAAATGTTCATCTAACTAATCAAAATGGTCTTAATTTTATACTTAAAACACCCCATGAAATATACACTACTAATCTCAATCTTGGCTCTACCCTTTTTAAGTCTTTCACAATCAGAACTATCTAGGTTTAAAAGCGGAAATGGTGGTGCCTCATTTGGCGGGTTCGGAACATCGATTACTCAACTTAACTATGACTTAAACAACAATGGATATCCTGAATTTGTTGTAGGAGCTCCAGGTGAATTTGGGTTTTCTCCTGCTGGAGCTGTATATATCTATGATCCTGTTGTAGACACATTAATAGCCAGTCTATCAACACCTTCACACACTTATTTACAGCAATTTGGATACAGCTTATCTAGTACAAACCAAACTTACTTAAAAAGTGATACGCCCAATTTAATAGTTGGAGCAAGACAATATAACAATCCAGGGTTCGACAATTCGGGCAGGGTATTTGTTTTTAATATCTTGACGTTTGATACTTTATTTTCGATTGCCTCTCCTCAAATGGAAGAAAATGGACGTTTCGGCCATAAGGTAAATGCCATTAATGACATCAATGGAGATGGGAAAAATGATATTGTAGTCTCTGCTCCTGGAGAATCATCTGGCTCTGGAGAGGATGCAAATGTAGGCAGAGTTTATATATTTAGCGGTACAGATGGATCTATCATAGACACCATAAACCCACCTATAAGTCAAGACAATGGGCAATTTGGATTTGCTGTAGATATTATTGATGATATTAATAATGATGGATTTCAAGATATCATTATAGGAAGTCCGTATCTAAACATTCATGATTCGACTAATGCTGGAGCAGTATTCATATTTAGTGGACAGAATAGAGATAGTATTAAAACTTTAAGTATTGCAAATATCTCTCCAAACAGTAATCTAGGCTTTTCGGTATCAAAAACAGACGATATAACAGGTGACGACATTCCCGACATTTTAGTAGGCGCTCCTGGGCAAAAGGTTGGCGGCTCATCGGCAGGGAAAGCTCATTTATTTAATGGTGGCAATGGTAATCATGTCCTCAGTTTTGAACAACCTATACCATTAAATAATTCCAAATTTGGCGCATCTGTTAACACCATCAAAAGCGATGTTAATCAAGATGGCATTAATGACTTAATTATTGGTGCTCCAAATGAATTTCATGAAGATGGACAGGGCATAACTTATTTATTTGATGGTGCTAGTAGCTCCCTTATTTCGTCCTACTCCTCAATAAATCCCTATACTGATAATGGTAAGTTTGGACACGCTATTATACCATATAACTTTGATTTAAATGGAGATAGCATAAATGAAATACTGATAGGTGCTCCTGAAGCTTTTATAGATAATGGCAGCACTCAAAATGGAATCGTATTACTAACTAGTATAATAAACAAAAGTCCGCTTGCTGAGATAGACGCTCCAGATACGATCGTAATCTGTGATAAGGATAGTATCGTTCTAAGCAATGTTTTTAATGCACCTTTCAGTAATTTTCAATGGTTTAGAGATAATGCTCCTATTTCAAATGATACACTTTATAAACTAATAGCCAGAACATCGGGCAACTACCAAGTAAGTGTTTCTAATCAATGTTGTGATAGTCTTTCAAATACAGTTACGGTGATATTCTCATCCCAGGTTTCGATATCATCTAATGATGATTTGAACTTTTGCACAGGCGATAGTGCTATTTTAGAGGCAGATTCGATAAATCTAGCAACCTATTCTTGGTACAAGAATGACACCTTGATTTCAGCAACTACAACAAGGTTTTTAACAGTGATGTCCTCTGGGCTTTATGCTGTTGAAGTTACTCAAGATACTTGCAGTTATTTATCTCCTGCTGCTGAAGTAATTGAGTTTACTCAAGCTCCTCAAGGCGTAATAAATGTAATTGGAGACTCAATTTTTTGCGATGATGACAGTACCCTTCTGTCAACTTTTTATAATAGGTTATATACCTATCAGTGGCTACTCAACGATGACTCCATTAACAATGCAGATTCATCAACTTTTATAGCAAGAAATAATGGCAACTATACCGTTAAGGTTTCTAATGGATGCTTTGATGCAATTATAGATCAACAAAATATATTTGTACATTCTGCATTAATTCCCGAAATAGCAACTATTGACACCATAAACGAAGGAAATACAATCATACTTTCAACAGATTCCATTATCGGCTACACTTTTCAATGGATAAAAAATGATGCTTCTTTGATCAATGAAAATAATGCGACTTATCATGCTGAAAGCACAGGAATTTATAAGGTAAGGGTTACAAATACTTGTGGCATTTATACATCAGATCCAATTTCCTTAATAATTACCTCCATTCAAGAGTTAGCACCCCCCAATACCCCTCTGGCTGTTTACGACATTGGCTTATCTGCTTTGTTCATCAAGAACTTAAACATCAATAAGAAGACAAGAATTTTGATAATGAACGCCTTAGGACAAAATGTATTTGAAAAACAGGTTTCTTTAATTAGCTCATTACAAATTGATTTGGCCCATTTAAAATCTGGGTATTATATGGCAATAATAGAAACTGATAATAATAAGCACAGTTATAAAGTAGTAAAACATTGAGGATAATTATCTTTTTTCTATTAGGTATACTAATTTCTCAAGCCCAAGAAAATTATTTCCAAATATCCTTTGGAACAGATAGCAGCGAATTTGTAGCAGACGCTGTCATAACTGACCAGAAAGAGATTTTTATAACAGGACATACGAATGCGTTCGGTGCTGGCGGGTACGACATCTTCTTAACAAAAACTGATAGTAATGGTGAAGCCATTTTTACAAAAACATATGGCGGAAGCTCTTTTGAACGACCTAGCTCCATCATTGTGACAGAAGATGACAACTTGATGCTTGCTGGAGAAACATTGAGCTTTGTTATAAATCCTGCAGATACAGTTGGTGGAAGCTTTTCCTTAGACCTATGGCTCATGAAACTTGATTTTAACGGTTCCGTTATTTGGTCAAAAACTTATAGCAGCGATAGTACTTTCACATACAATCAGGATAGATATCCTCAAATTATACAAACTAATGATGGAGGCTATTTAATTTCTGGCGATACTCGTGGATACAATTCTTTCACCCACTCCCCTTACATTTATAAATTATCTTCTGACGGAGATATTGAATGGAGCAAATGGATACAAACTACATCTTGGACTACTCCAACTGACATTATAAAACTAAATGACGGCTCTTGCTTAATATCAGGAATATCACTAGAAGATAATAATAACATTTTCATGATGAGAGTTGATATTGCCACTTCCAATGTTATTTGGACAAAAAACCTGAGTACCTCATTTGATACGTATGATAGTCCTGAAAGCACAATCGTATTAGATGATTCAACTTTCCTCATATGTGGCTTAACACATGATACGGCCACTCTAAAAAACAAAGCATTTCTATATAAAATGAACGTAAATGGAGTCTATTTATCTGGGAACACTTATGAACAAGATAAGAGGTGTTTCGGCTTTGATATTGCTTTGGATAATGACAATAGCCTAAATCTTCTAACCAATTCATTAGTTACTGACAGCATTGAAAACTCAAGTACTTCTATTATCAAACTAGATACGGATGGAAATATAATTGATCAAAAGAATATTGGAATTAAAAATCTAAATGATGATGGGTATATTTTTTTGAGAGAACGTTCCATTTCCAATAAACTCTTCATTGCAGGCCAAACCTATACTGACGATTTTAAATCGGATGTTCATTTATTAAAAATTCCAGAAAATTTTGAATTTGATTGCAGCGATTCTATTTCTTTCACAAAATCAAAAATCACAAATCCCTTAATCAATAACTATGGAATTGTTCATAATGTTAAGACGAAAGATAGCGTTGCTAATCCTGAAATATTCGAAATCACAACGGTGGTTGAATCAAAGAAATATTGCTACGAGCCCATTGCTAACTTTATAGCAAACGATACTGTTCTCTGCCCAAATACTTGCATCAGCTTTTTTGACAGCAGCAAAAATAGTCCTGCTAATTGGCTATGGGAGTTTGAAGGTGGAACTCCCTCATCATCAAATGAGCAAAACCCATCATCTATATGTTATGATCGTCCAGGAATCTATAAGGTAAAGCTAAAAGTCATAAGTGCCTATGGCCAAGATAGTCTTAAAAAAGAACAGTATGTTAAAGTCATTGAAAGTTCAGATATCTTGTGTAGTTCTGGATATTTTATACCTAACGTTTTCTCTCCCATTGATGGCAAACAGTTCAAGCCCATTATAAATTTAAATTTGGTAGAATATCTTATTTCTATATACGACCGAAAAGGAAAGCTTATTTATCAAACAGATGATCCAAATAAATACTGGGATGGCAAATACAAAGGGAGATTACTTAACCGCGGAACATACGTTTATAAAATTACTGGATTAATAGAGCAGCTTAATAAGTCAGAAGAATTATTTATTAAAGGTAATGTGACATTATTGTATTGACTCACTCATTAAAATTCCAAAACCCAACTCCATCCAGAAAGCTAACAGCATAATTCACTAAACAATGATAACCAATTTGCTAAAGACTAAAAAATAGCCAAAAAACTAAATTTTTAAACAACATTGCTACATTTAAAGTAAATCAATAAGTTAACTTTTCATAAACACCTTTTATGAAAAGACCCCTACTATCGCTTTTAACCATATTTCAACTAACTAGCTTTGCACAGCTAACAGCCGATTTCGATTATACTTTTCAAAATGGAGGCTGCCTGATCAACTTCAACCCCGATACCATTTATTTCAACAACGCAAGCACAGATGCAACCAGCTACTTTTGGGAATTTATAAATGAAAGTAGTTCTACTGATGAAAATCCAAGTTTTATTGCATATTCTGATATTATTGTAAAGCTCACCGCTTATAACTCCAGTGGTGATAGTGCATCAATAATAAAGGCTATACATCTTCAAGAACCGATCAATGCAACTTTCAGCGCACCCATTAAAAGTTGCATAGGAGGCAACATAGAGCCAGGGGTTAGCAATCAATCTATTGGGAGTTATTCATGGGATTTTGGAGATGGTTTTACTAGCCAAAATTTAAACCCTACACACCAATATGCGGATACTGGATTTTATACAATTCAACTTATTGCAAGTAATCAGTGTGGTGCTGACACGACCTATGAAACCCATGAGGTGTCATCTACCCATAAACCATTTGGATCTTTTCTGCCTTCTCTTTTTTCAGCTTGTCCAGGCACACCTATTACGTTTAACAATAATAGTACTACCGAAAACTCAACTGTATTTAGTTGGGATTTTAAGAATGGAAATACGTCTAATCAGTGGTCTCCCGTTGAAACATTTAATACTACTGGCAACTATAACGTAGAACTAATTGCTTCAAATAATTGTGGATCCGACACCGCTTATAGAAATATTGACATTTCACCAAGTCTTCCTTTTACAGCCTTTCTTTCATCATCCATACCATGGGGAGAAAATGCTTGTATCGGAGAAGACATAACCTTTTCTATTAGTGGCATTAACCTAGCTAGTATCATAATAGATTTCGGAGATGGGGGCATTTCCAATCAACTTATTTCAACTCACAGCTATGCCATTGCTGACACTTACACCGTCAAGTCTATTGCGACTAATTATTGTGGCGATGCTTTTGAGGATTCAATTATCGTTATTATTGACTCACTTGGAGCAACTGTTGCAGCGGACTTTTTCTGGCAAAACGCATGCCCTGGTGATACCTTATATTTAAATAATTCAAGCACAAATGCCTCTGAATCAATTTGGGACTTTGGTGACGGAGCATCATCTAGTGACTTTAACACAAAGCATTTATTTAATGATATCGGTCCACATGATATAACACTAATCGCACAAAGCTCATGCAATAGAAAGGATACGACAACTTATAGCATACAATTAGACTCAACCCTTCAACCTTCCTTTTCAAATTTTTCCATTACTCCAAACGCATACATAGACGCAGCATGTATTTCAACACCCATTATATTCACTCCTGGCAATACCAACTACAGTCATGACCATATGTGGTACTTTGGAGATAATACCTCTTCCTCCTCAACTATATCAACTCATAGCTATACCAATTCTGGAGAATACCCAGTATTCTTCTCTGTAACTAATGGTTGTGGCAATACTACCTACTCTCTTGTAAAAACATTAAAGGTTGCAGACAATATTCAAGCTAAAGCAAATTTTGATTTACAAAAAACAAACTTTTGCATTGGAGAAACTTTTGAGCTTTTCGATTTGAGCCAACCATCGCCTAGCCCTCATAGCTATTGGGATATGGGAGACGGGAACATTATTTCACCATCCACATCAAACATTTCTTATGAGTACGATAGTGCTGGAACCTATGAAATAAAGCTAATTATACCAGAGCCTAATAGTTGTGGTACAGACACAGCAAAAGTTATTATCGAGGTAAAAGGTGTAAATCTTTCATTTGACCATAATCATGCTTGCATAGAAGATAGTGTATTCTTCAATAATACATCTTCAGATAATGCTACAGACTGGAAATGGGACTTTGGTGATGGAGATACTGCATTGACAAAAAATCCTTCTCACATCTACGGAACTCCAAACACATACAATGTAAGATTATCTGCAATAAGCGATGGCTGCTTAGGAACTTACCAATCAGCAATTATCATAACTGACTCAAGTAGTATTCAAGCCGATTTTGATTTTACGGTTGTGGGAGACAGTGTTCATTTTGAAGATCAATCTATCAATACTAACATTTGGCATTGGAACTTTGGCGATAATATTGCCATTTCAAGCGAACAAAACCCAACTTGGAGTTTCGAAAACCCATCCGTAAATAAGATTACGCTTACGGTATCTAACTCATGTGGCTTAGTTGATAGTATTACCAAGTTTGTTATTATCGGAGATACCAACTCTTCTTCTGTGAAGGAATACTATTCTACCGAAAACTGGATTAAAGTTAGCCCTAACCCTTTTAAAGATCAGTTTATTATTTCGAATAAGACGCTCCGAGCAAATATTAGTATCGAAATTTATGATCTCAATGGCATGCTTGTCAAATCAATCATTCCATCAAATGCAAACGATATCCCAGTCAATACTTCCGATATGCCAAGTGGTATGTATGTAGTCAAGGTGTATGCTGGAGATAATTACTCTATTCAAAGAATAATCAAACACTAATGAACATCAAACTAGCTACTTGCATTCTTTCACTAGTCACGTTGTCAGTCTCAGCTCAACGACAAACTAACTTTTGGTTTTTTGGCACCAATGCAGGAATTAGCTTCGAGACTGGAACTCCTCAACCCACTTTAGAGAGCAAAATCAACCAAAGTGAAGGATGTGCAAGCATTTCTGATGATTGTGGTAATTTATTATTCTATACAGATGGATCGACTATATGGAACATGGAACATCAAGTAATGAAAAACGGTACAGGTTTAAAAGGCGATCAATCGTCCTCCCAATCAGCATTAATTGTTCCAATGCCAGGAAACAAGCTCACCTATTATGTATTTACTGCTGATGCTGCTTCTAATAGCTTTTTAAATGACTCTGTTTTTGCATATTCAATAGTTGATATGAGAGAAGATAGCGGACGAGGCATGGTAACAACAAAAAATACTACCCTAATGTCACCAACTGCTGAAAACATCACAGCTGTGCTACATTCAAATAACAAAGACTACTGGATTATTGCCCATAGCTACCTTGGCAATAACTTTTATAGCTATTTATTAACCGATACCGGATTATCGCCAACACCTGTGATGTCCAGTACTGGTACTGCATATTTTGACCAACAAGCAATCGGATGCCTTAAGCTATCACCAGATGGCTCTAAGGTCGCTACAGCGACTAATTTTTCAGGCTTTATTGAGCTATTTGATTTTGACAATAGTACTGGAGCCATATCCAACCCAATTACATTGGCACCAAAAGGAAGCTCCTCTGCAGACCCAAGGTATTATGGGGTTGAATTCTCACCAAATAGTAGTAAGTTATACGTTACAATGGCTTTTCAAAATGACCCAATTGTTAAATCAGCTTTATATCAATTTGATTTAAATGCTGGAAGCAATAGCGACATTATAAATTCAAAAACAATTATTCACTCTTCAAATCAACAGTCTACTTACGGTAGTCTTCAATTGGCTAGAGATTCAAAACTGTATGTAATTAATCTAGGAAATGATTCTATAGGAGTTGTTGAAAACCCAAACGAAGTTGGTTTAGCTTGTAATTACGCTCATAGAGCCATACCGGCTGGCAATGGCTTTGCGCAGTGGGGGCTTCCTAATTTTGTCACCTCCTACTTTGACCCTAATTATTCCACACCGCTAAATACGCCCAATGCTAACTTTACCTTTAATGACTCTATTTGCCTAGGAGATACAATTGACTTCCAAAATACATCATCTCCTGGAAACCTAACCAGCAAATTTTATGATTGGAACTTTGGCGACGAATCTACATCTACAGACATACATCCATCGCATTTGTACGAATCTCCTGGAAGCTATGTTGTAAAACTAATAGCAACCGAAGGTTGTACAGATGATTCTATTAGTAAAAATCTTTATGTGATTGGAAAGCCAGAAACAGGAATTTCCAAAAAAAATTGCTCTTTGTGAACATATAGCAACAGAAGATCAATCATCATATATCATGGGGTATATTCCTGAAAAGGTTCCTATAAAAACTATTGATTTAACAAGTGAAGGAAACTATGTCGTAGCATATACTAAAGCATATTGTAAGTTTCAAGACACTATAGAAGTTGAATCTATTAATTGCAAGCTTTATATCCCAAATGCTTTTTCACCTAATCGTAATATGGAGAATAATACTTTCTCCATTATTGGAGAAAATATTAAAAGTGTTAACCTGTCTGTTTATGATAGATATGGTAAGAAGGTTTTTAAGAGCGATCCAAATCATACAACATGGGACGGCACCATCAGTAATACTACTGCGGGGGAAGGAGTGTATACCTATACCGTAAGCGCTACTTTTAAAGACAATACTCAACTAGATAAAGTTGGTCAGGTAACATTGATCAGATAGTCTTGTGACTATTTTGTAATTTTGAATTATGTCAGCAGCTAAAGTTGCAGTAGTAATTCTAAGTTGGAACGGAGTTGATTTCCTGAAACAGTTTTTACCATCTGTTGTTGCCTCAACCTATTCCAATCTTGATATATACGTTATTGACAATGCTTCTACAGACTCTTCTATTCCATACTTAAAAGAAAACTTTCCTAAGGTCAAAATAATAGCCCTAGAAAGCAACCTTGGTTTTACGGGAGGCTACAATGCTGGGCTGAAACAAATTGAAAGCGACTACTATGTTTTATTAAATCAAGATGTAGAAGTCACTCCAGAATGGGTTCAGCCTGTCATTGATCTAATGGAAACGGACCAAAGTGTCGGTGCCTGCCAACCTAAAATAAAGGCTTATCATCAGAAATCTCATTTCGAGTATGCCGGTGCTGGAGGAGGATTTATTGATCAATATGGTTATCCTTTTTGCAGGGGTAGAATATTTGATACTGTTGAAGAAGACAAAGGACAATACGATACCAATATCCCAATTTTTTGGGCTACAGGAGCGTGTTTATTCATCCGTTCTAAGTTATATCACGAGCTAGGTGGCTTGGATGAAGCCCTTTTTGCTCATATGGAAGAGATTGACTTATGCTGGAGACTACAAAATATTGGACACAAGATTATGTACTGCAAAGATTCCACAGTCTATCACGTTGGTGGGGGAAGCTTGCCACAAGGCAACCCAAGGAAAACCTACCTCAATTTTAGAAACAATTTAATCATCATGTCTAAAAACATAAAGGGACTTGGCAAAGTCAGGCTTCTTATTATTAGGTTAGCATTGGATCATATTGCCGCCTATCGAGCTTTGTTTTCAGGTGATATAAAAACATATCTTGCCATTGCTAAAGCGCATCTGCACTTTATCTTAGGTTCTTTTACAAGAAAGAGCACAAAGTTTCCAAAGAGGAAGTTTTATTCTCTAGCAGAAGTTTATCAGAGTAGTATTGTATTGGATTACTTTTTGAGGAAGAGGAAAGTGTTTAGTGAATTGAAGTGGTTAGGAAACCACGTCCAGCCCCTCCTAGCAGGAGAGGAGTTCATGCTAAATAAAAAGAATTAACTTTGACAGGTATTATAGGCTAGATATTATATTAATCATTTAAATCTATAAGACAATAATATTTCAGGAATAACTCGATTCTTTTCAATATCTAGCTCCCCTGTTTTTAAATTTTTTGTTCGTAATAGCAAATCACAAGATAACACAGCCTTAAATCTTTTTGTAATAACTCCTCCCAACATTAGAGAAAGTGATCTATCTAATATGTTTCTAAAATACTTAGAACGCCATTGGATGCCAGTTATGAATAACTCTGAAAGTTCTCCCATCAAAGAAGTCTGGACAAGCTGACAATCATTATACCTTTTTGACAATGAATCATAAATACCTCTTGTATAAACAGATACCAGGCCAGGTGTAATCTTTACTGATTTACTTACAATCCAGTCGTATTGTGTAAAACCTACATAATTAGTTAGATGTGTTAGTCGCAAGTCATCTTTTTTGAAATAATTGTTCCATGCTAAAACTGAGACACCAATATTTAAACCCTTGTAATTCCATACAACTCCAAAATCTGTAGCTAATGTTATTTTATCCTCTTTTATAGTAGTGTATGATCCATTGCTTATGCTAGTATACGTAGTTCCAGTATCATTTAGAATCACCTCTAACTCATTTGTCATATAATCTAAGTTTCCCCCTATTCCAATATTCAAATTGCCCTTATTTCGAAATGGTTTCCGATATGTGTACGATAAATTTCCTTGCGTAGAAGAACCACTGTAACTTATAAGGCTATATCCTGAATATATGTCATCAAAAAAAAGATTTCCAGAAACTACAGGAGCATTAAAACTCTCATATATTATGTATCCTCCAATGCCACTGCTTATACTATCAATAAAAGTCTCAAATTGAGCTTTGGATATGACTACAGATTTCTCAATTTCTCTGTTATTATCTAACCTTCCCTGTATTTGTAAATTTGTTCCATATAAACCAACTGCCGAGGGATTTAAATTCATGTAGCTATTGTAGTTTTGAGTAAAATCGGATTGCCCTATTGCTTCATAGCAGAAACAAAACAATCCCACAATCAACATTTGAATCGGTCTTCTCATCTTGTTTTAGTTAATAGCTTGAAAGAGTTACCGAGTTTTAATTACAGCCTCTATCGCCAAGCGATAACTATCTAAACCAAATCCACAGATCACGCCTTTACAAACTCCAGACAAGAGCGATTTTTGTCTAAACTCTTCACGACTGTATATGTTTGAGATATGTACTTCTAATACAGGTGCTTCAATAGCAGCAATCGCATCTCGTATAGCAACGGAAGTATGCGTATATCCACCTGCATTTAGAATAATTTGATGATCAGAGAATCCTACCTCTTGTAACTTATCAATAATCTCTCCTTCTATATTACTTTGATAGTAATCGAACTTGGTATCTGGATAGTTTACTTTTAATTGTTCGAAATATTCCAAAAAGTCCTGACTACCATATATATTTTGCTCGCGCCTCCCAAGCAAGTTAAGATTAGGACCATTAATTATTAGAATACTCATCTAAGTTAGGAAAAGATACAAAGGGAAATGAATCTTACAAAAGCTTTGAAGATCACATCTCCATTGCCTCATACTTAGCAATGTATTTATCCGCATCTCTTGCTTCATTAGATTTGGGATATTCCTCTTGCATCTTCAAGTAAGTCTCCTTGGCAGCAGCATAATCTTTATTTACCTCATAAGCCAGAGCCAATTTTTTAAGGATAATAGGATTGATTAAATTATTATCAGTATTACCCAAAGCACTTTTGTAACTACTGATTGCATCCGAAATTTCATCCAACTCCATATGTGCATCGCCTTTTGTTGACAAGGCAATTGCCTGCACAACTAAATCATCAGAAGAATAATTTTTTAAATAATCAACCGCTTCTTCGTAATTGCCTAATTTATAAGAGCAGATACCTGCGTAGTAATTAGCCAACTCCCCTACTTTTGTCATACTATACTCATCAGCTAATTCTTCAAAACCAAGATAGTTCCCATCTCCTCGTAAAGCTAACCTAAAAGAATCTTGCTCAAAATATTGCTGTGCCTTATAAACTTGCTCTTTTGACTCTTCTTTAAGTGGTTCAAGATAAAAATTGAGATATGCATAAATGCCTCCAACAACTATCAACACACCAGTTAAGACTCCATTAAGTAATTGGCTATTATTGTTATAATAATCTTCTACTTTTTGTAAAAACTCCTTTTGGTCAAATTCTTGCCCGCCCTGTTCTTGGGCTGCTACATTTTCTTCAACTTTTTCTTCTGCCATTTTTAGAAAGCTTTAATCTGTAATGTAAGGATATTCTTCTTCGATGTAAGTATCGTTGTATAATTCACTTGCATCAGGATAGTCAGACTCTTCTGCAAATTTCACACATTCTTCTATCTCTGCCTTAATTTTATCTTGAATTGCCTTGATCTCCTTTTCTGAAGCGTACTTTTTCTTCTTGATAGTTTCCAAAACACTATTCAATGGATCCTTACCTTTATACTCCTCTAGTTCCTCTTTAGTTCTGTACTTTTGAGGGTCAGACATAGAGTGGCCTTTGTAGCGATACGTTTTCATCTCAAGGTAATATGGTCCTTTACCTGCTCTTACATGAGCGACAGCTTCTTCCATTGCTTCTAAAACTTTTTCAGCACTCATGGCATCTACCGCTTTTGATGGCATATCGTAAGCACTACCTAATTTATAGAGGTCAGTCACATTTGAAGTACGTTCTACGGACGTGCCCATCGCATAATTGTTATTTTCACATATGAAGATAACTGGTATTTTCCAAGTCATTGCCATGTTAAATGTCTCATGCAACGACCCTTGCCTAGCTGCACCATCACCAAAGAAAGTAACACATAAACGCCCCGTTTTATTATATTTTTCAGCAAATGCCAACCCAGCGCCTAAAGGTATTTGTCCACCTACAATTCCGTGACCTCCGTAAAAGTATTTCTCTTTTGAGAAGAAGTGCATAGAGCCTCCTCTCCCTTTTGAGGAACCAGTAACTTTACCATACAGCTCTGCCATACACTCATTACTGGTCATACCTTTTGCTAGTGCCAACCCATGATCTCTATAAGCCGTTACCAGAATATCTTCTTGCTCAATTGCTGAAACTACTCCAGCAGCTATTGCTTCTTGCCCGATATTTAAGTGACAAAAGCCTCTTATTTTTTGTTGACCGTACAACTGACCTGATTTCTCCTCAAACCTTCTCATTCGCAACATCAACTCATACCAATAGAGATAGGTAGCTTTATCTAGTTTTGTCTTCTTTGTAATTGGCTTTGATTTTACTTTTGTCGGCATCCTCAAATATTTTGTGCTAATTTAGTTAATTAAATACATATAATTATACCAAAAATTGAATAATTCCAACCCTATACGTGACATTACTTAGCGAAATATCCATCCGACAATTTAAAAACCATCAGGAAGCATTACTTCAATTTGGGTCCAAACTCAATTGTTTTACAGGAAAAAACGGTATGGGCAAGACAAACATCCTAGATGCCATTCACTATTTATGTCAGGGAAAAAGCTATTTCAATAGTACCGACAAAGAGCTTATTTTGCACACTAAGGATCAATTTAAACTGAAAGGAATTTTCAAAAATCTAGAGGAAAAACATCAAGTAGAATGTCACTTTCAACAGGGTAAAAGAAAAAGCTTATCAAAAGATGGCATAAAGTATAACAAGCTTTCTGAGCATCTGGGGCAATTTCCCTGTGTAATGCTTTGTCCTGACGACAATATTTTAATCAACGGACATAGTGATGAACGAAGAAGGTTTTTGGATAGCATGATTGCACAAATTGACAAATCTTATGTAAATACTTTAAGCAATTACAACAAAGTGTTGATGCAAAGAAATAGCTTACTAAAACAATTTTATAAAAGGAACTACTTTGATAAAAGTGAGCTAGAGGTATGGGACAAGCAAATTGTTGAGTCAGGCAACATTCTTCACGCCAAAAGGAAATCCATAATAAAAGAATTATCAGCACTATTTGAATTCTATTATCAAAAGCTCTCCAATAACGCAGAGCAAGTAAGCATTGATTACAAGTCCCAGCTAAACGAGCAAGATTTTCAAGATGCACTATCGAAAAGTACTGAAAAAGACAAAATCCTACAAAGAACCAATGTAGGAATACATAAAGACGATTTAGTCTTTAATATTAATAGTTATCCTGTAAGAAGATTTGGTTCGCAAGGTCAGCAAAAGTCATTCTTAGCCGCACTAAAGTTTGCACAATGTGCTCTAACATTAAAACATACTGGCAAAAAGTCTATTTTACTATTAGATGATTTGTTTGACAAATTGGATAAAAACAGAACCGAATGCATTATTAATTTGATCACGTCAGACGATACTTTTGATCAGGTTTTTATTACAGACACCAGCTATGAAAACCTATCACTATCACTTGAAAGTTCGGATATGCCTTTAAAGCATTTTGAAGTTGGAAACAGCAGTATTTCTTACTAAGATATATAGAAGATAATATCTTTTACATCAATCATTTCAGATATTACAGCCACCTAATCTTTGCATTTTAAATGTGGAACAACCCGCTATAGACAGCTTTTCCAGGTCCATTCAACCATATATCTGCTACCTTATTGTTTTCAATGATATTTAAATCAATCGATAAAGCACCACCTTTTGTCTCAATGTCAATAGTTTGTTTACCTTTAAAACCTTGATTTATTCCATGGGCAATAGCACAAGCTGTTACACCAGTTCCACAAGAAAAGGTTTCTCCCTCCACACCTCTTTCATAGGTTCGGACGTTTAAGCTCTTTTCACCTTTTACTTGTACAAAGTTGACATTCACTCCCTGCTTTTTAAAGCGATCATTATATCGAATAGCTCTACCTCGTTCAACAATGTCAATATTTTGATTATCATCCAAGAACTGAATGTAATGGGGTGATCCTGTATCTATTAAGAAGTAGTCGCCTCCTTGCTCTACCTCATTTACATCATTCATTTTGAGCTTTACAATATCTCCTTCAATAACCGCCTCATGTCCTCCATCAATGGCGAGAAAAGTAGTTTGACTATTAATGATACCTAAATACTCAGCAAACTTTACGGCACATCGGCTGCCATTTCCACACAGACTCTGAGTCGCATCTGCATTGAAATACACGACTTCAAAGTCATAGCCCTCTGCATTTTCAATTAATATCAGTCCATCTGCACCAATACCAAACCGTCGCTCACAAAGCTCAACTACTTTTTGATGATTATTACGATCAAAAGCATTGCAGCGATTATCAATCATAATAAAATCATTACCTGTACCTTGGTATTTATAAAATTCAATTTTCATTTTTGGATCTTTAATCCCTCAATTACATTTTCATTCTCAATCGTTTCAGCATTTTTATCGCCGAAGAAGAATAGCATAATTCCAGTAAACAAGATGATCAAGAAGGCGATAAAAGAGCCTTTCCAGCTCCATACATTGCCAACCTTTCGGTTAAATTCTTCCTGCTCCACCCTATTTTCTGTCAAAACGTCGTTCTTTTTCTTAATAAACGTTAAAAAAAGTTAAACTCCTGCAAATTAATACTATATTTTTTGCTAGGCACGTTATTTAGGCATAGTTTTTGATGTAATATTCATAAACTATTTCTTAACCTTAAAAATAACAACTATGAGCATCAAAAAATTCGCTTTCCCTATGGTATTATCAATATTCAGCGCATTAGTTGCTGTAGGGTTATATAAAACATTTGAAAAAACGCCTAAGGAAATAAAGCTTACAGAAGACCCTGCACTAAAGTATTCTTCTAACCTCAGCAAAACGGTAGCTTTCCAAAATCAACCGGTAGACTTTACGTATGCAGCAGCTATTAGCACACCAACTGTGGTCAATATTCAAACCAAAATGATTCCAAAGATCAACCAGCAGAATCCATACTACCAAAGTTTTAGATACTTCTTCGGAGATAATTTCAATTCTAGCCCACAACCCAAGGTTGCATTTGGATCAGGTGTAATTATTACAAATGATGGCTATATCATTACGAATAATCATGTGGTCAAAAATGGTGACGAGATTGAAGTCACACTGCATGATAAAAGCACATACAGTGCCAAAGTAGTGGGCACTGACGAATCAACCGACTTAGCAATCATCAAAATTGATGCTCAAGACCTACCCGCCATGCAATTTGCCAACTCAGATCAAGTTAAGATTGGAGAATGGGTATTGGCCGTAGGCAACCCTTTCAACCTCACCTCAACTGTTACAGCAGGCATTGTAAGTGCAAAAGGAAGAGATATTAATATTTTAAAAGGACAATCAGCCATTGAATCTTTCATTCAAACAGATGCTGCCGTAAACCCAGGAAATAGTGGCGGTGCACTGGTTAATTTAAATGGTGAATTAATTGGAATTAATACCGCCATCGCAACACCGACAGGAACCTATGCAGGATATTCATTTGCGGTACCTACCAACCTAGTCCAGAAAGTATTTCATGATATTGTTGAATATGGCATTGTACAAAGAGGCTATTTGGGAATCAGCATTAGGGAAGTCAACTCAGAAATTGCCGAAGAGAAAAAGTTAAAAAGACTCAGTGGTGTTTACGTAGACGGCGTTGCCCCAGGTAGTGCGGCAGATGATGCATCTATTAAGCAAGGCGATATTATTCTTCAAATTAACGGCATGGATGTCAACAGTCCTTCAGAATTGCAGGAGCAAGTAGCAAAGTACCATCCAGGAGATAATATTGCCATTACAGTATTGAGGGATGATAACTCTAAGCGCTTATCGGCAACCTTGAAAAACTTGGATGGCAATACAGAGATAGTAAAGCGTGAACACGTTGAGGCACTAAAAGCATTGGGCGTAGAAATCGAAGAACTTTCTAGCAAGGAGCTGAAAGCTATGGAAATTGATGGAGGTGTAAAGATCAGAGAACTGAAAGATGGAAAGCTCAGAAGTAATACTAGTGTCAAAGAAGGCTTTGTGATTACTAAGATTGACAACAAACCCATCAGATCAAGAGAAGATTTGATTAAGGCACTTGAGAACAAAAAAGGCGGCGTAATGCTGGAAGGCAGATACCCTGGCTATTCAGGTGTATATTACTATGCTTTTGGAGTATAAATAAAAGACACTATCCTAAAAAGTTATTTTGACCGATGGAGTTAGTGCAACTCTATCGGTCTTTTTATTAGAAATAGTACTGGTAAGATTTTCAGTACTATCTTCTTTATATAATTCTAAATAAAGGGGTAAAGCAGCTTTATAGAAGGAGTATTGGACTAAAAGTAACGAAAACCTTACCATAAATCAGCTTCTAACGAACTCCCATAATACAATTCCTAAACTTACAGACACATTAAAAGAGTGCTTTGTACCATATTGAGGAATTTCGATACAGTCATCTATTAGCGACAAGGCCTCGTCACTCACACCATTTACTTCATGCCCAAAAACCAAGGCATACTTTTGATCTTTCTTTACTCCAAACTCATTGAGCAATATACTTTTGTCCGTTTGCTCAACTCCAATTATATGATAACCTTTTGACTTTAATTCTTTAATAGCATCTTCTACATTTTGATAATACTTCCAATCCACGGAATCAGTTGCGCCCAAAGCAGTCTTTTGAATTTCACGATGTGGGGGCTGGGCTGTTATACCACATAGACAAATACCTTCTATTAAAAAAGCATCACAAGTACGAAAGGCAGAACCCACATTGCTCAGGCTTCTTACATTATCTAAAATGATTATTATAGGGACTTTATCAGCCTCTTTGTATTCGTCTACTGTTTTTCTGTTGAGCTCAAAGGTTTTTAGCTTCTTCATATCAGCACTTGGCTAGCATTAACAATCAAACTAAATTACAACACTAACCAGACAAAAAGAAAAGCTGACATTTAAATGACTAAATCTATGCTACCTACTAGAGGCGATTTACTAAAACTTAACAAGTTCCATTGAACACTCCACCATGTCTGCATATTCCTCTCCCGCATCTTCCAAATCCTCATCACCATCTCTATAGTGCCACTCAATGTGTACTTTTTTATCAAGTTCTTCTAGTGCTAACAATATATCTAGAATAGACTTTGAAGAAGCTGTATTAAAATAGTCTAATTTAAACTTAAATATCATTTTATCTTTAGGGTTATTGCTATAGCTTTCTAACCAATTCATAACAGGCTCATAAAACGTTGCACAATCTTCTGGAAAAGACTTTCCAGATATCTCATACACATCAGCATTGTAATCTAAAATGATTTTAGGGGTATCTTCTGTCCCTTCAATATTTATTGTTTCCATTTTTATAGTTTAATTAAATTTTTCTCTCTTTTTAGGCATTATAGGCACATTGCATAAGGAGTATAAAAGGCCATTAATCAGAAGTCCTAGTGACTGTCGATCTCTGAACTAAAAATGAATACCCCTCTTTGTCATCCATATGATAGTAATCTATCTTATTGCCTGTTTTTTTTATAATATCAATAAGCCCTAGACCTGCACCTCCTTTTTCTGACAGCTTGCTTGCCTTTATCAGTTTCACATACTCTTGTTTAATTTCTTCTTTACTCATCACATTAAACTGATCTATCATCTTTGCTACCTTTGGTATATTGCTCGAATCAGTAACATTTCCAGAAGTAATGTAATAGTTATCATCATCATTGGCCACAATAAAGATTCCCTCTTTACTTGAGCCAATATCAGACATTGAATCGGTGGTAGGTCCATCTGTGTGCTTACATATGTTTTGCAACAGTTCTATCATAACATGATAAACCTGCCTGCTCGTTTTGCGACTCTCTTCATTCATCTCCATATTCCTTTCCGCCATACTGGTAAAAACCTTTGTAATATCCTGATTAACTTCACCTTGATAGATCAAAATGAGGTTCTGCTCCTGCATTGTCTTATGCAAATTGGCAACAAAATCAAGATATCCAGTACTGCTATCAATTTCAACTTTCATATCAATACGCTTTGATTACAGCTATTTCTGTAAATAAAGATATGCATTTTACCTAAGAAAAGCACCTAAGTATTGCACTAAGCACTAAAGCTGACTTATCATTCTCCCTAGACTAAACAGTGGGAGCTTTCGAACTAAATTCACTAATTTCGTATAATCGCTTAACTTTCAGCAATTGCCAAAGTTTTTTCAACATAGAATTTTTAGATACTTAGCAATATGCTTGATGGCATTCTTTATTGTGGTTTCTGTAATGCTTATTAGCTTATCTATAATACTGAAATCCGATACACTAAACCATAAAGCAATATCGTTTATTTCGGAATCTGTACGAAAGCAAACGGGGGCAACACTAAGCTTATCTAGAATTAGCTACACCCCCTATTCAAATATTACCTTAAACGATTTACTTATCCTAGATCAAGCAAACGACACCTTACTCTATTCGAAAGAAGTCAAATTCAACATTGGCATAAAGGAGGCTATTAATGGGAGCATACACCTGAAAAGTTTATCCCTAAGTCATGCTTTGGCAAGAATAATCAAAAACCAAGAAACCTTCAACTATGACTTTATAGTCAAAAGACTGAACAACAAGGATTCCAATAATAAAAATGCTTTTACCATTAAGGAAGTCAACCTCAATAATTTTTCATTTTCATATGAAGACATAATAGCTCAATCCAAAACAAAGGTTTACACAGACAGACTGGAGCTAACGGCAGAGCAGATGAACATTGAGGATAAAACAATTATCATCTCAGATGGTTTAATCGAAAATACTTCTTATGAAATTCAAAAATCTAACAACGCTCACTATCAAGAGCATTATGAAAGCAACGATAGTTTTCCAAAAGCAGATTGGCATATAGAAATAAATCATGTAACTGTTATAAACAGCGCATTTGCAATAGAAAATGGCAAAAATCATAAAAGCAAAGAACAAATCAACTTAGATAATCTTCTTGTATCATCTATAAATGTTAACTCAATAAATACTGTCATTGATAAAGATTCAATCACATTTTCAATAGAGCAACTCTCTCTAGAAGAATCAAGTGGATTTAAGCTTAATGAACTGGATGCTGGCTTAACAATAAATACAAATAAATCAATCACCTTGAAAGACTTTGTCTTAGAAACACCTGGTAGTGCTATCAAATCAAAGTATCTAAAGGTCGAAAATATTAACAAAACGTCGGAGGAAGTTCAAGTCTATTTAGATATTGCGCCTTCTGTAATTTCTCCTATAGATCTCAGTTTTTTCGATTCTGATTTTGATGCACTAAATAGTGAAGTAATAATATCTGGCTTAATAAGTGGCCGTATTAATAATCTTAAAGCTCAAAAGGTTCTATTGAGAACAGGAAATCAAACAAAATTTGCAGGAAATGCAAAGATCAAAGGACTTCCAAATCTCAAAACTGCCTTTATAGATCTTGATATTCGCGAGACACTTATCAGTGCTGGCGATATAAAATGTGTTTACCCTACGGCAGAGATTAATCAACAGCTATTTAACTTGGGCTTGGTCTCCTTCAAAGGTCGATTTACTGGATTTCACAATGACTTTGTTGCATATGGTAAAATGAATTCTAGCCTAGGAAAAGTCAACTCAGACTTGAATGTAAAATCTAAAGGAACAGAAATTAGTTATTCTGGAGGAGTAGATACTAGACAGTTCAACATAGGTCAATTACTCAATGAGAAGAGGCTGGGAAGCATCTCTATGCAATCGGAAATAAAGGGGTCTGGCTTAACGACAAAAAATTTAAGGGCTAGCCTGAATGGTCATATAGATGCTTTTGACTTCAACCAGTATACTTACTCCAACATAGAGCTGATGGGAGATATTTCTGGTAAAAAGTTTGACGGAAGCTTTACAATTAAGGATGCAAACCTAGATATGCTATTTGAAGGAAAAATTGATTTAAACCTAAAGGTTCCTGAATTTATATTTAACACAACTCTTAACCATGCCAATTTGCAAGCATTAAAAATCACAGAGCATTTTCATAATGTAAGTGCAACTGCAAATTTAAACTTCACGGGTGCCAACATTGATGATATCGAAGGTAGTATCATATTAAACAAACTAAACGTAAGAAGAACTAACGATACTCTAAAGATTGATACCTTATTCTTTACAACAAATTTTGCGAATGATAAAAAGCAAATAACCTTAAGATCAGACATTGTTGATGCAGATTTATCTGGTGACTTCAAGATAAAGACCTTACCAGAAAAAATAAAAAATGCTGCACTGTATTATATCAGACCTAATGAATTTAGACAAAAAGACAAAGAATCGGCAATTGCTAGCTTCAACATTCAGATAAAGAAAGCAGATAACCTTATTGAATTTTTCAACAAAGACATACATCTAAGAAATACTGCATTTATCAATGGTGCGATTAATACAAACAAAAACTACATCTCACTAAAAGCTGAAACAAACGATCTAGAATATAAAAATATCAATTTCACTAATATTGATTTTAGTCTCCTTCCAGATTCAAATAAAAATATGGGGCTTGCTTGCCACATAGAGCACATTAACCTGTCAGACAAACTCCAATTCAACAATAACATCTTAAGCGCTACACTTTCAAGCTCTAATGCCAGTTTTTCGCTACTTGCAGACCATGATTCATCAGGAAATGATATTCTTTTATCTGGCAACTTGGAAAAAGAAAGCGACAAACTTAAACTTCACTTTGACCCATCAAAATCAAACATTAAAGTCAACAATAAAATATGGTCAATAAACCCATCAAATCAGATTACCTACCAACAAAATAACATTACACTAGCTGATTTATCGATAGGAAATGGCAATCAAGAAGTGACATTAGAAGCTATCAACAAAAAAGAGGTTTTTAATATCAACACATCTTTTGAAAATATAATCATAGGAGATTTTTCTCAAATAATTAATAAATCTGAAGAATCAATAAATGGAACACTAAATGGCCAACTAGATATTTCTTCTGATTTAGCATTACAATCTCACCTCCATCTTAAGAATTTCAGCATCAGCAATGATACATTAGGAGATGCTGAAATTCAACTAAGTAAATCCACTGACAATAGCAAAGTATTCCTACAAACAAACATTCTTGGCTATGAGCAGGACTTGACTTGCAATGGGTATTATGTATTAGGAAAAGATAGCCTCAATTTTAATATCGCCACTAATAATATGCCCATATTTCCAATAGAGACTTATTTTCAAAATAAAATTGATAGCCTATCAGGAAATGCAACAGTAAAGCTTTTATTAACTGGTACCATTCAAAATCCAGTATTAAACGGAACAGTAATCTTATTAAATGCTAAGACAAGAGTCGTTTACCTTAATACCGTATACCAGGTTCCAATAGCAGAGGTCTTGTTTAAGAAGAATGAAATAGATATTGACAAGGTATTGGTCAAAGATGAATTGGGCAATATTGCCTTAATTGAAGGAAATGCTACACATCAGTATTTCAAATCACTTGAATATGACCTTTACCTCTCTACAGATCAATTTATGTTTTTAAATACAAATGCTCAGCAGAACAAAACTTATTATGGAACAGCAATTGCAGACATAAAAGGAAAAATGCACTTAACAGGAGGCTTGAGAGATATTGATGTAGATGCCGATGCGATTACTCAAGAAGGTACTCACATATTCATACCTATCTCAGATGATCAGGATCTTAGTGAGCACGGATTCATCAAGTTTAAATACAAAAGCCAAAACGACAATTCTTCTAAGGAAGACGAAAATAAAGATTTATCATATCATGGACTTACACTCAATTTAAGGCTAGACATCACACCACAAGCGAAAGGTGAAATTATATTCGACCTTGATGCCGGAGATATTATTAAGGCTCAAGGAACTGGAAACATAAATATGCGTATCAATACCTTGGGAGAGGTTAATATGTTTGGTACTTATACCATTGAAAAAGGTAATTATTTATTTACCATGCAAAGTCCAGTAGAGGGACTATATTTAGTTAAAAAGCGATTTATTATAGACAATGGTAGTATGTTGAAATGGTCCGGTAGCCCATATGACGCCAGCATTGACATAGATGCCATCTATAATTTAAGAGCCACCCTACCAGACAATACAGCCAATAGAGTCTCGACAGATGTAAAACTAAACTTAGAAGGCTCTTTACTAAGTCCTAAAGTAACTTTTGATATCCAAGCTTCTGGTGCGGAAGACCAAGGAATACCCAATAGTATTTTTGAAAGGATTAAAAGAGATGAGGCTGAACTAAATAGGCAAGTATTTGGATTGATTGTACTCAATAGGTTTTTACCAAGTGATTTATATGGAGATCAATTCTTAAATGAACAACAATCTTCCACCAGCGTGAGTAGTTTTATTTCTAGGGAGCTTAGTACACTTGCCTCTAATTTGAGTGATGAGATTGATTTTAATGTAAACCTTTATTCGTACGGAACATTAAATAATTCAGATAACCCCGAAAACAACACGAATAGGCAGCAAGAGGTACAATTAGGCGTAAGCAGACGCTTTATGGATAACAGACTATCTGTTGATGTTGGTGGTAATTTTCGCTCTACAGATGAAGATATTGGTCAGGGGCAATCTGGGTCTAATATATCTGGTGATTTTAATATTGAATATAGCTTAACGAAAGATGGCCGCCTAAGATTAAAAGCATTTAGGAAAAATGCTTATGATTTATTCTTCGAAAGGAATCAAAACAAAACAGGTATTGGCTTTTTCTATAGAGAGCAGTTTGACAGCTTTAGAGAGTTGTGGGAAGGCTATAGGAGAAATAAAAAAGATACATAAAAAAGAGAGAACATTATGAGCCATGCCCTCTCCCTTTCCTACTTTATTATTTACTTCAGAACTGAAAATCTTTTTGAATTAATTATCTCATCTTCTTTCAACAATACAATATTATACATGCCATTGTTTAGATACCCCAAATTGATTTCATGTCTGTTTATTTGCGTCCCTAGATCAATACGTTCTATTTCTCTCCCATAAATATCTAGAATAATTATGTTATCAAACTCGGTTTCTGATTGGATATTTACCGTCCCATGCGATGGATTGGGATAAATACTCACATTATTTTTATTAAGATTACTTGATGCTTTTCTATCGCTTACATCAGTGCACGTGCCAGAAAATTTGTGAGTGTTCAAAGTATCATATACTGTCGAAAGTGTTTGTGCACCCGCTGAATCTCTTCTAAATCCTACCACTCGAACCCAGAGATAAGCATAGCAGCTCCTTGATGGACATACAGTATCTTCCTCCCCAGGCTTACAATCAGATTTAAAATCGCTAACCGATTGAACAAAAAAAGCTTTATATAAAGAATCGCCCTCTCGCCTAGCAGGCGTCGGAACGAACCCACGATAAAAGTCATCATACAGATTTCTCAAAGCCGACATATTATGAAGGCTTTCGGAGCTTATATCACATTTACATTTTAATGAATCTGTTCCGTTGTCTTCGACTGGTTCTTGTGCATTTATAAATTTAAGTGTAGCTATTACTATTATAAATATTTGTAAAGTTTTCATTTGAATTTTGTTTTAATTAATCATGTCCAGCGAAATAAGAAAAAGACCTTCTAATGAAAAAGTAATAATAAGTGTATGATTTCGATATAAATTGAGAGGAAATACTACACTATTTATTAAAAATCAAATATTTAACATATTTATATATTCACATTCTAAAACAGAATATTACACAGAAATAGTTTCAGAACTTGATCAATCTAGAATATTATATTCAACTACTTTCTTTTCCAAAATATGACCCCTCTCCGCTCTTTGCTCAAAAGGAATGGCAACATTGGCATCCTGAGTTGTTAAACGCACCTGCTTTTTGTATACAAGACCTACGTTTTTTGCATATTTTTCAATTGATACATTTTTACAAATAACATTTTCCTCGTCAACCTGAGTAACTGTAAGTACTGAGTCAAAATCCACGCCATCAATACTTTCACTTTTATCTACCACAGTGTATTCATAATCCCAATCACCAAGGTAGTCACAACCAAGATCGTCAGTAAAGCTGATATATGCATTGCCTTTCCAAGATTTTCCTTTCAATGGCGGAAAGTTCAAGCTGATAAATCGAAAATTATCTTCTACGATTTCTGCATTATTACCATTTAGTAATATCAAGTTGGTTTTTAAATAGTGCCACACAGATGTATCTGCATCTCTTCTGCTAATAGTCACTTCATGGTTGATACGTCCTTGGTTGTCTATATACTCAGCACCAATAGTTGCCTTTAACTGATAATGACTTGTATCAATTTTAACAGGATCAAAGAAATTGTCATATTTAATAGAATCAACATTATAAATAATATAACTCCCCTCTTTTATAGGAAAGTATCCTAGTTTTTTATCTACAACTAAAGGTTCATCTCGCTTACAAGAAAACAGGGACACTAGAAGAACTATTAGAAAAACTCGAAAACTCCTAAAAAACGCTTCCATATTGATTCTACTAAGTTAAACGAAAAAAATGGTATTATGTTTTGAAATGAAGCGCAACATTTTTGACAAAATGTCACAAAATTAAACAAATTAAAGACATTCTGTCGCTATCAAATGATTAAAATCTGAAACAATAACAGGATTTTATCATTGGCACATCATTTGATCTATCAAAATCAAAATTGTTAAACTAAAAACTTAAAAATTATGACACTTGTAAAATTCAATCAACCAAACACAAAGCCAGCTTTTTCAGGATTATTAGATGACCTAGGGTTTGACTTCCCTACTTTCTTTGATAATTCCTATTCAGGAAAGCCACCAGTAAATATCTCAGAAAACAACGATAATTTCACTATTGAGGTATCTGCTCCTGGCTTCTCAAAAGAAGATATTAAAGTTAATATTGACAATAAAACATTGACTATATCTTCTGAGAAAAAAGAAGAAAAAGGCAACAAAGAAGACAGCATAGTCACCAGAAGAGAGTTTGGCTATAGTTCATTCAAGCGTTCATTTACGTTACCAGAAACCGTTAACACAGACAAGATAAACGCCAAATATGACAATGGAGTCTTAAGCATCTTAATACCCAAAAGAGAAGAGGCTAAAACAAAGCCAGTAAGAACAGTTAAGATTTCATAACATAGGCTATGCAAAAAAGCAGATTGCTTGCTATCAGTGCTAGCAAGCAATCTGTTACAAATCTCTCACTTCATCAGCCCGCAACACTAAAAACCTTTCTTCGACTTACTACCTTTATATAGACAGTTATAAGAAGCCATAAAGATAGATGTGATAACTTTATGAAACTAGAAACCCAGCCGGTAATAGAATAAGGGCAAAAAACCTAGCTGATATTGTTCAATGATCGCCCCCTTTGAGGGATCATTACGATCTGGAACGTAAGACAAGGTCAAAACATTTTTAACTCCCAATATATTAATCAAATCTAAAGCGATTTCATGTGTCACTTTCTTTCGATTAATAACATAGTTGATTTTCAAATCGGCTCTAAAGTAATCTCTAAACTGCAAGGTATTTCTCAAGGAATCAATATATACGAGCTCCCTTTTAGCCTGAGACGCAGCTATGTCTGCTGGACCGTATCTCCTTCCTCCAGCATATGTTATCTTCAACCCTAAAGACAGCATGTTTTTCTGCTTAACTTTAAATGTCCTTGTTCCTAAAAAATTAAGCGCATAATTCCCATTAAAGTCCGTATCTCTCTCCACGCCATCACTTCCTGTATATTTGGATTGAAAAAGAGCTCCAGTAATCAAGAAAAAATACTTCTTTTGAAAGAAACGCTCAACGGTTAACTCAATACCATAGTTACTACCCGTTCCTGTATTTTGCAGCGTATCGGGAAAGAAACGCTCAAAACCCGATCCAGTATTAATCAGTGAAAAAGAAGATGACTTAACAGTAACTGGAATATTGTATAAATTCTGATAATATAATTCTGTTTTCACCCTAGCCTTATCTCCTAATATTTTTTCATACCCCAAGATATAGTGATTACTTTTAATAAAACCAATGTCTTTATTATGAAGTGTTTTACCTTCATCTAAAGAGTAGAAATACAAATATGGAGATATCATTTGGCTATGAACACCGACCCCACCGCTTATGGTATGCGTAGGCCTAACATCCCACTTAAAAGATGCCCTTGGCTCAAAAAGTGATTGAGAATTATTTAAAGAAAAGTATTGGCTATGAATACCAAAGTTAAAACTCAAATTAGCTCTTGCGTCATACTTCCATTGCAAGTATGGCTGCAACAGCAATCCATTATCCCTACTGCCCCAGCGTTTTGAAAATTCGTAATAATCAATCTGCGCAGTGTCCAATTCTCTAACACTATCCACATAACTAAATAGATACATATCATTTATCACGCCTAATTTGATAACGCTTTTACTGCCTATTTTTTTAGATAAAGATGTGGCGTATGTTATTTTATTCTGCTTAAACTTATAATCAAGCAAATCTGCTAGAGAGTCTAACACATATTCCTGATTAGCATCAAGGTGTCGATAAACAAATTCATGATGTGTCTTTTGAGTCAATACAGAAGCTGCTAATGAGTTTTTCCAATAAATATCTTTGAAAGAATGATTGTAAGTCATGCCGACCACTCCCATATCTGTACCAAAATATTGATCCCGATCATCATCTCCGTATAAATCATTACCAGGAACCTTTTGATCACTTATGACAATATCTATATTACTCTTTCCTCCTATGCCCCACAACGAAAAAATCCCCCTTTTACTGGGAAATGATAACTTGAAAGACCCATCCTGATATCTCGGCACAGCGTCTGTGCCAATATTAAAATTAACGGCACTAAACAACGCTAAGCTAGAATACCTATAGTTTACTAAAAAGGAAGACTTCTTCTCTTTGGACATAGGCCCCTCCAATAATAATTCTGTCCCTAAAAAGCCAAATTGAAAAGCACCTTCATATTGCTCATTATTCCCATTTCTTAAACTCAAATCAAAAACACCCGCTATTCCATTGCCATATTGCGCAGGAAAAGCACCAGTATAAAAATCAGAGTTGGCCAAAGTTTTGTTATTAATAATATTCACAGGCCCGCCTCCTGTTCCTGGAATAGCAAAATGATTGGGGTTAGGTATAGGAATATTTTCCACTTGCCATAATACTCCTTGAGGCGAATTACCACGTATAATGATATCATTTCTAGAGTCATCGGCACCCTGCACTCCAGCAAAATTAGATGCCATACGTGCCGGATCTCCTCTACTACCTGCATATCGCTCCGTTTCAGAAACTGTAAAAGAACGTGCACTAATCAATGCAAAGTCATTTTGCGCAGCGCCATAATGAGAGGTTTTAACCGTAACGTCATCCAACGTTACTGGAGCATCAGACAACTCTATATTCAACACTACTTCCCGAGAGGACTCCACCAAAATATCACTGAGAACTTGCCCCTCAAAGCCTAATGCACTCACTTTAAAAGAATGTCTTCCAACAATGATCTTCTCTAGCCTAAAGTATCCATCAATATCTGTCGCAGTTGCAATAAAATCAGCAGTATCGCCTTGCAATATTATAGTCGCACCAGAAATCGGCAACTTTGAAACTTTTTCAATAATTCTACCTCGAACAACTTGACTTAAATTTTGCGACACGGAAGCCTCAAAAACAATAAAAATCAACAGGTTAACAATAAGCAATCTTTTAAAGAGCATATTTATTATTTAACAATCTTCTTCTAAAATCAAAAACTCCTTCTGCAAGGGATTAAGATGCTGTTTAAGCATTTCAATAAACATATCACCATATTGATTGTAATATTGCAAGAAATTATCGTGTCGCTCCTGTAATCCATTATCAGGAAACAATGAGTTATATAGTCGCTTCAGCTGCTCAATTCCTTCTTCATGTTTTCTTTTTATGGCTTTATTTGCTTTACCTTCAAGTGCTTTTAATGAACTAAGCGACCTAGTTTTTTCTGCTTCCAAACTAGATTCTAGCGTTGGATCAATATTGACAACATCTCTCCGAATACTATCAAATGCATCACCAACAAGCTTTTCCGCCTGTTGCATATCTAAATTTTCATCGGAGTGCTTATCCACATAATATTTAACCAGCTCGTCAATGGACCTAAAAAGATCTTTTGCACTTATTCCTAACTTTGAAAATTTCTGCCGATATCTACCATCTAACCATAGCACCGAGCTTCTTAACACTAAATTGGGATATGGAATATCATAGTATTCAAAAACATCTTGCAACTGAAGCCAATATGCCAATTCCCCGCCGCCGCCTACATAAGCCACATTAGGTAAAGTCATTTCCTGATACAATGGTCTTAAAACTACATTTGGACTAAATCGCTCTGGAAATTGCTCCACTTCATTTTCAAATTCCTCTCTACTAAATGAAATTTCTGTGTTTAATACCTGATATTTTTCACCTGACTTCACAATCCTATTTCGTCCATTTTCATTGATGTAAAAAGAGTTGATCTCACGAGGACTCACCTGAATATGATACATACCACCCAACACCTTATTAAACTTACTAACAATATCATATGACATATTATCAAAAGCATCACTTAATACAATTTTTTTAAATTTTGCTTTTAGTTTTTTATCATCTCCATCAATTATTACTAGTCCATATTTGCTAAATAAATGATGTACAAATTTTCTCGTTGCTTGTGACAAACTTGTACTTTCCAAATAACATTTCCTCAGTATAGCAATAATGTTTCTTGCATGAGTTCCATTTCCTAAAATTTGTTCTAACTCATCAATTGCTAGATTTAAAGATTTCGAATTCAACTTTCCAACCGACTTATGCTGAGCATCGATATTCCATTCCACCCTTTTGCCGTAGGTATTGATATGATTAATTTCCGCAAAGTCATGATCTTCACTGCCCATCCAATAAACAGGGACAAAATGTTTATCAATAAACTCTTTATTTAATTGTTCTGCTAGATTTATCGCAGAAATAATCTTGTAAATAAAGTACAATGGTCCAGTAAAAATATTTGGCTGATGAGCGGTCGTAATGGTGAAAGTTTTTTGCCCCTCCAGCGCTTCTATATTCCCCTTAACAACCTGTCCTAAATCTATCTTTCCATATTGCTCCAAAACGACATTTTTCAACAGAGACCGATCGGTCTTTTGGCCAACATCAACAAAATTAATATCCTCTAAATCAGAGTATTGAAAATCGCTTCTAAACTTTTTATTTAGATCAAGTTTCTTTTCTAAAAAATCAACAATTAGCTTAGAAAAAAAACCAGTTTTTACATATGGGACGGCATCAATTTTCATACCTTAAGCATGTACTTTTCCGTACAAATCGAAATCGTCTGTTGATGTAATTTTGATATTTGCAAAATCCCCTACCCTTACAAAATTATCTTTCGCATCTACCAAAACCTCATTGTCCACTTCTGGAGAATCTCCTTCCGACCTTCCAATAAAATAATTCGCTTCTTTCGTATCAAATAAAACTTTTAGCACTTGCCCGACTTTCTTTTGATTAATCTCTCTTGAAATATCTTGTTGTAGGTTCATCAGTTCACCTGCCCTTTCATTTTTGATTTGCTCTGGCACATCATCTTCTAACTCATAACCACTTGTACCCTCCTCGTGAGAGTAGGTAAAAGCGCCTAGTCGATCAAATTTAGTCTTTTCAACGAAATCCATCAATTCACCGAAATGGGCTTCTGTCTCTCCTGGAAAACCAACCAACATCGTCGTCCTTAAAGTAATACCAGGAACTTTTTCGCGAATCTTACCAATTAGCTCCTCTGTATATTCTTTGGTAGTATGCCTTTTCATTGCTTTTAATATATCATTGCTGATGTGCTGCAAAGGAATATCTAAGTAGTTACAAACCTCCTTTCGATCAGCCATCACACCCAACACTTCTAATGGAAATTTATTAGGATAAGCATAATGCAATCTAATCCACTCAATGCCTTCCACATCTGCCAATCTATTCAATAAATCAGGCAAAGCACGCTTTTTGTATAGATCTAACCCATAATAAGTTAATTCTTGAGCAATCAACATCAACTCTTTTACTCCGTTTTTAGCTAAATGCTTTGCTTCAGCTACAATCTCTTCAATTGACCTTGATTGATGACCTCCTCGCATTAACGGAATTGCACAAAAAGAGCAAGTCCTATTGCAACCTTCTGATATTTTCAAATAAGCATAATGCTGCGGAGTAGTTAATAATCGCTCGCCTATTAGCTCATGCTTATAATCTGCCCCAAGTCTCTTAAGCAAAGAAGGCAATTCCATGGTTCCAAAATACGCATCTACAGCAGGTATCTCTTCTTCAAGGTCATCTTTATAGCGCTGCGACAAACACCCAGTAACATATAATTTTTCTATTTGTCCCTTTTCTTTAGCATCTGCATATGCCAAAATTGTATTGATAGACTCTTCTTTAGCTTTGTCTATAAAACCACAGGTGTTGACAATGACAATATTACTGTCTTCATTTGTTTCATGAGCTGCATCTATATCATTCGCTTTCAATTGACCCAATAGTACTTCTGAGTCTACCAGGTTCTTGGAACACCCAAGGGTAATTAAATTAACCTTATTGGTTTTGTTTTTGGTTTTCATTAAACGGAGTTTATAGTTTCTAATTTATAATTAAAAGCTAAAAAATGACAAACTCATTAACTATAAACTGCAAACTGATCATACAAAGTTACCATAAAACAACCACTTCGCTTAGCAAGGTATAAAATATTGGACGCTACTTCAAAACACTGTGGACAAACATCATACAATATATAGATTACTAGATACTTACGATTTGTAATTTTGTCTTTAAATCACAAAACATGAAAAAAATCATTATACTTGGACTCGTAGGCATTCTTAATCATGCTTGCTTTGCGCAAGAATCAGAAGATCCATTTTTCACAAGAAAACCAGCAAAGGGAGACATTGGTCTGGGTTTTAGCGTAAGCGGTGCTATTGCCAATATATTTGTCGGAAATACATCAGATACTCTCGGAGGAAATTTCCTTTTCGGTAGATACTATCTAAAAGATGACTTAGTTGTGAGAGTTGGATTTGGTGTCAACTCAGGAAAAGGCACTTTCACGTTCTCTGATAGTGTGTCGACTGAAGCAAATTACTTAGGAACTGGACAGGTTTTTTTAGATCAAAAAACTACTATTAGCAGTAATTCATTCTTTATTCGCCCAGGCATTGAAAAACACTTTGAAGGAACAAAAAAGCTAGATCCATATGTTGGAGCTGATCTTACAATTGCATTAAAAGGTAGAACAAAAACCGTCGTAGAAGAGGCAGCTTCCCAAACTGATTATACTAGAAATAGCACTCAAGAAACAGTATCTCCAGGAGGACTGGGCTTTGGGATAAGCCTTTTAGGTGGATTCAACTATTTCATAGCTAAAAACTTAGCTATTGGTGCAGAATGCTCATGGGGATTCAGGTCTAATAATCTTGGTGGCGAATCAGAAAGCACTTATAATGAATCAAATAGCGGCTCCGACAACTTTTTAGACGGCACCAATATTAATACAACAAACTCGTTTAATTCAAAGTCTAGAAGCTCAGGCTTTGGCGTAAATGCATCAGGAGCAATCAAGTTGTCCATTTTCTTTTCCTGCAAAGATAAAACAGCTGAATAGCAAATTCTCCTTTGTTCATAAGCTGTGAAAGCGCATCAGAGTTGATGCGCTTTCTTCGTTTTGATCCTATTATTGCTTACTTTAAGAGTTGATCCACAACGGGATAAATCAAACAAAAGTTTTCTATTATTCGCCTAAAATAATGCTAGGTATTTTGTTATATTTGCGCACCTTTTAATATTAAAAATCAAGAAAATGCAAGGAAAAGGTGTTGTTAAGTTTTTTGCGATAGCACTAGTTATAGTTTGTTTATACCAGCTTTCGTTCACATGGATTGTATCTAATATTGAAAAAGATGCCAATCAATATGCGACCAACATAGCTGAGAATTCAGGACTAACCGATCAAGACGAGATCAATAATCTATTAAAGACCAAAGAACAAGAATATTTAGATTCTATCAATACAGAAGTAGTTTATGATCTTTTTATTAAGCAGTATACCTACAGAGAGTGTAAAGAATTGCAGCTAAATCTTGGACTTGACCTTCAAGGTGGTATGAGTGTTACCCTTCAAGTATCATTAGAAGACATGGTGAAATCCATGGCAAATGATAGCAAAGACCCTACTTTCAATAAAGCTTTGGCACTTGCAAGCAAAAGGCAAACTAATAGCCAAGATAACTTTGTAACACTCTTCGGCACAGCAATTAATGAAGTTGACCCCGATTTTCAACTGGCTTCTGTTTTTGCTTCACTAGAAAATAAAGATGTTATTGATTACAACTCTACAAATGAGGAGGTTTTAGCTGTAATCAGAAAAGAATCTGACGATGCTGTAAAACGTACCTTTAACATTCTTAGAACTAGGATTGATAAATTTGGTGTTACACAGCCTAATATTTCACTTCAAGCTTCCACAGGAAGAATTTCTGTAGAACTTCCTGGAGTCAAAGATCCAGCTAGGGTAAGAAAATTACTTCAAGCTACTGCTAAACTGGAGTTTTGGGAAACTTTTGACAATAGAGAAGTACTAGACTATTTAACGCAAGCGAATAAAAAGCTAGGTGAAAAAGAAAGTTTAAGCGATACCACTGGCACTAACTTATCTATTAGCGATTCTTCAACAACTACAGAAGAAGACCCCATCAGTAATTTACTAGGCGAGGCAGAAGAAACCATAGACTCAACATTAGAGGCAGTAGAAGACACGGCCTCTTCTATTCTTGGAGATTTAATTGGAGAATCTGATGACTCTACAGAGGCAGAAACTTTTTCGGCAGAGGATTTTGCTAAAGAGAATCCATTATTTTCAATCCTTTCTCCAGTAGGTAGAAATACAGAGCAAGGTTTTTTCCCTCAAGAAGGTCCTGCTGTAGGCTATACGTTAGGAAAAGATAGAAAGAAGGTTGATGAATACTTAGAAATGGACATCGTCAAATCAATCTTTCCAAGAAACATTAAATTCTTATGGGGAGCTAAGCCTATCAACGAAGAGAATGACGTATATATGCTCTATGCCATTAAAACGAGAACTAATGATGACAGAGCTCCTCTAGAAGGAGATGTTATTACAGATGCAAGACAAGATTTTGATCCTAGCAGGTCTGTAGAAGTATCTATGAATATGAACACGGAAGGGGCTAGAATCTGGAAACGTTTAACGGGCGACAATGTTGGCAAAAGTATTGCCATCGTATTAGATGACCTAGTTTACTCTGCACCTAACGTTAACAGCGAAATATCAGGAGGCAGGTCTTCTATTTCAGGAAGCTTTGAAATCAATGAAGCTAAAGATTTGGCAACTATATTAAAAGCAGGAAAATTACCAGCACCAGCAAGAATTGTTGAAGAAGATGTAGTTGGACCATCGTTGGGACAAGAATCAATTGATGCAGGTCTTAACTCATTAATAGGAGGATTGGCACTTGTATTATTATTTATGATTGTTTACTATGGTGGTGGTGGTATAGTTGCTAACGTTGCACTAGTATTTAACCTATTCTTTATCATTGGTATTTTATCCTCATTAGGTGCTACCTTGACACTGCCAGGTATCGCAGGTATTGTTTTAACGATTGGTATGTCTGTGGATGCAAACGTACTTATATTTGAACGGATAAAAGAGGAGCTATTCAGAGGCAAAGGATTACGGCTTGCCATAGTTGATGGGTACAAAAACTCCTATACCTCAATTATAGACGCCAACTTGACTACCCTACTCACAGGTATCATTTTAGCATTTTTTGGTAGTGGTCCTATCTTAGGATTTGCAACTGTTTTGATCATTGGTATTTTGTCTTCATTGTTTACAGCCATAATGATTACTCGTCTATTGGTTGACATATATATAGGAAAAGATAAGGCAATTAGTTTTGCGAATAAGGTGACCGAAAAAACTTTTAGAAATCTTAATCTAAATATCATTAATAAAAGAAAGATTGGTTACGTAATATCTTCAATTTTGATCATTGCAGGTATTGCATCAATTATAACCAAGGGATTTGAGCTAGGAGTAGATTTCAAGGGAGGTAGAACTTATGTTGTCAGATTTGATGAAGCAGTAAACACATCTTCTGTTAGAGAGGCACTTTACGATTCCTTTGGTGAATTTCCAATTGTTAAAACTTTTGGAAATGAAAACCAAGTTAAGATCAATACAGCCTATATGATTGAGGACAAATCTACTGAAACGGATAGCATTATTGAACATAAGCTATATGAAGGTCTTTCTTTATTTTTCGATGAGGATGTTTCTTTTGAAAACTTTATCGAAAATTATAAGATGAGTTCTCAAAAAGTTGGTCCTACTATTGCTGACGATATCAAAACTGGAGCGGTTTGGGCTACTATATTTGCACTTATTGGCATCTTTATCTATCTATTAATAAGATTTAAGAAGTGGCAGTATGGTTTAGGAGCAATTTTTGCTTTGTTCCACGATGTAATGATCGTACTTGGTTTGTTCTCCATTTTGAGTGGCATACTACCATTTTCTCTAGAAATTGATCAAGCGTTTATAGCTGCAATACTAACCGTTATTGGCTATTCCATCAATGATACGGTGGTAGTATTTGACAGAATCAGAGAATACCTTGGACTTCACCCTACTACTGAGAAGAAAGAAGTATTTAACCAAGCCATTAATAGCACCTTAAGTAGAACAATGATTACTTCATTAACGACTTTGCTTGTTGTAATTATTTTATTCCTTTTTGGAGGAGAAGTTATTAGAGGCTTCTCGTTTGCTCTATTAATTGGCATCCTAGCTGGTACCTACTCTTCTGTTTTCATTGCAGCGCCAACAGTAGTAGATTTGGATGGTAAAGAAAAAAAGTAGGTAATTTGATGACTTCACACGAAATAGATTACACTATCCATGGAGATGACATGCAAGTCGTCTCTATTGAATTAGATCCCCAAGAAACAGTTATTGCTGAAGCAGGAACAATGAACTGGATGGATAGGGACATTCAGTTTGAAGCAAAGATGGGCGATGGCTCACAACCCAACGAGGGGGTTTTCAATAAACTTTTGAGTGCTGGGAAGAGAGTTTTAACAGGCGAATCTATTTTTCTTACTCATTTTACTAATATTGGACAAGGTAAAAAAGAAGTAAGTTTTGCAGCCCCCTACCCTGGTAAAATCATTCCAGTTGACCTAAATAAGCTTGGTGGTAATATCATTTGTCAAAAAGATGCTTTCCTTTGTGCAGCAAAAGGCACTAAGGTTTCTATTACATTAAGCAGAAGGCTTGGTTCTGGCTTCTTTGGTGGCGAGGGTTTCATACTACAAAAGCTCGAAGGGGACGGACTAGCATTTTTACATGCCGGAGGAACTGTGATAAAAAAAGAGCTCAATAACGAAACTATTCTCATTGATACTGGTTGTATTGTTGGCTTTACGGAGGGATTAGATTATAATATTGAGAGAGCAGGCAACCTAAAATCTATGTTTTTCGGCGGAGAAGGTTTATTCTTAGCAACCATTCGAGGTACGGGCACTTTATACTTACAAAGCCTACCATTTTCCAGGTTAGCCGATCGAGTAGTTAAACACGCTCCAAAATTAGGCGGTTCTTCAAAAGGAGAAGGATCTATATTAGGAAGCATTGGAAGGATGATAGATGGTGACAACTAATACAAACTAGCCCTACTTTCCAAATTAATATTTAACACCTCTTAAATTCTTGTTTATCAGCAGGAAATAGTCGACTAAAAGCCTACTCAAAATACCATTATTACACTTTTTCGTCTTCCAATAAAACAAGCTTCTATCTATCTTGTTTTATTCAATCATAACACTCTTTTAAAATCAATGAAAAAAGTACTCTTATACTTATTACTTCTGCTTTACGTGCACATAACAAAGGCCCAGTTTGCAGACCTTACCTTATTTAACCCTGACACACTCTGTGCATCGCCAAACTCAAGTGTATATGGAGACGCATCAGGATCATCAGCAGATACGATAATTATGAAGTGGGGCGATGGCAGTATTGATACACTAGAACCTTTTATGAGCGAGCTATATCATCCATACCCTGATCCTGGAACTTATACAATATGGCTACTAGCGCTTCAGTTTGGTGGTATTGACAGTACAAGTGAAACTGTTGAGGTTATTGAGAGTCCTTTTACCATTGCCTTAGATTATACCATTTATTGCACTCCCAATAAGTTTGGAAAAAGTGTAGATTTTACCAATTTATCCTTTTCCAATAATCCTAACATACCATTAACATTTACCGCTTGGCAGTTTGGAGACAACACAGGCACCTTTTTTGATTCTAATCCTACACATCATTTTGCAGAATCTCAATATCCGCATAATATAAGGCTTGATATTGGCAATACAGACTATGGTGGCTGTGTTATAGACACAAGTTTTGAACTATTAATACCAGAACAGAGAAAGCCATCTTTTATAGCTGAGGCTGGATGTCCATGCAATGAAATCGATTTTCAGAATACAACTACTAATGAAGCAAGCATAACAGAATGGCAATGGAACTTTGGCAACCAAACCACATCCAATATAGAGGACCCAGAAATCACATATTCAAATCCGAAAAACTATCTTATAAGCTTAACCAGTATAGATACCGGAGGGTGCATGAGCAATTTTTCAAAGGTTATAGATGTTTGTCCAGGAGAATATAATAAAACAAATAGTAACGACAATTGGATAGCGGGAAATAAGGCTGGAATTATTTTTGAGGCTGATAGTATCAAGCCCTTCTCAAATAGTCAAATCACAACAATTGAAACAGCAGCTACAGTAAGTGATCCTACTACAGGCGAACTTTTATTTTACACCAATGGAGAAACTGTATGGAATGCCAACCACGATACCATGATGAATGGAGTCGGATTAAACGGAAATCAAAATGCTTCTCAGGGAGCCCTAATAGTACCTCACCCAATAAATGATCAGCAATATTATATTTTTCTAAAATCTGGATTAACTGGCATCAACGCTAACCTTGGATTTCATTATAGTCTTGTTGATATGAATGAGGATATGGGATTAGGGGCAGTTATAAAGCAAAATATTCCAATTGATGTACCAGGAAACAACTTAGAGCTTATGGCAGGTATACAGCGAAAAAATGAAGAATGCAATGCACCGCCAGAATATTTTGTTACTAACTTTCTTCCAGGCCCATCTGGTTGGGACATTGTATTATACCTAATAAAAGAGGATACCATTGAGCTTTTCAACAGAACGCCTACAAATATTGACTTAAGTCTACTAGAGTTCCTTTCTAGCAATATTGCCAGATTCTCTCCAAACGGAGATAAGTTTGCTTTCACTAGATACTCACCAAGCAAAGGTTTTGTTTTATTTGACTTTGATGCTGCAACAGGCACTTTTTCCAATCAACGAAATATTGGCTTATCCCCAGGAGCATATACCTATGGGTGTGAGTTTTCACCTGATGGAAGCAAGCTCTATGTGCAATCTCAAGCCATAGGGATCATGCAGTTTGACGCTAACGCTCCTGATAGCACATCATTACATAATTCTATGGATACAGTATATCGTTCCCTCTCAACCCATTACAGTATGTATCTAGGGCCTGATAACAAAATATACTTTCCAACTGGCGGTTATCCTAATGGCTATCTGGCCTGTATCGAAAATCCTAACGATGAAGCGCCATTAAATATTAACCCCAAAAAAGTTGCTCTTGTAGGAAATGTGAATTACTCCTTACAAAACTTAGTACCACGATTACCAAGAAGATTTATAAAAGACTCCACTACTGCAAATTTTTCTTACGAATCGGATTGCAAGCTATCTAACACAACATTAAACGATTTCATATTGGATACTATTCCGCAGAAGTCTGGAGAATGCACCTTTAATAAAGATACTATATGGTATAGTTGGACATATGGGGATGGCAATGAGGGGATAACCATATATGACAATGGTTCTAACTTAGACGACATAAGCAATCACATTTATTCATATGAAGATTCAGGAACATACTCAGTTTCGCTAATTGTACATAGCTCCTATCATTGCTATTCAGATACTATCACAAAAAAAGTATATATAGAAAATTGCAGGGAACCTTTCCTCTATATACCCAATGCATTGAAACACATTCGGCAAAGCCGACCTTAATCCTTTCGTCCTCCTTCGTCGGACTTTCAGTCTTAAGGGAATGTGTTTCAATGTCGAGCTAAACCAAATTGCTTCTCCGCTACTCTCCTCTTGCTCGCCTTTGCCGGACTTCGAGTCAAAACGTGTTCCAACAAAACGTTAAACGCAATTTGATTCCACATCTCGAACTTTTCAAATTACATAAGTTGAGTTGTTACGTTCATTCCATGAACTACAAACTGACAATGCTCAATGTCCAGCGGAAAGTATTTACATTTCGCATTGTCTATCAACTTTTGTAATTTTCGTTCTCAATGCGGAACTACGTTTAGCTCGACATTTTCTGCAAGTTCACAAGATGGCAACAATGATTTTTTTTCAATACCAAACGACCTTATAGATCAGTTTAATTTGCAGATATACAATAGACACGGGAAGTTGATTTATCAGACGCAAGATCCGAACTTCAAATGGCACAATATCGACCAAACAAGCGAAAGCGCAACTTATACTTACTACTTACAAAGTAAATATAAAAATGACGATATCATCTATAATATCACTGGAAACATAACACAACTGTAACCCAGAAAATCTTAAACTATCTAAACCATTTTTTCTATTTATTTCAAATCAATTCGACAAAGCACCAATAAAAATATAGTAGATTGAAAATCAAAACATTATAGCAAAAAAACAAATACATCAAAGACTCATTTTGTTTATAGTTTGAATTGTAATAGATCTTATTGCAAGCTATCTTAAAATGCATGAAAATCATGCATTTTGTCTTTGATAAAGCTTTATTGTTACCATTACTAGCATCCTGTCTTAATACTATTGCACAACCAAAAGTTATTTGGCAACAAGCAATCGGAGGTTCAAATACGGATCAAAACTTCTCAATAGTTCAAGATATTGATCAAGATTTTATTATCAGTATGACTAGTTCGTCCACCGATTATGACTGCGATGAGTGCAAAGACTCTACAGGATGGGATGCTGCTATCATTAAGGTAGATAACAAAACAGGTAATAGAGTTTGGAAGAGCTGTTTAAAAGGGAAGGGACAAGAAGATTCTTGGAAATTGAGTAGACCTAAAAATGGCGGGGCGATTCTTAGTGGCCGAAGCTTATCTAGTGACACATGGAGCGATTTCAAAGATTGCAGTGGAGACTGTGGCTTTGCTTATAAACTAAATATAAATGGAAGTAAAGATTGGATCAAACTACTGGATCGTGGTATTATTCACTCTACTGTTGAAAATAAAGCAGGAGGATACTCATGTTTTGGTTACACTAATGGCAGAGATACAGGAACTGGTATCTTTGCTGGTAAAGATGCACAAAGCTACCTCCATACAGATGCAGCTAAAAATGGCACTGAAGCCGCATGGTTTGTAAAACTTGATAATGATCAAAATAATATTAAGGACAATTGCTTTGGTGGATCTGCCAATTGGGATCGAGGCACTTCACATATAGAGCATAGTGATGGAGGATACGTTTTATCAGGTTGGACACAATCAAATGATGACTTTATAAATGGGAGAAACGGTCATGGCTTACCAGACTCTCTATCTAGCGCAGGATCTTATGATTTTTTTGTAATCCGACTGGATAAAAATGGCGATACACTTTGGACACAAATATTAGGTCATAGCAAGGATGATTATAGTCAGTTTTATACAGAGGTAATAGAATTATCAAATGGGAATATTGTTGTTGCAGGCAATACGAATTCACCTCATTATAATTTAAGAAGCACCTACTACTTAAGCTCTGGAGATACTATATACTATAGAGATGTTTACTTAGCTTGGCTAAATCCAGAAAGCGGACAAATAATACAAGAACAAGTATATGGTGGAAATCTGGCAGAGGATTTTGGATCAATAGAACCAACATGCAATGGAGGTGCTATTATGAGCATTGCATCTTATTCCCAGGTATCAGGCGATAAGTCAGAACCTAATCCATCACCAGCAAATTTTCAATCCATGTGGCTTGTTAGAATAGATAGCATAGGCGATATTATCTGGCAAAAAACCCTTGGATCTGACAATGGCGGCATTTGGTACCCCAATATTACAACCACTCAATCTGATGGATACGTAGCGCTTTCAGCAGCATTTGACACTGGTCCAGGAGGAGATAAAACTGTAGGCTCTATTGAAAACTCATTTGGGGGTTGGATGATAAAACTTGATTACCCAACTGGCTTTAGCTATTCAACTGAATGCTTAGGCACTCCTACTCAATTCAATGACACTTCTTATGTTCCACCTATTTTCCCTGAAACATTCTCTAGAATTTGGAGTTTTGGCGACGGTTCATACTCTACAGAAAAATCACCTACTCATGAATATGACAAGCCTGGAATTTACAAAGTTGAATTGACCATTGAAGTAGATTGTAAAACAGAAATAATTACACATTTTGTACCAGTAATAAATGACACATCTTATACAGTTGAGCCGACACAAAGATGTAAACCAGACTCTGCTCAGATTGGTGTTTCTTATAACTCTGGTGTCACTTACTCGTGGAGTCCAACAACCAATTTATTAAATAGTGATTCATCACTAGTAAAGGCATATCCAGATATAAGTACTACATATCAACTGATTATTGATAATGGGGGATTATGCGCAGATACTGTATTTTTTCCAATTTTAGTAGACAGTTTTTTACCTATAACTATTTCACCCAAGGATACAACAGTTTGCTTAAATGATTCATTGACACTTATTGCATTTGGTTCGAATAATGCCATTTACAACTGGATATCAATTAGCAATGGCAAAATAGATTCCCTAAAGGTAGATATGGCAGTAAACTCGTCTAATATAAGCGTTGCACCCACAGAAACAATAACATATATCGCTAGCCTTTCCAATAATTCTGAGGTTTGTATATCCAGAGATACTTCAATTGTAAATATTTCAAACCTTTCTTTAGATATCCCCGATAGCTTAAACATCTGTCCTAACGACAGCATTCAAATCTTAGTTCAAGGAGATGCCGATACTTTTTTATGGCAACCGATATATAATATTATAGATGAGACACTGCTATCTCCTATTGTATTCCCAAGACAAAATACAAAATACCACATATCAGCCACAAAGGACGGATGTGATATCAACGATAGCACTTTGATAACGGTGGATATTGATACACCATTAAAGAATAATGAAAAGAACTATTGTATCGGTATATCCCAGAAAGAACTAGCAATATTTTCGAACTTCAGCAATGCTAAAACCTATTTATGGGAAAACGGTGATACCCTAGAAAGCACATTAGTTTCAAAGCCAGGAAAATATAGAGTACTGGTAGGCAATTACTCCCCTAACTGCACCTCCAATGGATCGATATACCTTAATGATACTGTCAGTGTTACCTCTTGTAATGCAACAAGTTTATTTATACCGAATGCCATTTCAAATAATCAAGATAACTTAAATGACATTGTAAATATACTACATAGCTTTTATCAAAATGATTATAAATTTGACTTTAAAATTTTTGACAGATATGGAAATTTGTTATTTCAATCATCTAGTCTTGATAATTCTTGGAATGACTTTCTTGGTAATAATATAGAGACATCGGTACTGACTTACCATTTACAAATATTAGCAAATAATAGAGCTGAGCCAGCAATTAACAAAGTTGGATCGATTACCGTACTGAAGTAAATATATCTCAATACACACAAGTCTTTTGAAATAATTTTCAAATTACTTTTTTCATTGCTCTCGCTGCGAGAAGCACGCCACTTCCAGTGAATATTGCTGCTAAATAGAAAGGTGCTCCAGGAAGGCTAAACAAGGCATCTTCTTTTGTGAAAAAGTAAAAAGCATTTGTCATTAAAAGAGGGCCAATGATAGAAGTCAAGCCTATCATACTAGTAACGGCACCCTGCAATTCCCCTTGCTCATTATCAGGAACTTGGTTTGTAATAATTCCCTGAATAGCTGGAGTTCCAACACTACCTAAGCAATATGGAAATAAAAAAGCAAACATCATCCAACCCTCTGTTGCAATACCAAATAAGAAAAATCCTGTTGCCCATAACGTAAAGCTAATAACAACGGTCTTTTTATCCCCGAGCCACTTGAGAATATATTTCATCAATACTGCTTGAGTAAGCCCTACTAAAAGTCCAGCCAAGCCTAGTGAATAGCCATTCATTTGTTCATCCCAATCAAATTTGAACATGGTATAGTAAGTCCATGTTGATTGCATCGCATGTCCAGATATATAAGATAAGAACATAGCAAATATCAAACCTATCACCAAAGGATATTGCTTTAAATGTGACAATGCCCCAATAGGATTAGCCCTTTTCCAATTAAATCTTCGACGCTTATCTTTTGGCAAAGACTCTGGTAAAACAATAAATCCGTAACAAAAATTTAGCAATGTCAATCCAGAAGCAACTAGAAAAGGAGTTTGGACACCCCACTTACTAAAGAAACCACCAATTACTGGGCCAATTATAAACCCTAAACCAAAGGCGGCACCAATAATTCCAAAGTTTTGACCACGTTTTTCTGGCGTGCTTACATCAGCGATATACGCATTTGCTACGGTAAAACTAGCTCCTGTTATACCAGCTAAGACCCTACCGAGAAACAACCAACCTATCGTCGGTGCAAAAGCATGAAATGCATAATCTATACCAAGTCCTAAGAGTGCAATTAGCAATACTGGCCTTCTACCATATTGATCGCTTAACTCTCCTAAAACGGGAGAAAACATAAACTGCATTACGGCAAAAGAAAATATGAGCCATCCCCCATACTGAGAAGCCACACTTATCCCCTCTCCTGTCAATTGTTCGATTAGACTCGGAATTACTGGAATAATGATACCAAGTCCTATAACATCAACTAGAACGGTAACAAATATAAAACCTATGGATGCCCTTTGCGATTTTAACATTAGAGGTCAAAAATAGCAATGAAAAGGTATTATTAAACACTTAATAGATATTTACAGACAAAAAAACATCATATAGAGATACTGAGAGTCTTAGAATTAATGATTTTTATAACCTTTTTTGATTTGGACATATTACAAATACACAAAATATTTTTTTAAAAACAACCTCTACCGGTATATGTTTATGTTAAAAACACATGGAAATAAAAAACAGTATATCAATATTGGTCATGGCATTGCTCATATACAATACACAATTAGTTGCTTCAAATCAAGCTGAAAGCACAACAAAAGCCAATGCAGATATTTGCTTTTGCAATTATACAGCAATGATTCCCTTTTATTTCGAAGTATTGTTAGAATGTATCCGCGATCCAGATTGCGGAATAGCATTAGTACATACTGTAAGAGACTATTGCAATACATCTGCGGACAATAGCCCAAAATGTACGGAACGGCATTGTATAATGGAAGTTAGGACATACGCTCAATATGGCGACAAGAGACCTCAAAAAATACATCAAAAAGAAACTAACTGTTTAGGTACTGAAAGTTCGGATAATAAAAAGTTAAAGACTAGCCAAGAACTTTTAAAAGATCTCGAAATAGAACAAGCTTTTATAGCTTTTCATGAGTACATGGAAGAGTATAATATTGAAGATCCGAACCTTGCGATGAATTTAATAGCTAAAGGTAATCCAGAGGAAAATAATCCTTATTTTGAGAGCTTTTATAAACGCCTACCCAAAGCGGTAACCCTTAACAAGGAATTAACAGTTCATGCATACCAAATAGATAGGTATAACTTAAAGCTAAACTTTATTTCAGAAGATGATGATCAAGACATTACAATTATAATAACTGATCTTTCTGGAAGAATTATTGACTACAAGCCTTCAATCAAAACTTATAATGGTTTAAATGAAATAAACATTTCATTATCAGAATCGTTAGAAAGCGGATTATATCTACTCAATATAATTGATTTGGATAATAACAAGTCTACAGGGAAAATAAATATTTGGTAAAACTTATCAAAAAAGGGTTGAGTTTTTAAAAACTCAACCCTCTCCTAAAATTTGCACACTTGACTAGCTACTCTCTTAGTTTCCCAAGATTAAGGGAAGTCCATCCTTGCCACTACCTACAACAACTACCTTGCTGTTAGCAGATTGAGACAATTTTAGCGTCGCTTCAATTCCTTTTTCTTTCAAAATCTTATCTGTCAAAGAAGCACTTAAAATCCTATTCGCTGTTGCCTTACCCTCTGCATCTATTTTTTGGCGATCAGCCTCTTTTCTTGCTTTTTCTAATCTAAATTCATACTCTAAGGCCTCCTGTTCTTGCCTCAATTTACGCTCTATCGCCTCTTTGATAGTTGGAGGCAAGGTAACATCCCTCACTAGCACTTCATTTAGTTTTAAATACTGATCACTTAATATCTTCCCTGTTTCTTCAAAAATTTCTTCCTGAATGGCATCTCTTTTACTAGAGTATATTTGCTCAGGCGTATATCTGCCAACTACACTCCTTGTAGCGGAACGCATGGCTGGTTTAATAATTCGATCTATGTAGTTCTCTCCTTTTTCTTGATGCAACCTTGGCAAGTTTTCAAATTGGGGCAAGAACCAAGCTGTAGCATCTAGTTTGATCTCCAATCCATTAGAAGATAGCACCGACATCTTTTCAGATAGTTCTTGTTGTCTAATTTCATATATAAACATAGAATTCCAAGGTGCAATAACATGAAATCCTTCTCCATAGGTGCTTTCTAAATCAACACCACCTCCAAATCGTTTGTACAAAACCCCAGCCTTTCCAGACTCGATTGTCACTGATGATTTAAAAATGATAACTAGTATAATAATTGCTACAAATGCAAATGGAATTAAAAATTTGGGGGTATTATTCATGACAATAAATTAAGAGATTGAAAAATTATAAGATTAAAAATTAAAAAAGGATGTCTAAAAGCATCACAGAGCAATGTAAACATCCCTTTAAATTTATGATCCTTCGCTTCCCTTATCAGGTCGCTCAGGATAATAACAAGTAAGCTTCCATTGACAGCTTATGCTGTCAATGGAAGAGTCAACTTGTTATTACATCATTCCTGGCATTCCGCCACCCATTCCTCCTGGAGGCATCATAGGTGCTTTATCTTCTTCTGGTTTATCAACGATTACACATTCAGTCGTCAACATCATGCTAGCAATAGATGCTGCATACTCTAATGCAGAACGAGTCACTTTAGTAGGGTCAATAACACCCGCTTTCATTAAGTTCTCGTACTTCTCAGTTCTTGCATTATAGCCAAAGTCTCCTTTGCCCTCAGCAACTTTCTGAACAACGACAGAACCTTCCAGACCTGCATTACCAACAATCTGTCTCAATGGTTCTTCTACTGCTCTTCTGATAATTGCAATACCAACTTTTTCATCAGCATCTTCAATTTTGATCTTATCTAAAGAAGCTAACGCTCTGATGTAAGCAACTCCACCACCAGGAACAATACCTTCCTCAACAGCAGCTCTTGTTGCATGTAATGCATCATCCACTCGATCTTTTTTCTCTTTCATCTCAACTTCTGTAGCAGCCCCAACGTATAATACAGCAACTCCACCTGACAACTTAGCTAATCTTTCTTGTAGCTTCTCTTTGTCATAGTCTGAAGTAGTTGTTTCAATCTGAGATTTGATCTGATTTACTCTTGCAGTAATGTCATTTTTCTTTCCTGCACCATTAACAATAATCGTATTGTCCTTGTCTACAGTAATCTTCTCACATTGTCCAAGGTAAGTCTCATCAGCACTCTCTAATTTGTAACCTCTTTCCTCAGAAATCACAGTACCGCCAGTAAGAATCGCAATGTCTTCCAACATTTCCTTTCTTCTGTCACCAAAGCCAGGAGCTTTTACCGCAGCGATCTTAAGAGAACCTCTTAATTTGTTTACTACTAAAGTAGCTAGCGCTTCACCTTCTACATCTTCTGCAATGATCAATAAAGGTTTTCCACTTTGAGCAACTTTCTCTAAAACGGGAAGCAAGTCTTTCATGTTTGAAATCTTCTTATCAAAGATCAAAATGTAAGGGTTTTCCATTTCTACCTCCATTTTCTCTGAGTTAGTTACAAAATATGGAGAAAGATATCCTCTGTCAAACTGCATACCTTCTACAACTTCAACAGTTGTATCTGTACCTTTTGCTTCTTCAACAGTGATCACCCCTTCCGTACCAACCTTTGCCATCGCTTGAGCGATTAGTGAGCCAATCGCAGAATCATTGTTTGCAGAGATTGTTCCTACCTGCTCAATCTTAGAGTTATCTCCTTTGATAGCCTGAGATTGTTTTTTCAAATCAGCAACGATTGCCTCTACAGCTTTATCTATACCTCTTTTAATATCCATAGGGTTTGCTCCAGCAGCAACATTTTTTAATCCTGCTTTAATGATAGATTGCGCTAAAACAGTAGCAGTTGTTGTACCGTCTCCAGCTGCATCGTTAGTTTTAGAAGCAACTTCTTTAACCATTTGAGCACCCATGTTTTCAATTGGATCCTCCAACTCTATTTCTTTTGCTACAGTTACACCGTCTTTAGTAATTGTAGGTGCACCAAATTTTTTGTCTATTACTACATTACGACCTTTAGGTCCTAATGTTACTTTTACTGCATCCGCTAAAGCATCAACTCCTTTTTTGAGTTGCTCTCTCGCATCGATGTCGTAATTAATTATTTTTGCCATAATTTATTCAATTATAAATTTTAGAATTATTAATTATAAATTGATTACACAATTGCAAAGATGTCAGACTCTCTCATGATAAGATAGTCTTCTCCCTCTAAATTGATTTCAGTTCCTGAATACTTTCCATAAAGAATAGAATCACCAGACTTAACTGTCAATGGTTCATCTTTTTTACCGTTACCAACAGCAACTACAGTTCCTTTTTGCGGTTTTTCTTGTGCAGTGTCAGGAATAATGATTCCTCCAGCTGTTTTTTCCTCAGCTGGCGCAGGTTTTACCAACACCCTATCTGCTAAAGGTGTCACTTTTACTTTTCCCATTGTTTAAATTTGTTTTTAGTTTACTAAAATACAATGTCTACACATCATATATCGTGCCAACATCACTCAGGCTGACATAATAGCAGCTTACATGACAAAATATACTTCTACTGTTTAATGAATTTCAAGAAATCACTTTATTAATGTAACATTGGCAGACTTCCTGCGTACAATTATTATGTGGTAAATGTTTAAATTTCATCCATCATGAAAGGACTGAGTATAAACTGGATAACCGAAGGACTTATAGATTTTGAATATAAAAAATATGTTCTACTTGGATATTTGAAAAAAGTTCAAGAACGGTTTATTAGTCAAAGGTTATACCCTACGCTTTCTGATCTAGTGCTACATTATAATAACTTAATCTCCTTAGAAGAAAACAAAAAAAATGCTTCTGAAGCATTTCCAAAATCTATCTCAAAATTAGACTTTAAACAGTTTAGGGTTGAGTACGATGAAATGCTTAAACAAGATGAAACACTTTTGGAGATCGAGAAAATCATGAAATATGCTATTCCCAGACTGAAGCAAAACTTAGAAGATGGAAAAGAGATTTATGATATTATTGAAGACAAACTAAGTATAGAGCCTATTGGTATAACTCCAATCAATAAAAATGATGGGTATATGTTTGTTAGAGCATGCAATGAAAGCGAAACTCGTGCCTACCAGTATCAAATCACCATATTTGAAAGTGCTGATGAAAAACATCGTGGCATAAAGACATCATATGTAACAAGCTTTAACAAATCAATCGCCAACACTTACGAGGGCTTTAAAGTTGAATTAATTAAACAGAATAAATCACTACCCAATCCTGCCACTTATATTATTGAAAGTGAATTATCAGTACCATACAAGGAAACATTAATTCCCATAGCCAAGAGAAGCTTAGTTCGATACATTAGCAATATTTCTTAAATATTATTTATTCAGATTTCTAACAAAATAGGAATCAATATTATAATAGCTGAAACTATTGTAATATTTTTGCGTATGAATACTTAGGTAATTACCAGTATTTGATTTGCCATTTTATTCTATGATTAAAAGATCATTATTACATATAATACTTTTATTGGCTTATACGCTATGCTCTTATGCGCAAATTACAGATATATGGTATGAGCAATTTAATGCCCCAGACCCAGCAAATAATTCAACAAGTGATGCTGGCGCAACTGCCTGGACCAGCACGGGACCATCAGCACCCACTCCTACTTCATATTTCAAGACAGGATTTGGAGCTATGTTATGTGTACAAACAGATACAGAATGTGTTTTTACGTCGGAATCAATTGATATTTCAGCACATACCGATGTTAGAGTAACTATGGATATAGGAGTATATGCATCTGCGACCCTAGTTATGCCAGATTCTAACTATATTAGGGCTTACTACGTACTAGACGATGGTAGTGAGGTATTGTTAAACAATGGTGATAAGCATGGTCATTTTACGGGGAACTACTTCACAAATAAATTTGAAACACAAGTTGCCAGTGTAAAAGACCTTAATGGCGATAGCTTAAGGATTATCATTAGAGCTTTTACAACAAACTCTGGAAACATAAATAATTTCTTTTTTGATAATATTAGGGTACATACGTCAACATCAGATCAAAGATTTTCTAGAGTAAACGGAGACTGGTCAAATGGGACAACTTGGTCCCTAACATCTGGTGGTGCAGCCTGCTCCTGCATACCCGACGTATTTAGTGAAGTGACGCTTAGCGCAAGGGTAACTCTAGATGTAGATGCTTCCTATACTAAGCTGGACATTTCGGGGCAATTGGCTTATGATGCTAACGTTACACTTACTGGTTATTATGATGACACCCTAAATATTACTGGAAGACTCGATAATATTAACCCTTATTTAGATGGCAGGGTAGCCATAGTAGGAAATGGTGTAATCAACTCTAGCGGTGTTTCAGCTCAGACTGGAGATTTAATTATTACAGGCAACTCTTCTGTCCTGCTAACTGGGGATAGTACATTCGAAGTTATTGACGAATTATACTTAAATGCATCGGGCTCATCTTTAAACATTGACTTAAGTGACTCACTTATAGTATACGATCTGTTTTACGTTTTAGATACAGGAATAAGCTTAACAAACAACTTATCAAGCATAGTAGAGATAAAAGGTGGTTTTACGATGTCAGCAGCCCCTACCGATACGGGCAACAACTATTTTACAAATAATGGGACTTTTAATTTAAGAGATGTTTTTGATGCTGGAGGAATCAACATAACGTTTAATAACTATGGATTTGCTGACTTTGATAGTAGCTTTTCAGGTACAATGGGTGGTCGTCAACAGTTTTACAACAGAAACAATGGTTATGCGAAGTGGAGTGGGACTGGTGGCGTTGGAATGCACTTCTACGCTATAGGCGACTCTAATACATATGAATTTGATGGTGCAGACCAAACTGTATTTAGGCCTCAGGGCGACAGAACATATGGCAATCTTATCTTATCTGGATCTGGAACCAAAAGAAGTGGACAAAACATAGTTATTGAAGGCGACTTAACTATTGCAAATAATATCACCCTTGACATAAACACAAGCTCTGTAAACCTCACTTCAGGTGGAGACATCAACTATCTTGGTGGAGGTAGTGATATACTAATGGGTGTTACAGATACTATTACTTTTAATGGAACGAGAAAGCAAACCATTACCAATGTGCCATCTGATGCTTATAGAGTAGTTGTAATAAACAACACTAGTGACTCAGGCATCTATATAACAACATCTAGGTGCACAGTGCTAGCTAACTTAGTTTTGACTGATGGGATAGTACACATTGACAATGTTAGCCAGGTTTATCTAAACGGTTCAACAAGTGGAGGCAATGATACAAGCTTTATACAAGGCCCCGTAAGAAGAAGTGGCAATAGCAACTTTACGTTTCCAACTGGTAGTGGAGTATGGGCACCCATAAGATGTCAAAACTGGAATTTCTCTATCATTCCAAGTGGTTTTTATGTTGAGGTAGAATATGTTGACTCCGCACTAGATAATTTTAATATTGCTGCTGGCGATACAATGCCTTTTGTAAGCGGCAGAGAGTATTGGAATGTTGACCTTTCAACAACAATGGGTTTTAATGATGTAAGTCTAGTTTTATTTTGGAAAGATTCTGCTCGTAGTGGCATTACAAATTATGATGACTTAACTATTGCTCACTACGGAGGACCAGGAACTGGATGGGATGAAGTGGGAATCAGCGCCATAACACAGGGAGAGCAAGGCAGTGCTCAGGTAAATGGTGTCAGTACATTTAGCCCTTTTACATTTGGAACTCAAAATGCGACAAACCCATTGCCAGTTGAGCTCATTTCATTTACTGGTCACCGCTTAAACAATGGAAATATCAAATTACATTGGATTACAGCGATGGAGCAGAACGCTAGTCATTATGATGTTTTACGTTCACAAGATGGCATATCATTCAATTCTATTTTCACAGTGCCAAGTAAAGGTGATGCAAACTATTGGCAAGAATATACTGCAATTGACATAGAGTCTTATTCTGGTACTTCTTATTATAGGCTAAAACAATTTGACAATGATGGATCATCTACTTTTTCTAATATTATTTCTATTCATCCAATATCAAAAAATGAAAACCATTTTAATTTATTAACAAACCCTGTTATAGGGGGAGTAATGTTAGCCGAAATAAGAGGTATAGATCAAGCAGTAATAACAATACATGATATCATGGGCATTACATACCACCACCAAGGATTTACCGCCCTTAATAGTGAAGAGCAACACTATATATTCAGCTTAAATGTGCAAGATAAATTTCCTAAAGGTATATATATAGTAAGCTTAGCTTATGATGGAAATATTGTCTCTAAAAAGATGGTCATTCAATAAGACGTGAACTATTCGTTTTCGTCTGTTTCCTGCTGCTGTTCGCCCCCTAAATTTTGCTGAGGCATTTGAGGTAATGGTGCATTTTGAATTTGTTCTTCAATTGCTGATTTCTCAACGTCTTGCTCTTCGCTCTCTGGCATAATTACAAAGAAGCTGCTTAACAAGCTAAAAGAAAGCAATACAATAGCTAATGTCCAAGTTGATTTTTCTAAAAAGTCTGTTGTTCTTTGAACTCCCATCATTTGATCTGAGAAGCCACCAAAAGTTCCACTCAGCCCTCCCCCTTTAGGGTTTTGAACCAACACAACTAGTACCAAAAGGGCACAAACAATTATTATTAAAACAGTAATTAGGATATACATCTAAGTAGATTTATTATTGGTTATTTTTTGCTGTATCTTTTTAATTTGCTCCGCAAAGTAAGCCTTTTTTTCAGGATATTTCAAATTTAATTCTTTGTAAATGGCTATAGATCTATCAAATTGCTTTTGATTTAAGTAGATAAGAGCCAGAGTCTCCGTTGCATTTTCTTTATTATCTATTACACTAGATGCGGCTTGCTCTTCTACCGTTTTTGCAGGCTTCTTTCTTCTTTTTGTTGGACTTTTTTCCTGAGACTTTTCATTAAAATACTCTACGGCTCCTTTAATGTCATCATCAGTTGTCTCAAAAATATTAACCTCTGATAAATATTGATTCTCAAGCTTTTGGCTTCCAGCAGTTTTACCAGAACTATATTCTGATATCCACTCTATAAAGCTAGATTTGGCAACACTAGAACTTGGCCTTTTCCTACTTGTTGAAGTCTTTAAATTGGATTTAGCTATGGCTCTGCCGTTGTTAGTGGTATTTAACTTAGTACTCTTTTTATTTGCAGCTTTCTTGATCGTATTAGAAACTGCCTTTTTCATTGTAGGCTTTTTTACTGGCTCTTCCCTATTTTTTATTATTTTTTTAGCCAGTTTTTTTGGTGTTGCTTTGGGCTTGACAGATTTAGATACTCTATTTTTGGGTATCGAATCTTTTGGAGTGGTTTTGTTTGTTGCTTGAGAAGTACTTTTAGATGAATTATTGGGCTTTGAAGTAGCCTTGCTCTTAGATACCACTTTAGTTTTTTTGCTTATAGTAACTTTTTGCTTTTTACTTACGGAGGTATCGCTTTTAACTATTTTGGAAGATGTTTTCGCCTTAGCAATTGGCTTAGACTTAGTTTTTGCTGAGCTTTGCGCTGAAGGCACATCTACCTCATTTAACAATTGAAATAGCTTTTCCCTATCTGGTATTAATGCAGCAATTTTTGATAACTTATGTTGTGTAAGCTTATTTTCTGCTTGCAGTTTTTTTGCATAAATAATTGGCAACAAGTTGTTATACGAATAAGTCTGGACAGCTTGCTCTACATCTTTTAGCTCAAGCTTACCAAGCTTAGAAAAGTCCTTTATATTGTTAGAGAAAGTTTGCTTATTCATAACTCGAAATTACCAATTTACTACTGCTTTATTAAATATCTCTTGTATTAATTGGTCTACAATTTCTTTATTCAATTGTTCCTCTACATCTGATAGATTCACTGCTCCATCATAATCTTGAAATTTTGAAAAGGTTTCCGTCCAGTTTTCTTTATCGTTTTTGTTATTCTTAAAATCTACTTTTACTGATATGGTCAATCTATTTTGAGCTGCAGTTTCAGCTCCAGTCGGTGCAATACTTTGAACACTATATTTAGTAATAGTACCTTGAAAATCAAAATCCCCATCACGATCAATCGCATTTAGGTTTGTTTGATTATTCATTTTATTTCTCAATTCCAACGTCATATCTTGACCAAGCGTTGGCACTACAATGTCTGCTTGATTTTTAAACAATCCTATACTAAATGTTTCCACATCTGGCGGGATAGAAGTTCCAGTGAAGGAGTAAATACCGCAAGAACTAGCAAATAGCAAGTAGCAAATAGCAAATAGCAAATGATTTGTAGCTCGTAACTTGTAATTTGTAATTCGCAATTGTAAACTATTCTTTTATATCGTATTCCTTGATTTTTCGATACAGCGTTCTCTCCGAAATACCTAAATCTAACGCAGCATATTTACGCTTGCCTTTATGCTTTTCCAGCGCTTTTAAGATGAGTTGTTTTTCATTATCTTCTAATGATAATGATTCGTCGATTGTTTCTGCCTCATAATGGTCTTCTTCGTTTATTATCACTGGTGCTTGTCTACCTGAACGAATGCCCATATCTAGCGTTTTAAGCTCACTGCGAGAACGATCCTCTGGCGAATACTGCATTAGGCTATTAGGCAAATCTTTTGGAGAAACATCTCCTAGGTCATATTTACCCTGCGTTAATTCATAAACGACCTTTTTTAAGTCATTCAGGTCATTTTTCATATCAAATAGCACTTTGTAAAGCAAATCTCTCTCTGAGAGACCATCACTATCTTTTTCGATATCAGATAATCTGACAGGAAGGTTTGATTGTCTGGCTTGTGGCAAATATTGAAACAACTCCTCTTTGGTCAAAGTCTTTTCTTTTGACAAAACGGATACTTGGTCTGCAATATTTTTTAGCTCTCTAACATTTCCTGGCCAACTGTAAGACAACAATAGTCTTAACGCTTCTTCATCTAACCTTACTGGTGATGTGCGATAAGTATCTGCAAAATCAGCACAGAATTTCCTAAACAAAAGTGGAATATCTTCTTTTCGTTCCCTAAGTGATGGAACAGAAATGGGAACTGTACTAAGTCGATAGTACAAGTCTTCTCTAAATTTTCCTTTACCTATCGCTGTTAATAACTCTCTGTTAGTTGCAGCAATGACTCTCACATTAATTTTCTTTACTTTGGAAGAGCCTACTTTTATTAATTCTTTAGATTCCAGAACTCTTAAAAGACGTGCTTGCGTACCCAAAGGCATTTCCCCTATTTCATCTAAGAATATCGTTCCTTCATCTACCTGTTCGAAATAACCTTTTCTGCTATCGTGCGCACCTGTAAAGGCTCCTTTCTCGTGACCAAATAGTTCAGAATCTATTGTTCCCTCTGGAATTGCACCACAGTTAACAGCTATAAAGGGGTTATGTTTTCTTGCACCAAGTGTGTGTATAATCTTTGAAAAAGCTTCCTTACCTACTCCACTTTCTCCTGTAATCAACACTGACAAGTCCGTCTCAGCAACACGCATAGCTACCTTCAACGCATTATTCAATGCTGGCGAATCTCCTATAATTCCAAAACGTTGTTTGACTTGCTGTAACTCCAATTTATATCGCTTTTCCTATCAATGTTCCTGAAGTACAACTTTCTACCTTTACTTGTACATAATCTCCTTTATTATACTTTTCTTTTGGGAAAACGATCACTTTGTTTTGGTCATTTCTTCCGTACAATTGATCTTCCGATTTTTTTGAAACGCCTTCTATCAGTACCTTAAAAGTTTTGCCTACATCTTTTTGATTTTGCAACGCTCCGTGCTCACGTTGCAAGTCAACAATTTCCTGCAACCTCCTTGATTTTACCTCTTCTGGAATATCATCCTCATATTTTCTCTCAGCTGCTGTATTAGGTCTTTCTGAATATTTAAACATGTAAGCGAAATCGTATTGCACATATTTCATCATATCAACAGTCTCTTGATGCTCTTCCTCCGCCTCTGAGCAAAAGCCTGTGATAATATCAGTAGAAATACCACAGTCTGGTATGATTTCTCTAATTCTATCTATTCTTTTCATATACCACTCTCTAGTATATCCTCTATTCATCATCTCTAAGATTCTTGAATTTCCGGACTGAACAGGCAAATGAATATAGTTACAGATATTTTCATATTTAGCCATGGTATGCAACACCTCGTCTGTCATGTCTTTGGGATGTGAAGTAGAAAAACGGATACGCAAATCAGTATTTACCTGTGCAACCATTTCCATTAATTTTGCAAAAGTAACGGTCTCCTCTGTACCTTCATGAACCCACTTATAGGAATCTACATTTTGACCTAACAAAGTAACTTCCCTGTACCCTTGCTCAAAAAGCATTCTAGCTTCTTCCACAATAGACCTTGCATCTCTACTACGCTCCCTTCCTCTTGTAAAAGGAACTACGCAAAAGGTACACATATTGTCACATCCACGCATGATAGAGATAAATGCGGTAATGCCATTACCACCAAGCCTGACAGGGTTGATATCTGCATACGTTTCTTCTCTTGACAAGAGTACGTTTACCGCCTTTTGTCCTCCTTGCGCCTCTTGAATCAAGTCTGGCAAGGTTCTATATGCATCTGGCCCAACAACAATATCTACCAACTTCTCCTCATCTAGCAGTTTCTTTTTTAATCGCTCTGCCATACAGCCTAACACCCCGATAATGGTTCCTGGTCTTTGTTTTTTTGTTGCGCTAAACTGCTGCAACCTTGCTCTTACTCGTTGTTCTGCATTCTCTCTAATGGAACAAGTATTAATAAGTATCAAATCTGCGTTTATAAACTCATTTGTCGTGCTAAAGCCATTGTCTAGCAAAACAGATGCTACAATCTCGCTATCACTAAAATTCATCGCACAACCATAGCTTTCCATATAAAACTTCTTGCCATTTGCCTTATCAGGTGCATCTTTTACCAACGCCTCTCCTTGACGCGATTCGTCCATCTTTTTTAAATCAATTACTCCTGAAAATTGTCCTGACATGAATTATGTTTTTACCACCCTTTACCCCTCCTGCAAGGAGGGGAATTATTGTTATCTTTATTTTACAACGCAAAATTACGTTTTTTTATTCTTAATGACAATTTGGCAGATTGTTTAGTGATTAGGAATAAGAAATTAGAGGTTAGGATTTGAGTATGAATATCGAAGTTTATAATAAAAATGACTGGGGGCAATTATTTCAGATGTCTCTAGAACTATGGACAGACTATGAGCCATATGATCTACAGAATGAATTACAAAAGAGCCTAGCCTCTAATAGACACCAAACGTTTATAGCTAAAGAGGATGATACCTACGTGGGTTTTGCGATAGTTTCATTAAAACTAGAATATGTTGAGGGAGCGACAACTTCTCCCGTGGGATATCTTGAAGGAATTTATGTAAGAGCATCGTACAGAAAAAATGGAATCGCAAAAGCTCTTTATAACAAAGGAGAAAAATGGTGTAGTCATCATGGATGTACGCAAATGGGATCTGATACCTGGGAATGGAATAAAGACTCTATCAATTTTCACAAAAAGCTTGGATTTAATGAAGAAGACGTGTTGGTTCATTTTCTTAAGGATATAGATGTATAGGCACTAGGAACAAGACATTAAGAACCAGCAAATGAGTTTATGATTAAAATAAAGCGGATATATGAGTCGGTATCAGTAGATGATGGCTATCGAATTTTAGTTGATCGGATATGGCCTAGAGGTATGTCTAAAGAAAAAGCCTATATTGATCTTTGGCTAAAAGAAATAGCTCCTAGTCATGAATTAAGAAAGTGGTTTGATCATGATCCAGAAAAGTGGCAAGCTTTCAAGGAACGATATTTCGGAGAATTAAATTCTAATTTAACGGTTCTCAAGCAACTTGAGAAAGTTATTTCGGAGTATGAAATGATTACTCTTCTTTACAGTTCCAAAGACCAAACATATAATCAAGCAATAGCCCTAAATGAATACTTAACTAAGTGTTATTAATAATTTCTACCTAAAACAAAACCATAATAAAGATTAGAGTGTATATAGTTTCACTTCAATCTTTCTGAGCTTTAAACTTTTTAAAAGCATTAACTATTTTATTCCACGTAATAGCATGCTCCTCTGTTCCTTCTGCTCCTAGAAGATAACCATAAGGTCTAAGAGAGTCAATATGGTCACAAATAATCTTAATTATAGCAACTACCGGAACCGATAGAAACATACCTCCAACTCCCCAAACTAGACCACCCACAATAATTACAAGGATAGTTAAGAAAGGGTTCAGCCTAACATTACCCCCAGTAATATTAGGCGTGAGGATATTGTTTTCCAAAAACTGTATAAATATAAATAGTATAATAACGCCTGCTGCAGGGGATAGTGAGTCTTTAGTTAAAATGGCATACAGTAATGGAATTGCACCACCAATCAATGTGCCAAAATAAGGTAAAATATTACAGAGGGCTGAAAGCACTCCTAACAAAATAGCATGATCCAACCCGATCATATAAAGTCCTAATGAATTAGTCACACAGAGTATTGAAACAACTATAAAAAGACCTCCCATATATTTTTTGGTAACCAAAGAAATATCATCTAATATAAACTCTGCTTTATCATGAGCGTGTTGAGGAACTATTCGCAGAATAAATTCTTTAAACTTATTCCTATAATACAAAACGAAAAACACAAAAACAGGCATTAATCCAATATTAGCAACTGTTCCAATAGTTGCTCTAAATGTATTTTTAAAAAACGAAGAGCCACTAGAAAACAAATCTTTTACCCTATCTCTCATCCAAGACTCTTGTTGATTGGCTTGTATCCCTGTCAGTTCCTCAACATATAACTCAAGATTTGTAACATTAGAAAGTGCTTGCCTCATCATTTGCGGAAAGTCATCAACAAAAATTTTCATTTGCAAAAAAATAAGGTAAAATATAGCCCATAAGATACCTATTGATAAAAATATTCCCAATAGATTAGCAAATATCCTCGGTATAAATCGCTCAAAAAAACTTGTAATAGGAAATATAAGATAGGCTATTAATATAGCCATACAAATGGGAAGAAAAAACTGCTTGGCCTCAATTAACACATGCCCTGCTAATACTAAAAAAAGCAGTATGGAGGTAACTCTTAGCGAAATTGGAACTTTCAAACGCGACATAACCTTTCTCTAATTTAACCTATAACGTGAATTTAACAACTATATTGAAAGAAGTTATATTTTTATTACAAAAGTGAATATTACTTTATGCCTTTATAATCTGGATTCATTGGACGAATCTCAGAATTCATAGTAATAAAGTTATCAGGCAGTTCTAAAATATGTGTAATATGATGGGCAACATCGAGCGGATTAAGCATGGTATCATTAGCTTCAATACCTTCATAATTTTTAAAGAAGTTCGTATTTACCGATCCAGGATAAATACAACTCACCTTAATATTATATTTTCTCACTTCAGCAAATAACGCCTCTGATATTCCTCTAACAGCAAACTTTGTACCGCAATAGGCTGTAGCTTCGGGAATCCCAGTCAATCCAGCAATTGACGAAATATTTATAATATGTCCATGTTTTTGTTTTCTCATGTTGGGCAATACAGCTTTACAAGTATTTAATAATCCAATCACATTTACGTCAAACATCTCCTGAATCTCACTTTCAGAGAGCTTTTCTAAAAACTTGAAATAACCAAGCCCCGCATTATTGATTAAAATAGCAATATCATCGCCAACTGCACCTATTGTCTTGTTATAGGCATTTTTTATTTCATCAAAGTTTTTAATATCGACTTGGATAAAATGAAAACTATCATGATTGTAATCAGGCTTATTCCTTCCCCACCCAATTATAATAGCTCCTTTCTCTATTAAAGCATTTGTTGTCGCTAACCCAATTCCACTACTAACTCCAGTTATAATTATTTTCTTCTCCTTTAAATCCATTATACAATTAATTTAGCACAACTACTTTTGTTGTATATTTTGCGTCACCAGAGATTAATTCGATGATGTAATAGCCACTTTGAACCCCTTTCCCAGTTGTCCACTCTGCATTATAAATACCTTTTGATACTTTTTCGTTTACAAGAGTACTTATAAGCTTACCTTGTAGGCTAAATACTTTCAACTCAATTTGCTCTGCCTCTGCTAATACCTGATACTGAATTTGTAATGAAGCATTGGCATGATAAATAGGATTTGGATATACCAATAGCTTGCTAGGTAAGGAGGCCATCGGTTCCGGAATAAAGTAATCTACAGAATCAATATTTTCCGTTTTCCATAACCCTCCTGATACATTACCCGTCCATACTTTCTTTTTAGTGGGGTCATTAGGGTCTATCATCAAGGTTCTTGTCCTACCACCAACATTGTTAGGTCCTCTCTCTTGCCATATAAAATCATTACTTCCATCTACATTCAACTTTCCTTGAAAAATTCCTCTACCATAGGTTGCTAAAAAAACAGTACTATCTGATTTTCTATATTTTATCATAGTTGATTTTACATTAGCCATCCCCTCGTTCATCAAGACCCAATTGGTATTACTTGCATCGAGTTTATCTGTATAAAAAACGCCTATCTCTGTCGCAACATAACACACCTCATTTTTTTCTGGATGAATCAAAGCCCAATAGACAGGTATATCAGGAAGGTTCCCTTCATGCGAAGTCCACTCTGGGTCATCAGATAACGCATCCTTTGTCTCAAAAACACTCTCCACCCCATAGTTAGAATATGCAATGATGACATGATTTGCATCATCAGGATTAACAAATATTGAATTCAAATATGCTCCTGATGGCAGTACATTATTATCAAATAAGCTTTCAGGAAAGTAGTCCTCATCTGTTTGATGCGCATCTTCTGCTCTAAAGATAACCCCAGTTGTTGTTCCAATGAAAACAACATTAGGGTGACTTTTTGATATACCGATTGCAGAGAACTGCCCTAGAGTTCTTGTTGCTTTCTCCCAGGCAGTTGTCGGAGAGTCAACTGTCGAAGCATCACTCAACCGCCATAATCCTTGATTACTTGTCATATATAAGATTTCAGGGTCATTGGGATCCATTTCTATTGGGTTAATAAACAAAACGTTGCTTTCTGATAGCTTACGATTCGTTATATTCTCTCTTCCTGAAAGATCAAATCCTTTCACGAATCTTCTAGTACCTCCACGCTCTTTTGTAGTATACATGATATCATTATTATTATAATTGATAGCACAATAGCCACCGTCTCCAAATTGTAATTCCTGAAAGGGAGCTACATTGGCATCTTTTGTTCCTATACTAAAGTTATCTTGCGTGCCACCAATTAACAAATCACTTTTAGCATCTTGCGAGAATGCTAAGGCATAAAATTGAGTAGCATTATAGTTTTGATTTCTTGTATAAAAAAATGGAACAGAATCTGTAAAATTATCACAACGATAAATTCCACCATCATTGCAGAAATAAACTGTATCGGAACTTTGAAAAACAATCTCATGCTGATCAACATGTACATACTGAATATCGACGCTATCCTCTGGTTTGTTACGCGTTATTCTTTGCCAATCTAAACCACCATTTTGTGATCTGTAAAGGTTGAATCCCCCTGCAGCGACTACTTGATCATTATTAGGGTCTACTTTTAATATTAAGTTATACCAACTTTGTACGTTTGCAAACTCTCCTTTTGATCCTGGAGTAGGAATCTCCTCCCATATAGCCCCTTTATCTAATGAACGGAAAGTGCCAAATATTGAGTCCCTAGTTGCAGTTCCCATAACAGCATAAATAACACTATCATTAGATGGTGCTGTAGCCATTTCTATTCTAGAATATCCACTAGTAGGCAATCCAACAGCTACGAGCTTATTCCAATCACCGCTATCACCCGTTTCAGAATAGTATATTCCATCTCCTGTTGCATATCCCATACTAGCGAAAAGCCCCCCACTCTTTGTGATTTCTATATCAGCTGCTTCATTAGAGCTAGCTCCGTTGCCTTGTGACAATACGGTCTGCCATGAAGCTCCCCCATCTTTCGATCGCTGAATACCACCCATTCTTGTTGCAACATATATATAACTATTATCAGGATGTACTATCATATCTTGACAGTAAATAAATGTATCATTATCAGTTACGGACAAGTTTGTCCATGTTTCTCCTGCATTAGAAGACTTCCAAACGCCCGCTCCCTGAACCATGCCAACACCAAACCAACCTTCCCCAGTACAGAAATAATAGTCTGATATATTATTAGGGTCATGCACCAGTTTAGTCACAGATAATGTTGCAAAAAAATCATCAACAGGACTCCAACCATATGGATAAGTTCCATTTAATGTTTTATGTGACATATAAGAATCTCCTAAATAGGCATTGATATTTAGTTGCTTTAGTGCATCCCAAGTTCTGCCTAGGGGTATTTCATTCAATTTGGGATCTCTAAGTTTCAAGAATTCCTGCTTGATTAAGTCGGAAGAAAAGTGTGGATTTGACTGCTTAGACTTCTCATTTGCAGTATCAGCAGGTTGTTGACATCCAAATACTGTAAGCAATAAGCTCAGTAAAGCAAGGTTGAAAACTTGTTTATGCATCAATTTTAATTTTAAGGGCATCAGGCACTTCACAAACCTTACGTGTTTCATAGTCAAAACAAATTATGCCTGTTTTAACAATTGCCAATGCTTTGCCTGTGGTCAGGTTATTTAATTGGTAGAACAAATCAAAGCCCACTCTAGTAAAATCTGTAATAGCTACATCAACATTTATCTCATCTCCCTGAAAGCCCTCAGATTGATAGACAATAGCAGTATCTGCCATAATAGTACTCACTCCTGCTAAATCTAACTCAGAATATCCCATAGATTGAAAGAACCTTAAGCGAACTTCATGTACCATTGACAACACTCTATCATTACTTAGATGTCCACCATAGTTTACATCATCAATGCGTATATCCAGTTGAGTACTGAACGCAATTTTGTCAGGCATATTCAACTTTATTCTAGCCATACTATACTACATTTTATACCTTGCCATAGGCGTAATGTCCTGATTAGCAAATTTCTTGTTTTTAAATTTGTAATATCCTGCCATTGCAATCATAGCTGCATTGTCGGTACAATATTCAAATTTAGGGATAAATACCTTCCAATTTAGCTCCTTTCCAACTCGTTCTACTTCCTTTCTAAGCAAACTGTTTGCAGATACGCCTCCAGCAATACCAACATGACAGATACCTGTCTGCTTAGCGGCTAATACCAGCTTATCCATAAGCACATCTATAATTGTTTTCTGAATAGAAGCACAAATATCAGCTTTATTCTCCTCTACAAAGTTTGTATTTTTTTTCGCTTCATCTCTCAAAAAATATAAAAAGGATGTTTTAATACCACTAAAGCTAAAGTCTAGATTTGCAATATCAGGTTTTGAAAATGTAAATGCTTCGGATTTTCCGTCTGTTGCATATTTGTCTATCAAAGGTCCTCCTGGATATGGTAGCCCCATGATCTTTGCAGCCTTATCAAAAGCTTCCCCAGCTGCATCATCTAATGTTTCACCAATCACCTCCATCTCAAAATAGCTCAAAACCTTAACAATTTGTGTATGCCCTCCTGAGACAGTTAGGCACAGGAATGGAAATTCAGGCTTTGGATCATCAATAAAATGTGCTAGCACATGCGCTTGCATATGGTTAACCTCAATCATTGGAATATTTAAGCCCAATGCAAAAGCTTTAGCAAAGCTTACACCTACAAATAGGGATCCCAATAAACCTGGCCCTCTGGTAAAAGCTATAGCAGACAATTCATTCTTCTCAATTTTTGCTACCTTTAACGCCTGATCTACCACAGGCACGATATTTTCCATATGTGCCCTTGAGGCTAATTCAGGAACCACTCCCCCATAGCTTTCGTGGATTTTTTGATTGGCAACTACATTTGAAAGTATTTGCCCATTTCTCAATACAGCTACAGAAGTATCGTCACAAGAAGATTCTATAGCTAGCAGAATAGTTGACATTGTGTAAATATACACAATAGAATGATCAAGAAAAAGCATCCATTAGGCGTCCAATAATAGCCTGGCTATAATATATTTGGAGTATTTAATTCAAGTTGCTAGTTAATGGTTTTAGAAATTTGGACAGCAAATATGAACAGAATTAGTTTTATAATGAATCCATTCAATGTTACAGCATGAATAGTTCTAGGGAACAATTTCTTGATATC
>JAUHXS010000016.1:12500-43222 GCA_030426955.1 Bacteroidia bacterium | reverse complement strand
ATGGTTCCAATTGTTTCCTTGATCTCTCAACAGGTAAAACATCTTCCAAAATCCGTAGGTAGGATGTTGGTCTGCTAGCAGTTCTAAAGATGCAATGATTGCTTCATCATTCTTTTGTTTATATTTAGAAAGTATCGTATTGACTACTACAAAACTAAGCTAGGCTTGTCTTAAAAATTACTTAAGTATTTACACCTAGGTATAAATACTTAAAAAACAAATTGTTATATCAAGTTGTCCAAAAAATGCGTACCTTTAGAGGTTCACTCATACAAGCTTCAAGCCGATGAAACAATTAGCAATTTTATTTATCCTTACAAATATCTATTATGCCATATATGCTCAGGTGGGTATTGATAATTCTAATCCTGATCCGTCTTCTATCTTAGACTTAACAGCCGTTGACAAAGGGTTATTGATTCCAAGAATGACTACCACCGAGCGAAATGGAATTACAAGTCCTGCCAATGGTTTATTGGTCTTTGATACAGATAAGATCGCCTTTTATTATTACAATGCAGGCAGTTGGTATGCCGTCAACGGTTGGACGACTACTGATAATGTTAGTGGCAATATGCACAGTACTTCTTCTGGAAATGTGGGAGTCGGCGTAAGCAATCCCCAAAACAAGCTAGACGTTGAGGGAGGGCTTGCCGTAGGAAGCGCATACTCTGGAACTAGAGTCGCACCAGCAAACGGGATGCTAGTGCAAGGAAATACTGGAATAGGAACGTACACCCCTCAAAACAAACTGGATGTGGAAGGAAGTGCTGTTATTGGTAGTAGTTTTTCGGGTAGTACCAGCGCACCTAGTAATAGCTTATTGGTGCAAAGGCGACTAGGAGTGAGTACAAGCAATTTTACAACTGGAATTTCTGGTCTTGCAAGCACATCTCAAGTAAAAGTTGAAGGAATTTGCTCAGACAATATTTTTCATATCTCTCATATATCCCACATAACAACAGGCAGTTGTTCTCCTTCGGGAGTTCCATTTATTATAACTGGAACCAATTACTTGGGACAACACCTTGAACGTTTTAAAGTTGATCCTGCTGGCAACTGCTCTGGCACATCTTTTACCCCAACGTCTGATACTGCCCTGAAAAAAAATATAACCACCATCGGTTCTAGTTTAAGTGACATACTGACATTATCTGGCTATACCTATAACTGGAAAAACCCGATGGACACTTTGCCAGAAATAGGGTTGCTTGCCCAAGAAGTTGAAAAAGTATTTCCTGAGCTTGTTGAGGCAAATATGAATGGACTAAAAACACTCAACTATGATGGACTAATCGCTCCCTTAATAGAAGCCATTAAAGAGCAGCAAGTAATGATCGAACAATTACAAGAAGAGATTGAGCTTCTTAAATAAGAAAGATCAACTGCTAATGTCACGATTTGCTGTCATTGTGTTTTGTTTTGTAATCGTTGGATCCAAAGCCCAGGTAACGGTCACGTCTAAGGGCTCCTCTATTTATACCAACTCCAATATTACCATCAAGGGCAACCTCGAACTACAACAATCCGCATCAAAAAAAGCTCAAATAGGTTGGCTCTCAGAAAAATCGATTGATATCACAGGAGATTTTATAAACAATAGCACTTCGAACCTTTTTCTGAATGACTCGGGCAAAGTCATTTTTAATGGCAATGTAACTCAACATATCTCTGGAGACTCTATAATAAATTTTGACAAAATCGTATTGCAAAGCGCATCTGATACCGCTTTAGTCCTAAACCAAAATATAAATATTGAAGATAGTCTTTCGTTGATAGATGGAGACATATTACTGAATGGCAACATGATATATCTTGGCTTTTCAGGAACTTTGCATGGCGAAAATGACACCAATTACATTTTTGGAGATACTGGTGCTATTCATGCAACAAGATTATTGAGCAGCCCTGATATCGATGATGATATTGCAGGGCTGGGTATTTATCTAGGCGCGATAGATAATTTAGGAGATGTAAATATCTCCCGAAGTCATCGGACATTGGCCTCAACAAATGGGAGTATTCTTCGAAACTTCCAAATATCTCCTACCTCTTTTGGGTTAACTATTGATAGTATCAGAATTCGATATTTAACGAACGAATTAGACAACAACCTTGAAAGCGATCTAGCTATTTGGCAGTATACCAAGGCTCCTTGGCGTCAACTCATTACCACGCTTGATACAATAAATAACATTGTTGCTAGTGCACCTCTGACACTAGACTCAATAATTTTGACACTCAGCGAAGTCACTTGTGATAGTACACCTACTGTGTTATTAAACGCCACAAACAATTTATGCGACGGAGATAGTCTCTTATTAAACGCAGGAAATCCAGGAGCATTTTACGAATGGTCACAAGGGGCAGTAACACAACAAATATATGCCGATACTACCGATCAGTATATGGTGCAAGTGACTAATTTTCACGGCTGCTCCACAAGCGACACCTCTAATGTTTACCTAAAACCAGTCCCGACTAGCAATTTTGTTGCCGATAGCGTCTGTGAGATGCTATCCACTACTTTTACCAACCTTTCATCTATCGACTCTGGAACATTGAATTATTTTTGGAACTTCGGAGATACGACGATCACTAGTGATACCTCCATTATTCCTAGCCCATCTTTTGTATATGATACGTTTGGCAGCTATGAAGTTGTTTTAGTTACCACTTCAGAATTCAGTTGCACCAACCAGATGGCTCAATCCATTATTGTTCATGCAAACCCCAAGTCAGACTTTAGTTATCAATATAATTGTAATGATGTAGGATTATTACTTGAAGACAGTAGCGTAATTAACGATATGTCTGATTTAGATTATTTATGGGAACTAGGTGATGGCAGTCAGTCTACTCAACAAAACCCAAACCATGTTTATATAGATACAGGAGTGTATTCAATAAACCAAGTCGTCACTTCTGAATTTGGGTGTGTAGATTCTATGCAAAAGCAAATCACACTATATCCCATTCCCTTTATCGATTTTGGAGAAGCCATCGGCACGTGTATTGACAGCTTAATATTAAATGCTGAAAATCCCAATACGAGCTATTTTTGGTCGGATAGTTCAACTGATCAAACGCTAACTGTAAATCAAGATTCGACCTATTGGGTTCAAGTTACTGGACAAAACAACTGCACCATCTCTGATACAGTGATTGTAACACTAAATGAATTCATTGTTCCAAATCTTGGACCAGATACGGCACACTGTGGCACCTATGAGGTTGACGCTGGCTTTCCTGGTTCTACTTACAGTTGGTCTAATGGAGCGAATACTCGATACTTAAATATCTCAAACAATGGTACGTATATTGTTGATGTTGTTGATCCAAATCAGTGTGAAGGCACAGATACTGTGGTGGTCTCTATATTGAATGTTCCTATTATTGACTTGGGACAAGATAGTGTAGTCTGTAATCATACATCTATCAATATTGATGCCAAAAACCTAGGAAGCACTTATAATTGGTCAAATGGAAGCACAGAGCAGATGATAACGGTAAGTGATTCTGGGGTTTATCATGTTGTAGTTACTAACGTAGAAGGGTGTTCCAAAGAAGATTCTATAAAAATATATGAGCAAATTTATATGGCAAATGTTGGACAAGACGAATACCTTCTATGCTCAGACGGATTTTTAACATTAGATGGTGGAGATGCTAACAAATATTGGTGGGTAAAAGATGAAGACACATTATCTGATCAAAAAAACTACACCATAAACCAGCTTTACGGACTTTTTGAGTTGATTGTCGAGAGTAGCCTTGGATGTGAGGCAAAAGATATGTTTGAAGTAAAGGAAACATCTGATTTAATTGAAGCAAGATTTCTTGCTATCAGTGAAGCCATTGAAGGCGATACCATTCAGTTCATACAGCTATCTTCTCCTAATCCTATATCATGGATATGGGATTTTGCAGATGGGAAAACAAGTAGTGCAGAAAGCCCAGCTCACTCTTATGATACATCTGGTGTTTTTGATGTAATGTTGGCAGTGAGCAATGAAGTTTGTAATGATACCGTTTTTAAAGCCATTACCATAAATGCTGCAAAATATTCAATTTCAGACTCATCTATTGACTATACTCACTTTATTGAAATGTTAAATTTTGATGTGTATCCCAATCCAGCAAGGGACAATCTTAATGTAAATTTTAAACTGAGTAATAAAACAAATGTGATTTTGAAAATCACCAATTCAACAGGAGCATCCTTTTTTAATCAAACATTAAGTGGAAGTGATATTAAAACAAACATCGATGTGAGTGCTTTGCCTCAAGGCGTTTATATGGTAAATTTACTTGCAGATAATTTTTCAGTTAGCAAGGCAATCGTGCTATTCTAAATACACTTAGCTATTTCAAAATCGTATATAATAAATGTCTAACGTTCTCATAAACAATCTACTTTGAAGATTAGCAAGGAGCTCAAAGTTCAATTATTCCATTACATAGATTCTAAAATAATTTTATATTTTATTAATTTACAATTGTTTAATTGTCACAATGAAATATACATTTACATCAGTAGCATTTTTACTATTTATTGCTAGCTCAGCTTTTGCAGGATCAAGTCGTAATCAAATTAGCTTCATTCAAAACAAGGGTCAATGGCATTCAGACATTCTATACCAATCTAAGTTACCTAATAATGGCTATGTATTTTTAGAACAAAATGGCTTGATGATAGCTTATCACAATGGTCAACATCCCGAATATGATGATAAAAATAGAAGAGTGTTGGCTAAACCTCAGACTATTGACGTACATTCCGTCAGAATTGAATTTTTGGGCACTTCAACTTCAAACATTCACGGAGAAAAAAAACTCAATACTTACAATAATTACTTCATTGGAAATGATGCATCAAAATGGGCCAGCCATGTACCGTTATTTAGTGTTGTTCGATATCAAAACATTTACAATGGCATTGATTTAGAAATCGAGAGCGGTTCTTCCGATGCACGTTCTGGACATTTCAAGTATAACTTAGTCGTGAGCCCGAATAGTAATGCAAACCAAATTGCCATAAAGTATAGTGGTCAAGATGATTTGCAAGTCAATCAAGATGGGTCTATTTTGATTAAAACAACCATTCAAGACATTGTGGAGCAAAAGCCATATGCTTATCAAGTCATTCGTGGCAAGAAAGTTCAAGTAGCTTGCGTTTATGATCTAGATGGCAATATCTTGAAGTTCAAATTTCCCAAAGGGTATGACAAAAACTTGACACTTATTATTGATCCTGAGTTTATAGGGGCAACTTATTCTAGAGCAAACGACCGATTTTGGGGTGAGGGAGCAACTTACGATGATGAAAACAATATTTATTTGCTTGCTGATGAGGCAATATTCCCAGTATATACTGGAAGTCCTGGTGCATATCAAGTAAGTAATGCAGGAGGAACGGACATGGTCATTATCAAATACGATAGTACGTGTGCAAATAGGATATTTGGCACATTGGTTGGTGGAGTAGGTACTGAGCTGCCAATAAGTGCGGTTATAGATGGTAATAATGATATTGTAATTGTTGGGAAAACCGATTCGGATAATTTCCCAGTTACTCCGACTGCCTATGATACTTCGTTTAATGGATTAGAGGACCTAGTTGTTTTTAAGCTTACCAACGATGGGACTAGCTTAGTTGCTTCAACCTACATTGGTGGGTCTGATAGAGAGACTGAATATTGGGCGTATTTGCTAAATGATGATGCAAATGATTATTATATAACTGCCAATACAAACTCGACAAACTTTCCAATAGAAAACCCGATTCAACCTAATAATGAAGGAATGTATGATGGCGTAATATTTAAGCTTTCTGAAGATTTGGGAAGTTTAATTTGGAGTACATATTTAGGCGGAAGCGGCATAGATGATCCAATAAGTTTTCTCTTTGATGCAAATGGTGATCTCATTGTTCTTGGACAGACAAGAAGCACTGATCTAGATTGCAGTACCGATGCAATGTTTACTAGCTATCAAGGAGGATTTACTGATGGGTTTATGGCAAAGGTAAAAAATGACGGCTCAAGTTTGGATTACTTGTCCTATTACGGTGGAGATGCGATTGATGGGTTATACTTTGGAGACTTGGATTGTGATGGAAATATTTATATCACAGGATCCTCTGACGATACAACTTTCCCTAATGTGACAACAAATTACGTACAGCCAAGGGCAAATTGTATCATTTTCAAGATGGGTGAGAATCTTGACACAATCATTTACTCTTCTACAGTAGGGTCTTCTGTGACGTCCTCAGAAAGTCTTAAGCCAGCAGCTTTTCATGTCGACGAATTTGAACGAATCTATATAGTAGGTGTTCTTAATATGAATACTTTTGGAAGTGGAGGTTTCCCAACAACTCCTGATGCATTTCAAGACTCAGCTGATAATCCGATATCATTGGGTGCTATTTATTTAACTGTTTTTGAGAAAGACATAGATTCTTTAATTTATGCTTCTTTGTATGTTGGTGATGGACAAGATTTTGTTAACCAAGGCAGTCATCATTTCAATGAAGATGGAAGACTTTTCATGGGAATGTCAAGCTTTTCTAGGGATTTGGCCATGACTCCAGGAGGTGCTTACTGTGATACAAACTATACTTATGACAGAGATGCAGTTGCCCTAATCTTTGATCTCGGGCAAGTCATTCCTCCTGCGGTACCTCCAATTATTACTCAAGCCGATAGCTGTGGAGAAAGCCCAATCACGGCGAATAATCCAAGCGCAGGCATTTCAAATTCTTTCTGGAACTGGGGCAATGGAGATTCTTCCATTGGTAATCCAGTAACATATACCTATAATGATTCAGGTACATTTGTTATTGAAAATATAATCCGAAGAGCTTGCCAGTTTGATACCTTCACCTCAACAGTTATGTTTGTTAGTTGTGATACAATTCCAACGGATACTTCAGATACAACAGCTTCTATAAACCCTTTTATTTACATTCCCAATGCATTTTCTCCAAACAATGATGGGAATCATGATGTATATAGAGTTTTAGGTGCTGGCATTGAACACTTTGAACTCACCATCTTTGATCGGAAAGGACGACTTGTTTATCAATTGAATGATATAAATGAAAGTTGGGATGGCAAGTATAGAAATAAACTTCTAGGCAATAGCAGTTTTACATACAAAGCGGAAGTTGCTTTTAGCTCTGGAAAGATAGAACAACTCAAAGGAACGATTGCTTTAGTTGACTGATGTTAAATTCCCATTCAGAACGTCTTTCTGAGCTTTGATTCTCTTATGGCTTGAAAGATTACATAAAAGGCAAAAACGCTATGCTTTATCACAATACGTTTTCCCTGCTCCGTCGACAGCTTATCGCAGCAACGTAATATTTCCAGAATGCCTAAAGCTTTCACCGCTATCAAGTATTCCTTCAGTGTAAAATGTATAAACACCTTCTGGTAGGCTTTCCCCTTTATAAGTTCCATCCCATTTCAAATGCATATTGATATCCTCAAAGATTAGCTTTCCTTTCCTATCAAATACTTGCAGTTGGTAATCACTTATCCCTTGACTAACCATATAAAAAAGACTATTATCATTATCTCCATTAGGAGAAAATGCATTGGGGATATAAACGCCACATTCCATCCCTTTTATATTAAAGGAATCAGTTTGTTTACATCCTTCTTCATCTGTTATTAGCACAGAATATTTAGAGTCATTGGTAATAAGTGTTTCTGGCGTTTGACAATCTGTACAGCTTAGCCCATCTTCAGGAAGCCATTGATAATTTACTCCTACAGAGGCACTTAGCCTCATATTTTGTCCTTTACAATTTGTGGTATCTATGTGAATTCCCTTTGAGTTTAAATTTTTAACCGAGACAACTTGATCAAATGTGTCTTTTGAGCAAGAAAAACTAGACGATACAATCAACTGTATCGTATAATTTCCTGAATCTTGATACTGATAAGTCATCTCTTCCCAATTAATACTCTCATCGACAGAAAGCATTACTGTATCGTTATGCCCATCTCCAAAATCCCATAAATAAGAGTAGTATTTAGGGTAAGCACAGGAGTCAGGATTTGGGATAATGTTGTTGTCTGAATTGTTGGCAAAGATAATCTCATTGCAATTAGTGGTTTCAGCAGAAAAGTCTGCTGATACAGAAAAGTTATCTTCTGAAATGGAAGGATATCTAGGTAACAAGTTTTGCAGTCCATGAGAACTTTCTCTGCCACTCCCGCCTAAATATACCCCATCTTCTACAAAATTGCAGGCTGTCCCTTTAAGGTTTGGTTCGTTGATAACACCAACGTACTCATAGTGAAATTGTGCAACGTAAATCTTGTTATCGGGTCCTCTATACATTGTATACTTATTAGACCCTCCCATATTTACCACTACTTCACTAGCAAAGACATCAGGCTCATCTAGATCGTATTGATAAATGTAGCCACCGCCATTTGCACTTACATATAGTTTGGAGTTATCCGGTGAAAAGCAAATGCCATATACAGAGCCAGTTATAGTATACTTTATTTTAGGTCCGGGATACATTAATCCATTCCTTTTATCAAAGTCATATAGAAATATCCTTCCTTCTGTACCCCAATAAGTATTAGTTAGGGCATATTTTGTTCCATCGGAAGAAAAGCAAGCGGTACCTCCACCATTGCCCCCAGCATGAGTATGGGATAAATTCTGAGTATGATCTAACCTCATGCCTGATTCATCTACTAAATAGTAATGTACAATATTCGCGTAATCTTTAATATATGAGCTGACGACCCAATAACTTGCCTTTTCGTCACATTTTTCATAAGTCCTCTGTACGCCAGAAAGATGTTCGCTCCTATAGTTTCCTGCTCCAAACTCTCTCGGTGCAATCAGCATAGAATCTTTAATGAGTAAGTCGCCATTGCCACCATCCAAAGACATATCAACCAAACAAAAGTATAGTCCAAGCTGACCACTAGTCGCTCCGAATGTTCTAAAAATATAATATTGGTCAACATTACCTGGATGAGGAACAATTAATTGTCCCTGCGAAGAAGAAAAGCCATTTATCAAACCACTTCCATTAGGCATAGCAACTTGATTCTTATTATAAACTTCAGTATCTCCAATCCAGAAGAGTAGATCCCCTGTTAAATGGTCTGAAACAGTTGCTCTACCCTCATTAGTTGGGGTGGTCGCTGCTGCATCTAATAAAGCAACAGGCGCACCTGCATTAAAATCAATTCCCGCCTCATTACCAAAGTACCACCTATTATTAGATTTAGAAAGTGGTATTGAATCCATAGCATCGGGACATACAGACAATAGTTTTCTCCTCGTGTAGATACAACCGTCATTATCTGTTCCTGTTAAGCTCACATAATACTTCCCGGGGTCTAAGTAAGTTTGATCTGAGGGAACTTCATCTAAAGATGAATTTCCATTTTCAAAGTTCCAATTCCAAGAAGCAATGTTGGCCTTATTGGAGGTGGTATTATTAAAACTAAACTCGTTACAAGGGCATCCTTCGACAAAGGTAAAATTAGCCAGAGCAGTATCTTCTTTTATAAATACATCTTTACGCTTAATCGATGAACAAATATTTGTATCTGAGTATGCCGTTAAAGAAATTTCATGTAAACCTGACTCTAGAAATTGGATATCAGGTTCTTCCTCAGTGTTTTGAGAAGTGCCATATCTCCATATATAAGTAATAGGTGCATTTATACTAGTAGTCAAGTTAGTGATATCAATACTTTGCCCTTGACATACGGTATCCACATCTACAGTAAAATCAGCCACAGGTCGATCATAAATGGTAATAACATATTCAACAGAATCTTTATCTCCACCTGACTCTAGTTTGAACTTAAGGTTATACACTCCTGGCGTAGTGTACGTATGCCTTAACTCTTGCAAATCTTGTGCCTCAACACCAAGCAAGGTGTCTTTGGTACCATCTCCATAGTTAATAAATGCATCTAAAGGGTCACCTTCACTTTCTGAAGCATCAAACTCGAATTTTCCTCCTACACAAATGGGACGTTCTAAATTAATATCTGTATTAACTCTCACTTGTGCATCTAGCTCTGATATTAGTAACACCATAGCCAACAATAAAATAATCTGCGTAAATATTCTTCTTAAAAACATATCATCAATGTAACCCCCATTTAAGTTTTATAGAAAACAAAAAAACGCATAAATAAAATGTCAAAAGAAGGGATGATCCTCATAAGTATTACAAAATCAGATAATTAAACAATGTATTGTTTATACCCTATTTGCGGTATTGCCTATTCTTTTCTATCAAATTACCTTTGCTTCAATTTAGACTAATTCTAAACAATTATAAAACTTAAATACGATGAGATTTGAAACAAAAATTATTCTAGGGCTTTGTCTAGTTGCTATTCTTGGAATAACTTCATGTAAAAAGGAAGAGGGCTGCACTGATGTTGCTGCTAATAATTATAATGCCGATGCTGAAAAGGATGATGGGTCATGTACTTACGATGATGATGGATATACCGTCCCTGCTACTTATAATTTCGAAAATGTAAGTTATAGCGGGCAAACAGATCGCTTAGATATGATGGCGGAGATGACAACTTATATGAAAACAGGTAACACCATGGGTACTACTTTAGATGCTCAGAAGCTAAAAGATATGTTTGCAAATACCAATAGTCAGTTTTCTGACCCAGACTTAAACAGTTCTACAAAGCAATTGAAAGACAAGTGCTTTTCATTAGATCAAGATATGTTTGAGGAGTACATAGATAGTATTGCTGCTTCCAGTCAATCAACCGTAGCAGGTAGTAATGGTGTTGCAGGTGTTGTATCCAATGGTACAAAGTCTTACTTGTGTGCAGCTAACGGATTTGAATACACTCAATTAATTGAAAAAGGATTGATGGGCGCAGTTTTCTATTATCAAATCGCTGAAGTTTATACAAGAGATGAGAAAATAGGCAATGCTGTTGATAATGAAACCATCACTACTGGAGAAGGAACAGATATGGAACATCATTGGGATGAAGCATTTGGATATTTTGGAGTGCCTATCGACTTTCCGACAAATACCACGGGAATTAGATTTTATGGGAACTATAGCAATGGTAGGGATGCTTTATTGGGAACAAATAGCTTGATAATGGATGCTTTTTTAGAAGGTCGGACTGCCATTTCTAATAAGGATTATACTCAAAGAGATGCTTCAGCAGAGGAAGTACGTGTGAATCTAGAAAAGGTAATCGCAGCTACTGCAATTCACTATTTAAATGCTGGAAAAGCAAATATTAGTGATGATGCACTTAGAAATCATGAGCTGTCCGAAGCAATTGCTTTTGTAGGTGCGTTAAAGTACAATACAGATGCTTTAATTTCGAGCACAGAAATACAATCAGTTTTAGATCATATTGGTGATAACTTGTATGAAGTTACAGCAACTGATTTAGACAATGCAAGAAATGAGTTAAGCACCATCTATAGCTTAGATAGTGTTAAAGATGCTTTATAAAACCGTACCTTTGCTCCCCTCCTCTAAGGAGGGGCAGGGGTGGTCAAAACTAATTTCACATGACATCAAATAGAGGAAGTACATTTTTTACATTATTGTTTGTCATGGCTGTTTTAGCGTCTTGGAATGGGTGCAAAAAAGATGATATGGAAGTCCCTGATGATAAGAATGACTTCGATAAATCAGCTATGCTTAATAACATAGGAGCAAACATTATCATTCCAGCATACGAAGATTTAAAAGTCAAAGTAGATTCTCTCCATATCGAAGCGGAAAGTTTTGTAGCTAATCCTGATATTGCCAGACTTACGACCACGCAAGAAAGGTTAAAAAAAGCTTGGCTATCCTGGCAATCATGCTCTATGTTTGAATTTGGTCCTGCAGCAGATGTCGTGCTTAGATCATCTATAAATACATTTCCTGCTGACACAGAACAAATTCATAGCAATTTATCGGCTGGAAGTTATGACCTAGAAGCTGCTTCCAATACAGATGCTAAGGGTTTTCCTTGTTTAGATTATCTCTTAAATGGTTTGGCAGCTGATAATGCTGGTATTGTTGCAATATATCAATCTGGGCAAGATTCTGCTAACTTGAGAAGCTACTTGATAGATGTTACGGAAAATATGCAAACAAAAGTAGATGATGTTCTATCTGATTGGCAAGGAGGATATTTAACTACGTTTAAAAACAATATAGGCTCTGATATAGGGAGTTCTATCGGATTGCTGGTAAACCAGTTTAACTTTGACTATGAAATTCTAAAAAATGCCAGAATTGGCATTCCGCTAGGAAAAAAGACTTTAGGCACTCCGCTACCAGAAAAAGTTGAAAGTTACTATGGTCAATACTCCTCAGAGCTAGCACAATTACACCTTAAAAATCTTAAATCACTTTACGAAGGAGATAGAGGGCTAGGCTTTGATGATTACTTAAATAGCTTGGATGCAAAACATGGCGGAGATTTACTAACTAATATTACAAAAGCGCAATTATCTCTGGCTATTGAAAAATTAGATCTACTTGGAAATCCGTTATCTAATGAGGTAACTCAAAACTCAGGAGCGGTGGATGATGCCTATACAGAAATTCAAAAAGGATTAGTTTATCTCAAGACAGATATGCCATCAGCAATGGGCGTATTGATTACTTATCAGGACAATGATGGAGATTAGGATTAATCGTCTGAAGTTAAAAGCATTTATATAGATCCCCAAAACAGAGAAAAGCCTTCAATTTGTTAGCTCTATTTTACCATTTATCATGGAGATAGGCTGATCTCGCCTTTCGGTATCTCCATTTTCAAGCTTCAGCACTCCCCTTGGACAGACAGCTGAGCAAATACCACATCCCACACAAGATGCTCTCACAATATCTTGGCCTCTTTGTGCATACCACCTTACATCTATTCCTTGTTCACAATAAGTAGAGCAATTGCCACACGAAATACATTGTCCTCCATTTGTCGTAATTCTAAACTTTGATTTAAACCGCTGAACAAGTCCCATATATCCTGCCAAGGGACATCCGAATCGACACCATACCCTATTCCCTAGCATCGGATAAAACCCAACACCAATTACTCCAGAAAACATACTGCCAATTAAGAATCCATAAGGCTTACTAAAATGACTATATATACTAAGGCCTAAAAAGGTATCTGATCCTGTAAAATAGCCATAAAGTACGACACAGGTGACTATAAAAATAAAAATCATGATGCTGTGAATCAACCATCTCTCGATGTTCCACGCATATACCTTTTTAGAAGATAATTGTCGAAATGGATCTCCGGCAGTTTCGGCCAAACCACCGCAACCACAAACCCAACTACAATACCATCTTTTACCAACAAAATAGGTTATTACTGGTGTTGCAATCATAAATGAGAAGATACCCCAGACTAAGTAAAACTTTCCAAGATTTCCCCCATCTACCATATTATTTAAATGCCAACTTTCGAAAAAGTAATAGTTCAATGGCCACATATATTTAAGGTCCTTTGCAAAATACCCCCCTTTTGTATTGAGTCCCTCTAATATTTCAGGAATCAGATAGGCTAAAAAAAGTTGGGAAATGATAACAACAATTGTTCTAATAAGCTGGTAACGATTATGCCTGTATTTCAGCATGAATTTTATGCCTAATGCCAATATCAATAAAGTATAGATTGTTCCGTAAACAAACCATTGACTGGCGGGTTGACCTTTTATGAATTGGCTTAAAGGATCAAACAAAGCAACAATACCTGTGTTTTTTGCTCCGTCCGCACCTAGTCCGAGCAAGGAGGGAAACCAATAGAGCTCAATGTAAAACCCTGTTAAGATAATTCCAGCTAACCAGCCTAAGACACCGCCGTTTGTGAATGAACTATGCCAAACATTATTGTTTTTTATCCCTTCTGGAACAGTCAAATAAGTTCTTACTCCATATATTATACTACCCAATAAAATAGAAGTTATTGATAAAGCAAGTAAGGCTCCATGGTGAGATATTTTTATATCAGCCCAAGCTATTAATAACACAATCGTTCCAATAGCAGCTAGTGCAACACCAATTTTCTGAATAATATCAATACCACTATGTGGGTTAGCTATTGATAAGCTTTTTTCTTCAGTCACAGATTAAATTTTAAATCCAATTACTAATACATCATCCATTTGCCGATGGTTTCCTTTCAACTCTTGAAATCTTTCTTTTAACATTTGCTCTTGTTTACTTAGGTCTAGATGATGAATCTCTAAAAGATATTGCTTGAAATTCTTAGTCATGATCTTTTTACCTGTTGATTCACAAAACTGGTCAGGATAACCGTCTGAAAAAATATAGAATGCATCATTAGGTTTTACTAAAAGGTTATTATTGGTAAACACCTTGTTTTTTGTTTTTATTTGTGTCCCCCCAATAGGAAACTTATCTCCTTTAATTTCACAAATCTCATTATTCCTAATATATACAAGAGGCCGATAAGCACCGGCGTATTCTAACTCTTTCTTATCTTTCGATAATGTACATACGGCAATATCCATCCCATCATGCATCTTCGTATTAGGTTCACTCTCTTGCTTCAGTGCGTTTTTCACCTTAGCATCTAGGTTGTCTAATATTTCTGCTGGCTGATCAATTTTAAACTGCTTAACTATCTGATTTAGGGCCGTATTGCCTATCAATGACATAAATGCACCTGGAACACCATGACCAGTGCAGTCTGCCGCAACGATTATATATTTACTCTCTGTTTCTGCAAACCAATAAAAATCACCACTAACAATATCCTTTGGCTTAAAGAAAATTAGGACATCGCCAATCGTAGATTTTATACTGTCCTTAGATGGAAGCATGGCATCTTGTATTCTTTTTGCGTACCTGATACTATCTGTAATAGCTATGTTTTTTGTTTCTACAAGTTGTTTTGACCTTTCTAAACTCATTTTAATTGCTCTATCATTTGCTAGAATTTTTCTCAAAAAATAATATAATAACCCACTAACAATCAGCAATATAAACAAAGATATGGCAATGTCACCCCATAGTCTTCTTCTGACTTTACCAATAAACGAGTCAAATTTTTCATCAACTTGAACCACTGCGACAACATTTCCGTTGCTATTCTTTATGGGTGTGAATGATGAAAGCCACACTCCATTCTCATCTTTATACATTGGTACAACTGAACCCGTTTGAAATTTTTCAAGTAGTTGACCAGGAAAGTGCTCGTAGCGATGCCTGAAATACGGATTCTCTCCAGAAGTTACACCAAAACATATTTTACGAGTTTCCTGATTAAGTACCAATGTGTATAAATCTGACTTTAGCATATTGGTCTTGTGACAGGCTTTTAGCCAAGAATGAATTTCATAATAAGCACTATCTTGTTGGTTCGAAGTAATTGCATCTTTTTGCTTATTGCGCAGCATCATTTGCTGATGCTGATCTCCATCTATTTGAAGTGCCACTGTTTGAGAAATGCATTGTAGTTTCATAAGCGCATCTAGTTCTGCAAACTTTAATGAACTATTATAGTTTGAGTATATAAAATGTGCACTTATGAGGATAAGGCTCGCAAAAACGAGCATCAAAATAACTTGACCTAAATACTTGGTTGATTTTGCCATTAAGAAGCTAGTTCTTGATATTTAACTAATATCTCTTTTTCGTATTTTTTATAAAATTCTGGATCGAAGTTGGCTTCTTTTAAATGCTCTAATACGTAGTCAACTGTTTGCTTATTTTCTATCCATTGAACGCACGTTTCGTGTCTATATCGCACTCCAAAAAAGTTCATGCCCGTAACTTCCTTACTTTCTTTTTTGTAGTTTATTCGAATCAACTTTTTCCCATCTTGGTGCTCCCAAAAAAAAGATTCCTCATCTTCTTTAGGCTCGGCATATACCCAGCCATATGTTTGATATTCGATATCTAAGAACTTTGCAGAGTTAAACCATGTTCCTGGATTATACGCCTTTTTGTTTTTACAAATACAGTGTGCTAAGGTCTCTCCCATGATTTTTCCAGTATACCAAACTTGTTCCAAAGGTCTTCTTTCTCCTGGAGGGTTTTTGTGCTGAGCACAATCACCAATGGCATAAACATCAGGTATATTGGTTTCAAAGTGCTCATTGATCAAGATACCTCTGTCTGTTTCCAGTTCAGATTTTTTCAAGAAATTTATATTTGGACTAACGCCAGCTGTTAGGCCAACAAACTGACAAACGATCTCCTCTCCAGTATTGGTAATTATTTTCTCTACTTTCCCACTTCCATCATCAATAATTTCTTTTAATTCCGTCTCTAGTCTTAAGTCAATATGATGTTCTCTAATATGTCGATTGATCATTTCGGATTCCTCTGGAGACAAGACATTATTCCAGAAGCTACTCTCTCGCACTAAAAAGGTAACAGGTATTTTTCGAGATAATAACATTTCTGCCATCTCGATTCCAATCAGTCCGCCACCTACAATAACTGCTCTTTGAACCCCTTTTGTGTTCATTTCCATTAACTCTAAATCCTGATAACTATACAATCCTTGAACTCCATCCAAATCTTGCCCTGGCCATCCAAATTTATTGGGCTTGGAACCAACTGCCAAAATGAGTTTATCATATTGAAGGGTATCACCATTAAGATATTTTAAGGTTTTAGTCTTAAAATCAACGGTTTTAACATGATTGTGAGCAAGGTTAATTCTGTTCTTTTTCCAAAACCAATCTTCATAAGGTTTGGTATGCTCATACTTCATGTGTCCCATATAGATATACATGAGGGCTGTTCTAGAAAAAAAGTGCTTTGTTTCACCCGAAATGATAGTTATTTCGTGATTACTCATTTTTCGAATATGCCTAGCGGCAGTGACTCCTGAAATTCCGTTACCAATAATTACTATGTGAGCCATTACGAATTTTATATCTTTAAGATACTGTACCTAACGATAAAATTTAAAAAAGGGTTTCAAAATATTGATTAAGACCTTTCGTTTAAAATATATAAAACTCGTTAAATGAAATATTCTGCCTTCTCACTTCCATTGCTATTGTCAATTTGTGCTTACGGCATTGACTTACAAACGCCTTACGAAAAAGGAAATGGCAATCAAACTGCAACTTACGATGAAATTGTTCAATATTATCAACTACTAGATAATGAATTTGACCAAGCAACCTTAATTGAGCAAGGTAAAACAGATGTAGGCAGACCATTACACCTTTTCATCATTGATCAACAAAAAAAGTTTTCACCAAAAGGTAGTTCTAAAGAAAAGGCAATCGTAATGATCAATAACGGTATTCATCCAGGCGAACCTGAAGGCATTGATGCTTCAATGATGCTGGCAAGAGATTTGCTAACCAAAAGTGAGTACAAGTCGTTATTAGATAATACAACTATCCTCATAATTCCAGTATATAATGTGGGGGGGTGTTTGAATAGAAATTCTACCAGCCGAACAAATCAAAATGGGCCAGAAGCCTATGGCACCAGGGCAAACGCAAGAGGGCTCGACCTAAATAGAGATTTCATGAAAAGCGATTCTAAAAATTCAAAAGCGTTCATGAGCATTTTTAGAAAATGGAATCCGCATATTTTTATCGATACGCATACTTCTAACGGCGCTGATTATAGTTACACTATGACTTTGATAGCCACTCAAAAAGATAAGTTACAACCAACACTGTCTAATTATATGGAGGCAGAAATGCTTCCTTATTTGTACGGTGAGATGGAGAAAGATCAATATCCTATGATCCCATATGTGCATTTGATGGAGGCTATTCCAGATTCAGGAATTAAAGATTATTTTGATTCTCCTAGATATTCGACTGGTTATTCAACATTATTCAATGCTGTAGGCTTTGTTACTGAAACACATATGTTAAAACCTTTTGATAAACGTTTGGAGTCTACGTATCACTTCTTAGCCAATGCCATCACTTTTGCCAACGATAACCATAAAACATTAAGGTCAAATAAAGCAAAGGCAGATAGCCTAATAATAAACCAAGAGTATTTTGATATTGACTGGGAGCTAGATTTAACAAAGTTTAAAATGATAGACTTTACTGGATACGCAGCTGAGTACAATAAAAGTAAGCTGACTAGACAAGAACAGCTTTCCTACAACAGAGATAAACCTTTTACAAAAAAAATACGCTATTATAATACCTATAAAGCTTCCAAAACCGTAAAAAAACCAAGCGGATACATTATCCCTCAAGCGTGGGATAATATCGCAGATTTGATGAAGATAAATAATATTACACTAAGCAGATTGAAACAAGACTCTACCATTAAAGTGGGAATATACCGCATTGCCGAATATAAAACATACCCTAAGCCTTATCAGGGACATTACCTGCACCACCATACTAATTTCGTTTTAGACACAATTGATATTCAATTTTATGAAGGGGATTATATTATAAAGACAGATCAAACCAGTAATCGATATATCATTGAGACACTGGAGCCAGAAGCGATAGATTCTTATTTTAACTGGGGATATTTTGATGCGATACTGAGAACGGAAGGGGGATTTTCAGGATATGTCTTTCATGATGAAGCCGAAGAATTAATAGAGCAAGACCCAGAGCTAAAAAAAGACTTCTATAAATTTAGAGGACAAAATAAAGATGCTAAGTCTAATGAGTTATTGAGGTTTATTTTTGAAAGATCTGATCACTATAAGCCCTTAAATACAAAATACCCTATAGCACGGCTACTTTAGTGTCTTAATTGACTTTCTCACAATCTCAGTTTTTTGTATTATCTTATATAGTGTAACAATGGTATATTTTAGTTGTCATGAAACAGATACTTACCACAACCATACTATTATATGCACTTGCATTGCAGGCAAATATTGACCATTCAGGGGATGTAACCTTTATTTCAAATAGTAAGAGGCTACCAAACAAAACCTTACAAGAACAGATCAAAAGAGAACCTGTCTGGCAAGAGTACAGCAAAAAATATGGCATTGCCTATGTAGAATTTGATGAATTGACTCACATGCCACACAGAGTGTCAGGAAGTCCAATTGAAGTTGACTTTCGGGAAAGTAGTTTCGAACAGGACGTTAAAAATTTTCTTAACGAAGAGCTGAAGATGTTTAACATTCCTACCAATGATCTAAAACTGGTAAGAAATAGAACTAATCTGGATTATCGATACATTAATTTGAAGCAGTATTATCAAAATATTGAAGTTGTCAATAGCGCTGTAACCTTAAGAGTAAAAAATGCTTCTAAGTTAACCATGTTTGGACTAGACATTTATAATGATATTGATTTAAATATTGAGCCAACGATTTCTATCGATGATGCAAAGACCTCTTCTATGGTTGGAATCCAAGGAAGTTACAAGTCTACTACACATGGGTTAAAAGTATTGCCTATTCCTACTGAGAGTAAATACACTTACCATCTAGTATATGAAATCGAAAATGAATTAATCAATGAAAAAGTTGGCGATTACTATAGCTTAGTTGATGCACATACGGGTGTATTATTATACAGGCAAAATAGATTAGTTTATGCTGATAATGTCTCTGCAACTATTACAGGAACTGTCTACCCAGAGCATCCCGACCAGGGAACAATGGAGGTTCCATTAAAAGACTTGCGTATCAACCACAACGGCGCTAAATATACCGATGAAAATGGAACCATTGCCTTTACAGACACAATGAGCTTTAGCACTAATGTTCCTTTAAGAGGTAAATGGTGTTACGTTTTTGATAACCATTTAGGTCAAACAGTTTCATTTGATACAGTTTTTGAACCAGGACAAGATTCCTTTTCTTTTACAGGATTAGCAGATATCGGCCATATAGGCATGTATTATCATGTAAATCAAGTACATGATCATGTGAATAAGTGGCTTCCTAGTTTTACTGGTATGGACATTCAAATAGAAGCCAATGTAGAGCTAGACCCTGCTACCCTGGGATCACCCAGTGGATGCAATGCCTTTTATGTCAATAATACCGTCAACTTTTTTATCGACGACCCCAACTGTAGTTCTTTTGATGCATTTAATGATGTTATCTATCATGAATATGGACACGGCATTAATAGGAATTTCTATCAGGATAATGGTGCAGGATTTATGTTTAATGGTGCTCTCAATGAAGCATATGCAGATATCTGGGCACTCTCTTTGACTAAAAACCCAATTCTTTCAGAGCATATCCTTGGGTTTGGCACCACCATTAGGCGCTATGACCAAAACCCCAAAGTATATCCACAAGATTTGATTGGAGAAGTACACGCCGACGGTGAAATTATAGCTGGAGCTTGGTGGGATTTAGGTCAAGAGCTTGACTCCATTGAACTCATGATGGAAATTTTTTCTGGAGCTTTCTACGGATTATCAGACGGAAGTAACGGCACGGAAGGACAGGTTTATAGAGACGCGCTTTTGGAGGCTATTCTTTTTGATGATGATGATGCAGATATTACAAATGGAACCCCTCATATACAGGAAATATTGACTGCTTTTGCCATACATGGCATAGTGCTATTAGACGGTGCATTAATTCATGATGAACTAACTAGTGCAAACGCTGATCAAGCAATAGGGTTTGGTGCCATGCTAAGCTCTTTGGCACTGTATATAGAAACGCCTCAGCTTTACTATAAAACATCTTATGATGCAACATGGAAATCTGTAGAAGTAGAAGATATCGGATCAGGACAGCTTAACGCAATTATCCCTTCTCAACCAGCAGGAACTATCATAGATTACTACTTCGAAATATCAGATGCCATTAGTGGGGTTGCAGCAACAGTTCCAGATGGAGTAACAGGTGTCTCTGACCCCAAATTACTTTATCAAACATTAGTGGGGTTTGAACTGATTAAACAAGATAATTTAGATACAGAATCAGGTTGGGACCTCAGCGCCATTGATGATGATGCCAGAAAAGGAGAATGGGAAATTGGAATCCCTGTTGCATCGTACAATAATAATATTACAATACAGCCAGATCGTGGCAACACCAACTCTGCATTTGGAGATGCTTGTGCTTTCACAGAAAATGCTAGTAATGTATTTGACTCTCCCTTCTCAAGAGATGTAGATGATGGTAAAACAACTTTAACCTCACCTGTTTTTGAGTTGACAAATATAACTGAACCAGTAATTTCATATTATCGATGGTTTACCAATGACCAAGGCCCTCATCCAGGAGAGGATTATTTCAGAACATATATTTCACCCAATGGGATAGACTGGACGTTAGTAGAAGAAACAAGCACTAGCGAAAACAATTGGAGAAGATACGCCTACAAGATAAAAGACTATTTAAATTCTGCAAGCTCAATACAATTGCGATTTGTAGTAGAAGATGAAGGAGATGAAAGTTTGGTAGAAGCTGCCATAGATGACGTCATTTTATATGGAATGAAGTCAGAAGGCTCTACTGCTTCGAACACAGTAGAGAATATCTACCCAAACCCAACTAGGGATAAGGTTACCTTCTTAATAAAAGGTGAAACAGGCAAAAAGGTTGATATTAAAATTGCAGATATTACAGGGCATGTGTTACACGAGCAAAGTCAGGTTGTAAATATTGATGAGCTTATCACACTGTCTCTAGGGAGCTTTGAAAGTGGCTTTTACTTTATTGAAATAGAAGACCAACAAGAGACCATCACAAAGCGAGTTTCCTTAATACATTAGAGGTAAAATAGTCTAACTTTTTGTAGGTTCTAACAATTTTGAGTAATTTTCGGCTTGCACCTAAATAATTCAATTTCAATGAGAATTACCCTTACTGCCTTATTATCATTTGTACTACTACCATCACTTTTTGCTGACAATGCTATTAGTATAGACGAAAAAATTAACGAAGCGCTAACTCCTGCAACAGAGTTTATAACAAGTACCATCTTTTTTACCGTTTCTATTGCCGGAGTTACAGTTCCATTTGTTCTAATATGGTTGATTGCAGGTGCTATTATTTTTACTGTTTATATGAAATTCATCAATATTCGTGGCTTTAAACATGCCATAGACATAGTAAAGGGAAAATATGACGATCCTAATGACCCTGGTGAAGTATCCCACTTTCAGGCTTTAACAGCAGCTCTCTCTGGGACTGTTGGACTAGGTAATATTGCAGGCGTTGCAATTGCAATAAGCTTAGGCGGTCCAGGAGCAACTTTTTGGATGATCCTTGCTGGATTATTGGGCATGAGTTCAAAGTTTGTAGAATGTACTTTAGGTGTAATGTATAGAAACATTGATCCTGACGGTGATGTTTCAGGAGGTCCCATGTATTTCTTATCAAAAGGGTTGAAAGAAAAAGGATCAAGTTGGGGAATGATCGGGAAAGTACTAGCCGTATTTTTTGCGATTATGTGTATTGGAGGCTCTTTTGGAGGCGGGAATATGTTTCAAATCAATCAAGCTTGCCAACAGTTTATTAATATTACTGGTGGAGAAGCAAGCTTTTTATATGGCAAAGGATGGATCTTTGGGTTAATAGTTGCTGCCTTGGTAGCAGTTGTAATTATTGGAGGTATTAAAAGCATTGCTAAAGTGACAGATAAGATTGTGCCTCTAATGTGTGGTATTTATGTTGTTGCAGCAATTATAGTTTTGCTCGGAAATTTCACTTCTATACCTGAAGCTTTTGGGTTAATATTCAAAGGTGCTTTTGCACCTGAGGCCGCCTTTGGGGGTATTGTCGGTGTACTCATTACAGGTTTTCAACGAGCAGCATTTTCTAATGAGGCTGGTATTGGTTCTGCCTCTATTGCACATTCCGCAGTCAAAACAGATGAGCCCATATCCGAAGGGTTAGTATCATTATTGGAACCATTTATAGATACTGTGATTATTTGTACCATGACGGCACTAGTGATTATTATTACAGGTGCTTATACAGATACTTCTGGGATAGACGGAATTTCACTAACATCTAGTGCTTTTGAAAGCGTCATTCCTGGTGCTCGATATGTACTGGCAATAGCGGTTATCCTATTTGCTTTTTCAACCATGATTTCTTGGTCATATTATGGCTTAAAATCATGGACATTTTTGTTTGGTGGAAGCTCTAATACTGAGATTATCTATAAAGCCATTTTCTGCGTATTTGTCGTAATAGGTGCTTCTATGAGCCTTGGAAATGTTATAGACTTCTCCGATGCTATGATTTTTGCCATGTGTTTCCCTAACGTAATTGGCTTAATCATTCTAGCACCCAAGGTAAAAGCAGAATTAAATTCTTTCTTGGAAAGAATAAAGTCAGGAGAGATTAAGGCATTTAAGTAAAGAAGCTTCAAAAGCTATAATTACCAATCATCCTCATCATCTGTTTCAACAGCCGTTTTCATTGCTGCGGCTAGTTCTTTAAGCATCTTATTTACCTTATCATTAGTGTCATCATAGACATCTCTCTTATCTGGCAAATAACGATCCTCATAAGTTACTTTATTATCAGTACCAAAGTGTGCAACAAAATCACTTGCTGTATACTTATACCTTCCGTCTTTGAATTGCAACTTGAATGTAAAATGTACTTTTTTCGTTGAACCACTCATGAAAATTGGGAAAGCGCAATCTCCTGTAATTACCCCTTTTGTTTTATCCTCGAAAAATATCTTTCTTGTAGTTCCATGGTCATACGGAAACCATTCCTTTGCTCGGTCAAAAAGCTGACTACTGGTAGCTCCAGATATGTTTACTACATCGGAATATTCTACCTTTCCTGTCTCCTCATCAATAGGCATCTGCGCATTTACATTTATGAAAAATAATGCAACAAAAGTGATCATCATGTTAAAATACTTCATAGTCTTACTTGGTTTTATAAACTGCAAATTAATAAAAATCTATATAAATTTATAAGCACAAAAATCATGCCAAATAACAATTTCATAAAAGATTTTTTCTCGTTTAGCAAGAGAGAACGCAATGGCATTTATATATTGATAGGGTTAATAATCCTTGCGCATGCCAGTAGTTATCTATGGCAATATTTAGTTAAACCCAAATCATACAGTTACGAAGTATTTAATCAAGAAATTGAAGCTTTTGAACAATCTCAAAAAACAATTGTTACAAAAGATACATTTAAAAAAGCACTTCCAGCTAAAAAGCAAGCTAATGCAACGCCTAAGAAGAAACTAATTATATCGCTCAATACAGCAGATACGAATGGCCTAAAAGAAATCAAAGGGATTGGCCCTGTTTACGCATCTAGAATAGTAAAGTATAGGGCATTATTAGGTGGGTATTCTAGAAAAAATCAGTTGCTAGAAGTATATGGCATAGATACAGCCTTATATGAAAAAATCAAAAACCATGTGTCTATTGATACTGCTGATATTAAACATCTAGACCTCAATAAATCGGATTTTAAAACGCTACTAAGACATCCCTATTTGTCAATGAATCAAGTAAAATCTATTACTAGTCGCAGAGATTCGGCTAAATTTTCAAATTTGGAAGAGTTGAAAAAAGTACAATATATTACAGACAGAGATTACGCTAGGTTACAACCTTATTTGTATACGACTGGAATCAAATAATTTTTTTATATTTACAAAGACCGATCGGTCTTGATTGAAATTCAGATGGAGACACTAATTGAAAAAGGGCTTAATACCAAGCGTAGTATCATTGAAAAGTCCGCAGTATTATTTAACACAAAGGGCTACGAAGGTTGTTCTCTTAGCGACATTATGGAGGCTACGGGATTAAAGAAAGGAGGAATATATAATCATTTTATCAATAAAGACGAAATAGCCCTTGCCGCCTTTGATTATGCTTCAACTAAAGTAAAAAGGCGCTATAAAGCAAGACTGACTAAAGACAAAAGTCCACTTGAGAGCATGATTACGATCATTGAGCTCTTTAAAGAAAGTTACGAAAATCCAGTAATTGAAGGTGGTTGCCCTATAATCAATACAGCAATAGACGCAGAAAACATGCACCCTTTGCTGCAAGAAAAAGCACTAGAAGTGCTCGATGAGCTGACTAGATTAATCAGCCATAAAGTAAGAGAAGGAATTGAAAAAGGGGTATTTATGCAAAGTGCTAACGAAAATGAAGTTGCAGATGTATTTTTATCATCACTATACGGTGCCGTTTTGATATCGAGAGTTAAAAATGATTATAAGTATGTAAGCGCTACCTCAAAATACCTAATGAGATACATCACGGAAAATATCGTTCGATAATGTCTAATACTAATGTGCATAGCAATAGCGGCAAGAAAAGACCTTTATCATTAAGGCTGATTAGGTGGGGATATCCCAAGCTGGAAATTCTCGCTCCAAATTTTGCAACAAGACTTGGTATAGATTGGTTTTTAACGCCGCTTCGATATCCTTACCCTGACCCTGAAAAAGAGATTGCTTTTGACGCAAGAAAATCCATCATCGAAATATCTGGACAGCAAGTTCAGATATATGAGTGGGGCGGGAGCGGACCGATTATACTAACCGTACATGGCTGGTCCGGGAGAGGCACTCAGTTTTATAAATTTATCAAACCACTAATCAAAAAAGGATACCGAGTGGTCTCTTTTGATGCTCCTGCTCATGGACGGTCAACAGGGAAAAAGACTAATGTAGTCGAATTTTGTGAAGTAATACTTTCACTTCACAAAAAGTACAAAGAAATAGAAAGTATTATTGCCCATTCTATCGGTGGCGTAGCCACCTTATTTGCACTGAATAAAAATTTAAAGCTTAAGAAATTGGCTTTAATCAGTATGCCCTCCATATCAGATGAGATCATAAAAGAGTACTTGTTGCAGATAAATGCATCTTCTAAGCTTGAAGCCACCTTGAAAAATTATATTTTCAGAAAATTCAACTTCGAATTTGATGAAGTGTCAGGGCTTAAACTTGCTCAAAAAGTAGACCAAATCCCCACGCTGATTATACATGATACTGATGACAAAGAAGTCAAAGTGATCAACTCTGAAAAACTGGCTAAGGTTATGCCTTGGGCAAAATATGTTAAGACAAAAGAGCTAGGACATACTAGAATACTAAGAGATGGGTATGTAACTCAAAATGTCCTTTCCTTTCTGCAAGAAGAAAATTGATTTAACACTTCTTAACTTTTCAAACACTTCCCTCTGTTAATTACTCAGTATATTAGTATATATGCTAGACTTTGATAGTTGGAGGGAAATCCTAGGTGCTTTAAGGCAAAATAAGCTAAGAACAATCCTCACTGCTTTTAGTGTAGCTTGGGGCATTTTTATTCTTGTTATTTTACTTGGCTCAAGCAATGGACTTTATAATGGAACACTACATGAATTCAGAGACGATGCCATTAATAGCATTTGGGTGTACAATGGTCAAACTAGCATAGCCTCTGGTGGCTTACAGCCAGGCAGATGGATAAGGTTTACTAACGAGGACTATGAATTACTTAAAAATAATGTGAGTGAAATAGAGCATATTACCGCACGATATTATATACGAGGTAATTACTTAGTAAAGTATAAAAACAATGCAGAATCTTTTGATGTAAGAGGCTGCCATGCAGATCATAAGTACTTAGAAAAAACACTTATTGTATCAGGACGATTTGTCAATGATAAAGATGTAATGGACCGCACTAAAGTAGCCATTATAAGTACAGTTATAAAAGATGAGCTTTTCGGTAGAGAAAACCCAATTGGTAAATTCATCAATATTAATAATGTACATTTTAAGGTAGTAGGTATATATGAAGACGAGGGTGGAGAAAATGAATTAAATAAAATATATGTACCTATAACTACTGCACAGCGAACTTATGGCGGGGGTGAACGAATTAATCAGATCATGTTAACTTTAAAAGAAGGGACCAGCTTGGAAGAAAGCCAACTAGTTGCTAACAAAGTCAAAGCACTTATTGCTCAAAAGCATACTTTTGATATTAATGATGAAAGAGCAGCAAGAGTAGATAACAGAATAGAGCGATTCGAAAAAATTAATACTGTATTGAGTGGGTTAAATATTTTCACTTGGATAGTTGGTATCGGTACACTAATTGCTGGAATTGTTGGAGTAAGCAATATTATGTTTGTGGTCGTAAAAGAGAGAACAAGAGAAATAGGCATTAGGAAAGCGATTGGCGCAAAACCAATTTCTATTATAACAATGATATTGAAAGAAGCTATTTTAGTGACAATAATAGCAGGATATACAGGCTTGGTAGTTGGCGTAGGTATTGTAGAACTTGCTGCAGATCATATACCTACAAGTAGTTATTTTCGTAATCCCGAAGTAGATATTAATGGCGCTATTATGGCTGTTATTATTTTAGTTATGTCAGGAGCATTTGCAGGATACCTCCCAGCTAGAAAAGCAGCAAATATTCCCGCAATTGAAGCATTAAGAGCAGAGTAACAAATGTTTGACATAGACAATTGGAAAGAAATCTTAGCGACTATAAAACTCAACAAAGTTAGAGTGGGCCTAACTGTTTTTGGTGTTTTTTGGGGAATATTTATGCTTATTATCATGCTAGGAACTGGGAATGGATTACAGAATGGCGTTGTAGATACTATGACTGGATATAGTACCAACCTAGCAGCCATATGGGGAAGGAGAACAACCATACCATACAAAGGACTACCGATACATAGGCGGTTTCGGTTCAACAATGACGACATTAAACTACTAAAGAAAAACTTACATGGCTTAGAATACTTAGCCCCTAGAAGTCAATTTGGTGGTTATGATAACATCAAAAATGTCTATAGAAAAGATAAATCCGACGTCTTCAACATTCAAGGAGATTATCCTGAAATATTTAAAGTGACGCCTCAACTCAAACTAATAGATGGTCGGCTTTTAAATAGCATAGACATACAAGATTACAGAAAAGTAGTCACCATTGGAAAGGCCGTATATGAGATATTATTCAATCCAAATGAAAACCCTATCGGAGAGTATATTATTATCAAAGGAGTTCATTTTCAGGTAGTAGGTGTTTATGATTCTGAAAACGATGGAGATCAAGCAATAAAAGAATTAAGAACTATCAATATTCCATTATCAACCTTTCAAAAGGTATTTGGACAAGGAGATAACATACATTGGTTTAACATGACTGCTGTTGAAAGCAAGTCTATTAGTGAATTAGTTGAAGAAGCAAGACTCATTTTAGCGGAATCTCACCTGATTTCACCTTTAGATAAATCTGCTTTTGGATCTTATGATGCAAAAGAAACTTATGATAAAATAATGGGTTTATTTAAAGGAACTAATCTATTGGTTTGGTTTGTTGGAATAGGAACTTTATTGGCAGGTATTATTGGTATTAGTAACATCATGCTAATTACCGTAAGAGAGAGAACTAAGGAGATAGGAATACGAAAAGCAATTGGAGCATCATCAATTTCTATTATTAAGATGATCATTCAAGAATCTATATTTTTAACAAGCTTAGCTGGTATGATAGGGCTTATTTCTGGTCTCATCTTAGTAGGAGTAGTAAACTCCTCTTTGGATAATGCACCAGGGGCGATGTTTAAGAACCCTTCAGTAGAGCTCTCTATTTCCTTTATCGCACTTTTCATATTAATACTTGGTGGGTTGTTAGCTGGCATTATTCCAGCTATCAATGCTACTAGGATCAAACCAATTGAAGCACTTAGAACTGAATAAAACAATGAGAAAATTAATTATAGCAATAATTACAATAGGTATTATAATCGTATTTGGCTATACAGGACTATTCTTGTATCAAAAATCTCAAACACCTAATATCGAATATAAAATTGACGAACCATTTACAACTGACATTATAAAGAAAACAGTTGCATCAGGAGCTATCGAACCTAGGGAAGAAATTGAAATTAAACCAACCGTATCTGGCATCTTAGATGCGATATATGTCGAGCCAGGTGATAAGGTCAAGGCTGGAGATTTGATAGCAAGAGTAAAAATAATACCCAATATGTCTAGCTTGAACAATGCAGAATCTAGAGTAAGAAGTGCTGAGATAGCATTCTCAAATGCAAAAAAAGAACTCAATAGATATAAAGGGCTTAAGGATCAAAATGTTGTTTCTGAATTTGACTACAGCAGGTATGTATTAACTTTTGAGCAAGCAGAAGAAGAATTAATCGCAGCTAAAGATAACTTGGAAATTATTAAAGAAGGAGCAACAAAAAAAATGGGCACTGCTTCTACAAATTTAGTAAAAGCAACAATAACAGGTATGGTATTGGATGTTCCTGTTAAAAAGGGGGCATCTGTAATTGAAAGCAACAATTTTAATGCTGGTACTACTATTGCTTCCATAGCAGAAATGGATGATTTAATATTTATAGGGAAAGTGGATGAATCAGAGGTGGGCAATATTTCCAGAGGCATGCAAATATCGCTTGATATTGGAGCCATTAAGAATAAAACATTTAATGCAACTCTAGAGTATATCTCTCCCAAAGGAGTAGAAGAAGAAGGAGCTATCCAATTTGAAATAAAAGCTGCTGTTAAGCTAGAGGAAGGCTTTTTCATCAGAGCAGGATATAGTGCCAATGCAGAAATAATATTAGAAAAACGAGAAGGGGTTTTGGCTATCAATGAAAGTGTGTTGAAGTTTGATGAACAAGGGAATATTTTCGTTGAAAAAGAGATTGGCGAGGGACAGTTCGAAGTAGTATCCGTTGACTTAGGATTATCAGATGGTGTAAAAGTAGAAGTTATATCAGGGGTTAAAAAAGCTGATCGGTTAAAGATTCAAGATGCAGGTGCAAACTATAAGATAAGTGCAAGAAGAAAAAAGAGCAGCTAAGATGAAATTACCAAAATCATTTTATAGCAATAATGATGTTGTTTATATTAGCAAGAGATTAATAGGGAAAAAGCTTTTCACTCATATCAACGGCATCATAACTGGCGGCATTATCACGGAAACAGAAGCCTACTGCGGAGCAACAGATAAAGCTTGCCATGCTTATCCAAATAAAAAAACAAAACGTACTGAGGTGATTTTTCAAGAAGGCGGCGTGGCATATGTATACCTTTGCTATGGTATTCATCATCTTTTTAATATTGTTACAAATGAGGAGGGAAGTGCTGATGCTGTTCTGATTCGATCAATTGAGCCAACTATTGGAATAGACACAATGCTTTCGAGAAGAGGAATGAATAAGCTGGAGACACGATTGACAACAGGTCCAGGATCAATGAGCAAAGCACTCGGTATCGACAAAAACCATTATGGAGTTGATTTAACAGGCAATGTAATTTGGATTGAAAATGGTCAATACCTTAAACCAAGTGATGTAGTTTCAGATTTGAGAATAGGTATAGATTATGCTGAGGAAGATGCGTTACTACCATGGAGGTTTATACTAAAAAATAGCAAATGGGTCAGCAAAAAAAGAACCTAGCTGATTTTAGTTACAAGCATTAGGAGAAGGGACGTTACAAAAAGCAAATTCCTCTAAAACCATCTCGTAATTATAGTTCGCACCACTAGAACTATAATTAAATATAAAGTTTGCAGTTAATAATTTATTAGCAATATCAATTTTTTCAATAGAAAAAGAGGCGTTACCGCCAACGTTATCTTGAGAAGCATACTCCATATAAATATTATCATAATATAAGTCTTGGTTACTACCAGTTGTACTACCATCGCCTGTGTAAGAATCACCGTCGGCAAACATTTTATCTTTTCCATATACGGTAACTTCCACAGAAGGGGTTTCTAAGATAAAACTGATCTGAAAATCGGAAGTCTGGCCTCCAGG
>JAUHXS010000016.1:0-10000 GCA_030426955.1 Bacteroidia bacterium | reverse complement strand
AATTTATTAGATAATAATCAAACGGCTGCTTATTTAGATACAGGTGCATGGGCTAATAAGTCAATAAAAGAAGCAAAATTATTTGGCAATGTAAATGTCGTGGGCTCTTCTAAGGGTGACAATTATAATTTTATTCCTAAAGGATATTCGCTAGCTAATGATTTGGCTTATTTCCATATTACAACCAACAATACCATCTATGGAACTGAAATTAAGGAAGACCTTGATGTAAATGTACCTTTGGTAGCTGATATGTCTTCAGATATTTTTAGCAGACCCGTTGATGTTTCTAAATATGCTTTGATTTATGCGGGTGCTCAGAAGAACTTAGGGCCTGCAGGAGTAACCCTTGCCATTGTTAAAGATGATATTTTAGGAAAAGTGGATAGACAAATTCCTACTATGCTAAACTATCAAACACATATTGACAAAGAATCTATGTTTAATACACCTCCTGTATTTGCCATTTATGCTTCTTACTTAACTTTAAAATGGTTAAAAGAACAAGGGGGATTAGGCGAAATGCAAAAAAGAAATCAAGCAAAGGCTGAATTACTTTACAATGAAATAGATTCAAATCCATTGTTTGAAGGCACGGCAGCTGTTGAAGACAGATCTTTAATGAATGTCACTTTTGTGATGAAAAATCCTGATCTAGAGACAGAATTTATGGCGTATGCTACAGAGCAAGGCATTAGTGGAATAAAAGGTCACCGTTCAGTGGGTGGGTTTAGAGCATCTATATACAATGCCATGCCTATTGAAAGCGTTCAGGTATTGACAACTGCAATGAATGTGTTTGCAGAAAAGCATGTTGCGGTAAATAGTTAATAATATAGAGTTTAAAGAAAATGACAAAGATTTTAGCAAACGACGGAATTGATGCTTCAGGAAAAGAAAGACTAGAAGCAGCCGGAATTGAGGTAGATACGAATAATATTCCCCAAGATGAATTGCCTGCCAAATTAGGTAACTATGATGGGATACTAGTAAGAAGTGCTACCAAGGTAAGAAAAGAGTTGATTGATGCTATTCCAAATCTCAAGTTTATTGGGCGAGGTGGCGTAGGCATGGACAATATTGATGTTGAATATGCTAGGAGTATTGGTAGGACAGTAGAAAATACGCCTGCGGCTTCTTCTGAGTCAGTTGCTGAATTGGTATTTGCACACTTGCTTTCAGGAACTCGATTTTTACACCAAGCGAATAGAACAATGCCTTCTAAAGGAAATGCTGAGTTCAAAACTTTGAAAAAAGCTTATGCAAAAGGTATTGAGCTAAGAGGAAAAACGCTGGGCATTATTGGTTTTGGAAGAATTGGTCAAGCTACTGCTAAAATAGCGCTTGGATTGGGCATGAAAGTTTTGGCCAATGACCATTCAGATAAAACAGTTGACATAACGCTTGAAATTGCAGATCAAAAAGTAACGGTTCCAGTAAAAACCGTGAGCAAAGACGAAGTATTAAAAAACTGTGACTTCTTATCCTTACATGTTCCTTTTAGCTCTGGCGATACACCAGTCGTTGGTACAAATGAGATCAATATGATGAAAGATGGTGCTTTTATCATTCAATGTGGAAGAGGAGGCGCACTAGATGAGTCAGCACTAAAAGATGCCTTAAAAAGCGGAAAAATTGCTTTTGCTGGGCTAGATGTTTTTGAGAATGAACCTACTCCAGATGCTGAACTTTTGGCGATGGATAATGTTTCGTTATCTCCCCATGTAGGAGGCTCAACTAATGAAGCACAAGAGCGCATTGGAATAGAGATCGCTGATAAAATCATCGATTTTTTTAAAAGCTGAAACAGGAGGCCAGAATTCTGCAAAGAATTTCTTAGGATTTAATATCTTCGAACTTGGATAAATTTTCATAAAATATACGCCTCTTGCCTAATGGCTTTTGGCTAATAAACTTATACTATGGCAATCATAAAACCATTCAAAGGAGTACGACCGAGTAAGGATCACGTTGCTGATGTAGCTTCTAAGCCTTATGATGTAATCAATTCGGCTGAGGCAAGAGTTGAAGTGCAAGGGAAACCGCATTCTTTTTTACACGTTGTAAAATCTGAAGTGGATTTACCTGAGGATATTGATGTGCATACACAACAAGTTTATGACAAAGCCAAAGAAAATTTTGACAAGTTGGTTACTGATGGCATTATGTTTGATGAAAACTCAGACTGCTACTACCTATATCAGCAGATCATGGGAAGCCACAAACAAATTGGAATAATTGCATGCTCTAGTATTGAAGACTATGAAAATGACATCATCAAAAAGCATGAGTTTACCAGACCAGTTAAAGAAAATGACCGAATCAATCACGTTAAAACGACGGAGATTCACTCAGGTCCAGTTTTTTTGACTTATCCTGAAGTTCCAGCAATCGATACGATCGTAAACAACTATACTGGCAACAATTCTCCTGAATATGACTTTACAGCTGATGATGGGGTACAGCATACTTTATGGGTGGTGAATGATGAAAATATCATTAATCAATTGACTCAACATTTTAATAATGACGTTCCAGCGACTTACATCGCAGATGGACATCACAGGGCTGCTTCTGCCTTCAAGGTAGGAAAAGAAAAAAGAGATAACAATTCTAATCACAATGGTACTGAGGAGTATAACTTTTTCTTGAGTGTTTTATTCCCAGCAAACCAATTGTCCATCATCGATTACAATAGAGTAGTGACTGATTTGAATGGACTTTCAAATGATGAGTTTTTGAGCAAATTAGAGGAGAAGTTTACGGTTGAAAATGTGGGTTCTAATCAAGTAAAGCCGACTCGTTTACATGAGTTTGGGTTATACCTCAATAACAATTGGTACAAATTGGCCGCCAAGGAAGGTACTTATACCAATGATCCAATTGGAATTTTGGACGTAACTGTTCTGCAAGATAATGTGCTAACGCCTATTTTGAATATTACTGATCCTAGAACAGACGATAGAGTTGATTTTGTAGGTGGTATTAGAGGAATTGGAGAATTAGAAAAGCGAGTAAACAGCGGTGATATGGTAGCGGCTTTTTCACTCTACCCTGTGACGATCCAGCAACTCATCGACATTTCAGACTCTGGAAATGTAATGCCACCAAAGTCCACGTGGTTTGAGCCTAAGTTGAGAAGTGGTGTGGTCGTGCATCGGTTGGATTAGACTTTTTCTTGAATTGCTTTGCGTCTATCTCACAAGCACCGCTATGCTAATGCTTGCGAGAGATGTGTGTAGGACTTAGCTATACTATCTTGCAGAGAGATATTTGCCGTGAGTGAGAAGTGAGTGGTTGATGGAACCAAAAGATATGAAAAGAAAATTAGTTTTATGAGATTCTTATTTCTTCTAATACTTCCATTTCTTATTCAGGCACAAGAAGATACTACTGTTTATATAGTAGCGGATCAACCTCCTATGTATAGAGATAGTTTGAAGGAGTTATATCGTTTCATGTTTGAGAATATAGATTATCCGATACAAGCAAGGGATAAGGGAGTTGAAGGAAGAGTTTTCTTACGTTTTATCGTAGAGAAAGATGGAAGCTTAAGTAATTTTCTTCCATTAAAAAGTCCTGATGACCTTTTGACTAAAGAAGCTATTAGAGTTGTGAAGCTAACTTCTGGCGATTGGATTGCAGGAAAAAATGGAGGCGAGCTAGTTAGAGTTTATAATAATTTAGCTGTACCTTTTGAAATCGTAGCAAATGAACCTTTAATTGATTCAATACGCAAGAAGAAACCACATTTTAAAGGAGGAGTAGTTGAGTTATCAAGATTTATTGCAAATAATGTCAAATATCCTCGTCAAGCTTTAGAAGAAGGTATTTCAGGCAAGGTTATTATTAGCCTGGTAGTTGAAGAAGATAGTTCTATTAGTAACATTAAAGCTGTTAAAAGTCCTCACGAAGTATTGTCAAAGGAAGCAGTCAGAGTTGCTGAATTAATGCAGGGTCATTGGAATCCAGCAGAGCTTGGTGGAAAAAATATTAAAGCCACTACAACATTTCCAATTAGTTTTACAATGAACTAGAACCTATGGGCTTCCCTATTTATCGCAAGCGTCCGCTTGCGATTCATCAAAGTTTTTCTCACAAGCACCGCTCTGCTAATGCTTGCGAGAGATGTGCCTCCTGAGAGAGACTCTGAGAGAATGAATATTACAAACAGCTTAATTTTTCTTGTTCAATTTTGAATCCCCTGACAAGTCAATGTTAGTAATACTCGCATTACCTTTATAATTTAACCTGCTTGCTCCAGAGGCATCTATGCTGATTTCATTTTGAACGGTTAGGTCAGCACTACTCGCTCCAGATAGTTCAATATTTAAATTTTCGATAGTCAAGTCATAATCTTTTAATTTACTTGCTCCTGATAAATCTGCAAAAGTAGAGGGTGAGTTACCTTTAAGATCAGCATTTGATGCACCACTTAAATTGACATTCAGCTCATCTACATCGATTTCTCCCATGAACGAACTAGCGCCTGATAAGTTGATATTGACTTTACTGCCTTCTTGTTTTTGAAGCAGCTCCACACTAGTTGCTCCTGAAATGTCATAATTTGAGATATAATTAGCAGACACGTAGGCGTTTAATGTAGCAGAACCTCTGAGGTTAACATTGTTATCAAGATCAATCTTTACGGCATTTCCCTTCTTGTTTACATTAATGTATCGATGGATGTTGTCATCTGCTTCAATCCTCACCAAATGTTCTGAGCTAGAAAAATCCACAAAAACCTGAAATGCATCTCCTACTTCAAGACTTGTAAAACTGTTGAAGCTTTTCTCATGATTAGTTACCCTACCTGATGGAACCTCTTTTCTACAAGCTGATAATGCTATCGCTAGGATAGCTATAAATGGTATTATTTTCTGCTTCATAATTATCTTTTTATCTTAAAGACAAGAATTAAAAGTAAGGGTTGCATCAGTAATAAAAAAATCAACACATCGTCATAGAGGTGTTGCAGATTTATCCCTTGCCAATGAGTTCTCTCCTCATTCCAAGTTCAGACAATGCTTCCAAAGCCAACTTAGTTTGAGCATAAACTGAGAAGTGGTGTGGTGGTGCATCGCTTAGAATAAGTATTTTTCAAAAAAAAATATCTTATTTTTAATTTGATAATCACCTATATAGCTCAGAAAGGGCTTCTGTTCAGAGGTAGTATTTTTTGCATATTTTACTTAGCTAACATCCACTAATGTCCTTAATTTAATTGGAGTGTAAATAAATTTTATTACCTCAAATACGAATTCAGGCTTATTTAATGATCAGATTTTGCTTTAATCTTTTATTTTTTACTACGCTTTCTGCCTACATAGCTTACAGCCAAAGCAATTTCCCATGTGATGACAAAATGTATTTCTTCAGAAACTCAGGAGATACGGCAGTTACATTATCCTACTTTGATGGATACCCAACAAGCCCCAATGTAACTGATCTATGTTTTTTAAAACACAATCCTGGCTTAATGAGCGATAACGTCAACGCTATTGGGGCAAACCCTGTTGATGGGTATCTATATTATATGGTAAGGCAAGGAACTTCCAACTTAGGGGATGTGTATCGATTAAATAACAACTGTGATACAATCTTCATGTGTACTTTGCCATGGTCTATCGTAGGCACTTTTGATCATTTAGGTCGTTATTGGATAGCTACTACGGGATCCGTAGGGAACGAAATTTGGGCTTATGATTTATCCACTTGCAATGCAGTAAAAGGCCCCTACCCCTATTTCTTTACAAATGTCCAATTCAATGATTTTGTTTTTAATCCTTTTGATTGTCATTTCTACTTTGCAAATCACAATCAAGTGCATAAAATAGATACGAATGGTATTGGGGTGGATACATTTACATCAGGATTTGGAGTAAATGACCAATATGGCGGATTGGCAATTGGCCAAGATGGAATATTATATGGCGTAACAGAGGAAGATGCATTTGAATCTAGTCGATTGTATGGCTATAACCTGACGACTCAAGCAACTACTGGTCAATTAATTACGTTTTCTGATGGAGCTAAGGCTGACAATTTCGACATGGCTTCTTTTTTCTGTGCACAAGTCAGTACAGAAATATTTTCAGATATAGATAGTATTTGTACTACAACCAATACTAATATCAACTTTATAGACAGTTCAGAGGGTATTCTTTTACGAAGACAATGGGATTTTGGAGATGGCTCTTCTGATACCAACAGCAATCCAAGTCACACTTATTCCAATGCTGGCGTGTATAACGTTAAACTAACAGTTTCCAGCAATGCAAATTATTGCTTTGAAATTCAAGCAGATACTGCTTCTCTAACAATTGTTATCTCAGAACCTTTTACCGTCAATTTTGATTCTGATGATACTATCTGCAAAGGCTTTGAGCAAGCTGAACTAGAATTTAGCGCCACACCTAATCTTCCAACAAATCCCTATATAAAATGGATTCCAGATGACGGTTTATCTGGAAACATAGATGCTCCAACGGCCAATCCGAACTCGAACACAATCTATTCAGTTATAGTTACAGATTCTTTAGGTCTATGCAAAGATACTGCCATTGTGAGTGTTATACTCAAAGATTCGGTAGACTGCGATACTAATCAACTATCTATATTTATTCCTAATGCTTTTAGCCCCTACGATGGCGTTGAAAATCGTTTTTTCTACCCCAAAAACGTTTCCAGTAGCGTCTCCAACTATCGAATGTCTATTTTCAACAGATGGGGAGAATTGGTATTCACTTCCTTAAACCCAAGTCTCCAATGGAACGGCATGAGTAATAGAGGGAAAAAGCAAAATTCGGGAGTATACATTTATGAAATTGTTTTTAAAAACAATGATAAGCTGTACTCATATCATGGTAATGTCAATTTATTGGAATAAGCATATGTTAAAACACTTTATATTCACTCTTCTTTCTTTATATGCTATTGGTTTGAGTATTCAAGCACAAACTACTACTGGTTGGTTTAAGCAAGATGTCCTACTTACTGGCTTAAGTACTGTGAACAAAGTTCATTTTGTAAATCAAGATACTGGGTTTGCTGTAACGCATGCTCAATCAGACAGGGCATATGTATTGAGAACCTATGATGGAGGAGAAACACCTTGGGATACCACCTCTTTTAGTATTTCAAATAACCTTGTGGCTATTTTTTTTCAAAGTGAAACAAGCGGCTACATTGGAGGGCAAGGAGGTACTATTTATAAAACAACCGATGCAGGGCAGAGCTGGCAAGATGTTTCTCTTGTAGGCGATAATATAGTTGATTTTTACTTTTTTAACAACGATACTGGCTATTCTGTAGGGCAAAATGGAGAAATCCACAAGACAGAAGATGGAGGAATGAATTGGTCTCCAATCGCATCTGGCACTACAGAACTCTTAAGAAAAATTACGTTTACAAGTACAGATACTGGCCATATTATAGGAGCTGGAGGAACTTATCTTCGCTCAACAAATGGCGGAAATACCTGGAACAACTTATCTGCAAATATGGGCGGATTGAGCATTGTGATCAGAGATATGCACTTTTCCAGTAATAATATTGGGTATGTTGTAGGTGAAAACGGTACTATTCGAAAAACAACTGATGCTGGAACATCATGGACACCCTTAAACAGTCCAACTGATGAGTTACTCAGAGCAGTTCACTTTATCAACGACAGTATTGGAATGATCGTAGGAGCAGATCAACTCCAGGCGGGCATTACCTTAAGAACTTTCAATGGAGGTTCTTCATGGAACTTAGTTGAACTTAACGGCTATAATAGACCTTATAATTCTGTTTCATTGATTAATAGATATGAAGGTTATGCAGCAGGACCGTTTCTATCTATATATAAAACTAATGTCTTTGGTGCTAGAGTAAACACTCAATACTCAATTCCTTCAGGAACTTTGGAGCCTGATACCATTCACTTCTGTGATTCAGCCATAGTTGATATTGGTGAGGTTAACTACGCTTTATGGTCAAATGGAGCAACGTCTTCCGTATTTACGATAGCTACTCCAGGAATATACTCCGTTCAAGTAGAACAAACCACTGGATATGCTGGCTTTGATACCATTATAGCTATACAATCTTTAGGTGAAATAAATTGGCCAATGGATAGTACAATATGTGAGGCAACAAGCTTAAGTGCTGGTATCGGAAGCGACTTTAATTGGAGTACAGGAAGTACTGATTCCTCAATTCAAATTTCTACTAGCGGACTGTATTCTATTACTAAACTTGCTTGTGGAAGTTCCTACTCAGACTCCATTAACATAACTGTACTTCCCAAACCTACAGCTGAATTTACTATTTCGGATTCAGTACTCTGTTTTGACTTTGCAGGAGAGGCTGGCATAAGCCTTCAAGACATCAGCACAGGAACAGATTGTAGAATTTGGAACTTTCATGACGGATCAACGAATACCCAAGAATCTCTTGATTATTCTTATTATACGCCAGGTACATTTAATATTAAACTTGTAGTTTGTGACGGTGTCTGTACTGACACAGCCACGAAAAGCATCGAAGTATCTTCCTGTTTAGATATTGATACGGAATTATCAAACCAAGCTATACTGGTTTATCCTAATCCTTTTAATGAAAGATTAGTCATAGAAAACAGATCAAGCAGTCCCAAAGAGTTAGAACTTGTTAATTCTTTAGGCCAGCCTGTGGGATTGGTTTGGAGTATATCTGAAAATAAAACAATTCATACCCGTAAACTTTCATCGGGAGTATACTATTTGATTGAAAATGTACCTTCAGGAGAGAAGAAAATATTGACAAAAGTTCAGAAACTGTAAGTTAATCTTTGTAATTCTACTTCGCTCCTAGCGGAACTCCCTAGGACAAAGCCTTTTTGAATATAATCATAACAGACCTCTTGAAGCTTTAAATAATATTGCACCTATTCAATACTTGAAAAGACATGAATTTGTGTAATTTTAAAACTAAGGGAACAAGGAGCAAACGCCACTTCTCCCCTCCTTAATTCTCGATAGTTATCGGGATTACGACGGGTAAACTATTATTTATTGAGAGTTTATATTACTTTCTTTTTAAAGTCTTTGTAACTGATAATAGGAATGCCTTGTACCTCTCTTAATATCAGTAAATCTTCGTCTCCTGTTATTAAATAATCCGCATTGCCATCAACGGCTAAGGATAGTAAAAAGTTATCTTTCTTATCTCTACATAGGTCGATTGAACTGGTAATGTCTACATAATCTGTTACCTGATCTATCAATTCTAAAAATTCTATTATTTGCGATTCACTAAAGTATTTTTTTAATCGTGGACGCTGTAACACACTCCCTAATTCTGCAAGCTGTTCACTACTAAGTAAAATTTGTACGCGCTTATTATATAATAGTGATTCTAAATCTTGTAAGGCTTTGCCTATTAAAAAACTTATCCAGATATTGGTATCTATTACCAGTCGAGTAGCTCTACTTTTGCTCATAGCGTTGTTGTCTCACGGCCTCTACTTCTTTGGTAATATCATCAAGGCTCAACTGGTCTGTTTTTAAGCTAGATAATAGCTTTTTAAACTTTAGTTTAAAGGTATCCCCTTGCAACGTTTTTAATAACTTAAGCTTATCGGAAGCTTTCAACTGCTTTACTACGGCTAATAGTTGGCTATATTCTAAAGGTAGCTGATAGGATGGTGTGCTCATTATTTCAGGGTTTATTTTCATAAATTTAACGTTTTTCAGGAGGTTTTTGTTTCATATTGCTACTTCTTATCTTATCGGGAACTATTTTGCCAAGGCTTAATGTAAATGTCAGTCTCCTTAACATAACGTGAGTTCGGGATAAGAAAAAGAGGAAGAAGTTATAAAAAGAGAGCGTTTTTGACTATATTAAAGTGTTGAATTTCAATATTTTAAAATCAAAAACGACTCTCGATGTTAAGAGGCAAAATTACCGAATTCTTTGTAGAAATAGATGATTTTTGCCTTGAATTTGAGCAGGAGATCAAAAAGCATTTGATAGA
>JAUHXS010000023.1 GCA_030426955.1 Bacteroidia bacterium | reverse complement strand
GAATATCCAAGAATACCACAGCAATTCTAAAAGTAGGCTATTATAGTGAAAATAAGATATTTTTGCAAGAAAAACCGATGCAAAAAAAACCATTAAGTTTCGACAAATTAGTAGGTGATTTGGGCAATCATATGAGCCAAATACCCGATACACGCAAACCAAATAGCACCATCAAATTATCAGATTGTTTGCTGGGAGGCTTTGCGATGTTCTCCTTAAAGGATAGTTCCTTATTGAACTACGTAAAACAATACAAAGAAAGAGCCTTAAACTTGCAAAATATCTATGGAATAGAACATTGTCCGAGTGATGGGGCAATGCGTACAATTTTGGACAAAGTCGCTCCTGACAATTTGATAGGTTTGTATAGTAAACCATTGGAGATGTTGAAAACACATGGGGTATTAGATAGTTACAAGTTTATGGGTAAGTATTTGACAGTCAGTATAGATGGGGTGACTCATTTTAGTTCAAAGAAAGTGTGTTGTCCTCATTGCCTAGAAACTCATCATCAAGATGGCACAGTTACCTATAATCATAAATGTTTGGCAGCTGCCTTAATACACCCTGATAAACAGGAGGTATTTGTAGTGGGTACAGAAGCGATGTTAAAAGAGGATGGAAAATCTAAGAATGATTGTGAATTAAATGCAGTAAATCGACTATTACCTGTGATAAACAATCATTTATCGGGTTATAGTTTGTTGATATTGGAGGATGCCTTATATGCCAATGGTCCCCATATTAAGAAATTACAAGCTGCAGGTCATAGTTTTATTCTTTCGGTGAAAGAAGGCTCTCAAAAAAGTCTGTTTAAGCAATTTAGTTCTTTGCAAACAAAGAAGAAAACACGCAAATTTAAGAAAACTCGTACAGAACGTAAACGAGGTGGCACAAGGCAAGTGATTTGTACTTATGAGTATGCGAATGGTTTGTATCTAAATGAATCACATACTGATATAAAAGTAAATATGGTTTGGTACGAAGAAAGAGATGGGGCAACAGGTGAATTATTGAAGAAATTTTGTTTTATCACCGATATTGATTTAAACAAGCAAAATGTCAGAGAGGTAGTTCGAGCAGGTCGTTCTCGTTGGAAGATAGAAAATGAAACATTTAATACCCTAAAAAATCAAGGCTATAACTTTACCCACAACTATGGTCATGGCAAAGAGCATTTATCAACTGTATTTTGTATTTTGATGATGTTAGCTTTCACTATCGACCAAATTGCACAGGCTTGTGATAGGTATTTTAAGCGAGCTTGGCGTGTAAGAGGTTCTAAGAAGTCATTATGGGAGAAGGTGCGTCAATACTTTGATTTTGTGGTTGTTAAGAGCATGGAAACAATTTATAAACTTATTAGCAAGGATATTAAATTAAAAGTTGAACAAATTATATAATACAAAATAATCTAAGAATCAAAATACAAAACATTTTCTAAAAATGAAAATAATTATATATAGAAAATGACATTATTTAATGTGTTTTAGAGCAAAAAAGAAGATAATTTATTCATTACCTGAACTTTGAGAATTGCTGAATTGGTTCCCAAATTACTTTTA
>JAUHXS010000005.1 GCA_030426955.1 Bacteroidia bacterium | reverse complement strand
AATTTTGCCTCTTAACATCGAGAGTCGTTTTTGATTTTAAAATATTGAAATTCAACGCTTTAATATAGTCAAAAACGCTCTCTTTTTATAACTTCTTCCTCTTTTTCTTATCCCGAACTCACGTTAATTTAGATAGTGCCCTTACGTTTAATCACTTTCTTTAGTTGCTTATTAGCATATAGTTTTGTTGCTGCTCAGGCTTCATTTTCAATTTCAAAACTAGATGAGTCGACTTGTATAGATCAGTTTTTTCAATATACTACAACAGATCAGAACATCTCGTTGTTAGGCGTAGATGAAAGTAGCTTAACACCAAAGTCTGAAGACTATTTTAATTTTTTAAGAAGCACTCAGTATGTATACTTAAAGACTACTATTTTAAATGATACTAAGCATCAATTTAATGGTACTATAGAACTCAGAAACTCATTTATAGACTCTGTTCAATTTTATACGGTAAAGAATTCTATTACTGATTCTTTCCCAATAAGAGGCTTTAAAACTAAAAACAAACAAGCTGCAACATACCCGATAAGCATAGCTCCTGGAGAAACAACAACACTTATTATTGTTTTAAATTCCAAGGATGCCACATTAAGGTTCTCAATAGACTTATGGGATGTAAAAGCCTACGATAAACATATACAAGACCAGACTATTTTATGGGCTTTTTTATCTGGGGTAATGATTGTAATTGCCATCATTAGCTTATTATATGCTATTTCAGTACGGGAAGTTGTTTATGTATATTATGCAGGATTTGTGCTAACAAATCTTATGTATGCGCTTCTAAATACTGGTCTCATTAATCAGTACTTCCATGCATTTATCTATGCGACCAAAGGTCCCCCTCTTCTTTTCTTTTCTTTTATAAGCATCTTCTTTTCCGCACAATTTATTGCTAATTTTTTTAAAGATACCCCCTTAAAAATCAAGCGTATCACTCAATTTTTGGCTTTTTCTTTTTGGATTTTAATTTTTCTTCCCTTTAAGGCGACTTCAAAAGGAGGTTGGCTGATTTTTGGCTTTACCTATTATTACGTTTCGATTTTTATATGCTTTGTAATGTTTTTTCTTATCCTAATTCATGGTATAAAACGTCGACGTCAAGGAGCATACCTGCTATTATTTGCTCATTTACCTCTCACCATATTGTATATCATTGTTGTATTAAGAAATTTAAACGTTCTACATGTAGGATCATTATTTACAGGGCCTATTGCTATAACTTATATATGGGAAATTATACTCTCGGCAATTGCTGTTAACATTCGTTTTAGTAGGTACAAAACAGACAAAGAGACTTATCAAAACGAACTATTAAATCAACAAAAAGAGTTTAATGCAAGGTTAATCGAAGCTCAAGAAGAAGAGAGAAAAAAAATAGCGCAATACTTACATGACGGTGTTGGACAGCAATTGACAGGGATTAAGTTGGGTTTTCAAAAGATATCAGATCAAGTTAAAAACAAAGAGTGGCCTCAAAAACATACGCTAAATAATCTAGTTAAAGTTGCAGATCTATCTATTCAAGAAGTACGCAGCCTTTCACATGACCTAATGCCAAAAGCACTGCTAGCCTTGGGTTTGTATGAGGCAATTAGCGACTTGCTTGAACAAAGCCTTGGACAAACAAACATTCAATATAGTTTAGAACGTTTTGGCTCATCAGATAGAATAGGTTCTAAAATAGAGATTACCTTATATAGGATTTGTCAGGAGTTGATAACCAACATCATTAAACACAGTAACGCAAAAGAAGTCCATTTTCAGCTAATTAATAATGGAAGACATATTGTATTATTAGTGGAAGATGATGGTATTGGTATGGAGAAAAAACAAGATATTGGTATAGGAATTCAGAACATAAGCGATCGCTTAGCTGCACTCAATGGAGAAAAAAACATTCAGTCAACAAATGAAAACAGCGGTTTGTTGATTACAATTAAAATTCCTCTAAAATGATAAAAGTACTTTTAGTTGATGACCATAACATTGTATTAGACGGAATTTCCAGTTTTTAGAAAAAGAAAAAGACATTGCTGTCATAGGAACGGCCAATACAGGAACAGAAGCATTAGAGTCTGTTGTAGATTTAAAGCCAGATGTCATCGTATTGGATTTAGAAATGCCTCAAATGAATGGCAGTGAGTGTGCAGCAGAATTATTAAAATCTTTTCCTGAAACAAAAATAATCGTCTTAACCATGCATCAAGAGCGCTCTATTATTGAGTACTTAATAAGCTTAGGGGTGAAAGGGTATTTACTCAAAAGTGCCGCTAAAGAAGATTTGGCTGAAAGCATACGACAAGTAAATGGAAATAAGGAATACTATAGTGCTTCCATTACTAAGATTCTTTTAGACCCTAAAAGCAAACAATTTGTCAACCAGTCTAATAGCAACTTGCCACCACTTTCTGATAGAGAAATAGAAATAATAAAGCTACTTACAGAAGGCATGACCAATCAACAGATAGGAGAAAAGCTTTATATTAGCCATAAAACAGTAGATACCCATAGGAGTAACATTATGAAAAAGCTAGATGTTCACAATGTTGCTGGAGTCATCAGGTTTGCATTCCAAAAGGGATTAGCAAAATAATAGGGTGTTTACCCCATTAAACTAAAGGAAATACACCATATTACATCTGTTTTTGTTTTCTATTTTTACATTAATATTTTTCAAATACATACTATTTATCATGTTAAAATTAACTTACAGATTACTATTGTTGAGCTTAGCTTTAATTTCATTTGCAAACGCTCAACAATCTATTGGGAGTAGTTATCAAGAAATATCTAAAAAGGCATCTAAGGCTGACCTTTATGACTTTTACGTTAACAAAGATGAAAACAAACTCGAATTGGCCTACAAGCTAAGTGAGACCTCCAGTAGCTTAGATGTAGAAACCTACTATTTCAAACTAGATGATATGAGCTTTATTTCTAGTAATGAATCTACAATAGAAAAGGAAAAATCCAGATATAAAAGACTAAAAGGAAGTGGAAATATAAGACTATTAAGAGTCTCCGCTAATCCTATTAATGGTAAGTTGAAACTAAAAAAGGGGCATATTGAGTATGGCTATGCCGGCAGGGCGGTAATTACACATTTTATAGAGGAACAGGTAAAGGAAGTCTCCACATCTCAAGGAGATAAGTTCATTTACATCTCACACAAAACAGAAACTCCTGAAGGCAATAAACTTGGAGATTTAGGTATTTGGGGAAGACCCGTATCTATAGGGCTTGGCAATGTGTCTATTGTCGGGCTAGAAAAGACTACACCATATTACTCGAAATATGCTTTTACTATTTACGATGCACATACACTGGGAGAAAAAGTATATAAGAGTTTTGATTTAGGCTACTCTTATGCTCCCATAACTTGTAATTATTTGCCTAATGGAGACCTAGGCATGGTTTTTCAGCCTATACAAAAAGAAGTGTTGCCAAAGACAAAAGGGGCAGAAGCCAATTTCAAAATAGATCCTGAGAAGAACTTTAAATATGTGCAAATAAATACTGCTGGAGATGTTGTAACCAACGCTAACTTCAAGATATCGACATCTGAAAAGGGTGGGCTATACAGTATACAGGTTGTTCCAACAGATAAAAAGGGTGAGGTAGTCTTATTAGGTATTAGCAAACCTGAGTCTTTTGGAGTTCCAATACAAATTAACCCTAAGTTCGTTGCACCAAGGAATACCGATGAAAAACCAGCTATTGACGTAGGAATAAAAGCAGATAAGTTGATAACAGTAAAAATCTCCGATGGGAAAACTGTTTACACTAATGAAACTCCTATCTCAGACTTAACTGCTAATGCAGTAACACACTCATCAACTAAAACAAAGGCACCATCGGATGCACAAAAGCATATTCGTTGGGGAGGATTTACAACCTATAATGCTATAAATGACAACTCACGAAATACTTTAATCGCATCAAAGTGTAGAGAATATCATCAAGTAATTCAGCTAGACCAAAGCGGTAAGGTTACTGCCAATTACTTTGATGTAAGTGATCAAGATTGGGCTGTCAATAGTGATCTCTATAAAAATGGGAACGGTGATATCTTCTGGGTAAACTACGATATGCCTAAACACGCAGACGATGCCTCTGAGACGGATAAACAAAAGGCTTGGAGTATGCGAACTGGAAATATCTCTAAGGTCAATACTAATAGTAAAAAAATTGAAAACTCAATACCCTTAAGTGCTTCAGGAAGTACTTTAGATGAGCAAGATGCCATTACCATTGCAGACAGCAATACTCTATTGATTCTTGGAAAGGGAAAGAAAAAAGAAATCTCCTTAAATAAGATCAGCTTAGAATAAGCTGGAATTCAATAAGTCTATCCGCCAATCTGGTTTAGAAATCAAATTTTATATTTTTTCAGTATTGCCTTAATGCTTTTTTTAGAATAGCTTGCTTTAGCAAAAGGAAATATTTCCCTTCTAGCTAATCACAATGAATATTGTAAGAAAAATAGTAGCAATCGCTTTTCTAGGTGTCCTAAGTGCTCATGCACAAATCTATAATTGTGGTTCAACGCCGATTTTAACAGATGAGTACCTATCCTTTGAAAACCAGATTGACCAAATAGTCCAGCAAAAGTCATTTGACAAAGCGTCAGAAGATGAACCTAAGATTATTCCTGTGGTTGTACATATCATTCATCATGATGACACTGGAAACATTTCTGATGAGCAAGTAGAGAATGCTATTGAAATATTAAATGCTGGCTATCGTGGTGACTTAGCAGATTATGATGAAATAGATCCTTTGTTTCATGACTTTGTTGTTGATGTTAGTATTGAGTTTCGTTTAGCAACAGTCGATCCAGATGGAAATCCAACAAATGGAATTGTTAGAGTAAATTCTCCAAAAACGTTTAAGGCAGCTGATAATGTTAAAGCGCTGAGTAAGTGGCCAACAACAAAATATTACAATATTTGGGTAGCTAGCACTGTAGGGGCAGGAGAAAAACTAAGTGGATACTCGCCTTTTCCTGGTACAGATTGGGATAACTTTGGCATTGTAATGAGACATGATCATTTTGGGGATATCGGCACTTCAGTTACTGATGGCACTACTACCATCCATGAAAGCGGTCACTCATTTGATCTATTTCACACGTTCGAAAAAGCTTTTGGAGCAACAGGAAGTGGTTGTGGTGGCAAGTGTCATACAAAGGGAGATAAAGTTTGTGATACGCCTCCTGCTATGGAGGCTTACTACGATTGTAATAAAAGTCTAAACTCATGTGCTAATGATACTAATGGAGACGAAAGTCCATATCAACAAAATGCGGTTGATCAAGTTCAAAACTTCATGAGTTATCATTCTTGCAGAGCTATGTTTACACAGGGACAAAAAGATAGAATTAATGCTGCTTTTAAAACACACGTAAACCTTAGTCGACTCACTAAGGAAAATAATCTAATCGCTACGGGTGTTTCTAATAGTCAAATAACTAATATCGATGCAAATCAATCTACTGATTTAAATGTTTTTTACAACAATACATTGAAGCAAATTAATATCAATGCATTAACAAAAAGCACGGTATCTATTAAAGTATATGATCTCTACGGCAGATTGATAGAAGCACGAGAAAATCTTAGTATACCCCAACAGGTTGATATAAGTGACTATATTCGGGGCTATTATCTTATCATGCTTTATAAGGATATACATCCCTTGCATACAATGCCTTTCGAAGTATATTAATACTTTACATATATTTGTCAATATCGATTCACTAGACATATTATATGCACAAATATTTATTATTGGTTCATCTTTTAATATGCTTTAGCATATCTTCCTACTGTCAAGACTTACAAACAGAAGTTATAATAGATAGTCTTAATGTACCTTGGGAAATTTTATGGGGTCCTGATGATAATATTTGGGTTTCTGAAAGAGCAGGAATAGTAAGTAAAATTGATCCCTCAACGGGAGAAAAAACAACACTAGTCACAATAGATTCTGTTTATCAATCAGGAGAATCAGGTTTATTAGGTATGGCTTTGCATCCTAATTTTATTGATACACCAAACGTTTTTTTAGTCTATACTTACTTGAATTCAGGTATTAAAGAAAGGTTAGTCAAATATACTTATGCTGGAGATTCTTTATCAAATCCACAAACTTTAATTGAAAATATAGAGGGCAGTACTAACCACAATGGATCAAGAATAATTGTTACCTCAGATCATAAACTTTTAATGACAACGGGGGATGCCTCAAATACAAATCTATCTCAAGATAATAGCAGCTTATCAGGTAAAATTCTACGAATAAATTTAGATGGTAGTATTCCCTCAGACAATCCTAATCCTAATAGCTACATTTACTCTAAAGGACTCAGAAACCCTCAAGGATTAGTTTTAGCTCCAAATGGAAATATATATAGCTCGGAGCACGGTCCTTCAAGTGATGATGAACTCAACATAATTTTGTCTGATAGAAATTATGGTTGGCCAGATGTCAAAGGGTTTTGTGATGAGCCAACAGAAGCAACTTTTTGTAACGACTCCAATGTGGTGAAGCCAATTTTTGCATGGACACCAACACTAGCTGTTGCAGGAATAGACTTTTATAATCACCCTGCTATTCCCGAGTGGCAAAACTCAATATTGCTAACCACCCTAAAGGAAGATGACTTAAGAGTTTTAAGACTCAATTCAACAGGAGACTCCGTTCTTTCCGAAGAAATACTTTATAATAATGACTTTGGAAGAATAAGAGACCTTTGTATCGCACCTAATGGAGACGTTTATATTGCTACTTCTAACAAAGATGGAAGAGCTAATGATGGCTTCCCGATAGATTTAGATGATCGTATTATTCGCATGACCCCAATTGTGGGCACAAAAATCGATCACACTAAGAAAGCAGCAGCAACCATATTCCCCAATCCTGCTTTAGACCTATTTACATTAAATGTAAGCCAAATTCAATCTGAAGTACATTTTTTATTAATTGATTTGAGAGGCAGTATTGTAAAAGAAATTTACTCTAAAGAAAATCAACTAGATATCTTGACCAACGATTTACCTAGCGGCTTATATCAATATGTGGTAAGAGGAAAAGGTCTTCAAACTACTGGAAAACTAATTGTACTAAGCAAATAATTAGTGTAGCACAGAAATCGTTCCAGTCTTTAATATAGCAGATCCATCTTTAAGCAACTCTCCTGTAATTTTGTATGTATACACACCCTGACCGACTAATTGCCCGTCATAGATTCCATCCCATACTTGTTCACTATTAGAGGTGTATAATAATTCTCCAAATCGATCATAAATACTCCATTCAAAACCACTAAAGTCTCCCTTCACTCTGAACAAATCATTAAAATCATCGTTATTGGGAGAGAAAGCATTAGGAATGAAAAAGTCTTCATATACCGAAGAAGTAGTATCTAAAGATTGTACACAAATACTTTTTTGTACTGAATAGGATTTACAAAAAGCCCCTCTATTTATCGTCAAGGTTATTGTATACTCTCCTGGCTCGTTGAAAATATGACTTGCAGATTCAAGATTTGAGACTGTCCCATCTCCAAAATCCCAAGTATAACTCAAAGTATCATTTTCTCTTTTAAAGCTACATAAATTCATTAATGTATCAGATAGGTTTTCAAAATCAACCTGATCTTTAAAGCAGTTATTTTCTGTAGTTTCTCCATAAATCTGAAAATCAACATTTATGCCTACCACCTCTGAAACGCTTTCCTTAGCAATTTCCAAATTAACAATGTTTTGTAATCCTCTATATGCTACCCCTCCAGGAATTGGCACAGCTCCCAGTTGCAAGTCTGCCGCAACCCCTTTCAGATTTGGAAAGTTGAATACATTTAACAAATCATTATTATTTGTAACATACAACCGATCATCTGGACCTAAATACAAAGCCACATTGAAGGTTCCAGGCATAATATCAAACTCTGTGCGATTACTGGAGACATCTTCTGAGGATAAATCAAACTGATACACCCTATGAATATAGCCAGAACTTGCATAGAGCAAGCTACCATCGGGGCTAAAGGAGAGAGAATAGTAACCTTCGTAAGTATTAACAGTTCTCTTAAAGGTTATGATTTGCTCATTGCTAAGTACTCCACTTTCAACATCAAAATCAAATACCTTTATGAGATGTTTCGTACCATTGTTGTAGTAACCCTCGACAACAGCATAGCGAGACCCATCGGGAGAAATAGCACTTCCTCCAGTCATATTAAAAGTACCCGTAGAGCTTGTAGACACTATTGGGCTGCCAATACCTTGATCGGTAATAGGATAGGCTTGGTAACTGTCAGTACATGCTGGAATGATGAGCCAATACTCTTCGTTTTGTAAGCACGTTGCTCTTTTCTTTATTGTCCCATATAAGCTTTCATGTGGCACTTGATTGCCAACATTATCTACTTCCGTACATGGACCTAAAAATAATGGGATGTTTTTTTCGACTACAGCTCCCAGCCCTCCCAGAGTATCCATATTAATAACGGAATAGTGATATCCTAAATAGCCCGCTGAGCTTCCACTAGAGGTAAATAAATAATACCTATCTATATCTCCTGGATAGGGCATGATCAGCACAGTTTGAGTAGAACTCATGTGACCCATTAAATTATCTCCATTGGTCATAATATCGTTATTGCTATTAAAAACCTGCATACCATCAGAATAAAACAATAAATCTCCTGTCACTGGATGACAGATAGAAGCGCCTCCCTCATTTGCCGAGATAGAAGTATTGGTATCTGCTATTGGGTATGCTGTATATGGCTCTTGAAACTGAAGTCGAACTCCCGCCTTTCCCCACATTTCAAATCCCGCAAAGTGCCACTCATCATTGGAGTGACTATCATAAGCTGTATCTCCTCCACAAATAAGAACGTTTTCATAAATGGTCTGAATACAACTTGTCATTGCATCTTCAGCAGCAACAGATACCAGATAATTACCTGGATCTTTATATTTATGTCTTTGATCTTTTGCCGCAGTATTATTGCTAATACCATCTCCAAAATTCCATCGAATAACATTACCACTACCACTTACTTTTAATTCAGGTATATTGCATGGACAAGATGAAACGACTTCTATACTATCCAACAAGCCAGTCGTTTCTGGAATTTCAATTGTATCGGCAAAAGTAGAGGAGCAAGGAGACTTGATGGTGACAATATATAGTCCAGGGCTGTAGTAAGTATGAGAGGAGTTAAGTACTCCAGACTGACTAAGTCCATCTCCATAATCAATGGTATAGTCAGCAATAGGGTTGTGCAAAATACTTTGGTCTGTAAAATTAACTTGCACTCCACCCTGAGTCATGCAAGTATTCAGCACAAAATCATGAGTAAAAGAAAGTGTATCAGTCACAGAAACTTTGACATTCAATCTAGCAGTATCATTAGGAAAGGGAGACTCAAATGCAACTAATAGTACCGTGAAAAGACCATTAATATTAAACTGACGTGGAGCAAGAGTTCCAGGGTTACCATCAAAGTACTCTACTGGAGACCCATCGCCCCAATCTATCATTAAGCTATCTGTACTATTTGAAACCTCAAGCTCTACTTCATCTCCTAAACAAATCTTTAATAACTCTTCTGGGTTAGGTTGTTCTATTTCGGCAATTGGCTGAGCTATAAGGTTAAAAGAAACTATAAAAGAAAAAACAACGATTACTATTTTAATGGCCTTTTGCATCTCTCCACTATTAAACCGTGATTATGCAATAGAAGTCAAAAATAATATACTTCTATTGCATTAACACGAGTTAACCCCGATATAGAAATTCACCATTGTGGTTTTAATCAAAATGGCTGAAGTTCTCTATCGCTATGCATTAGAAAAATAAATATTTTTCTAATGCATAGATCGGGTTAAAATAACCTTTAAATAGCAATTATTCAAAAGAATATTAGGCACAACTGTTGAAGAAAAATTCAAAAAATCGCCTTTGATCTTTCAAGATCGATCTGTAGTTGATTGCGAAGTGCATCCTTAGAGTCAAACTTCTTAATGTCTCTAAGTCGTTTAAGAGGAATTACTTCCATATCATTTCCATAAATGTTTTCTTCAAAGTCCAACAGATGAATTTCTATCGCTACTTCATTTTCATCAAAAGTTGGACGATGCCCTATATTCATCATCCCAATGTATAATTGACCTTTTAATTTCACTTTTACAGCATATACACCTTGTGAAGGCAAGAGTTTTTTATCATTATCAACTTGAATGTTTGCTGTCGGGAAACCTATTTCTTTACCCACTCCTCTTCCTTTAATTACCTTACCTGAAAAGCTATACTCATGGTTAAGTAGTTTTTTGGCATCTTCAAACCTGGACTCTAAAAGCGCATTCCTCACCTTAGATGAACTCACTGCAATATCATCTAGCAATTGTTTCTCTATTTCTAATACTTCAAAACTAAATTCTCTTTCAAATGATTTTAATAGTTGAAAGTCTCCCTTCCGATCTTTTCCAAATCGGTGATCATAGCCGATAGAAATAATGCTAGGCTTAAAATATTTAACCAAAAAGTTTTTTATATAGTTTTCTGGAAGTTGATTGTAAAAATCTTCCGTAAAAGGAATGACTACAACATTATCTATGCGATAGTTTTCAAGCAACTTTATCTTTTCTTCTAAAGTTGTGATGAGTTTAAAATCATCATTAGTAGAAAGCACATACCTTGGATGAGGATCAAAGGTTAACAAAACCGTCTCCCCTTCCACTTTTTTTGCTTGCTCCTTGATTCTATCTAAAATAACTTGATGACCGATATGCACACCATCAAACATGCCAATGGTGACAACTGTATTTTTAAAGTCAGGGAGATGATCAACTCCTCTAAATAGACGCATTATTATGCATATTTAACTTCAATAATACTTCCACTAATTCTTCAATAGTGAATGCATTCTCAACTTTATGTTCACCAATTTTAGTTCTTCTAAGCTCTTTTAGATAGGCACCGTTATTAAGCGCTATCCCAAAATCATTTGCCAATGACCGAATGTATGTTCCTTTGCTACATTTTACTCTGAAAGAAAACTCTGGTAACTGAACTGATTCTATATCAAATTGAGATATCTCAATAGTTCTTTTTTTTAAAGCCACTTCTTCTCCATTTCTGACTTTCTTATAAGCAGCGACTCCATTTACTTTTACGGCAGAATAGGCTGGAGGGGTCTGTTCTATATTACCTATGAATTGCCTCGTCGTTTCTTTTATTTTGTCCTCATCTATACCTTGTATATCAAATGTTTTCTCTTCAGGGGTTTCTGCATCGAAAGAAGCGGTTGTTGCTCCAATAATCATTTTTCCTGTGTACTCCTTCTCCTGTGCCTGAAATGAGTCAATCTGCTTTGTCATTTTTCCTGTGCACAATATCAACAAACCTGTTGCTAATGGATCTAAAGTACCTGCGTGACCAACTTTTACTTTTTTTACATTATAAGCCCGGCTAATAGTATTTCTTATCTTATTCACCACATCAAAAGACGTCCATTCCAATGGTTTGTCGACAAGTAAAACACCTGCCTCAGTAAGATTAGTCAATTGATTGATCATAGTATAGAAAAGGAAATTGCTATCACACCCACTACAAAACAATAGATAGCAAAGTAAACTAGCTTACTGTTTTTAACAATTTGTATCATCGCTTTACAAGCAAATAGTCCTGAGAGAAAAGCGCTAACAAACCCTATTGAGAGCGCTGTTATGCTAACTTGACTATCCATCATATCACCACTAGCAATATCTTTTAGGTTGGCTCCGATGATTGGCACCAACACCATCAAAAAAGAAAATTTAGCAATATGCTCCTTTTTAATCCCTAATAACAATCCCATTGCAATGGTGGAACCCGATCTGGATATGCCAGGTAAAACAGCAACCGCTTGAGCAACCCCAACGATAAAAGCGTTTTTATAACTAATGTCACTTTCTTTTTCTTTACTTCTGTATGTTAGATACAGCAATAATCCCGTAAATAATAAACAACAACCTACCAACAAGATATTGCCATCAAACAACGCTTCGACTGTATCTTTGAAAAATACTCCAATGATTCCCACTGGAATCATAGACAAAGCAATCTTTGCAATATAAATAGTTGAATCATTCCACTTAAATGCAAATAGTCCCTTTATTAGTTCTAAAATATCTTTCCTAAAAATGACTATTGTACTCAAAACGGTAGCACCATGAACAACTACTGTAAAAGTCACATCCTCCTTAAGCTGAACACCCAAGATAGCTTTTCCTAATTCAATATGTCCACTACTGCTTACCGGTAAAAACTCGGTTAATCCCTGAATGATTCCAAGAATGAGCGCCTCTAGATAAGTCAATTTCTACTTTGGTTTGCGCATGATGGCATATGCCTCAATGCCAAAGCCCAACAAAACAACGATTGGTGCTAATGTAATTCTCCTAAAGCTGTACACTTCACTTTCATTAAAAACATTAGGATCAGAACTGGCACCTCCAGCCATTAACATAAAGCCAATAATAATGACCACGACTCCTGCTCCCATGAGCATATAATTCGTTTTGTCGTATAAAAACTTAGGTTTGCTTGAATTGTTTTCCACTTCTGTTCTTTTATATACTTAACTCAAATATGATACCCAAAACTAATACAATTCGTCGAGTTTCATAAATAGATATTTTCTAACTGCTCTATGGGTACTCAACCAAGAAATCAAAATACCCAACAGTACAATAACGGCAAAAAGCAATAAAAATTTTGTTACATCTAATAAGGCTGCTAATTCAGGTATATAGTCATATCCATAATATAAAAGTCCAGCCAATCCTAATATGGCAATGACGCCACTTATGAATCCATTGATAATACTCTTCGCAATAAAAGGCTTGATGATAAACCACCTTTTGGCACCAACCAGTTGCATGCTTTTGATCAAAAAACGACTAGAATACATAGCCAATCTTATCGTATTATCGATTAATGTTAAAGCAATCATCACCAATAAGATGCTCAACACCCCAATAACCAGTCCAACTTTACGGACATTCTCATTAATTAAGTTTAGTAAAGATCTTTGATAGTAGACCTCTCTTACTTCTGGGTTTTCTAAAATCAATGATTCAATAATTAATAGACTATCCTTATTGGCATAGTCTGCTTTTAAGTTTATATTGATAGAAGCATACAAAGGGTTATAACCCAAAACCTCTAAAAAGTCTTCATCAAAATCTTTTCTTACCTCTTCAGCAGCATCTTCCTTCGAAACGTAAGTCGCAGATTTAGTAAAGGGCTGTGCCTCGATGTGTTTCTGTATTTTATATATATCTACCTCCTTAGAGTTATCTTTCAGTATGATGGAAACGTCAAGATTCTCCTTGAAATAATCAGAAAGCTTTTGCCCATGTAACACGATAAGCCCTAATAATCCGAGCATGAAAAGGACTAATGCCACGCTAATGATGGAATAAATATAGGTTGGCTTTGCTCGCTTAGTAGATAACTTACCGGTTTGTTGAACCATTGTAGGGCAAACTTGTTATATATAACGAAGTTAGCAAAAAAGTTACTACTTTTATTTTAAGTAATAGCTCTTTGAAAAGCAGGAGTTTTCAAAGTACTATTTTAACATACAACTCACTCTATTATGCAAGGTTGGTTAAAGGCATTGCTTTATTTTTTTGCATTTCTTATTGTAAGTTTTGCTGCGCAGTTTTTGGGAGCAACGATTATTAAGTTTTCTCTGGACTTGAATACTACTGAACTGAGATCAACCTTATTGCAACCAAAATATCTGCATTGGATGATAGTCATAGTTGGCCTTACGTTTCTATCCATTCTACTAATTACTTGGGTGTTTATGAAATTTATTGAAAAAAAGCCGCTTCAATCTATTGGCCTGGATATTCAAAATCGTAGTAAAGACATTATGCTAGGTTTAATACTTGGCTTTCTATTAATTGCTTTTGGATTTGTGGTGTTGCTTACTTTAGGATATTTACAAATAGAAGGGTTTAGCTTTGACCCACTATCTACTTTGACCTTTGTTGCTATATTAACTTTTGTTGCCCTGAATGAGGAGATTGTTATGCGTGGCTATATTCTAAGCAGATTTATGGAGTCTATGAATAGATATATCGCTCTTGCTATTTCAGCATTGTTGTTTATGTTGATGCACAGTATGAACCCAAACTTGGGTTTAGTTCCTGTTATCAATTTGTTTATTGCGGGTATATTTCTTGGCATTAGCTATATTCATACTAAAAACCTATGGTTTCCTATCGCATTGCACTTTGCATGGAATTTTTCTCAAGGACCTATTTTCGGATTTGAGGTAAGCGGATTGAAGCTACAAGGAATAATTCAACAAGAAATATCAGGTAATCCATTAATCACGGGGGGTGAGTTTGGCCTGGAAGGATCTTTACTTGTAACCATTTTAATATCAATATGTTCCGTATTGATTCATTTATATTATAAGAATAAAGCGATAAGCCATGAGCCTCAAGCAGTTTAAAGTTATTGTTCTTTCATTTACTATTATTATTGGTTGCCAAAGCATTGGTCAAAATGATGTTCAACTTGAATTCTCTGAAGATACCTTTAATGAGTATTGGTATAAAGGAACAGCTGAGATAACCAGCTATGATCTACAGCAGGCACGATATGGAGAGGTCCACCAAGGTCATGCCGTACTGGTTTTTGTTACAGAGCCTTTTTCAAAATCCAAACAAGTAAAACTGGATTATCCCAAAAGTGCAGGAGAAGATTTACAACAAGTCTTAAAGCTTAACTTTACTAAAAATTTTAACACTGGTCTTTATCCCTATTCCATGATGACGTCCGTTTTTACACCTATTGATTTTAAAAAAAATACCAATACTTTAAAAGTTACTACCAGTTCACAAGAATGGTGTGGACATACATTCACTCAAATTAATAACAGAAAAGAAAGTTACGATGTTGCTATTCGATCTTATTTTGAGTCTGAAGGAGATGAAAACTTTGAACTGGAAAAAGCAATCTTGGAAGATGAAATATGGAATCAAATACGAATTAATCCAAACAACCTACCCACTGGCATTTTCAAAATAATTCCTGGAACCATGTTTCAAAGGCTTAGGCACACAAAACTAGAAGTTACAGATGCTTCGGCATTTTTGGAAAAGCAAAAATTAAATGGGCAAGAATTATTTTGTTACACCTTGAAATACCCTCAGTATGATAGAGTCTTGAAAATCTATTTTTCAACTACGTTTCCATATGCCATAGAAAGGTGGGAAGAAACCTATGAAAGTGGCTGGGGGTCAAAAGCTCAAAAATTGACTACAATTGCAACGAAGAAAAAATCCATTATGATCGATTATTGGACGAAGAACAGCTTGAAGGATGCTGGTTTAAGAAAAAAGCTCGATTTACAATAAGAGCATTTTGCTCATTCAATAACCTTCCTAAGTTAAGCAATACATTTTCCTAAACTTATTGTTTACTTTTTACGTTATATAAGAAAGGCTACAAAATTAAATACTGATAAACTCTCCATAGAAGCTCTTTGAGCCTTTGAAGGGTGTAATATAATTAATCTTGAGATATTAAAGTGGTCACATGAATAGAAGACAATTTGTAAAAGACTCTGCCATTGTTGGCGCTTCAATAGTAACGCCCAACCTTTTGACATTTAGCTCTGGTCTAGCAGAGAGTCATTCAAAAAGAAAGGTAGCAAAGGTATTAACTGCAAGGAAATCCATGGTGCAAGAAGTTTCTGTGTTAAGGGCATTTGCAGGAGATAAGACGGATTTTGTATCTCCATTTGTATTACTAGATGAATTTGGACCAATTGAGATTAAGCCAAATAGTAGTGGTTTTAAGATAGAAGCTCACCCTCATGCGGGAGTCACTCCAACTACGTATTTACTTTCTGGTAGCGGACATCATAAAGACAGTATTGATAATGATATTACTTACAAAGAAGGACAGTATATGATGTTTAGCTCTGGTAGAGGTGCAATTCACATGGAGGAAAGCAGTAGCAATATAAAGAAGGACGGTGGTATTGTGCATGGTTTTCAGATATGGTTAAATATTCCTTCAAAATATAAGTTTATTGATCCTACAACGAGTATTCATGGAGGACCAGATTTGCCAACAATTAATAAGAAAGGAAGTTCCATAAAAGTTGTACTGGGAGAATTATTCGGGAAAAAGTCTAGTGTAGAGCTCTTATCACCAGCTTTTTATTATCATATCAAAATGGAGAAGCATTCCAAACTAACGATACCAACAGACCCTACACACAATGCTTTTGCTTATTTTATTAAGGGAAATGTTGAAGTAGAGGGCAGAAAAAATATTAAGCCAAATCAAATTGTTTTATACGAGAGAGGAGCTAGTGAAATTGATTTTTTCTGTCAAGAAGATTGTGAATTTTTATTACTAGGTGGTTTACCTTTAAATGAACATGTTTATTCCTATGGTCCATTTGTAATGAATACCAAGGAACAAATAGAGCAATGCTATGCCAACTATTATGCAGGTAAAATGGGAAAGCTTTAGTGGATTATGAACAGAAGAAAGTTTATTTACACCACATCACTTTCAAGTTTAGGCGTATTATTAAATCAGTCGCTAATGGGGAAATCAATTTATGAAGAAACAGGCAAGATGCCTGCACTTTTTATGGGACATGGTAGTCCTATGAATGCTATTGAGGATAATCAATACACTAGGACCTGGGAGAAGTTGGCACAAGATATCCCAACTCCAAAAGCGATATTGATTGTTTCAGCTCACTGGGAAACACAACGTAAAACACAAATATATGCGGGAACCAAGCCGAAAATGATTTATGATATGTATGGCTTCCCTAAAAACCTTTATGAGGTACAATATCCTGCAAGTGGAAACCCTGCCCTAGCCAATGATATTAGCAAAGAAGTAACCAATTTTGATATTGCTCCAACACATGAGTGGGGCTTAGATCATGGGGCATGGAGTGTACTTGTTAAGATGTTCCCCAAAGCTGATATTCCGTGTTTTCAGCTTAGCTTAAATACCACTAGAGATTTACAATATCACTATGACTTAGCCAAAGAGTTAAAGTTCTTGAGATCTCAAGGCGTCCTGATTTTAGGTAGTGGTAACATAGTACATAATTTGAGGTACATTCGATCATTCTGGGACGCAGCACCAGAATGGGCACTGAGTTTTGATCAACAAGTAGCAGATTTTATAAACAATAGAGATCATGAACAGCTAATCAAGTATCAAAAGCTAGGGAAAGCAGCAGAAATAAGTGTTAATTCTGCAGAGCATTATATTCCCTTACTTTATATACTGGCATTACAAGAAAAAGACGATCCAATTACATACAGTAATGAAAGCTTGAATGGTACATTGCTAGATGTTTCTATGAGGTGTGTTAGAGTCGGATAAACTAGGTTTGAAATTAAAATTTTCACTCGTTTTGTATTTCGATCAGAAAGTAATTATTAATATCTTACTAGGATTGGAAATTCCATTATTATGAGACAAAACATACTTTTTTTAATTACTATTTCTTTATTTTCTGTTACATCTTTTGCAGAGGTTTCTTTTCAGGCTACCTATGGATATATCGCGAAGGAGCAGATAGCAGATGTTTTAATAACAAGTAATAACGAATATATCATAACGGGTTATACCGATAGTTACGGTGATATTGACAAAGATGTATTTGCTATAAAGCTAGACAGTACAGGTAATCTAAAGTGGTTTAAAACTTATGGGAAAACGGGAAATGATGAGGGAGTATCCGTAGTGAACTGGCAAAGTGACTATCTGATTGTTGCCAGTAGTGCTAATATTTCCACGTCAGGCAGAAGTGTGTACTTAATTGAAATAGATGAAAATGGAGATACTATTCAAACCAAAACCTACTCCATTGGTAATTCTGGAGGGGGGCTTAACCCTGTAAAGGCAGTCAAAGCTCATGATCAGGGGCTTGCTATAGCAGGAACATCCTCTTATATCTCTATAAGAGGAAATAGCTTTTTGCTAAAGCTTGACCAAAATCTAAATTATGAATGGTTGGAAATGTACTCAATTCCTACAGGCGGCATGAGTTTTAACCATCTGCAGCAAACTGCAGACAACGGCTATATTATAACTTCAATCTTAGACGATATAGGCGGTGCAGAAGCGTCATCACATCTGCTAAAGCTAGATAGCCTAGGTAACGAACAAAGAGAAGTAACTTTTAGTATTAATAGTTTTGAAGGAAGTACAGAGATCTCTTCTGTAACTCAAGCTGATGATGGAGGATATTTCTTTGCAGGTATTGCTTCAGAAGCATCTCCTGCATTGTCGGGCACAATGTTAGTAAAAACGAATGCATTACTAGTTCCAGAGTGGGGAGTTATTTACGATAGTTTAAATATTCGTAATGCAAGACCTCACACTGTAACCAATAGCATTTACATAGCAGGTAATGCAAAGTATGGCGCAAATGTAGAACGTTTGGTGCTTACAGAAATAAATATTAGTGGTCAAATGGAGTCCATCAGGCTTTATGGCGATACAGTTAACCAAAATCTACTAGCTACCTTTATGTTATCAGGTAATCAAGAGGCACTATTATTCGGCTATACTCAAGGCTTTACATCAGGCGCTCAAAATGACTTGTATATGGTAAAAACTGACTCTTCCTTTGGTACAAAATGTTATTACGAAAAGAGTAATACTGTAGATACAATAAGCTATATTCCTGCAATATTAGCAGAGCCATTTGAGGACTCCTCCATAAATATTGGAACCTGGATAAACGATTCAACGACAGTAACCAATGTTGTTAATTATAATGAGAACATCTATTGTCAATGTCTTGGAGAATTACCGAATTCCGCATTTTCCTACTATGTAAGCGGAGATGAGGTAACTTTTGAATTAGACAGCCCTCATTTTGCATATGAATTCTATTGGGATTTTGGAGACGGCTCTTTCTCATCGCAAGAAAATCCCACACATACTTTTGCCGATACTGGGAACTATGAAGTCTGTTTGTATACTTCTAATGGATGTGGAGATAGTATGAATTGCTTGAATATCAATATTTCAGGAGATGGCACAACTAAGCTTGAAGTGATTAATCTAGAAAAGATAATAATATCAAACCCCTTTAAAGAAGAGTTAGTAATAACTAATAATCAAAGTACTAGATCATTAACTATCTATGACTTTCAAGGAAAGACTTATTATAAAAACACTTTTGAGCATGGCAAGAAAACTTTTACTATTGATACTAAAGACTTTCCATCTGGTATATACTTTATTGAATGTAGACCCGAAGAGACCATTTACATACAAAAAGCTGTAAAATATTAACTTTTGAGGGAGCTGATTCTCATTTTAATTTTATCTCAAGCTAGTGTTTTTGCACAAAAGGAAACAAACATCTGGTATTTTGGAGGAGACCTGACGACAACTCCAAGCTCTCCAGGTCCTGGGCTCGATTTTAATAATGGTCTGGAAGTTTTAACAGATGGCTCGCTAGTAACTACCGAGCCATCTGCATCTATGTGTGATTCGGACGGGAATCTATTATTTTATACTAACGGATATCTTATATGGAATAGCAATCATGATACAATGCTAAATGGAGAAGGACTCTTTGCTTGCATAAGCACTACTCAAGGCGTTATCATTGTAAAGCAGCCTGAAAATGATACCAGGTATTACGTCTTTACAATTGGTGATTGCAATGAGAACTTTCTTGGAAATAATATAGGATTAAACTACACTATAGTCGATATGTCACTAGATGGAGGTCTTGGAGGGGTAATCTTAGGATCTAAGAACATCAGTCTTACTTTAAACGTAACAGAAAAGATGGTTGCTGTAAATCATTGCAATGGCATAGATAAGTGGCTCGTCGTTCATGAAAAGAATAACAACAATTTCCTGTCCTTTTTGATTACAACCTCAGGCGTTCAGCCGGCAATAACTTCGTCGGCAGGAGCTACGCATACTGGTGTAACTGGGCAAATGAAGCTCTCTCCAAATGGAAGAAAGCTTGCAGTAGCTATGACTCAACAAAACAGGTTGCAGCTTTTCGATTTTGACAACTCAACAGGTGTTGTTTCGAACACTATTAATCTAGCCTCCAATGTGGGAGAATATGGTGTAAGTTTCTCTCCAGATAACTCAAAACTATATGTAACCAATCCAGTTCAAAACCCTACTTGGGAAACGAAGCTTATGCAATATGATGTAACCTCTGGAATTGAGACGATAATTTTAAATTCAAGGATAGAAATATATTCAACAAGTGTTAAATTGGCAATTAATGGACTTCAGCTTGCTTCTGATGGTAAGATATATACCCCTAGAATTAATCCAAGAGATTCAGTTGCTATAATTCATGAGCCAAATAAAGATGGGCTTGCCTGCAATTTTGAATTTAATGCCTTAAGTCTTGATGGCAGACAAGGGGGTTTTACGCTTCCGAGTTTTAATGAATCCTATTTCGATATTGATACTCTGGATTTTGATTTTAATGACTATGCCTGCCCGAATGATACCGTTTACTTTGAACTAAATAACAAAACAAGCTATGATTCGATTGCTTGGGACTTTGGTGATGGATCAACTTTAGAAGTAAATACTCATATTGCAAAACATACCTACAACTTTCCTGGAGTTTACAAAGTGGCATTATTCATTATTGATAAATGCGTAATCGATACAATTACAAAAGAGGTAAATATTCAAAACACTTTGTCAATAGACATTGATGATCAAGTTATTTGTTCAAATGAAACGGTTGTAGTATCAGTTGGCAATATTGAGAATGGTGATATTGAATGGTCTACAGGCGATACAACATCCGAAGTTTCAATTACAGAAGCAGGAAACTACTCTGTCAAGGTATCTATAAGTTGTAACATTGCTTCTGCTGAGTTTACTGTTGAAGAAAGAGAATTATGCGAAGCACTCTTTTTTCCCAACGCTTTTAATTCAGGTAATTATGGATTATATAATCCCATGATTATAGGGTACGACAAATACCAATACTCTATTTTTGATAGATTTGGAAAGTTAATATACAATTCTGATGTGTCCACTTCCCTTTGGGGTGGTCAGTACAAAGATAAGACTGTCAGTTCGGGTAACTATATTTATTTTTTCGAAGGGTTTCTTAATGGTAAGTTTATTCAAAAAAGAGGTAATGTTTTGGTAGTTCATTAGGCTAATCCTATGTTCAAATTTCAACTATTCTGTAAAAGAATCAATTCTGTGTCTTATATTTGTTGTTGATGAATGCACTTATTAAGTCTGCTAAAATCATTGATCCACGTTCGAAGCATCACAATAAATCTGTTGATATATTAATTGAAGGTGGCACGATCAGTAAGATCAAAAAAGACATTCCAGCCAAAAAATCAGTAAAAACAATAAACCTAAAGAACTGCCACATATCTCCTGGGTGGTTTGATATGTATGCCAACATCGGTGATCCTGGATATGAACATAAAGAAGACTTAATCTCTGGCTTAAAAGCGGCAGCTGTAGGTGGGTTTACTGGAATTTTGATAACTCCTGAAACTCAACCGCCCTTGCATTCAAAGTCTGAGATCGAGTATGTGATTAACCACTCTAAAAATAACATTGTAGATGTTTTTCCTTCAGGTGCGATTACAAAAAACTTAGAAGGCAAGGAAATAGCTGAAATGATGGATATGCATCAGCAAGGTGCTGTTGCCTTTAGCGAAGGTGATACAGCGATAAAAGATGCTGGAATTATGCTAAATGCTTTACAGTATGTCAAAGCTTTTGATGGGTTAGTAATGAGCCACTCTGAGGATAGCTTTGTATCCCGAAACGGCGTAATGAATGAGGGGAAGGTAAGTACGAGATTGGGCTTAAAGGGCAACCCTGAGTTGGCAGAGGAGTTGATTGTGATGAGGGATATTAGATTAGCAGAATATTCTGATACTTCTGTGCATTTCTCGCATATTTCTACAGAAAAAGCATTAAACTTAATCAGAAAGGCAAGAAAAGAAGGTTCAAAAATTACAGCCAGCGTAAGCGCACATCACTTATTTCTAGATGAGAGCTATCTAGAAGGCTACGATACAAATTACAAGATTTCACCACCACTCAGAACTAAAGATGATATTAAGGCATTAAAAAAGGGCTTAAAGGATGGCGCTATTGATGTGATCTGTTCAAATCATAAGCCTCAAAATGAGGAACTGAAAAAGGTGGAATTCCCATATGCAGCTGCTGGAATAATAGGCTTTGAAACGGCATTTGCAGTACTTAATTCTGCATTAAACAAAACATTGTCTATTGAGGAGATCATTGAAAAAATCGCGATTAATCCTAGAAAAATTCTAAAGCTTAAAGAGGTATCCATTATTGAAGGACAAACAGCCAATCTAACGCTGTTTGATCCTAGCTTAAGTTGGACCTTTTCAGAAAAAGACATTTCCTCAAAATCAAAAAACACACCGTTTATCGGCACTAAGTTTATTGGGAAAGCCTTAGGAATAATTAACAATAATAAAATATCAATTTATTAAAATGGAGAATAAATCACCCTACGCAGCAGCTTCAAAGTATGGCTTGATATTAGGTCTAGCTTTGATCATATATGGTATGTTATTAAACGTACTTGGGCTCACAGGAAATCAAGCTTTGGGCTGGGTTTCTTTTGCGATTCTTTTAGGAGGAATCATATGGGGCACTATTGATTACAGAGACAAAGCACTCGATGGCTTTATAAGCTACAGTGGCGCATTAGGAATTGGTGTTTTAATTATTGTATTTGCATCTATTATTTCTTCGGTTTATACTTATGTGTATGCAGAGTATATTGATCCTTCACTTATTGAAAAGATGGTTTCCGAAGCAGAGAAAGGAATGTATAAAAATGGCATGAGTGATGAAGAAGTGGAGCAGGCAATGAGTATGACAAGTGCTTTTATGACGCCAGCATTTATTGCTGGATCTTCTTTTTTAGGAAATATATTTATAGGTTTTCTATTATCATTAGTGACTTCTGCTATCTTAAAAAGGAATCCTGAAGAGGAAGAATGAATATCTCTATTGTTATACCATTATTTAATGAGGAAGAGTCTCTTCCTGAACTAGTCAAATGGTTAAAGAAAATCATTGATCAAAATGGGTATGCCCTAGAAGCAATCTTAGTAGATGATGGAAGCTCAGATAGTTCTTGGCAAGTTGTTGAAGACCTATCCAAAGAATACTCTTTTGTAAAAGGAATTAAGTTTCAAAGGAATTATGGTAAATCTGCTGCCTTAAATGAGGGATTCAAATTGGCAAAAGGAGAGGTCGTTATTACGATGGATGCAGATTTACAAGATAGTCCAGATGAAATTCCTGAATTATATAGATTGATCAAGGAGGATAACTATGATCTTATATCAGGATGGAAGAAGAAGCGCTATGATCCAATTATGAAAACGATTCCCTCTAAATTCTTCAATTGGGTAACTCGCAAAATGTCTGGTATTTATTTGCATGACTTTAATTGTGGACTTAAAGCTTATAAGAATAAACTAGTAAAAAGTATTGAAGTATATGGCGAGATGCATCGCTATATCCCAGTAATTGCAAAAAAAGCAGGCTTTTCTAAAATTGGAGAAAAAGTTGTTCAACACCAAGAAAGAAAGTATGGTGTAAGTAAATTTGGCTTGGAACGTTTTATTAATGGTTTTTTAGATCTTCTGTCAGTATTATTTATCACTCGATTCAGTAAACGACCTATGCATTTGTTTGGAACAATAGGTATGTTGTCCTTTTTAGTTGGAGGCGGTGTCTCTGCTTGGATTATTATCGAAAAACTATACAAGTTAGCACAAAAAACACCAGTAAGAGATGTTGTTGATCAGCCAGCTTTTTACCTCGGGCTAGTTGCACTTATTGTAGGTGTGCAACTTTTTTTAGCTGGGTTTTTAGCAGAGTTGATGTCTAGAAGCTCATCGGATAGGAATACTTATCTGATTGAAAAAGTAATTTAGGCATCATTTAATATTCTGTTCACCCTTTTTAGGTATTGATATTTTTAGATTTAATCCTTATCATTATATCAACACCAATGATAGCCTCAGAAGACATCCAAAAAGTAGAAAAGCTAATTAAGCTCAGCGATTCTGAACCTCTAATTCCTGAAGAATTTATCCCGTGGCATATTGAAGAAAGGAGTGAAGAAAAATTTATGCCTGATCACTTAGTTTCTTTAGAAGGACATGCCTTGTATGATCAATTAACAGCTTTGCAAAAAAGAGAGCTAGCGAGATATGAGGTTGCTCAAGTAATGCATTCTTATGCCTGGTCTGAAGGACTGGCCTGTCATTTTTTCAACTCACATTTGCTCAAGCTATCACCAACTTCACTAGAGTACAGGTACTTAATAAAAGAAACAATAGAGGAGTTTAGGCATCAAGACATGTTTGCCAAGATGATTAGAAAGTTAGATGTTGAGCCTGCTAGACCGAGTTGGACTCACAAGGTTTTAAGCTCGATGCACGTAAGAATCTTCCCTCCCTCAATTTTGTTTATGTCCGTACTTGCTATTGAACTAGTAACAGATGTTTACGGGAAGAAAATAAGACAGGATGATACTGTTTTTGAGCCCCTTAGAAAAGTTTCCGAATTGCATCACATTGAAGAAGGAAGACATATCCATTATACCAAACTTTGGCTAAAGCATTATACAGAAAATGCGGGATTCGTTAAAAGGACTTTTTATGGTTTCATCGTTATGGCAAATATCTTATTTATGAGAACGATGTATGTTAGAAAACGTACATTTCAAAAAATAGGAGCTAAAGAGGTTGCCTTGTATACTAGATGTGCCAGAGAAAACCTAAAAAAGAAGTTTGGCGAAAACTGTCTGAATAGTGCAATTGCTTTGGTTGATAGCTTCGATGGGTTTAACTTCATAACAAAACCTTTGTGGAGGACTTTTCTAAATGCAAAAGTATGAACGCCACAATTGCTAAAATAGAAAGTTACCTTCCAGCGAGGCAAATCAGTAACTCATTTATAGAGGATGGTCTATCTAAATTAGGCTTCAACCTGCCGCCTAATATCTTGCAAAAAACAATGGGCGTTGAAAACAGATATTACGCTAGTGAAGAAGAAAACGTATCTGATTTAGCAGTTAAGGCAGCTAAGAAAATCTTCGATTCAGAAACCAATTCTGAAGATATTAACCTTTTGATATATGCCTCAGCATGCAGTGATTTAATAGAACCTGCTACTTGTAATATTGTTCATGAAAAGCTACAACTTAATTGCCCAGCATTTGATGTGAAAAATGCATGTAACAGTATTTTGAATGCAATTGATATTGCTTCGCTTTATATAAAGAATAATCAGTATCAAAATGTTCTTATTGTAAGTGGAGAGAAGCCAAGTGATAGCATCAACTTTCATCCTAATAGCGAACAAGAGCTCAAAGATTGCTTTGCTTCATATTCTTTTGGAGACGCTGGGTTAGCTATTTTAATGAAAAAAACCACCACAAATCGTGGATTGCTTTATTCAAAGCAGCAAACTTATGGGAATTATTGGGAGCTCTGTCAAATTCCAGGAGGAGGATCTATGTTTCCGCACGATGCTTCAAAGCTTTATTTTACAGGCAAGACATATGAGCTAAAAAATGTTTTTGAAAAAGTAGGTCCAGATTTTTTGGGAAACTGTTTGAAAGAATCTAAAATCTCTTTAGAAGAGATAGATTGGATGTGCACTCACCAAGTATCCAAAGATACTCATAGGAATGTTTCGGAAAGTTCGTCTTTTCCAGAAGACAAAATTATTAAAACATTTCACCTATACGGAAATACAGCATCAGTATCATTGCCTCTATCTTTTGAGTACGGCTTAAAAAATGGACATATAAAGGACGGAGATTTAGTACTTCTTTTGGGCATGGCAGCGGGGATTAATCTCAGTTTTCAATTAATAAGAGTATAACTTGCTTTTTAAGTCTCCTTTTTTAGATATTATTCAAGGTTTGAATTCGAGCCAAACGATCTGTTATGATAAAGGAGATCAACTAACAACGGACCAACTAGAAAGCAGAAGTATTGAACTAGCAAGGTTCTTAGCAAAAAGTAGGCTTAAGAAGGGAGACAAAGTACTTTTTGCTTGTGAGTGCAGTATTGAGTTTCTGGTGCTTTTTATGGCATTAGTTCACCTGAGAGTTAAGATTGCACTCGTCGATCCTCATATGGGCAGAAGTTTATATTGGTCAAAGGTAAATCAGTTGAACCCTAAGTATGCTTTTATTGATAGTCGAATCTTATTGCTACAAGAACATCCTATACTCAGATGGTTTTATCTGTTAATAAAGCCTGCTGGATTTTATATTCCTTTTTCTAGAAAGTATAAAGTTTTTGCAACAGGAATAAGATTACCGTTACTACAGAAGCACAAAAGACTTAAGTATGATAAAAATTCTCAAAGCCAAAATCTTTTTAAAACCTCAAGTGAAGATGATGAGATTGCCATAGTGTATACATCAGGTACTATTTCTAATCCTAAGGCAGTAGTCCATACGGTAAATACTCTTTTCAATAGCCTAAAGGCCATATCTCAAATGGTAAATGAAGAAAGCCAGGGATCTATTATAACTCATCTGCCACACTTTGCACTAATCGGTATGATGATCAATTTTAAAACCTATTTCTGGAAAGAAGACACTTCTGCTCGCGAGCGATATCGCCTGATTGAGAAAAATGGAATTACAACTCTCTTTGGTCCGCCTACTGAGTATCTTTCTCTCATTAACTATTGCGAACAGAACCATCTAAAGTTTCCAAGTAGCCTGCAACATCTGATATTAGGATCAGCTCCGGTATTAAAACCCTTTTTAAAGAAGTTAAGAAAATATACAAGTGCACGGATTACTTGCCTATATGGAATGACTGAAAACTTGATCGTTAGTTCTGTTGATGGTGATCAAAAGATAAATAGCAATTCAGAGGGGGACCTGTTAGGTAAATCTCACAATGATTTAGAGTATTACATTAACGAGGATAAGGAACTTTTTGTCAAATCAGATTGGCTTTTTAAGAGATATTATGCAGAAGATAGTTCTAGTGATTTTCATGCAACCGGAGATCTTGTTGAGCTAGATAAGCAAGGAAATCTTTGCATGTTAGGAAGAAAGAAAAACATGATTATTAGAGGGAATAAGAATATATATCCCCAATTATATGAACCAATTATTTCCAGCATCCCAGGAGTTAATGAATCATATATCTTAGGCATCTACAATGAAAAACTATTTGATGAAGAGGTTTTTTTAATACTTGATGCAGATCCTAAAATGACAACTTCTGAAATAAGAAAAAAGCTTCAGATGGGTAAATATGCAATTGACAGTGATGTTTTGCCCGATCATATAGTTTTTGCCAATATTCCTAAAAAAGGCAGGCAAATGAAAGCCGATAGGGAGAAATTGATAGAAATAGCTAAAAATGCTATCAAGTGAAATATGATATTGTCATAACTGGAGCTACGGGGTTTGTTGGATCTTCTTATGTGAAATATTTTCATGGCAAGGGTAAAAAAGTTTTGGCACTTACTAGAGACTGGGAAAGCCATGAGCTAATAAAAAGGTTCTCAGACTGCAAAGCCGCCGATATTACGAAAGAAGTTCCAAGATTGCAAGCAAAAATATGTATTCACTGTGCTGGGCTCGCTAATGAATCTAGTTCAGAAGAGTTATTGAATAAAGTCAATTTAGAAGGAACGAAAAACGTATTTAATAATATGGACTGTGATCATTTTGTTTTTATCTCGTCAGCATCTGTTTATCCACCGAGCTCAGAGGTTCATTATGAGGTTGAGAACATTGATCTATCAAAACTCTCAAGATATGGACGATCAAAAAGAAAGGCTGAGTTGTGGCTTTTAGAACAAAACTTCTCGAATAAGAAAATTACGATAATAAGACCAAGAGCCATTTATGGAATAGGAGATAGGGTATTGCTTCCAAGAATTCTTGGCTTGAAAAGAGGGCCGTTTGTAATTGTTCCTGCAAATTTAAACTATAATGTATCTATTACTTGTATCGACAATTTACTTTTGGCAACGCAATATATAATCAATCAACAGACCAACTTAAATCATGAAATTTTTAACGTTGCAGATGACAAGACGTACAACTTGGGACAAGTGATTAAATCCATCATAGATGCCTCCTATCCAAAATCTATAGAATTGAAAATTCCTAATAACCTTGTTGTTTACCTAAGCAAGTTTGTTAAAAGTACCAGTGTTTCTGAGGAGACTGTGAAGTTCTTCTTAAACAGTCATTTGGTTTCTAATACGAAAATTAAAGAGCAACTTGGAGCAGAACTAAAACAAAATTTAGAGAACTACTTACCGAAACTAAAAGACTGGATCAATTTAGTTGGACCTAAAAACATATTGGAGGATAAGTTGTTGCCTTGGAAATATTAGGGAGGATTTACTTTTCCTCAGTAACGCTTGCAGCTAAATACTCCCTGTTCATTCTTGCGATGTTCTCTAAAGATATTCCTTTAGGACACTCTACTTCGCAGGCACCGGTGTTAGAACAATTTCCAAAACCCTCTTCGTCCATCTGCTTAACCATGTTAAGCACTCTTCTCTTTCCTTCAACTTGGCCTTGAGGTAAAAGAGCATATTGAGATACTTTGGCCGAAACAAATAACATTGCGGAACTGTTCTTGCATGAGGCAACGCAAGCACCACATCCGATACAAGTAGCCGCATCAAATGCTTTATCTGCATTGTCCTTATTAATAGGAATAGCATTTGCATCTTGTGTGTTTCCAGATGTATTTACAGATACGAATCCACCCGCATGTTGAATTCTATCAAAAGAGCTTCGATCGACTACTAAGTCTTTTATTACTGGGAAAGCTTTTGCCCTAAAGGGTTCTATGTAAATGGTATCACCATCCTTGAATTTCCTCATATGTAATTGACAAGTAGTAACGCCTCTGTCTGGACCATGTGCTTCACCATTGATATGCAGAGAGCACATACCGCAGATTCCTTCACGGCAATCGTGATCAAATGCAACTGGATCTTCTCCCTTTTCAATTAACTGATTGTTAAGAACGTCTAACATTTCAAGAAAAGACATATCAGGAGAAACATCAGCGATATTGTAATCAACCATTTTCCCCTTTCTAGTTGCGTCTTTTTGTCTCCAGATTTTTAGCTTCAAATTCATGAATAATGAGTTTTGAGTTTTTCCAATAATTGGTACATTGCTTTATAAAATGATGGAATTTTAGAGTATACTTCTTTAGCTAACTCCTCATTATAGGTATGAGTAGTTTGATTTCTTTCCACTAAAATTTCGGACCAAATTCCTTCATCTGTAATGAGATTAAAAAGAAAAGCTTTTTTGAATACAGACTTAGGACTTGGAATATCTGGTTTGTTTCCCTGTTCTTCCAAAGCAATTTTCAATAGTTTCCAAGATAATTCAAAACAGTATTCAAATCTTTGAATTGCAGCATCTCTTTCAATATCGGTAGGACGCTCTACAATTGTTTTTTGAAGTGTAGTCAAAGCCTTTTCAAAAGAATTAAGCTTTTCTGATATGTATTTGATCGATGTCATAACTAGATATACTCCACTTTTGAAAGTGCAACTTTTTTGAAACTATCTTTGACTTTTTTGAAATCAACTAGATCAAAAGTATATATAGTTGCTAAATCATCAATTCCATGCCATATTTTACTCCACTTATCATTAGGTATAGGGTTATTTGATTCAATGCCTAAATCAATATCCGCATTGATCCATTCTTTTCTATCAACCTGCGAGCCAAAAATGAAAAGCTTGTAGCTGTTTTTTTGCAAAACAGAACTTACTATAGATTTTATCTGATTTAATATTTCCTTTTTTCTAGTCACTAATGTCTATTTCCCAGTTCCTCGCTCCTACTTACTTATAACTTCTCTGCTTTAACTCAATATCTTTAAATTCTAATTCTTCTTTATGCAATTCTGCTGCACTTGGTTCTCCCTTATATTCCCAGGCTGCTGCGTAAGCAAAGTTTTTGTCATCTCTTTTTGCTTCTCCTTTTTGCTCTCCACTTTCTTCAACAGATTCTTCTCTAAAGTGCCCTCCACATGACTCGTTTCGGTGTAATGCATCTTTTGCAAAAAGTTCTCCTAGCTCTAAAAAGTCTGCTACTCGACCTGCCTTTGCTAATTCCTCATTATACTCATTAGCTGCTCCTGGAATCTTTACATCTTTCCAAAACTCTTCACGAATTTCTTTAATTTCCTTTGCGGCTTCTTCTAATCCTTTTGCATTTCTAGACATCCCTACTTTGTCCCACATTACTTTACCTAATTTCTTATGGAAGTAGTCTACGGGTTTAGACCCATTGTTATTAATCAGCTTATCTATGCTTTCTTTCACAGCCTTTTCTGCTGCTTCAAATTCTGGGCTGTCCGTAGAAATTGGTCCAGTTCTAATGTCGTTTGATAAATAGTCACCAATAGTATATGGTAGAACAAAATAACCATCTGCTAATCCTTGCATTAAGGCAGATGCCCCTAATCTATTCGCACCGTGATCTGAGAAATTGGCTTCACCAATCGCATAGCAACCTTCAATCGTAGTCATTAAGTTATAATCCACCCAAATACCACCCATAGTATAGTGTACCGCTGGGTAAATCATCATCGGTGTTTCATAAGGGTTTTCATCGACTATCTTCTCATACATTTGGAATAAATTGCCATACTTAGTTTTTATGACTTCCTTTCCAAGCTTGTTAACTAACGTTTTATCGTTAGCATCTAGTCCCTTGATAGTAGCTTGCTCTTTTCCATATCTTTCAATTGCAGAGGCAAAGTCTAAATAAACTGCTTCGCCTGTAGCATTTACACCAAACCCTGCATCGCATCTCTCTTTTGCAGCACGGGAAGCAACATCTCTTGGAACTAAGTTTCCAAAGGCAGGATATCTTCTCTCCAAATAATAATCTCTTTCCTCTTCAGACAGGTCGGTAGGTTTCTTTCTGCCTGCTCTAATTGCCTCTACATCTTCCTTATTCTTTGGAACCCAGATTCTTCCATCATTTCTCAGTGATTCAGACATCAAGGTTAGCTTTGATTGATGATCTCCTGATACAGGAATACAAGTTGGGTGAATTTGAGTATAACAAGGATTAGCGAAAAAGGCACCTTTTTTGTGCGCTTTCCAAGCAGCTGTGACGTTGCTACCCATTGCATTAGTAGACAAATAAAACACATTGCCGTATCCTCCAGTTGCTAAAACAACAGCATGTGCAGAGTGTCTTTCTATTTCACCAGTCACAAGATTACGAGCAATAATTCCGCGCGCCTTTCCGTCAACTATTACAATATCCATCATTTCATGACGGTTGTACATTTTGATCTTTCCACGGCCTATTTGTCGATTCATTGCAGAGTATGCGCCTAATAATAGTTGTTGACCAGTTTGTCCTTTTGCATAAAAAGTTCTAGAAACCAATACCCCTCCAAAAGATCTATTATCGAGTAAGCCTCCATAGTCTCTTGCAAATGGGACACCTTGTGCTACACATTGATCTATAATATTCGCAGATACCTCGGCAAGTCGATATACATTTGCCTCTCTAGATCTATAATCTCCACCCTTCACGGTATCGTAAAACAGCCTGTAAGTAGAGTCACCATCTCCTTGATAGTTCTTGGCGGCATTAATCCCTCCTTGAGCAGCAATGGAGTGTGCCCTTCTCGGTGAGTCTTGGAAGCAGAAAGCTTTTACATTATATCCTAACTCAGCTAATGAAGCTGCTGCTGAACCACCTGCTAGTCCTGTTCCAACAACAATAACATCAATTAATCTCTTGTTAGCTGGGTTAACTAAATTGATTTTGTTTTTATGGTTAGTCCACTTTTTATCTATGGGACCCTCAGGTATTTTTGCGTTGAGTTTGTTAGACATTAGGATTTAGGATTTAGGGGTTAGTGTTCTACTCAATTTTCTATTAAGGCTGTTAACTAAACCGGATAACATCTTTGATACCTCATTGAGAGAGGAAATAATTTCATTAAATTCTTCTTGAGAGACGTAATTTACTCTAAGAGCAATATTCAAGAGTGTATATAACTCATTTGCAGAACCCTTAGAAATTCTAAGAAACTGTAAATAATACTTTGTTGAACTTCTGCCATGACCTTCAGCTATATTTGCCGCAATAGATACAGATGAGCGTCTGACTTGATCAGATAAACCATATTTTTCCTCTCTAGGAAAATTAGCTACGAGTAGATATACTTGTTCGATAAGATTCATGGATTTTTGCCAAACCAAAAGATCTGTAAATGATTTAACTTCTATTTTCTCTATACTATTATTCATCATCTCTCACTAATTCCTAAATCCTATCGCCTCACTCCTTTTCCACTTAAAACGTTAAATAAATATATACTGGGATACTTGCAAAAGCTAATGGAATTAATATGGCAAATGCTTTCCCTTTTAATTTTATGATTGGTGTATACTTGCTATGGTTTAGTCCCAGCGACTGAAATCCACTTTGAAAACCATGATATAAATGGAATCCTATGGCAATCATACAAACAACATATAGTGCCACATACCATAGCTGGTTAAATGCTGTAATAACAACAGTGTGCAAATCCCTATTGCCATTTGCATCAACACCTATTTCTCCCCAATGCATTTCGTACCAAAACCCTTTTAAATGAATGACAATGAAAATCAAAATAATGGTTCCAAGGATACCCATATTTCTTGCAGACCAAATAGTATTGGCTGAGGGTTTATTATAAGCGTATTTTTGAGGTCTGGCTTTATTATTTTGGATGGTTAATGCTAAGCCCGCAAATGTGTGTAGTAGGATACTGAAGTAGGTAAGGTAGCTTAGCACTTTTACTGCTGGGTTAGTGGTCATGAACTTTGCATATTCATTGAACTGCAACTGACCAGCTTCTCCTGGAATAAACAGTTGCAAATTTCCAACTAAGTGTCCTATTAAAAAAATACACAAAAACAGCCCTGCAGCTGCCATGATATACTTTCTAGTTAAAGATGCGATTGCCATATGGTGGTTTTGAGATACTTTAATTTACTACAAATTTAGCACAAACTTAAGCGCTTTAAAAGTCGGGTAAATCAATTTAGATTGTGTCTAAATAGTTGCTTAGCTCAGATAAGGAAACTATTGTAGCAGTTGCTTCTTTATAATCCTTGTCAGAGACAAAGATTGTTTGCATTCCGGCATTTTGACCAAACTTGATATCTGAGATAGAGTCACCAACCATTATGGACTTGCTAAAATCTATTTCTGGAAAATCTTTTTTTGCTTGAAGTGCCATGCCAATATTCGGTTTCCTACATTCTGGATTATCTTTTGCTAAATGAGGACAGAAGTATATTTTATCTATTGCTGTTCCTGTTTTTTGCAACTCGGATAGCATGTGATTATGAATTTGGCTTAAATCATCTTCAGTCATGAGTCCTTTCCCAATGCCTTGCTGGTTGGTAACAATTATGGTTCTCCCAAATTTCTTAAATAGAACTGCTAAGGCTTTCTTAGAACCGGGCAGAAAATTAAACTCTTCAAGGGTTTTTACATAGTCGTTTTCAAGCTTTTGATTAATAACGCCATCTCGATCCAAAAAGAGCGTCCATTCTTTGGTAATAGAACTTAGAAGATTTTTAAGTGCAGAATTAACTTTTACCAAATAAAGACTTTTCGACTAATTCACAAATAATATGACCTATCAGGATGTGTGTTTCTTGAATTCTAGGAGTATCTTCAGAGGGTACTTTGATTAAGTAGTCACATAGGTCTTCCAGTTCTCCGCCTTTATCGCCCGTTAACCCCACTGTTTTTATGCCTAGGATTTTTGCTTTTTCGATTGCCTTTAATATGCTTTTAGAATTTCCTGACGTAGAAATACCTATCAAGACATCTCCTTTTCGTCCCATGCCTTCTACCTTTCTGGCAAAAACTTCATCATATCCATAGTCATTAGCGACAGCAGTCATATACGATGGATTGACATGCAAAGCCTCCGCAAATAAAGGTTTTCTATCAATGTAAAATCTTCCTGAAAGCTCTGCTGCAATGTGTTGAGCGTCTGATGCACTTCCACCATTTCCGCATAGCAACAATTTGTTATCATTCTTGAACGTATTAATAATTAGTGCAACGATGTTCAAGATCTCATCAATGGAATCTCTACTTTCAAGCAGTTTTTGTTTCGTTTTAATTGAACTTCCTATGATACCTTCAATGTCCTTATACACGTATATCTCTTTTATTTTATAGTTCAAAGTTAAAACAAGCTAGTAATATTACTAGTGATGTTGAAAAATATTAGTAGTTAGCCACTATCGGCATCCTTCTTCCAATTCCAAATGCTTTACTTGAAACTCTAATAACTGGTGAAACTTGATAACGTTTCCATTCATTCAAATTGACCATTCTTAAAACACGTTTCACGAGTTCCTTATCAAACCCCATTTCGATTATTTGCCTTTTACTCTTTTGGCACTCTATATATTGAAATAAGACCTGATCTAAAATATCGTAATCAGGTAGTGTGTCACTATCCTTTTGATCTGGCTTTAATTCGGCAGAAGGAGGTTTTGTGATAATATTTTTAGGGATTATTTCTTTTTGGGAATTAATGTAATTTGCAAGTTCATAAACCTCAGTTTTATAAACATCCCCCAACACGCTAAGCCCACCAGCCAAGTCGCCATACAATGTTCCATAACCAACAGCTCTTTCGCTTTTGTTAGAAGTGTTTAGAAGAATATAATTGAATTTATTAGCAAAGGCCATCAATAGATTTCCTCTAACTCGCGCCTGTATGTTTTCTTCAGCTAATCCAAATGCAGTTTCTTTAAAATAAGGGCTAAGTTCATTGTAGTAATTATCTACTAATGACTGAATTTTAATTGTTTCAAAAGGAACTCCCAAATTGTTAGCAAGCTCAATAGAGTCGTCCACGGAGTGATCACTCGAAAATTGTGATGGAAGTAATAAAGCCTCAACGTTTTCAGCCCCCAGGACTTTAGTTGCTAATACTAAGGTTACAGCAGAGTCAATTCCACCCGAAAGACCTAAAATGGCTTTTTTAAAACCCAGCTTCCCAAAATAATCTTTAATACCAAGTTCCAAAGCATTATTTATAAGGTTTGTTTTTGAAGGAGCTAACTCTTTTGCTTTAGGTGAGGTTTCTTTATCCAAATCAAAAATTTGCACCTCTTCTGTAAAAAAAGCCAATTGTTGTTGTACTTCGCCAGTGGAGTTCATTACAAATGAACCACCATCAAAAACTAAGTCAGTATTAGCACCTACTTGATTCACATATAAAAGCGGGGCTTTACATTTTAGAACAGTTTCCTTAGTAACTTCCTTGCGACTTTCAAAATGATTATAATCAAAAGGTGAAGCTGATATGTTGATGATCACATCAGGGCTTAGCTTTACCAAATCATCTATCGGATCATTAGGGTATCTATTTTGTGAACCCCAAATATCTTCACAAATGGTAAGTGCAATTTTTTTACCACAAACCTCTGCAAGTCCAAATTCTGTATTTACTTCAAAATACCTAGTTTCATCAAAGACATCATAATTGGGCAAGAGTGTTTTATGTGCTGTAAAAGAAATTTCTCCGTCTTGTAAAATATATGCTGTATTATAAAGCTTCTTTCCAGATTGACTTTGATTTTTAGAGGGTCCTCCAATAACAACGGCAATTTTTTTACTTATTGGTAATAGAGAATTAATATGCTGTTCGCATTCATCTATGAAATCATCAAATTCTAAAAAATCAGCAGGAGGATATCCGCAAATCGCTAGTTCTGAAAAGACGATAAGATCAGCATTTTCATTGATAGCTTTTTCTATAGCATGATTGATCTTTTTAAGATTAGCTTCAAAGTCACCAATACAATAATTCAACTGTGCTAATGCTATTCTCATAACGTCTGAGTGAGCGTAAATTTATTACTTTTATACTAATGAATGGTCAAACAAAAGAGAAAGTTGTTTTTGTTGTCAACCCTAATGCTGGACGAAGAAAAACTAGTAGGTTGGAAAATCTTATAAAAAAACACTTAGATCATAAGAAGTATAACCACGAAATCATTCAAGATCAATCCATTGAAAAAGTCAATGCTCGTATTGAAAATGCTATTAAAACAGGGGCTTCTATTATAGTTGCTGTAGGTGGAGATGGTACCGTTAATTTGATTGGGAGACAATTGATTAATTCAAATACGGCATTAGCAATCATTCCAAAGGGATCTGGTAATGGCTTAGCAAGACATCTGAAAATTCCACTAAATACGGTTAGAGCAATTCAAACGATTAATGACCATAAGGTGATTAAAATGGATGTTGGGTCTATTAATGATCATGCTTTTTTCTGTGCTGCAGGCACTGGTTTTGATGCGCAGGTCATTCAATATTTTCACCGTAAAAAGAATCGGGGACTTTTAGGTTACATTACAACATCCGTTTTTTTATTTTTTAATTATAGACCTGAAAAGTACACCTTTCAGTTACGAGAAAAAACGCTTGAGGTTAATGCTTATTTCATAAGCTTTTCTAATACAAGTCAATTTGGCAATAATGCATACATAGCTCCCATGGCAAAGGTCAATGACGGGAAATTAGATATATGTGTGGTGAAAGATTTTCCTTTTTTTGCCGTCTTTAGACTGATTGTTCAACTATTTACGAGATCGCTAGACAAGTCGAAATATGTTGATTATTATCAAACGAATAGCATTATAGTGGAGAGAAAAAATAGTGCACCCATTCATTTTGATGGAGAGCCAGCCATAACAGACAAAGAAGTAAGGGTAAATATTAGAAAGAACGCTTTGTCAGTAATCGTTCCCTAAAGTTATTAGCTTAGGTAAAATGATTAGAGTCTTTTAGACTATTCCCATCTTTGTTTGCCACTGCATATTTGAAATTTCTCCTAATAGCATAAGCACCAGTCTTACCTTGTTTGTTTAACGCAATAAATCCAACTTGAAATTCTTTATAATCCTTTTGTTTTTCGGCAATTCTTTTGATAGCTAATTCACAAGCCTCTTGAGGAGATTTCCCTTGTCGCATCAGTTCAACAATAAGAAATGATCCTAACATTTTCATGACCGCTTCCCCTTTTCCTGTTGCTGCTGCGCCACCCACAGCATTATCAACATATAATCCAGCCCCAATTATAGGTGAGTCTCCAACTCTTCCGTGGTATTTCCATCTCAAGCCACTGGTAGTGCAAGCCCCTGACAGGTTACCTTGTTTGTCTAATGCAATCATGCCTATTGTATCATGATTGTGTGGATCTATGTAGTTGGGGTCGTAATTGTTTTCTTTGATCCATTCTTGCCATTTTGTTTTAGCGTCAGGAGTAACTAAGTTTTCTTCTTTAAATCCATTTTCCAATGCAAATTTTTTAGCACCTGCTCCAGCCAACATAACGTGAGGTGTTTTATCCATCACTAGTCTTGCTACTGAAATAGGGTTTTTAATACTTTCCAAAAAGGCAACCGATCCGCAATTTCCAGTTTCGTCCATTATAGAAGCATCTAGTGTAAGTCTTCCCTCTCGATCAGGCAATCCACCATACCCGACACTAGTAACATTGGGGTCTGACTCTGATACCCGAACGCCTTGCTCAACAGCATCAATCGCTTTGCCATCTTGTTGCAGAACTTTCCATGCTTCTGCGTTTGCATCAATACCCCATTTCCATGTGGAAATTACAATTGGCTTTGTAACATTAGGAGCAGTTTTGCTGAAAATTTCAGAACTAGTAGAAAAGGCGAGACCGCCCAAAACTGTTTTTTTGATGAAAGATCTTCGGGTGTTTCCTTTCATTATCTGCTATATTGCTCTCTTGTTTTCCGTGAGATAATCCACCTAATCTCTTTTGTTTTCCCTTCTAGTACGTACGCTTGTTCAAAACTCCAGCCGTTCTTAGACATCTTTGTCATTGCTTCAGACATGGACTTGCTGGCTTGAATGTCTTTTAAAGCCTTTTCCATTGGGTCACTTCCACCAAAATCAGTAGTATCCTGACTTGATTCAAGAGAGATCGTAAAAGTGCTACCTTTTTTCTTTCCTATAATTTCAGCATAGCTTTCATTTTTCGTTCTTTGTACTCTTCCCTGTCCTTGCCTGGAGGTATTGCGGATATTGCCTTGTCTGCTATTATTGTTTCTAGGACCATTTTGATTTCGCCTCTCCATATTAGCTCTGCCTTCTTTTCTCTCTGGCTTTGCCTCTTGCTGTTGGGAAAAAACAAATGAAATGTTAACAATAAAAAGTGCTATAATTAATAAGCCTTTCATGTTTATAATTTTTAGTTAAGTGAAATATTATTTTGTTTCAAGAGTAAATGCCACTTTAAGATTTTAGTAATAACACTTGGGTAAACCATGCCCTCGTTATAATTAGGTTCGATTTGTTTAAAAAAGCGAGCTAATTCATCTGAAGAAGCCTTTGGATCTGGAATATTTCCTTCAAAAGTATTTATCTTTTTTAAAACGGATTCTAAAGAAACGGGACCATCGTGAGTTGCTATATCTATATTGCCAAGTGCTACGACTTTTCCCGGTGCATTGGGTACAAATTTGACCGCCTTCGTATCAAATGATTCTAAATAAAAACCTTTTTCGTTATGAGACTTTAAAAGAAACAATCCTGGTGTACCCGTAACAATAATGAGTTTTTGAAAATCCATATTACAAATTTATCGTTTCAAAAGCAGATTTCCAGTTCCCTGTGTCTTTCTGCCGACATAAATTCAACGATGGATACCAAGGTGTTGTAGAACCTGAAATTCCCCATCTCCAGTCGGGAACTTTTGTAAGAATGGTATAACATTTTTTATTAACTAGTCCCGCAAGATGTGGAATAAGATTATCTGTAGAAATGATTGCTTGTGCATTGTTAACGACACCAGCTAAATGGGTTAACCGTTCTATCCCATCATCAATAATGATGTCATTTTGCTCTAACATTCTCCTCTCTTCATTAGAAGGTTTTACTTGTAAGGAAATAAGTTTAAAATCTGTGCCTTCCAATTTAGGCAGTAAAAAATCTAAAAACTTTGATAGCTCAAGAGAGGTGTTACTGTCAAAAGGATTGGTTCTCCAATTAATTCCAATTAGTGGCTTTTCTGATGGGGCAGTTTCTACAAGGTTCTTAATATGAGTAATTAGTTCAGGGTCATACTTAGGAATATGATCAATAGTTGATGAGAAGAAAAAGGGTAAAGAGTTGATAGAGGATAGCAAAGCGTTTTTTGGAGGCTCTTTTTCGTTACTAATTACTTCATCAAATAGGTCTAATTTTTTCAGAAAATCATAAATATAAAAGTTGCACTGAGCAATCACCTTATTAGTCTTTTGCTTAACTAGAGAAATGTATCGTAACATTTGAATCCAATCGTTTAGCGATCCTTCGCAAAACAAAACAATTGGGCTAGAGGTTTGTTCTCCTTTCCAATATTGTCGATCTTCCCTCTTTAAGACTATGCCATTGTTCCAGCGCTCTTCATTATTTTCAAGACCTTCCATGTAATTTCCTCTCAGCATTTGAATTTGCCCAATCTCATACCTTGCATTTGCTGCCAACTTTAGATTGCTGGTTTTATTTTCAACCTCTAATTCTTCTAATAAGGATATTGCTTCATCAAACTTTCCAAGTTGTTTTTTTGCATTTGCAATAAGCAATAAGATATCTTTAGAAGGATGTTGAAGTGATTTGGCTTTTTCTAAATGAAGTATTGCATCCTCATATTTACATTCACTTATTAAAACTTTACCTAACCAATAATAGGTAGGTGAAAATGAAATATCTAGAGCAACTGCCTTATATGAAGTATCAATACTTTCCTTAGCGTTTCCAGATTGAAACAAGGCAATACTCAGGTCTAGTAAAATATTTACATTTTTTGGTGCTAATTGAGCTGCTTTATTCAAGATCGATAATGCTGCTTTCACATTTCCGACCGCAAGTGCAGATTTAGCTAATCCTCTAAGGGCCCTTACATTGTTGGGCTGAATTTTAAGTATGAGTTGATATATTCCCTCAGCATGCTGATATAAACGTTTTTTTTGATACTCCTCTGCCAATGCATTGGCATGACCAATTGGAATGTCCTGAATTATATTTGCTTGAGCTTTAGGCATAATTACCTTTTACTTTCAATTTTGTCCAGAAAATCATTGAGTTCCTCTAGACCAGGGTTTTTTAACAAAACCTTTCTTTCATTTGAAATTAATAACGCATACGGAAGCTGATTTATTCCGCAATGTTTTAGAATAGGAGATTGCTCGCCTTTTAAGTCAGCAATATTAGGCCATAAGATTTTATTCTCACTAATAACCTTCTTCCATCTTTCAGCATTTTGATCAAAGGAAATTCCGATTAACTGAAATCCATCATCCTTGTATTCCTTGTATAGTGTCCTTAGCTCATTGATATAAGATTTACTATTAGGATTAGCAGAATGCCAAAAGTGAAGTAAAACAGGTCCGTTTTTTTCAATTACTTTTGAAAGTGTCACTTCTTGACCAAATATGTTGAATGCCTTGAAGTCTGCAATTTGAGTACCAACCATCGTTTTTTTATACTGAGCAAACATAGCTTTGTTAGGATGATTTAGTAAAGCTTTGTTCGGTTCTATATATTTAAAGATCATGTATCTAATAGCTGCTTCATTCTCTGACTTTTGGAAATATTGAAAAAGATTCCGTGCACAATAATTGAAAACTTTACTGTCCACTTTTGCTGTAGTTAAGATCTGCTCAATGGAAGAGTTTATTTTACCAGCGTCAGAATATTGAGCAAGATAAGTTTGTAGTTTGCTTCTTAGAGCGGGAGTGTTAAGGATAGTAGCGTCATTAAAATCAATGAAATCAAAGTAATGATGATGTACCATTGCTTTTCTTGTATCAAACTCCTTTTCCCAAGCTGGAGATGCTTTAAAGCTAGGTTCTTTGTATATATCAACTATTGATTTAGCAACAAAGGTTTCAGAATACTCTGCCTTAATCTTATCGAGCGCTTTATTTAAAAGGTGGCTTTGTTCATCCATGCTTTTCTCATAAGCAATGATACTCGACCTATAAAATGAATCAATAGAGCTCGTTGAAAAGGATTTATGAATTGTTGTGATGGCATTATTATAGTTTGACAAAGTACTAAGAAGATGTCTATATGCTTTGTTTTCCTTAGAATCATGTATAACAGTTTTTCCTTGTTTCCAGTCTAAGTAACTGGCTGAGCTAAAAGCTAACTCTTTTTCTGTTTCACTTAGTATAAATTGTCTTGAGGAACGATTGGGTAATCTGATTTTAAACAAACCAGGCTCTATAATGTCATTAATAGTGTATTTGAAATCCCCTTTGGCATCAATTGATATAGAATCTATCAAGTAAAATTGATTGCCTCGATACCGGTATATATAGGCATTTATGTTTTTTCCGTTTGATAAATTGGTAATATTGCCAGATAAGACAACTTTTGTCTTCGCAGATAAAATATTAGAAGATATCGTTATTGTAAATAATATGATTAAGTAGCGAAGCATTTTTGATTTACTTACCTTTCTCTACTTTGTTAATTACCCACTTAAAACGGTCATTAATTCGGTTAACCATAGGTTGTGGAAGTGTTATCTTTGTAGGACTATATTTAACCTCTCCCTCTCTTATACTATGCAGAAATTTATAGTTATAATTGGAATCGTTTTCAAAAGTAGATTGTTTAAGCTTTGAAACATCATATTGGAAACTAGATTCTCCAATAAATTCATGTAGTTCATCTAAGGCTTCTTGAGGTTTTTGGCAGAGTTTGTCGTACTTCATAATAAAGATTCTGTTTCCAAATCCCATATTGTAGGCATCTTCCAACAAAGAAACTGGAGCCGTCATGAGTGTAAAGTTTTCTTTGATGTAAGTTTGCAATCTATTTTCCAGTGTTAAAAAGCCCAGATCATTTTGCTTTTCGTCATTATTCTCTAGCACAATCGTTTTTTGATATTGTTTTTCAATAGACTGAAAAACCTCTACAGGGTTTCTATAACAAAAAACTACTTTGCTGTCTTTATTTGCAAGAAGTTCATCAACGATATGTAGCTTATTGGTCCATCCCCTGTTTTTGTCAAAAACTATCTTATGATCATGATGGTATGCTCTAATGTAAGCCGAAACGCCCATTTTGAAGCGTTCTGCTTCATCCATTCTGTTCATGTTCCTGTACGAAGGATTATGAGAAAATACTTTTCTCATTCGAGTAATCATCTCTAGCAAAGGAGAGGTGGGGGTAGCATGAAAATCTGGATTGAGATTGAGTAGGTTTGCCAAAAGTGTAGAACCACTTCTCGGAAAGCCTGCAATCATATTTAGTTTCTCCATAAAATATAAATTTGAAATAAAATTAAATAAAAAAAGCTCGTTAACTAACGAGCTTTTTAAGAATTTATTTAGCCTTATTTATAACGCTGCCCAAGCACCATTAACTCTGGCCTCAACTTGATTTAAAGAGGTATTATAAATTACCATTCCATCTACTGCAGTTAAAGCATCTCTTTCAGTTGTTGTTAACCTAGGAATCGTTAATGCACCTGTTGTAGTATTTAAGGTCAAGTCACCATTTATAGTAGTGTTGCCATTTTTTAGCACAACGAAAGCATCACTGGGAGCTCCTGAAGATGCTCCATTACCTAGCACAAATAGAGGGTCAGTAGTTACCCAAGAATCATATGTGCCAGTAACAGTATTAAAACGTCCCGCAACTAATGAGTAAAAAGATTGAGCTGTTGAACTTTTGCCTAAAGCTGTTGAATATTGCCCATAAGCAGTAGCACCATAACCAATGGCAACAGCTCCATATGCATAGTCATCCGCATTAGCACTTCTACCAATTGCAACAGCATTATATGCTTTGTAACCAGTATTAGCATTTCTACCTACTGCAATAGAGTTTTGTGCATAAGAATTAGCATTAGCACTTCTACCAATTGCAATAGCATTGTAGGCTCTGTAGGAGGTTCGTGCATAATCTCCAATTGCAATAGACCTACTAGAATACGTATTGGCACTCGCATTATATCCCATTGCTATTGACCTGCCAGCACCATATTCTATATTAGCACTATATCCAATGGCAATGCCATAACTGGCATAACCGTATACACTCGCTTCATATCCTATTGCTAGAGCGCCATTAGCACTATATCCGACATAAGCCTGAGCGCCGATAGCTGTTCCATAATCGGCGTAGCGTCCTACGTAGGCACCAGCACCGATAGCTGTTCCATAATCAAGATCATACCCTACATAAGCATCAGCGCCAATAGCAGTACTATAATCAGAGTTGTATTCAATCGATGCTCTGTAGCCTAATGCAACTGAATAGCTAGAATTATATTCAACATCGGCGTTATATCCAATAGCAATAGAGTACCGAGAATCATACCCCACATAAGCATCTCCGCCTATAGCAATACCTCCTTCAGAATATTCTCCAATGTAAGCATCATTGCCAATAGCAATAGCATCATCGGCGTAATCTCCAGCATATGCATCACGACCGATAGCAATGGAGTTGTAGGCATACTCACTTACATATGCATCAGATCCAATAGCAATACCATAGCTTGCGTAATCCCCTACTGCACTATTTTGTCCAATTGCAATAGCACCATAGCTATCATTAGCTCCTGTCCTACTATTGTACCCCATAGCAATGGAGTAGTCATCATAAGCATTAGCTCTATAGCCTACCGCAAATGAGTTATCACCATGAGCACTTCCCCCACCAAACGCACTAGAATAACTTCCTGTAACACTAGAATATGCTCCAATAGCTGTGCTGTAATCAGTAGTAGCTCGTGAATTATATCCAATTGCAATAGAGTGAGATCCTGAAGCAAGAGGATTATATCCCAGCCCAATAGAGTAATCCCCAATAGTATCTTCGTCCCATTGAGCTCCAGTTGCTACACCAGCTCTAAAAGCACCTTTGCTTTTATCAAAGAAAAATCTTGCATTGTAATCAGCTCCAGCAGAATCTAATGATGGACTGCCAAAAACAAAATCATCATTAGCCATATCTCCTTTAAAGTTGGCGGTGATGCCATCAGAAGTATCAAATACTGCACCAGAACCAACGTTGGCATCTACATAATCTTTTACTGCTTTTGCTGTAGGAATTTCTGAGTCGGTAGATGCGGTATCTACTATTGTGGTAACACTATCGAAAGGGACTCCCGTGATACTATCAAAAGGTAATGAAGTTGTCTGTTGTCCCATTGGAGCACTTCCAGCGTGCATTGCATAAGGTACAGATAGCAACTGTGATGCACCAAAATCTTCGTAACCTGACCCTTGATCAACTTCTACTTTTAAATACGTGGTATTTCCAAACCAATCTATATCTGAGAAGTTTGTTGCACTTCCACCTGTTTTGGTTCCAGTACCAACTATTTCTGTGAATAGTCCAAATTCATTAGTAGTTCCAGTATGTGTTTCTTCCCACAATACAGTTCCTCCACTTTCGGTTGTTTGAACGGTCAATCGGGTGGTAATGGCCTGATCGGGAACGACATCTCCTTGGGCGTCTCGGAGTATTGCCTGATAGTTAAATCCTTGAGGCACGCCATTAGAAGACGTAACTTGAGCGTTAGCGGAATTATCAGCAGCCGACATTACTACTAAAGACATTCCCCAGATATAGAAAAACCGTTTAATCATAACTGATTTATTTTGGGTTTAGATTGTTTTAATTTTTGATTACTTGAACCAATTTTTCTTCATTTTTGGTCGTTGTAATTTTAATAAAATATGTTCCGTTTGTAATTTGAGCGAAGTCTACTTCAATGTTTGAGTTAGGCTGTGCGTTTCCATTCATCATTAGCAATTCCCTTCCAGATAAGTCTAATACAGATAAACGATAGTCTCCTTCAATTCCATCAATGAAGTTTACAAATACTTTTTCATGAGTAGGATTTGGATAAAAGCTAATATTCCAATCTTCGGGTGTATTAATCCCAGGGTTGACCATAGAATCTGTGTTAAAAGGTTGTAAAAAACCTTGAGTTAATATCGTTAAAGTAGTCTCACTAGTAGACGATGCAACTTGACCAACTACACTATTGAGTTGACTATTTGTCGTAGAGGAATTTAATACACCGGGTGTAATAACCTGTTGCAAGTCTTGACCTTGCATGCACATGGTGCATACACCAATTAGTAAAAAACCAAAGATTGTACTTTTCATCGAATGCAATATTAATAAATAGACAGAATATATTTTAATATTTATGTTAAGAAAATGATAAATTTTAACTTTGATTGAACAATGAATCTGAAAATAAAAGCTAACGCTATTAACAACCTTTCCGATGCGCGTTATTTTGCAGCTTTTGGCGTGGAATGGATGGGCTTTTGTTTTGACCCGGAGTCTAGAGATTTTATTCCACCTGAAAAGGCAAAAGAAATTATAGATTGGTTATCTGGTCCTAAAATGGTTGGAGAATTTGGTAAGCAGCCACCTGACTATATTCAACAAGTAGCGATAGATTTAAAGCTTGACTATGTGCAAGTAAATAATAAATCTCTTAAACCAGCAGATGCATTGAATTGGGATGTCCCTTTTGTTTTAAAATGTACCCTTTCTGATGTTGGTTCTTTAAACGAGTGGTCGAACCTGTATAAATATGTTCAGTTAGATTGTATGAACTTAGATTTTAGCCGAGAGCAAGCAGCTGTAAGAGAAGTATGTAATGGTTATCCTGTTTTACTAGAAGCTGACTTTGAACCTCATAATATTAAGGAAGTAGTTTCCAATTTTAATATATCTGGCATTTGCCTCAAGGGTGGCATAGAAGAAAAGCCTGGCATTAAAGATTTTGATGAGATAGAGGCTATATTGGATCAATTGCAAGACTGAGTCTCAAAATACTCAGTCTTGCAAATATCTATTGCCCTGTTAATGCTTAATTACCTTATATACGCCTAAAAGATTGCCTTCAGTATGTATTTTCAAGATATGCATTCCATTATTAGATAATTCAATGGATGTATTCCTGATATTTTCATAATTGGTTACAATCTCTTGCTGTCCAATTATGTTTAATGCTGAAATAGTGACATCTGTATAGTTTTGCTTTAAGTCAATGTTTATTGATCCTTTCGTTTGAATAGGCCAAACATTTATACTATGATTTGCAACGATGCCCTGTAAACTAGTTATAGTTATTTCCTCACAATCAGAAGTATCAGAGCAGCCATCTTTTGAAATAACAACTGCGTAATCACCACTCTCCGTTGCCGTATAGCTTTGCTGAGTCGCTCCTGAAATTGCTGAGTTATTATCATTACAATCAATCCATTGGTAAGTATCTGCATTATTTTCATCACTCATTAAAGTTGTTCCATTTACAGTTACTTGTTTATCGATTTCAGGAATAGTTAATGTTAAAGTAATGACGCTATCACAACCAACAGCATTAGTTAATGTATGTGTGTATTGCCCCGACATCGTGTATGCTGTGCCAAACCAAGTATAAGAACCACAGGTATCAACTTCCAAAGATGATGAAGAGCTATCATTTATAGTTAAGTTGATCGTTAGAACACTATCACAGCCTTTTGCATTGGCAATAGTGTCCATATATGTGCCTGTTGAATCGAGCGCCTTTCCGCTTGGAGACATATAGGTATTACAAGCTTCTATCGTCAAAGTGCTATCAGTATGACCATTTATAGTAAGGTCTATTGCAATAATAGAATCACAGCCTCCAGCATTAGAAATAGTGTCTGAATACATTCCTGTCATCGTCCAATTTTTACCGCTAGGGGAGGTGTAGCTTTCACATCCTTCTGCATTTATCATGCTTGAAGTACTGTGATTAACAGTTAAGTCAATTGTAATTAAAGAATCACAGCCTACATTGTTCATGATCGTGTCATTAAATATAGATGACATAGTGAACATTTTGCCCGAAGGAGAAGTAAAGCTGTTGCAAACAGTTGTGTCCATGCTAGCTGACGAATTGTCTAATCTAGTTAGTGTCGCTGTTATTACACTATCACAATTATTGCTACCAGTAATGGTATCTTTAATTACACCTCCAACAGTAGTGGTTTTTCCGCTTGGAAGCATATAGGTTTCTCCATTACAAAAAGCATCTGAAAATGCACCATAAGTAATAGGCTTTACATTAACAGTTGCATTCATGCATCCTCCTGGTGTTACACAGCCACCTTCCCCTCTTACATATACTGTTGTTGTTGCTGAAGGTGCGATTTTAGTAGAAGTACCACTATCTATAAGAGTTGTTCCACATCCATCTAAATACCAATACCATTCAGTAGCGTCATTTAGATTTCCTGATGCAATAGAAAAGGTAGCACTATCTCCTTCGCAAATTGTAAAATTAGATAGACTAACAGAAGGAATATCTGGAGCATTACAAGGTGGATTGCTATATTGCGCAGTAAATGCCTCATTGCCACTAGGAGTGGTTCTGCTTGCCGTACCTGTGCCTGGATCAAAATCTACAGTGCCGGTCCAATATCCACCAATTGCTATTTTCTTATTGGCACTAACATCAATTGCTATAGATTGATCGAATCCAGCAGAACCCATCGCAAAAGCCCATTCATAAGCACCAGAGGCAGCATATTTGGCAACAAACATATCTGCTCCGTCACTTGATGTTAAAGTTTCAATTCCAGCTCCAGGGTCAGCATCTAGACTGTTAAAGAAATACCCTGTTATATAGACATTATTTTCTGGGTCTACAGCAATACCATTAGAATAACAGGCAGATGAAGCAGCGCCAATGTTATATGCCCATTGATGATCTCCATCGCTATTATACTTGGCAAAGAATATATCTCGATTGCCTATCTTGGTAAGATCATTGTTTGATCCACTAGGATCAAAGTCCACCACAGGTGCCATGAAAGAACCAGTGAGATAAATATTTGCCGATGCGTCAATTTCTAAATCAGTAATAGCCACTGACTCGGTTATTTGGTATGCCCACTGATAGATTCCAGCGGAATTATACTTTGCGATAAACAAGTTTGACCCTGATGCTGCTGTAAGGTTTCGAGAGCCTGCTCCTGCATTAAAATCAACAGTTCCAAAGAATTGCCCTGTGAAATAAACATTTCCAGCTGCATCGGTTTTTACTCCAAAGCCTTTATTATTTCCAGCTGCTGATCCAAAGTTATGTGCCCATAGGTAGTTTCCATTAGAGTCGTATTTGGCAATAAATATATCGTCTCCTCCAGCGCTAGTGAGATCAGCCGTTGAGCCACTTGGATCAAAGTCAACCGTTCCGACAAAATAGCCTGTTACATAAACATTGTTATCCAAATCTGTTGTTATGGCTTGACCTTGATCTATATTGAAGCCTCCCATTGCAAACCCCCATTGGTAAGTTCCAGCACTGGTGTATTTAGCAACAAATATGTCATCAAATCCATTGGAGTTGATAAATCCTCCGCCAATCAAACCCAATGAATCTTGGAAAGACCCTGTCATGACAACATTGTCAGATTTATCTGTCGCAACTGCCAAGCCAGTATTAAATGCAGTAGTACCAGTAAAGTATATTAACCAATCTTCTATTCCAGAGCTGTCGATTTTTTGCAGGTAAACATTTCCACCTGTTAAGTTTTGGTGTCCTGTAGTTAACACACTCCCCTTGCTATCATATGCGACTGAATTGGCTTGGTCATTTGCACCATTGACTCCAACCGAGTGTAACCATTCATAAACTTGTGCTTGTGTTGATCCGATTAGTAATATAAATAGTAAAAGTCTTCCAAGTAAAAATTTTCTCATAGTTTTTGATTTAGTGATATGATTTAGGATGCTAAACTATGATCGTAGAAGAAAAAACGCCCCACCCATTTGGGTAGTTTTTTAAAAAATTGCAGAATAATACTAGCTCATCGCTACATCAGCCTCTAAAAGATTCATGTTAGAGGCTTTGACAACCGCCTCTGTTCTATTGACAACATCTAATTTGTTGTAGATGTTATTGATATGGTATTTCACTGTATTTACTGATAAAAAAAGCTCTTCAGCAATGGCTTTATTCTTTTTCCCCTCAGATAATAAATACAAGACATCTAGCTCTCTCTCAGAAAGAGGATTTAACAAGTATTGGTTTAATTCTTCCCGACTAATTGATATTTCAGGTACAGATAGATCTTTTTCTTCATTGCTAATCAACTCTCTTAGCGATTCTATCTCCTGTACATGTTTTTTTAATTGTTCCGTAATTCTTATGTTTTCCCCTTTCAAAAATTTTATTTTAAGTGCAATGCTTATACAGAAAAAGAAGGCTTCAATAATGGAGCCAATAAAAACCGCATTTTGAGCAAAAAAGCTGTACGACATCCAGCCCAGATCCATAAATATTCTTATAGAGGCTCCACTCATAAAAGCAATCCATCCTAAGCTATAATATATTGCTGGAGTATATTTTTTGCGAATATTTTGAACTGCTGCTATAATTGTTATTACCATTCCTATCAGAGGAACAATGTGTCCTAGTTGAATTGAAAAAGACCTAGATGTAAAAAAAGCAAGAGGAATCATCACAATACCTACTGTAATAGCTAGTTTAAATGCTACTTTCGTAATATAATATTCGTTTTTAATTAGTAAAACATTGTAGGCAAATCCCATAAATCCTAAAAACATAAGAGGCAACGTAATACATGGCAGGTAATAATTTAACCATGATAGTGAAGTTGGCAACCATAGTGCGCTAAACCCCGTGATAGTGATATAATGCAGTAGCATTGGCATCGTGTAAAATAAATAGGTCAGGTAATCTGTATCAAACGTGGAAAAAGACAAAAATGCGATATAGAGCATTATACTTATGATTAATCCAAACAGAATACTGTAAAAAATAAGCGCATAGGTATTTTTATTGTATTTTTCCTCCACGGAGAATACCCTTATAGAGGCAGCCGTCATTGCTTCAGATCTTATTTTGAACCATGCTTGATTTATGTTTTGAGGAATCTCAAAAGTGGGCAAACGGTTGAGTAGATTATTAGAACTACCCTTTGCCATAACACCGTTGTATAAAGTCTTTAGCTTACCGTGTTCATCAAAATAATATAGATAGATACTATCTAAGTTTGGCGAGCTAAACTCCAATAAAAGCTTTTCGTTGTGCTTTTTCAAAAAGGTAACTCTACCCCAAACGTTATTTTTGATTAGTCCATAGTTGATATGGTCCTGCTCAATTGGCTTGAAATTTCTTTCAAAATCACCATTGATAATTTTTTTCACAGTTGCAGTATTATCTGAGTCTTTAAAAGTTTCAATAGAGTAATTGATTCCGAAAGAAGCTTTTACTAGAAATAGCAAAGCACATATTAATGACCTTATTGATAAAACTTTAACTGTCATCTATTAAAGCCTGAAAGATACATATTTTATACTTCTGCCATCCTCTAAATGCATCTTTTCATAGTAGGTTTGAATAAACAACTGATCCATACCATGATCTTCCTTGTAGACATTTTGCACAACCTTTATAGGAGTAATTTTCTTTTCATCCAACCCCTCTATTGTATATTCAAAAAGTTCATTGGAATCCGTCTTGAGTTGCACAATACCGTCCTTTTTGAGAATCTTCTTGTATCGTTCTAGAAACAAAGGAGAAGTCAAGCGTTTTCTGGCTTTGCTCTTCTTGAGATAGGGATCTGGAAATGTAATCCAAATTTCAGAGATGGAGTTGGGCTCAAAAAAGTGCTCTATCTTATCAATGTAAGTTCTTAAAAACAGCACGTTTTTTAAATCTTTTTCCAATGCTTTTGCGCCACCAACCCAAATTCTATTGCCCTTAATATCAACGCCAATAAAATTTTTATCAGGATACTTTTCAGCTAAGGCTACTGCATAGTCCCCTTTCCCGCAGGCTAGTTCGAGTACAATCGGGTTGTCATTTTTGAAGTATTCTCGATGCCATCCCATTTCAAATCCTTTAGGTTCAGTAGGAATAGGTGTGCCATCTTCGAATATGTTGGCCATAGCAGCTAATTCATTAAACTTCTCCAGCTTTCCTTTACTCATGCTTCAAAAATACTCAACTTTTTAAAACGAACTATTCTTTAAAATTTAGAGTTTAAATAATATGAACAACAAGGACGTTTTTGAAGTATTTATTTTTTCTAAAGATGATAATTTTTTGAAAAGCATGACTGCCGTAATCGCAAATTTGCAGCTTAATACAACCATCCTTAATACGAGATCTTTTTCAAACATTGATGAACTCAATATGCATGCAAAGGGCAATGCAAGAATTATACTTTTTGATGAAGCTCAATTTGCGGACAAAATAAAATCCATTTTTTCAGAGGCAAAAGTATTGCTGGTGGAGGAAAAAAGAAATCTCGTTGATGCTGGAAGAAAGCTTTTAAAGGTTGTCTCTGAGATAAAAAAAGAAGATATCAATAAGGCGGGAAAGTCATTTCTTAAAAGGTTTTTGATCGGTTTAGTTGTATTGTGTACAATTTTGATCCTTATTTATACTTATTACCCAGATTACATCCACTATGTAATAGGCGGATTATTTGCCATTGTTGTAGGGAAACAAGTATTCAAAGCATTGCTAGCTGTTTTTAATAAGCACGAAAGTAAAGCATCGAAGAAGTTAGAGTGTTTGTAAGTTAGATTCTACAGTCTCGGGATCAATTCAACTTTTTATTTTGTAAATTTGCGTTCCAACCATGTTATCTGGAACATTGAATAAGATTCGAAACTATTTATTAAAAAGAAAGCTTAAAAAGACTCCTGCTGAGCATGACTTTGTTAACATGAACAAAGTTCAGGAGGTTGCTATCATATATGATAACACTAAAGGAGATAACAAAAAGCTTATTGAAAACTTTGCTCAGGAGCTTAAATCCCAAAAGAAGAAAGTAGCCCTTATGGGTTTTAGAAAGCATGACCCCAAGGCTGTGGTTGACCATAAAAGTTTTTCTGACAAACAGCTAAACTGGCTAAAACAACCTAAAGAAGACTATTTAAGAGAGTTTGTAAATAAGAAATTTGATGTTATTATTAATACATGTTTATCAGAAAAAGTACAGATTGAAAATATCGTGGCACTTTCTCATGCAAAATTGAGGATAGGTAAGTTTGGGGAAAACAAGACACATTGTTATGATTTAATGTTAGAGATTAAGGAAACTGATTCGGAACAAGATTTGTTAAGACAAGCCGAGCATTATTTAAATACAATACAATGATTGATAAATTTAGAGGTACAGGAGTAGCAGTTATTACTCCTTTTAATGAGGATAAAAGTGTAGATTTTGATTCACTTACTAAAGTGTTAGAGCATATCATCTCTAACAAGATGGAGTACATCGTATCACTAGGTACGACTGGAGAATCAGCAACAATGGATCAGAAAGACAAAGAAGCTGTTTTAGAGCATACAGTTAAAGTTGTTAATGGGAGAGTGCCTATCATTGCAGGATTTGGTGGCAATGATACACAACAAGTAATTGACTCTATCAAAGCGTATCATTTTGAAGGCATTGATGGTATTTTATCGGTGAGCCCTTATTATAATAAACCTTCTCAAGAGGGAATTTATCAGCACTATATGGCGATTGATACTATTGCTCCGAGACCAATTATGTTGTATAATGTGCCTAGTAGAACAAGCTCAAATATTTCTGCAGAGACAACATTGAGATTGGCAAGAGATGCCAAGAATATTTTTGCTATTAAAGAAGCTTCAGGGGACTTAGCACAATGTATGGAGATTGTCAAAAACAAACCTAAAGACTTTTTGGTGATTTCTGGCGATGACATTTTGACCTTGCCAATGCTTTCGTTTGGTATGGATGGATTAGTTTCTGTCATAGGTAATGCCTATCCTTATGAAACGTCTGAGTTAGTAAGACAAGGGTTAGCGGGTAACTTTTCTGAAGCTTCCAAATATCATTATAAGCTTCTGGATATGATGAATTTGATATTTGAAGAAGGCAACCCAGCAGGAATAAAATATGTGGCACATAGCCTTGGATTATGCAAAAATGAACTAAGACTGCCTATGATTCCTGCGACGGAAAAACTTTCTAAGAGGATTAAAGAAGGGACAAAACAAATATAAAAGCTTAGTTTTTACACTTGAATAGTATACCTTAGGATATGTCTCGTTCTTTTTTACATCCTTATTGTAAGCATATTTCTATATTGGCAATAGTAGGTCTCTCCTTGCTTAATATGGTATTAGGTCAAAACCTTTTACCCAATCCTGACTTTGAGAATTTCTCTTCTTGTCCTGATGCAAATAGCCAATTAGATAGGTGTGACGATTGGTTTGAATTTTCTCCAAGCGTAGACTACTACAATTGCGGTTATACAGGGAATCCCTCTATTCGGGGAACTCCTTCTTCAGGCAATGGCTGTGTCGGGTTTTGGGCGCAACCACTAAACAATGGCGCTTGTCCAGGTGGGAATCCACCATTTTTCAAGGAAACTCTTGCAGCAAATTTACTTTCAGTATTAGAAATAGATTCTACATATAGAGTTTCTTTCGATCTCATGATTGATGGATTAGGAAGCTTTGGATTTGGTCCCAATTCTTGTGCAAATTTTGGATTTCTGTTCTACAAGTCTGCTTCTCCACCAGCTATTGATGAATGTGAATGTGAAAGTTTCATCCCTCAAATATTAATAAGTGCGGATAGTGTTTTACAGGGAACATACAAATCCTTTAGCCTGACTTTTGTAGCGGATGATAACTATGATGCTGTAATCGTTGGGCCATTTTGTAGTGATGATTCGGACAGCAGCATTTGTACATCACCAGGCCCTAATAGAATGTATTTTAATTTAGACAGGTCTTACGTGGCAAAAGACACCGTAAAAATAGATACGCCGATAATTATTATGACAGATACACCCAATGCTTCATTTGGTATTTCAGATACCGTAATCTGTATTAATGAATGTATTGAAATTTTTGACAGTTCCTCTGGAGATGAATGGAGCTGGATATTAAATAGCGACTCTATATTGTCAACAGATTCTGGGTTTAATATACTTTGCATCCAAGAAAGTGGTTCTTTCAAGCTAAAGCTGCTCATTGAAGATACTAGTTCAGGGTTAAATGATTCGAGTATCAAAAGTTTCGAAGTCTTGCCAGAAGTAGAGTGCAGGGAGAGTCTCTTTTTGCCCAATGCTTTTTCTCCTAACAACAGCAATTTAAATGAAGTATTTTATCCGATTCTCAAGGGTAATTGGCAAGAATATACAATCGAAGTTTATAATAGATTAGGTGAGCTAGTTTATAAGAGCGATGATCAAGGTGTATTGTTAAACAAATGGAATGAAGATCGGTATACAGTCTCAAATGTTTATACTTATATTTTTTCGGCCGTAGATGAGCAAGGTCAAACTATTCGAAAGCTGGGTAATATTACAAGCGTAAAATAATAGCAATTGCTTACTTTTACATTATCGTTTGACTATGCTTTTTAGATTAACACAATGGATTAGACTATTTCTGTACAACAATCAGGCATTAATCAATCGAATCTTAAAATTCTTTGATACGATTGTTGTTTTTGTTTCCATAGGCATATTGGTATATAACTTTGGATTTCCTGCTGATCAGCTCATAGATCAGATTCAGTTGCATATTATTCGAGGCATATTTACCTTTTACATCCTCCAATATTTTATTAAAATGATATTTTCTATACACCCAATAGACTTTATCAGGCTAAATATTTTGGAAAGTATTCTGCTGTTACTTTTAATTCCTGAGCTTATTGTATCAATAATTTCAGGGTGGTCTCCAGTAAAGGAGGCGTTAATTCATTTAGGCTTGCCACCAGTAGCATATATGTATTTTATGATGACATATTTGTTGACCGTATCTGGGTTTGAATTTTTGAAAGTGTTGGATATCTTTAGTTTCTTTAGCCTGAAAGCATCATCGAGTTTAGTCGTTTCATTATTAGTGCTTTCGTTTATTGGCGCTGTTTTTTTAACAATGCCTGAGAGTACTACAATAGCAGGTTCAATGAGTTTTTTTGAGGCTCTTTTTACTTCAGTGAGTGCGATAAGTCAAACAGGACTGATCTTACAAGATACTGGAAGCTTTTTTACCTTAAAAGGTCAAATCGTAATCATGATATTGATACAAGTTGGCGCTCTGGGCATTATATCATTTGGTACTTTCTTTGGATCATATATTTCCAGCGGTGCTAACATGAAAAACAAGTATAGTTTTCAGGATTTTTTCTTTTCAGACTCTGAAATAGATACCACTCAGCTATTCAAAAATATTATGTACTATACCATTGCCATTGACGTTTTTGGAGCGTTGTTCATTTATTTTAGTTGGGGCAATCAATTACACTTTGCTGGTGTAGGGGATAAAATGTTTTGGTCCCTCTTTCACTCGGTATCCGCATTTTGTAACGCTGGTTTTTCACTCATGGGCAATGGCCTTTATACAGAAGCAGTACGAGAGGTATATGGCTTGCATTTTATTATCATGGTACTGGTGTTTCTAGGAAGTATTGGCTACCCCACTTTATTTGAGGTTTTTAGTGTTCGGAAGTTTAGACAACTGCAAAAAACACCATGGAAACGTTGGAAACTGGATACTAGATTGTCATTCTATACCTCTATCATACTCGTTTTTGGAGGTGGGCTAATTTATTATTTGTTAGAAAAGGATAATACACTTGATGGATTAGATGCAACGGCAGCTGGCGTGACTGCTGTATTCCAGTCGACGATGCGAACTGCAGGGTTTAATACGGTTGACATTTCGGCAGTTGGGTTGCCGATGTTAATGGTTTTCTGTTTCCTAATGTTTGTAGGGGGATCTTCTGCATCGGTGTGTGGTGGGATTAAGACATCTACATTTGCGTTAACACTTATTGCTATTTACAATGCCTTTACTGGTAAGCGAAAAATTGAAATAGGCACGCGAGAAATACCTGATACGATCTTAGGAAAAGCACTTTCAATTTGGTTTTTTGCTTTGACTTTTATCTTAGCATGTTGCTTTACATTGACTATTACCGATCCACAAATTGACATAATGCAACTAGTATTTGAACAGATATCAGCTTTTGGAACGGTGGGGTTATCAACTGGAATAACAACTGACTTATCTCTTGCAGGAAAAACAATTATTATGATTTCTATGTTTGTTGGTCGAGTAGGCACGACCACCGTAGCTTTTGCACTCATTGCCCAAGCTACTGTAAATGATTGTAAATATCCAGAAGCAAAAATAACTTTAGGGTAAAGTTCTAAATGAGAGACCGGAAATCAGAGACATGTTTCATTTCTCAAAGTTTCTGATTTTACATTGACTCAGCTACATTTTTTATAAAGAAACTTTAAAAAAGTTTTAAGTTTCCAAAGTATCATGCTACCTTTGAATAAACTAAATAAAACTTAAAAGTTTCCAAGGTTTAATGTCTGATCAAAAACATACTATTCTAGAAGCAGCGCTAAAAAACTACACCAGGTATGGCATAAAAGCCTTTCGGATGGAAGATCTCGCTGATGATCTAGGCATATCTAAAAAGACCATTTACCAGCATTTTGATAATAAGGATGACTTAGTTCATCAAACTGTAATGTATGACTTTGAGCTACATCACAAAAGTCATACGGAGATTTTAAAAAATGTTCCGAATGTAATCGACCAAATTTTTGAAATATGGAAGGCTGTGGTAGATCAAATGGGGGAAATGAATCCAGCATGCATGATGGACTTAAGAAGATATTATCCTAAAAGCTGGAAAGAGTTTGAAAAATTCAAGCAAGATTTTCTATTTAAACAATTTTTAAACAATCTTGAGTTGGGTATCGAACAAGGCTACTTTAGAGAAGATATAAACAAAACAGCAACTGCAATTATATACTTAGGAGGTATAGAAAGTATACTAGAAGACAATTCCCTCCGAAATAAGCATAACATTTCATTTATGGAGTTGCTCTTTGAGCGAATTGTATATCATATCAGGGCTATTGCAACAAAGAAAGGTTATAAATACCTGGAAGAAAAAATAAAAACAATCAAGAAATGATTAGAGCGATATTATTGAGCTTATTGTTTATTAATGCTCTTTGGGCTCAAGAGACTATTGAAATTTCATCTCTAAAGCAAGCACAAGATTTCGCATTAGAAAATAACGTACAAGTAAAAAATGCACAATATGATGAGGAAATTGCCAAAAAGAAAACCTGGGAAACAACAACAATAGGGTTGCCACAAATCAATGGAGAAGCTAGTTATAATAATCAGTTGGATGTTCCAACACAAGTAATTCCTGCAAATGCTTTTGACCCCATGGCACCTGCTGATTTATTCATTCCAGTTCAATTTGGTATAGAGCAAAGCATGTCTGCGGGGATAACTATTTCTCAGCTACTGTTTGATGGAAGTTATTTTGTGGGCCTGCAGGCTGCAAAAGAATATGCCGAGTTATCCAGAAAACAATCAGATAGAACAAAAATAGATGTAAGGTATGCCGTTACAAAAGCTTACTACACCGTTTTATCTGCCAGAAAGAATCAAAAAATCATGCAAGGCACTTTAGAAAATATGCGTAAGACTTACTCTGAAGTAAAAGCAACTTATGAACAGGGTTTTATTGAGTCCATCGAAAAAGATCGCATGGAGTTGACCTTAAACCTTTTGGAAGATCAATACATTCAAGTCAAAAGACAAATCCAAATTGCAGAGGCATTGCTAAAATTTCAGATCGGTTTTAACCTTTCTGACTCCATTGTAATAGCAGACAGCATTCAAAACTACTTGCCTAAGCTTTTGAGTGAAGAGGCAGCGACCAAGAAAATTGACTATGCTTCCAATATAGAATATCAGGCACTAGAGCAAGGATTACGATTACAGGAGCTAGACATGAAGCGATACAAAATGCAACAGTATCCAAGTTTAGCAGGATTTTTCACCCATTCGCAAAATGCTTTTTCAAATGATTTTGACTTCTTTGAATCAGACAAACCCTATTACCCAACTACAATTTGGGGTCTAAAACTCAATGTGCCCATTTTAAATTCTCTAGGACAAAGAGCCAAGATCATGCAATCGAAGTATGAAGTAGAGAAAATAATGAATCAGCAAAAACAATTAGAAACAAAGATCGACTTTGACTACCTCAATTCCAGACTAGAATTTAAAAGTGCTAAGGAGCGATTTGGCACTCAAGAAAAAAACCTAAAACTAGCCAAAAAGATATATGATACTACTATCATCAAACACAAAGAGGGTGTTGGATCTAGCTTGGAAGTGAGTGATGCACAGACTAAGTTCTTAGAAACTCAGTCTACTTACACCAATGCATTATATCAATTATTAATAACTAAAACGGATTTAGACAAGGCAGTCGGTAACTACGATTTTTAATCAGAACTTCCCCTCTCCCGATAGCTTATTGAGAGAGGGGCTAGGGGTGGTGAATTAAACTAAAACGCATGAAGAAAATAGCAAGTATATTAATACTAGGAGTCGTAATGGTTGCATGCAATCAGGAAGAAGCAAATAAAGACCTAGCAGAAAAGAAAGCACTATTAGAAAAATATAATAGTCAAGTAGATAGTATTAAAAGTCTAATTAGTGATCTACAAGACGAAATCAAAGAATTAGATACAACTCAATCTGATAATCTAAAACAGGTAGCAGTAAAAAAACTTTTAGCAGACACCTTTACGCACTTCATTGAGCTTAGAGGAGTTGTTTCTTCTAAGTCTACGGCAGTTATAAGTCCGGAAATGAATGGCGAGATTATTCAGGTAAGCACATCTGCTGGTGATCGCATTTCCGAAGGACAAGTAATAGCTGTTTTAAATAGCGATGTCATAAGAAAGCAAGTTGAAGAGCTAAATACCGCCTTGGAGCTTGCAGAAACAGCTTATAAAAAACAAAAGAATCTTTGGGATCAACAGATTGGTTCTGAAATGCAGTTTTTACAAGCAAAAAATCAATATGAAAGCCTGCAAAAGAAGTTAGAAAGTGCCGAAACCCAATTAGGGAAGACAGTTGTCAAGTCCCCTATTAGCGGCACAGTAGACGAAGTGTTTCAAAATAAAGGAGAAACAGCATTTGCAGGCAATCCAATTGCTAGAGTGGTAAACCTTTCTGATGTTGATGTAGTGGTTGATGTGCCTGAGAAATATCTTCCTTCTGTCAAAAAGGGCGGATTGGTAAAAATTTTCTTCCCAACCATTGAAATTGAAAAAGAGGTAAAGATAACATCAGTCGGTCAGTTCATCAATCCTAATAACAGGACTTTCAAAGTGAACTTGAGGATGAAAAATGATGATGGTCTTTTGCGTCCAAATTTATTGGCAAATGTTTTTATCAAAGACTATGAAAAAGCAGGCGTGGTATCAGTGCCGACAAAATACATCTTACAATCTCAACAAGGAGATTTTGTTTATGTAGCTAGATCAAACGGAAATACCGCTACCATAGAAAGAATCATTATAAAAACAGGGAAAAGCTACAAAGGTATGACTGAAGTTCTTAGCGGGTTAAATGCTGGTGACAAATTAGTAACAGCAGGGTTTAACATCGTCGTAAATGGTCAAGAGGTTCAAGCAGTACCAGAGAGATAACAGTATTTTGAATAAATCATCAAAATAAAAAAGATGTCGGAACAAACAGACAAAAAAATACAAAAGGAGTTTGGGCTATCTAGCTTATCAGTCAATAACAAAACAACTGTTTTTGTAATCATTTTTATGATTACACTAATGGGGTTAAGCTCATATCTCTCTATGCCTATAGAAAGCTTTCCAGAAGTTAAGCTCCCAACTATATATGTAGGAACAGCTCACCCTGGCAATTCACCTTTGGATATGGAAAACCTTATCACAAGACCCATCGAAAAAGAAATAAATGGTATTACTGGAATAGATAAAATATCATCAACATCTATTCAAGACTACTCTACTATTATTGTTGAATTTCAAACAGCTATAGATGTAAAAGATGCTTTGCAAGAAGTAAAAGATGCAGTTGATAAAGCAAAGAAAGAGCTTCCCAGCGATTTAGATAGAGATCCTAATATCTTCGAACTAGACTTTTCAGAATTCCCAATAATGAATATCAACTTGTCGGCAGACATGAGCATAGAAAAGCTTAAAGAGTATGCCGAAGCTTTGGAAGACAGGATAGAAAAGATTCCTGAAATATCAAAAGTAGACATTAGGGGAACTAAAGATAAAGAGGTAAAGATAGAAGTTGACCTTCATAAGATGGCATCGCTCAATATCTCTTTTAGAGATGTAGAAAATGCTATAGCATCAGAAAACGTCACAATTTCAGGAGGGAACATCCTAATTGATGGATTGCGAAGAACCGTTCGAGTAGTAGGCGAATTTACAGATGCTTCAGAGATAGAAAATATTGTTGTGAAGCATGAAAAACTGGAGATCGTCTATCTTAAAGATGTTGCTAATGTAGAATTTGGATATGAAGAGCCAAAAAGTTTCGCAAGGCTTAATAAGGAGCCTGTCATCATGCTTGATGTAATTAAAAGTAGTGGCGAAAACCTAATCAATGCATCAACAAAGATCAGGGCCATCTTAGAAGAAGCCAAAGAAGACTTATTACCATCATCCGTTAACATTAGCATTACCAACGATCAGTCTGACATGACTGTAGAACAAGTGGATAACCTTGAAAACAGCATCATTTCAGGAGTAATATTAGTTGTACTGGTTTTGCTTTTCTTCTTGGGAAGTCGCAATGCACTTTTCGTAGGAGTAGCAATTCCGCTTTCTATGTTTACGGCGTTTATGTTTTTAAGTGCCATGGGCGTAACCATCAATATGATGGTGCTTTTTGGATTGATTATGGCATTAGGTATGTTAGTAGATAACGGTATTGTAATTGTCGAAAACATATACCGTTTGATGGATGAAGGCGTGCCTCCTATACAAGCAGCCAAGCAAGGAGCTGGAGAAGTTGCTTGGCCAATTATTGCCTCTACGGCTACTACCCTAGCTGCATTTATGCCTTTAGGGTTCTGGCCTGGTATAATGGGGGAATTTATGTTTTATTTACCCCTTACTCTAATGATCGTTCTGGGATCATCTTTATTTGTTGCATTGGTAATCAATCCAGTTTTAACCTCTCAGTATATGAAGGTTGGAAACCCAGAACCAAACAAAAAGAGAATCAACAAAATATCATTAATTCTTATTGGAATAGGACTGTTATTTGTGGTACTTCAAGTTTTTGCACTTGGTAATGTATTAATCTTAGCGGGTCTAATCACATTACTAAATGTATATGTATTAAACCCTGCTTCAGCGTCTTTTCAGACTAGCTTTATGCCCAAGCTGGAGTTGCGTTACGAAAACACGCTAAAGTTTGCATTAAGAGGCAAGAATCCTAGAAATTTTTTCGTAGGAACCTTTGTGATGCTCATATTCTCATTTATACTATTAATAGCATTTATGCCAGATGTACTATTCTTTCCAGAAAATGAGCCTCAGTATGTCAATATTTTTATTGAGAATCCAATAGGAACGGATATCAATGAAACCGATCAACTAACAAAAAGAATAGAATCAGAAGTAGCTGAGGAAATTGAAAAATATGGAGATGTAGTTGAGTCTATTATAGCTAATGTAGGAGAAGGCACAAGCGATCCAAATGAAGGGCCAAGCCAAGGCGTCACGCCACATAAGGCAAGAATTACAACCGCATTTGTAAAGTATGCAGATCGTGGAGGAGTATCAACCACAGACATTTTAAAGGATATCAGGAAAGCCGTAAGTGGTAAATTCCCAGGTGTGATCATTACAGTAGAGCAAAACAGAGAAGGACCACCTGTTGGCAAGCCAATTAACATTGAGATAAGCGGAGAAAATTTTGATCAATTAATCTCGTTGAGCAGTGATGTGATGAAGACCATTAACAATGCCAAAATCGAGGGTATAGAAGAATTAAAAACAGACCTTGAGGTTATAAAACCTGAATTAGTTATAAATGTTGATCGAGAAAAAGCAAGAAGATTTGGTGTTTCTACCTATGATGTCGCTATGAATTTACGAACTTCTGTTTTTGGAAAAGAAGTCTCAAAATTCAAACAGGGGGAAGATGACTATCCGATTCAGTTAAGGCTTCAAGATAAATATCGCTATAACAAAGAGGCACTGTTAAATCAAAATATTGTTTATCGAGATCAAACTAATGGGCAATGGAGACAGGTTCCGATATCATCTATTGCGTCGGCGAAAAATAGCATTACCTATGGCTCTGTAAAAAGAAAGGATTTAGATAGAGTGATAACGGTATTCTCAAATGTTATTGAAGGGTATAATGCAAATCAAGTGGTTGTTAATATCAAAAAGGTTTTAGAGGACTATGAAATGCCTGATGGCTATGTTATGAAGTTTACTGGTGAGCAAGAGCAGCAAGCCAAAGAGATGGCATTTTTAAGTACTGCCTTAATGATAGCTGTTTTTACCATTTTCCTAATTATAGTAGCTCAGTTTAACTCCGTTGCAACACCGTTTATCATAGTTGGTTCGGTCGTGTTTAGTACTATTGGCGTTTTCCTAGGATTAGTAGTATTTCAAATGGATTTCGTGGTAGTCATGACCATGATTGGTATTATTTCGCTAGCTGGAGTAGTTGTAAACAATGCCATTGTATTAATAGACTATACTAAGCTTATTCAAGGAAACAAAAGAGTTGAGCAAGGATTAGAAGAGAATCAATTTTTATCTGACGATGACCTAGTTCAAAGTGTGATAGAAGGAGGCAAAACAAGGTTAAGACCAGTATTACTGACAGCGATAACCACCGTACTTGGATTATTACCACTAGCTATTGGGTTGAATATTAACTTTATCACTTTAATTACTGAATATAATGCTCAAATTAGCCTGGGTGGAGATTCGACCATGTTTTGGGCGCCAATGTCTTGGACGATTATTTTTGGATTGACATTTGCGACATTCCTGACCTTAATCATCGTTCCAGTAATGTATCTGATTTCGCAAAGGTTGAAGCGAAAGTTATTCAGTAAATAACGGACTTTAAAACTAAAACATTTTTATTTTCGTTATAATTATATGTTGCAGAAGGTATACATCTTAATTCTTGTATTGATCGCTTCTTTAGTTTTTTCGCAAACCGATTTTAAGCTAGGAGTTCAATATTACAATCAAAGAGCCGAAAATGCTGTTGGCACTACTGCCGAAGAAAAAAATATTGATTTGGCTATTCAGCATTTTGAGCAGTCGCTACAAGTCAGTGCTAAAGAAGAAACTGTTGTAATGTTGCTTAAGAGCTATTATTTCAAAGGTGCTTTTACACGATTAACGAATGATGAAAAGAAAGAGGTTTACAACAAGGGAAAGCTCTTAGGAGAGAAAATGATAAAACAATTTCCTCAATCTGCGGGCATCTTGCATTGGTACATAGCAGATTTGGGTAAATGGGCAGAAGCATTCGGAAAAGTGACAGCAGCTAAAGAAGGCATTGCCGATAAACTGAAAGAGCATTGTGAACAATTGATCGAACTAGATCCAAATTACAGAGATGGAGGTGGCTATAGAATATTAGGAGCGGTACACTTTGAAGCGCCCTATATTCCTTTTTTCCTGACTTGGCCTTCAAATGAGGAAGCAGTTCGTTTGTTAAAATTATCAAGAGAGATCAACAAGATGGACCCAAATACAAACTTGTATTTAGCAAAAGCCTTACACAAAGAAGGTGAAAAAGAACAAGCAATCAAAATATTAGAAGAGACTGTTGCTCGACCTCCAAGACCTGAAGAGCTCGTCGAAGATAGATACAACATTGGTCAGGCTCAGGCATTATTAAAGCAATATCAGTAAATCCATTAACTTTATGTAAATGCATAAGGTGTAATTATGATAATTCCTCCAAGCCTTCAATCTGGCGATAAAATAGGTTTTTTCTCTCCTTCTTCATCCGCGACTAGTTGGGCACCCAAACGGTTTGAAAGAGCTAAAAAGTTTTTAAAAAGCAAGGGATACGGTCTTGTTTCTGGAAATTTAACTGGGAAAAATGATTTTTACAGATCTGGAAGCATACAAGAAAGAGCTGATGAGCTTAATGCACTGATAAGAGACAAAGAAGTAAGATGCATCATGTCAACTATTGGCGGAGCAAACTCCAACTCAATTTTGCCATACTTAGATTATGAAGCATTAAGAAATGATCCCAAGATAATAATAGGATATTCAGATGTAACAGCAATTCTTCTGGCAATTTATAGTAAAATTGGATTAGTTACATTTTACGGCCCTGCACTTGTTGCCTCTTTTGGAGAAATAGGGCATTTTGTTGAAGCGACTTTTAAATACTTTCAAAGTGCCGTCGTTTCCCCTATGATTAAAGCTCCAATACCTAATCCAAAAGAATGGACGGACGAATTCATTGATTGGGAGAAACAATCATCAGTGAAAAAAGGTAATTTAAACGAATTAGTTACTGTTAATTCTGGTGTTGTATCTGGGAGATTAATCGTGGGAAACCTTAATACTATTTCAGGGATTTACGGTAGTGCATTTATGCCACCTATCGAGCATGGAGATATTTTAGTTGTTGAAGATAGCTTAAAGAATCCTGCCGTAATAGAAAGATCTTTTGCTCATTTAAAACTCAATGGTATCTTTGATACAATAGGTGGATTGGTATTAGGTAAGCACGAAAAATTTGATGACTTAGGAACTAAACGAAAACCATATGAAATACTTCAAGAGGTCATGGGTGAAATAAGCATTCCAGTACTAGCAGAGTACGATTGTGCACATACACATCCAATGACTACACTGCCGATTGGGGTCAAGGCTACACTTGATGCTACAAAGCAATCCATAACATTATTAGAAAATCCAGTAAAAGGGTAAGATTATTCAAAACCTATGACAACTCATCAGATCAACCCAGAGAAAGTGCTTAAAGCCAAGCAGCTTGAGGTCAACTCATTATTGGAAATTACTCAAGCAATTAATAGTAATTTAAGCGCCGAGCACCTCTTTAAGATATTTGAGTTTATCATTCGCGGACAGATAGGTGCAGAGCGAATGGCTATTTTTTATAATGATAACGACTCATGGTCATGCGTCACAAAGTATGGCAATACGGAGGATATTTCGTCCAATACCATTCCCGTTGGCTTGATGTCATTTAAACAAACTTCACATTTAGCACATCATGAAAACAAGATTTTAAATCAGTTTGACTATGTTATCCCTATATATAATAAGGGGGCTCCCAAAGCATTTATTCTGGTTGGAAAATTTAGAGCTTCTATTTTTGAAACAAGTGCAGAGGAAAAAATAAAATTCGTAGAAACACTTTCCAATGTCATCATAGTTGCTATTCAGAACAAAGCACTATTTGAGAAACAACTAGAGCAGGAAGCACTAAAAAAAGAGTTAGAAGTTGCTGGTCAGATGCAAAAGATGTTGGTGCCCGAGCAACTGCCAAGCAACGAAAGCTTGGAAATGGCTGCCGTTTATGTACCTCACCATAACATAGGTGGAGACTACTACGACGCCATACAATTGGAAGATGGAAGTACCGTACTTTGCATTGCAGATATATCTGGCAAGGGCATTCCTGCGGCTTTATTGATGTCAAACTTTCAAGCCAACTTACGACTTTTGGTAAAGCAAAAGTATGAACTAACTGATATAGTCCGATTGTTAAATAGTAGAGTGAGTGAGGTAGCTAATGGAGATAAGTTTATTACCTTCTTTATTGCACAATGGAATCCTGAGTCAAGAGAACTGCACTACATTAACGCAGGTCATAATGCTCCGATATTGTATGATCCCGAAAAAGATCAAAGTGAACTACTTGAAAAGGGGTGCACCTTGCTAGGAATATTTGATGATCTGCCTACAATAGAGGAAGGTATAATACAAGTTGATCCTAAAAGTGTTTTGTTCTCATACACAGATGGTGTAACAGAGTTGGAGAATAATACTTCAGAACAATACGAAATAGAAAGACTCACCAAGTTTGTTAGAAAACATCATAGCGCCTCTATGCAAGATTTTAATACCATACTATACCGTGAGCTTAATGACTATAGGCAAGATCAACCGTTCAACGATGATGTTACATTTTTATCTACCCGATTTTTATAGTACTTGAATGCTCACAACTCCCGATATTTTTTTACTCGTCTGTTTGTCTGTCCCTTCAAAAGTTAGTATGTAAGTGTTGCTTGAAACGTAGCTTCCATTAAACCTACCATCCCAAAACTGCTCTTTGTCTGTTGTGAAAAACACTCTTTTTCCCATCTTGTCGTAAATAGAAAGACTGAAATCAAAAGGTTGTAATTTCTCTAGGCCGTATATCTTAAGATATTCATTGCCTTCATTCACGCTAGGAGAAAAAGCATTGGGAATAAAAAGGTCGCTATTAATATCTTCACAAAAATCAAACAATATATTAATCGAATCTTCGGCGTAACAATTGTTACTATCCATTGCGCTAACCCAATATTCCCCATCATTGTATATTACTAAACTATCTAGCCCCGATCCATCAAACCATTGAACTGAAGAGGGGAATGCAGGCTTAGCTATTAAAACATAAGGACTCCCTAGGCATGCAACAGAATCAGACGCAACTTCAATGCGCACATCATTGCCTATTTGAATGGTTTGTTGGGTAGAATCCACACTGCAATCTTTACTAACAGTTAGCATGACATCGTATTCCCCAACACTATTGAAAATATGTTCAGGACTAATCTCATTTGTTGTTGATCCATCTCCAAAATTCCATAAACTACTATCTGTTTCTCCATGCAAGTCACTAGTATTATTAAACTCGATAACTTCATTAACGCATCCTGGATCAACATCAAAATCAGCTTTAAATGAGTATCCTAACTTCACAATCCAAAAATCAAAATTGCCTCTGCTATCCTCTTTTTTATCCCCGCCAATTCCTGAATTGACCGCTCCAGCGAGCAAAAATCCTCCGTCTCTAGATAATAATAAGCTTGGAGATTCATCGTCATTATTATCATTTAACGTACCGATAACTTTGTCCCATAAAACGTTACCATCCTCATCTATTTCTAACATCCACCAATTTTCTGCACTAGGCGCTTTTTGAGCTTCGGTTTTATTTCCGCCAATATCAGAGTAAGAATCCCCTAATATAATATACCCATCACCACATATTTTCTTTTTTAAAGAAAACGGTTCTTCTGTGGCTGTTCCTCCATAAGCCTTATCCCAAATTTGATTACCGTAGTCGTCCGTTTTTACAAGCCATATATCTCCGTTACCAATATTGGTACTCGTTTTGTTTCCACTAACTGGTGATGCCGATGAACCCATAAATAATAGACCGTCTTCTGCTTTTTCAATTTCCCAAATAACATCTCCTGAAAATCCACCATAAGTTTTATCCCAAACAATATTTCCTAACTCATCCACTTTTACCACCCAGTAATCTCCTGCAATACTCCAAAGTGTATCCGTCTTATCACCACTACCTTTTGGAGAAGATGAATACCCTCCCAAGACATAACCATCACTTACAGTTAGCCCTTCAAAACATTCTTCACTCCCACTTCCACCTATCGTTTTATCCCAAACAACATTCCCATCTTCATCTATCTTCACAATCCAAAAATCCAGTAGTCCAATATTGGGATCTGTTTTCTCTCCACTTGTTCCAGAATTGCTTCCACCAAAAAGCATATACCCACCGCCTATTGCTGTATCTATACTCCAAAGGTTATCATTATTGTCTCCTCCTATTGTCTTGTCCCACAACACATTACCATCTACATCAATCTTGACAATCCAAAAGTCACGTGTACTCAAGCTACCTCGATTAGGTTCTGTCTTAGTACCATTTGCTAGTGAATTTGACTTCCCAGCGAGAAGAAAGTTTCCATCTCTAGTTCGTACAATATCTACTAAACTTTCACCCCCAGTTCCACCGTAGCTTTTTTCCCAGATCATATTTTGAGCAGTATCGATTCTAACTACCCAGTAATCTGCTGAAAAAGCACCGTTATTTGCTGAAGCTTTATCTCCCGAAGGATCTGATGCACTTTCTCCTGCTATTAAATAACCACTTCCATCTGCCAATTCAACTGATGCGACAGCCATATCTCCTAAGCTGCCTCCAAAGGTTTTCTCCCATTGTATTTGAGGCTGGGCCAATAAATTTTTAACCCCTAGACAAATAAAGAAGAATAAGAAGGCTTTTTTACATACCATACCTTAATTTAACGTTTAAGGGGTTTGCTAAAAAGTCAAAAATGCTACATTATACGCTTTTCAAAGGAACCATAATATCAATAAATAATTGAAACACAAATTATTGAATACGAAACGAGAGCTTTTGCTACGCTGTTTCTATTGTAGAAGTAATAAATAAATGCAATAGAAAGACACGAAGCGTCTAAGATATTGTTTCATTTGGAGTTATGCCGATTTGATATCATTGTGGCTGATTCAAGAGAATTCTTTTAGGTCTAATCAAGAATATGTATTATTTTACGCTCTCTAATATGTAACAGGCATGACCCCTAATACCGACTTATTTGACCTAATTCATTCCTTATCTCGAACCGAGAAACGCCACTTCAAGCTATATTCTTCAATGCATGGAGAAGACAAAGCATACATCAAGTTATTCGATGCTATTGAAAAGCAAAAAAAATACGATGAGCAGGCAATCAAATTACTATTTCAAAAGGAAAGTTTCTTAAAAAGGTTTTCTGCTACTAAAGCTTATCTATATCAAAGTATATTACGAAGTTTAAAGATTTATCATCAAGATTCTAATGTTACTCTAGAGGTTCATAATATATTTTTAGAAGTAGAGATTTTATCCCAGAGAGGTATTTATAAGCCGTCTCTTAAATTATTAGAAAAGTCAAAGCAACTTATTGAAAGGTATCAGCTTGATTTCTTGAACCCATATCAAGTCGACTTAGAATTACGCATAAAAAGATTTGCAAAACCTAAGTCGATGTTAGATGTAATGGATAACGATATTGCTAGGCTTAGGAAAAGCTTAGATAGCCTAGCAAAAAAAGATGCTATATTAAAAATAAGCTGTTTGCAGTCTTTTATTCTTGAGAAAAAACTATCGTTAGAAGAAGCTAAAGCATTAGGGTTTAAACAGCTCATAGATTCATCAACAACTAATGGCTATTTGGACACAGTTGCTCAGTTTAGCTCAAAGTCCACATTATCTTACTTGAGTTCTGACTTCTCTGAAACTAGAAAATGGGATAGGCAAATAGTGCGCTTTATGCAAAAAGACAAACAATTAATGCAAGAACACTTATACAAGTATATTGCCAATGTTAGCAACTCACTATATAGTGCATTAGCCAGCTTAGCTAGCAAAAAAGAGATCGCAGAAAGCTTTCAACTGTTAGAGAAAATAAAATTTAACTCAAAACAAAATGCCTTAAGCAAGCTTGAAGTAAAGGTTTTTTCAAGAATTAGCATTGCCAAAATACCTTTTGCGCTATATTATCATGATAAAAAAGAGGGAGATATAATTGTTGAAAGTGTTATAAAACTTTACAACAAACTAAAACCTGAATTAGGGGAACACTTTAGAAGAGGCTTTCATATGAGCGTTGCTCATTATTATTTTGCTAGAGCCGAGCCCTCCAAATCATTAGATTGGCTTGAACCTATTTTAAAATCAAAAGACGATGGAACGAGAAGGGACATCTTTATTGATGCATTAATATTGCAACTATTTGTTCATTATGACTTGGGTAATACCATTTTACTACATAGTATTATCAGCGCAGTTAAATTTCAAGCAAAAAAGTATAAAGCACTTGAGACTCCAATGACAGAAGTAGCAACAATGATTGAAAAGATCGTAAGATATGAACTAGATAAGAAGAAGCTAACCGCCTATATAAATGATGTATTACAGACTGAGCTAGTTCAAAGCAAAATCTTCAAAAGACTAACAATTCAAGAATGGCTATTAGGAAAACTCAACCATAAACCTACCGAGTTTTATATCCATAAGTAAACCCATTAACTTTCTTTGTTTACCTGCTCTACATCGGCAACTCCTCCTGAAACAATAAACTTCATCGCATCTGTCGATGAAATTCCTTCCAAAAAGGTAACCTGATCTTTATTGACGATAAATAAGTTGCCCGAAAAATTATACGAGTGTGGCAAATACACTGCTACTTTGTCTTTCACTTTCAAGAAGCTTAAGTCTTCCAAGGTAATAAATCCAAGTTTCTGTAGCCCTGATTCTTTATTGATATTTACTAAAACAGGCTGATTGAATTTTTTTTTGTCACTTACAAAAGCAGAAAATAAATCCCTGATTGAAGAATAGACTATTTTGATCAATGGTGTTCTCGTCATTAGTTCTTCTAATGACCAAAATACAGGCTTAAAAATAAGTGTTGAACTTAAAAGACCTATTAAAGTGATAAAGCTCAAAACAATTAAAAGTCCGAGTCCTGGAATTTGCACACCAATTAAATCTATAATAAAGTCTTTAAATAGCTGATCCATCGAGCTAATGATAACAAAGATGACATAGCCAGTAACAAAAATGGGGGCGATAAGTAATAATCCTCTAAAAAAGTAACCAATAACGCTTTTCATATTTTTAACTTGTTACCATTTTGAATATTAGAGATCATTTCTAAAAATAAGTTAAAAAAGTTTATTTTTGCTATCCTTTTGGTCGTAATATAAAAGATATAATAGCGTTAAATTATCAAAATAGACATTAAAATGATTAAGAATATATTTTTCATTTCTTTAATTGGTTTGCTTCTAGCAAATAATTCGTTTTCACAGCAAGACCCAGTACTCTTTGAATATGGACCATACAAAGTAAAAAAGTCAGAATTTATAGATGTATATACTAAAAACAACGTTACATCAAGTGGGGACTTTTCCGAGGCGTCAGTTAGAGACTACCTAGATTTATATGTTAAATTCAAGCTGAAAGTACAAGAAGCAAAAGACATGAAAATAGACACGTTAGCTTCTATTCAAAAAGAGTTTGAGACATACAGAACTCAGCTTGCTAAATCTTATTTGGTTGACAAGCAAATAACAGACAAGATTTTAAAAGAGACTTATGACAGACTTCAAAAAGAGGTTAATGCATCGCATATTTTAGTGAAGGTAAAACCAGATGCTACAAACGAAGAAAAAGAGGATGCCTTATCAAAAATAAAAAAGATAAAAACCAGAGTAGAGGGTGGAGAGGATTTTGCTAAAGTAGCTAGTGAAGTATCGGAAGACCCATCTGCTAAGAATAATGGTGGAAATCTAGGTTACTTTACCGCATTACAGATGGTATACCCATTTGAAAGTGGAGCGTATAATACAGCTGTGGGTAAAGTGTCTAATCCTGTTGAGACAAGATTTGGTTACCACATTATAAAAGTACATGATGTTAGGCCCGCAAGAGGCAGGATGCAAGCCGCACATATATTTATTCAGCTTCCTAAGAACCCTACTGCAGATCAAGAAAAGCAAGCTAAACAAAAAATTGATGACATTTACTCAAAGTTAAAAGACGGAGAGCCTTTTGAAAAACTAGCTAGAACGTATTCAGAAGACAAAAGTAATTCTTCAAGGGGAGGAGAGTTGCCTTGGTTTGGGACAGGCAAGATGGTTCCTGAGTTTGAAGACGTTGCCTTTAGCTTGCAGAATGATGGTGATTACTCAGAACCTTTTAAAACTCAGTATGGCTGGCATGTTGTAAAAAGACTAAAAAAACAAGAGGTGGAGTCTTTTGAAGACTCTAGGTCTGCTTTAAAAAGAAAAGTAGAAAAAGATTCCAGGTCTGAAATCACAAAACAAGAGTTTATTAACAACCTGAAAAAGGAGTATGAATTCAAAGAAAACTCTAAATCACTAGCTAAGTTAAGAGCTCAAGTTGACGAAACATTATTGACAGGAAAGTGGAATTTTGAAAACCCTAAAAAGCTAAAAAAGCCTGTTTTTGTATTATTGGACAAAAAGTATACCCAGCTAGATTTTGCGCAATACTTAAGATCTCAGCAACCTAAAAGATCCAAAGGCAAAAAAACAGTTGATGAAGTCTTTAATGCCATCTATTCTGACTATGTCGAAAAATCAATTTCTGACTTTGAAGAAAGCAGGCTAGAGATGAAATATCCAGAATTTAAAACATTAATGGCTGAATACAGAGATGGCATATTATTATTTGAATTAATTGATCGAAATGTATGGTCAAAAGCAGTAAAAGATACAATCGGATTGAAAAACTTTTTTGAAGACCATCGAAAGGCTTTTGTTTGGGGGAATAGAGTTGACGTCGATATGTACACCTGTTTTGATGACCCAACCTGTAATAAAGTTAGGGACTTGCTAAAGAAAAAAACTTCAGAAGAAATCATAGCAGATCTTAATAAAGATGCAGAGAAAGAAATGGTTAGCGTAAAGAATGCTAAGTACGAAAAAGATCAAAATGATCTTATTGATGAGATAGAATGGAAAAAGGGGTTCATTAGTAAAAACCTTATAGATAAAAATGGAGAAACTATCTTGATTAATGTCTTAGACTTACTAGAGCCTCAACAAAAAACATTGGATGAGGCAAGAGGGTACGCAATTTCTGACTACCAAGACCAGCTTGAAAGGGAATGGGTAGATGCTTTGAGGAAAAAGTACCCAGTTACAATACATGAGGAAGTTGTTAAATCTATTATCAAATAGTTTGCCAAAACAAGTTTTCTCCTGCTATTTCTTTATTATAGCCTTTACTATTAGTATATCAAGTTGCGATAATAAAAATATCGAAAACAAAGAAAAAGGCACGCCAGTAGCAAGAGTTTATGACAAGTATTTATATACTACTGACATTCAATCATTAGTCAGTCAGTCAGTCAGTCAACGTGATAGTGCAAAGATAGTTCAACATTATATCGACAATTGGGTTCAAGAACAAGTTGTTGTCCAAAAAGCGAGAGAAAACCTAGGTTCTCAAGAAGCATACATCAGAAGAAAAACTACAGACTATGAGTCGTCTTTAGTTATGTATTTATATGAGCGAGAACTAATAGAACAAAAGCTAGATACGACTGTAGAAAGATCAGAGATGAGAGAATATTTAAGTAAGTATCAGGCAAGCTTTCTTCTTGAAAACACGGTATTTCATCTTGTGATGTTACAATTCGCTGGGAAATCACCCATCATTGACTCGGCAAAATACTGGCTAAATCGTTACAATGAAGATGCTAAAGTATACTTAGACGGCTTGTGCGAGGAAGGTATTACAACATGTCTGCTTCAAGATAGCACATGGAAAAGTTATGATGAAATCTCAGAAGTAATGCCACTTAAATGGTATAAGGAAAAAGATCTTCTCAGTAGAAAATGGGTAATCGAGATTATTGACAAAAAAGGAGTTTTTCTGTTAAAAATATTAGGCAGTAGAATAAAAGGCAAGGTAGCGCCGTTATCTTATGTAGAGAAAGATATTAGGAGTATCATTTTAAACAAACGGAAGAAAGAATTAATTAAAAACATCAGAGAAAAGCTATATCAAGAGGCATTAAAAAAATCGGAGTTTGAAATATATAATTAATATACTCTTTTTGTGTTTTTATATTCTGCTAAGCTTTGCAGAAGGTCCTGTTTTATTAGACAAAGTCATTGCGGTTGTCGGAGATAACGCGATACTAAAGTCTGATATCGAAGTGCAATATCAGCAATACCTAGCACAAGGAACAGATCTAGACGAAGCCTTTAAATGCAACATATTAGATGAACAATTACGTCAGAAAATGCTATTGAATCAGGCAATATTAGATAGTGTTGTTATCTCAGATGATGAAATTGAGAGTGAGATGGACAGAAGGCTTCGATACTTCATCTCTTTAATCGGTTCTGAAAAGGAATTAGAGGAATATTATAATAAATCTATTGTTGAAATTAAAGATGATTTTAAGGAAGATATCAAAGATCAATTACTTTCAAATCGAATGCAATCAAAAGTGACAGGTGGCGTTAATATTACACCTTCTGAGGTTCGACGTTTTTTTAACAATATCCCTAAGGATAGTTTACCATATTTCAACGCAGAGTTTGAGGTGGGACAAATTGCCATCGCCCCTAAGTACAATAAGTTACAAAAAGACTTAGCAAAAGAAAAGATAGAAGGAATAAAAAAGAGAATTTTAAACGGAGAGGATTTTGCTACCATGGCGGTCATATACTCAGAAGATCCTGGTAGTGCTTCAAATGGTGGAGAGCTAGGCTTTACAGGAAGAGGAGAATTAGTCCCTGAGTTTGAAGCGGTAGCTTTTAGTATCAAACCAGGAGATATTTCCGATATCGTAGAGACGCAATTTGGATTGCATATTATACAGTTAATTGAACGTAAGGCATCGAAGGTAAATGTTAGGCACATTTTAATAAAACCTCAGATTACAAGTTTTGATGTAAAGGCTGCTCAATTAAAATTAGATAGCGTGAAGGAGCTATTAGATAACCAAAAAATCACTTTTGAAGACGCCGTGTCAGTGTATTCAGATGATGAAGCAACTAAAAATAGTGGCGGACTTTTGACTAATAATCAAACAGGAACTACTTATTTTGAGTCGGATCAGTTAGACCCTAGTATCTACTTTGCAATAGAAAACTTGAAAGAGGGAGAATTTTCAAATCCAGCACCATATTATACCCAAACTGGGCAGCAAGCATATAGAATCCTATATCTTAAGTCTCAAACAGAGCCTCATCGGGCATCCCTAAAAGAAGACTATAATAAAATTAAAGCGGCGGCTCTAGATGAAAAGAAGGCAGAAGCTATGGATAATTGGCTCAATGAGAAAAAATTAATGACTTATATTCACATCGATCCAGCGGAGGCAGAATGTCCTTTATTGGATAAATGGAAGAGCAACTAAAACATTCCGAATGTCAGATAAAGAAGCAGTAGATCAACTTTCAAACTCTTATCAAGAACTTACACAAGAAATTGGTAAGGTTGTCATCGGTCAAAAAGAGGTAATTAAGTCTTGTTTAATCTCTATTTTTTGTGATGGACATTGTTTGCTAGTAGGTGTGCCTGGATTGGCAAAAACATTGCTTGTAAATACAATTGCTCAAGTATTAGATTTGAATTTTAGCAGAATACAGTTCACTCCTGACTTGATGCCATCCGATATTACTGGTGCTGAGGTACTAGATGAGAGCAGACAATTTAGGTTTAGTAAAGGGCCTATATTTTCAAATATTGTTCTAGCAGACGAGATCAATAGAACACCCCCTAAAACACAAGCGGCTTTATTAGAGGCAATGCAAGAGAGAAGTGTTACAGTTGCTGGACACCAGTATAAACTGGAAAAACCGTTTTTTGTGTTGGCCACTCAAAACCCTATTGAGCAAGAAGGAACCTACCCATTACCAGAAGCACAACTGGATCGATTTATGTTTAATATCGTGATGACATATCCCTCATATCAAGAAGAAGTACAAGTAGTGAAAGATACTACAAGTGATCATGCAGTGGAGTTAAAGAAAGTATTAGATGGTAATACGATTAGTCAATATCAAAAATTAGTAAGAAAAATTCCTATCGCGGATAATGTTTTGGAATATGCTGTCAGTTTATGTAATAAAACTAGACCGAACACAGAAATGGCTGCCGACATAACAAATGAGTATCTTTCTTGGGGAGCTGGTCCACGAGCATCGCAGTATTTAACATTAGGAGCAAAGTGCCATGCCGTTTTAAATGGCAAATACTCTCCTGATATTGAAGATGTGCAATCAGTTGCTTTGCCGATTTTAAGACATCGTATTGTAAGAAATTTTAAGGCAGAAGCTGATGGTATCTCTGAGGCTAAGATCATTGAAAGTCTGTTCTAGCTTTCTTCTTTCACATTTCAAGTCTCTAGTTTATATTTAATTGTCTATTTTTGTCCTATAATCATTGTTATGAAAAAAGCCTTAATTACTGGTGTTACAGGACAAGATGGAGCCTACTTAGCAGAGTTTTTGCTCAATAAAGGTTATGAAGTTCATGGTATTAAAAGACGGAGTTCTCTATTTAATACAGATCGTATAGATCACCTTTATAAAGATCTTCACGAGGACAATGTTCGGTTTATCTTGCACTATGGTGACTTAACAGATTCAACGAACATTATCAGAATCATTCAGGAAGTGCAACCTGATGAAATCTATAATTTGGGTGCTATGTCCCATGTTCACGTTAGCTTTGAAACGCCAGAGTATACTGCTAATGTAGATGCAACAGGGACTTTGAGGATTTTGGAAGCAGTCAAGTTGCTAGGATTAACAGAAAAAACGAGAATTTATCAAGCTTCAACATCTGAGCTTTATGGCAAAGTTCAGGAAGTTCCTCAAACAGAAAACACACCGTTTTATCCCAGATCACCATATGCGGTGGCAAAACAATATGCTTTTTGGATTACAGTAAATTATAGAGAAGCATATAATATGTTTGCTTGCAATGGTATTTTATTTAACCATGAATCTCCTTTAAGAGGAGAGACATTTGTGACCAGAAAAATTACTCGCGCAGTTGCAAGAATGGCATTGGGTATGCAAGAAAAAGTATATCTCGGAAACCTAGATGCAAAAAGAGACTGGGGACATGCAAAAGATTACGTAGAAATGATGTGGATGATGCTACAGCATGATACGCCCGAAGATTTTGTAATTGCTACTGGTAAGACGACAAGTATTCGTGATTTCCTCAAAATGTCATTTAAAGAAGTAGGTGTCTCTCTTGAATTTAAAGGAAAAGGAAATCAGGAAAAAGGGTATGTAGTATCTTCTGATAGTAGTAATTATGCATTTAAAACTGGACAAGAGGTTATTGCCGTGGACCCAAAATACTTCAGACCAACAGAAGTAGATCTATTAATTGGAGATCCAACCAAAGCAAAAGAAAAATTGGGTTGGGAGCCTAAATACGATTTGCAAGCTTTGGTTGAAGAGATGGTTCAAGCTGACCTAATACTCTTCGAAAAGGATAAATACCTGCAAGAAGGTGGACATCAAGTGATGGACTATAATGAGTAGTCTATTTCTTAGAAAAAGAATAAAACACAAACAAACTAGCCGTTAGCACTAAAACTGCTCCTGCTTGATGTAAAACACCCCAAAGAACGGGTATTTCTCCTTTAGAAAGTACTAAGGTTGTAATTCCAAGAACGACCTGTAATAAGACGATCCCCAATAAAACGTTTATTGATCTGTATTTGCTATTTCGTGTTTTAATCCAAAGCATTATGGTAACTCCAAATATCAAATAACCAATGTTGCGATGAATGAACTGCACCATAGCAATATTTTCAAAGAGATTCTCCCACCAAGAATCAAGCAAAAATAATTGTTCAGGAAACCATTGTCCATTCATAGTTGGAAATGTTGGGTAGTGAACTGCAGCCTTAAGCCCACTCATTAACCCTCCAAAAAATAGCTGAATGCTGATTAGACTGATAAGCACCAATATTGCTTTATAAATAAATAGATTCTTTTGCCTTCTTTCTGGTACTAGCACTTCTATTGCTGTCCAAAAAGTATAAGAAAAGACGAATAGTGCTAATAATAAATGTGCTGTTAGTTTGTAAGGGCTCACCCAGGGCTGATTTTCTAAACCACTTTTTACCATTATCCAACCCAATATGCCTTGAAATCCACCTAATATAAGAATCAATAAAAGCTTTGGAAGTAATTTTTTTGGAATCCATTTCTTAATCAAAAAAATACAGAACGGAACGATGAAGGCAATTCCAATTAATCTTCCCCACATTCGATGAATATACTCCCACCAAAAAATAGATTTGAAGTCATCGACAGTCATGTTGTAGTTGACTTTTTCAAATTGCGGAAACTGTTTATATAACTCAAATTTTTCTTGCCAGTCAGCATCCGAGATAGGTGGAACACTTCCACCTATAACCTTCCATTCTACCATCGATAATCCAGAACCAGTCAGTCTAGTTATACCTCCGATGATGACCATTATGTAAATCATCAAACATCCTAATAATAACCAATAACCTACTATTTTGGGAGTCTTTTTGTCAATCATTTATAAATATCTTTTCTATGACCTATTTTTCTGACCTCCACTATTTTAATAATATCTTCGATTAAATATATAACACGGTAATCTCCTACCCTAACCCTCCAGATATTTTCATTACCTCCCTTTAATTTCTTGCTGTTATTAGGTCTAGGATCGAGAGATAGCTTATCAATGGATTGGGCAACTTTGCTTAATGCTACATTAGGTAGACTTTGAAATTCTTTTGCTGCTCTCTTTTTAAATACAACCTTATACATTATAGCTTACCTGATGCTTTGAGTTGTTTTTTTAACTCTTCCCAACTAATCTCCCCATCATCTTTTCTGCTTTCCGCAACTATAACATCTAATAGCTCTTCTATAGACTCTTGATATTTTGTTAGTTGATCTAAGTCTATCTGCACAGCAATTTTTTGATCTTTATCATTGGTAACAAATCGAACTCCTTTCATAGCTTATTGATTGAGGTTGTCTAAAGTTAAAAAATCAAAACCTTCTACAACTCCTATCATTTCGACCTTGGGAGAAATCTAACTTTTTAAAAAAAGTTAGAACTGCCTTGCCGTCAGGCGGGTTTCAAAATGACAAAAGGTTTTAGTTTTATGAAGACTCTGTTCATAACCATCGCATTTCAACTTTAAACAAGTTTCTTTTATATTTTATATTATTAACGTCTTAAAATTACTTTTTGTTTCATACATAGTGCCTTATTGTTTATCCTGATTGATTAATAAAGTTCTATAAACAGAGAAGATTTTAGACTTAGATAAAAATCCAACATATTTTTCCTCATCAATAACTGGAAGATTCCAAGCACCTGAATCTTGAAACTTTTTCATCACTACATCCATGGGGTCCTCTATAAAGACATACCCAGGAGGCATATGCATGATATCTCTTACAAAAGTATCATCATAAAGCTCGGGGTTGAACATAATTTCTCTAATATCATCTAACAAAATAATGCCACAGAGTACCTGACCTTCATCTACCACTGGGAAAATGTTCCGATTAGATTTTGAAACAACCTTGACTAGATCCCCTAAAGTCTTATCTGGCTCAATGGTTTTCAAGTCTTTTTCAATAACACGCCTTAAACTTAAAAGAGTCAACACCTGTTTGTCCTTATTATGATCGATCAAGTCTCCTTTCCTTGCTAACTGTTTCGTATAAATAGAGTATGGCTCAAAATAAATGGTAGTAGCATAAGATATCGCAGATACTAGAATGAGCGGAAGCATTAATTCGTACCCAGTACTTAATTCTGCAATCAGAAAGATACTGGTTAATGGAGCATGCAAAATACCACTCATTACACCTGCCATCCCCACTAAAACAAAGTTGCTTTCAGATAACTCAATTCCTGGTATAGCAAGATTACATATTCTAGAAAAGGCAAAACCCATTAATGATCCAATGAAAAGTGAAGGGCCAAAAATACCACCACTCCCACCACCGCCAATAGTTATCCCCGTTGCGACAATTTTAAAAACGACAATTCCTAATGTTAAAATTACGATACCCCACGATAAATTGATCCACTCGTAAAAGAAGCTATTATTTAAAAGTTTCTCGGGGTGACCAGAGAGGATGGCTCGAATCATTTCAAAACCTTCACCATATAGCGGAGGAAAAACAAATACCAATATCCCTAAAGCGATTCCACCATAAACAGCCTTGTTAAAGCGGTTGTGAATTTTAGTAAATCGTTCCTCAACTGCATTAATCCATTTACTAAAGTATACGGACAAAACTCCAGAAAGCAATCCAAGTAAAACATATAATGGAAGCTGTTTTACAATAAACGGATCTGTAATGTGTAAATTGAATAATATATCCTCTCCTGGTAATAGCTTCGAAGTAATTGCACCAGTAACTGAGGCCAGTAGAATAGGAATAAACGATCGGATGTTAAAATCTAAAAGTAATACCTCTAAGACGAAAACAATACCAGTAATGGGAGCATTAAAGATGGCTGCGGTTGCAGCTGCAGCACCACATCCAATCAGCAAAGTTCTCTGTTTTCGATCTAAATGCATCAATCTACCAAGATTAGATGCTACTGCAGAGCTAGTAGTAACAATGGGCGCTTCCAATCCCACAGATCCTCCGAAACCAACCGTCAAGGCACTTGTTGTGAAATGAGAATACATTTTATCTCTTTCGATAATGCTTGATTTCTTGGAGATGCAATACAAAATGTTTGAGATACCACCACCTAATTTGTTTCTATTCAAAAAATAGATGTAGCAAGCTGTCAAGAGCAAACCTATAAACGGATAGATGACATAAACGTAGTGCTGCTGAGTGGTATCAAACCCTTTTGTCAAAAGATCTCGTATTTCAAAAACGATTCTTTTAAGGAGAATAGCTGCAATACCAGAGGTAATACCAATTATTACACTTAGAATTAAGAGAAAGTTCTTGCTACTAATATGCCTAATTCTCCAGATAAGAAATTTGCGCAATAATATTGATGCTGAGCCCATCTAAGAAGCAAATCTAGCAATAGTTTCTCATCCTATTTAAAAAATCAGTACTTTTACACTAGAATCCTTTTAAATTGGTAATTATGAACTCACTATTTCTTTTGTTTCCACTCCCTGGTGGTGCTGAATGGATCATCATTTTGTTAGCTATACTTCTATTATTTGGAGGAAGAAAGATTCCTGAACTAATGAGAGGTCTAGGAAAAGGCATTAGAGAGTTTAATACAGCAAAGTCTTCTTTGAAGTCTGAATTGGAAGAAGGAATGCGTGAGGAAGAGGTTAAGTCAACAGCTCAAAAGCCTTCTGCAGAAGCTAATTCAGCAGAGTCTAAGTCCTAATTTTTGCAAAGTTAAATGTGCTGAGACAATACATGGAATTGTCAGTATCTCAATCTTTATCTGGTTTACGAGAAGATATCTCAGGAGGAAAGTATAACCTCATTAATGTTGTTGAACACTATCTTAAAAAAGTAAAAGATAACCAACACTTAAATGCTTTTCTAGAGGTATATGAAAATGAAGCCCTAGAAAGAGCAAAGTCACTTGAGCAAAAAGAAACTAGGGGCAAGCTTTATGGTCTGGTAATTGGGCTAAAAGATAACATTTGTTTTAAGGGACATAAAGTCTCTGCTAGCTCCAAGATATTGGAGAGTTTTGAAAGCTTATATAACTCAACGGTTGTTGAAAGACTTTTAGCAGAAGATGCTATAATTATCGGAAGACTCAATTGCGATGAGTTTGCAATGGGAGCCTCAAATGAAAACTCCGCTTACGGGAATGTTTTAAATCCAATTGATAATACTAAGGTTCCTGGTGGGTCATCCGGAGGATCTGCTACAGCAGTAGCTGCTGGATTGTGCATGGCAACTTTGGGTTCAGACACAGGAGGCTCTATCAGACAGCCCGCTTCCTTTTGTGGTGTAGTTGGTATAAAGCCTACTTATGGTAGGGTTTCAAGATATGGATTATTAGCATATGCATCATCATATGACCAAATAGGAACATTCACCCATAATATCGAAGATGCTGCTTTGATTTTGGAAGTAATTGCAGGAAAAGATGAATATGACAGCACGGCATCTGCATTAAATGTTGAACCTTACAGCAATCAATTACAACCCAAATCACAATATAAGATTGCATATATAAAGGATGTGCTGGAGAGTGATGGACTCGATAGTGAGATAAAAGATTATACATTAGGCCTAATAGACGGGTTGAAAAATGAAGGGCATGTTGTTGAACCAATTGATTTTCCGTACTTAGATTATATGGTTCCCGCTTATTATGTTTTAACTACTGCCGAAGCATCATCAAATTTAGCACGATATGATGGAGTACATTTTGGTTATTCTAGTCCTAATGCTACTGACTTGGAGTCAACTTACAAAAAGTCAAGAACAGAGGGCTTTGGGATGGAAGTGAAACGGCGTATCATGTCTGGTACATTTGTGTTAAGTGAAGGATATTATGATGCCTATTACGGGAAGGCTCAGAAAGTACGTCGAATTATTGCAGAGAAATCGAAAGCAATTTTGAAAGAATATGATGCCATACTTTTGCCAACAACACCGACAACTGCTTTTGAAATAGGTGCGAAAGCTGATGATCCTATTGCCATGTATCTGGCCGACATTTTTACAGTTCAAGCACCGCATGCTGGAATGCCAGCGATTTCCTTACCATTAGCAAAGTCCAAAGAGGGTATGCCATTTGGCACACAGTTAATCATGGACAAGTTTAAAGAAGCTGAAATGTTTGCTTTGTCAAATTACTTAATGCAAAAATTCTCGGATCAATAAAGTATTTGTAGCTCAAATTCTGATCAAATACGGATCATTTCTGTATTGAATTGAGCTTTATTTTGTATTTTCGTGAGCTTAAATATTGGTCAAGTTGGAAGATTTAATAAAAAAAGTCATTGCCTTTGCCAGAAAGAAGCCTGAATGTTCTTCCAAGGAAATATATGAATCTCTTACATTAGAGATAAGCTATGCAACTGTTAAACGATTGTTATCTAGGCTCGTATCTGAAAGACTATTAGAAACTAAAGGTCAAGGAAGGGCAACCAAATATATTATTTCTCCTAATTATGAATTAATATATCCAATTGATGCAGAAGATTATTATGAAAAGGATATAGATGAAAGAGAAATCAAGCAGAATTTCAACTTTGAACTTATAAATGATATTTTGCCAACAAGTACTATATTTTCTGAGGCGGAACTAGAAAAACTTTCAGCACTTCATAATACCTATACGAAAAATGTTGCGCAACTCTCAGATTTTGAATACAAAAAAGAACTGGAGAGACTGGCGATTGATTTATCATGGAAGTCTTCTCAGATAGAAGGCAATACTTATTCTCTTCTAGAAACAGAAAGATTGCTTAAAGATAAAGAAACAGCTTCTGGCAAGACAAAAGAGGAGGCTACAATGTTATTAAATCATAAGGAAGCTATTGATTTTATAACGAAAAATACTCAATATATCCATCCATTAACTGTTTCAAAGATTGAGTCTATCCACTCAATCTTGGTTCAGGAGCTTCCTATCAAAAGAAACTTAAGGACAGCAAGAGTCGGCATCTCAGGAACTAACTATAGGCCTTTGGACAATGAATTTCAAATTAGAGACGCACTTTCTGATCTTTGTAATTTGGTGAATAGTAAAGAAGATATTTTTGAAAAGGCTCTACTAGCTCTGGTCTTAATCTCGTATATTCAACCCTTTGTTGATGGAAATAAAAGAACTTCAAGAATCATAAGTAATGGTATATTGATGAATAGTCATTATTGCCCTCTTTCTTTCAGAACTGTCGATTCAATAGATTACAAAAAAGCTATGTTGATTTTTTATGAACAAAATAATATCTCTAGCTTTAAACAAATATTTATAGATCAATTTGAATTTGCAGTCAAAACTTACTTCTAAACAAAAATTTAATGTCTAAAAAAGCTCACAAAACATCTAAAATCAGGTTCTCTATTGAGTTGGATGAGAATAACATTCCTACCGAAATAGAGTGGAAAGCATCAGACTCAGATCATAAGGAAAACAAGAAAGCAAAGTCTTTAAATATTGCAATGTGGGATAAAGAGGAACGCAATACTTTAAGCATCAGTCTTTGGACGCAGCAAATGTTAGTGGAAGAGATGGAAAGTCATTATTTACAAAGCATGATTGTAATGGCAGAAAATTATCAGAAAGCCACTGGTCAAGGATTTGTTTTAGAGGAAGTAAAGCAATTTTGTGATACTTTAGCAAAGAAAATAACTGCTTCTAAACAGCAAGAGGCAAATAATTAGCCTTTAAGTGTTATTAATGCCTTTATGCGAAACAAAAATGATTCTAAATCGTTAAATTTAGAACATATAATAAACCATGGTAACCGTATTAAAGCAAGGAAGTGCACCTAAAATTATCAGTGAGTTGTTAGCAAAGCTGTTTGAGAGAAAAACAGTAAAAGGGATTGACACACATAAATATTGCGGAGTCTTAAAACTGGATGAAGATGCCTTAGATATTCAGAAGAAGTTAAGGGATGAGTGGGAATAAGTTATTTGTTGATACCAACATCATACTATATCTATTATCTGGAGATACCACCCTTGCAACCCTTCTCTATGAAAAAGATTTATACATTTCCTTCGTTACTCAATTAGAACTATTAGGGTTTTCACAACTAACAAAAAAAAGTGAGAAAACAATCAAGGAGTTTATAGACCAATGTACTGTTTTAGATATTAATAATCAGATCAAACAGGAGGTAATCCGCATAAGGAAAGCTCATAGCTTTAAACTACCAGATTGTATTATAATGGCAAGTTCGATTTATCTTAACATTCCAATTATCACTACTGATAAGGAGTTTAAAAAATTAAAAGAGCTAAATTTGCTGTATTATCAGACTAAGTAACACTTTCTAAAGGTTTAATTAAGTTTATAATCAATGAAGATTTCATTCAACTGGCTAAAACAATACATTCAAACTGACTTATCTGCCGAGAAAGCAGCCGAGATCCTTACCAATACTGGCCTAGAGGTGGAAGGCATTGAACCATATGAAAGTATTAAAGGTGGTCTGAAAGGATTGGTTATTGGGGAAGTTATTGACTTGAATCAGCATGAAAATGCAGATCGCCTAAAAGTTGCAAAAATTGATGTGGGTGCTGAACAGTTACAAATTGTATGTGGGGCTTCAAACATTGCAAAAGGGCAAAAAGTAATTGTAGCGACAAATGGAACGACGCTTTATCCAACTGGAGGAGAGTCGTTCAAAATAAAGAAGGCTAAGCTTAGAGGTGTTGAGTCAAATGGGATGATTTGCGCAGAAGATGAAATTGGCTTAGGAAATAGCCATGAGGGCATCATGGTTTTGCCAAATGATTACGAAGTTGGCCAGCCTGCAAGCAAATACTTTCCTGTGGATTCAGATACCATTTTTGAGATAGGAATTACGCCAAACCGTTCTGATGCGTTATCTCATATTGGTGTAGCTAGAGACTTATTAGTGGCTTTAAAAACCAACCATAATTTTACTGGCAGTTTGGATTGGCCTGAAGTTGAAATCTATCAAAAAGATAATGACGAGTTAAGTATTAAGGTAACCGTTGAGGATAACATTGCATGTCCTCGATATGCTGGTGTGACGATCTCTGGAGTTGATGTAAAACCGTCTCCTAGTTGGTTGCAAGGCAGATTGAAGGCCATTGGATTAAGTCCTATCAACAACATTGTAGATGTAACAAATTTCGTGCTTCATGAATTAGGGCAGCCATTACATGCCTTTGATGCAGATCAAATTACAGGAAAAGAAGTGATCGTTAAAAAGCTTCCTAAGAATACTTCTTTTAAAACACTTGACGAAAAAGAGCGAAAGCTTTCCGAAAATGATTTAATGATTTGTAATCCAAAGGAGGGTATGTGTATTGCGGGAGTTTTTGGTGGTATGAAATCGGGCGTTACAGAAACCACTAAAAATATCTTTTTAGAGAGTGCTTATTTTGATCCGAGCCATATCAGAAAAACCTCAAGTACTCATGGACTAAGAACGGATGCAGCAGTTAGGTTTGAAAAGAGTATTGATCCAGATAAAGTTGTATACGCGCTTAAAAGAGCTGCTTTATTGATTAAAGAGGTTGCTGGAGGATCCATCAGTTCTGAGATTGTAGATGTATATCCTTCGGAAATTGAGCCTTCCAAAGTTACTTTGCGATATGGTCGAATCAATATGCTGACAGGGTTAGACATTCCTAAGGAAAAGGTAAAGTCAATTGTAGAGGAATTGGATATTAAAATTGACGCTGAAATAGATGAGGCTTTACAAATTAGTGTTCCAGCATATCGATCGGATGTTACTAGAGAAGCGGATGTTATTGAGGAAGTTCTTCGAATAATAGGTTTTGATAATATTCCTTTAGGTAAGGAAGTAAAGTCAACGCTATCTTTTAGCATCCAACCTGATCGCAATAAACTGATTAATACTACAGCGGAGTTTCTTGCTAGTAACGGTTACCATGAAATCATGGGGAATTCCATTACTCATTCACAGCATTATGACAAGCAGTTGACAGAGCTAAAGGATAAAATCATACCTCTTTTGAGCTATTCAAGTGCCGATCTAGATGCCTTACGACCTTCGATGCTTTTCTCTGGCCTAGAAGCTATTGCATATAATATCAATAGAAGCAATGACCGATTAAGATTATTTGAATTTGGGAAGACCTATCATAAACGAAAGGATGGGTTTTCTGAAAAAGAGCATTTAACTATCTTTTTTACTGGAGACAAGGCGGAAGCCAACTGGTTGAAGAAAAGCGAAGGGGCTTCTTTATTTGAGTTGAAGTCGACGGTTGAAGCATTGCTTCAGTTAAACGGTATTAGTGAATGGGAGGAAAACCCTGTTACCAATGACTTGTTCGAACAAGTGTTAGAGTTACGATCAAATAAAGACAATATTGGCATTGGTGGTAAACTAAGTGCTCCCGTTCTAAAGCAATGGGGGATCAAACAACCCGTCTTTTATGTTGATCTAAACTGGGAATTTATTGTTAATCATCCGAAGACTGAGAAGAAATATCGTCCAATACCAAAATTTCCTGGAATGAAGCGAGATCTTGCCTTGATTATAGATAAGAGCAAAAGTTTTAAAGAAATCGAAACTATCGCTAAGAAAACAGAAGGTCAATTATTAAGAAAGATCAACCTTTTTGATGTTTATGAAGATGGTAAACTAGGAAAAGATAAAAAGTCGTGTGCGGTAAGTTACTTCTTCCAACATGAAGACCGCACCTTGACAGACAAAGAGATTGATGATGTAATGAGTCGATTGATGAAGAATTATGAGCAACAGCTTGAAGCAACAATTAGAAAATAATGTCGGATACAGCACAACGTTTAGGTATCATTATTGAAAAAACCAGAATACTCATTACTCGAGTAAATCAACTCAATCAAGAAAACCTTTCTTTAAAACAGGAGATAGAAGAGTTAAGAAATAAATTGTCAGAGAATCAGTCATCTCCACCGATTGCTCCATCTCAGCCAGAAAAAGATTATACCGAATTAAAGCAACAAATCGATCTTTACGTAAAGGAGATTGATGATTGTTTAACGCAGTTAGAAAGCTGAAGTTAGATATGTGTGATAGAAACTGACAGAGGATTTGGGATATTGAATTGAGACAGAAGCTCCTATTGCTATAACTTTCTAGCCTTGCAATTATACACTAAAGTACTTAGTTTTGATTACGATGACCTCGTCTATCAAACAGTGGCTTAAAAATTTTAGAAAATACCTGTTCTATTACAGAAATGGTTTTTTCGAATTGCCCTATTTAGCTAATTCGCCACAAACGATGATAGAAAGTTTGCATTCTATGCCTTTTATCAAGAGTAATAATGAGGAAAGGAGCATAATATCCAATACGCCATTTCTAAAAGGAGATTTACGATATTATGATGTGGAAGACGGTTTATTCGTGCATGCCTCAGTGATGGACTTTAAAGCAAATGTGAATTTTAAACTGATTTATGACAAGGACCTACCTGTCGAACATTACTATTTAACACTACATATTAATCAATTGTCTTTGAAGTCTAAGGATCCGATTATAGGAGGTCTGCCTTGGACAGATCGATCTTGGACACTTTTTAAGCCAGATATTAGTAATGCGAAGCATGATGTGTGCCATTTTAAAGGGGCACATGGGGTTTTTATAACGGTTTACTTTACTGAAAAATGGTTGCTAAAGTATTTAGATAAAGTATCAGGTCCAATTGCTAAGGAGTTGAAGAGCTTTATTAATTCTGATAGAAAATACATTATGTGGCCTGAAGTCGATGACTCAGATTTTTTCGATTATGCTCCTTTGTGGAAAGCAATTAATCAGGGGGAGACACCATCAACGATTAAGCAGCACACAGAAACTTTCATTTCGTTTTTTGCAGACAAAGTACTGCAAGAAAAAGTGAGTGAAAATCATCTAGAATTGAACAACAATGATCGTATAAAGGTAATGAAAGTGAGCAAGATCTTAGCAGACAATCTTTTAAACGAATTTCCAGGAATTGAATCTTTGGCTCAAGAGGTAAGCATATCTGAGACAAAGCTCAAAAGTATCTTTAAACAGCTAACAGGGCAAACCTTATACCAATATCATTTGTCCAAGCAAATGCAACTAGCCAAAACGATACTGGAAAATGAAAATTTGCCTATAGCAGAAGTCGGTACAAGACTATATTATGCTAGTCCAAGCAAGTTTACGGAAGCGTTTAAAAAGCACTTTGGTTACTTACCTTCTGAAGTTAGAAACAAAATGTAATTTTTAGTTTTTTGTTGCTCATGTCCATCACTGCGAACGAAACAAAGTGTAATGTGGTAGTCTTGAGCGAGACTCTTCGCTCCGTTATACTGCACTCTGAGTGACGTTTTGTTTGGAGTTCGTCACTCAGAGCATCACCATAAGAGTAGCTTGCCTATAGCAAATACTTCGTTAAGGTGATGCGAAGAGTCTAAATCTTGCAATCTTTAATCTTTTAATCAATCCCCCCTAATTTGTGTCGTTTAGGAGTATTCTCGAAATGCACTTTAAATTACTTTTGTATCGATAAGAATACACTCAATCAACAAAATATGCAAAAAGCAATAACAATTCTATTTGGAGTATTAGCATTTTTTACAACAAAAATGGGATATACACAATCCACCCCCACGTTGGCAGCCGATATTGTAATTGGGGCAACAGGTTCAGCACCAGATCATCTAGTTGATTTTAATGGCAAGCTATACTTTAGTGCAGATGATGCCTCTTTTGATAGAGAATTATGGGTATGGGATGGTGAAAATGCCTATCCAATAGATAATATATATGCTGGCGGATCTTCCTTGCCGACAGATATGTTCGTTTATCAAGATAAGCTTTACTTTAAGGCAAGTAATGAGGTCAGCTTTGGAGAGTTGTGGGTATATGACGGTATTGTTGGTCCAACTATGATAGATAATCTCTATCCAGGAGCTTTACCAAGTAATCCCAGTTCGTTTGTTATATTTAACGATACTTTATACTTCAGTGCCAATGATAGTACACATGGAACAGAGCTCTTTAAGTATGGAGGTAGTGGTACTCCTACCCTTGTAGCAGATATTGCAACAGGTACAACGGGGTCTTCTCCTACACACCTGTGTGTTTTTAATGATACCTTATACTTTGCAGCAGATGATGGCATTAATGGAAATGAGCTTTGGAAATACACGGGCGTTGGAGTACCAAGCTTGGTAGCAGATATTCGTTCAGGAGGCAATAGCTCTTCCCCAACAGTTTTAACAGTATTTAATGATAAACTATGCTTTGTGGCAGATAATGGTACTAGTGGAGCTGAACTATGGGAGTACGATGGTATGGCTGCTCCTTCTCTAGTCGAGGACATTAATTCTGGAAGCAGTAGTGCTTTCCCTCTCACAGCACATTTAGTTGTATTTCAAAATAAACTCTATTTTAACCCTGATGATGGACTTAATGGTCAAGAACTTTGGGAATATGATGGTACAAATACACCAACTATGGTACATGATATTAGACCAGGTTTTGGCAATAGCGCTTTCCCTGAAGAGTTTGTCAGTTATTTAGATACCTTGTACTTCCGTGCTAATGACGGTGTAAATGGGGCAGAGATATGGAAATATGATGGTACTAATACCCCTGAAATGCTAATAGACTTAGCATCTGGATCGAATGCTTCTTTTATGATATCACCTGTTATTGCACAAAATAAATTATTCTTTAGCGCAGACGATGCGACTGTTGGACAAGAGCTATGGTATATCGACAATTTCTGTGGTTCCTATAAAAACCTTAACATACAAGCCTGTAACGAATACACTTCACCCAGCGGTAAAATATGGGATTCTTCAGGAGTGTATTTAGATACTATTGACATTGCAGGACTTTGTGATACCTTTTTTACTATAACGCTTACCATACCTACCGATACTACGATTTTAGAAAACATTACCGAAGTCTCCTGTGGAGCATATACTTCACCGAGTGGTAAAACATATCCTACGACGGGCATATACATCGATTCAGTTCCTTTTTCATTTGGCCCTTGTGATAGCATTATCTATACGATTGATCTTACAGTAAATACACCAAATATTGATGGCTTGGTACTACAGGATAGTAGCACCTTTAAAGATGTAAAGAATGGAGCAGTAGCACACGGGGATGTCAATAATGACGGGCATTTAGATGTACTGTTAACAGGAGAGGATACTGCTGGAAAAATTGTTGCCTACATTTATCTAAATGATGGAAATGGTGACTTTACAGAGCTAGTTGATACTTCTTTTCAAGGAACGGTTCAAGGTTCAGCTTCTTTAATAGATTATGACAAGGATGGTTTTGATGACGTTTTTATTTCGGGGGATACAATTAATGCAACTGGATTTTCATTTGCAGGCTTATACCAAAATAATGGTGATAGCACTTTTACTCAGGTTACTTCAGCCCCCTTTGACAACCTTACAGGAGGTAAGCACACCTTTACAGATGTTGATACCAATGGATTTCAAGATTTAATTATAGCATCAAGTTCAGGCATTGACTTATACCTGAATACTTCTGGGAGCTTTTCAGCAACACCAAATACAATTTCAAATAGTTTTAGTAGAAGTAACTACTTATTGGTGGGAGATTTGAATGGCGACACTTTGCCAGATTTAATTGCAGGGCGTGCAGACTTTTTGAGTGCCATCCCCGAACTTTACTTGAATGACGGTAATGGTAATTTTACGCTTGAACCAAACCCTTTCGATATTCTAGCCCTTGGTAATATGGTTTTGATGGATGTAGGTTCTGACGGAGATTTAGATGTTGTATCTATTGGAATTAATGGTTTTAATCCCATAAGCTATACTTCCATGATTTATACCAATGACGGACTAGGGAACTTCTCACGATCAGATAGTACTTCCATTCATGGATTAGTAGGTGGTGCTATGACACCAAAGGACGTGGATAATGATGGGGATCAAGATTTGTTACTGGTTGGAACAACTGATTTGACAACAGCAGAAGCAAGATTGTATTTGCAGTTTGGAAATGGTCAATTTGATATCGTTACCGACTTACCGATGGAAGGAAATATTTTAAATGCGGCTACTTTCTTCGACAGAAATCAAGATGGAACAGAAGATTTATTTGTGATTGGAAGTGATCAATATTACTCAGGAGTTGTCAGTGAAGACTCCACAAAACCTATTTCTACATTGTTTGACAACAAGGGTTGCTATGCTGCTTGTGTAACAGAAGGAGAAATCAACATTACTCAATGTGACCCTTATACTATGCAGGGTAATGGTCAAGAACTCACTTCTTCAGGCATCTATTTTGACGTGTTAAAAGATGGTAATGCTGTTGGATGTGATAGTATTATTAGAGTGAACTATACTCGTTTAGAAACAACTATGGGTAATATTACTAGGGTAGCGTGCGACAGTTTTATTGCTCCTAGTGGGAAAGTGATATATGAAAGTGGGACTCACTTAGATACTTTGGCTGATGCGAATTACTTGGGTTGTGATAGTATTATAAATATTTCATTAAATGTTTCTCAAGGAAATAAAACTACAGTGGTATCATATTTGGAGTTAAATTCAAGTAATTTAAGTGCTAGCGTTGATTTTGATTTCCTTGGAACAGAGTTTGCAGACTTTGATAATGATGACAACCTTGATATTTTATTTTACGGCGATAACAAAACTACTGGTAAGAATCTAATCTTATATAGAAATATAGGCAACGGAAATTTCTCGAGCTTGGGGCAAATAGGTGCTACTTTTATCACGGCCATTAGGTCAGTCGAAGTTGCGGATATGGTTGACGAGGATGATAAACCAGACATCCTAATTGCTGGTTATGATAGCCTCAATCAACTTAGAGTTGAACTATTTAAGAATATAGGTGGCACACCAGTTCAATTCACAAAAATTGAATCTCATGGTATTGAAGGGATGTATAGTGGTTTTTTCAGTGTTTCGACTTATTTTACTGGGTTTGTTGATGCTGATGCTCGATTAGATGTTTTTGTAATTGGCACAAACAATGTGAAAATATATAAAAATATGGGTGGAGGGGTATTTAGTGAATTTACTTCTCATGGGATACCTCCAACAATGGGTTATTACAATACATCAACTATGGGTGATATTGATAACGATGGTGATGCCGATATCTTAATTTCTGGTGTATTTCCTGACTATAAAACAAAATTATACATCAATGATGGATCAGGTGCTTATACGGAAGATATAACAGTTGATTTTAACGATACAAGAAATGGTTCTATCCATATTGTAAATACAGATGAGGATTTATTTCCAGAAGTTTTAATTTCTCAGGGGGAACAAGAATTACTCAGCTTAAGCACTGAGGCTCCAATAGAAACTAGAGTAACATTGTATAAAAATAACGGTAATGGGAGTTTTACTCCAAATGATTTATTAAACGGACATTCTATCACCCCTGGTCCAGTGGTAATTGATGATATGAATGGGGATAATAGACCAGATATTTTGCTACAACATCAACCGCTACATCAACGTGACCGTATCCATATATTTATGAATGATGGGATAGGTAATTTTGAATTCGAGCAAATAATTGCCAATACTGCCCATTCTGTTAGTGGAATTGCTTTAGGCGATATAGATAATGATGGATCTGCTGAAATTTTTTATAAAGAGACAAGTAGTGAAATTACTCAACCAAAACTTTTACAAAGAAACGTAGAAGAATTCTCAGGCACTTGCATTGCCCCAACAGGTTGTGGTGAATATATATCTCCAAGTGGTAAAAAGTATACTGCAAGTGGAGTTTATCAAGACACATTGCCTGCTACGGGTGGAGGAGACAGTTTAATAACTGTCAACTTGTTAATAGATTCTCTAGCTGCATACTTTACCATCGAAGATGATCCAAATCAGGAGTTGGCAGCTATTATTGTTAACAGAGCCAAAGGCAAGAACAAGACCTATTTATGGGACTTTGGAGACAACAATACCACAACAGCCAAAATACCAGGCAATCACACTTATGCAACTGCAGGGACATACAATATCTGCTTAACGGTAAGTAATAGCAACTGCGATAGTACTTATTGCGAGGAGATAACAGTCGGCTCGGGTAAAATTGGCTCATCATTGACCATTGGCTTTGCAGATTCCACAGAGGGCTCAGACGATCCATCGGTAGGTATTGAAACTCCAGCTGCAGGCGGACAAGAGTTGTCATTCAATTTGTTTCCAAATCCGACAACGGATGTGTTAAACATTATCAACAATAATGGAGGACAGTTTGATATAGTGGTAAAAGATATATCAGGAAGAGAAGTGCTCAGGGTCTTCAATCAAGAGCAAAGCACTTCACTAGATATGTCTATGATCAAACCTGGGCTCTATATGGTCGAAGTATGGTCTGACGGCAAAAAGGCGTATTATAAAGTGATGAAGGACTAACAACGTACCGTCACTCAGAGTATCGCTCTAAAACAACTTTGCCTTTTGCTGTAAAATGGTAAAGCGATGCGAAGAGTCTCTAAAGATTAATACGAAAGGAAGATTCTTTCGCTTCATTACATTTCGCTATGAATGACAGGTTCAAAGTCACTCATAGTTCAATGGGTTGATTGCGTGTGTGACCGAAGAAACTGCCTACCAGCAAGTCGGAGAATCTCAATGACAACAAAGCTATTGAATGTTTTTATACTTAAGCCTCTCTTAATACGAACGAACGTTCGTTCGCATTAAACCCAAATTATGTAAAAGAAAGTATCTAGACTGTTGTGTTAGCTGGGGAAATTCATCGATGGCTAGAGGCTTGCCTCAGGTGATATCCAGTTTAAAGTGTATTGAGAAGGCTCTTAATAATACTGAATTTGGATTAAAAAGAAATCAAAAAAACTTACAACGCAGTCGGTTAAAATAGTTTTACGTATCTTTTAAATAATGGCTACTAAAAATCACTATCAAAAGCTGGAGCATATGTACACTACTGCTCCGATAAATCAATTGTATCAAACTGAAATTAATGTAACGGAAGGTAAGTGTGAAATTTCAATCGAACTAAAACAGGAATACTTCCATGCTGGAAATGCTTTGCATGGAGCGATTTATTTTAAAATGCTAGATGACGCGGCAGTTTTTGCAGCTGCTTCAACTATTCAAGAAGTTTTTGTAGTGACATCCTCTTTTAACATTCATTTATTGAGACCCGTAAGCTCAGGTATTATAACCGCACGAGGAAAACTATTGTACTCATCCAGAAGCTTATTTGTTGCCGAAGCAACACTATTTGATCAGAAAGAACGAAAGATTGCTCATGGAACAGGTAACTTTATGAAAAGTAAAGCTTTGCTTACGAAGGAGATTGGGTATTGCTAAAAGTATTTCGCATTAATAAACTTATTCTTATATTGATTTAAAATGAAAACTTGCTTAGTAGGTATTCCCGATGATGTAGGCGTAAAAAACGTTGGTGGTAGAGTTGGCGCAGCTCAAGGTCCAGAATTATTCAGAAAATATTGGGGTAAGCTTAAAGGAGAGTATGATATTCAGGCAAATGTTGAAGACCTTGGCGATATCGCTATTTCTGATGATATTCAGCAAAACCATACCAATACCATCTCTTTTTTAGAAAGCAAACTGCCAAACTATGATTGCTCTATTATTATTGGTGGCGGACATGATCATGGATACACCCAGCTTAGCGGAGTTAACAATGCATTTAAGGCTGACAATAATTTAGGCTGTATCAATATCGACCCTCATTTTGATCTTAGAAAGCCTATTCCCGTTATCAGTAGTGGATCACCTTACTATTTAGTTCTAGATCAAAACATTATTAAAGGAAGCAATTTTATCGAATTTGGCATTCAAAGCCATTGCAATGCAAAATCTCTTTGGAACTTCGCTCAGAAGCACCAAGTAGATATTGTTCAATTTGAGCATATAAGAAATAAAGCAGTTGGTATCTTTAAAGCTAAGCTTGATGAGTTGTCAAAACGATGTGATCATATCGTCATAAGTTTAGATATGGATGTCTTCCAAGCCAGTTTTGCTCCTGGAGTATCTGCTCCAGCCGCAGAAGGGTTTAATCCTTCAGAGGTAATTGAAATGATGGAAATTGCAGGGCAATATGAGCAGGTAAAGTCACTAGGTATATTCGAGCTTAATCCAGAATTCGACATTGACGATCGAACGGCAAGACTAGCCGCGGTTTGCGCTTATCATTTTGCCCAAAAGAAGCTTGGCAATATTTGATATGGACTGTTGGTAACTCACTATTTGAAATCCCCTTGAAGTACCTTAACTTCGAATAACATTTAGCTGGATTTGCTAAAAATAGGCTATTAAAACCTTCTAAAACTTTTGTCATTTTGATCCCGCCAAAAGCGGGAGAGAAATCTAACTTCAAGCCTTATTTAAGGTGGATTTTTCATCCGCCAGTTGGCGGATTCAAAATGACAGTAAGAGTTTATAGGTCTTTGTTTTAGAAGATTTTAATTCATTGGTTAAATAATTTAACTTTAGGCAAATTCACGAAAAATTTTGGCTCTAATAAATGGATTATTTAGATAGTTTAAACCCTATTCAACGTCAGGCAGTTGAAAAAACTGAAGGGCCCTCTTTGATTATTGCTGGAGCAGGATCTGGGAAAACAAGAGTACTCACCTATCGTATTGCTCATCTAATCCGACAAGGGGTTGATCCATTTAATATTTTGGCACTTACCTTTACTAACAAGGCGGCCAAAGAAATGAAGCAAAGGATTGAGGAGGTTGTGGGTGCAGAGGCTCGTAACGTATGGATGGGCACTTTTCACTCTATTTTTGCTCGAATATTAAGAGTGGAAGCTGAAAAGATTGGCTTTCCATCTAACTTTACTATTTATGATACTGATGATGCCAAAAGTTTGATCAAAACCATCATCAATGAAATGGCACTCAACGATAAGTTGTATAAGCCCAATATTGTTCAATATCGAATTTCAAGTGCCAAGAATAATCTAATTTCTCCGGCAGCTTATTTAAAAGATCCAACTTTAGTTTCCGAAGATGAATCAAGTGGGCGACCTAAGCTCGGTATGTTATATTCACTTTATGTGAAACGTTGTTTCACCGCTGGAGCAATGGACTTTGATGATCTCCTTATCAAAATGTATGAATTGCTCTCTAAATTTCCAGATGCATTACATCGCTATCAACATCTTTTCAAATACATCTTGGTAGATGAGTTTCAAGATACCAACTACGCACAATATGCTATTTTGAAAAAACTGGCAGATGTCTTTCAAAACATTTCCGTTGTCGGAGATGATGCGCAAAGTATCTACTCTTTTAGAGGAGCGGTGATTGACAATATCCTCAATTTTGAGAAACAATATCCAGAAATGGAGGTTTTCAGGCTCGAACAAAACTATCGTTCTACTCAGACAATTGTCAATGCAGCGAATGGTGTTATTCAAAAAAACCAAAATCAATTAGAGAAGAAACTTTGGACGGAAAATGATTTAGGTAATAAAATCACTTTATTGAGGGCCCAAAGTGATAATGATGAGGGAAGGTTAATTGCAGATGCCATCGCTGAAGAACGCCTCCGAAAGCACTACCGAAACGATGAATTCGCTATCCTTTACAGAACAAATGCTCAATCTAGATCTTTTGAAGAGGCTCTGAGAAGAAGAAATATACCATGTCGGGTATATGGAGGACTGTCTTTCTATCAAAGAAAAGAAGTTAAGGATCTCATTGCTTATTTAAGATTAAGCGTCAATCACCAAGACGAAGGAGCATTAAGGAGAATAGTGAACTATCCTGCTCGCGGAATAGGAAAAACAACTATTGAAAAAGCGACCGTAATTGCTTCTGAAAATGAGATCACACTCTGGAAAGTTTTAGAAAACATCCATGAGTATGGACTTGGAGCAAGAACAAATCAAGCTATTAGTGATTTCATCACTATGATTAAGAGCTTTGCTACAATGCAAGAAAAGCATAATGCTTACGATCTGGCATTGCACATTGCAAAATCTTCTCGACTGCTAACAGAGTTACATAACGATAAAACCGTCGAAGGGCTTAATCGATTTGAAAACTTTCAGGAATTACTCAATAGTATTAAAGAGTTCACAGATGATGATGAAGTTCCTGAAGGAGAAGAAACAGCTGAATTTACTAAAGACAAAAGCCTGGGTACTTACTTACAAGATATTATGCTTTTGACTGATGCCGACAATGATAAAGATGATACGGACAAGGTCAAATTAATGACGATCCATGCTGCTAAAGGGCTCGAATTCCCATCAGTTTATATTGTCGGGTTAGAAGAAAATCTGTTTCCTTCAATGATGTCTTTAAGCAGCAGGGCAGATTTGGAGGAGGAACGACGACTTTTTTATGTGGCCTTAACAAGAGCAGAGCAATCCCTAACATTATCGTTTGCTAACAGCAGGTATCGTTTCGGGAATTTAAACTATTGTGAGCCCAGTCGTTTTATTAAAGAAGTTCCTGAGGAGTATATTAATTCCAAAGCAGGAAATTTAGAAAGACCTCAAAAAGAATCGAATAATTTCTCCACTAGTGCTATTGAAAAAGCGGTAAAGTTTAAAACCACTTCTAGCGTTGGCAAGTCAAACTACAAACCTAGTGGTGATTTCAAAGCCGATGATCCATCCGAAATACAAGCTGGGATGAAAGTGGAACACCAACGGTTTGGTCATGGAAAAGTGCTGCAAATTGAAGGAAGACCAGATAATAAAATTGCCACCATCTTTTTTCAAGACTTGGGAGAAAAAAAAATCATGTTGCAATACGCAAAGCTAATGATCAGTAAAAACACAACTATAGAACAATAAGTATGCTCAAGTCCATGACAGGCTTTGGAAAAGCTAATGCGCAGTTTGATCAATATGATATTAATGTTCAGGTTAAAACGCTGAATAGTAAAGGAATTGATATCAACCTAAAGACTTCAAGTTGTCTAAAAGATCATGAGATGGACTTCCGAAATATACTCTCCGAACAACTAATAAGAGGGAAGATTGATTGTACTATCCAGCTTGAATCTGCAGCATCTCAATCTAAATTGACCTTTGATAAAACTTTGGCCAAGTCTTACTTAAAAGATTTAAGCAATTTTGCCGATAAAAATAATTTGAGAAAAGATAACCTCTTATCTACGCTTCTAAAAATGCCAGAGGTTTTATCTGGATACCAAAATGTCAAGCTTAGCAAAGCCCAACTCAGCAAAGTCAACTTAAATCTATCACTTGCCATTCGAGAGTTGAACGACTTTCGAAAAACAGAAGGAGAGCAACTAGAAAAAGATATTTTGTACCGTTGTACCAACATTGGAAAACTGCTTGAAAAAGTTAAAAAGATAGACCCTGAAAGAAAAAAGAGAGTTCAAAAAAGGCTAAAGCAAGCGATGTCAGATAATGAAATTCAATTTGACTCCAATCGCTTTGAGCAAGAGCTAATTTATTATTGGGAAAAAATGGATATTTCAGAAGAAATAACTAGACTTGAAACACATTGTAGTTATTTTAATGAAATCGTCAAGGAGAAAGCAGAAAGTAAGGGGAAGAAGCTTGGTTTTGTAAGTCAGGAGATGGGACGAGAAATTAATACAATCGGCTCCAAAGCTAGTGATGCGGACATACAAAAAATCGTTGTTCAGATGAAAGATGAGCTAGAAAAAATAAAAGAACAAACAGCAAATATTTTATGAAGGAAGTTGTTTAAAATTAGATTATGAGGACAAAATCAAAACCTTCTAAAACCTTTACCGTCACTGCGAGTAATCGAAGTAGTCTCTTTGTTGCAAAGCATAGATTACTTCAGTTTTTCGCAATGACGAATTTGTTTCATTTTATGTGGGTTTTAAAAGGTTTTGATATGTCAACTTTAATAAACTCATATGGAAGGTAAGCTGATTGTATTTTCGTCACCATCAGGAGCAGGTAAGACTACCATTGTAAGACGCTTGTTGCAAAAAATTCTTAATCTAGAGTTTTCTATTTCTGCCTGCACTAGAGCAATTCGCCCTGGGGAGCAAGATGGCAGAGATTACTACTTTTTGAGCACAAAGGAATTTGAGGAAAAAATTAAAAACAACGAATTCATTGAATGGGAAGAAGTCTACAAGGGAAGCTACTATGGTACTTTAAAAAGTGAAGCGGAAAGAATTTGGCAAAAAGGGAGTCATGTGATTTTTGATATTGATGTAAAAGGTGCGATCAATATCAAAAAAAAATATGCAGATAGAGCATTGACGATATTTATTAAAGCACCATCTCTTAAAGCAATCGAAGAACGACTTAAAGGTCGAGAAACAGAAGATAAAAAGTCTTTAGCGGAACGATTAGAAAGAGCGAAATTTGAGCTATCCTGCGAAGATCAATTTGACAAAGTCATCCTTAATGATGACTTAGAAAAAGCGGTTCAAGAAGCACTTGATGCCGTTAATGGCTTTATCAATTAATTACTAAGAAGTTTCCTGTTAGCGGCAACTTATTTTCGCTTTTCAATACTCTATAAACATAAACATCGGTCTCAACATGTTCCGATAGATAAGTTCCGTCCCAACCCTTGTCGTCCTGATTCCCCGAATAGATAAGTTCTCCAAACCGATTATATATCTGGAAGTTATACTCTCCATTGGTTATAGGAGAAAAGTAACTACTTCTTGAGATTGAAAATCCATTGGGGATAAAAATGCTATTACAATCAATAAAATCTAAGGCGATAGAATCAGACGAGCTACCACAAGAATTATTTGCCTCTGCGACATATACCCCTGCCTTGGAAACCCACAGTATTTGATCAAAAGCGCTGTCATGCGACCAAGAATAAGATTCTGCACCCTGAGCATTAATATTTAATATCACTGAATCACCATCACATAATTCCTGATTCTCACCAAGATCAAACGTTAATGGAATGTCTATTAGGCTGACAATTGTAGAGTCCGAAATAGCACATCCATTTGAATCTATAGCATCAACATAATATAGCCCGCTATCCTGAACCGTTATTGATATACTAGTTGATCCATTTGACCATAGTTGATTTTGAGGATTAAGAGCTGCAATGTCTAATGTTAAGGAATCTCCCTGGCAGATCGTACTATCGACAAAGGAAAATTCACTGACGGGTAAAACATTGATAACTTTTTGAAAAGTATCATTAAAACAAGAGCCATAAGCGATTATTTTGATTTGAAACTCTCCCAAACTACCATAAGTATGATCTAAGCTTGTAGTATCAAAAAAAGCACTCCCATCCCCTAGGTATAATATTATTGAGTCCCAAATGCCTATTGTTCTGTTGTCAATATGAATCATCTCCTCGATACATACTACACTATCATTGATTTCAAAATGAGCACTTTGAGGCATAAAAGTATTTTGATCATCAAAATAACTTTCTATAAAGTCTGGAAGTCTAGTGTTGTGGACGCGACCATTTAAATCAATAGCTTCTGGTACAACATTGCAAGCTGGACCAAGTATATTAGGAAACTCTATATAGCCTATAGAATCACTATTAGCGCTAGGCCCTCCATCACATAAATATAATCGACCATCTATTGCCAGTTGCATATCTGTAAACCTTCTCCCACCTCCTATCGTGTAAATAGTATCTTTGGATTGAACAATAGTCAAAGAATCTTCGAAGCTAAGATCATATTGGATAATACTTCTTGCCGTACCAAATCCAAAGCTTTCTGCATAATATAAAACCTTACTATTGGGAGAGAACGATGTGCTTCCACCAAGTGTGTAGCCCGCAACTCCAAGATTTGCAAAAAAACTAGCTTGCCCTGTTGTATTATCAAATTTAAATAATTCACTCCATTTACTGTAAGTGAGCCATTGACCATTTGGTGAAAACTTTAAATGACCGAGACTATGGATTTGAGTAGAAATATCTGAAATTACAGGATTTGAAATAGAATCATCTTGAACTAAATAAGCATAGAGCTTATTTCCGTCATTGATATTTATGGAGGCTACCCAAACATCCTTTCCATTGCTATGATGAACAGCGGCAATAGATTCATTAGGACGTTTAAAAAGCACTTGATTTTTAATAATAACTTCTCCTAATCCACCATTGAACTTCATATCTACTAATGAGTAAGCAAATGCGCTATCTCCCTCCCATTTATCTGGGTTAGAGCTTCCATCGGCTGTAAAGACATAATATCTTTGGTTGCTAATTGGCACAATTATAGAATTTTGCACACCTGACAAATGTCCCCATATACTGTCTCCATTTTCCATTATCTCATGACTCTTGTTCCAGATTGTTCTCCCATTTGTATAAAATAGTAGATTGCCACATTGGTCTGAAATTGAAGCGCTTCCCTCTGGAGCTTTCATCGGACTAAGAATTGACGCACTAACAACTCCGTTAAAGTTCAAACCTGCGGCTGAGTCTGTAGATGGATCATAATCTCCTCCAAAAAACCAATTATTAGCTTCCCCGTTCTGACCAAAGGAAATTACGGTTGATAATAGAATATAGAAAAGACTTGTAATAAGTACTTTATTAAACATATTTTAATTTACGTTTATTCTAATTAATTCTCCACACCTAAGTGTGGCAAAAAAAAGGAGTCGATAGGCACTTAATTGAAAAAGAATCTTATATTAGGGTAGCCTAAGATTAATTTAATGAAAGTTCCGTCTACAGATTTATTTGATCTAATTCAGTCTATGAGCAAGACAGAAAAGGGTTACTTTAAAAAATATGCTAAGTTGCATACCATTGGAGATCAAAATAACTATTTAAGACTTTTTGATGTTATAGCAAAGCAACCGGAGTATGATGAGAACAAGGTAATTGAAAGATTTAAAAACGAAAATTTTACAAAATCATTTACTGTTGCCAAAACGTATTTGCATAAGCTTGTTCTCAAAGCATTAAAAAATTATTACGCAGAAAACAATACGGTTAGTGGGGAATTATATGATGAGCTACAGACACTAAACATTTTATTGCTTAAAGGACTCTATAAAGAGAGTTGGATTAAACTTAAAAGGATCAAAAAAATAATATCTAAACATCAACACTTTTTTTTACTTCCTGAAATTTATCGAATTGAATATACGCTAAGGTCAAAATCTAGAGCACCTAAAGGATCGCCAACTTATGAAGATCTTTTTAAGGAGGTGCGAAAAGGACTAAAGTTGCCAAAGAATTACTTCAACTTAGTTCAACAGTTTTCAGAAGTGAACGATATTATTGTCAATAAGCCAAACTACAATAAAGAAGTTTTAGAGAAAAAATCAGCTGAGCTTTTGGGACAAGAAACAATGGATGAAAAATATCCCAAGTCTGTCATATCAAAGTTTGGGTATTATCAGATGAAGTTTCATTTGCTGTACAACCTTGGGAAAATTGATGCCTGTAAAAAGGTAAATGCGAACTTAAGAGACTTGGTGAAAGGAAACGCAAACCAACTACTAAACGTGAGCGTGCCTGTTATTATGGCATATAGTAATATGTCTATCTTTTCCATCATAAACTATAACTACAAAGAAGCTGAAAAAACGATAAATGAAGGCTATGAGTTTATTCAAAAGGTCGAAAATACAAAAAGGCCTATGCCACATGATTATACTTTGAGTAAACTGCTTTTACTCAGTGCTTATTTTAGACTAAATCTCATGTTGGGAGAATATGAAAAAAATATCAAAGCTCTTTCGGATCATGTTATTACCATTAATAAGTATTTTGACGCCATACCTGCCTACTCATCTGCACTCTATGCATATATTGCTATGTCATATTTGGCACTAGGAAATTTCGATGAAGCATTAGATTGGAGTAATAGAGTTGACGGATTGAAGGAAAGTATCATGCAGTTAAAACTAGGCAATTTGATTAACAAGATATTAATTCACTTGGAGATGGGTAATTATATTTATCTAGAAAACTTATTGCCTAATATCGCAAGAAATTGGAAAGGCAAATCATATCTTCCTAAAACACAAAAAGCGTTATTTACATTTGTTAAAAAGATATTTAAAAAGACTGGGGCAGAAAACTTGCAAGTCGAACTGAAAGAGCTGATAACATCTTTGGAACTGCTCAAAAGCTCAGAAGAAGCACATGATTCTTTTTTTATATTGACATGGGCAAAATCTAAATATCAAAATACCTCTATGTCGGAAGTCATCAAAAGACAGCTTATTTAGTATAAATCGACTTCTTTTTTTTGAACAACTTATCATTGACCTTTGGAACAGCTTTTGCTATTTTTCGGGTTATGAAGCTAATTAGGTTTTGGAGCATTATTGCCTTAATATTCTTTGTTGATAATACTTATGCTCAGGAAGATTGTGGTAATTGTATCGATGATGATGGCGATGGTTTTATTGATTGTTATGATCCCGACTGTGAAGGGAATACCTCTTGTTCTAACTTTTATATTCAGGAGCACGATTTTGTATCAAACGATAGTTGCTTAAAGATAGATTACAATCTAGATTCAATTTACAAATATGAAAGTTTATGGACCTCTGCAACAGAGGGCTCACATACCTCAACATTAAATACTGGAGATATTGATGGAGATGGTGTGGTGGAGCTCGTCCTATTGAGCAAAGCTTATAAGCATATTGTAATTATTAACGGGGAGACTGGTATAGAAGAAAACAGGATAAACTTTACCTATAATATTCCAATGGATGAAACAAGTGCCATCGCAGATACTGATGGAGATGGTAAAGCGGAAATATATATTTTAGTCGCATTTACGCTCAACCCGAAAGATCAATTTATCGTAAAATATGACCATGATGGTACTTTAGAATGGGAATCAGATTCTATATCCTACAGTCCAGGATCTGGATCAGCAGGCATTTTAGGCTTTGCAGACTTTAACGGAGATGGTACTCCTGAGATTTACACCAGTACCTTTGTATTAAACACGGTGGATGGCTCGTTACTGTGTGAAGTAACGCCAGATCTAGGAATATCATATGGCAAAATGCAATTTCGCAATAGAACAGTTGCCAGCGATGTATTGCCAGATAATATTTGTGTCAACTGTGATGGGTTAGAGTTGATTGCAGGAAATTCAGTTTATAGTGTTGATATCAATACAGGCATTATGAACTTAGAAAAAGAGCTATCAGGTTTCTCTGATGGCAATACCACTATAATAGATTTAAACTTGGACGGCCAATTAGATGTAGTGGTTCATGCAGGATTAAGCAATTGTTCCGATCAACAAGTTTACGCTTGGGATCCAAGATTGGAAATGCAAATTGGACAAACCTATTTCAATACAGAAAGCTTTTGTACTGGACAACTTTTAGCAGGAAATGTTGATGAGGATTCTGAACCAGAAATCATTACTACCTCGACGGATAGTATTATCATACTAGATAGTGATCTAAGGCTTTTAAAGCGCTTTCCAATTACAGAGGGGTCTTCTCTTGGAACCATTGGCATGCTATTCGACTTTGATCTCGACAAAAAACTAGAATTGGTATTTAGAGATGATGAGTCCATTAAGGTTTTTGATATATCAAGAGGTGAAGCAGTAATGAATATACCTTGTAGAGGGCTTACACAATATGAGAGAACGGTAAGTTTAGCTAATATTACAAATGATGATGAAGTCAATATTATATGCACATGTGATACTTCAACGATGGGAGGCCCATCCTCAACATGGATGTCTTGGAAATCAAAAGATGGCAACTGGCCTAATGCCAGAAAAGTAGATAATCAGTTTTCATATATCGCTAGTCATGTAAACGATGATTTAACTATTCCGTGTTTCCAACAAAACACAAGCCTATTTCCTAGACAAGTCATCCATTCTTTTCTTGCACAAGTCCCCTATTATCAGGATGGTGTTTTTAATAATGTCGGGGTGAATAGATACAATCCTGACTTTGCACTTCCTGACTCATTCTTTTGCTCAGGGGATAGTTTGCTAGTAAGCAGTGGAATTGATTCCTCAAATTGGCAAATTCAATGGTCAACTGGAGATAGTACAACGGGCATTTGGATTAAGGAAAGCGGAGAATATGAGATATTTTTTAAAGTTAAGGAGTTGTCATGTTCAGGCAGGGATTCATTTGAAATTATTGAGGATTCAGTAGCTATAAAGTTTCAAGGAGATTCATTGATTTGTAGTGGAGATGAAACGATAATAATTGCGGGCACCCCAACTCAAAACTTTTTTTGGTTCGATGGCTCTGTCTCAAACGAATTGATTATAAATAATCCAGGAGTTTATACTGTTGAAGCTTGGAATATAAACCGAAAGTGCAGCATATCAGATAGTGTGGAAGTTTTTAAGAAAAAAAACTGTGGAGATATTTTTATTCCCAATGCTATTTCAATGAATGAAGATGGTCCCAATGATTTTTGGAATCCGTTACTAAGCATCTTTAGCGATTTTAGCATTACAATCGCAAATAGAAATGGACTAGTCATTCGAAATGTCTCTAGTAAAAGCAACTATAAGTCCGTTCTTAAAGACATATTTGAAAAGAATGATATGATTGTTTATAATATTTCAGGCACTACTAATGAGGGTGCTTTTCTCTCCAAAGCGGGAAATGTGACTATTTTACAATAAGCTGAACCTTTTCCTCTTTGCCATTTATTGAGACAGATACATTATAAGTTGCCTTTCTTAAATAGGCTTTGCCATTTTTTGCTACCTCAACCTTTGTTTCACTCTTATCATCTTTTTTTAGCAAGTCTTGATAGGCCTTGATATAGGTTGTATCAAATACTAGATTATAATTAATAATGTTTAGCCCGATCTCGCAAGTATCTTTAAGACCTTTCAAACTTAAGCTGTCTAATGAAATATTGATCTCGGCAATTCCCTTGCTTTTTGCATAGTACGCAATTTCTACTTCAGGTTCACTAGGAGCATTCCATTTGTTCCAGCTATTTCCCCAACTAGGGTTGTACTTGGTTTCATCAATACTAAATACATATAGTTCTTTCTCTAGCAGCTTCTTATCTAATTGCTGTATATGCTCTACATTGGCGATGTATATAGAACGACCATGCGTTCCTACGATCAGGTCATTTTCTCTTGGATGAATAACCAGATCGTGAACGGCAACAGCTGGTAACTCATTATTCATAGCCATAAATGTTGCTCCCTTATCCAATGAAACATATAGCCCATGATCTGTTCCAACATATAAAATATTCTCATTTTTCGGATCATCTTTGATTACGTTTACAGGTTCAGCAGGGAGACCTAAACCGATTCTTTCCCACTTTTTACCATTGTTTTTAGAGGCGTAAATATGTGATTCGAAGTTATCCCAGCGGTAACCGTTTAATGAAACATAAACAGTGTTCTTATCGTGTGATGAAGCAGTAACTCTACTAACCCATAGGTCACTTGGTAACCCTTTCGAAATATTAGCCCATTTATTTCCCCCATCTTTTGAAATGTGGACAAGACCATCATCAGAGCCGACATAAATAAGACCAAATTGTTTAGGGGACTCATCAATACTGGTGAGTGTGCCATAAGCAACATTGCCTTTTTTTCCACCTTTGGTTAAGTCTTCTGAAAGTGCTTCAAAGTTTTCTCCTTTATCTAAGCTTCTATGAAATTTATTAGAACCAAAATAAATGATGTCTTCATTGTGCTTTGATAAATGAATTGGTGTTTGCCAGTTAAACCGATAGGGCCTTTCTCCTAAGTCATGCTTTATTTTTAGAGGATTGCCATCATCTTTAGCCTTGTCTATTTTAAAGTAGTTTCCGAACTGATAGCCAGTATAAATGGTATTATTATCCCTTGAGTCTATCTCTACTTGCATTCCGTCTCCTCCCATAATATGCTGAAAAGGATTTTTACCTGACTGATGCCAGGCATTGTTCATCTTCGATCGACTAGAGCCGACCCAAACCCCGTTATCTTGTAACCCCCCATATACATTATAAGACTTTGCCATATCATAATTAACGGTATAAAATTGCCCAACAGCAGGTGTGTTTGCTTTTATCCAGTTCTCTCCAGCATCGTAGGTTATATTGATTCCTCCATCATTCCCGTCAATAATATGATTCGGATTCATTGAGTTGATCCAAAATGCATGATGATCAGCATGAACATTTTCTTTAGCAATATTTTTAAAAGTCTTACCTCCGTCTTCAGACTTTAAAATGTTAAAAGCAGGAATATATAATATCTGATCATTTGAAGGATCAACACTGATCTGCCCAAAATAATATCCGTAAGTATAAAAAATATCGTCAATATTACCCTCATGTGTTTTAGTCCAGCTTTTTCCACCATCTTTTGATACATATAATTGGGCTCCTTTTACAGGAGTATCAAAAAGTAATGAGTTAGCGTCTTCTAAATATTCAACAAGTGCTATAGGTTTGATTTCACCCTCGCTAACCATTTTTTTGATCTTTTCACTAGTATATTTCTTGGGGAAGCCATTGGTAGATAAGAACGTGCTTAACTGCTTATCGCTAAGTTTACTAAACCCCTCAACAGTTATTGTTCTTAGCTCATCCTTGGTTAAGCTACTATCTTGCTCTTTTGCTTCTCTATCTTGATTGTCTAAAATAGCATAAAGCAAATCTGAATTTTGGTGGCTGATAGCCAGACCAATTCTTCCCACTCCCCTTCCAGTCGGGAAGCCTGATTTTAAGTTGGTTACTAAGTTCCATGATTCTCCTCCATCTTCAGATTTATAGATACCTGATCCTTCTCCTGATCCTTCAAAATGCCATGCTCTTCTGGTACGTTCCCAGGTTGCAGTATATAATATTTTAGGATTTTTAGGATCAACTATCAAGTCTATTGCTCCAGCATTTTCGTTGACAAATAATGTTTTTTTCCAAGTTTTTCCTCCATCGGTAGTTTTATAAACTCCACGTTCTTCATTAGGAGAATATAAGTGTCCAAGAGCGGCAACCCATAGTGTATTGGGATCTGTCGGGTGTAAAACTATTCTTCCAATATGATGTGTCTCTGCTAGACTTAGCCATTGCCAAGATTTGCCTTTATCTGAACTTTTATAAATACCCGTACCTGAATAGGAAGACCTGCTAGAGTTATTTTCACCCGTGCCTATCCAAATTGTTTCTCCATTTTTCCAGTCTACAGCAATATCACCTATTGTCATGGATATTTCATTATCAAATATTGGTGTAAAAGAGTGGCCATTGTTAGTCGTTTTCCATAATCCCCCAGATGCATAAGCAACATAAAATTCAATTGGATTTTTTTCATTTATATCGACATCTACCACTCTCCCACTCATAATGGTGGGACCGATTGATCGAAACTTCACATTATTGACAATGCTTTTTTCGACTAATTTTTTTCTGACATTTGACTCTCCTATCCTGACATCGGAGGGTGTTAATTTTACAGGACTTTTTTGAGCAGAAAGACCAACTTGAAAGCATATTAATATTAGGCAGTAAAGTATTCTTATCATAAATTTTGTTTAGCTAACTCAGTAAAAATACTTCTTTTTAACCCGATCTGTGCATCAGAAAAATAAATATTTTTCTGATGCACAGCAACAAAGAACTTCATCCACCCCTGTTTTCATATCGAGATGGTGAATTTCTATATCGGGCATCGCCTACGGCAAGCCTTTGGCGGCCGATGGGTTAACTCGTGCTTGTCCGCCGAATACAGGCGGGTTAATGCAATAGATATATTATTGTTAACTTCTATTGCATAATCACGGTTTAATTTATATTCTGAAAATCCATAACTTAGAACTAATGATTGCAATTGAAGATATTTTGGTAAGTGATGACTTGGTAGACGAGTTTTTTGTGTGTGATCTCAAAGTATGTAAAGGAGGTTGTTGTGTAAAGGGCGAAGGCGGTGCGCCACTAGAAGAGGATGAGTTGGGGATTTTAGAAGATGTTTATGAAAAAGTAGAGCCGTATCTAACTCAAGCTGGAATAGAGGCGATTAAAAAACAAGGACATTACACCCAAGAAAGTCAGGGTGAATTCAAAACAACGCTGATCAAAGAGCAAGCTTCTGGTGAAGATGGTGGTCCGTGTGCTTATGTGAATTATGACAATGGAGTTGCAGTTTGTGGCATTGAGAAGGCGTACTTAGATGGTAAGATTGATTTTCAAAAACCGGTATCGTGCCACTTATACCCAGTGAGAATTCAAAAGTATGATAACTATGATGCCGTTAATTATGAAAAATGGGAAATATGTGATGCCGCTTGTGCATTAGGCAAAAAAGGGAAAGTCCCTTTATATAAATTTGTGAAAGAAGCGCTCACCAGGAAGTATGGAAAAGGGTTTTATGAAGCTCTTGACGCAACGGCAAAATTTCAAGCCAAGGAAAAAGAGAATAATACAAATCAATAATAACATCTTGAAGAAGCCGTTTTATATATATAAGAGTTAGAACACATGAGGAGAGTACTATTTACTTACAGCATATTTTATACTTTTTTAAGCTGCTCGCTTTGGGCGCAAAATGATTACAACATATATGATAGCTACCATGAAAAACCAGAAAAGTTTGTTCAGATAGTGAAATATGTTAACGTACCTGAAGATGGTAACTGGAAAGTATATCATCCGAGCACAAAAATATTGGCATATGAATTTTCCATTAAGGAAAGTCAATTAGAAGGAGCTTGGTTTAGTAAGAACAAAAGTGATATTGTTATTCAGTCGGGTGAATATGTAAAAGGCAAAAAACAAGGTATATGGAAGACTTGGTATGGCAATGGACAAGCGCATCAAGAAACGGAATATATCGACGACGATTTATATAAACTTATAAATTACTGGAAAGCAGATGGCACTCAATTGGTTAAAAATGGAGATGGCGCCTACTTTGCTATTGACGAAGATGGCAAGAGATACCGTTTGATCTTTAATGATGGCAGATTGGTAGGTCAAGTCTTATCTGAGAAAGAATAGTATTGGCTAACTTCTAATACCTCTCTTTTTTCTTATAAAGCAGAACCATACCTCCGCTTGTAAAAATCAAATACCCAAACTACTCATAACTATAAAACCCTCTCCCCGATTTTCTTCCATGGAAACCGGCAGCTACTTTTTGTTGCTGGATTCTGCTCGGGCGGAATTTTGAATCGTAGTGGAAGCTTTCAAACATAGAAGAGGTAACAGAAAAGTTCGTATCTACACCAATCAAATCCATCAGCTTAAAAGGACCCATTCTAAACCCTGATGATTCGATTAGTTTGTCAATAGTTTCCAAGTCGGCAACATTTTCTTCTAAGACTTTCAAGCCTTCTACATAAAAGTGTCGGGCTACTCTGTTTACGATAAAGCCTGGTGCATCTTTTGCCATCACGGCCTTTTTACCCATTTTTTCTGCTAACGCTTTGATAACGCCAGCAATCTCAGGGCTGGTAGCTTCTCCGGAAATCACTTCCACCAATTTCATGATATGAGCAGGATTAAAAAAGTGCATACCTACCACTCGTTCAGGTTTTGGAACTTGTGCAGCAATTTGTGTAATGGGAATAGAAGAGGTGTTGGTCGCAAAGATGGCATTGTCATCATTGATCGTTGCCAAATCATTAAACAGTTTTACTTTGATATCGAGCTTCTCAATAATAGCCTCGACAATAACATCTGCTTTGAGTTGTTGAAAGTCAGTTGTAATGACAATTCGATCTAAAGTCTCTCCTTTTTGCTCTGCTGTAATTTTGTTTCGCTCTACCGCACCATCTAAATTTTTATTGATCCCTTTCAATGCTTTGTCTAGCACTTCTTGACTCAAGTCGTACAAGACAACATCGTATCCTGCCAATGCCGAAACTTGTGCAATACCTGCACCCATAGTGCCTGCGCCGACTACAGCAATTTTCTGAATAGATTCTAAAGAATGACCCATAACTAGTTAATTCCGGTAAATTGTTCTAAAAAGCGCACATCATTTTCAAAGAATAATCTGATGTCGTTTATCCCATATTTTAGCATCGCTATTCTTTCCACGCCCATCCCAAAAGCAAATCCCGTATATTTTTCGCTGTCTATTTTGCAATTATCCAATACATTTGGATCAACCATGCCACATCCCAATATCTCTACCCAACCAGTGTGTTTGCAGACGGAGCAGCCTTCTCCTTCACATATGAGGCAGGAAATATCCATTTCTGCTGAGGGCTCCGTAAACGGGAAGTATGATGGTCTGAGCCTTATTTTAGTTCCTTCGCCAAACATTTCTTGCGTAAAGTAGTACAATGCTTGTTTCAAATCGGCAAAAGAAACCTTTTCATCAATGTAAAGTCCTTCCACTTGATGGAACTGACAGTGCGCTCTAGCAGAGATCGTCTCATTCCTGTAAACCCTTCCAGGACAGATGACACGGATTGGTGGTTCTTGAGACTCCATCGTTCTGATCTGAGCATTGGAAGTATGCGTTCTCAGCACAATATCAGGATCTTGCTGAATGAAATAAGTGTCCTGCATATCTCTGGCCGGATGATTTTCAGGCATGTTAAGTGCACTAAAATTATACCAATCACTTTCCAATTCAGGGCCTTCTGCAATAGTAAAGCCTATTCTTGAAAATATTTCGATAATCTGGTTTTTAACAATCGAAATAGGATGTCGTGATCCAAGCGTAATAGGTTCTCCAGGTGCGGTTAGGTCAATGCTATTTTTTGAACTAGCACTTGATTCATTGCCAAGAGAGGCTTTTATTGTATTAAATTTTTCCTCTGCTTGCTGTTTAACTTGGTTAACTAGCTGACCAAACTCCTTTTTCTTTTCAGGAGCAACTTCTTTAATCCCAGCGAATAAGTTTTTAAGCTCTCCCTTGCTTCCAATGTATTTGATCCTGAATTGTTCGAGCTCTTCTAAGCTACCAATGGCGTAGTCATTGATTTCTTCAGCGGTTGCCTTAACTTTTTCGAAAATAGCATCCATATTTTATAAACCTCTACTGCTATAATTTGGCGCTTCTTTAGTAATCACTACATCATGCGGATGACTTTCCCTGATACCTGAAGCAGTAATCTTGACAAATTTTGCCTTTTTTAAGGTCGCAATGTCTTTTGCTCCACAATAACCCATACCTGCTCTTAGTCCACCGATATATTGCACCATTACTTCTTTCAATGTTCCTTTGAAGGGAATTCTACCAACAATCCCCTCCGGAACGAGTTTTTTAATATCATCTTCAACATCTTGGAAGTATCTGTCTTTCGATCCTCTTTCCATTGCCTCAAGAGACCCCATACCTCTGTAAGACTTGAACCTTCTGCCTTCTAGTAAGATAAGTTCGCCAGGGGATTCTTCTGTGCCTGCAAATAATGATCCAGCCATAATGCAGTCTGCTCCTGCAGCAATTGCTTTTACAATATCTCCTGAAAACTTAATCCCTCCATCTGCAATGATTGGAATACCCGTGCCTTTTACTGCTCTTGCGGCTTCATAAATGGCTGTTAATTGTGGAACACCTGCTCCTGCTACCACTCTAGTAGTGCATATTGAACCCGGACCAACACCAACTTTAATTCCATCAACTCCTGCTTTAATCAAAGTTTTCGCACCTTCATATGTGGCGATGTTGCCTGCAACTAATTCCAGTTTTGGAAATTTCTTTTTAATGGCTTTGATCATTTCTACTACCCCTAAAGAATCTCCATGCGCAGTATCAACGGTAATAACATCCACTTGAACATCAACTAAAGCTTGAACACGTTCTAAAGTATCTCCCGTTACGCCGACTGCTGCTCCTACTCTTAGTCTACCATATTCATCTTTGCATGCAATAGGATGACTTTTTACTCTGATGATGTCTTTGTAAGTGATTAAACCTACCAGCTTACCTTTTTTGTCTGTGACGGGAAGCTTCTCAATCTTATATTTTTGAAGCGTTTTTTCTGCTTTTTTTAGATCCATCCCTTCAGGTGCCGTAACGAGGTTTTCAGAAGTCATTACAGATGAGACTTTATTTTTTAAGCTCTTTTCAAACCTTAAGTCACGATTAGTAAGAATGCCAACTAGCTTGCCTTCAGAATCTACAATTGGGATGCCACCAATCTTATTTTCTTTCATAATGGCTAAAGCCTCGCCTATGGTAGCATCAGCAGAGAGTGTGATAGGGTCTGTTATCAAGCCACTTTCAGATCTTTTTACTTTTCTTACATGCTTGGCTTGCTCCTCAATGGTCATGTTTTTATGTAAAAAACCAATACCACCTTCTCTTGCTATGGCAATAGCAAGTCCTGACTCCGTAACTGTATCCATTGCAGCAGATACAATTGGAGCGTTAATGACAATATTTTTCGTGACTTTTGTAGTAATCTCGACTTCCCTTGGAAGTACTCTAGAGTAGGAGGGAACCACCAAAACGTCATCAAATGTGTATCCCTCGTTAGCTATTTTATCAGTAGTGAACGACATATGCAAAGTTAAATCAAATTTTTTTAACCGCAAAAATAAGCCTTGAATACTACTAAAATTTAATACTTTCGTAATACAAGGCAGAATATTGGGAAGAGTTTTAGCAATAGACTATGGAAGTAAACGAGTAGGACTGGCCGTTACGGATTCAATGAAGATAATCGCATCTCCTTTGACAACAGTGGCTTCCAATGAGGTGATTCAATTCATCAAAAACTATCATGAGAAGGAGGAGTTGGATAAAGTAGTGATTGGCCTGGCAAAAAATCTCGACAATACCGATACCAATTCCACCAAATTAATTGATAATTTTGTGATTGCTCTAAAAAGATCACTTCAAGGAGTCGATATTATAACCGTTGATGAACGACTCACCAGTAAGATGGCTCAAAGAAGTATGGTGGATATGGGCATGAAAAAATCAGATCGGCAAAAAAAGGAAAACATTGACAAGATTAGTGCAACGCTTATTTTACAAACATATTTAGATACAACTATATCATGATATTACCTATTGTTGCTTATGGAGATCCGGTTCTTAAAGAAGTTTGTAAGCCTATTCCTAAAGACTATCCTGAGTTAGACCTTTTAATAGAAAATATGTTTGAGACGATGTACCAAGCCAATGGCGTGGGACTAGCTGCACCGCAAATAGGGAAAGACGTCAGACTATTTATCGTAGATACTGCTCAAATGTTGGATGACGATGAAGAAACGGAAGAAGTTGGAATTAAAAAGGTTTTCATTAACGCAGAAATAGTGGAAGAATATGGTGATGATTGGAGTTACAATGAGGGCTGTTTGAGTATTCCAACTATTAGAGAAGACGTTAATCGAGCTGAAGGCATTTTGATCAGATACTATGATGAAAATTTTGAGCAACATGAAGAAGAGTACGATGGTATTTCTGCTCGCGTCATCTTACATGAATATGATCATATAGAAGGCATTTTATTTACTGATCTATTAAAACCCCTGAAAAGAAAGCTTTTGAGAAAAAAGTTAAATGATATTTCGAAGGGAAAGATTAGCGGAGATTATAAGATGCGCTTTCCTAAGTTATAGTTAACTAAACATACAATAGATCTTAATTCCCCTCCTTAGAGGAGGGGCTAGGGGTGGTAATATCTTACATTGTGAGTTTATCAAAAAATAGGACTGCCTAAATTAAAAAACAAAACCTGCAATCAAAGCAGCTACTACCAAAAGCGGAGGTGGTATTTTTGTCATATTCAATAGAACGGTGACAATAACTATTGCAACGTTGATCCAGCTAAAATCCAGTGCATTAAACAGGATAAACGCTGCTGCTGCGACTAAGCCAGATGCCGCTGCATTTATTCCCTCTAAAGAGCGTTTAACCACAACGTACTTTTTTAGGTAATTCCAAAAAGGATATACAAAGAATATCAGTAAGGTTCCAGGCAAGAAAATACCAATAGCTCCAATCAATGAACCCAGTAATTGCATCCCCATTCCTTCGTCAGCCATTGCCATGCCTCCGGTAAATGCTGAAAAAGAGAATACTGGTCCAGGAAGTGCTTGTACAAATCCGAAGCCAGATAAGAATTCTTCAGAAGTCAAATACTGCTTGTAGGAAACAAACTGCTCATACATCATTGGAATGAGTACTTGCCCCCCTCCAAAGACCAAACTACCAAATCGATAAAAGTTTTCAAAAAGTAACACTGGCTTTGACATGGTAATTTTTCCAACTACCGCTGCCGTGACAAAGATAACAGCAAAAATTACCAGATGACGCCATACAAACTTTGGACGCTCTGCTCTAAAGTTGGCTTTTTCTTTACTGGTAATATTTGTGATTGTTCCACCCATTAATAATATCAGTGGAAATGTCCATGGGAACTGGTATAGGATAGTAATAACAGTAGAAATAGCCAATATAATCCATCCTACATAAGACTTGATGACTGCCTTAGATATTTTATATGTAGCATATACTACAAAACCCACTGCCATAGGTCTTAAAAACCTCAAAAAAGACATAGAGATTTCTTGCTCTTTAAAAAAACTATAAAACAAAGACACCAGAGACATGATTGTAACGGCAGGAATGAACCAAATAAACAGAGTAGCCAATGCCAACCAGCCTCCACCTCTCTTAAACCCAATTGCCGTAATCGTTTGGGTTGATGTCGGACCAGGTAACATCTGACAGAGTGCATTGAGTTCGATAAACTCCTCCTCGGTTAGGTATTTTCGATCATTGACCATCATCTTGAGCATGAGGGCAATATGTGCTTGAGGCCCTCCAAAAGCAGAGAAGGTCAGTATCAAAACATCCTTTAAGAAAACAAGATGTCTGGGGCGCACTTTAACTTGAGAAACCATTTTACTATTTCGAATTTAATCGAAAAATTCAAAAAACGATCAAACTACTTTGATGTGTTATCAACAATGCGGATTCGCTCATAATCCATATGGCTATTATCAAGGTAGAATAGCACGCCCTTATCTAGAGAAACTTCTATAAGATATTGTCTAGCATCTGCAATACTTTCAACTTTTTTAATGTTTCGTTTTGCATAGTAAACAACCTGTGGGCTTAGATCACCTCCTTTTAAAAATACGACCTCATCTTTTTGCACTATTTGATTAATGTAACTTCCTTGCTTTAAATAATGGTCGTAGGATTTTCCCCTAAATGAAACTTCGCCTGGACGATTGATAAAATAATAAATAGATACATTGCATATTCCAATGATTATAGTGATTACAGCTAATAGCCTTGACTGCTTTACATAATGCACAAGTAAAAAACTGACTATAATTGATAGAATACCCGCTGACTTTAGCACAGCAAAATCATGTCCTGAAAAGTTAGAAAATACCATATGGTGTAAGGTTATTGGCAAAACGGTTAATATCAGCAACACTTTAAGAGTAGTGCTCCCCTCCTCCCGATAGCTATCGGGAGAGAAGGGGGCTGGAGTGATGAATCTGTTCCGAATAAAACTCATGATTAACAATCCTAAAAGCAATAAAATTATCGGCAAATAACTCGTCCCATAATTAATTCCTATCTGAACAAAATTCAGCAAATAACTCCCCAATGAATCAGTCAACTGATTCCAACCTGTTCTCTGTTGGAGTTTGTTATTGGCTGTCTCTATAAAAGCGTCAACCCCACCAATTGAAGCATATTGATACAATGTTAAACTTAGTGCTATCAAAGATGCCATTGAAATACCTATAATAATGTTTTTCCTTGCGTCTAGAGTTCGATATCTAGATAATAAAATACCAATGCAAGATAAAGAAACAAAGTATCCAAGCCATTCCGTATAACAGTGGAAGAACGTGATAGCAAAAAGGCTTAACAACAGGACTATATTAGTTTTCCTCCTTACAATAATCAAGGAAAGAATATATACCTGAATCAATAACAAAACCTCTGATAGCATATCTACCATATAAGTATTGGAATGAAACCATAAAGGACCAGGGGCTAGAAAATAAAAACTTGCTGCTACTAAAACTGTTTTATTCAAAATGTCTTTGGAGAAGGTAAACAGCCTTAAAATTAAGGCAATTATGATGCATCCGATCAGATGCAAAGCCATATTAAATATTTGCAAAAAGGATACAGAAATATTTTGTCTTGTTAGTTGAGCAATAAAATAAGGAAGATAATATCCGAAGGGAGGATAAGATAAGTAGTAGTAATTACCTTCTTTATCTACTAAATCTGTCCCTTGATTTTTAATAAACTTATTTTCTTCCCCTTTGTAGTTGACTTTAGGATTATAGTTTGATTTAGAGATTCCCTCCTCGTTCCATATTTCTAAGATTCGTAGCACATGTGCCGTAACGAATTCATGATGATAAGATAGTGGCCTGTTTAAATTGGGGACTCTAATGCCTACAGAAATCAAGAAAAGGGTTAGTATGTAGATGATATGCTTGTTGTTCTGTAACATAGAAGATCAAAATTAAACTTTTATCATTAATCACAATTTTGTATCTTAATGGTGCATTAATTAAGAATTAAAAGTTTATCATAAATGAAACGTGTGTTGCGATCTGCTTTAATAATGATTTTGTCTGGAATGTTTTTGTTAACGATAACATCTTCTTGCACTAAAAGGGTTAGCTACGGTGGAAATAAAGGGAAAAAGAAAGGAGGAGCTACAAATCTCAACAAGGGTGCATCAGATAAGACAATGAAAAAGCTTCAGCATAATAGTCACAATAAACACATGAAGCACTAGTCTGGTTTCATTAAGATTTCCTTGATTACTTTTGGATAGTGTTGATGTTCTAGCTTTTGGACTTTTTGTGCAATAGTTGACGGATCGTCGTTTTTGTTTATGTCACATTTTGCCTGAAAAATAATAGCCCCTTTATCATATTCTTCATTGACATAATGTATAGTGATTCCAGTTTCTCTTTCTTTATTTTCAAATACTGCTTGATGCACATGTTTCCCATACATTCCTTTACCTCCATATTTCGGCAATAACGCAGGATGAATATTCACTATTTTTTGAGCATATCTATTGATCAACGATTCTGGTATTAATGACATAAAGCCAGCTAATACAATTAGGTCAATTTTTTTATCTTCTAAAGTACGAATAAGTTCTACAACGTTATTTTTGAGCGTATCATTAGATATTAAAATTCCTTCTGTATTAAGTCGTTCTATAGATTCAAGAACCTTTGCTTTTGGATTATTACAAATAACACAGTCAACCTTAATACCATCTAGCTGTTGAAAGTATTCTATAATATTAACAGCATTTGTCCCCTTGCCAGAAGCGAATATGGCGATATGTTTCATTAAAATACCTAATATGTTAATTTCAAAATTACATTAACACTTTGAGAAACTTTAATGAATACCCATTAGAAACAAAGCTAGACAATTCTATTTTAATAGCTTTGTAATAATATTTTATATAAATAAGTGTTTAATAAATATTTGCGTGTATATTTTTAATTTAGCTTTGTATTTTATTGCAAAAAAATATATACGCCAGTGGCATTTTTAGTGTATCTTGTAAGAGTATACCTATAGTTTGTTGTTGCATTAAGATTGTTAAAAGTTGAAAAATTAGCTATGAAAATTAGGTCTTTATTATCAGTCATCATCTCTATACTTTTTCTTACTACAGCTATTAAAGCTCAACCCTCCATTGCAGGAGTGCAACACTCAATGGGAGGAAGCGATGATGAAGACATTAGAAATATCATACAAGACAGTGAAAATGATATCATTATTAGTGCTAACGTAAGATCTGCTGATGGTTATATCAGGAGCTTTCACGGCGGAATAGACATATGGATCGTAAAAATCGATCATGCTACTGGAGATACACTATGGACAACTAGAGCCTTCGGAAGTCCTGGAACTGACCAAGGAAGTGCTCTTGAACTTAGTGATAGCAACTATATTGTTGTAAACACCTCTTCTTCTCCAGGAGGAGATGTTATCGGTCATCATCTCGGTACTGGAAACGACCTATGGTTTATGAAGCTGAATCGGCACACAGGAGACACAATGTGGCTATCAAGATGCTATGGAGGAAATCATGTAGAAGGGTATGATGCTCTTTTCAATACTAGTGACGGCAATTTTCTAGTTGCGGGCGGAAGCAGGTCGTCTGATGGGGACATTAGGCAACCTCATGGAAATGATGATTTTTGGGTGTTTAAGTTAGATATTATGACTGGAGATACTATTTGGATGTCTAGAGCACTTGGAGGCAACCATATAGATCGCATAGCTGTAGCTTTTGAAACTAGCGATAATCAAATATTGCTTTTTGGCGAAACAAGAACAGCTACTAGTAGTAGCACTAATGGTGATGTGACAGGCTACCATTTTGGAATGAATAGAAGCGATTTTTGGACTATCAAGTTGGATGGTAATACAGGAGATACTATTTGGACTTCCAAGGGTCTTGGAGGAACGAATACAGAGTCGCCAAGACATGCATTTGAAAGTACTGATGGAAATTACATTTTGATTGGAAACACCTTGTCTTCAGATGGGGATGTCAGGGGACATCATGGCTCATCAGATTTTTGGGCGGTAAAACTAAATAGCTCAACAGGAGATACCATTTGGACTAGTCGTGCAGTCGGAGGATCTGGCTCAGAGTTGGTAGAGCAAGTGGTAGAGACCAGTGATGGCAACTTCATTGTCGCTACAACTACCATTTCTACAAATGGAGATGTGAAAAATAACCATGGAGCTCAAGACATTTGGCTTGTAAAGTTTAGTAGCTTAACTGGAGATACTATTTGGACTACTACAATTGGTGGCTCAGATCGAGAAACTATAGCTACCATTTTCGAAGATAGTAATGAAGATTTAGTCATAGGAGCTACTAGCGAATCTGTCGATGGAGACGTTAACGGAGGACATGGCGAAGAAGATTTTTGGATTGTAAAAGTTGATGCCAATACAGGAGAAATCATATTATCATCAGATGCTTTAGGGGGATATGAAGAAGATTCTTGGGACAACTCGCCATATTTTTCAGGTTCGGGCAGAATAGAAGAGGGCTGCAATGGGGGATATTTGTTGTCTGGAGAGACAATGACCGTAACACAAGATGGAGATGTTTGGCAAAACAGCCCTGCTGGGACTATCCGTTCTATGTGGATGATAAAGCTGGATGATAATTTTGATTTGGAATGGAGTAAAGTCTGGTCTGATGGGCAAAGTGCAACCAAAGGATATGCTTTTTCTGCAGATGATGGTGGCTATATCATGATTGGGCATTCTCACCAAACAAGTGTTTTAGGTGATAAAACAGTTATTGGTAATGGCGGAGGGGATATTTGGACATCAAAAATAAACTGGATTGAAGCTGGCTTTGAAATTGATTCTATTTGCGGAAAAAGCATTGTTGCTTTTTCTGATACTAGTATAGGAGAGATTGATCATTGGAACTGGAACTTTGGAGATGGCAACACTTCTTTATCACAAAACCCATCTAACTTTTATACCGCAGTAGATAGCTATACCGTATCACTAACGATTAATAAAGAATGTGAATGGGACACCGCTATTCAAAGCATATACATAGACTCTGTGCTTGGTTTACCATCAGCTTCTTTACCAGCGGATACTGTATTGTGTCCAGGACCAATTGATATTACTCTAGAAGCTGGTGACTCCACTTACAATTATGTTTGGTCGACAGGCGATACAACAAATACCATTACTATTAATCAAGTGGGGCTTTACTCTGTTATCGCTACTGGTGATTGCAACTATACTGATTCAACAAGTATTAACATTACACAAGTGCCGAATAAGGATATTATTGTAACCTCAGATACAGCAATTTGCTCAGGACAAGAAGTAATATTAGCTGCAATTAGTATGGGAAAGTCTTATACTTGGGAACCATCAGCACTCATAGAAGAACAATCTGGAGAAAGTGCAACTATTGTTTCTAATGAAAATGCCATCGTCTTCTTAAATATGACAGACAGTAATAATTGTGTTTTTAAGGACTCTGTCCAAATAGAAGCACTCCCATGTAATGTTTTTGTGCCTAATGCGATCTCGTTTAGCACCAATGATCAATTAAAAGTTTTAAATACAGATGGGGTTGACAAGATAAATTGGTCAATCTACAATCTTAGTGGTCTACAACTATTTGAAAGCACTACTGTTAATGAACACTGGGATGGGCAATACAAAGGAAAGACCATACAGCAAGGAGTATATCTATCAAAATGTTCTATTACTTACAAGAATAATGTTACTTATCAAGTTATAACTAACATTACAGTAATTTAGAAGTTTTATTTAGCCTCTTTTGAATAGGTATTAACCTGATATAATATATAAATTATACAGCCAAAGCAATTGGGACAAGTATTAATCTTCTAATCTGCCTTATATAAATAAGGCTTAAAAAGCTTTTTGCTATATTTAAGCCATACTTACCCCAACCCATGCCACGAGGAGCAACGTCTGACCTTTTTGACCTAATCCATTCCATGACAAAAAATGAGAAGGGATATTTTAAGAAATATTCTAGTGGCTATATTAAAAAAGGAGATAGCAAGTACCTGAAGCTATTTGACTTAATTAATAAGCAAAAAAAATATAATGAGGATGTTCTTATAACCTATTTTGAACAAAACTATGCTGAAGCACATTTTTCTGCACTCAAAAACTATCTTTTTAACTTAATCATTGACGCTCTAAGAAGCTTCTCTACATCCAAAAAATTACAGGTAATCGTCTCTTCAGCAATTCATGCGTCTGAAATTTTATTGTCCAAGGGACTTATACCTTCTTGCAATAAAATTTTAAAAAGAACTAAGAGATATGCATTGGGTTTTGAGTCATACCCAGAAGCTCTGCTCATTATTCAACAAGAACTATATATCTACTCTAGAACTTCAAGACAAAAAGGAAGCAGTATAGAAACACTGCTGAAAGAAAGACAAGATGCAATAGAACATATAAGAACAGAAGAACGTTTTAGCTCAGCATACTGGAAACTAAGTGGTATGCTTTTAAAGTACGGGAACCAGGATAAAAAAGTAAAGTCTTTAGCAGAAAAATATATAATAAACCTTAAACAACTTTCTGAGGAAGAGAAAAAATATATGGGCTTTAGAGCTCAAAAGGATGCTTTGGAAGTCAAGGCTCTTGCTTACAATATTTTACTTGATGTGGACGCTTCTATCAATACACTAAAAACCAAGATTGCTCTATTTCAAAAAAATAAATATCTGCTTAAACAAGAAGCATGGCAAAGATCTTTCTTTATAACTCTTTCAAACTATATAAGCCTACTCATTTCTGCCAACAAAGAAAACGAGATAAATGATGCTCTAGGAGATTTAGAAACCTTCATTGTTAAAGACTTAAAGGTTGACATCAAATCAACAGCAAAAGCTTGGGAATCCTTATATACCATGAAAACAAGGTATTATATAAAAGTTGGCTATTATGATAAAGCTTATGACTTTTTAGAAGGTTTTAATGAACAATATGGTCAGTACAAAAAACACCTAAGTCCTTTCAATAAAATGCGGATGGCACATAGTACCATTCTAGTACACTTTACTTCAGGAAAGTTTGATCTTGCATTAGAAGAAATAAACTCATTGCTATCTTACCAACGTGTCCATAATAGGGTAGAGCTCAAAACTATTGCTAGATTTCTAGAGTTAATGATTCATGTTGAGCTTAATAATAACTTATTAGTAGAGTCATTAGTAAATTCCATATATCGGCTAATGCAAAAGGAAAAAACTTATCCTTTATCAACCACAATAACGTTAAAAGCATTAAAGGATTTATCATCAAATCAAAAGTCGAATCCAGAAAATACTATTAATCAGCTCGAAGAGTTATTAATTACAAATAAAGCTGAACAACAGTTTATGAAAGATACATTAATCATTCCTTTCCTAAGGCATCGCTACTTCAAAACAAACCTACAGGAGGAGGTTGTCAAATATTATCAAAAAAGCCCCTAGATTTCAGCTAGCGTATCAGGGCTACAACACCTTTGTCTTCCATTTCTTCACTTAGAATATTGGTATAAGCAATTTCCCAGTAATATATCCCCATTTCATTAGATTTACCTTGAGAAGTGCCATCCCATCCGATACTAATGTCAGACGACTCAAAAACAAGATTGCCCCATCTATCCCATATTCTAAAAAAATCAACGTTTGTAATACTTTCAATATTGATGCCTGTAAATGTACTGTTAAGTCCATCACCATTGGGCGAAAATGCCTTAGGAAAGACAGGGGTCTTAGGATCGATAACTAGTATTCCAAGTCTGCCATAGTAGGAACACATATTAGAATCATTGGCAAAAAAAGATATTATATCATCCGTTTCTGGGCAATAGCTTGTTTCTATTAAAGAATCGTTCAATGCACTTATGATACTCTGCCAACTTGTAATTTGAGAAGGGGTTGGTTGGTCTGCAAGCTCAATGCATTTTCCTTTTATTAAACTGGTATCTCCTAAATCAAGGAACAAAGAGTCTATTATGTTGATAGCAATACTATCTTGAATAGCACAACCATGACTATCTATAGCTTCTACGTAATAAGTCATGTTGATATCTGGGGTGGCAATTACATTTAGTCCAGTATCTCTATCAAGCCCCGAAGAAGGTCTCCAGTTAGCTGTTGACGCATTGCCTGTAACATTCAGCATAACGCTCCCAGAGCAAATTGAAGTATCATTAGATACGGCAATAATAGGTCCAATAATAAAGGAATCCTCTAACATATAGGTACAACCAATGCTGTTTTCATAAGTATATTGCATAGTATAAGTTTCTCCTATATTGAGCAAACTGATATCTAAGATGCTGTCGGCTATTAAGCCTGGACCAGAAAACACACCTCCTTTTGGTATTGCTTGCAATGTATCATATGGCGCATCAAAACAGTAATAGTCTTCTATTATAAAATCAGTTAAAGTGATGCTGATAGAGCTATACAACATACTGTCCACATTATTAATCACACATTCTGCTTTTGGTAGTGTAGGTGCGTTCATTGGATCAGATCCGTCATCATTTAACACAACAAATAAATTATAGTTGCCTATAAGAGGAAACGTTACGCTTTGGCAAGCACCTTGAAATATAGACAGCTTAGCAAATGTGTCTAGAACCAATGTGCCTCCTAGATTAGGGTTGCTATCGTACATGGCAATAAATAAGGTATCTGAAAAATCAATTTTACTAATATTGCATATATCTATATTAAGACTAGCTGTATTGGTGCTTGTATCACAAAAAAGATAAAGTGTATCTATAGCTAGATTTGGAGCTTGTTGAATACATAAGGGATTACCAAACTTATCTAATAATGATGGTTGATTTAGAAAAGCATTTAATTGTGGAAGGCTTGGATGGGCTTGATATTGTTGTTGGCGAGGAATACTCAAATCATCATTAATATTTACAGCCGAGTATGCTCCCTGATTCCATACTTTCCTAGTTGGCACCCAAGCATCACCACTACTTTTAAATGCAACTACTCTTCCTGGCGCTATTAAACTACCCCCTGTATTACATCCACATAATATATTTGCTTGTCCATCTCCATTTAAGTCAACTATGGTTGGATACTCCGCTCCTGTTCCAGACTCGCATGGTGAAGAGCCTCTTTTTATTCCAGTTGCTCCATCTAGAACATGTAAAAAAACTTCGTCTCTGTAAATGATTTCTAGTGATCCATCGCAATTCAGGTCAAACATGGTACTTCCAGTATGATGCGAAGATGCATCACTAACTGGTGTTCTCCAAAGTTCAACCAGTGTGTCATTAATGGGGTCATAGTCTATTGCAATGTAGAAGCTAGACCCTGAAGTACCCAATTCCAACTCAGGGTCTCCATCTAAGTTACCTACCGTTAGTCTGCTTCCAGTTCCATTCGCAAGTGTTGAGTAGGGAAATATTGTTCCTATTAAACCACTATCTATTGGATTCCATACAAAAATCTCCGCTCCTCCTCCAAATCCGCCAAAAATACCTGTATTAACAGCAATATCTAAATTTCCATCTGCATCAACATCTGCAACACTTACCGTACCTGAAGTACCTGCAATGGTAAACTTAGGTGTTGACCTCAACGTAACAGATGCATTGTCTATATCTACAGATAATACTGCTCTTGGCCCTACAATCTCTAGCCCTTCACAATCAACACAAAAAGATGATGGCAGTACATCTGCTGCTACTGGAGCACTGAAGCCATTATGGGAGCCATTGTAGCTGACTATGAGATCTCCATTAAAGGCATTTAATATATATCCAGCGACAAAACATTCTGCAGTATCATCTTGATTGAAATCAGCAATACTAATAGAGCCTACATTGGTAGGAAGGGATACACTGTTCCACTCTAACGTCCCATCGTGATTCATGCAAAGAATCCTATTATTGTTACCTACTATTAATATCTCCCCAAAACCATCTTTATCAACATCGCCAATAGCTATTCCATCTGAGCCTCCTACAAAAGAGAATCCAGACGGTGGATTAATGGTTTGTTCTTCTGCCCCTGTGACTCCATTGATAAGCTTTATTTGATTGGTACCTACTGCAACGACCTCAACAATGCTGTCCTTATCAATATCTGCGGCAAAGAAAGAACTTACTTGCCAAGCCTGAAGGGCAGTATTGGTTTGCCACATACGCTCCATCTCTACCGATGAAACATTAATTGGAGCAGAACAAACGGTATCTACAATATGTGTGCTCACAAAAAAGCCTTCACATACGACACTATCTCCACATTCATTGTCATAGCAGTCGACTAGTCCATCTCCATCATCATCAATACCATTGTTGCAAATCTCTTGACCACATACAATACTAATCCAAAGAAAGAAAATATAAAAGAGTGTGCTTAACGTCTTCATGCCCTTGTTATGAATGTTGTTTAAATTTGAAAACTAACACGTTGCTTTGTCTTATTCCATACATTTTTTAAAAGCAATAACATCTAGAAAGTGGTGTTTATTGACCTCAAAGCAAAGATTATCAACTATATGCGATATCTATTTTATAATGTCGAAGCTACCTCAATACAGTAATATTGCCGCTTTGCTCTATGGAAGAACCATCTAAAAACTCGGCTTGTAGCGTATAGGCCAGCATAGATGAGGAAATTTCTTTTCCATTAATACTAGCATTCCAACCTTTAGATAAATCGTCCGTCTGAAAAATCAGTTTTCCATATACATTGTATAATGAAAATAGAAAGTTATTTAAGCCGTATCCATTTATCTTTAAAAGATCGTTTTTCCCATCTCCATCTGGAGAAATCGCATTAGGAACAAAAATGGCAAAAGGACAAGGTTGTGTGTAGATAAGTTCTGACTTGCTCTCAAAATTGCAACCATTACCATCCGTAACTAAAACAGTATACTCTCCCTCTTGATATAATCCTGAAATATCTTCCGTAGTTTCTTCGTTACTCCACTCAAACGAATACGGTGCTATACCTCCAACTACTGATATGTTTATTTCTCCAGGACAAATACTATAAACCTCTGTTTCTACTTTAGGGCTTTCTGCAACTGTAATATCTGTTGAGTCTTTAATCCTACAGGCTCCTAAATCTAATATATACATAACACTATTTTCCCCTATCGTTGAGCTATCTGTTAAGAGCCTCCCCGATATAGAATCTTGAATGGCACTACCGTACCATACTCCTCCTTCTACATTTGCTGTCAAGTTAATTGTCGTATCCCCCTCACAGTAAGGATCTTGTGACTGTATTGAAATTTCTGGTTTTTCTATTACCTTGATTTCAATAGAGGAATCTTCTGGGCAAGGGTACTCTGTAAAATAAGTAACGACATAAGTGCCTGTGTCTAGACCAGATATATTGATCTCTCCCGTAGCGGAATCAATATATGAAACATAGACTCCATAACCACCTATTTTCTCTATAGTAAATCGCCCATCAGGAGTCCCAGTTATTTCAGGAATGACACTAGAGTCTCCTTGACAAAAAATCTTATCTGAATAATTGAAATTAGAGCCTTCTATGTATGGCTGAGATAGCTTTACAACAAACCCATTGTCACTTCCTCCTGATGGTTGATCATCAAAAAAGGCATATTCACCAGAGTTTAAGATAGGAGCGCTATATATGTCAACAGCATTATATCCAATCCACTCTCCAACCATCCATAAGCTATTATCATGAGGGCTTATATTAATGGCTTCTTTAGCATCATTATTGGACCCTCCAAAGTATGTTCCCCACAATAAGTCTCCTTGATTAGAAAACTTGGCTAGGTATATCTCCCAAGACCCTCCACTATTAACGGGATTGAAATAAGATCCATTGCCCTCATCAAGAACAACCATATCTGAGTCTTCATCGCTTTCAATATTGAAGGTGATATATAAATTGCCACATTTATCTAAAGCAGTATACCCACCATCAACCGTACCACCCAAAATAACATCCCAGCCATCAAAACCCTTACCGCCAAAAAGCGTTCCCCATTCTTGATTTCCATCCTCATCAAATTTAGCTAAGAATACATCTGAATATTTTTGAGGCCATACGAAAGAGCCAAACTTTAAAGTATCTTTTTCTAATTTATCATCGTAGTAGGTCCCTGCATCAACTAAAGGCATATCATCACTTGCGGCAAAACCCATCAGGAAAATATTGTTATTGGTATCCACATCTACTGATGCACCCCAGTCTCTGCCCGTTCCTCCTATATAGGAACCCCACAAAGGAACATTGTCTGAGGCAAATTTTAAAATATAAGCATCTCGAATTCCTCCAAATGTATTATCATAGTAAGTGCCATTGTCAAAGGTTGGAAAATCTGATGATCCTGTTGTACCTGTGGTAATTATATTAGAGTTCTTGTCAAAGGTTATAGAATAACCTCGCTCCCACCCATTGCCACCAATTAGGGTTCCCCATAACCTATTCCCTGCTGAGTCAAATTTTAAGATATAGGCATCTCGGCCTCCACCCAAAATACTATCGCAAAATGCTCCTGCACTCTGTACAGGAAAATCTCCTGATGTTGTTGTCCCAGTTATTAATACTTCATAATCATCATTAACGGCTATAGACTTAGCATACTCTTCGCCAGCACCACCGTAAAATGTTGCCCATAGCAATTCGCCATCATTACTAAATTTTGATATGAATATATCACTTAAGCCACTAACTGAGTTGTCAAAATAAGTCCCATTATCTACTAATGGCAAACCATTTCCCCAAGCATCTCCGATAAAGTACACATTACCTGACTTATCAAGTGATACAGCACTTCCCCATTCAAAATCAGAAGCACCATAATAGGTTCCCCATAGTAATACGCCGTCTTTATCAAATTTCAAAATGTAGGCATCATGAGGGCTATTATAAGTATCGTCATAATAAGTGCCAGCATCTCTTAAAGCAACTAATCCAGCAGTATGAATATAGCCTACTACAAAGGCATCTCCATCTTCTTCTTCAATTGCCACTTCGCCAATTCCAGTAAACTGCCCGCTGCCAGTAATTAGAGTTCCCCAAGTAAGTGGGGGGTCAATTACAATCGTTTCCAATGGGTCAATGCTTCCAAGGTTAAAGGTTACCAAATAACTATTTTTTTCATTGGCTCCAAGTTCAAAAGCTTTGTGATGTTTTACATCCAACTCCGCCAACTCATAGCTTGCTTCAATAGGGTCTTGTGAAACTTTATTATATACATAAAGATTTCCTTCCTCTAAAGTTCCTAGGGGTGTTTTTATAGCAATTTTGCTATCCGTATTACTAACGATTCCTGCACCTTCATATAATAATCGAATATTATTAGCATTTGCACCTGGGTTTAAAATAAAATCATATTTGATTCCAGTAGAGGCATCAACATAAATAGCCATATCAATTTTAGGATATACGTCACTTATATAAAGCTTTTGATATCCCTTAACATTCATTATGCCTTGAGGGCAATGCTCTAAATAATAGTTTTTAGTATCTGAAAAGGGACTTTCTGAAATAATGTTATTCTTTTGAATACTTCCACCTTCAAGTAGCATATCAAATCGAGCCCATGTTGTTTTGTGTCGTTTTCTCTTGACAACATCTCCGCTTTCTCTTCTTTCAAACTCAGGATCCTTTTCATCTTTTAATAAATAATAACTCAGCCCATTTGATGAAAGAACAATCTGTATTCCTGGAGCAGATGCCATATATAAGACATCTTCTCTATAGTTTCCAGCCAAGTCAGCAACTTGACCTTGATTTTCTTCAAACCTTATTTGATTTTGTTTGTATTTATATACTTCTCCTGAAGTTGGAGTATGTGCGGATATTTCCAAATTTATGAAAAGTCCGAGCATGGCAATGCCAAGACCCTTAGGGTATATTTTTTTCATGTACAGCAGTTTATGAAGTTGTTACCTCAATATAATATCTGTACAGAAACTAATTATAACAGTTTTTTTTAAAAATCAACGTTTAAACCGAGCAAAACAAAGACGTAGTTATTTAATAATCAAACGGTTGAGTAATTATTTATTAATAAACCGAAGACGCTTACTTGCAGGTAGATTTGCCCGTTCTGCTTTGAATTATTACTACAATAGCTTGAATAACGAGTACTTTTGGTAGTACTTAACCGAAAAAGCTTACCTACCGATCATTTTCTTCGGGTCAACCCATTCGTCGTATTCGGCTTCGTTTAAAAAGCCAAGTGCCAATGCGGCTTCTTTTAAGGTAGTGTTTTCTTTATGTGCTTTTTTAGCAATTTGTGCTGCTTTGTCATAACCGATGTGCGTGTTAAGCGCAGTTACGAGCATCAAAGAATTATCTAGCTTGTTTTTTATTTCTAGGTGATTTGGTTCTAATCCTACTGCACAATTATCATTAAAAGACTGACTGGCATCTCCTAATAATCTAGCAGATGTCAAAAGGTTATATGCCATCATTGGCTTAAAGACATTTAATTCAAAGTGTCCAGTCATACCGCCAGTACTAATTGCAACATCATTTCCGATTACCTGAGCACAAACCATTGTCAATGCTTCACATTGCGTTGGATTTACTTTCCCAGGCATAATAGAAGAGCCTGGTTCATTGGCGGGAATGATCAATTCGCCAATACCGCTTCTTGGCCCAGAGGCTAACATTCTGATATCATTTCCAATTTTCATTAAACTGACAGCTAACGTTTTAAGAGCTCCTGACATTTCAACGATAGCATCATGAGCAGCTAAAGCTTCAAACTTGTTTTCAGCAGACCTAAAAGGAAGTCCAGTCAGGTTTTTAATGTTTTCAGCCACCTTTTCAGCATATCCTACTGGCGTGTTAATGCCTGTTCCAACGGCTGTACCACCTAAGGCTAACTCAGAAAGGTGGTCTAATGCATTATCAATTGTTTTCAAACCGTGATCCAATTGTGAAACATAACCAGAAAGCTCTTGCCCCAGTGTTAGCGGCGTAGCATCCATAAAGTGCGTTCGACCAATCTTTACTACATCATCAAATTCTTTCGATTTTTTAGCAAGCGTTTCTCTGAGTATTTTAACTTTTGGAATTGTATTTTCAACGATTAGTTTGTAGCAAGCAATATGCATAGCTGTTGGGAAGGTGTCATTAGAAGATTGAGATTTGTTAACGTCATCATTAGGGTGCAAAGTTTTTGGTTCATCCGTTAATGAACCACCATTAATAATATGTCCTCTATTAGCAATAACTTCGTTAACATTCATATTACTTTGCGTTCCTGAACCTGTTTGCCAAACAACTAATGGAAACTGATCTGATAATTGATCATTAATAATTTCATCACAAACCTTGCCAATCAAATCTGATTTGGAAGCATCTAATACACCACAACTGGCATTAGTCATAGCAGCGGCTTTCTTTAAAACAGCAAATGCATGAATGATCTCCCTTGGCATTTTTTGCTCACCAATTTTAAAGTTCTGCATTGATCTTTGAGTCTGTGCTGCCCAATATTTATCTGCAGGCACTTCTATTGATCCTATACTATCTTTTTCTATTCTTGTTGACATAATGCTTGATGTTTAAAATGTACTTACAAATGTAAAAAGAATAAAACAATCGTAAATGCATCTAATTGGACTTATTCCGGTAAAGACAAAATTGCCTGTACTAAACAAGTATTTTAATATAGTAAAGCTTTCTTATTTTCTAGAATGCTATCAGAAGAGTATAGAATAATATAAATGCCCGGATAAAATTGCTTAGACAAATCTATCTTAAGATATTGATCACTAATCTTTAAGGAATTTGAAAAAGCCAATCTGCCCAAGGCATCGTAAACTAAAACTTGATCTCCTTTTTTTATCTCAGATCTAATTAAAATTTCAATATTTTGATCTGCATTAGGATTATTAGTGATGACAAAGACCTCCTCTTGAACATGATCAAAAGATATAATGGCAACTTTAGAATAAGTACTAGTCCCGTCAAAATCAGTCTGTTTTAATCGATAGTAAGATTCTCCTTCTAGAGGAGAACTATCATAAAACTCATATTCATTCAAGTTGTACCCTTCTCCTATCGACTCAATCATACCAATAGGATTAAAATCTATAGCATTAAGAGACCTCTCAACCGTAAAGTAGTGGTTGTTTATTTCACTTAAAGTTGCCCAGTTGACTTTCACTTGGCTATTATCTTTTACAGCAGTAAAATGCTCTAGTTCTATAGGTAATGGCGTACTTGTGCTTGCTAGTGTCCAAGGAGAAAAGCTTTCAATACCTGTCAATTCGACATAATTACTAGCACCATCTCTTGATGTTGTTCCCATATTATACCAATATCCTGCTCCAAGATTAATCCATTTATAAAATTCTAATTCATTTTCTAAATGTCCATTTAACTCAGAGTCAAAGTATGAAAACCTGAAAGCGGCATTCAAGTTAGTATTCTTTGTTGGATGAATACTATACGTTCTATATATAGAAGAGTTACCAGAAAAACTTCCACTTCCAGATTGCACCTTATGACTTCTATAAATTGTCGTGGATCCCATATTGGTGTCACTTGTTAAAATACAACCTAGTTCCCCTACATTCAGTGATGTTGGAGCCCCAATATCTAGTATTATAAATATTGCTCCATTACCTTGGCCCTCTCCACCCATACCATCTGTCGCTTTTACCCTATTTATGCTTGATTCACCTTTCAATGATGCTGCTGATGCTAATTCAATCGTATCCTCTAAAAGATCCAAGGTGCCATCAGACATCACTATACCATTTGCTACAGTAATATATTGATTTAGTTGCACGTCAGTACCTGATTCTACATTAAGGTCATAAAAAGAAGTTGATGCAGCTGTTCCTCCTATAGAATAAGCAGCCCCTCCTGACATATTCACAATACCATTTCTTGGAACAAAAGTGCCATTGTTCGTCCAGTTCTTATAAACAAAAAAAGTATGATTACTAGCAGATACATCAAAAGTAGCAGTGGCATCATCAATAGTAAAGTTTTGACAGGTCGTATTGTTTTCAAGAGTAGTTGTGCTGTTACCATCTATGATAAGGTCGCCGTATCTACCTACTGCCAGTGTCTGGTCACCACCACCATACATTCTAACCGAGGTGGTGCTTTCGAAAGAGGCGACCGTTACATTCAATGCTGGAACAGTTGCTAGTTCTGCTAAATGTAGTTCGGATGAATTATTCATATCTAAATACCCAGCGCCACTTAAGGAACTTCCATTTTCATCCCAAATACCATCATTTAAGATCAAGCTGTCCTCGATTACAACATCCCGAACCATTGTTATAGTGCTTGGAGAATCCAACTGTACTCTTGAAAAGGTAGTGGCTATATTGCCTGCAATATTCTGATTTACTCCTGAGCCACCATTAAAAATAACTTTTCCATTGTTATGAACAAAAACGTTATTGGCATGATACCTTCTCCAATGACGCGCTACTCTCATAATTCCTGAAGGAGCGGTTAACGTATTTTTAGCAACTCCAGGAAACGTAATGAATTCTCCTATATCAACTCTATAGAAGTCTGTTATGCTACTACCCAGTATTTCGCTTACGCCATTAAAAATAACTCTTCCATTATTATGGAAATATGTACCATTATTTGTCCAATCTCCTTTCATGTCAAAAAAGCCAGATGATCCAGTCAAGGTGTCGTCAATAATAATTTTGTTGAATGTACTTCGAGAAGCACCACTAATAGTAGTATTGCCATCAAAAAAAATAACGCCATCCGAATGATTAAAAGTACCACTTTGTACAAAGTTTCCTGCAATACCTAATGTATCTGAGGAAGGGGCATTTAAAGTTCCAGTAATAGAAACGTGCTTAAAAGTAGTTTTATTTCCCGTATTTATTGTTGTTGTTCCATTAAAGCCGATAGTACCATCGTTGTGAAAAAATCTACCTTGATTATTCCAATTACCACTAACATACATCGTTCCTGAAGCACCTGTAAGGTTAGAAACGATATATACATTATAAAAATTTGTTGTTGCACTACCTGTTATCGTTGGACTACCTTCAAACCTTAGCGTACCATTACTGTGAGTAAATGTTCCATCGACAATCCAGATATTTCCTTGATGAACAATAGTATCTGGTTGTGCTTGAAGTGTCGCTCCTGCGGCAATATATATTCCATAGGTTAAGGTATCATTGCCTTGAAGCCTTTTTATCCCTGTGCCTGAAATGATCATAGCTGAGTATACTTTCCCTGGTCTTATAACCTGATCACCATTAGCATTAAAGTCAAAGATGGTTACAGTTGAGTATGAGTACCTTCCTGTAAGACCAGGAACCGTTCCTCCAGTGCTTCCAAAGCGTATTTCTCCTCCTAAACCTCTAATTTCTGCTGCTCCCGTCATAGTAAAAGAAGAGGTATTAAAAATACCCATACTAGCAAAAAACCTACTGGATACTGTGATATTTGCGGTGAGTGTCGTCGTTCCTGTTCCTGCTTGAGCAAGGTCTACAAAGTTATTAGCTGAACTGCCTCCAATAGTTTGTGCCCCCGAACCAGATGGCGCAATAATACCTGTTGTATGGGTAAATGTTCCGTCATTTTGCCAATTTCCTGTGAAGAAAAAAATATTACCTGATAGATGATTGAAAGTAATACTACCGCCACTTTGTATGGTAATATTCCTCGGCACGAAAGCATTATGAGAAGTATTTGTAATTGTCGGGTAATTAGAAGACCCTGATGGGATAACAATATCATCTCCATCAATCGGATTAACTCCACCAAGCCAATTAGCACTATTATTCCATACAGTATTAGCACTTCCCTTCCATGTGACAGTAGCTCCTGATAAGTCAAATATTAGAAAAAAAGTAATTATATGTATGGAAATGTATCTCAACATCTTTTAAAGATAATTAAAAGATGATAAGAAGTCAATAGAGGCTACTGCCCTTTAAAAGTTGCTTTTCTTTTCTCAACAAATGCAGAAGTACCCTCTTTGAAGTCTTCTGTGTCAAAGCAATTAGCAAATTGTTTGATTTCTAAATCAAATCCGTTTTTAGTATCAGATGCATTGATACATTCAATAGACTTTTGAACTGCTAGCGGACCTTTGGTAGCTATTTTAGATAAAATTTCAGTGCATTTTTTTATCAAGTCCACGAAAGATACAACGTGATTGACTAATCCTATTTTAAGAGCATCTTCAGCATTTACCATATCAGCAGTCAAAGTTAACTCCATAGCTCTACCTTTTCCAATCAATTTTGGCAGTCTTTGTGTGCCTCCATATCCAGGAATAATTCCCAAATTAACCTCTGGTTGACCAAACCTCGCTTTATCTGAGGCTACTCTCATGTGGCATGCCATGGCTAGCTCACAGCCACCGCCTAGTGCAAAACCATTCACAGCTGCAATAACAGGTTTAGGACAATTCTCTATTTTATTAAATACATCATGGCCATTTTGTGCCATTTCTTTACCCTCCTTGCTCGTAAAATTGGCAAACTCTGCAATATCAGCACCTGCAACAAACGCTTTGTCTCCTGCACCCGTAATAATTATACCCTTTATTTCCTTATTAGAACAAGCTTCATCAATAGCTTTTCCCAGTTCAGCAATGGTCTCAATATTAAGTGCATTCATCGCTTGAGGTCTGTTGATGGTAATGGTTAAAATGCCATTTTCTACATTAGTAAGAAGATTGTTAAAACTCATAAATTAAAAATTTCTATTTTTTGATGCCCAATCTTTGATATATGTTCCTATTTCCTGAGTAGATGTTCCTGGCGCAAATAATTTTCCAACACCCATTTCAGTGAGTAGCTTCATGTCTTCTTCAGGGATAATACCTCCACCTGTTAGCAGAACATCGTTTAACCCTTTTTCACTCATTAGCTTTAGAACCTTGGGGAAAACCGTCATATGGGCACCTGATAAAATACTCACTCCTATAGCATCCACATCTTCTTGAAGTGCAGCATTTACAACCATTTCTGGTGTTTGTCGAAGTCCTGTGTAAATCACTTCAATTCCAGAGTCTCTCAGAGCAGAGGCAATTACTTTTGCTCCTCTGTCGTGACCATCCAGACCAATTTTAGCTACTAAAACTCTTATTGGTCTACTCATTTTCTTCGCTTATATCGTCTCTGTCTCTTAACTTTTTATCATCAACAGATTTATTAAGAAAAGCGTTTACTTTATCAATATCAAAGTTGCCTTCAATTTCGCCAAATTCATTTATCCTGATATCTAATCCTTCTAGTTCTGAATTGACAGAAGGCTTGTCTTGGTTATCTTTTTTCTTAGGCATTTTCTTTTGCACAAATTGTATTAAAGATTTCTTTTGAAGCTCCCATTCTTGAGATAACGTGTTCTTTTCCTAAAAGTTCTGCGACTTCAAACAATGGTGGTCCAGCACCAACACCACTAATCATTAATCTAAAAACAGGTAGAACATCTCCAAACTTTAAATTATGCCTCTCCATAAAACCTTTTATCTCAGTTTCAATAGCTTCATGAGTGAAATTATCTAAACTGGATAAGCTTGTTTGTAAATCATCAAACAAAGTTGGAATATTATCTTTCCACTTTTTTCTAACTAACTTTTCATCGTATTCCGATGGGTTTTGAAAAAAGAAACTGCCCACTTCCCAAAAATCGGAAATAAAAGTCATTCGCTCTTTTAGTAAGTCAATAGCTTTTATAAGATATCCCTCCTCATAAGTGATCCCTTTTTCATCAAGCACAGACTTGTTTTGTTCAGCAATGATCTTACTATCCAGATTTTTTAAATATTGCTGATTATACCACTTGCCTTTCTCATAGTCAAACTTTGCACCTGCTTTACCAATTCTTTCTAGTGAAAATGCTTCAATTAATTCTGGTAAAGTGAATATTTCTTGTTCTGTACCCGGATTCCATCCTAAAAATACCATCATGTTTAAGAAAGCTTCAGGAATAAAGCCACGTTCTCTAAAACCAGATGAAATATTTCCTGTTTCTGGATCTTTCCAGTCTAGCGGAAAAACGGGAATTCCAAGCCGATCTCCGTCTCTCTTACTCAGCTTCCCTTTACCGTCAGGTTTTAAGATAAGTGGCAAGTGAGCAAATTCTGGCATCGTATCTTCCCAGCCTAAATACCTATAAAGTAAAACGTGAATAGGCGTTGAGGGAAGCCATTCCTCTCCTCGAATCACATGGCTGATCTTCATCAAGTGATCATCAACAACATTAGCTAAGTGATATGTGGGCATACCATCTGACTTGAAAATAACTTTATCATCAAGCTGACTGCTTTGAAAAACTACCCAACCACGAATGGTGTCATGAACTTTTACTTCTTCATTTCTCGGCACATTGATACGAATCACATATGGCTCTCCAGCATCTAGTCTTTTTTGAACCTCATCTGCTGATAATGCCAGCGAGTTTTTCATATACTGCCTTGTTATAGCATTGTATTGAGGGGAAGGGACACCTTGCTTTTTCATGTTTTCGCGCATCTCTTCAAGCTCTTCTGGCGTGTCAAACGCATAATAAGCATTTCCTGATTCCACTAATTGATCTGCATATTGTCTATAAAGCTCTTTTCTTTCAGATTGTCTGTAGGGGCCATATTCACCAGGATTTTGACTGCTTTCATCAGGCGTTAATCCACACCATTGTAAAGCTTCTAAAATGTAATCTTCTGCTCCAGAGACATATCTCGTTTGATCTGTGTCTTCAATTCTAAGAAGAAATTGACCGCCATGCTTTTTTGCAAAAAGATAGTTGCATAAAGCAGTTTTAACACCGCCAATGTGAAGTGGTCCTGTAGGACTTGGTGCAAACCTTACTCTAACGTTACTCATGCCACAAAAATAACGAAAATTATTGTTATCATTGCTGTTTAACCACAAAGAACCCCAAGTATTCACAAAGGGCACAAAGCCATGACAGAGAATGAGATTGCAACTATAGTAATTGGTTATGCCATTGAGGTGCATAAGGCACTTGGTCCTGGTCTCTTAGAAAAAGCGTATCAAGAATGTTTATTCTTTAAATTAAAAAAAGAAGGATTTGAGGTTGAAAAAGAGAAGCCAATGCCCCTAATGTATGAGGAGGTAAAGTTAGACTGCGGATATCGGGTTGATCTTTTAGTCGAGAAGAAGCTAGTTATTGAAATAAAAAGTGTTGAGACATTGAATGATGTTCATCTCGCACAGACATTGACCTATTTAAAGTTAGGCGATTATAAGCTTGGACTTTTGATGAACTTTAATGTGGTATTATTAAAGCAAGGGATTAAAAGAGTTATTAACGGTTCTTTGTGATCTTTGCGCAAACATAGTGCACTTTGTGGTTAGGTAAAACATTTACAACTCCTTCGCTTGTTCAAAAGCTTTTTCCAAGGGCAACTTGGCATATAAGAACAAAAACCCCGACTATATTTCTGACTTTTGATGATGGTCCTGAGCCTGAAGTTACTCCTTGGGTGCTTGATATTTTAAAGCAACATGAGGCAAAAGCTACTTTCTTCTGTATAGGTAAAAATGTAGAAAAACACTCTGATGTTTTTAAACGAATATTAGATGAAGGACATTCCATTGGTAACCATACCTATGACCACTTAAACGGTTGGAGAAGTAACAATGAGGCGTTTCTTTACAATATAAAAAAGAGTGAAACCCTGTTAAACTGTAAATTGTTTCGTCCTCCTTACGGAAAACTAACATATAGCCAATACAAAAAGCTTAGAGAAGAATATCAAATAGTCATGTGGGACGTCTTGAGCAGAGATTTTGATTCAGAAATTTCAAAAGAAAAGTGTTTTGAAAAGATACTAAAATATACCAGTGATGGCTCAATAGTAGTTTTTCACGACAGTCTGAAAGCTAAAGAAAAGCTGTTATACTTACTTCCAAAAGTCTTAGAATACTTCAGTAAACATGGATTTAATTTTGAACGAATAGAAGCAAAAAACTAATCTTCTGCTTCATCTTCTTTAAGTGACTCTAGCACAATCTCAATAGAGTTGATCTTTGCTTCCAATGCATCAAGCTTAGCTTGAGTTTCCTGCATTTTTATAGGGTCTTCTTTCTTTAGCTTTTTAATGGATGCTTTAAGGCTTGGTCGCTGAGATTTTAAATCCTCTGACAGATCATTTAAGCTTTTATTGATCCTATTCACAAGTACAACTTCTTCAGCATCTGTTCCTATTTTCTGAATTTTCTTAATATGTTGGTAAAAAACATCATCAGATGAATTTCCAAGATGATTAATATAAAAAGGCACCATAGAGGCAATATCTCTTTCTCCTCTTGCTTTTTCAATTTGAGCAAGATAAAAAGCCGTATCGTTCGTCCTTCCTTCTTGAGAATAGATGCTCGCAATAGCATAAATCACATTATTATCAATACTATTTTCCCATTTTTTAGCTTTTTCTAATGCATAGATGCTGTCCACTTCATACATTGCCCTTAAAGCAACTGAATTGACATAATAGGAACTATCGCTTAACGCTTTTAAAAATATTGCTCTAAACTGTTCTGAACTATCAGCATCAGATAGAAAAGAAATGACTTTAGCTCGCACATTAGAGGCATCATCTTTATCCACCATTTTGATCATTGCTTCTTTAGTATCTTGAAAGCTCAAATCAGCTTCACTAATCGCATTTATCCTGATTAAGCTTGATGGATCTTTGAGCGCATCGTAAAGTAGCTTTTTCTCTGCCTCATCAGGGTTTTTGAGATCTTCTACATAGTCAAATGCTTCAATTCTATCAAATAAGTGAGGAGCATTATAGAATTGGTACAAAAAGGCTTCTGAGCTTTTATGATCTTCTTTTTCGCATAGCAAAACTTTCTCAGGATCAACATTAACTAGTTTAGGCTTTTCTGTAATGTTATATTCAAACTTTTCTTCACTTTCAGTAACCCATTCCTTATGCCTGATAATAGTATCTGTAAAATATAAATCTATCGAAAGTGGAAATTGAAAAGTAGCTTCTGGTTGAGTTTGCTTAATCGTAACTTCTACAGACTCTGGCTTATAGTTGTAAGAAATATCCAAAGTTGGGTGTCCTGCACGATCAAACCATTGGTCAAAAAACCAGTGTAAATCTTCCCCAGTAGTTTCTTCAAATGCTAATCTCAAGTGATCTGATTCAACTGCTTTAAAAGCGTTCTTTGTTAAGAAGTTCTGAATAGAAGCAAAGAAAGCTTCACCTCCTAAGTAGTTTCTTAGCATATGTAAAATAGCACTTCCTTTTTGATAGCTATGTCGATCAAACATATCTAATGGATAGCCATAATAATACCTAATAATGGGCTCTTTTTTATATCTAGACTCTCTAAAATATCTACTCATATTGCTAAACATTCCTTCATCGGCAATATCTTTTCCATAACGATGCTCGTCCCATAAGTAAGAGCTATAAGTCGCGAAAGACTCATTAAGTGGTAAGTTTGCCCAAGACTCACAAGTAATTAAATCTCCGAACCAATGGTGTCCCAATTCGTGTGCAATAATACTGTGATTATCTCTATCTATCAACTGTCGAGTTGTTCTTTGAACAAACTCTCCATGAATGACAGCACTCGTATTTTCCATAGCACCCGACACATAATCTCGAACAATTATCTGTGAATATTTTGCCCATGGATACTCCACACCAAATTTTTCTGAGAAAAAAGTGATCATATCAGGTGTTTCGCCAAATATATTCATGGCATCATCTTTATAGTCTTTCTCCACATAATAGTCTACTGGTATGTCTTTCCATTCATCTTTGATAATTGCATACTCTCCTATTGCCATCATAAATAGGTATGGGGCGTGAGGAAGGTCTTGCTTCCAGTAATCAGTCCTTGTGCCGTCTTGATTGAAAGAAGAATAAATTAGCTCACCATTAGATAGCGTGGTATATTTTTCATCTACAGTGATGTATATTTCTTGAGTTGTTTTTTCATTGGGCGCATCAATGGTCGGAAACCAACAAGAAGATGCCTGAGTCTCTCCTTGAGTCCATATTTGTTTTGGCTTATATTTATTCGCTCCATCTGGATTAATGAAGTATAATCCTTTTTCTGATCGGATAGCCGAGTTGCCACCTTCTTCTAGTTCATCAGGCTTAGCAGTATATTCTATTATAACTGTGTATGTATCTGTTCTTGCATACGTTTTATCTAATGATAGTGTTAAGATTTTTTCATCGTATTTATAATCAAGCTCCAATAAGGTAGAGTCTGCCTTTAGTAGGTTGGTACTTTTTATATCAAAACCTTGTGCATCTAATTCTAGTACATCTACAGAGTGAAAATGTGGTTTAAAAGTTAAGGCAGCCTTACCATTTAGGTACTTATTTTTCCAATCAAAATCTACTTCTAGTTTGGTATGTAAAAGATCATTTACAATTTTCCTTGCCGCCTTATATTCATTGAAGTTGGATGAAACATTTACCTCTGGTAGGTTAACGTTGTAGTTTTTTTGAGACTTTTTTAAGCTCGAGCAACTCGCAAGAATGATCGTGGCAGCAAAGAGTTGGAATGAGTGTTTAAACATATTGAAGGGATAGATTAATATTGTTAACTTGACACAAAGCTACTTGAAAATTAGGAGATAGACCGTTAAAATATGTTAAAACCTTGGTATAGAAGAGGGCATTTTTTTAATTATTCCATTTTTGTCAAAAAAATCAGCCCCTTACCAAGCCATAGTTCAGTAAAGGGCTAATTTCCTTTAGGGAATTAAATAAAATTCCCAATAAGTGATTTCTGGATCTTAAAAAATATTTAGTCTAGTTGACGTTCCTATTCTTCCATTGATCGTAACTGAAATTATATAGTTACCTGAGTTAATATCATTCGTTGATATTGGATAAGCCTCTATTCCATCAATGCTTTGAACGAAGTTCTTTTCAATAACCTTTCTTCCAACTAAGTCATATATAGCGACATTTACCTCGTTGCCAGATTCTGCAACTACTGGAATGTTAAAGCTATTGCCAGAAGCAACTGGATTAGGGTAAGGCTCAGAAACAAAGTTGCTATACTCGCTAAGACCTGTTTTATGCCCATCAGGCGTAGACCATGGAACTGGGCTCAGGTAAGCACCGCAAGGTTGGCCAGTCGTGATAGAGTGAATTAACCAATCTGTTTGGAATATCAATGTGCAACATTCTCCATCAGGAGTGCCTACCGATGTGCAATATCCTTGATTGGCTGGTGCAATGCAGTATGTCGTAAATCTTACTTGAGTGATACATGAGGCTCCATCAGGTCCTTGTTTATGCCTTACTTCATGAAGTGTCATGCATACTGGCTGCCCAATAGAATTTGCCGTAGCACAACTGTAATTTGCAGGTTGTGGTGTACTTTGAAGTATAGGTGGTAAATTTGCCGGACTTCCTCCAGAAGCTGCATCCCCTGAAATGACCCCTTGTCCACCTGCAACACCTAAAATGTTAGCTAAGTAATTATCGTTTTCGACTGCTTCATCGACTTCGTCTAAAAACTGAAGATAGGTCGAAAAGCTGACCGTAGTTCTGCCGATTTTAGTTTTTGGTGGCTTGTTTGATTTTCCGATTTTCACTCCACCACCTTGAGCATAAATATTAGCTGAAAATGAAATTGCTATTATTGCTACAAGTATTTTCTGTATGTTACTTTTTTTCATGATTATTTAATTTTATTTTAGGGCAAAAATATTGCTACAAAAGGTTTCATTATTCTAAGATCAGGGAAAATGTTAGCTTTCTAAGCATGTTAATATCCTAGTAAAAATTATATTCTAAGAGAGTCCTATATCGAAAAATAAAGATTTAACTTAGATTTTATAGATAGTTATTAAAAGGTTTTTTTATGTTAAAAGTTATAGTTGAAAACGATCAGGAATTTGAAGTTGAGGTTGAGAAAAAGCTTGTGAATGGAAAGCAAGAAGAATGGGATATATTAAAGCTAGGAGCAACTTCTGCACACATTATTAAAGACAACAAGTCGTATAGATGTGAGCTACTGAAGGCTGACCATGAAGCCAAAGAGTTTATTGCTAAGATCAATGGTAGTATCTACCACTTAAAAGCAAAAGATCGGTTTGACCAGTTGCTTAAAAAACTGGGTATGGAAAACTTGGGTACATCCAAGGTCAATGACATCAAAGCACCAATGCCTGGTTTAGTTTTATCTATAAATAGCGAGAAGGGGAGTGAAATAAAAAAGGGCGACCCTGTGATTATTTTAGAGGCAATGAAAATGGAGAACACTATTAAATCCCCTGGTGATGGAACCATTAAAAGTATTGAAGTAAAAGTAGGTGATGCGGTAGAAAAGAATCAGGTGCTCGTGTTATTTGAATAAAACTAGTTCACTTTCAAAAAGCTTTCTCTGTAATACTTATTCCCATTATAACTTCTTAGATAGTACTTGCCTACTTGCAAGCTTGAAATGTCAACTATAGTTGTAGTAGGTATTATATCTAAAATCTTTCGTCCAAAGCAATCAAATATTTCTAATTGATGAACATTTAGATAGTCATATTTGATAATTATTTCCTCTTGAGCTGGATTGGGATATATTGAAAAAACTTTCTTTATATTGTTTTCCTCTGCATAGGAAGATGGTTGGTCGTTACAATCTTTATTGCCTATCCAAATAGAATCTGTTTGACTACATTGAAAGCTGTCTACAACCACAACACTATATGACCCTTCTTCTGAGACATAAATAGAGCTATTACTAGATTCATTGCTCCACAAATGTGATAAGGAATCTAATTTGGTGCCTAGAGCAATGCTGTCTCCATTGCAAATAAAAGTATCAGGCCCTAAATCAAAAATAGGAAGCTCATGCAAAACAACGGATGTGGAATCTTGTATTGTCCCACAAGAGTTTGTTATTGTTACGCTATAGTTGTCTTGGGCGGAAATGTAAATACCTTGGGAAGTGTCTAGGTTTGACCATTGAAATTTTGCTTCGCTGTTCTGAGCATCTAGCAAAATGCTATCTCCTTCGCAAATATCGTAAAGGTCTTCTAAGACTCTTTTGGGCTTATCAAGCAATGAAAGCAATGAAACATTTGATGCTGTTTGAGGACTAGTAGATAGTATTTTACAAATATACTCCTTTCCTAAAAGGGTATCGGGAATGATATCTCTAATTACAATAGGCAAAATGCTATCATTCTTTGACCAAAGTGTGGCAGTTTGGCTTGATGAGGAACTCGCACTTTCTAATATTATGCTGAAGGTATTATCACTATTAAAAGTGTCTGATAATGATGAATAAATACTTATACTGTCTCCCAAGCAACTTGAAGACGCAATTGAATCAATATTAATCTCTAGAAAACCTATATCTTCTAATGAAGCTTTGTACTTAGCTAAGAAAAAGTCAACATTGAAGAATGTATCTGTTTTAAAAAATGTTTGTGGAGCACCGAAGCCTCCTAAGGTTCCGGTAAAAGCAATATTATTATTTGCATCTATATCAATTTCACCTGCTTCACAGTTAAACCAATCCCTTCCAGTATTTGCCACCTCAAATGATGACAACTTACCGTTGGGGTCTGTGGCAATGACAAAAAAAGTTGTAGCTCCTGATAAACCAAACTCAATAACAGAATCTTGAAAAATTAAGCTATCTGATGTGGTCAGGTTTTCAGATAAACATGTGAATAATATATGGCCAGACTCTGATACAGAAACTTCTCCTGTTTTGACATGAACATGCTTATTGAAATAAAAACTTGTAACTCTATCAACATTCCCATCAGGTGTATATCTTGCTATGTAAATAACATCTCTATCATTAGAAGTTCCCAAGCTTGGCCCTACTGTCTTGATAACAGTTGAATCTTTACCTTCAAGCAGTAACGAATCTGTAAACCAATCGTTGATGAGAACATATGCATTCCCAAATTTATCAGCTGTAATACCCGTTGCCAAAGCCCCAGGAGCTGACGAAAACTTTAACCCTTGATAAGACCATTCAAAGTTTCCACTACTGTTTACCTTAGCTATATAAGGTGCGTCTCGGACGCGATGAGGAGTTGTTAATACATCTGTGCCAATGAATATGACATCTGAAAAATTGCCAGAAATATAAACTTCATTTGTTGGCGAAATGGTCAATCCTATTACTTCATCCAATCCTGATAATGTGGTGCTTCCTGATGAATAAAGCTCTGGCCCACCCCAAGAATTTGCCCATTCAATGTCTCCCTCGTTATCATATTTGGCAATAAACATATCATCATCAATAGATTGATCTAAGGTAATATGCCCCAAAGCACATGTATCATCTCGACCGTAGTATCCTGTCAAATATATATTTCCTAGATCGTCTAATTCTAAAAACGCAACCTTTTGAATGTTTGTACCATCTCTTTTGATCCATTGAAGGTTACCGTCTAAGCCAAGCTCTACTAAAAATAGATTTCGATCACCAATAGATTCTAATGAATCCCCTTCTACATAAACCTTATTTTGAAAAGAACCCGTGATTAAAATTTTCGAAGTCTTATTTGTTGCAATTGCATTGCCAAAATTAGACCCTGTGCCATTAATAGTTTTGGACCATACAAGATTGCCTGTTGAGTCGAGTTTAATTATATAAATGTCATTAGAACCATCACTAGATAGGGTTTCTGTTGCTAACGTTTTTCCTTCAATATTTATATTATTTGAAAAGCTTCCTATTAAATACGTATTTCCGTAATTATCACTACAGACGTCTGAATGACTGATAGTTGATGGGCTAATACCCGAAACCACCCAATTTTCTTGAATGGCGCCTTTGAGTAAAGAGGTTGTTAAAAGTGTAAAAAAGAAAACAAAATAAAATTTAGATAAACTCATTTTATAAAAATTTAGTCAAATGAATTTATCTAATAGTGCTCTTTTGTTTAAGAAAGATATTAAAAAAAGTTAGGTCTCTGGTTGATTACAACTCTAGCAAGACTTAGTAGGGTAGGTGTCTTTACGATAAGCCGTTATGTTTCTAAAGTAGAGATCATTTCTTTAATCTAAAAGCAGCACAGAGCCTGTCTGGGTTTTGACATTCCCATTTTCATTATAAGACATTTTATAGATGTAAGTACCCACTGGCAATCTTTTTCCTTGATAAGTTCCATCCCAGGACTTTTTAGAACCTCCTGATTGATAAACAAGTTTTCCTTTTCGATCATATATTGCTAGTGAATAATCCAGTGAATCAGGAATGACTTTCAATGTATTATTTCCAATACCAGATAATGGAGTAAATGCATTAGGCAAATAGGGTAATACCGTAATGATAGTATCTGGGTCTGGGTCCGGATCGGGCGGTATGGTATCACAATCGTCAATTATATTAATGGAGTCAGTGAACGAACAATTCGTATCACTAATGGTTACCCAATAAACTCCAGACGAATTGACTTGAATAGTTTGCGAAGAATCTCCACTAGACCAGGTAAAATCTTTTTCAGGATTAAGTGCATCTAAAATTAAAGTGTCCTCTAAGCAAACTGTTGTATCTGTTGCCACAAATGGTTCTGCAAAATAATTCGGATCGTTAACGATGGTTAAATTACCATAAATTGTATCCCTTGGTGTACCCCAGTATTTAGAAATATGCATATAAACATAGTTGCCAACGGGAATATTAGGATAAGTGACCGTATCAATAAAATCATTTAATGCAGTAAGGAAACCGTCGGTAATAAAAGCACAGCTATGAAAAGTATCATTGCTGATATAATACTTGGCGCTATCAAGGTAAGAGTCAGCGTTACATGTAGTGCCTTCTATCTCAAACTGAATAGGTTCGCATTGAGTAAAGCTAGTCTTCAGAGGGGTGAAGGAGTGTGTGCAATTGCAGCATTGACTCGATACTAGCTTAGCAAAGAGTATGGTTGAAATGGAGATTAAGATAATAGATCTAAACATACCAGACTATTTTAGTTTATCTAATAAAAAATCTTTAGTGTAAGATAAGTTCTTTACCTTTTTTAAGTCTTCAGGAGGACCCTGAAAAACTAAATCACCACCACCATTTCCACCCTCAGGTCCTAAGTCAATAATCCAATCAGCACATTTTATTACGTCTAAGTTGTGTTCAATGACAATAACACTATGTCCTTTATCAATCAATGCATTGAAAGCGTCAAGTAGGTAGTTAATATCATTAAAATGTAAACCCGTAGTCGGTTCGTCAAAAATGAACAATATTGGTTTTTGTGAACTACTCTTATTCAAAAAAGAGGCTAGTTTAACTCTTTGTGCCTCTCCACCGCTCAAAGTGCTGGATGACTGACCTAGCTTTATATACCCCAATCCAATATCCTCCAGAGGCTTTAGTTTAGAAATGATTTCTCTTTTGTCGCTAAAGAACTTCATGGCCTCAGAAATAGTCATATCTAGAATTTCTGAAATACTCTTTTCATTATACCTAACATCTGTAACTTCAGGTTTGAATCGATTCCCATTACAAGATTCACATGTTAAATGGATGTCTGCCAAAAACTGCATTTCTACCACCACCTCTCCATCGCCTTTGCAAACCTCACAACGTCCACCTTCTACATTGAAAGAAAAGTGCTTTGGCTTGAATCCTCTCATTTTTGCCAAAGGTTGTTTGGAATACAAATCCCTGATAGCATCATAAGCCTTTACGTAAGTGACTGGATTAGATCGGGAAGATCTTCCCAATGGGTTTTGATCAATGAGCTCTATTTGCTCGATAGATTTGATACTACCCTTTATTTCACTATACTTTCCAGGACTGTCTCCAACTCCCTCATATTCTCTTTTTAAAACTGGATATAAAATCTGTTTAATCAGAGTTGTTTTACCCGAACCCGACACGCCGGTGACAACCGTCATGGCGTTCAGCGGAAATTTTGTATCGATATTTTTAAGATTGTTTTGCTTTGCACCAATCAATTCAATGAAAGAGCTGGGCTTTCTTCTATGCTTTGGCAATGCGATGTTTTCTTTACCCGTCAAATATTTTCCGGTGAGACTTTTTTCATCTTTAGCAAGCTTTTGATAATCTCCATCAAAAACCACTTCTCCGCCTAGAGAGCCCGCCAGCGGTCCCATGTCAATGATGTAGTCTGCCTGACGCATGATCTCTTCCTCATGTTCTACTACAATAACCGTATTGCCTAAATCTCTCAATCGTTTTAGTACCTCAACTAGCTTCGCAGTATCACGTGGGTGTAAGCCAATACTCGGTTCATCTAAAATGTAAAGAGAACTAGTCAGATTACTTCCTAGAATTCTTGTCAGGTTGATTCGCTGCGTTTCTCCACCCGACAAAGTTCCTGACTGTCTGTTTAAAGTAAGATAGCCCAATCCAACTTGGTCAATAAAACGAACCCTGTTCTTGATTTCTGAGAGGATACGTTTAGTTAGCTTTGCCTCGTAATCAGAAAGTTTTAGGTTGTCAAAAAAGTCAATAACATCCCATATCGGCAATAACAGTAAATCTGTAATATTTTTACCGCCAATCTTTACAAAGTCCGTATCCTTTCTAATTCTGGTTCCTTTGCAACTTTGGCAAGCAGTTCTGCCACGGTAGCGTGCCAACAACACTCGATACTGTATTTTGTAAGCTTTGCTTTCAAGATGTTCAAAAAATTTGTTGATGCCTTTGAAATGTTTATTGCCTGTCCATACAAGTTCCTTTTCTTCTAAGGTCAAATCTTGATAAGCCCGATGAATGGGAAAATCAAACTCCATAGCCGTTTTGACGAGTTTTTCTTTCCACTTCTTCATCTTCTCTCCCCTCCAACAAGCCACAGCTCCTTCATAAACAGATAAAGAAGAATCAGGAATGACCAGATCTTTATCAATGCCAATAACTGAACCAAACCCTTCACACTCATTGCAGGCACCGTAAGGATTATTAAAGCTAAAGAAGTGAGGTGAAGGCTCTTCGAAAGTCATGCCATCTAGCTCAAATCTATTCGAAAAAGTATTGGTCTTCCCGCCGATCTCACTAACATGGCAAATACCTTCTCCTTCAAAAAAGGCAACAGAAGCAGAATCAGCAATTCTACTTTTTAAGGTTTCGTCGTCGCTGATAACAAATCGATCAATTAACAGGTGTGCATTTTTAAGATCAACATCTTTTTTAAGTTCATCGATACGAACAATTTCATCATCAACTACCAGCCTTGAAAAACCTTTTTGGATGAGTAGTTTTAAGTCTTTCTCTTTATAGCTTTTCAAATCGACCAGTACATATACTTTAGCACCTTCTACTAGCGATAGGGCGTAATCAACGATATCGGAAATGGTATGTTTTTTGACTTCCTCCCCACTGACCGGTGAATAGGTTTTTCCGATTCTGGCAAACAAAAGCTTAAAGTAGTCGTAGATTTCAGTAAGCGTGCCAACTGTAGATCTCGCATTTTTTGTATTGACTTTTTGCTCTATAGCAATAGCAGGACAGATACCTTTGATATAGTCAATATCAGGCTTGTCCATTCGCATCAAAAACTGCCTCGCATAAGAAGAAAGGCTCTCTACGTACTTGCGTTGCCCTTCCGCAAACAAAACATCCATTACCAGGGAAGACTTGCCGGAACCAGAGACACCCGTGACAACGACTAGTTTGTTTTTAGGAATTTTTAAATCTACATTCTTAAGATTGTGTACACGAGCTCCTTTTATCTCGATATGTGTATTCGAAACAGGGATAGTAGAAACTTTTTTACTTTTTTTTGCAACCTTTTCCATCTTGGCTCGTATAAGTAGAAAAATCAATGCTGACACGGCATTATATAAAGGTATTGTTTTTTAAGAAAACATTTAATATATTTACGATAACTAAAAACTATTTGCCTATAAAGACAACTCTACGCTAATTACTATTTCTTAACTAAACCACGAGTACTATGAATGCTCAACTAATTAGCGACAAAGAGTTAATTCGTCAATATCTAGATGGCAAGGAGTCTTCCCTAGAAATTCTTATTAACCGACACAAAGAAAAAATCTTTACTTCTATCGTATTATTTGTTAGAGATAGGGCTTTAGCTGAAGATATTTTTCAAGACACTTTTATTAAAGTCATTGATACTTTAAGATCAGGTAAATACAAAGAGGAAGGTAAATTTGCCCCTTGGGTAATGCGTATTGCACATAACTTATGTGTGGACTTTTTTAGAAAGAATAAGAGAACACCTTCTATTACTACAGGAGATGGTTTTGATATCTTCGAAGTGCTACCTTTCTATGATGAAAATGCAGAGGATAAAATGGTAAAAGGTCAAACAGCTTCGGGAGTTAGAAAGTTAGTTGAAGAACTACCGGCAGAGCAAAAAGAAGTGGTGATCTTGAGACATTTTGCTGGGTTAAGCTTTAAAGAAATTGCGCAATTGACTAACGTAAGCATTAATACTGCCTTAGGTAGAATGCGTTATGCATTACAGAACCTTAGAAAAATGATTGAGGAGCATCAAGTGACGCTGTAGGTTAGTTTTTCTAAGCGAGGTAAATTTCTACCATATACAATAATCCGTATATACATTTCGTTAATATGGTAAATCAAAGGATCATAATGCCATTTATCAAACAAAACAATGTATATGCAAAAAATTTTTACTCAAGAAGATATTATCTCATATCTATATGGAGAAGCATCTCCTGAATTAAAAAATAGCATTGAAGTTGCATTAGATAGTGATTTCAATTTATTGGAAGAAGCCACAATGCTGAACAAGCTTAAAGGGAAGTTGAGCAAAGTTAGGTTTAGACCCAGTTCAGTAGCCATAGAGTCTATCTTAGATTACAGTCGGTCAGGACAGGTTGCATTGGCTTAACTAGTCATCTAATAGAAGCCTATATGCATTTTACTATCTCTGAGTAGGGCAGTTTAATGCCAGCCCTTTAGAGACACTATTTATTAACAATGCAATGTAGAAATTCAGGTTTAAAAAACTATGAATTTCTTTCATTTTCATTTGGTCAACTTATAATCATTTTTTTCGTATTGACATTACAATCAACTATTTAATAATCAAATTATTATATTCCAAGTGCTAACTATTGATTTTTTTGTATATTTTGTTATCCATTTTTAAGTAACTTAAAAGTATGATAAACAGGTTCTTCTTTTTCATGCTTTTTATGGTGTCATTAGCTGTAAAGGCCCAACCCAAAGTACAGTGGGACGTGAGTATTGGTGGCAATAATATAGATTTTACAACAGATATAAAGATCTTAAATGATGGGAATTATGCCGTTATGAGTCAAACACATTCTACTGACATCCCAGGTCATCATGGGGTGCGAGATGTTTATGTAGAAAAAACTTCTAGTATTGATGGTTCTAAAATATGGGGCAGATGTCTTGGTGGCTCTGGCACTGACCTTGGAGTAATGTCTTTGGTGCTACAGGATAGTAATATCCTGATGATTGGCAATACACTGGCAACTGTATCCGATGGAGATATCAACGGCCCCAATGGAAGCCAAGACTTTTGGCTAGCTAAGCTCGATCAATCTGATGGCACCCTCTTATGGTCGGCATGTTATGGCGGGACTGCAAGCGAAACATCCCAGTGGGCTATTCAACATTCCGATGGAAGCATTTACGTAGTTGGCTCTACCACAACCACCGATGGTAGTGGTGATGTTCCAAATCATTTTGGAGGATTAGCAGATGTTTGGTTGATAAAGGTAGATCAAACTACTGGAGCATTGATATGGGCAGAAAACTATGGAGGATCTCAGACTACATCAGTTACTGGTAGAGATTATGGACGTCGTATTATCGAATCTACAGATGGACAAATAGTTTTTACGGCAACTACTAACTCACAAAATACAGGGCAAGTTTCAGGGATTCATCCTGGTACTGCTCCATTATTTCTTGAAGAAGATGTGTGGGTCGTTAAGGTGGATACCTTTGATGGAAGTATTCTCACTCAAAGGTGTCTTGGGGGAAATTTAAAAGAAGGTTCTGGTTTTATACTTAATGCGCCAGATGGTAATCTTTTGTTAGCAAATAGTACCAACTCAAACGTTGGTGGAGATATTACAAGACGTTTGGGAAGTATTGACAATGACCTATTTATTACTAAGATAGACCTACAAACACTGGATACTATCTGGACAAAAGTGACTGGAGGGGATGGGGTTGATGGCACGTATAACTTCTTCTATCATGATATGGATGACGCCCTATGGGTTTTTGCCAATATATATGAGCCCACTGTTACAGATGTCTCAAATCATAAGGGGCACTGGGATCCTTGTATTTTTAAGCTGAATGAAGAAACTGGGGACATCATTTGGGCAAAATCTTATGGGGATTCGTTAGCAGATAATTTTCCTGCAGGTACGCTTATTCCTTCTGCAGATATTGATTGTAATGGTGATGTACTATTACAATATGTAACATTAGACACAGGAATCAACGAATTTAAATTAGAGCCAAACTTTCCTGGACAAACCGCGGCGACTAGTGTTATTTTAAAAATAACTACAGATGGTGAGTTGATATGGAGTAAAACTATCAGTTCCGCTGGGCCCAATGCAGACAATGCAACTTGTGTATTACAGCACCCTAATGGAGATATGCTTGTTGGCTTTTCAGATCAAACACATATTGCCAATGATCCTGGAGGTGATAAAACATCCCCTGCTTTAGGCAACAGAGATGTTTGGCTCGTCAACCTAGACTATGACACAACTTCTTTTGAGTATGAGGTTTGTTTTGATAATGAGGTATTGTTTGCTGTAACGGATGGCGATATGAACAGAGCTCCTGAAGCCGAATATAGATGGATATTTGGAGATACTGCTGCATTAGGTACCGATACAGGATCAGGCGCTTCTTTACCTTACCAATATCCCGATGAAGGTAATTATGATATCGTATTAACTAAACAAAAAGACTGCAAATTGGATACGCTTTATAAAGCCGTAACTGTAACTGAAATAAACAAAATTGAACTGTTAGATTCTTGTGTTGAAGAAAATAGTTCTATTGATGTCTCCGCTCCTTATCAAGGAACATATGCTTGGTCTACAGGGGCAATCAGTAATCAAATCTCTATTACAACAGAGGGAACATATAGCATATTTATAACCATTGATGGATTAGGCTGCGAGTATCGAGATACTTTTGAAATAGCACTTTGCCCAATGGATAGTATCCTGGATGATACTTTACCTGATACATTGGAAGAAACTATATTTCTTCCAAACGTTTTTAGACCCACCTCTACTGTAAACAATAGGTTTGGCATAGCCAATAGTCTTGTTGACTCTGCTCATACTTTACAGATTTTCGATAGGTGGGGTAATATTGTATTTGATAATCAGGGTTTATGGGATGGCACTTACGAGGGGAGAATATGTCCTGAGGGGGTTTATTTGTATAAGTTAATAGCTAAAGAGGAGCGTTTTATTGGTAGCTTAACTTTATTGAGATAGCTTACAGTCAAGGGTTTTAATCCTTTTTTATTTTTCGAAATGTGGATAAAATATGGCGTTTAAAGTAATTGTCAATTGCTTTATATATTACCTTTATTCAAATAATCATTTCAAATCAAGACCATGGCAGAAGTAAACAAAGAGAAACTTAAAGCACTACAACTCACATTAGATAAATTAGACAAAACTTACGGAAAAGGTACTGTCATGAAGCTTGGCGACAGCAAGGTGGTCAACGCTGAGGCAACTTCAACAGGTTCTTTAGGCTTGGATATTGGTCTTGGAATTGGCGGTTTCCCTAAAGGTCGAATTATTGAGATTTACGGTCCTGAATCTTCTGGTAAAACGACATTAGCTATTCATGCCATTGCAGAGGTACAAAAGAAAGGTGGAATTGCTGCTTTTATAGATGCAGAGCACGCTTTTGATAAAATGTATGCACAAAACTTAGGCGTTGACATAGAAAACTTATTAATCTCTCAGCCTGATGATGGAGAGCAAGCATTAGAGATTGCAGATAATTTAATTAGATCCGGAGCTATTGATATTGTTGTAATAGACTCTGTTGCAGCGTTAGTTCCAAAAGGGGAGATTGAAGGTGAAATGGGCGACTCTAAAATGGGACTTCAGGCAAGGTTGATGTCTCAAGCGCTGAGAAAGTTAACTGGTACGATTAACAAGACAGGCTGTAGCTGTATTTTCATCAACCAACTGAGAGAAAAAATTGGTGTAATGTTTGGCAACCCTGAGACTACAACTGGGGGTAATGCTTTAAAGTTTTACTCTTCGATAAGATTAGACATTCGAAGAATAGGTCAAATCAAAAGTGGAGATGATATTATTGGAAATAGAACGAAGGTAAAAGTTGTTAAAAATAAAATGGCCCCTCCATTTAAAGTAGTCGAATTTGATATCATGTATGGCAAGGGCGTTTCTAAAGTTGGTGAATTATTAGACATTGGCGTAGCGCTTAATATCATCGAAAAGAGTGGTTCTTGGTTTAGCTACAATGGTAGTAAGCTAGGACAGGGAAGAGACTACGTAAAAGAGCTTTTGACAGATAACCCTGAGTTAGCAGATGAAATCGAGGATAAGATAAGAGTCTTGACGCTTAATGCTGGAGGAGCTAGTAATTCAGATAAGGAGCCGAAGAAAGAGAAAGAACTAGCAAAAGAGAAGGCTTAAGTTTAGTCTCTTATTAAGAGCACACTGCCAGTTGCTTGGAATGTGCTTGCATCTGTGAAAGCTCCATTTAAAGTGTAAGTATAAATTCCTGAACCCATAGGCGAGTTTAGATAATACCCATTCCACTTGCCTGTTGGGTTTTGCGTAAGGAAAATTACGTTACCCCATCGATCAAGTATCTCTAAATTAAAGCGTTCTACATTATTTGATAAAATACCTAACTGATCATTAGAGCCATCTTGGTTAGGAGAAAAGGCATTAGGAATAAATATAAAATTCTCCCCAAGCGACACAGAGTCTAAGCTACAATTAATAACCGTTATGTCTATTACATTTGATTGACTACATACCTTATTAGTAATAATAAAACTTCCTATCCCAGAAATTGTTGGATCAAAAATACCATTGATCGTATCAACAACGCCTACTCCGCTCCAAGTGCCAGAGTTTAGAGCAGATAAATTGATGTTTGGAGAATCAATACAGACTGTTAACATAGTATCCAAGCTTTCAGAGGCAACTGTTAAGCTTATGGAGTCTGTATGACCACAAAATGTGTTGGTAATAACAAAAGTCCCGAAACCAGAAACACCTGGGTCAAATATTCCGTTAATACTGTCTGTAATGCCCTGTCCACTCCATATGCCTGAATTGGTCGCATTTAAATCAACGGGATCACTAATACAAGTTTCCTCAAAAGAGTCAATCATAACTTCAAGTAAAATAGGAATGATAGTATCAATAGTGTTGTTCCATACATTACATTCAACAAAAACAACTTCTGGTGAATTAAGTGGATCGGAGCCATTATCATTGATTACTGCATAAAGGTCAAAAGGACGTGCAATTCCTTCAATATTGAGATAAAAAGAGTCCTCCATACATTGCATCTGCTCTAATGCAGAGTCAATTTGAATTGTTGCAAGCAAAGTTCCCCCTGAAGTGGGATTATTGACATAAAAGCTGATAAAGTTTTCAATACAGTCATCCATAGGCATGTCAACAGCTGAAATATTGCAAATGTCTAGGGAAAATGAAATACTATCACAAGTAATGTCAAATAGTTTGTTATTAAAATTGATAGTAACATCTAGCTGATCTGCTTTTATAATATAATCTCCCGATGTGTCTTTATAAGAAAACTGTTCAAAATATGCATTAAACGGTTGCAGTAATGCATGATTTTGTTGATGTACAGGTATTGTTAGGTCGTCATTTATATTCACACCATTATAATGGTATTGATTCCATACTTGCCTAGCAGGAACCCAAGCATTCTCGCAATTACTGCCTATGACACACATGCCAATATTTGCTCCTCCAGATGCTCCTACACAGATAATCTCCGCTTGGTCATCTGCATCCACATCTGCTACTTGAGCAGATAAATCAAAGGTGGTGGCGTTAAAAACGTCAAAAACCCCTCTAATATATCCCATTGGTCCATCTATAATATAAACACCTCTGGGTCCTCCGGGAATTGCCTCCGTTTGCATCACAATTTCCTTTCTAGAATCACCTTCAAAGTCAAAAACCACAGGCATTGCCCAAGCGGAAGTCTCTCCAATGACATCAGATAATGTCCAAAGCTCTGTCATATCATGATTGATGGCATATAGGGTTCTGATTGCATCAGGTCCTCCCGATATTTTTCTAGCCGTAATCAAAAACTCAACTTCTCCATCATTGTCAATATCTGATATTGAAGCTCCAGCCATCCATGGATTGTCTGTAATAGGAACCGTCGCCGTTGAGAAATCAAAAGAGTTTAAAATAACATCTGTTCTGGGATCCCAAACGTATAAAAACTTGTCTGCATTAGCATTATAAGTAGTAAGTATTACGTCTAACTGTCCATCTTTATTGACATCTGCAATCGCAGGCAAATAGGTAATCGACCCATCATGCCCTGGAAGACTATCAATTAAAGTAAAAACTGAATTGGCACTATCTATAAAAGCAGAATAAATGCTTCCACCGGAAATAATTTCTAATCCTTGGCAATCTGCACAAAATCCATCCGGGAGGATATCTGCCACTAAGGTTTTTCTTGCGCCTGCTGAACCACCTATAGTGGGGCCTGTAAGTGGGATCTGCCCTAAAGTATCTCCACTAACCGCATCAAAAAAGTGTCCAAGGTTTGTAAATAATTCAGGAACTCCATCATAATTAAGATCAGCGAGAGATAGTGTACTAGCAATGCCCGGATACACTCTTCTCCACGTTGAATCAGCAATATCATTGGCATCATGTTCATACCGCAATACGTAACGTTCAATAATAACAGGGCTTGTACTGATAAGTTCAAAATCAAGTGCAAATATCTCACCAGTTCCATCTGCATCTACGTCACCAATAGCAATATTTCCCTTTGTACCCTGCATCAATCCACTTATAGTAGATTGAATATTTCCATTAGTTCCATCTAAAATTTCAACACCATTGTTTGAAAGGGCTACAATTTCTGGTATGCCATCACCATCTATATCCCCTATGGCAGGAGTACTACCAAAGATGATTTGAGGATTGTTCCACTCTAATGAAAGCTCTATTGAGCTGTCGGCATTAGGTCTGTGATCTGTGCAAGCATCTTCAGGTAGACCGTAAAAAAAATGATTGGCATCCGATATACAGTCGTCTTGTCCAGAACAATCTGAGTCAAAACAGTCTACTAATCCATCTCCATCATCATCAATACCATTGTTGCAGACTTCTTGAGCAAATATGCTATAGCTAAAGAATATTGTTAAAATAAAAAAGTAATTATTTGTCATAAAATATCTGTTGTATACATCAATTTAAGTGATTTCATATTGATAACACAAATATTTTTTTAAAAATGTTCTTATCCCAAATAATGTATTAAATAGGATTTCAATTTTTAGAAAATTCTTTCCTAAGCCAAGTTTCCAAAGGAGTATATAAACGCTTCTTCTTTTGTTTATCTGCTTTTAGCACCTCTAAAAGGTTATCTGAATATTTTTTATTAGTATCTTTTTTTTGAGTTGGGTCTTTAGCCACCTCACTGATGTATTTTAAAATAAATGCTTCCCAATCAGTATTAAACTTAAAAGCGCTTATTTGTTTAATTGCTTTCTGAATATTATTATTCAAGTACAAATAATCGCCTTCTTCAAGTCTAGCTATATAATAGTATATCATTATAAAGGCATACCTCCCTTCACTGTATATCGCTATTTTTTTAGCTAATTTTAAAATAGGTGTTATCCAAGTGATAATTAAATCATATTTCTCTAATCTAAAATATAGGCCTGCAATATTTTGATACAAGTAAGATAGCTGATAGTCAATTCTATTCGTAATCTCTACCTCTTCTAAGAATGGCTTTACTTCTGAGGATATGATCCTTTCTGCTGTATCATATTCTTCTAGCAACTTGTAAATGCTTAGCTGTGCATTAAATGATGAACATTTATATACTGTCGAAACAAGGACAGGTATTCTACTTTGATTTTTGAAAATTATTCTTTTTAAAATCTCCGTTATTTCTAATGATTTTTGAAATTCCTTAATAGTTAAATAATAATGACTTAGAATGTCCGCCGCGCCAATGAATTTCTCTAATCCAGCATAAGAACCTTGTGCCAACTTTGAGGCACTATACTTTCTCACTAATGACTCTAATTTTCGGGCTTCCTTAATGAATTTTTTAGATCCCTTACTTAAAATTAATATCGCCATATAACAATACATCTTAGTAATATCATCCAACTCAGGCTTAATAGCTTGCTCAATCTGATTAAACAACTTACTTCTTAGTGCATTATTGACTCTATTAGATCCTTGATATTTTCCTTGAAAGTTGGAAGCCTTGTATAAAAGATTAAGACAGTCGTTCTTTAAGTTTAGGGACTTTAGGCTATTACTGATCTCTTTGGAAAAAACTTTACTATCTGCAGGATTATCACGAAATAATACAGAATCGATAAAGTCTTCCCATCTAATGATAACTAAAATATAGTCGTCAAATAATGCATCATTAACCAGTTTTTTACACTGTTTAAGTACTTTTTTTGCTTGCTTAAGCAGACCTTTAGTAAATAATACCTCCACATCAATTAATAAGGCTTTAACTTTGATTTCTAAAGAGTGGTTAGCATAGTAAGCTCTGAGAGACTCTAGGATAAGTTTATATAGATAGTTTTTAGCAGGTCTTATTCTATTAATGAAAGGAGCGTTATTAAAATGCTCTTTTAATAAATTATCATCATAATACGCTTGTGATGATAAATAATCAAAAAGTTCAATATAGTTTGTACTTCCAGACGTCGTATGCTTAATGGCATAAAGCTTAAAGCTTCTAATCTCATTGCCTTTAAGGCTTTTTACTAGCTCAAATAAGTCATCCTTTTTAGCAGCCATATACTAGTAAGATAGTTCTTTTTTTTGAAGGTGAAAAACAGCCATATTGGGTCATTTAAGTATATATTTTAAATACTATTCATTCATATATCAAGAAAATGCTAAAACAAAACACCTCTTAAACGAGTAAGATTTGTGTTTTTTTAATGAGACAATACTTGTTTAACGACCTTAAGTTTGTCTCATTAATTATTAAAACTAAAACAATGAAACAAATTATAACTACACTAAACTCTAAAATACCTTGGACAAATAGGTATTCTAGATATTTGAAAATTGGAGGTTATACACTTCTACTTTCTATCTTATTTAATATAGGTTCTGCAAAAGCAGGCTGTCAAGCAGATTTCAATACTCATATTGATTCAACTTGTAATGGTATTGCTTATTTTGATGATCAGTCAACTGCCTTTGGCAACATTACGAATTGGTCTTGGGATTTTGGAGATGGTAATAATTCTCTAGAAGAAAACCCCACACATTTATATACACTAACGGGCTATTATGGAGTTACTTTAACCATTTTGACGGATGATTCGTGCTCTTCTAGTCTTCATGATACCATATATATATGTAATGATGATACTAGCGGAGGAAGCTCTTGTAATATAAACGCCTATTTTACCAATAGCGTTTTCGGTAGCACAGTTAACTTTATGAATGAATCCTCAGGAGGAGCAGACGTGTATAGCTGGAGCTTTGGAGATGGTAATAATTCAAATGCCACAAACCCTTCTCATACCTATGCTTCAACAGGAAACTATTATGTAGTATTATCTGCCGAAGATACTGATAAAGATTCTTGTTATGACTCTTACAGCAAGTATGTTTACGTAAATGTGGGAGATAGTGGTTGTAATGTAGAAGCAAATTTTAGCTACAACATTAATGGCCATACTGTTAGCTTTACAAACCTTTCAACGGGTAATTTTGATTACACAGAATGGGGGTTTGGAGACGGAACACATGACTATATAAATTCAAACCCTGTACACACTTATAATTCATCAGGAACTTATAACGTATACTTATATCTATGGGATTCTCTTACAAACTGTTCTGATACGCTATATCAAACAATTGTGATTTCAGATAGTGGAAGTCAGAATTGCCAATTAGAGGTTGAATATGACTATACTGTTTTTGATAGTGCTGGTACATTCTATGTATGCTTTACTTCACAAGTTTCAGGCGGAAGCGGTTGTTACTATACTTGGAACTTTGGTGATGGAAACTACTCGTATAGTTCACACCCATGTCATGTCTATAGTGAGCCAGGGAAATATGAAGTTTGTATTTCTATAGCTGACTGTAATGATAGTTCATGTTTTGATACCTACTGCGATATAATCTATGTAGGAGACAGCATGCCAACAGGACCTGGTAAAATCAAAGGAAAGGTGAAAGATGAGAATGGTTCGGGCAAAAGCCAAGAGGTTGGGCTAAGTAATATTAGAGTTGAGTTGTATGATGGTAATGACGAACTATTTGACATCAAGTATACCGACACCGAAGGTAACTACGAGTTCAACAACTTGCCATTTGATAGCTATAAAGTAAGACCTGTGATTGATGGGAAGTCAACTCATGATGCAGTCATTACGCTAAATGAGGAAAACGAAAGCGTAGATAATATCGACTTTAAGGTTGATGAAAATACGATTAGCGTTACTGGAATAGAGGAGGCTTCTAACTTAGTTTCTAAGCTAAGTCTGTATCCTAATCCTGCAAGTGATAGAATATCTATTAGCTTTGAATCTTTAGAAACCACCGAGGCTTCTATTTCTATAATTAACCACTTTGGTCAAGAAGTAATGGTTCAAACTATCGATATTACCAATGGTGCAAATCAGGCTAATATTCAATTAGAAAATCTTTCTGATGGCGTTTATTTTGCAACGATCATGATAAATGGCCAAATTGAAAAGGTACACCAGTTTGTGAAGCATTAATTATAAAAATTAGTCTTCCAGTTAAGCCTCGGCAAGTTTTGCCGAGGCTTTTTTATTATTCGTATTTTTTCAGCCATTTATCATACTGAATAATTTCACTCTCTTCAACCTCTTGACTGGTATTTGATGCTAAAAACTCAGAAATCAGCTTAGTGCTTCTCTTATCCTGCTTAATTTCAATTGTATTTGCCATTCTTTTAATTATCGATAACAAGTTTCTTTCTCTTTGATAGTCTTGATTCTCTAGGAGTAATTTATAGTCTCGTCTAATTTGCTGTATTTTATAGTCTATAAAGTCAAAATCCCTTAGCTCATATCTAACGATCATTTCTGCTACATCAAACTTGAGCTTTAAACTATTGTCTAAGCTTTTATAGCCATCTTTTGTGTATAGTTTTACAAGATACTCCAGTGATTTATCATAATTTTCAAGATCGAAATAAAGTGTGCAGATATTAGCATATACAAAAAATTCAAAATAAGATTGCTGCATGATCTTATCATTGTCTAAAAGCGCATACAAAGTTGTCAGTGCCTCTTCCTTGTCAACAATAGCAAGATTTGCCAAAACTATATTATGATAATAAAATGAATATTTTCCCTCTAGAAACCCTCCAAACTCATTCATAGCATCTTTCAATAACCCACTATAATTCAATGATTTGTCATATGATTTTATTTTATAGTATGCATTTGCTATGTAAGTAAGCATTTGCAGTTTGTCTGCGTGATTACTTTTGTTGAATAAGTTTAAATTATTAAAGTCATCAAACGTTTTACTTGTAAACTTAACTAGTGAAGCAAAATCTTTTCTTTCTAGAAGAATACTACTTACTGCCTTGTAAACCATCGTTTTAAACTTTGCGCCTTTCTCTAAATCACTATCCTTGCTATAAGTATTTACGGTATCTTCTAATACTTCTATTATATCTATATTTTTTGAAGAAAAATTTTGAGTTGTCCTTATTTTGTATGTAACCATTGCAAGAATGTCATCTAATGACTTCAGCTTTTGGATTTGATAATTATTTTCTTTCCTCTTTTTAATATAGATTTCAGGGTGTATAGCAGTGAAATCCTTCGAAAGCTTTATAAAATCACTATATATTAGGTCTAGTATTTCAAATGCCTCTATTTTCAAAGCATTTTTCTCTGCTTTTTTCAGAAAGTATACAGCAACTTCATAGTTGCTCTTGTTGCGGTAAACTTTAGACAAACTTAATAGTTGAAAAAGTCCGATGGTTTCATCGCCTAGGTGATGTAGCATCGTATTTTTATTGATATCTTGAATGAGTCTATTTTTTAAGCGATAAAAAGCATTTTTCTCACCCTTTTCATACAGTTTTTGAAAAGCTTTGTCTTCATCAAAATTATCTTTCTGTACACGTATCAGATCAAAAAGCTCTAAATCTTTACGACTTTCTGATTGCATTGTCCTTTTTGAATATATCTTGAAGTTTCGAACTTCATCTTTGCTCATTTGTAAAATAAGTGTGCTCAATAAATCCATATATATTCTTTAACGCGTAAGATTTTATGAAAATAATGTTTTTATTGCTCTTTTAATAGTATAATTTTGAATCAAATCTGGTATCATGAAACTATTAAGAGTAATAAACATTGGAATACTAGCTGTATTTTTTAGTCTTAGTGCATTTAGCCAAGCCCAACTTGGAATAAGCAACCAAGGCATATTCGGACTCCTCGATACCGTTCAAGTGGGCAATTCTTATCCTTTTTCGGCGTACGTTGTAAATAAAGGAAATGCTAGCTATACTGGAGAAATTATATTGTCCTATTCTATCAATGATACCGTAGAGAGTATACTTGATACTGCTTTTGTATCTAGTCTAGCAGTTTCTGACAGCATCTTGTTCAATTCACAAATAAGCATAGAGGAAGAAAGTTATGATGTTGGATTTTCAAATATTATTATCGTCTGGCCAGCCGGAATAGTCCCAACCGCTGACTCTGCATCAAGAACAATATTTGTCCTGCCCGCGGATGAACCAGATACTGTTGACTGTAATGCCTCTTTTAATTACTCCATTACCAACAATGTGTTATCGACCTTTAACACCTCTGTTGGCATAGGCGAACTAACCTACTTGTGGAATTTGGGAGATGGCACTACCGATACAAATGAAAATGTAACGCATACCTATCCTAATATGGATAGCTCCTATCAAATATGCTTAACGATTACAGACGATTCGTCATGCACAGATGATACTTGTTTAGCCATTAGCTCAACAAAGGTTGGCATTAAAGGCGTAGAAGAACCAATTAGAAGGTTAAAAATTTACCCTAATCCGTCATTGGGAGTATTAAACATTAGTATCGAAGGTATTGTTAGGCACGTAAGAATTTTTGATACGCTGGGTAGAGAATTGGCTTTACACGACAAATCAAAAGAGATTGATATTAACAGCTTGATTTCAGGGGTATACTTTGCAGAAATCGAGTTGTTTGATGGTTCTATTTTCATTAAAAAGTTTGTAAAAAAGTAAGTTGGGTTCGCAGGTGGCCGATTGTGGTCACTTGCATTTTTTTTTTAGCTTTTCCTGTCAATCGTTACCTTTGCGACAGACACCTTTTAAATGCCTTCAAAAAAAATTCTAATCATTCGCTTTAGCTCAATTGGTGATATTGTACTCACCAGTCCAATTATTCGAGCAATTAAGGAACAACTCTCAGATGCAGAGGTTCATTACGTAACAAAAAAAGCAAATAAAGACTTGTTGATTCACAATCCTTATGTGAAAAAAGTACACGTCTTAGAAAATAACCTAGAAGACTTGATTAATGGGCTAAGAAAAGAAAGCTTTGATTACATCGTTGATTTGCATAACAACATTAGATCCTTTAAAGTAAAGCGCGCTTTAAAAAGCGCTAAGTCATTTACTTTTGACAAAATAAATATTAGAAAGTGGTTGATGGTTAACTTTAAGATTAATAGGCTACCCAATAACCATATTGTAGACCGGTACTTTGAGGCAATTCAGAAACTTGGGGTTCAAAATGATCAAAAGGGCCTAGAATACTTTATCCCTCCCAAAGATGAGGTTGATGTTAAAGATTTGCCAGAGGATTTTCAAAAGGGGTATGTTGCTTTGGTAATTGGTGCCAAACATTTTACTAAGAGAATTCCTGTTGAAAAACTACAGTTGCTATGTAGGGAGATTGACAAACCAATCATCTTACTCGGGGGAAAAGAAGATCGAAATGTAGGTAGTAATGTTATTGCTGTTGCTGAAAACCAGCATTTATATAATGCCTGTGGTAATTATAACATTAATCAATCTGCATCTATCATCAAGCAAGCAGAAAAAGTAATTACTTCCGATACTGGTTTGATGCATATTGCAACTGCTTTTAATAAAGAGATCATTTCTATTTGGGGAAATACAATTCCTGAGTTTGGAATGTACCCTTATAAAACTGGTTCCCAAAGTAATATGATAGAGGTTAAAAGTCTTTCGTGTAGACCTTGCTCAAAGATTGGTTATGACAAGTGCCCTAAGGGTCATTTTAAGTGCATGATGCAAAATGATTATGACAAAGTGATTGCAATAGCAAATGATAAATAACCATTGTGGAACTTTTACTTTAGATTAACGGTTTGGTCAATATAATTTTCAATTTGCACAACATTCATTTTTGGAAATAGTAGTTATCATTCCTGCTTTTAATGAATCAGGTTCGGTTGGAAATGTGATTAAAGATATTCCAAAAGACCTAGTAAAAGAGGTTATTGTAGTAAATAACAACTCTACAGACAATACCGCTCAAATTGCTGCAGATTGCGGTGCTACTGTCTTAGAAGAAACATTTCAAGGGTATGGCGCAGCTTGCTTAAGGGGAATCGAATACGTAAGGCAACGAAGCCCCCGAGTGGAAGCGGTTATTTTTCTAGATGCAGATTATTCAGATTATCCCGAAGAATGTCACGAAGTTGTGCAACCCATTTTGGATAATAAAGCAGACATGGTCATTGGTTCTAGAGCACTTGGTAATAAGGAAAAAGGTGCCATGTTACCACAACAAATATTTGGCAACTGGCTGGCAACAACACTCTTGAAAATAATATACGGCGGGAAGTTTACTGATCTTGGACCGTTTAGAGCAATTAAGTTTGATAAGTTGTTGGCATTAAAAATGCAGGATCAAACTTATGGATGGACAGTAGAGATGCAGCTAAAAGCATTAAAACAAGGGTTAAGGTGCATTGAAGTACCAGTTAAATACCGCAAAAGGATCGGTGTTTCTAAAATAACGGGTACGGTAAAAGGCACTGTATTGGCTGGATATAAGATTTTGTATACTATCTTCAGATATTTGTAAGAATGGCACTTTTTCTAATCGTTATATATATTGGTGCACTGAGCTTTATATTCTGTTACAGCTTTATTCAAATACACCTTGTCTATAATTACCGAAAAGCTTGCAAGAAGGTATGTGAAAATAAAGACACTAAAGGAAAAGAGAATGCCTTTCCAATGGTAACTGTGCAACTTCCTATTTATAATGAATTATACGTTGTTAAGCGACTAGTTGATACCGTCGCAAACTTAGATTATCCAGTTGATAAGCTTGAAATCCAAGTTTTAGATGACTCAACCGATGATACAGTTGATGTAGTAAAAGAATGCGTTGAAAAATGGCAGACAAAAGGAATAGATATTAAACAAATTAGAAGGATAAATAGAGCTGGTTTCAAAGCTGGAGCTTTGCAGGAGGGGTTAAGATCTGCCAAAGGGGACTACATCGCTATTTTTGATGCAGACTTTGTGCCACATACAGACTTTTTAAAAAGAACCATTCCAAAATTTGATAGCGATAAAGTAGGGGTTGTACAAACCAGATGGGGGCACCTTAATAAAGACTATTCTATGCTAACCAAGCTTCAGGCTTTTGGTTTAGATGCACACTTTTCGGTAGAACAAAAAGGCAGAAATGAAGGAGGCTATTTTATCAACTTTAATGGCACTGCTGGAGTTTGGCGCAAAGAGTGCATTGAAGATGCTGGGGGATGGCAGTCAGATACTTTAACAGAAGATCTGGACTTGAGTTATAGAGCGCAATTAAAAGGATGGCAGTTTAAGTTTTTAGAAGAAGTAAATGCACCTGCAGAACTTCCTGCTGAAATGAATGCATTAAAGTCTCAACAGTATCGATGGACGAAAGGTGCTGCAGAGACAGCAAAGAAGAATTTAGGAAAAGTTTTACGGTCAGAATTGCCATTTTCAACTAAGCTTCACGCTTGTTTCCACCTGATGAATAGCTTCATTTTTGTTTGTGTACTCTTAACAGCCTTAGTCAGCATTCCTTTGCTGATCATGAAAAACCAGTATCAATTTCAATATGCCTACATATTTGATATCGCCTCTATATTTCTTTTTGGATTGTTATCTTTAGGTATATACTATTGGAGCTCTTTATCCAGAGATTATACACGACTGAGTTGTCGAATGAGAATTTTTCTTGCTAGGTTTCCTTTGTTTCTATGTATTTCGATGGGGCTTTCATTACACAATACTATAGCAGTCATTGAAGGCTATATTGGCAGAAAAACGCCTTTTGTTCGGACACCTAAACTCAATGTCAATCAATCTTCAGATAGCTGGAAAGAAAATATTTATGTAATTAAGAAGATAAACCCTTTATCTTTTTTAGAGGCTTTATTAGCAGCTTACTTTACCTTTGGAGTGGTGCTTAGTTTTCATTTTAAGGATTTCTACTTACTACTATTTCATACATTTTTGGCTTTTGGATTTGCCAGTGTTGCCTATTACTCAATTAAACACACCAAAATGGCATGACTGTCAAACCACGTTTTATATTATTTCTGCTTTTGTTTTCTTTTAACAATTCTTCTTTTGGACTTGAAAACATTCATTCGTTTTGGAATAAAGCCGATACCTTTTTTCTAAGGTATGTTCAAGATGGGCTTGTTGATTACAAATCTATTGTTGACAAGCCTAGTGAATTAGATAGCTTAATTTCATTCATCAAAAACACGAAAGAAGCTTTATTAGCTGAAGATGATAAAAAAGCATTTCTAATTAACTCCTATAATCTATTTGTAATAAAAGGAATAGTTGAAAAATACCCTGCTACCTCGCCTCAAAGCATAAACAACTTTTTTACTCAAAAATCTTACTACTTATTCAATAAAAAAATATCGTTGAATGAACTAGAAAAAGACCTTCTGCTTAGAGTATATCAAGACCCTAGGTTGCACTTTGTTTTGGTATGTGGCGCCATTGGATGCCCAAAGATATCGAATGAAGCGTATTTACCAAGTCGGCTGGACGATCAAATAGAATTGAAGACCGTATCGGCGCTAAACGAAAGTTCATTTATTCGTGTTAAAAGTGCTGATAGTAAAGTTATCATATCAGAGATATTTAATTGGTATCAGTCTGATTTTGCAAGCAAAGAAAGTAGTATAATTGATTATATTAATCAATATAGAACAGAAAAAATTCCTAATAGCTATCGAGTAGAATACTATGAATATGACTGGAATCTTAATGAGCAACGAATGGGTAAAGGCGTGTCTAACATTCAAGCTTACACTCCTTCTGTCCTCCTTAAAAAAGGACAGTTTGAAACGCAATTATTTAATAATATCTATACCCAAAATGCTTTTCGAGGAAGCGATGGCAAAAGGGTTAAACTAGGATCAAGAGATACCTATTATACTGCTTTATTTTATTTTCTAATTGGAATAACCTCAAAAAGAAATCTAAATATAGGAATAGATGCAAACTTTAAATCGGTAAGGATAGACCCCAACCCCAATAGCTCACTTTTCAAAGTGCTTAAGTTTCACAACGATTCTATTTCTAGAACAACGATAACTTCTCTTGGGCCTAAAGTTAAACTTCAACCAATCAAAAAATGGTCAGGGTTTTCTATACAAAGTGCGTTTTGGTTTCCTGTAACCAATGATCTAGAGTCTGACTCGCTAAATCAACCATGGCTATCTTACAACAGATATACCTGGTGGAATCAATTCTTTCTAGATAAAAAAATTGGCGTAAAATGGCGGTTATTTTCTGAAGCAGACTTATTATTTAGAATCGCTAAAAGCAATAAAAAATACCACAATCAAGTAGCTAAAAAGTCTATCCTATCAACGCCAATCAGTTCATTTTTAAGCTATTTTCCTTCTAATAAGTCCACAATATATTCCATGATACAAATAGCGCCTAGTTTTGAATTTGATAGAAATAACTTTTTACCATCGTCAGCTTATGCACAAGTTGGCATAGGTGGAAAGTATCAGTTATCCGAAAGCCTAAATGTAGAACTGTTACTTAGTAATTTCTTTGCATCAATTAATGGTGGCGCAGGAAGCACCGTGAATCTAGGGCTACGTTATTTAAAGTAACAAATGCTACACTCCTTTAAACTCAGGCTTCCTCTTCTCTACAAAAGCTTGAACTCCTTCTTTATAGTCATTACTATTACCAGCAATTTCTTGACAATACGCTTCATATTGTAACATCTCCTCTAAATCAGAATGGAACGATTTATTCAGCATGTTCTTCATCAGTGCAATGGCTTTAGTTGGTGCTTTAGAATAATAATCAGTTAATTCTTTTACTGCGTTGTCTAATTCTTCTTCAGGAGCAACTTTATTTATCATCCCTAAATTGAGTGCTTCTTGAGCGGTTACTTTAGAGCCCATAGTAGCCAATTCAAACGCTTTAGCAAAACCTACGAGCCTTGGTAAAAAGTAAGAAGATCCTGAATCCAAAACCAATCCAACATTCACGAAAACTTCAATTAAAGATGCCTTTTCAGATGCAACAGTCATATCACAAGCCAAAGCTAATGAACATCCTGCTCCTGCAGCTACACCGTTTATTCTTCCAATGATCGGTTTCGGCATATTACGCATGGCTTTTATAATAGGGTTGTATCTTTTGTAGAGAGAATCTGACAAACTCCTATTTTTAGCTCCTGAAATAGCTTTTAAATCTTGTCCGGAGCAAAATGCTTTACCTGCTCCTGTAATAACAACTACTCTGACATCTGGGTTTTTCGCAACCTGTTTTAATGCATCTTGCATTTCATAACTCATCTCGTCATTAAAAGCATTGTAAAAGTCAGGACGATTTAGCGTGATTTTGCCAATTCCATTTTCTATCTCAAGTAATAAAGCGTTAAACATAGTTCTAGGTTTAAAAATTAAAAGCCACTATTTGGCTAATGATACCAACAAAGTATCCTAAGTAAACATCATACGGTTTGTGACGATCCAATAATAATCTGCAAGTGCCTACTAAGCCTGCAATAACAAAAACTGCCATCAATAAAAGTTTGAGATTAAAATCAGAAGTTAAGGATAAGGATAAGGTAACAATCACTAGTGAACCCATAGCAGTTGTATGCATGCTGATTTTAGTGAAAATGTTTACGATGAATGCCACAAAGATAGCAATAGTTGCTCCTAGTAAAATCTGAAATAATATCGGTGGGACAGACATATTCCGAAAAGTAATGACACTCCAGGAAAAAAATACAGATACTCCAATATACGGTATGATTCTTTCTTTCTTGGTTTTAAGGAATATACTGTCTACAAATTCCAATTTGCTCATTAAAAAGACAACAATCACGGGAAAGAAAAACGTATTAAAGAATATCTTTAAAAAGATATTCGCTACACCCTGAGAGTCCAAATAGAACAGAAGACCTGGACTAAAGGTAAATGCCAGTAAAAAGGCGTAGGTAGGAATGAGTAGCGGGTGAAATAAATAGGATAAGATTTTTGCTGTTGTTCGCATTATATTTACTAAATCAGTACGGTTTTAAGATTGAACTAATTTACTAATAAATTAAGACCTTCTAAAACCAATAGAAATAAACATTTTTGTCATTTTGAACGGAGTGAAAAATCTACCTTTAATAAAACAAAAAGTTAGATTTCTCCTAACGTCGAAATGACAGTATGCTTTAGAAGGTTGTAATGAGCTACTTTACACTTTATTTCTCTACTACCCATTATCACCTAGCTATATTTCTTTTCTCAATCTTGCTACCGGTATATTAAGTTGTTCTCTATATTTAGCAACGGTTCTACGAGCAATATTATACCCTTCTTCCTTCAACATATCCATCAACGCTTGATCTGATAATGGTTTTTTCTTGTTTTCATTTTCGACAAATTCTGCCAACTTGCTTTTAACCTCTTTGGTGGAGACTTCCTCTCCATCTTCGTTTTGAATGCCTTCTGAAAAGAAATACTTCAAAAGCTTTGTGCCAAACTCTGTTTGAACGTACTTGCTGCTTGTCACCCTTGATACAGTAGACACATCAAGACCCGTCAAGTCAGCAATGTTTTTTAAAACCATTGGCTTCAGTTTTGTTTCATCACCAGTCAGAAAGTAGTCATACTGATATTCTAAAATAGCCCCCATTGTTGCATTTAGTGTGGCTTGTCTTTGTCGAATGGCATCAATAAACCACTGAGCTGCATCTAGTTTCTGCTTAATAAATAAAACAGCTTCTTTTTGTTGCTTATCTTTTTTCTTTGAAGCTTCATAGGATGCTAACATAGATTTATAAGATTCGCTAATATTGAGCTCAGGAGCATTTTTAGAATTGAGAATTATTTCTAGCTCACCTTGGTTATTAATTATCGTAAAATCAGGAATAACATGTTGAATACTTTTACCACCTGTATTTTCTGAGTAACCACTTGCCGGCTTTGGGTTTAGGCTTCGAATATCTTCTACCGCATCTTTTAAGTCATTATCATTAATATTGAGCTTGCTCATCAGCTTTTCGTAATGCTTTTTGGCAAAATCTTCAAAGTGATCTTTGACTATTTCGATTGCGATGGCATAGGCATCGTCTTTTTTAGACTTGCGCTTTAATTGAATGAGCAGACTTTCTTGCAAGTCCCTTGCTCCAACACCAATTGGATCAAATGTCTGAACCACTTCAAGCACTTTGCAAACTTCTTCTTCAGATACAATGATGTTTTGTGCAAAAGCCAAGTCATCAGTAATAGCTTCTATTTCTCTTCTGAGATAGCCATCTTCATCTATACTTCCGATGATTTGTTTAGCAATTAGATAATCTTTTTCATCCAGATCTTTTAAGCCAAGTTGTTGATCAAGGTGTTCATGAAAGGTATTGGATACTGGAATGGGAATCTTTTTATTATCATCTTCACTACTTCCTGAACTGCGTGAACGCATTTTGTAAGCAATGCTCTCATCATCACCTGACAAGTAATCGCTCATATCCAGTTCATCGCTCAAAGGACCCTCCTCCAATTGATCATTATCTTCACCTGAGCCCTCTTCCAAAGCTGGGTTGGCCTCTAGCTCATCTTTAATACGTTGATCCAACATCAAAGTCGGTACCTGCAACAACTTCATCAGCTGAATCTGCTGAGGAGATAATTTTTGAAGAAGTTTTTGGCTTAACCGCTGCCTGAGCATGTTGTTGATTTAGACTTTAAAATTAGTTCTTTTGTACGAATTGTCCATAAATTTATTTGCTGCAGTCTTCAATGGATCAAATCGCAAATGATTATCTTTGTAGTATGATGTTTTCAAAGTTTTTCCGACTTCCAAAGTTTAGACGATTTGAATATCAGCCTTTGTATTTTGATCCCATTAAGGAAGAATTAGAGGAGCGGATAGCTGCATCAGAAAAAGAGCACTCAGCAGGAATACAGCATAAAACAGAAATTGCCAAGTTGTATCAAACACACCGAAGCTCGTTAAGAAGATCAAACCAAAACCGAACTAGGCGACTTGTCGTAATTATTATCATATTATCTTTACTAGCATACTTTCTATACTTTTAGTCCATGGCAGATATTATCAATTTACTTCCTGATCCAGTAGCCAATCAAATTGCAGCAGGAGAGGTTATACAAAGACCTTCCTCAGCTGTAAAGGAGTTGATGGAAAATGCCATAGATGCAGGGGCGACTTACATTAAATTAATTGTAAAAGAGGCAGGAAGTAAGCTCATCCAAGTTATTGACAATGGTTGTGGTATGTCTGAAACAGATGCCAGAATGTGCTTTGAAAAGCATGCTACATCCAAGATAAAGAGTGTAGATGATCTCTTCGAGATTAGGACAATGGGATTTCGGGGAGAGGCATTGGCATCCATTGCGGCGATTGCCCAAGTGGAATTAAAGTCCAAAAAGCACGATGAAGACTTAGGCACAAAGATAAATATTCAAGGAACGGAGGTTAAATCTCAGGAAGCATGTCAAAGTAATCCAGGTACTTCAATAGCGGTAAAAAATCTTTTCTTTAATGTGCCGGCCAGAAGAAATTTTTTGAAGTCGAACTCAGTCGAGATGCGTCACATCATTGACGAGTTTCAGAGAATTGCCTTGATACATCCAGAAATTTCTTTTGACTTATATCACGATGATTTGGAAGTTTTTCGTTTAAAAAGTGGCAATCTACGCCAGCGTATTATTGCGATTTTTGGTGATCGATACAATCAGAAGTTAGTACCTGTTGAAGAAAAAACAGAGGTAGTTAATATTTCCGGATTCATTGGTAAGGCGGAATTTGCCAAAAAGACCAGGGGAGAGCAGTTTTTCTTTGTGAATAATCGATTTATCAAAAGTGCTTACTTAAATCACGCGGTCATGGGTGCTTTTGAAGATATTTTGCCAAGTAAGACTTATCCGTTATATATTTTATCGCTTGAGATTGATCCTAAGCGGATTGACATTAATGTGCATCCAACCAAACAAGAAATCAAGTTTGATGATGAGAAGATTGTCTACGCTTTTGTCAATTCTGCGGTAAAACATGCACTAGGTCAATATAGCGTAACACCTACTTTAGACTTTGAACAAGAAACAACTTTTAGTTCTTTACCAAGTGTAGTAAAAGGTCCACCTAAGGATTTGAAAGCAACAAATGTTTCTACTTCCTCGTCGTTTAGAAATACAAGTCTTCATACCAAAAATGTCGATAATTGGGAGGAGCTTTATAAAGTGGCGTCTAAGCCGAGTATTCCAACCCAAGTTGAAAAAGAACTTTTTGAGACAGAAAAAAGTCAACAAGAAACAGTCGCTCCGACAGAGGATTTTTTTAATCCAATTCAAATTCATCAGACATACATTGTTGCTCAAACAAAAACAGGAATGGTTATTGTACATCAGCAGCATGCTCATGAACGAATCTTGTATGATGCGCTATTTAGCTCTCTTGAGAACAATGATTCCACCACCCAGAAAGAGCTGTTTACCAAAACCATTGAGTTAACAGCATCAGATGCCACTCTAATGAAAGATATTTTAGAAGACGTTAATGCTCTGGGATTTGATATCGAGGAGTTTGGCAAAAATGCTTTTATCATCAATGGGATTCCAGCAGATATTACAGACGCAAATCCTGAATATTTGATAGAGCAATTGTTAGAGCAGTTTAAAAACAGTCAAAACAATTTAAAGCTTTCTAATAGAGAAATCATGTTACGATCTTTAGCCAAGTCATCCTCTATTAAAAAAGGGAAAAAGCTAGCTTCATCAGAAATGGATGCCTTGTTGCAATCTTTATTCGAGTGCGAAAATCCTCAATATACACCCGATGGGAAAAGGGTAATCAAGGTTTTGGGGGTTGATGAGTTGGAGAAATTGTTTTAACCGCTCTACCTCAATAAAGTAATGTTTCCTTTTTGATATATCAATTCATTTTTATTATCAACTACTTTCAACTGGTACTGATACACACCCTCTCCAACTTTGATTCCTTGGTTATCCGCTCCAATCCATTTGTTTGTTTGGTCAAATGATTCAAAAACTAATTTTCCTAATCGATCATATATAGCTAAATGGTAATCTTCATAGCCTTCTACAATAGTTACAAACTGTTTATTTTCTCCCCTTTGATCTGGAGAAAAAGCATTAGGTACAAACAGTGCCATATCAGGTAATATGATATCTATCAAAACAGAGTCAAGGTGCTCGCAACTATTCGAATCAACAATATTTACAAAGAGCTTTGTTACGTCATCAACCACTAGGGAAACCTCTTGCTCGTTGCTTAATATTTCTCCTTCAGCAGCTTGCCACTGATAAGAAGCACCGCCTTCTGCTATGCTTGTAACCTCTGTTCCCTTCTTAACTACAGTATCACAACAAGCACCACCTACTAAAGGAGGAGCTATATAAATGGTAAGAGAGTCTTCATAAGAGGCACAATTTTCCCCTTCTATATTTACATAAAATGTTGTTGTTGTATCAATAGTAGCTAGTGGATCCGAGCTACTGCTATCGGATAGATTTATTGCAGGCTCCCAAGTATATTCCAACCCTGATTCCATTGGATTGCCAATATTAATAGACGCATTTTCTAAATTGCAAAAGATGGTATCTGATAATGGAAAGTTGATATTGGCATTAAACTTCATCTTTGCTACAAAAGCATCGCTTGCACCAGTACTTATTAACTCATTATCGTTTATTATTAATGTATCTGTATAAGACCCGGCAAGATAAAAATTTGAGTTTTCGTCTACTGCCAATCCATTTATAGCATCCGTGCTAGTTAATAGCCAATTTCGATTACCGTTTTCATCATAGTTAATTATGTAAGAAGAAATTGGAGCGGTTATTGTATCACCTAATATCGTCAGACTGTCCTCAAATGGAGCAATTCTGCCACTAATGTAAATCTGCTGATTACATTTGTCCAATGCTACTGAAGAAGCGAAATCTAGAGACAGAGTACCACTCATATCACCCATTTGTCTTACCCAAGCTAGGTTTCCATTGAAGTCATATTTAGCAACAAAAAAGTCGGGTTGAAATGTATTTCCTCCTGCAGATAATACTGTTGAACCGTCAAAGTTTGCATCTCTATTAAACAATCCAGTTACATATGAATTGCCTGCATTATCTACTGCAATATCTTTAGCTTTGTAACTTCCCACTCCATATACCTGCCTTATCCAATCTAAGCCTCCCGATGGTGAATATTTTGCTAAAAAAAGATTGTCAGATAAAACGCTTCCTGTCGTAATAACGGTTCCTTCAAATTCTGCATTATATAAATGTTTTCCCCATACATAAACATTTCCAAAACTATCTACTCCTACTGCATCTCCTTCATCTTGAGCTGTTCCAGGAGATGGAGATCCTCCGCTTCTTACCCATATTTCATTTCCGCTTGCAGCATCATACTTTGCTAAGTAAAAATCTTCTCCTCCATTTGATATCACATATTCAGATCCAAAATAGGCTGAATCTGTCTCCGCAAACATCCCAGTTAAAAACACATTGCCATGTATATCAGCAATAACGCCATAACCATAATCATTCTGATTTTTTGTTCCCCCATTTCTAATCCATAAGCAAACTCCTCCCGGAGATAGTTTTGCTATATATGCATCTCTATAACCATTTGAATATGTTTTTATTCCGTCTATTTCAATGGAATCATTAAAACTACCTACTAAGTAGATATTATTGTCTTGGTCTGTACAAATATCAGAAACTGGAGTATTAAGCTTCTTGCTCCACAAAAGACTACCTTCTTTAGTATGTTTTAAGATCAATGGTTCGGGTGTAGGACCACAAATTACCATTGTTCCATTAAGATATGTTGTATCTACTGATGTTAAAAAAGATACTACATTATCTTCCATATCTATTGCTAAAGCATTACTAAAAGCACCATTATTTGATTGAAGAGCTTTTCCGCTAATACTTTGTATCCAATCAAAAGGCACTTGTGAAAATGCTTTTGAAAAGAACAACAAGCAAAGTAATCCGAGCTTTATTGTTTTTATCATCTATTCATTATTTAAGGCTAAAATACTGCCTGTTTTTATTTTAGATATTCCTTTTTCGGTATAAGTCAAGATATAAACTAGAGCGCTATTTTCAAAAAGAACACCATTTCTTAATTCATTCAAATGATTGTTATCAAAAACTTTTTTTCCATATCGATCATATAAAATAAACTGATCGATCACTATATCTCCCTCCTTAATTATATTCAGATAGTCATTTATTCCATCACTATTCAATGAAACAGCATTTGGAATAAATAACTGCGTATTACATAATTCTTCAGATATAGTAATTGTAGTGGTGTCTTTATCAAGTATTTGACTACAGACCCCTACAGTTGATACATGAAATGTAATACTTTGTGATATATAAGCTAATGGACTCGAACCTTCTAAGGTATCCATGCTAATATTATTTGTCCATATGTATTGTAACGAACTATCCTTATTGGCTAGTCCAATACTAATAGGCGCCTCGGAACAAATTGTGGTATCATTTATAGCTAGTTTTTTGTCCTCCACAATGTTAATTAATGAAGGGAAATAGTTATTGGGCAACCCATATCTTACTCCTGGAAAGCTAAACACAAAAGTGCTGTCTTTGATCTGGGGATTAAATCTGTCATTAGGGTTTTGAATAGTATGAATAAGCTTAGTGCTAGAAAAGTCCGTAAAGTATATTTTTTGATCTATCCCTAGTTTCATCGCTCTTGGTCTGATAGTCGAAAAAGCTATTGTATCTACTGAGCCTAAAATATCATTGCTATATCTATCAAAAGTAAAAAGCCTCCCTTTTCCAGCTACAATACCATCTGCAAAATAGATGATAGAGTCATTAGGTGAAAAGCAAACTCCATAGGTGTAGGAAGTGCTTAACGTTAGGTAGCCATCTTTTATTTTTCCAGTACAATTATCAAAGTCATATATATTAACGCTATTGATATCAGCTTCCACTAACATTTCACCATCTGCAGAAGCAACTAGAGCTCCTCTTGGATTTCCAGAAACGGCAAAGCTTGTAGTTATAGGTGTTGTTGCAATACCTTCTTCTGAGACTAAAAAGGCATGATACTCATTCAAGCTATTGGTTTTTACAATTACCCAATAATCTCTTTCATTTTTATGTTTTGCTATCGTTAGCTTTTCAGAAACAGCACCCGTTGTCAGCATAATGTCTTTGTGGGCTGGATCGATATCGCCTTTGGGCTCGCTTAAAGTTCCATTTCCTTCAAGGTCCATATCAACAATAGAATAACGCAAACCCTTTGCACCAGAGTTTTCATGTGCATCTACTGTAAATAAGTAATACCTATGGTCTTCTCCGATTACTGGTGCAGCTAATACAGATTGAGTAGCGCTTTCATTTCCAGATAAATTGCTTCCATTAGGCATAGGAGTCTGTGAACTATCCCAAATAAACTCACCATTGGAATAAAAAAGAAGTGCTCCATTGCTATCACAAACTGAAGTACAACCTTCTCTGGTTGCCATGTTTGCTCCATTATCTAATGGTGTTGGATTATTTACATCGCTAAAATCTATTCCTACACCACCATATCCAAAATACCAGATAGCACCTCTCTTATCTTGAGCAAATATCATCTGGTATATAACGAACAAAAACAGTAATAATACTTTTCTACTTCTCTGCATTTATCAAACTAAACAAAAACACTTTCAAAATACAATTCAAAAAATTCAAAAAATGGTTTTATTTAAATAGATAAATTTGTTATTTTAATCTAAATATCAATTACTTAATATATAAATTTTGGTCTTTGAAGATACTAGAGCACATCATACACAGTTTTACTAATGCAGAAGCAAATGCGTTTAAACAATTTCTAAATAGCAACACTAAAAGTCAACGAAATAACAGCCCTCTTTTGCTTTTTAATACGATAAGGTTAGGAAATGTTGTTGCCAAAAGCTCAAATAAGCATCAAATGGCTCGAAAAAGACTCCTTAAAAAAGCTGAACTATTTATCCTCAATAAAGAAGCTAATGATGATATCTATATACAACTGGTCTCAAGGTTTGCATCTGCTAAATTCCTTTTTAATAATGGCTACTATTTAAGTGGTGAAAAGCTGTTGGAAAAAGTTTATAAAAATGCTAAAGAAAAACAGCTTTATACGCTAATCAACCACATACAGCTTTACACAGGAAAAAACAGTGGTGTGTTTACTGATGAGTGGATTGAAAAAATTTCTGAAGACTATCATGAGACTATCAATGTACTTTCAAATGATGTTGGCTCCCGATTGGCACTATCTTGTTTAATGATAAAAGTCAACAAGCAAAAGGAGTCTTTTTCTGGAGCAGACTTAAGCAAGTTGCTATCTGAAACATTAAAGGAGTTTGGTCTTCAATATAGCTGGGAAAAAATTTCTATAGAGTTATTTCACATATTATTTTCTCTTGCTGTTGTCATGTTTAATCAGAAAAAGTATATTGCCCTTGAAAAGTTGTTATTAAATGTCATTCAAAAACTGGAGTCTAGCCATACAACCATTGAAAGCTCGACAGCCATTGATTCATATAACATAATGTTGATCAATGCTGCTTGGATAAAAGTTAAAAACAAAAATTATTCAGAGGCACTTAAAATCAATCTCAAACTGGAAAACTCTTTAAAAGAACATTCTGTTTCGACCAAGGAAGCTACCTATCCAAATTTTTTTCATTGCTATGAATGTATGTTTTTTATTCAACTGAGATTAAATAATACCAGTGAGGCGGAAAAACTTTTGGGTATATTATCAGATAAAGATATTTATAGTGCCACCAGAGTAAGGGAGTTTTCATATCATATCAATCAATATATCTGGCACTTTGCCCAAAATGATTACTCAGAATGTCTATCTATACTTCAGGATATATTGCAATACGAGACTAATATTGTTAAACGCAGTGGCTATAGCGCTTTACTTATTATTCTAATTTCTGAATGCATTTTACATTATGAGTTACAAAATCTATCCCTTGCGCTATCAAAGATTAAATCTATTCGATTTAGGTATAAAGAGCTTCTTTCAAAAGAAATTTTTAGCGAAGATCTTGCCTTTTTAAAAATTTTGAACAAAATGTGCTTAAGTCCTTCTGCTTTGGATAACCAAAGGTTTAAGAATTCTTGCACAAAGTTTCTTAAAGAAACTCCTTGGATATCGGGTACCATTGAGTTTATAGACCTTAATGATTGGCTTCTGTCAAAGCTTGAAAAGAAGCGCTATTATGAAATTTTTGCCTCACACTATTATTCTGCTTAGATTTTATACAAACGTTTAGTTATCTGCCCTTGGGTTGTTTTTACAAGCAACAAATAAGGACCTTTAACTAGGCTTGAAAGACCCGTCATGCGGATGGTCTTTGTAGCCTCAAGTTTTTTGACTATAACGCCATTAATGTTTAGTAACTGTATTTCTATCAAATCATTTACTAGGTTTGAATTTAAAGAGATAGTTATCTCATCTTGAAAAGGATTTGGCGCTAAGTAGAGTTCTGTAAGGTTTTCTGAAGGAAATACACTGTTTGCATTATTTTCTTTTTCGAAAACGGCATTTTTACATATTTTTTTATCGGTGCTACACAATTCATCCTCATACTTTCCGATCAAGCAAATAACATATGTGCCACTAGAGTCAACATCAATAGACAATGATTCTTGCCATTCCAAAGTGTCGTCGTTAATTGTCCAGTATAAGTTTTTAAAAACCGATGTATCGGTTTGGCTATTTAGCATTATGCTTTGCCCCAAAGTATCCAAATCAAAGCTTAAAGAACTATTGGTGTCGCTCGCTTCTGCCTCCCAAAATACATATTTGATATCCTGATTAAGAATAAGCCTTTGTTTACATTTGTTAATATATCCTACCGAATCTCCAAATACATCTTTTATACTAGCTGCGCCATAATCGCTAAAAAAATCAATTTCATAGGATACTCCCGAAGCATCGTCATCTGATAATGCATCTTTCCACAACACATCCATATTTAAGCTGTCAAACCTGAAGTGATAAACATTTCCCGAACTAAGATCATGCATTCCTGATTGCCAAGGATTAGGAACAAGGTTTCTTAAATAGTCGTATGCCTTTATTGCTTGTGTTTCTGAGGTATCTTTTTTATCATAAAAACCGTAGAAAGTAAGTGCATTTTCACCGGCTGGGTGCAACGGTGGACACATCGTTATGATTTCATTATCCATTCCTACTATGTATTTTTTCATTAAATCCTGGGCATGTAAATAAGGCTCATACTGCGTGTCTCCATTATCGCTTATAACAAAATAGGACTCACTACCGAAATAGGGTTTTGGTATTCCATTAATGGGATCTGAGCTGATCAAATTATCGTGTACTTTCATTATTTCCTTTGTAAACCTTGGCTTATTAGGAATGTGCCAGTCGATATAATCTAAATAGTCTGTTTCTCTTGCCATTCTGGTAATCCAAGATCTCCAATCCTGATGTTGTTGAGAGTTCACAAAACTAGCTAATGAAGCAAAGTTTGATATTTTGGTTCCCGACCTGTCATTAAAGAAAGATTTCGCCTCCAAAGCAATAGAGTCTTTCTCTCTATTACTGCTATTTTGATAGGTAATATACCAGTGATATGGTAAATATTGCTGAATATTAAAGCCACCATGCGAGACCCAAACTTCTAATCCGTGATCTTGCCCTGCTTTGTGAGCAGCTTTGTAAACGGTCCTCAAGCAGCGTCTATAATTATTAATATTAATAACATCATTACTATTTGTATTCCAGTGATTATTAAACCAAGGCTCGTTTAAGTAATTCAAATAAAGGGGGCGGTCGTATATGGTAGCAATATGCGCTACTATCTGATATATTGTATTGTACAATATTTTTGAATATCCGGAATCCGGAACAGGGTCGTTGATTGGAATATTTTCAAAGTCTTTGACCAAACCATCTGCATCTAAAGCCCAACTACTAAAGCCCTGTTCAAACAAATAATGTAAAACACCATTGTTGCTGTTTACAAAATCATTTACAAAGTCATCTAATGGCTCCCAATCAAAGTTATTTTCACTTGGCTCTACCAACTCCCATATTCTGTTTCCTCCAACCCAATAAACCGGCTTTAGATCTTGAATAGATGGGGTGTCTACATACTGAGTTGAAATTCGGCGTAAACCCCAAAAATCATCTTGACCATATACAATAGAAAAAACTATCAGCATAAATATTGTGTAGAGTGTTCTCATTACTATGTATTTGTTTCATGCTAAAAAAGTAGAATTGCTGTAAAGTGAAAAAATTATTATAAATTGTGATTTGATTTCAAAGTTTCTTTTTTCTCATAAAATATTAATTTTCAATATTATAAAAATGTCAGAAGCACTCTACAGCTTAGTTCAGTCTTTAACCAAAAATGAAAAAAGGTATTTCAAAATATATTCGTCTCTGCACGTAAAAAAGGGTAAAAACAATTATGTAAAGCTGTTTGATTTAATAGAACAAATGAAATCGTATAACGAAACTATTATCCAACGGAAGTTCTTTAATAACAAAGTGTTTTTGAAAAACATTTCATACAACAAGCATTACCTACAACAGCAAATTGTTTCCTCTTTGAGTGCATATTACAGTCAAAAGACAGCAGATAATGAGCTGTTGGAAACGATACAAAGCATCATCGTGCTATATAAAAAAGCTCAATTTCAGCTTGGATATAGTATGCTTAAAGGAGCCATTAAAAAGGCTCAAAAATATCAGAAGTATCACTTTGAGTTGATCCTGCTTTATTGGAAAAGGCTTTACAAAAGCAGTATGGGCAATGTTATGAAGTCAAATGATAGTATCCTTGAAGAGGAAACAAGTGCGCTAAAACGCTTGGAAAAAATCTCTCAAATACAATACTTAACGACAAAAATTGACAGTACTTTACTAAGCTTAGGGCGAAAAACGGATGCAAAAACAAACAGCGCTTTAAAGTCCATGATGTCATCACCTCTTTTAAAAAAACAAGATCTCAGCCTGTCAAACTATGAAAAACTTATTATTGCTAATACTTGGCATAACTTCTTCTTATATCAACGTAACCTTGAAAAAGCTACCTATTATATACAAGAGGTCATTAAGCTTGAAGAAAACCATCCTGAAGGCCTAGACTCAAGGTTAAATAGATATATTAATCATCACAAATCATTAGTTTATTATTTAATTGAAGAAAAAAACTATGGTAAGGCTGATGAAACTTTGCAAAAAGTAAAAGCCATTTATAAAAATGCCAATATAAGATCTAGTCAAATTGAAGCAGATATAGCATTTATTGAAATAACGGTTCTTATTCGAAAAATGTTAGTCGAAAAGATAGAGCTTGATACCCAAAATATAAATAATCAATTAGAAGTTTACGAAAAAAAGATGCCCTTAAATAACTGGCTGATAATATGTATAGATGCCTGCCAGCTTTTATTTGTAAACCAAAAATTTGATGAATGCAGATATTGGCTCGAAAAAATAATACATGCTGAAAATATACTCCTTGGAGATGTCCAATCTTTTGCCATGATTTTTAGGATCATTCTTAACTATGAAGCTGATGATGACATGCTGCTCGAAAGCTCCATCAGATCTTGTTACAGGATGCTTCTTAAGAAAAGAGAACTTAGTTTTGAAAAATCAATATTCCCCATTTTTAGAAAGCTCTATCAAATAACTGACCCCAGTAAAGCAGTAGAAACCTTTGTTAAGATTAACGAAGTGATTAAAAGCCAAGAAAACACTCCTTATAATTATGCCTTAGTGAAAGCGTTTGGTATCGACATATGGCTTGAAAGCAAGATAAAAAAGCAGCCAATTAAAGACTTGATAAAACAAAAGTTGCTCTAAGGCATTTTTACTACTGCACCTGACTGACCGTTCCCACTTTCTTGATCACATTCTCATTATAGGCTACAGATAACACGTATGAGTATACTGCATTGCTATTATTTACATCACCTTCCCAAGCCTCATCATAATCATTGGTTATAAAAACTGTTTTGCCCAACCTATTTATAATCACCAATTCATATGAACTTGGTATACCGGTTAAGATCGGTTTAAAGTTTGTGTTTGATGCACTAGAGCTTTTACTAAAAACATTGGGTACAAAAACAGAACACTCTTGATTGTGAATACTCCATTCAATAGTTGTATCGCCATAAACAGCCATTACATTAAAAGTATTTCTTGTACTGGTTGGTTGGTCTATTTCTAGAGCCATGCTATCCATTGTATTGCATCCGCTAGAGGTATCTGTTCCTCTTAATATTAGCAAATAATTGGGTTTTAATTTATCCAATGTGCTCCCACTTTGAATACTATCTGTCATCCATTGGTATGAATCTGCTCCTGATTTTGAAATTGAAAGCTTAGGCAATTCTATACAACTGATATTGGTATCAACTAGTGGGGTCAGTTGAGTTGTTGGCTTTTGACCTAGTTCAATAAAGATAGTATCTGATGCAAAGCAAGTTTTATTGCTTATATTAACCCAATACAATCCCGGAGTATCAATCTCTATCTGTTGTATTGTATCGCCTGTGCTCCAGCTGTACTGATAGCTTATATCTGTTTGGCTAGCACTTAAAACGAGACTTATAGCCTTTTGACAAACTGTAGTGTCGACAGGCAGGTTTAGCTGAGGACTATCAATAACAATAGCTACTCCATATACTGTATCTATTTGACACTGAATTTCTGCAATCAAACGTGGTTCAAAACTATCTGATTGACTATATAGATACTCAGGTGCAAAAGTGCTGTCTATTTTACCGTCCCCGAAACTCCATATCCATTTAATTTTATTTTTCACATTACTGCTTGCTTGTGTTGTATTATCAAAAGATACTTTCTCACCAAGACATACCGTATCTGAGACAAAGCTGGCATCAAACCATTTTACTTTAGATATCCATAGGTCTTGGTCTGGCACTCCGCCACCTTTGCCCGAAACAACTTTGTCACCATCAGGCAAATCTCTTCTGCTCTCACCTATAATAATAGCACCACCCTTTTCTGCCTGGAAAAAATAACCCCCTGTCGGTGCAAAACTTGTTGTGCCAGGTGGAGATGGAGAGGACAAGCTTCCGTCAGACCAAGTCTTATCCCACTCTTTTTGACCTTCTTTGTCCAACTTTACACACCACAATACTCTTCCGGAAGAGGAATCATTCACTTGGGAGATATCATCATTCGTGTCTAATGTCGTTGTGTTTCCAGACAAAATATAACCACCATCACAAGTCGTGTCGATTTTCAACAATGCATCATCGCCTACACCGCCTATTGCATCGCTTTTCCATATCACATTTCCAGTAGAGGCATCTATTTTTACAGACCAAAAGTCTATTCCTCCATGAAAGTTATTTATATCTCCTCCCCCAGCATCTGTTCCGCAAGCAATTAATATGGAACCTTCTTGAGTTAATAGTGATTGCGAAAAGAATTCATCACCTGGTCCTCCTAGGGCTTTGGAAAACCAAATCGTATCGCCTGTTACAACATCGAGCTTTGCCACCCACAGATCACCCCAAAATACACCACCATGAAAGCCATTTATATCTCCATCTGATGATTTAGTTGTTCCTACAACAATAAGATTTCCATCCACATCAGAAAAGAGGTTTCCAAGGCTTTCACCCGAACTACCTCCTAGTCCTCTGCTAGTCCAAATGGTATCTCCAGTCGTATTATGTATTTTAACTATCCAAACATCTCCTCCTCCATTTGTACTTTTTATGTCTCCATCACTTGAATTAGTATTTCCAGCCAAGATTAAATGTCCATCTATTGAGTTTATTAAACCCAGTGCTTGCTCGTCTGCACTTCCACCTAAGGCCCTAGTCGTCCAGAGCGTATCACCATTTGCCCTATTAAGCTTAACCACCCACATATCTGTTCCCCCGTGATAACCTCTTATGTCACCATCATTCGACCTAGTATTTGTTGCAACAGCTACATGGTTATCTCGCGTTTGTGTTACTCGTGAAGCTGAAGAACCTGCAATTAGAGAGCCTTCTTCTCTTTGGCTACCCCCTAGTCCTCGACTAGCCCATATTAAAGAGCCGTTATTTTTATTAATCTTAAAAACCCATAAATCATAGTATAGGGGTATGCCCGAGTGAATACTTGAAACATCCCCATTGGCAGTGTTTGTTTGTGCTGCAACGTATATATGTCCATCTTTGCCGATATTTGCTGAAACATCATTTGGAAGGTTTGTTCCTGATTCCCAACCTGTGCTACCTATAGCTCTCGAGTTCCAAATCGTATCACCTGTATTTTTATGAATCTTTATGACCCATAAATCAGTTCTTGCCAGCATACCTCCATGAAAACCTTTAATATCAGCATTGTTACCTCGTGTTGTGCTTACAACAATAATATGTCCATCATCACCTCTTAAAACTTGTTGAATTTCCTCTACATTAGTGCTTCCTAAAGCTATTTGATGCTCACTTATTGTTGGTGCATATTGTGCCTTTATAAGTAGAACAGCAATAAAGAATAAAACCGTGATAAGTATATGTTTTGTAAACATTTTAGTATTTGCCTTGTTTAAAATCAAGATAAAGCATTAACCACCTAATGCCTATCCTAATAACATATGTGTTTTGGTTTCTAAACAACATAAATCTCATTAAAAAATGATAATCAATACAATATTAATTATATTTCTGTTATCCAACCAAAAAGATACTTGGCCTTTTATTAAGCTGAGGAATGTCTTTTTTCCACTTAGACACAAGTTGTGTCTTAATGGTTTCAGTAGGTAACGATATATCTGTTGCTATACACAAATATATATTGGGACTACAAACAGCAAGCAAGTCTTCTAATAACTTATTATTACGATATGGTGTCTCCATAAAAATCTGGGTTTGTCCTTGCAACGCTCTTTGCTCTAGCTTTTTTATTGTTTTGTTTCTCTCTGGCTGTTTAATCGGTAAATATCCTGTAAAAGCAAAGTTTTGTCCATTTAAACCTGATGCCATTAATGCCAGCAATATGGAGGATGGTCCTACCAAGGGTTTGACTTGTATCTCCATTTCATGGGCTAACTTTACCACCAAAGCTCCGGGATCTGCAACTCCAGGACAACCAGCTTCAGAAATCACACCGATATCATTACCTTCTATTGCTTTTTGTAGAAAACTGATGATTTCTTCTTGCTTCGTTTTATTATTTAGTTCTAACATTTCAACTTGGTCGAAATTTTTTTCAAAGCCCATTTTCCGCAAATGCCTCCTAGCTGTTTTTGCTCGCTCTACAAAAAAATATGCTAATCTTTGCACAACAACCTGATTATTCTCTGGCTGCTTATAGTCAGAATATTCGCCTAGTATTGTAGGAATTAAATAAAGACTTCCTTTCACTTTAGTGTCATTTCTTCAAAACTATAAAGTAAAATTGTAATTAGTACGCTTTTAACTAACTTTACTTTATGTCAATCACTAAAGAGCATATTTTAAAAGCACTCTCTACCGTTCCTGATCCTGACTTAGGTAGTGACTTGGTTACCTTGAATATGATAGAGGATGTTAATATTTCTGACTCCGAAGTATCATTCAAGGTTGTCTTAACTACTCCTGCCTGTCCTATGAAAGACAAAATTGAAAAAGCTTGTATTCAGGCTGTTCAAAAAGAAGTTGGCAATAATGTTAATGTCAAAATAGAAATGACCGCTAGAACGACGAGCAATCGTATTGATCCCAAGGAGTTATTGCCCAATGTAAAAAATATCATAGCTGTTGCTTCTGGTAAAGGAGGCGTTGGAAAGTCTACTGTTGCTGTAAATATTGCTGTTGGACTAGCTAATAAAGGAGCAAAGGTTGGTTTAATTGATGCAGACATTTATGGTCCTTCTATTCCTACTATGCTTGGTTTAAGAGGTCAACAACCCAAAGTAAATACAGTGGGTGAAGTACAAGTTTTAAAACCTTTGGAAGCACATGGTATAAAAACCTTGTCTTTTGGTTTCTTGGTGGCTGAAGATCAGGCTGTCGTATGGAGAGGGCCTATGGTTTCTTCAGCCTTTAGGCAATTTATTACTGATTGTGATTGGGGAGAATTAGACTATATGATTATAGACCTTCCTCCAGGCACAGGCGATATACATTTAACGTTAACTCAAACTGTCCCTGTTACGGGTGCTGTTGTAGTAACAACTCCGCAAGAAGTTGCCTTAGCTGATGCAAAAAAGGCGATTGGTATGTTTAGAAATGATAAGATTAATATTCCCGTTATTGGTGTTGTAGAAAATATGTCTTATTTCACTCCGGAGGAACTGCCTAACAACAAGTATTATATTTTTGGATCGGGTGGAGGGTCTACGCTCGCTCAAAAGTATGATATTCCTTTTCTAGGTGAAATTCCATTGGTTCAAGGAATAAGAGAAAGCGGTGATAGCGGTACCCCTGCTTCAATAGCAGACAAAAATTCTATTTCATCACTTGTTTTTTCAAATATTGTAGATAACTTAGTACAAAATGTTTCTATTCTTAATGCTAAGAATAAGACAGTTCAAACAACCCCTTAGATATAAATGTTAGCTGCAGAAAAAAGCAACACCTCCATTCTAGCAAAAATTGAATCTTCACTTGATTCAATTCGTCCTTATTTAAAAGCTGATGGCGGTGATGTTGAGGTTGTAGAATTAACTGCAGATAATGTTCTCAAAGTAAAGCTCCTAGGAGCTTGTGAATGTTGTCCTATGAGTTTGACAACAATGAGAGCTGGTATTCAAGAAACAATAAAGCGTGACATTCCAGGAATAACTGGTGTCGTTGCGGTAAGCTAAACTTATATCTTCTTATTCAAGTCCACTTTATTATTTACAATATGCCCAACTATCGAGGAATTAGGTAGTACTCTAATTTGCCTTAGATATTGATATTGTAACTTATATTATACCAACCCAAATAAAGTAAGCACCAAATATCTTATTCACATTACAAAAATTTGTACTCATTAAAACTCAATGATGATAGGTCTTATAATAAATTATTTTCAACAGCTTTTTAGGTAAAATTGTTAAGTATTGTTGGTTAAAAATTGATGTTTTTTTAAGTTATAAAACAAATTATTTTTTCCTCCATTTTGATTTAATATTGTTTATATTTTTAACAAATGTTGACATCAAAAAAGAATAAGTTTTATAAAGTGACAGGTGAATTTATCCATGTTGTTAGAAGTTAACACAATGTTAATTTTATATTAAATGGATTCATTATCAATATCATTTAGTTGTATAATAATGTTGGTAACGAAGTATTTCTTGTGTTTATCATTTTAACCAACAAAAGATCAAAAAAAGTATATACATATCCACACTCCTAATGATGACTTATAAATATGTTTTTAAATAAATTTTATAATTAATTAAGGTTGTTTAAAAGCTTAAACCTGTTTTGTAAAAAAATATATTTTTGTATCTATTTAATCAAAATCACAACTAAAACGTTTTAGTTGTTCGTCCTCTAAAAAACCTCAATGAGAACCTTTGGATAATATTTAATATTTAGAAAACGTTATATATATAAAAGGAGGGCAATGTGGGAAAAGATTATAAGACATATTATGAAGGACCAGGTGATATAGGAACAATGATTCTTGCCTTGATTCTATTATTTGGAGTAATATTAATATTTGGAATAATAGAACTATTTATAGCAAGCTAAATTACACTGTCATTATCTCAGACTCTTTAGCATCTAAGTATTTGTCAATAGTTTTGCTAAACTGATCGGTTAATTCTTGAACTTTGCTTTCGCCTTCTTTTAAAGCATCTTCCGCTACACCATCGCTGCTAAGCTTTTTGATGCCATCATTTGCATCTCTTCGAATGTTTCTAATGGTTACTTTTTGTTGTTCTCCAATTGACTTGGTTTTTTTAACCAAATTCATTCTTGATTCTTCTGTTAAAGGAGGCATTACTAATCTTACAACAGTACCGTCATTTTGAGGATTAATGCCAATATTTGCTGCACCGATCGCTCTTTCGATAGGTTCTAACATGCTTTTTTCCCAGGGGGTTATTACCAACGTCTTGGCATCGGTCGTTTTTAATGTAGCAACTTGATTAATTGGAGTTGGATTATCAAAATAATCTACTGTAATACCATTTACCAGTGCTGGACTTGCTTTTCCGGCCCTTACCTTAGCAAGTTCTTCTTCTAAGTGCTCCACCGCCTTTTCCATCAAATCTTTGGCCTCGTCATAGTATAGTTGTACGTCTTCGTGCATAATGGTATTCTTTTTACTAAGATACTAAAGTCCCGACATTTTCTCCATTAATCACCTTCGTCAAATTACCTTCCTTGTTCATATCAAAGACAATAATGGGCAGTTTGTTTTCATCACAAAGCGTAAATGCGGTCATATCCATTACATTCAAGTTGTTGTTATAAACTTCTGTGAAAGAGATAGTCTCATAACGAGTGGCAGAAGTGTCTTTTTCCGGATCTGCTGTGTATACACCATCAACTCGAGTTCCTTTTAAAATAACATCGGCTTCTATTTCTATTGCTCTTAGTGATGCAGCAGTATCTGTTGTAAAATATGGATTACCAGTACCCGCCCCAAATATTACGACTCTTCCCTTTTCTAAGTGACGAACAGCTCTTCTTCTAATATATGGCTCACAAATCTGCTCCATCTTAATTGCTGACAAAAGTCTTGTTTTAATGCCTACCTTTTCAATAGCATCTTGTAAAGCCATTCCATTGATAACTGTTGCCAGCATACCCATGTAATCACCTTGTACACGGTCTATTCCTGTTTGATCTGCCTGAAGACCTCTGAATATGTTTCCACCACCGATTACAATAGCGACTTCAACACCCTTGTCTATGATGGACTTAACATCCTGTGCATATTGAGCAATTCTTTTCGGATCAATGCCAAAATTGGTATCACCCATTAACGATTCTCCACTTAGTTTTAGTAATATTCTTTTATACTTAGCCATTTCTTAATTTTTAAGCAAAAAAAAAGAGAGAACAACGTCTCTCTTTTAAAATTTTTAGCCACCAACGGCAACTCTCTTGAAGCTTTTCACTTGCAGTCCTGAGTCAATTTCTTTCAGAACTCCTGCAACTGTTTTAGATCCATCTTTAACGAATTGCTGGTTAACAAGCGTGTTTTCTTTATAAAACTTTTGAAGCTTACCTTCTGCAATTTTATCAACGATGTTCTCAGGCTTACCTTCCGCAATTGCTTGCTCTCTTCCGATAGCCATTTCTCTATCTTTAACATCTTGAGGAACTTCATCTGCATCAACTGCAATAGGACTCATTGCCGCAATTTGCATAGCGATGTCTTTTCCTGTTTCTTCTAAAGTGCCGTTTTGTTGATTGAAAGAAACTAAAACACCGATTTTATTTCCTGCATGGTTGTAAGCAACCACCTGCTCTCCCTCAACTTTTTCGTAATTAGAAAGCGTGATTTTTTCACCAATCTTTCCAACTAGCTCTACCACTTGATCTTTAATAGGACTTCCGTTAAGGTCAAGAGCTAGTAAATCGTCTAAGCTATTAGGTAGTGCTTCTAAGCTTTTGTCAGAAACGGCTTTAGCAAAGTTTACAAAGTCATCGTTTTTTGCCACAAAGTCAGTTTCACTGCTTAAATAAACGACAGTACCAATTGTATTGTCTCCGTTAGTATTTGCAACTACTACGCCTTCGTTAGCCTCTCTTTCTGATCTTAATTCTGAAAGCTTTTGACCTTTCTTTCTTAAAAAGTCTATAGCTGCTTCAAAATCTCCTGAAGTTTCTACCAATGCTTTTTTACAATCCATTAACCCAGCACCGGTTTTTTGTCTTAATTTATTTACTTCTGCTGCTGTAACACTCATTTTCTTAATTATTTAGCTTTTGCTGAACTTTCTTTTTTTGTTGTTTTTTTCTTTGCCGCCGGCTTTTTAGTGGCAGTTGTCTTTTTAGCTGTAGTAGTTTTTTTGGTCGTACTAGCCGGCTTCTTGGCAGCGGTTGCTTTTTTCGCTGGAGCCGTCTTTTTAGTTGTTGAAGCTTTTGGTTTGCTTTCTGCCTTTTCTTCTTTCTTAGCAGGAGCCGCTTTCTTTGTTGTCTTTTTTGCAGCTGGAGCTTTTTTCTCAGCTTTAGGCTCCTCTTTTACAGGTTTCTTTTCTTGCTTAGCTTCTACTTGATCTTCCTCATCTTCAGGAGCTGCATCCTTATTAGATTTTCTCTCTGCTAGCCCTTCTTGAATAGCATTGGTAACATAGTCAACAACTATGTTAACGGACTTTGAAGCGTCATCATTTGCAGGTATAGCAAAATCAACCTGATTAGGATTAGAGTTTGTATCTACCATTGCAAAAGTGGAGATATTTAACTTCTTAGCTTCTGCTAAAGCAATGTGCTCATGGCTTATATCCACAATGAATAAAGCTGCAGGCAATCTATTCAACATAGAAATACCGCCTAATACTCTATCTAGTTTTGCTTTTTGTCTGCTTAAGTTAAGCTTCTCTTTCTTAGTAATATTATCCAAAGTACCATCACCTAACATCTTTTCGATGCTTTGAGACTTTTTGATGGACTTTCTAATAGTAGCGAAGTTTGTCAACATACCTCCTAACCACCTTTCGGTAACGTAAGGCATATTTACTCTCTGAGCAGCTTCTGCAACAATATTCTTAGCTTGCTTTTTAGTAGCAATGAATAATATTTTCTTACCAGACTTCGCAATAGACTTCAATGCTGCGGCAGCATTTTCCATGGAGTCCATTGTTTTGTTCAGGTCAATAATATGGATACCCTTTTTCTCCATAAAAATGTAAGGAGCCATTTTAGGATTCCACTTCTTCTTTAGGTGTCCAAAGTGAACGCCTGCGTCTAATAATTCTTTATGTGTAACTTTTGCCATTCTTTATATAAATGTAGAAATTAACGTTTTCTGTACTGAGTTTGTTTTCTCGCCTTCATCAAGCCATATTTCTTACGCTCAACAATTCTCGCATCTCGTGTAAGTACTCCTTCAGGCTTTAATACTAGTCTGTAATCAGGGTTTAGTTTTACTAAAGCTCTTGAAATGCCTAATCTAATGGCTTCAACTTGACCTTTAATTCCACCACCTTTTACGTTTACTTTGATGTCATGTTTTTTCTCCACTTGCAACAAAGAAAGAGGCGTCAAAACTTTTCCAGTAAGGTGCATTTGCGGGAAATACTCTTTATAATCCTTCTTGTTAATAGTAATATCTCCCTTTCCTTTAGGGTAGAGATATACTCTAGCAATTGAAGATTTTCTTCTTCCAGTAGCTGTTATAATATCCATGTTTATTTAAGTGTTTTTGGTTTTTGAGTGCTATGAGGATGTTCAGCACCTGCGTAAACAAAAAGCTTTTTATACATTGCTCTTCCCAACTTGGTTTTAGGCAACATATTTTTAACTGCTTTTTCCATGATCATTTCAGGCTTTTTTTGAAGTAACTCTTTTGGAGTCGTTTCTCTTTGCCCACCTGGATAGCCAGTATGTCTTAGGTATACTTTATCAGTAACCTTATTACCAGTAAACTTAACCTTATCTGCATTGATGATGATGACATTGTCACCACAGTCTAAGTTTGGCGTGAAATAAGGTTTGTTTTTTCCTCTTAAAATTCCAGCTACTTTAGATGCTAGTCTTCCTACAACTTGACCTTCCGCATCTACTACCCACCAATCTCTCTTGATGATTTCTGGAGTAGCTGATTTTGTCTTAAAGCTTAATGTATCCAATGTTTTGTCTTTTATTTTCCTTAAAAAGGACGGCGAAGATAGAACTATTCTTTCAATATTTCAACAATTTTCAACAAATTATTGAAAATCAGTATCAGAATCGCCCAAGAATTTTAGCAACTAGGCTTAAGGAAATAGGAATTAGTATTTATAGATGTATAATAACCCTCGTTCCTGTTTCCTCACCCCTAATCCCTACGACCCAAAAACAACATAATATAATATGCCAGTGTTGTTAACGCGGCTAAAGCAGATACTACGTAGGTCATTGCGGCCCATTTCAAGGCATCTTTAGCACCTTCGTGTTCTTGGCTGGCCGTTAAGCCACTAGAGTTTAGCCATGCCAATGCCCGATTGCTAGCATCAAATTCAACGGGTAATGTAACGAAGGTAAATAATGTTATAACGGCCTGTGCAGCTATCACGACAAGTATTACACTATCAAAAGAAAACATCGTCAAGCTATAGGACATAAACATACCAATCAAGAATATCCAGCTGAGCATTTGAGAACTTATATTAACTACAGGAACCATGGCTGATCTAAATTGTAGCATACTGTAAGCCTTAGCATGTTGAACGGCGTGACCACATTCATGAGCAGCTACAGACGCCGCGGAAATATTTCGACCACTATACACATCCTGACTGAGGTTTACTGTTTTATCTACAGGATTGTAATGGTCTGTCAATCGGCCTTTCACAGAAACTATATTGACATCAAATATTCCATTATCATGTAACATCTTTTCGGCTACTTCTTTACCACTAAGGCCAGACCTTAGTGGCATTTGTGCATATTTTTTGAATTTGCTTTTGAGCCTTGCTTGCACAATCGCACCGATGCCCATAAATACCAGTACAATTAATAAATATCCTAATCCCATTTTAGTTTATAATTTTGAGTTCCTAATTAAAGAACGCTAATAGTTGTCTATTTGTTTCCTAATGGTGTGTTAAGAAATGTTAAAAAATATGGTTTTATGAACTTGACTTAGCATTTATTTTTTCTAAGCTTTTCCATAAAAGCATTGCAGATTTATCCCAACTGTACTTTTCTGCTTGCTTTTTGCCTTCAGCTATGAGTTTTGTTCTCAGTGTAGGCTCTTTTTGTAATGCTGCCATTTGTGATGCGATGCTTTTAACGTCTTTGGGGTTTGAAAATAAAGCTGCCTTTCCAGCAACTTCTATCATTGAGGAAGAGTTTGATGTGATTACAGGAACTTCACAATTCATTGCTTCAATAATCGGGATGCCAAAGCCTTCAAATAATGATGGGTAGACTAAAGCAAAAGCACTTGCCATAATACTGGATAACGCTGGAAGGTTCTGGTGATCAATAAAAATTACTTCTTTTCTGAATTGCATAACTTTTAGTATCGATTCTACATTGGAGGTCTGCCATGCCATTCTTCCTACTACTAATAACTTAAGTTCTGAGCAGGATGATTTTTTAAATAAGTCAAAAGCTCGTAACAATCCTTCTAAGTTTTTTCTAGGGTGTATTGAGCCTACAAATAAAAAATAGGGCTTTCCTAAAGTGTATTTTTCTCTTATGCAAATTTGTTCTTTTTCAGATATCGGTTTATACGATTCATCAGAGCCATTATAAACAACATCTATCTTGCTTTTAGCAATATCATACAATTTAGCAATGTCGTCTTTAGAGTAGGATGAAACTGTTGCAATTTGATTTGCCTTATGAGCATATCGCGGGGTAAAGTAGGAATAGTATTGTTTAACAAGCCAAGGTACATGTTGGGGGTAGTGTTCAAATCCTAAGTCATGAATAACTAATAAGGACTTTGTTTTAATGTTGAGTGAGTTAAAACCATCTGTTGACATGAAAATATCTGCGTTGATCTGTTTTAATACCTTCGGGATTGACTTTTCGAACCACCACCACCATAGAAGGGGATGCCTTGCTTGGGGACCAACAATTACTGGGTGAACATTGGGGGCAAAAATAAAGGACTCACTAAAAGGTCTGTCAAAAATGAAGTAAAAATTATGCTCAGGATGGCTTTGAGTTATTCTTTTGAGGGTTTGATAAGTAAACCAACCGATACCTTCCAGTTTATCTTCAATTAAGCATCGGGTATTAACAGCAATATTCATCGATCGACCTAATAACCAACCTGTTATAAGCTCACAAAGAGCGATTAATTTATTTTGTTATAAATATTTCTTGGGAGAAAGTTTTATTATCGTACTCAAACACTACTAAATACTGGCCTGCAGCTAAATTCAAGTTTTTTAGTGCAACCTGTTCTATGTATGTTCCCTTCTTTCTTTGCCCATTAACCAATGCAAGCAACCTCTTTCCCTCTAAACTATATAGCACTATTTCAATATTTTCTGATTGATTTAAACTGTATTGTAAGTTTATAATGTCACTTGTAGGGTTCGGAAAAACCTTAACCGCTTCGCTAAAAGAGATTGCTGACGACAACCCCACAGTAGAAGAGTCAGACAAATAAATTAAATTAGAATCTACAATTATATCTAAAAATATTTCTTCCGAATTATTTTCAATATCTATATCCATCGTGACATCAAGGGGAATTCCAGCAATATTAACATAGACTTGATAGGAACCCGAATTTAAACTGCTTAGGTTAAAAGAGCCTTCGCCTGTTTCTGCAGTTTCTTGATAGCTGATAGTCTTGGTTGATGACTTATCAATCAGGGACACATCCAATCCATTCAATGGGTCGCCTGGTCCCTGAACTTTTCCAAAGTAGTTTCCTTGAGAAACTCTACCCTCTATGTCAATATTGCCTGTTGTTGATTCAATAGTATCAACAACAATCACATCGTTAAAGGAGCTTGATGTAAGATTTTTAGAAGTTCCGCCATCAAACCACCTGGGCTTGTTTCCAAAATAAGTAGGCACTGCATTAGGGTATGTACTGTAGTCAGGCTTAGCTAAAAAGTAGTATTCTCCTTTTATAAGTGTATTAAATTGATAAGAGCCATCTGTATTAATGATAACCGTATCTGCCTTGTTTAGTGGGAAGTTCTTATCATAGGCAATTACAATACCAGCCTTGATCGTGTCTTGGTCTGTCTCCTTGAATATTGTGCCAGCAACTATCGCTGGTTCAGTTTTAATAAAATCAGGCTTTACGATCGTGCCACTACACCCATTATCATCGGTAACCGTAAGCGTAACGTCAAAAGAATCAATAGTCATGTAAGTGTGAATAGGATCTTCGTCATTAGAAAGGTTACCATCACCTAGGTTCCATTCCCAGCTTACAATGCTCCCTGGAGTCTGATCTGTAAACTCACTTTCAAGTGGAGGAATGCCCGATGTTTCATTTGTTGTAAAATCAGGAATTGGATTGTTGTTTTTGTCGACCTCAACAGTATCTTCGCTCCAACAACCATCGATACCAGTTGCTCTTACGATATAATAGGTTCTTCCATTTGCAGAAACAAACGGATTATGGATAGAATCGTTACTAAAATAGTTTGAAAGGTCTCCGCTCAAAAAGGACCATAAGTAGGAATTGCCTCCTGATACGTTGAGTTGAATAGTATCTCCTGCACAATGTGCAGTGTCGGCAAGCCCTGTAACATTTGGAACATTTTGACAATATTTAATTACAATAGGAATGTTATTTAAAGACATGTCTCTATCCTCTCCAAAAATATAAACTACTCCGTTGGAGTCTAAAGCCATACTGTTGAAATAGTCATCTTCATTATCTATGCCGTTATAAGTACCTACCCACTGTAATATTCCCATGGAATCATATTTTATTGTTACTAAATCCCATTCAGATAATACATTGTCTACAACTCCAGAAATGTATACGTTACAATGTTTATCGGTGAGCACTGCACCGGCCTGATCACTAGCGCTATTTCCATCGCCATTATAATCCGCAGTCCATTTATGAATTCCATTCGAATCATATTTGGCCAAAAACATAGATTCGTTCATTCCCATTCCTCCAATAATATCAGAAGTTCCGCACATATAAACATTACCCTTCTCATCAATTGTCATATCAAAGGGATAATCATATCCATTCTGTGTACCATCATATCTTGCAACCCATATTGTATCTCCAGTAAAGGAATTGTATTTTATGATAGATACATTATTGCTTCCTTCGAAATAATTTGACAAAACAAAAACAGAGTTACCAAACATCATAACTTTAAAAGCCTCTTCATTAGAGCTACCAACATTAGTTTTTTTAGTCCATACGGTATCTCCTAAGCTATTGTACTTTATTACCAACCCCTTGTTAATGGAGCCTCCATCTCTAGTCAACCCAACCACATAGGCATTATTTGCTTCGTCAACTATTATATCCTTAGCCTGATCATAAAATCCATCTTTGTCATATCTATTGGTCCATATGGTATCTCCATTAGAGTCAAAGCGAATAGTAATGACGTCATGATTTCCACTACCTGAATCTGAAAATCCTGTAACCCAAATGTCTCCTGTCGAATTAAAAGCCATAGCAACCCCTTCATCGGTGTTGGTGCTTGGTGCAATACCATCATATGTGGATGTCCAAACGCTATCTCCAGTGTTGGGATCCATTTTAGCTAAAAAAAATTTCTTAGAATTGGGAGTAAAAGAAGAAACTACACCTGTAAGGTATATATTACCATTAGCATCAATATCCATGTCATGAATAACGGTGCTTGTTGTTATCATAAATAGAGAATTCCAAATAGTATCTCCTGAACTGTTCAACTTAGATAAAAGCCTTCCAAATCCAGCATTAGGTGATGTTAAGCAATATAAGCTTCCATCTGGGGATAATTCAAAATCATAAGCTTGATTGCCTTCATGTATTGTAGTTACCCATTCCTCCGTTACTTGTGATACCCCTGGGGTAACGAATAGAGCTATAAGCACGCTTAAAATTAATAATCGATTCATTTTGAATTTATTTACATACAAAAGTAAGCATTAATATGATAAATATAACTCTACTTGCATCATCGTTAAAACTATAATAAAATGTATTTTTGTTCGTATTGATTGCAATGCAAAAGAAATTTCTTTCTAATCTATTTTTTTTACTCACCCTTAACCTGATTATCAAACCACTTTGGATTTTAGGCATTGATAGAGGCGTTCAAAATGAGGTAGGGGCCGAGGAATATGGGTTGTATTTCGCTTTATTCAATCTATCTTTTCTCTTCCAGGTGATACTCGATATGGGCATTACAGGTTTTAATAATCGATCTGTAGCTCGTGAATCCAACATCATTCAGACCAACTTTACTAACATACTAGTATTGAAGCTTGTGTTTTCTATGTTATATATTATTATAACTTTTGGGGTGGCCTATACGCTTGGTTTCGGTGATAAGCATTGGCCAATGCTTATCTTACTTTGTACAAATCAAGTACTTGGCTCTATGACACTTTTCATGAGGTCTAATATTTCTGGGATGTTGCATTTAAGAGCTGATAGTATTTTATCCGTGCTAGATAAATCTATCATGATAATTGGGGTGGGCCTTCTTTTGTGGTCAAATATTGTCACTCAAGCATTTCAAATAGAATGGTTAGTATATGGTCAGACTATTGCGTATCTGATTACGCTAGTTATATCTTCTATATTGATTTTTCATTACTCAAAAAAGATTGAGCTAAATATCAGTTTTAAAACAATTAGGGTAATCGTTATGCAAAGTTATCCCTATGCTACTTTGTTTCTATTTATGGCTTTATATTATCGTATAGATGGTGTCATGATTGAGCGATTAGCAGGCAAGGAAGGTCAGCAAGAAGCAGGGTTTTATGCTCAAGGTTTTCGACTTTTAGACGCTTGTAATATGCTTGGCTATTTATTTAGCACACTACTATTACCAATATTATCAAAGCTAATAAAGGAACAAAAACCAGTTAATTCGCTAATAAGATTAAGCCTTAGCAGTATTGTTGTAATGGCTTCTGTAACAGCAATTACATCATATGTTTTTAGACAAGAGATAATGGACTTGCTTTACATAGAATCTAGCAGCTATATTGCTGACATATTTGGAGTACTCATTCTATCGTTATCACTAACATCTGTCACTTATATTTTAGGAACTTTATTAACAGCAAATGGAAATCTTAAACAGCTAAATACAATGGCAATAATGGGTGTTTTTGTTAATATCTGCCTAAACTATTTGCTAATTCCGGAATACAAAGCTTACGGAGCAGCTATTGCTACAATTAGCACTCAATGCTTAATAACAGTTTTTCACATCGTAGTTGTAAAATTCACTTTTTCTTTCAAAGTGACGTTGAAACAAATAACAAAGTATGTCGCATTTATAATTTCACTAATAACTAGCTGCTACTTGTCAAGCCATTTGCCTATAGCTTGGATGATGAAGTTTGCTTTTAGTGTAATTTCAGGTGTGCTTTTAGCGTTTTTACTCCAACTACTTAACGTTAGTGGTCTTCTAAGTGTGATTAGGGTAAGAAATGATTAAAAAAGAGTAATTTCGCTTCACAACAACTAAGCAATAATGAAGGAAAAAAACTTTGATTTGATAGATGTGCTAAAGATAGGAGTTAAATGGCGCAAGCCTATTATTGCTTTAGTGCTATTGGCCTCAATTTCGAGCGTTATTGTATCGCTTTTGCTTCCAAACTATTACGAGTCCAATGCCATTTTCTTTCCTTCAAACCCGGCATTGACAGATAGACAAAACTTATTCAGGACAGAGGCTGGAGATTTACCCATCAGCTTTTTTGGCAAAGAAAAGGATGCGGACAGATTATTACAAATTGGTAAATCATCTCAATTAGCAGCATTTATTATTCAGGAATTTAATTTAATGCAGCACTATAATATTGATCCTGAAAGCACAAAATATCCGCAGTATGCTGTAAATAAGGAGTTCTCAGATAATTTTCAAATATTTCGAAATGAGTTTGGTGCTATCGAAATACATGTATTAGATCAAGATAAGAACCTTGCGGCAGAAATGGCAAATACCATACTGGATAAGATTGACGAAATAAACAACTCCATGGTCAGGAGTAATAAGGAAGATATTGTGAAGATTTTTGAAGATAAAAAGGGGGCTCATGAGCTTGCCATTAACAAAACTGACTCAACCTTGTTGTTATTAAAAAGTAAGAATAAGATTTATAGTTTGGATGCCGCAAACAAGAGACTGTCCAATTCAAGCCTTTCTTCTAATGAGGTAAAAGAATTGCAAAAGATTGTACAATTAGAAAGTCAAAAAACTGCTTCTTTGGAAGCCTTAAGTATTGTTAATAACCTATACGACCAGTATAAGACTTCCGCGGGAGAGAATTTCTCTTCTGTTTATATTTTGGAGAGAGCTTATCCTGCAGAAAAGAAAGTAAAACCCATCAGGTGGTTAATAGTAGTAAGTACTGTATTGATTACCTTTTTTGTTAGTTTGCTCACTGCAGTAGTCATAGAAAGTGCTAAGTCTATTAAGCTTTCATAATAGTGACAGAGGCGTTAAAAACAGCAAGTCTTTTTAACATAAAAGATAATGGCATCTTTTGGGGGTTTGGTGCATTGACTATTATTCTTTCAATCCTGAGCTTTGTGCTAGAATTACACGCGTTGCTTGCTATACCATTTATAACGCTCTTTATGGCAACAGCTATTTATGATTATAAAAAGATATGGTATTTGCTTTTCTTTTTTATTCCACTTTCGATGGAAGTAGAGATAGGAGATGCTTTAGCAACTGATCTACCAACGGAGTTCATTATTATTACATTGTTCTTAATTTTAGGAAGCATTCTGGCATTGCGTCCCAGTAGTATTTCAAGGTCCTTTTTAAGGCATCCAATTATCAAAGTGCTTACATTGCATACCCTTTGGATAGGAATTACAGCTATATATGCGACAGAATTTTTAGTTGCATTAAAGTATTGGATTGCCAAGTTATGGTATGTAGGTGTCTTTATTCTCTTGGCGAGTATAATGATTAAGGACTTAAAGAATATCAAAACCATCTTTTGGCTGTTATTTTTTCCTGCAATATTTACTGTTGTTCAAACATTGATAAGGCATTGGCAGTTTGAGTTTTCATTTTTGAGTGTCAACAATTGTGTTACGCCATATTTTAGAAACCACGTCAATTATGCCGCTTTTCTTGTGCTTTTTTACCCATTTATATTTTTGGCTAGAACATGGTATTCTAGAAACTCTATAATTAGAATTTTTATTGATTTTGGCAACTTGTTATTCTTAGTTGCGATATATCTTTCCTATACAAGAGCTGCATGGATATGTGTTGTTGTAATGATGGTTGCATTCTTTCTTATTAAAAAAAGAATTTTTATTCCAGCGATGATACTAGGGATATTATGTGTTGGATTATTTATAAGCTTTTTAATAAAAGATAATAAGTATCTCTCTTTTGCTCCAGAATACTCCAAAACGATTTATCACGAAAACATAAGTGATCACCTAGAGTCTACCGTAAGCTTTGAAGATATTTCCACTGCAGAACGGTTTTATCGTTGGGCAGCCGCTATGCAGATGAGCAAAGCAAGACCATTTTTGGGTTTTGGCCCAGGAAACTTTTATTTTAATTATAAAAAATACGCGGTAAGTGATTTTACTACATATGTAAGTGGTAATGAAGAGAAGTCTGGAGTCCATAATTATTTTTTGATGACATTAATAGAACAAGGCTATATAGGATTAAGTATATTTTTTGTATTAACGTTTATGATATTTTACATTGGGCAAAAAATATATTTAAAACTTGTCAAAGTAGAAGACAAAAATCTTATTATCGCTGTTTTATTGTCATTGGTTTCTATTGTTATTATGAACTTTTTTAGTGACCTTATAGAGACAGATAAAGTTGGAATTTTCTTTTTTCTAAACATAGCTATCTTAGTATTGTGGGATCTGCCTGATCGGCAGATAGGTTTAAAAGCAAAGCATTCATATGCCTCAGAATGATCAAATGACTTTTTTAGATCATCTTGAAGAATTGAGATGGCACATTATACGATCGGTATCAGCCATTTTATTGATTTCCATTGGAGCATTCGTCGCCAAGAATTTTGTTTTTTCTAAAATCGTTTTGGCTCCCAAAAATGCTGATTTTCTTACCTATGAACTACTTTGCAAATTTGCTGAAAAAGTAAAGTTTGGAGAAGTACTATGCCTAAAAGAAATCAGTTTCTCCGTTACTAATATTGATATGGCAGGGCAATTTTTGATTCACATAAAAGTCTCCATTATGTTTGGCTTGATAGTAGCGTTCCCCTACATTTTGTGGGAGCTTTGGAGGTTTGTTCAACCAGCTCTTCACGATAATGAAAAGAGAAACTCAAGAGGTGTTTTATTTTTTAGCTCATTGTTATTTTATATGGGCATAAGCTTTGGATATTTCGTTTTGACCCCTTTTTCCGTTAGCTTTCTTGGATCATACACAGTAGCTGAAGAAGTACAAAACAACATCAATCTAAGCTCTTATATATCAACTGTTATCATGCTGGTATTAGCCTCAGGGCTAATTTTCGAGTTACCAATGATAACTTATTTTCTAGCAAAGCTGGGGCTAATTACGTCAGGTTTTATGAAAACCTACAGAAAGCATGCATTTGTAATCATTTTAGTATTATCGGCTATGATTACGCCTCCAGATGTCACAAGTCAATTCATCATTGCCATTCCATTGTATTTTTTGTACGAGATTGGTATTATAATTGCAAAAAGAGTTTATGTTCCTGTTTGAAAATGAAGTTTATACTTTTAAATTTACTAAATGTTAAACCCCGAAGATAAACGAATAATCACCAGTCAGCTTAGGAAACATAATGCAGATTTAATAGCCCTTTTCGGGTCTTATGCAAGGGGCGATAATAAGTCAAGTAGCGATCTAGATATCCTAGTTAGATTTAAAAAAGTTGTATCATTGCTTCAATTAATAGGCATAGAAAACCAGCTTTCTGATCAACTTGGTGTAAAAGTTGACCTTATAACAGAGAATGCTATTACAAATAGCAAAATAAAGGATCAAATTTATAAGGATATTAAGATATTATACCAAAATGAAGGATGATCTAGCGTATATTGAACATATTCTTAATTGTATACAGAAAATAAGAAAATTTAGCACATCCTTAACAAAGGACGATTTTGCAAAAAACGAAATGGCTCAAGATGCAATAATTAGAAATCTCGAAATTATAGGTGAAGCTACAAAAAACATATCAGCCAGATTTAGGGATAATAATGATAACATTCCATGGAGATCAATGGCTGGTTTAAGGGATAAGTTAATTCATGATTATATGGGAGTTGACATTGATGTAGTTTGGGAAACAGTAAATAAAGATTTACCAGAGCTTGAAAACAAATTGAAACTCATAATATAGCTATGAGCACCATAAAAAAACTGGCAAACCAGACTATCGTTTACGGGCTAAGTAGCATCATTGGAAGGTTACTCAACTATTTACTGGTTCCGTTATATACGAGGCTTTTTCTTCCTGAGCAATTTGGTGTAGTTACTGAGTTTTATTCTTACGTAGCCTTTTTGATGGTTTTACTTACGTATGGTTTTGAAACGGCCTACTTTCGTTTTTCAAGCAATACTCAAAATTCTGAAACAGTATTTAAAACTGCATTCACTTCTTTATTAATTACTTCGACAGCTTTCCTGGGAATAATATATTTAAACGCTCAATCCATTGCAACCTTGCTAGGGTATAATGGTGCTAAGAGTTACGTAATTTGTTTTGGCTTTGTCATTACTTTTGATGTGATTTCTAGCATCATTTTTGCAAAGCTAAGGTCAAAAGGTAAAGCATTAATTTTTGCTGGGATTAAAATATTTGGCATTCTCGTCAACATAGGGCTAGTTCTATTTTTGCTCAAAGTTTGCCCATACCTTTTATATACAGGCAAGCTAGAATTTCTGCACCAATACATTAATATGATCTATAAACCTGAAATAGGTATTGGATATATTTTTGCCGCAAACTTAGCAGCAAGTGCAATCACGTTTGTGCTTTTAGTGCCTTTTATTCCTTCAAAGAAAAGTAGTAAAACATTTGATTTTAATATCTGGAAAGGAATGCTGAAATACGCTTGGCCCCTTATGGTGGTTGGTGTAGCTGGAATTATAAATGAAACTTTTGACAAGATTTTATTAAAATATCTTTTACCATACACACTGGAACAAAATATGTACTATGTCGGTATTTATGGCGCTTGCTATAAGCTCTCTATTCTTATGACATTATTTATTCAAGCATTTCGATTTGCTGGAGAACCGTTTTTCTTTGACTATGCAAGAGAAAAAGATGCAAAAGAAATCTATGCAGAAGTAATGGATTATTTCGTAATTGTAGGTTGCATTATATTCCTTTTAGTCACTCTTTATCTAGATGTATTTAAGCATTTCATCGACCAAAACTATTGGAATGGATTACATGTTGTTCCTATTTTATTATTAGCTAACTTGTTTTTAGGGCTGTATTACAATCTTTCTGTTTGGTACAAGCTTACAGATAAAACTCATTATGGGGCTTACATCGCAGTTTTAGGATCCATCATTACATTAGAGCTTAATTATCTTCTAATTCCAAGAATTGGGTATCTTGGATCGGCGTGGGCCACACTAATATGTTATGGAACAATGCTACTAGTATCTTATTTAATTGGGCGAAACTATTACAAGGTTCCCTATAGGGTAGGAAGTATTGTGTTGTATATTGCTTTGGCAATTGCAATATATGCATCATCCATATTTATCCGTATATATTTTGAAATAGGTGGTTATAATAAGTTTATTTTAAATACTACGCTGTTTTTAACATATTTATTAGTCGTGTATCTTGCCAATAAGGCCTCTACAAGAAGGATGTTAAAAGTTTCTCAGTAATATCCTTAGTTGTCGATGCTACCGTAAAATATCCAACACCTGATTTTAAGAAGCTCTTCACTTGATAAGGTATCAATGCCGTAGCTATTGGGAGTAGGAGGCATATCTTTGATCTCTAAAACACGACTATCAAAACTCCCATTTTTAACTTTAGACTTTATTGCATCATAGTCGGTTACCCAAGTGTGGCAACTAGCATATGGTGGATTGGAGCAAGAGCGTTCAAAAATGGGAACAAGATCATTTGAAAAGCTTACTGCTATTGTGTCACAAAGTATGCGGTCTTGAGTAGGGTCAGCCTTTTCTTTAGAACAAGCTATCAGTAAGAAGAGAAAAATACCAATTACAAATACATTCGCTTTAATATATTTCAAAAGTTTGTCGATAGTTGATTAAAGTTACTCTATTTCAACCAATGCTTTATAGAAAACAATCTGGAAGCTTTCCAAATAATACTATTGCTTTTGAAAATTTCGATCATAATATATAGGTTAGAATTTAAATTTTTTTCATTTTATGTATTGTTTAGATTGTAGGTATTAGATAATTTAATTGACATGAAAAGAATCCTTTTAATCCTTCATGTTACAATTTACAGTTGTATTTATACATATGCTCAGGAACCTCCTTTTCAAAGGTTTTATTTTATAGCAGGCACATACTATCCTATTAAAGGTCTTGCTTATCATCAACAAAACAATAAGTTTTATTCTACTGGTATAAAACGAGGAAGCTCGGGGATGCAACGACAAATGATAGTTAGCGCCTTTAAAACAAATATGAATGATCTCTGGGTTAATTGGTTTCAAGCACATTCAAGCCCATTTGCAGAAGGAATGTCTATCTGCATCGGTAAAGATGAGTTGTTATACGGTACGGGATTCAATAGTGGCCCAAATACAATTGGAGGAAACGATATTGCCGTATTCAAATATGATACTTCTGGATCATATTCTCCTGGATTACTCTGGACAACTTATATTGGCTCTAATAAGCAAGACCGAGCTTTTGCAATTAAAGTAGATAGTAAAGGAAATTTGCTCGTTGGTGGCTTTTTAACTAATAGCGACAACTCTAAAAGTTCAATTCTATTCAAGCTTTCTCAGGATGGTACTACAGTGAAGTGGGCTAGATTATTAGGTAATGGAAATGGATATAATAGTGATGCAATCTATGACTTGGAATTGGATGAAGAAGACAATGTTTACTTTGTAAGCGAGATTAAAAATGCAAAAAAACTACGAATTGGAAAGTTTGACTCAACTGGAATTGCTGAATGGATACGAGTAATAGAAGATACCAATATTAATGCTATAACCTGTAACAGCATAGCTTTAAAACAAGAAGGAGACATTTATATAGCTGGAAACATAGAAGTTCAAGGGAATCATGGACATAAAAATGCTTTTATGGCATCATTTTCAAATCAAGGAGCCCTGAATTACTTTCAGGTGTATGAAAATAATGCTAATGAGATTATTAATGATATTCACCTTAAGTCTAATGGTGAAATCATCTTGGCAGGAAGCTCAAATGATGATGATTATATGAATATTGGAACAGACGCATTGGCTATCTGTATTCAAGAGGATGAGGCAAGTTATTCAAATAATACAATAAAGTGTTCTCACCTTTACGAAGCCTTTTATAATGATGCTTTTACTCAAATTATAGAAAAACCTTCCGGACAAGTTATGTTTGTAGGAGAAACAGACGGAAAAACACCAGTTGGCTCATTCACTGTGAACCAAGCCTATATTGTACAAATAGATTCAAATGGAAATTCTTTTGAGGACGAAAGTGCCTCAGAATGTTATAAGACCCAGCAAGATTTTGTTCAAGAACTGACTGTTGATAATGACTTTATACCAGCGATAGTTAACGAAGATAGTATAGAATATTATACGCCTACCGTAATTTCAGCTCCAACAACAGTAGAATACTTTTCTAATCCCCAAACAGCAAAATACTGTCCAGTAACAAAAAATAATTTTGACTATACTGTTGACTGTTCCTCCTTAGAGATAACCTTTGAGGATATATCAAGCTCTGGAACAAAAAGTTGGTCTTGGGATTTTGGAGACACAACTACGTTATTAGATGTAAGTAATGATCCCAATCCACAATATACTTATCCTACTCCTGGAGAATATGTTGTAAAGCTTACTACTATAGACTATTTTGATGATACAACAACAACTCAGAAAATCATAACAGTTTATAACTCTATTGCATCGGATATCATTGTAGATACACTAATTGACGGTACATTATATCGATTGCAGGAAAATACAGAAGTAGCTAATTATTACTGGACAAATAATGGCGATTCCATTCATGATTTCTCTTTTTTCGATTTAGATATAACCATTAATGGTAATAATGAAGTATGCCTCATTGTAGACTACTTTGGGTGTTCTTCAGAAAAATGTGTTGAGCTGAATATGGCAACCTCTATATTTGAACCCAATATCGAATTGTCTGTTTATCCTAATCCTTTTACAGATAAACTTAAAATTGAAATCCCAAGCTTACAAGGCATTGAGTTGTCAATACAAAATAAATTAGGACAAACGGTATGGTACGATAATATTCAAAATTCTAGCTATATAGAAGTGTCAACTTCAAGTCTTTCTTCCGGAATATACTATTTAAGTATGAAGGGAAATGATTTTGAAGCAGTAAATAAGATTTTTAAAAAGTAGTAATGAGTCACTTAACAAAAACTACAACTTTTATTTTAACTATAGTGTGTGTAATGACTTTTGCACAACAGCCGCCATGTACAGATAAAAGGGCAAATATTTGGTATTACGGGGCACAAGCAGGACTAGATTTTAATAGCGGAGCTCCTTTTGAGTTAACAAATGATGAAGTGGATATGTATGGTGGAACATCTTCTATTTGTGATGCAGAAGGTAATCTTTTATTATATACGGGAACTACTTCTAATACAAAAATGAGGATCTGGAATGGCAATCTGATATCTGATACGGTAGTAGGTGGAATGAATATTTATGGTGATCCGAGTGTTAAACAAGGATCTTTAATTATTCCTAAACCATATGATAAAACCAAGACGCTTTATTATGTTATTACTTATGGTGGCACGAAATATGCTCCTGCAGCGGGTGAATATATGTCCTTAAGGTATACATTGGTCGATATCTCAGCCGCTGGAGGCAGAGGAGCAACGATAGAACGCAATGTAGAAATTAGTGGAGACTCCTTGCATTATGTCATGGCATCTACTATTCAATGTGGTACTGAAAACTATTGGTTAGTTGTACATGATTTCAAAAATGATGATAATAGTCCAAGCAATAATTTCTTAACATATCTCATCACAAAAGATGGAATTATTCCTCAAGATACTATCTCTATTGGTTTTGCTGCTGATAATTCTTACAGTAATCATCTTGTGGGTCAGCAATTGAAATTTTCACCAGATGGACAATGGCTAGCCCATGCATGCAATTACGAAGGTATACAGCTTCTTAAGTTTGATAATGTTTCCGGAGAAATCTCCTATCCTATTTACTTAAAAGAGGACTTTAACTCTGGGTATTATGTACCAGTGCATGGAAGAGGAGTTGAGTTTTCACCGGATAATAGCAAACTCTATGCTAGCGTTGCTATAGATTATTATACATTAGCGCCTTTTCCAAAACCCAATCAGGTCTTCCAACTATTGCAGTACGATTTATCAATTCCTGATTCTTTTTCCATAGTAAACTCGGAAGTTATTTTACAAGAAAAAGAACAAACAAACCTACATTATGATCTCATTTTAGGGATGATGCAACTCGGTCCTGATAAAAAAATATATATAGGTGGTGATGGATTCGGATCTCATATGCCAGTTATTCATGAACCCAATAATAGTGGCACCGCATGTAATGCAGATCCATTTGGATTTGAGCACAGCGGTGTTTATACGGTAACCATTCCTCCAAGCAATCCACCTTTCAGTAGAGGTGTTTTACCTAATTTTCCCTCTAATTTTTTTACCCCAACGCTCGAAGCAGATTTTGAATACACCCAATCTTGTACAGAAGGTCTAGTAACTTTTCAAGACCAATCATGTGGTGATATCACAGGTTGGCAGTGGAACTTTGGCGATGATGCATCTTCTAATAACATAGATTCCTTCCAAGGTCCTTCTCACTTATACAAACCAAAAGATAGCTTTGAAGTTGTGTTAGCTATAACAGATGGATGTGATTTCGATACATTTCGCCAATCTATATTTGTTGATTCCGCTATAGAATTACTAACTTATGGAGACACAACAATTTTAGAGGGAGATTCTGTTTTGATAGGAGCAATCTCTACAAAAGCTAGTGCTTTTTCTTGGACTATGGGAGATGAAAATATAGATAGTAATGATAATCTAATAGTTAGTCCATTGGAAAATAAAACATACAAAATCATTGTTGCAGATAGCTTTGGATGCAAGAGAACTGGACAGGTTGTCGTTGAAGTAATTCCCATCATAGACACGCCTACAATATATATTCCAAATGCATTTTCTCCTGAGTTTGCTGATGGTAGTAACGACATTTTTAGACCATATATCATTCACTCTGAAAATATAGATAAGTTTTATATGACCATTTTCGATCGATTTGGAAACATGACATTTTATACAGAAGACCTAGATAAAGGCTGGAACGGGTCAAGCAAAGGTAATAGATCATCAGGCAATGTATATGTTTACTTAATTGAACTTTATGATGTCTTTGGTCAATATTATCAGTTTGAAAATACCATAACTATTATTAGATAAAGCCTTTTATCTAGACCTAAATGTTCTTCTTTGCCTTAGCATTCTCATCGATCATTTTAAGGCAGCTATCTAGAATTTGTGATATTTCTTTACCTTTGAATGATAGGCAATTATTGGGTTGTCTCAAAACCATTCGCCTCGTAGTTCAATGGATACCCGCCTCCTCAGAGCCATTGGCCTCATAGTTCAAGGGATAGAATAGGAGTTTCCTAAACTCTAGATCCAGGTTCGAGTCCTGGTGAGGCCACAAAGGGCGAGCAGGGAATAGAAGTTTCCTACCTGTCTGCCGAAATGGAATGTAGGCAGAAACTTTAGATGCAAGTTCGGCTCAAAGGTATAGGTATGAATATCTTTTGACATTCGTATTACCTTATTTGCTAGGTGGAGTCAATTGCTTTGCCATAGCAGCTCCAATTAGTGCCTCTAGAGGGGTCTTATTATTCTTGCCATCTCCACCAATGATCATGGTAGTCGGAAATTGAATCTTGGCAAGCTCAGCTGCAACTCCAATGGAGGTTTCCATCTGTATTTGAGCTTTCTCTTGAGGTGTTAATCCTGCTGAGACTAACTTAGCATTTTTATAAGACTCTGCATCGGCCTTTACCTTTTCTGCTTCTGCTTTTAATCTTTCTGTTTTTAGAGCAATCTCTGCCAATTTTTTATTTGTTTCCTCCTGCTTAAGCTTGGTTTCAATAGCAATCAATGCCTTTACTTGCTCTTTTTCTTGAGCAACACGTTCCGCCGCTTTATCTCTCTCTCCTTCCGCAACAATCCTTGCTTGTGCATCTTTTGCTGTTTTTATCTTTTGTTGTTCAAGCTGTCTTTTCGCAGATTCATCTCTTTGTGCTTCTAGTCTTTTCTTAAAGGTTTCCTCCAAGATTACATCATCTACAATAACCTGAGCAACAATGATATGGTTTTCGTTAATGTCGTGCGGGATTCTGATTACTTTGCCCGTATTATCCAATCTCTTGTTTACATCATACTTTGTACGTACTTCTTTAATTTGTCTTTCGCTATCTTCAATGGAAGAAGGAATGGTATCTCTATACTCCGTTTTTTCAACACTGTAGGTTCCAAATTTTAATTGATCGTCTATCGCAACTCGAAAGTCTGAAGCCGAACCAGAAATATAATCTTGTGCAGCAAACATATATCCCGTGTTTGAAACAACCTCTCTGACAGTAGGAATTAAAGTGGTTTGCACCAAATTCTGTAAAGACCTAAACTCAATAGCTAAGTCAATAAAAGACTTTTCATCTGCTGGTAGCTGAAACCTTGTAGATAGTTTAGCTTTAGCAGTTACCTGATCAATAAAACGAATTGGTATTGGCCTCATCGCTCCTTCTATCTCTTCTGTTTCTTCTCCTTCGTCTAATACTTTTACATCAATGTATTTTTGCCACGGTGTGATTTTTGCAAACCCTCTCCATTTGATGCCTTCTGTCAATACTGCTGTTTTAGAACCATTAGGATATACAACAAAGTACTGGTATCCTGGTTCTGCCCAAAAACAGGTAGGGAGTAATAATCATTAAGGCTCCAAAGAATAGCCCAAGAGATGCAAGTCTAGTGTGTCTATTTTTTATGAGAGATAATAATCCACCGGTATTGTCTGGCATTGTTTGCAGTCCTTCTTTCTTTGCTTGTCGCTTTAATTGAATGCCAAAAAAATATATAAATAGCGATACTAATAGTATTAAGATGCCAAGAATTGTCATGTGTATAGTTTTATATGGTAGTTATTTGTGTAAATGTACTGATTTACTTCAAAATATATGTGTGTTTTATTAAGTATGCATTTTTTCGATAATAAAATTCTCGATTTACCAACTTCTTGCTCAAATAAGTCCAATTCTAATTGATGCTAACCAGTCGCTAAGTGCATATTGATTATTGGTAATAATATAACCAGTTTTAGTAGTGTTAACCAAAATGATAAGACATGGCACTACCAAAAGAACCGCGGCAACAAATGATTAATATGATGTATTTAGTTTTGATTGCACTTTTAGCAATGAACGTATCCAAGGAAGTTTTAAAAGCTTTTAGAATGGTACAATTGAGCATTGATCGATCAAATGATCAAACAGAGCAAAAAATAGAAAACCTTTATGGTAAGCTTTCTTTCGAAATGCAAAATGATCCGAAAAGAGCCAAGGAGTACTTTATAAAAGCCAATCTAGTCAAAAAATATTGTGGCGAATTGAACGATTTTATGGACGATTTACAAAAGATCTGTGAAAGTAAAGGAAGTGGTGATGGAAGTAGTGGGGGTTCTGCTTATCAAGATCGTGGCCAAGGTATTGGAGAGCTTGCAAAAGCAGATGATAATGAAATTGGAAGCGAAGTCTTAATCTTTAAAAAGAAAGGCTTTGAGTTGCAAGATCGCATTAACAGCACAAGGCACCGGTTATTGCAATTAGTAGACTCTGCGGATCGTAAGAATTTTATCTTAGCATTAAGTCCAGCAGAAGATGTAGTGACTAATGATGGTAAAGAACCATGGGTAAACAATATGTTTGAAGGAATGCCTTTAGCAGCTGTAGTTACCATGATTACTAAGTTAAAGTCTGATTTAAAATCTACAGAAGTGGACCTATTGACACACTTACTTAAAAAGCTAGGTGAGTTTGGTATTCAATTTGATGTTTTAGAACCTCAGGTTATAGCAAACTCCAATTATCTGAATTTAGGAGAGCAGTATCGCTCATCGATATTCGTTTCGGCTTACAGTTCAACTCAAAAACCAATGGTATATTTAGGCGAGTTGGATACCTCCTTTTTAAGTATTAATGAACAAACTGGAAAATACAATGCAACAAATACCTCTCCATTGGCCAGTATAAGTGATTCATTGCAAACAGAAAACGGAAAAGGTATTCTTGAGTCACTTCCTGAGATACCAGGAAAACAAAGCTATGAGGGAGCAATCAAGCTAAAACTTCCTAACGGAAATTCAATTTATTTTCCTTTTAAATCAGACTATACGGTAGGTAATGCGGGTGTGGTAGCCTCCGCAGATAAGCTTAATCTATTGTATGTAGGAATTGACAATGAGTTGACCTTGTCTGTTCCCGGGTTCCCACCGGGAAGGGTTAGAGGAAGTATTTCTCAAGGAACGTTGATTCAAAAAGGGAACGGAAAGTTTATCGCTCAGGTGGGGAATGCGGGATTGGCAACTATCAACATTTCAGTAGTGGATGATAAGGGTGTTCAAAAAGTGATGGGTAGCAAGCGGTTTAGAGTAAAACGAGTGCCTAAGCCATTGGCTAAAGTGGCTAAGATGAATGGAGGAAGAATCAGAGCCGCAAAGTTTAGAGCACAATTAGGGATTATTGCAGAGTTGGAAAACTTTGTCTATGAGGGAATATCTTATAAAATTACCAGCTATGAATTACTATATGTTGGTCAGAGAGCTGATGGTATTGCTTCTGCTCCTGGAAGGGGTGTTAGATTTACTGGGGATGTAAGAAAATTTATAGATAAAGCAGAACCAGGCGATCTTTATACCTTTACTGGAATTCGTGCTAAAGGACCAGGGGGTATAACGAAACTTTCTGATATCACTTTCCGTATAAACTAGGCTTGTGAGAATTGCATCCAGCATAATCATTTTATTCTTCAACTATACCATAGGTCAAACATTGGTTTCAGTAGATACGATTGTATCTGCTGAAAAAGGACCTAAAATGTATCTTGATATAATAACAGAAAAGGGGTTTAAAGAAGATAAGGGATATTGCACTTTTGAGTTCAGTTGCTTTTATTGGTCGGTAACGAAAGTAAAAGAGACTTACGATAACAAGTCTTTTGTTGAGACCAAAGAGATAACATCGACAAAGGAGAAGGTAGTAACAGATGAAGCAACCTATTTTTATAAGTTACAAGGATATGAGACGACTTGGAATACTACTCAAAACAAAAACATTTATTACGATAATCTAGAATTAGGCAACTACACACTAAAGGTATATGCAAATCATGAGGGAGCTTTCACTGATACGTTAACCGAAAATATAGTGATTAGAGAGTTAGATCATTGGAGTGTTTCTTTGTATTCCGATCTGCCGATCATTTTAGATGTTATTTTAATGAATTCTGGAAATACTCAAGAGGATATTGAGATTAATGATGATTATGTTCCTTTTAATTGGTCGGAGTACACGGATAGCTTAAATGAGAATACAGGTTTACCCAAATACCTTCTTTTAAACGCGGATCAAAACAACTTAAAATTTTTATTTGACACCAAGATTGGACCTGGAGCCGACCGAAAGATTCGTGCCATCCTTGAAGGGTACAATGAAGACTGGATTGAAATAGGTTATTTTCAAAGATCATTAAATTATATTGACCTAGAGCCTGGAGATTATACATTCAAAGTCTGCACAGAAAGCTATGGTTGCGATGAGGACTACGGAACATTTGCTTTTACAATTGCTCCTCCATTTTACCAAAGCAATACTTTTCAAATAGCTTCAGCTTCTCTATTCTTGTTGCTTCTTGGAGGTGGTGTGTATGTCAATCGAGTGAGAAAGTACCGAAAAAAAAGAAAGGAAGCTGAAATAAATAGGAAGTTAGCTGAAACAGAGCTTAAGGCTTTAAGAGCGCAAATGAATCCTCATTTTCTATTTAATACACTCAGCTCAATACAAAGTTTGGTAAATACAAATGATTTAGACGGAGCAAATAAATACATTTCAAAATACGCTCAACTAACAAGAATGATTCTCGATCATTCGGACAAAACTACTGTTCCTCTTTCGGAAGAGTTATTGACTCTGGAGTTGTACGTTGAATTAGAATCACTCCGGTTTAATTTTAATCATAAAGTAGAAGTAGATAAAAGTGTGGATCTGTATAATCTTGAAATACCACCGACTTTAATACAACCGTTTGTAGAAAATGCTATAAATCATGGTATTGCAGGGAAGGGGAAAGAAGGTATGGTTTCTGTTAAATTACAGCAAAGTGACAATTTGTTAATCTGCACTATTGAAGACAATGGAATAGGGAGAAAAGTATCGGAGGAGCAGAAAAGTAAAAATCAGGTAGGACATAGGTCGTATGGTATTAGCCTGACGAAAGAGAGACTAAAAGTTTTAAATGCACGATACGGCAGTGACTTAAGCATAGATATTCAGGATTTATATACTGATAATAAACCATCGGGTACTTTAGTTAATATATATATCACCTTAAGTTAAGTATGCAGTTGAAAACGATCATAGTTGATGATGAGCCAAACAATATTCGCAATATTGAAAGCATATTACAAAAGCATTGCGAAAACATTGATTTAGTAGGTAATGCGAATTCTGTTGAGTCGGCAAATCGTTTGATCAAGGAAGTTCAGCCGGATCTCGTGTTTCTGGATATTGAGATGCCAAAGGGTAATGCGTTTGATTTGTTAGAATCTTTAGAAGATATTTCATTTGAAATAATTTTTGTAACAGCTTACAATCAGTATGCGATTAAAGCAATTCGTTTTAGCGCATTAGACTATATTTTAAAGCCAATCAACATTGAAAACTTTAAGGAAGCTGTTAATAAAGCCGTAGAAAAGGCAACAGCAAAGAATAATAATGATCGGCTGGAAAACTTTATCAAAAATATCAACCAAAAACCTGCTTTTGATAAACGAATTGCCCTTCCAACAGAGGATAGGGTGGTTTTTATTCCAACAAAAGACATTCTTTATTGTAAAGGAGAAAATAATTATACCAATTTTGTCATCAAGGATGGTTCAAGTTTATTAGTCAGCAGGACGCTAAAAGAATACGAAGAGCTTTTAGATGAACATGGTTTTGTAAGAATACACCAGTCTTTTTTGATTAACCTAAAATATATCAAAAGCTATGTGAAAAGTAGCGGAGGATATGTCATTATGGAGAATGGAGAAGAGTTGAGTATTGCAAGACAGCGAAAAGAGTTGTTCTTGAATAAATTACAGGATAATTTAACATAAGTAATAGGCTTCTTTATCCCTTAACTAATAGCAATAAAACCTCGTAATAATCTTTTTTAGTAATCTTAGACTTTAGCCAAGCATAAAAACTCATGGCCTGAATATCTTCTTCTTCCATGGGCAGCCATTCAAAAGAGTATTCGATTTTATCTTCAAAAGATTGTTGAGAGACAATATCTGGTTTTGAAATAACTTGCTTAACCAAACCAATGAAAACCTTAACTCGCTCGTATGGTTTTTGCGATAAAATGTCACCTAGGTTACGTTCAATTGTTCTGATCCGTGTAATGGCCATGTCCGGATTTGCCAGTTCATAATGCAAAATAGCTTCCATAAGGTTCTTTTTTAAAACCCATTCCTTTCCAACTACCTTGGCACACCAATGATCTGTATGATAATTGCTAAGTAATATATCCAGAGCACTTTCAGCATCATTGTTTTGGAAATAATATAGGGCCAAATTGAGTAAAATGTTCAGCTCATCCTCATGTGATAGTCTGTGTTTGTTTTTATCAAACTCATTTTGGAGAAAAGTTAAGGCATCTTCGTTATTGCCCTGATAGCTTTTTACAGCTGATAACAGCATGATGTATTTAGGATAAAACTGCTCCCAATAATTACGCTTGTATTTTGATGCTTCTATATAAAGCGTTTCAAGGTAGTGTTCAGATTGTTTGAACTTTTTATTTCTATAAAGTGTGTGTGAGATCATATATAAAAAGCTAAGCTTATAGAAATGATCCTTCGGCGCAAACTCACTACGCGATTCAATCTTTTGATATTGTTTGATAATGAAAGGTTCAAATTCATGATATTGTTTTGTGGCTAATGCGACCCCTCTGGATATTTGCACGATTTTGTGCGTCAGCTTGGGGCGTGCTGTTATTGTTTTGCTTAGGCCATATTGCTTTAAGGTAGATTTTACAACTTGGTTGAAGTCCACATTTTCACCATTTAGTTTATATTCTAAAATTTGTTGCTTGACCATACTTGAAGCAATGTTTACCTTTTCCTCTTCATCTGCGAGTTGCTTATTTTGGTTTCTAAGTGAGATAATTTCATAAAGATCTTTTTTGGTATTGGAGGTAGTTTGCTCTATTTGAAGGTTGTAAATGGTATTCAATAAGTCGTAGTGCTCATTATCGATGGCTTTCTGCTCCGCTTTTTCAAGATAATTCCATGCGGTGGTAGGTTTGTTTTTTTCAAATAAGTATTTAGATAAACTGATTAGTCCCATCACAGAACTTGAGGCGGTAGTATCTTCTGCCAATCTATTTGTGACCATAAAGTCCATTAAGTGTTTTGTGAGTCTTTTCCTAATGGAATGGTAAGCGTTCATCTTTAGATGATCGTCTAGCTTTTTTGCTATCTGTCTGGGCGAAAATTCTTCCTGAAGACTTAGAATGTGAAAAAGTTGAAGGTCACGCCTTTTCTCTTTTTGCTTAAGTCGATTGACAAAGGTTTTGAAATTATTGATGTCCTCTTCTGAAAGTGTTTGTATGATATTTCTGAGGTAATCCACTACTTTAAAAGTACGTAATTATTTAATAAACATCTTTTAATATAAGTACTAATTTGTAAACGAATATTCAATACATAAAATAATAAATCATGCTTAAACAGTTTTAAAAATCTTGAAATTTTCTAACTTTTTAATCTTCTTATCAAATATACAAAAGTACGTAAGTTTAAAATTTTGGATTGTGTGGCCTTTTGCCATGAGCTAAGTTTGCTATCAATAAATATTGAAAAGGATGCAAACATTAAGCAAGTGGAAATACTTATTTACAACACAGTTTTTAGGTGTTTTAAATGACAACTTTCTAAAAAATCTAATCTGCTTTATAAGTGTTTTTTGGTTAGAAACAGATAATAAATCACTGGTCATAACGGCTGCATCAGGATTACTGGTTTTGCCCTTTGTTTTATTTTCTCCGCTTGCAGGTAGGTTAGCTAAAACAAAGTCAAAGCAAAAAATTGTGGAACTAGCTAAACTGGCTGAAATACCTATCATGGTGTTGGCAATATTTGGCTTTGCGGTACAGTCTATTTTTATTGTCATGTTTTCTGTTTTCTTAATGGGTTTGCAAAGCACGTTGTACTCACCTGCAAAGTATGGCCTAATAAGGGAAGTCGATGGGGCTGAAGGGATTTCATTCGGAACAGGAACCATGGAGATGTTAAGTTTCGTAGCCGTATTATTAGGCACTGTTTTGGCAGGTTTAGTTTCCGATATCGGTCAGGAGCAAATTTTATTACTCAGTATCGGACTACTAGGAATGGCAATTTTAGGTTGGTTAACTAGCAAAAAGATTGTCAATCAAGAACCATCCAAAGAAGAAAACAACAACGAATCTATTAACCCAATTCGCTTTTTTGTCCATAATTTCCGGTGGGCAAAAGGCATCAAAGGACTCAATAGTACTATCCTTGGCTTAGCCACATTTTGGCTAATTGGTTCGATGTTACAGATGAATTTGATTGTCCATTGTCCAAACAATTTGGATCTCAGTAATACGCAAACGAGTGTTGTAATTGCTTTTGTAGCCATTGGTATTGGCTTTGGCTGTTGGGTGGCAGGATTACTTTCTAAGAATAGGGTAGAAATTGGTTTGGCGCCTATTGGAGGAATTGGTTTGTCTATTTGTATGTCTCTAATTGCGTTGGTTGATTTGCCAACTAAGGGGTTTATAGCTGTGCTCATTGCAGGAGCTTTTTTCAGTGGACTTTTTAAAGTACCTCTAAATGCCTGGATTCAACAAAGAGTAGAAGGGACTAAGCTAGGAGACATTTTGGCGTACAATAATTTGATGGTTTTTCTATTCATATTGCTATCTGCCGGGATATTTGGTTTGGTAGAAAGTAGATTGGGTACTGAGTATGTATTTATTGTAATTGCATTGCTTTCATGGTTGATGTCATTGGTAACATTGTTAAGAATACCAGCGATGATAGTAAGATTTGTATTCTTCTTATTGGCAAATACTTTTTTTAAAATTGATATCAAAGGCAAAGAGCATATTCCCCTAAAGTCTGGAGCTCTATTAGCCGCTAATCACGTATCTTTTTTAGACTCTTTCCTGATTGTTGCCGCAGCTCCTCGTATGGTGCGTTTTGTAATGTTGAAAGAAATCTATGAAAATAGATTGTTCCATTGGTGGTTCAAAAGGTTCAACATCATACCCATTACATCAAGGTTGAATAAGAATGATTTGGATGAGTTTAACCAAAGATGCCAAGAAGAAATTAATAATGGACACATCGTTTGCATCTTCCCTGAGGGGCAAATAAGCAAGACTGGAGAGCTAAATGAATTCAAAAAAGGTATTGAGCATATTGGTTCTGGAATTACTGCACCTATTGTTCCCATAAATATGAGTAATGTGATAGGATCTCCTTTTTCCTATCAACTGGGTACTTCTAAACTATTTCGAATGTCAATAAAAAGCTTGAGAAGAAAAGTGACTATCCATATCGGATTGCCACTTTCTCCTGAGACAAGTGCTGAAAATGTTAAAAAAGCAGTTGAGGCACTTGGAGTAAATGCATAAATCTTTAATAACTAAAACTTGTAAATCATGTTGAATCAATTCAAGAAAAACTGGATCACCTTTTTAGGGGTATTTTTTGTCTTTATGTCATTCTTATATTTTTTGAAACTAGCTTTTGACTCAGGGTGGGTGCCTCCCGTTGGAAGGGCGGCTATAGGTTTGACAATTGGACTGAGTGGACTATTTGCTGGCTATTCCTTATTTCGAAAGCACCAAAGTTTGTCCTCAGAAGTAATTGCTGGACTGGGGATGAGCGTTATGTATGCTACGTTTGCCTATGCCAGTTTTTCGGATCAAATTAGGTGGTCTGTCAATACACTATTCATATCGATGATAAGTTTAAGTAGTCTTGTAACGTACGTTAGTTATCGCTTTAATATGCGTGCTTTGATTTCCTTAAGTATTATTGGTGGGTTAATCACACCTATTGTTATAAAAGCCAATCCCGATCAAGATATGGTATTGTTTTTGTACGTACTTGTTTTAAATGTAGCATCGTTATATCTCAGTGCGGTAAAAAAGTGGCATGAGTTAAGGATCATCTCGTTTGTAGCTACTGTAGTTATTTTTTGCTCTTACTATATCTATTTTGATCCCGAGCATTGGACGAGACCTTTTTTCTATGTCTCTTCTTTGTTTTTTGTCTATGTAATTGGGTTGATTTCCGCCTCTTGGTATGAGAAAGATAGGTTTGAAGGACTAAATCTTTATTTGGGAATGATCAATGCCATACATTATGTATTCTGGTCGATATTTATTCTAAATGCTTTTACTTTATCCTATACGATTCCGATGATGATAGTTGGACTGGTCTTTATAGCAGCGGGAACTATTATTTTTAAAATATCTAAAGAAGCAACTTTGCCAGTAGGGTTGTATTATCTTTTGGGAATTGTCGTACTAGCAATAGCAGTAGGCGATCTAGGTACTTTATTTGCAACTCCAGGTATGAATTATGTTGTCAATGCGTCTATGTGGTTAGCCTTGGCTTGTTTTGTAGTGTTTGTTGGAGAACTTATAAAACAAGACGCTGCCAAATATATCGGTATTGGCATTTGGGGAATTACTATGATTCATTGGTATGCTGTTGCCTGGGATGTAGAATGGGTGAGATGGTTTGGGGTCAAATATATTCCATTTATCAATCCAGGTGCTTTAGTTTGGATGGGCTTAGCAACAAGTGGATTTATCTTTTCCAGAATAATGCTGAAAAAGGCTAAAAGAGAACGAGATAGAAGTATCTCCACACTACTTGCAATAGCTAGCCATGCTGTTATTGGAGGCTTGTTGACATTGCAAATTGATAATGTTTGGGAGGCGTATAATGTAACAGCTATTAAACTTAGCTTAGTGCTTTCAATAGTTTGGTTTTTCTATGCATTGTTGCTATTTCTTTGGGGAGCATATACAAAGTCAATTATTTTTAAACGGTTGGGCACAATTGTAATTGTAGTCAGCTCTTTCAAAGTAATCTTCTTTGATCTTCAAGGAGAGGATAGTTTGTATAAGGTATTATCTCTTTTTATTATTGGAGTACTTACTTTAGGGATTGCGTACGTCAACTCAAGGTGGTCTGATAGTGATATTGAAGTTAAAAATCATAAAGATTAAATGAAAATAAGATATCTTAATAGGGTAAAATATAAATCATGAAATACTCGATAGCAATCTCCGATTTTAGAACACCATTAAAGAAGAACCCTTTTTTAATAGGTTATTTAGCGGTCTTTATCACCTATTGGCTTTCTACTTTGGTGGGCACGACAGACTTGGCAAACTGGATGCTAGAAAACACTTTGGTTATTCTATTTTTAGGCGGTTTGTTCATTTCTTATAATCGCTTCAAATTTAGTGACCTTACCTACACTTTTATTTTTGTGTATTTGTTGCTGCATGTCTACGGCTCAAAGTATACCTATGCCGAAAATCCGTTTGGATATTGGCTTCAAGATGCCTTTGGGTTTTCCAGAAACCATTATGACCGAATTGTACACTTTAGTTTTGGCTTTTTGCTGGGCTATCCAATGAGAGAGCTTTTTTACAAAGGGTTTAAGTTTCCGGCTTGGACTGCCTGGTTGTTGCCAATAGAGATTACACTTTCTTTTAGTGCATTGTATGAGTTGATCGAATGGGCAGTAGCAGATCTATTTTTCCCCGAACAAGGCATTGCCTATTTAGGAACTCAAGGAGATATTTGGGATGCACAAAAAGATATGTGCCTGGCCTTTTTAGGTGCAATTTTGATTACTGTTATTGTTAGAATGATAAGAAAAGGGTTTAATATAAATGGCTAATATTTTTAGTATTAATAGCTATTTTTTTTAGCTTATTGTTTTGTTTCCATATCTTTGGATTCATCGATTCCTTACTTTGATACAAATAGCCAGAAATATCGCTCACCTAAGAAAACTTCGAAAACTGAGTCAAGTGGCATTTGCTCGTGAGTTAGGTATTACAAAATCAAGAATTGGAGCTTATGAAGAGTCAAGAGCAGCTCCTCCATTGGAGCTTTTGATTAAGCTTTCAGATTACTTTAAGTTACCAATAGATGTGTTGGTTAAAAAAGATCTCACAAAAGGAAAAGAAGAACCTACTATCGAAATAGGAGACCAAAGGGTTCTTTTTCCTATTATTGTTGATGAACACAATAATGATTTAATTGAAATTGTACCTGCTAAGGCATCAGCAGGATATCTAAATGGCTATGCAGACCCTGAATATATTGAAAGCCTTCAGTTAATGAAACTTCCTTTCATTCCCACTGGCAAACATCGTGCCTTTCCTATAAGAGGAGATTCAATGCTTCCTTTAAAAGATGGTTCATATGTAGTGGGTAAGTTTGTAGAAGATGTAAGAGACATAAAAGACGGAAATACCTATGTGATTATTAGCAAAGATGAGGGTATTGTATACAAACGACTATATTATCATGATCATAATAATAGACATACATTAAAACTAGCTTCTGATAATAAAGTATATGATCCTTATGAAATTCGAATTAGTGATATTCTAGAAATTTGGGAATATGTGTGTAGCATCAATACGAATGAATTAGACGTAGAAGACATAAATCTATCCAGTGTAATGGGCATGCTTAGAAAGATGCAAGTAGAGTTGAAGAGTTTGAAAGAATAGGTTGCTAATGAACAACTAGCTTCTCTCGGTATTGGGTTTCCCCATTATGAAGCTCAACTAAATAAACACCCTTTTCTAGGTCGCTGATATTTATTGGAAAAAGATAGTTTCCATTAAGTTGTTTGTATGTTTTTGACAATACTTTTTGGCCTGCAGTATTATACACATTAATCTGAGGTACACGATCTCCGCTTATGTTGGCTTCGATATAAGTAAAATAATTTGCAGGATTAGGTTTAATGGAAAAGGAATTCCTTGAAGTCACTTCTTTTTCGACATTGCTCACAATGCTTATATCACTTGCTGCACCGTTTTCAATCTGACCAAATTCGTTTAAAACAACAGTAACTGCAGCCATATTTTCAACCTTCCAAGTAGAACTAAAAGGAAAAACATAGCTAAAGCTGTAAGTTGCTCCAGAGTCGGGGGTAGCTCCGAATGCATCCTCTCCAGCTGGGCTTGGTAATATTGCTCTAGCAACATCATTATACATCATCATAGATGCAGGAACAGGATCTGGTAGAGCGGTATAGTTCCCTGGGCCAGTTGTAAAGCCAGAATAATAATTGTCTTGATCATATGCAGGAGAGGGGCCAGTAATGCTATCTTCTATTAAAACACAAAAGATATGCCAACCAGTATCTACAGACGCTTGAAGTGTGACATCGATGTCGAGGGTGATTTCTTCAAACCAATCATGATAGGTAGCGGTTTGGGCAATTTTTACGTCTGGAGCTGTTCCTATAGTTTGAATAATGCCCCCCTCTAGAAAGTTTTGCTGTCCACCATTAGAAAAAAAGGTTCTAAATAAAGACGCTCCTGGAGGTGCCCCATAAAAAGAGTCTATCCACTCAGCGTATTCAGGAACTTCCATTGCATCTTGGCTATGAATAGAAATACCTTGAAATAATCCTTCGTATTCTTGAGTTAACTCTTCTAATGCTACGTATCCTTCTACGCAAAACTGGCAGGAAGTACCTGTTTGTACTTCGGCAATCATCATTCTATCAGGGTGAGGAACAACTGGCTTAAAGGAAAAAGAAATAGAGTCATCGCTTGGATCATCATCTTGACCATTAGAGTGAACATTCGTAACCACGATATCTACAGTGGTATCGGCATTGCTTAAAATAATGGTGCTATCTGTAAGAATATATCTATTAGAACCTGCAGCCATATTGAGATTGGTAGCTTTATCTACCCATTGTTTGCCGTTGTAGTCAACAATGATATCTAGTGATAGAATATCTCCGATACCCCTATTAGCGACAGTAACGCCAAGACGCCGTTCTTGACCTTCTAAACCACCACCTTGTTCAATGCCAGCAGAAACTGCTGCAGCATTAATGGGAGGCACAACATAAGGCGTAAAAGTATAACGAACATTATCAACCCAGTAACTAGAAGTATCATTGTCACCAGACCTATTAACGGGATATAGGTTAAGTGATGCTAATTGATTTGCCCAACTGGGGATACTGATTTTACCTTGGTCAACGTCGTCTATGTATAGCTTCCATTTGTTTTCATTAAGATCCACTATCAAGCCAACTTTAATCCATTGTCCTTGAACATAGTTGCTTTGAAGTAATAAATTCCCTGATTGCTCAACCAATAATTTGCCGTCATCTTCAAAAAAGCATTGCAATGGAGTAGACCAACCAGGGGTTTCATTCCCTTGTATGTTGAAATACGCACTCTTGCCGTTTTCTACAAACATTCTCATGCTAAAGTCTAAATCTCCTAATGTATATTCTCCCCCAAAAGATAATAATACATCTTGAGGGCCTCCATCTACTCCTCTTGATGAAAAAAGATGTATAGAGTTATCTCCATTATATGAATTAAAAGTATCGATCAAGACCTCTTCCTCACTGGCGCCACTCCACCTAAACCAATCTGTAGAAACCATAGTTAGGGAATCGCCTACACTGTAGGAGTCAAAATTATTGATGACTTGTGCACAGGTAGTCTGGTGTATCAAGAATATACAGAGCAAGTTTAGTAGGTGTTTCATGGTACAAAGAAGATTTAGAGAATACTAAAATAGCAAAAAAGCTACTCCTTAAAACATTGTACAGATACAAAATAATGACAATGTGAGGCTATATATGCTTTTCGAAAGGATATATCTTAACAACTAACTAGCCTTTAACTTGCTGATTTTCAATTTAATTACAAATCTATATGGCATAGAATAATTATTTGTTCAATACAATGTATAATTGCTCCATTGAATATCTTATGTGCTTAAATTTGTTATATAATTAATTCAAGTTGCTAGTTAATGGTTTTAGAAATTTGGACAGCAAATATGAACAGAATTAGTTTTATAATGAACCCATTCAATGTTACAGCATGAATAGTTCTAGGGAACAATTTCTTGATATCACTA
>JAUHXS010000022.1 GCA_030426955.1 Bacteroidia bacterium | reverse complement strand
TAAAATCAATATCTCCTCATCTACTTATGAACTAGTTAAAAATCATTTTAATTGTCTTTCTCGCGGAAAGATTTTTGCGAAAGGAAAAGGGGATTTGGAAATGTATTTTATAAATTAAACTGTAGATAACAGAATGTAAAAAGTTCAATGCTAGTAAAAGCTGCAAAGACTGTTTACACTGTGTGTTGAGAAACACCAAGAAAGACCTCATGAAAAAAAGGAAAATTAGTTCAATATTACTCACGGTTGTCGGTATTATTTTGAGTGCCGCCTTCTTTTTAATGATTGAATTTCCGCAAGGATTTGAGGTTTATTTCAGAAGGGAATACTACAACCAATTTGGCCCTTTGGCTATTAGTTTGGAACTTTTAATTGCAGGTTATTACCTTTTTATTGGACATAAAAAAACAAATTTTGCTTTAGCCCTATTTGGATTTACAGCTTTACTAGACCCAATTTTTAATCAGATTGGTCTGTTTGATAGCATCATGCCGTTCTATGGCACAATAACTATAGCTATTTGTGGACTACTATCTCTTTGGTTAGCCTTTGCAAACCCCTTTGAATTAAAGCGTTTGTCTCTTTTTGTTGCAATAATAAGTCTTGTGCTTGGAGTTGTTATTGAACTGTTCTTCAATTACCCGACATAAGGAAATGTAAACACTATGTCCTCTATGGTATATGTTTAATTTCATTTGGTAACCTACAGCACTTTCAGGGTGCGCCACCTTTGTCACAAGAGAGTTAATCTCTGTTTATTTATCAAACCAGCGTGTAAACAAATAATCCTGTTTTCAACTGAATTTGCTAAAACCCACCCGCGGCAATACATCGAAAGATTTGATAGAGGAATCTCCTAATAAAATAATGCCCCCTAGTGCAATCTTTACGAATGAACTTATCCGTATAAGTTGATTCTTTTTTTTGATTTTAAGCAACAGTTTCTATTGTTAATATACAATACAGCATCCGATTCAAAGACTCAAAAGTAATCTTTGGAAATATTATCAAGAGAGATGGGTCCTGCCCTATCAATAAAACTTATGCTACTATCTAACGGTCAGTTATGTGATTTTTTACCATATCTATATTAGAAAATTATAGGTAATTCCGGTATTCCACTAATAGCTTACGACTAGGTCATAAATCTTGCTTTGCGTCATAATTTATATGAATTCACCATAGTTTTTATCCCCTCCTGAAACTTTATATGTAATTCCGCATAGCTCGTAAACCTTGCATCACAGCCTCATCGACCTTTGTATCATCAAATAAATCAATTAATAATCTTAAAACAAAAAGTCATGAAAACAAGTTCTTTCAAATCGTTTAAAAACAGAGTAGGTATTTTCACTCTATTGTTAGTATTCTTAACAGGATGTGGTGAATCGGCCAATAAGGAAAAAGTGGCAACAGCTGTTACCAATGAAAAAAGCGTCCCTAAACCTACCATGGACCTTCAGGCGGCTATACTATCCAACAATATCGAAGCCGTTGAACAACACATTCAAGCAGGTACCGACCTTAATAAGAAAGATGCCATGAGCGGTTCCACTCCTTTGATCACTGCAGCAAGCTTTGGGAAAATTGAAATCGCCCAAAAGCTTATCGATGCCGGTGCGGATTTAACAATTAAAAATAACGATGGGGCGACAGCTTTGCATACGGCCGCATTCTTTTGTAGGGTCGAAGTCGTACAGTCCCTTATTGACGCCAAAGC